>NZ_CP168124.1:0-4120000 GCF_042019215.1 Lysinibacillus sp. RS11 | reverse complement strand
AATGATAAAATATGTAAAAAAAGGTATTTTATTATATAGTGATTGATGTTGAGGAGGAGTGGCTATGAAAAATTTGTTTTATTTAATGTTCATTGTGATGATTATAGCTGGTTGTAACGGAATACCTTCATCACATTCCGATTCTTTTGGAAACCCAGTGGGGCGAGTTATTGTAGATGATGAAGGTTACATGATGCAGATTGGCGACTTCGAATTGAAAGATGATGACGTTACAATTCGAAGTCTTAATTCACCTGATAAATATGGCTTAGCAGAAGAATTTGAAACATTAACTGTTGAAAAGGGAGATAAAATAAAAATTGAAATTGATCAAAACCCACCTTCAATAATTGTAAATCAGGAGAATGAAGATGGTACAATTGATAATATTGAAATTCAAAAGAACGAAATAACCCTTCCAACGGAAAAAGGATATTATATTTACGAAGTTATTGCAAAATGGAATGAAGGAAAATCAACTTTTGTTTTCGATTTGAATATAGAATAAAAAAATTCGAATTACTGAAGTATGGCTTAATTTTAAAGATTGGAATGGAGGCTGGTCGACTCCTTGGGGAACATCGGACGTCCCAGGAAGCTCTGCTCTGTGCGAAAGCGAAGCGACAGCAATAAAGCGCCCCAGTCGGAACGGAAATCAATCACACGTTATGGTGATGAGCCAGTTTTAGTATACTTTTAAAATTTAGGTTGATGATAATACATGAATTCCTACATTTCTTTAAGATAAGGGATGTAAGTTACATTTACAATGCATAGAGAGGGTAAGAACATGAACAGACATTATTTTATTGCAGTTCCACTTCCTTCAGATATTAAAGCAGTTCTTCATGCGAGATGTGAAAAAATGAAAACGGATTTTCATTTTAAACGATGGGTTCACCGGGAAGATTATCACATCACATTGGCTTTTTTAGGTCATGCGGATGAAGGGCAATTACAAACTGTAGTGGATGAAACGAGGAAAAATCTGATGAATGTTTCTCCGTTCGAATTAAAAATTCAAGGATTCAATACTTTTGGAAGAAGAGAATATCCAAGAATTTTATGGGGGGATCTGCTCGAATCTGAGCAATTAAGTTTTGTAAGAGACATAGTATACCGTGATTGTATTAAAGCTGGATTTGAATTAGATATGAAGCCTTTTACACCACATATAACTGTTGCGAGAAAATGGGATGAGGCATTCGGTAAATTTCTATTCGAAGAATTGCTAAAAGAAGAGTTTCAGCTTCCTCAATTTCCAGTGAAAGAAGTGATTTTGTACGAATCGAGGGTAGAAGAAACCCCGAAATATTATAAAAAGGCAGTTATTCACTTATATGACCAGTAAATTTGTAAATGTATAAAGTGGTTGGTTGCATAATGTACAGACAAAGGAAAAAAGCCTACTACTATAATAATGATGAATATTAGATCAGCTCGTAAACCAAAAGAGAAACGGTTTACGAGCTTTTTTGATCAATTATGCTTCTGCATAATTACGTCTGGAATCGGCTTTGTGCTTAGGCCTGCGTGATGCAGGAGTTAGCCGTTATCGCATGGATGCGATGATTTTAGGCTAACATCCTTTATGAACTCTTTTCCGATTCCGTGACATCCGCCGGAAGCTTTAACTTCTTTCAGCTAGTATTTGTATACGCAATGAAAAGTAGATTAAATCCGCATTTATCTCACCACTATAGAAGTGGGGGATTTCTGCTGACGCTTCGCTTTCCCTACATAAAACATTTGTAACTGCCGTTTCACTTACGTTACATAAAACAATTGTAGCTGACGCTTCGCTTTCGCTACATAAAACATTTGCTGAAAGAAGTTAAAAAGATCTCATTTTTAATAATTAGTTCATCTTCCGTTCATTTAAGAATTTTATGATAAGGATGTAAAAAGGAATGGAGGAGTTCAATATGAATCTTGCATGGAAAGAAATTAAGAAAAATAAAGTAAGGTTTTTAATATTAGGTTCAATTGTTTTTCTTGTTAGTTTTTTAACATTTATTATTTCTGGTTTGGCGAATGGATTGTCACAAGATAATGCCGCCCTAATTAAGGATTTGCCGCAAGGACAATTTTATATGAATGAAGATGCAGATCAAACTTATAATCTGTCAAAAATAGATAGCAGTACACAAAACGAAATATTGAGCAAAGAAAAAGATGCAGTAGCGTTTTCATTACAAATGGGCTTTTTGAATGATAAGGACAATAAGCAGCAAAGTGTTGCCTTTGTTACATCTACTGAGTCAGATTTATTTGAAAATGTGAAACATGAGGAAGTCATTTTAGACAGCTCAATGAAAGATAAAGGAATTAAAGTAGGAGATACATTAACGAATAATCAATTTAGTGGCAAGTTTGTAGTAAAGGGATTTGTCGATCAAAAGAAATATAGTCATGCACCTGTTGCCTATATTAATGAAGAGGATTATAAAGAAATTTACCGTGTTGATGAAATGCAGATGATTTTCGTACCAGACGGGGATTCTTCAAAAGAATTTGCTGGATTAGAATCATTTTCAAATAAAGCGTTTCTTAATACAATTCCAAGCTATAATGCAGAACAAATGTCTTTAAATATGATTGTTTGGTTTTTAGTAGTTATTAGTGGGATGCTGTTTGCTATCTTCTTCTATATGATGAACGTTCAAAAAATTGGCTTATACGGAATTTTAAAAGCTATTGGTTTGAAAACAAGTAAGATATTCCAATTGATATGGACACAGATGGCCATCATTACAGTTATTTCACTTATTTTGTCTGTAACCTTTAGCCAAGCATTTAATATGGTAGCGCCACAAGGGATGCCTTTCACTTTAACAATCGCGACAACGACGCAATTGTCGATAGTATTCCTAATTATTGGATTTATTGGGGCTACAATTTCAGGACTTCAAATTAGAAAAATTGAACCATTACAAGCGATACAGCAAGGAGAGGCTTAATATGACTTTATTTACAATTGATGAGGTTAGAAAAACGTTTACTAATGGCGAAGTAAAAGAAGAAATATTAAAAGGCATAAACCTTTCTCTAAAAGAAGGAGAAATCATAGCATTGGTAGGTGCATCGGGCTCTGGTAAAAGTACGCTTCTAACAATAGCTGCCGGACTTCAGCCTGCATCAGATGGGCAAGTTATATTTGAAGATAACAATTTAACTTCAATGAGCTCTGAAGAAGTTCGAAAAGTACGAGCAAGTAAATTTGGATTTGTCTTTCAGTTCGCACACCTTGTACCTTTTCTTACAGTTGAGGAACAATTACTGTTAATGCTAGATGTTTCTGAATCCAAGTTAAAGAAGTCTGAACAAAAAAATGAAGTCGATCGAATACTAAAATTAGTAGGGATGGACCATCGGAAAGATTCTTATCCTTCTTCATTATCAGGTGGAGAAAAGCAACGTGTAGCCATTGCCCGGGCAATTATTCATAAACCGAAAGTTCTGTTCGCAGATGAACCAACGGCAAGTTTGGATTCTAAAAGATCAAAAGAGGTTATGTTATTAATTAGAGAATTGACTAAAACCTTAAACATTACTACTTTAATGGTGACACATGATGAAGAGATGCTTGCATATACGGATCGTATTATTAAAATGAGCGATGGTGTCATTTTGCAAGATGCCCTTTAGTTCGGGAACATAAAATTTTAGAGAGCCACAACCATAATTATGATGGTTGTGGTATTTTTTTTGATTAAATAACGGCATTAGATGAATGACAGGGATATTTTTAAGAAGCTTAGTGTTAAAGTTACCAAACCATTTAACGAATACAGCATATTGTAGAAGAAAAGGGGATGTGATTTTATGGCGTTTGTCATTGCATTAATAATTGTATTAGTAGGATTAATAGCGGCATTCCAATTAAGCGAAGAAAAGACGGAGAAAGGCAAATATATTATTTGGGGTACCATCACGATGATTGCATTTGCCCCATCTTTATCTTTTTTAATTGGCGTAACGTATGCAATGACGGTTAGAAATGGTTGGGCAACATCGATTATGATGCTTTTATTCCCAATGATTTTTGTCATAGGGCTTATTATATTACTCTTAGGAATTTATAAGAAGCATGAAGAAGATCGCTAACTGTCACTTAAGGAGTTAATTAATTTTGTGTTTTAGTTATCTTTTATATAAAGGTAAAAAGCCGCGAGACTCCTGCGAATTGTATTTACGAGGAAGTGTATATGAAAAATGAAGGAAGGAGCAACACGCCTTGTTGGCTGACGCTTCGCTTTCGCACATAAAAACCCTTGTTGCTGACGCTTCGCTTTCGCACAAAACACATATATTGCCCTGATCGGGTAGAATGCATAGCGGTTTTTTACCACTTAGGAAGACGGCCTTTCTGAAATGTTATGTTAATCGAGCTTTTCGGCTTACTTTACAGTCCATTCTCATTAATGCCCTATGTAAAGAAGGAGATAACATCCATTGTTTTACGTATTGGCATTGAACAAAATAAGGCTTATTTTTGTATATGCCTGCAATAGTGATTTTTACATATAGGAGATGGCTCCAGCCTCGCCGTCGAGGAGTTTCAAAAACAGTCGGTGCTTACATTAATAAAAGGCGGGGTAATTTCAGGAGTCCAAAATACTGTTAAAGCAACAGATGGCACTGTCCAAGCAGGTGGTGTTAATTATAATAATGTTATTGTTTTAGCAGAAACGTCCGTTTACAGTGATGGAGTATGGACATATTACTTTGTAGATGGTATCGGTCTAGTTAAGGAGCTTTACAACGATGTTGTTATCTTTGAACTGGTTGATCGTACAGCCAATTAAATGTTAGCCATAGGAAAAGCAAGTCTCCTGTAACGAGGAGGCTTGCTTTTTGTCATGAAGTATCTAATCTAACGAAATATGAAAAAAACGCTGAAGTGCTTGTAGCCATTCCTTTTCGTTATGTGTTGTATAGGTTGTTAGGGAGTGTCCCTCGTATATTCGGAATTCGCCGTTAAGCATTGTATGTCGACCACGAGGGGTACGAATCATAGCGATTTTATTTTGTTGTTTAGAAAGTCTTGGAGCAAACTTTGCATCGTTAGCCTCATCAAAAAAACTATAGAGTAAACGCCAATTGTGTTGTGTTTGTTCGTACAGCATCCAGCCGTTCGCATCATCTCGTTCAATTTTATAAAGTTCATTGCCTTCACGGTGGAAATGCCCAGCAATGAGTGGAACTGGCTTACAAGGAGCTAATGCACCTACACCAACATCGGAAATATAGGATTGGTCAGCAAAATTAACAAGCAAGAGCTGATGCATTGGGACATCTTTGGTAGGAGTATCTGCTTCAATGTTGCGCCAAAACTGTGCGTAGCGATTGGTCACAGAAAATCCGAGTTCACGAAGTAGCCAGCTAAATAAAATATTTAGCTCAAAGCAATTGCCTCCACGTTTGTGAACAATTATTTTTTGAAAAATATCAGGAATTGAGAAGGAGATGTCTTGTTTCAAGGCAACATCCAAGTTTTCATACGGGATGGTGTATAAATGTCTTGTTTGTAATTGACCAAGTAGTTTAATAGACGGCTCAGTTAAAGGTCCTTGAAAAAGAAGGTGTTTCAAATATTGCTGTATTTGTGAATTCATTAAATCGCCTCACTTCCTTATTAAATAACATAACCGAAATGGCTTGGGAATACACGTATAATATTCAAAAAGAAAATAATAGAAAAATAGGTGGATAACTAGTAAAATTAAAGTGTTAGCTACTATTTAGTGAACTATTTACCAATTTAGTTAATAATAAAGATTACAAGGTAGGTATATATATGACTATGACAACTAAAATGACATGGATAGAAGTAAATTCTTACGATGAAATGAGCGAAGTAGCAGCGGATATTTTCACTAAGCAATTACAAGTGAAGTCGGCAAGTATTTTAGGATTAGCAACGGGTGGTTCTCCTGTTGGGATGTATAAGGAATTAGTGAAACGCCAACAAGCTGGAACTATATCTTTTAGCGACGTTATTACTTTTAACTTAGACGAATATGTTGGTCTCGATCAATCAAGTCCAGCAAGCTATTGGACATTCATGCATGAGAATTTATTCAATCATGTGGATATTAAGGAAGAAAATATACATTTACCAAATGGTAAGGCTGAGGAGTTAGATACTGAGTGTGTAGCATACGATGCTCGCATCAAGGAAGCGGGAGGAATTGATTTACAGCTTCTGGGTATTGGCGTAAACGGACATATTGGCTTTAATGAACCGGGCACACCTTTTGATTCACTAACTAATATTGTAGAGCTAACTGAATCTACACGTACTGAAAATGCAATTTATTTTGATGACTTCAAAGATGTACCAACACATGCTATTACAATGGGCATTCACTCTATTATGAATGCGAAAGAAATCGTGTTGATTGCATTTGGTGAGAAGAAACTAGAAGCTATCGAAAAATTAAAAAGTGGTATTGTGACGGAAGATTTCCCAGCAAGTCAATTATTAAACCATTCAAATGTAACGGTTATATACGGCGGAACAAAATAAAAAATAAGCGTAGACTTTATATTATTTAAAGTCTACGCTTATTTATTTTGTATTTGAAGAGGCGGATAGAGTGATGGATAGGGGGCGAAAGCGTCTGGTAGAAGAACTCTAGTGATGGATTGAAGTCAGGGCGACGGATAGAAGAATCGGAGCGACGGATAGGACCAGCGAAGTGACGGATAGAATGGCCAAAGCGACGGAAGGAATCCTCAAAGCGACGGATAGGACAGTCAAAGTCGTGGATAGGACAGGCAAAATCGTGGATAGAACAGGCAAAATCGTGGATAGAACTGGCAAAATCATGGATAGAGCAGCTAAAGTTGTGAATAGCCCGCCAAAGAAGGAGCATTCACCCAGGAATTTAGCTGTCATAGATATTAGCTTCGCCATTAATCAATGCTACAATAGTTTCTATATGCTAGAATAAGAAAAACTTATAGGAGGGGTTAAGGTGAAAAAGCACCGTACCACATTTACAAAGGGGCGACACAGTAGGTCTTGTGGCTTTATCTAGTCCAGCACAGCCTGAAAAGCTAGGAGATGCTATAGCCTTTCTTGAAGAATTAGGGCTAAACTATATAATTGGGGATACCATTCAGGCAAAGCATGATTATCTAGCAGGTAGCGACGAAGAACGTCTAGCTGATTTTCATGAAATGGTGAGAAATCCAGAGGTGAAGGCAATTTTTTGTGTTAAGGGGGGCTATGGCTCTGCACGCATTGCGGAAAAGATTGACTACGGACTACTTGAGGAAAATCCAAAAGTCTTCTGGGGCTTTTCTGATCTTACATATTTACATTGCGCGATTAACGAATATGCTAATTTAGTGACGTTTCATGGACCGTTACTTATGTCTGTGGGAAGAATAGATGATTTATCAAAGAAAAT
The DNA here is from genome assembly GCF_042019215.1 of Lysinibacillus sp. RS11. Classification (NCBI taxonomy): domain Bacteria; kingdom Bacillati; phylum Bacillota; class Bacilli; order Caryophanales; family Bacillaceae; genus Lysinibacillus; species Lysinibacillus sp. RS11. The sequence goes on along the minus strand of NZ_CP168124.1, from coordinate 4,112,579 downwards.
GTTTTTACAGCTATTTTCTCCGATGGAATTACAGTATACGGAGGATATTTCCCCATTAACAACGATTGTACCTGGTGTAGCTCGCGGTGAGATTATTGGTGGAAATTTACGTCGCCTCCTTAACACATTAGGTACAAAATTTGAAGTTAGTACGGAAGGTCGAATTTTATTGATTGAGGAGCTTGGAGAAACTATTCCAACTATCGATGCGATGCTGCAGCAATTAAAGCAGGCGAGAAAGCTTGAGCAGTTAGCCGGTGTTGTTATTGGTTCCTTTACGCAAACAGGAGCGGATGAAGCGGCATTACTTGCTTTAATGAAGGATTATTTTACGGATTTAGGAGTTCCGGTTGTAGCTGGCTTTAAAATTGGCCATGATTCAACGAATATTGCAATTCCATTAGGCGTAGATGCAATTTTAGATGCACAGGAAAAGGTACTGAAGATTCTGCCTGGTGTGCATTAAAAGAAGCGCTCAGCACGTAATATTGTGCTGAGCGTTTTATTTTGAATATTAATACGGCTCTGCGCCATGGCCTTTATCTATAGCTTCTTTAGGGGCTTCATCACCATCAATATTACCAAGCGGCTTAGATGAAGATGAATCATTTCGGGCTTTTTGTACTCCTTCTTTTAACAAACGACCGTATTCTTCATCTGCTTCTTCCGCTAATGAAATCATTGCTTCTTGGATGGCTATATTACAAACTGATAAATCACGAATTAAATTTTCAAGCAGTTCATCTCGCTCCCACTGTTCAAAATTGCGATATGTTTCTCCAGCTTGCTTCGTATTACTTTGACGATCAATGGATTCCCTAACGAGATTGCCTTCCACTAGTGGTGTATATTCCTTAGCTGTTTGAGTAGCTTCCTTTAAACCATTTAACATCGACGGCTCATAGTTAATATGAGGATTTTGCCCTGGAGCCAAATCACGCTTGTACATCATTTGACCACCGTTTTGATTGGTTGCTACTCGTTTTTTAGGAGCATTGATAGGAAGCTGTAAATAGTTCGCACCTACACGATGACGCTGTGTATCAGAGTAAGAGAAGGTACGACCCTGTAACATTTTATCATCCGAGAAATCCAATCCGTCCACAAGCACACCTGTACCGAAAGCAGCCTGTTCAACCTCAGCAAAATAATCTTCTGGATTTTTATTTAACACCATCTTACCAACTGGATACCATGGGAATTGATCATTAGGCCAAAGCTTCGTATCATCTAGTGGATCAAAATCGAGCTCGGGATGTGGCCCATCCTCCATAATTTGTACGTTTAATTCCCATTCAGGATAATCACCGTTTTTAATCGCGTCGTATAAATCCTGTGTGGCATGATTGAAGTTTTTCTTTTGGATTTCTTCCGCTTCTTTTTGTGTTAAGTTTTTAATGCCCTGTAGTGGCTCCCAATGGTATTTTACTAATACCGCTTTACCTTCACTATTAACCCATTTATACGTATTAACACCAGAACCTTGCATCATTCGATAGTTAGCTGGAATACCCCAAGGCGAATAAACGAATGTCACCATATGGAAGGTTTCTGGAGAGCTTGCACAGAAATCAAAAAAACGTTCGACGTCTTGAATATTTGTAATGGGATCAGGCTTAAAAGCGTGAATCATATCAGGGAATTTCATGGCATCACGGATAAAGAAGATTTTTAAATTATTGCCGACTAAATCCCAGTTACCATCCTCAGTATAGAACTTTACAGCAAAGCCTCGTGGATCACGTAATGTTTCCGGTGAATGGCTGCCGTGAATAACTGTTGAGAAGCGCACAAAAACTGGCGTCTGCTTCCCCTTATCCTGAAATACTTTTGCTCTTGTATACTTAGAAATAGGCTCATCCCCAACAACACCGTATGTCTCAAAGTAGCCATGTGCCCCTGCACCTCGGGCATGTACAACACGCTCAGGAACTCTTTCACGGTCAAAGTGACTTATTTTCTCTATAAAATCATAGTTTTCAAGTGTTGCAGGTCCACGATTACTGACAGTTCGTATATTCTGATTGTTAGTAATAGGGTGCCCTTGTCGATTTGTCAAAGTCATGTCATGCTCGTTTGTTGAATCATGTTGTTTTGTCATTGTTTAACCCCTTTCTTTACATATATCCATTGTGTACATGTTAGTGAACAAATAGACATGAAAAAACTCTCCTTCACATGAGGTGGAAGAGAGTTAAAGAATGCTTTTATTAGGGGTTTTCATACCATAAACAATGGTCTAATAAATTGATTTTATTTTAAATTTAGTCTTTCTACCGCACCTTTTAAAAAGCTCTCCTACACACAAGATGTAAGAGAGCTATTTGGATGGCGTTTTCAAATAATTGTAAGTTGTTTGAGTATGGCCATTGCTTATAGTTGGTTATTAGTCATTGGTCATACAGTAACAGGTAACTTGTCATTGGTTTAGTTAAGTTAGCACCAAAAGCTAGTTTTGAAAACAGCACATCCAATTCAATATGAAGTCTCATCGACCCCATAAATCTATTGTATACAGTTTCAAGTGATATGAAAAGCCTTCATTTACCCCGTATTAACGGGCAATAATTTATCTGTACCGAAAGCAAAGCGTCAAGTACAAGACTCCCACCTTAAAATTTCAGCAAAAGCAAATCTTGAATTTAAACGACTAGCAAAATATTTGCTGGAAATTTCAAAAAAGAACTGGCTAATTTAGTAAAAGATGGAACTTTGATTCAACTCAATCGTATACATAGTAAGGAACATTAAATCTGAAGAGTAGGAGGGATTATATGAGTAGGAAAAATATAACTGTGATGATAGTGACATTTATTCTAGAAGTTATTATTACGTATTTTATTGCCTCATTTTTCTCTGTAAGATTCATCGAAGTAATGTTTTTTACTGGTATGGCTTTTGCTGGAGGAACGTTTTACTTTTCAAGTAGTGGTGGAGCAATGTCTAGGTTATTTGCTTCACAAGTTAGTGGGAGAACAGGTATTATTCAGAAAAGAGAACGCTTCACTTATACAATAGGTCCAGTATTTACTGCTTCATTTATCTTCTTTTTAATTGGATTAGTATTCTTTGTTCTACTTGTTTGGGGAATAATTCCGCCAAGCGAAACTTAAATTATAAACTAAAACAGGAGCTTTAATTGAATAAATCCTATAGAGACCTCTTCGTGATGAACTACACCTCAATTGTTTGACACTAACTAATGATTGGAGATGCTGTTCATGATGGGGGGTTTTTGTCTATTTGTAAAAGTAATTTTTTTGTATTACTTCGATAGCATATAAATGCTAATTTAATTATAATAGCATTTGGACTTTTAAAAAATACCAGTGTTAGTTAGTTCAATAAGCAACATAAATCCCTTAATTTTATAAAATGTCGAAAAATGACGAATGATTATGGTAGTAATAAACACCTTAATTTGTAAGAATTGTAATAAGGTTATACGAAATGTTAATTTAGGGATTTTCGCGCTATAATTCTGTTTCGTTAAATCTAATAACGTACAATTATAAAGGATATGCATTTGGAGGGAATTAAGGTAATGAAGAAAGTTTTATTATTACTACTAGCCGTTATGCTAGTTGGATGTTCTGGAGAAGGAACAGAGAAGAAAAAAGAAGAAAATGTAAAAAAAGAAGAGGTCGTAAAGGAAGAGAAAGTCGTTTCTGTAAAATTTGAAGAAGTTGATTCTGAAACAAAAGCTACAGTTGAAAAGTTTGCTAAAGAATACAATGCTAGCGTTGATGCATTTAAACAGGTTCAAGAAGTAGAATTAGTGAAGATTACAGAACCAATAACTAGTGAACTAAATAAAGAGAAAGATATTTTCTCACAAATCCTATTTGATGCTGATTTTAAAAAATATGAAGGCCATTACAAATTAGTTGCTAAATATAATAAGGATAAAAAAATAATTGGCTATAATGTTTCTGTAGAAGGACTTCCAGCAAAAGAAAGAAGCGAAGAGGGAAATCAATGGGAGGAAGGAATAACTTCTGCTGTATTAGTTACTCAAGTACTAGGATTAGATTTAGATAAATTCAGTGAATCAATTAATTTAGCTGAGCAGAAGAAAAGCACTCATTCATATACGGATTCTAATTATAAGGTAACTAGTCTATTTACTGATATCGATTCAGGAAAATTTGAATTTAATTATGATTTAACAAAGTAATACAAAAAGCATCTCTAAATGAGCTACATCCCCAATTGTTAAACACAATTGGGGTACAGTTCAAAAAGGATGCTTTTTTATTGCAGTATTTTACGACCTGATTAGAAGTAACGTGAATCATCGAAATTGATTTCAACACTATAATTCTTTGCATTGATAAGATTCGATAATTTATGTGCATCTTTTTCAAGTGTAATCGCACGTTCACGGTACTCATCTGGTTCATACATAGCAATTTCATAAAGCATTGTATTTTCACCATAACCCATGCGTAAACTCTCTTTTTCGTGCATACTAAAATGTTTGCAAAGTTCGGCATCTGCACGAAGTTGAGTTGCGAGCTCAATCGCTTCAACTAAAGCTAGTTTTCCGCCTTTAAAGTCTACTGAGTTTTTTATATTTGCTTCATATACTAAACGATCCAATGTACGAACATCGAGACGTACTTGAGCTAATTCAGCTTCAATTACGTTCATTGCACGATTACTTGTTTTGGGTGCTTGTCCTTTTTCAATAGTTACGAAAGCGCTACGATGTAATTCGCTAACAAGCTCCTGAATTTTTTTTGATAAAATACTTTTTAGCTTAACGGCTTCTGCAAGATTAATCATGAAAACACGTCCTTTTACAATGTAGTAGATGGTGCTGCGTTTGATAATAAGGCTATTTTATAATCGCCGCCATGAATTTGGTTAAACATTTTGCCAGCAGATGCAAGAAGTTCTTCCGCATTTTCTTCTGACAGTGATGGGCGAAGGTAGAAAATATGTAGAGCCTCAGTCGTTTCTTCTGAAACAGACGTACGTTTAGAATCGACAAATGGTGACCCAAATGCTCCTTCAGCATCACCGCTATAGAGGATATTTTTTAATGAATTAAAACGCCCATTTAAGCCCTCATAGCCAGTTTCCTCGTTGCCAAGTGCAATGTCTATATTCCCTTTTAGTTTAGCTGTATCATATAAGCCTACCGGAATTTCATATTGCAAGGAGAAGAAGTTATTTAAATCAACACCAGAGTGAAGCGGTGTTAAATAATTTTGCTTACTAATTCTGCGCATTAAGCTTTCTGCTGAGTGACGATAACGATTAGGATCAGCGCCAAGTTTTTTCCATAATTGTCGCCATTCTGCGATACCGTCACGTTGTGTTACAGGATTATCTTGCATTTCTAAATAGAGATTTTCCTGATACAATTGCATGCGGCCTTTAATCATTTGAGGCGATTCTGCAACGACAATTTTGGTATAATGAATAATGCCGATTTTTAGCTCGGGATGTTGTGTCAATAGAGATTGATTAATTGAAATTTCCATAAAACATCACCTACTTTGTTTATTTCAATTATTGTACCATGTAAGGAGTTGGAAATAAAATGAACATACATGACCTACAACGTGAATTTGTGGCGTATGCAATGTCCATTGGTGTAGATAAAATTGGCTTTACAACAGCAGCTCCATTTACAGAATTAAAAAATCGACTGCGCCGCCAACAAGAGCTTGGCTATCAGTCGGGCTTTGAAGAAAGCGATATTGAAAAACGTACCGAACCCCTACAATTGTTGGAGGGAGCAGAAAGTATTGTGGCGATAGCTGTAGCCTATCCGTCGCGTATGCAAAATGCACCTGTTGGCAAGAAGGGAGCAAGGCGTGGGATTTTTTGCCGCGCTTCATGGGGTGTCGATTATCATACAGCATTACGTGAGCGACTAAAATTATTATCTGCTTGGCTTGAAGCGCGAATAGAAGGTGTACGCATTGAATCAATGGTGGATACAGGTGCACTTGTGGATAGGGCAGTAGCGGAACGCGCAGGAATAGGCTGGGGCGGGAAAAACTGCTCGATTATTACGCCTGAGTTTGGTTCCTATGTCTATTTGGGAGAGCTTATTACGAATATACCCTTCGCACCTGATAAGCCTATGGAGGATGAATGTGGAGATTGCCGTTTATGTTTAGATGTTTGTCCAACAGGTGCGTTAATCGAAGGGGGACAGCTAAATTCTCAACGTTGTATAGCCTTTTTAACGCAAACGAAAGGAACATTGCCTGATGAGTTTCGTAGTCATATTGGTAATCGTTTGTATGGCTGTGATACGTGCCAGACCGTATGTCCAAAAAATAAAGGAAAGATTAACTGGATACACGAGGAATTTAAGCCTGATCCAGAGCTAGCAAAGCCACTACTAGTGCCACTTTTAACGATTTCAAATCGTGACTTTAAAGAAAAGTTTGGACATGTCTCAGGTTCATGGCGGGGGAAGAAGCCTATTCAACGCAATGCTATTTTGGCACTTGCACATTTTAAAGAGGAAGCGGCTGTACCAGATTTAGTAGCACTTCTTAAAAAGGACGAACGACCTGTTATTCGAGGAACGGCAGCGTGGGCTTTAGGTAAAATCGGCGGGGAGCAGGCACAATCTGCATTACTTGAAGCAAAAGTAAAAGAACAAGACGAGGAAGTACTCGTTGAGATTAACAAAGGTTTACAATTTTTCAGTTAAGGAAGTGTATCGTTATGCCATTGCATATCGTTTTATATCAACCAGAAATTCCAGCGAATACAGGAAATATTGCACGCACATGTGCTGGAACAAATACCTCATTACATTTAATCCGCCCTCTAGGCTTTTCTACAGACGATAAAATGCTAAAGCGTGCGGGCTTGGATTATTGGCATAGTGTTAATGTCGTGTATCATGATTCACTAGAAGATTTTTTAGAGGCATCAAAAAATGGCGACGTTTATTTAATTGAGACATATAGTGAAGAGCCATTTACGACACATGATTTTAGTGATAAAGATCGTGATATTTACTTTATGTTTGGAAAAGAAACGACTGGCCTGCCAAAGGATTTTGCGTATGAGCGTCGAGAAATGTGCTTACGCATTCCACAGAGTGACCATGTACGTTCACTTAATTTATCGAATACAGCAGCAATTGTTATTTATGAAGCGTTGCGTCAACAGGGATACCCAGGGTTAAATTAAAAAGAGGCTGAGACATAACTGGTCAAAACCTCAAAAGCGCGGGAAATCAATTTAGAAACATTGATTTCTCGCGCTTTTCTGATGTGAAATTTTTAAATTTTATTTCTACATGCGACGGAAAGAACATCGCAAGCGACGGAAAGAACCCGTCAAGTGACGGAAAGAACCCGTCAAGTGACGGAAAGCCCGTCAAGCGACGGAAAGAACTCCGCAAGCGACAGAAAGAACCCGTCAAGCGACGGAAAGAACATCGCAAGTGACGGAAAGAACATCGCAAGTGACGGAAAGAACTCCGCAAGCGACGGAAAGCCCGTCAAGCGACGGAAAGAACATCGCAAGCGACGGAAAGAAACCGTCAAGCGACGGAAAGAACTTTGCAAGCGACAGAAAGAACCCGTCAAGCGACGGAAGGAAACCCGTCAAGCGACGGAAAGCCCGTCAAGCGGCGGAAAGAACCCATCAAGTGACGGAAAGAACTTCGCAAGCGACGGAAAGAACCCGTCAAGCGACGGAAAGCCCGTCAAGCGACGGAAAGAACCCGTCAAGTGACGGAAAGAACTTCGCAAGCGACGGAAAGAACCCGTCAAGTGACGGAAAGCCCGTCAAGCGACGGAAAGCACGTCAAGCGACGGATACAATCCTCAAACTGACTGACGGAAAGACCCGCACCACTTTTAAAATTTCAATAAAACAACATTACCTGCTGGATCCTCTGTTTGGAATCCTCCATCTATATTAGTAACCGGTGCACCAATTGCACGAAGATTTTCTTTTATTGTTGCTGCTTGTTCTTCATTGTCTAGACGCAGTGAAAATGTTTTTAAGCCAACCATATTTTCACCAAGCTTTGATGCGTTTTCAGAGTGCCAAGTGTTTAAACCGATATGATGGTGATAGCGGCCAGTTGAGATAAATAATGCTTGTGCACCGTAGCGAGTGACAACCTCAAATCCTAATCCCTTTGTATAAAATTCCTCTGCGGCAGCTAAATTAGATACTGATAAATGAATATGCCCCATAACCGTATTAGTAGGCAGACCATTCCATCTACCATCACCTTCCTCTAATATAGAGTAAATTTTAAGAGGTTCAGTAACCATATGAACTTGGTCGAAATGCCAAGTCCATTCACTTTCAGGGCGATCAACATAAACCTCGATGCCGTTTTTATCAGGATCATTTAAATATAATGCTTCACTTACATCATGGTCGGATGCTCCGAAGTACACGCCGTTGTTATGGAAATGAGAAATGATATTGGCTAAATCACGACGAGTAGGCAATAAAATTGCAAAGTGATAGAGTCCAGTTGTTAAGCTCGTTTTTTCTTCCACTGTTTCGGGTTGGACGATTGTTAGTAAAGCCGTTTTGCCATCTGCTGTTAAAGTTGCTTTATGAGATTCCTGATGTAAAACTTTAAAGCCAATTACCTTCTGATAATAAGTTAATGAACGTTGTAAATCACTCACTTTAATTTCAACATTTGTAACATATGTGTTAGGTTTTTCATGAAAATGCATAGTAGATTACCTCCAAATATAAGTTGTATTTAATTATTAAGTTACTTTATGTAAGTAAGTTTATTTTATAAAGTGTTGAAAGTCAAGTAATTATATTGTTCCAAAAAAAGAGAAGTAACTGACGAGATCCTTCTCAAAAAAAAGAAAATCACTAAGCATATGCATGCTTAGTGATTTCTTGAGGTATTATTTGTCTGCTCTGTAGTCGCCTTCGTAACCAGCAGTGAAAATAGCAGCTAAGAACGCTACAGTTACACCAATAATTAATAGTAAACTCATGGAAGAACCCTCCTCATGTTTATAAAGACATCTCCACTTAGTATAGCCTATCTACTATAAAAATGAAACGACATAGCGGAATAAAATATGTCAGAAATGGTTCAGAAATAACTATTTCGGGAAAACTATAAGAGAGGTGATGATAATGGAAAAAAAGGTTCCGAATATCGAAAACGGTACAATGGCTAGAAACTTTCAAGATTTAAAGGATTTAGGAAAGCAAATGGAGCATTTACGTGATGGTCTGGAGCTTGCGGAAGACGATCGAATTCCAGATCCTATCCAAGTAGATGATCTTGAAGAGAAAGCAAAAAAACAATAAGAAATTGCCCCGAAAATTTTCCTTATATTTCTTAAAACCAATTTTTTGTATAATGGAACTAGGAAAAGAAAGGGGTTGTTATTTTTGAATTTACATTCAACAAAAACGTTAGCAAATGGTGTGGAAATGCCTCGCTTTGGCTTAGGTGTCTATAAAATGACAGAGCGTGATGAAACTTTGAATGCCATTGATATAGCTCTTAAATTTGGCTACCGAGCTATTGATACGGCTTCTCTTTATGGTAATGAGGCTGAGGTGGGCGAAGCTATTCGTCATTCAGGCGTTAAACGTGAGGATATTTTTGTGACGACAAAGGTCTGGAATAATGACCAAGGCTATGATGAAACATTACGAGCATTTGAAGTCTCATTGAAAAAGTTAAATATGGATTATTTAGATTTATATTTAACTCATTGGGCAGTACCAGAAACATTTGAAGAAACGTATAGAGCAATTGAACGTTTATATGATGAAAAATTAATTCGTGCAACAGGTGTCTCAAATCACCATGAGCATCATTTGCAAAAGTTATTAGCCAAAGCAAATATTGCACCAATGGTTAACCAAGTAGAGGTGCATCCATATCTACAGCAAGACGCATTAAGAGCATATTGTAGCGAGCATGGAATTGCTGTTACGGCATGGTCTCCATTAGGTCGTGGTGGTGTCCTTGATCATCCAACGATTATGGAAATTGGGCGCGAAATAGGGAAGACAGCTGCACAGGTAGTGCTTCGCTGGCATTTACAAAATGATACACTTGTTATTCCGAAATCTGTTACACCTAGTCGTATTGAGGAAAACGCACAGGTTTTCGATTTCGAATTAACAGTAGCGCAAATGGATAAAATGGCTGCGTTAAATCGCAATGAACGATTTGGGCAGGACCCAGATCATTTTAAATTTAATTTCTAATAGAAATCCCGCTCTCTAATTAGAGAAGCGGGATTCTTAATAATATTATTTAGATTCTTTTACATAAGGAATGTAGTTAGAAAGCATTTTTGCCATATGTGCACGTGTAGCGTTGTTACCAGGCATAAATTTGCCGTTTGCGCCGCTAACAATCTTTAAGTCTTTCATAAGTGCGATAGCATTTTGTGTTTCAGCGTCGTATTTAGAAATATCACTGAAATCAGCTTTTAAACCAGTTTTTGCATCATGTTGTAGGTCGTATGCACGAGCAAACATTAATGCAAGTTGAGCACGAGTTACTTTTGCATCAGGATTGAATTTACCATTTACACCTTGTACAATTCCAGCCTCAGCAAGTGCTGTAATTTCTTTTTGTGTTGCAGGATTTAATTTAGCAATATCCGTGAATGTTGCTTGACCTTTAGCTTCAAGATGTAATGCACGTGAGATAAATGATGCAGCTTGAGCACGAGTTAAGTTTGCGTTTGGTGAATATGTTGTTGCAGAAGTACCTTTTGTTAAATCACGGTAATAAAGATCACGAACATAGCCTTCTGTTTCCGAACCTTTTGCAATATCCGTAAATGGAATTGTGGCAATAATACGACCTTCTACTTTTGGATCAACTTTTTTCAGTGTATCTAAGTGTTGGATAAACATTTCATAGTCAATTGTACCAGGTTCACTTACACGACCATCAGCATATACTTTTGCAAGTGTTTCGTAGCCGTCTCCACCTTTAGCAGTAAATGTATTTGTTGCAGCTTTATAGTATGCTGCTTTATCTAGCTCTTTACCATTTAATTTAATAGATTTTACACGTTTACCAGCTGGTGCTTTGCCATCAAACTCTACTTGTAAACCTGAGAAGTGTAAGAAGCCACCGAATTCTTTCGGGAACTCTTTTACACTATGTTCTACAATTTCGTAGATTTCGGCACCCGTTAATTTTACGATACCAAGCGCATTACCGAATGGCATAACTGTCATGACTTCACCAACAGTGATATCTCCTGTGTCAATACTTGCACGGATACCACCGCCATTTTGGAATGCAAATTGTACTTCTGGATCAATTTTCTTTGCACCCGCAAGCATACCATCAGTAATTAAGTTACCAAGATTAGTTTCGCCAGCACGTACGCCCCAAAGACCACGTTTGCCATCTAGTGTCGACACAGCAGTATTGCCTGTTGATTGTTGTTTAACTGCAGTAATTTTTTCAGAATATGGAGCTAAAAGTTTAGCTGCCTCTGGATCTGCTGCTACTGGTTTTTCTTTATCATTTAAAGCATGTAATTGACCAAAATAGTCAACAACTGCACCGTTATCGTTGAATGTTAAATCTAGTTCACCTAAATTTTCGCTATATTGACCTGTTTGAACGATAATTGTAGGATCCTTGAATGATGTTTCTGCTTTCACAGGCTTGTCTAATTTTGTATGTGTATGACCACCTACGATTACATCAATACCTTCTACAGTTGAAGCTAGTAATTGATCGTTATCGAAATCTTTTGAATCATCAAAGCCTAAATGTGTTAGTGCGATAATTTTGTTCACACCTTGTTTTTCAAATTCTGCTACTGTTTTTTTCGCAGAGTCAATATAGTTTGCAAATTGAACATTAGCAACGCTTGAAATGGAAGGTGTTTCTTCAGTTGTTAAACCGAAAATACCTACTTTTTCACCATCGACTTCTTTAATAATACCGTTATAAATTTTACCTTTTTCAAAGTCTTTTGTAACTGTTTGGAATTGTAACCCGTCAAATAAAGAATCTTTTGAGAAATCTAAGTTAGCCCCTAGTAATGGGAAATCTGCTCCCTTAACAAATTTCGCAAGTGCAGCATGTCCTTCTGGGCTTGAGCCTAAATCGAACTCATGGTTACCAAATACCATTGCATCGTAGCCCATAGAGTTCATTAACTTCATATCAACTTCTCCAGAAAATTGATTGAAGTAGAGAGTACCAGAGAAAACATCACCAGCATCTAAAAGAAGTGAGTTTGGATTTGCAGCACGAAGTTCTTTTACTTTTGTTGCACGCTGTGGAGCAGCTTCAACGTGTGCATGCGTATCATTAGAGTGTAGAATTGTTAACTTGAAATCATCCTTCTTAGCTGTTGGTGTTGTTTCTGCAGCGTGTGCAGCAAAACCGGGTGTAGCTAGTAAACTTGCAGCTAGAGTTGTTGCAGCAATGCTTTTAACCCATTTCATCAATAAATTCCTCCTCATAATATGTCAGATGACTGACAATTTACTCTATTCTATCATGAAAGAAATCCATCGTCATTACCAATAATGGAAATGCATATTAAATTTACTGTAAAAAATAAACGAAGAAATGGTAAATGATATATTTATACTTTTATAGAATTATTAGGCTCTTTACCAAAAGTATTAAGATATATGCCTTGTATATAAGTTGATTGGAGTGGAGGCTGGGCGACTCCTTGGGGATCGAAAGCGAAGTGTCAGCGGCAAATATTTTATCTGTGCGAAAGCGAAGCGGCAGCGGCAAATGTTTTATCTGTGCGAAAGCGAAGCGACAGCAACAAATGTTTTATCTGCGCGAAAGCGAAGCGGCAGCAACAAATGTTTTATCTGCGCGAAAGCGAAGCGGTAGCGGCAAATGTTTTGTCTGTGCGAAAGCGAAGCGACAGCACCAAAGCGCCCAGTCGGAACGGAAATCAACCACACGTTATGTGATGAGCCGATTTTAAGTAAAAAGACTTTAACTAAAGGCATAAAAAAACTGCACGTCCCATTGTTAGCTAATGTCTAACAATGGGACGTGCAGTGCGGTAATTACTTCTGATCTTTTACAACGATTTGTTTATTTAAAAATGGATGCTCGAATTCCAATTGAATGGCATGGAGTTCATAGTCACCACTTGCAGTTTCTCTTGCGCCATACATCGTATCACCAATAATCGGATGACCGATATGTGCTAAATGTACACGGATTTGATGTGTTCTACCCGTTTCTAGAATTAAATGGACAACACAAGAATTTTTATAGCGAGCGACAACCTCATAGTGTGTTACTGCATGTTGTCCAGTTTTTGAAACAACACGTCTTGTTGCATGGTGTCGGTCTTTTCCGATTGATTCGGCGATTGTACCTGATGAAGAACGTAGATTTCCTTGTACCTCTGCTGCGTAAGTTCGAATTATAGATTTTTCTTCTATCATACGATCAAAAATTGACTTAGCCAGTGGATGCTTTGCAACAAGTAACAAACCCTGTGTCCCTCTATCTAATCGATGCACATGCTCTGCATAAGTACCACCTTGTTCTTTAATGTGTGCCATAACATGATTCATACAAGTATGGGTATCACGTGCATCATTTGGATGGGTCGACATACCTTTTGGTTTTGAAACGATCAAGCAGTGATCATCCTCATAGACAACATCTATAGCACAAACCGGTGTCGGTTGATAATTAGATGGTGGAATAGGAAATGTAAATTTTATAATAGTTCCTGCCTGTAGTGGATCTTTCCATTGAATAGGCTCTCCGTCAACTGTTGTGATAGCTTTTGCCATTCGCAATTCATGGACCAGTTTTTTACCGAGTCGCCAATGATTGCGTAATAGGTCCTCGACCGTCAAATTATTAGTATTTATTTCATAATGAAACATATATCTTCCTCCGTAGAAAAGACCGTATTCCTACTTAGAACACGGCCCCTTAATTAATTTGTTGTTTTACTAGCTTTCATTAAATAGAAGCTTGCCCCTGCAATTAAAATAAAAGCAGTTAACGCTAAAAATGGTATTGTAATAAAACCTAGCCAATTAATATATTGTCCTGTGCATGAAACAGCGCCACAAGCAGGTGCAGATTCAGCTAAGAAACTAAGCTTTTGAATTCCATAATGGTATAGTGATACACTGCCGCCCATAATGGCAAAAACAGCAGTTGTTACAGCAATACGTGCATTTTTTTGAATAAAGGCAATAGTAGTCATAATGACAATTGGATACATGAAAATCCGTTGGACCCAACACATTTTACAAGGTTCATAATGACGAATTTCAGAAAAGTATAAGGAACCTAGTGTAGCAACGACAGAGACAATCCAAATAAATAATAAGCCATTTTCCACTTTTTTAGACATATAAATTCTCCCCTTATTATAACCATGTACTTGTTCGATTATAGTTGTTCTAGTTTTAGAAGTAAATTACCTTAACAAAGATAAGCTAAATACTTTTCTTATGAATTTCAGACTAAAGTATGAATGGCTGAGGCAGACGTTCCAGACTTTGAAATGTTATCATAAAATTAGTAATGCCGAAGAAGAGGTGTTTTTGTGAGGGAAAATGAGCATTCCAATATTAGTATTTTAAAAGAAATTGCAGAGTTATTAAATGAAGAAACTGAAATAGTGACGATGTTAAAGGGAGCACTTGTGAAGTTTTTAAATGGCACAAATTTTGAAACAGGCTGGATTTTTTTTATCGATGAAAAAGGGCGGTCAGAGCTTGTTGTCCATGAAAATTTACCGGAGGCATTGGCGTATAAAGGTTGCCATTATTTAGAAAAAGGAGGCTGCTGGTGTGTTTCTCGTTATCGTAATGAGGAATTAAAAAAAGCTTCTAATATTATTGAGTGTCAACGAATTGAAAGCGCAATATCAGCAAATGTAGGTGATCACGAGGGCATTACACATCACGCAACAGTGCCACTTCAATCTGGACAAGAGCGTTTTGGTGTCTTAAATGTTGCAACAAAGGATACCGTGCGTTTTTCAGAGGAAGAGCTAGCATTACTTGAATCGGTTGCATTTCAGATGGGGTCAGCTATTAAGCGAATTTTACTGACAAAACAGGAGCAAGAGATGGCACTTGTAAAGGAGCGTAACCGTCTAGCTAGAGATTTACATGATTCTGTAAACCAGTTACTTTTCTCAGTTACTTTAACTGCGAGAGCTGGTATTGAGATGACGAATGATTGTGATGTTAAGGAAACATTTAAAGAGATTCAGCATTTAACACAGGATGCCTTAACAGAAATGCGTGCTCTTATTTGGCAGCTTCGTCCAAAAGGATTAGAAAATGGTTTGCTTGAAGCGATAAAAGTGTATGCTGAAATGCTTGGCTTGAAGCTTCATGTAACAGTCTCAGGTGTACTGCAATTTCCATCACGGATCGAAGAAACATTATTTCGAGTAGCTCAAGAAGCACTTAATAATGTTCGTCGTCATGCTGGTGTGCTGGAAGTGGCACTTTATATTACGGTTACTTCTACGGATATTTTACTTGTTATTCGTGATGAGGGACGAGGCTTCGTCATCGATAACAACACGAAGCTACTTTCAATGGGCTTGCAATCTATAAAGGATCGTGCAAAATCAGTTGGTGGTACAGCTGACTGGGTAAGTGAACTTGGAAGAGGAACAGAGCTGTTAATCCGCTTACCATATTAAGGGGGGGAAAGAATGATACGTGTATTAATCGCAGACGACCATCATGTTGTGCGTCGTGGATTATTATTTTTCTTAAAAACACAAAAAGATATTGAAGTTGTAGGAGAAGCGAAAAATGGACTGGAGGCAGTAGCTTTAGCAGAAAGTATACAGCCAGATATTATACTCATGGACTTAGTAATGCCTGAAATGGATGGTATTCAGGCAACGAAGCGCATTAAAGCTAAGTTTCCACAAATAGAAATTTTAATGCTTACAAGCTTTTCAGACCGTGATCATGTGGTGCCAGCTATGGAGGCTGGAGCAGCAGGGTATCAGTTAAAAGATATTGAGCCTGATGAATTGGTATTGTCTATTCGTCGTATTATGCGAGGTGAAAATACATTACATCCAGAAGCAACAACGACTCTTGAAATGGACCGTCAAGAATCTAAAAATGCGCCTCATGTGTTAAATCCACTAACGCCTCGTGAACAGGATGTACTTGCAGAGCTTACAAAAGGGAAAAGTAATCGAGAAATTGCGTCCTCCTTATTCGTTACAGAAAAAACAGTGAAAACCCATATTTCTAATATTTTCACGAAGCTACATGTACAGGATCGAACTCAGGCGGCTCTTTATGCTGTGAAGCACGGGCTGACGGAGGGTAGTGGTGTATAAAGGTTAATGAATAGTACGGATCTTGAAAAATATGTAAACGGCGAGTTCCTACACATTGTAGCAGCCCGTCGTTTTTTAATGAATAAAACTATAAAAATACTTAAAATAGATAGAGGATTAGTAATTAAAATGCGGTTAATATAGAAAAATAGAGGAGTACAAACATGAAATTAGAGCGTCTTTTAACGATGACGATGATTTTAATCAATCGAAAAAAGGTGAAGGCCCAGGAGCTAGCCGATTTATTTAACGTGTCAGTCCGTACTATTTACCGTGATATTGAAACGCTGAGCTGTGCTGGGGTTCCTGTTATGAGCCAACAGGGTGTTAATGGTGGTATAAGTTTAATTGATGGCTATCGTGTCGATAAGCAAGTGCTGACGAAGGAGGAGCTCGCGTCACTTTCTATTGCTATCAAAAGTGCACTAACAACATATGAAGATTCACATGCCGAAGCAGTGCTGGAAAAATTAACAGGCATTGCTGATGAGAAAATGAAACAATCGATTGATCAACTATTTATTGACCTGAGCCCTTGGGGACCGAATGTCATTTTTAAGGATCAAATTACATTATTAAAAAAGGCAATTGAACACACGCATTGTGTAAGTTTCTCTTATTCTACTACACATGGTCGCATAACAAATCGCTTATTGGAGCCACACACGTTAGTCCAAAAAGGGAAGGTTTGGTATGTTTATGGCTATTGCACATGGAGAGAAGATTTTCGCTTCTTTAAAATTTCGAGAATGAAAAATTTAAAAGAAGAGGTGACGACCTTCCAGCGTAAAGAAGTCAACTTATCCGAACTCCCATGGGATAAAAAGTGGCATGACCCTCAAAATGTAGTAAACCTTAAGTTGTCCTTCGATGTGGCAATAACAACATTAGTAGAAGAATCATTTGGCGCTGAACATGTAGATCATGAGAGTTCAACTATTAATATTTCACTGCCTGAGGATGAATGGTTATATGGTTTTCTTCTTAGCTTTGGTCATCGCGTAAAAGTGTTAGAACCATCTCATATAAGTGAGATAGTGCAAAAACGAGCACTAGAAATTGTGCAGTTGTATAAAGAAAAATAATCCATGCAATTAATGACATACAGATGTCAGGTTTCCTTTGTTATAGTCATAACAAATAGAACGAAGGGTGGATTTAATTATGCAAAGTTATTGTCAAAGCTGTGGAATGCCATTAGTGGATGAGGCGTTACTTGGTACAGAAAAAGAAGGACACAAAAGTCAGGAATATTGCACATATTGTTATGAATTAGGAGCGTTTAAACAGCCAAATCTGACAGTTGAAGAAATGATCGAAATTAGTGTGCCACACTTAAAGGAAGATGGAATGGCGGAAGAAGAAGCACGCCGAATGTTGGCATCTTTTTTACCAAGCTTAAAAAGATGGCGAACACATGAAATAAAAGAACCGGTTGTGATGCATAAAGAATCATTTCAAATCGTAGGAATCTCAGCGCGAACAAGCAATGCGAATGAAATAACTTCTCAAGCAAAAATCCCACAATTATGGACAGACTTTTATCAGCAAGATGTAGTAGGGCAAATATCTAATCCAGTAAACCAAGTAACATACGGTCTATATTCTGATTATGAAACGGATGTTAATGGAGAGTATTCAATTACACTTGGAATGGAAGTATTAGCTGCAGATGAAGTTCCAGAAGGGATGGTTGTAAAAACAGTACCAGCTGCCAACTATTTAGTATTTACTTCTGACAAAGGTCCATTTGTAGAAGTTGTCGTGAAAGCTTGGCAGGATGTCTGGGCTTGGTTCGCGAACTCAGGGGTAGAACGAACGTACACTGGTGACTTTGAACTGTACGATGAACGCTGCGCCAACCCACAAGAAGCGCAGGTCGATCTTTATATTGCGATTAAATAAAAAACAAGTCTCTTACCAATCATTTGGTAGGAGACTTGTTGTCATTTGCTGGGGGATTTACTTCAACATGAGGTTCAATATGCACAAGAACCTCACAGAAGGAACATTCTCTCATGATAGTTTTTTCAATTTCTTCAGTGATGCGGTGGCTTTCCAAAACATTTAAATAAGGATCAACTGAAACGGTCACGTCTATAAAATACATATTGCCATGTGAGCGGCCTTTAAAATCCAAAAGCTCGATTACATCATCAACATTACGTATTAATACAGATAATGTTTCGACTTCTTCAATATCAAAGGCATCTGTGAGACTCTGAACAGCCTCCCAAAAAATTTCTACGGCTGTTTTAATAATAAGAAGAGCGACAAGCAGTGCTGTTAGTGTATCGATAATAGGAAAACCAAAAATTGCGCCAAAAATCCCGATTGCTGTACCTATACTTACAAGGGCATCCGAACGATTATCGTAAGCTGCCGCTTTAACAGCAGCACTTTTTATTTTTTTTGATAATGCCAAATTATAGCGGTAGACAAGATACATCACTACCGCACTTCCGATTGCCACATAGGCCGTTAATAGCGATGGTTCTGTGCCAGTTGGCTCCCAAAGGCTTTTGATCGAATTAACAAGTACCTGTAAGCCAACAACTAGCATAATAAACGATGCAACAAGCGACGCAACGGTTTCTGCACGTAAATGCCCGTATTGGTGATTAGAGTCAGGTGGTATTTGGGCAATTCGCAATCCAATGAGTACAGCAATAGAGGCGATAATATCAGTTGTATTGTTAAGTCCATCTGCTTTTAGTGCTTCCGATGTTCCGATATAGCCAATCGTTAGCTTAATCGAGCTCAGTATTATATATGTACCGATTGATAACCAAGCACCTTTTTCCCCTTGCCGTAAATTTGTATAGAGCTCCATTTTGTTTCCTCCTTGCAAAATTTTCGGGCATTATAAAACGACCCCCTTCTCGTGTAAGGGAGTCGTTTTTTACGTAAATATTAACTTTATATCAGTAGAAGCCCCCACCATTATAGGTTGTGAGCTAAAAACCATTTTTATAGCCTGAATCATACAAGCATGATTTTAATCGTACCACAGCAAATACGACAAGGCAATTTAATTATAGTCTTCATCGTTTTCATTTGATAAATCACGTTCAGGTAATTTCAGAACTTCTAAGTATAAAATATGGTGTGTATCTAATTCTTTTGCGATAAATTCATAACCTTGTTCTTCAATACTGTCTCCTTCGACCGCATCAAAGCGCTTTGTCATGAACCAACCACCAATTGTATCAATATCATCATCTTCTATGTCAGTACCTAGCATATCATTAACATTTTCTAGTAGCATCTTTGCATCTAAAATAAAATGATTTTCTGCAATTTCCTGAACCTCTGGAATTTCATCTTCATCGAATTCATCTTGAATGTCGCCGACAATTTCCTCGATAATATCTTCAATTGTAACTAGACCAGATGTTCCGCCATATTCATCCATTAAAATGGCCATATGAATACGTTCACGCTGTATTTTAAGTAGCAAATCATTAATTTGCGTGGTTTCCATAACGCGAATAATCGGCTGCATATAGTCAATCACTAGTTTATCGCCATTTGCTGGATCTTTAATGTACGCGGTTAACAAGTGCTTCATATTGACTAAGCCGATAATATGGTCCTTGTCACCATCGATAATTGGGTAACGCGTATATTGCTCAACACCCATTAGATCGAAAACTTCTTTAATCGTAAGTTCTTTTTCAATTCCGACGATTTCAGTACGTGGGACCATGATTTCTTTCGCAAGGCGATCAGAGAACTCAAAAATACTGTTAACATATTCATATTCTGCGTTATTAATTTCTCCACCCTTTAAACTATCCGACAAAATCATACGTAACTCTTCTTCAGTGTGGGCTACTTCTGACTCTGACATCATTTTTAAGCCGAAAAGACCAGTTAAAGCACGTGCAGATCCGTTCAACAGCTTAATGATTGGATAAGTAATATTGTGGAATAAAATTAATGGGCCAGAAAGATTTAATGTGACAAATTCTGCTTTTTGGATGGCTAATGTTTTTGGCGCCAATTCCCCCATAACTACATGCATAAACGTTACAATTGAGAATGCAAGAATAAATGAAAGGACAGATGTAAAACTATCACTCAGATTTAGAAATTCAAACACTGGATTCAAGATGATCTTAAATGTAGGCTCACCAAGCCAACCTAGAAATAAAGCAGTGATGGTAATACCTAACTGACATGCAGATAAGTATTCATCTAAATCTGAAACAACACGTTTTGCATTCTTTGCTTTTTTATTTCCTTCTGCAAGCAATTGATCAATTCGTGTAGTCCTTACTTTAACAATTGCAAATTCAGTTGCAACGAAAAATCCTGTCATTATTATTAGTAGGGCGAATGCCGCCAACCTTATGGTTATTTCCAATATGTCTCCGTCCAAATAATTCCTTTGTCCCCGCCCAAATGAGGGAAGTAAACAAAGTGTACACCTCCTATGATTTAAAAAATTGTTGGATGATTTAATCATAAAATATTTACAGGCAAAACACAAATATTGACATCAATTTTTTTACTTGAATTTCAATACGTAAATTGGAAAAAAATAATATTTTCAAGTATCAAATGATTGAAAATAAAAATCCGTTATGCTAACTTTAAATGGAGCAAAGAAGATAGTTTGTTTAGAGAAAGAAGCATATGCATCTCATATATAACGACACGTCAAAAATCTCAAGAGAGCTTTACTTGCAGATTTTTTTAAATGAATTATTTTAACTTCTTTCAGCAGAAGTCTCCTACCTCTATAGGTGGTGGGATGAATACGGTTTTAAATCATTTTTCAGCGGGTGTCCAAACACCCGCTGAAAGAAGTTAAAGCCTCCGGCGGATGTCATGGAATCGGCTTTGTACTTGCACAAAGCCGAATTATGCCGAGGCATAATTGATTAGCAACCAAAAAGGAGCCATCTCATTCATATGAGGTGGCTCCTTCTGTTTGAATTATTTATTCTTGTTGAAAACGTAATTTCAAGCACGCTTTTTCCACATCGTGCACCGTTTCTTTTAAAGGTATTTCACCTGAATAAAGTGAAATGGTAACAGGTGCTTTTTCTGTGATACCTTGCTGTGTAAAAATATAATTTTTGCCGTTATACGTTAAATAGATATTCTTAACAGGTCTTTTACCTAAAGTGCTAGAAGATGAATTGAACAAGGCTCTTAATTGACTACAGTATTCATTGTAAAAATCACTTTTAAAGCCAGAAAGAGCCTCAAATTTTTTACTATCAATAGTGTCAGCTTCATTCGCTAACTCGAAAATTTTAGCGGAAAATTCGGAAAAAACTTCTTTTACTTTTGCACGAATTAATGCTTTTGAATTATAACCGTTTAAGTCATCCAAAAGAGTGACTTTACTCATTGAAATTGCTCCTTCATAAAAAACATTTGATACTTAATAACATAAATGTATAAAAATAAAAAGGGAATTTCAATATACTTAAACAATTTTAAGATAATAGCAGTGTTTAAAATAGTAAAAAAGATGTGTATTAATACAGTGTGGGTACAGGAAAATATACTTTTGTTAGTCGTAAATATGGTACAACATGAGCTCATGAATCATTTTTTTTACATCCTCTTCGTTTGGAGGGATAGCTCCACTCCATTGGATAACGCCATCTTTTAAGTACTCCGCTGTATAACGTTCACGTTGATAAAAGAATGAAATAGACCATCCCGGGAGCTGAGAATTTTCAAATAAAGGCTTAAAGCTGAAATGCTGAATCATAACCAAACCCCATTTCTTATATATGTAGTTTTATTATTCAAGGATAGTGGTAATTTTGCAACTATCACATTAAAGAGTTGGAATGTGTGTAGAGATGTGTATGATTAGATATAATTAAATAGAGATATTTCTTTCGTCGAAAATCATTGCTCTGCTATAATGAGTGCATTAGGCGACAAAATACGCCAATTGTGAATACAATTGAAATGAGAGGATACTAATGGATAATTTTCTAGTGACATTATTATTTATGGCAGTCATTGGAGCTGCAATCGGTGGTGTAACGAATCATCTAGCCATTAAAATGCTTTTTCGACCACATGAAGCTATTTATATTAAAAATTGGCGAGTACCATTTACACCTGGCCTTATTCCAAAGAGACGTGACGAATTAGCAAAACAACTTGGACTGACAGTTGTGAATTATTTATTAACACCTGAAACCTTTAGAAAGAAATTTTTCTCAAAAGATATTCAAGATAAGGTGGAACAATTTGTTCAAACAAAGGTAGAGGAAACGATTTTTACAAATGATAAAACGATTCAGGATTGGCTAACATTAGCTGGATTTTCCAATATGCCAGCAACAATTGAACAAAAGGTTGAAGCAATTGTTGAGGGACAATTTGAAGCAGTTAAGAATACACTATCAACGAAATCAATTCGTACACTACTATCAGCAGATATTCAAAATGCAATTGATGCAAAGATTCCAGTAGCGGTGGGTCATATTTTAGAAAAAGGTGAGGATTATTTTTTATCACCTGAGGGCGAGATGACGATTAAGGCGATGATTGATGACTTCTTATCGTCAAAAGGATCGCTTGGCGGAATGATTAATATGTTTTTAGGTGATTCTTCTTCGCTCGTAGCAAAGGTCCAGCGTGAGCTTGTGAAATTTATGCAAGCACCAGGAACATCAGCGTTATTAACGAAAATTTTTACGCAGGAATGGGAGAAATTAAAAGAGCGCCCAGCGATGGATTTCATGCAGGATATTCATTTTGAACCAATATTATCAAAATTACAAACTTATGTAAAAGAGCAATTAGCAGTTGAAGAGCGCTTAAATCATCCAATTTCGCATTACTGGCCAGAAGGTAATTCATGGATGAAGGAAACAATAATTCCACAAGTTATCGAAAAAGCTTTTGTAAAAGCTGAAGACAAATTAGAGGATGTTTTGGAACGTTTAAATCTACAAGAAGTAGTACGAGAGCAGGTTGATTCTTTCCCAGTATCGAAATTAGAGGAACTTGTACTAGGTATTTCAAAGCGTGAATTTAAAATGATTACAGTACTTGGTGCAGTTCTTGGTGGATTGATTGGGATTGTGCAAGGGTTAATAGTCTACTTTATTTAAAAAGGGGAAATGTGTTTATGATTAATATTTATAATGAAATTAATGCGTTAGAGGCGACTTTCCGTAAAACACCGGAATTTCAAGCGTTGAAAGAAGCAGTTACAGTTGTTAAGGAAGATGAAGAGGCATTTAATCTATTTAAAAATTTCCGTAAGATTCAAATGGACTTACAGCAAAAACAATTAGCTGGCGAGGATTTACTGGAAGATGAGCTGATCTATGCCCAAAAAACGGCACAGCTTGCCCAACAAAATGAAAAAATTACTAAAATGATTGAAGCAGAAATGCAGTTAAGTAAGCTAATTGAAGAGGTAAACCGCATTTTAGTAAAACCTATACAAGCATTGTATGAAGAATTTTAACAGTAGGATTCTAGCGGCTAAATAGCGAGTCCAAGCGACGGAAAAGCAGGATTTAGCGGCGTAATCGAGCATTCAAGCGGCGGAAAAGCAGGATTTAGCGGCGCAATCGAGCATTCAAGCGGCGGAAAAGCAGGATTTAGCGGCGCAACCGAGCATCCAAGCGGCGGAAGAACAGATTCACCCGGCGCAACCGAGCATCCAAGCAGCGCAAAAGCAGAATCTCCCAGCGCAAGTAATAGCTCTCTTAGGAATAAATATACTATTAGTTGCACATATAACAAGTAAGAAGAAAAACGTGTTTCCGCAAGTCGGAGCACGTTTTCACTTTATGCGCTCAATATCATTGGAGGTTATATATACGATGCATGTAATCATTGAATGGATTTATAAAACGCCAAAAGGTGCAGAAACAGTATTACGTTCAGAAGAAATGCCGGCAGCTCAAGCATTACTACTAGCAGAGGACATGGAGCGAACAGGGAGAGTAAAGTCACTGCAGTGTATCGATCGACAGGATACAAATTGGTCCCTAAAGGAACTAAAGGCATATTTAAAGGAAATTGACACTGAGCCACACAATATTACAGTCTATTTCGATGGCGGCTTCGATCGTGCAACAAAACAATCGGGGTTAGGTTGTGCCATTTATTATGAGCAAAATGGCAAGCCATATCGATTAAGAAGAAATGCCTTTTCGTCAGAGCTTAAATCGAATAATGAGGCCGAATACGCTGCACTTTATTTAGGGTTAGTGGAGCTTGAACTATTGAACGTTCACCATTTGCCTGTTTGTTTCACTGGTGATTCCCAAGTAGTTATCAATCAGTTGAGTGGGGAATGGCCAGCTCTAGAAAAGGATCTATCTAGCTGGGCTGATAAAATTGATGCAAAGCTAGAGGAGCTCAGTATCCAGCCGGAGTACAAGCTCATATCACGTAAAGAAAATACCGAAGCAGATCGCCTGGCAACTCAAGCATTAAACGGAATAGATATCACAGGATTAAAGGAAATTGTAAAGGACTAAGCATGAACAAGAGACAATCAACATGAAACCACCAGTTCATTTTTTTACTGGTGGTTTTAACTTCTAAACTATTCTGAAGCATTGATTCCCAATGTAAGACTAGTTAACTCAGCGTTACTTTGGTCATGATTAAATTCAGCTTGGAAATAAACATTCTCAAATTCAAAATTTGCATAGTAAACGATATCATCAGGATTTTCGTATCTCTCATAAGAAGAGATATGAATAGTTTGATTGATAACTTCCTCCAAAGATTCTTTTGTCACATTTTTGAAATTTGAAAGATAATAATGACTAACAGGTATCTCATCCTCGGCTAGACAGAAAAAGTAATCATTATAGAAAGAACAGAGCCCGCCCTCGTAATAATCTTCTGTTTTTGGCAAACCGGATTTTTCCTTAGCAACAGGATAAGTATCTCCAAAAATAATATTAGTTTTAAAGAAATCGTGGTTTAATAATTTTAGCAGTTTTGGATTTTGGATGATGGGTAACCCGGAATACAAGTTTGTAGTTCTATATTCACTAGTTACAGCATGGTCACGAAGTGTAAAATGCTCTAAATAATCTCCTGTTTGAATGGTAAAGACATTTTTAGAGGTATCTACTTTTAAATCACTATCGGCATAGAGTCTATAAGATTGACCACTAATAATGTCATTACCGTCGTCTGCTACTTTTAGTAAATGGAGAACTTCCAAATTGTCTGAAGCACCAGCAGTAAATTTCGTTATTAATGCAATATCTTTTTTGTCTTTTTCTTTGAAAATACCTTTAAAACGGATATCTCCATGAATTGTCGTTTCATATTGTTGGGAAACCCATTGTTCCCAAGCTTTGCTTTCACTATTATATTGCCCGATTATATAACCGTAATTAGTTCCGTTATAACCAATGAAGAGCTCTGGTACTTCATCTCCTTCGAAGTCGATCATTTCTACATAAGATTCTTCACTTGGGATCGTTACATTTTGGTACCATGTACTTTCCAAGGCGTGCTGCTTCCACTCTTCCATCGTATAAGACAATTTGTCATCCTTTGTTGACTCGTTATGATCTAAAACATCAGTTGTATTTGCTTGTTGATCCTCACAAGCAAATAACAAACAACTTAGAAACAAGAGTGAGATTATCCGTTTGTTCAACTCTACATCTCCTTACTTCTCGATAAAATTTTTAGTACAGACTATATTATATAAAATCAAGTTATGAAATGTTATCCAATTATTCTGTTTGTTGTTAAGTTTGGATATACATTGATTGTTCAGAATTGCTCTTCCCCCCAGAAAGCTCTGCTCTGCGCGTCAGCGACAAATGTTTTATCTGTGTGAAAGCGAAGCGACAGCAACAAATGTTTTATCTGTGCGAAAGCGAAGCGTCAGCAACAAAACCCCCAGTCGGAACGGAAATCAACCACACGTTATGGTGATGAACCTTCAGAATGACTTTTATTATAAATTTTCCTATTTAGGATGAAACTTTTTCCATCCTAAAACTACTAATCCTATGAACCCAATAATAAGGAGAGATAATACGAATATGAAAAAATTCGCACCTGCAGCTATGACAGCATTATTATTTGGAAGTGTAGTAGTACCAGTCGCTTCAGCAAATGAAAAACCTACAGAGACGGAGCAACAAAGTTCACAAATTCAAATTGATCCTGTTCACATTTTCAACAATACACATGGAACAGTTGAGAAAGTCGATGCTGGTGAAAACATTACATATTTCACAGTAAAAGATGGCGAACAAACAAATATTTTAGAGATAACAAAAGATACACTTGTTTTCGATAACACAGGTAAAAAAGTGGAACTTAAAGAGGGCGATAAAGTAGTAGCTTATACATTTGCAAATAAGCCACAAAAACTAATTTATCCACCACAATTTAACCCTGATGTTGTCATTGTTGAAACGGAGGAAGTTGGCTTTGTTGAAGTTGACTACTTCTTTGAAAACTTAACAAACACTTATGATGTTTTAAAACTAAACATTGGTGAAAATACTGAGCTTTTAAATGAGAAGGGGGAGAAAGTTGAAGCTAAAGATTTAGCGGAGAAGCACTTAGTTGTTTTCTATACAGCTTCAACAAGAAGTATCCCAGCTCAAACAACACCTTCGAAAGTAATTGTCCTTGATAATGAGTCTGAAATTTCATCTGAAAATACTGTAGAAGAGGAAATAGCAGCAATAATCGCGAAGGATTCTTATGAGGTAGATGGAACAAAAATGGTTCCGTTACGTTTGATTGCGGAAAAACTCGGCTATACAGTAGAGTCAACGGGGAAAGGTGCAATTGTATCAAAAGGGAATGTATCTTACACACTTACTCGTGGGGAAAAAATGTTTGGTTTTAACAAAGCATTACGCCCACTTAATGCGGCACCCGCTTTGTTAGAAGCAAATAAAACATATGTACCAGTTGAGTTTGTAGAGGAATATTTAAAATAATTATAGAACTCGTCAATAGTATGCTAGAAGATTATTTCTGGCATACTATTTTTTTAAGATCTAGAAATAAACGGAATATTCCGTCATTTGAAACTTCTACTTGTAGCTTTGCTTAAAGTTATAAAAATTTGTTAAACTATTGATACTGTAATTTTGAGAGAAGAGAGCGAAGAAAATGAAAATTATTCACATAGATCAAAAATATCCTGAGGATTGGATTCGCGTATTAAATCATATTGCGAATTTATTTTTTGAGGATTCCAAGTTAAAAGT
This sequence comes from Lysinibacillus sp. RS11, assembly GCF_042019215.1. Taxonomy (NCBI): domain Bacteria; kingdom Bacillati; phylum Bacillota; class Bacilli; order Caryophanales; family Bacillaceae; genus Lysinibacillus; species Lysinibacillus sp. RS11. Next base: position 4,085,062 of record NZ_CP168124.1, on the reverse strand, counting down.
AGAGCATGAAGGAACAGATATGTCAGTGTCTTTCGAATATAACGTTGGCGATGATTTCTCATTGTCGACAAAAGCGGTACTAGAGGTAGATGGTAAAAGTTATACGAATGATTACCGTATTCAGTATGATACTGGGGCTGAAGGTCGTGAGCTAAATATTCGTATGAAACGTGCCTTATCTCACGTTTTTTTAGATGTGCTCGAGCAGCATACTGGGATGCATCAACAATGGGGGATTTTAACGGGTGTACGTCCAACAAAGCTCTATCATAAATTCCGCAAGGCTGGTAAGAGCGAGGAAGAAATTGCAGATATTCTTATTCGTGATTTCCGTCTGTCAGAGGAAAAGGTGGCACTACTAAAAGAAATAGTTGCTCGTCAGTTAGTGACGATTCCAGATATTGATGATATCGGAAAAGAAATAAGTATTTATATCGGTATTCCTTTTTGTCCGACTAAATGTGCTTATTGCACATTCCCGGCCTATGCGATTGGAAGCAACCGAAAGCAAGGACGTGTCACTACATTTTTAGATGGGTTGCATATTGAATTACGTGAAATGGGGAAATGGCTGAAGGAAAATGACATGAAAATCACATCCATTTATTGGGGTGGTGGTACGCCGACATCTATAGAAGCGGATGAAATGGATGCGTTGTATCAAACGATGTATGAGTCATTCCCTCATCCTGAAACAATCCGTGAAGTGACAGTTGAAGCAGGTCGACCGGATACGATTACTCCTGAAAAATTGGACGTGTTAAAAAAATGGGGCATTGATCGAATAAGTGTTAATCCGCAATCCTATACAGATGAAACGCTTAAAGCAATTGGTCGTCATCATACGGTACAGGAAACGATTGATAAGTTTTGGTTAGCACGTGAATCTGGTATGAATAATATTAATATGGATTTAATTATTGGCTTACCGAACGAAGGGATTGAGGAGTTCCAGCATTCCTTAGATGAATCTGCAAAAATGCAACCAGAATCGCTTACGGTACACACATTGTCATTTAAGCGTGCTTCGGAAATGACGCGTAACAAGGATAAATATAAGGTAGCGGACCGTGATACTGTTGCACAAATGATGCATATGGCACAAGTATGGACGAAGAAAAATGATTATGTACCTTACTATTTATATCGTCAAAAAAATATTTTAGGTAATTTAGAAAATGTTGGATACAGTAAAGCTGGCGAAGAAAGCATCTATAATATTGTTATAATGGAAGAAGTACAGACAATTTTAGGGATTGGTTGTGGAGCCTCTTCGAAATTTGTTCATCCCGAAACAGGGAAAATAACGCAGTTCCATAATCCTAAGGACCCTGCTGCCTATATCATGACATTTGAAGATGCAATCGGTAAAAAACTCGAGTTTTTAGATGAATTATATAAGTTGTAAAAATGAAGGCAATCTGACGTGATGTTCAGATTGCCTCTTTTATTCCGATAAATCGCGATAATGTTCCGATAAAACTGGAAAACATTCCGATAAAACCATAAAATGTTCCGATAAATTTAAAAAACATTCCGATAAAACCTCAGGAAATATTTTAAGCAGAATTTTATAATGAGTGTAAGCGCCTAACTTACATGAACTGAGTGGAGGTATAACATGAAAGTCATTATTAGTCCAGATTCCTATAAGGGGACTTTGTCGGCCATCGAGGTGGCTAATGCAATGCAGGCGGGAATCGTGGATGTTGATCCATCGATTGAAACAGTTATTTTACCAGTAGCAGATGGTGGAGAAGGTACACTAGAATCTCTTATTGCTTCAACAGATGGTCAATATATGTCGCAGCCTGTACTTGATCCAATGGGAAGAGCAATAGAAGCGAGATATGGTGTGCTTGGTGATAACGAAACATGTGTTATTGAAATGGCTCAGGCATCCGGTATTATGCTATTACAGGACAATGAAAAAAATCCTGAGCTTGCATCGTCGTATGGGACAGGACAGCTTATAAAAGCTGCTCTTGATAAAGGTTTTCGGAAGTTTATGATCGCAATTGGTGGGAGTGCTACGAATGATGCAGGGGTTGGCATGTTAAAAGCACTTGGACTGCAATTGAAAAAAGAAGACGGAACATTAATTGCTAATGGAGTGTCAGGACTGTTAGATTTAGCTTCAATTGATATTGGTCAGTTAGATCCTCGATTGTCTAAAGCACAATTTATTATTGCCTGTGATGTTGATAATCCATTAATTGGAGAGCAAGGGGCAACAGCCATTTTTGGGCCTCAAAAAGGTGTGAAGAAGCATCAAATTGCTTATTTTGATAGTTGTTTAAAGCACTTTGCCGATATTGTTGAAAAGCAATTTGGCATTCGACTACACGACTACAAAGGCGCAGGCGCTGCAGGTGGAATGGGAGGTGCCTTAATAGCTTTTTTAAACGGCAGTTTTCATGCAGGGATTGATATTGTGCTCGATGCCGTACAGCTAAAAAAGCATTTAGAAGGTGCTAGGTTTATTATTACAGGTGAAGGTAAATCAGATTGTCAAACATTACATGGGAAGGCGCCAATAGGGGTGGCGAAAGCTGCAAAATTAGCGAATGCACAGACCATCTTATTGTCTGGGATTATAGATGAAAATGATAAACCTGCATTGATAGACTATTTTACTGTTGTTGAATCATTAGTAGATGGGAATACTACTGTTCAGCAAGCGATGGAAAAGCCCTATGATTGTATTCGTCTGAAAACAAAAAGAATCTTTGAGTATTACGTACAAATGGAAGATGATTGATGCCGGAGTAATGACAGGTAGCAATAGATATAGAGAGCAGTCCGTGGTTAGCTCTCTTTTTTTGTATAATAGAGAACTAGAAAGGAAGTTAGTCGATAAAAAAATTAATAGTAGTACTCCTTTGTATTTTTTTATTAGCAGGCTGTAAGGAGCCATTACGTAATGCGAAAGGGGAAATGATTAGTGAGCTTGACTAAATACACCTTAGACCGTATTGAAGATGGCTATGCAGTTTTCTTAAAGTACCAAGAGGAAGAGGAGCAAATTATTATTTTACAGTCCGCCATGAATAAGCCGGTTCAGGTGGGCGATCGTGTACAAATTGAAGAAACTGACGGCATCTATCATATTGAAATTTTGAAAGAAGAAACAGAGCAGAAAAAGGCTGAAATACAAAGTTTAATGGATAGATTGCGTAGAAAAAATCAATAGTACTTTGCAAGCTGTGAGTAAATTACTTTTATTCACAGCTTGTTTAATATAGAAGGAATATGCATAAAATGCTATGCTAAATATTTTGAATATATGCTAAAATAATTATATTAATAGGAAGCTAGGAGCTGACACAATGTCAATTAACACAATTATTTTTGATTTAGATGATACGCTATTATGGGATAAAAAATCTGTTAAAACAGCATTTGAAAAAACATGTGAATATGCAGCGACAATACATAATGTGAATCCAGCTGAACTAGAGGAAGCTGTGCGTAAGGAAGCACGTGCGCTTTACGAAGGCTATGAAACATATGATTATACGGTGTTAATTGGTATTAATCCATTCGAAGGACTTTGGGGAACATTCGATGACCTAACAGATTCTTTCCAAAAAATGAAAAATATTGTGCCGGGCTATCGTACAGAAGCTTGGACAAAAGGTTTAGCAGCTCTTGGGATTAATGATCCGAAGCTAGGAGTGGAACTAGGGGAGCGTTTTGTGGCGGAACGTAAAGTGTCTCCATTCTTATATGAAGATACTTTTGCTGTACTAGATAAGCTGAAAGGGAAGTATCAGCTTGTATTACTGACAAATGGTGCGCCGAGTCTCCAAAATTTAAAATTAGAAATTACACCAGAAATCGCGCCATATTTTGACCATATTATTATTTCTGGGGACTTTGGTAAAGGGAAACCAGATGCCTCTATTTTCGAGTATGTCATGGAGAAAGCGGGTATTACAGCGGATGATGCGATCATGGTTGGAGATAACTTAAATACTGATATCTTAGGCTCATCCCGTGTTGGTATGCGTAATGTATGGATAAATCGTGAAAACAATGTACCAAATGGTGTTGTGACGCCAACATATGAGGTCGACTCTTTAACAGCGTTATTCGAGTTAATTAATAAACTATAGGCAAATAGATGTACTGATTCATCAAAGGATCAGTACATTTTTTGTTTCTTGAAGTTTATTGAAACAGTTTGATGAAATATCGAAACTTTTTAGCGAAATATCGAAACAAATTCAAGCTTTGTCGAAACTTTCACTAAAAATGCGCATTAAATGCAAGATATAGCCATGTAAAGGCAATTGCAATACATAGTTGAACAACGGCATTAATGAGGGTGATAATGAGCAATAAAAAAAGCAGAGAGTATTTGCACTCCCTGCTTAAAAAAACAATTATATTATAGGTTAATCGCTTTTACTTCATCAATATTTTCAAGCTGTGCAACAAATGTTAAATCTTCCTCTGTTACAACATTGTCGATTGTTAGCATCATGACAGCTGTACCACCAACTTGTGCACGACCAACTTGCATCGTTGCGATGTTGATATCTTTTTCTGCTAGCCTTGTTGCTACGCGGCCGATTGCTCCTGGTTTGTCAGTATTTTTAATGTAAAGAAGGTGACCTTGTGGAATAACGTCTACAACATAGTCTTCAACTTTGACAATACGTGCACCTAGACCATTTAATAATGTACCTGCTACTGTGTGTGTTTCATTGGCTGTTTTAATTTCAATCGTAATTAAGCTAGTGAAGCCTTTAGCAGTTGTTGTTTTATGTTCATTTATTTTCATGCCGATACGTTCAGATAAGTAACGAGCATTTACGTCATTAACATGGTTACCGTGGTTTTTAGATAATAAGCCTTTTAACGCGTTTGACGTTAATGGACGTACATCATAATTTGCTACTTCACCAGCATAAGATAAGTTGATTTCTTTTATAGGCTCAATTGTAATTTGAGATAAGAATGAACCAAGCTTTTCAGCTAATTCGAAGAAAGGTTCAACTTGTGCAAGTAGCTCTTTTGGAATAGATGGCATGTTTACTGGGTTAGTTACAGTACCTGTTTTATAGAACTTAATGATGTCATTTGATACGTCAACAGCTACAGACTCTTGTGCTTCAATTGTAGATGCACCTAAGTGAGGTGTTGCGATTACTTGTGGTAAAGTAAGTAGCTTGTGATCTGTTGCTGGCTCAGATACGAATACGTCAAGAGCAGCGCCCGCTACTTTACCTTCTACGATAGCATCATATAAATCATCCTCGTTGATAATACCGCCACGTGCACAGTTAATGATACGCACGCCATCTTTCATCATAGCGAATTTCTCTTTGTTAATAAGATTACGTGTTTCAGGAAGCAGTGGTGTGTGTACTGTAATGAAATCTGCTGCTGCACAAATTTCTTCAACTGTCGATTTTGTTACGCCTAACTCTTTAGCGCGTTCATCCGTTAGGAATGGATCGTATGCCATAACGTTCATGCGTTGACCTTTTGCACGATAAGCTACTTCCACACCGATACGACCAAAGCCAACGACACCTAACGTTTTATTTTTTAGCTCAACCCCAACATAAGATTTGCGATCCCATTTACCATTTTTAAGTGTATTGAATGCTTGTGGGATGTGACGAGCAAGAGAAGTCATCATCGCAATAGTGTGCTCAGCAGCTGAGTTAGTGTTACCGTCTGGTGCATTCACAACGATAATACCATGTTCAGTTGCAGCAGTTAGATCAATATTGTCCACACCTACACCAGCACGTCCGATAAGCTTTAAGTTTTTAGCCGCTTCAATTACTTCGCGTGTCACAGTTGTTTGAGAACGAACTAGTAAAACATCTACATCCGCAATTTTTGCGATTAATTCTTCTGGTGCAAGACCAGTGTCTACAATGATATTTAAGTCTAAATCTTGTTCTTGTCGAAGTGGGAAAATACCATCTTCACTTAGTGGGTCAGCGATAAATACGTTAATTGTTTTTGTTGCAGTAGTCATTTGTAATTAGCTCCTTTTAATTAAAAAATGTTAGTGTTCTTTATATACGAAACAGTCTGAATTTTGTAGAGATAGTACATCTTACAGCATACAAACAATCTCCTTTTCGCCTTGGCGTAAAGCCGTGACATCCGCCAGAGGCTTTATCTTGATTTTGTAAGTGTTACAAAATCAAGATAAAAAAAGCCTTCCGCGCCTTACAAACACAGTTATTGTGTTGTAAGGGGCGAAAGGCTGAAAAAACATTGGTTCGCGGTACCACCCTTAATCACTGCTTGAAAGAAATCTTGCAGTCTTAGCTATATGCGTAACGTGCATGTGACGGATAGGCTTACTTTGGAGATGTTCGGCTTATCTATTCAGGAGTGGAACTATTATCGTAGAAATCACTGATTTACACCAACCATCAGCTCTCTTTAGATTTTCTTGCGACTAGCGTGTCTCCGTCGTTATATTTTCGTTGATTAAATTTGTTAACATCATAAACCTTATTGTTCACCTTTGTCAACGATATTTCTAAAAAAGATTAAAAAACTTCACTTCAAAAGTCTGAAAAATAACCAAAAGCGAACTTTATTTTGATTTCGTTGCTTTAATGTTCGTCTTTTCAGAAAGGACAATGAAAGCGCTAACGTTATGTGTTAAGTCAGATTACATGGGCGTTTAGTAAATTTTAAAGGTCTAAAATTATATGGGAAATAATTGGGATTAAATAGTTTATTTGAGTAAAACTTTCATTGTTTTGAGGAGGAAAGCGAACATTTTTTCCTTGTCACATTTTTGTCAAAAATACGATGTGTAGAAGGTAAACTATTAATTGGAGAAGAATGTAAGTAATGTAAGATTGATTTTTAGGGGGGAGAATGATGTATGATGTAGCAATTGTCGGTGCAGGACTGGCAGGTTTAGTCGCTGCCTGTGAGTTAGCGGATGCAAAGAAAAAAATTTTATTAGTAGATCAAGAACCTGAAAATTCATTAGGGGGACAGGCATTTTGGTCTTTTGGCGGTATATTTTTAGTGAATTCACCCGAGCAAAGAAGGCTTGGTATTAAAGATAGTAAAGAGCTTGCATGGCAGGATTGGCAAGGAACGGCTGGCTTTGATCGCTTAGAAGATGAGGATTCGTGGGCGCATAAATGGGCCAGATCTTATGTAGATTTTGCAGCTGGTGAAAAATATGAATGGTTAAAGTCTGTAGGAATTAAGTTTTTTCCTGTCGTTGGTTGGGCAGAACGTGGGGGCTCATTAGCAGGTGGACACGGAAATTCGGTACCTAGATTTCATATTGTTTGGGGAACTGGGCCAGGCATCGTAAAGCCTTTTGCTGAAAAAGTGAAAAAGGCCATTAAGGATGGTTATATAGATTTTAAAGCAAGACATCGTGTAGATGAGTTTATTCAACACGATGGAGGAATAGCAGGGATTAGTGGAACTGTTTTGGCTCAAAGTTATGCAAATCGCGGTGAGAAAAGCTCTAGGCTTGGTATTGGCGAATTTTCTTATGAAGCGGATGCCGTTATTGTGGCTAGCGGTGGAATAGGTGCAAATTTTGATTTGGTCAGAAAAAATTGGCCAGCGCGACTTGGCACACCACCAGAAAACATGGTCAGTGGTGTACCTGCTTTTGTTGATGGCAGAATGCTAGAAATTACTGAGCATGCGGGAGGGCGTATCGTTAATCGAGACCGCATGTGGCATTACACGGAAGGCTTGAAAAATTGGGATCCTATTTGGCCAAATCACGGTATTCGAATTTTGCCTGGACCTTCATCATTATGGTTTGATGCGGAGGGCAATCGATTTGGCGCTCCGAATTTTCCAGGCTTTGATACGTTAAGTACGTTAGAAGCAATTCAAAAAACAGGCTATGATTACTCGTGGTTTATTTTAACTGAAAAAATTATTGAAAAAGAGTTTGCATTATCAGGCTCTGAGCAAAATCCTGATTTAACAAATAAAAGCATTAGTGATGTTTTAAAACGTGTTTTGCCAGGTCCACCTGCTCCGATTCAGGCATTTAAAAATCATGGTGAGGATTTTGTTATTGCGAATGATTTAAAGGAGCTAGTTGACGGGATGAACAAATTGGTGGGCAATGAGCTTCTTGATTTTATGAAAATAAAGGAGCAAATTTTAGCAAGGGATCGTGAAATGGACAATAAGTTTACAAAGGACTTACAGGTTAATGCTATTCACGGCGCAAGAAACTATATTGGTGATAAAATTGTGCGCGTTGCCAAGCCACATAAAATATTAGAACCAAAAAATTGGCCACTTATTGCGGTGCGATTAAACATTTTAACACGTAAAACATTGGGAGGTTTACAGACAAATTTGGATGGTGCTGTGTTGGGCATGGACGGTCAGCCTATACCGGGTTTATTTGCTGCTGGGGAAGTGAGTGGTTTCGGTGGTGGTGGTGTACATGGTTACCGTGCTTTAGAAGGGACATTTGTTGGTGGTTGTTTATTTAGTGGACGGCAAGTAGGGCGTTACTTGGCAAAGGGAAATTTAGAAAGCTCCGGTGAGAGAAGAAGCTGCTCTGATACATGGGAGAATTACTCGGGTGAAAAGAGTAACCCTCACATGCATGGAAGTGAAAAGCTGTAAAAGTGATACGAATTTTAGAATATGAAAGAGCATCTCCCACAAGTGGACGATGCTCTTTTTTATTATAATGAAGAATTTTGAACCTCAGCGATTTTAGCGATTTGTTCCTCAATCTGCTCTTTTGTCCAACCATTTTCTTCAACGAAGAAGTTACGTTCTGCGCGACGGCAATCGTCTGAACAGCTGCGCATATAAAAGGCCTCGTGCTTTTCCTCGCACAGCATTAATTTATGGCATTCTGGATTTGCGCAGTTTGTATAACGTTCTGTCGGTTCTCCAGTGAAGAAATCCTTGCCGACAATCACATGCTCAACCTGATTAATCGGTACACTACGACGTCTATCGAAGACAAACATTTGTCCATCCCATAGTTGACCTTTTACCTCAGGGTCTTTAGCATACGTGGCAATTCCACCGTGTAACTGACCAACACTTTCTCCATAGCCTTCACGTTTTAACCAACCAGAGAATTTTTCACAGCGAATACCGCCTGTACAGTAAGTTAAAATCTTTTTACCATCAAACTCTTCCTTATGAGCCTCCATCCAAGCAGGTAGGTCACGGAAATTTTCAATATCTGGACGTATGGCACCGCGGAAGTGTCCAAGGTCAAACTCATAATCATTACGTGCATCAATAATTACTGTATGATCTTCCTGCATACGTTCCATAAATTCTTTTGGTGATAAATAATCTCCAGTTATTTCTAAAGGATTAATATCATCGTTCAAACCAAGGTGTACAATCTCTCTACGAGGGCGCACATGCATTTTTTTAAAGGCATGCCCTTCAACTTCATCAATTTTCCACATAATATCGCTAAAACGAGGGTCTGCCTTCATATGATTCATGTAGGCATCAGTTTGCTCGACTGTACCTGAAACCGTTCCATTAATCCCCTCATATCCAACTAAAATACGACCAAGAAGCCCGATTTCTTTACAAACTGCTAAATGTTCTTCTGCAAATGCCACAGGGTCTTCAATAGCTATATATTTATAATAAAGTAATACACGATAGTCTTTCTGTGTCACAATTATTTACCACCTTTAAATCAATATTCCTTCTTAAATATAGCATATCAAGTACTATTTTGCGTAGGATAGAAGGAGTTTTCTAAAAAAACACGAATAGTACATAGTGAATGACTATTCATATTTGGGGGTGTTGGGATGGAATTTTCAACGATTACATTAGAGAAATTAGAACGACGTGCAACATTAACATTAAATCGACCACATGCCATGAACGCCATGGACGATGTGATGATGCGTGAACTAGCAGAATGCTTTGAAGCACTACAGCAAGAGCAAGAAATACAAGTTCTCGTTATTCGCGGGGAAGGAAAAGTCTTTTCAGCAGGTGGCGATATTAAAGCAATGCTAGATCCAAATAAGCCACTAAATATTAATGAGGCAATGGTTTATTTAACACGTATTGTCAAAGCATATTACCAGCTACCGATGATCGTCATTGCGGCAGTTCATGGAGCATCAGCTGGATTAGGCTTTAGTCTAGCGTTAGGGGCTGACATAGTTGTGGCATGTGAAAATAGTAAACTCGCTATGAATTTCATAGGTATAGGGCTCATACCTGATGGTGGCGGTCATTTCTTTATGAAGGAACGTGTGGGTACTTTCAAAGCTAAACAAATGATTTGGGAAGGCAAGGTATTAACTGCATCGGAAGCACAGGATGAAGGGTTAATTGACTACGTTGCACCAGATGGGACTGTTTTTGCGATTACGGACCAACTAGTTGGAAAAATGCTTGCGTCTCCAATTGCATCGATGATTACGACTAAAAAAATTCTACATGCCCAAAATTTACCTCAATTAGAGAGTATTTTATCGATGGAAGCAGTGGGACAAGCAGCAATGCGTAAAACGGCTGATCATTTAGAAGGAATTCATTCATTTGTAGAGAAAAGAGCGCCTGTTTTTGTAGGAAAATAAAGTGAAACTTTAATCAGTAGGGGGTTCTGCATCCGCACTGATTATTAGTCTTCGCCAATGGTGGCATTTACGGGCAGTCAATTCAAAGTAGTAAAAGGCGCGTAGTAAAGTTTACTACGTGCCTTTTACTAGCCACTGTTAGACATGAAATAAGATTAATTTACCCGAGGCATTAACAAGACGATGAGTTTTGTCGGCAACACCTTTTTCCATGATTTGCTGTTGACCGTTAATTTTTGCAGCCTCATCGTTTTCGAATGTCCAAGTTTCATCAAATAATGTTTCCCCAGTTTGTTCGAAAGCCGTAAAACGATAATTCTTCATACAAACCCCACCTTTTACTTAAATATATTTCCATTATACATAGAAGGTTTATAAACTTCACGGTAAAACTAGCGAATATTTTGATAAATTACGAAAGTTGTGGAAAAAATAAGGCAATACTATTGATGTGATGAATATTCTATGAATACATTTCTCATCAAGCGAGAAGTATGATAAAATAGAACAAATATTCGGTTTTGGCGTGATTCACGGATGTTTCAGCATAAAAAAGAGACAGAGAGCGATTGTAAAATGATTTAGTAGCAACTTTGATGTACTAAATACTACTTTGCGAATGATAAAAGATTGCACTAGTAAAAAAAGCTGGACATTGTGACGTCAAGGTATAAATTATCTATTACTTGAGGTGATTGGATGTCAGAAATTCGTTTTTTCCATATGGCAGATTTACATTTAGATAGTCCATTTAAGGGCTTATTTGGTTTACCTGATTATAATTTTAAAAAAATTCGAACAAGTACTTTTGAAGCCTTTGATAAAATTATTCAGAAAGCCATTCAGGAGAAACCTGATTTTTTACTGATTGTCGGTGATATATATGATGGTGAAAATCGTAGTTTACAGGCACAAAGAAGATTTCAAGAGGCGATGGAAAAACTCTTTCAGCATAATATTCCTGTCATTTTAAGCTATGGTAATCACGATCATTTAAATGGTGCTTGGACGCGCTTTGCCTTACCTAGCAATGTTTATGAGTTACCGGCTGAGACGAGTGTTGTACAGTTAAACATACGTGGTCAACAAGTCAATATTTATGGCTTCAGTTATGGTGAACGCCATATAAAGACAGCAAAGATTGATAGTTATCCTGTTGCGCAGGACCAGCATGTTATTCATATTGGTATGCTTCATGGTAGTGAGGCTAGCGATACTACACATGATGTTTATGCCCCTTTCACAAAAGATCAACTTCTTGAAAAAAACTATCATTACTGGGCTTTAGGACATATTCATAAACGACAACTTTTACACCAAAATCCACCGATTGTTTATCCTGGCAATATTCAAAGCAGACATCGGAAAGAGCAGGGAGTAAAAGGCTTCTATGATGTAACCTTGTCTCAAAACACTACTGACATGGAATTCGTTCCGACATCTGCTGTTGTTTATAACACGGTAGAGGTGGATTGTACGAATGTGTTTCATGCCAATGAACTACTAAGAAAATGTGAAGAAGCACTAACGAACAATCGTTTAGAGTATGGGGCATCTGTTGTTGAGCTCCACTTAAAAAATATAGATGAACAATCACAATCTTTATTTGAATATGCCACAGTAGATACATGGCTAGAAACTATTCGAGAAGCAGAGGATGGGATTGAACCGATGTGCTGGGTGCAAAAGCTCATGTTACATCAATCGTCAGCATCGTATGAGCATACTGCCGCAACTGAATCTGTAATGAACTTAATGGAGCAATGGGATCTTTCAGAATGGAAGGATATTTTAAAGGATCTGTATCAACATGCTGGTGGTGCAAGACTAATTGAGCCTTTAACAGAGCAGGATATAAAAAAATTAATGCACAACGCACAAGAGTTATTAGCAGAAGAAATTCAAAGGGTGTGAATAACATGCTAAAGATACAAAAGATCCGAATTTATGGCTTTGGTAAGCATGAAAACATCACAATCTCCTTACATGAAGGTGTTACCATTTTTTATGGTATGAATGAGGCGGGCAAAACCACTATTCAACAGTTTATTTTACAAATGCTTTTTGGTTTTCCTACGAGGCAACAGGTGCAACGTAAATATGAGCCAAAGACATCTACTAAATTTGGTGGTCAGCTTACGATTTGGCATCCGTCCTATGGGCAATGCACCATAGAACGTGTTAAAGGGAAGGCAGTGGGCGATGTTACAGTTTATCTCGAAGACGGGACAACAGGGCATGAAGAGCTTCTAGCAAAACTATTATATGGCTATTCAAGAGCATCCTTTGAGTCAATTTTTTCCTTCTCATTACATGAGCTACAGGGCATTGAAAAAATGTCAGAGGAAGAGTTGACGCATTTATTACTTGCTTCTGGGACAACAGGGATTCAGCAGTTATCGTCTCTAGAAAAGAAATTGGACAAAGATGCTAGTGAGCTTTTTAAAAAATCAGGTAAGGTGCCTCTGATTAATCAAAAATTAGAACATTTAAAAAAGCTGGAACGCACAATTAAACAAGAACAAGACAATATTCAGACCTTTGAGGATAAATTATTGCAATTACAACAACTCGCTCAAAGGCTAGAAGGTTTATATAGTCAGCAAAAAACGCAGCAGCAAAATTGGCAACAGCTAACAATTCTCAAGCAGGCAATGCCACTTATGAAACAGCAAAAGGCTTTTGAGCAGATGCTGAAAAGCTATGAACATGTGCAATTTCCACCAGAAGGGATCCGGCGTTATGAGCAATTAAAGGATCGGCTTGTACATGAAACACTACAAATCGAACAATTGAAGGAGCAGTATCAGGCATTACAAAATAAACTGCAGTTAACAGTGGACGAGCAAACTATTTCTGAAATGTCTCGACTTCTGAATAAAGAAGCAACATGGAATCAGGTAGTTGTGAAGGAACAGAACTTAATGGACGAGCTGTATTTACTTGAACAAGAAATAGAAGCACAGTTTCGTTTATTAGGTGTACAGGAAAAAACAGCTCAGGATATTTTGCTTGAGGAAACCGTATCATTACAGCAAGAGGAACAATTTCAACGGCAGTTAAGCCTATTAGAAGAAGCGGAAGAAGGGCTAAAATTTCATCTGCGTTCGTTAGAACAAATACATGCAGAATTAGATACAATCGCTCAACAGCAACAACAGCTTAAACAGGAGTCATTATCCACTGAGGAAGAACATATTTTAGCACAGTGGCCCCAGCGTAAGCGAAAGCTCGAACAGTTGCGTTTGGGAAGGTCACAACGCTCGAAACAGCAACAACCAAGTGTTTTGATATTCATAATGTTAGCAATAAGTGTACTTGCGTTTATTTATGGTGTTTTGGAAAAAAATATGGCTGTAATTGTCATAGGTGTGGTTATGTTACTGTTCATTACCTTATATTTAAAATTTGCTAGACAAGCACATGAAACGCCGAGTAAACAACATAGTCAGCAAATACGTGAGTTAGAGCAGGAGGAGAATGTTGCTCAGACCATACTGCTAAAAAAACAAAGACTTGAGGATCGATGGTTACATGTAAATGAGCAACAGCAAGAAAAAGAACGACAATATGTAAAACTTGAATATAAAATTCAGCAGGCTGAGCTGGTAATTGAAGAAGCCACTCTGTCGCTTCAACAATTTTTAGGGCGCTATAAGCTAGAGGGGAATGTACCAAAAACACTATTACCAGAGCTGTTTATGCGCATACGTGGTGTTCAAGAGTTGGTAGCGAAGAAGAAGAGTACATGTACCCTTCTACAAATGATACAGGCAGAGAAAAATGAGCTAGTAGAACAAGCACAGCGAGTGTTAAAGGTGGAATATAGTGAGCAGGAAATCTTTATGCATTTACGCACCGCACTCCTTACTTTGCAACAGGAGCAGCAAGTGTCCCAACAAACAAAAGAGCAGTTGGCTAGCCTTCAAACAAAAATTCAAAGTGTACAATCTCATATAGAGAACTATGAGTCTGAAGTTACTCAGTTATTTAATGCTGCGAATGTTCAATCAGAGAAGGTTTATTATGAAATTCATGAACAATTTGAGCAACAGCAAAAAATAAAGACAGAACTTCAAGCAATTAAGAGTCAGCTAGTCTCACTGGATGTAGACAACAAACAATCATTAATCGACGAAGAACAGCTTCATGAACAACTCCTTGCTTTAGAGGAGGAACGAGGCGCAATGCAGTTAGCAATAGATCATTGCTTGGAACAACGAGCGACACTACAAATTCAGAAGGAGAATCTTCTGAATGACGAGAAATATGGTCAATTGCTTCAACAGTTTGAACAAGAGAAATCAGTGTTGCAGCAGCTGATTGGGCAATGGGCTGCAAAAAAAGCATTGACTACTGCCATACACGAAACATTATTCCGCTTAAGAGAAGAAAAATTACCTCATGTTTTGACAGAAGTTAATGCAATGTTTAATTTGTTAACAGGTGGACGTTACGATCAGCTTCTAATTAATGATGAAGGCTATTTTGTTGCACACGATGTTTCAGGATTACGTTATCAAATGGCAGAATTATCACAGGCAACGAAGGAGCAAGCTTATATTTCGTTGCGCATGGCACTGGCCAAAACGCTTACAGCTTCTGCCCCATTTCCATTTATTATGGATGATCCTTTTGTCCATTTTGATCGAAACCGTACAGACAAAATGGTACAATTAATGAAAGAAGTAGGATATGAACGTCAAATTCTATATTTTACTTGCCATGACGCGATGCTCGAACATTGGCAGAAAGACCAAATTGTCGATGTAGGAGCACTAGCAAATGAAAGGGGAGTGGCGTCAACATGAAGGGTATTACGACGCTCCAGGTTGGAGAATCGGTTGATCAATTTTTATTAATTAAACAAGCGACAAAAGGGGTTACCACAGTTGGGAAGCCATTTATGTCACTGTTATTACAAGATAAAAGTGGAGATATTGAGGCGAAGCTATGGGATACAAATGAAGAGCACGAAAAAATGTACCAAGCTGAGGCAATTGTACGTGTGGGTGGAGAAATTCATGACTACCGTGGCAAAAGTCAATTGCGTATAAAAGCGATCCGTGTAGCAAAACCAGAGGAGGGAATTGCTATTAATGATTTAGTTCCTTCCTCAGCAACTCCAAAAGAACAATTATATGAAGAGTTGACACAATTTTTCTTTGATATTAAAAATCCGAATATATCACGAATTACCAGAGCAGCTATTAAAAAACATCAGGATGCTATTTTAGTTTATCCAGCTGCAACAAAGAATCATCATGATTATGCATCAGGCTTACTGGATCATATGGTATCAATGTTGAAACTCGGTAAAGCCATTGCTGATCTATATCCTACATTAAATCGAGATTTGTTATATGCAGGAATTATTTTGCACGATATTGGCAAAGTTGTTGAGTTATCAGGACCGGTTGCAACAGTGTACACGGTTGAGGGGAATTTACTTGGCCATATCACTATTATGGTTAATGAAATTGCCAAGATTGCTAGTGAACTAGAGATCGAGGGCGAAGAAGTAATGCTATTGCAACATATGGTGCTATCTCACCATGGTAAAGAAGAATGGGGCAGCCCGAAAAAACCAATGATTCAAGAAGCGGAAATCTTGCATTACATTGATAATATTGATGCAAAGATGAATATGCTAACACGAGCACTTGGTAAAACTGCGCCAGGTGAATTTACTGAGAGACTTTTCCCGCTAGATAATCGATCATTTTACAAGCCGGCTATTAAGTAATGTAGATTTGAGTCTCATCACAGTTGGGGATGATTGTAAAAGAGATGTGATGCTTTATCTCTTCAATCAAAAAATGAAAAAGCATTCACAATGAATCCTTTTCATTTGCTTCAACAGATGTATTCACAAGAAAACTTATTTCAAAGAAACAGCATATAAAAAGGGTTACGCCTGTATCAGCGTAACCCTTTTTCATATAGTACAGTAATAACTATTTAGATTCTTTTTCAGTATCTTCAGCGTTATCTTTTTCTTCTTTACTTTCTTTAGCAGCTTTTTCTTCAGCTTTTTTAGCTTCTTCTTCAGCTTTTTTAGCTTGTTCTTCACTTGTTGTTGAAAGATCCTCTATAGCTGCTTTGAAATCTTTATCAGATGTTTTTACATCAGCTTCCTTAGCTAAATTTGCAACGATATCTTTAAGGATCTGCTTATCTTCACCTGAATTCGTTAATTTAGCTAGCATTTGTGAACTAATATTATCTTTTTCTTCTTTATATGAGCCAACACCTTTTACATCACGCTTGTCCGTAATTTCAATAACGTGGTAACCGAAGCTTGTTTTTACAGGCTTACTTAATGTATTTAACTCTAGGGCATAAGCAGCATCATTAAATTCATCTACCATTGTGCCAACAGAGAACCAGCCTAGCTCTCCGCCTTTTTGAGCAGAGCCAGTATCAGTTGAGTATTCCTTTGCTACATCCGCAAAAGCAGCGCCGCCTTTAATTTTGGCAATGACTTCGTTAGCTGTTTTTTCATCTGCCACTAAAATATGACGACCATTTAACTCAGTTTTCATTTGTTCATAATATTTTTTTACATCTTCTTCTTTAATAGCTTTATCTTTTAAAGCCTTTTCTTGAAGAAGTTGGAATCGTAAAGTTTCTTTAAAGCTTTCTTCAGTTAAGCCACTTTGTTGCAGAACTTGGTCAAAGTTACCTCCAAATTGTGTAGCCATATTGTCATAAGCCTTTTGGATTTCTTTATCTGTTACTTCATATTTATCAGCTAATAATTTCTCAGACACCATTTGTTGTATTACAAATGAGCCTGTTAAAGTTTTTGCTGTTTCATTAAAGTCAGCAACTGAAATGTCGCCTACCTTTGAAGTAACAACTGTTTCTTTGTCTCCTCCGCTACAAGCACCAAGTGCTAATACCGAAGCAGCTAATGTTACAGATAAAACTGTCTTTTTCATAGTAGATATTCTCTCCTAACGTGGTTTCGTCCATTGCTTACTATAACATAAACGCATTAAAAACAAAATGGTTCCCCCCTTGAGTATAGCCTATATTTCGAATTTTGAAGCGCATAGGATATAGAAAAGAAAGGGGGTGAAGTTATGGGCAGCGGAGGATACGGCGGCGGTGGCGGCGGCGGCTATGGTTCAGGCTCAAGCTTTGCTTTAATAGTTGTGTTATTTATTTTATTAATTATTGTTGGTGCAGCGTTCCTATACTAATTGATAAAGTAAAACTTCATTCTGAGAGGGCTTCATTTCCCTCTCCCTAAAGGATAGAGGAACACAAGCTAAAACCTTCACATCCTGTGAAAACGCTTGTGTGACCAACATCCTGGTGGCCGGAACCAATCGGGCATTTACTGGAAGTCGCTTCCCAACTTAACTAATCTCGTTTACCCCTATCAGTTTGAAGTCTCGTCTTACTGCCAGCTATATGTGGGGGAAAAAGAAAAAAAGCTAAGGGTATCTCCTTAGCTTTTTTTACATTATAAGACTTTCACGCCGTACGCTTAAGGTCACGTCCAGAAAATAAAATTGGTCAGAACGAGTTGCTATATGTGGTATCAAACTTACTCCATGCAAGCGGACGGGCGTAGATATACTTTTCTTTCTAACTATACTGCATATAAAATTTCAATATAGAATGAGACAAGTAAAATTGTAATAAGTATATTTATAGTTCGGAATATTTTTGGATGTTTCTCTTCGGGAATTTCACGTCGCATGCACAGTGCATATGTCATGCGGTTGATTTGAAATAAATAGAATACCGAGAATAGAACTACAATCATTAATAGCAAGTCTATTCCTCCCCTCTTTCAGTATTAATAGCATATCAAAAAACGTCAATAAAACACAAGTACAAGCAATTTAGTGAATAGTGGGTGGCACTAAAATTTCATAGCCCTTCGGTGTTTCTTCAATTTGGGAGTCTTTAGGTGAATTAAATAAATATTTCACATACAGAATATCAATTAAACATAAACTACAATGGTAAGCTAAAAGCAATGTACCATAATGGGTATACACAGGGAATAGCAGTGTCCCTATTAAAATGCCTGTATTTATAACAATAAATGGCGTGAGTAAAGCTAAAATATAACGATTTTTCGATAAAGGTTCCTGAATACGCATGTGTAGAACAGGAATAACATAAAATTGGGTACGCACACGCAATTTTAAATGCTGACGTAAATCATACAATGCTAGAAAGTGAAAGAATTTATGAATTGGATAGAGTGCTAATATAGCAATAACAAATAGCCAAAACAAATGATCTGTATAGTGCTCGTCATTAAATAAATTAAATGTTACATAGGAAAGAGCAAAGACGGTTAAAAAAACAAATACAGACATTATTATAATACGTGTTGTTCCGTAATGATGTTCTAGGTTTAAAATTTTCCAACAATGCATAGTTTATCAACTCCTAAATAGGAAGGGTCCTATTTAATGTAAATTGATTTATGTTAGAATGCAAGAAAAAGGAGGTATCTCAGAAATTTCTGAAATACCTCTTTTTACATGTATTTTAACTGCTTTCAACGGAAGTCAGTACATTTGACGAGTAACTGCCCGTAAAAGCACGCTTGGTTCTCACTTTCATCCCTTTACAGTTGAACGTTCTTCCATTGTGTCAAAGGAATCACGGAAGTGTTGGAAGGAACGCTCAAAGATGTCGATGAAGTCCTCTCCATATATATTACGAATAACAGCCATAACATCTAAAAATTCTGGGAAGCGACCATATAGGTCTTTTAAAGCTAACGAGCCTTCGAGCACAGAATGATAAGTATTATGATAATTACTGTTCATTTCAACAATAAGTTCTGTACCTGCTTCTGTTAACTCAACATACGTATTACGTTTGTCGTCATCCCGCTTTGAAAACTTTAGGAATCCACGCTCTTCTAACTTCTTTGAAAAATTAAATGCTGTCGAAACGTGCATAACCCCAAATTTTGCTACATCGGAAATTGAAGCCCCTTTTAAATGATACGAAATCCATAAAATGTGATGTTCGTTAATATTTAAATCGTAGGGTTTAATCCATTGCTGCCAATCTTTTTCAACCGCTTTCCATAAGGCTTTTGATAATTGCGCAATTCTTTGACTATAAAGCATCGCTTCTTTTTGAGTATATAATTCCTCTGACAAAGCCATCACCTACTGCTTTCTTTAACATTTTAAAAATATTATAGCAATAAAGAAAATAAGTTTAAAGTTAGAAAAATTAAAAAATTGAAAAGTGGTTAAAAAATGATATTATAGCAATTGTTTTTAATAAAAATATAGATTTTTTGGTTGTTAAGAAGGACTTTAGTCTATAACTTTTTCTTTTGATTTTTTCCCATTTTCTGTGATTTGTGTGACATTCTTCTCGATTTCGTTTAATGAATTCTGTAATGCTTCTATTTCTTGTTGTAAGTTATTCTTTGATGGTTCGATTTCTTCTGTAAATGTAGTAATTGTTTGTTTTAAATCGTTTACTATTTGTGGTATATTATTTTTCACTTCATTTGTTAGTGAATTAACGGATTGTTTCACTGTATCTACTTGCTGCTTTACATCTAAAAGTTTGTCCTTTGTACTTTCAGCATTTGCTCGCAAATTAGCACGTAATTGCTGTCCTGATTGAGGAGTTGAAAAAAGTACTGCGATTGTCCCGCCAACGATCCCAGCTGCTAGTCCAAATAAAAATGGTTTTGCTTTCATATCGAATACCTCATTTCTGTAATTGTCATGTGTTATCTACTATTAAACCATGAAATGCCCATATACAAAAAGAAAAAAGAAACTAAACGAGTGATTTTGTATCACGGTTTAGCTTCCTTTGTTAAATTAAAGTGCATTTTCTAGCCTTATGCATCTTTTTATTACACTGAAATAGCTGTATTGAATTTAGAACGTTTCACTAATTTTGTAACTATAGGATAAATAATCGTAAAAGCAATGACATTAAATGCCACAGCAGGTAATACAACACCTACAAATAGAACAGTGAATGTTGCACCAACATTTGCGTTGAACACAAAAAGTGCTACTGCTAAAAAGACAGTTCCAGATAAAATTGTTCCTAAACCAACTAAGCCAGCCGATACTATGAAATTGTTTACCAATTTTTTTAGGACAATTAAGGCAATTAAAAAGACAAAACCTGTAACTGCTTTATCGATAATATTGGGAACAAGACCGGCAGGAAACGTTGTAAACAATCCTGAAAGTACACCTGTTACTAAAGAAAGTAAAAACGTTTCTTTAACAGTAGGGAACAATAAAATGCCAATAAACATCATTGTTAGCATGAAATCAGGCTTCATACCGTTTACCATACCTGGTGTAACTACATAAAGGGCTGCACCGACACCAACTAAAAGTGCCATTAAAACTAAATTCTTTGTATTCATTTCTAATCTCTCCTCGTCTAAGCTAATCTATTTGTCTCCTAACGTGTCCTCATGACCGTTAGCGAAACTTATTTGTGATTGTACGATAAATACATTTAAATTGCAATATACTATTCTGATAATTTAAGTATATGCCATTTAATTAAAGGTTGGCTTTAATGCTTTCTGCAACTTCAGTTAATTGCTCTGGTGTATATTTTTGTGTTTGCCAATTTAAGTCCAAGCCTTCTTTTTCATCGTAACGCGGAATAAAATGTAAATGGTAGTGGAAAACAGTTTGACCAGCTGCAGCACCATTATTATTAATTGTATTCAGTCCAATTGGATTAAAAGCAGCTTTAATAGCATTTGCAACTTTCGGTGCTACTGCATATAAATTGCTAGCCACAGCCTCAGGCATTTCGAATAGATCCTTGCAGTGATGTTTTGGAATTAATAGTGTATGACCTTTTGCTACAGGTGAAATGTCCGTAAATGCATAGACATGTTCGTCTTCATAAATTTTTGTACTTGGAATAGATCCATCAATGATTTTGCAAAATAGGCAATCGCTCATTCGAAAATTCCCCCTTATTTTATATGTAAATACATTCTATCACACTCATAACTGTATCATTTGCTAATTTTTGATAAAATATAAACAAGAAGAGGAGTGAGGGCATGACGGTATTAGAGGTACAACATGTGACAGGTGGTTATACAAGAAAGCCTGTAATTAAAGATTTATCATTTACGATTGAAAAAGGAGAGCTTGTTGGCTTAATTGGTTTGAACGGTGCTGGTAAAAGTACGACGATTAAGCATATTATCGGAACGATGCTTCCAAAAGAAGGAGACATTCGTTTAAATGGTGTGACGTTAAAGGAAAATACGGACAAGTATCGTACAGCATTTTCCTATATTCCTGAAACACCTGTATTATATGATGAGTTAACATTACGTGAACATTTAGAATTAACCGCAATGGCTTACGGGCTAGATGAAGCAACACTTGCAGCTCGTTCACAATTATTATTAAAGGAATTTCGAATGGAAAAACGACTGAATTGGTTCCCATCTCATTTCTCAAAAGGGATGCGTCAAAAGGTTATGATTATGTGCGCCTTTTTAGTCAATCCAAGTCTTTACATTATTGATGAGCCTTTTGTGGGACTCGACCCGCTAGGCATTCAATCATTGCTTGATCAAATGGATGAAAAGAAAAAAGAGGGCGCTTCTATATTAATGTCCACACATATTTTATCGACCGCTGAAAAGCATTGTGACCGCATAATTTTATTGCACGAAGGGCGTGTGCGAGCACAAGGGACAATGGAGGATCTACGTAAGGCATTTGCGATGCCACATGCGACATTAGATGACTTATATATTGCAATGACAAAGGAGCGCGACCATGAAGAACTTGCGTGATGTATGGTCCTCTCGCTTCATGCATTATATAGGTGAAGTGCAAAAATATATGCGATTTATTTTTACGGGGCATATAGCGATTGTAATAGTATTTCTTATTGGAGCAGGGGGCTATCAATATAGTGAATGGCTGAAAATTGTTCAGCCTGATTTTCCGGCAGAGGTAATAATTGCAGTGGTAGTTGGGATTTTGCTAGCATTTAGTCGTCCAACTTCACTTTTGAGAGAGCCTGACCAAGTGTATTTATTACCTTTAGAATCAAAAATGGCACAGTATTTTAAAAAGGCATTAGCGTGGACGTTTTGGTCACAGGTTTGGGTTGTGGCAATTGTTTATATCGTTAGTATTCCTTTATTAAAAGCTGTTACTGAATTAACAACATTTGAAGTTTGGGCAGTGTTCTTCCTTATTATTATATTGAAGTATTTGAGCGTTCAGGGTGAATATAGCTATCGTTATAGTGAACGTGGTCAAATGATTTGGGTGGACAGGCTAATTCGAGCTGTTATCTTTGGTGTTGCTGTTTACATGGGGCTTCATATGCAACTTCTTTTAGCGATTGTTGCAGTGGCTATTATGTGTGTGTATATTGTTATATTTAGAAAAAAATGTGCTGGCGAGCCTGTGCCGTACGAGCATTTTGTGAAGCTAGAACAAAATCGCATGATGAGTTTCTATCGTTTTGCTAATTATTTCACAGACGTTCCACATTTACGTGGCAGCATCCGTCGTCGTGGTTGGCTTGACTGGCTTTATAAATTTGTGTCATACAAGAAGGACAATGCTCAAAAGTACTTGGTGTTCCGGACATTTGTGCGTACAGACGATCATTTTTATTTATGGCTACGCTTAACAGTAATTTCAGCTGTTATTGCAGCTTTTGTAGATATTCCTGTAGTTACGTGGATTGTTGCAGGTGCATTGAGTTTTGCTACAACGATACAGCTAAAGCAGGCATTATTATCAAGTGGTGAATTCCGCATGGACATGCTTTATCCATTACCGGATGAAGCGCGAAAGGTTGCAGTCAAACAAATTGTACGTCTCGCAATGATTGTTCAAGCTATTATTGTCGGTCTATGTGGGGTTACACAGCCAATGTTTTATGTAACCTTCATTATCATTTTGGTTATAAGTGAATTGACTGCTAAGATCTCAAAACCTTAATAGGGTTAATTTCAGCTTATCACCAAAGGTAGATGACATTTTGCTAAAACGTATGCCATGTGAATAAGTTGATTGGAGTGGAGACTGGGAGACTCCTCGGGGATCAGCGATAGAGGAACGAAGGCTAAAACCATCACGTCCTGTGATAACGCCTTCGTGACCAACATCCTGCTGCTGTCGCTTCGCTTTCGCGCAAAAAACATCTGTTGCCCCGAGACCCTGCAGCGAAGCGGATGTTTTCTGTGCGAAAGCGTAGTGCTAACGCAGCGGCAGCAATGTTTTATATGTGCGAAAGTGCAACGACAGCAACAACAAAGCGCCCAGTCGGAACGGAAATCAACCCAAGTTATGGTGATCAGCAAATTATAAAAGCTCATTTCTCCAATTCTTTGATTGGAAAAATGAGCTTTATTTTTTATTCTACAAATTGATAGTCTAGTGCGGCTGTTAATAATACTTTTGCCGCTACGAGCATACCTTTTTCATCTATATCGAATTTTGGATGATGATGTGGGGCATATTCAGCTGGTTCGGCTCCGGTAAAGAAGAATGTACCTGGCTTTTCTTCTAAGTAGTAAGCGAAATCTTCGGCCCCCATAGTTGCTTCAATCTCTGCCACATCGCATATATCCTGTGCAATATTACGCACGAATAGTGTTTCCTTTTCATGATTTACAACTGCAGGGTAGCCACGACGATAATCAACTTCAATTGTACAATCTTGGGCAATTTCTGTACCTTGGATAACCCGTTTAAACTCACGCTCCATCGTTTCACGAACATCCTTATTAAACGTTCTAATTGTTCCATTTAAATAGGCTGTATCGGCAATAATATTGTCGGCATTAGATGCTACGAATGAACCAACTGATAAAACAGCCGATTCCGTCGGATCAACTCTACGGGCGACAAGTTGTTGTAAATTCATAACAAGTTGAGAGCCAATAACGATAGCATCCTTTGTTTGATGCGGATGAGCACCGTGACCACCCTTACCTTGAATTTTTATTTCAAAACTATCAACAGCGGCCATCGCCGGACCTACGCGGTAACCAATCATACCTGTTGGATGGCTGGAAGATAGATGTGTACCAAAAATAGCATCGACTCCGTCCAAAGCTCCAGCCTGTACCATACCAATCGCACCACCTGGATCAGCCTCTTCGGCATGCTGATGAATTAAAACATATTCTCCAGCTAATTCATCGCGCATTTCCCACAAAAGCTTACCGATAATTAATAAAGTAGCTGTATGACCATCATGCCCGCAAGCATGCATTACGCCAGGCACAGTTGATTTGTAAGGTACATCTTTTTCATCTTGTATAGGAAGTGCATCAAAGTCTGCTCGTAAAGCAATCGTTTTACCAGACTTGCTTCCTTTAATCCGTGCAATCAGACCATAACCACTGACATTAGCTTCCACCGGCACGCCTAACTGTTTATAAAATTGAATAATGTAGTTTGCAGTTTCTTGCTCCTGAAAGCTTAGCTCTGGATGCATATGTAGATGACGGCGAATAGCCACCATTTCATCAAAATGAGCATCAACCTTTTCACGTAGATGTTGGTTCATAGGAAACCTCCTTAAACAGAATGTATTAACTAGTATAGAAGTGAATATTCGCGCGTGCTGGGAGAATATCCGCGGAAGAGAAGTGAATACCCTCAAAGCTTAAAAAACTAAGCTTCGTCTTCTTCCTTCGGGGCAACATTATAGGTTGTGACATAGGAAGCTGCTGAGAAAATATTTTGCTGATTCACACCTGTTGGCTCTTTACGTTCTGCGTGCGCTGATGTAAAGGCCTTAGAGCTTTTCCATGCTTCGAACGAATGAGGACCGTTCCATTGTGTCATTACAATGTATGTTTCACTATTTATTGGACGTAGTAGTCGAAATGCTACAAAGCCTGGCTCATCTTCTATAGCACGTGCTCGATTTAAAAAGCGATGTTCAAAAACGGGTCGACCTTCATCGGTAACGGGAATATTGTTGAAGACAAAGAAGCCGCGTTCTTCTAAATTATTTACTGAATCTAGTACTTCAAACTTCCGTGGTGTCGTAAAGACAGATTTCCCTTCTGTTTCATGTATAAGCACAGAGTTTCCTTCTCCGTGTATTAAAATCATCTCCTCGTTTGGATATTTATTTTTTAACTGTTCTAAAAAATCACCTGTACCAGAAGTTAAATAAATATACATAAATTTGCCCTCCTTATGAATGTTCAAAATATAATGTGATTATCTCCATTTAAGTGTAAGTCTAAAGCTCTGTCAAAAAAGAATGCTTATAGAAAGAACAATTTTATGACATTTCACTAGGAAAACTATACAATAACAGAGGAAGCGTTTACTATTGAAAACGGATATCAATAATAACGGAATAAACAAGAGAATTTTACGATATGAATTTTATCGAGGGGAAGGAACTATTCATGACAACTTTTAATGATTCACTTCTACGTGCTGCACGAGGGGAAAGAACGGAACATACACCAGTTTGGTATATGCGACAAGCAGGACGCTCTCAGCCAGAATATCGTGCAATTAAAGAAAAGTACTCCTTAGAGGAAATTACACATCAACCTGAGCTTTGCGCGTATGTAACGCGTTTACCAGTTGAAAATTACAATGTTGATGCAGCAATTTTATACAAAGATATTGTAACGCCTCTTCCGGGTATTGGTGTAGATGTAGAAATCAAAGCAGGCGTAGGTCCTGTCATTTCAAACCCTATTCGATCAGTCGCTGATATAGAAAAATTAGGTGAATTCAATGCGAAAGAACATACACCATTCGTGTTAGAAACGATAAAATTGTTAACAGAAGAGCAGCTGAATGTACCACTAATTGGTTTTGCTGGGGCACCATTCACACTTGCAAGTTATATGATTGAAGGAGGTCCTTCAAGAAACTACAATAAAACAAAGTCATTTATGGTATCAGAGCCTCAAGCTTGGTTTGCATTAATGGACAAGTTAGCTGACATGATTATTTCTGATGTTTCTGCCCAAGTCGAAGCGGGAGCAAAAGCTATCCAAATATTTGACTCTTGGGTCGGTGCTTTAAATGTTGAAGACTATCGTGTATTCATTAAGCCGATTATGACACGTATTTTTGCTGAGCTGAAAAAAGAAAATGTGCCACTTATTCAGTTTGGTGTCGGTGCAAGTCATTTAGCGAAAGAGTGGAATGATTTACCGATCGATGTTGTTGGCCTAGATTGGCGTTTACCAATTAAAGAAGCACGCATAAACGGGATTACAAAACCAGTTCAAGGTAACTTAGATCCATCGCTATTACTTGCTGATTGGTCTGTTATTGAGAAACGTACGAAAGATATTATCGATCAAGGTTTAGGAATGCCTGGACATATCTTTAACTTAGGTCATGGTGTATTCCCAGAGGTAGACCCAGCAGTGTTAAAACGTTTAACGGCACTTATTCATGAATATAGTGCTCAACAAATCCAAGCACGTTCTTAAATAATGTAGAAGTGACCAAGGTTTTATCCTTTTCTATGAATGATGTTCAGATTTCATCATAAGAAAGGGTGCTGTCCAATCTGATGAATTGGACAGCTTCTTTTTGTCACATTAATATATGAGAAAAAATTTAATTTTAACTATTTTTAGAGGTGAAAAAGTTAATGAAAGAAATTAAAGGCTTATTAGTAATGGCATACGGAACACCCTATAAAGAAGAAGACATTGAACCTTACTATACACATATCCGACACGGTCGCAAACCATCAGAAGAGCATTTAGAAGATTTACGTAGTCGTTATGAAGCAATCGGTGGTTTATCGCCACTTGCTGCGGCTACAAAAGCACAAGCTGAAGCTTTATGTGCACGCTTGAATGAAGTACAAGATGATGTGGAATACAAATTATTTATCGGTTTAAAGCATATCCACCCATTCATTGAGGATGCTGTCGAAGGAATGGTAGCAGAAGGTATTAAAGAAGCAGTTTCTATCGTATTAGCTCCTCACTTCTCAACGTTCTCCATTAAATCATATAATGGCCGTGCAGCAGAAGCAGCTGGAGGTCGTTTAACAATTACGCCTGTGGAATCTTGGTATGATGAACCAAATTTCATTGAGTATTGGAAAATTAAAGTGAATGAAACATTTCATGCAATGTCTGAGGAAGAACGCGAAAAAGCATGTTTAATTGTGTCCGCACATTCACTTCCAGAGAAAATTAAAGAGTTAGGCGATCCATATGAAGATCAATTAATTGAGACAGCGCGACTAATCCAAGAAGCGACTGGTATAAAAAATGTAGAAGTTGGCTGGCAATCAGCAGGACAAACACCAGAACCTTGGATCGGTCCAGATGTTCAAGACTTAACGCGTGAACTTTACGAGCAGAAAGGCTTCCGTTCGTTCGTTTACACGCCAGTGGGCTTTGTAACGGAACATTTAGAAGTTTTATATGACAACGATTTTGAATGTAAAGTTGTTTGTGATGAACTTGGCGCGAACTATTATCGTCCAGCAATGCCAAATACACACCCATTATTTATTGATGCAATGGTTGATGCCATTCATAAAAAATTAAGCTAAGCGAAAAGAAAGTGATGATGTTGGTGACTCAGAAAAGACGTAAGGTAGTTGTGGTAGGCGGTGGCATTACTGGCCTCACAGCTGCATTCTATTTGCAAAAAGAAGCACGCGCAAAAGAATTGCCGTTAGATATCGTACTTGTCGAGTCGTCATTACGTCTTGGCGGAAAAATACAAACACTGCGAAAAGATGGCTTTATTATTGAGCGCGGGCCAGAATCTTTTTTTGATCGTGAGAACTATGTATATGCTCTAGCAAAAGATTTAGGAATTGAACAGGAATTGATTACAAGCAATGCAGGACCGAATTATATTGCTGTTGGTAGTAAATTATATCCAATTCCGAGTAATCTTTTGTCTGGGGCAACACCGCTTATCTCGTCATTTATTACATCAGGTTTGTTTTCACTCAGCGGTAAAGTCCGTGCAGCGGGTGATTTTTTCATCGCCCGTTCTGCACAAGATGATGATCAACCATTAGGGCAATTTTTTAGAAGAAGATTCGGTGCTGAAGTTGTGGAAAATCTAGTAGAACCATTACTTGCAGGAACATTTGCTGGTGATATTGAGCAGTTAAGTATGCGTTTAACATTCCCGCAGCTCTACGGATTAGAACAAAAATATCGTAGCCTACTGATTGGTATGAAAAAGTCTGGTACGAATTTTTTAAGTAACCATCGCATCTCGAAAGATAAGGGGATTTTTCAAACATTTAATAATGGTCTTGAGACACTTATCGAAAAGCTTGAAGAATCACTACTTCCTGGGACAGTTATGAAGGGTGTTAAAGTTGAAGAAATAGAACATGGTAAAGATGGTACTGTCCAAGTTGTGTTAAATAATTTTACACAATTAAAAGCAGATGCTGTTCTTATTGCTACACCATTTAATGTGGCAGAAAAAATGTTCAACAAACACCAGCTATTAAGTGAATTGAGTACGATGAAGGCTGCAACTATTGCAACTGTGACAATGGCCTTTAAAAAAGACCAGTTAGGTGATTTAGATGCATTATCATTTTTTGTCTCTCGAAATAGTGATTTTTCAATAACTTCTTGCACTTGGATTAATCGAAAGTGGCCTGGCACAACACCAAATGATTACGTGCTATTACGTAGTTATATTGGACGAGTGGGTGACGAGGCAATTGTAGCGTTATCTGATACTGAAATTGAAAAGACCGTCTTGCAGGATTTAACGAAAACAATTGGTGTAGATGGAGCACCGTTGATGACAGTAGTTTCTCGCTGGAAAAATGCTATGCCGCAGTATACGGTAGGTCATGAGGCGATGATAGAGCGTGTAAAGAAAGAATTGCAAGAACATTTTCCAACTGTTAAGCTCTCAGGAAGTTCCTTCGAAGGAATATCTATACCAGAGTGCGTTGAGCAAGGTAAGAACGTTGCTAATGAAATATTAATGGAAATGTTTGAGCAGCAATAAAGCTAAAGAGATGGATAGTCGCACAAAGAAGATGCGAAATATCACTGAACAACAAGCCAGGGAAGGTTAAATGAAACTTCCCTGGCTTGTTTCACTTTAAGTTACCTAGAATCTACTATTAGAAAATCCGATGACATGACCATAATATCCCGTCAGAATTAGCACCCCCTAGCATGAGTTCTATATCTAATCCATCAGCTTCATAGAATAAATCAATCGCATCAAAAAAATCCTTTTATCAGAAAAGGGAAATATAAAGGTGCCAAGAAGAAATATCATGTAGCTGCAAAGGAAAAGATAAAATCGTATATGATGGAGTGGTCAGGTTATTGGCTGCTGGTGAAAGCGTGATGAATATTTATTGATAACACGGTCTTTCCAGAAACACCATTACAAAAAACGAGTTTGAATGGGAAGGAAGAAAAAGTGTGTCCCCAAATACAATTTTTTTTATCGTACTTATTCTAATTATTTTTATGCTAAGGAAACATATTAAATTTATAACAGTTATTAAATGGGGCTATACTGATAATAATTTTGGCAAAACGTTAAACGTTTCCTATAAAAGGTTTGCCGGCTTGGATAATTATAATTTTTTTTTCAGAAAGGGAAATATCGTTACGATCTCATATGATGTAAAAGTGGAGGAAGGAGAGCTAACCTTAGAATGGACTGATCGCAAGAAAATAATCTGGCAAGAAACATTTAAAGAAGACAGCCAAGGTACTTTTACTACCCTTGCAGACCATCGCCTGCATTATGTCCATATTGAAGGAAAGAATACTAAAGGTGGATATCATATAAAATTCACAGAAAAGGGTAATGAATAAGGGATTTTCTGCCGTAAACTTATCCTTATAACTATGAAGATATTAAGCGACCATCTGATGCTGTCGGTTTGAAACAAAGATGCAGCCCACTGAAAGCAATTATGCCGAGGTATCATTAATTGATTTGGATATTTGTGGTGAAACAGCTGAAGAATAGGGGGGTAAGTTTGGAAATTGGATTAGGTATTTTGGGGTTAGCATTGGCACTAGGCGTAGCTTTTATGATAAGTCATGGTAAATCGAACAAAGAGAAATATATAATTTGGGGAATAACTATGATGTTAGTAATTGCTCCTTTATTCTCATGGGTTGTTTCTATTCTGTATGGGGTATATGAAGGTGAGGGTTTTGCGGCAGTCGCACTAATGATGGTAATGTTTCCGCTTCTGTTTTTAATCGGGCTTGTCCTTCTTCTTATGGGAATTTTAAAAAAAGGGAAAGCAAAATCTATTTAGCCAGCGTGTGCGTAACATCCTGTATTGTTTTTTATCCGATTTTCACTTGTTATGAATTCCCTAATTATATAAAATAAAAAACCCGGAAATAATATCCGGGTTTGAATTCCACTTACATTTATTTCTCCATGACACACTGCCTCGCTTCCGCATAGAATCTTAAGATATCCCTAAGATACTGTACTTTAGCTTTATTCAGTAAGAGCTATCGATCAACCTTACTCATCGGGTTAACCCTCCTAGTCATTGGATTTGAAGTGAAATCTTTAATAGTATAGATCAATTATTATTTTTTATACGCATTATTTTTTATTAAATTAGCAGGTGTGTTGATTAACCATTTTTGGGCGACTCGCTTTGTTGTTATGTGCATTCGCTATCAATAATTTTTGGTTGGATAAATGCTTGTTGATGAAGCGTTACATAATAATAGCGAAAATTACTTTATTTGTTTGTCATAAATTTACCTCTCAAGTTTCACTTGGATTTCACAATTGTGAAGTATAGTTAAGAAACAGAGGTGATGATGTTGAAAAAATGGGCATTCTTCATTTTTTCTTTAGTACAGATTGTATGGTTAGCAGGATGTACGGAGAAGTCGCTTGAGTCTATTGAACGCGATCAGAACTTTATTGCGTCCTTAAATATACAAGAACCTTCATTAGATTTTATAGATGAACAAGGTAATGTCATAGCAACATGGTTATTTGACAAAGCTTACTCAGGGGCAATATTGCTCGGACAGGATCATGTATTATTGTATGGTCATCAATTGAATGAAATTGACGTCTATACATTATCAACCGGGAAGAAGCTCTACTCTAAAAAAGTACAGGTTGGTACAACGAATGCGTATTATGTTGAAAATAAAAAACAGTTTTTTATTACGAATAGCAAAACAAATACTGTGACAAGCTTTGATGAGAAAGGCAATGAGCTTGCAACACAGAAGCTTGGTAATTATCCTATGTCGATGGCTGCCTATAAAGATAAGCTATATGTAATAAATTATAAAGACACGAAATTATCGGTGTTAAACATTGATAATCTAAAGGTTGAGCAAGAGTGGCCGATTCAAAAATCATCTCATGGGATAGCAATTCTTGAAGAGACGAATGAACTTTGGATAGGTGGTCATGGAGAAGGAAGCAAACCGAATAGTACTGTGAAAAAATATGATCTTACGACAGGTGAGGAACATGGAGAGATAGAAATGCCTTTAATGCCTGTTGGATTAACCAAAACAAAGGATTCTGTCCTCGTTGTTAGTCATGGCCATAATAAATTATATGTGGCTGACTTTGATGGAAATGTGAAATGGCAGCTAGAGGTAGGCGCTAATCCATTTGTCGTAAATCAGTTTAAAGATTATATTGTTGTCGCTGGCTATGATGACCATACTTTGTATTTTATAAAAGAAGGTCAGGTGAAGAAAACAGTTGATGTGGGGAACGGTGCATTTCAACTGTTAGTGAGGGAGGAATAAATGTGACAACTGTATTAATTGTTGATGATGAACAAGATATGCGTAATTTAATAGAAATGATGCTCAATAATTCAAAAATTGAGACCTTTACAGCAGCGAGTGGTACAGAAGCATATGATATTATTATGCGCGAAAAAATTGATTTAGTTTTACTCGATGTAATGATGCCACATGAAGATGGCTTTGTAGTTTGTCAAAGCATACGTGTGATGTCGAATGTACCAATTATCTTCCTAACAGCACGTGATGCAAATGAGGATAAAGTAAAAGGCCTAACACTTGGCGGAGATGATTATCTTGTAAAACCTTTTACAAACGATGAACTAGTTGCGCGAATCCATGCTGTATTAAGAAGAAGCGGTACTAATATTGTAGATTTGCAGCAAAAATATGTGATGATTGGACCTATTAAGTTAGATGAGATTGCACGTAAGGTATCTGTAGATGGAAAAAGTGTTCCGCTTACTTTAAAGGAATTTGAACTATTGCATTTATTTATGAATAATCCTGGGAATGCATATACAAGGGAGCAACTACTAGAACGCATTTGGGACATTGATTATGTAGGGGGAACAAGAACGGTTGACACGCATATAAAAACCTTGCGTATAAAGCTTGGAAAGGAAGCCGCGGGGCATATTCAAACCGTCTGGGGAGTGGGCTACCGTTTTGATCCTGGCGAATGAGAAAGATTTCAACACGCATTTTGTTATTAATCTTTGCATTTTTAATGATTACCGTTTTCTTTATGTATGTCCTGACGGATTATTTATATGAACGACTTTATGTAGAAGACACGAGAGAGATGATGGTAGAGGTTGGAACAAAGCTCCAAACTATGTATACCAGTGGTAAGGTAACGGATGAATTTATTGCAGATATTGAACATTATGCGAATTATTCGAATTTGAATATTTTTGCAGTAAGAAATCCACGTGAACTAAGTGCTTGTGTACCCTTTGATATTGATTACGAAACATTAATTGGCCCTGAGGAGCGACAGCAATTACTTGCAGGTGAATATGTGCAAAAAATCGGCTATGAGCCCCGATTTGATAGAAAGCTAATTTCTGTAGTACTTCCACTAGTAGATCAAAATAGGCTTGAAGGGATTATTTATATTTACTTTCCTCTAGTAAAAATTAGTGAGTTAGCAAATAATGAGGTCATTTTCTTATTTGTCAGTGCCTTTATATTTTTAATTGTAATCAGCTTTTTAATTTATAAAGGGATTCGTCATATTATGCGACCATTAAGCAATTTGCAAAGGGCTGTCGAGCAAATGTCATATGGAAACTACGGAACACGTGTACCAGTTCATTCAAAAGATGAAGTTGGGAAATTATCCAGCACCTTTAACAAAATGGCAGAGGCTATACAACAAGAGGATGAGGCTCAGAAAACGTTTTTAGCAACAGTTTCACATGAGTTACGGACGCCCATTAGCTATGTGAAGGGGTATAGTGAAGCAATACAGAAAAACATTATTCCGGAAAATCAAAAAGAGGAAACGATCCAGCTTATTGTACGTGAGGCGAATCGTATGGAACGTTTGACAAATGAACTACTTCAACTCGCCCGTATGGAAAATGAACAAGCAGAAATAACTTTATATCCAATTCCTCTTGCCGAAACATTACGTGAGGTTCAAAAAATATTAACTCATCAGGCGAAAAAGAAAAGCATTACACTTCATCTAGATGTTGATGATGCGTTAATCATCAAAGCTGAGGAAGTAAAGCTGAAACAAATTATTATTAATATTATTGAAAATGCTATTAATTATTCGTATGAGCAGTCAAAAGTTGAAATCACTGCTATTGAAAATAATGGTCATGCGCAAATTACTATCAAGGATTACGGGATCGGTATTCCACAGGAGGATTTATCGCATGTAACAGAACGTTTTTATCGTGTTAACAAAGCACGAGGTCGAGCTGATGGTGGCAGTGGACTAGGCTTGTCGATTGTTGAACAATTGTTGAAGCAGTTAGATGGTAAAATTGACATTACAAGTGAAGTTGAAAAAGGCACAGTTGTAAAAATTATGTTGCCGTTAATGGAGGAGTAACACATGAAAAAATGGTTATTGGCATTAGTCGCAGTACCTGCATTGTTAGTAGGGTGCGGAGACAAGAAAGAGTCAGCAGATTTGAAAGAGCCAGAAATGCCTCAAATTCCAGAGGTTGAAATTTTAACACCGAAAGAAGTAGCGATTAATGAAACGATTGAACTTGCAGCGCACGTCGAACAAGGTGGGGAAAACGTGGATGATGCAATTGTACAATTTGAAGTATGGGAATCGGGTAAACGCGATGAAAGCAAAATGATGGACGGTAAATTAGAGAAAGATGGCGTTTATAAAGCAACGACTACATTTGACCACGATGGTGTTTATTATATGTTTGCTCACACAACTGCTAATGGTGTTCATAATATGCCGAAGCAACAAATTACAGCTGGGAAACCTGATATGACAAAAGTTTTACCAGAGGATGAAAAAGCAAGTAATAGCATGGATGATAACATGATGAATCACGGTAATGATACATCAGATGACGCTGAGCATGGTGATCACGAAAAAAATGAAGAAAATCATCATTAAATGCTTGCATTATTTTTCAATTAGGAATATGATAATGACCAGATGACCGAAATGGTTTTCTGGTCATCGTCGTTTTCGGTGTACAAAACAAGTACATAACTTTAACAAAGAAAGGATGTTACTAATGGATCGTAGGCAGGAGATTCTTGAAGCAGCTGCAAAATCTTTTACATTGTTCGGTTACAAGGCGACAACGATGGAGCAAGTGGCGAAAATCGCTAATGTTGGTAAAGGAACGATTTACACATTCTTTGCAAATAAAGAAATTTTATTTCAAGAGATAGCCATGTCACTAGTACGAGACATGAAGGCTGAGGCGGATGCAGTGTTGGATGCATCAGCTGGCTTTATGGAAAATGCACACAATGCTTTAATGAGAATGCTACAGTTCCGTGAAAAACATCTTTTATTTGCGAAGTTATTAGAAGAGGAAAAAGAATTGCGAACGCCGGCAGTCAAACAAGTTTTAATTCGCATTGAGACTGAAATTTTATCGTATGTTGCTGAGTTAATTCAAAGACGTATTGATAAAGGTGAAATCAAAGACTGTGATGCAGAATTAGTAAGCTATCTGTTGCTAAAGGCGTATCTAGCATTTATTGTTGATTGGCATGAGCTACATGGCGACATTATTCCAGAAGAAAAGATACTGAATCTTTTTAAGGAAACAATCTTCCGTGGGCTAATTTTAACTTGATTCGGTTGGGATAATAGGGAAATAAAAATACTGAATCAAGTGAAAGCCTAGGAGCAAATTTAGCCCATAAGAGGGTTTAGATTTTTTTTTGAATAAAAATGACCAACTGACGTTTTCGGTCAAAAAGTTTAGGAGTGAAGAAAACTTATGATTAAAGCTGAGTGGCTAAAAATCTTTAAAACCAAAAAAATGCTTGTTTCAATAATCGCTGTATTATTTATACCGGTTATGTATGCAGGTATGTTTTTATGGGCGTTCTGGGATCCATATAAAAGCCTACCTGAATTACCAGTAGCTGTTGTCAATGAAGATAAAGGTGCTGAAATGGCAGGAGTTAAATTAGATGTAGGGAAAGACTTAGTCGATAATCTCGTCAAAAGTGAGCAGTTTAAATTTATTGAAGTAACCAAAGAAGAAGCTAAAAAAGGCTTAAATGGTCGAGATTACTATATGATTTTAGAAATTCCAGCAAATTTCTCTGAGCATGCCACTACGTTATTAGATGACAAACCTTCTAAATTAGTTATGAACTATATTCCAAATGAAGGATTAAACTTCCTAAGTGCACAAATTGGCGATTCAGCAATGGAAATGATACGTGCGGAAGTAAATACACAAATTTCAACTACTTATGCAGAAAATTTATTTGATACAATTACAACAATGGGAGATGGCTTTACGGAGGCTGCTGATGGCTCTAGTAAGCTAGATGAAGGTGCCAAATCTTTAGCCAATGGTGCGAAAGATTTAAAAGGTTATCTTGAGCAATTAGCATCAAGTACAGTTGAATTGTCAAATGGTACAGATAAAATTACTAAAGGTGCTGGAGAGGCTGCAAAAGGCGCTAATGATTTATCTTCTGGCTTAGTAAAATTAGAAGACGGAACTGGACAGTTGCAAAAAGGTGCACAGCAAGCAGCAACTGGAGCAACAACCCTTCAGCAAGGTTTATCGCAATATACTCAAGGTGTAGCGAAGGTGCAAGCAGGTTTATCTACAATTAATGAGAAACAACAACAAATTAGTTCAGGTGCAGCTTCAATTGCTGACAATGCAGGCGCATTAAATGGTGCAGCAAACCAATTAACTGCTGGTTCTGCAAAAGTAGAAGAAGGTATCACTGCTTTATCCAATCAATTACAAGGCATGATGGCTTCACTACCTGAAGAGGAAGCTGCAGCATTAAAGCAAACTTTAGCAGAGCTACAAGCAGGAAGTGCCAGCGTGCATAATGGCTTAAATTCTTTATCTGCTGGTACAGAAAAATTACAAGCAGGTGCTAGTCAAGTAAGTTCTGGTGCAACTCAAATTGCAGCAGGTCAAGGAGAAGTGTTAGCAGGTGCTAATGCATTAACAGCAAAAAGCGGTGCATTAGTCGAAGGAGCAAAAGGTCTCCAAGCTGGTAATGCAACGCTTGCACAAAAATTAGGTGAATTAAATGCTGGTGTGAATACAGCCGTAACAGGTTCTAAAGCATTAGCTTCAGGTTTAAATGAACTAGCAAGTGGTTCAACAGCATTGAATCAAGGTACTTCAACACTTGCATCAAAATCAGGTGAGTTAGCACAAGGTTCTGCAGAGCTTGCAGATGGTTCATCTGAACTTGCAAATGGTACATCAACTTTATCTAGCGAATTAGGTGAAGCAGGTGAAAAAGCAGGCGAAGTTCATGTAAATAAAGACACATATGAGATGGTAGGTAAACCAGTTGAGATTGAAAAAGAATCTGTTAACCATGTACCTAACTATGGAACAGGTTTCTCACCATACTTTATTTCTCTTGGTTTATTTGTTGGTGCATTAATGATCTCTATCGTTTTCCCACTTGTAGAACCAGCAATTCGTCCAAAAAATGGTGCAGCTTGGTTTACAAGTAAAGTCTCAGTTTTAGCAACAGTCGGCTTAATTCAATCTATAGGAACAGTAGTTATTGTAAAATGGGGTTTAGGCCTTGAAGTATACAGTTTAGGACACTTTTTCCTAACAGCATTATTAACAAGCTATGTTTTCTTAGCTTTAATCCAA
The DNA here is from genome assembly GCF_042019215.1 of Lysinibacillus sp. RS11. Lineage (NCBI taxonomy): Bacteria > Bacillati > Bacillota > Bacilli > Caryophanales > Bacillaceae > Lysinibacillus > Lysinibacillus sp. RS11. The sequence goes on along the minus strand of NZ_CP168124.1, from coordinate 4,047,410 downwards.
ATGTTAGTGTCCATTTTCGGTGATCCAGGACGCTTCATGGCGATTGTTATATTAATTTTACAACTTACAACAAGTGCGGGTACATTCCCACTTGAGTTAATTCCAGAACCATTACAAGTATTTAATACACTATTGCCAATGACATATACTGTTCAAGCATTTAAAACATGTATCTCTACTGGTGATATGTCATTCTTAATGCAAAACTACGGAATTCTATTAGGTTTCCTAGTAGTATTCTTAGCTATTACATTCGGTTATTTCATGTTACTACATGCAAAACGTTACTCAAAAGTAGCCGAAGAAAACTAAAAATAACACTTTTGACACCCACCCATGTGGGTGTCTTTTTTGTTGGACAAGTGCTTTAAATAAGGTAACAGGGAGAACTGCTCGGGTGCGTGGGGAAACTGCTCAGCTCAAAGGAAGAGCTTCATAGGTAAAAAATATAAAAAAACAACAGCTGATATGAGCGTATCAGCTGTTGTTTTTTGTAAGTGTAAGAGATTTAATTAAGGGTTCATCAAAAAATGATGAGTGGTGTCATTATTAGTACGTGTGGGGCACGTATATGACTATTACAGAATAGGCAAATGCTTATAGGTGGTTACATTTTTCACAAGTGTTGCTGTAGCATTCGCTTTGTTCTTCCATTTTTTCACCGCATTCTGTGCATTGTTTTGCAGGTAGATTCTTGAAAAATTCAACTACGTTTTCTAACATTGTGGACTCCTCCTTTAAGTTCATCTGTACTATTACTGTTTTGTTATTTCCTAGTGTATTATAACAGATGCTTTTCGTCAACACTAAATGCCTAATTTACGTTAAAATAAATATGGATATTTTGTGAAGGAGGAGATGTAATTATGATATTCGTTGATAATAAAGGGATTCATGATCCACGCATTAATCTTGCTATTGAGGAGTATTTATTGAAAACGATGGATGTTGAGAAGGAGCCAGTGCTGCTTTTTTACATAAATCAACCTTCAATCATCATTGGCAAAAATCAAAATACAATCGAAGAGATTAATACAGATTATGTGGAGGATAATGGCATAATCGTTGTACGTCGTCTTTCAGGTGGAGGCGCAGTATATCATGATTTAGGGAACCTTAACTACAGTTTTATCACTACAGATGATGGCGAAAGCTTTATGAATTATAGAAAGTTCACACAGCCTGTTGTAGATGCACTTGCAAAAATGGGCGTTCACGCTGAACTTTCAGGTCGCAACGACATTTTAGCGGAAGGACGTAAAGTTTCTGGCAACGCACAATTTTCTACAAAGGGCCGTATGTATAGCCACGGTACTTTAATGTTTGATACAGAAATTGATGCTGTTGTATCTGCTTTAAAGGTGAAGAAAGATAAAATTGAATCAAAGGGCATTAAATCGATTCGTTCGCGAGTAGCTAATATTTCTGAGTTTTTAAAGGATCAGATGACGGTTGAAGAATTCCGTCTAGAAATTTTAAAATCGATTTTCGGTGGCGAAGAGAATATTCGCTACTATGAGCTAACGGAAGAAGATTGGACAAATATACACAAGCTATCTGCTGAGCGTTATCAAACATGGGAGTGGAACTATGGCAAATCACCACGCTTCAATATTCAAAAAACACATCGTTTCCCAACTGGAGGTATTGATATTCGCTTAGAAGTGAATCATGGAATTATCGAAGAAGCACATATTTTTGGTGATTTCTTTGGTGTGGGCGATATGGCAGATGTTGAACAACGTTTAGTTGGGACAAACTATGATCGAACTGCAATCGCTGAAGCGTTAGCAGATATTGATATTCCAACATACTTTGGTGGAATTACGACAGAAGAGTTTCTACAATTAGTATATTAAGAAAAGCTTGTGTAGAAGTTGTTAAATGTCCTTACTGATTCGTATTAACTTTTGCTACAAAAAGGTTCGTTGACAATTATGTCGTCGGACCTTTTTTTGATACAATATAAATAGAAAGGAGTTTTTGTATGGAGAAGCATCGAATATTTATTGTCGAAGATGATGTTAAGATTGCGTCATTGCTCGCAGAAACGCTTAGAAAATATCAATACGAAGTTGAAACGATCAAAGAATTTGATCATCTCATTGAAGAATTTACAGCATTTAATCCACATATGGTGTTGCTTGATATAAATTTACCTTCATATGATGGCTACTATTGGTGTCGCCAACTACGTCAACATACAACTTGTCCCATTATTTTCATTTCCGCTCGTTCTGGGGAGATGGATCAAATTTTCGCGCTTGAAAATGGGGGCGACGATTTTATTACGAAGCCATTTAATTATGAGATTGTACTGGCTAAAATCCGTAGTCACTTGCGTCGTACATATGGTGAATATGCAGCAAGGCAAGAGGAACGGACAATTAAACAAGGACAGCTTGTTCTTCATTTAGAAAGAATGGAGCTTCATAAAAATGATTTGGAAATTCCTCTTCAGAAAAAAGAATGTATCATTTTAGAACTGTTAATGGGCAATGCCCCAAAAGTAGTGACGCGTGAGCAACTATTAGAAGAACTTTGGGACGATCAGGCATTTGTTGATGAAAATACATTGAACGTCAATATGACACGAGTACGTAAAAAGCTAGCGGATTATCATATTACGTCATCTATCGAAACGGTACGCGGGGCAGGATATCGTTTTATATTAAGTGCAGGTGAGTTATAGTGGGCTGGAAATTATTTTTGCGTGATTACGCATCGTTCATCGTATTCCAGTTCTGTTTAGTCGGCTTCATCATGGTCTTATATTGGCTGGATGGCTTTCGAAATGTCGATACGGCTATTTATTCTTTCTGTATTAGTTTAGTGTTGTTAGCCTCATTTTTACTGATCCGCTATTTAATGCGCCAACGTTATTTGTTGAAAATATCGCAACTTCCTAAAACCATGGAGGATGTGTTACAAAAAAACGCTAAATCACCTGAGGCGATACAGGTAGAGAAATATATGCATGAACTATATCGACTGTACCAGCATGAGCTCCAATCGTTATATGCTGGCCACAAACGACATGATCAGTTTATTAATCAATGGGTACATCAGATGAAAACGCCAATCTCTGTTATTGAACTGTTATTACAAGATGAGCGTCCTCTCGATAAAAAGAATGTGCAGGAGGAAATTGATCGCCTGCGCAGAGGCTTGGATATGGTACTTGTAAATGCTCGGTTAGAAAATTTTGAAGAGGATATGCAAGTAGAACAGGTTGCTTTAAAGACGATTGTAACTGCAACTGTTAATGAAAATAAACGTTTATTTATTACAAAGCGAGTTTTCCCAGAAATTCATATTGAGGATGACATAATCGTAGCGAGTGATTCAAAATGGCTTCGTTTTATTATCGGCCAATTTGTAACCAATGCAGTTAAATATACATTTGAAGCAAATAAAAAAATAGTGATTTCGGCCATTAAAAAGGATGACTGCGTACAGTTAGCCATTTGTGATGAAGGTATTGGTATTCCAACTTCCGATCTTTCTCGCGTCACTAAAGCCTTTTTTACTGGTGAGAATGGACGTAAAACCGGGGAATCTACAGGGATGGGCTTATATTTAGCTAAAGAAATCTGTGAAAAACTCGGTCATGAATTAATCATTACATCAGAGGTAGGAAAAGGAACAATTGTTACAGTGACATTTACGAATTAGGGGGAGCAGAGATGAAAGAAGTACGCTTTGGTAAGTGGGTATTAAATGTCAAAACTGATAAAACAGAGGCATTATATGAATCGCATAACGATGTTTGTCTATGTTTATCCTGCAAAAATTTCCGAAAAGCTAGTCTTTTGCTTAATGAAGAAGTCATGCATTTTTCAGATAAGCTAGGGCTAGACTTACATAAACCAACTTTACTGAACGCTTTTCCTGTAGAAGGTGAACAAGTGATGTATAGTGGGCATTATACGATTTATGGAGAAATAATCGAAGGTGAAATTGATGCCTGGGATGTAATTGTTGGGGATCATTGCTTAAGTCTAGTGGAGGAGGATGGCAATGAGTCCGCAATATCATTAACAGAGCCACATTTTCAAATTGGCTTTGAGGTAGTATTGCAATGGCTTTTACCAGAATCTATGGAATTAATGAAGAAATAAGGTGAATAAAGTATGCCTATTTTACAAATAAAAGACGTGACGAAGGTATATGAAGGTAAAGTAACTCATCGTGCGCTAAATCAGCTAAGCTTTGATGTGGAGGAAGGTGAGTTTTTAGCAGTCATGGGTCCATCGGGAAGTGGAAAAACAACATTATTAAATATCATTTCTACGATTGATGAACCAACCAGTGGAGAAATTATTGTAGATGGCATGAATCCTCATATGCTGAATGCAACAGAGCTTGCCTACTTTAGAAGAAGACAACTTGGTTTCGTTTTTCAGGATTTTAATCTTTTGCATATGCTGACAGTGGAAGAGAATATTGTGCTGCCACTAACATTAGATCAACAGCCATTAGAAGTAATAGAGGAGCGTCTTGCAAGCATTGTGGAAAAGCTGGATTTAAACTCTTTCTTGCATAAACGTCCAAATGAAATATCAGGTGGACAGGCACAGAGAACAGCTATTGGTCGAGCACTTATTCATAACCCAAGTCTCATTTTAGCAGATGAGCCGACCGGCAATTTGGATTCCAATTCTTCGCGTGATGTACTTGAACTTTTAACAAAAGTCAATCAAGATAAACAAACGACGATCGTCATGGTAACACATGATCCAATCGCAGCTAGCTACTGTGATCGCGTGTTATTTATTAAAGATGGGGAATTTTTCAATGAAATTTACAAAGATGATCGCCGTCAAATGTTTTTCCAGCGAATATTAAATGTTTTGAGCTTACTAGGAGGAGGACAAGTAGGTGACCTTTCGACAATTCGCTTACCGTAATGTCGTACGGAACAGCCGCATATATGGTGCCTTTTTCATGGCTAGCTTTTTTTCTGTGGCAGTGTTTTTTATCTATTCAATGCTCATGTTTCATCCGGATATTGAACGAGGAATTTTAGGAGAGGTATCGTTAATTGGGATGGTCGGTGCAGAAGTCGTGCTCGTCCTTTTTACACTATTCTTTTTATATTATTCGATGAGTGCCTTTTTAGAGGCTAGATCCCATGAGTTTGCTATTTTATTACATCTAGGAATGGAAAGACGCCAGATGAATAAGCTTGTCTTTTTGGAGACAATGATTATTGGTTCTGCCTCTATTATTGTTGGAATAATATTTGGTTTCTCGTTCTCGAAATTCTTTTTCATGATTGTCCGAGAAATTTTACATTTAGATAAATTGCCTTTGTATGTATCGTGGCAGCCATTTTTACTAACAATAGGTGTCTTTACAAGTGCTTTTGTAGTGATTTCCTTTATCAGTGTGTATTTTACACGTGAAAGAAAATTACGCGACCTTATTAAAGAAAGTGCTTATTTAAATAGTGATTCAACCTATTCGAAAATACGTGCAGTATATGGGATTGCTCTTATTTTATCAACATATGTGCTAGCATTTGTTGTGTCGAATACATCATTAATTGGTTTAACACTATTAATCCCGTTTTCAGCAGCCTTTGGAACATATTATTTTTTTAGTGATACAGTACCTTGCTTTTTAGATAAAGCTCGAGGCAAACGTGAATACCATTGGCAACGCTATCGTCTCCTTTCGTTAGCTGAGCAAACACATATTATGAAGGATAATGTGAAAATGTTTTTTGTTGTAACGATGGTGTCCACAATGGCATTTTTATCTGTCGGTGTTTTAGCAACGATGTCTTCTTATACGACACAGTATGATCGCTTAAATCCTCTAGGGCTTGTCTATAAGGGAGATGTCGACAACCCGTACGAACGAAATCATATTAACTCTTTACGAATTCAATTAGAGGAGAAAGGTCTGTCCTACCATTTATCTCGCTTTGTTGTTGTAAAGCAAACTTCTTCTTTTACTAATAATGAGGTTGAAGTCTTTAGAGAATCTGATATGAATGTATTGCTGTCGTCCTTTAGTTATCCATTACTTGACTTGTCTTCAGGACAGGCAGTGTTTATACCCTATTCAGAAGAATCCTTGAAAAAATTAAAAAATAAAGTTGTGCATACTGTGTTAGAAGAAAACGCGATCCCGTTAACTATTGATAGTGTATATCCAAAAATAGTATTCCCAGGCTCTATTGTTAGCGTCAATTCAATCGTGATAAGCGACGAGGATTTTGCAAGGCTCATCAAACCGATTGCCGATCAAGATGTTTTGCAGCCAACCTATCACTTATTTACTTTCTATATTCCTCAGTGGATAGAATCGAAAGATATCGGCCAAGACATAGACGAGTTAACAGCATCTCAATTTATTGAAAAGAAGGGTAAATTTAGCCCGTATTACTTTGAAAATGCAGGATTAAATTATTCTTATATACTAGCTACCTATTCATTATTTACATTAGTAGGTGTCTTGGTAGCATCTGTATTTTTATTAGCAGCAGGTAGCTTTGTTTACTTTAAATTGCATGCCTCTCTTGAAAGAGAAAAGCGTAAATTCGATGTCTTAAAGCGAATGGGCTTAACAGATACAGAGCTCAAAAAGCTTGTGAATCGCCATTTATTCCCACAATTTTTCTTGCCTTGGGGTGTTGCAATGATGCATAGTGCCTTTGCTTTTATTATGGTTCAAGGCATCTTAAAGGATATTGCTAATATTTCGATTGTAAAAGAAGTTTTCTTTGCTTTTGGCTTTTTTGTTTTAATACAAGTAATTTATTTTTATTTGATTCGTTGGCGATACATCTCGCATATTCGTTCATGACAAAAGTGCGTGAAAGAGAAAAAAATGAGTTATTTGACGTAATTTTTGACATGAAATAAAAAGTTTCATTGTCTTTTAGATATATTTCTTATATAATATTACTGAATAACGATTCATTTTATACGATAAGGGGATGGTGTAATTGAATTTAGTTTCATGTGTTCGTCAACAAGCAGTAGAGCAGCCGGATAAAATTGCGTTTCATTTTATGGGGAAAGATACGACATACGGTGAGTTTGAACACTCTGTTGGTCGCTTTGCTAAGGGGTTACAACAATTAGGGATTGAAAAAGGGGACCATGTGGCGTTTTTACTCGGCAATACACCACATTATTTAATTGCGTTATATGCAACAATGCGTATAGGGGCAACCGCAATTCCGATTAATCCAATTTATACACCGGATGAAATTTCATATATTTTGCATAATGGTGATGTAAAAGCTGTTATTGCTCTTGATGCACTTCTTCCGTTAGTAGAAATGGGTGTACAAGCTTTTCCACAAGTAAAAACATTTGTTGTTTGTGAAACAACAGCAGATGTTGCTGAAAAAGTAGCTACTTTATCTGAAGAGACACAGGCAAAAACGCATTTGTTTTCACAAGTTATAGCCAGTGCATCGGGCACTTGCCAACCAATAGATGTAGCTGACGATGATAATGCAATTATTTTATATACTTCAGGTACAACAGGTACTCCAAAGGGCGCAATGCTGACTCATGAAAATGTCTATTCAAATGCTCGAGATGTGGCACATTATTTAGGCTATAGAGCAACTGATCGTATTATTGCTACATTACCAGTTTTCCATGTATTTGCGTTAACTGTTGTCGTCAATGCACCTTTATTGAGTGGAGCAACAGTTTTACTTGTACCACGTTTTAGTCCAGCTGAAGTCTTTAATTTAACAAAGGAACAAAAAGCGACAGTCTTTGCAGGTGTACCAACTATGTATAACTTCTTGTATCAATTACCAGAAGGCAACCCTGAAGATTTCTCAACAATACGCCTAGCGATCTCAGGTGGCGCGTCTTTACCTGTAGCACTATTACATAATTTCGAGAAGAAATTTAATGTGCGTGTTTCGGAAGGCTATGGCTTATCAGAAGCTTCACCGGTGACGTGCTTTAACCCATTGGATCGTGATCGTAAAGCAGGTTCTATTGGGACAAACATTTCCAATGTTGAAAATAAGGTAGTGGATGCGAATGGCCAAGAAGTGCCTGTTGGCGAAGTAGGGGAACTAATTGTTCGAGGACCTAATGTTATGAAGGGCTATTATAAATTGCCTGAAGAAACAGCGATGGCTATACGTGATGGCTGGTTATATACAGGGGATTTAGCTAAAGTTGACGAAGAAGGATACTTCTACATCGTTGACCGTAAGAAAGATATGATTATTGTAGGCGGATTTAATGTATATCCAAGAGAGGTTGAAGAAGTACTCTTTGCTCATAATAATATCGTAGAAGCGGCAGTTTTAGGCTTCCCAGACCCTAATTTAGGAGAGGCAGTTCATGCATATGTTGTCTTGAAAGATGCAGATGCAACTTCAACAGACGACCTTTTTGCATACTGTGCAAAACATATGGTGAAATATAAGGTTCCTAAAGTAATTGAAATTATGGATGAATTACCGAAAAACACGACAGGAAAAATTTTGCGTCGTTCATTAAAAGATAATAAAGTAGGGGCGAGGACGTAACTACTCAAAACCTGAAAAAGCGCGAGAAATCAATTTTAGAAACGTTGATTTCTCGCGCTTTTCTGTGGAGAGCGTCGAGTAGCCTGCCACTCCAATCAGGATAATGTAAAGATTTTATAAATTTTATGTATCACAAAAGTGAACGCCGTTCGGCAAAATAAGGGGTTGATTTCCGTTCCGGCTGGGCGCTTTGTTGTTGCTGTCGTTGCACTTTCGCACAGATAAAACAATGTTGCTGTCGTTACACTTTCGCACAGACAAAACCCAGTTGCTGACGCTACGTTAGCACTACGCTTTCGCACAGAAGACATCCGCTTGGCTCCAGGATCTCGGGCCAACACGATGTTGGTCACGTTGCGTCACGGTTATAAGTCTTTTCCGTTCGATTATGGTGATTAGCCCTAGCTCTTTTTTATTGCATAATTTAACTATTTGAAAAGGTATGGTCTCTAAATTAAATAAGTTGAGTGTAGAAGTCTGTAAGTGATAAAATCAAACTTGTGAAAACTACATACTTTTTAAAGGCTTGTCATATAGTGAGGGAGTAACATCTCAGACTGTAAACATAAATGGAACCCTTAGGTGTTTAGCTACGTCAAAGCTTTTAGAAAATTTAATTGAAAGAGAGTATACAAAAAAATGATAGAACTCATCAAGGAATTAATTAGTTTTATTATGCATATCGATGTGCATTTAGAGGAAATCATTCGTGATTTTGGTAATTGGAGTTATCTAATTTTATTTGCAATTGTTTTTGTTGAAACAGGTGTCGTAATTTTCCCGTTCCTACCAGGTGATTCATTGCTTTTTGCAAGTGGTACGTTTGCAGCAGCAATGGGTGCATTTGATATGTGGATTCTAATCCCAGTATTTTTAGCAGCAGCAATTTTGGGAGATACGATGAACTATCATATTGGTCATAAAGTAGGAACATCCATTCCACCAAAGAGCTTCCTTGGTAGAGTCGTAAAAAAAGAACGTATGGAGGCTGCAGAAAGATTCTTTAATACACATGGTGGTAAAACAATTGTTATCGCGCGTTTTATGCCATTCATCCGCACATTCATACCGTTTATTGCCGGAGCAAGTAAAATGAAGTATAGCTACTTCATAATGTATAACGTTGTAGGTGCAGTGCTATGGGTATTTAGCTGTACATTCCTAGGTTATTTCTTTGGTAATATTCCGATTATTAAAGAAAACTTCTCAACGGTTCTTATTTTAATTATCTTTATTTCAGTTGTACCAGCAGTTATTGGTGCTATTAAATCAAAAGCAAGTGGGAAATAACAAAAGGACAGTCCAAATGTGATAAAAAATCACTTAGGACTGTCTTTATTTTTGTAAGCCCGTAATCAAATAACGCATATAAATAGCCAGGCACCTCCGGTACGATTGATATGTATCAAAATTAGAGGAGGTGCTTCTTTATGTCAACTACCAAACTAACAATTGTCCCTGTGACACTAGATCCGATCACTGACAACTCTTCATCAACAACTTCACCACAAAACTCTCCTGAGCCGAGCTGCATCATTAAAACAACTAGTGCTGAAATTTCCTTCTTTAATGGCGTAGATGAGCACATCATCCAAACGATCCTGAAGGAGTTGAATAATCAATGAAGCAAGATTTTACGAGCGTGCAGAACATCTACATTATTTGCGGTAAGACCGATATGCGTAAAGGTATCGACGGTCTCGCAGCACTCATTCAGGATTCTTTTAAACTCGATCCATATAGTGATTCCATCTTCTTATTTTCTGGAACGAGTAAAGACCGTTATAAATGTTTGTATTTTGATGGAGATGGCTTCGCCATACTTTATAAACGATTAGATAATGGCAAACTGCAATGGCCAAAAGATGAAAAGGAAGTACGTAACCTTTCACAAAAGGAACTTCGCTGGCTTTTAGAAGGTTTATCGCTTCAGCAACCAAAAGCGATTATGAAATCTGCAAAAGGTGTCTTTTAAATCTTTTCACCAAAGTGGTATAATCATCCATGACTTATACTGAACGAAATGTGGTGAATACAGTGGGTAACGTATCTTCTGACCAAAATGAACGATTCATTCAATTACTTGAGCAACAATTGGCTCATTCAAATCAGCAAAATAATGAACTGACAAAGAAGTTGGATCAATCATTGAAACAAATCGAAGTGCTAACAGAACAAGTTCGCCAATTAACCAAGGCTTTATACGGTTCAAAATCGGAAAAATCAAAGTATCAAGCACCAGACGGACAAGCTTCTTTATTCGATGACGATGCGTCTTTTAACGAATCTGAGCACACAGAAGAACAAAGCACAGCGACGATTACTTACACTGTTAACCGTAAACTACATAAGAAAAAACGGAATGATTCTTTTCATGAAGGGATTGAAATAGAAGAAATTCATCATCACCCCACCAATACACAATGCGACTGTTGCCTTGGCCAAATGACCGAAGCCGGTACAACTATTGCGCGTGAAGAAGCAAAATTCATTCCGGCAAAAATGATGCGCATCCAGCATATTGAACATGCCTACGAGTGCAAGCACTGTAAAATGGATGCCACACAAAAAGCACAAATGAAACGTGGGAAAGCCCCACAAGCTGCCATTCAGCGAAGCATTGCGGGGCCTACCGTTCTAGCAAAACTCATCTATAATAAGTTCGTCCAATACTTACCTCTTTACCGTCAGGTAAAGGAGTGGGAACGATATGGCCTGCTTACGAATGATAAGAACTTATCAAACTGGGTGATCCGTGTAGCTGAAGATTGGCTTCTACCGGTTTATGAACAGATGAAGCAGATATTAACAGCAAAATCTGTTCTACATGTGGATGAAACCTATGCGCAAATAATCAATCGTTCAGACGGAAAATCCGGTCAATCGAACGCCTATAATTGGGTGTCCCAAAGTGTGCCAAGTCAAGGGCCGATCATCGTTCTTTTCCAAAGCGCTTTATCGAGAAGCCGTTCTGTATTAGCAGACTTTATAGCTGGTTTTCAAGGAACTGTGATTTGTGATGGTTATTCTGCATACGGGAATCTACCTGATGTCACGTTCGCCAACTGTTGGGCGCATGTGCGACGCTATTGGCTGAAAGCTGATAGCAAAAACGGGCAAATTGGCGTGGATTACTGTGATCAACTGTTTCACCTAGAACGTCAATTCAAGCATCTTTCACCAGGTAAACGCCGAAAATCACGGCAAAAACATTCAAAGCCGATTGTAGAGAAGTTTCTAAAATGGGTAGACGAATCGCCTTTCTTTGGGAAAAATGCGCTCGCAAAAGCTGCAGAATACACATTAAATCGTGTACACGGATTAAAGGCTTTTCTATTCGATGGTCGAATTGAAATCGATAATAATCCGGCTGAAAATGCGATTCGTCCAAATGTGATTGGTCGTAAGAACTGGCTTTTCTCTGTTAGTGAAGCAGGCGCTAAAGCGAATGCCATCTGTTTAAGTTTGGCTGAAACGGCAAAAGCAAACGGCATCGATTTCTATCAATACCTAGTGACGTTAATGACAGAATTGCCAAATTTACCGATTCATCAGCAGCCAGAGATTTTAAATAATTACATGCCTTGGTCGAAAAAAATCCAAGCCACATGTGCAAAATAGCCATCTATCCGAAAAAATTCAGGGTAGATGGCCATTAGTCGTGCGTACCGAGAAGGTGCGCTTATTTTTTTTATATTTCGGGCTTACTTATTTTTTAGCTCATCATCAAAAATTAAGGATGATATTTGTTGAAATATATGCCATGTATAAGTTAAGCGGTAAAGTTGGGCAACTCTAGGAAGCTGACAGCCGGAACGGATATCAACCACACGTTATGGTGATGAGCCATTGTCCTGTATAGGGTGTTAGTTATTGTAAGGAGACTTTTAGACAATTCCTTGAATGATAAGCAGACAGGAATGAAAAATGTTATAATATTGATTACTAGAAAATGGAGGGCGACGAAATGGAAGTATTTATCGGAAGACAGCCTATTTTTAACCTTCATGAACAAATCGTTGCGTATGAATTATTATATCGTAGCAAAAACGTGAATACTTTTCCGAAGGTAGATCCAGATGCTGCAACAATTGACGTACTAGTAAACTCATTTCTTTCAATTGGTATTGAAGAGGTAACAAAAGGTAAGCCTAGTTTTGTTAACTTTACAGAAAACTTGCTGATGAGTCAGATAGATGAATACTTGAATCCATCACAAGTTGTTATTGAGATTTTAGAGGACGTCCCTCTTACACCTCAGTTAGTAGAGAGAGTCATTGAATTGAAATCATATGGGTTTACTATTGCATTAGATGATTTTATTTTGAATGATGAAGTACAAGTTTATGATGAGTTATTTGCTTATATTGATTATATAAAAGTTGATTTTTTATTGTCACCATTACTGGAGCGAATGGAAATTGAAAATAAAGTGAAAGAAAATTTCCCTCACATAAAATTGCTCGCTGAAAAGGTCGAGACACGTAATCAATTTGAAGTTGCAAAGCATTCTGGCTATGAATTATTTCAAGGCTATTTTTTTGAGCAGCCCGAAATAATTACAGCAACCGATATACCAGCTAATACTATTCAATATTTATATATTCTTACCCTATTAAAAGAAGAGGAACCTAATGTTCAGTTATTAGCTGAAAATATTGAGCGTGATATTTCATTGACGTATAAATTACTGCAAATGATTAATAATTCAGAGAAGCGCTCTAAATCCAAGGTTCGTTCGATCAAACAAGCGATTGTATTACTTGGAGTATCAAATTTACGAAAGTGGATTTATTTATTGGCGATGCGAGAAATTGATATGAATGCTGATAATGATATTTTTAAAGAAGTCATGCGTACATCGTTATTTAGAGCAAAAGTATGTGAGAAATTAGCTAAGCTTTCCTATAAGAAGAACTTTTCTGAATATTTTTTAATTGGGATGTTTTCATTAATAGATACTTTATTGCAAAGACCGATGAATGTTATTTTGCAACAGTTACCTTTTTCAGAAGCTATATCAGAAACGATTTTAGGTAATCCAACTGAAATGACACCTTATCTTGAATTTAGTATTGCGTTAGATAAATTAGATTGGTCAAGCTTAGAAGTATTAGCTCCTCAACTCAATTTTGATTTAACAAACATTGATCTTTTATACCAAGAAGCAATGGAATGGGCAGAAAAATCTTTCTAATTGGACCAAAAAATCTGTTCTTGATTAAAAAGTATAAATCTATATGGAGCTTTGAGAGGTTCAGTCCAATACTCGTGAAAAAAGCACCCTGTTGAAACAAAATATAAAGTCAAGTACATATTTTGGTGAAGAGCCAAAAAATAGAAATAAGTTACCTTAAAACTCTCTTTAAAGGTAGCTTATTTTTTTGTTTTTATAAGAGGAATAATTATTTCATCTTTCCTTCATCAAAATGAAGTTCTCAATGTGAAAGCTATTTGCTATAATCATCTCGTCTTAAAAAATTCTGAAAGTTGAAGTGGACGTGGGGAAATGAATCATGCACAGAGTGCAAGAGATAGCATTATGGAATATGTATACGTCGTTGTTGGAGCGGCAGTCATTGCTATTGGCTTCAATGTATTTTTACTGCCAAATCAAATAGCCTCAGGCGGTGTAAGTGGGATTAGTACAATTTTACACGGTTTATTTGGCTGGAATCCTGGTTATGTACAGTATGCATTTAATATTCCATTATTTATAGCAGGTGTATTATTACTTGGAAAAAAGTTTGGGATAAAATCATTTATTGGAACAGTGACATTACCGTTAATTGTATTACTAACACATAGTTGGGAACCTTGGACCGATAATCCTTTACTTGGTGCGTTGTTTGGGGGAATTGTTGTCGGTTTAGGAATAGGACTTGTCTTTAAAGGGAATGCTTCTACAGGTGGCACTGATTTACTAGCGCAAATTATTACAAAGTTTACCGGAATTACTCTTGGTACAAGTGTACTATTGATTGATGGAATGATCGCGATTAGTGCAGCAATTGTTTTTGACTTAGAGAAAGGTTTGTATGCACTTATTGGACTTTATGTCACTACTAAAACAATCGATATTATTCAGCTCGGCTTTAGTCAATCCAAAATGGTTTATATTATTACGATGAAACAAGATGAGATACGTGATGCTATTTATGCCGAGATTAATCGTGGCGTGACAAAGTTACCCGCAATTGGAGGGTATACAGGGGAAGCACGACCAGTACTGATGGTTGTTGTTTACCAAACAGAGTTCACAAAGCTGAAACAACTCATTAAAAGCGTTGACCCATCAGCGTTTGTTATTGTTTCCGATGCTTATGAGGTATTAGGCAAAGGTTTCAAACGTGCATAATTTTGGTATAATGTCGAGGAAAGATATTTTTTAACTAATGAGGAGGGGTACTAATGAAAAAGGCAATGTTAACATTAGTGTTCGGATCAGCAATCTTCCTAGCTGCTTGTGGTGGTGGAGATAAAACTGCAACTAAAGATGAAGGGAAAACTGCCGCTCCAGACGGTGAAACAATTGCTATGAAATCTTGTATTTCTTGCCACGGTGGCGAACTACAAGGTCAAGGTAATGCACCTGCACTTAAAGATGTAGGCTCTCGTTTATCAGAAAAAGAAATTTTAAATGTTATTGAAAATGGTAAAAATGGTATGCCTCCAAATGTTGTTAAAGGTGAGGATGCAGAAGCAGTTGCCAAATGGTTAGCTACTCAAAAATAAAACATAAAAAACTAGCGGATTTGGAGAACCGCTAGTTTTTTATGTTTTGTGGTGTAATTTTCAGCTAACAGACAAGAGAGTAAATACATTTCTTTTATTCCTAGACATGCTAAAATAAAGTGATACTGCAATCAGTGAAGCTGATTGCTAGTTGAACCAATCGGGCTAGTTAATCGCCAGATGAATGGGGGCTACTAATATTGGTCGTAGTATTAACAAGAGACGTAATGGAGAAATTTAAGTTAGAGCTATTAGCTGGTGAGGAAGGAATAGGAAGAACGATTGTCACGAGTGATATTTCAAGACCAGGACTTGAAATGGCCGGGTATTTTACACATTATCCTGCGAATCGAGTACAATTGCTTGGGAAAACAGAACTTTCATTTTTTGAAATGTTACCTGCAGATGTGAAATTGGAGCGTATGCGTTTACTGTGTTCGCAGGATACGCCAGCTATAATTATTTCTCGTGATTTAGAGATACCTGAGGAGCTTTTACAGGCTTCTAATGAAAAGCACGTACCTGTATTTAAAACACATATGACAACAACAAAGTTTTCAAGTAGGCTGACTAACTATTTAGAAGGTTGTTTAGCACCAATGACTGCTGCTCATGGAGTTTTAGTCGATGTCTATGGCATTGGTGTACTGATAATCGGGAAAAGTGGTGTAGGGAAAAGTGAAACAGCACTTGAACTTGTAAAGAAAGGGCACCGATTAGTAGCTGATGATTGCGTGGAAATTCGTCAGGAATCAGAGAATTTCTTAATCGGAAGTCCACCACCTCTTTTAGAACACTTACTTGAAATTAGAGGTATTGGCATAATTGATATTATGACGCTGTTTGGAGCAAGCGCAGTGCGACCTTACAAACGTATTACGTTAATCATCGAACTGGAAATTTGGGATCCAGAAAAGGTATATGATCGTTTAGGTCTAGAGGAAGAGAAAATGAAAATCATCGATACGGAATTAACAAAGTTAACAATTCCTGTAAGACCTGGGCGCAATGTATCTGTTATTATTGAAGTAGCTGCCATGAATTACCGTTTGAAAAAAATGGGCGTTAATGCAGCGGAGGAGTTTTCTAGACGTTTAGATGAGGTTATTACTTCAACAGATGAATTAGATGATTAATGGTTTATTAATAAGATACAATGACCTAGTAATAGAAGAATGTTGAGAGGAGCATAAGATGGACTTATTACTATTACAAATTGATCCGATTGCTTTCAATTTAGGACCTATCCCTGTTCATTGGTATGGGTTGCTAATCGTATCGGGTATTATTTTAGCTTATTTTGTAGGACAAAGAGAAGCTATGAAGCGGGGATTACCGGAGGAGTTTCTGGCGGATTTATTACTATGGGCTGTTCCTATATCCATAGTTTGCGCACGCATTTACTATGTAACGATGCGTTGGGATTATTATGGTCAGAACCCAGAGAAAATTATTGAGATTTGGAATGGTGGTATTGCGATCCACGGAGCTCTTATTGGGGCATTTATAACAGCTTACATATTCACTCGTAAAAGAAATATAAGCTTTTTAAAAGTAGCGGATATTGCGGCACCAAGTATTTTGATTGGCCAAATAATTGGCCGATGGGGAAATTTTATGAACCAAGAGGCTTATGGTGGTCCGGTGTCACGTGAATTTTTAGAAAATCTGAGGCTGCCTGATTGGATTATTAATCAAATGTATGTTGAAGAATTAGGAACATATGTACATCCTACGTTCTTATATGAATCCGTATGGAATTTCATTGGGCTAATCATTTTACTAGTATTACGCAAAGTAAATTTAAATCGTGGGGAAATATTCTTTGGCTATATCATTTGGTATTCATTCGGTCGATTCTATATAGAAGGTATGCGTACAGATAGCCTATATTTAGTAGGAGATTTACGCTCGGCTCAGGTTGTTTCAATAATTGGTATTGTAGTGGGTCTTGTGGCGATTATTTACCGACGTATAACAGTAAAACCTGCAGTGAAGTATTTAGATGATTAATAAGGGGTGCAAGGACATGGCTGTAAAGGCATTACTTTTTGACTTTGATGGTACATTACTCAATACAAATGATTTAATCATTAAAACATTTATGCATGTTTTAAACGAGCGATTTCCCGGGCAATATTCGCCAAAAGATTGCCTAAAATTCCTTGGGCCGTCCTTGAAACAGACAATGAGTGACATTGCTCCTGGTGAAGAGGATGAAATGATTGCTAAATATCGCGAATATAATGAATTACATCATGATGAGCTTGTCACTCAATATCCTGATGTTGTATCAACTTTAGAGCAATTAAAGGCTATGGGTATCAAGTTAGCGATTGTGTCTACAAAGCGTAATGGGATGATTGACCGTGGACTTAAGGTGCTCGGTGCAAGTCATTTATTTGATATCCGTATTGGTACGGATGATGTGAAAAATGTAAAGCCTGATCCAGAACCAGTTTTGCTTGCCCTTGAACGCCTTGGTGTAAAAAAGGAAGAAGCCATTATGATTGGTGACAATTCTCATGATATTGAGGCAGGACACAATGCTGGAATTAGAGCAGCTGGTGTCGCATGGGCTTTTAAAGGTGAGGAATACTTACAGCAGTTCAAGCCGGAATATATGTTGCATCATATGACGGATTTATTTGAAATTGTGAAAGAGGGTTAGTAAATGGCACGTAAAACAGAACGCTACCGTGTCGAAGGAGCAAACTCGCTTTGGAATATTTATGATACGGTGTCCTTTTGGAAGGTGATGAAGTGTTTTATTGTCATTCAAATTGGACGCTTCACACCATTTTTACGTGTGAAAAACTGGTTGTATCGAACTTTTTTAAAGATGGAGATTGGTGAAAAAACTTCATTAGCTTTAATGGTGATGCCAGATACAATGTTTCCAGAACGAATTCACATCGGTGACAATACCGTTATAGGCTTCAGTACAACTATTTTGGCGCATGAGTATTTAATAGAGGAGTATCGTCTGGGGGATGTTTATATTGGCAATGAAGTAATGGTTGGTGCCAATTCAACGATACTACCAGGTGTTACGATAGGTGACGGTGCGATTGTCTCGGCTGCAACCCTTGTCCATAAGGATGTGCCAGCTGGCTGTCTTGCAGGCGGTAACCCTATGCAAATTATTTATACAGCTGAACAAATGGCGGAGCGCAAACGCAATGAAGTAGTACAATGGTGCACGCCAAAAAAATAATAAGATCTACACTGTGCATGCTTTACTGTGCACAGTGTTTTTTTGTGTTGAAAATACTATTGTAACAAGGGGGGATTTCCGTTCCGACTGGGCGCTTTGTTGCCGCTGACGCTTCGCTGTCGCACAGATAAAACATTGTCGCTGACGCTTTGCTTTCGCGCAGATAAAACATTGTCGCTGACGCTTTGCTTTCGCGCAGATAAAACATTGTCGCTGACGCTTTGCTTTCGCGCAGATAAAACATTGTCGCTGACGCTTTGCTTTCGCGCAGATAAAACATTGTTGCTGACGCTTCGCTTTCGCACAGATAAAACATTGTTGCTGACGCTTTGCTTTCGCACAGATAAAACATTGTTGCTGACGCTTTGCTTTCGCGCAGATAAAACATTGTTGCTGACGCTTTGCTTTCGCGCAGATAAAACATTGTCGCAGACGCTTTGCTTTCGCGCAGATAAAACATTGTTACTGACGCTTCGCTTTCGCGCAGATAAAACATTGTTACTGACGCTTCGCTTTCGCGCAGATAAAACATTGTTGCTGACGCTTCGCTTTCGCACAGAGCAAAGCTTCCTGGGGGCGTCCGATGAGCCGCTTCGCTGTGCTCCAGGGTCTCGGGGCAACAAATGTTTTCTGTGCGAAAGCGTAGTGCAAACGCAGCGTCAGGATGTTGGTCTATCGCTAATCCCCAAGGAGTCGCCCAGTCTCCACTCCAATCAACCACTACTTAGCATGTATTTTTTTAGATGTCACTCTAATTTATAGTGATAAAACAACACGTTAGCAACAATGGGTTGTCTGTGCGAAAGCGGATTGACAACAACAATAGTTTTATAGTGAAAACATAGTAGCAGTACCAATAGAACAATCGCGTCACTGTTGTAAGTCTAATGATGAGTAGTCATAGTGTTCACTTTTGAAATGTATAAAATTTATAAAAGTTCTACGCTATCATTGATTGGAGTGGAAGGCTACTCGACTCCCGTGGGAAAGTGAGACAGGCGAGACCCTGCACGGAGCGGATGTTTTCTGTGCGAAAGCGTGAGTGCTAACGTAGCGGCAGCAAAACTAGCGGAGGAAGCGGCTCGACGCTCACCCACAGGAAAGCGAGTAGCCTGGAACGGAAATCACCTCATTTAAAATGCCACAACATTCACAAAGATTTCCTAGGCCATTTTTGTTTACGATTTTAAAGTTTAACTAATTTAAGAAGGAAAAAGCTTACTGTGTTGAATAAAGTTTCAATTTATTTGTTTTCGAGTATAATTAACAGAATAATCAGTAATGAAATTATTCGATAATTCATAGAGAGTTGCATTGACGGAAAGGGAGAAATAAGTTAGAATTCTTTCATAATCTAATTCTCTAACACTCTAGTGAATTAAAGTGAAACGTGAGGAAGTGTCAAAATGTCGTCGATTAAAATGTTTGAGAAACCACTTGGAATGCGCGATACATTTCCGCAAATATACGAAAAGATAGAGGCTGTAAGAAATACGGGACGAGACTTTTTATGCAGCAGGGGCTATGAATTTATTAAGACACCTGCAGTAGAGTATTTTGATACAGTCGGTAAAGCATCAGCAATAGCCGATGCGCATTTATTTAAATTAGTAGATAGCCAAGGAAACACGTTAGTACTACGACCTGATATGACTACACCGATTGCTCGTGTAGCAACATCAAAATTATTAAAAGAGATGATTCCATTACGCCTTGCTTATTTTGCTAGCGTTTTTCGTGCACAAGAGGCAGAAGGTGGGCGTCCAGCAGAATTTGATCAGATGGGGATCGAGTTAATTGGAGATAATTCTGTGTTTGCTGATGCTGAGGTTATTGTGGCGGCAATGGAGCTATTACAGCAATTTGGATTAGCACAATTTAAAGTTACTATCGGCCATGCAGGGATATTAAATTGTATTTTACAAGACTATACAGAGAGCATTGAACAACAAAATATACTTCGAACACTTCTAGTACAACGCAATTATGTAGGGTTTGAAGAAGCAGTGGAATCATTTGATTTACCTAAAACAAAATCAGATGCATTACTACAATTTATTGAAGAAGCTATGAATTTAAAAGAAATCCAAGATATTGAAAAATATGTGCGGAAAAATGACGCATTAGAATATATGCAACAGCTCGCTAAACTACTTGAAATTGCAGGTTTAGGGGATTATGTAGTCTTTGATTTTACACTTTCTAGTCATATGAGTTATTACACAGGAATGCTATTTGAAGTGTTTGCAACAGGCAGTGGTTTTCCATTAGGTAATGGCGGACGTTATGACGGATTGCTTGAGGTGTTTGGCTCAAAAGTAGGTGCTACAGGATTTAGTATTCGCGTTGATCGCCTACTAGAAACGCTGGATGAGCAATCTGATAAACGACAAGCGGCGACAGTAGTGCTATTTGAGGAACAACAATTTGAAGCGGCTCTTGCACAAGTACAGACGCTTCGAGCTGCTGGAAAACAGGCTACCTTACAGTTAAGAAATAGCCTAGTTGATGAAGAAGCTTTTTTAGCACAATTTAAAGAAGTAGTTGTTGTGGGACAGGAGGACGTTGGCAGTGAATGAATTAACGATTGCTATGCCGAAGGGGCGCATTTTCGATGAGGCATACCAAATGCTGTTAGAAGCTGGCTTTAATTTACCAGAGGAAGTCGAAATGTCCCGTAAATTAATGCTTGAAATTCCAGAAGAGAAAATTCGTTTTATATTAGCAAAGCCGATGGATGTTCCTGTTTATGTAGAGCACGGTGTAGCGGATATTGGTATTGCTGGAAAAGATGTTTTGTTAGAACAGCAACGACAAGTACATGAATTACTGGATTTAAAAATAAGTACATGTTATATCGCATCGGCAGGTTTACCTAACACTACGATGAATGAAATTGCCCCAAGAATAGCGACTAAATATCCTAATATCGCGATGAAATATTATAAGGGCATTGGGGAGCAAGTTGAAATTATTGAGCTAAATGGATCGATTGAATTGGCACCAATGATTGGCTTAGCAGATCGCATTGTCGATATTGTTTCAACAGGACGGACGCTGAAGGAAAATGGTTTAGTGGAGTATGAATTTATTACGGATGTGTCTTCGAGGTTAATTGCTAATCCAGTAAGCTATCGTATGAAGGGGGACCGCATTATTGACCTTGTGAAACGTTTAAAGAAATGTGTGAAATAAATCATGCTCACAGTCATCGATAATAGATAATTACATGTATACCTAGAATTAAAGGAGATTAATCCTATGAAGATAACAAGGCTAGCAAAAGGTATTTCCTTAAAACGACCACTTGAAGGTGGTAATGAAGAACAGTTAAAGGTTGTACGTCAAGTATTAGCAGATGTTCGTGCACAAGGTGACACAGCCATACGTTTTTATACAGAAAAATGGGATGGTTTTGCACCTGATCATTTACGGGTAACGAAGGATGAAATAGAAGAGGCCGCAAATTCTCTTGATCAACAGCTTTATGCTGATTTAACAGAAGCTGCACAAAATATTCGCTTTTATCATGAGCAGCAGAAGCGTTCAGGTTATCGCTTAGAGTTAGAAGATGGGTCGTGGCTTGGGCAACGAATTACTGCTCTCGATGCTGTAGGACTTTATGTTCCTGGCGGTACAGCAGCGTATCCATCGTCAGTTTTGATGAACGTTATTCCTGCACAAGTTGCTGGTGTCAAACGCATTGTTATTACGTCTCCAGCAGGTCGCGATGGAAAATTACCTCCAGGTGTACTTGCTGCGGCGCATATTTTAGGGGTAGAGGAAATATATAAAATCGGTGGAGCTCAGGCGATTGCAGCTCTTGCTTATGGTACAGAAACGATTTCTCCTGTTGATAAAATTACAGGTCCAGGAAATATTTTTGTAGCATTAGCAAAACGTGAGGTATTTGGTGAGGTAGCGATTGATATGATTGCAGGTCCAAGTGAAATTGCCGTGTTAGCAGACGACACAGCATTTGCTGATGAAATTGCAGCTGATCTTTTATCACAGGCTGAGCATGATAAATTGGCTTGTGCCATATTGGTGACGACTTCTGAGCAGTTGGCTAAAAAAGTGGCTGAAGAAGTAGAGAAGCAGCTAATCACCTTACCGCGTGAAGAGGTAGCGCGTGCATCTATTGAAAACTTTGGTGCCATTTATGTGGCTGAAACGTTGGCAGATGCCGTAGATGCAATTAATTCGCTAGCCCCTGAGCATTTAGAAGTTGTGACAAAAAATGCTGAGGCTGTAGCGGAACAAGTACGACATGCAGGTGGTATTTTCATCGGCCGTTATAGCTCTGAACCAGTTGGTGATTACTTTGCGGGGACAAATCATGTGCTACCAACGAATAGCACTGCACGCTTTGCAAGTGGATTAAACGTCGATGATTTTGTGAAAAAATCGAGCGTCGTCTTTTATAGTGAAAAAACTTGGGCAGAAAATGCACCGAAAATTGCACGTCTAGCACGTATGGAAGGCTTAGAGGGCCATGCTCGTGCAGTCGAATCACGTGGATGGGAAAAGGAGTAGCACAATGACTGAAAAGAAACGATATGCAAAAGTTGAACGTACAACAAATGAAACGCAAATTTCAGTAGCTATCGAGTTAGATGGTGAAGGAAAGGCGGATATTAAAACGGGTGTTGGCTTTATGGATCACATGCTAGACCTATTCATTAAACATGGTCTTTTTAATGGGACGATACAAGCAAATGGTGATACATATATAGACGATCATCATACAACAGAAGACCTTGGAATTGTATTAGGTCAAGCGATTCGTGAAGCACTCGGTGATAAAAAAGGAATCAAGCGCTACGGTACAGCATTTGTGCCAATGGATGATGCACTTGCACAAGTAGTTGTAGATTGCTCAAATCGTCCGCATTTAGAATATCGTGTACCACAGTTAAAGGAGAAAGTTGGTAACTTCGATACTGAATTAGTACATGAATTTTTGTGGAAGTTTGCGCTTGAGGCTAGGATGAATGTTCATGTCATTGTACCTTATGGACATAATACACATCATATCATTGAAGCTATTTTTAAGGCGTTAGCACGTGCTATTGACGCAGCAGTAGAAATTGATCCGCGTGTTAAAGGTGTACCGTCGACTAAGGGGCTGTTAACGTGAAAATAGGTGTTATTGATTATGGAATGGGGAATTTATTTAGTGTTGAGCAGGCATTAAAACGACTTGGTTGTGAGGTTGTTGTCACGGCTGACGAAAAAATGCTAGACGAAACAGATACATTGTTGCTTCCTGGTGTTGGGGCATTTCCAGATGCCATCAAACGTTTAACTGAAACGAATTTAGATCGATATTTGCACAAGGTGAAAGCTGAAAATCGACCACTTCTCGGAATTTGTTTAGGCATGCAACTATTATTTGAGCAAAGTGAAGAGGTGTCACCGACGAAAGGTCTGGGCTTTTTTAAAGGATGCATTAAACGATTTAGTGGTGACAATGCTGGACAGGCGTATCGCGTACCACATATGGGTTGGAATGAGCTCGTAATGACAAAGCGTCCTTCATGGTTAAAAGGTGAAGTATCGGCAAAGCATGTGTATTTTGTTCACTCATTTTATGCAGCAAATCTAGATGAAACAGAGCTTGTTGCTTATGCGGATTATCATGGTATTAAGGTTCCAGGTATAGTTGTAAATGGTTCTATTACTGGAATGCAGTTTCATCCCGAAAAATCAGGTGAACTAGGAGTATATTTATTAGAGCAATGGTTGAAGGGGGTGGCTTCATGTTAACGAAGCGCATTATTCCATGTCTTGATGTGAAAGAGGGGCGAGTTGTAAAAGGTGTACAGTTTGTGTCATTACGTGATGCAGGTGATCCAGTAGAGCTGGCCAAGTTTTACGATGAGCAAGGGGCAGATGAGCTTGTGTTTCTTGATATTTCGGCATCACATGAAGGACGTGAAACAATGGTTGATGTAGTGCGGCAAACTGCGGCGACATTAGCAATTCCATTTACAGTAGGTGGTGGAATTCGTACATTAGACGATATGAAACGCATTTTACGTGCAGGTGCCGATAAAGTATCAGTGAATACTTCTGCTTTAGAGCGACCAGAGCTTATAAAAGAAGGTTCTGATTTTTTTGGCGCACAGTGTATTGTTGTAGCTATTGACGCGCGCTATAGTGAGGAAGACGGCACATGGATGGTTTATACGCATGGTGGCCGGAACAAGACAAATTGGCAGGCAACTGAATGGGCTAAGGAAGCGGTTCGTTTAGGTGCTGGGGAAATATTATTAACGAGTATGAATCAGGACGGTGAAAAATCAGGTTTTGATTTAGCATTAACAAAAGCCGTGAGAGAGGCTGTGACAGTTCCTGTTATCGCAAGTGGCGGTGCAGGGAATGCCGAACATTTTTACGAGGTATTGGCTGAAGAAATCGATGCAGATGCAGCACTTGCCGCATCCATCTTCCATTATAAAGAAACGAGCGTAGCGCAAGTAAAAGAATACTTACGTGAAAAAGGAGTGGCAGTAAGATGATTGACAGCATTAAATTTGATGATAAGGGTCTTGTCACTGCGGTTGTACAAGATGCGAATACAAAAGAAGTTTTAACTGTAGCGTATATGAATAAAGAATCATTGGAGAAAACACTTGAATCGGGAGAAACATGGTTCTTCTCACGTTCACGTCAAGAGCTTTGGCATAAAGGAGCAACAAGTGGTCATACACAAAAAGTTGTGTCGATCAAAGCGGACTGTGACGGTGACGCATTAGTCGTAGAAGTAATTCCTGCTGGTCCGGCTTGCCATAACGGAACAACTTCTTGTTTTACAGAGATTATTCAGCAAAATGCCAAGGTCGGATCTGTTGAGATTATTTCTAAACTTGTAAATGTCATTGAAAAGCGTGAGCAAGAAATGCCTGAAGGCGCGTATACTACATATTTATTCGATAAAGGAATCGATAAAATTTGTAAAAAAGTCGGTGAAGAAGCAACAGAGGTTGTAATCGGTGCGAAAAATCGTGATGGAGAAGAGGTAAAATGGGAGGCTGCTGATTTAATTTACCATCTATTAGTGTTACTACAAGAGCAAAAAGTAAGTGTTTACGACGTGTTACAAGTGTTAGAAAAACGTCATGAAGAGAAATAACGGCATATCGCTTATTGTATGCTATAATAGAAGTTACTGTGTAAAGGAACGTGTGATACGTTCCTTATTTCTTGTTTCGGAGGAAATATTTTGGAAAAGAAACGTCAAAAAGAGAATCAAACGAATATAGTGTCGTTCATTCCAACAGGCGACTATTATTATAAAAAATCCGTTCAAGCAATGAATAGCGGACAAATGAATAAAGCGTATAAATATTTACAGCGAGCCGTTGATTTAAGTCCTGATGATCCAATGATTTTATTGCAATTAGCGATTATTGAGTTAGAAGGTCAACGTTTCGAAGAAGCGTATGATCTTCTTCGTCACGCTTATCAGCTGGATTCAGATAATCCAGAAATTATTTTTTACATGGCAGAGGTATCTGGATGCGTTGGCATTATACAAGATGCTAAACGCTTTGCAGAGCAATATTTACAAATAGAGCCAGAGGGTGCCTATGCAGTTGAAGCGGCAGAAATATTAGAGTTTGTTGCTTTTGAGCAAGATGATTTTGAGGAGCTTGAAGGTTCTGGTGAAGATTTATATCGTCAGGAACAGGCGAGACGCTGTATGGAAAAGGGAGACTTCCCTGAAGCTATTACTATTCTTGAAGACTTAATTGAAAATAGCCCAGATTTTTGGTCGGCCTATAATAACTTAGCTCTTGCCTATTTTTATGTAGGGGAATCAGAACAGGCGAAGGCTCTTCTAAACAAGGTATTACGTGAAAATAAGGGGAATTTACATGCACTTTGTAATTTAACTGTTATTGCGTATTATGAAAAAAATGAAGAGGATTTAAAAGATCTTTTAGAAGTACTTGTGAAAATTCAGCCATACACATGGGAACATCGTTACAAACTGGGTGCAACATTAGCGCTTGTTGGACAGTATGATTTAGCATTTAAATGGTTACGCAGCATGCAAAAACGAGGCTATGTTGGAGATGCTGGCTTTTACTTTTGGTTATCACACGCAGCGTATTTTTCTAAACATGAAGAAATTTCAAAGAGTGCATGGGAGCAGCTACTTGAGCTAGATCCAGATAAAGAAGGCTTTGAACCTTGGCGCCAAGAGGAAAATGTATATGCGCTTGATGCATTAGAACATGACCGAGACTACATTGTGGATAAACTAGAGAGCAATTATGTAAGTGAGCGTATTTTTGGGTTATTTTTACTTAGCTGTACAGCACATAAACAAGAAATTATTGCGCATCCAAAATGGATAGACGTTGAAAAATTCGATACGTTTGAAAAATTATTCTTGGCGTACTCTCTTGGCCATGAGTTTGATATGAAAAATAAAGTGGAGGCTAGCTTTTTACGCGCAGTAAGTGTGCCAGAAATTTTACTAGAACAGTATGGCAAACTGACGACACTTATCGCACCAATGTTCCAAATGTGGTTTGTGCTGTGTGAACAAGCACTGATTAATAATTATCGTTTTACCAATCCAGCAGCGATTGCAGGAGCAAATGATTATTTATTTCGTTCTTCCCGAATGCTCAAGGTTACAAAAAAAGAGATTGCTGAGCAATACGGGGTATCCGTGTCAACTTTATCGAAGTACATTGATGAAATTTTAAAATTTTTACCAGACACGCATAATTAGACTGTGAGCAACATAGTTGAATAACTTTTTACTTTCACATACGATGAAGTTATCATAAAAAAACATTTGTTTTAGGGGGAAGTATTTATGTCGGAAGAAAAAATCTATGATGTTGTAATAATTGGTGCAGGTCCTGCTGGTATGACTGCAGCTGTTTATACGTCGCGTGCCAACCTTTCAACTTTAATGATTGAACGTGGTATCCCTGGTGGACAAATGGCGAATACAGAAGAAGTGGAAAACTATCCAGGGTTTGATACAATTTTAGGGCCTGAACTTTCTACAAAAATGTTCGACCATGCAAAGAAATTCGGTGCTGAGTATGTGTATGGCGATGTGACTGAAATTATTGATGGTGAGGAATATAAAACAATAAAATCAGGTGCTAAAGAATACAAAACACGAGCAATTATTCTTTCTACAGGTGCGGAGTATAAAAAAATGGGCGTGCCGGGCGAAAAAGAACTTGGAGGCCGTGGTGTCAGCTATTGTGCAGTATGTGATGGTGCATTCTTCAAGCAAAAAAATCTTGTTGTCGTAGGTGGCGGGGATTCTGCTGTTGAAGAAGGGGTTTACTTAACTCGCTTCGCAGACAAAGTAACAATTGTGCACCGTCGTGATAAATTACGTGCGCAAAAAATTCTTCAAGACCGTGCCTTTGCAAACGAAAAAATTGATTTCATTTGGAATGCAACAGTCAAAGAAATTAATGAGGCTGAAGGTAAAGTTGGAAGTGTAACACTACAATCAACTGTAGATGGTACAGAATCTAATTTTGTTGCGGATGGCGTATTTGTATACATTGGTATGCTACCGTTAACTAAACCATTTGAGTCTCTAGGGATTTTAAATGAAGCTGGTTATATTTTGACAAATGATAATATGGAAACTACCGTACCTGGTATATTCGCTGCGGGAGATGTGCGTGAAAAGTCACTTCGTCAAATCGTTACAGCGACAGGTGATGGAAGTATTGCAGCACAAGCAGTACAGCATTATGTGGAAAAATTATTAGAAAAAATTAATGCTTAAAGTGGATCAAGACTAAAATCTGTTTTGATTGACTCAACACCAAAAGTTGTGGATGACATTTGTTAAAACTTATGCCAATATAAGTTGGAACGGAAATCAACCACACGATATGGTGATGATTCTCTTGATGAAATTTTAAGGAAAAATATACAATTTTAATACGGTTTTAATATTGTTGTAACTTGAATGACATATAAAAGGTGTAATATATAAAGTGTAATTAGCAATCCCCCTTTTAATTTGTTTAGTAGGTTGTTTCCACCAAATTAGGTGGAGCAACCTATTTTTGTTGTGATTAAAAATTTTGATTTTTTATTGCACCGTTTCATATGTTTAAGTAGCGGTTAAAACATAGTTCCCGTAGATAGTAGTGAAGCTAAAATTGCTATGCACCTAAAGTTCTGAATGGAGGACAAACCTTGTTTGGTCTTGTTATAATAAAAGGTAGAATGCAAAAGTGATTAGAGGTGTGCCTATGCAAAGAATTGCAAATTTAATAGCCGTAAAAGACGGTCAAATATTATTACTTCAGAAGCCGAGACGCGGCTGGTACGTAGCTCCTGGCGGTAAAATGGAGTGTGGTGAGTCAATCTATGAGGCTGCTGTACGTGAGTTTCAAGAAGAAACAAATGTCACACCATTAAATGCTCATTTAAAGGGTGTTTATACGATGATTATTAAAGAAAATAATGAGATAGTGGATGAATGGATGCTTTATACATTTGTTGCCAAGGATGTAGAAGGTGTACCGTTTGTTGAAACTAGAGAGGGCAAACTTGCATGGCACCCAGTAGAGGATTTAAAACATTTGCCTATGGCTGAAGGTGATCGAACAAATTTACAATTTGCCATCTCACAATCAGGCATTCAGTACGGTACGTTTGAATATACGACTGATTTTGAATTACTTCATGAGAAAATACAAATATCAATAGAACAATAAAGGAGCTGCATGACAGTGGTGGTTGAAGACCGAAAAAATACACATGAATTGGTTATTATTACAGGAATGTCTGGCGCTGGAAAAACAGTAGCGATTCAAAGCTTTGAGGATTTAGGGTATTACTGTATTGATAATTTACCACCAGCGTTGCTCACAACATTTTTAACCCTGCTCAGGGATTCGGGTAAAAATATTACACGTATTGCAGCTGTCATGGATATGCGTGGTGGCGACTTTTTTGATTCTCTTATTGGCGCACTCGACCATATTCTTAAAGAAGGCGATATTGTTGCACGAATTTTATTTTTAGATGCGGATGATGCAACTTTAGTTAGACGTTATAAGGAAACAAGACGTGCACATCCATTGGCTGTAAATGGGTTACCGTTAGATGGCATTAAACAAGAACGGAAGCTTTTATCGGAAGTAAAGGGTCGCGCTAAATTTATCTATAATACATCTAACATGAAGCCAAAAGCGCTACGCGAAAAAATTGTTAAAGAATTTGCCAGTGATGCCGATAATATTTTCTCAGTAAATATCATGTCTTTTGGATTTAAACATGGTATGCCGATAGATGCAGACTTAGTGTTTGATGTTCGTTTTTTAAAAAATCCATACTATGTAGAAGAGTTACGCCATAAAACGGGTTTACAAACTGAGGTATCTTCTTATGTTCTGGCACTTGAAGATACGCAAACACTCATTCAAAAATTAACGGATCTGTTTGAATTTATGATTCCTCTTTATAGACAAGAGGGCAAATCACAACTTGTCATTGCTTTTGGTTGTACTGGTGGACAGCATCGTTCGGTGACATTAGCTGAATATTTCGGGGCGTTTTTAGCCAATAAAGAAAATGCTGTTATTACACATCGTGACATCAATCGTAGAAAGGATTGAGTGAATGGGAAAGAAGCGAACTAAGCTTGTTGTAATAGGTGGTGGTACAGGGCTCTCTACTTTACTACGAGGGCTCAAGCACCACCCATTTGAAATTACTGCAATTGTGACAGTAGCTGATGACGGTGGTTCTTCAGGACGCTTACGGGATGACTATGATATTCCACCACCTGGTGATGTTCGTAATGTTATTGCTGCGTTATCGGATGTTGAGCCACTTGTAGAGCAAATGTTTCAATATCGATTTTCAGCATCAGAAGATTTACGTGGACATTCATTAGGGAATTTAATGTTGACTGCTTTGACGGAAATTACCGGAGATTTTAACCATGCTATTAGTGAAATGGGAAAGGTTTTAAAGGTCCATGGTCGCGTCATACCAGCAGCCAACAAAAAGATAAATTTACATGCAGAGCTAGAGGACGGTTCAATAATTGAAGGTGAATCGAAAATTCCAATGGCTAAAAAACGATTGAGTCGTGTTTTTTTAGTGCCTGAAAACGTGCAACCGCTACCAGAGGCTATTCGAGCAATCAATCGTGCTGACTATATTTTAATTGGTCCGGGAAGTTTATATACAAGTATTATTCCAAACCTTCTTGTAAAAGGAATTGGTGAAGCCATTATAAGGGCTAAAGGAAGAAAAATATACGTTTGTAATTTAATGACTCAAAAAGGTGAAACGATTTCCTATACAGCAGGTGACCATGTGCAAGCTTTATACAAACATGTTGGAGATTCCTTTATTGATTCTATTTTAGTAAATGATGTAAAACTACCGCATCCTGTAGAAGAGCTTTATAAGGAAGAATGTGCTGAGCCAGTAACTTTTGACGTTGCGAAGCTTGAAAGTATGGGATTAGAGGTTATTAAACGAGATATTGCTACGATTCGCTCAGATGGGACGGTTCGTCATAATGCAGCAAACGTTGCAAAATGGCTTGTAGATTACGCAAATATCTATAAACAAAATATAAGTGAACCAATTATAGAATCATAAAGCGCTATTTGTATATGATAAGATGGACATATACATAGAACTAAAGGTTGGTTGGAAAGGGGGGCTTGATATGTCTTTTGCTTCTGAAACTAAAAAGGAATTGACCCAAATAGAAGCAGACAATCATTGTATGAAAGCAGAAGTATCTGCCCTAATTCGTATGAATGGTTCATTATCGTTTGCTAATAAACAGTTAAGCTTAGACGTACAAACGGAAAATGCTGCAATCGCAAGAAGGCTTTATACGATTATGAAAAAGCTGTATCCATATAATGTAGAGTTACTTGTTCGAAAAAAAATGCGTTTGAAAAAAAATAACGTATACATTTGCCGTGTAAGAGAAGGTGCGCGAGAGCTACTAATCGATTTAGAAATCATCTCAGACGATTTTCAATTTAATCATACTATATCTCGAGAGCTCATAAAAAAGGGTGGTCAAAAAAGAGCGTATTTACGAGGCGCATTTTTAGCAGGTGGTTCTGTCAATAATCCAGAAACATCAGCATACCATTTAGAAATTTATTCATTATATAAAGAGCATGGCGAGGCTTTAATGGATTTGATGAATGAATTTGAGCTAAATGCAAAGACAATTGAACGAAAAAAAGGCTTTGTAACCTATTTAAAAGAAGCGGAAAAAATTTCTGATTTTCTTAATATTGTAGGCGCTCATCAAGCAATGATGAAATTTGAAGACGTTCGCATATTGCGAGACATGCGGAATAGTGTTAATCGAATTGTTAACTGTGAAACAGCAAATTTAAATAAAACAATAGGTGCAGCATTACGACAGGTAGAGAATATTCGTTTTATTGAAAATTCAATAGGCCTAGATCAATTGCCTGAAAAGCTTCGTGAAATTGCACGATTACGAGTAGAATATCAAGATGTAACCCTAAAAGAACTTGGTGAGATGGTATCAAGTGGAACGGTTAGTAAATCAGGAGTCAATCATCGATTAAGGAAAATCGATGAAATTGCCGATGCATTAAGAAGTGGTGAAAAAATTGATGGTTAAATTTTCATACTTTTCAGGTATGAATGTCATGTGTAATCGCGTATTGTTCTTTTGCTAGTAAGTGAGGTAAGATAAAACTAATAAAATGAACGGTAGTAAAGGGGAGTTTTGAGAATGACCGAGAGAAGAGTCCATGTAAAATTAAAATTAGGACTACAAGCTAGACAAGCGGCGCTATTCGTACAAGAGGCAAATCGTTTTAGCGCAGATATCTTTCTTGAGAAAGAAGAGAAAAAAGTAAATGCTAAATCCATTATGGGTGTAATGAGTTTAGCTATTGCAAAAGGAACAGAAGTTGTCCTTAGTAGTGATGGGAACGATGCTGAGCAAGCGGTAACAGCATTGGCAGCACTAATCGAAGAAGAAGATTAAACAACCTATAATGCAAAAACTGTCCAAGCTGTAAAACTTACATGCTGGGCAGTTTTTTTGCGTCTTTGCAACGCAGAACAAAAGAGCCTGAATGACGGAAGGAAAGGTCGAAGAGACGGAAAGAAAGGCTGAAACGACGGAAAGAAGAGCCGAAGCGACGGAAAGAAAGGCTGAAGCGACGGAAAGAAAAGACTGCGACGGAAAGAGAGGCTGAAGCGACGGAAAGAAGAGCTGGAGCGACGGAAGGGAAGGTCGAAGAGACGGAAAGAAAAAACCGCGACGGAAAGAAAGGCTGAAGCGATGGAAAGAAGAGCCGGAGCGACGGAAGGAAAGGTCGAAGCGACGGAAAGAAAAAACCGCGACGGAAAGAAAGGCTGAAGCGAAGGAAAGAAGAGCCGGAGCGACGGAAGGAAAGGTCGAAGCGACGGAAAGAAAAGACCGCGACGGAAAGAAGAGCCGAAGCGACGGAAAGAAGAGCCTGAGCGACGGAAGGAAAGGTCGAAGCGACGGAAAGAAAAGACCGCGACGGAAAGAAGAGCCGAAGCGACGGAAAGAAGAGCCTGAGCGACGGAAAGAAAGGCCGAAACTACGAAAAGAAAAGTCAAATATAGGGTAGAACCATTAGGTAATGGATAGAATGACCAAAGTGATGGATAGAAGAGCCAAAATCGTGGATAGAACCGCCAAAATCATGGATAGAACAACCAAAGTGATGGATCACCCCATCAAACCATACATACATGGATGTCGAACAAAAAAAGACATCTCAGAAATAATCTGGGATGCCTTTAACTTTTTTATTTGCGTTCCATAATTTGATCGATTAAGCCGTATTCTTTGGCACGCTCAGCAGTCATGAAGTTATCGCGATCTGTATCTCTTGAAATTACTTCAAGCGGTTGACCAGTGCGTTCTGATAAAATGCCATTTAATTTTTCGCGTAAGAATAAAATACGTTTTGCAGCGATTTCAATCTCAGTTGCTTGACCTTGTGCACCGCCAAGAGGTTGGTGAATCATTACTTCGGCATTTGGTAATGCGAAGCGTTTACCAGGTTCACCAGCAGCAAGTAGGAAAGCACCCATAGATGCTGCCATACCAATACAAATTGTTTGTACTTGTGGCTTAATGATTTGCATTGTGTCATAAATTGCCATACCAGCAGTGATTGATCCGCCTGGTGAGTTGATGTAAAGAAAGATATCTTTATCTGGATCTTCTGCTTGTAGGAATAGAAGCTGAGCAACAATGGAGTTAGCTACATTGTCGTCAATCGCGCTTCCTAATAAAATAATACGGTCTTTTAGTAGTCGTGAATAGATGTCATAAGCACGTTCACCACGACTTGTTTGTTCAATAACTGTAGGAATTAAATTCATGTTAAATCCTCCTTAAAAAACTAAATTCGAATACTTTTGCTGATAACATCCATTGTGTATCAGCTGTATCCTTATCATACACATTATAGTCAGGGAAGGTCAAATATTATCCCTGCTAAAGTGAAATTAAATAAATAGCCAATACTGAAAACTGTTCATGACTAAAACAGTATGGTTGATGTAACGAAGTGTAAGCGCCAAGAAGGCTTAGTTCACACTACGGGAAGCGTCCTTCTGTCGTGAAATGGATAGTCAAGTACATATTTTGATGAAGAGTCTAAAAAAAATTAAAATCTTTTTGCATTCTATAGTTGAATTATGAGCAATACGTTTGTATAATTGGTAAGGTCATAAGTTAAAGTACAGTACACTATTTTGCAGGTATGCTTCAAATGAGGATTATCTACATCATGCTTTTTGGAAAGCCTTTGAGTGAGTACTTTTTTTTTGTGTCTAATTGCCCTCGTGGTGTAATGGATAACACGTAAGATTCCGGTTCTTGCACTGGGGGTTCGATTCCCTCCGAGGGCGCCATTTTACTGATTATTTGATTTACTTTTATAGCAATTCTCCTAATAAGTAGTTTAGCAGCCTGCTTAGTGGAGAATGAAGGGAAAATAGTGGGAATTCTGCTTAGTTAGCATTATTCCCTTATGTGTTTCTTTCAAACCTTCAAAAAAGCAATAACTCCAAATTATTTTTTAGTGAACATACTGTACGTGAAGACTAGTATACTAGTCGGAAAAAAGAATCCTTTCTGAGGGGATTCTTTTTTTTTGCCAAAATATATCTATCTTCGGCATAGTTCGAATTTGTATAAATATACAATTTAGGTTAGATTTTTGTTCATTCATACCGTTTTTTGCTAAAAAAACCAACTAAAATTAATTTTTATGAAAAAACAATTACTTTTATGCGAATTGTTGTTGTCTAAAGTGAATAATGTCACTATAATTGACCTAATAGTCTAACATTTCCGAATTAACAAACAATAAAATGTGTTTCGGGAAGGTAATGGAATAAGGGGGAAAATACTATGAAAAGAAGTTTATCGATGCTATTGATGATCGTGGCAGTATTTGCATTAGTTCTAGCTGGCTGTGGTGCTAAAGAAAAGACATCATCTGGTAGCGAGCCATCTGAGGGTGAGGATGGTAAAAAAGTTTATAAGGTAGGAACAGAAGCTACCTTTGCGCCATTTGAATCACTTGACGATAAAGGAAATGTTGTAGGAATTGATGTCGATATTTTACAAGCAATTGCTGATGAGATGGGCTTTGAAGTGGAATGGCAAAACATTGGTTGGGAGCCTGTATTCCAAACGATTAAAAATGGTGAAACAGATATCGGTGCATCTGGCATAACAATCAATAAAAAGCGTAAAGAGTCATTTGACTTTACTGAGCCATATTATGAATCTCAATTATTAATCGTTGTAAAGGAAGATTCAAAGATTAAATCATTAGCTGAATTAAAAGATAAAAAGATTTCAGTACAAATTAATGCTACTGGACATGAAGCTGCTAAAAAGCTGCAAGGAGAATCAAGTACAAATATTTTGGCGTTTGAAAATCAACCAGTCGCTATTCAAGAGATGCTAAACGGAAACGTAGACGCAGCAATTGGTGATAATGCGGTAGTGTATGAATATATTAAGGCACATCCAAACGAAAAACTTAAAATAATAGAAGATGATGCATTTGAAAAAGAATATTATGGGTTTATGGTTCAAAAAGGGAACACAGAGTTGTTAAACCTACTAAATGAAGGTCTGAAAAAAATTAAAGAAAACGGTAAATTAAAAGAAATTACAGGCACAGAATTTAAAGAAAAATAATGAATGCGTGATGCCACTAGTATAGTTATAGTTAGCGGCCCATTAATTTTCATTCAGCAAATGTCTTCTGTAGTGAAAGCAACGCATCAGCTACAGAAGACTCCTATCTCTAAAGGTGGCGGGATGAATGAGTATGAGGTTCTTGTGTCGGCCTTCGTGTAGGTCTAGGCACAATTCAAAATCTGCACGCAACTATACCAAGGCGAAATGATTTTTTGGATTAACTCTAAAGGGGAAGTGGGGTTTTCGGATGGACATCTTTGACTTACGCTGGGACACAGTCTGGAACTACCGTGATATGTTTATACGTGGTATTGGCGTGACGCTTGTTTTAACACTTAGTGGTTATTTTGGAGGAATTCTTTTAGGGTTATTTTTAGGTCTTGGAAAATTATCAGATAAAAAATGGATTTATTGGCCATGTAAGTTATATGTAGATTTATTCCGTGGGACTCCGATGCTTGTGCAAATCTTATTAATTCACTTAGCGGTGATACCGTCAATTTTTGGGCATTCACTAGGCTATATGGTTTCAGGGATTACGGCACTTATTTTAAATTGTGCGGCATACAATGCAGAAATTTTCCGTGCGGGCATTCAAAGTATTGCTAAAGGGCAAATGGAGGCAGCTCGTTCTCTGGGCTTAACGCATAACCAAGCGATGCGTAAAGTTATTTTACCCCAAGCTTTTAGACGTATGATTCCGCCGCTAGGCAATGAATTTATCGCCTTATTAAAGGATTCATCTTTAGTAACCGTTATTGCGGCTCCAGATATTTTATATGCAAGTAAAGTAGTGGCAGGTGCTAGCTTCCGTTTCTGGGAACCATATATTGTTGCAGCCTTATTATATTTAATTTTAACGTATGGTGTAACAAAGATTGTAGCATTTATTGAAAAACGATTTAGTAATAGCTATGTCCCTCGTAAGGCAGAAGGGCGGGAAGCACGATGATTAAGATTGAAAATTTACACAAATATTTTGGTAAGCTGGAAGTATTAAAGGGTATTGATTATGAAATACAAGAAAAGCAAGTTGTTTGTGTTATTGGTCCTTCAGGCTCGGGGAAAAGTACATTTTTACGTTGCATCAATATGCTAGAAGAAGTAACAGATGGTGCAATTTATATTGAGAATGTCAAAATTAATGATCCAAAAACAAATATTAATGCGATTCGAGCTGAAGTGGGGATGGTGTTTCAGCAATTTAATTTATTCCCACATATGACTGTTATTGATAATGTGACGATGGCGCCAATGCAAATCCGTAAGATGGGAAAGCCGGAAGCGGAAGCACTCGGACATGAGCTCTTGAAAAAGGTCGGTCTTGATAGTAAGGCTTATAACTATCCTGAACAGCTTTCAGGAGGTCAGCAGCAACGTGTTGCCATTGCTCGTGCTTTAGCAATGAAGCCAAAAGCTATTTTATTTGATGAACCTACTTCGGCACTTGACCCTGAAATGGTCAAAGAGGTGCTA
The DNA here is from genome assembly GCF_042019215.1 of Lysinibacillus sp. RS11. Lineage (NCBI taxonomy): Bacteria > Bacillati > Bacillota > Bacilli > Caryophanales > Bacillaceae > Lysinibacillus > Lysinibacillus sp. RS11. The sequence goes on along the minus strand of NZ_CP168124.1, from coordinate 4,010,222 downwards.
GACGTTATGAAAAATCTAGCCGCTGAAGGAATGACGATGATTGTTGTTACTCATGAAATGGGCTTTGCTCGTGAAGTTGGCGATCGTGTTGTCTTTATGGATGGTGGCTATATTGTTGAAGAGGGAACACCTAAAGAAATTTTCAGTAACCCACAAAATGAACGAACAAAAGCCTTTTTAGGAAAAGTACTTTAATAAGGAAAGAGCAATCCCTAGTGATTTTTCATCACAATAGGGACTGCTCTTTTTGTATTTAATGAAGAGGATTTTTTGTAGTGTCAAATGAATTAAGCATCGTTTGCATATCTTGTTGAGAATATTGAGGTACTTGATAATAGCCATGCTTATTTTGGTAAATAGATAATTCGTATGCCATTTCGATGCAGTTGGGAATACTATCTGCAACAACACGACGAACGACAGGGTTTGTCGTTTCTGTTGCAGCCGCAGTCATACATTTTGCCGCGCCTTTTTGAGCACCAAGTAAGAAGCCAGAAATTGCTTCATCATTGATCTCACTCGCATTTTGCATAGGCTTTTTTGGCTGTCCAGGGTTTAAGCCGAATTTAAAATCATGCCCTGTTTCCATTTGATAACGACCTGTAGGAACAGATGGATCATGACCAGTTTTAAATGACTCCACAATGGTATTATACATGCCTAGTGTGAAATTATATTGGCGATCCAAAATGCTAAGTAACTCAGTGTCCTTAACCTGAGGTCGTAAAAGAATAGATTGATTCATACCAGCAATGATTTCGCCAAGTGTTTCATGCATGTCCATTACTTCATGTCCACCATGATTTAGGCTGTGCTGTTGGTTGAATGATGTTTGGTTAGATGGTTCATTGTAAAACGATTGTGACAAAAAAAACGCCTCCTTAATGACATAGTTTATTGCAGTATTTAGTATGTCGTTTTAAATAAATTTCATACGGTATATGTGCAATTCACATTTTTATTGGTCTAAAAGGAAATTTTTCTTTAAATATTTTCAATTATTGACAAAAGGACTAAAATTGTTATAATTTTCATTGTATCGACAAGCGATATAACGAGAACTGATATAAGGGAGGAAGAAATTTTGAATAAAAGATTTTTAACAGCATCATTAGCAGTTATTTTAACAACATCTACTGTCATTCCCGTTTCTATGCAGGAAGTGCGCGCTGCCAATGAAACTAGCGGTCAAGTAGAAGTAAAAGAGGAACAGTTATCTGCTAAGCAATTTCTAGATTTAGCTGTAACTTCTCTAACATTCCAACATGGATCAGAGACAATGCGTCAGCAAATCATAAGTCAGTGGGTAAAAGGTGAAGAATTAAAAGATTTAAGTGTGAAAATTAAACGTGATGAAGCAGCGCGTATTTTAGTAAGAGCCTTAGATAAAGAGGAAAAAGAAACAACACTTGCTGAGTATCAAGAAAAAGCCAATAAGCTTGGTTTATTCAACGGTCTTTCAACTAGTGAAACAATTTCTAAACAAGACGCAGTCAAGATTCTGAATAATGCAAAAAAAGTACAAAACGGTGTAAATAATGAAGGCGTGAAAGAAATTTCCGTTGAAGATTTTATGAAAAATCCGGGAAGCTTTGGTCATTCACTTTCACCAGACGGTAACTACATAACGTATAACGCTGAATGGGAAAATCGTTCAAATGTTTTCGTGAAAAAAATGAATGATGATAGCGAGCCAGTACGTGTATCTAGTTCAACAGATCGTGATATCGCTGGATCCTTCTGGAAAGGTGATAATCTACTATATGTAAAGGATAAAGGTGGAGATGAAAACTTCCACATTTATTCAACATCATTTAATGGTAATGAGGAAAAGGATTTAACACCATATCCAAATGTAACAGTTGGATTATTAAACGGTTTAAAGGGCGTTAAAGACGAAATCCTTATTATGATGAATAAAGAAGATGCCAAAGTCTTTGATGTGTACAAGCTGAATGTAAAGACTGGTAAAACTACACATGTTGCTAAAAACCCAGGGAATATTATTAGCTGGTTAGCGGATCGTGATGGCAATGTGCGTATGGCAGTTGCATCAGATGGTGTAGAAGGAACTGTGCTTTATCGTGATTCAGAAAAAGATGAATTCAAGCCATTTATAGAGTTCGAAGCAGGGGAACAAGTAATGCCACTTACTTTCTCTAAAGACAATAAACATATTTATGCAACTTCTAATAAAGGAAGAGACAAAGTAGAAGTAGTGAAATATGATTTAGAAGGTAAAGAAGAAGTAGTTATGTCCAACCCAGAAGTGGATGTAACAGGCGTATTATATAGTGCTGATAAAGATAAATTATTATACGGTACTTATGTAACAGATAAGGTACATTATCAATTCTTTGATGAGGACTTTGAAAAATTATTCCGTAAAATTCAAAACAAATTAGGTGTGCCTGAAAGTGAATTAGGTATCAATGATTACAATAAAGATATGACAAAGTTCATTGTTAGCGTTGCTAGTGACACTGTTTACGGAAAATATTATTACTACGATTCAACAACGGATGAATTGACAGAATTGGCAACATTAAGTCCTTGGTTAAACCCAGAAGAGCTTGCAGAAATGCATCCAATCTCTTATAAGAGTCGAGATGGCTTAACAATTAACGGTTATTTAACTTTACCGAAAAACAAAGAGGCTAAAAATCTGCCACTTATCGTCAATCCGCATGGTGGACCATGGTTCCGTGATATGTGGGGCTTTAATCCAGAAGTGCAATTATTAGCAAACCGTGGTTATGCGGTACTACAAGTGAATTTCCGTTCTTCAACTGGTTACGGAAAAGAATTCCTTGAAGCTGGTAATAAGCAATGGGGTCTAAAAATCCAAGATGATATTACAGATGGTGTACAATGGGCAATTGACCAAGGTATTGCAGACCCAGAACGCATCGGAATTTACGGTGCATCATTTGGTGGTTATGCAACGTTAGCTGGTATCACGACTACACCAGATCTATATGCAGCAGCAGTTGATTATGTAGGCGTATCGAATATCTTTACATTATTAAATACAATTCCTCCGTATTGGGAAACAGTGCGCAACATGTGGTATGAACGTGTAGGTCATCCAGAAAAGGATAAAGAGCTATTAACAGCTGCTTCACCTATCTTCCATGTGGATAAAATTAAAACGCCATTATTTGTAGCTCAAGGTGCAAATGATCCACGTGTCAATAAAGCTGAATCTGATCAAATCGTTGAAGCATTACGTGCAAGAGGCGTAGATGTGGAGTACATGCTGAAAGATAATGAAGGCCATGGCTTCCAAAATGAAGAAAATAAAATTGAATTCTATAATGCAATGCTAAAATTCTTAGATAGTCATTTAAAAAAATAATACAAAAGAAAGACTGTGCAGGAAGTAAGCTTCTTACACAGTCTTTTTCTAGTTGTTAAGGAAACTATAGATTTTTAAGTTGTGGGTAACCAATGGCGTAGTTTTCGTCTAGGCTAAAGCGCTATGTCGCTTCGATCCATCAGGCAAAAGTGGTGGAGCGTTTACTTTTTTTCGGGTTCTTGAGTAACAACGGTTGTCTAAATACAATAATAGATTATCAAAACATGTTCTAAAATAAACAAATATTGATTTTATTCATTTTAAAATTAATGCTATATTTTGAGTGTTAAAGAGGAAGATGGAAGTGTAAATCTGATGATCACAAAGATGAACATTTTGCATTAAGTAAAAATGAAATAAAATATGGTTATTGAATACACAGATCATGGAAATCTAAAATAATATCCAAAAGCAAGGGGTTCAGGATATCTCTTGTTCTTAATCGCTTTGATTTCTTTTAATTATCGAAACCATTAATTGACAAAAATGCTAAAGTTGTTATAATTTCATTGTGTTGACAAATGATATAACGCGGACTGATATAAGGAGGAATCATTTTGAAAAAAAGATTTTTATCAGCATCATTAGCAGTTATTTTAACAACATCTGTTGTCATTCCTGTATCTATGCAGGAAGTGCGCGCTGCCAATGAAACTAGCAGTCAAGTAGAAGTAAAAGAGGAAAGTTTATCTGCTAAGGAGTTTCTAGATTTAACTGTAACAGCACTAACATACCAACATGGATCACAAACAATGCGCCAGCAAATTATTGATCAGTGGGTAAAAGGTGAAGAATTAAAAGATTTAAGTGCGAAAATTAAACGTGATGAAGCAGCACGTATTTTAGTAAGAGCCTTAGATAAAGAGGAAAAAGAAGCAACCCTTGCTGAGTATCAGGAAAAAGCCAATAAGCTTGGTTTATTTAACGGTCTTTCAAATAGTGAAACGATTTCTAAACAAGATGCAGTTAAGATTCTGAATAATACGAAAAAAGTGCAAAACGGTGTAAATAATGAAGGTGTGAAAGAAATTTCCGTTGAAGATTTTGTGAAAAATCCAGGAAACTTTGGCTATTCACTTTCACCAGATGGTAATTACATTACGTATAATGCTGAATGGGAAAATCGTTCAAATGTTTTCGTGAAAAAAATGAATGACGATAGCGAGCCAGTACGTGTATCTAGCTCAACGGATCGCGATATCGGTGGATCTTTCTGGAAAGATGATAATTTACTATATGTAAAGGATAAAGGTGGAGATGAAAACTTCCACATTTATTCAACATCATTTAATGGTAATGAGGAAAAGGATTTAACACCTTATCCAAATGTAACAGTTGGGTTACTAAGCGGTTTAGAGGGCGTTAAAGACGAAATCCTTATTATGATGAATAAAGAAGATGCCAAAGTCTTTGATGTGTACAAGCTGAATGTGAAGACTGGTAAAACAACACACGTTGCTAAAAATCCAGGTAATGTTAGTAGCTGGTTAGCAGATCGTGATGGCAATGTTCGAGTGGCAGTAGTTTCAGACGGTGTAGAAGGAACGGTCCTTTATCGTGATTCAGAAAAAGATGAATTCAAGCCATTAATTGAAATAGAAGCCGGGGATGATGTAAGTCCTTTTAGTTTCTCCAAAGACAATAAATATATTTACGCTACTTCTAATAAAGGAAGAGATAAAGTAGAAGTGGTTAAATATGATTTAGAAGGTAAAGAAGAAGTAATTATGTCCAACTCAGAAGTGGATGTATCAAGTGTATTATATAATGCTGAGAAAGATAAAGTATTGTATGGGGCATATGTAACAGATAAGCTACATTATCAATTCTTTGACGAGGAATTTGAAAAACTATTCCGTAAAATCCAAAACAAATTAGGTGTGCCTGAAAGTGAATTAGGCATCAATGATTACAACAAAGAGATGACAAAATTCATTGTTAGCGTTTCTAGTGACACTGTTTACGGGAAATATTATTACTATGATTCAACAACAGATGAATTAACAGAAATGGCAACATTAAGCCCTTGGTTAAACCCAGAGGAGCTTGCAGAAATGCATCCAATCTCTTATAAGAGTCGAGATGGCTTAACGATTAACGGTTATTTAACTTTACCGAAAAACAAAGAGGCTAAAAACTTACCACTGATCGTCAATCCACATGGTGGTCCGTGGGCACGCGATATGTGGGGCTTTAATCCAGAAGTGCAATTACTAGCAAACCGTGGTTATGCCGTGCTACAAGTGAATTTCCGTTCTTCTGCGGGTTACGGAAAAGAGTTTTTAGATGCGGGTAATAAGCAATGGGGTCTAAAAATTCAAGATGATATTACAGATGGTGTACAATGGGCAATTGACCAAGGTATTGCAGACCCAGAACGCATCGGGATTTACGGTGCATCATTTGGAGGGTATGCAACGTTAGCTGGTATTACGTTTACACCAGATTTATATGCAGCAGCAGTTGACTATGTAGGTGTATCAAATATCTTTACATTATTAAATACAATCCCTCCATATTGGGAAACAATGCGTAACCAACTTTATGAGCGCGTAGGGCATCCGGAGAAGGATAAAGAGCTATTAACAGCAGCTTCACCTGTCTTCCATGTGGATAAAATTAAAACGCCATTATTTGTAGCACAAGGCGCAAATGACCCACGTGTAAATAAGGCTGAATCTGATCAAATCGTTGAGGCATTACGTGCAAGAGGCGTTGATGTCGAATATATGCTGAAGAACAATGAAGGTCATGGCTTCAGAAATGAAGAAAACCGTATTGAATTCTATAATGCAATGATTAAATTCTTAGATAGTCATTTAAAAAAATAATATGAGAGAAGACTGTGCAGGAAGTAAGTTTCTTGCACAGTTTTTTTCTAGTTAGAGGCCTGATCATAAGGGATTAATACTAATAAGAGAGTTGGCAAGTAAGGGGGATTACAGTATCTTACTTATAGAGAATTGTTTCGATTTATAATTACTTTATGGAGGTGCTGTAAGTGAACGTGAAATTTTTTAGTCGAGCTAATTGTGGATTATGTGTAGAGGGACTGCATACATTAAAGCTTGTACAGGAGGATATAGATTTCGATATTGAAATCATTGACATTGAAGAAGACGAGGACATACATGAAAAATATATGTTAATGATTCCAGTAGTAGAAAAGGATGGGCAAGTTATACAATACGGCAATTTGGATTATGCAACACTCATGGAGCATTTGTGTACCGAATAACAAAGGGGGATTTGCTAATGTACATACCAGTGGCTTTTAGAATCATTCAAATAAAAGGCAGCAATTAGTTATACAAAAGTTAGAAGAAATCAAACATACAAATGAGCAGCAAATCGCTCATTTAATGAAGCAAAACATAAAGTGAATGAAACCTTCCTAAAAATTTCGCATCTCTTCTGCTACATATGTGGCGTGAAGAGGGAGCGGAATTTTTTTGGTTGCAGTACCCAAATCTTAAGGGGGAAAAACCACAATTCACAAATTGTTCAATGAAAGCGTTATGAATTTGAACAGTTTGTGAAGACCTTCACATTAGGCTTTATTTTTAAAAAAATCGGAGTAGAATAGGAATCAAGTAAGAGGTTGTTATAAAACAGTTTTTAAAAGTATCACGATTTTTAGTGGTTGTTATATTACAAAAACATAAACATATTTGAAGGGAGATTTTACAATGTGGGTTATTACAGTATTTGAGAAAAAGGACGTTCGTATTTTTGAATACACAAATAAAAATGAAGCAACAAAAGCTTTAGGCGGATTTAAGAAAAACGCAATATTATCTTTCACAAAATAAGCTAACTAAAAACTCGTAGCCATGTCTAATTGGTTACGAGTTTTTTATTGTGTTGAAAAACAAAATGGTCAAGGATTTTAACTAATAAGAGGTATCCATTTCATATTAGATTAAATTTTATTACAAAGTCCGATTATTTGTAATAAAGATTGGTCATTTATATTAAAGTGTGCACTAAATTAGATATTTAATGATAATGTCCATTTTATATATAATAAGGTAATAATGTATAATTATCTATAGTATAGTATTTATTTTTTTTATCATATACTTGCCAAAAGGAGATTGAAATTTATGCGTGAAACCTGTGTTCCGACTGGCGTGGAATTAAAAGACACTAGCTTTGGATATACGTTGTCCGTAATTGGTGGTAAATATAAAATGATTATTATGTATTGGCTGTCTGAAAATAAGGTTATGAGGTTTAATGAGTTGAAGCGATGTATCGGTACTATTCCCTTTAAAACGCTAAGCATGATGTTAAAAGACTTGGAGACAGATGGCCTTATCATACGCAAGGAATTTCCCCAAATACCTCCAAAAGTTGAATATTCATTATCTGAACGGGGTCTTTCGATTATTCCCGTGTTAAATATGATGTGCGAATGGGGGGAGCAAAACCGTTTGTCAGCTCAGGAGGCTTTACAGAGGTAGGCACAGAGCTATGTTGTTTCAATCAAAGAGGCTGGGACATAACTGGTCAAAACCTTAAAAAGCGTGAGAAATCAATTTTAGAAACGTTGATTTCTCGCGCTTTTTCTGATGCGAAGGTTTTTAATTTTGCTTAGAATATATAATTATGTCACAGCCTCTTTCTTATTCAAAAAAGCAATCTTTTACAGGTTGTCAACAAAATTCAAATAATCTTGTGAGCTTTTTTCCAATTCGCCTTTAAATTGTACATTTTCCATACTAGGTGCTTTTTCTGTGCCGTAAAACGCAAAGAATGAACGATAATCTGCATTGCAGTATAGGAAGGTAGTTTCAAAAGGAGATAATAAATGTTCGAGTGTATAGCGATATCTTCCTTCTTCACTATAATCTTTTTTACTAATGCCTGCTGATACAGCTAAAGCAACTTTGCGATTCATTAATTTATTCCCGCCATTTGAACCATAAGCCCAACCATAAGCAAATACATCGTCAAGCCATTTTTTAAGGAGAGGCGGACAATTAAACCAATATATAGGGAACTGAAGAACAAGATTTCCATGAGATTCAACCAATTTTTGTTCTTTTTCTACATCAATGTTTCCATTGGGGTACACTTTATACAATTCGTGTACAGTATACTTTTCCGGATATTTTTTAAGTTCTGTTACCCATCGCTTATTTATGACAGAAGTATTTATGCTAGGGTGAGTTACGATAACTAGAGTTTTCAAAGTTTAGTCCTCCCAAGAATTATTTATTTCTTCTCGAGTATAAAGAACAAACCACTAATATATAAGTATGCACATTTAGTACAGGTACTTTCATTAAGGTAAGTGTCCCGACTTAAATGGCGGGTACGATTGTCGAACAAGTAGAAAATGATCCATAAAAAACGAATCCTGTATCTGCCGGATAAGAATTCATTTTTTCAATCTTTTTTCAAAATGGGTGGGGTTTTTCTATTGTACCATCAATGTTTGTAGCGCACTTCTGATCAAACTTTATTTTAAAGCCCATTAGAGATGCAATAAAAATTTCTCCCAATGTGCCTCAGCACCATATATGATTAAGCCACTTTGTTGTAAATAATAATTTTTTATGCCAATACATAGCATTTACTTGCTCTTTATTTTCATGCGTATTATAATGAAACCATAAGTGGGACATAATTTTATATAGTGGGACAAAATACAACCCACAACTATCAAAAAGGGAGTAGATGAATATGTTATCTGTACCTGAGGCACAGCAAAAGCTACTTCCAGAAATATCTCCGCTTCTTCAATCAAGATATCGTATTTTGCAAACAGTTCAGCTAATGCAGCCAATTGGGCGTCGAACACTTGCGGATTCACTTAAAATGACCGAACGAGAAATTCGTAAAGAAACGGATATTTTACGTGAGCAAGGGTTATTAGATTCTCTAAAATCGGGTATGGTATGTACAGACGATGGTGAAGTAGTTATTGAAAAACTAAGAGCACTAGTCTATGAATGGTCTGGTCTTACACAGCTAGCTAAATTACTGGAAAATCATTTTGGCTTACAGCGCGTAATTGTTGTTCCAGGTGATTACAATGAAGACGATACGGTATTAACATTGCTTGGAAAAGAGGCGGCACATCAATTTATATCAACAAGCTTTGATGGTCAGATAGTAGCTGTTACGGGTGGAAAGTCGGTTGCATCCATCACGCAATTCTTACATCCAGCTGATACACACAACATTACATTTGTTGCTGCACGTGGAGGCATTGGACATGAAATGCAAATGCAAGCTAATACACTTGTCTCGACCTTCTCCATGCAGATGGATGCACAATATCGTACCTTGTTTTTACCTGAGCATTTAAGTGAGCAGGCTTATCAAGCGATGTTAACAGAGCCAATGGTAACTGAAATGATGGATTATTATGATCGTGCAGATTGTGTCATTCATGGTATTGGCTCGGCAGAGGAAATGGCTGTTCGTCGTAATTCATCACCTGAGGATTTGCGGATTCTCGAAGAAAAGGGAGCAGTTAGTGAAGCATTTGGCTATTATTTCAATGCAGAAGGCGAAATTGTACATCGAATTCGAACAATCGGTATTCAGTTTGAGCAAGTTCAAAGAAGTAAGCAAGTCATTGCAGTTGCTGCCGGTAAACAAAAAGTGAAGGCCATGCTATCGTACTTTAAGGTAGCACCAGAGCAAACAATTTTTATAACGGATGAGGCAGCTGCAAAAGCGATCGCTGAAGGATTACCTTCTTATAAATGAATACACCGTCTTTAGAGATGGAAAAAGTAATAGGTAACTCGTAGCTCAGCGGGTGAAATAACACCCTCTGAATGAGTATAAAAGCAAAATCTATCATTTAAACATTATTGGAGGAATTGACAATGGCATTAAAATTAGCGATTAATGGATTTGGACGTATTGGACGATTAGTATTTCGTGAAGCATTGAAACACGATGAATTTGAAGTGGTTGCAGTAAATGACCTAACAGATGCAGGTCAGCTTGCACACTTATTGAAATATGATTCAGTACACGGTATCTACGATGCTGATGTTTATGCAGAAGGCGATTCTTTTGTAGTAAATGGACAAAATATTAGAGTTTATGCTGAGAAAGATCCGTCTAATTTACCTTGGGGTGAACTAGGTGTAGATGTAGTACTTGAATGTACAGGTAGATTCCGCTCAATGGAAGAGGTAGGCAAGCATATTCAAGCAGGTGCTAAAAAAGCAATTCTTTCAGCTCCAGCGAAAGGTGACATGCCGACATTTGTAATGGGTGTAAACCACGAGGACTACAATCCTAAAACAGATGACGTTATTTCAAACGCTTCTTGTACAACGAACTGCCTAGCACCAGTAGCTAAAATACTTGATGAAAAATTCGGTATTGCGCGCGGTATGATGACAACAATTCATTCTTACACAAACGATCAACGTATCCTTGACTTCCCGCACTCTGATCCACGTCGCGCACGTGCCGGTGCAGTGTCAATGATTCCAACAACAACAGGAGCGGCAGTAGCGGTTTCAAAAGTATTACCTCAATTAAAAGGTAAATTAGATGGTTTCTCTATGCGTGTACCGACACCAAACGTGTCATGTGTTGACTTAGTAGTAGAGCTAAAATCAGAAGTAACAAAAGAATCCATTAATGCTGCATTAAAAGAAGCTTCAGAAAACGAGCTTAAAGGTATTTTAGGATATAATGAACTACCATTAGTTTCAATTGACTACAATGGTAACCATAACTCTTCAACTGTAGATGGACTATCTACAATGGTATTAGAAAATAGTATGGTGAAGGTTCTAGCATGGTATGATAACGAAATTGGTTATTCTACTCGATTAATGGACTTAGCTTTATATATCGCAGAAAAAGGATTAGATCATAAATAAGTATCATAATTCGACATTTGAAGTAAAAAGTGTGACATAATACCGCTTTTTACGCACAAAAAGTATAGCCTTTATAATATCTAAAAGATATAATATACAAGGGTAATGAGAGTAAGGGAAATTTACCCTTACTCTTTTTTTATACGTTATATAAGTAAGTGTGCTTTTCTTATGAATGGTTATGCTAATGCAAGACATCGAACAAGACTTTTGCTACTATTAAAAACAAGTAAAAGGGTACTTCACCATAAAGTGGGGTTGATTTCCGTTCCGACAGGGCGCTTTCCTGGGGGCGTCCGATGAGCCGCTTCACTCGCGATGCTCGCTCCAGGGTCTCATCTGTGACGCTGATCCCCGAGGAGTCGCCCAGTCTGCACTCCAATCAATTTATATACATGGCATACGTTTTAACAAATGCCATTCCTAATTTTGGTGATGATAGACCGAATAATTTTATCTAATACAGTATAAGTTAGTGAATGATGTGAAGAGCCAAGATGGGTGAATCCAAGAAATTCACGACTAAAAATTTGAAGGGGGTTTCTTCATGTTAAACAAGAAGACGATGAAAGATATTGATGTAAAAGGCAAGCGCGTATTTGTACGTGTTGATTTTAATGTACCAATGGCAGATGGTGTGATTACTGACGAAACACGTATTCGAGCAGCGATCCCTACAATCGAATATTTGGTTGAGCAAGGTGCAAAAGTAATTTTAGCTTCTCACTTAGGACGTCCAAAAGGTGAAGTAAAAGAAGATATGCGCCTAACTGCAGTAGGCGTTCGTCTAGCTGAGTTAATGGGTAAACCTGTTACTAAATTAGATGAGTCGATTGGTCAAGCAGTAGAAGAAGCTGTTGCAAACATGCAAAATGGCGACATGCTTCTACTTGAAAATGTACGCTTCCACGCTGGTGAAGAGAAAAATGATCCAGCATTAGCAGAGCAGTTTGCAAAATTAGCGGACGTTTATGTGAATGATGCGTTTGGTGCCGCTCACCGTGCACATGCGTCAACAGAAGGAATTGCAAAGCACATACCAGCTGTTTCTGGTTTCCTTATGCAAAAGGAATTAGATGTGCTAGGTAAGGCATTATCTAACCCAGAGCGACCATTTACAGCAATTATCGGTGGTGCCAAAGTTAAAGATAAAATTGGTGTTATTGAAAGCTTATTAGAAAAGGTAGATCACCTAATTATCGGTGGCGGTCTATCATTCACATTCATTAAAGCGCAAGGCTACGATATCGGTAAATCTTTATTAGAAGAAGATAAAATCGACCTAGCAAAATCCTTTATTGAAAAAGCGAAAGCAAAAGGCGTGCAATTACATATGCCGGTCGATGCAGTTGTCGCAAATGAATTTTCAAAAGATGCAGAAACTCAAATTGTAGATGTAGATGCGATTCCTGCCGATTGGATGGGCTTAGATATCGGTCCGAAAACAGCTGCGAATTATGCTGAGGTTATTAAAGATTCTAAATTAATTATTTGGAATGGACCAATGGGTGTTTTTGAAATGGATAAATTTGCGAATGGTACAAAAACTGTAGCTGACGCAATGGCAACAACAACTGGTTATACAGTGATCGGCGGTGGAGATTCTGCAGCAGCAGTCGAAAAATTTGAAGTTGCCGATAAAATGGACCACATTTCAACTGGTGGCGGTGCATCACTTGAATTAATGGAAGGTAAAGAGCTTCCAGGAATTGTGGCATTAAACGATAAATAAAACAATTTGGGAGGCAAAACGATGCGTAAACCAATTATTGCAGGTAACTGGAAAATGTATAAAACATTTGAAGAGGCGATCCAGTTTGTCGATGCTGTCCAGGACAAACTTCCTTCAAACGATAAAGTAGACGCTGTTGTTTGCGCACCAGCACTTTATCTACCTACACTTGTGCAGGTTGCTAGTGAATCAGAGCTAGCCATTGGCGCACAAACGATGCATTATGAAAACGAAGGTGCATTCACTGGAGAAATTAGTCCAGCACAGCTAGCAAGTGTGGAAGTAGACTATGTTATTTTAGGACACTCTGAACGTCGTGAATACTATAATGAAACAGATGAAGCAATCAATAAAAAGGTTGCTGCAGCACTTGCGCATAATATCGTACCAATTATTTGCTGTGGTGAAACGCTTGAGGAACGTGAAGCGGGAACTACTGAGCAAAAGGTTGCTCGTCAAATTACAGCGGCTCTTGCTGGTTTTGAGGCACAAGAAGTGGAGCATATGGTAATCGCCTATGAACCGATTTGGGCAATTGGTACGGGTAAAACGGCTACAGCAGAAGATGCTAACCAAGTATGCGGAGCAATTCGTGCAGTCGTTCAAAAATTATATAACGCTGAAACAGCCGATGCAGTACGCATTCAATATGGCGGTAGCGTAAAACCTGAAAACATTCAGGAATTATTATCAAAAGAGCATATCGACGGCGCTTTAGTCGGTGGTGCAAGCTTACAACCAGAATCTTATTTAACATTATTGGAGGCGGCAGCAAATGCCTAAAAAGCCAGTAGCATTAATTATTTTAGATGGCTTTGCATTTCGTGATGAAACTTTCGGGAATGCAGTAGCACAAGCAAACAAACCTAATTTTGATCGTTTTTGGAATGAGTTCCCGCACGCAACATTAACTGCAGCAGGTGAAGCTGTGGGTTTACCTGATGGTCAAATGGGGAATTCTGAAGTTGGGCATCTGAATATCGGTGCTGGGCGTATTGTTTATCAAAGCTTAACACGCTTAAACAAATCGATTCGTGAAGGGGATTTCTTTACGAATACAGCATTTTTGGATGCAATAGCGCATGCTAAAGCGCATCAATCAAAGCTTCATGTTATGGGCTTACTTTCAGATGGTGGCGTACATAGCCATTATGAGCATATGTTTGCACTATTAAAGCTTGCAAAACAACAAGGTTTAGACGAGGTCTTTGTACATGGTTTCTTAGATGGTCGTGATGTTGGACCAAAAACAGCACTAGACTATATTGAAGAAACCGAAAAACAAATGGCGGAAATTGGCGTAGGTCAATTCGCTTCCGTTCATGGTCGTTACTATGCAATGGATCGTGATAAACGCTGGGATCGTGTAGCCCTTACGTACAATGTACTAGTAGATGGTGTTGGTCAAACAGCTGACAGTGCAAGAAGTGGTGTCGCAGAATCATATGAGCGTGATGTAACAGATGAATTTGTCATTCCATTCAGCATTCAAGAGCATGGGGAGCCAGTGGCAACGATTAACGATAACGACGCTGTTATTTTCTTTAACTTCCGTCCTGATCGTGCCATTCAACTGTCAAAAGTATTTACTAATAGTGAGTTTGATGGCTTTGCTTTATCAGCGAAACATCCACAAAATTTAAAATTTGTGTCATTCACACATTATAGTGATGAAGTAAATGCTCAAGTTGCCTATGCAAACGACAACTTAAAAAATACAATTGGTGAAGTGTTAGCTTCTAATGGCAAAACACAGCTACGTATTGCAGAAACAGAAAAGTATCCGCATGTGACATTCTTTATGAGTGGTGGTCGTGAGGAGAAATTTGAAGGTGAAGAGCGTATTTTAATTGCATCTCCAAAGGTTGCAACATACGATTTAAAACCTGAAATGAGTGCCTATGAGGTAACAGAAGCATTGCTTGCAGAGATTGCGGCCGATAAATTTGATGGGATCATACTTAATTTCGCTAACCCAGATATGGTTGGGCATAGTGGAATGTTAGAGCCAACGATTAAAGCCATTGAAGCAGTCGATGAATGTCTTGGTAAAGTAGTAGATGCACTCCTTGCAAAAGGTGGCGCAGCTATTATTACAGCTGACCATGGTAACTCTGATGAAGTTCTTACTTTAGTAGGGGAGCCAATGACAGCTCATACAACAAATCCTGTTCCAGTAATTGTGACAAAACCAAATTTAATGTTAAGAAATGGTGGCATTTTAGCCGATTTGGCGCCTACCATGTTAGAATTATTAGAGGTGTCACAACCTTCTGAAATGACAGGACAATCATTAATTGAAAAAGAGGAGAATTAATTATGCCATTTATTACACAAATTTATGCGCGCGAAGTTTTAGACTCACGTGGGAACCCAACAGTAGAAGTTGAAGTATTTACAGAATCAGGCGCTTTTGGTCGCGCTATCGTGCCATCAGGTGCATCTACAGGTGAATACGAGGCAGTAGAGTTACGCGACGGTGACAAATCACGTTACCTAGGCAAAGGTGTATTAAAAGCAGTTGAAAATGTAAACACAATCATTGCAGAAGAGTTCGAAGATAACTATTCTGTTCTTGACCAAGTAGTGATCGACAAAGCTTTAATCGAGCTAGATGGCACAGAAAACAAAGGTAAATTAGGTGCCAACGCCATTCTAGGTGTATCGATGGCAGTTGCACATGCTGCGGCAGATTATTTAGATGTACCTCTTTATCAATACCTTGGTGGGTTTAACTCAAAACAACTACCAGTACCAATGATGAACATCATAAATGGTGGCGCTCACGCTGACAACAACGTAGATATTCAAGAATTCATGGTAATGCCTGTAGGCGCTGAATCATTCCGTCATGCATTACGTATGGGTGCTGAAATCTTCCACAACTTAAAAGCAGTACTTAAAGCTAAAGGCTATAATACGGCTGTAGGTGACGAAGGTGGTTTCGCACCAAACCTTGGTTCGAATGAAGAAGCCATTACTGTAATTTTAGAAGCAATCGAAAAAGCTGGCTATAAACCAGGTGAAGAAGTAAAACTTGCAATGGACGTTGCTTCATCTGAATTATTCAATAAAGAAGATGGCAAATATCACTTAGATGGTGAAGGTGTTGTCAAAACTTCTGAAGAAATGGTTGACTGGTACGAAGAGCTTACAAATAAATATCCAATCATCTCAATTGAAGATGGCTTAGACGAAAACGACTGGGCTGGACACAAATTATTAACAGATCGCATTGGCGCTCGCGTACAATTAGTAGGCGACGATCTATTCGTAACAAATACGAAAAAATTAACAGCTGGTATTGAGCAAGGTGTTGGTAATGCAATCCTTATCAAAGTAAACCAAATCGGTACGTTAACAGAAACATTTGAAGCGATCGAAATGGCAAAACGCGCTGGTTACACAGCAGTTATCTCTCACCGTTCTGGTGAATCTGAGGATGCAACAATTGCTGATATCGCAGTGGCTACAAACGCTGGTCAAATTAAAACAGGTGCTCCATCTCGTACAGACCGCGTAGCTAAATACAACCAACTTCTTCGCATCGAAGATCAACTTGGTGTAACAGCTGAATACCTTGGTTTAAAATCTTTCTATAACTTAAAATAATCATGGTAGCTGCTATTATTCAGTAGCTTTACGGACATCGCCTCAAAGGTATACAAATACTTTTGAGGCGATTTTTTTGTTGCTCGGATTATCCAAGAAGGTAGGGTGGAAAAGAGCGCGGGTTCCCGAGAGAACTGCTCTGGCACGATAAAAACCCCACTATAATTAAAGTGCACCGTATATGCCCTTGAAATTAGGTTTACTTTTCAGTTATTTTTAATTTTAATAAATAGACAAGATGGTCATCATCTATCATTTTTTTTACTTCAATCTCGTCTTGTAAGTCGTATGTTCGTATAGAGTTTCCTTTTGATTCTCTGTATACTCCCAGTAAATAGGTTTCATTTAATTCTAATTTTACTGTTTCATCGCCAATTGCATATTCCCATCCACTAATACTAGCAACAGATTGAGATTTGTCGATTTTCTGAGGAGTTGTTTTAACACTTGGCCCATAAAGAAAAGCAAGAGATGTATCGTCAGCATTGATGATGCCAAGTCCTATATTACCTTCCTCTAATTTCTTTGGACTTAGCCCATAGGAAAGTGCGATTAATGATTTAGACTCCAATTGTCCATCTTTGTAACTTTCAACCCAAAGGTCAACCCAATTTTTATCGGTATTATTTAATTTGAAATCAAAGTCGAATACTATCCCTAAATGTAATTCTTCAAAAGTAGTCACATATTCAGAATCCGTGTTAATTGAAATAGTCGCTAACTCTGTATCCTTTTGATTAGCACAACCTGAAAGCAATAACAAAAGTAATGTTGATACGATACTAAAAATTTTTCTCAATACATCAACCTCGCCTTTTATGAATTGACTGCCCTTTATTTAATGAAGGCAACTTGTTTTATATATTATTATTCGGCAAATATTGTAAGTGAACCTTGTACTGCTTTTAACGGAATGGATGCATTTTTTTCGTTTGTCCATCTTTACATGACCCAGTGAAATTGGATTTACTTTTTCTAGTATCAGAGCTATGCAAGTGCAGTTGTTCGTCCGTTATTATATAGTTAAAAAGGTTAGAAAATGGAGAATACAATACCGAAAGGAAAGTGGAAACTATGAAAGTTCTTGAAACAGAACGACTCACGCTTCGGTTACAAACTACAGAGGATGCGGATTTTATCCTTGAGCTAGTGAATGATCCTTCGTGGCTGCAGTTCATTGGTGATCGTGGTGTGAGAACAGTAGAGGATGCACGTGAATATATATTGAATTCAATTAACATGTATGAGAAATCTGGCTTCTGTTTTTATTTAGTTGAAAGAAAAGAAGATAATATCCCGCTTGGAATTTGCGGTCTAGTTAAAAGAGACTCGCTAGAAGATGTGGATATTGGCTTCGCTTTTCTCCCTACGTATTGGGGAAAAGGATACGCCTATGAAGCCGCTTCAGCAGTATTAGCATATGGTCTAGATACACTAGGACTAAAGCGTATTGTAGCGATCACAACTCAAGATAATTACGCTTCAGCAAAGTTACTCGAAAAGGTAGGCTTGAAGTTTGAGAGATTAGTCCAACTTTCGAATGATGAAGAAGAACTAAAACTCTTTTCATTAGATAGAAGCACAGTATGAAAAAGAGACAGTCTTTCGTGGTGAACACGTTAGACTGTCTCTTTGCTCGTTAAACGACAACAATGCTTGTTATTGCTGTTCCCAATATTTGTCTAGCTCTTGGTCTACATATACCCAGCCTTTCCATGCGATATGAATCGTATCCATTATAAAATACGGATCATATTCATGGTCAGAGAAGTCAACATATGGAACATTCGCATCCGTTAAGATTTGCTCCATTTTTGCGTAATACTTTTGTCGACGTTCCTCAGGGTATGCCGTGTAGTCATACCAATGACCATTGACCGGAATAGAGATAAATAGTGGCTTTGCACCAGCATCCTTTAACACATCAATAACTAACTGAAAATCTTCATATTCGGGTGAATCCGTATAATCTTCGTCTTTACGCATGCCTTCAAACTTAGATAAATTCGCATTTACAAGCCGTTTATAAAATTTATTTTCAATCATTAAATCATTGGATACACGTTTGTCGCCATATTCCTCAGCATGTTGCAATTGTTGCTCAAATGTTTGATTCGTTACTAGTTTGTCATTACTTTTTAATTTATGAGACTCTCGCGGGAAAATGGAGTAATACAAATCTTTTTTCTCTAGCATTTCCTTTTGAACACGACCAGCCATCAGGGCAAGGCGTCCAACGATAGGTCTTTTCTTCCCGTCGGATAATTTATACTCATAAATCGTTTTTAACAGTTGATCTCGATTTACTGTATCGAATTCTAAAAGCCGTTTCATTGCTCGATTTCGAAGCTCTTCATCAATGTCCTTATTGTATGCTAAATCGTAGGCATGCAACATCGAATAGTTAGGAGAAAAATGTAATTCATCCATTCCTTTTTTCGTAAACCATTGAGGAGAAATGATGAATACAATTTTTTTATCCTTTAAATTGTTCTCCTGTGCAGCAAAATTTAAAAAGTGTGTAATTGACTGCATACCTCCTCGCCCAATCATAAACGGCGTATACGGGGCATCCGTAGCTCGCGCATAATTATAAGGGTGGAAGGGGTCAAAACGATTTAGTTCTGAGGAGCCATATAAAGGCAAGGAATTAGCCTCCTGCAACATCCGCTCCTGGTAATACATACCTTGGAACACTAACGGAGACATACTGGTTTTTACCTGCTCTACATCTTCATCTGAAATCCAAGCTTTGATCCAGGAGTTAGGGAAGAATAAAAAGGCAGCAAAAAGAACAAACGCAATTAAAAGTGATAAAAAGCCTTTCTTTATCATTGTCTTTCAGCTAATTTCGCTGCAATACGATTTGGCGTGTTCCATTCCTCACGGTTAAAATCAGTAATTGGCACTGAGATGTCAAAGCGGTTTTCAATTTCAACTAATAAATTAATCGTACCGAATGAATCAAGAAGTCCTTCTTCAAATAAATCGATATCTGGGTTTTCTGAAACAATATCGTCCTCGCATAACTCTACTAACATTTCTAAAACTTGTTGTTTATCCATAATAATAATTCTCCTTTATTGTATAGGCTGTGTTATTTAGCAATGATTCATCGTAACAAGCCGTTGTTTAAAATAATGTTCCTGAAAAAATATAGAAGCCAAAGCAAATTGCATTAAAAGTGATAAACACGCCGATTGCATGTGTCCATTTATTTTTTGGCCAAAGCTTATGCTTTTTATTCCAGCGTTCGAATTTATCGAAGCTGATAATCAATAAGGCATGGTAGAGACCGTAGACAACAAAGTGCCATTCCAATCCATGCCAAATCCCCATTAAAAAGAAGAGTAAAAAGAAGCCAAGATACGAAATTGCATATTTGTTTTTAATCCATTTTTTCTTCGTCATCCAAAGCACAAAGCGCATATAGACATAATCTCTGAACCAGAATGAAAGGCTCATATGCCAGCGGTTCCAGAAGTCTTTAATATTTCGACTTGTGAATGGACGGTTAAAGTTAATAGGCGTTTGAATACCCATAATGCGACTGACACCAACAGCGAAAGCACTATAGCCCGCAAAATCGAAAAATAAATAAAAACTATACATATACATATACGCTAAGTGCCCTTGAAAAGGTGTCAAATAGTTATACGTATGATTTGGTAAATACATCAGTGCGTAGTTGTATATTAAATAAGCCAAAATAAATTTATATAAAAAGCCTACAAATATATAATTTATCCCACTTAACAGTAGCTTTTGATAGTCTTCACCAGACGGCACGGTATGCATATCTTTAGAAAAGCGTCGCCAACGATCGATCGGTCCCGAAGATACAGTTGGGAAGAACAGTAAGAAATAGGCAAGCTCCACTGCTGAAATTTTATCCTTAATTAAGCCATCGCGTGTCTCTAAAATCATTTGGATCGCTTTAAAGGTGATATAGGATACCCCTAAGAAGCCAAATAAATTTTTAAGACCAAGTATCGGAAGAACCTTTACAAGTACAAGCGGCAAAATGGACAAGAGCACAGCGATAATGAATATGGAAGTGCTATTCTTCTGTAATCGATATTTTTGGTAAGCGATGATTAATACTAACTGAAATAGTGTAAATAGTATAAGAGAAATTGAGCCGTTAAGGGAGTGACCAAATATAATTGCTAAAACGATAATCGAAATAAAGATATTATAGCCTTTAGCTGATTTTCCACGTAGCCCTAAAATAATTGTTGGCAATAACAAAATACCAATGATGATGAAAAAACCTATATTTCCAAAAGGCGTCATACTGTCTCCATAACCGCCAATCCTTTACGATCAACTTTACCGTTAGTATTTAAAGGTAAAGTGTCAATGTATTTGAAAGTTTTCGGAATCATATAAGATGGTAAATAATCCGATAACAAGGCTTTTAGTTGCTTCGTCATTTTGAAAGCAGAGTCCGTTAAAGGCTCTCGAAGAACAATAAAAGCACTTAGTGAAATAATCTCATCATTTTTATAGATTGGAATAACAACACAGCTAGAAACAGGTGGAAGATTGCCAATTTGTTTTTCAATCTCTTCGATTTCTAAACGATAACCGTGCAATTTTACCTGAAAATCCTTTCGTCCAGCAAAGAACAGATAACCATCCTTTTCATAACCCATGTCCCCAGTTTTATAAATACGTTGATCCCCTATTGTAGGAAAGGCCGCAAGTGTTAAGTCAGGCGCCTCAAGATAGCCTGCACTAACAGTTGGTCCAGAAATAATAATCTCGCCATCTTCTAGTAAGGCTAGATTAGGCTCAGATTGAGGTGCGATTGGTAATTGATCAAATTGCTCTAAAAGCTCCGCTGTTACTTCTACATAAGATACAGCAACGGTTGTTTCAGTAGGGCCATATAAATTAAAAATAGATGCTTGTGGGAAGCGTTGCATTAATTCTTTTGCTAAGGATATTGGCAAAACCTCTCCGCAGAACAAAAACGTATTTAAAGAAGGCATTAACGCTTGATGCCACTCTTTGTTCATTAAACAAATTTTTGCAAAGGAAGGTGTGGAAGTCCAAACTCGAATACCAGAAGTAGCTAATGAATCGAACAACGCCTTTGGATTAGCAATTTGCTCTTGCGTGATTGCGTAAAGCGTCTGCCCACTAACGAGTGCAGGATATAAATCCATTACAGATAAATCAAAGGAGTAAGGCGCTTGATTTAGAAATACACCAGATTCTTGTAAGGGGAAGTGTTCGTGCATCCAAGCAACAAAGTGTGCTAAATTATCGGCTGTAATTTGGACACCCTTTGGTTTACCAGTAGAACCAGATGTGTAAATAATATAATGAATTTCTTGCTCCTGAACCCATGTTGAAGGTTGTGTTGAAATGTTGCTAGTTTGAGTCACTACATCACTTACCTCCACGACAGGAACGGACTGGTGCGTACTTAATGCTTCAGTCTTTAGTAGTAAGCAAGCCTGAGACGCTTCTATAATGATTTGTAGCCTTTCAGACGGTGTAGATGAGTCAACAGGTACATAAGGATGCCCAGCCTTTACAGCACCTAAAAAAGCAACAATTTGTAAAGGCGACATATGCCCATAGACGACAATGGGTTGTTGCCTTTTTAAATCAAGAGCTTTTAAATAGTGTGCTACACAATCAGATAGATGCCAAAGCTCACCATACGTTAAGGACTCATTATTGGTTTGATATGCAGTTCGATGTGGATGTTCATGTGCCACATTTTGAATAGCCTCTAAAATACTTAACATAATTTAGATCTCCTTTTCTTAAAATTCCGTATATATAAATGGTCCTGCGTTCATATCATGGAAGCCATGAATAAGAAACAAGAGCACCAAAATGAGGAAATAAAATAGTGTAAAGCCTATAAAACGAAAAAGCTCATTATTTTTGATGGATTGCATTTGTCCACCTCCAATTATAAATGAAAAAAAAGACTATAACTTTGTAAATATACTAAAGAAATAGATATTTTTTCAAGTTATTTTAAGTAACCTTTTATCCTTTTATTAAATTTTTATCACTGTTTTGACGGAATGTGGAGAAAAATGTTGCTGAATTTCAAAAAATTCATTAAACCATAAGAAAAGTTTAAGGTAAATTTAAGGTTTTGGAAAAGTGCCTTAAAATGAAGCTAAGAAATTGGTTTATTAAAGTCATTTTTCCATCTCAATCTGCACCTAAAAAGATGGCTCGTCACTATAACGGGGGGATTTCCGGTCCAGCTCTTCCGTTATAGTAAGCATAATAAATTAAAGTAAACTCAAAGTAAATGCAATGAAAAATGTTGGTATTTTTTAAGAGCAGCAGCTGTAATGATGAGATGAAAGGAAGGGGAATAGTGGGAAGATGATGAAATTGGCGATCTTTTGAGGGCTGTTGCGATCCATATTTGAGCAAAAAGAAAAGTGCTATCATAAGTTAATCAACTCAATTTATGATAGCACTCCAATTATTATTTGATTACATTTAAAACTTTTTTTGAAACGTAAAATTCAGTGCCGTTGTAGACATTGATTGTGTCAAATGTATGAGTCTTTGTCGTCTTTGTTGATGTATCCTCATAAATCAACGTGTTTTTATTCACTGGAATTGTAAACGTTACATCATCTTTTTGTGCAATAAATTTAGGGTTTTCTTTGTCAGCTAAGTCAATTTTAGTTGTGTAGCCTTTATCTTTGAATGCTTTTGTAGCTGGGATATATAAATCATCTGTAAGTTTGTTTAAATCAAAGCCCATAAACTGTGCCATTGAATGTGCTAAGTCTGTGTTTTCGACAAGTCCTGTAATTTTAGATGGTCCGTATGAGTATAAGAATACATCCTCACCAGTATGCCCACCCGTTGTATAGCCAATGTTTGCACGATTTGCAAGCATTTTCACCATCTCGTCGCCGATGTCTTTAGCCGATTTTAGTGTTGCAAGCTCGTCCTCCGTTAAATTATCTAATCCATAAAGTGCCGCGACTTCTACAAGATTTGATTTATCTTCTTTTAATTGGCTTAGCGCACCTTCAACTGTCATCGTAGCTTTCTTCAGAGGGTCAATATAGGCAGAAACAGGGATGCTAGAGTAAGTACTTGACGTGTTAGCATTACCCATCGTAATACCACTATTACCATGGTCTGTAACAGCAATGACCATTGTATTGCCATCTTCTTTTGCAAAATCAACGGCTTCTTTGACAGCATCATCAAACGATAAAATATCGGAAATTATGCCGATTGTGTCATTATTGTGAGCTGCCCAGTCTACCTTACTGCCTTCTACAAATAAGAAGAAGCCGTCCTCATCCTTTTTAAGGGTATCAATAGCTTTACCAGTCATTTCAGCAAGCGTTGGCTCAGTTGGTTTAGTTTTAGCACGATCTAAATCGTAGGCAAGAGCACTTGGAGCAAAGCTTCCCCAAATTTTTGATGAAGTACTATTTAGGAGCTCATCACGCGTTTTAACGATGTCATAATTTTTTTCATTTAGGACATTCACTAAATTTTCGCCATCTTTACGAGCATTTTTTGTTGTGCCTGGCGTCAGTGACTCCGATCCGCCACCTAATACAACATCAATGTTTTGATAAACTTGCTGCTCAGCGATGTTATCATATTGGCTTCTATTAGTAACATGTGCAGAGAAGCCTGCTGGTGTCGCATGTTGAATTTCGGAAGTAGAAATCAATCCAGTTGCCTTGCCCTGTTGTTTCGCCCCTTCTAACACATTGGCTACAGGTTTAAAGGCATCCTCTTTTGCAACTTGCTCTAGCCCAGGTGATTTAACCGTAGCTGGTAACACACCGACAAATTTATCATTGGATTTATGACCAGTTGCTAACGCAGTAGCGGCAGGGGCTGAGTCTGTAATTGCTGATTCAGCAGAATACGTACGTACGCCACCTGATAAAATTTCGTCCATGGCTAAGTTTTCACCTTTGTACCAACGAGAAAGTGTTACGGCATTATTACTACTACCATCCATCACGAGCATAATAACATTTGTTGGTTTTGTTGTTTTTTCTACCTCAGCTGCTTGTACTTGTGGTTGAGCGATACTAAATGTCGATAAAGTTAGGGCACTTGCTAAAAACAATGAACTCCATTTTTTTGAGTATTTCATGATTTTCCTCCTCTGTGCTTTGTTAAAATTTTATCTTCCTATTGATGACTTACTAAAAGTTGCTTTCCATTGACATTAAAACCATCTCGAAATAGTGGTATGTGGGTACAGTACCTCAGGTTAAAAGAGATGAGGAATATTTTTTTGAAAATTAAGAAAAATGACAATGGACATAATAGATGATATGTAAGGTTGTTAAAGCAATGAACTACTTTTTCTAGTATTTCATAATTTTCCTCCTTTTGGTTAATCCATAAATAAGTGTAAAGGAAGGTTGTAAAGCTAGAATTAATATATTGTTAACAAATTGTGGGTATATTGTAAAAATGATCTTCATCACCAAGACGTGTGGTTGATTTCCGTTCCGGCTGAGGGCGTCCGATGAGCCGCTTGGGCCGACACGATGTTGGTCACGAATGTTATCACAGGACGTGATGTTTTTAGTCTTCGTTCCTCTATCGCTGATCCCCAAGGAGTCGCCCAGCCTCCACTCCGGAATATGGAAGGAGAAATAGAATCTGCTTACTATCCATTGATGGAAGTTCGCAGATTCTTTGGGTAATTTTTATGGCTCGGCTAGAAAGAATGTTCCTCACCGTCGATGGTTTCATAAAGTAAAACACCGTCATCATCAACGAATAAATTTAGAACTTCTTCCTCTAATAACACTTCTTCTGAGCCATCGTTTACATTAATTTTTGTTAAATAGCCTGCATTGTCATAATCACTGCAATAAATCACATCGTCAAAAGCAGCTAAGTAGTAGCAGGCTGTTTCAGTAATTCGTGCAGTTTGTTTTGTTGCTACATTATAGGAGTACACCATGCTATCGGCCAGGCTATTATAATAAATAACGTCTCCAACGGTATCTGCGTACCACATGTCATGCATAAAGTCGTAAGCATTACTTGTAGCAGCAAAATAGTTTTCCTTTGCCCATAGATGATCTTCACTTAGTTTTTCGTCATTCACTAAAAAATATGCGTAGGAAATAGCGTAAGGCTCATCCGGATCGACATCATTCCAAGTTGTATCAATATGGTACCAATTACCGTCAACACTTACTAAATTCCATGCATGAAGCTGATTATCGCTGTAGCCATAGACATATTTTGTGTCGAGACCTGCCGCCAAAAATAAACGATAGGCTAATAATGCGTAAGCTTGACAAACCCCAGTTTCTTCACTGATTAATTCATAAACTGATTGACCATAAGACTCACTTTCTTCCGTATAAGTAGCAAGTTGTACGATATAGTCATTAACGGTTTTTGCACGACTAAAGTCATCCATGTCATTTGTGATATACAAATTAGCAAAATCTTTAACATACGAATCAACAATCTTTTCTTGCTCGGCATCTGTGTAATATGTAAAGTTAAATTCGACTAAGTAGCCGTTATCCCTTTCCGTTGCTTCCCATGTAGCGCCTTCAATATATCCTGCAGTATAAGGGTTAACAAAGGAAATTAAGCTAATCAAATCATTTAGCTGTACTTCAAATGTATCCCAATCTAATTTTCCTCTATACAATACTTTAAAATTTGGCTCAAATTTTGATATTCCCTTTTCAACTTTCTTTGAAAATTGAAGCAAAGCAGGATCTTCTTTGAATAATGTCGTTGAAAAAAGATCGTCCGTTGTAAAATCGGCCGACGGTGCTTTGCTAGCAGGTTGCTTTTCTTCCGTAAAGGCTTCTTCTTTCGGTGCAGGTTCCTCTTCCTCTTCTATTAGTGCATCGATTGCCCAGATCGTAGCTGTACAACCGGTAAGCAAGCTTAAAGGAATAAGCAAAAAAATCAGCCATACATACTTTTTCATATTTACCCCCATTAATATTACATTTTTAACTATTATAGGGTAATGTGCTGGGAAGGTGTAATACTATTTTTCGTAAAAAGGACTCATCGAAATAATGTGAGGTTGATTTCCGTTCCGGCTGGGCGCTTTGTTGTTGCTGTCGTTGCACTTTCGCACAGAGCAAAGCTTCCTGGGGGCGTCCGATGAGCCGCTTTTGTTGTTGCTGACGCTTCGCTTTCGCACAGATAAAACATTTGCTGCCGCTACGTTAACACTACGCTTTCGCACAGAAAACATCCGCTTCGCTGCAGGGTCTCGGGGCAACAGATGTTTTTTGCGCGAAAGCGTAGCGGCAGCAGCACCGATGTTGGTCACGAAGGCGTTATCACAGGACGTGATGGTTTTAGCCTTCGTTCCTCTATCGCTAATCCCCAAGGAGTCGCCCAGCCTCCACTCCAATCAACTCATATACATATTCATGTCACCAAATAGAGGCGGGAGAGTTAAAACATATGCCGCTGGTTTAAGTTACTTTTCAATGGGGTCATCCGATGAAATAAGTTAAAGCCCCTGGGGGATTAAATGTAATCAATGATAATCTGTAAAACTAACTTAAATGGGAAAAACAAGGTTATTTATTAATCTCAGTTTGTCAAGGCAACCTTTTTTTGTTATAATGTGATTTGTTGTGATGTTCGAAGTTCGGGAGGTGCAGTGGATGCATACAGTAGTATTAGTTTCATTAATTATCGTATCAATAGCGTTAATCGTTGTAGTATTACTTCAATCAAGTAAAAGTGCAGGCTTGTCAGGTGCCATCTCGGGTGGAGCTGAACAACTATTTGGAAAGCAAAAAGCACGTGGTATGGATCTGATCCTTCACCGTGCAACAGTTGTGTTAGCAATATTATTCTTTATTTTAGCACTCGCTATTACAAAAATCTAATAGTTGAAGATATATCGCCTAACCTTACTGGTTGGGCGTTTTCTTTTATAGTACTAATTATTTGAACCCAATACATAGTTAGTTTAGTAAAGTGAATACCCGCGCGGAGCAGGGAAAGCCTGATGGATAGAATTCTCCAAATCGTGGATAGAACCCATGAAGTCGTGGATAGACCCCTCAAAATCGTGGATAGAAGAGCCAAAATGATGGATAGAATCCCAAAAGTGCCGGATAGAATCCTCAAAATGCCAGAAAGACTATCGGAATGCCAAAAAGCCCCATGAAATTAACCGATAAAACCTCATAAAAAAAGTAACGATTGCCAAAGCTTTTGAGGAAGCTTCTGTATGGCTATAATGGTAATAGTATGTATAAGGATGAAGGAGAGCTCGCAATGAAAAAATCATTATCACAGCCTTTTTTCTTTCAAGCAGGTCCACGAGCCGTTTTATTACTGCATGGCTTTACAGGTAGCTCGGCAGATGTGCGAATGCTCGGAAGATTTTTAGAGAAAAAAGGGTATACTACATTAGCACCTCATTATAAAGGTCACGGTGTGGAACCGGAAGAACTCATCACAACAGGTCCTGCTGATTGGTGGCAAGATGTCGTAGCCGCATACAAACAGTTACAGGAAGCGGGCTATCAGGAAATTGCTGTGGCTGGACTGTCATTGGGTGGTGTGATGGCTTTAAACGTTGCGCTTAATAATCCAGTTAAAGGGATCGTGACAATGTGTTCCCCGATGACGATGCGCACAACGGACATTATGTTCGAAGGTGTACTGAAATATGCAAGGGACTATAAAAAGTTTCAAGGTAAAGACGAAGAGCAAATCGAAGCTGAAGTTTCGTTAATTGCTGAAAAGGGCATGCCTTCTCTACAAGAGTTGCGAGAATTTATTGATCGGACACGTCAGGAAATTGACATGATTTATGCACCAATTTTTGTCGTTCAGGCGACAAATGATGAGGTAATTGAGACAGAATCTGCCAACATTATATATAATCAAACTGAGTCACTTGAAAAACAAATCAAGTGGTATGAAAACTCAAAACATGTTATTACGTTAGATCAAGAAAAAGATCAGTTACATGAAGATATTTTTCACTTTTTAGAAAGCCTAAATTGGGCACAATAAATTATAAGAAGGATTTTCTCATGAAGGAGGGAAATTATGAAAGACCAAAATAATTCACTACAAAGTCGTTTACTCGATTTTTTCGGTGAAGAAGAGTATAAACCATTAACAGTTGGCGAAATCGAGGACGTATTTGGCTTTAAGGATGCTGACGAATTTAAAGAACTAGTGAAAACGTTAGTGCGCATGGAGGCGCAAGGCTTAGTTGTTCGTTCCCGCTCTAATCGTTATGGTTCACCAGAGCGCATGAATTTACTTCGAGGTAAGTTTATCGGGCATGCGAAAGGCTTCGGCTTCGTCGCACCTGATATTGAAGGAATGGATGATGTTTTCATTCCACCGCATGAAGTAAACGGTGCAATTAACGGCGATATCGTTCTGATTCGTGTGTTAAAGGAATCATTCGGTGATCGCCGTGAAGGAACAGTGACAAAGGTAGTAGAACGTGGACAAACAAGCTTTGTCGGAACATTCCAAGCAAATCGAGGCTTTGGCTTTGTTGTGCTAGATGACAAAAAACTACCGATGGACATTTTCATTGCGAAGGGTGATACATTAGGAGCTGTCGATGGTCACAAGGTTGTCGTTGAGGTAGCTACTTGGCCAGAGGATTTAAAATCAGCTACAGGCTATATCACGAAAATTTTAGGGCACAAAAATGACCCAGGTGTCGACATTCTATCTATTTTATATAAGCATGACATTCCACCTGAATTCCCAGAAGAAGTGGTTGCTGCTGCACAAAGTGTGCCAGATGAAATTACAGCGGCAGATTTAGAAGGGCGCCGTGATTTACGCCATGAAACGATCGTGACAATCGATGGTGCTGATGCAAAGGATTTGGATGATGCTGTTACCGTAACGAAAAACGTCGACGGTACTTATAAACTTGGTGTACATATTGCAGATGTTAGTTATTATGTAACTCAAGGCTCTGTAATAGATATTGAAGCGTATGATCGTGCAACAAGTGTATATTTAACAGACCGCGTTATTCCAATGATTCCACATCGACTATCGAATGGTATCTGTTCATTAAATCCACAGGTTGATCGACTAGTACTGTCCTGTGAAATGATTATTGATGCAAATGGTAATGTCGTATCACATGAAATTTTCCAAAGTGTCATTAAAACGACAGAACGTATGACATATAAAGATGTATACAAGATTTTAGAGGAGCAAGACGAGGCATTAATTGCCCGCTATGAGCCACTAGTACCAATGTTTAAACATATGGCTGAGCTGTCTAACATTTTACGTACTAAACGTACACTGCGTGGTGCAATTGACTTTGACTTTAAAGAATCTAAAGTGATCGTGGACGAAGATGGCTGGCCAATTGATATTGAATTACGTGAACGTACAGTAGCTGAGAAATTAATTGAAGATTTCATGCTAGCAGCGAATGAAACAGTAGCAGAGCACTTCCATTGGATGAATGTACCGTTCCTATACCGTATTCACGAAGATCCAAAGCCAGAAAAGCTACAACGCTTCTTTGAATTTGTCACGAATTTCGGTATTTTAATTAAAGGGACAGGAAATACGGTACATCCGAAAGCACTACAGGATGTATTGAAAGCCATTGAAGGTATGCCAGAGGAGCCTGTGATTTCAACGATGCTTCTACGCTCGATGCAACAGGCGAAGTATTATCCGGAAAGCTTAGGCCACTTTGGTTTATCAACTGATTTCTATACACACTTTACGTCACCGATTCGCCGTTATCCGGACTTAATCGTGCATCGTTTAATTCGAACGTATTTACTTAATAAAGATACATCGAGAGAAACGGTTGCACAGTGGAGCATGGCAATGGATGAAATTGCGGATCATACTTCAGAGCGTGAACGCCGTGCTGTCGATGCAGAGCGTGATACAGATGCACTGAAAAAGGCTCAATACATGTCCGATAAAATTGGTGAGGAGTTTGAAGGGATCGTTTCATCTATTACCAACTTCGGTATTTTCGTGGAGCTTCCAAATACGATTGAAGGTCTTGTCCATATTAGCAATATGACAGACGACTACTACCGTTTTGACGACCGTCAAATGATTATGATTGGTGAACGTACAAATCGTCAATTCCGTATTGGTGATGAAGTTACAGTACGTGTAGCAAATGTTATTATTGAGGAGTCATCAATTGACTTTGAAATCGTCGGAATGGTAACGTCTTATGGACGAACACGAAAAGCAGCACCTACTGTTATTCACGCACGCAAAAATTATAGCGACAACAAAGATGGTCGTAATGGCCGTAGAGGTGGACGCAAAGAAGAAGAAAGAGGCGGACGTGGTAGTCGCAGTGGTCGCAACGAAGAAGTAAGAGGTGGACGTGGCAGCCGTGGAGGTCGCAACGAAGAAGAACGTGGTGGACGTGGCAGTCGCGGAGGTCGCAATGAAGAAGGACGAAGCGGACAAGGAGAGCGACGTGAAAACGACCGTGATCCACGAGGACGCCGCAAAGATGGTTCAAGCCCAGGCCCTAAAAAAGGCGTGAAGCAAAAGCAAAAATTCTACGAGGGCGTAGCCAAGAAAAACAAAAAGAAAAAAACAAAACGTAAATAAAAGCAAGGCGAAAGCACCAATTATCACATTACTGGTGCTTTCGCTTAATCAATAATAAAGCAGGTAATTCCTGCGTAACCTTTATGAAGAGGGTGAATTTATATGGCAAAAGGTACTGGGAAAGTATTAGCACAAAACAAAAAAGCCGGGCACGACTACTTCATTGAAGAGACAATCGAAGCGGGCATGGTGCTAACAGGCACAGAAATTAAATCCATCCGTGCAGGAAGGGTCCAACTAAAAGAATCCTATGTACAAATCCGCAGCGGTGAAGCATGGATCAACAATATGCATGTCAGTTCATTCGAACAAGGCAACCGATTCAACCACGACCCACTGCGCGCCCGCAAATTGCTACTCCACAAGAAGCAAATCGGCGAGCTAGTCGGTGCCGTAAAGCGCGATGGCTACACAATTGTCCCATTAAAAATGTACATTAAAGACGGCTACGCCAAGCTATTAATCGGCGTCGGCAAAGGGAAAAAAGATTACGACAAACGTAACGACATGCGCAAAAAAGAAGCCAAACGCGACATAGAACGCGCCTTCAAAGCGAAAAACCAATAATAATAGATTGTAAGAAAGCTCACTATTTTCGGATAGTGAGCTTTTTGTAGATAGAGTTTGAGGAGTGATGGATAGAACAGTTGAGGCGACGATAGAAATGACAAACTGACGCATAGAATGCTCAGGGCGAGTTCTAAAGGCAGGCAATTTTGAATGCATAATTGATGATTAGGAAATAAGCAAATCATGTTGAGCTAGCCAATTTTTTCTATCATAGCGGGACACTTGAACTATAGCTCGTTTTGTTTTATAATATGTATTACTGATTGCCAGATTACATGGAAGCGTACTTTTAAGCTCCCACCGTACTAGAAGAAATTCTAGCTCCTTTACTTGAACGAGGCTGCGTGCTTCGATTCATCATCAAGGGGACGTTACGGATTCGACAGGGATGGTTCAAGCTTTGGTCGCGCGTCGGAGGTCTCGGCTCCGTCATCAACGGAAGTTATATAATAACTGGCAAACAACAAAACTTAGCTTTCGCAGCGTAAGCTCTTAAGCGCTCTGCCTCTCTATCGCCCATGTAGAGAACGTGGGGCCCAACTTTAGTGGGATACGGTCGATGGTGCCACCTGAGTCACCGGCAAGAGATTTCCAGGTTAGCGTACAGGACGCCTGTTTGTCGGCATAATGTTACGTGAATTGTAAATAGGCAAACTACACGCGTAGAAGCTGAAGTATTGGAGTTTCTGGACGCGGGTTCGACTCCCGCCGTCTCCATTTTAAGAAATCAGATGATTTCAATGAGTGTCAAAACCCTTGTATATCAAGGGTTTTTTCTTTTGCCTTATGTCATATAGTTTCATTGAATATCAATCGAACGTAGTCAAAAACGTAGTCAAAGCGTAGTCATCTAACTACGTCTCAATATAGCTAGCAAACTTTAATATCGCTTCTTCTTTCGCTTCCTTCGTAACGTGAGCGTAAATGTTCATTGTTGTTTGTATATCACTATGACCTAAACGATCTTGTACTTCCTTTAAGCTTGCTCCCGCCTCAAATAACAGCGAACAGTGAGTATGGCGCAAACCGTGTGTTGTAATTGTACCTAGCCTATATTTGTTCTGAACGTGTAAAATCCATTTACGAGTCTTTGTAGGCTGTAGATATTCATTGGTCTCATTACTAAATACTAGCTGTTTAGGTTGCATCGTATTAAAGCCTAGCACTAAATAATCCTGCTTTTGCTTTTTCTTCCACTCTTTTAATATCGCCATTGTTTTAGCGTCCATCTTAATAGTACGAGCAACACCTGTTTTTGTAGACTTAACATATAGCTGATTGTCTTTTCCTCGTGAAAGGGCTTTGTTAATACGTAGCTCATTTGTCGTGAAGTTTAAGTCATCCCATCTCAGTGCCAATGCTTCACCTTTACGCATACCGCTAAAAGCTAGTAAACGGAATAGGGCAAACGCTTTGTAGTTGCTTTCTTGTTCTAAGCATGAGAGGAACTTGATAAGTTGTTCACGAGTATAGAAGTTTTCTGCTTCATCTTCTTCCGTGACAATCGCCTTTTTAGAAGCGGTGGTGGGCATGTCTACGTGTGTGAAAGGATTGGTTTGTATAAAGCCACGCTTAATCGCAAAGTCCAATACCTTAGCAGCATATGCTTTTACCATGCGGAACTTCTTTAACTTTGCCGCCCATTCATCAATATGCTTTTGACATACATCTACATTAATTTTTTCAATTTTATAAGCACTCATAGCAGGTAAAATATGGTTTTTGAAGATACCTGTCGTTTTGACGAATGTGCTTTCCTCAACAGTCTTTTCGTACTGAGATATCCATAAGTCATACAACTCTTGGTATGTCTCCGCCCGCTCCTTACGGTAAGTGCCATTTGCTACATCTATTTTAATATGTGCTAGTGCTAACTCCGCTTCCTTACGTGTTTTAAAGCCGCGCTTCTTTGTACGCATCTGTTTACCTGTTAATGGATCAACACCTAAATAAACAGGGAACTCGTATCGTAGTTCACCATTTTTACTTAGTTTGTAGCTTTTGATTGGTGATACTTTTTTCTTTGTCATGATTTTCCCCCTTACACTTGTGAGGGCAAGGTATATAGAGGAATAATGCTAAGTAAGATAATACGTAGCATAAAGTCTATTCTACAGTATAAAAGCCATGACATGATAGTATCAGCGTCATAGCTTAATTATAAAATATTTTATTTCTGCTTTGTTTTTAGAAACTATGTTGATGGAAGAAGGAATCTATCGTTGATTTTGAAACCCGCTTTATACCATCAATTTCAGTCACTTTTAACCCCATTACTCTAAATTTGAGGAACGTGTTATAACTGACCCCTGCATATGAAGCTCCCTCTTTTAAGCTCAACCATTCCTTCGGTTGATAGTTATTAATAGCTCGCTGCATTGAAGTAGATACCATGTTTTGTAAAATATCCAACGTTTCTAATTCCACTAAAAATACCCCCACGCATGTTTTGTAATTTAGATGTCGATACATGGTGGGGAATAGTTGCGGTAGCATACTTTTGATATTGTTTACCTGTCTTGTTCGTCCGCTACGTGGAATATGTACATAGGAGCGGTATTATACTCTGATTACCTACCTACCGAAAAAGGTTATATATAGATCTCGAATGGTAAAAAGAAGGTCTACAAGCCATTCAGACGATTTGAGATTTAGGTTTATCGGTAGTTGTATCACTCAAATATTGTGAGCCCCATCATGAAAGTTGCGGAACGAGTTTTTTTCAACGGGGCAGTTTTAGTTTAAGAGGAAGGTTACTTTAAACAGATATACCAAAGTGGAATTTTAAATTCCATCACTATATTGAATGAATATCTGAAAGATATTGTTGAGTAAAGGAAGCGTGCATAAATATGAAAAGAAAAAAGGAGCAAATCCTTCACCAAAGGATACTTACTCCTAACTATATTTACCGAGTATTTTGTCTTTAAACAATAGGACTTAACATTTTAAGGATAATAGAAGCATTTACGTTTGTTTGTGTGCCTCCTGCCAATGTTTGAAGGATTACTGCTGCAGCAGAGGTATGATTTCTAAGTGTAAGAATGCCGCCGGCAGGGATAGCAATTATCACCTGGCCAGTATTTTGTTGAGTACCAGCCCCTGAACCGTAGACTGATTGTGGAATCGGTACACCATTTAAAAATAGCGTAAATTGGTTAGGTTCAACACCTGATACGCTGAAAGTAACCTCGTAGATTCCTGGTGTGGAAACAACAATTTGAGAGGTTCCTGGAATGTGCGTAATACCAGGTGTAACTATACCTGTTGAATCAAAAATAACAGCAGCCTCTAAAGCGACAGTTTCAGGACTTAGATTATATATATAACCATATTCACAGAGACCACTACATGCTGTTGGTGGTACAGGAGGGATAGGGCCAGTAATGCCACAGAGATCAACGGCTGTGAATGGTCCTATTTGGCTTCCACATAAACAGGAACGTTTATTACAGTTACTACAGTTATCCATTTTTTTCACCTCCATTTGTAGTATTTTATTCGAATGAAATATGGAGAAAAGGGCAATAGGCTAACAATCGACTAAATTTAATCGTTCATTATTGAAGGTTAAGTTACTGCACATTTTGAATTTGTGAAGAATCATACTTTAACTAACGCGGGCTTTAGTTGTATAGCTAGAAAGAGGTAACCATCTCATATGAGGTGGTTTCTTTTAATTTTGGTCGGTACCATAACTTAAAGTGCTATTCTCTATGATTGGTATAGGAATAGCTTTAGGATTTATCTTTTTCTTATTGGAAAGTGCTATTGGAGATTGGCTTACTTTTTATACTTTCCCTTTAGTTGCACTTATAGTTTTCCTTTCTTTACCAATTGGTTTACTGTGTGGGTTTAACGGAAGAAATTCACTCATAAATGGATGTATGAACTGTGGCAATAAGAGGGTAGCAGGTAAAAAGTAAATTAAACACCACATACACTTTAGAGGGAAAGAGGGTGTAGAAATAAAAATAGTGGCAACCGAAGGGAGCCACGTGGAGAAGAACGACCGTAGGGAGTTCTTCGAACACCAATAGAATATTAAATATTTACTATCCTCCACTCGCTGCGCTCGTTTCGAGGGGCTACGCTACGCTTGCCCCTGTTATTTTATTTCTATCATAGTATATCCTTTATAACTCTTTTATTGACTGACAAAGAATTAAGAGTAAATTCGACTCTAGAAAATGCTCAAACCTTTGGTGCTATTGGGTTTTTGACCTTTTTTTACACTTAACATAGGTTCGGTTTACACCGTATAAAATGGCTAATAGGTTCGGTTTACACCGCATATTGTACGTACAAAAAGAAGAAGGGCAAAGAAAAGACCGGTTAATCAGTCCCTTTTCTTTGCACTTCTTCTTTTTGACTCTCGTTGGTGATTTTCAAACATTTGACGTAAAGCATTACAGTAGTCGTTGTTACCATCATTTTCTTGTCTATACATTAAATCGGGGTGTACATAGTAAAGGACGTTACGGCTACTATTAGTTACCATAATTAAACCGTTTTCCGCTAATTGCCGTACTAATTTTGTAATGGTATCAACATCGTGATTAATGGCTACAGCCAACTCATTGCGGTTCATATACTGTACTTTACTTTCGTCCTTTTCATTGGGATTATGTGCAAGTACACATTTTTCATAGTGGAAAAAAGGAAGTATTTTATACAGGAACCCAAGGTGTTCTAGTTTTAACTGTCCTACAGCTTCACGTAGTTTAGTTGTAAGTACCTTAGTAAAGTGGTCTTTTTTATTTCTTTTGCCCATAATATGGAATTTTTCGTTCATACGAAATAATTTAGAACGTCCGTCTTTTATCGGTAAAAGTAAAGACAGTTCTTCAAGATGTTTAATAATTGCCGCAGTTTGGGTCTTTCCTTTACCTAGTATTTTTTTGATGTCTGACTGCTTTAAAGGCTTGTCATCATCCTGTAGTAGCCCTCCATTATTCAATTTCATGTAAAGCAATAGCTTCATAATAGCTCCGCTCACAGTTAGTGATAGGTGGGGTGTGACTTCTCTAATTGGATCAAGAAAGCATTGAACAAAATGCCTGTTACCTCTTTTTCTATATTTTTCCTTGGCTTGTATCTGTTTAATTTTATCTAATTGTTCGGGAGTTCTGTAACTTCCTCCTTTCCCTATTAACTCACCTGTTTCGTCGTCAAATGCAACTAATACCATGTTAATTCCTCCTTCAAGTTTTAGTCTTAAATTGCCTTTAAGTAAAGCTAACTAATAGTAAAGTTATTAGTCTTTATTCTAGTAATCGTAACCAAGGGTGAATAGGTTGTTAAAAAAACACATGCCAACCACTCTATGTTGGTAAAAACATAAAAGCGGTTGGCAGGGAGCGGTTATCCATAAAGGATGTCATTAATTTCTTTTTCTGTTGCCCCCACACGCTCTTGTAGGAACCTCGCTAAAGACTCTTCGTTCACACCGTAGTTAAACTTGGTATTACGCGAATGATAGCTATTTTGGATCAAAGGAGCTTTCTCTAAACTACCTTTTTGGATATAGCCCAAAACCGCTCCTTCTGAAAAACTCACGTTAAAGTGGTTTAGTATTCTGCTAGTCTTCTCTACACTTATCATTAGATATCACCTCTCAGTAGTAAATAACGCATGCTCTCTTTGGTAAAGTAGGTACGGTTCTCGATATGCACCTTATCAACATAAGGTGAGACTGTAAGTTCAAAAAGCCTTTGTGTACTTACCCCGAGTATTTCTGCTGCATGTTGAAAACTGAATAAGCCCTTAGTCTTTACTATCATCGTTAGCCCCTCCATTTTTCAGCCATTCAACTACGACCGCTTTGTTAAAACGAATTGATTTCCCTACCTTTACACGTCCTGGAATTACTCCCTGACGAGATAACACGTAGCAATTCTGCTCTGATATATCGAGATACATAGCCAATGAGCGTACTGTAAAGAACTCTTTTTCCATTTTGTAAAACCTCCTAATTTTATGTTCTTCTCTGACGACACTATTATAGTTTCGCATTTCGCGTTCTTAACACATGATTGTATAGAATTAATGTAATAAAAATATAAAACGATAAATAACAATAAATCTCCTTATTGTTGTACGTACATGGGTAGAATTTTATAGGCACGTGGAGGGAGCGAAGGTATAGGTATCATCTATAAAAATGGAGGTATCTATCTATATTAGGATTAGATATTTTAGGGGCATACATTTAAACAAGCTATTAGGGATTGGTAAAGGTTCTTAAGTGTAGGTGGGTAATGGTGGGAGCATTGGAGAGATCGTGTTTCAAGTAAAAGAGAATCTATATGTGTAGATGATGAGGGTCATATGTACATAGGGTCTTCTCTTACATCTATCTATGTAGCTATAAGAGGTGAGATGTACCGTGTGAGGTGTTCCGCCCCACGTCCGCCCATTTGGGTCTTAGTGGTTCTGAACGTCCTTAGTGGGCTGTCAGAACGCTGTGAGACGAAGTGACATAATGGTTTATGTATGATTGCCTTGTTGGTTCTGTCTCATAGCCTGTAAATGGGGTCATGTACTCGTATGATTGTACGTCTTGGAAAATATTTGTAAAAAATTTTATACGGAACTTTTGACCGTAACGTAATCTAATACTAAGTTAAGTTAATCGCTAGGTACTGGGTCCCTCTAATAATAAAGAAGAGTAATGAACTATAACAAAAAATATAAAACCTTGCCCTCACAAAATGTTTTTTATCAAACGTAGTCAAATACGTAGTCAAACATTCACAATGACAGCTATAAACCGTTGAAAACACTGATAGTATAGCCTTTTATGGGGCGGTTGGTTCGACTCCCGCCGTCTCCATAATAGATTCATTGAGTTTCAATGAACGTCAAAACCCTTGATATACAAGGGTTTTTCATTTTGCACTATGTCATATAGTTTCATTGAATATCAATCAATGTAAAATGATATTAATATGCTTTTTGAAGGTAAGCCCGAAATATAAAAAAATAAGCGCACCTTCTCAGTACGCACGACGAATAGCCATCTACCCTGAATTTTTTCAGATCGATGGCTATTTTGCACATGTGGCTTGAATTTTTTTCGACCAAGGCATGTAATTCTTTAAAATCTCTGGCTGCTGATGAATCGGTAAATTTGGCAATTCTGTCATTAACGTCACTAGGTATTGATAGAAATCGATGCCGTTTGCTTTTGCCGTTTCAGCCAAACTTAAACAGATGGCATTCGCTTTAGCGCCTGCTTCACTAACAGAGAAAAGCCAGTTCTTACGACCAATCACATTTGGACGAATCGCATTTTCAGCCGGATTATTATCGATTTCAATCCTACCGTCGAACAGAAAAGCTTTTAATCCATGTACACGATTTAATGTGTATTCGGCAGCTTTAGCTAAGGCATTTTTTCCGAAGAAAGGCGATTCATCCACCCATTTTAAGAATTTCTCTACAATCGGCTTTGAATGTTTTTGCCGTGATTTTCGGCGTTTACCTGGTGAAAGATGCTTGAATTGACGTTCTAGGTGATACAGTTGATCACAGTAATCCACGATTTGCCCGTTTTTGCTATCAGCTTTCAGCCAATAGCGTCGCACATGCGCCCAACAGTTGGCGAACGTGACATCAGGCAGATTCCCGTATGCAGAATAACCATCACAAATCACAGTTCCTTGAAAACCAGCTATAAAGTCTGCTAATACAGAACGGCTTCTCGATAAAGCGCTTTGGAAAAGAACGATGATCGGTCCTTGACTTGGCACACTTCGGGACACCCAATTATAGGCGTTCGATTGACCGGATTTTCCGTCTGAACGATTGATTATTTGCGCATAGGTTTCATCTACATGTAGAACGGATTTTACTGTTAATGTCTGCTTCATCTGTTCATAAACCGGTAGAAGCCAATCTTCAGCTGCACGAATCACCCAGTTTGATAAGTTCTTATCATTCGTAAGCAGGCCATATCGTTCCCACTCCTTTACCTGACGGTAAAGAGGCAAGTATTGGATGAACTTATCATAGATCAGTTTTGCTAGAACGGTAGGTCCCGCAATGCTTCGCTGAATGGCAGAGCTTGTGGGGCTCTCCCACGTTTCATTTGTGCTTTTTGTGTGGCATCCATTTTACAGTGCTTGCACTCGTAGGCATGTTCAATATGCTGGATGCGCATCATTTTTGCCGGAATGAATTTTGCTTCTTCACGCGCAATAGTTATACCGGCTTCGGTCATTTGACCAAGGCAACAGTCGCATTGTGTATTGGTGGGGTGATGATGAATTTCTTCTATTTCAATCCCTTCATGAAAAGAATCATTCCGTTTTTTCTTATGTAGTTTACGGACAACGGTATACATAACAGTTGGCGTGCTTTGTTCTTCTGTCTGCTCAGAATCGTTAAAAAACGGATCGTCCTCAAATAAAGAGCCTTGTCCGTCGGGTGCTTGATACTTTGATTTTTCCGTTTTGGAACCGTATAAAGCTTTTGTTAATTGGCGAACTTGTTCTGTTAGCACTTCAATTTGTTTCGATAAATCTTTGTTTTGGTTTTTCATATACGCAAGTTGTTCTTCAAGAAGTTGAATCACTTTTTCGTTAGAAGTGCTCATCAAATCATTCACCAAATTTCGTTCAATCTAAGTTATGGTTGATTATACCATCTTAGAAAGTAAATTCAAAAGACACCTTTTGCAGATTTCGCAATTGCCTTTGGTTGCTGAAGCGATAAACCTTCTAAAAGCCAGCGAAGTTCCTTTTGTGAAAGGTTACGTACTTCCTTTTCATCTTTTGGCCATTGCAGTTTGCCATTATCTAATCGTTTATAAAGTTTGGCGAAGCCATCTCCAT
This sequence comes from Lysinibacillus sp. RS11, assembly GCF_042019215.1. Lineage (NCBI taxonomy): Bacteria > Bacillati > Bacillota > Bacilli > Caryophanales > Bacillaceae > Lysinibacillus > Lysinibacillus sp. RS11. The sequence goes on along the minus strand of NZ_CP168124.1, from coordinate 3,969,659 downwards.
CAAAATACAAACATTTATAACGATCTTTGCTCGTTCCAGAAAATAAGAAGATGGAATCGCTATAGGGATCGAGTTCAAAAGAATCCTGAATGAGCATTGCGAGACCATCGATTCCTTTACGCATATCAGTCTTGCCACAAATAATATAGATATTTTTTACGCTCGTAAAATCATGATTCATTGATTATTCAACTCCTTTATAATCGTTTGAATGATGTGCTCATCTACGCCGTTGAAGAAGGAGATTTCTGCGATAGCTGTTTTAATGACGCAGCTTGGGCAATCGGAATATTGAGGTGAAAAATTTGAAGAAAATTCGTCAGTGATAGGATCGAGTGTCACAGGGACAATTGTTAGTTTGGTAGTTAACATAAAGAAGCACCTCCTTCATTTGATACGTCATCGTACCGGAGGCGCCTAGTTGTTTATATGCGTTATTTGACTACGGGCTTACGGTAGACTGTTAGGTAGAAGAGCTAAGTACCTTACAAATGAGAATTTACAAAAATCACGTTTTTATGGAAAAGCAGAAATGATTCATAGTGATTCTTCATTATCTGAAAAAGAGTATCTTCAAAGTAATGTAGCGAAAACATCGAAAATGAATTTGGATTAGCTTCTGAAATAGATTTCCAAGTGAAGATTGAAGAGTTTCTAACTTATCCAGAAATGAAGGAATTAGGGTTTGAGGATATAGTTGATCTACTCAAGGTTTAGAAAGGAGAAAATGATATGTTTCCACATGATTAATTTCGTCCATCGCGTTCTGAAACACTTACTTCGGTAGGTGTTTTTCTTTTTATATATGAAACTATTTTCATAGTTATCCGTAATTTAGTAAAGGGGGATACATATATGTGGAAGAAAATTAAAAAAACATATACTCGAGTTAGTTTAATTTCTTTAGGGTTATTATTGATGGGGTTCTTTTTTTATTTATTAGTTTTCTTGATTTTAGGGATTTATAAGGGGAATACTGATTCAGTGAATCTTATTTCTATTACTGCAATTATCCTTTCTTTTCCTGGAGTTGTTAATACATTGATAGAAGAATTTAAACCAACGAAAAAAAACTATAAACTTTCTTGCCGGTGTCCGAAGTGTAAGCATTTAATTCAAATGGATATGAAAGAAGAATAGCTTTATATTAAAGAGGTGAAAAAATGTCAGATTTTATTAATGAGGAGAGTAATGAAAAATCAGAAGGAGGAATCAATTCTATTAAATCACTTAAAGATAATATAATAAAAGGTATGACTTTATATACATTACCTCAATATTTACTTCTCGTATTAATTTATTATTTAATGGTTAATTCTGTTTTAAATGTTTTTAAAGATATGATAAATGTTCAAAGTGTGATACCAAAAATTGCTCTTGAAAAGAATGCAGAAATATTAACATTGATTCATTCCTGGTTACCCTTTATTGGTTTATTAGGTGTAACTTTATTTGTTTCTGGCTTATTTATAGGTGTCTTAACCTATATCCCGGGTTTTTTAGGAAATAGGGTATTTTATAACGCGAGTTTTGGTGTAATAATTGGTCCGTGGTTAATATTGAGTTATATTGCTTATTTGATTTTTAATTATAACCAAACATTATTTATGTTTAGCATTATAATAAGTTATTTTATGATAGAGGGAGCAAAGCTAATTTGCAAAAAAAATGGAATAAGCTTTGGATGAAGAAAAACGACTAGAATTATAAAAATATGACATTTATCTGATTGCGATTGAATTTGATGGGCAAGAACAACACTTGAGGTTCAAATCAAATGGTCGATTGTTCCACCATAAAAACGGGCAATGGAATCCAGTCAATAATTTTCAGTACAAATACTGCAACTAGATAAGAAAAAGGCCACTCCGTGATGGGTGGGCTATAGGCTTTATCACAACACTTACTTTGATAGGTGTTTTCTTTTCTGATAAAGGTAACTGTATTGCTGGAATGTGCTTGAGACTACTAAATTGGTAATTTTTTTTTATATTATAATAAATTACATTTATTCTGTGATATAGGTGTATTGGAGATGTTACTACGAAACAATGCGGATTCACATATGAATGATTAATGCCCCTTTTTGGAAGTTTGCAAAATCTGATCAAGTTAACCAAATTATAACTGTCAACACCATTATGTGCATTTTTGCTCGTTTAAGGATGTACAAAACTACTCGTTTTCCGAGGTTAAATGGTGCTTTAATCGATATGAATCACCAACGATTGTGACAACGCTTGCGTGATGTAAAATCAACATGGTCTTATTATTACTTTTTCTTGTTGTTTTATGATTTATAGGTAATGTTAGCCAGCTGTTATCTAGTAAAGGAAATTTCGAAAGTGAGATTGGCTATTTAGTAATGTATGAAGGAATAGTCTATTTTATTAAGGAAAGCACGTTCAACAATCAGATATAGAGAGTTTCTCTAGCGGAAATCTCATGTACTAAAAAAATTTTGGATCAGTTTCAATTTAAAATAATGAATTGAAACTGTCTATGAAAGGGATTAAAAGTGGAGGTAAAGTGAGGATTTGGTATTCTGAAATTTTGGAGTCATATCCAGCAAAAATCAAAGTTATTCGTATAGAAAAGGTGTTGTATTGAATAGTGATTAGAAATCCGTCATATATTCTGAAAATAAAATTAACAATAATAAGTGTGCGGAAGGTTCAATTTTTTGATGAATTAAAGTATTAATAAAAGTGAAGAAAAATTAAGGCATAACCTTCGTTTCAAAAGTGATATAACATAATAGGAAAAGTTATATTTAGGTAATAGACAGTAGAAGAATTATCGATATATTTTAGAAAAAGACCCTTGATTACTTTTAGTTTTTTTGAGGTACAATCTACGTATTTCTTTATGAAGTAAGTCCTCTGGAGCAGGTTTACTTTTAATTATCGTTGAAATATCCTGCGGTTCAATACTACGATCATCTGTTTTATAGCCACGACGGTTAAGAATTTCAGCAGTACGATTAATGTTTCCCTGATAAGCATATTCTTGTATGACACGTTGAGTAAAATTTTTGGGTTGATAATTCTCAATTAAACTGATGTATTCTTGAAAAACTTTTAGATCCTTTTTTGCTTGATTATACGTACGGAATTTTTTCATGGCAACTCCTCCCTAGGATTTTAATAGCTTTAAAATATATTATGGAAATAAACTGGATTCAATTATTTTATTAAAAAGCCAGATATAGTTTTTTATGTTAGAAGTAAGATTAAAAAATGAATTATAAAGAAGGGATTATTAGCTAAAAAGGAAGCTTGTAAAAAAATACACAGCTTCCTTTTTAATTTTTTAATTTTTTTGCAAGCGTGCGAAGATTTCAATTGATATATTCAGTATCATTCGAATATCGTCTTCATTTTTATCTTCAAGCGTGTTCATTAAGAGTTTTAAAAGCTCATCTTTATTATTTTCTGGGTCTTCATTTTCGCTAATTTCAGGTATAAGTACGCTACCTGGACCGACCTTTAGGGCATCTAATATTTTAGTTAAAGTTTGTAACGTAATATTTCTCTCTCCACGTTCAACATCTGATAAATACGGGGCTTGAAAATCACACTTCTCTGCTAGTTCGTCGATTGTTAATTTTTGAGCCTTCCTAATTGCTCTGATGTTCATTCCTACGCGTTTTGTTAAATCCATTTATATCCCCCCACTTTAATCCTATGTGAGGTAAAATAAACATTACATACCATTGAAGTGTAATAAAAATAACTTATAAGTTTATTTTTATTGATTTGTATTATCTTTCGGTATTAAAATGATATTAATTAATTTAAAAGGAGTGTGTTGAAATGGATTTAAATTATAGTTTAATGATGGGTTTAGATTATAGTTTAATGACGGATTTAACAGATATAGAGTTGAAGCTAGAAGAGTTGGAAGTAGGATATAAGAAAAAGTATTTCCATAAAGGTATGAAAAGAGCATGGAGCTTTATATGTCATTGCGGAGAAAAAGTAGTAAGTAATGTAGCAGATGAATACTTTATTGTATCAAGTACACGGAAAGATCCAAACGCTATTGGTCGTCGCTTTTGTTCAACAGGATGTGCAGATATTTATTTTAATGAGCAGCGTAATGAATTGTTAGTTGAACGTGAACGGATTATTGAGGAAAGAAGAAAGATGAGGGAGGTTTATGAAGAAGCGGAGCGGAAGTTTATAGCCATAAAGGAGAAAAATTAAATGAGGTTTATGGACAGCACGTAGTATCTATAAATGGAGGCTGCGTGTTTTTTGAATCCTAGCATGTCATCTGAGACGTTAGAAGCATCTTTAGCCCATTCGTTCACTACTTTGTATACTTCTTTGTCGTAAGCCGTTGAGCGGGTCTTAAGGACCGATGTAGCTAAGTTCTGACTGATGCCGTTATAAGCGTTAATTGCGTTATCGAAATTTAGTGATCCATCTTCATTAAGTGCCACACGTTTAAACTCTAGGTAATTTGCATACATTTCGTCTAAAGTGATTGCGTTTTCAGGTGACAGACAAGATTTATCAGTAGCGGTCTCATGGATCACATAAACCTCTTCTACCTCTTCTGATTCTACCACATTAGCAATTTCACCTTCCGAGCTCAAACTTTCTTGCTTGATTTTTGTAGGATAACTATCGGTAGATACGAGATACCATATAGCTATGATACCCATCACTATAATAGATGTTAAAAATGCAATTATTACTTTGTAAACGTTATTCTTTTTCATTGTTCAATAACCTCCAATCTATGCCCTGAAATATAACCAAATTTTGTTTCTGCTCCACCACATTCTTAACTAACCATAAATCTCTCGCCGTTTTCGAATCCATTTAAGTGCTCTGAAATGGGCTACCGACAACCCAACCAGTCATGTATATAAGTTGAGCGTCTCTACTACGTTCTCACTCTAAATTATCCCCGACAAGATTACACATTAACTTTTTCATCATCCATACCCTTTTACAGAGACAGAGTGTAAGATAGAGTAGTACCTTACATACTTATCGTATTATGTATAATGTTTCAAGATAAATAAGAGAGTGTAGACAAATATAAAAAGAACAAGCTTAATAATGAGCTTGTTCAATAGTTCCTGAATAAAATTTTCAAATGCATTAGCATTCAGTAAAATAAGGTATATTATATTTGTTGAATAGATTCTCTTTAAAGACAAGAAAAGTAGGTGAACAAAGTGGGGAAATATCAATTGGATACCAAAGGTCAGATGGCCGTGGCAAAGTATCATGAAAAACACAAGCCTGCCAAATTTGATAAAAAGCAGCAACTTGAAAAAATACGTGCGGAGTATTTGAAAAAAAAGCAAAAACAAACAGATAAATAGTATGAATGAAAACATAGGAAGACTAAAATCTCCCTATGTTTTTCTTATTAGAAGTTCTTTTTCAATTGATGATAGAGTTTATTATTCTCCTAAATTCCAGATTCGGTGACAAAAAACTCGTCATTAGATATCCATTCCTCACTAATTGATTTTGACATTGAAACGACATAGTCATTAAATGGATTGACCGCTCACAAATTAAACATATGTAAGATCGAAATTCTTCTATGTCCATTATAGTGTTGAAATGCCAATTTCACTTTCAAATCTATAGGCATATTTAGTAACTATTTATAATACAGGAATATTTAAATGTTTTTTTAATAGATGCCAAGTTTCATCTAAAATCGCTTTTGGCGGTACATAAATAATCGTTCCATCTCGTCCTCTTGTTAAAATAACTCTATACGCATTGAGTTTAATTTGAAATGGATCTTGGACACCCCATTGATAATGTTGACCCTTCCATTTTCCGTTTTGTAAATATAAATCGTCATCCCAATGAACAAGTGCTAGATCTAGCTCGAGCCCTTGTGTTTGAAATTCTGTTGTACTGTGGGTCAACGTTTTGCAATAATAAGGTGAAGCTGGGTAGTTAAAATATTGAGCAATTTTAGAAGGGTGTTCATACCGTTCATCTCTCGGTAGAACGGGCACTTCTTTTTGATGATCAGCCCCACCAGCACAAATAACACCAACTGTTTTTGTGTCATCTGGATAAAGTTGACCTAAAATTGTTTTTGCTCTATTTAGATCTCGTGTTATGAAAAGATTATAATGATCCTTTGGCAAGTGCTGAACAAGAGAATTTGTCTGCTCAAATTTCTCATCTAATAATGTATTGACGATGTCATAATACTGCAAAGCAGCATGTGCGCGGAACGAACAATTTAAATGTAAATGTGTGTGTGTTTCATATCGTCCAGCATTTGTGAATAAAGTGTTTGGGTGTTTAGAATGGACCGTAATGTTTTTACCTGCAATCGCAGCATTCCATAATGCTAGTCCCTCTTCTTCACCAGAATATATTTCCTGTCCTTCACCAATTAACCCAATTGTGACACCCATGATTTATTAAGAGTGGCAATGTTCATCATAATATCGGGTTCGCTTAAATGCTGAGCTTCACGATTTTTTCTTGTGAGTGATTGGTCCACCTTGTTCGCATCCCATGCCCGCTGCGCCTCATCAAAAATGATAACTTTCTCCTTAGGAATAAGATTCTTTTCAAGGAAATCCATTTTATAGCCATATAAGCCTTGCACAAATGTTCGATTTTTTAATGTATCTTGTAATACATCAACTAGTGGGCCATTACCAGATAAATAAACTGCATTCTCAACATCATGTGCGATTGTTAAACCTAAATATGTTTTACCGGCTCCCGGTTCACCAGAGACTAAAATTAAATGGTGGGATTTTGTAGTTTGAGCCTCACGAATAATTTGCCGTACAGTTTGTTGTACCTCTGGAAAATTACTGCTTGCTATTGCTTTAATATTTGGGAGCGGCTCATTATGTAAAATAGAACGAGCAGCCTCTAACATCGAAGGGGAAGGTTCATATGTTCCATTGGTGATCTCCTTAATGCCTAAAGCATTTAGCTGTGGTTTTTGAATTATCCGTTTAATAATAGTTGCTAATCCATCCATTGTTGAAACTGTTACTTCATATTCCTTTTTAAACACAGTTTGATTTCCTTCATAATTTGTTAGCAATAAAATACCAACGACCTTTAGATTTGATTTCTGAATAGTGGAGTGATAATGCTCTAAATCTCGCACGTATAGAGAGGTTTGAATATATTCAGCAGGTGAGACAGCGTTATAGCTTTTACATTCGATGACAATGACATAGCCATTTAGAAGTAATAGTACATCTGGGCGACGCCCACCACCACGCAATATTTCATATTCAAAAATAAGTGATGCCTCTACGTTTGGAAACTGTCGAAATAGATGTTGGATTTTGTTGTAACTATCTGTCCACGCTCGTATTTGAGCCTCCATCTTAGGGTTATTTCCTGTTGTAGTTTTATATACATGTTTTTGTAATTGGACAATAAATGACTGTAAATCTAAGTGCATAAATTGTTCAATTGTCCCAGCCCAACCATAATTCAAAATATGTATGCCCCTTCCAATAATATTAGAATGAATTTTCTTCTATATATTATTATACTTGAAATAAATGGATTGCTTGATACGAGATGTTTTTAAAGATTAATATAGGTGGATTTTGGCCTGCAAATTAGCGAGCTCTTTCATCCATACTAAATTTTAATGTTTGCCATCATAGTACAGTGAATTTAATAATATGAATGAATAATATTTTAGGAGGTTATTGTATGACGATGACACGTGCGTTAGCAATAAATGAAGTTGTAAATAATCAGCAGCTTTGTGAGGTGTTTTTATGTGCTCCGCAGGGAGGAATGCGTAAGTCGAATCGTACTAATACGTTGACGCTTATATCGGATAAGACGAAGCTTTATGATGACAAGGTTGTTGATGATATTTATCATTACACAGGTATGGGCCAGAGTGGTGATCAGAAGATGAGCGGTCAAAATTTGACGTTAGCGGAATCGGATGGTAATGGAGTGGAGATTCATTTTTTTGAGGTAATGAAGCCAAGAGAATATACATATCGCGGACAAGTAGAACTTGCGGGAGAGCCATATCAGGATCAACAAAAGGATCAAGATGGCAGACAGCGCCTAGTATGGATTTTTCCACTACGCTTACTGGATAGCAAAGCGAAGTTTACGAAACCAGCATCAGCTACGAATGATAAGCCAGAGCTGCAAGAAGAATTTAAAGGAATACAGCAAGTTGAAAACCTACCTATAACTCAAACTGAAAAAGAACGTTTGATCAAATCACGTATAGGTCAGGGGAAGTTTAAAAAGCTACTGATCGAACGTGAGTGTAAATGTGCATTATGTGGTGTAACAGATCCGCGCGTTCTAATTGCGAGTCATATTAAACCATGGAGTGCTTCTACAAATGAAGAACGACTTGATGTGAATAATGGATTATTACTTTGCCCTAATCATGATGCGTTGTTTGATAAACAGTTAATTTCATTTGATTTAAATGGGAAGATTGCTATATCACAAACATTAGATAATACAGCTCGAGTATTTTTGAATATAAATGATGAGTTGCGAGTTAAGTTAAATGAAAAGCAGTTGAGTTATATGGAGGGCCATTACCAAAATTTAATATAAAAAAAGTAATAAATAAAATCAAAGTAGGTGCTTAATATGAATTTAACCGTAAATCATACAGTTTGGTTAGCCGCAGCAATGATGACTTATGAACGATTTAAAAATAATGAAGTAAAATCTATTGATGATATTGCATTAAGTCCAATAAAGGAGTCAATGCGTGTTCCTTTAGTTTATTTAAAACCTCCAGCACCCGGAGATTTTAAATAATTACATACCTTAGTCGAAAAAAACCAAGCCACATGTGCAAACTAGCCATCTATCCGAAAAAATAGGATAGATGGCCATTTGTCGTGTACGGAAAATGTATGCTTTTTTTTATTTTGGGCTTTCAGAGATCCCTCTTAGAGATATTAGGAAGCACTAAATAATGTCACAAATAGAAGTTCTGCCTCGTGAAAACTAGATATTTAGATTCATCTATACACCTGTTTATCGGACTTACTAAATTTATTAATAAGAAGTTGAATAATCCCTCCTAAAAAGCCAAATATAAGTATACCTGTCAATGTTACATTAGCTTTAAATACACTATCTTGGATATGGATATAAACAATATCTTGGCCAAAAAACTTAGGTTGAAAATTAAAAGTCTCTACTTTAGATAACACAATAGCGATAGTTCCTAAAAATGTAAGTGAAGAGTAAGTAATAATACTTAATAGAATTGCAACAATAATTTTATATGATTTTTTCATTTACTTCTCCTAACTTCCTCTAATTTTTTTAAATTGTAATTAATAATATTTCCATCAGGAGCGAATGGGAAGATGTTGTAAATACTTAAAATAGATAAAAACATTGTAACTCCCCAAAAATTATTAGAATATAAACTATAAAAGACAAAACTAAATATAAATGGATTAATTGTCCCAAAACATGCTATTAAAATATTTGCCCATGGATTTGGGAAGGTTTTATTAATAACCTCTACACTAGTCAATGTTAATTTTAACTTGAAATTAAAAATCCCTCTTCTATATACAATATTGAATAATATAATCATCAATATATGTCCTAATTCATGTAACAATATAACTGTGATTATAGATTTAAACATAAACATAACAAACTGAAAAACTTCTAAAATACCAGGGCTGGGTGTTAATACATTCATTTAGTTATTGGTCCTTTTAAAAATTTCTTTTTCAAAACTAATACACAAACAAATGGAATTATTATTCCATATAAAAAATTAATTAGCGAGAAAGGAAGATTGAAATTAAAAATAATTAGTTCAATAATGCCATAACAAAATATAAATACTAAAATCAAAAACAATCTATTAAATTCTTGAACAGGCCATACAAATCCAATAGTTATGGCTAAAATTGTAATAGAAATTATTCTTATATATTGAAATGAGGTTAATAAATCAACATTAACATCGGTAATAATAGTTGAAACCCCTAAAGCAAATATAAGATAAATAAAGATATTGGTAACGGAATATAAAAGAAATCTACCAAATAAATAAATATATCCATTCCAATTCATTGAATATATTAGAAATTTAGTTTTAAAAAATTCTGATCCCAAAGATATTAGAACAATTATCATAGCTTCAATCATTCCAAATTGGAAAACTAAATTATATATTGAAATAAAATTCTCGAAATTTAACACTTTGTATGAGGCAACTATTATCAAACCTAAAAAAATAACTATAAAAAATTGTTCTATATACAGGTTTGTCCGATACAATCTTAACAATTCAAGTTTAATTTGTATTAATAATTGTGGATCATTTCTCCATTTGGAAATATTTACTGATTTATATTTGATAAAGCCATCTTCTAATTTTTCTTTAAATAAATTACCTAAATAAATTGAAGATAATCTATTTAACCCCCAAAAGTTTAAAGACATATATATTATTAGCAGTAATAATGAAACGATATAATTAACAAAACCCGAATTTAAATATAAACTCAGTAAACTAAAATAATTTCCCGAAAACAAATTAATAGCTATCAAAACAAAAGAAAAAATAATAAATAAAATAGTTAAAATTGAATTTCTAAAATTATTATTTAGTCTCACAGCTATAAGATAAGAAGCTATCCACACATTTAAAATGAGAAGAAACAAAAGAGGTAATGATAACCACATTAAAAACATACAAAACATTATAAAGAAAGTTATTTCATAAAAGAAAATAATAACTAAAAATACAGGTATCATAACGAAACAATAAAAAAGCAATGAAAAAATAAAAACATAATAATAATTAGCTAAAATTATTTCCAATGAGGGCATAGACAAAGAACTAAAAAAATGTTTATATCTAGAGGTAAGAAGTTTGTTTCTGGTAAAAAATACAAATATAATTGAAATAAAACTAAAAGTGCCTATACTCATAATTCCAGCTCTATAAAGTACATCATTAATAGATTGATTAGAAGGATTAGCGCCTTTTATAGTTAATAAAATATATAGAGCATAGATAGAAATTACGCTTAATAGCACTAATAACCCAATCATTTTATTACGGATAAAAGTAGAAATTAAATTTTCCCTAAGCTGTTTCCCATCGAGTTTCCTAGCTATGCTTAACCATTTCATTCTCTATAAGCTCCTCAATAAAATTATAATAATCATTATTGATTTTTTTATAAATATCTTCTAAATTACAAGTTCTATATTCTTTCAATAAATTATCACTTTTATCCTGAAGAATAATTTTCCCGTTTCTTATAATAGTCACATTATTCATCAAATTTTCAGCGAATCGCAAATCATGTGTAGAGATTAGAATTCCCGTACCTAGATCTCTTAACTTTAAAATAATCTGTTTCAAAATTATTATCATATCTGGATCTAATCCATTGGTAGGCTCATCAATTATTAAATACTTTGGTTTACATAAAATTTGTCCTATAATTTGAACTTTTTTTCTATTTCCATGAGATAACGTACTTATCAATTGTTTAGTATATTTACTAATATCAAATACATTTATTAAAAAGTCCAAAAAATCAGGCGAATCGATATCATTACTGATTGTAACTAATTGGAAATATTCGACTGGAGTTAGATAATCAAATAAAACATCTTCATCTGGTATAAACCTAATGTCAGATTTGAATTTTTCATAACTATTATAATTTTGAAAATTAATTTCAATATTATCTAATTTTATATTGCCTAAATCCAAATGAACTAATCCCAATAAAGAACGAATTATTGTGGTTTTACCAGAGCCATTATGACCTAACAATAATGTAATTTCCCCTGGAAATACAGAAAGGGAAACATCCTCTATAGAAAAATCAGGATATTTTTTTTGTATTATATTAATTTCAATCATATAAGTCACCTTCTATAAGAGTAGAAGTAGAATAGAATACTATTTTACTTCTGAATATTTATTTAAATATTTAACCGCATTGAACTCTAAATGCAAATCCTAAAAATTCGAATTCGCCTGTAAACTTAGCGCCATAAACGATACAAGCAGCATAAAAAGCGGCTAGTACTAAAATAACAATAGCAACTATGATCCAAAAATAAGCATTACGTTGTTCAGTTTTTGAAACCACCATCCCGTTTGTAAATGGTAGCACAAAGAAATTAATGAATGCTGGTAAAAACATGTTTTGCATTACTATCCCTCCTTCCTACATTACCTTTTCCCCGGGTATGTAAATAACTTACCATTAGCTATAAAAGTTTCAAAATCAACTTTTGTTGAAAATTGAACGAAAATTGATAAAAAAAAGAAAACTCAAAGCTGAATATCGTTGAACTGCTCGAATACGTTGTTCAGCACTTATTTTGCTATAAAAAACCCCCGTAAAAGTTAGATTTATGTTTAACTTTTACGGGGCAGTTCAGTTTCAAAATCAACTTTTGTGAATAATTGAACAAAAATTGATAAAAGTTAGAAAACTTTTTCGCTTTCTAAAATGTGAATTTTATAATTACAATAAAGCGCTGTTCCTAGACAACTTAGGATGTTTTTCACAATTAACACGTCAAGTATTCAGGAGTGCACAAAGGTGGGGAATGGATTTTGAAGTATTGCAGAATGGACAGGTTGTTAGTAGAGTTAATAGAGAGTGGTTCACTTTGTGAATAGCTACAAAGTAGAAATTTAATGAAGAGATGAAGTAAGTGATTATTGCACATGGGGTGAAATCAGATTAAGTTGTAGATTCATCGGCATCCTTTAACAAGTAGAAGAGGGAGGTTGAACAATGATCCAGTTGCATATTGAAAGTAAGAAGAAACCTGAAATTTATCGAAAGCTATTGCTTAGAGGTAAGACCAAGTAAAATATTTGATTCTAAAGAGTTAAGCCCGATACTTCAACCACTAGCAAAAAATGTCGGGGTGGAGCTTGTAGAAAGTGAACTTCCTTGCATCCGAGAAGTGAGAGAATTTATGAAAAACATGTCAATGGATTTATTTAAAGAATAGTGAATAACCTGACCACATATTTCTATGACTTTAGAACAATTACACGTGTACGTATTTAAAAAGCTCAATAGGAATGATCATATATACCCTACCTATAACCCCATAAAAAAATCCAATCGTTTTGATTAATCTTTTTTTCAAAACAATTGGATTTTTTGAATTTAAGTTCAAATTTCTTAAAAGCAACCCCCATCACTTTAAAGTGATAAAGATCAGGCTTTCTTTTGTGCCGGGTATCCAATAAGGATAGCGATGATTCCGCAAATTCCTATCAAGATCGGATAGAAAGAGTATTGTAGCATGCTCACTGGCGATATTCCAGCTACGCTTGCGGCTGCCAGGAATTGGGCTCCGTATGGCAGAAGACCTTGGACCGTACAGGAGAAAATATCTAATATACTTGCGGACTTTCTCGGCTCAATATCATACTGTTCAGCAATATTTTTAGCAAGCGGACCAGCAATTAAAATAGCAATCGTATTATTGGCCGTAGATAAATTAGTTAGACCCACAAGGCTGGCAATCCCAAATTCAGCACCCTTTTTCGATTTAATTCTTCGTGTCGCAAGGTGAAGTAGAAAGTCAATTCCTCCGTTAAACTTAATAACCTCCACCATTCCAGCTATTAATATTGCAAGAAATGCCATTTCATACATGCCTGCCATTCCTTCGCCAATCGTTTGCATAAGGCTCATTAAATGATAGCTGCCATCCGCTAAGCCAACAGCCCCGGCGAGAACAATACCAAATGCGAGAACAAAGAAAACATTCATTCCAGCTAACGCTAAAATAATAACTAAAACATAGGGAACAATTTTTATCCAACTATAGCTTAAATGCTCCACTTGTGCGGTTTCACCCATTGTGATAACCCCTAAAATAATGCTCGTTACAATAGCTGCCGGCAACACAATCCAAAAATTCACCTTAAATTTATCCTTCATTTGTGCGCCTTGTGAACGAACGGCAGTAATTGTTGTATCTGAAATAATGGATAAATTATCGCCAAACATCGAACCGCCAACAATCGCTGCCATTACTAAAGCCATGGAAAGTTCGATATGCTCGCTTATCCCAACTCCGATCGGCGCCAGTGCAACAATCGTTCCCACCGATGTACCCATTGACAGGGAGATAAAGCAGGCAATGATGAACAAGCCTACGACAAGCAGGTTTGGCGGAATGACCGATAAAGCAAAGTTAACAGTGGAATCCACTGCCCCCATGCCTTTTGCTACCGCTGAAAAGGCTCCAGCCAAGAGAAAAATAACAACCATCAGCATGACATTTAAATTTCCTGCGCCTTTGCAGAAAATATCAACCTTTCGCGAAAACGATTCTTTTCGATTCATCGCCAGAGCCACAGCGCCCGAAATGGAAATGGCTACAATGACAGGAAAGGCATAAAAATCACCTGTAATAATCCCTGAACCAATAAATAAAACTAAAAAAACAACAAATGGGATCAGCGCCCATGGATTCTCTTTCTTCATTGTTCTACCTCCAAAAATTAAAAATGGATACATCCTTGTCCATTTTTTTCTAAAAAAAGACCTCTCCTTGAAATAACAAGAAGAGGTCTTATATTTATAAAACACTCCTCTTATCTATCAAGCCATTGCTTGCTGGATTTGGCACAGTAACTTAATCACAAAGTTCCGCTGCCGAGATCTCATAGGGCCAGTCCCTCCATCTCTCTTGATAAGAAGAAAAAATATATTATTTTTTTGCACAATAATGAAATACTATAATAAAACATCTATAATTGCAACCTGTTTTTAATTAAATACTATTTCATAGAACATAAAAACGTTTTTTCAAGAAAGAAAATCCGCTTTAAGGCGACCACGGTAAAAAAGAGAGGGGCGATTTATGAAGTGCTAAATTAAGATGTTAAAAATGTTGGTGTAATCTTAGAACCATCTATCACGACGATAGGGAATTAGATTGTTAAAACAGGAGAATTACAAAGATGTAGGTGCATTTGCAGAAATTGAAGGTATAGAAAATGTGAAGCAAAAGATAGTAATCATCTATTGTAAAGAGACATATTTATAAAGCTCAATAGTAATCGTAGAGACGACCAGACTAATTTAGTTTCTTTTAACAAAAAAAGACACGATAAAAAGAATAGAACCTACCAAAAAACCAATGAATTGATCTAATAATAATTCATCTCGAAGAAACCATCTGAAAATAAAAATGCCTCCAAACATTAGCATAGCTAAAAATCCGATCTATTTTATTCCATTATGTAGCATCTTCTCACTCCCTAGTTTGAAATAACCGTCATACCTATTGCAGTAAGAACAGCCATAACAAATGCTCCCACTATAATCCATTGAGGCATATCTTTTTTTTCGTCTCTCGTCACAAAATATTCAGTAACGCTAACAACCAAAAATAATACTAAAGCGGGTATAGTCAAAATATTAATTGTAAGCTCTTTTCCTGTTACGAGCATTAAAGAAACGAATAACATTCCATATGCTAATGCTACATAAAATCCATTACTCCATTGACCTCCGGATTCATTCAACTTTTTCTTATTTGTAGTCATTGTCGATATTTAATCCTCCTCGTAATGGCGCTTGTCGTATTAATGAAACTTTGGCGTTTTATTACGAATGAAGATTGGCGGATTTATTTAATATCAATACGCGTGGTTATCTGATTTACTAAATTTATTAATAAGAAGTTGAATAACACCTCCTAAAAGACCAAATAGTAGTACACCCGTCCATGTTACATTAGCTTTAAATACACGATCCTGAATATGAACATAAACAATATCTTGACCAAAAAACGTAGGTTGAAAATTAAAAAACTCTACATTAGATAACACAATAGCAATAGTTCCTAAAAATGTAATTGAAGTAAAAGTGAAAATACTCAAAAGAATAGCAACGATCATTTTATACGATTTGTTCATCTTTTCCTCCTACTCTTTTTCCGTGAATTTGGAAAGGTATTTTAATAACTTCTACACTGGTGAATATAAAATTTCCCTACTATTAGTACCATATCATTGGCTGTAAAAGTTTAAAAATCAATTTTTGTTAGTAATTAAACAAAAATTGAGAAAAGTCGGAGAGTTAATCTTGACTTTCTAAAATGTGAACCTTGTAATTACAATACGTAGCTGTTGCTAGCACAACCTTAGGGTGTTTTGTACAATTAATGCGACAGATATTGAGATGTGTAGCAATTGGTTGGGATGAAGTTTGAAGTGTTGCAGAATGGAGAGATTGCCAGTAAAGTGAATAAAGAGTGATTCGCATATGGAATAGCTACAAAGTTGAAATCAATAAAGAGATCGCGCAAGAGATGAATACATTTGTATATGAGTGAAGGTTATGCCGAACTCATCAGAATAGCTATAACAAGTAGAGGTAGGAGGTAAAACAATGATCCAGTTGCATATTGAAAGTAAGAAAAAACCGGAGATTTATCGAAAGTTATTGTTACCGAAGAACAGTAGTTTTTCCATGCTAGATGAAATGATATTACTAAGTTTTGATTTGGATGGTTCGGACTATTTTAATTTTGAAATGGTTAAAAAAGATGGACGAGTATCTAAAGAGAAGATTTGTTTTTTACCTAAAAATGATACGGATTTTGATACAGATGAAGAGTTGGTCGATGAATGGCTTCGAAAATCGGGTGATGAAGCCATTGCTCATGTAATTGATAATAGTGAATCATTTACGATTCGATTAGAGAGCAATGAGGAATTACCGATGAACACGGAAACGCCTATATGTATTGCGGGAGCAGGCAATATTCATACTGGCAAATTGGACAAGATTAATTTGGAGGAAATTAATGAACTGATACGGGAGGATGAAGAGGCAAATAGTTTACTAGAAAACCTGGAGCCAGATTATCTTACTTTATTAGAGCTTACTAATGACCTGAAAAAACAAAAGCCATGGCAATATTTAAGGGATGATGAAGTCGTTGTCATTCACTTTGCAGATATAGATTACAAAGTACTTGTTTCTGTTATGGGTGCTGGTGGTGAAGAGTTTGGATTAATGATTTTTGATATAGAAAATGGCTATGACAGCTTAGCGAAAATATTTTTTGAGAAAAATATATCGAGTGATTTTTCCTATAGTTTAAACGCTTTAACTGTGAATTTCGTTGATAGAGAAGAGTTAGATCCAGCAGATTATCTGCTAATTAAAGATTGTGGGCTGTCGTATAGAGGGAAGAAGAACTGGATTCAATTCCGTAGCTATCAAGAAGGAACGCATCCTGAAAGACCAAATTATCTAGAGGTAGAGTTATTAATTGATGTTGTAAGTAGGATGATTAATATTACAGAAGCTAGGAAGGATGGCTGGGAATATCCACAGGTAGCTGCACATCAATATCCAACGTTTAAAGTACAAATGGATGGTGAGTTACAAGAAATCTATATTTTGCAGATAAATATACCGAAGCCAACGTATGAGTGCTACGAGGAAATTTCGATGTTTGAAAAAGCACAATATAAGAAAAAGCCTAAAAGTGCGTTACAATTAGAATATGATGTGTTTTACATGCCTTTTGGCGTAGAAACGGAACTGACGAACCGCACTGTTTATCCGATTGTTGGTATGCTTGTTGAACGAGGAAGCAATTTGGTTATCGGACACGAAATGTTCCCGATGCCTAAAACGCCACCAATCGCACAAAGTATTTTATGGGCATATTTACAAAGCTTAGAGGTAAGACCAAGTAAAATATTTGTCTCTAAAGAGGTAAAACCGATGCTTCAACCATTAGCAAAAATTGTCGGGGTGGAGCTTGTAGAAAGTGAACTTCCTGGTATTCGAGAAGTGAGAGAATTTATGAAAGCCATGCCAATGGGTTTAATTGAAGAATAGTGAAGTAGTGAATATCCAATCACACAAAATCCCACGGAAAGGTTGAAGACTTTTCCGTGGAATTTTCTTTTTTTGGGTGAAAAAAATATTTCGTAACTTACTTTAACCATGGTTTTAAATTAAAAAATGCTTTTCATCACTTCAAGTAGTAACCGCTGAAATACGTAGTACAAGTATTTCAGAGGCTAACCTTCAAAAAAGTCAGCCACTTTTACAATTTATTTCTAAAAAAGAGGTTGTTGCTCAATCACTACGGTTTAGGTTTACTACTTGCGTAGCAATATAAAATTTACCCTCTCGTTTATACACTACAGATTTTGGAAACTCATCTCCATTTTCTCTTTCATATATAGGAGTACCCTCATTTAAAGAATTAGACTCAAAATTAGTATTCGGAACTTGATTTCTATCTATTTTTTGCTTGATCTCCCCTAATTTCCTTACTACTTGGGATTTTTCAACTGGTTCCCAGGTTACGACATAGACTGTATCTTGAATTTTCAGCATCTCCACAAGATTGTTTTTGCTCTCGTCAAACTTATAAGCAGTTATAAGTAAGGCAATTATTAGTATCGTTATACTAATAATCCGAAATGTTTTTTTGTTTTTCATACAGCATACTACTCTCTATTTATTTCTACTCTTAACATACGTACTTGATGCATTGCTTATATATTTTGTCGTGGAACCAGTGTATATTCCTGCTCCATTCTATTTCTCCACATTGTATTTAGTCACACCTACATTTCCATAAACACCCGGTCTTGTCCGTTTTTGGATCAGCTTTAATAGTTTGCCCATTAGATCCTGCTTTCGTAACAGAAATAGGTCCATATCCAACACGTGCACTACATGACATAGGATCTTTGCTAAAGAAATAATACGAGATATTGTATTGGTATTCGCTCCAACCTGGATGCTAAACGATAAAGTCATTAGAAATTTCTCTTTTTTATCTACAAGGAGATAAATCTTAATCGAAAACACAAATGAAAAACTTTCTCTTCTTTACTTTCCCCGGGATATTATAAGCATATCAGTAGCTAAAAATATTACAAAATCAATTTTTGTTATAAATTAAACAAAAGTTGAGAAAAATCAGAAAAAAGACTATTAGGATGGACTTCGTAGAAAGTAAATTCCCTAGTATTCGTGAAGTGAGAGAATTTATGAAAGCCATGCCAATGGGTTTAATTGAAGAATAGTGAATAACGAGACCACGCATTTCTGTGACTTTAGCACAGTTAAATGTGTGGTTTTATATATGGACGTTTTTTTACATTTATTGTATCCCGCCATGCATGATAATTACTTATTGTGAATATCAATTCAACTAATATTTTCTCAATATAATATCATTTCCTATTTAAATAAAATGTTTTTGAAGCAAGAGTTGTTTAGTGGATTTTTATTATATTTATAATAAAAAATAATAAAAAAATACTCATCGTAAGTAAATTTTTACTGTTTTTTCTTTGCTTCTTAAAGATAAATAAAAAAAATGGAGAATTTTTTAAAATTTATGTAGACAAAAAGTCTGGAATCATTTAGTATTTGTTCAGCGACCTACTTTGTAATGATTATAAAGTGAGATTCATTATTTGAGGAGAGGTGAAAATAGGACCTATACATGCGATTTTGTCCTATGCTTTGAAGAATTTATTAGCAATGTATTCATTTATGACAAGAAGTGAATGGAAGGATAGAGGTACCAGCTTATTGTTGGTGACATTCTTCCGACATTAAGTTGTCAGCAAACACCAATAGGTATCTCTCAGGATTTAGAAAGGAGAAAAACATGAAAAAATTAAACATAGTAGCAATCTTATTGCTGATCGTCTTACAAACAGTACTATCACCAATCTCAGCGTTTGCGATTGAAGCGGATTCTAATATTGGAGCAACAGGAACAACTGAAACAAAAGAAGCACCAGCAGTAGAAGGAAACGGAGCGAATGCTATTGAAGGCGCTGGTGTAAGTGATGGGGCAATAGAAAAAGATAACAGCGTTGTTTCGCCTAAACAAGTAGAAAATCCAAGTGCCCCTATAGACAACTCAAGTACTCTAACAGAAAATCCAAGTGCTCCTATAGACAACTCAAGCACTCAAATAGACAGTCCAAGTGCTCCTATAGATAACTCAAGCACTCAAACAGACAACTCCAATGCTCCTACAGACAAGTCAAGTACTCTTGTAGAAGAATCTAAAACTGTCGTAGAAGATAGTAACGCAGTAAAACCCGAACAAACTCAAACAAATACACCTCCTGTAGAAAAAGCACGAGAACACAGCAATACAGGACTTCTTGATAGTGTGCAAATTACTAAAACAGATTTATTATATGGTGAACAAACAGGAGTATCTGTAACATTTAGTGAAAAGACTGGTCTGAAATTAAAATCAGGCGATACACTTACAATGACATTACCACCTGAATTAAGAGGTTTTAATAAGAATATTCCTCTAGATGATTACGGTTCATGTAATGTGACTAACGAACAAGTTGTATGTACGTTCAATAGTAAAGTAGATCAACGTGAAAATATAAAAGGTTACTTTAATTTCACTATAATGGCGACGAATGTACAATATGGAGTTACAAAAACGGTTAATACGAGCTTTGGAACAGATTTAAGTGCACAAGCTGTAACAGTTACTCACCCAACTAGTGATGGTTCAAGAATCTTTTTCTATAAAGCAGGCGATATTATACCAGAAAATGCTGATGAAGTTCGGTGGTTTCTAGTCTTCAACGGTAAGAAGGAATCCCTTGAAAGTGATATCGTTTTACAAGATTCTTCAAAAGGCGGTCAACAAATACAGAAAGATAGTTTCTATATCAACACAAGTGGCCAACTAGGCAATCAGCGGTTGACACTAGAAGAGTTTGAAAGTAAAGGATATGGATCTGTAAGTTTTACGGATGATAATTCATTTAATGTAGTGATTTATAGTGAGTATGCAAGTTTTTCAGAGTTCACTGTAGGTTATGAAACAACTATTACAGCTGAAGGGTTAAATGAAGAATATTTTAAGAATGAATATGATTTGACTTACAAAGTTTCCAACCAAAAGGAAGTACATGAGAAAAATGTAGCTCAAGTAAAAAATATTTCAGCCAATGGTGGGGCTGTAGGGGATTTACCAGCTAAAGGTACATTAAGAATACTAAAACATATAGATGGCCATAAAGAACAAGTCATTCCAAATGTTCAATTTAAAGTTTTTTCATCAAATGGGCAACAAATTGGCGATCAGTATAAAACGGATGACAAAGGAATTGTAGAAGTACCAGACTTGAAGGCTGGTGACTACTATGTACAAGAAGTATCAGCTCCTGAATACGTAACATTTGATGCAAGTATGAAAATTCCATTTACAATGGAAACGGATGCTGCAAAAGGTATTGAATTACCAATTGCTAACAGTTTGAAAAAAACCTCGATTGAAGGAACGAAAACTTGGAGCAACGATCGTGAACAAGATCGCCCTTCCGAAATCAAAGTAGATTTACTCAAAGATGGACAGGTTATTGCTACAAAAACAGTAACAGCAGAAAATGGTTGGAAGTATAGCTTTGAAAACTTAGACCAATACACAGTAGACGGTAAAGAAATCAAATATGCTGTGAAAGAGCAACTGGTAGCGGGATATGAGTCAAAAGTTGAAGGTTATAATATTGTAAATACAAAAATCCCTAAAGGATCAATTGTTTTAACGAAAATAAATGCTGATACTAAAGATAAATTAGAGGGCGTTGAATTTACGTTAATTAACGATGAAGGCAAAGTTATTGCAGAAAAATTAGTAACTGATAAAGACGGTCAAATTAAAGTTAACAATCTACTTCCCGGCAAATATGCGTTTGTGGAAACAAAAGCGTTATATGGATATAAACCTTTACATGAAAAAATGGAATTTACAATTGAAAACGATCAAAAAGAAGATGTTCAAGTAACAGTAGAAAATTCCTATAACAAGACAACGGTAGTATTGACAAAGCATGCTAAAGATGAGCAAGGTCCAGTATTACCTGATGCAGAATTCAAACTCATTAATCAAGAGGGTAAAGAAGTAGTAATAAAATTAGTAACAGATAAGGACGGTCAAATTAAAGTAGATAATTTACTTCCGGGTAAATATGCGTTTGTGGAAACAAAAGCACCAAAAGGTTATCAGCTGGATGCAAAACCAATCGACTTTGAAGTTAGTTTGGTAGACAAAGAATCTGTTATTCAGTTAAAAGTAGTGAATCAAGCTGAACCAGCAAAGCCGACAACACCAGAAAAAACTGTGGAACCAAGTGAAAAGCCGACAACACCAGAAAAACCTGTGGAACCAAGTGAAAAGCCGACAACACCAGAAAAACCTGTGGAACCAAGTGAAAAGCCGACAACACCAGAAAAACCGGTGGGGCCAAGTGAAAAACCGACAACACCAGAAAAACCGGTGGGGCCAAGTGAAAAACCGACAACACCAGAAAAACCGGTGGGGCCAAGTGAAAAACCAACAACACCAGAAAAACCGGTGGGGCCAAATGAAAAACCAACAACACCAGAAAAACCGGTGGAGCCAAATGAAAAACCAACAACACCAGAAAAACCGATGGGGCCAAATGAAAAACCAACAACACCAGAAAAACCGATGGGGCCAAATGAAAAACCAACAACACCAGAAAAACCGGTGGAACCAAGTGAAGAACCAAAAGACCCGAAAAATGAGGGTAATGTGGTAGAGGAACCAAAGACTCAAGAGAAATCGGAAACATCGGTGGAACTTAGTGAAAAACCAAGTGACTCACAAAATGAGCGTAATGTAGTAGAAATGTCATCAAAGGAGCACGCTAACAACGTGGTTCAAAATCAAAAAGTTGACAAAAATGATCAAGATACGCCAAATCAAGCGAAACGCTTACCTCAAACAGGGGAAAGTAATACAACCCTATACCAAGTACTCGGTTTGATTTTAGTAGCGCTAGCATACTTGTTATTACGACGTAGTAGAAGAGAAATTTAAAATATAATCCCCCTGTTTTGAACGAACAGGGGGATTGTTATGTCTAAATAATTTTTAATGCTTTTTGAATTAAGAACGTTCAATGTAAATAAATACAAAAAATAAGTGTTAGCTTGGCAGAGTTACATCGAATAAATTTTGTTGGCTATAAGTACCTGCGACTAATAATATTGTATTCGCAGCACCAAAACGCATAATAGCTACCTAATCGATATAAACACCTTCACATGTATCAGGTGCTGGTTCATAGAAGCAATGATTTTTAAATTGACCAGTAAATGGTTGACCATACCATGTTGGAGGACATGGGGCATATGGGTTGAAGTACCAAAGTGCGAATTTTGCTGGATGTTGTCTCCAATAATCCAAATTCATTTTTGCTAATCTTTTTTCAGAAGATCTCGCCCTTTGGTAAAATAAATTCCCTTTTTGAACAGCTTCAAAAGAATAATTTCCTCCTTGTACCTGATAAATAACATCTTCTACTGTTCTTAAATCTTTAAAGTCTAAACAATTTGATACAAGACGATTCACAATGACATTTCCAACATATAACATTCCTTGATTTCCTTCACCTTCAGCTTCGGCTCTCATCATCCTTGCCATTAAGTCAACGTCTGCATCTCGATATTTTGCTCTTGGCATTTTTTTCACCTCCACCATATCGTATGTAAAAAAGCGTACATTATTGTCATTTGAAGTTTTAAATCTCCCCAAAACTAAAATTATTCAGTCGGACAAGGTGAGGATACGTATGATATTTGAGTAGATTCGAAGGTTTTTTCGATATCGAGAACAGTTTCATGTAAGTAATCGCTACATCCCTATGTCCAAAATTTTAGAAAATGATAAAAACACGCCATCTATGCTAATGGTAAAATAGCAAGATGGCGTGTTAATTTTGTAGTAATCAAGTATGCCTCGGCATAATTGCGTCCGGGATCGGCTTTGTGCTTAGGCCTGCGTGATGCAGGTCAGTTAGCCGTTATCGCATGGATGCGATGATTTTAGGCTAACATCCTTTATGAACTCTTTTCCGATTTCCGTGACATCCGCTGGAGGCTTTAATTTCTTTTGAAAGAAGTTAAAAATTCTTTTTGAAATAGGGTGTTTTTTTCAGCACGATACATACTGGAATTGCGATCAGTAAACCGACAACGTTTTGGATGACGTCTCCTGGGATTGATGCCATAGGGGCAATCCAGCTTTTGAACATAATGGCTTGCCCGATATAGTAGACCGCAATCATCACGGGCATTGAAACAACTGCTGCTAAAATGTTTAATCCAACGTTGTCGCCTTTATGACCTTTAGACCAAGCGATTTTCCCAACGATGGCACCTTGTAATGCACGGGAGATAATTGTAGTTGGCGCCCAAATTAACCAACCACCTGTAATATCGAATAAGCCCATCCCTATTGCCCCAGCAAGTGCCCCTTTTTTAGGACCAAATAAGATCGCTGAGATGAAAAGCATAGATGTCCCTAAGTGAATAAGTCCACCTTGCCCGAATGGTAGCTTAAGATTGATGAACGCTGTTGCGACAAAAACAAGTGCTGCTAAAATTGATGTGATTACTAAATCAAATGTTTTTGTGCGTGTTCTTGTATAGCTTTGCCCTTGTATATTTTGCATCTGTATCTTCCTCACTAAGATGAAATTTTTGATAATTTTAACTTTAACAAAGGACTGACTATGGTAAAAGTGTCAATTTGATAAAATTATTAAAGGTCAGATTATTTATTTATGATTGTTCATCTCTCGAATTTAAGTTGTGTGCATTTTCGCATCTTTCTAATTATGATACGATGAAGTGAGTACATACAGGATATAGGTGGAGAGTATGATGAAAAAAGTTGCTGTAATTCAAGATATGTCATCCTTTGGGAAGTGCTCGTTAACAGCTGCGATGCCTGTGCTGTCAGTGATGGGGGTTCAGGCTGTGCCATTGCCAACTGCAATTTTAACGGCGCAAACAGGGTATTCAAGCTTTTATTGTGAGGATTTAACGTCAAAAATGGATTACTTTGTGGATGAGTGGAGCAAGCTAGGTACTACCTTTGATGGTATTCATACAGGTTTTGTGACAGGAAAAGAGCAAATCGATAATATCTTTCGATTTTTAAGCGTGTTTCATTCGAGTAACACAACGCTGCTTGTCGATCCGGTGATGGGCGATTTGGGCGAAGTGTATAAAATGTTTACGGGCGAGTTGCTTGATCGTATGAAAGAGCTAGTGAAATGTGCTGACATTATTACGCCAAATATTACAGAGTGCTGTTTGCTTACAGGTTTGTCGTATGAGAAGCTACAGAGCTATCAAGAAGATTCAGATTATCTTCAGGCACTAGAAGAAGCGGGCCATCAGCTACAGCAGGCTACTGGGGCGAAAGTCATTATTACTGGATTGAATCCACCGCCAACAGATGCGAGCAAGCGTTATGTAGGCAATATGTATGTCGATGCAGATCGTTCATTTTCTAGCATCCGCGATTATAACGGTGAGAGCTATTCAGGCACAGGTGATTTGTTTGCATCAGTTATTATGGGTGGCATGATGCGCGGGCAGGATCTAGTTGAATCGATGAAGCTTGCGGAGGCGTTTTTAGCCGCTTCGATTGAAGCAACGTCGAAGGAGCAAATTCCGCGCGAGGCAGGCGTGAATTTTGAAAAGTTTTTACGAATGCTACTTTAGAAATCTCGGACTGCTTTGAAAAGGTAAAATCCTAAATAGGGGAGGTGTATAATGGATTCAATTAGATATTACGTAGTGCAAGTAGATGATCGTTATTACGAGGGGAAAATTGACTTTCTTACATTTACGGATGATGAAGAACAGGCCTTTGCGTTTAAGGATATTGAAACTGCAAACCAGTTGGCTAATGAGATCAATGGGATCGTCCTGACAAGAGAAGTCAGTTATATGGAGCTAGAAGATCTTTCAGCGCAATATCTGGTTGAGTACGAAGCATTGCCAAAGGAAGAGCGTGACACGATAGAATCATTTTGTAGGGAGCTCAGTATAGGAATGTATGAATAAATGCCGAATCGAATCTATTCGGTTCTTTTTTATGCAGTTTACGACTGAACTTAAGATGGAAGCCCGTAGCCACCATTGATGGTTGCGGGCATTTTTTTGTAATATGAACATGTGAATTGTGCTTATATGAGGTGAGAAAATTGAAACTACTAGATGAACTTGCGGATGTATTTTTAAATGGAAATGATGAGGAAATGTCGTATGTATTAAACTGTCGAACGGGTGAAGTGCTTTTGGATGCGCCAGAAGCTTTAACTGGCGAGCCCGCGATTGATTGGGATGATGAGGAATTGGCTGCGGATTTAGTGATGATTCCAAGCGTTTCATCGTCTGAAATGTATGATGTCATGATCAGCTTTGCTAAAAAGCAATCAGATTCGATTAAGATTCATTTAATCAACGTACTGAACGGAAATAAGCCTTTTCGATTTTTTAAGGAAAAAATTAATGAACTAGGCATCGAAAATCATTGGTACGAATTTGAACAGAATTATGCTAAGAGCAGAATGACGGAATGGCTAGAAGAGGTTACTACAATTGAAGATCATTAAGTAATAGACCTAGGCAGAAGAAAAAAATGCACTATAAAATGGTTAATTAAATAAGAAATGAAAATGACCACTCCATGACGGGTGGTCATTTGTTATGAAGGATTTTTTATTAACTAGACGCAATCAATCTATTATATTGCTCCGCCATAATCCTAAAATGATGTTTTTCGTGGATGGCAAGTAGCTGAATGGATTGAATAAGGTTAGGATAGTGGGCAAGTGGGTCGGGAAAGACGATATGCCCGGCTATATTCTCCTCAATATCTTTTACCAATTCTTTCATTGCGCTTGTTTCGGTTATTAGTAATTGCTCGATTTCGTCGCTGTTTAGCACAAAGCGTATCTTTTTAGGAGGCACTAATATTGCAGGAGCTCTCATGCCTCTTCCTTTTTTTTTTTAAATTCTTCGTAAACATCATGTATTTCAGTGGCGAAAGGCTTGTTTCTTCGTATTTTCGCGTAAGGGGTCAGTAGTAAGGAACATTTTGTTGCGGTTTTAAGCATTTTCAGGATCAAATAAAGATGATAAAAGTGTTCCCCGATTGACCATTTACCTTCCACTTCTCGATGCCATAGTTGGTCTTGCGGAAGTGATTGAATAGAGGGCAGATAATGAGCTCGCTGCTCCTGTAAAGTGTGAAAATGGGTTGCCATACTGTTCGATTTCATAGTATTGATTCTCCTTTATGCTGTTATGTCCATTTTAGGCAACTGTTTTATAAAAGTACATTAAACACGATTAGTCATTGTCGATCAAAATGAAAAGTTCAATCTTCATTACAAAACGATGGCTTTTTATTTGCAGTAAAATCAAGGGTTCAGAGTGATTTTTAATCAAACATTATTCAAAAGCTATAGTGGGTGACCTTGTCATAAACCTACCGTATGGACCTTCTACTCAAAACGATGAGGAGGTCTTTTTATGTCTTGGCGATATTCAATAATTTTTTTCTTAAAATTTTTCGATAAAAGTTTTATTTATTTCGATAGGGCTCTCTTTATATTACAGAGATACAAAAATGTATCTTACTTAGCCAGGAAAGGGGGGGATCACATGAGTGAGAAGGAAAAAAAATCGACAGAAGGAAACGACAAGGTAGTAGCTCAAAGTTTCTGTAGTCCTATTCGGAGTTGTTGCCTATACGAAGGTTGTTTAGGTACATTCGTTCCTCTAACAGGATCTACATGGATACTTGATCATTGCGGGTGTAAAGGCGGAGGCGGCGTTATTACTTAAACATCATTACATGAAAAGGAGTGGAATTAGCATGATAGTAAAAGTTCTAGCTAAAGTAGATTTAACAGGCAATGATTTGCAAATTAAACTAACCTCTTTATATCAACAAGAGAAATTCAAAAAAATAGTGAAAGAAATGCAAGAGAAGGAAATGTTTAGAGTAGAAGAATTAGAAGTGGAAAAAGCCTATACTTTTGAAGCGGCTGTAGGGCAAAAATCGAAAGGTCTAATTCAGTTTAATTCCACTATTATTAATCTGGTAAATAAGGATAAGACCGTTACAATCTTATTTAATGAATTGCCAATTCATCAGGATCATTACTTTGGCCAAGTTTTACAAAAAGGGGATTCTAATAATATCGTCACTTTTACATTTGAACAGGAAGAAGTGATTGAAAAGCAATATGAAACAAATCTTGTTCAATTTGAATTTGTTGAGGAAAATATTTCAATCGATAATGAAGTTAGTTTACTAGCATGGTGGACGTCTGATGGATGCTTACCAGGAGGGTATCAGCATTGTGGTGGTAACTGTGGTTATGGTTCAACTCATGGTGGAGGGAAACCAATTAATGCAACAGATACTTGCTGTGTGTCACATGACAGATGTTATGACGTCTTTGGATATGGAGATAATTGCTGCGATAAAGAGTTGGTTTCATGTGTTTCAGGTCATACTACTGTAGCCGCTGCAGGAATTCGCGCGTTCTTCGGACCACAAGCATTACTCTGTTAGTAGTAAGGAAAAAGCCTTTGAAGGAATAAACCCTTCAAAGGCTTTTCTAGACGTCTTTTTGTATAAAGTTACGTTCAATGTAAATATATAAATACAAGCATATAGAAACTATTAACATCCCTAAGCTTATGACAAATAAACCCATTCCACGCCAACTACCAATAATAAAAGATAGGAGAACAGTGATTCCCCAAAAAATAAGTGTGATCTGGGTAGCTTTTCTTTTATTTTTAACGACTAATATACTTATCACAAATACTACCACATTAGCAAAAAAACCTATCCCAATTGGAATTAGAATATCCATTTTCTTATCCCATCCCTTTCTTTGCTTCGTTTAAATAAGTTTTAGCGTAACTCTAAAAGTTTCAAAAATAAAAAGCTCTTCCTAATTATTATACAAAAATTGCAAAAAGAAAGTACAAATAAATAAGACGGACTAAAAATACTCCCATTAGATCAGCAGCTTTTTCATCTGTCTATCAAATGGGAGTATTTCAATTTTGACGATTAAGGTGAGCCCCAAGGAAATAGTGAATATAAAGAAATGATTAAAATAGCTACAGCAATGATGAAAGTGATGTAGGGACTGACGTTGCTTGCTTTATTTTTTATTAGCTTTACGCTCAGCACTATAATGACTAATGATAATGGGAATACTAGCCAAAAACCCAGATTACCTAGGAACTCAATTTGAATTGGTAATTGATCGTAAAAATAATTATAGGCGATACTGAGAATAAGTAAAAATGTCAGCGCGATATTGCTTGATGCGATTTTATTATTGCTCATCATAATTCCCTCCAATCTATAAATTTGCGATCCTTTTATTTATAGTATGCTAGGAAAAATAATGTGGTTATTATGGTTTTGATTACGTACATCATATGTTTTTACATATTTGGGGCAATGGGGGGGAGCATGGTTTATTTCAATTGAATAAAGCCATGACCAATATGATTGATCGAGAAGTTTTCCAGTGGAAGAACATGCGATAGTAAGTAATCATACACATACATAGGAATCAAACGTGATTCAGAACGATTGATTGTTTTTATAATAAGAGCAGCGGCACCAGCAACAAATGGCGCTGCCATAGATGTTCCAGTCAACTCTACATAATTACTGTTTAAATGTGTAGATAAAATATTTTCACCAGGCCCTACAAAATCTAAATTTACATTCGTATTAGAAAATTTCGAGGGTGTTTCTGCTTCAGATATGGAGCCGACTTGTATGACTTCTTTATAAAATCCAGGGTATGATATTTCGATAGTCTCGCTTTCTCCATCGCCTTCATTACCAGCAGCCGCTACTAATACGATTCCTTTTGAACGGGCATATTTTATGGCTTTATGCAATTCTTCATGTGGTTCAGGACTACCTAGCGACATATTCATGATGTTTACTTTTTCTCCATTAGGCCCAGTCCAATCAACGGCATACATAATGGCCTTAATCAAATTCTCAAAGCTACCTCTGCCCATATGGTTAATCACTTTTAATATAAGAACTTTACTTTTTGGCGCTACACCTGTGATGCCTCTACCGTTATCGACGGCTGCAATAATCCCAGACACATGTGTCCCATGACCGAGGTAGTCTTTATAAATGGAAGGGTTACCTTCATCATCATCTGTGAAATTATAGCCATCAATAATATTTTCCTTTAAACTCGGGTGGTCAATCTGAACGCCACTATCTAATACAGCAACAACAGATCCCAAACCCTGATCTGTTTCTTCCCACAATTCCCTTGCCCGAATCTTATCTAAGTTATCGGGAACTGCATTTAGAACTTTAAACAACTTAACAATTTTTACTGGTTTTAAAATGATTTCAGTGTTCATTATCTTCATCTCCTTTTACATAATAAAGTGAAGAAAGAACGATGATAATAAAGTGAAATTCGCAATTTAAAGAAAAAAATACCCCGAAAATGTTAGGAAAGGCCTAACATTTTCGGGGGAGTAAAGGATACGTATTGTCAGTTACAATATTCATTAACTCAATGGATTCATCTCTTTAATTTTTAGGACCTATTCGCCCACCTTTTATTAACCAACTCCAACATATCCCGAAAAACTTCACCTTTTTTTGTAATAAATAAGGAAGGCCAATAAATAACACATACAATAAAGCAAGAACCAACAATCCATTTAATATACTGTTCATCTGTGTAGCAATAAAAATACTAAAGATTATTATAAGAAGATATAGTATAGCTATTCTCTTGTAGGCTATCATAAAATTCCCCTCCTGTTCATACGATCATACATTAATTAGATGAAAGATGTAAGGAAATTGGTAATGGAATAATTCCATTAAAAATTAAAACCAACCAAATAACATTAGGTAGTCTATAACCTAAATTATTTGGTTGGTTTATTTGTAAAAAGATCATTTATCATTAGCATGAATCTGACAATATTCCTTCAATAATTTAGAAGAAATACTGGCATTTTTAATAAGGTTTATTAGTAAATCGCGTTCTTTTGGAGAAAGACTGTCATTCGTTAAACAACTTGAATAAAATGATTGAACTTCTCTTGCTTTACAGTAACAAGCCATTAATTTTTCAATTTCCATGTGGATTACCCTCCTTTTTTGTAATTAAGAGATTTTATAACTTCAGATAACTCCATGATGACAGCTTCTAATTTATCTATTTTCCTTTCAAAGCGAATGAACAGATAGACTGTTATGGCAATAGGGAATCCAAAATTTCCTATTAAGCTAATCCACATTGGAACATTTTCTGGTGTCATACTATAAATCACCCTCCCTCTTACTCCAAATTAATACTATAAGGTGATACTCGGATTCGAACCGAGGATCCAGGTTTTGCAGACCCATGCCTTACCGCTTGGCTATATCACCAAAATTGTAACTGTACTATGGAAAGTGAATCCTTCTTTCATAAAAACAACCTTCCAGTTAAAAAAAGTATTATTTTGTTATGGTTCCATATCTTATGTTTTAATCCTCTTTATAGAAAAAAGGAGGTCTCTAAGATGAAGTATGATTTAACGGTTTATTCAAGCGATGGATGTCAATATTGTGTCAGGTTAAAGGAATGGTTAGAAGCAAATAATATTACTTATATTAATAAGGACATTAATGAAGAACACGTATTACAGGAGTTTAAGCAATTTAATAGTAGCGCTATCCCATTTACTTTAGTAGTCGCTGATAATAAAGTGGAGGAAATTATAGGCTATCAGCCAGAGAAAATAAAAGCTATTTTAGATAGTTGAAGAAGTTGGATTAAATCACCTTTTTTGTATAAAAGGTGATTTTTTATTCTCTTTTTAAGAACATTTGTTCTTATTTTGGTTTATAATATAGATACTACATTCACTTTATATAGAAAGAAGGCGGATATATAGGAGGGATTATTAAATGGAGAAAGATAATCAAAAAGTAGAGGAATTCTTCTATAGGAATAATAAACAGGTAAACAATCCAATTATAAAAAGCTTTTTGTTGGATTCTGAAAATCTTTATTTGGTACAAAAAGCGATCTTATATCCAACTGATAGTAATAAAAAACTCGTGGATGAATCTTTTCAATCTCACTTTATAAATGTTAGGAAGATCAAATACGTCAGTAATTTAATTTATTTCTTCAGTTTAGATTTTGATAAAAAAAGGAGAAAGCTGCAAAAGCATACTTTATTAATATTAGATAAGGGCTTATCAGAAGAAGGTGGAACGACTGCAAAAGAGCAAATAGAAGATGCAAGCAATGAAAAGGAGCTTGAAAATATAGTTGGAGAAGGGTTATTAGACAATATTGAGGATGAACAGCTTTTAAAGTCCTTGCAAAAACTAACGGTTAAACAGCTACAAGTTTTAGAGATGATTTATGTAAAAGATCTTACTACAAAAGAAATAGCTCAAAAATTAAGAACAACACCACAGAATATATCCAATCTTCATCGCAAAGCTTTAAATAAGCTTAATCATACACTCAGAAAAAAGGAGGAATAATTTATATGGCAAATTTAGAAAATCAATTTAACGAAGAAACGCTTACAATTATAGAGAATTTCACACCTAAAATTAAACAATGTCTACACAGTACAGACTATCAAGAAAGGGAAGATTTAGAACAAGAAATCAAATTGAAAATTATAGAAAAGCTGGCGACAGTAAAGTTTCAGAATGCACCAAGTTTTTGGGATTTTTTCTTGTAATTCTTATAAAAAGAACGTCGAATTTATATACCTGACTTCAAGTAGGACGACAGAAAAAAGGGCAAGCTTCTACTTGCTCTTTTTGTGGATATGAACTACAGACGATTTTGACTGAACCAAAATTGAGGGTAAACATTACTAGCAAAATGGCTCATCACCAAAAGTTGTGGATGACATTTGTTAAAACATATACTATGTAAATAAGTTGATTGGAGTGGAGGCTGGGTGACTCCTTGGGGATCAGCGATAGAGGAACGAAGGCTAAGAGCATCACATCCTGTGATAACGCCTTCGTGACCTACATCGTGTAGGCCCGAGACCCTGGAGCGAGCAACGCGAGTGAAGCGGCTCATCGGACGCCCCCAGGAAGCTCTGCTCTGCGCGAAAGCGAAGCGTCAGCGGCAAAGCGCCCAGTCGGAACGGAAATCAACCACACGTTTTGGTGATGAACCAGCAAAATGTATTAAATGGAATAAAAATACCTTTAAACAAGTTAATGGAACTTTCTAATCACTTTCTAGTGATAGAACAATACTGTGTGATTAGATCTTTATGACTACTTTATACCTAGTGAAGCAAGAACGAATTTACTAATTTTTTTCTATAAATCCAAAATAGAAATGAACATATTTGAGATAGTATTTTTATTCAAAAGCAGAAAAAAACGTTAGAATTTGTTAGGTTTATTAAAAAAATTCCTTAATTCATTGTAGAAATTATGCAATATATTTTCTGGATTTACATAAATATTTAGTAATTTTTTATGTTGTGGAATATAGGACTTTTATATAATTTTGATAAATTTACATATTTTTATAGATTTACTAACAGTTGTTTTAGTACACTGAATCTATGAATTGAAAGGGGAAAGAAACATGAAGAAAACAATTATTGCTGGAGCACTTAGTATCGCATGTTTAACTGGAGGCTTTAGTATACAAGCTAATGCACAAGAAAATGTAGATGTTTCTAGCTTCATCCAACCAAAAAATGTAGTTGCAGCTACTAATCAAGTGCAATCAATGTCCTACCAAGATATTTACAAAACGTTTTTACTTTCTAAAGTACAATATGACGATAAAGAAATGATCTTAGTATGTACAAAGGATAGTATTACAGTAAAAATATCCTTACAAGGACTTATGAAATTCTCTGAAGTGAGTGCAGAGGAGCAAAAAGAGTTTAAAGAGCTTTTCGGTGACTTTATGCAAATGAAATTTACTCCATCTGGAAAGACATTCAAAGCTGAAATGTTTGCTGAAGGAAGATGGCAAACTTTAACTGATAAAGAATTGAATGATTTTGTAACATCTATTAGTGAAGATATTTCAGACTTAAAACCAGGCGGTTACTTCACTGATACTATTGGACATTGGGCTGAGAGCTATATCCAATTACTGTACCAAGCTGACATTATTAATGGAACAACGGCTACAACATTTAATCCAAATGGACAAGTAACACGCGGACAATTAGCTTCTATGATTTTCCGTGCTGGTGGATTAGATGTGAAAGAGGATTACGAAAGCCCTGCTTCATATAAGGATTTGGGAAAATACCCAGGTGCTAAAGAAGTAGCGATTTTAGAGGATTATGGCTTAATCGATATTTTTGATGGTGCTAATTTTGAGCCATACAAACCTGTAACACGTGAGGAAATGGCCTATGTAACAGCAAGCTTATTAGAGGCAATGGAATTTGATGTAGCTAAGGCTAGCAAAAATAACACATTTACAGACAAAAATCAAATGCGTAAAGAAACGGTAGAATCAATCGGTTTATTACAACAATTAGGTGTTATTGACGGATCAAGTGGTAAATTTAATCCAAAAGGTAATCTTACACGTGCACAATTCTCTAAAATTTTATCACTTACATTATTAGCAGCAGGTGAAGAAGAATAATACGATTCTTCTTTTAACTGAAAAAAGCAATCCACATTATTTTGGTGGATTGCTTTTTTATTCGACTAGCATATGAAATACATAACTTAAAAAATAACCTAATAAAATATATGTTAAAAAGGATTTACGTGTTACTGAACGAAAATGATGCAAAATAAATTCTGAAATACTGGCGGTTGCGATTAACCCGATTGATATGCCCATTAGTAGCCCTTGTTCTTTCTCGGTTAATTCCCAATACTGACCAATCTGTATAAAGATACTAAAGAAAATTGAAAATGCTATGAAATAGAGAAAGAGTTTCCATAGCCTTTCTCCTTGTGATAATAATGCTGTTGAAAGTGCAAAGCCTTCTGGCAGATGATGTAGAATAATGGATGCTGTAATGGTAATACCTAATGCAGAGTTCCCTAATAAATTTCCGACAGTGAGACTAATTGGAATGGTGTGGATAATTATAGCCATTGCAAGTAGCGTTACAGAGGGG
This sequence comes from Lysinibacillus sp. RS11, assembly GCF_042019215.1. Classification (NCBI taxonomy): domain Bacteria; kingdom Bacillati; phylum Bacillota; class Bacilli; order Caryophanales; family Bacillaceae; genus Lysinibacillus; species Lysinibacillus sp. RS11. Next base: position 3,934,615 of record NZ_CP168124.1, on the reverse strand, counting down.
TTTTGTGTATGGGAAACGTGTAATAAACTATTGAGTATTTGAAAAATTAAATAGCCAATAAGAATTCCAAGTAAAAGACCAAATGATTTGTATAGATGAAAAGAAGAAGGAATAATGTCTAATATAAGTAAGCCAACTAAAAATCCGCCACATAATAATGATAATCCTTGAGTTGTATGCTGAAATAGCTTAGAAAATACCCAGGCTATCGCTCCTCCGATGCTAACACTGAACAAAAGAAATCCACCTAATATCATTGCATTCAACTGCAAAATTTCCTTCACCCCATCGCCGTTTTACAAAATATATGCTAAATAGAAATGAATATGATTAGCGGAAGTTTTAGAAGAAAAGGATTCAATGTAGTAAAAGGTATTATATGATCGAATGCTAGATAGGTATTAATTGACTGAAAATTTATTTAATTCTATACTTTTTAGATAATACCAGATTCATTGATTTAGTAACTACTAATGAAGGTGAGGAATATAAGTATGAAATGGGATGCGAGTTATGATGTAGTAGTCGTAGGTTCAGGAGCAGCGGGGTTAACAGCAGGTCTGACAGCAAAGCTACAGGGCCTAAAATCACTAGTTATTGAAAAGACAGATCGTTATGGTGGAGCTTCTGCCTTGTCTGGTGGTGCATTATGGATTCCAAATAATCATGTAATTAAGGGTGAAGGCGTTCCAGATACACATGATTTAGCACGTTTATACTTAGATTCAACCATTGGTGATCGTGTGCCAGAGGCTTTAAAGGAAGCTTATATTACAAGAGGACCAGAAATGTTAAGGTTTTTAAATAATCATACGAGGCATATGCGTTTCCAATATGCTAAAGGTTATTCTGATTATTATCCTGAAAAACCAGGTGGCTTACCGCAAGGACGGTCGATTGAGCCACGGATTTTTGATTTGAAGAACATGGGCTCATTAGCAGACACGATGCGTCGTTCGACCTTGTCCACTAAAGGCATTACGATGAATAGCTATGAATTTCATAAGGTCAATATGATTAGACGTACGACAAAGGGGAAAACGACAGCATTAAAATTAGGCATGCGATTGGTGAAGTCGAAAGTTACAGGAAGTTTGCCTGTTGCATTAGGCGAAGCATTAATTGCTCGTTTACGAATGTCACTTGCTGAAGCGAATGGAGAGTTGTGGATCTCGACTGCATTTAAAGATTTTATCGTTGAAAAAGATCGGGTGACTGGTATCGTAGTTGAGCGAGATGGGCAGGAGATGCATATTGAAGCAAAGCGTGGGGTTGTGCTTTCTGCAGGTGGTTTTTCTCATAATCAAGCATATCGCGAAAAATATTTGCCAGCTCCAACAAACACAAAATGGACTTCTACACCAGAAGGGCAAACAGGTGACATTATCGAGCCAAGCGTAAAAATAGGGGCGTCACTAGATTTAATGGATAAAGTATGGGGGGCACCTTCAGTGATTGATCCACAAGGACATCCTTTCTTCCTAGTTGCAGATCGAGGCGTTCCTAATATGATGGTTGTAGATGGTGCAGGAAAACGTTATTTAAACGAAGCGGCACCTTATCATGAATTTGTAGACAATATGCATAGTCACCATGAAAAAAACAACAAAGCTATACCTTCTTGGATCTTGATAGATGCAACAGCAAAGAGTCGTTATATTTTCACGGGACTTTTCCCTGGACAGCCCTTTCCTAAAATTTGGTTTGACAGTGGTATTGTGAAAAGTGCACAAACAATTGAAGAGCTTGCATGGCAAATGAATGTTTCTCCAGAAAATTTAGTGGACACTGTGGAACGTTTTAATGCTTTTGCTCGTAATGGTCATGATGATGATTTCCTTCGAGGAGATAGTGCCTATGATAATTATTATGGAGATCCTACATTGCAGAATCCGAATCTAGCAGAACTGAAGAATGCTCCATTTTATGCACTTCGCTTATATCCGGGAGATATCGGGACAAAGGGAGGCTTAGTAGTTGATCAGCATGCTCGCGTTGTAAAGGCAGATGGTACGGTAATTGGAGGGTTGTATGCCTCAGGAAATTGTTCAGCCTCTATTATGGGCGAAACATACCCAGGTCCAGGTGCAACCTTAGGACCTGGTATGACATTAAGCTATATTGCAACAACGCATATGGCAAATGTAGTTAAAAAAGAACACGCAACGCTGCTAGAGGTATAAATTAAAAGATGCTATTTGTAGACCTAAGTTCAGTAGTTTGCTGAATTTAGGTTTTTTGCTTATTTTCATTCAATTCCTTACTGAATAAAGGGTTCTATAAGATAAGAGCTAGGAATATGGTGGATATTAAGTGTTAAATTGGTTCATTGTCAAAAGTTGTGAATGACATTTGTTACATTAATGCCATATATAGGTTGATTGGAGCGCAGGCGAAGCGGCTCATTGGACGCCCCCAGGAAGCTCTGCTCTGTGCGAAAGCGAAGCGACAGCTTACAAAGCGCCCAGCCGGAACGGAAATCAACCACACGTTATGGTGATGAGCGGTAAAATCGATAATTCATTGGAACATAAAAAGGAGTGAATCAGCACGTGCTATCTTATAGACTCGTAACAACGATGGAAGAGTTAGAGTCCTATAAAAATACTTGGTCAGAGATACTTGAACGTGAAAAAAATGATAATCCGTTCATTGAGTTTGAATGGGTTTCGACATGGTGGATGACGTTAGGTGCAAATGACAATGTTGAGATTTACATAGTCGAGCAAAACGGAGTAGCAGTAGCATTTTTCCCACTTGTTCGTTATGTACGATTTGGTGGTATACATTATTTTGTTTTTTTAGGACAAGGGTTTGCCACTTATATGGAAGTAATTGCAGAGAAACAATGGAAGGAACCTGCAATTGAATACTTACTAAAGGAGCTTTCTCGGAAATATAAACGATTTATATTAGTGTTACAAGGCTTATTAGAAAGTAAACATACATCTCAAATTCTGGAAAAATATGCAATAGAGTATCAGGTACCTTATTCTATTTTTCGTACTGTCACTCCTTATATTGATTTTCAATCTATAAAACTTGAGGATTTTCTTTATAAGCATAGAAAAAAATTTAAAACGATTCAGCGGCGTGAAAAAAAATTAAAGGCTCTTGGTCAAGTAACCTTTCAAGAGGTACATCGTGAAAGGTTAGCTGACATGTTCGACTTGTTTACGAGAAGATGGCAAAAGAAAATCGATAAAAGTGGATTTACAGAACAACAAACGCGTCGTTTTTTTGAGCGTTTGGCAACGCAGAAAAGTAACGCGTTACGAGTAGAAGTAGATAGTCTTCAGTTTGAGGGGCATTGGATAGGCTTTACGATCGATATTTGCTGTAGAGATCGAAATTTCTGTCAGGCGATGGGACATGAGCCTGATTTTAATATTTTTGGGCCTGGCCGTTTAATAGAGCGAGAAAATATGCTCAAAGCACATGCTTCGAACTACCGTTTCTATGATTTAGGCAGTGGTTATGAGCCTTATAAGTTTGAATGGTATACACATGTTGATTTTACTAGAAAATTTATGATGAGTACGAAAGGCAAAAGGGAACGTACCTTAAGGCTAATGATGGTCTTGTTTAATAGATTGAAAGGCCAATTAACAAATAATCATCAGCTCGTGAAATTGAAACGAGATCGATTGGGAGAGCTACGTTATTTTTTTAAAAGTGCCCGTTCAAAGGATTGGTTCCATTCTTTCAAGAAGGGGATTAATCGCCTAATAGCTGTGCATATTTTTGATATTTATGTTGCTGAGAATGGCCAAGGTCAAACGACATCAAACTTTAATGAAGTGTTTATTCAGGATGTAATGGTAAGTAGAAGACGTGCTAACTATGTTTCGAACTTTCATAAAGGCTATCGGATCTTTAGAAATAGCACGAACGAAATAGCTTATTTAAGACATGATCAAATATTTCGTGAAGAAGCGACAGGATTTACACACGAGCTTCCATCCAATGTTTCATACATTCAGGACCATAATCATCAGCTGTCCGAAATCGTCGCTAACATGCAGGAAGAAGGAAGAGCCATCTGTACTTCCGTTCAATGGTATGAAAGGAAAAGACGACGAGAGCTAGTACAGTTAGGGTTTCAAAGGGTAGAGAGGATAACAATAATTCAAGTATTGAAAAAGAAAAAGGTATATCGCCAAGTAAACAATTGGTTAAAATATCTCCAATCACAAGGGAATAGTATTTATCATCTCTGACATTTAGCACTATGACCTTTATTTATTAAAAAAATCCCCAGCGTTTATGAAGCGGCGCTGAGGATTTTTTTCTGAAAGAAATTAAAAGTGTATACCTGGTTTATCAGTAAGCTTACAGCCTGTGCCATACTTTGCTTTTAAGGCACCTTTAAAATTCGTTTGTTCAAGTTCAGGGTATGCCTGTTTCCAAAGTTCAAACACATTGTGACTTGAAGCAGAGCCGTCCTTTGTTAGTCGAACAATATGGAAACCATATTCATCATTGCATCGAGTTAATGGACGATTTTCACGCACTGTAATGATACGACCACTCGCTGTAACATCATATAGGCCCTCGTAGCCTGAAATGGCACGTCTTTCTTCATCGAAGTCAACTGCTTTTTCTTCTTTAACTTCATCTTGCTCTACAAGTTTAGCTGCTTCTTTGACTTCATCTTTCACTACTGGTTTAGCTTCTTCTTTACTTTGAGTTGGAAGCTGTTCCACAATGACAAAATCCTTATTTGAAGCTTTGTCGCTCATTGTAGCCATTACGTTCATAATGGAACCGACATAACGCAATGGTTTGTCTTTGCCTTCTTCAAAAACAAAAATATTATAATCGGTTTTATTCATTTTTTTAATAATAATATTTCCTGTTGTAATCGTAAAACCGATAAATTTGTTCTTTTTTAGTGCTTGTACTGCTTGTTGCTTTGTTAAAATCATTATTAAATCTCCTAAAGAATTGTTTTTTCTATTCTACCATAAAATTAGTTTTCTTGTTTTTCTTATAGTTTTGATGTTTCATTATTGTTCTGTTAATTTTTAATAAGAGGTGAGAAATAGAACCGCTCAGGTAAGTCAAGGAAGTAATCGGGCCCCATAGCAATCGCTCGGCTACGAAGGGGCAAAATACAATCTGTATCTCTAAAAAGTCATGTGTAAGTTATTACACTACATCATCAAAAGGAGGATTTTTTATGGTTCAACATTTATTTAGTATGAATTTAAAATGGTCGGAGGGGAGAAATGGGACAGGTACTATTATTGCGGACAATTTAAAAACGAAAATCTCTATCCCTCGAGAAATGAATGGACCAGGGATTGGGACAAATCCGGATGAAATGCTGCTTGGAGCAGCAGCAACTTGCTATTTAATTACACTGGCTACGTTACTTGAAAATTCGAAGATTGCTGTGTTGGATTTGTCTATGCAAGCGGAAGGTTTTGTTGATGTCACGAATGGCATTTTTACTTATGAGAAAATCGTACATAAGCCAAGAATTGTTGTACAAGATTTATCTGAACGACAGCACAAACGAATTGATCGATTAGCTGAGAAGGCTGAACAATCTTGTATGATTAGTAAGGCATTAAAAGGAAACGTTCAAATAGAATGCGAGGTGCAAATTATTCAAGGATCAATAGATAGTTGAACAGATAAGGGTTATGCACTTTGAAGGTTTATCGAAACAAAATCTCATTTTATCGAAACTATTTGAATGTTTATCGAAACAAACTCCCTTTTTATATTTTATTATGTAAATGCTTTTCGAAAGTAGTTCTATAAATGTCCCAAATGAATATATAAAGTTAAGTGCAAAAAATGCAAAGGATGATGTATTGCACGAGCAATCAGCTCAGACGACCACATTTTATAGTCAGTACGGCAAGAGAATTTTTGATATTACCGGGGCACTCCTACTACTTTTCATAACCATTCCTCTTATGTTACCAGTATTCCTCATTTTACTCATTAGTACAGGCCGCCCTTTTTTCTTTAAACAAATCCGTACTGGATTGGCTCATCAACGCTTTATTATTTTGAAGTTACGGACAATGACCATACAGGCAGTTCCAGTGACTACGCCTTCTGTGTGTGCAGACGGAATTCCAGATGATTATTACTTTAAAACTGAACAGGATGCACGAATCACGAAGGTTGGGTCCGTGCTTCGGAAGCTAAGTATTGATGAAATTCCACAACTCATTAATGTCTTAAAAGGAGATATGAGTATTGTTGGACCACGCCCTGAAGTTCCACCCATCACAAATGCTTATAACACTGTCCAGGCACGACGATTAGAAGTAAGGCCAGGATTAACGGGGCTTGCTCAAATTAACGGTCGATCTAATATTTCGCATGGGCAAAAAATTTCATATGATCTAGAATACGTTGATAATTATTCGTTTTGGATGGATTTAAGAATTATCATCAAAACATTTTACGTAGTGTTAGCGAGAACAGGTGCTTATTAACTTCTTTCAGCAGAAGTCCCCTACCTCTATAAGTGGTGAGATGGATGCGAATTTAAGCTGTTTTCAGGGGGGGCCAAACGCCTGCTGAAAAAGAGGAACTCAGTCTAAGAACGCCACGTCCTGTGGCAACGACTGAGTAACCAACATTGTGTTGGCCCAAAGCCTCCGGCGGATGTCATGGAATCGGAAAGGAGTTCTTAAAGGATGTTAGCCTAAAATCATCGCATCCACGCGATAACGGCTAACTGACCTGCATCACGCAGGCCTAAGCACAAAGTCGATTCCAGACGCAATTATGCCAAGGCACAATTGATAAAAATAAGGAGTGTTAGGTACTGAGAATTGTTCAGCTTATTACACGTATGGATAAGATTGGCGGAGCGCAAAAGCATGTGGAGGCACTTGCCATAAAATTAAAGCAAGACGCACATGAAGTAACTATTGTAACAGGCCTATACGAACCATCACTGTGGCGCTTACAAGCAGAAAAAATTGATGTTATCAGTATCCCAGCCATGCAGCGAGCGATTCATTTAAAAAAAGATTTACAATCCTTGTGGCAATTAAGAGCCGCTTTTAAAAAAATAAAACCCGATATTATTGCAGCACATTCATCAAAAGCGGGTGCAATTGGACGTGTAGTAGGTAGTCTTTTAGGCATTCCAACTGTTTTTACAGCCCATAGCTGGAGTTTTACAGAAGGCGTACCACATAAAAAAAAGATTTTGTATAGTCGAATGGAAAAATCAGTTCAGTCGCTAACAGCTAAAATTATTACGGTATCTGAATATGATCGCAAGCTAGCATTAACAAAAAGAATTGCTCCTGCCCATAAAATGTTGACCATTCATAATGGCATTGACCAAATAGATAAGCGAATAGCACCTAATCGAGAGAAAGAGGAGCATCCACTAATTGTGATGGTTGCTCGCTTTGAAGTGCCAAAAAGACAGGATTTACTGTTAGAGGCTTTAGCAGAGCTTTCTGATATTCCTTGGCGCCTTCAATTGATAGGTGATGGCTCATTGCGTCCTAATTTAGAAACATTTGTTGCTAATAAAGGCTTAACGGATCGTGTTTCATTTTTAGGCAACCAATTAGAGGTCACACCTTTGCTTGAGGACAGTCATTTATTTGTCTTGCTATCCGATTGGGAGGGCTTACCGATCTCAATTATTGAGGCGATGCGGGCAGGACTTCCGATTATCGCCACGAATGTAGGTGGCGTCAATGAGCTAGTTTCTGATCATGAGAATGGATTTTTAATGAACCGAGATGATACAGATTTACTAAAGAAAAGGCTTAAACAATTGTTAATGGATGAGAACTTGCGTCAAAAAATGGGGGACGCCAGTGAACGTTGCTTTTTAAGGAATTTTACGTTTCTACCAATGTATCAGAAAACCCTATTTGTCTACGAACAGGCTGTATCAAAGTCGGCTAAGAAAGGTGATTAATTTGCAATTAATTCGCATTCGAACAGATGATGAGCTCATGTGGTACAAGGATATTTGGGATGAAATTTTAGCAGCTGAGGTTAATGATAATCCATTTATAGAATTTTCTTGGTTTTATAACTGGTGGCAAATAGTTGGGCGAAGAGCGCGTGTTGAGCTCTACGCTGTTGAAGAAAATGGTCATATCATTGCCTTTTTCCCATTCACAGTTCGACTTCGATGGGGGATACGAATTTATGCCTTTACGGGAGAAAATATTGCAAATTATTCAGGTGTTGTAGCGAAAAAGGAATGGCTGCTGCCCGCTATAACCTTTGTATTTGATCAGCTCATCGAACGGCATAAACATGTCATATTTTCGTTTCATGGATTATTGGAAAGCAAAGAGTCTACAAAGGTGATTGAACAATATTTTGTTGAAAGGCAGTTACAACCGAGTATTTTTCGTGTAGTGACACCGTATCTTGCCTTTCGCGATATAGATTTCCATAAGCATTTCAATCAACGTAGAAAAATGCATGGTGTGGATAGAAGGGAACGAAAGCTGCGGAATTTAGGTTCATTAACGAGGACAGTACCTTCGCGGGACGAGCTTTGGCAAATGTTTAGATTGTTTGATCGGCGATGGGCCAAAAAGCTAGATACGAGTGATTTTACAAAAGGAAAGAAAAGAGATTTTTTCGAACGGCTAACACTTCTTAAAGGGGAGGCATTGCAAGTCGAGGTAGACGCACTTGTTTTTGAAAACCAATGGATTGCCTTCACCTATGGCATTTGCTGTCGAGGACGTTATGTTACTTACGCCCTTGCGCATGAGCCGACATTTAATATATTTGGGCCTGGTAGATTAGTTAATCAGGAAATTATCAAGCGCACCTTTTCTGAAAACTATCATTTATTCGATATGAGTATTGGTTATGAGCCTTATAAGTTTGACTGGCGCTCTAGTATTGATTTTACAAGGCGTATGCTTGTAGGCAGTGGAACGAAGCGGGCAAAACTATTAGTAGGTCATTATTCGCTGAAGGAACGAATAAAGGAAATGTTAAAAGGCAATTATCGTGTTGTTGACTGGAAACGCAATACGCTCGGTCAATTACGGTACTTAGTAAAGTATGGAAAGGTAAAAGATTGGCTAGAATATGGACAACTATTCGTAGAAAAATTTATTCGTTTTAAGCTAGTGGATTTATATGAATTATCCCCATCAGATAGTGTCACACCGCATCGGCCTGTAGGAGATTTGTTTGAGGAGTTGTCAATACAGGAGGCGATGCAACTCGATGATGAAGAAATTATTTCTCTATTTTATAAGGGATACACCATTTATAAAGATTCCTTTGCTGAAAAGAATAAGGCTGCGTTTGCATTACATGCTGTGAACTGGCGTGTAGATGAATTGCAAATTGTTGAAGCATTGCCGAAGCAGACCTTTTTTTTAACCTATGATGTTTATAAAAATATCGATATTATAACAGCTTTTTTTCAAAAAATGAAACCTGCACAAACACTTTGGGTTACAGCAAGCTTTTGGCAATGGCGAAAGCGTAAACGACTATTGCAGCTAGGTTATAAACGTATTTCTCGAATGAAACATTTCAAATGTGCTCGTTATGAACGAAATCATGTAGAAAAATACACAGAGAGTGGGGGCGATGTTCATTCTGTCCATTAAAAGTAAGCGATGGAATATCGCAATGCAGCATTTTTATTTTGTAGAAAAGCCAGCCAATGTTAGAAAATCAAAGAAGGTTGTTGGTTATACACATTCACTTGTACCTAGCCGTAAACTTGTTAAAAGTGAAACGGTTCATATTCACCTTACAGAAAGTGAGTTATCGTTATATCTTGCTCTTTCAGAAAGTAATCGAAAAATACTTCGTCGTGCACAAAAAGAGTCCTACCAAGTTTTTATTTATAAGGAACCATCAGAAGAAAATTTACGAGCCTTTCAGCAGTTTTATAATAATTTTGCCAAAAGGAAAAAACTCGAGCTAATTAGTAAGTCTCAAATGGAAGCTATTACGCTCTTAAAAGATAAAGGAGCACTATGGTTGTCCGAGATTCGAAGTATTTGTGGACAAACATTATGCTATAGACTCGATATTGTACACGCTAAAAAAGCAATGTCCTACTATGCAGCGACTTGTCATTCACAAATGATGCCAGATCATTTACAACGACCAGCTCGTTATGCAAATCGTTTCTTACTATGGCATAATTTATTGCATTTAAAGGAGCAAGGCTTTGATTTATATGATATGGGGAAGCTGACAGATGACCAAAATGTTCGTGAGTTTAAACTGGGCTTCGGTGGACAGGTTGTCAATGTTTATTCCGGCTACATTACCCAATCCAAAATAAGTGCACTGTTACTGGGCGTGCAAAAATGGAGGAAGTAGCAATCAAAGTAAACCGTGGGGGTCTTGTCATATCATTAGATTTTGAGCTGAATTGGGGTGTCCACGATGTATTTAAATACGGTCAATACAATAAAAACTTATACGGTGTACGTGAGGCATTGCCTGAAATGCTGGAGTTGTTTGAACAATACGGTATTCATGCGACCTGGGCAACAGTTGGTTTATTGTTTGCAGAAACAAAAGCAGAAATGGCCCATTACTTACGAGGTATCCCGGTAAAATATAAAAACATGCGCTATGCAGCACATACACAACTTATTAAAGTAGGAGAAAATGAGCAGGAGGACCACTTACATTTTGGCAACTCCTTACTTGAGAAGATTAAACGTACACCGCATCAGGAAATAGGAAGTCATACATTTTCACATTTTTATTGTTTAGAAGATGGCCAAACTGAAGCGGATTTCCGTGCAGATTTACATGCTACTGCCATGATATGTGAAGAGTATATCGCACCGATGAAGTCGATTGTATTTCCGCGAAATCAAGTGAATGAAGCGTATTTCACAGCTTGTCAGGATGTGGGGTTTGTTTGCTATAGAGGGAATGAAAAACACCCTTTGTACGATCCTCAAAAATTTACGAAAAAAGGTCGGCTATTAGGTGCGAAGAAGTGGCTGGATAGCTATGTTAATGTAACCGGAAATCATCTAGTAACATTAGCTGAAATGCAAAAGGATTCATTTATTAACATTCGTTCAAGTGCATTTTTAAGGCCATATTGTAGCCCATTACGGTTTTTTGAGGGCTTCAAGATTAAACGTATTAAAGAGGGTATGCATGCAGCTGCAACGTCTGAAGCTTTTTATCATCTATGGTGGCATCCTCATAATTTTGGCAAGAATATTGAAAAAAATTTAGCTATGCTTGAAGAAATTTTACAGTATTATCAGGAATTACGTCAGCAATATAACTTTCAAAGTTATACGATGCACGAGGTCGCGGAGCTTTGCCAAAACTTGTCTCGCATTAACGGACAGTAATTTATTTGTACCGAAAGAGATACGTCAGGTACAAGACGCCCATCTCAACATTCATCGAAAGCAAAGAAGTGGAGTGGAGTAGATTAGTGTTCACTTTATCCAAGCAAAAAAAGTAGCAAACTAGAATATTGCCTAGTTTGCTACTTTTTATGTTATTGGGGTAAATGGCGTGTGGAAAATTTTTTTAAAAAGAGGGGAAATACCGAACTTTGACGAAATTATACGAACTAATGGTACTATTAATATCAAAGGTAATTCTCTAGGTATATTTATGTGAACAATAAAGTAGCATAGGGCAATTGACTTCCATTTGGCTCATCACCAAAAATGGGATGACATTTTGTTCAAACGTTTCATGTGGATATGTTGATGAATTTTCAATACATAAAGAATGAAAGTACTTGAAGATAGTTATAGAAAAATGACGTGAAGGTGGTAGGTTAACATGTTTATTCAACCAGAATGGCGGTATAAGCAAGAAAATGGTTCAGCTATGCATCAATGGATTAAACAAAAAGAAAATCCGATTCCGGGTGATGTAGATATTATTTTGTATGGTGCTTTATTATCTTATGGACGTAAACCTTCCCCAAAAGCACTCTATCCAACGGCATTTCGAAAAGCTTGGCCAAGCTTTCAATCCTATAATTTAGATGAGCAAGTAGATTTGTGCTCGTTGGCAGTTGTGGATGTAGGTGATGTAGCGATTCATGCGACAGATAGAATGCTTTCAGAGTCAGCTATCGAAGCTGCGGCAGAAAGCTTAAGTACCGCTTATTCTAAAAGTTTCACCTGTCTCATTGGTGGTGATCATGCGATTACGGCTTGCTCCTTAAGAGGAATAAAGAATGCTTTCCCACAAGATCGAATAGGGATTATTCAAATTGATACACATTTGGATGCACGGAATCAGGAGGAAATTGGCTTAGCGATGGATTCTCCAATACAGAAGCTAATTGCGGCAGGCATTGTAGAGGGAAAACATGTTTATAATGTAGGGCTACATGGTTTTTTCAATTCGCCGGAAATGATTCATTACGCGAAAGAACAAGGCATTCATATGATTACATTAAAGCAAATGCGTCGTGACGGCATACAATTAACAATTCGCGAAATGCTTCGGCAGCTGATGTATGCGGTAGATCGTATTTATGTATCTGTAGATTTAGACGCACTTGATATTATATTCGCACCAGGTGTACCTGCTGCAACACCAGGTGGACTAACTGCCTATGAATTATTTGATATCCTCAAGCTCATTGGGGAAAATGAAGGTGTCCGCCATATTGACTTTGTTTACGCAGATCCAAAGGAAGGAGATCTACGTCCAGAAACAGTAAAGATGGGTGTTACAGCATTTTTACATTGGCTAACAGGGATTCAACTGGATCATCGCAATCGTATTCGAAGAAAATAACTACCGAGGTGTAAGAATAATCTAGTAAAAGTCGATTTCTCACGTAGGTCATGTTGAAACAGTAGAAATTCACCCTCATCCTACAAATACGCAATGTGACTGTTTCCATACCAGGTAAACACCCAAAAGCAAGGCAAAAACATTCAAAACTGATTGTAAAGAAGTTTCTAAAAGGGGTTGACGAATCGCCTTTCTTCGGAAAAAAGGCGCTCGCAAAAGCTGACGAATACACATTAAATCTTACACGGATTAAAGGTTTTTCTATTCGATGGTCGAATTGAAATCGATAATAATCCAGCTGAAAATGCGATTGCTCCAATATGATTAGTCGTAAGAAATGTTTTTCTCTGTTAGTGGAGCAGGTGCTAAAGCGAATGCCCTCTGTTTAAGTTTGACTGAAACGGCAAGAGCAAACGGCATCGATTTTTATCAATACTTAGTAACATTACTGACAGAACTGCCCAATTTACCGATTAGCCAGCAGCAAGAGATTTTAAAGAATTACATGCCTTGGTCGAAAAAAATCCAAGCCACATGTGCAAAATAGCCATCTACCCGATAAAACTAGGATAGATGGCCATTCGTCGTGCGTATCGAGAATGTGTGCTTATTTTATTATATTTCGGGCTTACGATAATTATAATAAACGTTAATAAATTCAACTTAAATATCTTGAAAATGAAACTATTAGCGTTTATGAAGAGAATATTACATTTTAGGAAAAAACTAGTTTTCTAAGATAACTCGCTTGCTATAATTTGATTACCGACGTCGGCAAGCAACTATTACACAAGGATTTTTAATTCTTGATGTAAAACATAACATTCAGTTTAAGGAGCATTCCTGTTAGAAGGATTTTCAGGCTCTTGAATTAAAAAAGCCCTCTAGTATGATGCGTGATTGTCAACCGGTAATGAATGACCTACCATCACACAGAAGGACTCCATTTATGAATTCTAAAACGAATCAAAAAATTAATCAAGTAACTGAAAATACACTCGTCGTAGGTATCAATCTCGCTAAGTATAAACATTATGCTTGCTCAATTGATGAACGAGGTAGAGTGCTTCATTCGGTGGTTGGTTTGCTTCTTCCAGAATGACTCTAGCTAAGCGTCCCTAAATTGTTAATTAATTTGAATTTTGAATTACTGGTATATATTACAAATCAAAAAATAAAAACGGGTTAAACCGTTCATACCTCAGCGATAATGGAAGGAGATAGAAATTATGGATTTCAAAAAGATTAAAAAAGGTACTACTAGTTTAATAGCGGCATGTATGATGACTGCTGGATTTTCAGTAGTTGCTATGGCAGCTTCTGAATCTTTAAATGGTGGTGGTGCCACATGGTATGGTGGAGAAGATGAAGATGGTATAATCTTTTCTAAACTTTGGGATAACGAAAGTGATGGCGTTAAATATGAGGTTAGAGTTTGGGTTCAAGATGATAAAGGTCAAAAAAGTGAAAAAACAGGCACTACTAGCGGAGTAAAGGCAGCAGGAGAAGTTAAAGTAACTAGAGCATCTACCCATACAAATCCATTTGTACCGGAAAAATCTGGTTATAATGATTTTAAAGCAATCACTTCTAAATAATACTTATTAGCATATCTAAACTAACATACACTGTAAAGGTTTCAAAACTTTACAGTGTAAACTTTGTTCACTTAATAATACTTCCTTTATTTATATAATTAATACGGCCTAAAAAAATTAAAAATAGGGACAGATGAATAAAAATGAAAAAAATTTTTTATGGGATAGGTATATTAGTAGCAGTTTTCTCGTTTTCCTTTTTTTTACTAGTTGCAGATAAAATGGTATATCACAACAATGAGACAATTTATGATTTTAATTTATCTAAAAGTATATCAGGTAAAGAATTAAAAGAAATGGCTGAAGATACAAATTTAATGATTAGATTGGTAAACTTTAAGAATATTAGTTTTGGAAGAAATGAATTAGAAGTTACCTTTATTAACCCAAATTCAACCATCGATCTAGGAAAACAACCTAGTGTGTTTCCTAAAAATGAGATTATTTATTATGATTTTGATGAAGAAATTGAAAAAAAGATTAAATTTTTCACTATTCAAAGCAATGAAGATAAAAAAATTGAAAATCTAAAATCTACCCTTGAAAAAAAAGGATATAGTGTAAGTCTAATCAAGAACGAGCCACTAAATTTTACATTAGGAATGCTTTTCTCTTCATTAAATATAAAATTTTTTTCATTGCTTATTCTATTAATAATATTAAGTATAGCAACCTATTATGTATATCGATTAAAAGAAATAGGGATTTTAAAGTTACATGGATGGAGTAATAGTAAAATTTCTTTTAGACTACTTTCTAAGCTGTTAATCCATTCCTATTTATCTAGTTTATTCTTAGCAATACCATTTAGTATATATATTGTTTTAAGCGATTTTGGAAAAA
The DNA here is from genome assembly GCF_042019215.1 of Lysinibacillus sp. RS11. Taxonomy (NCBI): domain Bacteria; kingdom Bacillati; phylum Bacillota; class Bacilli; order Caryophanales; family Bacillaceae; genus Lysinibacillus; species Lysinibacillus sp. RS11. The sequence goes on along the minus strand of NZ_CP168124.1, from coordinate 3,919,433 downwards.
TCATACTATATGCTCGAATATATTTTTTATTATGCTTCTTTTTAGCACTAGTTTTTTTATTGTCTGCTTTTGTTGGAACTCTCTATATATATAAGATAAATCAAGTAGGTGCTATAAAAAATAAACGAAATAATAAGTTACTATTTTATACTTTGATTATATTTAAATTTGTTATCGTAACTTTATTAGCATTTTCAATGAATACCTCAATTAAGGACATATATAAGCTTAATGCAAATATTCAATCAATAAGTAAGCTACAGAGTTATAATTTTTCTAAGATACAAACATCCGTGGTACCTGATGCAGAAATACATACAAAATTAGATCAACTAATTGCATCTTTAGACGATGGACAAGTATATAATTACTCACCTACAGAACACACACTTGATATAAACGAACTCAAGCTGTATCAATCTAGTGGTAAATTAAGAGATCGAGATGAATTTGCTTATACTTCTATTTCTCCGAATATATTAGAATTGTTAGATATTGTAGATGAAAAAAACAATAAAATTAATGCTTCACAGGTAAAGGCAAATACTTTATTAATTCCAATTCATTTTAAGAACGATATTGAAATGATTCTTGACTATTTTCAATTAGAAAAAAACACAAAAATAATCTATATCAAAAACGGGCAAGTTCAGGAAAATATTTTGTGGCCAGGGAATTATATATATGACTCTATTTATTATATACATGAGCTAAAAAGAACATTGTATTTGAATTCAGGTGAGATTTTGCTAGATAAAAATGGTGCGGAAATTATCGAACAAGAATTAGCCCATTTAGGAATAGACACAAATAGTATAAGAATTGAAACCTTAAATAGTGACTATAATATTCTAAAAGGAAATTTAGAATTGAATCTTTTTGAATCCCTCTTTCATATGATAATCAACTTATTATCTTTTTTACTTTGTGTTTTATCAATAGTCACGATTTTCTTGGAACTACGAAAAAAAGAATTCGCAGTATATCGATTAGTTGGTAAGTACCCAATAAAAACAATTAGTAAATTTACGATATTAAACGGAATCATTACTATAGGAATTACATTAATTATTAATCCAACCTTCTTTTTCTTATTCTTCCTAGAAGGAATCATTTATGGAGTTTTGTTACACCAATACATGAGGAGCAAGGCAGTGCTAGCATTAAAAGGTGAATAAATATAGAAGCGGAGAAAAATAATGAGTTTAATAAAACTTGAGAATATTACAAAATCATATAATGGCAATCTAATATTCAGCAATCTTAATTTAGAAATAGAAAAAGGTGAATTTCTTGGAATAACAGGAAAGAGTGGAGCTGGAAAATCCACATTACTGAATATAATAGGATTACTAGAAGAATGTGATGGAAATGTAATTATTAAAGGGAAAAAAATAAGTTATAGAGATACAAAAGAAGTACGTAAATTACTCAAAAATGAGATTGGATATTTGTTTCAAAATTATGCATTAATCGATGATTTAACCGTGTATGAAAATTTAAGAATTATTTTGGATAAAATCCCCCAAAAAGAAGGAAGAAAGTTAGCTTTACAAGAGTTAAATAAATTAGGGCTTGGTGATATTCTAGATAAAAAAATTTTTCAGCTATCTGGAGGTGAACAACAAAGAGTAGCAATTGCAAGATTAATATTACGTAAAAGTGAAATCATATTAGCAGATGAGCCCACAGGGAGTTTGGATCAGAAAAATGGAAAAATCATTATGAATTTGCTTAAAGAATTCCACAATCAAGGGAAGACGATTATAATGGTGAGTCATGATGAAAGTGCAATTTCAAATTGTTCAAGAGTTATAAATTTATAACATAGCTTATGGTATATTGCTAATCCCCTGTTAAATAGTAAGCGTTATAATGCCTACCTAGTCTTTTAGGTAGGCATTATAACGCTTAAATTGATGTTAGTCTAAATATTGGACAAGGTAAATTGGGACTTTTAAGTATAGTATTCTTAACAATTTACTAGGAGTGTCAAAGATGACCAAACGAAAAAGTAATGCCAAAGAATTCAAGCTAGACACTGTACATTTAGTTGAATGTGGCAAGTGGTTTGCCGAGGTCCAAAAAAGTATAAGTCGAATACATTGTTAGTTTCTATAACTACAAACGTATAATTCATTTACAAATTATATGTCACTTATTGCATACGAAAAGCGATATTTCGAAATTTTACAGATAGCTAAGGTAATATGATTCTACCCTTTTAACCTTTCAAATAATTTATGGGTTACGTCCCTTAAATTATTTGAGATGTCAGCAAGCGTTAGCGCGCTAGATTCAGAGTGATAATCCCTATTTTCTCTATCAATTTTCTTGACATAGTATCAAATCTGTAGTAACTGATTTTTTTAGATTCTTACTACTTTTATGAATACAATAAGAAATGTACAGTTTAGTTTTTATTTATAAAATATAGATTTTTTTGTAAAAAATCAGGTCGAATTAATAAAATAACGCTAGGTACGATTATGATAAAAAAAGGAAAGTTTATTATAAAAAAAAACAATTAATTAGGAATTGGTGGTAGAATAATAACCGAATATAAGGAGGATTATAGTATAGAATCATACTTCTTCTATGAATCTTATGGAGGGGTGAGAAGGATATATAGACTGGAAAAAACTCTATTCAACGTATTAAATCAAGAACAGTATTCTTTTCTTGAAAGAGAAAAATTAAAGTTCGGTATAAAAATTATTCTATCAGAATTTAATAAATTGCTACTAATATATTTGGCTGCATTTTTATTAGATTGTATGTTTCCAACTTTAATTACACATCTGTCATTCTTCCTTTTAAGACAAGTATGCTTAGGTTATCACTTCAAAAGTTTATTTACGTGTATTGGATGGAGTATGGTTGCATTTCCTGTAGCAATTTATTATTTAGCCGATTTTTATGTGAATTTCTCAGAACTTTTATTAAATATCATTTTTTGTATTCTCTTAGTATCAATCTATACACTTGCACCAAAAGGTACTAAAAATCAACCAGTTATTAGTAATGCACATCGTGAGCATTTAAGAAGGAAGATGAAAATCCGATTATTCCTCTTGGTGGGTGTATATTTTTTAAGTCCAATAGTAGTTAAATTCTTTATTTTTTATGGAGTATTTTTAGAAACAATTATGTTGGTTTTACAATCGATTAAAGGAGAGTTTAAAGATGAATAATAAAGACAAAAAAGAATTAAATCTAAAGTTTTTCGTATCAAAAGTAGCTCAAATAGTTGTTGCGGTAGGAGGAATGGCAACTATCACATCATGTACTGCTCTATTTCATGAAAAAAAGGTTCCTAGAGAACTACTAAACAGTCACCCATTCGCATCTAATAAGGAATAAATTAATTTGGAGAAAATATGGAATTTTTTACTTTAATAATTGAGTTTGTTTTAATATTTTGGGCCGTCACCTGTGTAATACAAGGTAAGATTAGTATAAAGAGTACCTTAACTTATATTGTATTGATTATTTTTCCGACCACATTAATTTATGAATCCATTGGTCAGTGGCAAGGAATCATCTACTTGATTATTAGTTCTTTTATCTACTTCTTTTGGTTATCAAAGGATTTTCTTATTTTCATACATATTTGCTTTGTGTTGATTATTGGTATTTTAACAGACAATCTTACGCAATATATAGCCGTAGCTATTCATTTTAAATTTATTCCAGATATACTATTGCATTATTGCATTTTTTTCGTTTTGTTTATAATAAGTATCCAGATGTATCGGATTCTAACACGGAAAATTTATATATTGATTGGCAAATTGAAGACCGCTTATATTCTTATCCTTTTTATTTTACTCGTAACGATGAGTACGTTTTATATCAATATCTATTTAACTGAATATTTTTCTAAAGATAGCCTTTTAAAGTTTAATATCATCACACAAACTATCTATTTTACCATTATGATTTTTGTTCTTTATATAACAATCATTAACATTAGAAGAGAAACTCACTTTCGAAAAATTGAGGTTGAAAATGCGCAATTTACAAACTATATGTATTCATTGGAGTTAATTAATAATGATATGCAGAAGTTCCAGCATGATTACACAAATATCTTGGTTACGATGCAAGGTTATATAGAAATAAATGATTTTGAAGGATTGAAGAAGTATTTTAAAAAGCATATTTTCTCTGCAGAAGAGGAAACATTAAAAAGAAATAAACGCTTAGCCAATTTATCAAGGTTGCAAATTACAGGTATTAAAGGACTAATCATAACAAAGTCTTTACAAGCCGAAAAAGAGGGAATATCAGTCCAAGTTGAAATTTCCGATGAAATTGATGAAATTAGTATGAATGTCATTGATTTATCAAGAATACTAGGAATCTTTTTGGACAATGCAATTGAAGCTAATAACCAAAATAATATTCAGGAAGAAAAAGAAATTAATATTGCGTTTTTTAACAGCATATCTGATTCTACCATAATAATTATTGAAAATACCTTCAATAACGATTCTTTAATGATAGACCAAATTTTCACAAATGGCTTCTCTGAAAAAGGAAAAAATCGAGGAAGAGGGCTTAATAATGTTACTAACATTATTAAAAATTATCCTAATGTAACATTAAACACAAATATAAATAAGCGCTTGTTCACCCAAATTATCGAAATCACTAAAAACGAGGGATTCAATGAAAGTTGTAATTTGTGAGGATAATCCACAACAGCAAAAAATGCTTTATACTAAGTTAAAAAACTATGCCATGATTAATCATCCGAGTGTTGAAATTGTATTAGCCGCATCTAACGCGGAACAAGTTTTAAAATTTATGGAGACGAATAAAGCTGATTGCTACTTTTTAGATATTGAACTCGGAGAGGGGCAAAATGGCCTTCAACTAGCTGCTGAAATTAGAAAGCAAGATATTTTAGCCAGTTTAATATTTGTAACGGATTATTCAGAAGCACTAAAGTTAACATTTAAATACAAGGTAGCTGCATTAGATTATATAATAAAAAGAACTGATACAAGCTTTACCGATCAACTAATTGGTTCTTTTGAATGCTCTATTCAACGTTATGAACAATTAGGAAAAACTAACTCAGTTAATTTCTATCAGGTAAAGATAGGTGAAATATTAAAAAACGTTCCCTATGAAAATATTTATTATTTCGAAACATCAGAGAATGTTCATAAAGTTCGATTGTTTGAAAAGAATGGTGTATACGAATTTTACGGTAAGCTCAAGGAAATTGAACATATTCATCCAACGTTCTTTAGATGTCATAAAAGTTGTATAGTTAATCTTCAGCACGTAATCCAAATTAATAAAAAGGAAAAGTACATTGAATTGGTAAATGGAGCTAAATGTCCAGTTTCCACGCGAGCATTGCGAAATATACCAAATAAGACAAGATGAAGAAATTATGAAGATTATAAAATATTTTACAAAAGAGTTTAACTTGAATTATTCACCGCAACCTAAAATTTTGGGCATTTCATGAGATTGATAATGTTAAGTTAAATTTATATCGAGGAAATGCTCTATTTAGGTAGGGGAATTTTGAAACGAGTCTTGGGAGGAAACCGATTTTAGGACACACTCCTTCCTTGATTCGGGTTCATCCCAAAAGAAGCGTTTATAGGTAGGCGCTAGAAATCCCAACCACCTGATAATTGCCATATTTCGCGAAATCACAATAACATCTATTATCAGGAGGCTTTTTGTAAGCCCGTAATCAAATAACGCATTTAAACAACAAGGCACCTCCAGTATGATATACGTATCAATTAAAGGGGAGGCTTTTTTATGTCAACCACCAAATTATCCCTGTGACACTAATTGGGACGTGGAACAATGGCTTGTATATATTTACAATGAAGTTTAATGATAGTTTGCTATAATAGAACAATGCTTAATAATGAATTACTACAATCATTGTATTGTTATAGAGAGGATTAGTTATCATGACTACAAAACCAAAATTATTAATTGTTGATGGCATGGCGTTATTATTCCGTTCGTTTTTTGCGTCAGCTGCGATGGGGCATTATATTCGCCTCGCGGATGGGACACCAACAAATGGTGCCCAAGGATTTGTGCGTCATGTATTAACGGCACAATCTATCATGAAGCCAACACATCTTGCTGTTTGTTGGGACATGGGTGCCCATACATTCCGTAACGAATTATTTGATGGCTATAAGGCAAATCGTCCAGCACCACCAGAGGAAATGCTGCCACAATTTGATATGGCGAAAAATTTATCTGAACAAATCGGCTGGAAAAATTTCGGTGTTAAAGGAATGGAGGCAGATGATTTAATTGGCTCGATGATTACGAAATGGCAGGATGAGGCTGACATTACGGTAATTAGTGGCGATAAGGATTTACTGCAACTTTTAAGACCATCAACGGAAATTGCTTTTACAAAAAAAGGCTACACAGAGTATGACGTTTATACGCATACACGCTTTACTGAAGAATATGGCATCGAACCAATTCAATTTGCACAAGTTAAAGCTTTTATGGGGGATACGAGTGACGGTTATCCAGGCGTTAAAGGAATTGGACCAAAGCAGGCACTTACATTAATTCAAACGTATGGTTCCATCGAAAATGTTCTTACATCAATAGATGAATTAAAGCCAGGTCAACGTACAAAAATTAAAGAAAATCTAGACATGCTAAAATTGTCACACGAGCTTGCAACCATTCAAACAAACGTACCAATCGAGGCAGAATTAGCGAGCTTAGTATTACCTGATTACGAGCCTCAAACGTTCAAAGAAATAGAACAACGTGGCTACACATTAATCGCCAAGCAGGCACGCTCACTGTATTCGCTTATTTAAAAACAAACAGCATGATCATCAACGCAGAGTATAGAAATATGCTCTGCTTTTTTTGGCTTATCACCAAATGTTGAGGCAGATATTTGGTAAAACATATGCCATCTACATAGGTTGATTGGAGTTGAGGCTGGGCGACTCCTTGGGACTCAGCGGCTCATCGGACGCCACCAGGAAGCTTTGCTCTGTGCGAAAGCGAAGCGACAGCAACAAATGTTTTATCTGTGCGAAAGCGAAGCGACAGCAACAAATGTTTTATCTGTGCGAAAGCGAAGCGACAGCAACAAATGTTTTATCTGTGCGAAAGCGAAGCGGCAGCAACAAATGTTTTATCTGTGCGAAAGCGAAGCGACAGCAACAAATGTTTTATCTGTGCGAAAGCGAAGCGACAGCAACAAATGTTTTATCTGCGCGAAAGCGAAGCGTCAGCGGCAAAGCGCACAGCCGGAACGGAAATCAACTACACTTTATGGTGATGAGCCTTTTTTATACAAAAAATTTTGTAACCTTTTCCTAACCTCAAACGAATTATAAGCAGATAAGTAAAAGGAGGGGAAAGATTGATTGATTCAAATAACTTGGAATCAAGAATAGTTCAAATCTACAATTTGTATTACTTAGACGTTTATAGATTTCTTGTTTGTTTTACAGGAAATCAAAATGATGCGGAAGATTTGACCCAAGAAGTGTTCATTCGTGTCTTAAAAGGTTTATCGAACTTTGATGGTAAATATAACCTAAAAACATGGATTTTTTCGATCGCAAAACATGTGGCAATAGATCATTATAGGAAGAAAAGGTTTACCTCTCTATTCAAGGACGGTTTTTTTAATCAGTTATCATCGAATGAAAAGAAGCCTGATGAGGAATTTGAAGTAACAGAATTAAAACTACTTATACATGATGCCATTGCTAAATTAAAACCTAATTACAGAGCAGTAGTCATACTTCGAGGTATTAATGAGTTCTCCATTATCGAGACTTCAGAAATTCTTCAATGTAGTGAAGTGAAGGTAAAAGTTGATTATCACAGAGCCCTAAAAGAGCTTAAAAGAAAACTGAATATTGAAATAGAGGGGGTTTTGACAAATGCAAAATGAAAAAGATTTATTTGATATGTTGAAAGAAATGTACCCTCAACACCCTAGAAAGGAATTTGTTTCTGCAACTGAGAATACGCTTAGACAACGAGCACGAAGTATGAGGAAAAAAAGAATCTTAACAAAGTTCTCTGTGATTTCAAGCAGCGTTTTAGTGTGTGCATTTATTTTTTCATGGTTAATCTTCTTTAATGGAAATGGTAAAGTTTCAGAGATCATCCATAGTTTTGGAGGGGCGTCATCTTCCTACGCAATGGACGAAAAAAAACCTGTTGTATATATATATCACTCACATAATATAGAATCATTTATTCCAGAGCTTCCTGCACAGCAGATGTATAGAGAGCGGGCAAATAGTGATACGAAAAATATAACATTGGTAGGGAAAGAGTTAAGTAGAGCATTAGAGGAAATACAGGTTCCATCAATTCATGATGAGACCGATATAGCTGGAATCTTAAAACAAAAGGGTTTACATTTTCCTGATTCATATAAAGTGTCACGGGAAAATTTGCAAAAAGTCTTAGCTGAAAATGACAGTATTCGCATGGTTTTTGATATACATCGAGATTCTAATAAAAGACGGGATTCCACAATTGAAATTAAAGGGAAAGAGTACGCAAGAATTAAATTTGTCGTATCGAAAACGAATGAAAACTATGAAGCGAATAAAAAATTTGCAACTCAGCTTCATGAACAACTAGAAGAATTATATCCGGGACTATCAATAGGTGTAATAGAAAAAGAGGGCAATCCCCCAAATACCTATAATCAAGAGCTCCATGATAATTCAGTATTATTAGAAATGGGAGGTATAGAAAATACGCTGGAAGAAATGTATAGAACAACAGATATTTTTGCACAAGTTCTAAAGGATATTCTTGAGAAAAGTAAATAAGCGTTGAATTATAAGAAGAGCGTGTCTAGACATTGCAGGCACGCTCTCACTCAGTTCGGTGTAATTTTCACGAAGCTCAATACTTTTTCATTATCTTTAAAAGGAGCCGTTCGAATTTTATTTTCACGATCACGGCCACCATTATTATGGAATATTAACAATAGCTCATCATTTCGTATTTCATAGCCAATAAGAGGTACCCAATGATAGGCGAAGGCAGATTTTTTATCGCGCCAATTTAGGCTGAAATATCTGTCAAAGCGTATGGCGACAGGGCGGCCTGCATCGATTTCCTGCATTGCCTCCTTTAATGTACAATCACGAATATCCCATGTTGGACGAAGCCGGCGAAGATTGCGAATTAGACGCCATTTAAATAACCCGATTTTTGTGCCGCCAAGAAGTTTATAAAGTTCATTTACCGAAGGAGCTTGATCTTCTAAATAGTTTAAGACTACGTGTACAGTTGTAGGTCCACAGGCAGAATTACGATAGTTTGGCGAAATCGATGCATCATATTGTGATTTTCCGAGCAGTGATAATTGTTTGCGCATCAAAATTTCCTTTCTAAAAAAGAGCTGCATTTCAACAAGAAATGCAGCTCCTTTTTTAATTATTGTTGTGCAGATAAGAACTCAATAACTTGCTGAGGTGATTTAGCATTGGCGCTATGTAAGTGCGCTAATTTTTCACCGTTTTGGAAAATTAATAGGCTTGGAATACCCATTACATCATATTTGTCCGCAATTTCTGGAAGCTCATCGCGATTAAGTTCGTGCCAGTCATATTGGCTGTACTCTTCGATAATTGGATCGATGAACATATCCATGCGTGTGCAATCTGGGCACCAGCCAGCGTAAAATTTCACTAGAACCTTTTTGTCACCAGAAATTAGTTCATTAAATTGTTCAGCAGTTGTAATTGTTTTCATTAGTGTTTCACTCTCCTTGCTTTCCATTCTACACATTTTTTGCGCAACCTGAAAGTTTTCTGTTTGGTATGGTTGTTATCTACTTATTGTTTTGTTTTCGCTCGTAAAAAACAAAAAAAGTTGTATATTGCAAAAAATAATGATGAAAAAAGATTGCTAAATTAAACAAAATAATCTACACTAAAATCAGAAAAAGTAGTTTTATTTTCATTCAGCGGAAAATATTTACCTCTGATATAAAAATGGTAGCTGAACGAAAATAAGCCTTAGTCGTATGTCACAGAAGGCGCTAGCGCGTTAAACTTGAATTGAACTAGATCAATGCAAAATCTGGACGAAAATACACTAAGGTAAACTTGATATTTTTTTGGACAAAAAATGAATGGCTATTCATTCAATGGGAGAATAAGGGGGAATTGCTTGTGACTTATAACATTAAAAAAGCGGCTGTTCTAGGTTCTGGAGTAATGGGTTCTGGGATTGCAGCACATTTAGCAAACATCGGTATTCCAACATTATTATTAGACATTGCACCGAAGGAATTAATAAAAGAGGAAGAAGCAAAGGGTCTTTCTTTAGAGCATCCTGCGGTAAGAAATCGTATTGTAAACGGGGCTCTTCAAAAGTTATTAAAGCAAAAGCCAGCACCACTTACTTCTAAGAAAAATTTATCACTACTAACGGTTGGTAACTTTGAGGACGATTTAGAGAAATTAAAAGATGTAGATTGGATCATTGAAGTTGTCGTTGAAAATTTAGCGATTAAACAAAGTCTATATGAAAAAATTGATGCAGTACGTAAACCTGGCACAATTCTTAGTTCAAACACATCTGGCATAAGCATAAATGCAATGGCAGAAGGGCGTTCCGAAGATTTTAAAAAGCATTTCCTAGGAACTCACTTTTTCAACCCACCTCGCTACTTGAAATTACTGGAGGTCATTCCAGCGAACACAACAGCGCCAGAGGTTGTAAGCTTTATGAAAACATTTGGCGAAGATGTCCTTGGGAAAGGTGTCGTACTTGCTAAGGATACACCGAACTTCATTGCCAACCGAATTGGAACGTACGGTTTACTCATCACTTTACAAGAAATGATGAAAGGTGGTTATTCAGTTGGTGAGGTGGATTCTGTAACGGGTCCATTAATCGGGCGTCCCAAATCTGCTACCTTCCGAACGCTAGATGTAGTTGGGTTAGATACATTTATCCACGTAGCGAAAAACGTCTATGATCAAACGACAGGTGAAGAGCAGCAAGTATTTGCAGTACCAGAATTCCTACAGAATATGGTCACAAACGGTTGGCTAGGAGCAAAATCTGGTCAAGGGTTCTTCATAAAGCAAGGTAAGGAAATACTTGAAATTGATCCAAGCACATTAACGTATAGCCCAGTGAAAAAATTAAAAACACCATCTATCGAAATGGCAAAACAAACTCGTGGGTTAGCAAATAAAGTGAAAGCATTAACATATGCTAAGGATCGTACAGGAGAGTTACTATGGGGGATATTCGCTCCAACGTTGATTTACTCGGCGCAGCTACACGGTGAAATTGCTGATGATATTGTTGCAATTGACAATGCCATGAAATGGGGCTTCGGCTGGCAGCAAGGTCCGTTTGAACTATGGGATGCAATTGGCGTGAAAGAGTCCGTAGCCAAAATGGAGGCTGAGGGTCGTGAGGTGCCGGCATTTGTCAAAGATATGTTAGCAAGCGGCTTTGAAACTTTCTATTCGGAAATTGACGGTGACCTAGCATTTTATAATGGCTCTGAATACGTTAAAGTGCCAGTTAATGAAAAGGAAATTAACTTAAAACGCTATAAGAAAAAACATGGCGTTATTAAATCAAATACAGGTGCTAGTTTAATAGATTTAGGTGACGGAATTGCATTACTTGAATTCCACTCTCAATCAAATGCAATAGGCTTAGACATTATTCAAATGATTAACTTTGCGATCGATGAAGTAGAAGCTAACTATAAAGGCTTAGTCATCGGTAACCAAGGGAAAAACTTCTGTGTTGGTGCGAATCTAGGAATGATTTTAGTAGAAGCACAGGATGATAATATTTTTGAGCTAGATTTCGTTATTAAAGCATTCCAAGATGCGATGCAAAAGATTAAATACTCTCGCAAGCCTGTTGTGGCAGCACCTTTTGCTATGACACTTGGTGGTGGAGCAGAGGTTTGCTTACCAGCTGCACATATTCAAGCAACAATGGAAACATATATGGGCTTAGTAGAAGTTGGCGTAGGATTAATTCCTGGCGGCGGCGGTAATAAGGCACTATACCAAAAGTTCCTTAAAGGGCTACCAAATGGTGTTGAGGTAGACTATCAACATATTGCGAATAAAGTATTTGAAGCAGTTGCGATGGCAAAAGTTTCGACATCTGGCGAAGAAGCACGTGAAAATAACTACTTAAACTTTGCTGATGGGATTTCTGTTAACCCAGATCACCAACTATATGATGCAAAACAAGCTGCACTAGCGCTTTATGAGGCAGGCTATCAAGCACCTGTACCTACGAAAGTTCCTGTAGTCGGTGCATCAGGCTACGGTACGCTACTAATCGGTGCGCAAGGAATGTTTGAATCAGGCTATATTAGTGAACACGATTTAAAAATCGCTAAAAAATTAGCGTATGTCATTGCTGGTGGTAAAGTTCCATATGGCACATTAGTAGATGAACAATACCTATTAAACCTTGAGCGTGAGGCGTTCCTAAGCTTAGTTGCAGATCCTTTATCTCAACAAAGAATGCAACACATGCTTCTAAAAGGAAAACCACTGCGTAACTAATTTCAAGACGAAATCAACCATACTTGCACATGAAACAAAGGGGGATTAATACGATGCGTGAAGCCGTTATTGTAGCAGGAGCACGAACTCCTATTGGAAAAGCAAAAAAGGGTTCTTTAGCAACAGTTAGACCAGATGATTTTGGAGCGGACGTTGTCAAAGAAACATTAAAAAGAGCGGGCTATGAAGGTCCGATTGACGATTTAATTTTAGGATGTGCAATGCCAGAAGCTGAGCAGGGCATGAACGTAGCACGTAATATAGGAGCGCTTGCCGGGTTACCAGATACAACACCAGCGCTGACAATTAATAGATTCTGTTCATCGGGTTTACAAGCAATTGCTTTTGCAGCAGAGCGTGTAATGCTAGGACATTCTAAGGCGATTCTTGCGGGTGGCGTCGAGTCGATGAGTATGGTGCCAATGGTCGGTAATACACCTCGCTTAAATCCAACTTTAGCAGAAACTGCTCCGCAATATTATATGGGGATGGGGCATACGGCTGAGGAAGTGGCACGTCAGTACAATGTAAGCCGAGAAGATCAGGATGCATTTGCTGTTCGTTCACATGAGCTTGCAGAAAAAGCGATTAAAGAAGGTAAATTCAATGATGAAATTGTACCTATCGAAGTGGAACAGCATTATGTAGATGATAACAACAAACCACAAGTGAAAAAATTCACTTTTAGCATGGATGAAGGTGTACGTCCAGGGACATCTGTAGAAGGTTTAGCGAAGCTTCGTCCAGCCTTCCATGTACAGGGAAGTGTTACAGCTGGTAATGCCTCTCAAACTTCTGATGGTGCAGCAGCAGTACTTGTGATGGATCGTGAGGAAGCTGAAAAGCAAGGGCTTACACCAATGGCTAAGTTTTTAGGGTTTGCAGTTGGTGGCGTACCTCCTGAGGTAATGGGTATTGGTCCAATCGTGGCAGTACCAAAAGCACTTGAAATTGCAGGTTTATCAATAGATGATATTGACTTATGGGAAATTAACGAAGCATTTGCGTCACAGTCCTTACAGGTCGTACGTCATTTAGGCATTGACCAAAATAAAGTAAATGTCAATGGTGGAGCAATTGCCGTTGGTCACCCACTTGGTGCAACAGGAGCCATTTTAACATTAAAGCTTATTCATGAATTGAAGCGCCAAGGTAAAAAATATGGTGTCGTGACAATGTGTATTGGCGGCGGTATGGGTGCTGCAGGAGTATTTGAAATTCTTTAACTTCTTTAACTTCTTTATTTTCGCTAGATAAGCTTGGAGTGCGGCGTTTCTGGTTGCCTCCGGACAAGGTGCTTCAAGCTTTTCTATATATCGGGAAAAAAAACCATTAACAATAGATGCATAGGGAGGAATTTAGAATGACAGAAAAAACAACGGATTTCATTAAAGGCGGCGGATTTATTATTGAAGATGTGGAATTAAATCGTGTATTTACACCAGAAGATTTCACAGATGAGCATAAGATGATTGCTAAAACAACAGAAGAGTATGTTGCAAATGAAGTGTTACCAGTCGTTGAAAAATTAGAAAACCATGAATTTGAGCATTCAGTTCGTCTACTAAAAAGCGCAGGTGAGCTCGGCTTACTAAGTGCAGATGTACCTGAAGAATATGAGGGTCTAGGCTTAGACAAAGTTTCTTCTGCATTAATCGCAGAAAAAATGTCTGTTGCTGGTGGCTTCTCTATTACACACGGTGCACACGTAGGTATTGGTTCTTTACCAATCGTACTTTTTGGAAATGAAGATCAAAAGAAAAAGTATTTACCGAAGCTTGCGTCAGGTGAATTAATTGCTGCCTACGCATTAACAGAGCCAGGTTCAGGTTCTGATGCATTAGGTGCAAAAACAACTGCGAAGTTAAATGATGCAGGTACACATTATATTTTAAATGGTGAAAAGCAATGGATTACAAATGCAGGCTTTGCAGATGTATTTGTCGTTTATGCAAAAATTGATGGCGATAAATTCACGGCATTTATCGTTGATCGTGCCTTCAATGGCGTTTCAGTTGGCGCAGAAGAGAAAAAAATGGGGATCAAATCTTCATCGACACGTACATTAATCCTTGAAGATGCAGAAGTACCTGTAGAAAACCTTTTAGGTGAAGTAGGTCGCGGACACGTTATTGCTTTTAATATTTTAAATATCGGTCGCTATAAATTAGGTGTTGGAACGATTGGTGGTTCGAAGCGTGCATTAGAGCTTGCTATTCAATATACAAACCAACGTCAGCAGTTTAAAACGAAGCTGTCTGATTTCAATCTAACAAAAGAAAAATTATCGACAATGGCTTCACAATTATATGCGTCTGAGTCATTAAATTATCGTACTGTAGGTTTATTTGAGGATCGTTTAAGCCAGCTAAGCCCAGATGAGCAAAAGCAAGGAAAAGTTATTGCTAGTGCAATTGCTGAGTATGCTATTGAATGTTCTATTGCGAAAGTATTTGGTTCTGAGACTTTAGATTACATTGCTGATGAAGCGGTTCAATTACACGGTGGTTACGGCTTTATGGCGGAGTATGAAGTGGAACGCATTTATCGTGACTCTCGTATTAATCGTATTTTTGAAGGAACAAATGAAATTAACCGCATGATCGTACCAGGAACATTTATGAAAAAGGCATTAAAAGGTGAATTGCCATTACTACAAGTCGCTCAAAATTTACAACAGGAGCTTCTCATGCTTATGCCTGAGGATGTTGGCACAGAGCCGCTAGCACAAGAAAAGTATCTTGTGAAAAATGCGAAGAAAATTGCTGTATTAGCATCAGGTTTAGCAGCACAACGCTACGGCGCAAAGCTTGATCAAGAGCAAGAAGTATTGGTGAATATTGCAAATATCGCAAACCAACTATTCGCTATGGAATCAGCTGTATTACGTACAGAAAAAGCGATTGCTCGTGACGGAGTTGAAAAAGCGCATCAAAAATTACTTTACACTCAAATCTTCTGCCAAGAAGCATTTGCAGAAATTGAAAAAGAAGCAAAAGATACGATTCTTGCTTCAGCAGACGGCGACGCTGCCCGCATGACATTGTCTGCGCTACGTAAGTTAACGCGCAACAATCCGTACAACTTAATCGCGAAGAAACGCGAAGCTTCTGTTAAATTAATTGAAGCTGAAAAATATGTAGTTTAATAATAGACTTAACCTGGCTATCCGACATGTGATAGCCAGGTTTTTTGTTGAAAATAAAAGTATAGCTCTTGCAAAATGAGGGGGTGATTTCCGTTCCAGGCTGGGCGCTTTACCGATGTTGGTCACAGGCGTTATCACAGGACGTGATGGTTTTTATCGACCAACTTTCACGATTTATCACCCAACTTATGAGTTTTATCGACATCCACCTGCAAAAGAGCAAAAAAAGGATTCATACACAAACTGTGTGTGAATCCTTTGTTGCGCAGTCTTCACTCTCATTCAACTAATACGCATAGCATGCATCCTCTGACATTTGTTTTATAGCAAAAGGGTTTCGTCTGCGCGAAAGCAAAGCGTCAACGGCAATGTTTTATCTGTGCGAAAGCAAAGCGTCAGCAACAAATGTTTTCTGTAGCGAAAGCGAAGCGGCAGCTACAAAGCGCCAGCCAGAACGGAAATCAACCTCACGCTTTGGCAGGATGAGTTTCATTTTGGTTCGTAACGGTTATGATGGTATACTACAGAAAATGAGGGATACACTGAAAATGTAGTTCCTAAAAATGATTGTAGAGGAGCCTTTAAATGACGATTCAATTTATTCATTATCCAAAATGTACAACTTGTAAAAAAGCTCAAAAATGGTTAAAAGACAATGAGATTTCATTCGAAGAGGTACATATTGTCGAGCAACCGCCTACAAAGGATGAATTAACAAATTTATGGCAAGAAAGTGGACTGCCATTAAAGAAATTTTTCAATACTTCTGGTATGAAATATCGTGAGCTTGGCTTAAAGGATAAGCTTGCTGACATGACTGAAGAAGAGCAGCTTGAACTGCTTGCTTCAGATGGTATGCTGATTAAACGTCCTATCGTAACAGATGGGAAAAAAGTTACTTTAGGGTTTAAAGAATCAGATTTTGAGCAAGCTTGGAAATAACCCTATTTATCCTTGTTTTTATAGGTGAAGTATGGCAAACTGAAAGTGAATATACTACATATTTTATGGAGGGGTTTATTGATGAGCACACCAAAAGACTTACGTTACTCTGAAGAGCATGAATGGGTAAAATTTGAAGATGGTAAAGTACGTATCGGTATTTCTCACTTCGCACAATCTGAACTTGGAGATATCGTTTTCGTTGAGCTTCCACAAGTTGGCGACGAAATTAAAACAGATGATCCATTCGGTAGTGTAGAATCTGTAAAAACAGTTTCTGAATTATACGCACCAATCTCAGGTACAGTAGTTGAAGTAAATGCAGATTTAGAAGATAGCCCAGAATTCGTTAATGAATCACCATATGAAAAAGCATGGATGATCGTTGTAGAGCCTGCTGATGCATCAGAAGTTGAAAAGCTTATGACAGCTGAGCAATACGAAGAAATGATTGCTGAATAAGACAAGCCCTAATAAAAAAACGTCGGAAATCACCGGCGTTTTTTATTATCTTTGATCATTTTCCACTTTAGTTGGGGAGACAAAAGCCGTTGTAGTCCCTTATCAATGGGTGTCTTATATGATCACCGACAGAGCATAATGGATATAATGAGCTATAAGGGATATGTCTAATGGGGGTGGCGTGATGTTCGAGGGAAAATGCTTAATTGTCGAAGGGCGTTCGGATAAACTTCAAATTAAACCTATTTTAAGTGAGGATGTTATAATACTTTGTACGAATGGTACAATTGGTGTGCATCAATTAGAAGAGTTACTCGATCCATATGAGGGCTGTGAGCTATATACATTTTTTGATGCAGATACATCGGGTGATAAGCTACGGGCATTAATGGACAGACATTATCCAGAGGCTGAGCATTTACGTACGATGCCGACATATAAGGAAGTTGAGACAACTCCGAGAAAGGTGTTAGCGATGATATTGCTGCGTGCACACTTCTCAATCCATAATGAATATATTTTGTAAGGTTGCGTGAAAAGATGGAAGAATGGTCAAAAGAGCAGTGGGATACGGCTGTACAGTCCGGTGAAAAGGCTGCCTTTTATTTATATACGCCTATGTGTGGAACGTGTGCAGTTGCATCGAAAATGATGACGATTGTCGAGCAATTGCTGCCGCAGCTACAGGTTGGTAAAGCGAATATTAATTTTATAGAGCACATAGCTTTTGATAATAAAATCGAAAGTGTACCATGTTTACTCGTCTGTGATGGCGGAAAAGTAACAGAAAAGGTATATGCGTTTCAATCCGTACCATTTTTATACGAATTGCTAAAAAAATCAATTGACTGAACTTTGATAGCGTGATAAAGTACGAATATACTAAAAAATATAAATATATCGAACTCTTATAAAGAGTGGCGGAGGGAAGTGCCCTATGAAGCCCGGCAACCATCACAAAGTGAAAAGGTGCCAAATCACTCAAAGGTTTATCTTTGAAAGATGAGAGAACGGTTTAGCGTATAATTACGTGACCCCTTCTACTTGTCTATAAGTGAAGGGGTCTTTTTAACTACTTTCAACACACGACTGAGTGACCAACATCACGTTGGCCCAATGCCTTCGGCGGAAGACGCTATTATGCCGGGGCATAATTGATATGAGAAAAGGAGAATTCGCTATGATTCAACTTCAGAATATTACAAAAAAATACAAAACCGCGAATGGCGAATTAACTGCAGTCAAAGACGTCAATCTTTCTATCAATAAAGGTGAAATTTTTGGCATTATCGGCTATAGTGGCGCGGGTAAAAGTACGATGATTCGTTTATTAAACGGTTTAGAAAAGCCCACAACTGGTACGGTGACGGTTAACAATCAAGAATTTTCATCTATAAAGGGGCAAAAGCTCAGAGATGCTAGACAAAAGGTAAGTATGATTTTCCAGCATTTTAATTTACTTTGGTCAAGAACTGTTGAGGAAAATATCGCTTTCCCACTAGAAATCGCAGGTGTTCCAAAGGCACAACGTGAAGCACGAGTGAATGAATTGATCACACTTGTTGGTTTGGGGGGGCGTGCTAAGGCGTATCCATCACAGCTATCCGGGGGACAAAAGCAACGTGTAGGTATTGCTCGTGCGCTTGCTAATAACCCAGAGGTATTATTATGCGATGAGGCAACATCTGCACTCGATCCGGAGACAACAGATGCTATCCTTGATCTACTTGTCGATATTAATGAACGATTAGGTCTAACGATCGTATTAATTACACATGAAATGCACGTTATTCGCAAAATTTGTCATCGTGTAGCGGTTATGGAAGCCGGAGAAATTGTAGAACGTGGTGAGGTATTACAAGTATTCCAAGCACCGCAAGCTACCATTACGAAAAAATTCGTTTCTCAAATTACAGATACGAAAGAAACACAGGAAACTGTGGCTCAAATTAAAGCAAATTACCCTACTGGACAACTTGTAAAGCTGATCTTTGTAGGAGAAAAAACAGAGCAGCCTGTCATTTCACATCTTGTGAAACAGTTTGATGTGGAAGTAAGCATTGTACATGGTAATATTTCGCAAACGAAAAATGGTGCGTACGGTACACTTATTGTGCAAATAAACGGCTCAAAGGATAATGTTGGGGATGCACTTAACTACTTAAATACAGTCGAAGTACAAACGGAGGTGATTGCAAATGCTAACTAGTCTCTTTCCGAATGTCGACTGGGAAAAAATGTGGGAAGCTACGTATCAAACACTGTACATGACAACGATCTCTACAGTTATCACATTTATACTTGGCTTAGCAATTGGGATCTTACTATTTTTAACAAGTCCAACCCAACTATGGGCAAATAAAATTGTGAATTTTTTGACAAATTCGATTGTTAACATTTTTCGTTCTATTCCATTTATTGTATTAATTATTTTGTTAATTCCATTTACGAAATTTTTACTTGGCACAATTCGCGGAGCGAACGCAGCTTTACCAGCATTAATTATTGGTGCTGCACCATTCTATGCACGAATGGTATTAATAGCATTACGTGAAATCGATAAGGGTGTTATTGAAGCAGCTCGTTCAATGGGGGCTAAAACGTCAACAATTATTTGGAAAGTATTAATTCCAGAATCGTTACCAGCACTTATTTCAGGTATAACAGTTACTGCCGTAGCACTTGTTGGTTATACTGCGATGGCAGGTATTATCGGTGCAGGCGGTCTGGGGAATTTAGCTTTCTTAGACGGTTTCCAACGTAATCATGAAGATGTGACATTAATGGCGACTATTTTGATCTTAGTAGTTGTATTTATCATTCAATGGATTGGCGATATGATTACAACGAAAACCGATAAACGCTAAGAATTACAGGGTTATTTTGGTTTTATACCACTAACATATTTAAACAAGATTAAAGGAGTGTAATAAAATGAAGAAATTATTAGCAGGATTATTCTTATCAGTATTGGTACTAGCTTTAGCTGCTTGTGGTGCTGGTAAAAAAGAAGATACAAACGGAACAGACAGTAAAGAAAATGTAACATTAAAAGTAGGTGCTTCAAATGTACCTCACGCGGTTATTCTAGAACAAGCAAAACCAATCTTAGCTAAACAAGGCATCGATCTTGAAATTGAAACATATCAAGACTATGTATTGCCAAACCAAGATTTAGAAGGTAAAGAAATTGATGCAAACTACTTCCAACATATCCCTTATTTAGAGAAGGAAATTAAAGATAAAGGATATGATTTTGTAAACGCTGGTGGTATTCATATCGAGCCAATCGGTATCTACTCTAAAAAGTATAAATCTCTTGATGATCTACCAGAGGGTGCAACAATTTTACTTTCTAACTCTGTTGCAGACCACGGGCGCATGCTTTCATTATTAGAAGCTAAGGGCTTAATTAAACTAAAGGATGGGGTAGATAAAACATCTGCTGAGCTTAAAGATATCGAAGAAAACCCTAAAAAGTTCAAATTTGATGCAAATACAGCTCCTGAAATGCTTGTACAAATGTATGAAAATAATGAAGGTGATGCAGTTCTTATCAATTCTAACTACGCAATCGACAACGGTCTAAATCCAATGGAAGATTCTATTTCTCTTGAAGATAAAGAGTCTCCATATGTCAACATTATTACAGTACGCGCTGGTGATGAAACAAAACCAGAAATTAAAAAATTAGTAGAAGTATTAACGTCTAAAGAAATCCAAGACTTCATCGTTAAAAAGTGGGGAGGCGCGGTGGTTCCAGTTAAATAATTTATCCTTATTCAGTGGATGAAATGAGGCTGGGACAAAAAGAAAAAATGTTAGACCGATTGCATTGGTCTAACATTTTTTTTGATTTAGGAAGGAACACTCTACTCATTGAAGCGAAAAGTTAATATCTGATTTCGCTATTTTTCGAAATAATCTAGTTCTGTCCCAGCCTCATTTTTTTGTAAAAATAGAGAGGGATTGAGCCATCCACCATCTTGAAAGTTGGATTGAAATGCGACCATAAATATCTTATCGGCTATTTAATTAACCGAGATAAAGTTGTCTTGTAATCAGCAATAAACAGGCATTTTTCCTTTATTTGTTCATTGTCATAAAAGGAAATAATCAGGCTCATCACCAAAAGTTGTGGATGACATTTGTTAAGACGCCATGTTTATAGGTTGATTGGAGTGAAGACTGGACGCCCAGTCAGAACGAAAATTAACCACACGTTATGGTGATGAGCTAATAATCTGTAAAACTTCTTCAGCTTATGTGGAGAAAGTAGCAAATTTTTTCATTCTATCCTATGGAATTTTTGAAATTTTTGATTTGTTTAGAATTTGTTTAGTTTGAACTGATATCCTTAAAAAAGGATTCTAATATGATATACTGTAAAACGTTGAAAAAGCACATAACGAAATCGAGTAAAAAGCAATATCCTACCTTTATCTTTATCTCCAAGAAGCACATATTACTAAGGAAAAATATCTTGTATATATTCGTGTGACCGTTAACTATTTTTTATCTTCCTTCAGTAGATGTTTTGCTGCGAAAGCAAAGCGTCAGCTACAGAATGCTTGTACCTCTATGTAGAAAGTTCTAGAAGCAGTTATACTCATTTGATAAAACTAAGTTTATTTTAGGGTGGATTAGATGATTGAGTCTATACAAATTTGTTATAGCGGATATTGTATTAGTAATCATCAATTTTTTGTGGAATATATTCTATTTAATTTTACAGTAATGGATTCCCGCACTTCAATAAGTGAACTTAAAAATAAGAAAATCGTATGAAACTATGAAAACTATCTATTGATCATGATAGTTTTACAGAACAATCAAATACCATATTAAAAAAATGTAAGAGGAGTATAGGATGGACACTTTAATTAAAGCTACACAAAAAGTAAAAATTTTGAAAGAAAGTGATATTGTACCACTTTTTGATGTATTAAAGGCAAATGTTATTCGTTCACATATGGAAATGACAGTAATTTTTTTAAAGGCAACTGTGGCTGATTCCCATCAAATTAATGTGATTGAAAAATTAGAAGAACAAATTGCTCATTTTTTTGTATCCGAAGTTCGGAACACCGATATGCTTTTTAAGTTAGAGGGAAATTTACGATGGGGAATTTTGCTACCACAAAATGGTGAGGAGGAGGGAAAAGCGTTTTTAAATCGAATTTTTCAACTCGTAAAAAATGAGAACTTCCCTACTAAAATCGATTCAGCTTTTACATTGCAGGGAATCATTGTAGAGATTAAAAATGATCAAGTAATGTTTGAAGATTTAATAGATAAACAGTTTGAAGTTTTAAGTCAACTATCGGAACCTTGGGAAATCGAAATCGTGACGAGCTATAAGGCACAGCCAATTAAAAGAGTGAAAGTCAGTATTTTAGAGGAAAATGCTATTTTTAGCGAAGTATTAGAATTGACAGTTCAAAAAATGATACTAGATCACTTTCAATTGGAAACAAAAGTTTTTTCAGATGGATACGAATTTTTACAGTCAGATTGGTATTTATCTGGACATACGCATATCGTCATTATGAATGATATTTTACCTCGTAAAAATGGCCTTAATGTTTTGCATACATTAAGGCAAATGGCTAATCAAAAGAAATTTATTATTTATATGATGACAAATAGAAAATCTCAGTCAGATATGATTTACGCATATGAAAGTGGCGTTGATGAGTATTTAATTAAGCCATTTGATTTAAATTTATTTCAAGCACAATTAAAAAGAACATTTGCGAGGTTATGATTATGATTGAATTATCTATTCAATTGTTATTGTATATTATTGCTATTCTCTTAGGGTTTTGTGGTGTAGCAATGATTTATTTAATTTATCAAAAAAGAAACGAAGAAAAAAAGAATCATGAGATGGAAAAGTATATACAAAATACAAAAATACTTTGGCAGGGGTACTTTCTAGGCGACGACCAATTTGCTGTGACGCTAATTCCTAAAAATAAATATCAAATATTAGCGGTAGAACACATATTTTTATCGTATTTAAGAAATATATCCAATCCAATTATTCAACAAAAAATCTA
Organism: Lysinibacillus sp. RS11; assembly: GCF_042019215.1. NCBI lineage: Bacteria > Bacillati > Bacillota > Bacilli > Caryophanales > Bacillaceae > Lysinibacillus > Lysinibacillus sp. RS11. The sequence continues at coordinate 3,896,247 of NZ_CP168124.1, read as the reverse complement.
TACTTTTACACAGATGTATTTAAAGGAATATTACCAAAATGAATTAAAATCCAGAAACTGGAGTAGGAAAATGAATGCCATGTACCGCATTGCTGATTTTCATATACAAGAGCTTATCGGTACTTGCGAAGTATCGATTAAACACAAACATTCTATAGAAGTATTTCAGCTATTAAAAATATATTCTATTCTTGAAAAAGAAAAATTTATACAAGAAATATTGCTATGTAATTATTCTTTTTCAGAAAGTGAATATAAAAAGTTATTCTCATATTTAGAAGTAGAGATGCTTCAACGACTTATGGAAAAGATAGAGAATTTACAACAAGCAGCACAATATGCATTGATTGATACAATTGCAGCAAAGGGCAGTATGGCTGTTATAGAGGGACTTGAAGAATTACTAGTAAGTGAGGATACTGAAATTCGCATTCGTACTCTTAGAGGACTTGAAAGACTTGGCGTTATCCGAAATTTAGAGACGTATATTCCATTTGTCAATTCGTCTATATGGGAAGAAAGATTAATGGTCGCAAAATTATTTAAATATGCACCTTTAACATATACTGCCGAGCATTTAGAAAAATTGTTACAGGATAGTAATTGGTGGGTACGATCACAAGCAGCAAGCACGATCATTGAAGATCCACGAGGTTATCAGAGATTAAAAGAATTCATTGCAACGACAAATGACCAATATGCAATTGATATGGCTAATGAAGTATTAGAAAAAAGGATGCGTGCAGTATGATAATACTTGACTATTTAATGTGGTTTTTTGGCGGGTTAATCATAATTTATATGCTACTAGTTATAGTAACGTATGGGATTATGTTCTTCTTCGCACTTTTAAAGCTACGAAAAGAATATAGGCTTGATCAAACTGAAATGGATGAAACGTATATTGATGCGTTCTATTCTAAGCCAGTATCTGTAATTATACCTGCTTATAATGAAGAAGTAGGTATTGTGGATAGTATTCATTCTCTACTTAGTTTACACTATCCAGAATTTGAAATCATCATGGTCAATGATGGTTCTACTGATCGTACTCAAGAAATAGTTATTGAGCAATTTCAAATGAAAAAAATTGAAAAAGTAATAAAAATGGAAATCCCAGCAAGTCCCATTATTCAAATCTATCAATCACAAATACACCCAAATTGTTTTTTAGTAGAGAAAGAGAATGGTGGAAAGGCAGATGCTTTGAATGTAGGTATTAATGTTGCAAAATATCCTTATTTTTGCTCTGTTGACGGAGATTCAATTTTGGAGAGTACATCTTTATTGCGTTTAATGAAGCCAATTGCCTTATCTGATGGTGAGGTAATTGCGGCAGGAGGAAATGTTCAAATAGCCAATGGAATGAATATGCAACTTGGCTCCATATTAGAAACAAACGTATCTAAAAATTATTTAGTTACGATGCAAATTATTGAATACTTTAGAGCTTTTTTGATAGGACGAATTACATTAAGTAAATTTAACTTGGTTTTAATTATTTCAGGTGCATTTAGTGTGTTTTCAAAAAAATGGGTAGTAGAAGCAGGTGGTTATACTAAAAGTATGATTGGTGAAGATATGGAACTTGTAGTAAAACTGCATCGATATATCCGTAAAAAGAAAGAAAAAAAACGTATTGAATTTGTAGAGAACCCTGTTTGTTGGACAGAGGCACCAGAAACGATGGCTGTTTTAAGGCGACAAAGAAGGAGATGGCATCAAGGGTTATTGGAGAGTTTATGGAATCATAAAACAATGACTTTAAATCCGAGATATGGCGGTATTGGGTTATTATCCTTCCCGTATTTTTGGCTCGTAGAAGGTTTAGGGCCGATTATTGAACTAGGTGGGTATATTTATATTGTTTGTGCTTTTTTCTTAGGTGATATCTATTATGAGATAGCCATTTTGCTACTTTTAACATTTGTACTTTATGGTGTTGTATTTTCAATGATGGCTGTGTTATTTGAAGCATGGAGCAAAAATAAAACGTTCAAGGTTGCTGATTTAATACGTATGATGTTATTAAGTTTCACAGAAATTTTTTGGTATCGTCCCATTACACTCATTTGGCGCTGTGAAGGTCTTTTAAACTTTTTAGTAAGAAGACGAGAGTGGGGCAAAATGGATCGTAAAGGTATTTCAAGCAAGGAGCAAGAATCGATATGAAACGTATTTATTTGGGAATAATAGTAGTGCTATTACTTATAGTGATACCAATAGCTCTTTGGTTTGTGTCACCTAATAAACAACTGAATGTTGCAATTATTGATAAAACAGTGAAGGATGATTCATATCGAGAGCATTTAGGGTTAACTTGGCTATTAAATTATTTGAAGTATGAACATAAAGAAGACCAATATGATGAGTCCGAAGATTATTTTGGTACAATTCCAGATGTAAAAAATAACAGTGTGTCTACTTCTGAAATGCCAAAAAATTACAAAGGTTATGATGCAATCTATTTAGCAGATACGTATGGTGTCTATGAAGATGATCTTAACCCAAAGCAAGAAAGATTGGGGGCACGGTCAAAGAAAATTGTTGGTGGATTAGAATCGCAAGAATGGGATGCTATTATGAAACGTTTAACTAGTGAAGAAAAAAGTTTATTTATAGCAGAATTTAACTCTATTGCATCACCAACGTCTCCAGAAGTTCGAAATCAAGTGCTAGAGTATTTGAAAATAGATTGGACTGGCTGGATTGGTCGCTATTTTGAAGAATTAGACTATAGAAAAAATAATGAAATTCCACAATGGGTTGTTGATAAATTTGAGGATGACTGGAAATATGAAGGTGGGGGCTTCATATTAGTGAATGACTTTACAGATGAGGTTATTGTTTTAGAATTCAATAAACATATTGATAAAGAAGGTATTTATCTTAACTTCACTAAAGAAGGACAAAAGTTCTTGGATGTTTCATCAAGCCCTCGTTATGATTACTGGTTTGATATTGTTACCGCGGAAAATGAGCAAGATGTTTTAGCGAATTATGAGTGGAGTTTAACGAATGAAGGTAAAAAATTATTAAATAAACATGATATTCCCCTTTCATTCGCAGCAGTTGTTTCAGGTGAACAAAAAAACGCTACGAATTATTATTTTGCAGGCGATTTTAATGATATGAATAAAGTGCCATTTTTCTATAAGATGAAAGGGCTAGCATCAGTCTATAAAGTTTTACAACATTTTTCAGATGATGATTTTTATTGGTCAGCCTATGTACCGATGATGAAGTCTATTTTGGAAGACTTCGAGAAAAAAGAAGTTAAGCAGAAAGCTGACAATTCAGCAACAAATAAATTAGGTTATAATGCACGTATTAATGATCAAACATTTGAAATCTTAAAAGATGGACAGTGGGAAGCGATCACCCTTAAAGGCGTTAATCTAGGTATGGCAAAACCCGGTTATTTCCCTGGAGAGGCAGCTATTACGGAGGATGAATATTATCGTTGGTTCCAACAGATTGGTGAAATGAATGCCAATACAATTCGAGTCTATACGTTACATCCACCTGGCTTTTATAGAGCTTTGAAAAGATATAATGAAGAAGCAGAAAATCCTTTATATGTACTACATGGAGTGTGGATTGAAGAAGAAGGTTTAGAGGAAACTTTAGATGCTTATGACCCTGCAACGCTTGAGAAATTCCGAGCAGAAATGAAAACCCTTGTAGATGTTATTCACGGTAATAAATATGTAGAACACGAAGTAGGACATGCTTCTGGTTATTATGATACGGATGTTTCTCAGTATATAATCGGTTGGGTTATTGGTATTGAATGGTACCCTCATATGGTAAACGGAACAAATGAAAAGCATGCAAATATTGGACAATATGATGGTGTTTATTTCGAAACGAAAGATGCTTCCCCATTTGAGTATTGGCTTGCAGAGCAAATGGATTACCTTACGCAATATGAGCAAAATAATTATGGCTGGATGCACCCTATGAGCTTTACAAACTGGGTTACAACAGATTTATTAGATCATCCATCTGAGCCGAATACAGATGAAGATATTGCAAGTGTTAATCCGAATGTTATTTATACAAAAGGGTTGGCGAAACAAACAGGTCAATTTGCATCGTACCATGTGTATCCATACTACCCAGATTTCTTTAACTATGATCAAAAATACTTGTCGTATGTGGATCATCGTGGAGAAAAAAATAGTTATGCAGCTTATTTAGCAGATTTACACGCTGCACATCGTATGCCGATATTAATCGCTGAGTTTGGAATTCCTGGTTCACGTGGTTTAACCCATGATAATCCGTACGGCTGGACTCAAGGATTTGTCTCAGAGCAGGAACAAGGTGAAATATTAACCCATCTATTTGAGGATATTATGGCAGAGGATTTACTGGGCGGATTAGTATTTACCTGGCAAGATGAGTGGTTTAAACGTACATGGAATACGATGGACTATGATAATCCAAACCAACGCCCTTATTGGTCTAATGCACAAACAAATGAACAACAATTTGGTTTACTAAGCTTTGATCGGCATAAGGTTCAGGTTGACGGAGATACGTCAGAATGGAAAGCTCCTCCCTTATATGAACAACAAAAAAACAAGCCCGCAATGAGCGTGGATTATGATGAAAGATACTTGTACCTTCAATTAAAAGGAGATTTACTCAATAAAACATCTTCTACTCAAATTCTATTAGATGTTATTCCGAATCAAGGAAAAACAGCCAAATCTGATTTGAAAGGAGTAACGTTCAGGAATGGTATTGAGTTTGTTGTCGAGCTTAATAAGAATAAGGAGTCACGTATTGTCATCGACCCGTATTATGATTTCTATTCTTATTTATATGGGCATGAATTAAAGCTTATCGACATTCCATCTCCAAACGTTATGAAGGATAACACTACGTTCAATCCGATTTACTATGCTTTAAATAAGGAGCTATACTTGCCAGAACGGGATATAGCTGTACCTTTTGAAGCATATGAAACAGGCAAATTAATAGAGGGGAATGGTAATCCGGAGGCAGAGAATTATAATTCACTTGTCGATTATAATTGGAGCGACGACGGAACGATAGAATTACGTATTCCTTGGTTACTTCTTCAATCAAAGGATCCTAGTCATAAAGAATTTATAGGGGATTTTTATAAAGAAAACGGAGAAGTATCAGTTTTTGTAGATGAAATAAATATAGGTGCATTGTTTGTGAATGATAAGCATGAGGTTGTCTCTTCGTTGCCAGAAATTGAAAAAGGTGAACTTAATCAATTGCATAGTTTTACATGGGATAATTGGAATATGCCTAAAACTGAAGAACGCTTAAAAAAATCCTATGGAATTATGCAAGAAACATTTAAGAGGTTTGAATAGTGGTTTAAAGGAGAGAGAGAACGATTGATTCAGTGGAGAAAGCTGATCGTTGTATTAGCGATACCATTTGTGCTTTTTTGCATAAATGGTATTACTATAACAAAAGCCGAATCTTTGGTAGAGCACAAAGAAATTGCAGATTTAAATAAGGAATGGACGATTACATTTAACCATCCAATTAATAAAGAATCGATTACTAGCTCGTCAATTACGATTAAAGATGAAGCGGGAAATGATTTTCCGATTACATTAGAGATTAATAAGAATAAAGTCAAAGTGAAGCCTAAAAAACCATATGAAAACTATACGACATATACGTTAAATGTCCAAACTGATATTGAAAATGATAAATCAAAGCGTTTGAAAAATAGTTTTAAGTTGATTTTTACGACCAATTTTGCGATCGAAAGTATTAAAAAAATCACGCCTTTAAATACTTCTGATTATCATGGACAGGCACTTGTAACCCTATCCTATGACGATGGCTATCGAAATTGGTATGATAAGGCACTACCACTTCATTCGAAATATAATATGCCGGGAACTTTTAATATTATCGGTAATAAGTTGTACTCAGGTGATGAGATTTATATGACACCATCTCAAGTATGGGTTGCACATGATTTAGGTTTAGAAATTGCATCTCATACACAAAATCATCAATTCCTAACAAAAAAATCTGTGGGCGATATTCATTATGAATTTTCTGAAAGCATAAAAACAATCGAGTCTTTACTAGGTAAAGGTGTTGTTTCAACGGTTGCGATTCCTTATTCCGATTATAATGAAGAAATACGGAAAATTGCTATGCAATATTTTGACGGTATACGTGTATTAGGTAGAGAAACGAATATACCTAATAATTATGATCCGTACTGGCTAAAATCATATGCTATTACAAATACAACAGAATTTTCGGATGTGAAAAAATGGATTGATAAAGCGGTTGCTGAGAAATCTTGGGTTATTATTATGTTGCACGGTATTACAGAAGAGCGATTGGAAGAGTATGAAACAACGCCAGAAATTTTAGAACAGATTATGAAATATATTAATGGGTTAGGTAAAGATTCAATTTTACCAGTGAGTACAGAGGAAGGATTACAGCTCACTAAATAGGAAAGTGGAATCCGAAAATCAGCAGCAGTTAATGTTTTGGTTATTTGAGACTAGCGTACAACTTGAACGTAACGAATGAAGCTAATCCTGTGCTAAGCTACAAATTCTCTATGTAATAGTAGTAAATTGAAAAGGAACCTTAAAGTAGACACATTGTACTTGTCTGCTTTAAGGTTTTTTATCTTTTCTGAGAACGAGGTCGAGATTATTTTTAGATTATAAACAATAATTCTTCGATTCTGTCTATTTATCAAACGGTTTATTAGAGCAACAATTTATGATAAATTACTAATATACATTCAGGGAAGACAGTTGTTTTTGTAAGGAGGACAATCAAGTGAAACTAAAATTTGGTCTATTGGCAAAAATCATTATCGCTATTTTGTTAGCGGTAATACTTGGGAATTTCGTGTCAGAGCCATTTGTACGTATATTTGCAACATTTAATGGTTTATTCGGTAATTTTTTAAATTTTGTTGTACCACTTATTATTATTGGATTTATTGCGCCGGGTATTGCCCAGCTTGGAAAAGGCTCAGGGAAATTATTAGGGTTGGCAACATTCTTTGCTTATTTCTCAACAATACTGGCTGGTATAGTCGCCTTTTTCGTAGCGCGAAATGTATTGCCTAATTTCATTGCAAACGGTGAAATGGAAAGTATGAAAAACCCGGAGGAATTTTTAGCGCAGGCATTTTTTAAAGTTGACATGCCACCATTAATGGATGTGATGGCTGCACTAATTTTTGCGTTTATTATAGGTATTGGGATGGCTGCCATTCAAAGTGATGTTATGAAACGTGGTTTTGAAGAGTTTAATGTTATCATTGAAAAATTGATATCATTCGTTATTATTCCACTTTTACCATTCCATATTTTCGGTATCTTCTTGAACATGACATTTGGTGGTCAAGTAGCAAAAATCTTATCTGTTTTCGCAATTGTATTCGTACTAATAATTGTGATGCATTGGGTAATATTACTCGTTCAATATACAGCTGCGGGAATTTTAAATAAGAAAAACCCTCTTAAGTTACTTCGAACTATGCTTCCTGCGTATTTTACAGCATTGGGCACACAATCTTCAGCAGCGGCAATTCCAGTTACATTGCGTCAAGCACAAAAAACGGGCGCTTCAGAAAAAGTAACGAACTTTACAATCCCATTGTTTGCAACAATTCATTTATCGGGCAGTACAATTACATTAGTGACATGCTCTTTAGGTGTAATGATGATGAACGGTATGGATATAAGTTTTGCACAATATATAGGCTTTATTTTTATGTTAGGTATTACGATGGTTGCCGCACCAGGTGTCCCAGGGGGCGCTGTTATGGCAGCGATTGGTTTGCTGCAAACAATGCTCGGCTTTGATGAAACAATGGTTGCACTGATGATCGCATTGTACCTAGCGCAAGATAGCTTTGGTACAGCTACAAATGTAACTGGAGATGGTGCATTAGCCATGATTGTGGATCGTTTTAACAAAAAAACGAATTAGTACATGCTGAGTGATGGATAGAAACGTCGGAGTGGCGGATAGAAGTGCCGAGGCGACGGAAAGAAGAGCCAAAGTGACGGATGGAAACCAGAGCGACGGAAAGAAGAGCCAAGGTGACGAATGGAAAGGCGAGAGCGACGGAAAGAAGAGCTGAAGTGACGGATCGAAATGCGAGAGCGACGGAAAGAAGAGCTGAATTGACGGATCGAAATGCGAGAGCGACGGAAAGAAGAGCCAAAGCGACGGATAGAAACCAGAGCGACGGAAAGAAGAGCTGAAGTGACGGATCGAAATGCGAGAGCGACGGAAAGAAGAGCCAAAGTGACGGATGGAAACCAGAGCGACGGAAAGAAGAGCTGAATTGACGGATAGAAATACGAGAGCGACGGAAAGAAGAGCCAAGGTGACGGATGGAAGCCAGAGCGACGGAAAGAAGAGCCGAAGTGACGGATGGAAATTAAAGCGACGGAAAGAAAGGCAAGAACGACGGAAAGTAGAGCCGAAGTGACAAATGAAAATCAAAGCGACGGAAAGAAAGGCAAGAATGACGGAAAGAATCACCAAAGCGACGGATAGAACAGCCATCTGACGGAAAGAATCACATAAACCAAAAAAATCGCCGTAGCTGGCGATTTTTTTATTGGAATTGAGAAAGGCGTGAAAAGAAGTTCGTAACAAAATTTAAAAATATTTTTTCTGATGGTGCAATTTCACGATTTACGGGTGAAATGATGCCGACTGTTCTTGGAATCGTAGGTGATTTAATTGGCACCTTTACTGTGAAGCGGGCAGCTGAATCATACAGGGAGCTTTCTGGTAATAAGCTGACCCCAATACCTGCAGCGACAAGACCCTTTAGTGCATCTAAGTCCTCCCCCTCAGAGATGACGTTTGGCAAGAAGCCGGCAGCTCGACAGGCATCCATAGCCACTTTGTGTAAAATATAGCCATCTGGGAATAAGACAAATAAGTCGTTGCGTAAATCAGCGAGTTGTATACTTTCCCTTTTAGCTAATGGGTGTTTTGCTGGTAGTAAAGCGGCGATATTTTCAGTAAACAAAATTGTTGATTGAATCGCTTCATCCTTCGGTGGAAGAGGGCCTAAAAATGCTAAATTTAATTCTCGATTTTTGACTGCATCAATTAAAAAGCGATAGGAGCCTTGACGGAGCTGGAATTGCAAATTTGGATATTCACGTTTGAAGGCTGAAATAACAGTTGGCAATACATAGCTAGCCAAGCTTGTTGGGAAACCGATTTTTATCGTACCTTTAGCCGGATCTAAATATTCTTCTACTTGCTTTGCGGCAAAATCAATGGCTTTCAGAGCGGTAATTGTGTGCTCAAGGAACGTTTTTCCAATCGGTGTCAATTTAACATTTCGTCCTACCCGTTCAAAAAGTGCTGTGCCTAATTCATCTTCTAGATTAGCAATTTGTCGGCTAATTGCAGATTGAGCAACATGAAGATGTTCAGCAGCCTCAGAAATGTGTTCACGTTCAGCAACTTCAACAAAATAACGTAATTGACGTAACTCCACTAGATATTCACCTCTATTAATCGAAAAATACGATTGATTATACCTCAATTATATACTATTTAAGATGAGAAATGATTGTAAATAAAACAGATGTTTAAATCGATTAAGGCCCATCATCATAACGTGTGGTTGATTTCCGTTCCGGCTAGGCGCTTTGTCGCTGACGCTTCGCTTTCGCACAGAGTAAAGCTTCCTAGGGACGTCCGATGAGCCGTTCTACTATCGCTGATCCCAAAGGAGTCGCCCAGCCTCCACTCCAATCAACGTATATACATGGCATATGTTCTTATTACTAATGTCATCCCTGAATCTTGGTCATAAGCAGAATAAGTTTCCGATAAAATCATACTTCCTTGATTTCTTTCCCTTAATTGATTCCATTCTAATGAAAAAGGTTATAGTATAGGTATTGTTATTTATGCATAACTGTCACAAAACCGCTACAATTAACGCTTCCTGCGAGGTTTCCACTATGTTGCTAGATGAAATTCATTCTCAATTAGATCTGATTTATTGAAAATGAAGGAAGTCGATTCTCATTGTCAATAATGATTGGCAATAATCTGAAAATGCTTACAAAGTCTTTGTTTTTAAGGATTATATCAGAAGAGAATGAAAGTGATTGAAATGGTTTGCATAGAGAACGATTTTCAGTTAAGATTAGAATGATGATAATTAAGGAATGGTTCACCATTCACTGAACACACTATGGAGGTATTTTCATGTCAACTTTAGTTATTAAAGATCTTCACGTTGAAATCGACGGGAAAGAGATATTAAAAGGCGTAAACCTTACTATCAATACAAATGAAATTCACGCAATTATGGGACCAAACGGAACGGGTAAATCTACACTAGCTTCTGCAATCATGGGTCACCCTAAATATGAAGTAACTTCTGGTACAGTTGAACTTGATGGCGAAAACGTACTTGAAATGGAAGTAGACGAGCGTGCTCAGGCAGGTCTATTCCTAGCAATGCAATATCCTTCTGAAATCGCTGGTGTAACAAATGCTGATTTCTTACGTTCAGCTATTAATGCACGTCGTGAAGAAGGCGATGAAATTTCACTAATGAAATTTATCCGTGAATTAGATAAAAACATGGAATTCCTTGAAATGAATGAAGATATGGCACAACGTTATTTAAACGAAGGTTTCTCTGGCGGTGAGAAAAAACGTAACGAAATTCTTCAATTAATGATGATTAAACCAACTTTCGCGATTTTAGATGAAATTGACTCTGGTCTTGATATTGACGCACTTAAAGTTGTATCAAAAGGTATCAATGCAATGCGTGGAGAAGGCTTCGGTTGCTTAATGATCACTCACTACCAACGCCTACTTAACTACATTACACCGGACCATGTACACGTAATGATGCAAGGTCGTGTTGTTAAATCTGGTGGCGAAGAATTAGCACAACGTTTAGAAGCAGAAGGCTATGACTGGATTAAAAAAGAATTAGGTATCGAAGAAGAAACAGAAGAACAAGAAGCATAAGAGGGAGGACGAACTAGCATGACAGTGGAACTTAACTTGCCTGTAACAGTACAGGACGTGCGCTCGTTCTCAGAAGCAAATGGTGAACCGGCTTGGTTTACAGAGCTTCGCGCGGCAGCACTAGACAAAGTAACTGGTTTAGATTTGCCAAAACCAGACAGAACAAATATTACAAAATGGGATTTTGTGAATTTCCCAACTCATACAGTTGACAGTGAAGGATTCGCTTCACTTGATGTATTACCAGAAGAAGCAAAAGGCTTAATTGATTTTGAGGCACAAGAAAATCTTTATATTCAACGCAATAACACACCAGCTTTCATTAAAACATCACAGGAACTTACTGATAAAGGTGTTATTTTTACAGATATTTTAACAGCGATTCGTGAACATGATGAGCTTGTTAAAAAGTACTTTATGACAGAAGCAGTAAAAGTTGATGAGCATAAGCTAACAGCGCTTCATGCGGCACTTGTAAATGGTGGTGTGTTTGTATATGTACCGAAAAATGTAATTATCGAACAGCCGCTTCAAGTAGTATTCTTAAACGATAACGCAGAAGCTTCTTTATATAACCACGTGTTAGTTGTAGCTGAAGCAAATTCAGCTGTAACGTATGTTGAAACATATATTTCAACAGTTGAAGAAGCAAAAGGTCAAGCAAATATTATTGCAGAAGTAGTAGTGCAAGATAATGCACAAGTAACTTACGGTGCTGTTGATGTACTTGCAAAAGGATTTACTACTTATGTTAATCGTCGCGCTCGACTAGCTCGTGATGCGAAAGTAGATTGGGCTCTTGGCTTAATGAATGATTCAGATACTATTTCTGAAAATATTTCACATCTAATCGGTGACGGTTCTCATGCTGATACAAAAACAGTAGTTGTTGGTCGCGGTGAACAAAAACTTAACTTTACTACTGAAGTTCGTCACTGGGGTAAAAACTCAAACGGTCATATCTTAAAGCATGGTGTGATGAAAGACGCAGCACAATCAATCTTTAATGGTATTGGCTACATCGAACACGGTGCAACAAAAGCTGATGCACAACAAGAATCACGTGTATTAATGCTTTCTGAAAAAGCTCGTGGCGATGCAAACCCAATTCTATTAATCGATGAAGACGATGTAACAGCAGGACACGCAGCATCTGTTGGTCGAGTTGATCCACTACAACTGTACTACTTAATGAGTCGTGGTATCTCAAAAGCAGAAGCAGAGCGCCTTGTTATCCATGGATTCCTTGCGCCAGTTGTTACGCAATTACCAATCGAGGGCGTTCAAAAGCAACTGACGGAGGTTATTGAAAGGAAAGTTCGCTAATGATGAATAAAGACATTAAAAGCTATTTCCCAATTTTAAATCAGGAAGTAAACGGTCATAAGCTTGTTTACCTTGATAGTGCAGCCACTTCTCAAAAACCTATTCAAGTGATCGAAGCAATGAAGCATTATTATGAATTCGATAATTCCAATGTTCACCGTGGTGTGCATACATTAGGAAATCGTGCTACTGACAAGTATGAAGGAGCACGTGAAAAAGTTCGTAAGTTTATCAATGCTACATCGACACAAGAAATTATCTTTACTCGTGGTACTACAACCGCTTTAAATACAGTAGCAGCAAGTTATGGTCGTGCTAATGTTGCTGAGGGTGATGAAATTGTCATTACTCACATGGAGCACCACTCTAATATTATTCCTTGGCAGCAGCTAGCAAAGGAAAAAAATGCAACACTGAAATACATTGAACTTGAAGCAGATGGCACACTTAACTTGGAGAAGGTACGTGCGACTATTACGCCTAAAACAAAAATTGTGTCGGTGTCAATGGCTTCAAACGTATTAGGAACGATTAATCCAATTAAAGAAATCGCTCAAATTGCACATGCTAATGGTGCTGTAATGGTAGCTGATGGGGCACAAGCAGCACCACATATGAAAATCGATGTCCAGGATTTGGATGTAGATTTCTTAGGATTCTCAGGCCATAAAATGTGCGGACCAACAGGAATAGGTGTACTATATGGTAAAAAGGAACACCTTGAAAAGATGGAGCCAATTGAATTTGGTGGCGAAATGATTGACTTTGTTGGACTTTATGACTCGACGTGGAAAGAATTACCGTGGAAATTTGAAGGTGGAACGCCTATTATTGCAGGTGCAATAGGTTTAGGAGCCGCGATTGATTTCTTAACTGAAATAGGGCTTGATCATATTGCGGAGCATGAGCATAAGCTTGCAGGTTACGCGATGGATCAGCTTGAAACAATTGACGGACTTAAAATTTTCGGCCCGCGTGATCCAATGAAGCGTTGTGGACTTGTTACGTTTAACCTAGACGATGTACATCCACATGATGTGGCAACGGTTCTTGATATGAGCGGTATTGCTGTTCGTGCAGGACATCATTGCGCTCAGCCATTAATGAAATGTCTTCAACAAGTAGCGACAGCGCGTGCAAGTTTCTATCTGTATAACACAGAGGAAGATATTGACCGCCTAGTTACAGGGTTACGTTCTGCGAAGGAGTATTTTGGCGATGTCTTTTAATAATTTAGATCAACTATATCGTTCAGTCATTATGGATCATTATAAAAATCCTCGTAATAAAGGATCGATTGAAGAAGATGCTGTAACGATTGATATGAACAATCCAACTTGTGGTGACCGTATTCACTTAACGCTTAAAGTGACTGACGGTGTTGTAGAGGATGCGAAATTTGACGGTGAAGGCTGTTCAATTTCGATGTCGTCTGCATCAATGATGACACAACTTATCAAAGGGAAAAAGGTTGAGGAAGTATTAGACCTTGCTGATATCTTTTCTAAAATGATGATGGGTGAAGACTATAGCGACAAATATGACCTTGAGGATGTTGAAGCACTACAAGGTGTTTCACAATTCCCTGCACGTATTAAATGTGCGACGTTAGCTTGGAAAGCGATGGAAAAAGGCGTAAAGTAATAATTTTATCCCAATAAACACTTGAATAAAAGCAATAATACATGTTTTCATTCAGGACGAGGGGTTTCGTTTTAGACTAGATAAATAACAATAATTCATGAACGGAGGAGAAACAATGGCTAAAAAAATGCCTGATATTGGCGATTACAAATACGGTTTCCATGACAAGGACGTATCAATTTTCCGTTCAAAACGTGGTTTAACTGAAGAAATCGTCCGTGAAATTTCAACTATGAAACAAGAGCCTGAGTGGATGCTTGAGTACCGCTTAAAAGCACTTGAAACTTTCTATACAAAACCAATGCCGCAATGGGGTGGCGACCTAGGAGACTTAGATTTTGATGAAATTACGTACTACGTAAAACCATCAGAAGCTACACAAAAATCTTGGGATGAAGTACCTGATGAAATCAAAGCTACTTTCGATAAATTAGGTATTCCAGAAGCAGAACAAAAATATCTTGCTGGTGTATCTGCTCAGTACGAATCTGAGGTAGTGTATCACAACATGAAACAAGATCTTGAAGACCTTGGTATTGTGTTCAAAGATACAGACTCAGCTTTACGTGAAAACGAAGATATTTTCAAACAGTACTGGGGTAAAGTGATTCCTTACACTGACAACAAATTCGCTGCATTAAACTCAGCTGTTTGGTCAGGTGGATCATTCATCTATGTACCACCAGGTGTAAAAGTGGAAACACCGTTACAAGCTTACTTCCGTATTAACTCTGAAAACATGGGTCAATTCGAACGTACGCTAATTATCGTAGACGAAGGTGCTCACGTACACTACGTTGAAGGTTGTACAGCTCCTGTTTACACAACAAACTCTTTACACTCAGCAGTAGTAGAAATTGTTGTACGTAAAGACGCATACTGCCGTTATACAACGATTCAAAACTGGGCGAACAACGTTTACAACCTAGTAACAAAGCGTACAGTTGTTGAAGAAAACGGTACGATGGAATGGATCGATGGTAACATCGGTTCTAAGTTAACAATGAAATATCCAGCTTGTATCCTTAAAGGTGAAGGCGCTCGTGGTATGACATTATCAATCGCGCTAGCAGGTAAAGGGCAACACCAACATGCGGGTGCGAAAATGATTCATATGGCACCAAACACATCTTCAACAATCGTATCGAAATCGATTGCAAAACAAGGTGGTAAAGTAACATATATGGGTCAAGTTCGTTTCGGTCCTAAAGCAAGTGGTGCACGTGCGAACATTGAATGTGACACGTTAATCATGGATAACCAATCTACTTCAGATACAATTCCTTACAACGAAATCTTAAATGATAATGTTTCTTTAGAGCATGAAGCGAAAGTTTCAAAAGTATCAGAGGAACAATTATTCTACTTAATGTCTCGTGGTATTTCTGAAGAAGAAGCGACAGAAATGATCGTAATGGGCTTCATTGAACCATTCACAAAAGAATTACCAATGGAATACGCAGTAGAAATGAACCGTCTGATCAAGTTTGAAATGGAAGGTTCAATCGGATAAAACTTCAAAATCCCGTCACAGCAATGTTTGTGACGGGTTTTTTTTATGTCTATTTAGGGGGAATATCCTTAACGGATTTAAAAAAACAAGAATTGATGCTAGGATTACAATTCAATAAATGGTACTGTCAACTTCACCTTACGCTGTGATTCTCCTTTTGCATATGTCATCTCATGGTTGACTGTTCGGTGTGAAAAATCATTTTCGATAGTCGAACTAAGATTTTAGAAGCCATCCAGCTACATCTTATAAAATAATTTGTTTTAAGTATAGACCAAAAGTCTTTAACAGTTTTGGTCTATATTTATGTACTTATGGTGATAAATATTGGAACCCCTTTTAAGTGAACACGATTCATCCTGCTGCTGCCGCTACGTTAGCACTACGCTTTCACGCAAAAACCATCTGTTGCCCCAAGCGGCTCATCAGACGCCCCCAGGAACTCTGCTCTGCGCGAAAAGCGAAGCGACAGCAACAAATGTTTTCTGTGCGAAAGCGAAGCGACAGCAACAGATGTTTTATCTGTGCGAAAGCGAAGCGACAGCAACAAATGTTTTATTTCCCTTTTTTATGAGCTATGTTTTTTTATGATACGTTCATATTTCGTTAGAAAGTGTGTGCTATGATAATGTACATAGAGGAGGGAGTCACATGATTCGAGTTGGATTAACTGGTTGGGGTGATCATCCTTCACTTTATAGTGGAGTGACTGCCTCAAAGGAAAAATTATTCGATTATACAGGTCATTTTTTAGCGGTAGAAGTAGATACTTCTTTTTATGCCATACCTTCGATAGAGAATGTTCAGAAATGGTGTGTGGATACGCCAGAAAATTTTCGTTTTGTTGTGAAGGCCTATCAAGGGATGACTGGTCATTTACGTGGGGACATACCATTTGAATCGAAGAATGACATGTTTAATGCCTTTATCGAATGTGCTAATGAATTTAAACGTCATGGGAAGCTAGCGATGATACTTGCACAATTTCCACCTTGGTTTGATTGTCAGGCAAAAAATGTCCAATATCTTTTGTATATTAGGAAGCAGCTCGAAGGTTTTGACGTAGCTATAGAGTTTCGCAATCGGACGTGGTATGCGGACAATGTAGCGCAGCAAACGATGGATTTTTTACGAGAGCATCAATTTATTCACACGATTTGTGATGAACCACAGGCTGGCGTAGGCTCTGTACCATTTTATCCTACTGTTACTGCGACAAAGGCACTTGTACGTATTCATGGACGTAACATTCATGGGTGGCGTAATACTGGTAATGCCGAAAATTGGCGCAAGGTTCGTTTTTTATATGATTATAATAGTGAAGAATTACAGCAGCTTGGTCAGCATGTGAAACGTCTCCAATCAGAGGTACAGGATCTGTATGTATTATTCAATAATAACTCAGGGCTTCATGCTGCTAAAAATGCAAAGGAGTTACAAGGGATTTTAGCGATTAAAGATGTAGGGTTAGCGCCTAAGCAATTAAACATGTTTGAAGGGGAACTATAATGGAATTTATTCTTTTAGCTATTATTGCATTATTTTCAGGGTTAATTGGCTCATTAGTTGGGCTTGGTGGAGGAATTATCTTAGTTCCAGCAACATTATACATTGGATTAAATCTAGGGATGATGCCAGATATAACTCCCCAAAAAGTGGTTGGTTTATCTGTTGTTATGATGATTTTCACTGGACTTGCCTCAACGTTAAGCTTTATGAAATCTAAAACAGTTGATTATAAAAGCGGTTCTATATTTTTCATAGGGAGTATTCCTGGGACAATGCTGGGCGCATGGGTAAATAAGGGATTAGATCTACCATCTTTTAATTTATATTTTGGTATTTTATTGATCATTTTAGCGACGATATTACTTGTACGTGATCGATTGAAACCTGTAAAATGGTTTGTAAAAAATGGTGTGCAACAGGAATTCACGGATAATGAAGGAAATACCTTTGTATACGGCTATCCAATTTGGTTTGCCATTATATTAACATTTGGCATAGGCTTTGCCTCTGGATTATTTGGGATCGGTGGAGGCTCAATGATGGTGCCTGCTATGATTATTTTATTTTTATTCCCACCACATGTTGCAGTGGCAACATCGATGTTTATGGTCTTTCTTTCGTCGCTTGTTAACTCAGCGAGTCATATTTATTTAGGGCATGTACCATGGCTCTATACAATACCAGTTATTCCAGGGGCTTATATTGGGGCAAAGCTTGGGGCAGCATTAAACAAAAGAATTAAATCGGATACTCTTGTAGTAGCACTTCGAGTTATTTTGTTGTTATTAGGAATTCGTTCTATTATCGAGGGTTTATTGTCAACTTGATTGGAAGTGTCTAGAAAACGACTTTATACAGACATTAAGGTCTGATGAGTTATAGCACTTATACAGAAACAGAAGCTATTTTAAAGATGAGGTGGCTTTCATGCAGGAAAAAATTCATATTTTTCATACGAATGATTTGCACAGTCATTTTAAGTATTGGCCACGAATGCAAAGCTATGTGAAAGAGATGCGTATCGGGCTTACAAACCTGGGGGAAACAAGCTATTTATTTGATGTCGGAGATCATTTAGATCGGTCAAATATTTATACAGAAGCAACAGTCGGTAAGGGCAATGTGATGTTATTAAATGAAGCTGGCTATGACGTAGTGACAATTGGTAATAATGAAGGTATAACATTGTCCCATGAGGAGCTATATCATCTGTATGATGAAGCAGCTTTTGATGTTGTCGTTGCTAATGTGTATGCCTCACAAGGAACAAATCCAGCGTGGATGAAGCCGTATATTGTATTAACAACTGCTCATGGTACAAAGCTAGCAGTTATTGCAGCCACTGCTATGTTTGAAATTTATTATAAGGAATTAAACTGGGAGATGAATGAGGCACGAAGTACACTCATTCACTTAGCACTGCAGCTCCGTAAAGAAGTAGATATTATTGTTTGTCTGTCACATTTAGGGATAACAGAGGATGAGCTTTTAGCGGAGGAATGCCCAGAAATTGATGTAATATTCGGCTCACATACACATCATGTTCTCCCGAATGGAAAACTAGTGAATGGCGTTTTATTAACAGGTGGCGGTAAATTTGGACAATATACTGGTCATCTTGTTGTAGAATTTGATAAAAAAATGAGGAAGATTGTTGAAAAAAAGGATATATTAATTCATAATAAGGACTTGCCAACTGTTCAATACGAAAAAAATATTGTACAGTCTTTAGAGGAAGAAGGTAAACGATTACTTGATATTCCAGTATTCACCACGAAAAAATCGTATAACAAGGAATGGTTCCATTATTCGCAATTATCCGATTTGTTTGCGCAGGCCATTTTAGAAAAAAGTGGAGCGGACTGTGCGTTATTTAATGCGGGTATTTTTTTAGATGGTTTACCTAAAGGAACAGTGACTGCACTAGATTTGCATCGAATTTTCCCTCATCCTATAAATTTATGTACGATTGAATTATCAGTTGCTGAAATGAAAGAGATTTTTCAGGAATCTAAAAATGAAGAGTGGCCCTATATTGAGCTCAAAGGATTAGGGTTTAGAGGCGTTATCTTTGGAAAGATGCTGACTTATGGCTTTTCAATGAATGAAGATCGTCAATTACTTATCAATGGTAAGGTTGCAGATAACGATCGAATTTACAAATTAGTAACGCTGGATTTGTTTACGTTCGGTTATTTTTATCCAAGCTTTAAATATGCGAAGAAGAAATATATTTTACCAGAATTTTTACGAAATATTATGATAGATTATGGGCAAAGATTCTTTAAGCAATAGATAAAGATGCTTTAGAATGGAATGGGGAAGAGGTCATGCGTTTAATTTCAATCGATGCAGTAAAAGAAGGAATGCTATTAGGGAGAACCATTTGGAATGAGGCAGGACACCCTCTTTTAAAGAAAGACGTTGTCATTAATGCACGTATTATTCAAAGACTACAACAATTAAATACACATTATGTATATATAAATGATGAAATTTCTGAAGGTATTGAGGTAAAGGAAACCGTTCCAACTGTTATTCGAAATAAAGCAATTTCAACCATTAAAGAGTCTTTCCAATCAATCAATGGTTTAAATTCAGTAAATGCCTCTTATGTACTTGACAAGCAATCAAAAGCAATTATTTCAATTGTAGATGAGTTATTGTCTGCAATTAGTAGTAATGATGAAATTCTAACAATCCTAACAGATGCTTATTTATTTGATGAATATTTATATCAACACTCCTTTCAAGTCACTCTTTATTCGATAGCAATTGCTAAAGAGCTTGGATATTCAGTTGAGGATTTACGTTTGATTGGGATTGGCGCTTTGTTACATGATGTAGGGAAGCTGATGGTACCAAAAGAGATCCTAACTAAACCAGGGCGACTAACGAATGAGGAATTTGAAACGATGAAGCAGCATACTCGATATGGCTTTGATTTGTTACGTAATTTACATTCCATATCATTGCTTGTCGCACACTGTGCCTTCCAACATCATGAACGAATTGATGGGAGTGGCTATCCACGGGGCTTAGTTGATTTTGAAATCCATCCGTTTGCAAAAATTATTGGTGTAGCAGACGTCTTTGATGCGGTGACTACCAGTCGTGTATATCGTGAAAAAATGCTACCTTCTCAGGGCCTAGCAATTGTAGAAGCCGGCTCTGGAACTATATACGATGCACGTATTGTGCAAGCATTGAAAAAGTCTGTTGTCCATTATCCAAACGGTGTTATTTTGAAATTATCGGATGGGAGTCGAGGTATTGTATCTAGACAAAATCCATCTTGTGCAGCATTACCATGGATTCGTATTTTTGAGAAGCAAAATCAAGTATTGTCGGCTACATATGAAATTAATTTAATGGACTACCCATCCGTAACAATTGAAAGTGTTGAAGCGGATTATATACCATAGAAAATCGAATAAACATCTCCTCTTGTTCATACGTTATGGAACAGGAGGAGATTTTTTTGTTTTTCCCTCGAAAAAGGATGAAATTACGATCATATAGCAATTCTGGAAACTATCGAAAAAAGGGAAGTCGTTTAAATCGTTTAACCCTATTAATTGTATGTGTGATTGTTGGTGTTTTTTTATTTATTTATCTTCTGAATGAAAGGCTTATGCCAACCTATTTAGAATATGCGGAAGCACAAACGAACAAGATTGCCTCTTATGTTGTCAGTAATGCCACATCCAATGTTTTAGATATTGATGATATTCTTGTAGAAGTATCCCCTGGTGATAACTCTAATTTGAAATTTAATACAGAAATGATTAATCGAGTTCGTGCCGAAACAGTAAAGCAAGTAAAGATGAATTTAGAACAGGCTGAGCAAGGGGAGTTATCGCATTTACCAAATCTTGATAACATAGAATATGATTACAACAAGATAAAAGAGAAAGAAGGAATTGTTTTTTATGTACCTCTCAGCCAGGCGGCCAATATCCCTTTACTCGGGAATTTAGGACCTAAAATTCCAGTACGCTTCCATGTGATGGGTAATGTGCATAGTGATGTTACTTCTTCAATAGAGGAATATGGTATTAATAGTGCGTTTGTGAAGGTAGGAATTCATTTAGAGGTAAATGTACAAATTATTGTCCCTTTTGCTAGTAAAACCGCTATAGTTTCCCAGGATATTCCGGTAGCAATGGGCATAGTGAAGGGCCATGTGCCAAATGTTTATTCAAATGGTGATGGAGCAACACAGCCGTCAATTGAAGTCCCTCTTACTAAAGACAAATAGAAAAGTTACTGTGATAGTTGTTGGAGTTCATATATTATGTTACATTGACAAGAGTGAAGATAGTTTTATAAAAATGCATATTTTTGATAGGGGCGATATTCGTATGACATCTTGTAAACCTACAAGCAAAGAAAGAGAAGAACATTTAAGAAAACCTGATTGGTTAAAAATAAAGCTTAACACAAATGATGAATATAAAGGGCTAAAGAAGCTCATGCGTGAAAAAAATCTGCATACAGTTTGTGAAGAAGCACGCTGTCCTAATATTCATGAATGCTGGGGTGAACGACGTACAGCAACAATGATGATTCTTGGGTCGGTTTGTACACGTGCTTGCCGTTTCTGTGCTGTTAAAACAGGTTTACCAAATGAGTTAGACTTAGCAGAGCCAGAACGCGTAGCAGATTCAGTAGCTATTATGAACTTAAAGCACGTTGTTATTACAATGGTAGCGCGTGATGACTTAAAGGATGGCGGTGCACAAGTATTAGCTGAAACAGTGCGTGCGATTCGTCGTAAAAGTCCGCTTACATCTGTTGAAGTATTACCATCTGATTTAGGTGGCTTGGAAGAAAATCTTCAAATTTTAATGGATTCGAAGCCAGATATTTTAAATCATAATATTGAAACAGTGCGTCGCTTAACGCCAAGAGTACGTGCACGTGCAAAATACGAGCGTTCATTAGAGTTTCTGCGTTTAGCAAAAGAAATGCAACCAGATATCCCTACGAAGTCATCTTTAATGATTGGCTTAGGGGAAACAGAGGAAGAAATTATAGAAGTTATGGACGATCTACGAGCAAATGACGTAGATATTATGACAATTGGCCAATACTTACAACCAACGAAAAAACATTTACCTGTCAAAAAGTATTATTCTCCAATAGAGTTTGGTAAACTGCGTAAAATAGCGATGGAAAAAGGTTTCAAGCATTGTGAAGCAGGTCCACTTGTACGTAGTAGCTATCATGCTGATGAACAAGTTAACGAAGCAACAAAAGCACGTCAGTTACATGCAGAACTGTAAAAACATATGTTGAAATAGAAGGTGGTGTCCCTTTGATTAATATTGAAGGATATGAATACGAGCTTATTGAAGATTACCGAGAAGCTTTTCAAGAAGAAGTGTTCAAGGAACGATACTCAGATATTTTAGCCAGATATGATTATATTGTGGGCGACTGGGGCTATAATCAATTACGCTTAAAAGGCTTTTTTGACGATAAAAACCAGAAAGCTACGTTCGATACAAAAATTAGTACACTTCAAGATTACTTATATGAGTATTGTAATTTTGGCTGTGCATTTTTCGTATTGCGCAAATCCGGTAAGTCTATTCAACAGCCAGAAGTTGTAGTGAGTGAAGCGAGCGAAGTGACAAAGCCTGTTGAGAATGAACGACTAGCAGAATAAACTTTTAAAGCCTGATGTAATTTGCATCAGGTTTTTATTTTGTAGTGATAGGTTTTTTTAAAATTGGGAATAATAATAACGTAGTTCATCAACCACATGTTATGGTGATGAGCCTGCATTTTTTGACTTTTATACTAACCTACTTATTTTATATTAAAGGTGTGTGTTGTTTAGATGAAAAAAGCTGTATTTTTGGACCGTGATGGGGTCATCAATGAAGTCTTAACGAATCGCGTTAAATTTGTGAATAAGCCTAAGGAACTTTATTTCCTGCCGCGTGTTCCGGAAGCTATAAAAAAATTAAATAAATACTTTGACTATATATTTGTGGTAACCAATCAAGGTGGGGTTGGATTAGGGTATATGAAAGAAATGCAGCTTCAAAAAATACATGAGCACATGATGAAGGAATTGAAGAAGGAAGGGGCTATTATTCATGAAGTCGTATATTGTCCCCATAAACCAAAGTCGGGCTGTGCCTGCCGTAAGCCCAATAGTAAATTAATCGTTGATCTGGGTGAAAAGTATAATATTAATTTAACACAATCCTATATGGTGGGAGATACGGATACAGATATTATAGCAGGTAAAAGAGCAGGGACTAAGGGAGTATTCTTAGGTGAGAAAGATCCACTTGCTGATGCCGTTTTTCCAGATTTAATAAGTGCTGCTGATTGGATTATTAAGGATGCAACAGCATAATTCGATGTAGCAAAGCATCATCCAAGATACGTATAAATCCATTAAAAAAGGATAATTTATTTATTGGAGGTGATGAATTTGACTAAAGAAAAACGCAATAAAAAACCGTTAGACCGAGAAGAATATGGTTATGGCTTTGATATTAGTGTAGATGATTTAGCTGTCATTGGACAAAATCAACAAGCGAAAAAGCAAAATGATAATGAAAATAAAGACAAGCCTCACAATAAGGATAATCCTGCAATTGTAAATAATAATGAATAGAACAGCCCGATAGATGCTCTCCATTTAGCTGTAAATTTGAGATATTTACAAAAAAATTTCGTTTACCTTCTGCCGAACGGTGCACAAAGCTACCATATGCTTGCAGAAAGAGCGGAATTTTTTTGTATTGAATCTTTTATGGAAGCATAAAAAAAACACCCAATCAAGGGTGTTAGTTCAATAATTCACGTAAATATTCACGTAGTTCTACTGTATCTTCTTCTGTACGATTGTAAACATGTTCTAGGTAGCCCGGCTCTTCTACATCATCTGGCCCTATTATAGCAAAGCGTCCAAATTGGATATCCATGACAAGCACTTTACCAAAGAAGCGACCTGATTGCAAAATGGCTAAATCATAACGTAACTTATTTCCAGCAAAACTAACAAAGCGTGTTTTCGTATCCTCTACATCATCATATAAAAAAAAGCGTTCCATCTTTTAATCTCCTTCCAGTCCTATAGATATGGTACTATAGAAGAGAAATGACTATCAACTTTTAAAGATTTGAATGGGGGCTATCCTTGTGTATTTTGTAGATCGTAATAAAATCACAAAAAATTTACAGTACTTAGATGGACTATTAGCTATTTTAGAGTCAGAAGATAACTGGCTAGAAAACGATATTAAGAAATTAGCAATCGAGCGAATTGGTCACAATGTGATGGAGTCGATGATGGACGTAGGAAATTTAATGATTGACGGTTTCATTATGCGTGATCCAGGAAGCTATGAGGATATTATTGATATTTTAATCGATGAAAAAGTCGTGTCATCTGAAATGGAAACACCGTTAAAAGCAGTTGTTGGCTTACGTAAAATGCTTGTTCGTGAGTTTATAGAAGTAGATATTCAAGAAGTCGTAAATGTGTTAACAGCGAGTCTACCTACCTTAAAGCAATTCTCACCAGCTGTGAATAGCTATTTAACAAATGAACTAGGCCCTGTTTCAGCATTTTTGCCAGAGGATCATCAATGAAAACGTACAAGGCATATTGCTTTGATTTAGATGGTACAGTCTACCGTGGAAAGGAAGCTATTCCTTCTGCGATTACTTTTATTCATCGTTTACAACAAGCAGGAATTGAGCCATTTTACGTAACAAACAATTCTTCTAAAACAAGAGAGCAGCTGCAGGAAGCTTTAAGCGCTATTGGTGTGGAAGCACCGTTAGAGCATATTTACTCTAGTGCATTAGTTACAGCGAAATATGTAGCGTTGAATTTCCCAGGCAAAAAAGTGGCCATGTTAGGTTCTGATGGTATACGAAAAGCGTTATTTAATGAAGGCATTGAACCTATCGAGGAAGAGCCTGAAGTATTTGTCATGGGGATTGACCGAAATCTAGATTATATGGCACTTGCAAAGGCGACGATTGCCGTGCAAAATGGAGCTGCGTTTATCGCAACGAATCAAGATATTAAATTTCCGACAGAATATGGATTTCTCCCGGGGAATGGGTCCTTCGCTCGATTAGTAGGTGAGGTTGCAGATGTTGAGCCCATCTACATCGGTAAGCCATCACCTGCAATGCTTGAAGTCATTGCGACAGAGCATAGCTTTGCAAAAGATGAGATGGTGATGATTGGCGATAATTATGACACAGATATAATGTGTGGCATTCGTTTTGGCTGTGACACAATCCATGTTAATACAGGTGTTACCCCAACAAAGGTTGTGCTAGAAAAAGAGCAGCAGCCTACTTATGTAGTGGAAGCTTTAGTTTAATTTCTTTCAGCAGGTGTTTGGACACCTGCTGAAAGAAGTTAAAGCCTCCGGACGCAATTATGCCGAGGCATAATTGATTAGTCTATTGGGACTAAACATAAAAAAAGGATGTTATGTCGAATTTTTTGGCATAACATCCTTTTCATATGTTCAAATTTATAAGTAGAAGGTTTTGCATTACCATAAAGGGTTATCTTCGATAAATTGATAAATAGCATTCGTCAACTCTTCAGGAGAATCTGCCTCAACTAATTCACCATTGACGATTGCGTAAAATGATTCTGAACACTTTGTACAGTAACTGAGGCAGCCATATTCCAAAACGTCAATGTTAGGATCGCGCTCTAGTATTTCAAAAGTTTTTTGAGAGCCATTTGCCAAATTACTTATACAAAATTCAACCATTGGATTCATACATGTCACCTCACCAAAGTAATGCTACTCGCTTTTAAAACATTCGTCAATGATTTAAATTTATCATGAATAACAGCAAATACTAAGTGCTAAATTAGGACGTAAACAAAAATTAGCTACAGAGACAAGTGATTTGTGCAAGAATAAAGTAACAGTAAACAATATATTTGGCGTATTTTAAGTAGTAAATGATGCAAAAATCGTTAGAAAAGAGCAAGTTATCAGTCATTTTGTGAAATCTTTCACAAAATTGCATTCTGATATTGTGAAACTTCTCACAATCGGTTATACTCATTTGTGGATACTTTGTGAACAATTATTACAAGAGATATAAAAGGAGACTATTATGGGTAAATTAGTACTTTTAGGTGGCGGCTACGGCAATATGCGTCTTATGCTTCGATTATTACCAAACATTCCATTAGACACAGAAGTTGTGCTAGTAGACAGAGCCCCTTTCCATAGTTTAAAAACAGAATTTTACGCATTAGCAGCAGGGACTGCAACAGATAAAGAAATTCGTGTAGATTTCCCAGAGCATGAACGTTTATCGGCTGTCTATGGAGAAGTCGTTGAAATTAATCGTGCGGAAAAAGTAGTCATTCTAGAAGATGGTCAACGTATTGAATATGATGATTTAGTAATTGGTCTTGGCTGTGAGGATAAATATCATGGTGTACCAGGTGCAGAGGAGTACACATATAGCATTCAGACAATGGCGAAATCACGTTCAACATTCCAATCACTTTGTGGTTTACCAGCAGGCTCTACAGTCGGAATTGTAGGTGCTGGCTTAAGTGGTATTGAGCTTGCAAGTGAGCTACGTGAAAGTCGATCAGATTTAAAAATAAAGCTATTCGACCGTGGTCCTCGTATTTTGAAGGACTTCCCAGAAAAGTTAAGTAAATACGTGAAAGACTGGTTTGTGAAACATAATGTTGAAGTCATTGCCAATTCAAATATTACAAAAATTGAGCAAGGTAAAATTTACAATCACGAAGAAGAAATTGCACTCGATACTGTAGTTTGGACTGCTGGTGTACAGCCTGTCAAAATTGTTCGCGATTTGGAAGTTGAAAAAGATAAACAAGGTCGTCCACTTGTAACACAATATTTCAATCTTCTTGATGATGAGCATGTATATGTTGTAGGTGACTGCGCTGCTTCAGATTTACCTCCAACTGCTCAGTTAGCTGAGGAGCAAGCAGAACAAATCGTCAAAGTCCTTCGCATGCGTTGGAAAGGCGAAAACTTACCTGAGAAAATGCCTGACATTAAATTAAAAGGTTTCATGGGAGCCCTTGGTAAAAAACAAGGCTTTGTTTATTTAGCAGATACAACAGTAACAGGACGTATTGCTCGCTTGATGAAATCAGGATTATTATGGTATTACAAACGTCAAAATGATTAATTAGATGGATCTTCGTTGAGCCTTATAAAAAGGGATTGTTTCGAAATAAATTTCGAAGCAATCCCTTACTTTTTATCCTGTATTAACGGGCAGTAATTTATCTGTACCGAAAGCAAAGATCTCACTTCAAAATTCATCGAAAGCTAAGAAATTAGGCGGAAGATGAACAGCCCGTAAAGGCCCGATTGGTTAGGAGCAACAGGATGTTGGTCACACAAGGGTTTTCACAGGATGTGAAGGTTTTAGCTTGTGTTCATTTATCCAGTGGGGATAAAGAACCCCATTAATTAAAATTTCACTTTATACAGTTTCGTCTGGCGTGAAGCCTAAGTTTTCAAGTGTTGTGAATACAGGTTTTAACTGCACATAGCCTTCCCCTACGACTTCATCATTTATAAGAACAAGAGGATAGAAAAATTCATCTTCCTGAATACGTGTAGCATAGTCTTGATCGCGCTCATTCTCAATTGGTCCTTCTATATCGATATAGCGAATATCATATGCTTGGTTTGGATATTTTCGATCTATGGCCGCTTGTAGCCACTCATATGTATCCTTTGAAGATGGTGCATTGACACAGCTCGCGCAAATTACTGCTGTTCCATAAATTTCAATCATCGGTTTCGTTTGTCCCATAGTATTTCCTCTCCTTGTGATTCTATATTGGATTTTTTCTGTTGCTAACATTATAATCATTATAAGGAAAGGAGTCGAGACAAATGGCTGAAGCAACAATTAACGACCAAGTTCAAGAAGTATTAGATAAATTACGCCCATTCTTACTACGTGACGGTGGAGACTGTGAATTAGTAGATGTAGAAGACGGCATTGTAAAATTACGTTTATTAGGTGCATGTGGCAGTTGCCCAAGTTCAACAATTACACTGAAAGCTGGTATCGAACGTGCATTATTAGAAGAAGTACCAGGTATAATTGAAGTTGAGCAAGTATTCTAATCGATTGATTATAAAAAAGTTCTAGCTGATTTCTCAGACTAGAACTTTTTTTTCTTATATTTGGCGAGCGTGTTCTTTTTCCTCGCGAATAATTGCCCATTGTTCTTTAGCCATATCAATTATTTTTGCTTCTCCGCCATGACTTTGCTTTTCAATAACTTTTGAAAAGAAGCGTGTCGCATTTTCTAAATCACCGATACGTCGTGATAATTCGGCAATCATATACATAATTCGTACGTCTGACATTTGAGTTGAGCTATAATCCTCAGTCGAATAAGAATCCATATAGTAATCTCTAGCCATTGTCATAAAGCGTTGTTCTTGACCTTCGTTTTTAAGTGAACGATATAACCAGGCAAGACGTAAGGTAAGTCCTGCTATTGCGACAAATTTTTCTTTTTTTATTGTAGCGCAAAGAAATGCTAATTTATAAGCTTGTATCGCTTGGAATACAGTGCGCTCTCCTTTAAAATCATGATGAACCCATTTTTCAGTAATGTGCGCGCGAATTTCATCCTGTGTGCCAGGCGCAAAATATTTTGTAAAGTCTTCTGTAAATGAAAAGCCGCAATGCTCACAAACAAATACATTATAATAAAGGGCATTTACACCGTCTGCATAGATAGGGTGAAAATCTGTTTCTGTATGATCTACTTTTATGAATTTAGAGCGTACTTTTAATGTTGGAAATTCTTTTTGACAATTATGACATTGAATTTTTTTTTCGTAATAAGGTGAAATCTCCATATTTTATACCTCTTTCATTGACTTAGTATAACTATTATACCAATGTAGTTTTTATAAACATGAATAAAAAATACCTATAATGTGAAAAATATTAGAATTTTTACTAAAAACCCTCTTGAGCTGAATGTTTGTCATACAATAGTCAAAATTGATATGATAATAAATAAGGAAGGTGATTGGGATGACAAGTAAGCAAGTAATTGAAGTTACTGAAGCTGCAATCTTTCATATTAATGAAATGATGGAGCACAATGAAGAGCAAGGATCTTTTTTACGTGTAGTTGTTAATGGTGGCGGATGCAGCGGTCTATCGTATGGCATGCATTTTGATAAAGAGAAAAAAGAAGATGATTTTGAAGATATACAACATGGTTTAACAATTCTTGTTTCCCGTGAAGATGCGCCGATTTTAATGGGAACAAAAATTGACTATAAACAATCGCTAATGGGTGGTGGCTTCACCATCGATAATCCAAATGCAATCGCATCATGCGGCTGTGGCACGTCTTTCAAAACGGCGAAACGTGAAGGTACACCTGAGATTTGTGATTAATTAAACGTGATATAAATGTTGAAGAAGGATTGTAAATTGCAGTTAAAATATGAGTGTACACAATCCCGATAATATGTAAACACAACCCTAAAATAGCTTATTTAGGGTTGTGAATACCAAGTCTCTGTGATTTGTATGTTGCCAAAACATAACATATTGTGGAGGCTTTTTTGTATGGTTTTAAAAAAGAGAAAACGAATAGCAATTGGAAAAATGACAATGGAAAAAGAATATCCAAAGATTACTTTTGAGCAAGCGATTGACCTTGTGGTATCTGCTAAAAGTGCAGAAGGGCTTCGACCAAGAACATTAAAAGATTATCGTAAAGATTGGGGCTACTTTGTTAAATGGTTAGAGCAGACCTATGAGATTGAGACGGTTGATGAACTAACGCCACAAATTTTTCGTGATTATATCAACTATCTTAAGTATGATGCGAAAAAATATGAAGGGCATAAATTCATTAAGGAAGAACAAGGGCTAGGATTGGCTGATACAACAATCAACATTCGATTACGAGTGTATAAAGCAATGTTCAACCATTTAGAGCGTGAGGGATTGATAGCGTTTAATCCTATGGAGTCTGTAAGGCTGATAAAGCAAGATATAGACCTGACAAATTGCTTTACCGATGAAGAAGTGAAGGAGCTTTTCAAACAGCCTGAGAAGCGTGATTACGTTGGCTTTCGTGATTATGTTGCTATGACGCTTCTATTAGATTGTGGGCTTAGAGCAAATGAGTTATTGAGCTTACGAGTGGCTGATATAGACTTTCAGACACGCTTCATAACGCTGAAAGCTGAGGTGAATAAGAATCGTAAGCCTCGTATTGTACCAATGTCAGGTCATTCGGTAAAGTTACTCATACAGCTTATGGGAGAGAATAAAAAGCATTTCACCACTGATAGAATCTTTTTGTCGCAGTGGGGAGAGCCTTTGGGGCAAAATCATTTTAATAAACGCTTGAAATTTTATGCTGAGAAAGCAGGAATCAAGGGCAAAAAGGTTACTGCTCACGTTTACCGTCATACATGGGCTAAGAATATGACTCTTAATGGCTGTGATTCTTTCACACTTCAAAAGATGGGTGGTTGGAACGATATTCGCACAATGAGAAGATACATTCAGATGGATACAGAAGATTTGAGAAAGACACACGATAGTTTCTCGCCTGTGATGAATTTATTAAATAAGAAGAAATGATGATTTTGGGTCTTAGGTTCAGGTAGTCATTTTTGCACCAACAAATTGTAGGTTAACAGAAAGAGTTGTCAAAAAGTTATTAGTCCTGTATAATGTATTAGATAGGCACTTGAAGCCATTATATGAAACTTTACATTTACAATGAAACCTAAACATTAACTGAGCCATTACAGGCTATATTATATGAAACCTATTACATTCTACTATTGAAGCGGTAGACAATACTTAATTGGACTTTTCT
Organism: Lysinibacillus sp. RS11; assembly: GCF_042019215.1. Classification (NCBI taxonomy): domain Bacteria; kingdom Bacillati; phylum Bacillota; class Bacilli; order Caryophanales; family Bacillaceae; genus Lysinibacillus; species Lysinibacillus sp. RS11. Next base: position 3,865,339 of record NZ_CP168124.1, on the reverse strand, counting down.
TAGAAATAAGAAGGTCTGATTAGTGTTGTCTACCTTTTTTTGTTGGCTCTGAGTACCTAAATGATAATTTAGGAAAAGGAAGATTTAAAATGTATCACTTTACTCACAACTGTTTTGACACAAACCCCCATGTAATATCTGCTATTGATTTACTTCAATTTGTACATGGAGATAATGAGCGATTTGCCCAACTATTCCAACTTAGAGAGGAACAACCTAAGATGGTGAGTAGGATAGGTAAAGCTATCTATTATGAGATTCCTCAGAGTGAATGGTTAGGGAAAGATGTGTATTTTTCCTTAAACACTTTTAAGAGCTATAAGAGAGTAGCAAAAGACTGTGTAAGACTTAATGCACTCTATACAGATTTAGATTTCTATAAAGAGGGAATTGATTTAATTGAAGCACGCTACCTAATTGATGAAATGATAGCTAATGAAGTCATATTACCACCGAACATTATCATTCACAGTGGGCGTGGTCTACAGCTCATTTGGTTAATGGAGTATATGAAGTATGACATTTATCTCAAGTTGTGGGGGCATATGCAGAACGAAATATACAAACGATTCCAACACCTTCATTCTGATAGTAAAGCGAAATCGGTCACGCAGATTTTTCGTTTAGCAGGAAGCATTTCGTCAAAAACAGGTGGTATTATACGAGCAGAGTATTTAAGAGATGCTCGTTACTCAATTGGTGAAATGAAGGAGTTTCTTTTACCTGAGCTTCCTAGTAAACTGAAAGTGATAAATGAGGAAGCCGTTGCTCCAAAGACTAAGAAGAAAGAGGGAGACAAAAAAGCCGTTAGTCATTTATTGACAGAATATAGCTTGAATCAAGCACGTTTGAAAGATTTTGAGAAGCTTCTTGAAATTCAACCTGTAGTGAACCGCAAGACTTTATTGTTCAACTATGCTATTTGCGGTAAAGCAGTAGGGATGGATGATAAGTTGATTGAACGAAATTTGCAACGCATCAACGCAAGCTTCTATAAACCATTGCCTGATTCGAGAGTAAGAGGAGCAATAAATTCAGTGAACCAAGTGGCATATAAAATGACTAATGCTACACTGATTGCTGATTTGAATATCACGTTAGAACAGCAGAGACAGCTTACAACAATTATTAGTAAGCAAGTCAAAAAGGAACGAGAGCAGAAGCGTAAGGAAGCTAAGAGAAGGGAAAATGGTATTCGACCAATGGCTGAGTATCAAGAATCACGTAGAGAGCTTTCAGATGAACGGATGATGGCTTTGAAAAGGCTAATGGAGCAACAACCCGAATTGAAGAATAAGGAGCTTGCAGAGTTACTAAGTTGTTCTGAAAGTACAATAAAGCGCATGAAATCGAAACTTAAAGGTAGCTCATGAGGATTCCACTTAGATGTATTATTACTACTAGCCCTTGATAGCAGTACAGCTAGGGAGTGGGTAGAACTTATCCATATGATTAGAGGAAGGATAAATGTATCGAGTACAGAACCCCTTCCTCTAATCATTATATATTATCCTAACTAAGTTTTAATTCGATAAACCTTCTCGCATACTGTTCGGCAAGTTCTCTACTAGTGATGAAGTTGTAATCTTCCTTATTATATTGAGCTTTTTTTGACCAATTGTATGAGCCACTCATAACATTCTTTAAATCTACTATGCAAAACTTATTATGATAAATATTGTCATCAAAGTAACCAAAAGGCAATTTACGATAAGTTTCAAAATAAGTCTCAAAATCAAGATTGGATGAATTGTTTATGTGGTCATCATTCATAATTATTTGAACGTTCACACCACTTTGTGCTTTGCGCTTTAAAGCTTCAAATAGTGTTTGGTCAGTAAACCATGCTACAGACAACCAAATATGAAACTCTGCTTTGTTAATATAGTTTAAAATTGAAGCCTGTATGTCCTCAAATGAAACCTCTATTGAAGGGGTTTCTTCAAGTAAGGCATTACCTTCTGTAGCAACTACAATATACTCTTGTTGAGCATTTAGTTCAAAAGAATAACCGCAGTATTTAATAATACTGTCAAGTGAGTTCTTTATTTCTTCAACAGAATGTTCTGTACCTTCATAGATACGAGAGTGAACTAAGTAGTTTACTAAATTTTCAAGCTTTTTTGTACTATTCATTTTAGAAAGTTTTTCTAAAGTGTATTCTTTTCTAGAGGGGAACCCTTTACCATATACCTCTCTATATCCACCATATTCATTAAATAATTCAACTAATTCAGAACCTTTTCTGTAAATTGGTTTTTCATTAATATATTCTACTAGTTTTTTTATTGCGAATTTGTCTAAATTCATATATTAGCTCCTTTGGGAATATTCTAGTCCATTCTACCCGATTTAGACGCTCGTTCAAAGCCATACAAAACACAAAACTAAGATTAATAATTACAAGAGTAAGCACTTAGCTGATTCAAGCTTATAGCAACGAGTGTAGTAAGCTACCATAGTCATTTAACGAGCCTGTGAGTATTGATAGTGGAGCAGAGCCATTTTTGGGGCTGTAGGAGCAATTAAGGGAAGTATAACAAAAGGACTTGTGAGTACAATTTTGATACGCACAAGCCCTTAGATTGATGTGAATTAGATTTTCATGAAATCGACGTTATATCCTGTAGCTACCATTTCTTTAGCGATTTCATATTTCCATGCACCGCTTTCGTATTTAACATAGACAACACCTGAAATATCGTTAGGTAATTCAAGGTCTTCACCTTTATGTAGGGCAACCACATTATTGCGACCTAGTCTAGCGATAAAGAAACCATGTTCAAAAACAACATTTTGTCTTGCTCTACTGCGAAGCTGTTCAGATGATTTTGATTTACCTTCATCACATGGAGAGTATAGAACAATAGCAAAACCTACATCGGAGTTTTTCTCTATTTTCTCTATAATTGTATTACCTGCATTAGCTTGTTCATGAAGTATTACTGCTTCAAGACCTAATCTTTCTACAAATCGTGCAACTTCATTTTTTAAACCATCATCATGACCATGTACTATGAATACTTTGTTGCTTTTTGTAGGTTCGTCTACTTCTGTATCTAAAGGTAAAGTGGGAGTAGGCGGGAAAAGTTCTTCTTCCAACTCTATTTCTTTTATAGCTCCATTCAATACGCTTATCATTGAAGTTTTACCTCTTTGAAAACTTCTCATATATGATTCTGTGTTATCTGCTCCTAAGGCTACCATACTAGGAGTGAAACTAATTTTTTTGAACTTTTCAGTATGGGTTGAGTTTTGGCTGAAAATTTTAGTAAGGATTACTTCTCCTATAGATAGATAATCTGAAAGATTTGATGAACCTCTTTGATATTCCATTTTCTGCATCTCTTCAATCAGATTATTTATTAGTTCCTTTTTCTTATTATTGTCCATTTTGATTTAACCTCATCTCTACTTTTTTACTGAATAAAACCTCTATATACCATAGAAATCATATCATAGTAGAGATTGAGTTGGTAGAAGAATGGTAGATGTGCAATAGGATAGATTGATTGTTACAATTTACCGAGACGATAACGACTGAGTAATCTAGAAACCTATTCAACAATAAAGCGCAGCGATTCATGGAGAAATTCCTATACAATACTCAAATTAAATAATTATCCAAATAGTAGCGGTATTTAAGGGTAAGTGTATCATCATCTAAAGTGCGTGATTGTGTACAGATGTTTTCATAGAGGAACTAGGGTCTTTACGATAGCGAGTACGATTACAATAAACAACCGTTTGATGTGAGAAAAATTCATTTCATTTGTTTTGAAAAATACTTATCCAATATCGAATAAACTATCCAAAAAGGCAAAGGTAAAGCAACTACATATGCTCTCTGATTTGCAGGTACATTGTAAAGTAATAAAATTCCTATAACAACAAAAGGTATCAACAAAACCCAAAATAGTTTCTTTTTAAAATGTGACATATATTCTTTCCTCATTCTTGCTTTTATAATTAAATAATAGGTTATTTGTAAAAGTATAACATGTTTGGAAATATTGGTGCAAAGAAGAGTGGATGACTAACAAGGGAGATTGACAGTTACAGCAGGGCAAAACGATAAGGTCAAAACAGATTCAACTTTGAGTTAGCTTATAACAATAATTGTAGTAAGCTCTTAGAAGCATGTAACTAGCCTGTGAGCGTTGATTGTGGAGCAGGAGAATCATTTACACAGGTTGTCTAGTTGTTGTTACAAAGTCATGTGAGAAGCTACAGGAGAGGTTGGGTAAGCATAACAAAAGGACTTGCGTGAGTGATTTTCAAACGCATAAGTCCTCCTGTTAGTAGCTGTATCTTATATCACATATATATAGCTAGAATTTCTAACTGAACTATATTTCTATCTGATTCTATATTTTGAATACCTTTCATAGGACTATCGTCTATCTCTCTACGCAAAGCTCTGTTCAATGAAAATAAATCTTTCATAATATCAAATAATACGATAGGTTTACCGTTAGAAATATCTTTTTTAGACAATACTTTGGCTAAAATGGTTAAGTCCTCGCCTTCGTAATCTTCAAGTTGTTCTAAGCTATATAAAAGGTTATTTGGATTGAGTTTTGCAAATCCGATTCGGTTTTCTAATACTTCGCTCTCTAAGAACATCGGAATTTTAGTACTTTCTTTTTGGAAAATAGCTTTGAACAGTTCTTCCTGCTGAGGATTTTGTAATTCCATGCTACTCGATAGCATAGGCTTAAATTGATTAATTAAGTCCATCATGTCAAATTCTTCGGGTATATTTAGCTCGCCTTCAAATCTAACAATGGATGTTCTTGGAATTGTTTCAAAATCATTGGCAACTTTACATTCTAAGAAATCGAAATAGCTATCATTACTTTCCTTTTTCAAAGCATCTTCAAATTCATTACAATCTATTAGAAAATTGTTAATGATTTCGCCTTCAAATTCGTTGCTATCAGAAAATTGTCCGCTTAAAATAGGAATTTTTCCATTAACAGATTTGTCTTGTTTCATTTTAACGTTCTTAATAGAAATTTGTTTTTCTCCCTTTAAAACAGCAAAATAATCTGCTACTTTTTCAGAATCAAAGTAGATAAGGTTTTTGAACAAAAAATGCACGTCCTTTCGGTAAAACATTGGAAATTATATATTTTGAAATTATATCATGTTAAAGCATTTTTAGGAATTAAAGGTCTGAATGGAGATAGATACATTTTGCTGTTATAGTATCGACACGATAAGGTCTAAATTCCTTTAAAGTGCAATCAACTTAGAACGGAGCGGTATTTACATGTTAAATAGGCTATGAATGTCCTGATTAATGTACCAATGGAAAAGCGTTGATTCGTAAGTTGAAAGGGAATATTATGCTAACACCAATTATAATAACGTCTGATAATAAGTAGCAACTAAACCTTTAGCGAGAGGTGCGGACACTTTTAGTTTGTAAAGGCATACCTTTAGCAACTACCCACAAATGACCTAAAAGGTGTTGATTAAGGTATTGATTTATATTTATAAACGTTTATGATGAAGGTACAACCTTTACAAACTGAAATGAGGACCTAACATGACAAACACAAAAACTTTTGGATATGTACGAGTATCAACAAAAGACCAAAACACCGACAGACAATTAGTAGAGATGCAGAAATTAAATATCAACGAGCGTGACATTTTTATCGACAAAGCAAGCGGTAAAGATTTTGACAGACCACAGTACCAAGCACTAAAAGCACAATTGCGAGCAGGCGACTTACTTTATATCACATCATTAGACCGTTTAGGTCGTAATAGTGACGCAATCAAAAAAGAATGGAATGAACTTACTCAAGTTATTGGTGCAGATATAATTGTAATTGATATGCCATTACTTGATACACGCAAGTATAAGGACACAATGGGTAACTTTGTTGCTAACTTAGTCCTAGAAGTGCTTACATTCATGGCTCAAAGCGAGCGTGAAAAGACACTAGCACGACAAGCAGAAGGAATAGCAGTTGCTAAAGCCAAAGGAAAGCACTTAGGTAGACCGCAATTAAACCTTAACACTTTGACCAAGCAACAAAGAGTAGACCTTGAAGCCAACTATCAAGCATGGAAAGTGAAAGAAATCACAGGTGTAAAATTCATGGAGAAATTGGGGCTGAAAAAGAACTCATTCTACAAGATAATCAGTGAATACGAAAATTCAATTGAAGCATAAAACCTTGATACATAAGGCTTTATGACCGCTTCTTAAAACATAGAAGTACAGGTAAAATCATCGTTTTATTTTGAGTGGGATGCAGAGTGATAGATGGCTTGTCAGAGGGCGTAGGGGCTTCGTAGCTCGCTCCCTAGAAGTCGAGTTGATACATTGGTCAGTGAAGGTCAGAAGCGTGTCACAGAGCCATTTCAAGTGTTACATGGCAAGGCTTAGGTAGGGGGCGTAGTTAGCGATATTTTGAAGATGATGAATGAAGAATCAAAGCTACCTGCTACACGCACACCAAAAGGAAAATGAAGCGATACGAGAGCAAATTTGTGAAATTGAAGTGTATTGGAATCACTGATGATGAAATTAACAGTATTATGGAAGGTTTTATACTTGGATAGCAATTTGCATAAGAGTAACCTTCAGAAAAGAAGCGATATAAACCTAATGTTTATATCCTTTTTTTGTTATGTACATAAATTGTTATGGTAAGTTATACTTTAAATGGAATATTTTTAGGGAGATGATTTATTTTGACTATGATTTTTATTAGCCATTCTACTAGAGATGGCGATTTAGCAATAAAGCTTATGGATTTACTTCAAACTCAGTTCAATTTACAAAGAGAAAATTTTTTTCTAACATCTGATGAAGAACTTAAGTATGGTGAAGATTGGATTGAAAGTATTAGAGTAGGTATGGATGAAGCAAATTTAGTATTACCATTGATTACACCTAATTTTTTGGGAAGTCAGTTTTGTTTATGTGAATTAGGAGCGACTTGGGTTAATCAAAAGGCGTTAGTACCTATAATTCTTCCGCCACTTAACCATAGTGCTTTACAAGAAACACCTTTTCGTTCTTGGATGCAAAGTTTGACACTAAACTCTGAACAAGATTTAGCTAGATTAGCTCAGACAATGGTAGATAAAAATGTTGGGAAAGTTAATTTCCCTAGATTTAACACAAGAGCTAAGGCATTTTACAATGAAGTATTAGAGCCGTTTAAAGTTGAGATGGAGAGCAGGGAAGTGATTTCTGAAGCACTAGTAACTCAATTGAGAAAAGAGTTAAAACAATTCAAAGAAGCATATGACGAGGCGGAAAAAGAGAGTGAGCAGCTAAGAAAAGAAAATGAAGCCTTAAGAGATATGAAAGACAAAGAGGAGGTTAAAGCATATGAATATTCGAATATGGAAGATTGGGAAATGTTTACTGAGTTAGTGAGAAAAGTTAGCTCTACTTTGAGAAAACTCCCTAAAGTGTTACCAAGTGTATTATTTCAATCATTTAGATATGACAATAGAAAAAGTGATGAAAGAGGTTTATATTCACCGTCTGCCAATGATGAATTAAAAATTCTTGAAAATAGAGGATTTGTTGTATGGGATGATGGATGGCAACCAAATGAAATTCATCCTCAGATACACACAGCAAAGATTGCTATACAGGAGTTAAAAAAATTCTTAGACACTAACCTAACAGAAGAATTAGAAGTACGGTTTAATGAAGAATACGAAGGATTAATTTTTGATATGGCTTACTCTGATTTTTGGGAGAAGATTTTAGGGTTAATCATTTATCATTCAGGGGAGTAAACTCATTTTTTTATACAAAGCTCCAAACACAAATATACAGTTCGCTGAATAGAAATAGTAGTTAATAATACTATGCAATATTAAAAAGTATTATTTACCATAAAATTGTAAAGTAGGAGTAATGGTACATAAAGCTGTTAAGGTAAGACCATATAAGCGTATCCGCATGAGGCGTTTAGAATATGTTCGAGAGAATTAACGCTCGTATCCAACACGCTAGCCAAGTGAAACTTTTGAGTGAGGGTGAACTCTCCATAAGTTAACTTTGGTGGTGGGTTGCTAATGAATAAAGACTGAGAGAGCTGAAACAGGCTCTCTTTTTGATTATGTAAAAAGTAGGTGGAGATGGTGGTAAAAGCACAGTTGTACTTATATCAAAAGTTGCGTGAAAGGTTTCAAAAACCTTATGATTATTACATTGATGTTTACTTTAATAAAGTTACTTTAGTTTTTAATAACTTGGAAGAAGAAGCTAATGAGATGGCACAAAGTCATTATGAAGAGTTAGGACAGTACTTCGACCCTGATATACATGATGAAGCTGATTTTGCAGATTTTGCGTTTGAAAAAGGCTTGGAATATTATGAAGCTGTTTCTTTGGTTAAGTACAATAATCAGTTGATGTGGATTTCTACAATGTATCAGTTTTGGGAACAACAAGTAAGGAAGTTTTTATATGATGAAATTACACATTCAGGAGTAACTCTATGTAATGAGAAAGGTCAAGAAATTGATTTTAAAAACTATTGTACACGTGGAATAAATGCTATAAAAGAAGAGTTTGCAGATTTTGGACAAGACCTAGAGAAAATGAAGAGATGGTCAGATATAAATGAATTGAGATTGTTAGCTAATGTTATTAAACATGGTGATGGTGGTTCTGCAACAGAATTAGAAGTCCTAAGACCTGATTTCTTTAAATCTGAAATAACTGAGAATAACTTATTGAAAATTCATAGAACAGTGCTTAATGAGCAAGTATTGAACGTGAGTGATTCAGATTTCATTAAGTATAAGGAAGCGTTACAGAGCTTTTGGGAAGAGCTTCCTGAACGACTTTATTGTGAGATACATGAGGTATGAAGTTGGAAATCATTCATGATTTAGTGAATTTATCCATACCTATTTTTTTTAGTGGAATAGGAAGTTTCCTGTAGGCTTGACTATGCTGTGGGCTAAATTTTGTAACGTGTACTCTATAAGTTCCTATTTCAATAATACGATAATTAATAGGTAAAAATTTTTTGGGGTGGTAAATTGGTGTTCAAACAGCGTAAATGGATTAGTAATGAAATACTTAATTGGGAAAGCTATTCTGATAGTAGTGTAGTCCTTGAAAAAGAGAAGGGCGAAAGAGCATATGAAATTTGGGAACATGCAAAAAGCCAAATTGAGAACAATGAATCGGAGTTTCATTTAGCTGATGGGATAACTAATTTGAAAAGAGCTTTGAATCATCGATTGAAGTTAATTGAAGAAATTTATGGTTTTAAGTTCATAAAAATAAATAATAAACCTAAGGGCTATATGGAGATACTAGAAGTTTTTGGTGTTGTTAGACCGTTCTTAATGAAACGTTTGTTAACAATTAGAAATGGTATAGAACATAATGACGAAAAACCACCTTCATATGAGCGATGTTTAGAGTTATTAGATGTTGTATGGTACTTTTTAAAATCAACTGATTCGATGGTGCAATTTGCTGTAAAAGATTTAGCATTTGAGCTTGATGAGGAAGGTGATAAACCGTATTATTTTGGCTTAAGATATGTACAGCAAGAAAGAGATATATTTATTATTAATGGTAAGATACCTGAAAAATTAATCTATGATGAACCTACACCTAATTCTATTGAAGTAGTATTGAGCGAAATTGAGGGAGTTAAGGATATAGGGCTTTCTATGGCATATGAAGAAAAAGTACTTGAACTATCACGTGGCTCTATTCATGGAGAAATAATTCTTAGTGATTTCGAGAAAATAAGAATTATCAATAAATTTGCGTTCTCCTATTGAGTGAGCAGATGTGAGTATGGCAGAAGGCAAGAGTAAGGTCAAAGAATGGTTTGTGAGCGTTCCTGTGAAGCCAACTGAACAAATTGGACAATTGAGTTCCAATGGGCGTACAGAGGAAGCTCAAGTGTTAAGAAAGCAATAAAATAAGAGTAGCAGAAGCGGGATAAACATTTAGTATATCTCGCTTTTTAATTTGAGATTAGTCTTGGTACAAGATTAAATGACAACATTAAGTTGAAAGTCATGTAAGCTACATAAGCCATCTGATGGGCTGTAGGAACGTCTGTGAGAAGTGCTGTGAGTGAAGTTGACTCATTCTTTAGCGATGCTATTAACTCTTGTACTCTTGTGTAGCTTATTGTGAAAAGAAGGTAGGGGGTGTTTTCCGATAATGTGGTAGGGTATCTTCTTATATGTAGGCTACCTGTATCAACCACACGAATTGAGGTTGCTAACGAAACGACAAACCACATTTAGTAATGGTTTTTCTATGTTACTTAGGGTACAATCGAATCAGCGATATACACAATCATAGAGGCATGGGATACACAATCCACTCTGTGATTTACAATCCATCAAAACATAAACAAACGTTGATATAACAACATTTACGTTAATTAACTAATGGGCGGTGGCTTCACCATCGATAATCCAAATGCAATCGCATCATGCGGCTGTGGCACGTCTTTCAAAACAGCAAAACGTGAAGGTACACCTGAGATTTGTGATTAATAAGCGTTTATCTATAAGTATAGGATGCATAATGAATCACAGCTAAAAGGTAGGTACACAATTCCAAAAATAGATAAAAACAACCCTAAATTAGGCTAAAAAGGGTTGTGAATAACGAGCTTCTTTGATTTGTCATGTTGCAAAACATGATAAATGAGGGAGGCTTTTTTTAACTTTGATTGGAAAGTTGAATCGTTGCAGAGTATGCCCTTCATTAAATTATAATATGGTCACATTACATCAATAAAAGTTTATAATTTCTTTTCAAAGAAGGTTAAAGATAATTGTTCATTTATTGTAACTTCTTTAGTCTTTTCAAAGCCATTCTTTAGATAGAAATTAACTGCAGGAGTGTTTTTCGAACCAGTTGCCACTTTTACTTTTTTAACATCAAAATTACTTATTACGAAATTTAAAAGAAGCTGGGCAATTCCTTTTCTAAAATGGTTCGGATGTACAATTAATCTGTGTATATTAGCAATATTGTCATCTTCTACTTTTAATGATATTGCGCCACAAAGCTCTGTATTTTCATAATAACCAAAGAAAGTTTCTTCGCATTTTTGTAATGTATCAACAGTGTCTTTCAATGGAGGTATTTCATAGTAGCCGATTATTTTAGCTTCTACTTCATAAGATGGTATTTGAATAGATAATACTTCTTTAGCGTTATTTCTATCACTGATGTCAATTAATTTAATCAATGTAACCCCTCTATTCCTTTTCCTAAATTTCTGCAGTTTTTTATACAGAATATTTATTATATTGAAAATTATAACATGGCATATTGCGAATGGGTATCAATATAGTAAATGTACAACAATTGAGATTGAACGTTATAGACGACAAATTGATGAACCAATTAAATCCACACTGTTTTGATTGATAATCCGTCAAAACATCAATAAACATTGATATAACTAACAGGCGGTGGCTTCACCATCGATAATCCAAATGCAATTGCATCATATGACAAGTCTTTAAAAACGGCGAAACGTGAAGGGATGCCTGAGATTTGTGAGTAAACATAAATAAAAAACTCCCCATTTAGTTTTGGCTCTAAATAATAAGCTTCTTTGATTTATGATGTTGTAAAACATTGTGAATGAGGGAGGCTTTTTTATGACCTGATGGGAATATAGTTAATGTGGTAAGTGTCGATTATTTATGACTTGTAAATTAAATAGTAAAGGAGTTGAACCACCATTCGCAAATTTATCTTAACGTCAGGGGCTGTTATTTTAAATAAACAAAATAAAATACTTTTGAAAAAGGATCCTATTAGAGGATGGGAATTACCAGGTGGCTGTGTAGAAACAAATGAAACAATTAAAGAAACGGTTATTAGGGAAGTAAAAGAGGAAACTGGTATTGAAGTCGAAGTTATTAAATTTTGTGGTGTTTCACATGAAATAAAAAATAGTATTTGTAATATGTGGTATTGGCGGGGAGCTACAAACGAGTTGTGAAAGTTTAGAGGTCGGATTTTTTGATGTTGAGGAAGCGTTGTTATTAATAGAAAATGAAGATTTTAAACACGAAGTATTACATTGTTTAAATTGCGGAGTAGAACCTTTTTATATTTCTTTTTGAATATAAACTTCATTTAATATGAAATAAGCCACGATTATTTTTTCTAATCGTGGCTTATTAATGCACTAACAATTCACAGTCAGTAAAGTTTTGTTAATACATAATCATAAATTTCATCTGATGATTTATCAAGAGCTATGGAAAATTCTGAAAAAATGTTGTCTTGTAAAGATTGCAGTAATTTCTCTTCTTGGTTAGGGAATTTTTTTTCAGTAACGCTATATTCGAGCTTTTTTCGTAATAATGTGTTTAAAAGGTTTGCTTGTTTTTGGCGATTACCAGATTTAATTATTTCTAGATAAAATCTCAATCGATGAGTGCTTTGTTCAATCCATTCCACGCCAGGTGATGTGAATGAATGTAAAATTTTGAGTGCTTCTTCTTTTTTAATAATGCCTCTAAGCTGTTTTTTTGAATTGTCAATGGGGGTACGAATGATTAATTGTGGTTCATTTAGTGGCTGTAAAACGTAATAAGATTTTGTAATATCGTTAAAAGTTTGTTCACAAATATCTTCAATAGAACAAAGTCCATGTGATGAATAAATGACTACATCGCCAACATTATACATGTATATTCCCTCCAACAAACTTTTTTGTCAACTTAGTTGACTAAAGTAATTGTAAGCAATTCAAAGATATTTGTCAACTTGATTGACGATTACTGTTGTTTTTTTGTATATTAATAACAAAAAATATGGAATGAGGGTGATCTAGCTGAAGGACGAATTGAAGAGTCGAGATGTCATTGATTTGTTGAGCGAACGTCACGAACTACTTCGCCAACTTGTTGAAGAGAAGTGGAATAAACATCATAATATTTATATTTCAAACTCAGAATGGTGTATTTTGGGAAGAGTATATAAAAAGGAACTTATGATTTCGGAGGTAGCTAAGGATGTTGATTTTTCAAGACAAGCAACCCATAAATTTATTAAAAGTTTGGAAGCAAAAGGATTAGTGAAGGTGATCAATGTCGAACATAGTAAAAAACATAAAGCAATTCAAATGACTGAATTGGGTCAAGACTGTTTTGAAAAGAACGAACATTATAAAGCTGTGATTGTACAGCAGCTGATCAATACTATTGGAGAAGATCAAGTGACCAAATTAAAAAAAATATTAAAGCTTAATTGGAATATGGAGCATCTGAAAGCATAAGATTCGTTGGATTTAGTGATGCAAACGAGTATATGAATGAAAAAAGTAATACACTATTTTTGGCAAGTAGACCAAATACTGATGCAAAAAAGTTAGCCAGCCTCTCTCGTCCTATACGAAAGAGGCTCTTTGTGGCGAAGATAATAACTGCCGAGAATAGAAAATGGGCAGTTATTATATCGATATAGAGGAAAATCTTGATGAGAAATCGAAAATAAGCAATTGTTCTTTAGATTTCAACCCAGCTTTTTTAAACAATAATAGTTACTCTACCTTTTCGCGCTCTATGAATGTAGCTCCATTTTCATGTGCTGAATGGTAAATGGCACTTTTCTCTTCTGTGCCAAATTGCCCGTTTTCTTCAATAACAAACTTTTCATTATTTTTCGTTTGAAAATAATAAGTGCCTACTGTACCAACTTCATATTCATAAATGACTTCCTTAATATCCTGCCATTCATATGTGGTTTGATGATGAAATTCTTTAAAAACAATTTGTGTTTTCTGTATAGCGATATAATTTACAAGAGAAAAATAGCCTAAAACCAGACTGCTCACAATTACTATAATCGTAATCAAATAGGTGTATTTATTTCTTTTGAATCCAAGTATGATCAACGTTAAAATAATTAATGCAATTGCTAAGACAAGCATAGTGAAGTTGTTTGTTGGAGTGATTAGCACGATATTATCTCTACTAAAATAAAACGTTTGGGAAATAGCAAATGGCAATATAAAAACAATGATGGGTGATACTAAAAGTAATACTATCGCTAAAATAAAAAGCCTTGCACTAGGTGATAGTTCGTTTAGCATTAACCTCCTCCTTTTTAGTGTTTGAATATTCGGTTATTTTATCTAAGTGTAACATATTTATAAATAAGGAATACATAAGGTCTATTACCAAAAATTGTGGATGACATTCGATGCCTTGAATATAAGTTGATTGGAGTGGAGACTGGACGCTTCGTCGGAACGGAAGTCAACCACACGTTATGGTGATAAGCTTACATACGTATTTTATGACTAAGGGTGTGAAGTAACCATAAAATTCTGAATTAATACTTCTATACATTGAAAATGAGCCGTTATAATATCGATATAGAGGTGAATGTTATGAGAAAAGATAGAGGGAAAGTTTGGTTAGGGGTTGCAGGGGTTGCTGTAAATGAGCTGGGTCAATGGTTAGTTGTCAAAAAAGCATATAGCGGTCTAAAGGGAAGATGGTCATTGCCTGCCGGTTTTGTTAATGCTGGTGAAACTGTGGATGAAGCGGTTGTACGTGAATTAAAGGAAGAAACGGGTATTGATTGTTGTGTATCTGGCTTAATCGGTTTTCGAACGGGTGTGATTCGTGGTGACATTAGCGATAATATGGCGATATTTTATTGTCGGATGAAAGATGAGCAGCAGCAGATTTGCATTCAGGAAAATGAAATATTAGAAGCGAAATGGATGTATCCAAAGGAGCTTGCACAAGATGAAATGACATCAGTTATGTTAAAGGAAATGGCATCCAACCAATTTGAAAAGCATCAATTGGAAGGAATTGAAGGTATTAATCCAGGAGATATATTTGGATATTCCTCTTATAGATTGTTCTTTAAAAAATAAAGTGACAGTGGAAGAAAAAGTATGTAAGGGATGTACTTGTTGATTTTCCTAAATATGACGAACAAGCGAAATCAAGGATAAGTTCATTGAAAGCGCTGTAGTAATCATGTAAACTAATGAGAGGAAAACGGAGGTATACATACATGGAAGGTCCAGTTTCAATAGTACAGTTAATCATTTCAATTTTGTTATTTTTCGTCATGTTCTTTGGTATCGGATTTTTATTGAATATGCTTCTGCGAATGACTTGGTTAATGGCGATTGTGTATCCAATTGTTGTTATTTTCATTGTTGATGAGGTCAGCTTTTTTGATTATATTTTCAAACCAGGATCCGCATTTCCAGCTCTTTTAGATAAGTTACAAGCACTGCAATTTGTAGATATTGCAATCTTATCGGGTGGCTTTGCAGGTTCAATTGTAGCTGGAATAGTCATGATTTTTTTACGTAAAAGTGGATATCGAATGTTTTAACTTCTTTCGGCGGATGTCACGGAATCGGCTTTGTGCTTGCACAAACCGATTCCGGACGCAATTATGCCGAGGCATAATTAATCTTCTTTCAGCGGGTGTCCAAACATCCGCTGATTTTTTTTGAATGTTTCCGATAAATCATAAAAGTATTACGATAAATAAAAAAACACAGCCTCAATAGGAGGATGTGTCCATTTTTTTACAAAATAAACTGGTAGGTTATGATGGCGATAAAAATTCCTGTTAGTGCCCCAAAAAATACCTCGCTTCGTTTATGACCCAGCAATGTTTTTAGCTCTTCCATTTTTTCTTGCCCATCCATTTGTGGCCATTTTTTAAAATCGTGAAGCAGTATTTGAAAGTCCTTACGTAGTTGATTTAAAACAGCTGCATGTTGACCTGCCTGATAGCGTACTCCACTCGCATCATACATGACGATAAATGAAAACATAGCGGCTACAGCAAAAATTGGGGAATCTAGCCCTGTTTCGTAGGCAATAGAGGTTGTTAGTCCTGTTACGGAAGCGGAGTGTGAGCTAGGCATACCTCCAGTGGAAGTAATTAGTCCCCAGTTCATTTTTCTTGTCATTAAAAAATGAATAGGAATTTTTACAAACTGTGCAAAGAGAACTGCAAAGAGGGCAACGAGTAAAGGGGTATTTTGAAGTAAACTCATAATCATCACAACCTTCACTTATAATGATTTTATTATACCATTCATTTTTTTCTAAAAGCCAAATATTACGCGTTTTCTGAAATTTAGGTATAATAAAGTAATGAATGGAGGAATTTACATGCATATTGTAAAAGAAGCAAAAACATTTGAAACGATTTCTACTGAGGTGTTAGTAGTAGGGGTCACTAAACATCGTGAGCAAATGCAGGATTGGGCAAGCTTTTCATCATTTTATGGAGAAACCCTTGATGCGTGGATTAGTGCAGGGGATGTTTCTACTGAGCTAAAAAAAATGACGAAATTACCATTCTTGAAGAGTCACCCAAATCTTAAACGTATTTTATTTGTTGGTTTAGATGACCGGAAAAATTTAACAGAAAGCGATGTTCGTGCAGCATTTGGATTGGTCGGCAAGGAACTTAGAGCTTTAAAAGTTAAAGAATATTCAATTTGGCTTGAATCGTTTACGACAGATGCTATTACTGTGGCAGATGTTGCATTTTTAGCTGGTGAAGGAACAGGTCTTGGTTATTATTCAATTCCTCATTACAAAACAACTTCAAATGAAGTAGATAAGCGTATTGACGCTGTTCATCTTGTGACTACTGTTGATGACATAGATGAGGTTGTGGCAAGCTTTGAGGTTGGCGCTATTTATGCAGATGCAGTAAATGAAGCACGTAGCTTAATCAATTTACCACCAAATCTACTTACAGCGACAGATTTAGCTAACTATGCAGAATCTCTAGCAGTGGAGTATGGTTTTGAGGTTGAAATTTTAGATAAAGCTCAACTAGAAGAACTAGGTATGGGTGGTATTTTAAGTGTCAATCAAGGCTCCCATGAAGAACCTCGTTTAATAACATTAAAATATAAAGCGACTGAAGATTTTGAGGATCCAATTGGCCTTGTCGGCAAAGGGGTTACGTATGATACAGGTGGCTATTCCTTAAAGCCAAGAGATGCAATGGTAGGCATGAAGGGCGATATGGGCGGTGCGGCAGCAGTGCTAGGTGCCATGAAAATCATCGGTGAATTACGTCCTAATAAAAACGTCGTTGCAGTGATTGGTTCTACCGATAATATGGTATCTGACACAGCATTTAAGCCGGATGATGTTATTACGACATATAGTGGCAAAACGGTTGAGGTTTTAAATACCGATGCTGAGGGACGTTTAGTATTAGCAGATGCTACTACATACGCTAAGCAACAAGGTGCTACTGCCCTTATCGATGTTGCAACGTTAACAGGTGGAGTCATTACTGCACTTGGTATGGATAAAACGGGTGCACTTGCTAATGATGATGAATTCTTTGCGGATTTCATGGAAGCTGCACAAGAGACTGATGAGTTTGTATGGCGTATGCCTTTAACAGAAAGTGATAAAAAGCGAATTCGTAAATCAGATGTTGCTGATTTAAATAACTCTCCTGGTCGTGATGGACATATGATCTTTGGTGGAGGCTTCGTTGGTGAGTTTGTTGGTGATACACCATGGATACACTTAGATATTGCAGGGACATCAGATGCGATTGCTGTACATGACCTAGGCCCAAAAGGTGGTACAGGTGTAATGGTACGTACACTAGCAAACTTTGTGCAACGTTTAGGAGAAGAAAAATAGAGTAGGCGATATACATGTGAGATATGTATCTTCCTTCATACGATAGAGTAAAAAGGGAGGAAGCATATGTCATTTTTCGGAGGTTATCCAGGAGGAGGCTTTTGGACATTCGGTGCGCCGTTTTTTGGAGGGTTTTTAGGAGGTTTACTAGGAACGCAATTTAATCAATATCCTTACTATCCTGGCTATCGACCATATCCACCGTATCCACCATATCCACCATATCCACCATATAGACGGCCTCGTTATCGACCGTATTAATTCGAATAAAATAAAGATCATCACAAAAATTGCAAACCAGCTGTCGGTAACAAAATCGACAGCTGGTTTTTCCTTTAATAATTGTAGCCATTTAAATATTTCCTAAATAAATTGAGTAAATAACATTTAATTGGAAATGACAAAAAGTTAAAGGCGTTTTGTAATTGAATGAAAATTAGTAACTAAGTATTAAAAAAATTGTTGACAAGACTACACTGAATTGTTTATTATTCTTATTACATTACTAAGGATTAGAAACGAAGCTGACTAGTAAACTAGAGGCTCTTATTATTCACAGGTCCCGCTATGCCTATGGATAATTTGAGTCTTTTTTTTATCTTCATTCAGAGAAGACTACTATCTCTAAAGATGAGGAGATGAATACGGGTGTGGTTCCTTTTCAGGATATGTCTAAACACCTGCTGATATAAAGGAACTCAGTCTAAGAACGCCACGTCCTGTGGCGATGACTGAGTGACCAACATCACGTTGGCCTAAAGCCTCCACCGGATGTCACGGATTTTGAAAGGAATGAATTGTGCTGGCACAATCCAAAATCCGGACGCATTGTTTATCTGTAGCGACAGCTACAATTACGCCAAGGCGAAATCGATCTCTATCTATCTAAGAGACGAGAAGGAGTGAAATCAAATGGGGAAAGTTTTTATAGTAGGTGCTGGTCCTGGCGATGTTGATCTTATCACTGTCAAAGGATTACGGTGTATCGAATGTGCAGATGTCATTCTATATGACAGACTCATCAATAAAGAGCTATTATCTTATGCAAAACGAGAGGCTAAGCTCATCTTTTGCGGTAAGATGCCTCAGCAGCATGCCATGATTCAAGAACAGATAAATCGATCACTTGTCAGCTATGCACAGCAAGGATTGGTTGTGACGAGATTAAAGGGAGGTGACCCATTCGTTTTTGGAAGAGGCGCTGAGGAAGCAGAGGTATTAGCACAGCATAATATTCCTTTCGAAATTGTACCTGGCATCACTTCGGGGATAGCAGCGCCAGCCTATGCAGGGATTCCAGTTACACATCGTGATTTAAGCTCAAGTTTTGCAATGGTCACTGGACATATGCAAGAGGGCAAGGACGATGCAATTCGATGGGAAAGTCTTGCAAAAGGGATTGAGACAATTGCGATTTATATGGGGGTCGGTAATCTTCCTTATATCCGTCAGCAGCTGCTCAAGTATGGTCGTACTGAGGAAACACCAGTAGCACTCATCCATTGGGGTACATTTTCTCAGCAAAAAACAGTCACTGGTACTTTAGCCAATATTGAAGATATAGTGCAGCAAGAAAATATTCAAAATCCAAGCATAATTGTAGTGGGAAAAGTTGTTGCCTTAAGGGAACAAATTCAATGGTTCGAGCAAAATATTCCACAGCCTAAATTGGCGGAAAATTCTGTGTAAGGATGTGGGTTCATGCAAGCTATTTTATATATCGCTCATGGAAGTCGTGTAAAGGCGGGAGTGGAGCAAGCAGTTAACTTTCTAAAGAGCGTACAACAGGAAATTGAGTTACCAATCCAAGAAATTTGTTTTTTAGAGCTCACGGCGCCAACTATTGCTGAAGGTATAGATAACTGTATTAAACGAGGGGCTACAGCTATAGCCGTCATGCCTATTTTATTATTAGCTGCGCAGCATGCAAAGCATGATATTCCAAGTGAGATTGATCAAGCAAAAAAACAGCATCCACAAGTGCGCTTTACATACGGTGAACCGCTTGGTGTCCATGAACTATTAATCGACACACTACAGACTAGAGTTTTAGAAGCAAGGTTACCTACTAACAATGCAAGTGTTTTACTAATAGGTCGTGGGAGTAGTGATCCTGCAGTAAAGAGCGATTTAGCCAAAATTGCAACAAGATTACGTGACAAATATGCTTATGGAGTTGTAGACACATGCTTTTTATATGGAAAAGGTCCTACGTTTGAAGATTGGCTACAGCAAGAGAAGAATGGGTCCAATCAAGTATTTATAGTACCGTATTTATTGTTTACTGGGATTTTGCGCCAAAGCATAGCAAGGCGATTACAGGCCTATGAAAACAATCATATTATTTTATGTGAAAGTTTAGGCTATGACGATAATGTAAAGAAAGTTTTAGTGGAACGTATTTATCAATTACTACAATTAAATGAGGAAGGTGTTTGTAATGGTAGATAAAAGGACTGAAAATATAAATCTAGCATTAGATAATGTCCGCCAAATTTTAAATACGATGAATCATGGATCCATTACATTGATTGTACAAAATTCCTACGTGGTCCAAATTGAAAAGAAGGAAAAAATACGACTCCGATAATTTTGTATTGGTTAAAGGATAGGGTCGGTCTAGTATGATCAACCCCGCATTATGGGGGTGAGCTCGAATTCAGATAATTTACTAAGAAAAGAAAATGATACGTGAGGTGGCAAGATTGAAACTGCATGTAATAAACAGTCCATTTAATGAGGAGCAGGTAAAGCTGTTAAATGAGTTGCTTCCTAAACTAACAAGAGAACAGAGGATTTGGTTAAACGGCTATCTAAGTGCTCCACTAGCAACTATTGATACCATTGTTGAAGAAACAAAGCCGACAGTAAAACCATTCACCAAAACAGTGACGATTTTATATGGCTCACAAACAGGCAATAGCCAGGGGTTAGCTGAAAAATACGCCTCAGCATTGAAAGACAATGAAGTTGACGTAACAATCTCATCGTTAGCAACGTTTAAGCCAAACAATATAAAAAAGGTAACAAATCTTTTACTCATTGTTAGCACACATGGGGAAGGGGACCCACCTGATCAAGCGATTCAGT
Organism: Lysinibacillus sp. RS11; assembly: GCF_042019215.1. Taxonomy (NCBI): domain Bacteria; kingdom Bacillati; phylum Bacillota; class Bacilli; order Caryophanales; family Bacillaceae; genus Lysinibacillus; species Lysinibacillus sp. RS11. The sequence goes on along the minus strand of NZ_CP168124.1, from coordinate 3,844,579 downwards.
TCTACGAATTTTTGCATAGCAAGCGTGCTCCAAAGTTAGAGCATCTTCATTATTCAGTGTTAGCTTTAGGCGATAGCTCCTATGAATTTTTCTGTAAAACAGGAAAGGATTTTGATGAGCAGTTTGCTAAGTTAGGGGCAACTAGAATCGTCCCTCGTATAGATTGCGATGTAGATTATGATGATGTGGCAGCACAATGGTTCTCAGCTGTTCAGCAGGAATTACTTCAACAGACGGATAAAGCTACTACGTCTACTACACAAAATCAGACAGCACAAGGAGACACTACATATTCTCGTAAAAATCCGTTTTATGCTGAAGTACTTGAAAACATTAACTTAAATGGCCGCGGCTCAAACAAAGAAACACGTCATATTGAATTATCAATCGAGGATGCAAATTTTCATTTCGAACCAGGGGATAGTATTGGGATTCAACCAGAAAATGATGAAAAACTAGTCGATGCTTTAATAACAGCGTTACAGTTTGATCCACAAACTGAAGTAAACGTATTTGAAGAAACACTGCCATTAAAGAATGCATTACTAAAGAAGCTAGAAATAACAGTGCTATCTAAGCCGTTGTTACAAAAAATAGGTGCCTTTACGGTGCATCAGGAATTTACAAAGCTATTTGAAGACACGAGTGCCTGGAAGGACTATGCAAATGGGAGAGATTTGCTCGATACTGTGGAAGACTTTGCACCATTTACATGGGATGCACAACAATTTGTAGAATTGTTACGTAAAATTCCAGCGCGACTTTATTCAATTGCTAGTAGTCAGAAGGCAAACAGTGAAGAGGTACATTTAACAATTGGGAAAGTAAGCTATGAGACGAATGGACGACAAAGACTTGGCGTTTGTTCTGGTAGCGTTGCAGAGCGTGTACAAATTGGTGATTCATTACCAATATATGTTCAAAAAAATCCGAACTTTAGATTGCCAGAGCATGAGGACACACCGATTATTATGATTGGAGCCGGTACAGGGATTGCTCCGTACCGTGCATTTTTAGAGGAGCGTGAGGAACTAGGTATCGAAGGAAAAGCATGGCTAATTTTTGGCGATCAACACTTTGTAACAGACTTTCTTTACCAAACAGATTGGCAGCGTTGGCTTGCTTCAGGCACACTAAGTCAAATGCATGTCGCCTTCTCCCGTGATACAGATAAAAAAATATATGTACAACATAAAATTGAGGAAAATGCTGTTGCCTTTTATGAATGGATAGAGCAAGGAGCTGTCATTTACGTCTGTGGCGATAAAAAATCGATGGCGACAGATGTTGATGCAATAATACATCGCGTCATTGAGCAGCAAGGGCAAAAAACGCCAGAGGAAGCAAAAGCCTTTGTCAATGAACTTAAAAAACAGAAACGCTATCAACGTGACGTTTATCTTCATTCAGCCTACTGAATGAAGATAAAGCCTCCGGCGGATGTCACGGATTTTGAAAGGAATGAATTGTGTTGGCACAATTCAAAATCCGGACGCAATTACGTCAAAGCGAAATTGATTAATAAAGGGGCGAAAAAAATGACTGAAAAAATTATTTTACCTCCACAACCGGGGAAGCCTAGTGATGTAGAGCGTATTAAGAGCGATAGTAACTATTTACGTGGAACACTTGAACGTACGATGAATAATCCATTAAGCTCAGGTATTCCAGAGGATGATAATCGTTTGATGAAATTCCATGGTAGTTACTTACAAGATGATCGTGATCTTCGGAATGAACGCCAACGTCAAAAGCTAGAGCCAGCTTATCAATTTATGGTGCGCGTACGAACACCAGGGGGGGCAGCAACATCAGCACAATGGCTAGTAATGGATGAAATGGCGAGAAAGTATGGCAATGGCTCCTTAAAATTAACAACACGTCAGGCATTCCAAGTACATGGGATATTAAAATGGAATGTCAAAAAATATATGCAGGAAATTAATGAGGTATTATTGGATTCTCTCGCTGCCTGTGGGGATGTGAATCGTAATGTGATGTGTAATGTGAATCCAAACCAATCCGCATTACATGAGGAAATTTATAACTGGTCCGCAAAATTAAGTGAGCACTTACTACCTAGAACACGAGCATACCATGAGCTATGGTTGGATGGTGAAAAGGTAGTAGATAGTCAGGATGAAGAAATTGAACCTATATACGGTGCTCAATATTTGCCGCGTAAATTTAAAATTGGTATTGCTATTCCACCAAGTAACGATGTGGACGTATTCTCCCAAGATATTGGACTCATTGCCATTGTTGAGGATGATCAGTTAGTAGGCTTTAACGTGGCAGTTGGCGGAGGAATGGGCATGACACATGGTGATCATGAAACATATCCCCAGCTCGCTCGCGTCATTGGTTTTATTACTCCTGATAAACTATTGGAAACAGCGGAGAAAATTATTACGATTCAGCGCGATTATGGGAATCGTTCAGTGCGTAAAAATGCACGTTTTAAATATACTATTGATGCTAGAGGACTTGAATGGTTTAATGATGAACTGACGCGTCGTCTAGGCTGGGACATCCAACAAGCTCGTCCATTTACCTTTGAGCGTACAGGTGATGAATATGGATGGATTAAAGGTGCAGACGACAAATGGCACTATACATTATTTATTCAGAATGGCCGTATTAAAGACTTTGAAAACTACGAGCTTCTAACAGGATTACGCGAAATTGCTAAAGTGCATACGGGTGATTTCCGCTTAACACCAAACCAAAATTTAATGATTAGTAATGTAACATCAGAAAAGAAGGAAAAAATCGCTACTATTATTGAGCAATATAAGCTTACAGATGGTGCGCACTATTCTGCATTGCGTCGTAATGCGATTGCTTGCGTTTCATTACCAACATGTGGTTTAGCGATGGCAGAAGCGGAGCGTTACTTGCCTTCTCTAATTACAAAAATTGAAACAATCATCGATGAAGCAGGCTTAAACGATACAGAAATTGTTATTCGTATGTCAGGCTGTCCGAATGGATGCTCACGTGCGGCAATGGCTGAGATTGGATTTATCGGTAAAGGCCCAGGGAAATATAATATGTATTTAGGAGCAAGCTTTACTGGTAATCGTCTCAATAAAATCTATCGTGAAAATATTGGGGAAGAGGAAATTTTAGCAGAACTTCGTCCGATCCTTCTGCACTATGCTAAGGAACGTTTAGAAGGCGAGCATTTCGGTGATTTTGTGATTCGTGCAGGCTATGTAACAGCTGTTTACGACGGGCGAGATTTTCATAATTAACCCGTTAATCACTGTGAACTGACAATTACATGATCACTAACCTTAAGCTAATTGATTCTAAACATTCATCAATATATTCACGACATAGCTCCATCAGCACGATAAGTTCAAGCAGTAGATATGGCTTATTTAACGAGAACGATGTCTGGGGTGTTCGCGCATTAAAAAATGAATTTTTTATAAAACCTAGTTGTCTGCTAGGTGTACTTAGTCTATCTTGGGGATAAGAGGAAGTAATGTAGAACGAGGTAGCTAATACCATCGTTTCATAATAAGCTGGCTAGTCAAACTAGAGGCGTTTTAACAAAGGCATGTCTATTACTATGTCTTGCGTTAGAACGTCTTTTTTCGTTACGAGGGGGACTATTATGTTAACATATGCAACTTGGCATGAGCCAACAATGGATTTTAATGTTGATGAAACTTATAAAGCTGCACTGGAGGTTTTACAGTGGAGTTATGCAGAATACGGAGAGGATATCGTTTATGCATGTAGCTTTGGAATTGAGGGAATTGTCTTGATTGACCTTATTTCAAAGGTGAAGCCTGATGCTACGATTATCTTTTTAGATACAGGTGTTCATTTTAAGGAAACATATGAAACGATTAACAGAGTGAAAGAAAAATATCCACAGCTTAACATTATTATGCAAAAACCAGCACTTACGCTAGCACAGCAAGCAGCACAATATGGCGAAGAACTATGGAAGTCTAATCCAAATAAATGCTGCGAAATTCGCAAAATAAAGCCATTACATGAAGCGTTAGCGGGTGCAAAGGCTTGGATTTCAGGCTTACGTCGTGAACAATCAGCAACTCGTCAAAATACAAACTTCATCAATCGTGATGATAAATTTAAGTCGATTAAAATTTGCCCACTCATTCATTGGACATGGAATGATGTCTGGCGATATGTCACAAAGCATGATTTGCCTTACAATCCTTTACACGACAGAGGCTATCCAAGTGTTGGTTGTGAGCATTGTACAAAACCAGCATTTACGTTGGATGATTTACGTTCAGGTAGATGGCAGGGATCTGGTAAAACTGAGTGTGGATTACATGAATAAAGGAGTTTTGCCATGCTTGAATATGTTGCGATAGCAATTAGTTTATTTTTTGCGATGAATATAGGGGCCAGTGGAGCGGCAGCCTCAATGGGGGTTGCTTACGGTGCAGGTGCCATCAAAAAAGCTTGGCAAGCATTGTTAATTTGCTCAGTGGGTGTTTTTAGTGGGGCTGTACTTGGTGGTGGAGAGGTAGTAAAAACAATTAGCTCCGGCATTATGCCACAGGAGTACATTACTGTAAAGATTGTCATTATTATTTTGATTTCTGCCACAAGCTCGCTATTCCTAGCTAATCTTTTAGGCATCCCCCTATCGACGAGTGAAGTAACAGTGGGAGCAGTTGTAGGTGTTGGGATTGCCTATAAAGTGTTATATGTAAAATCATTGCTTGTCATCATTTCATTTTGGGTCATTATTCCGATTATTGCGTTTGTCATCGCACTTGTATTTGGTAAGTGGCTGTATAAATTACGAGGCAAAGGCTTATTAAAGGATCGACCGATTTTAACGATTCTTCTTGTCTTTGCCGGATTTTTCGAAGCATTTTCAGCAGGGATGAATAACGTAGCAAATGCAGTTGGCCCACTTGTTGGTGCAGGCGTGATGGGCGTAACAAGTGGAATATGGCTTGGTGGGGCATTTGTGGCGCTCGGTGCTATGCTACTAGGGAAGCGAGTACTTGAAACAAACGGTAAAAAAATTATGCGCTTTGAGAAGGCAGAGGGGATATTGATATCGAGTACAGGAGCACTACTTGTCGGTATTAGCTCTATTTTCGGGCTTCCTGTACCGTTAACACAAGTAACATCCTCTTCCATCATTGGAATGGGGATGGCCAAAAACGGTAAACAAATTTTTCATAAGCATATCGTGAAAAAAATAATCCGAATTTGGATTGTCTCGCCAATTTTTTCTTTAGTCATTTCTTATTTTTTAGTACAGCTATTCTTAGAGAAAGATTTCTATGCCATCGTATTAACTGGCGGTATTATTGTTGGAACGCTTGGTGTCATTAGCTTAATGCGAACAATGCGTGAAGAAGAGCGCTCAATATATGACGCAGGTGAAGGTATTTAATGGGAGCCAATTAAATCAGCGAGGGAGCCAATCACTTTTGAATTGGAGCCGATCAGATCAGAGTGGAACCCGATTACATTTGAAGGGAAGCCAATCAAATCAGAGTGAGACCCGATCACTTTAAAATGGAAGCTGATCAAAACAGTGGGAACCCCAATCCATGCGCATAAAAACTTACGACGAAGCGAGTAGCCCGTAGCGGAAATCAGAGCCTTCTAATTAATTGTGATGGATAAAAATAGTTAATTAACACATCTGCTTAAATATAAAACATAGTAATTTAATAAAAATAGGAGGAGATTTTGATGAGTTTACAACCACATGGTGGACGATTAGTGCAAGCCTTTAATCCAAAGAAGGATGTAACACAAATAAAAAAAGTTATTGAGCTTGATGCCATTTCACTTAGTGATTTAGAGTTAATTGCTATCGGCGGTTACAGTCCAATTGAAGGTTTTTTAACGCAGGAAGATTATGAATCCGTTGTTGAGCATACACGTTTAGCATCAGGCGTGGTGTGGAGTATTCCGATTACATTACCTATAACAAAGGAAGTGGCGGCAACATTACAGTCTGGCGATGAGGCAAAATTAGTTTATGGTGATGCTGTTTATGGTGTGATCGAAGTTGCTGATATTTATGAACCGAATAAGCGGAAAGAGGCATTATTAATATATGGAACAGAGGATTTAGAGCATCCCGGTGTTAAAAAGCTGCATGAACGCCCAAGTATTTATGTGGGCGGCAAAATTACATTAATAAAACGTCTTGAGCAAAAGTTTCCCGCCTATTCATTTGATCCGATTGAAACTCGTCATCTGTTTGCAGAAAAGGGCTGGAAAACGATTGTTGGCTTCCAAACACGTAATCCGGTACACCGGGCACATGAATATATTCAAAAGGCGGCACTTGAAACAATTGATGGATTATTTTTAAACCCGCTTGTTGGGGAAACGAAATCAGACGATGTGTCAGCCGCAATTCGTATGGAAAGCTACGAGGTTCTACTTAAAAATTATTATCCTGAAAATCGCGTGCAATTAGGGGTGTTTCCAGCTGCAATGCGTTATGCAGGACCAAAGGAAGCCATTTTCCATGCACTTGTACGAAAAAATTATGGCTGTACGCACTTTATCGTCGGGCGTGACCATGCAGGTGTGGGTGATTACTATGGCACATACGATGCACAAAAAATCTTTGAACAATTTTCTGAAGATGAAGTAGGGATTGTTCCGTTAAAATTTGAGCATAGCTTCTATTGTAACAAATGTGAGGGCATGGCAACGACGAAAACTTGTTCTCATGATAGCTCAGCACACGTCATTTTATCGGGTACTAAAGTTCGTGAAATGTTACGTAATGGTGAAGTGCCACCAAGTACATTTAGTCGTAAAGAGGTTGTTGATGTACTGATTAAAGGAATGCGTAAGGAGGTATTAAAGTGAGTTCGAATATCGTTTGGCATGAAGCATCCATTACGAAAGAGCAGCGTCATACACAAAATAAACATCAAAGCTTTATTTTATGGTTCACAGGTTTATCGGCTTCCGGAAAATCTTCTGTGGCGAATGCTTTCGCTCACCGGCTCTTTGAACGTGGCAATCAAGCATTTGTCTTAGATGGTGATAATGTTCGTCATGGCTTGAATAAGGATTTAGGATTTGACGAAGCAGGCCGAAAGGAAAATATTCGTCGCATCGGAGAGGTCTCTAAGCTTTTTGTAGAAAGTGGTCAAATTGTATTAACAGCTTTTATTTCTCCTTATAGGGAAGATCGTCAAGTTGTACGTGAGCTGGTAGAAGAAGGAGAATTTATAGAGGTATATGTGAGGTGTTCTGTAGAAACGTGTGAAAAGCGTGATCCAAAGGGGCTTTATAAAAAAGCACGGAATGCAGAAATCCCAAACTTTACAGGTATTAGTGCGCCTTATGAAGAACCAGCAAATCCAGAAATTATGTTAGACACAGAACGTAATTCCATTGAAGAATGTGTAGACCGGCTCACAGACATTTTAACTTCAAAAGGATATATTTAATAAAAATTGCTTTCTTAAAGAATCTGCTTGCTTTTGATGAAGCAGATTTTTTTGTGAGAAATTTTTGGCTCATTACCATATCTAAAGGACATATATTTTAAAATGTCATCCACATCTTTTGGTTAAGGTCCGAATTTTGGCTCATCACCAAAAGTTGTGGCTGACATTTGTTAAAACATATACTATGTAAATAAGTTGATTGGAGTGGAGGCTGGGTGACTCCTTGGGGATTAGCGTCACAGATGAGACCCTGGAGCGAGCAACGCGAGTGAAGCGGCTCATCGGACGCCCCCAGGAAGCTCTGCTCTGCGCGAAAGCGAAGCGTCAGCGGCAAAGCGCCCAGTCGGAACGGAAATCAACCACACGTTATGGTGATGAACCCGAATTTTTCCATTTCTTATAGAGTTATTCCATTTGTTGTGAGATGATTTAATTATCAAATGTTATAGGAGATGAAAAAAATGAGCGTACATATTCAATTACTAACCAAAGATGATGTGAACCCGAAATTATTAAATGAAATAGTGGGACTGTGGAATGAAAATGCCATAGAAACGGCAGATAGTGAATTAGAGAAGAGTGAAAGACAAGGTATTCAGGAACAGCTAGAACAATATATTCAATCAAAATATGGGGTTATTTATATTGCAACTAATGACAACTATCAAATTATTGGTTTTGGAATGGCTTCGATAAAAAAAGATTTAATTTATGATATGAACTATGGCCAAATAGATGAAGTTTATGTAATACCTACTTATAGAAGACAGAAGGTTGCTAAACGTCTAGTAGATGATTTAGTGAATTGGATTGACGACGAGCACGATACTTCTGTAATAAATGTTTATGTAGATTTAGAAAATGACTTAGCATTAAACTTTTGGGAAGGGATCGGGTTAGAAAAAGAGTTTTTTATGCTATCCAAGTAATTAAAAAATGGCCAATGAAGTCTAGATGATTTCATTGGCCATATGTTTTAGATAAGTTATTTAATGCCTTGTTCCTTTTTCATTCGATCAATTTCAGGTCCTAGATCGTCACGTACTGTGCCTTTCCAAGGCTTTACGCCAGCGATGTATGAGGAGCGGGTCATAATATGTCCTCCAACAGGACCTGTAATGAACAGGAATAATATACCTAGCAAAATGCGGGGATTGAAGTGATCTTCAATCAGCCAAAAGTGAAAGAATACGCCAATGAGTACGCACATGACACCGAGCGTTGCACTTTTGGAAGCAGCGTGAGCACGTGTGTATAAATCAGGTAAACGGACAAGACCAATGGCTGTCACGACAATAAATAGCACCCCTATAGAAATGAAAAAGATAACTAAACTATTAGCGAGAATTGTCACGTTTAATGATATCTCCTTTCTCTATGAATTTAGAGAATGCAACAGTACCGATAAACGATAATATCGCTAACAATAAAATAATTTCAAGGAAGAAGCTTGTTTCAACCAATATTGAAAACAGTCCAATTAGCGAGATTACTGACACACCTAATGAATCCAATGCTACAACACGGTCAGATGCAGAAGGACCTTTAACCATTCGATAAACGACTGCAATCATCGATAAGCAAATCACTACAATCGCAGCAATAATAAACGTTGTCATGATTTACTCACCTCCAAAATTGCTTTCTCAAATGAATCTCGAATTGCTGCAATTGCTTCATCGACATCGCTAATATCGATCGCGTGTACATACAAAGTTTTTGCATCATCTGATACATGCACTACTACTGTACCAGGCGTTAAAGTAATAAGACTCGATAATAAAGTAATTTCCCATTCTTGTGTTAAAACAGTCGGATAGGCAAAGAATGCAGGCTGCATATTCAACTTAGGTTTTAAAACCACTTGAAGAACTTGAATATTCGCTAACACTAATTCCTTTAAAAAGAGTAAAGTTAGCTTAATAATTGCCCAGATACGGTAGACGTAAAGACGTGTAGTAAAAAATCTACGCATAATAATGATCAATATAATACCGAGAATGAACCCAACAATAAAGCCTGTTGCTGTGAAATTAGAAGAAAGGAACATCCAGACGAAGGCAAGTACAAAATTTAAAATAATTTGAAATGCCATAACTCTAATCCTCCTTCAATACAGCATCTATATAAATAGATGGATCATTTAAAAGTTTTGCGGCATCGTCCATGAATGGTGTAATCCATTCAGAGCCAACACCATATGCTACGGTAATGAGCACTAAAAGGACAGTAGGTACAAACAGTGTATGATAGACTTTTTTATCGACTGTACCCTTTGTTTCCTTTTCTTCACCCCAGAAGGCATAAAGGAAAATACGAATAACAGACAATAAAACGAGAAGTGATGAAGCTAAAATAAATATACTACTCCACATACTACCTGCCTCAAAACCACCCTGGACAATCAAGAGTTTTCCGACAAAGCCACTAAGTGGGGGAATTCCTGCTAAACCCAATGCAGCAATTAAATAGCACCAACCAAGAGCAGGATAGTTCTTCATAAGACCGCCCATTTTTCGTAAATCAGATGTGCCGGTAATGTAGATGATAATACCGATCAACATAAAGAGTGCTGCTTTAATAAGCATGTCATGAATTAAATAAAACATTGCCCCCTTTAGAGCAACCTCATTCATTTGAGATACACCGAATAAAATAACACCTACAGCAATGACGATGTTATAAATAATGATGAGCTTAACATCATAATAGGCAAGTGCGCCAATACAGCCTGCAATAATTGTTGCAATGGCTAATGCCATTAGTAAATCATGTGTATACGATAAATCATGAACAAAGAACAATGTATACGTTCGAGTAATCGCGTAAATACCGACCTTTGTTAGTAGTGCACCAAATAACGTTAACACGGGTATAGGTGCTGCCGCATAAGATGTTGGAAGCCAGAAGTATAGCGGGAAAATAGCCGCTTTTAACCCAAATACCATTAAAAATAGTACAGCTATAACAGTAATAATGCCTGGTTGATCGATTTCAGCAATTTTTACTGCAATATCTGCCATGTTTAATGTACCTACTACAGAGTAAAGGAGGGCAACTGTAATAACGAATAATGCAGATGAAATAACATTGATTAAAATATATTTAATGGAACCTTTAAGCTGCCCTTTTTCGCCACCGAGAACGATGAGTAAATACGAGGCCATTAACAATACTTCGAAGAACACGAAAAGGTTAAAAATATCACCTGTCGTAAATGCCCCATTAACCCCAGTTAAAATAAACATGATTCCAGGGTAATAAAAGAAGCGTTCACGTTCCTTTGTGATGGAACCAAAGCCATACCAAACAACAAAGAAGGTGATAAGCAACGTTGTTGTGACAAGTAATGCAGACACCATATCTGAAACCATCGTAATGCCATATGGCACAGGCCAATCCCCGAATGTCACCTTTTGAATACCATCATTTTTCACCTTTATTAGCAGTGAAATGGCTGATATAAGTGCAAGTCCTATACCAAGTAATGCGAATGAACGCTGATATTTTAAATTCTTTTGCCCAAACATTAAAATCATGCCGAAGAAGAACGGAATGATAATTGGTAGTAGAAGGAAGTTATTCATCCTCATCACTTCCTCTCATTAAACTTATATCATCTGTCTCGAGCTCCTGATAAGAACGGTAAGCAAGTACAAGGAAGAACGCTGTTACCCCAAAGCTAATAACAATGGCTGTTAAAATTAGCGCCTGTGGTAAAGGGTCTGCAAATGTTTTCGCCCCTTCTTTTAAAACAGGGGGTGCTTCACCGCCAAGTCCACCCATCGTTAAAATGAGAAGGTGGGCACCATGACTTAAAAGACCTGTCCCAATAATAATGCGCAATAAGCTTTTAGATAAGATTAAATAAACCGCTGCCATAAACAGAAAGCCGATGACAAACGCCATAATTATTTCCATTATTCATCCTCCCCAATTGTTTGAATAATGGTCATCGTAACGCCGACAACAACCAAATAGACACCGCTATCAAAAAGCATCGCCGTGTGTAATGACTGTTTGCCTAGAAGCGGTAAATCGAAATAATCAAAGAAATGTGTAAAAAACGGTTTGCCCAAAAACATAGGGAAAGCGGCCGTTGCAAAGGCTAGTAGTAAGCCAATTGCTGTTAAATACGTATAATTTATTGGTAATACCTTACGAACCGTATTTAAATCAAAGGCAAGGACTAAGAGCACAATGGCACTCGATGTTAACAATCCACCTACAAAGCCGCCCCCAGGAGTATAATGTCCAGCAAGAAAAATATGAATGGAGAAGAAGAAAATAATGAAGAATACAATTTTTGCTGTAAATTGTATAATTACATCATTTGTTTTCATGTGATTTCTCCTTTCTATTCATGCGTAGCTTGATCATTGCTAAAATGGCCATCCCAGCAATAGCTAACACTGTAATTTCAAATAATGTATCAAAGCCACGATAGTCTACTAAGATAACATTGACAATGTTTCCACCGCCGGCTTTTGAATAAACTGTTTCCTCGTAATACTTCGAAATAGATGGAATCAATTTTTGTGATTGTGCAGACAGCGCTACAAGAGTAACCATAACACCGACTGCAATTGAAACAATCGCGCGATTTAATTGGAATCTCATGCGTTCTTCTCGTTTACCAAGCTTAGGCAGATGATAAAACGCTAGTAAAAATAGTGCTACAGAAATCGTCTCAATGACAAGTTGTGTTAATGCTAAATCAGGAGCATTAAAAATAACGAAGAATAATGCCACTGTGTAGCCGACAGCGCCAAGACCTATAATGGCTGTTAAACGTGACTTTGCCAAAATTGTAATGGACGTTCCAATGACTAAAACTACAACTAAAATGATTTCGTAAGGACGAATAGGTGCAGTGTCTTGGAAGGAGACTGTAAAAGCATTTTTCACAAATAAAGAACCTATAACAATTGCTGCAATGCTACTAAACATATATAGCAGGTAGTGACGCATAGAGCCTGTCATATAAAGACGTGATACACGATTTAACCCAACATCTAGTCCGAGCATAATTTTGTCGTACGCATTATTTAATGTCAAAGCTCGTGGGAATTTTTCATAGATGTTCTGCCATTTCGGTAATGCTACAAACAAGAGAAACCCAATAATTACTATGCCAATTGTCATGAGTAATTCAGGTGTGATTTCACCATGCCAAGCAGACACATGAATATCAATATCCTTTGGTGAATCATATAAGAATGGTTGAATAGCTTGTACTGCTGGCTTTACAAAAGTATCACCAACAAAGTTTGGAATAAAGAATATTGTTACGACTAATGCTGCTAAAATCATTGGCGAAATTAGCATGCCAATTGGTGCCTCATGTGGTTTATGAGGTAATTTCTCTGGTGTATATTTACCAGTAAATGTTCTAAAGACAAAATAGAAACTATAGATAAATGTGAAAATACTAGCAACCCAAGCGATAATAGGGAAGAGTGCTCCCCACGTATCAAAGCCGAAAAATTCGAAATTTTGAAGTGCAAGCATGGCAGTTAAAAACATTTCCTTACTTAAGAAGCCATTAAATGGTGGTAGACCAGCCATTGATAAGCTTCCGATTGCTGCGACTGTGAAACTAAGCGGCATAATACTCATTAAACCACCGAGTTTACGAATATCACGCGTACCTGTTTCATGATCGACAATACCGGCAATCATAAATAAGCTACCTTTAAACGTCGCATGGTTTATAAGGTGGAAAATCGCCGCAAAAGCAGCAAATTTAATAGAATCTGTTGCTCCATTGCCATGAAACGCTACGGCACTAGCTCCAAGCAATGACATAATAAGTCCAAGCTGACTCACGGTAGAGAATGCAAGAATTCCTTTTAAATCTGTTTGTTTCACTGCAAAGAAAGATCCCCAGAATAAAGTTAAGATACCAACGCCTGTAACAAGCCATATCCAAAGTTCAGAAACAGCAAAAATCGGTGTAAAACGTGCAACTAAATAAATACCTGCTTTTACCATTGTTGCGGAGTGAAGGTATGCACTAACTGGTGTTGGCGCTTCCATTGCATCTGGTAGCCAAATGTAGAATGGGAATTGTGCGGATTTCGTAAAGGCACCTAGAAGTATTAAAACGAGCGACCATGTGAATAACGGATCCTGCACTAAATTAGGTGCCATGACAATAAGTTCACGGATTGAATACGTTTCTCCCATTAAATAAAGAAGGACAAATCCTCCCAACATCATTAAGCCGCCACCGACCGTAATCATCATAGACTTAAGTGCACCAAGGCGAGAGGCATCACGGTTATACCAGTAACCGATTAGTAAAAATGATGAAATAGATGTTAGCTCCCAGAAAAAGTACAAAGTAATTAAATGATCCGACTGAACTACTCCAAGCATCGCGGTCATAAATAATAATAAATAAACATAAAAATTATGTAATTTTTCTTTATGTTTGTCTAAATAAAAAATCGAGTAAAGTACGACCAATGAACCAATTCCAGTAATTAGTAATGAGAATAGCAAGCTAAGTCCATCTATATAAGAAACGATGGAAATATCGAGCGATGGAATCCAAGGAAGCTCTTCAAGAAATACTTCACCATCTGCTACTTTTGGGATATAAGAGGCGTAAATAATCGCAAGTGTAGCAGGTACTGCAAGAACAAACCAGCCTGTATGAATATTTTTAATGCTTTTATATAAAAATGGCACAAATATTGCGGCAAGCATTGGAATGAAAATATAAAGTACTTGTAACAAAAAAATCCTCCTTTATGCAGGTAGTATGTCAATTATAACGTACTTTTTGTATGAATGCATATGCACTAATAGGATTTAACTTGCGATAGTGGAAGAAATTTGGCTATATTATAAATAGGAAGTTATCAATAGAATCAGAGGAAAAAAAATTTTATGAAGAACCCTTATATTTATGGTTATTTACCATTAATTACAATTTTGTTATTCAGTTTAACATTTGGGATGTATGCTGTAAGTGAATCGTTGCAAATTTTTCAAGCAATTGGCGTATATTCTGGCATGCGTGAATTTTTATCCGATTTCGAACTACGTGTTTTTTTGCTTATTGTCTTTGCTGTCATCTTTTTTATGCTATTTTCAGCACTAAAATTAGTAGGGGAAACTATTCACGAGCTGGGAATGTTATTTTTCTCAAAAGACAATGAAGGTGCGACAGTTCATCAAGCACGAGGCGGTTACATAATTTTAGTTGTCGGTGCAATATGCTCAGCCTTTGCTATTCAATTTATTTATATTTTAATTGGGATTTTTGTCTTAACTGTCTTTATTTATTTTATTTATCTTATTTATAAAATGAGCCACTTTATGTCTATGAGTGGAACGATTGGGCTACTAGTTTTTGAGCTTTTTACTTGGACAATATTATTATCACTTTTAGTTTACGTCGTTTTAAAATTGTATAATGGCATTTTGGCGAGTTTACCGTTTGCTAATTAAATAGCAACTTAAACAATGAAAGGAGCAGCCCTAGAGTGATGGATGTCACAAAGGGCTGCTCCTTTTAATCGAGAATCTTTATTCTATCAATACATTAAATAGCTGATGATGAATCTTATAAGCTTCTAAGTTTTCCATAGATTGTGGCTTATCATAGCCGAGCCATACTGCTGCCGTATATTCATCATTTAATCCAGCAAGCCAGTAGTCACGATAGTTGTTTGTTGTTCCGGTTTTGGCACCTACATAATTACTTCTACTATAAACACCTTGTCCTGTACCATTCGCGACAACATCCGCAAGCAATGCACGCATATACTTTACCGTTTTCGGTGACCAAATTTGATCGCGTGCTGTATCCCAGCTGTAAAGCTCCGTTCCATCAGCTGCTGTCACTTTACGGATGCTATGGGCTAGTACATATGAGCCGTCTATAAAGCTCGTATAGGCATCTGCTAGCTCAAGTGCTGTAACACCATATGTTAATCCTCCTAACGAGGCAGCATAGTTATGATCTTTTTCAACGATGGAGCGGAAGTTAAAGCGATCTAAATAACTAAAGGCTGTTTCAATCCCAACTGTGTTAAAGAGACGGAGAGCCGATGTATTGTAGCTATATCGAAATGCTGTCCGAATTGATACGTCACCGTACGTAAAGCCTCCATAGTTTTGTGGACAAAATGAACCGACACAATAACTGCCACCACTGACTGTAGAATCTGGTGTGTATGTTGTCGTTTCAAACAAAGGTGCATATACCGCTAGCGGTTTAAAGGCAGAGCCTGGCTGCCTTGTACCTTGAAAGGCTCGGTGAAAATCAAATTTTTCATAGTTTTTCCCCGCATAAAGACTAACGACTTCACGGGACTTATTATCAATAACTGCTCCAGCTGCTTGTAATTTGCCTGAACCTAGAATTGCCGTCATTTTTTTCTCATCATGTGCTTGTTTGTTAGGATCAAGTGCGGTATGAATCGTTAATCCATTTTGAAATAATGTATTAAGTCGCTTGTCTAACTGTGCTTTAATTTTTTTCTTTTCTTCCTCGCTTTGCGTTTTTGCAAGACGATCTGCATAGCCCTCTTTTTCTGCAACTAACCATCTAAGCTCTTGTAGAACGTAAGTGCTATACATAGGATAGTTTTGAACTTTATTCTTTACATTTAACGTGATTGTTTCAGCTTTATATGTAATAGCATCTTCTGTTGTTATAGCCCCACTCGCTGCAAGAGTATCTAATAACCGCTCCTGTCTCGCTTTTGTTTTATCAAAATTTTTTAAAGGGTTATAAAGTGAGGGGTTATTTGGGATGGCAGCAATAAATGCAATTTCAGCAACAGATAATTCTTGGAGTGGTTTCTGAAAGTAATATGTAGCTGCTCCACCGATTCCATAAACTTGATTGCTAAAATAGGATTCATTTAAATACATCGTTAATATCGCGTCTTTATCAAATTCTTTCTCAAGCTCATAGGAATAGAAAAGCTCAGTTAATTTTCGTTCATATGTTTTTTCATCGGATAAATAACGCATACGAACGAGCTGCTGTGTAATGGTACTACCACCTTGTGAAGAAGAATTTGTGTTTGAGTTGGCAACCATTGCACGAATGATCGCACTGAGGTCAAAGCCGATATGTTCATAAAAATTAGCGTCCTCACTTGCAATAAAAATTTCCTGGGCAATTTGTGGGATTTCTTGTAATGTTAGAGGTTGCCGCCATTCGACATATTCCTCGCTAAATGTTTCCCCGTTTTGGTCAATAAGTATTACTGGAAGCTGTGACTGTACTTCCGGTAAATGAATTGCGTCAACAATTTGCTCCTCATGCGCTTTTGCTGAATTGATCTCTGTCCTAATATGTGTACTAATCCACCAAAGGGCAGGTAAGGATAGTAAAATGATAAAAAAACCACAAGCCTTTTTCATATGTGCCTCCACTCTAAATATGGGTCATTCTACAGAATAACATAATTTGGATAGTTTCCAAATACTCGTTCGGACCTATTTGCACTTTATCGAAATTCTTAGATAGCTGTATTAAGAACTGTTGACATGTTTTATTTTTTTAGAGTTGGTTCATTATGGAAAAATGAAGATGGCATTTGACTATGTGTTGATTGGAGTGGAGGCTAGGCGACTCCAGAAAAGCGCCCAGTCGGAACGGAAATCAACCCAACGTTATGGTGATGAGCTAAAAAGGTAAAAGTGCATAAATCGTCAATACTTTGGTGAAGAAAACCATTAAGAAGTATGGTAGACTAAAATGAGGTCAGAAATGATATACTACTATCATTTACATGAAAACTGAAATTTTACATTTAAAGGAGAGACTTGAATGTTTCCACAATTAACAACAGAAGTACAAACAGGCGAAGTGCTTGTAGAAATGAAAACAACGTTAGGTGCCATCAAGATTAAATTATTCCCAGAGCATGCACCAAAAACTGTTGAAAACTTCTTAGGTCATGCAAAATCAGGTTACTATAACGACATCATTTTCCACCGTGTAATCCAAGACTTTATGATTCAAGGTGGTGACCCAACTGGTACAGGTATGGGTGGCGAATCAATTTGGGGTAACTCTTTCGAGGATGAGTTTTCTGATAATGTATTTAACCTTCGCGGTGCTCTTTCAATGGCAAATGCAGGTCCAAACACAAATGGTTCACAATTCTTTATCGTTCAAATGAAGCACCTTCCAAGTGATATGCTTCGCCAATTACAAGGTGCGGGCTTCCCAGAAGAAATTATTGAAGCCTATGCTCAAAATGGTGGTACACCTTGGTTAGACCATAAACATACAGTATTTGGTCATGTTGTTGAAGGAATGGACATTGTAGACAAAATCGCAGATGTAGAAAAAGACTTCCGTGATAAACCGTTAGAAGATGTGAAAATTGAGTCAATTACAGTTTTTGAATAATAATTGTAAGGACGTGTAAAACATGGAACATTTAATGTATCAATTTTTATATTTCCCAGAAGATAAATCAGGCTATATTCCTGCAGCTTTTGAATTTTTATTAATGCTTATTTTATGTATTATTGTCTTTATTGCTTTCCGTAAAATTTCTAAAAAACAAGAAATGAAAACAAAGGAAATCGAAGCACGTATTCTAGCTGAGAGAAAAAATACAAACAATCAGCAAAATATTTAAAGTGTAGAAAGCCAGATGCCTCGCAGTCAAAAATGACTGTGAGGTAATTTTTTTAGGATTTCTAACTGTTTTAAAAGTGGTAAAGCAAACGAGTACAAGCGATAAATATCTCTATGAAAACGTCGATATTACTACCTTTTCATTATTTGGGATAACAAACTTTTATTTCTAAACATAAAAAGGATATCTCCGAACAACTCGAGATATCCTGTACAATTTATTGTTATGCCTGTAGTGCTTGCTTAAAGCGTTGAACACCATCTTTAATTGTGTCAAATGAGCAAGCAACATTCATACGCAAGAAGCCGCGGCCTTCTTCGCCATATTTTGTCCCTTGCTCTAATGCAAGTTTGCCATCTTCTAGCAAGCGTTTCATGATTTCCTTTTCGTCAAGTCCTAATTCTCGATAATCAATCCAAAGCAAATAAGCGCCCTGAGGTTTTGTAATATGAATACCAGGTAATTGTTCTAATTCAGCAATGACATAGTCCATATTATTAGAAATATAAGTAAGCATTTCTTCTAACCATGGAGACCCCTCTGTATAAGCAGCCTGAAGTGTAACCGAAGCAAAGGTATTTAAGGAGCCTTGCCCACTAGCCATATTCACTGCCTCTAGCAACATACGCTTTTTCTTATCCGTAACAATCATATAGGCAACCTGAATACCAGCTAAATTAAATGTTTTAGTTGGTGCCATGCATGTGACAATACGATCTATTTCATCCCCAGCAATTTTTGCTAGTGGCGTATGTTTTGAGCCATCTAACATCAAATCAGAATGAATTTCATCGGAAATAATGACTACATCATATTTTGCACAAAGGCGCACGATTTCCTTTAAAGTTGCTTCATCCCATACATAGCCCCCTGGATTATGCGGATTACACAATATGTAGGCTTTCACATTTTGAGCAAGTGCCTGTTCAAAAGCTTCAAAGTCATAGACAAATGTTCCGTCTTTTTCGACTAAAGGACAGCTTACTACCTCACGAGCATTACTTTTCGTTATGTTAAAGAATGGCGGATAGACTGGTGTGGAAATAAGTACTTTATCTCCAGGATTTGTTAGCGCTGTGATGCTATTTGCTAAAGCAGCGACAACACCGTTACAGAATAGAATAGATTGGTTTTCAATGTGCCAACCATGTCGAATAAATTGCCAGTCTACTATTGACTGTATGGCTTCCCCGCTTACAAAACTATAACCGAAAACAGTCTTTTCAGCATGCTTTTGTAGCGCCTTTGACACCGCTGCTGGTGCGGAAAAGTCCATATCGGCAATCCACATTGGCAGTATGTCTGATGCATCTTTTAATCCATAGACGTTTTCCATTGCGTCCCATTTTACAGAGTTTGTACAACGACGTTTATTAGTTTGATCGAAAATAGACAAGCAAATCACTCTTTTCTTTTTTTTTTACTATGGTATCATACGAGTATGATAAAAGGATAATAGGTGAGCATTTTGGAAAATATAAAAATGAATCGAGCAGCTGTACATCTGCTAGAGGAGTGGGATCCATTTAACTTAGGTCCAGACCATTATGATACTGAAACGGCAGATGTTGTAGCAGCATTGCAAGGCATTGATGACCCATCCGTTCTTGCAAAGGTTATTCAAGAAACATATGAGCATTCGTTTGAAGAATGGATTCCATTTGAGAATTGTGTAGCCATTTCATACAAACTTATTGCGATAAAATTTGAAGCAAAATGCATTATCTAATTATGCTTTTTGCTTTTCTATAGAAAACGAGGTTGTCATTCAATGTTGTGACAACCTCGTTTTTTAGATTCAAATTATTTAAATAACGGTAAAATCCCCTGAATGAAAATAATTAAAATGGCAATCGGAGAAACATAACGAATTGAATAATACCAAATATTGAACATCAGATTTGAGGAGGCAAGCTCCTTACGCGAAATGTCCTTTGTATAATAATAGCCTGCAAAGATGGAAATTAGTAAGGCTCCAATTGGCATACCAATACTATTGGTTAAAAAGTCTACAAAATCAAAAATAGAGCGGTCTAAAATTTTTACATCGGATAGGATGCCGAATGATAGGGCACTTGGAATACCAATGATGAAAATAATGATACCACCGATCCAAGCGATTTTTTTACGCTTTTCAGGCTTATCTCCAATTGCAATTGCCACGACAATTTCTAACATGGAAATCGAAGAAGTTACTGTTGCAAATAGTAGAAGAACAAAGAAAATCGTTAAGAACAGTCCACCAAGAGGTAATTGCTCAAAAACAGCAGGTAAAATAATAAATACGAGGCCAGGACCTTGATCAGGTGTATAGCCGAGTGCGAACACTGCTGGGAAAATTACTAGGCCTGCAAGTAAAGAAATGATAATATTCATGGATGCAACATTGATGGCCGAGTTTCCAATTCTTTCGCTTTTGGATAGATAGGAAGAATATGTGATCATTACGGCGATACCGACACTTAACGAGAAGAATGCTTGTCCAAGCGCCTTTAAAAATGTTTCCGCGTTTAAGTATGACCAATCCGGAACGAACATAAATTTGACGCCTTCCATCGCGCCATCCAATGTTAAGGAGCGAATAACTAACACGATGAAGAAGATGAATAAAAGAGGCATCATCCAAGTGCTAGCTTTTTCAATACCACCTTTAATACCTGCTGATACAATCGTTACAGTTAATAACATAAATAACCCTTGTACAAGTACTGCTTCAAGTGGGTTTGAAATGATGTCATTAAACAAATCTGCATAATTAATATTTGAACCAGGATTATTCAGCTGTAATGTAAAGGCACGGCCCAAATAACTTAAAATCCAGCCACCAACAACACTATAGAATGAAAGTATTAGACCGGCAATAATCATGCCACCCCATCCTATCAAGTACCACGGAGTTCCTGGTGCTTGTTCCTTGAACGACGTGACGGCATCTTTTTGCCCACGACGACCAATCATAAATTCTGCAATTAACACCGGCAAGCCGATGAGAAATGTACATAAGATGAATAATAAAATAAAGACACTTCCGCCATTAGTACCCGCCATGTAAGGAAACTTCCATATAGCTCCTAACCCAATAGCACTTCCAGCGGCAGCTAAAATAAACCCAATTTTAGTTGTAAATTGATCTCTTGAAGACACGAAAATAAATCCTCCTTATACTAAAGCTTTATTTTACCGCAATATTTTCATAACACAAGCAAATTTCAGTAAATTAAGTTCGCACATGCAGCAGAGGTTGTTCTAGTAACTTAATATGGTTCTACCGGCGAAATTAGAGGAGCTACCGGCGAAATTAGAGGAGCTAGCGGCGAAGTTAGGGGAGTTAGCGGCGGAGTTAGAGGAGTTAGCAACGGAGTTAGAGGAGTTAGCGGCGGAATTAGGGGAGTTAGCGGCGAAGTTAGGGGAGTTAGCGGGTCTTACCGGTGGAATTCGAGGTTCCAGCGGCGGAGTCTTGGATCTTACCAGCGAAATTTATGGTTCAACCGGTGAATTGGCAAATCTTACCGTCAGAGTATATGGATTTTTAATAATAAGTAAAATATGTAACAATTAGGAGAAATGTTTCGTTTCATGCACAAAGGAGGGATGACAGTGACAGAAACTGAATTAATCGAACGAGCTCAGCGAGGAGACAAAGACGCTTATATAGAGCTTATTCGAATACATCAACGAACAGTTGAAAAATTTGCCTTTCAATGCGGCGTACATAGTAATGACCTAGCAGACGTTTCACAGGAGGTATTTGTGAAGCTCTACCGTTTTTTACATCAATTTAAGCAAGATCGTTTTACAACATGGCTCTATAAAATCACACTAAATGCCACACGTGATTATTATCGTAAAGAACAACGAGAGCAGGCGAAAGAAGAAAGGCTAAGTGCTCAACAACAAACGCCCTCATCTTCAGCAGAAAAGCATGTCCTTAATTTTGAGGAGGATAGGCTATTACATAATGCCATTCAAGCACTTGATGAAAAATATCGTTACCCGCTCATATTATTTTACTTCCATGAATTAAAGTATGAGGAGATAGCGGAGGTACTAAATATCTCGTTATCAGCTGTCAAAGTTCGTATTTTACGTGCCAAGGAAAAACTCAAAGCAGAGTTAATGCAAGAGGGGAGTGTTAAAAATGGACGATAAACAGTTTGAAAAACGAATGGAGCTTCTAAAAAAATCCTACGATCGGATAGAATCACAGCTAGATCCAGAAGCCATTTTCGCACAAATTGAGGCAGAAAATACAATGCAACAAGCAGAAGAATCCAATACCACTCAAAAGCCTCCCTCAAAATGGCAAAAGCCAGCTGTTTGGATAGCAAGTATCGCAAGTGTACTTTTAGTGGGTGTGCTAATTTCGTCGTATGTGATTAATCAACCAGAAAGCACAAGTAGTGAAGAAGATGTTTCTCAGGAAGAACTACAGAAAGCTGGAAATCAAAAGTGGGTTGAAAATATCACCAAAAAATATAACAGTAAAAAAGAACAAATAAGAAGAGAGTTAAAAGTTTCTGCTGAGGAGCTAAATTCATTTGAATTTATTAAAAATGCTGACACCATGTTAGACTACTATACAAAAAACAATTTGAGTTTACAATCTAGTGATGACCAGTATTTAAAATATGCTGAAGAAAATGTTCTTAATGAATTAATGACACCAAGAAGAGCGCTAGAAACTATAGGACGGAGACAGTTAACTTTTGATGAATCTTTTGAGGTATACCGCTTATATGAAAAATCTGTATTAGAACTAGAGAACTTTTACAGTAGCCTTCTTGTACAATATGAACCGCTCTTAATGAAGAAAGTAGATATTAATCAATATCCATCAGATTTAAAAGTAATTATTGAAGCTGCGAATAATCAATTTATGGAACTGAAAGTGGACGATAAAGGTTCGTATTATTTTAAAGCCAATCCTATTAATGGTGAATTTGCGCAAGATTCTATGAAACAATTACATCCAGATATTTTTGGTTACTTTGAGTATTTACAAAAGGAACATTTATTATTAGCAGATGATTTAAGATATACACGAGAAGAAACTGCCAAATCCTTGAAAATAATGGAACGTTCACTACTGGCAGATGTGAACGCAGGCTCATCGACTTATAAGGTTTTAAGACAAAGCTTTGAAAATACATGGTTAGTGTTGTTAAAGGGAACAAAACGTTATCCGGCTTTCGCAAAAGATGACAAGCCTCATGAAGATTATGTAGATTTTTTACAAAAAGTAGCAAATGGAAAGTACGGAGAAGTCATGAAAAAAACTGCTGCAACAATTTTAAATGAATTGCAACAGGACAATCGCTCGGATACTTTAACACAGTTATCGACTTACGATATTTGGACAATCATATTGCAGACTAGAGAAGAAACAGCGGGACTTATTAATGATAGTGATTTTAATATCGTATATGTAGATGAATCAGAAATAGAGCAAATAAAGAGAATATATGAACAATGTAAGAAAAGCGACACTGAAACATTTATCAATCAACTACGCCCGTTGAATATGGTTTCTCTATATTTATATGCAGTAACAATTGGAGATGAAAATTTACAAAAAGCTATATTAATGCCTGATACAAAAATTGATACTAGTATGTTAGATAAAGTTAAAAGTTTAGATATCTTTAGCCAATTAGGGGAATACGATGGTATTTATCCAATGATTGCGGTTCGTGTTTCTGGAGAGTATCAGAATATATATGGAAGACAATACCTTATTAAATTATCGAAAAATAATGATGGTCATTATCGAATAGCGGGGGTCATTGATTGATAGGATGATTTTTTGCCCGACTTTTACACGTATGTTATAATTTAAGGTGATATATACGTAGCAATCAAAAAGAAAGTGGGCAAGAGGTTATGGTGAAAAAATATGAATTAGGAGACGTGTTGAACGGAAAAGTTACAGGTATTCAGCCGTACGGTGCATTTGTTGCGCTTGATGAAGATACACAAGGCCTTGTGCATATTTCCGAAATAACGTACGGTTTTGTAAAGGATGTTAGTGAGTTTTTATCAGTTGGGCAAGAGGTAGAAGTGAAGATACTTGAAATCGATGAAGAGGCCGAAAAAATTAGTTTATCGATTCGAGCTTTGCAAGAGCGCCCAGCAACATTGCGTAAAAAAGATGCACCACCACGTAAATCATTGCAGGACCGTGTAGATGAATCGGATGCGAATGGTTTTAATTCCCTAAAAGATAAATTACAGGACTGGATCGAGCAGTCAGGACACTAAAGTGAATCTTTTTACTTCTTTCAGCGGAAGTCTCCCACTTCTATAGTTGGTGAGAGGAATTCACTTTCGGTACAGCAAAAATTCCTGCCTGTTAATGCGGGATAATAAAACGAGGATGCTTTCATATTGAAGGCATCCTCGTTTTTTTATATTCAAAATTACTGATTTTTTATTTTCCGAATTCGATATTGTAAGTTTTGGCGACTCATGCCAAGTGCGCTAGCAGCCTTTGTAATATTGCCTTCATATAAATTTAAGACATTTTGCACATAATATGATTCGGCTTCACGTAAATAAGCATCGAGCGGCATTACATCATTTTGTTGATGGAACATAAAGAATTCTGGCTCGCGATTGGATTCATCTTGCTGTTGTACCTTGAAGCGGAAATGCAGCGGGAGTAAATCTGAGGTAACTGTTGACTCAGTCGTCATAAACGACACAATTTCATCTAGTAATAGCTCAAGCTCCTTTAAATTCCCTGGCCAATCATATTGCAAGAATAAATCCCGTACATCAGGTGCCAGTTCCGCTACATTTGAAGCAAAGCGTTCTCGATGGCGGCTAAAATAATCCTCTACGAATGGAAGAATATCTTCTTTTCGATCTGTTAAATTTGGGATGGTAATGGCCATTGTTGCAAAGAAATAATACAGTGATTTTGAAAGCTTCTTTTCCGCAATTAATGTAATTGGATCGCTACCAACACTCCCAATGAGCATGTACTTTGACTGTGGAAGGGATTGCAATACTTCTAATAATTGCTCTTGGATATCTAGGCTTAAAAAATCAATGCGTTCAAAGAAAAAAGTGTATGCCTTGTCATCCTGTAAGAGCTCTTGTAATTTATCTAAAACAGATTGTGCAGACCGACGACTCACTAGAGTGACAAATGCTTCAGGATCAGAAGATGCTGCATGGTGAATACTCTCTGCGATTAAATCTTTTCCTGTACCGGATTCACCTATTAGTAAAACAGGTAATTTCACAGCTGCTGCTTTTTTGGCATTTGCGATAACCTGTTGCATCGATTCGGAAACAGAAGTAATGACATCGAATGTTAATGGTTCACCATATCGACGAAGAGGCTGATAAACAAGCTTTTCGAGTGATGTAATGTCACGAGCAAATTCAATTGCTCCAATTAGTTTATTTTCAGTATAAAGTGGGAAAGTATCATTAATCGTTGTAATTTCATGACCATTTTTATTCCAATAGGTTTGTTTAACATTAATTTCTTTTTGACCAGTTTGTAAAACACGCATTAAAGTACTTTCATGCTGGCGGAAAGAAAACATTTCAATAACAGAACGATCTGCTAATTCATCAAAATGAAATCCCTCAATTTCTTTCATCTTTGTATTATAAATAATTGTTTTGCCAGAAAGGTCTACGGCGTGAATACCAACAGTTACATTTGTTGCAATAAACTCATAAAAAGGTAGTAAGGGTTCAGAAATTTTCATAAAATGTGCACCTCAAAAAATTTTTTACTTGAAATATGCAACAGAATTTTGCATTATAATAAGTGTAAGAATATTCTAAACGCAAAAATATTTTGCGTCAATGTTTTTTGCACTCTAAAATACATCTCACTAGGGAGGATAAATTATGATTTCATACAAACACGAACCATTCACGGATTTTACTCAAGAAGCAAACTACAACGCATATGTAGAGGCTTTAAATAAAGTTGAGAGTTATTTAGGTCAAGACTATCCACTTATTATTGGTGGCGAACGTATTACTACAGAAGATAAAATCATTTCATATAACCCTGCAAAGAAAACAGAAGTAATTGGTCGCGTATCAAAAGCAAGTAAAGAGCTAGCTGAAAAAGCGATGCAAGCGGCTGATGAAACATTTAAAACTTGGAAAAAAGTAGATCCAGCTATTCGTGCAGATGTTTTATTTAAAGCAGCAGCGATTATTCGCCGTCGCAAACATGAATTCTCTGCACTTTTAACAAAAGAAGCAGGTAAACCATGGGCTGAAGCTGATGCAGATACTGCAGAAGCAATCGACTTTTTAGAATACTATGGTCGTCAAATGCTACGTATTAAAGACGGTCAACCTGTAGAAAGCCGTCCAGGTGAATACAACCGTTATGACTATATTCCATTAGGGATTGGTATTGTTATTTCACCTTGGAACTTCCCATTCGCAATTATGGCAGGTACAACGGTTGCAGCTTTAGTAACAGGTAACACTGTATTATTAAAACCAGCTTCTACAACTCCAGTAGTTGCTTATAAATTTATCGAAGTATTAGAGCAAGCAGGTCTGCCAGCAGGTGCTGTGAACTTTGTACCGGGTTCTGGTGCAGAAGTTGGTGACTATTTAGTTGATCATCCAAAAACACGTTTCATTAGCTTCACTGGTTCACGTGATGTAGGTTTACGTATTAACCAACGTGCATCTGTATTAAATGATGGTCAAATTTGGATTAAACGTGTAATCGCTGAAATGGGCGGTAAAGATACAATTGTAGTTGATAAAGAAGCAGATTTAGAGCTTGCTGCACAATCTATCGTAAAATCAGCATTCGGCTTCTCAGGTCAAAAATGTTCAGCATGTTCTCGTGCTGTTATCGTTGAAGATGTATATGACACAGTAGTGAATCGCGTAGTGGAGCTTACGAATGCACTAACAGTTGGTGATCCAGCAGACTTCAGCAACTTCATGGCAACAGTTATCGACCAAGCAGCATTCAACAAAATTACAGAATACATTGAAATTGGTAAGGGAGAAGGTCGCCTTGTTGCTGGTGGTACAGCTGATGATTCAGTTGGTTACTTCGTCCAACCAACAGTATTTGCAGACGTAGATCGTAATGCACGTGTTATGAAAGAAGAAATTTTTGGACCAGTTGTAGCTATTACAAAAGCTAAAGATTTCGATGAAGCAATCGATATTGCAAACGATACTGAATACGGTTTAACTGGTGCGGTTATTACAAATAATCGTGTGAATTTAGAAAAAGCACGTGAAGATTTCCATGTAGGTAACTTATACTTCAACCGTGGTTGTACAGGTGCAATCGTAGGTTACCAACCATTTGGTGGCTTCAATATGTCAGGTACAGACTCAAAAGCAGGTGGTCCTGACTATTTACAACTTCACATGCAAGCAAAAACAACTTCAGAAATGCTGTAATGTTTAAGGTCAAGCTTTTCTATAAGTATTAGGATTAAAAAGAATCTGCGAAACTCCTCCTGGGAAAGTATGCCTGGCAAGAACCGCAGTAGCAAACGTCGAGGTGGCTTTACCTAGGGGAAGCGTAGATTCTTATTTTTTCTTTATTCAGAAAATGCTGTCTAGTAAATTAGCTTTTAGTCTTCCATAGATTTTTCATGATGAAAGTAAGGAGAGAATACTATATGACAAAAACACAACAAGTTATTGAACAAACTCAAAATTTTGGTGCTGCAAACTATCACCCACTGCCAATCGTTATTTCAGAGGCTGAGGGTGCTTGGGTAAAAGATCCAGAAGGAAACAAATACTTAGATATGCTATCAGCTTACTCTGCTGTTAATCAGGGACATCGTCATCCTAAAATTATTGCTGCGTTAAAAGAGCAAGCTGATAAAGTAACATTAACTTCTCGTGCGTTTTATAGCGAAAACCTTGGTGAATGGTATGAGCTTGTAGGTAAATTAACGAATAAACAAATGGTATTACCAATGAATACAGGTGCAGAAGCGGTAGAAACTGCATTTAAAGCGGCTCGTCGTTGGGCATATGATGTAAAAGGTGTAGAAGATGGCAAGGCTGAAATCATTGCGTGTAACGGAAACTTCCATGGCCGTACAATGCTTGCTGTATCTTTATCATCTGACGAAGAATATCGTCGTGGCTTCGGTCCGATGTTACCGAATGTTAAGTTAGTGGATTATGGTAACTTAGAAGCATTGAAATCAGCGATTACTCCGAACACTGCAGCGTTTTTAATCGAACCAATCCAAGGTGAAGCGGGTATTGTTATTCCACCAGAAGGCTTCTTAAAAGCAGCTCGCGAATTATGTCGTGAAAACAATGTTTTATTCATTGCAGATGAAATCCAAGCTGGTTTAGCACGTACAGGTAAAATGTTTGCGTGTGACTGGGAAGATGTAGAGCCTGATATGTACATTTTAGGTAAAGCTCTAGGTGGCGGTGTATTCCCAATTTCTTGTGTAGCTGCAAACCGTGACATCTTAGGTGTATTCAATCCAGGTTCACATGGTTCTACATTCGGTGGTAATCCATTAGCATGTGCGGTTTCTATTGCATCACTTAAAGTATTACTAGATGAAAAATTAGCTGAGCGTTCTCAAGAGCTAGGTGAATATTTCAAAGGTAAATTACGCAACATTAATAATCCGGTAATTAAAGAAGTTCGTGGTCGTGGTCTATTCATCGGAATGGAATTAACTGAGGCAGCACGTCCATACTGTGAAAAGCTTAAAGAACTAGGCTTATTATGTAAAGAAACACATGATACAGTCATTCGATTTGCGCCACCACTTGTTATTTCACAAGAAGATTTAGACTGGTCGATTGCTCAAATTGAAAAAGTATTTAATCTTTAACAAAATGTTCACATTTTAATTCGGAAGTATGTTACAATGATGCCGATATACTATCATTAAAAAAAACAAAGAGGCGATTTAATATGTCTGAAAACTTAAACCTATTCACATCAACACAAGATGTCATTCAAGATGCTCTAAATAAACTTGGCTATGACGAAGCAATGTATGAATTGTTAAAAGAACCACTTCGTATGTTACAAGTACGCATCCCAGTGAAAATGGATGATGGTACAACTAAAGTATTTACTGGTTACCGTGCACAACATAATGATGCTGTAGGACCAACTAAAGGTGGGGTACGTTTCCACCCAGCAGTTTCTGAGGAAGAGGTTAAAGCGCTTTCAATGTGGATGACATTGAAATGTGGTATTGTGGATCTACCTTATGGCGGTGGTAAAGGCGGTGTCATCTGTGATCCACGTCAAATGTCTATGGGTGAAATTGAACGATTAAGCCGCGGCTATGTACGTGCAGTTAGTCAAATCGTAGGACCAACAAAAGACATTCCTGCTCCAGACGTATTTACGAATGCGCAAATTATGGCTTGGATGATGGACGAATACAGCCGTATGGATGAATTCAACTCACCAGGTTTCATCACAGGTAAGCCACTAGTGCTTGGTGGTTCTCAAGGTCGTGACCGTGCTACTGCACAAGGTGTAACAATCGTTATCCAAGAAGCAGCGAAAAAACGTGACATTGATCTTAAAGGTGCACGCGTTGTTATTCAAGGCTTTGGTAACGCAGGTAGCTTCCTTGCGAAATTCATGCATGATTTAGGTGCAAAAGTAATCGGTATTTCAGATGCTTATGGTGCACTTCATGATCCAGAAGGTTTAGATATCGAATACTTATTAGATCGTCGTGATAGCTTTGGTACAGTAACAACATTATTTGAAAACACAATTTCAAATAAAGAATTATTAGAGCTTGATTGTGACATTCTAGTGCCTGCTGCTATTGAAAATCAAATTACTGCTGAAAATGCACACAACATTAAAGCAAACATTGTAGTAGAAGCAGCAAATGGTCCAACAACTGCTGAAGCAACTAGAATTTTAACTGAGCGTGGCATTTTACTTGTACCAGACGTATTAGCATCTGCTGGTGGGGTAACAGTTTCTTACTTCGAATGGGTACAAAATAACCAAGGTTATTACTGGACTGAGGAAGAAGTTGAAGAACGTCTATACAAAAAAATGGTTGATGCATTTGAAAACGTTTATACAACAGCAACAACACGTAACATTAACATGCGTTTAGCAGCTTATATGGTAGGTGTTCGTCGTACTGCAGAAGCTTCACGCTTCCGTGGATGGGTTTAATCAAAATATAAATATGAAACGAGTCATTCCTTTAATGGGATGACTCGTTTCGTGTTTTTAAAGACTTAGTGTGTCAATGAAATTAAGGCGTCAAATTAAATAAAGTAGGGCTCTTGAGCAAAAAGAGGGGGTGATTTCCGTTCCGGCTGGGCGCATTCTTGGGAGCGTCTGATGAGCTGCTTCACTCTGATAACATCGAGAAAATCGCTGATACTTTGATGAGCAGTATATGTTTTTACTATTAGAATTTTTAATCGAGTAAAACCAAAACCAGGATTGTTTAAAATGCTATGGGTTGAGAAATAAGCAGAAATAAATGTCCCAGTTCCTGAATAGATTCATAAGATTTATAACGACGACTCGCCAAAATTTAATCTTTGCTTTCCCTAATAGAAATATGAGAAAATCCAACTAGAAAGGGGCGAATTGAATGGATTCATTTACATTTTATAATCCGGTGAAGTTACATTTTGGTGAAGATGCACTGGAAAAGTTACCAAAAGAGATCGCGCAATACGGTAAAAAGGTGTTAGTTGTATATGGTGGAGGTAGCATTAAGAAAAATGGTGTATACAATGCCGTCATCGAAAAGTTACATGAAGCGGATAAAACGATCTTTGAATTGAGTGGTGTCGAGCCAAATCCGCGTGTTGAAACAGCAAGACTTGGTATTGATATTTGTAAGAGAGAAGGAATTGACCTTGTTCTAGCCGTTGGTGGAGGTTCTGTTATTGACTGTTCAAAATTGATCGTTGCTGGTGCAAAATACGATGGCGATGCGTGGGATATTGTGAAACGTAAAGTTTTCGTACAGGACGCTTTACCGCTCGGAACAGTTTTAACGCTTGCTGCAACAGGCTCCGAAATGAACTCTGGCTCTGTTATTACAAACGCAGCTACAGAAGAAAAACTAAGTTGGGGTAGTCCTGCTGCATTCCCGAAATTTTCGATTTTAAATCCAGTGTATACAGTGACAGTACCAAAAGATCATACAGTTTATGGAATCGTTGATATGATGTCACATGTATTTGAACAGTATTTCCATAGTACGACGAATACACCAATTACAGATGAAATGTGTGAAGGTGTTTTACGAACGGTCATTACTACAGCACCTAAATTACTTGGCGATTTGGAGAATATCCAGTTGCGTGAAACAATTTTATTAGCTGGAACAATTGGGTTAAATGGATTCTTATCAATTGGGTCTCGTGGTGATTGGGCGTCACATAATATTGAGCATGCTGTATCTGCAGTTTACGATATTCCTCATGCAGGTGGATTAGCAATTTTACAGCCTCATTGGATGCGTCTAAGTGTATCGGTGAATCCAGAACGTTTTGCAGGCCTTGCAACACGTGTCTTTGGCGTTGATGCGACAGGGAAGTCACCGGAAGAGGTTGCATTTGAGGGGATTGATCGTTTATCTTCAATCTGGACTTCATTAGGAGCTCCAAGTCGCTTTGCAGATTATGATATTGATGATTCGAAATTCGATCAAATTGTAGAACATGCTATGCAAAATGGACCTTTTGGAAACTTCAACAAATTACAAGAAGAAGATGTCCGTACTATTTTGCAAAACTCACTTTAATATTGAATATGGATATGAGGCTACGCATTGTGGTCTCATATTTTTTATTGCCATGTAAGAATCGTGTTTTTGTATGTAATGGAGAGGTTTAAAGGTGGCTTCATTGAAATATGATTAAGTGAAACGAGGGCGTCTACAATTAATTAAAAAAATAGCCAACTGCCTGAAATATGGCAATTAGCTATTTATCCCATTATAGAAAAAATATTATGGATAATAAGGTTGATGTTACTGTTTTAATGTTTAGTTTCTGGTCTTTCACCAACATGCACCCAATCTAATTTCCCGTCATCCTCATCAAATAAAATGGTCACTTTTGATACGCCCTTCTGACTTGAAATGATCTCTGTTAAATGGTCGCGTACGTCATCTAGAAAAGCGAGTGATAGATTAGCGTCAGCTTCAGCAACTAATTCCACATGTAAAAATTCGCCTTCTTTAATAACCTCTAAGCGTACAATATCTTGAATGTTCGGATCATCCATAACAAGATGAGCGATGTGGTTGAGCATTTCTTCGTCTGTTTCACCGATAACGCCACGTGCATTATCAAGGAACACTTTTGCTACTACATAGAACATCATGCAGCCAATTATCATTGAAACTAGTCCTTCTATTCTTGTCCAGCCTGTAAAATGTGCGATTAAAATAGCAGCGAAGGCCAAAACATTACCACCTGTAGCAACTAAGTCTTCCATAAATACTAATTTTGTTGCTGGTTTTGCACGATGTAAATAGCCAAAAGCTTTAGGGATTGCTGATAATATTCCTGCTTTTTCCTGACCAGCTTCATGGAGAATTTCAACTGCAGCTTTAGCAAGAACAGACCCTTCTAAAACAATCCCGATCAATAATACTCCAAGTGCAATGAGCATTCCTTTAGATTCTCCAGCAGGGTGTATAAAATGATGCCAACCTTCTTTTACCGTTTCATAAGAAAGGATGGCTACAATAATAACGGCAAAAAGACAAACTAAATTTACAATTCGGCCAAAGCCTGCAGGGAATTGTTTTGTCGGTGCTTTTTTAGAAAGTGCTGAGCCGATATAAACGAAAAATTGGTTTGCTGCGTCCCCTAGAGAGTGCATCATTTCTGCAAACATGGCAACATTACCTGTAAAGAAAAAGGCAACACCTTTAATAATTCCTAAAAAGGCATTGACAAATGCCGCCATTAGAGAGGGTTTATTACCGTCTTTTAATAGTTTCAATATTTCCGCCACGAAGAATCCTCCAACTAATTTAAAATTTCCATTTCTATTTTTTCTATATAAGGTAGTGCTCGTAATGAACGATAAAATGACAGTAAGTTATCAGAGATAATTAATGATAAACGTAAATCTAATTCATGTAAAACATTATCATTGTTTGGCACATCTTGAATACGGATGTTTTCGATAATAATATTGTTCTCCTTTAGAAATTGCAGAAAGGATTCACTGCTTTTATCATCATTAATCTGAACTTTCAATGATATTTCCCGCATACGAATCCGTTTTGGTCCTATTTTCATAAGAAATGGCGATAAAACCTCAATTCCGAAGACAATGATAATAACAGCTAATGTAGCATCCATATAAAATCCTGCGCCAACAGCAATTCCTATCCCAGCAGCTCCCCAAATCATAGCGGCGGTAGTTAAACCTGAGATACTATCATTTCCGCGTCTTAAAATAACGCCTGCTCCAAGAAATCCTATTCCACTAACAACTTGGGCAGCCAAGCGAAGAGGATCCATTGTAATATTGATGTCAGACCTTGGGGGTGTTGAATAGGCGGTTTCAATCGAAATAATAGTTAATAAACAGCTAAAAGTAGCAATGACTAAGCTTGTTTTTAATCCTACAGGTTTCTTTTTTAATTCCCTTTCAATGCCGATTACTAAACTTAATGTGGCTGCAATAACTAATTTTATGCCAACTTCATATGTAATCATATTTCCAAATAAGGTTTCCATAAGCAACCCTCCACAGATATTTCGTATTGCTAAGAGATATGCAAGGTGTCATTATTATATGTACATTACTTTTTTGTATTGTACATCACGATCGGAATGATGTATAAGTATTTTTTAACTTCTTTTAGCCATAAGTCACTCACCTCTAAAGGTAGTAAGATGAATGTGGGTTTAAGTGAGTGTTCAGTGGGTGTCCAAACATTCACTGAGAGCAGTTAAAGCCTCGGGCGATTCCGGACGCAATTATGCGGAGGCATAATTGATTGGAGGTTGGATTTTATGGAGAAACCCAAAATTCATCCATACATCCCTATTTTTATTGGCGTTGTCTCGGTATCCTTATCTGCTATATTAGTAAAATTAGCAAATGCAGAAGCAGGGGTTATTGCGTTTTACCGTATGTTGTTTTCGGTCTTAATAATGGCTCCTCTGTTTTTTTGGAAATACACTAACGAGGTAAAACAATTAAGAATACGTGATTGGCTATTTTCTTCAATTGCAGGCATATTTTTAGCTTTTCATTTTATATTGTGGTTTGAATCACTTAATTACACTTCTGTAGCAAGTTCTACAGTTTTGGTTACGCTTCAGCCATTGTTTGCGTTTATAGGTACGTATTTTTTCTTTAAAGAGAAGATTACTGTAAAAACTATTATTGCAGGAGCAATTTCTATAATCGGAAGTGTTTTAATTAGTTGGGGAGATTTTAAAGTTAGTGGAACTGCATTTTATGGAGATATGCTTGCTTTGATTGCGTGCGTACTTGTTACAGCCTACTTTTTATTTGGACAGGATGTACGTAAAAGGTTATCTCTTGTGACTTACACGATGATTGTTTATGTTGTTAGTACAATTACGTTATTTATCTATGTTTTAAAGGTGAATCATTCGGCCCTTATTCTATTATGGACTGGATATGGTTTGTTTTATTAGCGATAGTTCCTAATTTATTTGGTCATACACTATTTAATTGGTCCATCAAATACGTTAGTACAAATGTAGTTTCGATTGCGATGTTATTTGAACCAATTGGTGCGGCCATTTTAGCTCTAGTAATTTTTAAAGAGTATTTAATAAACACACAAATTATTGGTGGATTAATTGTTATAGTAGGAATTCTATTGTTTATAGTTGATGAGAAAAAGATTTTTAAGTTTTTTTCTAAAAAAGCTTGATTTTTAAAATGCTATATTATATATTATTACTTGTCCTTAACAAGAAGGACGACTTGATAAAAAAGATTTTAAAAAAAGTTGTTGACTTCTTGTTGAATACAAGTTATGATAATAAAGTCGCTGAAAACAAACGGTGACAAAATGAACCTTGAAAACTGAACAAGCAAAACGTAATCAATAAAGTTTTAAGTAACTAACCTTGAGTTAGTGAACGAAATAAAATTTTGGACATCAAACATGATGCCAGCAAAACAATTTGAGCTAATCAAATTTCTTTTTATGGAGAGTTTGATCCTGGCTCAGGACGAACGCTGGCGGCGTGCCTAATACATGCAAGTCGAGCGAACAGAGAAGGAGCTTGCTCCTTTGACGTTAGCGGCGGACGGGTGAGTAACACGTGGGCAACCTACCTTATAGTTTGGGATAACTCCGGGAAACCGGGGCTAATACCGAATAATCTATTTTACTTCATGGTGAAATACTGAAAGACGGTTTCGGCTGTCGCTATAAGATGGGCCCGCGGCGCATTAGCTAGTTGGTGAGGTAACGGCTCACCAAGGCGACGATGCGTAGCCGACCTGAGAGGGTGATCGGCCACACTGGGACTGAGACACGGCCCAGACTCCTACGGGAGGCAGCAGTAGGGAATCTTCCACAATGGGCGAAAGCCTGATGGAGCAACGCCGCGTGAGTGAAGAAGGTTTTCGGATCGTAAAACTCTGTTGTAAGGGAAGAACAAGTACAGTAGTAACTGGCTGTACCTTGACGGTACCTTATTAGAAAGCCACGGCTAACTACGTGCCAGCAGCCGCGGTAATACGTAGGTGGCAAGCGTTGTCCGGAATTATTGGGCGTAAAGCGCGCGCAGGCGGTCCTTTAAGTCTGATGTGAAAGCCCACGGCTCAACCGTGGAGGGTCATTGGAAACTGGGGGACTTGAGTGCAGAAGAGGAAAGTGGAATTCCAAGTGTAGCGGTGAAATGCGTAGAGATTTGGAGGAACACCAGTGGCGAAGGCGACTTTCTGGTCTGTAACTGACGCTGAGGCGCGAAAGCGTGGGGAGCAAACAGGATTAGATACCCTGGTAGTCCACGCCGTAAACGATGAGTGCTAAGTGTTAGGGGGTTTCCGCCCCTTAGTGCTGCAGCTAACGCATTAAGCACTCCGCCTGGGGAGTACGGTCGCAAGACTGAAACTCAAAGGA
This sequence comes from Lysinibacillus sp. RS11, assembly GCF_042019215.1. Classification (NCBI taxonomy): domain Bacteria; kingdom Bacillati; phylum Bacillota; class Bacilli; order Caryophanales; family Bacillaceae; genus Lysinibacillus; species Lysinibacillus sp. RS11. The sequence continues at coordinate 3,808,429 of NZ_CP168124.1, read as the reverse complement.
ATTGACGGGGGCCCGCACAAGCGGTGGAGCATGTGGTTTAATTCGAAGCAACGCGAAGAACCTTACCAGGTCTTGACATCCCGTTGACCACTGTAGAGATATGGTTTTCCCTTCGGGGACAACGGTGACAGGTGGTGCATGGTTGTCGTCAGCTCGTGTCGTGAGATGTTGGGTTAAGTCCCGCAACGAGCGCAACCCTTGATCTTAGTTGCCATCATTTAGTTGGGCACTCTAAGGTGACTGCCGGTGACAAACCGGAGGAAGGTGGGGATGACGTCAAATCATCATGCCCCTTATGACCTGGGCTACACACGTGCTACAATGGACGATACAAACGGTTGCCAACTCGCGAGAGGGAGCTAATCCGATAAAGTCGTTCTCAGTTCGGATTGTAGGCTGCAACTCGCCTACATGAAGCCGGAATCGCTAGTAATCGCGGATCAGCATGCCGCGGTGAATACGTTCCCGGGCCTTGTACACACCGCCCGTCACACCACGAGAGTTTGTAACACCCGAAGTCGGTGGGGTAACCTTTTGGAGCCAGCCGCCGAAGGTGGGATAGATGATTGGGGTGAAGTCGTAACAAGGTAGCCGTATCGGAAGGTGCGGCTGGATCACCTCCTTTCTAAGGATATTTTCGGAATACAAACCTAGGGTTTGTAAGATTACGTTTTGCGTTCAGTTTTGAAGGTTCATTCTTCTGAATGAAATACTTCAAAACTTGTTCTTTGAAAACTGGATAAAACGACATTGAAATTGTAACAAACACATTTATTTTTTAAGTTTTTTTATAGGCTTAATAATTTAAGAAGGTTTCAAGACACGAGTAGTTCTAGGAAGCAAACGAGAGAAGGAAGGAGCGTACCTATGTACGTGACTGACTGAACGAGTGAAGCTGACGACGAAATACGATGTGTATTGAAAGCTGTAGGTTAAGTTATTAAGGGCGCACGGCGAATGCCTTGGCACTAGGAGCCGAAGAAGGACGGCACTAACACCGATATGCTTCGGGGAGCTGTAAGTGAGCTTTGATCCGGAGATTTCCGAATGGGGGAACCCACTACGTTTAATCGCGTAGTATCTTGACGTGAATACATAGCGTCTTGAAGGCAGACCCAGGGAACTGAAACATCTAAGTACCTGGAGGAAGAGAAAGAAAAATCGATTCCCTGAGTAGCGGCGAGCGAAACGGGAAGAGCCCAAACCAAGAGGCTTGCCTCTTGGGGTTGTAGGACACTCAATACGGAGTTACAAAAGAGCGAGTTAGATGAAGCGACTTGGAAAGGTCCGCCAGAGCAGGTAAAAGCCCTGTAGTCGAAAGTTCGTTCTCTCCTGAGTGGATCCTGAGTACGGCGGAACACGTGAAATTCCGTCGGAATCCGGGAGGACCATCTCCCAAGGCTAAATACTACCTAGTGACCGATAGTGAACCAGTACCGTGAGGGAAAGGTGAAAAGCACCCCGGAAGGGGAGTGAAAGAGATCCTGAAACCGTGTGCCTACAAGTAGTTAGAGCCCGTTAATGGGTGATAGCGTGCCTTTTGTAGAATGAACCGGCGAGTTACGATTACGTGCGAGGTTAAGCTTTAGAAGGCGGAGCCGCAGCGAAAGCGAGTCTGAATAGGGCGAATTAGTACGTGGTCGTAGACCCGAAACCAGGTGATCTACCCATGTCCAGGGTGAAGGTGAGGTAACACTTACTGGAGGCCCGAACCCACGCACGTTGAAAAGTGCGGGGATGAGGTGTGGGTAGCGGAGAAATTCCAATCGAACTTGGAGATAGCTGGTTCTCTCCGAAATAGCTTTAGGGCTAGCCTCGTGATGAGAATACTGGAGGTAGAGCACTGTTTGGACTAGGGGGCCATCCCGGTTTACCGAATTCAGACAAACTCCGAATGCCAGATATTTATACACGGGAGTCAGACTGCGAGTGATAAGATCCGTAGTCAAAAGGGAAACAGCCCAGACCACCAGCTAAGGTCCCAAAGTAATCGTTAAGTGGAAAAGGATGTGGCGTTGCACAGACAACCAGGATGTTGGCTTAGAAGCAGCCATCATTTAAAGAGTGCGTAATAGCTCACTGGTCGAGTGACGCTGCGCCGAAAATGTATCGGGGCTAAACGATTCACCGAAGCTGTGGATTGACATCTATGATGTCAGTGGTAGGAGAGCGTTCTAAGTGCGTTGAAGTCAGATCGGAAGGACTGGTGGAGCGCTTAGAAGTGAGAATGCCGGTATGAGTAGCGAAAGACGGGTGAGAATCCCGTCCACCGTATGACTAAGGTTTCCTGAGGAAGGCTCGTCCGCTCAGGGTTAGTCGGGACCTAAGCCGAGGCCGATAGGCGTAGGCGATGGACAACAGGTTGATATTCCTGTACCACCTCCTCACCGTTTGAGAAATGGGGGGACGCAGTAGGATAGGGTAAGCGCGCCGTTGGTTGTGCGCGTCCAAGCAGTAAGGCGTGTGTGTAGGCAAATCCGCACACTGTAACGTTGAGCTGTGATGGCGAGTCCGTATGGACGAAGTTCCTGATTTCACACTGCCAAGAAAAGCCTCTATCGAGGTGAGAGGTGCCCGTACCGCAAACCGACACAGGTAGTCGAGGAGAGAATCCTAAGGTGTGCGAGAGAACTCTCGTTAAGGAACTCGGCAAAATGACCCCGTAACTTCGGGAGAAGGGGTGCTCTTGAGCGTGCAAGCGCATGAGAGCCGCAGTGAATAGGCCCAGGCGACTGTTTAGCAAAAACACAGGTCTCTGCAAAACCGTAAGGTGACGTATAGGGGCTGACGCCTGCCCGGTGCTGGAAGGTTAAGAGGAGTGGTTAGCGCAAGCGAAGCTGCGAATTGAAGCCCCAGTAAACGGCGGCCGTAACTATAACGGTCCTAAGGTAGCGAAATTCCTTGTCGGGTAAGTTCCGACCCGCACGAAAGGCGTAACGATCTGGGCACTGTCTCAACGAGAGACTCGGTGAAATTATAGTACCTGTGAAGATGCAGGTTACCCGCGACAGGACGGAAAGACCCCGTGGAGCTTTACTGTAGCCTGATATTGAATTTTGGTACAACTTGTACAGGATAGGTAGGAGCCAGAGATCTCGGAGCGCCAGCTTCGAAGGAGGCGTCGGTGGGATACTACCCTGGTTGTATTGAAATTCTAACCCATGCCCCTTAGCGGGGCAGGAGACAGTGTCAGGCGGACAGTTTGACTGGGGCGGTCGCCTCCTAAAAGGTAACGGAGGCGCCCAAAGGTTCCCTCAGAATGGTTGGAAATCATTCGTAGAGTGTAAAGGCACAAGGGAGCTTGACTGCGAGACCTACAAGTCGAGCAGGGTCGAAAGACGGGCTTAGTGATCCGGTGGTTCCGCATGGAAGGGCCATCGCTCAACGGATAAAAGCTACCCCGGGGATAACAGGCTTATCTCCCCCAAGAGTCCACATCGACGGGGAGGTTTGGCACCTCGATGTCGGCTCATCGCATCCTGGGGCTGTAGTCGGTCCCAAGGGTTGGGCTGTTCGCCCATTAAAGCGGTACGCGAGCTGGGTTCAGAACGTCGTGAGACAGTTCGGTCCCTATCCGTCGTGGGCGTAGGAAATTTGAGAGGAGCTGTCCTTAGTACGAGAGGACCGGGATGGACACACCGCTGGTGTACCAGTTGTCTTGCCAAAGGCATCGCTGGGTAGCTATGTGTGGACGGGATAAGTGCTGAAAGCATCTAAGCATGAAGCCCCCCTCAAGATGAGATTTCCCATTACGCAAGTAAGTAAGATCCCTCAAAGACGATGAGGTAGATAGGTTCGAGGTGGAAGTGTGGTGACACATGGAGCTGACGAATACTAATCGATCGAGGACTTAACCAAAATGTTTGAAACATTCAATGCACGTTTATCCAGTTTTGAAAGAACAAGAAAGTTTTTTCAAAAAAAGCTTGCAATTGTAACGAAAATACGTTATAATAAATCTTGTCTTTAAAATAGTCTAGTGATGATGGCAAAGAGGTCACACCCGTTCCCATACCGAACACGGAAGTTAAGCTCTTTAGCGCCGATGGTAGTTGGGGGCTTCCCCCTGTGAGAGTAGGACGTCGCTAGGCATTATACCCAGGAGGATTAGCTCAGCTGGGAGAGCACCTGCCTTACAAGCAGGGGGTCGGCGGTTCGAGCCCGTCATCCTCCACCATTTGCCGGTGTAGCTCAGTTGGTAGAGCAACTGACTTGTAATCAGTAGGTCGTGGGTTCGACTCCTATCGCCGGCACCATAGTTTTGAGCCATTAGCTCAGTTGGTAGAGCATCTGACTTTTAATCAGAGGGTCGAAGGTTCGAGTCCTTCATGGCTCACCATTTAATTGCCAACAAAATATGCGGGTGTGGCGGAATTGGCAGACGCACTAGACTTAGGATCTAGCGCCGCAAGGCGTGGGGGTTCGACTCCCTTCACCCGCACCATTTTTAAGAATTTCATATTGCCAGGATAAATAAATCTTATGCACATGCGGAAGTAGTTCAGTGGTAGAACACCACCTTGCCAAGGTGGGGGTCGCGAGTTCGAACCTCGTCTTCCGCTCCAAATGTGCCGGGGTGGCGGAACTGGCAGACGCACAGGACTTAAAATCCTGCGGTAGGTGACTACCGTGCCGGTTCGATTCCGGCCCTCGGCACCATTTTTTATAATTAGCGCCCGTAGCTCAATTGGATAGAGCGTCTGACTACGGATCAGAAGGTTATGGGTTCGACTCCTGTCGGGCGCGCCAAATTAATATTTATCGGAATGTAGCTCAGCTTGGTAGAGCACTTGGTTTGGGACCAAGGGGTCGTAGGTTCGAATCCTGTCATTCCGACCACTTTATGGGGCCTTAGCTCAGCTGGGAGAGCGCCTGCCTTGCACGCAGGAGGTCAGCGGTTCGATCCCGCTAGGCTCCACCATAAAAGATAACCAGTATAAAGATCCTGGCGGCGTAGCTCAGCTGGCTAGAGCGTACGGTTCATACCCGTAAGGTCGGGGGTTCGATCCCCTCTGCCGCCATCTTAAAGGACCTTTAGCTCAGTTGGTTAGAGCAGACGGCTCATAACCGTCCGGTCGCAGGTTCGAGTCCTGCAAGGTCCACCATTTATATAATTACGGAGGTATACCCAAGTCTGGCTGAAGGGATCGGTCTTGAAAACCGACAGGCGGGTAACACCGCGCGGGGGTTCGAATCCCTCTACCTCCTCCAGTTTTATTTCTATAAATGGTGCTTGAAAAACTCGAAAAGAATATTATTAACGCGGGGTGGAGCAGTGGTAGCTCGTCGGGCTCATAACCCGAAGGTCGTTGGTTCAAATCCGGCCCCCGCAACCAAATGGTCCCGTGGTGTAGCGGTTAACATGCCTGCCTGTCACGCAGGAGATCGCCGGTTCGATCCCGGTCGGGACCGCCATTTTTAAAAAATATGGGTCAGTAGCTCAGTTGGTAGAGCATTAGATTGAAGCTCTAAGTGTCGGCGGTTCGATTCCGTCCTGACCCACCATATTTGCGGGTGTAGTTTAATGGTAAAACCTCAGCCTTCCAAGCTGATGTCGTGAGTTCGATTCTCATCACCCGCTCCAAGGGCCTATAGCTCAGCTGGTTAGAGCGCACGCCTGATAAGCGTGAGGTCGATGGTTCGAGTCCATTTAGGCCCACCATTATTCCGAAGTAGCTCAGTTGGTAGTAGCACCTGACTGTTAATCAGGTTGTCGCAGGTTCGAGTCCTGCCTTCGGAGCCATTTTTTTTGTGGGGAAGTACTCAAGAGGCTGAAGAGGCGCCCCTGCTAAGGGTGTAGGTCGGGTAACCGGCGCGAGGGTTCAAATCCCTCCTTCTCCGCCATTGGCCCGTTGGTCAAGTGGTTAAGACACCGCCCTTTCACGGCGGTAACACGGGTTCGAATCCCGTACGGGTCATACTAAAAGCAGTAGATGTAATTTACATCTACTGCTTTTTTTTGTATAAGAATAGTTTTTGAGATTTCAATAATTTCCTCTAAACAATTATGAATTAAAGTCTTCAGAGGCGATTATGCTGAGACATAATCGATATTGAACATCACAACATGTTTACCTAGAGCTATAATAAACAAACGTCTACCAGAAATGAGTAGACGTTTTGCCATTTAAGTGCTTAACAGCATTCTTTCAAGTGAGCTACGTGCTTCTTCAGCAGTGTGAGCATCTACTCGAATACGATTATGTGGTTGCCCCTTTTCTATACTTTCTAAGGACCAAAGTAGATGGGGGAGGTCAATTCGATTCATTGTAAGACAAGGACAGAAATTCTCATTTAAAGAGATAATATGCTTATCAGGGTGCTGCTTAATAATCCGATTAACAAGATTCATTTCAGTACCGATTGCCCATGCTGAACCACTCGGTGCCTTATTAATCGTATCGATAATGTATTTTGTAGAACCTGCATCATCTGCAGCGGCAACAACCTCGCGACTACATTCAGGATGAACAATGATACGCATATTTGGATACACTTTACGCACAAGCTCCGTATGTTGAACTGTAAAACCTTCGTGTACAGAGCAGTGTCCCTTCCATAAGATGACTTGAATGTTTTCTGGAGACTGATCTGTCTCAAGTATATTTGTATGAGGATTCCAAACTGCCATATTTTCAAGCGGTATTCCTAAATCATACGCAGTATTTCTACCTAAATGTTGATCAGGTAAAAAGAAAATACGTTGTTTTTGTGTAAATGCCCATTTAACCATTTCTTTTGCATTGGACGATGTAACACAGGCCCCTCCATGCCTTCCCGTAAATGCTTTAATGGCAGCAGTAGAATTGACATATGTTAGCGGGATAATGGTATCCCCGAAAAGCTGTTGTAAAATAGACCATGCTTGTTCTGTTTGATAAATGTCTGCCATATCGGCCATTGAACAGCCTGCTCGCATATCAGGTAAGTAAACATGCTGCTGTTCTGTTGTAAGCATATCAGCCGTTTCCGCCATAAAATGTACTCCACAAAATACTATATGTTTAGCTTCTTTATTAGCAGCTGATAATTGAGCAAGCTGTAAAGAATCCCCTGTTACATCTGCAAATTGAATTACTTCATCTTTTTGATAATGATGCCCAGGGATGAAGAGTTTCCTTCCTAATTTCTTTTTTATAGCGATAATGCGACCTTCCATTTCATTTTTAGATAATGCACGATAATGATTTGGTAGTAGTGACGTTTGTTGTAATAAACTAGTGATGGACAAGGGGATTAGCTCCTTTCGTTTGTACAAGTGCACTAATATCAAAAGCTTTTACTGAATGTGTTAACGCTCCAAGCGAAATCCATTGAATGCCTGTTTTAGCATAGGTGTTTAAGTTTTGAAGAGTAATGCTTCCTGAAGCTTCTGTAACGATATGTGGGGGAACGGCAAGAAGCCATTCATGTATTTCTTCAGGGCTGCGATTATCAAACATAATAATGTCTGCACCAGCTACAATTGCTTCAACTAGCTGTGCTTTTGTTTCGATTTCCACTTCGATTTTAATGGTGTGACCGATTTTCTCACGGGCTGTTTGTACGGCCTTGGTTATACTACCTGCAAACGCAATATGATTATCTTTTAGCATTATCGCATCATATAATCCATTACGATGGTTGTAGGCGCCACCGATTCTAACAGCATATTTATCTAACATACGCAGGCCAGGCATGGTTTTGCGAGTATCGCATATTTTCGCATTCGTACCTACTGTTTCACGTACTGCTAAATTCGTAGCTGTAGCGATAGCAGACATGCGCTGGATTAGATTCAATATTACCCGTTCACCAATTAATAATTTTTGAAGAGGACCTTGAATAACAGCGAGAACATCACCGGCATTTACTTCATCACCATCTTTTTTATAAAGTATAATATCCATTGATCGGTCCAGTAGAAGAAATCCATGCTCAATGATGATGGCTCCACAAAAAATGCCGCTTTCCTTCGCATAAAAAGAAAAAGATCCCTGCTGTTCTGGAGAAAAAATAAATTCACTCGATAAATCCCCATCGCCTATATCCTCATTAAAAAAATGTTTTAGCAATTCCTCAAGTTTGATGATATTCATATAATGAATTCCTCACTTTCATCTGTCCTTGTTGAAAAATGATCCAGCGGTTTGCCCACTCATGATCATTGTTTGTTTTATCAATGCGAATATGTGCTCCGCGAGTTTCTGTTCGTGTAAGGGCTGCGTGTACCATTAATGTAGCGACAATATGCATCATGTAAAGTTCGAGTTCCTGTCGATTCAAGCCATCTAAATCAACTTGTAGAAGTGTTTGTATTGAGGGCAATTGTTGTACGAATTGTTCCATATCGATTGGATTTCGCACAATGCCTAATGTGTTCATCATCATTTGTCGTAGTTTATCTTTTGTAAATAATGATGGCATTGTTTGTTGGTGATGTTTGTCATCAATTAAGAAATTATTTTGCTTACAACCTTTTTGAATAATGTATTGGGCAGTTCTTTGTCCAAACGTAATTCCTTCTAAAAGAGAGTTACTAGCTAAACGATTGGCACCATGTACCCCAGTACAAGCAACTTCTCCAATTGCAAATAGATTAGGAATAGTTGTTCTTCCTTTGTCATCAGCAACAACACCCCCCATTAAGAAATGGCTACCTGGTACTACAGGAATTAATCCATCGTGTAAATTAACATGATTGTCATAGCAAAGCTGAGCAATCGTAGGGAATTTTTCTTCAAAGTGCTCGATACTTGAAATATCAATAAATGTTTCCTGTCCAGCAGCGCGTTTATTAAATAATGCATGTGCAGTAACATGGCGTGGTGCTAAATCCAACTGTTCATGTATACCTTTCATTATGGGATGACGCTGTGCATCGACAAATTTTCCCCCGGCGCCACGCACAGCCTCAGAGACTAATCCTTTGGCCTCACCTTCACACCAAAGTAAGCTAGGGTGAAATTGCATAAATTCCATATCACTGATGGCAGCTCCTGCACGATATGCTAAAGCGATACCATCTCCAGTATTCGTTGCAAAATTGGACGTACAAGAATAAAGCGCGCCGGCACCACCTGTTGCGAGAATGACGTGGTGGGCAAGGTAGCGCTTCGTTCCCTCTGCTCCCTTTGTAAGAACGCCAACACAATCCCCATTTGTATTCAATAAAAGCTCGTAAGCCATTTCATAGCAATTCACAACGATATTAGATGTAAGTTGATTGAGTAAATAATCTATCATTACTTGGCCAATACGATCACCACCTGCATGTAAAATACGGTGATGACTATGTGCACCTTCTAAGCCTAGAGCAGGTGATCCATCAACTTGTCGATCGATAGGGAAGTCCCCATTTAATAGATTACGCATAATTTCTGTGCCGTTTTCTATTAGTACTTCAACATTCCTTCTTTCATGATGATATTCACCAGCAGTCAACGTATCAGCGATATGAAACTTTGGATGATCTTCTTGACTTGTAACGGTAGCAATACCACCTTGAGCACGATAAGAACTACTCATTTTAATTGAACATTTTGTAACTATCTGAACTTGAAAATGTCCTTCGAGTAGTCGAGCAGTTTGAAGTGCAGCAACACCGCTACCAATAATAAGTACATCTGTCATTACATCCATTCAAATACCTTCTTTACAGTTGTCTTGACACATATCTTTACATAAAATAAAGGAGAAAACAAGACCTGATGAACTAGAAAGGAAGAATAAGATGATTTATTTGGATTACGCTGCAACCTCTCCAATGTCTCCAAAAGCGCTTAAAGCATATTGTGAAGTAGCGAAGCAGTATTATGGAAATAGTGCAAGCTTACATGATCTAGGAGGGCAAGCACATTATTTTGTTGAACAGGCAAGAGCTGTTGTAGCAAAATCTCTTGGAGTAAACAGTGATGGTGTGATTTTTACTGGAAGCGGAACGGAGGGCAATTTAATTTCGATTTTGTCGTTAGCTTTAGCAACAAATAAAGGCAAGCATATTATTTCATCACAAGCTGAACACACATCCGTACATGCTGCGTTAAATACTCTTGAAAAAATGGGTTTTGTGGTCACGAAGTTACCTTTACAGCAAGATGGTTGTATTCATGTGGAGCAATTACGAGCAGCAATACAAGAAGATACAGCTTTAATCACGATCCAACATGTAAATTCAGAGATAGGTTCTATTCAACCTATTGAAGAAATAGCCGAGATTGCAAAACAATCAAACGTTCTTTTGCATGTCGATAGTGTACAGTCCTTCTGTAAACTTCCGTTAAAACAAAAAGTAGATGCTATTACTGTATCAGCTCATAAAATAGGTGGGCCAAAAGGGTGTGGAGCTATCTATATTAATCCTGAGCTCTGTGTTCCGGCATTAGCACCGGGTTTGACACATGAGCGTGGGTTAAGGGGAGGTACCTTGGATACACCAGCCATTGTTGCTTTTGCTACGGCCATTGAAGTTTATCAATATGAGCGTCAACACTATGAAGCATTACGTCAATATTTTCAGAAAAATTTACCGGAGACGTGTCAGATAATTGAGTGTAAGGAGCAATTGCCTAATATTTGTGGTGTATTGATGAAAAGGGTAGAGGGGCAAAATGTTTTGCTAAAATTAAATGAAGCGGGAATATGTATTTCCACAGGAAGTGCCTGTGATATTCATAGTGAATCTGGTACAAAGGCGATTTTATCAATGGGCTATTCTATGGAAGCGGCACGCCAATTTTTTAGAATATCTTTTGGTCCTGCAACAACATTTGAAGAAATTGATCGATTACAAATGGCGCTTTCCATAATTTAGTGCATTTCAGAATAAAAAAGTAAAGGATAGGATTAAAAATGAAATTTTATAATAAAATAATATAGAAATTATAAATTAACAGGCATGTTCATGATTTATAAAAGATTTTTTGTATTCATTTTTGTAGCTGATTGGAGCGAAAGGTTACTCAAGTACTTCTGTCGAAGAGCAAAGATTCCCAAGGAAAAAATAACAAGGCTTGATGTTTGCCCGCAGGAAGGAGTTAGCTTATTGTGAAAATCAGCATCCTTTTATTAAATAAAGGGAATAAAAATAGCGAATCAATCTATTTGATAAATTAATTGTTTTCTTTTAATTGAACAATTGCTATAATAAATAGTAGAGTAATAATTTCTCTTTCGAAACGAAAATATCTTCATAAAGTAATAATTTCTTTTTTTTATAAAAAAGTGTTGCACAATGCGAGAAAACGTTATACAATAATTCTTGTCTTGAAGGACAGGTAATAAACTTCAAAACAAAATACATAAGAGTTTCAAAATACAACGTATATTGAAAACTGTTAATAGTCTAGTGATGATGGCAAAGAGGTCACACCCGTTCCCATACCGAACACGGAAGTTAAGCTCTTTAGCGCCGATGGTAGTTGGGGGCTTCCCCCTGTGAGAGTAGGACGTCGCTAGGCATTATACCCAGGAGGATTAGCTCAGCTGGGAGAGCACCTGCCTTACAAGCAGGGGGTCGGCGGTTCGAGCCCGTCATCCTCCACCATTTGCCGGTGTAGCTCAGTTGGTAGAGCAACTGACTTGTAATCAGTAGGTCGTGGGTTCGACTCCTATCGCCGGCACCATAGTTTTGAGCCATTAGCTCAGTTGGTAGAGCATCTGACTTTTAATCAGAGGGTCGAAGGTTCGAGTCCTTCATGGCTCACCATTTAATTGCCAACAAAATATGCGGGTGTGGCGGAATTGGCAGACGCACTAGACTTAGGATCTAGCGCCGCAAGGCGTGGGGGTTCGACTCCCTTCACCCGCACCATTTTTAAGAATTTCATATTGCCAGGATAAATAAATCTTATGCACATGCGGAAGTAGTTCAGTGGTAGAACACCACCTTGCCAAGGTGGGGGTCGCGAGTTCGAACCTCGTCTTCCGCTCCAAATGTGCCGGGGTGGCGGAACTGGCAGACGCACAGGACTTAAAATCCTGCGGTAGGTGACTACCGTGCCGGTTCGATTCCGGCCCTCGGCACCATTTTTTATAATTAGCGCCCGTAGCTCAATTGGATAGAGCGTCTGACTACGGATCAGAAGGTTATGGGTTCGACTCCTGTCGGGCGCGCCAAATTAATATTTATCGGAATGTAGCTCAGCTTGGTAGAGCACTTGGTTTGGGACCAAGGGGTCGTAGGTTCGAATCCTGTCATTCCGACCACTTTATGGGGCCTTAGCTCAGCTGGGAGAGCGCCTGCCTTGCACGCAGGAGGTCAGCGGTTCGATCCCGCTAGGCTCCACCATAAAAGATAACCAGTATAAAGATCCTGGCGGCGTAGCTCAGCTGGCTAGAGCGTACGGTTCATACCCGTAAGGTCGGGGGTTCGATCCCCTCTGCCGCCATCTTAAAGGACCTTTAGCTCAGTTGGTTAGAGCAGACGGCTCATAACCGTCCGGTCGCAGGTTCGAGTCCTGCAAGGTCCACCATTTATATAATTACGGAGGTATACCCAAGTCTGGCTGAAGGGATCGGTCTTGAAAACCGACAGGCGGGTAACACCGCGCGGGGGTTCGAATCCCTCTACCTCCTCCAGTTTTATTTCTATAAATGGTGCTTGAAAAACTCGAAAAGAATATTATTAACGCGGGGTGGAGCAGTGGTAGCTCGTCGGGCTCATAACCCGAAGGTCGTTGGTTCAAATCCGGCCCCCGCAACCAAATGGTCCCGTGGTGTAGCGGTTAACATGCCTGCCTGTCACGCAGGAGATCGCCGGTTCGATCCCGGTCGGGACCGCCATTTTTAAAAAATATGGGTCAGTAGCTCAGTTGGTAGAGCATTAGATTGAAGCTCTAAGTGTCGGCGGTTCGATTCCGTCCTGACCCACCATATTTGCGGGTGTAGTTTAATGGTAAAACCTCAGCCTTCCAAGCTGATGTCGTGAGTTCGATTCTCATCACCCGCTCCAAGGGCCTATAGCTCAGCTGGTTAGAGCGCACGCCTGATAAGCGTGAGGTCGATGGTTCGAGTCCATTTAGGCCCACCATTATTCCGAAGTAGCTCAGTTGGTAGTAGCACCTGACTGTTAATCAGGTTGTCGCAGGTTCGAGTCCTGCCTTCGGAGCCATTTTTTTGTGGGGAAGTACTCAAGAGGCTGAAGAGGCGCCCCTGCTAAGGGTGTAGGTCGGGTAACCGGCGCGAGGGTTCAAATCCCTCCTTCTCCGCCATTGGCCCGTTGGTCAAGTGGTTAAGACACCGCCCTTTCACGGCGGTAACACGGGTTCGAATCCCGTACGGGTCATACTAAAAAGCAGTAGATGTAATTTACATCTACTGCTTTTTCATTGTTAAGAGAAACTATAGGTTTTTTTCCTGTGGATAACCTTAAGCCTAGTCGTCGTCTAGGCTTAAGCGCTAATCCTGTAGGTCGCTTTGATCCATCGGGCAAAAGTGGTGTAGCGTTTACTTTTGCTTCGGGCTCTCCAGCGCTTTAGCGCATTTGTTTTTTATGATTCTTTGTTGTTCCATAAACGCATCATTTGCTGTTTCCCCAGTCACTTTCTAGGCAAGTTATTAAATTGTGTACGGCTCCATTCAATTACTTCCTCCGATATCTTATCAAAATTGTTTTTCAATGGGCAGAATTCACGTAGTAATCTATTCACATTGGCATTCCTCTAACACTTGAAAATAGCTAAATTCTTTAAACGATCTGTTGTTGCGGTTTAGATAGCACCTTTTGGTAGTTGTTCATGTAGGGGAGGTGAATAGCACGCTCAAGTCTTCGTTAAGCAATTTGGATAAAAATTCCTACATACCAACATATCATTCGTTCAATAAATGTTGCTATATAACCTTTTGCTTTATCCTAATAAGACTACTAAAAAACATTTCTGATCATCCTCGTCACTATCAATATAAGTAGTCAATAAAAATTGTGCAATTTCATATAAAAAATGGACAAACAAACTAAATGTAACTTAACTTTGCTAATTTCATCATTTATTACACAAATAATCCATGGTAAATGACGATAATATTGGTATAATCTTTGGAATATATCTATCTTTCTTTTATAATGGAGATGAATAGAATTCGTAGGGGGTTATAAAAGTGAAAAAAAAGCAAAGTAAATGGATTGTAAGTACAGCAGCTGCTGCATTGGTTGCCGCAGCTATTGTACCTACTGCAAGTGCAGCAAACTTTACAGATATTGCAAAAAGTGACCACAAAGAAGCCATTTTAGCATTAGCAGATGCAAAAATTATAGGTGGATATCCAGACGGCTCATTTAAGCCAAACGCGGTCCTTACTAAAGGAAATGTAACGAAATTTTTAGGGAAATGGCTTGTATCTGAAAACTTCCAAGTGCCAGCAGATTACAATAAAAAAGTACGTTTTACGGACTTGCCTACATCTACAAAAGATAAAGAATTACTACAATATGCAGCGCTTATAAATGATACTGGTATTTACAAAGGTACTAATAACAAGTTATTACCTTCCGAAAAAATCTCACGTGAACAAATGGCGTCTATCTTAGTACGTGCGATTGAAACAGTTTACGATATCGATTTAATTACGATGTATAAAAAAGAAAACTATAAATCTTCTATTATAGATTTAAAATCAGCTTTACCAGAAAATCGAGAAGCTATTATTGCATTAGAATACGCAAAGATTACAAATGTAAAGACATTTAATCCGAAAAATACATTAACACGTGGTCAATTTGCGTCATTTTTACATCGTTCAATGATGAATATCAATGAAATGATCAAAAAACCTGAAGTGCCATTACTTATCCAAACAGTTAAAGTTGTCGATGCAACTACACTACAGGTAACATTAACAGATGGGTCAAGTCACAAGGTTACATTAGCAACGCCGCTTATTGAAAATGTGGAAACTAAAGTGGATTTCAAAATTAATAACAAACCATATTCCGCTGTTGTTACATATGAAGTCAATGAGCTAAAAGTACAATCAGTTGAGGGAATCAATGCTTCACAGATTAAAGTAGTTTTCAACCAAGCAATTGATCCAAACTCTGTGTTAAAAGCAGATGGGAAATTACAAGATAATATTGTAGCTTTCTCTAATGTGGATACTTTAAAAGCACTAACAGTTGTGAAAACAGAAATCAGTGCTGATAAAAAATCAATCATCTTTACAATGAATGAGCCACTAAAAGGTACACATCGTTATGTGTTAAATAACATTAAATCTGAAAAGGGCACAATGCTTACTAAAGTAGATGCGAATTTCGTCATTGCTGGGGATACACAAGCGCCTACTATTATAGGGACAACGCAAGGAAACAATTCTTCCATCGTTAAAGTGCAGTTTTCTGAGCCAATGGCAGCATTTCCTAATGAACGCATTCAATTTACATTACCAAATGGTACAAAGGTAGCGAATGTAGTAGGCAGCATTGAGCAAAACAAAACGGAAGCAACATTTGACTTATCAGCAGCAACTGTAAATGGTAGTTATTTATCACCTGGTACAGATGTGCAGATTACATTCGTAGCGGCAACAGATTTATCAGGAAACATAATTTCACCGAACCCTTCTACTGTAACAGTGAAAAAGGGAAATAAGGATGGTATTGCACCAACATTATCTTCAGTTACACAAACTGGACCAAATACGTTCCAGCTATTGTTCTCAGAGGAGATTCAACAACTTTATCCATACGATCTTTCAATTAAAAGTGGTCAAACTTTTATTTCTGTGAACAAAGTAGAGAAAGACCCTAAAAATGGTCGTTTATTTAATGTTACCGTTGATCCAAAAAATTCACTTCAAGGAATTACAACGATCGGGACAGCTTCTAGCCGTGTGATTACCGACTTATCAGGTGAAACGGCAACATTCTCAACAGTGTATAACTTTATAAAAGATGATAAAGCGCCTGTCTTAATGAATTCTGAAATTGTTTACGAGGATAATGTAGAATATTTACAATTGACTTTCGATAAGCCAGTACAGTTAGGAGCTTACGCAAAAGCATCATTTACAGGGAGCTATATGAATAACCACATTTTGTATGAGTTATCAAGAGGGCCTCAAAGTGATATGCATATCGTAAAGGATCAACCTACAAAATTACGTGTTAAAGTAGCAGGTCTGCTAGGCCCTTATGATTTAAAGGGAGCTTCTTATGATGGCAAACTAACTTTATTTAATGTTACAAATTCATATGGTGTGCCGATCAATGAAGTGCAAAATGTAAAATTTACACGTAATGGTGATTTAAATATTAATGGAAATAAACTTACATTATTGCCGAACAATCCAATTCAAACATCGGCAACAGATTATTCTATAAAAGATAATAATGTTGTTTATTTAAATTTCAATTATCCTGTTGATGCAGCACTTGCTCAAAACGTTCAAAATTATACGATTGATAATGCTCAGGTAGAAAGTGCAGTGGTAGAGGCATCCAATTTAAATCGTATTAAGCTCACATTGAAAAAAGATTCGAATTATTTTAATGGCATACGTAATCTAACGATTAGAGGCTTAAGAGCAGCTAACTCTATGGAATCATTCGATGAGGTGCGAACAACAGTTAATCTTAAAGAAAATATTGCACCAAAGATTGTGAATGTGAATGTGAGCAATTCACAAACATTAGAGCTTGTTTTCAGTGAGCCAGTCATAAACGTTAATAGTACGGACTTTGATGTTAATGTGAATGGTTATTCGGTAGCAGCAAGTACCTATAGTTCCTATTCACAAGGAAATGACAAAGTGTTAGTTACAATACCACAGAGTGGCTATTTATTTGAAAATGGTAGAACTGTTACGATTCAAGCTTCACCTCGTAATGCTATTATGGATTCCAATGGGAATAAGTTAGATTTCACTTCACAAACAATTACAGTACAAAAATAAATAACAGGGATTTAACGAGAATTTCCTAAGACGTAATGTTTGTGAAATCCTCAGTATAAAAAATAGCATGCTAGATGTATGATCAGCATGCTATTTTCTTATGTGATTTTATATTAATGGGAGATAAACGGTGCTTTGTGTATGTACTGGGGGTTATTTATATGATCAATGATAAAGGTAGCTATATCTTGATTCGTAATTTTTGTACCAGGCATATCAATAAGGTTTTCCTTAATTTGATATGATTTCAAGCTATCTTTTACAAATGGCAATCTAATTAGTGTCCATTCGATCTGTTTACTATTTAACAGAAATTCCCATTCTGATTTTTTATCCTGCATCATTTTTTGAAGGAAAACTTCAAACATCTTTGCCCCAAAGCGATTTAATATACTTTTTTTATCATTATTAATTGTTAGAGAGCCACCAGAAACACCTATATATCGATTAATGTTTAATTCATTCATCACAGCAAAAATAGTTTTCGTTACTTTACTATATATTTGTTCTCCTTTAGTTGGTTGACCAAATGTATTAATGACGATTTTACAATCTTTAAGAAGCTCTCGGATACTATCTATATCTTGTACTTGGCCTTTCACTATTTCAATTTTCTCATTTGTATACAGTAATCTTTCCGGACTTCTAACAAGCATCCGAACATGGTATCCTTTCTGTATTGCATGAGTTGCTATATGTCTTCCTACTTTCCCTGTTCCTCCAATTATAGCTATCTTATAAGGGCTATCCATAATATACCTCCTACTAAGCGTAATAGTAGATATACCAACAAACCTTAAAAAAGGTTTCATATTTCCCTATTTTTTACTAAGTTATGTAAAATCGGTCTCGCTACTGAGAATCTGAGATGACATGTATTAAAATGTATGCCATGGCTATAAGATGATTGGATGAAGGCTGACCTCCCCTAGAAAGTGCCCGGTCGGAACGGAAATCAACCCTATGCTAGAGTGATGAGCTTACTATCGATATGTATGGTAATTTTTGTGTTTAGCGATTCTATAAGCTAAAATAATGATAGAACAAAAACTAGGGGGATATGGATGGGGAAATTATTATGGGCTAATAATCAACAATATTTGTTGCAGAAGAACGTCGAACAAGTCTTACCTTTTCTACGTGATTTTTCACAGGAACAAGTAAAGCGTGTTAGTAGATTTCAGCGTACATATGCGAAATTTGAAAGAACACCTTTACGAAGCTTAGATGCTTTTGCTTTGTTAGTTGGAGTACAAAGTATTTTTGTAAAAGATGAATCTTATCGATTTGACTTAAATGCATTCAAAGTATTAGGTGGTGTTTATGCAATTGGGCAATACGTTGCCAAAAAGTTAGGTAAGAGTATTGATGAGCTATCGTTTGAGCGACTAAAATCACCAGAAATAAAGGAGCGGCTAGGGGACTTAACATTTATTTCAACGACAGATGGCAATCATGGTCGTGGAGTGGCTTGGGCTGCTAGAGAGCTTGGTTTGCAAGCGCGCATTTATATGCCTGCTGGAAGTGCGGCGGAGCGCCTGCAAAATATTAAAAATGAAGGTGCATATGCTGAAATAACGACAATGAATTATGATGATACAGTTCGTTATACTTCTCAGCTTGCAAAAGAAAATGGCTGGGTCGTTATTCAGGATACGATGTGGGAAGGCTATGAGGAAATTCCTTTATGGATTATGCAAGGCTATACAACGCTAATAAAAGAAGTCGTTGAGGAGTTGGAAAAGGCACCTACCCATGTATTTTTACAAGCTGGGGTTGGATCTTTTGCAGGGGCAGTTGTAGCTTTCTTAGAACAATATTATGAGCAAGAGATAACATTTGTCTTAGTTGAGCCTGATGTAGCGAATTGCTATTATGAGAGCTTTAAAGCAGGTACTGAGCAGTTTGTAACAGTTGGCGGAGAGATGCAAACAATTATGGCAGGGCTTGCTTGTGGTGAGCCGAATCCACTAGCTTGGGAACCTTTAAAGACTTATACGAAGGTGAGTATCTGCTGTGATGAAGAAGTTGCTGCGACTGGTATGCGTATTCTAGGTCATCCATTAGCAACAGATCAACGAATTATTGCTGGAGAATCAGGAGCTGCCCCAGTTGGATGTTTTTATGAATTGATGACGAACAGGCAATATACAGAACTGAAAGAGACATTACAATTAGATGAAAATTCTCGGGTATTATTTATCAATACTGAAGGTGACACAGATGTAGAAAACTACAGAAATATTGTGTGGCACGGAAAGTATGCGAAAAATTAATACTAGAAAAGCAAACTAGCATGAACATGAAAAGGCTAGTTTGCTTTTTTTTATTTGTAATGAACAAAAATGAATTTAGAATTGCATTATTTTCTGTTGACCTTAACGTTGCGTAAAGGTTTACAGTAGCATTAGTGGAGGTGAGAAAGTGTGGAATATACAATCCAAGAGCTTGCTCAGTTATCAGGGGTTAGCACAAGAACCCTGCGTTATTACGATGAAATTGGATTACTGAAGCCAGCAAGAACCAATGAAGCAGGCTACCGATTTTATGGACAGTTTGAGGTTGATATGCTCCAGCAAATTTTATTTTATAGAGCATTAGATATGAAGCTAGCAACAATTCAGGAAATTATTCAAGCACCTGATTTTCAACATACAGAGGCACTCAAGACTCATCGTACTGCTTTACTGCAGCGCAAGGAGCAGCTTGAAAAGATATTACAAACAGTGGAAAAAACAATTCAATCGATTGAGGAGGAACAACCAATGACAAATGAAGAGAAATTTAATGGCTTTAAAGAGAAGCTAATCGAAGAAAATGAAAAGCAATATGGTCAAGAGATTCGTTCAAAATATGGAAATCAAACGGTTGATGCATCGAATGCTAAGTTCAGAAATATGACAGAGGAACAGTATGAGGCAATGCAGCAGCTAGAACAGCAATTATTTGCTCGTTTAAAAGAAGCGATGGAAATCGGCGATACCAAAAATGATGTGGCAATGGAGGTAGCGGAGCTTCATAAGCGTTGGCTAAGCTTTTCATGGTCACAATATTCTAAAGAGGCACATGCTGGTATAGCACAGATGTATATTGCAGATGAACGATTTACAGCTTATTATGACGAGCGTATTTCTCCGGGAGCCACAACATTTTTGCATGATGCTATAATCAATTTCGCTTTGGTGTAATTATACGAAAAAAATAAGTGATTCCTCCTTATGCTTTAATGTTTTAGAAATATTAATTTAGGAAAAAATGAAGCATGAGGAGGAGATTTTTTTGAACCCACAAGTAATGGAAAAATTAAAACAGCAATTAGAGCAGGAACTACAGGAAATAGAAAATCAACTTGAGGAATCAGAGCGTCCACAAGCGACAGAGCTATCTAATTATGATAATCATCCGGCTGACAATGCGAGTGATTTAACGGATCAGCTAACGGAAATGGCAATTGATGAGCACCGTGGTGACAATGCTGAGGAAATAAAGCGCGCACTGCAAGCAATGGCGGACGGTACATATGGCAAATGCGCTATATGTGGTGAAGAGATTCCGATTGGTCGCTTAGAAGCTATGCCGAAAGCTTTGACATGTGTGGAGCATGCAGAACAAAGAGAAGACGGTTTAAGACCGGTGGAAGAAGACGTGTTGTCTTCAACACCAAGATCGGATGATTTCATAGAGCTTGAGGAATTTGGCTCTTCTGATACACCTCAAGATAAAAGTTAGTAAGCATTTCCTCTCACAAGCAGTATAATAGCTGTATGAGGTGAGAATATGGAAATAATTGATTTACACTGTGATGCACTATTGAAATTAAGCACTTTAGAAACAGCAAAATTTGAGGATGATTTACGGTTGCATGCCAATCGAGGAAGATTACATCTAGGGCAAGTAAAGGCACAAGTATTTGCTATTTTTATCGATCCTAACATTCCACAAAGTATGCAGTTTTTAGAGGCAATGCGCCAAATTGAAGCTTTTCATACACATGTATTACAAACTGAGGGAATGGTGCATATTACTAATTGGTCACAATTAGATACTTTAGCTCCACATGAAATTGGAGCCATCTTAAGCTTAGAAGGCTGTGGCCCAATCGCTGACGATTTAGCAAAGCTTTCCGTTATATTAGACGCGGGTGTCAAGCTTGTTGGACTTACATGGAATGAAGAAAATGCTGTAGCCCACGGTGCTGAACAGGATGCAAGTCTTGGCTTAAAACCATTTGGTAAAGAAGTTGTAAACTTGCTAAATGAACGAGATATTATTATTGATGTTGCTCATTTAAATGAACAGAGCTTTTGGGATGTGTTGCCACTAGCGAAGCATATAATTGCGAGCCATAGTAATGCACGGGCAATTTGTGATCATCCAAGAAATTTAACGGATGCTCAGGCAAAAGCACTCGTAGAGCATGGAGGGCATATTCATGTCGTTTACTACCCGACTTTTATCAGTGATGATGCTACGTTGGATGATTTAGTTGCACATGTGAAGCATCTAGCGAAATTAGTAGGAGTAGAGCATCTTGGTCTAGGTTCAGACTTTGACGGGATAGATGCTACTGTAAATGGATTGGCACACGCTGGAGAGGCGCAAAATTTACTAGAGGCATTACGTGAGCATTTTTCAGTCGAAGAGGTTCGTGGTATAGCAAGTAATAATTTTCGACGCTATGTAAAAAATGTAGCAACCCGTTAAGGCTGCTACATTTTTTACTGGTGTATCTTAATAACAGAAATATTGAATTAATAAACCTATTCCTAAGAGGAAGCCGAAGAATGTATTTGTTTGCGCTGTAAATTTCATCGCAGGCATCACTTCCTTGGCTTCTTTTTTATCGCGGAAAATTTGAATCGCACGAAGTGGCTTTGGAACACTTAAGAAAATGAGTAAAGCCCAAAAAGTAATACCATCAATTGCTACAAGAGCGATTACCCATAAGTACGAAACAACAAAAAAGCCAGAAAGCACAGAAATCGCATTATCACGCCCCACTAAAATAGCAAGTGTTTTTCGACCACCCTCTGTATCACCAACGATATCACGAATATTATTGGACAGCATGATGGCACCGACTAAAATCATACTTGGTACTGAAAGTAAAACAGCATCAAGTGTCACAGTAAGTGTTTGAATATAAAAGGCGATTAAGATAATACCCATTCCCATAACAGCACCAGATACAAGCTCTCCAAATGGTGAATAAGCTATAGGGTATGGTCCTCCCGTATATAAAAAACCAATAAGCATACAAACAAGCCCGACTGCAGCAAGCCACCAAGAAGTAGAGGCACATATGTATATGCCAAGTAGCATAGCGATTGCATAAAAGCTTAAGGCAATGATCATAATTGTTTTTGGTTGGACACCGTGACGCACAATGGTTCCGCCGATACCGACAGAATGTTCATTATCTAATCCTAGCTTGTAATCGTAATATTCATTGAACATATTCGTTGCTGCTTGAATAAGCATACTTGCAATGAGCATAGCAAAAAATAGTCCAAAATCAATTGTTTGTTTTTCAATTGCTAGGGCAATTGCTGTTCCTAAAAATACAGGAACGAATGAAGCGGTTAAAGTATGTGGACGTGTTAAATGCCACCAAACTTTAAAACCCCTATCAGCTTCAATGACTTTGGTCATAAGGTCTTTCTCTCCTTCGAATGTTGTGGACTCTTCTTATTTTATACGAAGAATGAGAAATTGGGTAGGTTCACAGCTTATTACATACAGTTCAGTAAAAAAAATGATACAATAGAACATGCATTTATGAACTGGAAACAACAATTAGGAAAATCGCAACAGTACGAAGAATAGGCTGTCAAACAAACAATGACCGCTATTTTAACAAAGAAATATGATGTGGTGAAAATATAATCGCTCACTTCATTAAGTAAAGTCTCGGTCAATATGTATTTGAACCGTGGCATTGCTCATTATATACATTGCAACAACGGAGGTAATTTTCATGCAACAGAAGTGGTACCAAGCCACAGAGGTAGAAGTGGACTCTTTGGGCCAAAGCCTTCATTTTTATATGGAAACAATTGAAGTAAGTCGCTTATCGGCGCTTGCATTTTATGCAGCGGGCGAAGAGCGTTATAAAGGTGAACGATTTTATTGGCAAAATAGAGAAAAAACAATGACATTAGTAGGGCTAGGACATGCCCATACGATTCAAAATAACGCCAAAAATGATCGCTTTGATGCAGTTGAAGCAGAATGGAAAAGTTTAACGAAAAACTGTGTAAAGGATCAAAGCGAGCTACAGCCAATTTTATTTGGCGGTTTTACATTTGATCCACAAAATAATGTAGCTGGGGAATGGACGGACTTTCCAGAGGCTTATTTTGCGCTTGCAACTTATCAGCTTGTCATACGTGATGACAAAGCGTATGTAAGCCTTCATCTTATTACAAAAGATCAGCAGGCAGAGGCTCGATTTGAAGCGCTACGAAAAGAGCGGGATCATTTAATTCATGCTGCCCAGGTAAAAGAAGTGAAAACGTATTCAAAGCCTGAAATTACAAGTTATTTTGAGCCGTATAAGGAGCCATATTTAGCTTCCATTGACCAAGTGACAGCATTAATTAAACAGAAAAAGGCAGATAAAGTTGTAATTGCCCGGTCACTCGCATTGCAATTTAATGAGCAAGTATCTTCACCGCAAGTACTTTCACAAATCATACATGAACAGCCAGAGAGCTATTTATTTGGCTTAGAGCGTCAAGAATTATTGTTCTTCGGTGCATCCCCTGAACGTCTTGTGAAAGTAGAAGATGGACGTGCCTTTTCATCTTGTGTTGCGGGCTCTATTAAACGTGGTAAGACGGCTGAAGAAGATGAAAACTATGGACAAAGCTTATTGAATGATCCGAAAAATGGTGGGGAACATCAATATGTAGTCGATATGATTGCGGAAACATTCCGTAAAAATTGTCTTGAGATGACAATACCAGATAGCCCTCGATTACTAAAAATTAGAGATATACAACATCTATATACACCTGTTGAAGGTCAATTAAATAGTGACGCGACGATTTTACAACTGACAAAATCATTGCATCCTACACCTGCTTTAGGTGGTGTACCGAGAAACGAGGCAATGGCAGCTATACGTAAATACGAGCCTATGAATCGTGGACTTTACGCTGCTCCAATCGGTTGGGTAGATGCTGAAGGTAACGGCGAATTTGCAGTAGCCATTCGCTCGGCTGCTTTACTTAAGGATAAAGCTTATTTATATGCTGGTGGCGGTATTGTAGCAGATTCAGAGCCACATTCTGAATATGAGGAAACATTAGTGAAATTCCGTCCGATGCTTCGTGCGCTAGGAGGACAATTACATGAGTGAACGGAAAATTTTAACGGACTATGTTTATAAAATGGTAGCATCATTAGTGCAAGCTGGAGTAGAGAATGTTGTTGTTAGCCCAGGCTCACGTTCGACCCCATTAGCTTATGCATTTGCTTCAACGAAACAGCTCCAGTTGTATCGTCAAGTTGATGAGCGTTCGGCAGCTTTTTTTGCGCTAGGAATCGCAAAGGCTACAGCGAAACCAGTTGTACTTTTATGTACATCAGGAACAGCAGCAGCAAACTATTTTCCTGCCATTGTTGAGGCATACTATGCTCGTGTACCGTTAATTGTGATTACAGCGGATCGTCCACATGAATTGCGACAGGTGGGTGCACCACAAGCTATTGATCAGCCTAATTTATATGGTAAACATGTCAAATGGAGCGTAGATTTCCCGTTGGCAGATGATGCAGCACCAACATTGCCGTTTATCGAGCGCCATATTGCACGTGCAGTAGCGATTGCAATGAGCGCACCATTTGGACCAGTACATATTAATGTACCGTTCCGAGAACCTTTGTTGATTGATTTTCGAGAAGAGCTCCCAGAAGCAACATTTAAGCATAATCGTATAGCTCAGTTAATGCCTTCAACGGCCACTCAACAGGAGCTATCAGAGATTTTAAGCGCAACCAAAAGAGGCTTTGTTATTATTGGTGAGCTAGCACTTGGTACAGATTTAACAATTATGTGGGAGTTTGTTCGCCAATTAAAATGGCCTGTCATTGTCGAGAGTTTATCGAATATGCGGGCATCTGTCCCAGAGGATTGTCTGCCATATATTATCACAACGTATGATGCAATTATGAAGAGTGAGGATTTTAAAGCATTAGTTGAACCTGATACGGTACTACGTTTAGGCGCACAGCCTGTTTCTAAATTTATTATGCAGTTTATAACTAAATCTCAGCCTGATGCTTATATTATTGTCGATGAAGATCCGATGTTCCGTGATTCTACAAGTGTGTCTACTCATTTTATTCACGCAAGCATTGGTGAGTGGCTCACTCAATTAGAAATCTCTGAATCAGCACTAGAGGCAGAATATTTAGCTGAGTGGCAAGATGCTAATGATATAGCTTTGGAATATATTGAACATTATTCTGACGCTGCAATCGATGAAGGAGCAATGGTAAGTCGATTACTGAACATGATTCCGAATGGCAGTGATATTTTTGTTAGTAGCAGTATGCCAGTGCGTGATATTGATACGTTTTTAATGGCGACATCGAAGGATATTCGTATTGTAGCGAATCGTGGAACGAATGGTATCGATGGCGTCGTCTCAACTGCAATGGGCTTCAGTCAAGGAAATAACCGTGAAACCTACTTGCTTATTGGCGATTTAGCATTTTTACATGATGTCAACGGTCTTATTGCTTCAAGATACCAGGAATGCAACCTGACAATCATTGTTATGAATAATGATGGCGGCGGTATTTTCTCTTATTTACCTCAATCCACAGTTGAGGCACATTATGAAGATTTATTTGGCACACCAACTGCACTCGAGTTCAGAGATATTGCCAATATGTACGCTATGGACTATATTCGCGTAGACGACATTTCAGAGCTATCAGAGAAGTTTACTACAATAAAAAAACGACCATTGCGCTTATTCGAAATTTTCACAGATAGAGAGGAAAATGTTTATGCGCATCGGGCATTATGGAATCGCATTAATGCGGGATTAAAAGCATGGCAAAGTTAATGATTCGAGGGCTGGAAACGTACGTAGAAATCTGGAATGAAGAAGCACAGCAAACGCTCGTTGCATTGCATGGTTTTACAGGTAGTACGGCTACATGGCGAAATTTAGCGGAAGCATTACCGAATGTAAGAGTGATTGCAATTGATTTAATTGGACATGGTCGAACGGCTATACCTCAGCTAATTAGTCGCTTCTCTATGCAAGAACAAATCCTAGATGTAGAGGAAGTTTGTTGTCAGCTACAGTTAAAGAAATTTACGTTGTTAGGCTATTCTATGGGGGGAAGAATTGCATTATCTTATGCAATCTCTTACCCAGAACGTGTGGATAAGCTAATTTTAGAAAGTGCTTCTCCAGGTTTACGAACTTTAGAGGAACGTTCTGAACGTTGTGAGAAGGATAACGCTTTAGCTGAAAAAATAGTTCGTAACGGTTTATTATCATTTGTCAACGCATGGGAGAATATTCCGATGTTTGAATCACAAAAACGTTTACCTCGCAGTATACAAGAAGCTATTCGTGCAGAAAGACTTTCTCAGAAGAAGGAAGGCCTGGCTGGTAGCTTACGAGGCATTGGGACAGGCGTCCAGCCTTCAAATTGGTTGTCATTAACTAAGTTAGAATGTCCTGTGCTTTTAATAACAGGCTCATTAGATGAAAAATTTTGTAAAATAGCACTAGAAATGAAAGCGTTATTAAAAATTGTTAAGCATAAGACAGTAAATGACGCTGGACATGCAATTCATGTGGAAAATCCCGCTGAGTTTGCTACAATAGTAGAGGAGTATTTAACTTCTTTCAACACCAATGAAAGAAGTTAAAGCCTCCGGCGGATGTCATGGAATCGGAAAGGAATTCTTTGTGATTGCACAAAGCCGATTCCAGACGCAATTATGCCGAGGCATAATTGATCGTAATAAAATTTTACGTTACCGCCTCGGTTCTGAACGAGACGAATATATTTATTAGGAGGCAATTCAATGACACGTCAATGGACTACTTTACATACTTACGAAGATATTAAGTATGAGTTCTATAACGGTATCGCAAAAATTACGATTAACCGTCCAGAAGTGCGCAACGCATTCCGACCAAAAACGGTAATGGAAATGATCGATGCTTTTTCACGTGCACGTGATGACAAAAATGTTGGGGTTATCATTTTAACTGGTGAAGGTGAACATGCCTTCTGTTCAGGTGGGGACCAAAAAGTACGCGGTCATGGCGGCTACGTTGGTGAAGATGAAATCCCACGTCTAAACGTTCTTGATTTACAACGTTTAATCCGTGTTATTCCAAAACCAGTAGTAGCGATGGTTGCTGGCTATGCAATCGGTGGAGGACACGTATTACATGTTGTCTGTGACCTAACAATTGCTGCTGACAATGCACGTTTTGGACAAACTGGACCAAAAGTTGGTTCATTCGATGCTGGTTATGGCTCAGGCTATCTTGCACGTATCATTGGACATAAAAAGGCACGTGAAATTTGGTACCTTTGCCGTCAATATGATGCACAGCAAGCACTTGATATGGGATTAGTTAACACAGTTGTTCCTTACGAGCAACTTGAAGATGAAACTGTACAATGGTGTGAAGAAATGCTAGAAATGTCTCCAACTGCTTTACGCTTCTTAAAAGCAGCGATGAATGCAGATACAGACGGTTTAGCAGGCCTTCAACAAATGGCTGGCGACGCTACTCTTCTTTATTACACAACAGATGAAGCTAAAGAAGGTCGTGACGCATTTAAAGAAAAACGTCAACCAGATTTCGGTCAATTCCCAAGATTCCCTTGATTATTGGGAGCGAAAAGCTCGTATCTTTTTGGAGATACGAGCTTTTTGTATATCTAAAGGGGCGCGACGGATAGACTTGCTAGAGCGACGGAAAAGTTACGGTTTAGTGGCGGAAAGCGGTGCGTTAGCGGCGGAAAGTGGTGCGTTAGCGGCGGAAAGTGGTGCGTTAGCGGCGGAAAGCGGTGCGTTAGCGGCGGAAAGTGGTGCGTTAGCGGCGGAACCTGGTACGTTAGCGGCGGAACCCCGTGTCAGAGCACTAAATAGACATGTCAAAGTAACGGATTACCTCATCAAAGCAATGGACATATTTCCTCAAACTAACGAATAGACGGATGATGCGATGAAACGTTAAGATTAAGGTTGATCGGAGGGAAAACGAGATGTATCCAAATTGGATTTTACAGCGAGCGTATTTAACACCATTACGAAACGGTTTAACATATAACGGGCAAACTTGGACATTTCAAGAATTAAATGATTTGTCTTTAAAGCGTGCGCGTCAACTAACTACATTAGGAATTAAGCAAGGAGACCGGATTGCTATAATGGGGCCGAGCAAGCCTGCACTTGTCATCATGATGTATGCATGTATGCATTTACAATGTGAAATGGTCATGCTAAATCGGAGGCTATCACAGGCTGAAATTGCCTATCAATTAGAGGATTCAGAAGCAGTGACAGTAGTAATTGCAGATGAGGATGTAGAAAAACTACCGTCGCAAACTACGCATCACTTATTTTCAACTATTGAAGAAAGTTCGGAGACGACGATAGATGTTGCAAAGGAATGGTCTTTACATCAAACAACATCCATTATGTATACATCTGGTACGACTGGGTTCCCAAAAGGGGTTCGTCAAACGGTTGGCAATCATCAGGCAAGTGCAACGTCCTCTGTTCTTAATTTAGGTTTGCAGGCTGATGACGCTTGGTTATGTGCAGTACCACTTTTTCATATTAGTGGCTTTTCTATATTAGTACGCTCTCTATTGTACGGTAATAAAGTGAATTTATATAATCATTTTGATGTAGAAGCCATTTCCGAAAATATAGTAAATGGTGATGTTACACATATGTCAGTAGTCGCTGTTACATTGGAAAGAATTCTACATACACTTGAACAGAAAAATGCACAAGCCTCACCGAAATTTAAAATGATGCTAGCAGGCGGAGGACCTGTGCCAGTAGATTATTTAAAAAGAGCTCATGCATTAAATTTAGCTGTAGCTCAAACGTACGGTATGACTGAAACTTCATCACAAACGGCAACATTAGCAAACGAAGATGCGATGCAAAAAATAGGTTCAGCAGGAAAACCATTGTTTTTTAACCAAATTCGCATTGCTGAGCCGAATGCCAATGGTGAGGGAGAGATTTGTATACGTGGTCCACATGTAACGCCAGGATATATTGGCCGTTTTGCCCAAAAAGAAGCGATGATTGATGGTTGGCTCCATACTGGGGATATTGGCTATATAGACGGAGATGGTTATTTGTTTGTTTTGGATCGTCGTGCTGATTTAATTATTTCAGGTGGCGAAAATATTTACCCTGCTGAAATTGAAAATGTGTTACTTACACATTATGCTGTCCAGGAAGCGGGAGTATGTGGTATCGAAGATGATGAGTGGGGACAAGTGCCGATTGCCTTTGTTGTATTAAAAGAACAAGTACAGGTAGAACAAATACAAGCATTTTGTCAACAGAAGCTTGCTAAATATAAAATGCCAAAAGAAATTATTATTACGGACAAGCTCCCTCGTAACGGTGCTAATAAGTTACTTCGTAGAAAATTAATGAAGTAATGTTGCGGTGCTTCACTTTCACACGGACAAAACCTTCTTGTTGCTGCCGCTTTGCTATCGCACAAAAAACATCTGCTGAAGTTTCATTTATCACTATAAATTTAGCGATATGCTAAGTGAATTGGTTGATTGAGTGACTGACTGGGTGCTCCAGGAAAGTGCCCAGTCGGGACGGAAATCAGCAACTCATTTTGCCGGAGTACCATACTTTAATTTCATTGAAAAAATAATTTTTTTCAACACTATGAAAGAAGCCTTCATGATAAGAGGGCTTCTTTCAGTTTATAGACAAACATTATTTTGTTTGCATAAAGCATTTAATTGGTAGACACGCTACTTAACATTTCGTGGGAAGCGTAGAAGCTGTCTTGTTTTCCTATATAGGTAGATTTACTTTGTACAAAAAAAACACCTATTATAATTTTATCTGGTTTTTTCTGGTGTTTAATCATAACCATAATGGAATTTTGGTTTCAGCTTGCCGACTCATCTTTTGAAGAGGAACAGTTGATTTTTACGGAGAGAGTGGCGACTCCTGCGGGATAAGCTTGCGCTGA
This sequence comes from Lysinibacillus sp. RS11, assembly GCF_042019215.1. NCBI lineage: Bacteria > Bacillati > Bacillota > Bacilli > Caryophanales > Bacillaceae > Lysinibacillus > Lysinibacillus sp. RS11. Next base: position 3,778,319 of record NZ_CP168124.1, on the reverse strand, counting down.
AAGCGTTCACTCTGAGTGAAAATCAACCTTTGTTTATGGATACAAATTAATTTATTTTTATTCTTTTGTCGATCAGTTGAAAGAAGCCTTCATAATAAGATGGCTTCTTTTATACGTTTGGAGAGTCTTTTTTAGCAAACTTTTAGAATTAAATTAATCATTCATTAACATAATAAAAAATGGAAGGCATAAACTAGTTAGTAAAGGAGAATGACTCATATGAGAAAATATATATATAATGTTGTCATTATATTATTTGTTTTACAAATGAGTCATGTGCAAGTATTCGCAAACTATGAACAAAAGAATATTGCAACAGCAAATTCAATAGAAACACTACAAAATCTAATTGAAAAACAAGTTATGCAATTGTCTACTGAATTTGACATTCATTACACTGGTGATACGTCGGAAATAAAAGATGAACTATCAGAGCTTATTAAACATGCTATTCAAGATCCTTATATTTACGCCAATATTTCAAGTTTTAAATGGAAATATGATGGATATGCCAATAATATTGTCATTAAATTTCAATTTACTTATCATATTTCACAAGCAGAGGAGGCATTTGTAGAACAGACTTTGGCGAATATTATTGCACCTATGCATGGATTAAGTGATCTGCAGAAACTACAGGCTGCACATGATTTTATTGTCCTATCCGCTGAATATTCAAAGGAAACCGAAGGAAGTCAATATTCTCCCTACACATTGCTTACGGAAAACAAGGGAGTCTGTCAGGCATATGCTTTAGTGCTTTATCGGATGTTAGAGATGCTAGGCTTTGAGGTACAATACGTTCCAGGAAAAGTAGGTGAACAGCTACATGCCTGGGTTTTAGTAAAGCTTGATAATGAATGGTATCATATCGATGTTACATGGGATGATCCTTTGCCAGATCGTAAAGGTGAAGTACGTTATAATTACTTTTTAGTTTCGGATCGCCAATTAGCGCAGGATCACTCTTGGGACTATGCGAGCTTCCCCGCTGCAACAAGCGAAGCCTATATAGATTTTCATAGAACTAGTAAGGTTGAAGTTCTTACAAAACCAATATTGGATAGTTATTTTATTTTTGATGAAAGACTGTCTAATTTAAGTAAAAATAAACTAATTGTAAAACAATTAATAGAACAACCTACACAGCTTATAATAGGAAATCAAAGCGATAACTCTGTTCAGTTACATCTAAATAAATGGGAACCGATCATTTTAGAAAGTAAAGTAGTACAAATAAAGGCTGAGCAAAAGAAACATGATTTGGTAAAAATGAAAAAGAGGCTAATAAGTATTTATAGAACGGAAAAACGAATGCCACAAGAAAAATACGTCATAATAAAGGAGGTGTCCCAAACGATTGTCGGGGCACCTCCTTAGTCATTTATTTGTGGGAGTTTAATGCAGTATCTAAAGTTTGAATATTTTTCTTCATTAGCGTAAAGTATGTTTCATTATTTTTTTCATCATCCGTTGTTAAAACGCTTAAATTATGCAAGACAAGCGAATCTGCCCCAACTTCTTTTTGGATGACCTCGGCTAACTTAGAAGAAACATTTTGCTCGAATAAAATGTAATGTATATGCAAATCATTTGCTTTATCAACAATCTTAGTTAGTTCCTTTTGAGAAGGTTCAGTTTGTGAGTTTAAACCTGCTATTGGTATTTGCTTTAAGCCGTATTGACCTGCGATATAGCCAAATGCTGCATGTGATACGAAGAATGTCTTCTCTTGCGCTTTATCAGCCATTACTTTAAATTCGTTGTCTAAATCTTGAAGTTCTTTTACTAATGCTTCGTAGTTAGCTGTAAATGTAGCTTCTTGTTCCGGCATTTTTTCAACTAGCGTGTTTTTAATGGAAAGTGCTAAGTCTTGACTAATAATAGGTGATAACCAAACATGTGGATCTATATTTCCATGATCATGATCGTCATGTCCGTCTTCGTCTTCACCGTGGCTATGCTCTTCTGTAGTAGCATGGTCATCTTCATCATCGTGTATATGGCCAGTGCTGACAGCTAATTTTTCATCTGAAACCTGATCTGCTGTTGCAACCATTGTTACATCTTCATTAGCTAGAGTTTTTTTGGCATTTTCAACAAAGCCCTCTAGTCCTAAACCAATATAGAAAAATATATCAGCGTCTGCTAGTTTCATCATATCTTTTTGTGTTGGCTCAAATGTGTGTTCATTGGCGCCAGCGGGGTAAATGGAAGAAACCTCTACAAAATCGCCACCAATTCGTTGTGCAAAATAACTTAACGGATATACAGTTGTATAAATGGTTAATTTATCCTTTTTCTCTGACTGTTTAGATGTTGATGTTTTATCTCCACAGGCAGCAGTGAATAAGGCAAGAACTGCAACTAAACATAACAAAAATAATTTTTTCATTTTATAGCATACCTCTTTCAAATAGTAATCGTTACGATTTGGTTATTAGAACAGTTTCTATAATAACGTACATCTGAAAAAAGTACAAGAAAAAATGACCCTCGAAAATTAATTCTTTTTCGAAGGCCATTTTTCAGGTACAGGATCAAAGCCGCCAGGATGAAATGGTTGGCATTTTGATATGCGCTTAATCGTTAAATAGAATCCTTTAATGGCACCGTGTTTTTGAAAAGCTTCTAGCCCATAAGAGGAGCATGTAGGGTAGAAGCGGCAGGATGGTGGCGTCATAGGTGAAATAAATTTTCTGTAAAACTTAATGAGCCATATAAAGGGATATTTCATATGTGTTTATCCTTTTGTTGAGGATTGACCTGTTCAGGCTTAGCATCGATAGTCTGTGTAAAGAAATTGCTTTTTTTCTTCAAAAGGACAATGACAGAAACGCCAAACATAAGCATCATCATTGCAATCATAATTATTATTGGTAATGGTACGCCCATTGTGTTCACTCCAAATTCTATTTGTTAATAATATTATAAAAGAATTCCTTTAAAAAATGTACAAATTGAACTAGTCTTCATCTGGATGAAAGCTTTGCTTAGGTTTTTCATCAACAGTATGTTTAAAGGCATATGCGCGATTGACACTAATAATAGTAGCGACTGTTATTAAAATAACGATAATCGCTGCTACAATTAAAAGCGTGATTAAACTCATGGCATTCCCTCCGTTCCTTAATCATCATATCTATTATAAATTAGATAATCTTACTTAGTTGTGAAGGAAGTTTGACATTCCAGCGAATAAAACGTCACTTTTACCTCCATACTATGGAAAAAGGAGGTTTGTAGAGATGGAGCGTCATCGTGTATATTTTTCACTTGCCAATAGAACGTATTATACAAATCCATATGCAGGACCGTGGAACTTTGAACTCAATATAGATCGCCAAGCGTTAGATGTCTTTGAAAAGATTTTTCAGCAAATGCAGCTGTTAGAAATTTCAAATGCATGGCGTGCACAGTTACCGTATATACAGTATCACTTAGATAGGGAAAATGATGAAATTGATTTGCGATTAAAAAAAATCTATGCACTCGTCCATGAGTATGGGGATGATGATACGAAAGCATTTGTGGAACAACTTCCTTATTTCAATAAACGTGTTTAAGATTGGGGGTCACTGAAAAACTTCAGCGACCCTAATTTGTATAAACTTTTAATGCACGCTAAAATTGAAAACTATGATGATTGCAATGTCTATTATTAAATAAAAAGAGTTTTATATACCGAGAGTCTATTTCTATTGAATGTTATTTTCCAATACTAGTGTTAAAGAGTGGGGAAATGGCGCTACACGATCTGTAAAAATTGTAGATTTTTTTAAAACGAAAAGCATAAATAAAATATTAACTAGGCAAATAAGATTTTAGCAAAAAATACTCCTAATACCACTTTATTTAAGCTATAGTCTATAGTAAAAATAAATGGATCTCAAAGGACTGTTGAAGGAGCGTGAGTACATGAAATTTGGAACATTACAGAAACTTTCCTTTGGCCTGTCAAACTGCTAAATTTTTATATACTACTCTATCCACTTTATTAGAGCAGTGAATTATAGGAGGTAAATCCTTTTAAGGCCAATACTGACATAGATTTTTATCTATGTGCTGAAGAATGCTATTATTTCTTAGTAATAGATTTAACTTATGTATGAAATAATGCTTTTGCAATATAAAAAGGAGTTGAAGAGCATGTTCTCATTTACAGATTTAAATGGTTTACGAGTGGATTTAAGCTTTACAAGGGGGCAACTTGAGGTTGAGCCTAAGCATGTACTTGTTTTTTTAAAACATAAAAATAAGTGGTTATGTACGATTCATAAACGCCGTGGTGTAGAGGTTCCAGGTGGAAAGCAAGAACCTGGAGAAACATTAGAGCAGGCAGCAGTTAGGGAAGTATTTGAGGAAACTGGTGTTCATGTGAAAAATCTTAAATGGTTTGCAGAATACGCAGTTCATGAGGACATCTTATTTTGTAAAACGGTCTTTACCGCACAATTTGCAGGGCAAGAGGACATAGAATTTGATTTAGAAACGTCAGGCATGCTTTGGTTAACAGATGAAGAATTTGCTCAGCATCCTAACTTGAGTTTTCATATGAAGGATGAAGGTATGAAGAAAATGCTGGAGGAGTTGAAACATCGTGACAAACAATGGTGATATCGTAAAAAAGCGTGCCTATCCTTCGCCGAATCCAGCTATTCGTTTAACCGAAATTACTTATATGTCACAGGGGCTACGTGTGAAGGGATTATTAGCAGAGCCTAAGGCAGAAGGTACATATGATGGTTTTTTATATTTACGTGGAGGTATGCAAAGCATTGGTATGGTGAGACCTTCGCGTGTCGCACAGTTTGCAGCACAAGGCTTTATCGTTTTCGCTCCATATTACCGTGGCAATCGAGGTGGAGAAGGTCGAGATGAGTTTGCTGGAGGGGATCGTTATGACGCTGTATATGCAGTGGACGTACTAAAACAGTTTTGTAATGATAATATCCATATCTTTGGCTTTTCGCGTGGTGGCATTATGGCACTGTGGACAGCCATATTACGTAGAGATATCACCTCTGTTGTGACATGGGCAGGAGTATCGGATGCAACAGCTACATATTGGGAGCGGACAGATATGCGCCGTATGATGAAGCGGGTTATTGGAGGGACACCTAATCGTGTACCAGAGGCTTATGATGCTCGAACACCACTATTTGAGGTAGAGCACATTACAGCTCCCGTACTTATCATTCATGGCTACCGTGATGAAAATGTAGATATTGAACATGCAAGACAGTTAGAATTTTATTTAAAGGATGCTGATAAAACATATGAGACATGGTATGATAGCCGCTACGCTCATCAGTATCCACCGGCAAAAAATCGAGCAACAGTACATGCACTTTGCGAATGGATGAAACGACAATAAGGTATTCAAGCTGTCTTTCCATTTAACGATTCTAATGTAGAAACTCTTTGGAATCAAAAAGATATTAACTCGGGGTAGACCTCGGAATTGCTCGGGTCAGTGGGAAAACTGCTCGGGTAGGACAAAGAACCGCTCAGGTGCTTTGGGAAGACACCTGAGCGGTAGCAAAAATTAAGGATATTTACTCTATATATTTTGCTAAAAAGTTATTAATAGTTTCCCAATAAGTATCTCCAGCAACACTTTCAGCATTACCATGTCCAGCACCTTCAACTATAAATTTCTCCTTCGGTACATTGGCAGCCTCAAATACTTCATTTAGCATATCAGAGGGAACAAATGTATCATTACTTCCATGAATGAATAGCATAGGTGTTTTCGATTTTGCTACTTGCTTGACGGTATCTGCTTCACCAAGCGTAAAGTCAGCTCTTAACTTTGTGACAATTGAAGAAAAATGCATAATAGGAAATTCAGGTAAATTAAAGAGTGCTTTCAATTGATAGGAGAATTCATCCCAAACTGAAGAATAACCACAATCCTCAATAATAGCCTTAACATTGTCAGGTAGATCTTCTCCTGAGGCCATCATCACTGTAGCACCACCCATGGAAACACCATACAAAACAATTTCAGCGTTTTTATCAGAACTGATAATATTATTAATCCAAGAGACTACATCAAGTCGATCATGCCAGCCCATACCAATATAGTCGCCGTCACTTTTTCCATGAGCCCTTGCATCAGGTACGAGAACGTTGTAGCCTGTATCATAAAAATGCTTAGCGTACTTTGTCATTTGTGAGCCATCAGATGAATATCCATGGAAAATAATTGTCCATTTATTTGTTTCGTTTGTATTTTTAAGCGTATAGGCATGTAATTTCAAATCGTCGAAAGACGGTATATAAGATTCCTCATAATTCTCTTTAAACCACTTCTCACTCTCTTCTTTTTCTTTAGCATCCTTAGGACTAACAGCAATAGAATTGTGCGGAGCATTAAACACTTCTGATTTATCAATATTAGGATTTAAGGCGAAGTTATAAAAATAATTCCCTGCAAAAAATCCAACCCCAACAAACAATACTAATAGAAGACTGACAATGGTAATAATCACTTTATATTTTTTTTTCATATGTATCCTCCTAAAACTACTATTATGAATTATACACAAAGTTACTAATATGAAAAGTAGACTTTTCAAAATAAGGGGATATAAAAAAGGGAACTACTTGAATCGTTCCCTTTGAATGTTGTCGAAATGTGAATAATTTAGTGTGGCTCTTCGGCAAAAATGAGAGATTGATTTCCGCTCCGACTGGGCGCTTTGTTGCTGTCACTTCGCTTTCGCACAGATAAAACATTGTTGCTGTCGCTTCGCTTTCGCACAGATAAAACATTGTTGCTGCCGCTTCGCTTTCGCGCAGATAAAACATTTGCCGCTGCCGCTTCGCTTTCGCGCAGATAAAACATTTGCCGCTGCCGCTTCACTTTCGCGCAGATAAAACATTTGTTGCTGCCGCTTCGCTTTCGCGCAGATAAAACATTTGCCGCTGCCGCTTCACTTTCGCGCAGATAAAACATTTGTTGCTGACGCTTCGCTTTCGCACAGATAAAACATTTGTTGCTGACGCTTCGCTTTCGCACAGATAAAACATTTGTTGCTGCCGCTTCGCTTTTGCACAGATAAAACATTTGTTGCTGCCGCTTCGCTTTCGCGCAGATAAAACATTTGTTGCTGCCGCTTCGCTTTCGCACAGATAAAACATTTGTTGCTGCCGCTTCGCTTTCGCACAGATAAAACATTTGTTGCTGCCGCTTCGCTTTCGCACAGATAAAACATTTGTTGCTGCCGCTTCGCTTTCGCACAGATAAAACATTTGTTGCTGCCGCTTCGCTTTCGCACAGATAAAACATTTGTTGCTGTCGCTTCGCTTCCGCACAGAGCAGAGCTTCCTGGGAGCGTCCGATGAGCCGCTTGGGCCAACAGATGTTTTTTGCGCGAAAGCGTAGTGCTAACGTAGCGGCAGCAGAGGGTTTTTTTTGTGCGAAAGCGCAGCGACAGCAACAGCACCGATGTTGGTCACGAAGGCGTTATCACAGGATGTGATGCTCTTAGCCTTCGTTCCCCTATCGCTGATCCCCAAGGAGTCGCCCAGTCTCCGCTCCAATCAATCCTTTCACTCGGCATGTATCTGCTGGCATACTACTCTAATTAATAGTGATAAAACGGTACTGTTATGTGTGCGAAATCGAAGCGGTAGCAAAGCACAAAGCAGAAGAAGTGGCTAGATACATAGGATAGCGAGTAGTCTAGAATGGAAATCACCCTCATTTAAAGAGAGCTAAATATTTACGAAAATTTTCTTTTTCAACACAAAAAAAGGGAACGATTATGAAATCGTTCCCTTTGCATAGTAAATTATTTTAATGGACCGCCAAGTTTAGTGATAGCTTCAGAAACATTTGAGAATTTCTTGAAGTTTTCGTTGAATAGACCAGCAAGTTCAGAAGCTTTCGCATCATAAGCAGCTTTGTCCGCCCATGCATCACGAGGGTTAAGCACTTCTGTTGGTACACCTTCAATAGAAGTAGGGATGTTTAATCCGAATACTGAATCTTGAATTGTTTCAACATTAGCTAATTGGCCATCAATTGCAGCACGTACCATTGTACGAGTGTAAGAAAGCTTCATACGGTTACCAGTACCATATTCGCCACCAGTCCAACCAGTGTTCACTAAGTATACTTGTGCACCGTGCTCGTCAATTTTTTGACCTAACATTTCAGCATATACTGTTGCTGGAAGTGGAAGGAATGGAGAGCCGAAGCAAGTTGAGAATACTGGTTCTGGCTCTGTTACACCACGTTCTGTACCAGCAAGTTTAGATGTGAAACCGCTTAGGAAGTGGTACATTGCTTGCTCTTTTGTTAATTTACTGATTGGAGGTAATACACCAAATGCATCAGCTGTTAAGAAGATGATTGTTTTTGGGTGACCTGCAACAGATGGATCAACAATATTTTCAATGAATTGGATTGGATAAGCTACACGAGTATTTTCTGTTAATGAACCATCATCATAGTCACAAACTCGAGTTTCTGGATCAACAGCTACGTTTTCTAGAACAGAACCGAAGCGGATTGCGTTGTAGATTTCTGGTTCTTTTTCAGCAGAAAGATTAATTGTTTTTGCATAGCAACCGCCCTCAATGTTGAATACACCATTATCTGACCAACCGTGTTCATCGTCACCGATAAGTTTACGGTCAGGATCAGCTGATAAAGTAGTTTTACCAGTACCAGATAAACCGAAGAATAATGCAACATCACCAGCTTCACCAACGTTTGCTGAGCAGTGCATTGAAAGGATGCCTTGTTGTGGTAATAAGTAGTTCATAATACCGAAAATAGATTTTTTGATTTCACCAGCGTATTCAGTACCACCGATTAGGATGATTTTCTTTTCAAGTGATACAATGATGAATGTTTCAGAAGCAGTGCCATCGATAGCAGGGTCTGCTTTAAAGTTAGGAGCTGAGATCACTGTGAAGTCAGCAACATGAGAAGTTAATTCTTCTGCAGTTGGACGGATAAATAATTGATGAGCGAAAAGATTGTGCCAAGCGTATTCATTGATTACTTGGATGCTCAATTGTGAATCTTTGTCAGCACCAGCAAAGCCCTTGAATACGAATAATTCGTCACGTTCTTTTAAATATTTTACTACTTTTACATATAAGTTATCGAACACTTCAGAAGAAATTGGTTGGTTTACTTTTCCCCAGTCAATTTTATCTTTTGTGCTTTCTTCTTCTACCATATATTTATCTTTAGGTGAACGACCAGTGTATTTGCCAGTTTCTGCACGAACAGCGCCATCTACTGTTAACATAGCTTCACCACGAGATGTTGCCTTTTCAGCTAATTGTGGTACTGAAAGTTGAACATTAATGTTACCGCCGTTTAATAATTCCTTCAGTTCGTTTGCAATTTCTACTGAATTCATCGATTAAATACCATCCTTTTTTATAGTATTCCCTTGAGTCTGGGGAGATTTTCTTAATTTCAAAAATAGTATAACACAATTGCTTAAATAATCTATACTAATTAAGAAATTATTTTTGAGATTTTATTACTTTTCAAGAAAACGACAAAAAGTTAATTTATTCGCTTTAAGAATGCTTTTTACCCTATTTATAATCAAGTGATTACACAACCACTTTCGACAAGTTGAATCGCGTTTGGGAAGCTTTTGACCAACATGAGGTTCGCACAGGATGTCAAATTTTTAGCTGGTTTTTATCAGTTGGAGTTTGTCACCGACTGAAAAGGGGGCATAACTATTTTCATCCACCACATAATGATGGCTTTCTTCCGTAGCTGACGATCTACTTTCGCCACAAAAAACATTTGTCGAATGAAGATTAAAGGGTCACACATATGTTAACACATGATGTGAGGTGGAGAGTAGGGATTATTTTGGGCTTATCACCAAAAGTTAGGATAAGTTTGTTGAAACTATTGCCATATCGTTATGGTAATAAGCCTTTGCGCTTCAAATTATAGCATAATCCAAATGTTAAGTGTTTTGATTCCTTGTGTATTCCATAGTTTTTAACTTCTCTCAGCAGATAATTTTTGTACTGAAAGCGTAGCGGACACAATTATGCCGAGGCATAATTGATAAGGAATAAAGCAAAAATAATTGACAACGTTCGACCTTTTACGTATTATGAGATATTGAACGGATACTCTTATCCCGAGCTGGTGGAGGGTCAGGCCCTATGAAACCCGGCAACCTGCATGAACTATTTCACGACATGCGTTGGTGCCAACCTGATGCAAGGGTAAACCCTTGAACGATAAGAGTGAAAGGTTACGAAGTCATTATTTCCTTTCCTCATGTTAAGTAAGCGTGAGAAAAGGATTTTTTTTATTGTAAAAAACGAATGTAAAGGTAAGTATGTGTAATCCTTTCCTTATTATAATGACGGATCTTTCGAAAATCCTCGTGTTAAAAGCGGCAACTGTTTTTTTTGTGCGAAAGTGAAACGACAGCAACAGGTTGTTTTTTGTGCGAAAGTGAAACGACAGCAACAGGTTGTTTTTTGTGCGAAAGTGAAACGACAGCAACAGGTTGTTTTTTGTGCGAAAGTGAAACGACAGCAACAACGGCTTGAGAGTTCAATCCTTAGGAACGGACTTGACATGGGTAATGAGTACCGTATTCATTCGCAAATATTATTTGTAAGAGTAATAGGAGGAAAACTAAATGACAAACCGTCGATTGTTTACATCAGAGAGTGTAACAGAAGGACATCCAGACAAAATTTGTGACCAAATTTCGGATGCCATTTTAGATGCTATTTTAGCAGAAGATCCAAATGCACGTGTAGCGTGTGAAACAACTGTAACAACAGGCTTAGTATTAGTAGCAGGAGAAATTACTACTTCTACATATGTAGATATTAAAGGTATCGTCCGTGATACTGTAGCAGAAATCGGTTATACTCGTGGGAAATATGGCTTTGATGCCGAAAACTTAGCAGTACTTGTTGCTATTGGCGAGCAATCACCTGATATTGCGCAAGGTGTTGACCAAGCTTTAGAGGCGCGTGAAGGCTCTATGACAGACGCTGACATTGAAGCAATTGGCGCGGGTGACCAAGGCTTAATGTTCGGTTATGCATGTAACGAAACACCAGAGCTTATGCCATTACCAATTAGTTTAGCGCATAAATTAGCTCGTCGTTTAACGGAAGCACGTAAATCTGGCGAACTTGCATATTTACGTCCAGATGGAAAAACGCAAGTTACGGTTGAATATGATGAAAACAATGTACCAGTGCGCGTAGATACGATTGTAATTTCAACACAGCACGACGAAGAAGCGACACTTGAACGAATTCAAGCGGATATAAAAGAATTCGTTATTGCTCCGGTTGTGCCAAATGAATTACTAGATGCTAATACTAAATATTTCATCAACCCAACTGGCCGTTTCGTAATAGGTGGTCCAAAAGGGGATGCTGGTCTAACAGGACGTAAAATCATCGTTGATACATACGGTGGCTATGCGCGTCATGGTGGAGGTGCTTTCTCTGGTAAGGACGCAACTAAGGTGGACCGTTCAGCGGCATATGCAGCACGCTATGTAGCGAAAAATATCGTAGCGGCAGGCTTAGCAGAACGTGCTGAAGTACAACTTGCTTATGCAATCGGTGTTGCTCAACCAGTATCTATTGCTGTAGATACATTTGGGACAGGCAAAGTTAAGGAAAGTGATATCGTAGAATGGGTGCGCGAGCTATTCGATTTACGCCCAGCAGGGATTATAAAAATGCTTAATCTTCGTCGTCCTATTTATAAGCAAACTGCAGCATACGGTCATTTCGGTCGTACGGACTTAAATGTACCTTGGGAACAAACAGACAAAGCTGACGCATTAATGGAAAAAGCAGGACTATAAATTGTTTAGCTAAAATAATGCAGAAGCTGTAAAATTATTTTAACTCATTTCAGCGGGTGTCCAAACATCCGCTGAAATAGTTTTATCCCAAAAATTGCTTCTAATCACAATTATGTATGGCTTGGTTGTCCAAAAATACGAAGAGCTGCTTCGATTTAGATGAAATAGCTATTTATATTTTTGTTTGAAGAGATTTATAGTATTGACCTTTTTCTGTATATTCACGTACGATGCGTTCCATATCTTCTTTATCTTCAGCATTTAATTCTCGTACTACCTTTGCTGGACGACCTAATGCTAGGCTATTCGGAGGAATGACTTTGCCTGGAGGTACAAGACTACCCGCCCCGATGAATGCACCCTCTCCAATCTCTGCTCCGTCTAATACTATTGAGCCCATACCTATTAAGGCATTTTTACGAATCGTACAGCTATGTAAAGTTACTTGATGTCCGACTGTTACTTCATCTTCAATAATGAGTGGATATTTAGGGCTTTGATGTAAACAACAAAGGTCTTGTATACTAACTCGTTTTCCGATAATTGTTGGTGATACATCACCTCGAATTACTGTGTTAAACCAAATAGTCGTTTCAGCACCTATTGTAACGTCACCAGTAACGGTTGCATAATCGGCAATAAAAACAGATGGATCGATTTTTGGTGTTTTCCCTTTAAATGGATAGATCATGAGAATCGCCTCTTTTCTTTCTATGATGTATTATTATCGTATCAAATACGCAACTTGATGGAAATATAAAATTAAAATGAGCGAAATATTTCGATATAATCATTGTGTAATTATTTTTTAGGAGGACTATGTGAAATGTGGAAATGGGAAGCTGATGGACAAGCAAAGGCTGTGGTTGCTATTATTCATGGTGCATATGAAAATCACCGCTGGTATGCGTGGCTTATAGAAAAACTTAGATTGGAAGGCTTTCACGTAGTCATGGGGGATTTACCTAATCATGGAGTAAATGTCGGGTTTTCACGTGTTCATGATGAAGATTTTAAAGAATACAACAAATATACAAGGCATTTAATCGAGAATGCTTTTTCGTATAATTTACCTGTCTTTTTAATAGGACATGGGCTTGGTGCAACATTATTACTACATACCATGCATAAGCGAAAATATGAATGCGCAGGTATTATTTTAACTTCACCTTGGCTAAATTTAAAGCTATTGCCAGGTAAACTATCAAATGCTCTAACTAGTCTAAGTGCCCTGACAGCCAATGTGAAAATGACTCATGAAATTACATTAAACACGTTAACGCGCAGTGTAGAAGGAAGAGATGAGATGAAGGATGAGGTTTCTTTTATGTCAGTCGTTTCTGTGAAATGGTATAGAGAACTACAGCAAATGATGCGTAATTTAGTGTTATTGCCTAAAGCTGAATTCCCTAATAGACCTATGTTAGTTATGACAGCTGAAAAAGATAGTATTACTGAAACTAAACAAACACGTAATTGGCTATATCAGCAGGAATTTACAGAGTTTCAATTCAAAGAATGGGAAAACTGTTATCATAATCTATTTCATGAAGTAGAGCGTGAAGAAATTTTTGTTTATATTCGTGATTTTATTAATAATGCTCTTCGAAGAATTGGTTATATTATAGAATAGCCTTCTAAAACTTGCTAACGTATTGTTACTAACATGGCTCATCACCATAAATGTTGGGTTCCGACTAAGGCGCTTTCTGTGTGCGTCCGATGAGCCGCTTAGAGCAACAAATGTTTTATGTGCGAAAGCGAAGCGACAGCAACAAATGTTTTATGTGCGAAAGCAAAGCGACAATAGCACAAATGTTGGTCACGAAGGCGTTTATTAGCCTTCGTCCTCTACTGGCTGCTCGCTCAGAGCCCCACCTAAAACGCTAATTCCTCAAGGCATAGTCCACCCATGACTCCAATTAACTTACATACACGATATCACTAATGTCGCATGAATTTTAATTGAATTTTCTGTTTTCTACTTCTTCCGTTTTTAAAGAAAATGAAAGATACTTAAATAGAGATAGTAAACATCCATTTTTTTACTATAACCTTTGACTGGGGCAACTGACAGTTCTAAATCCTTATGGTACCGTAGTTCCTTCGATTTCCCGAAGCCAAATACGTGCGGGCTTCCATAGTGTTGCTTTTAAGTACCTACTAATTTGTAAGTACGTCAGTGAACTGTTTGTGTAAAGCTGTGCTAGCACGTTTAAGCAGTAAACGATCATCGCAATGTACACCTGATTATGCACAGCTTGCTCGCTTTGCCCGTAGAACTTTTTAATGTTCAGATGCTGTTTCATCCACTTGAAAAACAGTTCGATTGTCCAGCGTGACTTATACAGTTCAGCGACTTCATCTGCGCTTAAATCAAAACGATTCGTAATCAGATGTAGTTCTTTACCGTTTGGATCTAGTACTTCGATACGGCGAAATACATTTTCAGCACGATTTTGCGTGTTGCCAATCAGAATCATTTCATCCGATAACACCGATGACTGTTCAGGTACTTTAAATGATTCAATCACACGTGTTACGGCGTTTTTTCGCAAGCGTGAGACAAAGAAAAGTCCGTCATCTGTCATGCGGTCAAAGCGCTCATAATCTAAGTAGCCTCGGTCAAACACGTACATGCACTCCTTGTCATCAACGAGAATTTCAAGCTGACCACGATCATGTTCTTTCGCATTCGTCAGCACCGCTTTATCAGGGTACGAACAACCTTTTTCTAGGTAAACAAGGCGCAAATGTAACTTCACACCTGATTTTGTTTTACGGAATTCAGCCCATCTATGGTTGTTTAAGTTCAATGGCAATGTGCTAGAATCAATGATTTTTAGTGGTGTTGTGGTTTTTCGGCGCTGCTCAAAATGCGTTTTCTCATGAATTTGCCCGACTAAGTCTAGAAAAATTTGTTGGAAAAACTCAGTTGGCACTTGGTTTAATCGCCGACCTAACTGCGAAAAGCTGATGGACTCTAAATACGTTGCTTTTTGTAAGTCGTCTGATAACAGCGTGTCACTAATGGCACGTAGACTTTCGGTTTCATTCAGTTGCGCAAACAGTAATAATTTCAAGAATGAAGCGATTTGAAGCTTCTTTGTATAGTAATTTAATTGATGAATTTCAACTAATTTCTCCATTTGTGTAGAAGAAATAGGTGAAAACCATTGTTCAAATGAAGTTTTTCGTGTAAACTTATCCATGCTTATGTCCTTTATTTTGGATTTGGATGGTTTACTACCACCCAACCATTATAAAGGCTTTTTTTATGCACAGATAATATTGCAGAAAATTCAGTTTTTTAAAATACGTTGAATTATTTTAATGCGACGCTAGTGACACGATATAATATTAAAAAAACAAACATCCAACTTTTGGTAAATAATCTCCAAAGATAATGTTGTAATTTTCTGAAAAGTGTAATACTATAATGACTTAAAGTAACATTTCAAAATTGGAGGGGTAAGATGGAAGCAATTGTTGGAATATTGAATGACATTTTATGGGGACCATGGTTTATTTACGGTATCTTATTGATTGGACTCTTTTTTTCAATCATTACACGATTCCTACAAGTAAGACACTTCAAAGATATGTTTGTTTTAATGTTTAAAGGTGAAAAATCGGATAAGGGGATTTCATCCTTTCAGGCGATGTCTATCGCATTATCTGGTCGAGTAGGTACAGGTAATATAGCCGGTACTGCTACAGCAATCGGGATGGGGGGACCTGGAGCTGTTTTTTGGATGTGGGCAATCGCCTTTATCGGTGCGGCAACTGCTTACGTTGAGTCGACATTGGCTCAAATTTATAAAGAAGAGAAAGATACAGAATATCGTGGCGGACCCGCATATTACATAGAAAAGGGAATGGGGCAAAAGTGGTTTGCAGTTATTTTTGCTATTGCCGCATTAGCTGCAATGTTAATCTTGATGCCGGGTGTTCAATCGAATGCAATTGCGACAGCTGTTGAAAACGCTTTTAATATTGAAACTTGGATTACAGGACTTATTATTGCCGTATTACTAGGTGCCATTATTATCGGTGGGGTTAAATGGATTGCCAACGCTGCACAGATTATAGTACCTTTTATGGCGTTAGCTTATATTCTTATGGCCCTTATCATTATTGTAATGAATATTGAAGAAGTACCATCTGTAATTGCATTAATTTTTTCTAGCGCATTTGGTGCACAAGAAATCTTTGGTGGTATAATTGGATCCGCTATTGCATGGGGTGTTAAACGCGGAATTTATTCAAATGAGGCCGGTCAAGGGACAGGGGCGCATCCAGCTGCAGCAGCAGAAGTATCACACCCTGCTAAACAAGGAATCGTGCAAGCGGCTTCTGTATATATTGATACATTATTAATCTGTTCAGCTACAGCATTTATGATTTTATTTACTGGAATGTATAATGTACAGGATGAAAAAGCTGCAGAAGGTACGGATTCATTTATTTATACTGGTGAATTCAATAATGACGGATTAACTGGGGATGAACAAATAACATTTGCGAAAAGTATTAAAGAAGGTGCAGCATACACACAATATGCAGTTGACTCTTCACTACCAGGCTTTGGTGGTCCATTCGTAGCGATTGCATTATTCTTCTTTGCTTTTACGACAATTATGGCATATTACTACATTGCCGAAACAAATGTGGCTTATCTATTCTCAGGAGCTACAGAAAAAGTCGTCATTTGGATTGCAAAATTTGCTATTTTAATTGCTTCGTTCTACGGTACTATCCGCACATCTGACCTAGCTTGGGCAATGGGGGATGTTGGGCTGGGCCTAATGGTTTGGATTAATGTTTTAGCAATTTTAATTATTATGAAACCTGCAATTGTTGCATTAAAGGATTATGAGAAACAGAAAAAGGAAGGAAAAGATCCTGTTTTTGATCCTCGTAAACTAGGAATTAAAGGTGCAGATTTCTGGATAGATTATAATGAAAAACGTAAAAATAAATAGATAATAAAGAAAAAGCTATCTAATAGATTCTAATATTCTATTAGATAGCTTTTTATTTTTTATAAAATAAAATCCTGGTGGTTCTGAGTAAGGTGATCTTCGTTACGACTGGGCGACTCCTTGGGGATTAGCGATAGAGGAACGAAGGCTAAAACCATCACGTCCTGTGATAACGCCTTCGAGACCAACATCGTGTCGGCCCAAGCGGCTCATCGGACGCCCCTAGGAAGCTTTGCTCTGTGCGAAAGCGAAGCGGCAGCGGCAAATGTTTTATCTGTGCGAAAGCGAAGCGACAGCGGCAAAGCGCCCAGTCGGAAAGGAAATCAACTCCACGTTATGGTGAGAAGCCTCAAAAAAAGCCCGAAATACTTATCTTATTTCGGGCGTAAATGGATTAGATTAAAGGGTAATCTTTCATTTTTTCTAAAGCAATAACAAAGGGTGGATCATTTTGTTGATTTAGAAACTCGTATTTTAATACATGTACATATTTTTGGGGAAGTTGACTGACATATTCTATCACTGTATCACGTTCTTCCTTGCCACCCGGATGACCGTGATAAATGACAAGGACTATAAGACCACCGACTTTGAGCAATTTTAACAAATCCTGAAGTGCTTGTATCGTAGTATTTGGCTTTGTAATAATGTCATGATCACTACCAGGCAAATAACCAAGATTAAAAATTGCAGCAGCTACTTGTTTGTGTACATATTTGGCTATTTCTTCATGTCCCCTGTGTAAAACAAGTGCACGATGCTCTAAGCCATTATCTAAAAGCCGATGGAGAGTTGCATCGACTGCGCTCTTTTGAACATCAAAGGCGTAGACTTGACCTTCATCACCGACAAGTTGTGCTAAAAACAATGTGTCATGGCCGTTTCCTGCAGTTGCATCCACCACAGTATCTCCATCGGCAACTGTATCCTTTATTAGCTGTTGAGCATATTGTAAAACGCGTTGTAGCTTCATTTCGCAACCTCAGCTTTATAAAATTTCCCTTGCCAGCTTCCGCGGCGTTCAAGTTCAGCATCAATTCCATTTAATACTTCCCATTTATTAACACTCCACATCGGACCAATCATTAAATCAATTGGTCCATCGCCTGTGATACGATGAATAACCATATCTGGTGGTAGAATTTCAAGTTGATCTGCTACTAGCTTTGTGTAAACCTCCTGATCTAAAAATTCTAACATACCCTTTTCATATTGCTTAACCATAGGCGTGCCTTTTAAAAGGTGCAGTAAATGAATTTTAATGCCTTGTACATCAAGCTTTGCTACCTCGCGAGCAGTTTCCATCATCATGTCATAGTCTTCAAGAGGAAGGCCATTAATAATATGCGAGCATACACGAATACCATGCTTCCGTAGCTTTTCAACACCTTCTACATATGTTGCATAATCGTGGGCACGATTTATGAGATTTGCTGTTTTTTCATGCACAGTTTGAAGTCCTAGTTCAATCCATAAATATGTGCGTTCGTTTAATTCAGCTAAATACTCGACAACATCATCTGGCAAACAGTCTGGGCGAGTTGCAATGGATAATCCAACAACACCCTCTTGGGCCAGAGCTGCCTCAAATTTTTCCTTTAATACTGGTAGTGGTGCATGTGTATTTGTATATGCCTGGAAATAGGCCATGTATTTGCCGTCCTTCCATTTTTGATGCATTTTGTCACGGATTTCAGCAAATTGCACCTCGATCGGATCCACTTTGTTGCCGGCAAAATCACCAGAACCTGCTGCACTACAAAACGTACAGCCTCCAAAGGCAACTGTACCATCACGGTTTGGGCAGTCAAAACCTGCATCAAGCGCTACTTTAAAAACTTTATGACCAAATTGCTCACGTAAATAGCGATTCCATGTATAATATCTTTTCCCGTCTGAAGGAAAAGGAAAGTTTGTTTCTGTCATTTATTTCACTCCTCTAACACTATATTTTATCATGTGTCAATGGTTCCGTCATGAGGTAAGAATTTATTATTAAGGACTTTACTATTTAATACTGGGAGAGCTGAGCGAAAAAATAAGACGACTGGTGCAAATGGATGGGGTAGCCGAGCGATGGATAATGACCGGAGCGAATCATGGTGGTAGCCGAGCGAAAAGGATAATGACCGGAGTGAATCGTGGTGATAGCTGAGCGAAAAGGACATCCACAAGCGCAAATCATAGAGGGCTTTACGTAACCTACACTAAAAACACCTGCATTAAAAGCATTCTTAAGTCTATGTAAAAAGAGTAAAATTATTTTTCTTGTGCTTTTGTATTTTTCAACATAAACTAACTATTTAGAGTATCGAAATAATGGAGGTCATTCTATGCCAAAAAGTGTGTGGTTTTTAATTATCGGAATGCTTGTGAACACAACGGGCAACTCTTTTTTATGGCCTTTAAACGCCATTTACTTGCACGATCATTTAGGGAAGTCGCTTGCGATGGCTGGCTTTGTGTTGATGTTGAATTCTGCTGCTGGCGTATTGGGAAATCTATTAGGTGGTTATTTATTTGATAGAATAGGGGGCTATAAATCAATAATGTTTGGCATTCTTTTGACGATTGCCTCATTAATTGGTTTAACGATTTGGCACGGATGGCCACATTATGTATGGTTCTTAACGATACTTGGCTTTAGTGGAGGTATCGTATTCCCTGGAATGTTTGCTTTAGCTGGAACTGCGTGGCCTGAGGGTGGACGGAAGGCCTTTAACGCCATTTATTTAGCTCAAAATTTAGGAGTGGCAATTGGACCTGCACTTGCCGGGGTTGTTGCTGATTACCAGTTTGACTATGTATTTAAGGTCAACTTAGTCATGTATATTTTGTTCTTTTTTATAGCGTTATTTACTTTTAAACGATTAGAAGAAGGTAGCATTGCACCGAAAAATGTAGTAAGTGAAAGTAAACGAATTATTAATAAAGCACCGTTTTATGCGTTATTAATTGTAAGTTCATCCTCTGTGCTATGCTGGCTAGCTTATTCACAATGGAGTGCAACTATTTCTTCTTATACGCAAGATCTAGGATTAGGATTGAAACAGTACAGCTTACTTTGGACTATTAATGGCCTGCTTATTGTTTTAGGGCAGCCGTTAATTGCACCATTAGTGAAGCGTTGGGAAAATAAATTGAAGCGGCAATTAGTATTTGGTATTGTCCTTATCGCATTATCTTTTGGAATTATTGCCTTTGCTAGTGATTTTAAAATGTTTGCTGCCGCCATGGTTGTGTTAACGTTTGGCGAAATGTTTTATACGCCCGCTTTACCTACCATCGCCAATCAGCTTGCACCAAAAGGACGTCAGGGCTTTTATCAAGGGATTATCAATAGTGCGGCAACAGCAGGTCGTATGATAGGTCCTCTATTTGGTGGTATTATGGTCGATCAGTTTGGCATGATTGTACTCGTATTAATCCTAGTAATTATAGTATTGTTTGCGATTATTCCATGTCTTATCTATGATTATCCTTTACGAAAGAATAAAACAGTGACAGATCAATAGGTTAAATTTAACAAAAAAATTCCGGAAACGAGCAAAAACTGTGTGGGAGACACGTTTTTTGCTCGTTTTTTAATGTTTACTCTTGAAAGTAAAGATATTGTAGCGTAGAATCAATCATACATATTCAAATATTTGAATATGTAAAGATGAAGTTCCGTGGAGGGATCTATGTGGAAGAGAGCTTACAACAATTTAAGGCAGATTTTTTTAAAGCTTTAGCACATCCATTACGAATCAGAATATTGGAATTACTAGTTGATGGTAAAAAAAGTGTCAACGAGATTCAAAGCTGCTTAGAAAAAGAGGGCTCAGCTGTTTCTCAGCAATTAAGTGTATTACGAGGGAAAAATATCGTGTATGGGATGAAAGAGGGTAAAAAAGTTTACTATTCTTTAAGTGATCCGATGATTGTTGAATTACTTAGTATAGCAAAGGATATTTTCAACAATCACTTAATAAATACAATTACAAGATTAGAAGAGATGGCTATTAACGAAAATGAAGAGGATATGTAGCGTTTATTATGAAACATTTACCTTTTTGAAGGGAAGATTTATAGATGAAGTCACTGTTTACGGGGAGATATGAAGGGTATTCTATTCATCACTTAAAGAAAGATTTAATATCAGGGATTATTGTCGGGATTGTGGCAATACCACTTGCAATGTCCTTTGCCATTGCGTCAGGCGTTAAACCCGAGTATGGCATATATACAGCTTTTATTGCTGGTATACTTATTTCTATTTTTGGTGGGTCGAAATATCAAATTGGGGGACCTACAGGGGCGTTTGTGCCAATTCTGCTAGGGATCGTCATTTCGTATGGCTATGAAAACTTACTAATTGCTGGATTAATGGCCGGGGTTATGTTGTGCTTAATGGGTATTTTTAAACTAGGCTCATTAATAAAATTTATCCCACGTCCCGTGACGATAGGTTTTACAGCTGGAATTGCTGTTAGTATTTTTACAGGTCAAATTGCCAATTTCTTGGGTTTGAAAAATGTTAAAAATCATGAGTATTTTATTGACAATATAAAAGAAATTGTTACGCATATTAATACTACAAGTTTTTATAGTGTTTTAACGGCAATTATTAGTCTTGTCATTATATTAATTACACCGAAAGTTTTACCTAAAGTACCTGCGGCGTTAGCAGGCATTGTTGTTTCTACACTTGTTGCAACGTTCTTTTTTTCTGGACAAGTGGCCACAATAGCAACAGCCTATGGAGTAATTCCAAATACATTACCGGATTTTGCAATTCCAGAAATCACATTCGAGCGAATTCAGCTACTTATTGGCCCAGCATTTGTGATTGCTATGCTTGGTGGAATTGAATCCCTTCTATCAGCGGTAGTAGCGGATGGGATGACAAATACAAAACATAATAGTAACCGAGAACTTATTGGTCAAGGGATTGCTAATATTGTAACGCCTTTATTTGGGGGGATTCCTGCAACGGGTGCTATTGCCCGTACTGCGACAAATATTAAAACAGGTGCAGCATCACCAATGTCAGGTGTTATCCATGGCGTATTTGTATTAGTCACTTTATTATTATTAGCACCAGTTGCTTCACATATCCCATTGGCTAGTATGGCGCCAGTTTTAATGGTTGTAGCTTGGAATATGAGTGAGCAAAAACATTTTGCGCAAATCCTTAAATTGAAATCAGGAGATTCCCTGGTCTTGATGATTACGTTTTTACTGACTGTTTTCACAAGCTTAACATTAGCTGTAGAGGTGGGGCTTGTGTTAGCCGTTGTATTATTTGCAAAGCGTATGAGCGAAAAGCTTGTAGTAACAAAGGTATTACCGGATCATTCGAAAGAGAGTGGGAAGGTACAATCACATGTAGTTCATCAGAAGCGTGACTGTCCACAAATTAGTATTTATACAATTGAGGGTCCTCTTTTCTTTGGCGCAGCTCAAAATTTTGAGGAGGCAATTGTAGGTTCCGTTCAACAACAAAAAAAAGTTTTGATATTACGTATGAGTAAAGTGCCCTTTTTGGATACAACAGGTGAGACATATTTTGGTAATTTCGTCCGGAATTTTAAAGCCCAGGGTGAAACTATTTTAGTTACAGGTGTTCAAGATGAATTGAAATTAGCATTACAAAACAATGGCTTATATGATGAGATTGGTGAGGATAATTTCTATCCGCATACAGGAGAAGCAATTAATAAAGCTTTAAGCTATTTAGATATAAATAAATGTATCGGGTGTAAGCACTTTGCTTTCCGTGAATGTCAGGAATTATCTCGCGATAAAGGGACAGTAAATAAAGTAACTGCCCCTAGCTGCCTGATTGGTGAAGACTAATCGGTGGGGATGAAGAATCCCCACCGATTAAAATTTCACTTTATCCCAACCTAACGGGCAGTAATTTATCTTATTGAAAGCGAAGCATTAGGTACAAGTCTCCTACCTCAAAATCTAGCGAAAGCAAAGAAGTTAGGTGGGAGATGAACTGCCTGAGAGGTCATTATAGTCATCCCCGCAATTATATTCGTTAATGAAGGGTGAGTGTCTTTAGGCAAATTGTTCATTTTGTCCTTCTACGATAAAACGCTTTCATTTTACTATAATCATTAAGAATATGCTTTCAAATAATAGGAATCATATCATAGCAGGAATCTCCTGTGAATAATTATAGAAGTATGGATACGAAATAGGCTGCAAAGAATGTAACAAAGCTTACAGAGGAGGAATAAAAATGAAGAAAATTATGAATTCACCTGAAACACTCGTTATGGAAATGTGCAATGGGATGGTTATGGCTCATCCAGAACTTGAGTTGTTAAAAATATATAAAGTAATTAAGAAAAAAGAAATGAATGAGAATAAGGTAACTTTAATTAGCGGTGGCGGTAGTGGACATGAACCGGCACATGCGGGGTTAGTCGGAAAAGGGATGTTGGACGCTGCAGTATGCGGTGACGTCTTTGCTTCTCCTTCACAAATACAGGTATATCAAGCAATTAAAGCAACAGCTAGCAAAAAAGGTACACTGCTTATTATTAAAAATTATAGCGGAGATATTATGAACTTTAAAAATGGTGCTCAATTAGCTTCTGAGGATGGCATTCAAGTAGAGTATGTCCGCGTAGATGATGATATTGCAGTAGAAGATAGTCTTTATACAGTAGGACGACGCGGTGTTGCGGGAGTTGTGTTAGTACATAAAATCGCTGGTGCAGCTGCAGAAGAAGGTATGGATTTAATGCAGGTCAAAGCTGTGACGGAAAAAGCAGCGGCAAATGTTCGAACAATTGGTCTAGCACTAACTTCCTGTACGGTGCCAGCTAGTGGATCACCAACTTTCAAATTGGGTGAAGATGAGATGGAATATGGTGTCGGTATTCATGGAGAGCCAGGAAGAAAACGTGAAAAAATGATGACCGCAGATGAATTAGCCTTCCGCATGACAAATGACCTTATGAAAGATTTAGGACTAGTTGAAGAGGATGAAATTGCTATCCTAATAAATGGATTTGGTGGTACACCTCTGCAAGAACTTTATCTGTTTAACAATGCAGTTACTAGAGAGTTGAGTAAAAGTAATATTCGAATCAATAGAACGTTTGTCGGCAATTACATGACAAGTATTGATATGGCTGGGATTTCTCTAACAGTAATGAAACTAGATGATGAGCTGAAAGCATTACTATCGAAAGAATGTAATACGCCTGCATTTAAGGTAGATGGACCGGTTGAGAGTGTAGAATACGTAGATATTAATGATCACGTAGAAGAGAAGCGAGTTTTCTTTGAGACGGAAACAGAGGAAGAACACGCTATCATCAAAAATGAGGTAATCACATTAAACAATATAATTTATCTCGTAGATAAAATGAGCGAAATTATTATCAAGAACGAAGTGCCTTTCTGCGAATTGGATACCCATGCAGGTGATGGCGATTTCGGGATGAGTGTCGCTAAAGGATTTAAGCAATTGAAACGAGGATGGAGCTCGATTCTAAATCAAGAACATTTAAATATTGGAACTTTCCTGGATGCGTGTTCGATGATAATTATGGAACATTGCGGAGGAGCTTCTGGTCCAATTTGGGGCGGAGCTTTCCGAGCTGCAAGTAAAGCTGTAGAAGAAAAAATGGCATTAACAGTCGGAGAGTTTGCTGAAATGTTACAAGCTACACTAAAAGGTATACAGTCTGTCGGTGAGCACTCTTTCGGAAGAGGAGCAGAGGTAGGCGATAAAACGCTTGTAGATGCGTTTGTACCTTGTGTAAATGCTTGGTTAGAAAGCGCTGCAGATGGTACGGATATTAAAACAGCTTTTGAAAACGGGGCAGAGGCTGCTGTTAAAGGAGCGGAATATACAAAAGAAATTGTTGCTCGAATGGGTCGTGCGGGTACAGTTGGTGAAAGAAGCCTAGGATATCCGGATGCTGGTGCATATGCGCTAGGGGTTATTTTTACGGAGCTTTCTCATAGTTTAAAATAATGCGAGCTCTATGGACACAATGTATTTCGGGTATTGCTACCTTTTGGGATTGAATTGTTCAATAATGGGTAGTATGTAAACAAAGCCTTGTGCTTTTCAGTACTTTCCATTAGAATAAATGCAATACATGAAAAGACAGTGATGAGGAATAGTAAATTTGTGTTTCTTTTAAGAGAGCTAGCGGTTGGTGGGAGCTAGTAGGAAAGCAAATTGAACTCGCCTTCTGAGTCTGCCCGCGTGAAACAACGCGTGCCGTTCCTTCCGCGTTAAGGAAGCTAAAGCCGAGTGTGATCACTAATTTGGGTGGTACCGCGGGAGATACGAATTCTCTCGTCCCTTTCTACAGAAAGGGGCGAGTTTTTTTATTTTTTAAATATTTTGTCAATTATTATGAAGAGTAATATTACAAATTCGAAGGAGGAAAAATCGTGAGTTTTAATCATCTACAAATCGAAAAAAAGTGGCAGCAATATTGGGCCGATAATAAAACTTTCAAAACTGAAAATGAAACGGATAAACCAAAATTTTATGCGTTAGATATGTTCCCATACCCATCAGGCGCAGGTCTTCACGTAGGACACCCGGAAGGTTATACAGCGACAGACATCCTTTCACGCTTTAAACGCATGCAAGGCTATAATGTTCTACATCCAATGGGGTGGGATGCATTTGGTTTACCAGCAGAGCAATATGCACTTGATACAGGGAATGACCCAGCAGAATTTACAGCGAAAAATATTGCGACATTTAAGCGTCAAATTCAAGAGCTAGGATTTAGCTATGATTGGGATCGCGAAATTAACACTACAGACCCAGAATATTATAAATGGACACAGTGGATTTTTATCCAACTTTATAAAAAAGGCTTAGCGTATGTAGATGAAGTGGCTGTAAACTGGTGCCCAGCACTTGGAACAGTACTTGCAAACGAAGAGGTTATTGATGGAAAGTCAGAGCGTGGTGGTCATCCAGTAGAACGTCGTCCGATGAAGCAATGGATGCTTAAAATTACTGCCTATGCAGATCGTTTAATCGACGACTTAGAGGAAGTTGATTGGCCAGAGTCTATTAAAGATATGCAACGTAACTGGATTGGTCGCTCTGAGGGTGCAGAAGTAACATTTAGCATTGATGGTACAGATGAAAACTTCACAGTGTTTACAACTCGTCCTGATACATTATTTGGTGCTACATACTGTGTTCTTGCGCCTGAGCATAAATTAGTGGAGCAAATTACAACTGCTGAACAACGCCAAGCTGTAGAAGCTTATTTAGAAAAAGTAAAAATGAAATCTGATTTAGAGCGTACAGATTTAGCGAAAGAAAAAACTGGCGTATTTACTGGTGCCTACGCAGTTAATCCTATTAACAGCAAAAAAATGCCGATTTGGATTGCGGACTACGTATTAGCATCATACGGTACTGGCGCAATTATGGCAGTTCCAGCACATGATGAACGTGACTATGAATTCGCAACAGAATTTGGCTTAGAAATTACTGCTGTGCTTGAAGGCGGCGACATAAGCAAAGAGGCATTCACAGGTGATGGTAAGCACATTAACTCTGACTTCCTTGATGGCTTAAACAAAGAGGACGGTATTGCTAAGGCAATTGAATGGCTTGAGGAAAAAGGCGTAGGGGAGAAGAAAATCTCTTACCGTCTTCGCGACTGGTTATTCTCTCGTCAACGTTACTGGGGAGAGCCAATTCCTATGATTCATTGGGAAGATGGTACAACGACGCCAGTACCAGAATCCGAATTACCATTAGTGCTACCAAAAACAGATAATATTCGTCCTTCAGGTACTGGTGAATCTCCACTAGCAAATATTTCTGAATGGGTAAATGTTGTTGACCCTGAAACAGGCAAAAAAGGTCGTCGCGAAACGAACACGATGCCACAATGGGCAGGTTCTAGCTGGTACTTCATACGTTATATTGACCCAACAAATAAAGAAGCAATTGCAGACCCTGAGTTACTAAAACGCTGGTTACCAGTTGATATTTATATCGGTGGGGCTGAGCATGCTGTATTACACTTACTATACGCTCGCTTCTGGCACAAAGTACTATACGATTTAGGTGTTGTACACACGAAAGAGCCATTCCATAAATTATTTAACCAAGGGATGATTCTTGGTGAAGGTAATGAAAAAATGTCTAAATCAAAAGGCAATGTTGTGAACCCTGATGAAATCATTTCTTCACACGGCGCTGATACTTTACGTCTCTATGAAATGTTCATGGGTCCACTTGAAGCATCTGTTGCATGGTCAACAAATGGTTTGGACGGAGCACGTCGCTTCTTAGATCGTATTTGGCGTCTATTTATCAATGAAGAAGGTGGAACAATCGCTGCGAAAATCCAAGCTTCTGATGATAAAACACTTGAAAAATCGTACCATCAAACTGTAAAAAAAGTGACAGAGGATTATGAAGGTATTCGCTTTAATACAGCTATTTCACAAATGATGGTATTCATTAACGACTGCTACAAAGCGGATGTTATTCCGACAGCTTACGCAGAAGGCTTTGTGAAGATGCTAGCTCCAATGGTTCCACACGTTGCGGAGGAACTATGGCAGCTATTAGGTCATGATGCAACACTTTCATATGAGCAATGGCCAACATATGACGAGTCTAAACTTGTTGATGATGAAGTGGAAGTCGCAGTTCAGGTTGCCGGCAAAGTACGTGCCAAAATCATCGTAGCAAAAGATGCTTCAAAAGAGGAAATCGAAAAAGTAGCACTTGCAGATGACAAAGTACAAGAGTATATGGCAGGCAAAGACTTAGTAAAAATCATTGTTATCCCAGGCAAGCTTGTTAACATCGTAGTTAAATAATTATGATAAAAGTGTCCAAAATTTGGGCACTTTTTTCTTTTATACTGAAACCAACTGGGATATCGATACGACCATAACCACCGTTGTAGTAGTGAGCCAATATTAGTTAAAAAGTAAAATTTTCACTTGCGCGCTATAACAAATGTATTTGATGAAAACTAATTGGAATAGTTGCTTTTAGGTTTAAATAACATCACTAGCCATAGTTAAATAAGGATGACACAATTCCTATTGAAAGAAAATATATATATTTGAATAATAAAAATGAATAGGTACTGATCATCTAACTTGAAATATGCACAATATGGATTTGGTTTATTGAAGTGGAAATTTAATAAAAGTTAAAAATATCATTTAATATAATTTTTTGGTTTCTTTTTGTGTGGTAAATTTCTTTTGTTTAGGTTTTAAAATTCTCTTTTATTCTTAATATTTCTACCTATTTAATATTCGATTATGATTTATGAGAAGGGCGAAAAAAATAAGTGAGTCAGAAAAATATGAACTATACATTGTTTGAATGTGAAAATATGCACAAATTTAATTATATTAGAATAATTTTTATGAGCTGCGGTAATAGTGTGGAAAAGTAATATTAGCTAAAAAGTGTTGTGGTTTTCCTTTAATAAACAGCTATTTACTTAGAGGTTGTAGGGTTTTCGATGTAATATAACAAGGGTGAAAAATAAAAAACTTTTTGGGGAAATAATATTTTTTTGAAAAACATCTTGCATTTGAATAATTCTAAATGGTAAATTGTTTTACATGGACGTTCATAAAACTTTCACAGGTAGCAAAAGAGGGGAGAAAAGAGAATTTATGAATAAAAATAGATGGTTAATTGCATTATCCGCAATCGCTATTCATCTTTCGATCGGTGGAGCATATGCATACAGTGTATATAAGCTACCGATTGTCACAGAGATGGGATGGAGTGAAACAAACGTAACGGTTGCCTTTACAATAATGATGGGGCTTGCGGGTTCTTCCGCAGCATTATTTGGTAGCTTAGTAGAGAAAATGGGGCCACGTAAATCTGCAATGATAGCAGCTGTTCTATTTGGGGCAGGACAAGCTGGTGCTGGTCTAGCGATTGAAATGGATTCCGTAACAATGTACTGGTTAACATATGGTTTACTAAGTGGATTGGGTATGGGTATTGGTTATATTTCACCTGTATCGACATTAGTTAAATGGTTCCCAGACCGTCGTGGTTTGGCAACAGGTATGGCTGTACTTGGGTTTGGATCAGGGGCACTCATTACAGCGCCTGTCGCAGCTAACTTAATGGAGGCTGTGGGGATTTCTACAACGTACTTCATTTTAGGGGCAAGTTATTTCACGTTAATGATTTTAGGGGCTTTATATATAGTGCCGCCTGCACCTGGTTATATGCCAGCGAATATGAAGGCTGCTGCAAACAATGGTAAAGAAGTTGTGAAAAAAGATTTAGCTGTCATGTCAGCGCGTGAAGCTGTAAGAACTAAGCATTTCTGGATGCTATGGGCGATGCATTTAGTAAACGTAACAGCAGGGATTATGATGATTTCTGTTGCATCTCCAATGGCTCAGGAAATTGTAGGATTATCAGTTGCGGGAGCCGCAGCAATGGTAGGAGTAATGGGATTATTTAATGGTGGTGGTCGTTTAGTATGGGCTGCTGTGTCTGACTATATTGGTCGTTCGAACGTCTTTGTAATTTTCTTTATCATACAGCTAGTTACATTTATCGTCTTACCATATACAACAAACGCTATTATTTTCCAAGCACTTATTTTCTTAGTTGTTAGTTGCTATGGTGGAGGTTTCTCGAATTTACCTGCATTTGCAAGTGATTTATTCGGTACGAAGCAACTTGGTGTTATTCATGGTTATTTATTAACAACATGGTCATTAGGTGGAGTTTTTGGACCACTTTTAGTAAGCGCAATTAAAAATGCTTATGGAAGCTATATTCCAGTATTCTATGTGTTTACAGGATTAATTGCAGCCTCATTAATAATTTCAATAACTTTACGTGCCGATGTACGTAAACAAACTGCATTAAAAGAAGCTTCTCAAAAGGTTGGAGACGTCTCTGCTACACGATAAATTTTACTTTCAATTCGCACTTGAAAGTATTCGCCATATGAGTGTCATTTCGCACATGACGCTTGTATGGTCTTTTTTTGTAGTAGTTGTTATATAACACTTGATTAATCTTTTTTTAATGTATAACAGCTGTTGTCTGATGTCAATATCATTACAGGAAATAAAGTGATTTCGCTACCAAAAGAGAATTTTTGCAACGAAAAGTAAATGCAAGGCTCATGAATCAATCTTTAATGGGGGACCTAAAAATGGGGATGTATTTGTCAGAAATATTTAGGAACAACCGTTAATGCATAAGTTTGTAAGTTTAGTTAGAGTGCGAAATTCAAGAGGAATTAAAATGAATTGAATCTTTTCATTAGTTTAAACGTATATAAGATAAAAAAGGGAGGAATTGGAATGGGTAAATTTTCATTAGATGAATTTGTCAATAAAACACAACAGGACGACAACGAAAATGAATATTTCGAGTTAGAAACTGAACGTGTATTAGAGGTCAATCTAGATGGTGAAGTATGGTCAAAAATGGGCGCAATGATTTCCTACATAGGCGATATTAAGTTTGAGCGTGAGCGTGTGTTGGAGCATGGATTAGGTAAAATGTTTAAAAAGGCATTAACAGGCGAAGGTACACAACTTATGAAAGCGAATGGGAAAGGGCGACTGTACTTAGCCGATCAAGGAAAAAAAGTAACAATCTTCGATTTAAAGGGTGAAAGTATTTGTGTCAATGGTAATGACTTACTCGCATTTGAACCGAGTATAGAATGGGATATTCAATTAATGCGTAAAATGGCTGGAGTCATGTCAGGTGGGTTGTTTAATGTAACGTTACAAGGAAAAGGGAAGGTCGCTATTACAACTCATTTTGAACCGCTTACCTTGCTAGTGAAACCTGGTGAAACGGTTTATACGGACCCACATGCAACAGTAGCATGGTCAGGCAATTTGAAACCAGAATTTAAAACAGATATTAGCTTCCGTACGTTTATCGGTCGTGGGAGCGGTGAGTCCATTCAAATGGCTTTCTCAGGTGAAGGCTTTGTCATTATTCAACCGTTTGAGGAAGTGTATGTGACTAAAGAAAGCTAAAAAGGAAGCTGGGACAAAACGCTATTATTTTGAATAATAGCGAAAAAAGATAGTAACTTTTTCGCTTCAGTGAGTAGGTTGTTCCTTCCTGAATCAAAAAAATGTTAGACCAATACAATCGGTCTAACATTTTCTCTTTTTGTCCCAGCCTCTTTTTAATGGATAGAAGATCTGGAATCGCTGATAACTTGCGGGAAATCGCTGATAAAAGCCCTGGAATCGCTGATAACTTGTGGGAAATCGCTGATAAAAGTCCGGAATCGCTGATAACTTGCGGGAAATCGCTGATAAAAGACCTAAAAATCGCCGATAACTCCCGAAAGTCCGCTGATAAAAGCCCCCGATACAGTAATCTTACATTCCTGCATTCATCCCTGCGATACGTCCTGTAACGAGTGCAGACGTTATATTATAGCCACCTGTATAGCCGTGAATATCAAGGATTTCTCCGCAGAAAAATAACCCATCCTTTTTCTTCGAGGCCATTGTCTTTGGTTCAATCTCTTTAACAGAAACTCCACCCCCAGTGACAAATGCTTTTTCAAGAGACTGCGTACTACTAACCGACATTGTGAAATTGACGAGTAGTCTAGCTAAGTTGCGAATTTTTTCCTGTGATAATTCTATGCCTGTCATTTGTACATCGATATCCGCGCGTTCACATAAAAATAACAACCAGCGTTCAGGCGCAATTCCTTTCCAAACATTTTTCACTGCTTTTTTAGGATCTTCTTTAATAAGTCTGTTTAAATATTGCAGGCACGTTTCTTCATTATAATCAACGAGTGTTTGAATACGCATTGTCACAGGCTCGTAACCTGTTTTCATTAACTCTTTAACAACAAATTGACTACAGCGTAACACAGCAGGGCCACTTATTCCGAAATGCGTAAATAGCATATCCATTTGATGGGTTATAAGTACCTTGCCCTTTTTGTTTAAAACAGAAACAGCTACATCTCGTAACGCTAGCCCTTGTAGTTCGCGAGCTTGAATAAAATCCTCTTTTGATATAACAGGAACCTCAGTAGGGAAAAGTGTTGTGATTGTATGACCAGCACGTTCTGCCCATGGATAACCATCTCCTGTCGAACCTGTTTGTGGAACAGCTTTTCCACCAACTGCAACGATTACGGCTTCACTGCGAATTTCAGTACCATCTGTAAGGCGTACACCGAGAATTTTGTCCTCATCCATTAGAAGCTTATTAACTGGTGTGTTTAAGCGTACTTCAACATGTAGCCGCTGAAGTTGACGAATAAGTGCATCGACCACATCTTGAGCACGATTAGAAACGGGGAACATACGCCCGTGATCTTCCTCTTTTAATGCAACGCCAAGTCCTTCGAAAAATGCGATAATATCTTCGTTGTTGTAAACCGTAAAAGGACTGTAAAGAAAACGACCATTTCCAGGTATGTGCTTGACTATTTCTTCTACAGGTAAACGATTGGTAACATTACAACGACCACCGCCAGAAATGGCCAATTTTTTACCGAGCTTTGTCCCTTTTTCTAGTAATAGTACTTTCTTTT
The DNA here is from genome assembly GCF_042019215.1 of Lysinibacillus sp. RS11. Lineage (NCBI taxonomy): Bacteria > Bacillati > Bacillota > Bacilli > Caryophanales > Bacillaceae > Lysinibacillus > Lysinibacillus sp. RS11. Next base: position 3,745,931 of record NZ_CP168124.1, on the reverse strand, counting down.
TACGCTCACCAGCAGCGACAGCGGCCATTAAACCTGATGGGCCACCACCGATAACGATAACATCGTACATATATTAAAACTCACTTTCTCTTCAAATTAGGAATCTTTCCTATTATACATGAAGTCTATATAGAGGGGCTTCTTTCACATTGAAAATAACACAAAAGTATTTTATAATGCTTTATCTTCTACTTTAATGTAGAGTTATTTCCGAAACCTTGAGATATGCGTTTGTTAAACGTATGCTATATAAGTTGATTGTAGTGGAGACTGGGCGACTCCTTGGGGATTAGCGATAGAGGGACGAAGGCTAAAACCATCACGTCCTGTGATAACGCCTTCATGACCAACATCGGTGCTGCTGCCGCTACGTTAGCACTACGCTTTCGCGCAAAAAACATCGTGCTGCTGTCGCTTCGCTTTCGCGCAAAAAACATCGTGCTGCTGCCGCTTCGCTTTCGCGCAAAAAACATCTGTTACCCCGAGACCCTGCAGCGAAGCGGCTCATCGGACGCCCCCAGGAAGCTCTGCTCTGCGCGAAAGCAAAGCGTCAGCGACAAAGCGCTCAGTCGGAACGGAAATTAACCCTACGTTATGGTGAATAGCTTACATGTGTAAAGTTTAGATGGAAAATTCAAGTATAATTGAGAGATAAAGCGCTAGTTAGTTGAATGAATAATCAGTGTAGAATAACCTCACTGATGAAAGTTTTGCTTTATCTGTATTGTCTGCATGAAATGAATGTCTTTTCATGCTATTATGGTAAAGGTTATGCACTAAATTATGAGGTGAAAAATAGAATGTGCGGATTTATAGGCTATATTAATGGAACAAATGTGATCGATCATCATCAAACGATCGAAAATATGATGAATACAATTATTCACCGTGGACCAGACAGTGGCGGGATTCACAGTGACGATAAAGTAACTTTAGGATTCCGTCGATTAAGTATTATCGACTTATCAGACGTGGCGAATCAGCCGTTATATAGTGCGGATGGTAATATTGTTCTCGTATTTAATGGGGAAATTTTTAATTTCCAAGAGTTACGTGCTGATTTGATTGCAAAAGGTCACAACTTTAAAACACACTCTGATAGTGAAGTTATTATTTATGGTTATGTTGAATACGGAGTAGAATTTGTCAAAAAGCTTCGCGGAATGTTCGCATTCTGTATTTGGGATAAAAAGAATGATTTACAATTCATCGCTCGTGATGGATTTGGTATTAAGCCACTGTATTATACAGAAAACACAACAGATGGTACTTTTATTTTCGGTTCAGAAATTAAATCATTTTTACCACACCCATCATTTATTAAAGAATTAAATAAAGATGCGCTACGTCCTTATTTGACATTCCAATATTCTTCAATGGACGAAACGTTCTTTAAAGGTGTATACAAATTACAACCAGCACACTATATGCTTATTCAAAATGGGCAAAAGAAAATTGTGCAGTATTGGGATAAAAAATTCCATGCAAAAGAAGCTCCAATTGAAAAATATGTAGAAGAAATTCGTACGACAGTAAGAGAATCAGTAGATGCGCATCAAATAAGTGATGTAAAGGTTGGTTCTTTCTTATCAGGTGGTATTGATTCAAGTTATATTACTTCATTATTACGCCCTGATAAATCCTTCTCTGTTGGTTTCTCTGACTACGAGGATATGTTTAATGAAACAAATTTAGCAAAAGATTTATCTGATACATTAGATATTCAAAATGAGCGTAAATATATTTCAGCTGATGAGTGTTTTGAAGCATTACCAAAAATTCAGTGGCATATGGACGAGCCACAATCGAATCCATCTTCAGTACCACTTTATTTCCTTTCCGAGTTAGCTTCAAAGGATGTAACAGTTGTACTTTCAGGTGAAGGTGCAGATGAAATTTTTGGTGGCTACTCATGGTATCAAAACTCAGGCAAAATGCAAAAATATGAGAAAGTCCCATTTGGTATTCGTAAAGCATTACGTGGTATTGCAGAGGTGTTACCTAAAAATCAATACACGCACTTCCTTGTTAAAGGTGGTCAAACAGTAGAAGAACGCTTTATTGGGGAAGCGGTTGTGTGGGATGAAGAAGATGCATTAAATGTCTTAAAACCAGACTATAAAAATGGTCCATCTGTAAAATCGATTACAAAACGTATTTACGATGAAGTACCAGGTGATGATGATGTTACTAAAATGCAGTATCTTGATCTAAATCTTTGGATGCCAGGTGATATTTTATTAAAAGCAGATAAAATGAGTATGGCTCATTCTATCGAATTACGTGTACCATTTTTAGATAAAGAAGTGATGGAATTAGCGAAAAACATTCCATCGAGATACCGCGTAAATGACATTGATACGAAATATGTTCTACGTCAAGCTGCGCATCAGGAACTACCTGAAGAATGGGCAAAGCGTCCAAAACTTGGCTTCCCAGTGCCAATTCGTCACTGGCTACGTGAAGAAAAGTATTACAAGATGGTAAAAGAAATGTTTACAACTGACTTTGCCAATGAATTCTTTGATACAAAGCAATTAGTAGGCTATCTAGATGAGCACTATGAAGGACAAGCGAATCGTGGACGTTATATTTGGACAGCTTATGTATTTTTAGTATGGTATAAACAATTTTTCGTAGACATGTAATAGAGAAGTAACTTTAATCGGTGGAGGTTTTCTAAATCTCCACCGATTATTTTGAGGCCTCTACTTTCCACAAGGAGGACACAATCGATATTTTTTTTGATTGAGCTGTGTTTTTCTAGAACTTTTTAATGTATTTATGCGTCGGTATTCTATAAATATGTTAAGATTACAGTTGGTTTACTTATTTAATATTTGGTTATGTTGACTTTTCGTGTAGTTTTGCTGAATATTGTTGATCAGTGAAATTAAGCTATCAGGAGACGGCTATTGTGTGTGAGAGCGTTTGCAAATCAAACAGTTTCCCTGAATTGCTCAAAAGTACTCGGGTAGCAAGGGAACCCACTCAGATACCTGTAAAAAGATAGGATGCTACCGAAGCAAGGTCTTTACAGCAATTATTTAATAAGTGTTTTTCTAAGTGTTATGATAATGAAAATCTTGATTTTACGATGAATGGATGGGTATGATGTCCAATTTAATGAAAGGTACTGCGATATTAACAATGGGGATGTTTTTATCGAAGGTGCTCGGATTAATTTATATTTTTCCGTTTTATGCGATTGTGGGTGAGGAGAATATTGCCCTCTATCAATATGCATACATTCCCTATTCGATTATGCTGGCTATAGCCATCTCGGGTGCGCCAATTGCTGTATCCAAGTTTGTTTCTAAATACAATGCAGCGGGTGATTACCAGTCAGGTCGTAAGCTGATGAAATCAGGCATAATGATTATGCTGATTACTGGTGTTGCTGCGTTTATTGCTCTCTTTATACTAGCTAAGCCAATAGCGGGTCTTGTTATTAAAAGTGATGAGCAGGCATTTACGATTGAACAAATTGCCTCAGTAATGCGCTGGGTTAGCTTTGCATTAATTGTTGTGCCATTTATGAGTCTTTGGCGTGGGTTTTTCCAAGGTTATGACAAAATGGAGCCTACAGCAGTTTCGCAGTTAGTGGAGCAAATTGTTCGTATTGTTGTGTTGTTAGGTGGTTCATTCTTAGTTGTAGTAGTTTTCAATGGGCAACCAGAAACGGCGATCTCCTTCGCAGTATTTGCTGCATTTATCGGGGCGATTGGTGGGTTATTGACACTCTATTATTATTGGAAAAAATACCAACCTGAATTTGATTTACTACGCAGCCAAAGCGTTACGTCTAAGCAGCTCCCAATGTCCGACATATATAAAGAAGTTATTACGTATTCGATTCCAATGGTGTTTGTAGGCGTTGCTAATCCGTTATTCCAATTAGTAGATATGCTAACATTTAACGGAGCTATGACATCAATCGGATTAGCGGGAGTGACAGATAGTTATTTATCAATGATTAACTTTACAACTCATAAGGTTGTCATTATTCCGGTAATGCTAGCTACAGGTTTTTCGATGGCTCTTGTACCGACGATTACAAAATATTATACGCAAGGTGAATATTTATCACTACGACATGCAATGGATAAGACATATCAAATATTAATTTTTATTACATTGCCAGCGGTAGTTGGAATTTCGTTGTTATCAAATGAAATATACTTTATGCTCTATTCTGAAAGTGAGATGGGGGCTACAATTTTAGCCCATTACGCACCTGTTGCAATTTTATTTGCATTGTTCCAAGTAACAGCGGCTCTTTTACAGGGCATTGATTTCCAAAAATGGATTGTCTTTAGCTTATTATCTGGTATTTTAGTAAAGCTAGCCATTAATATTCCTTTAATTCGTTGGATGGAGGCGGATGGCGCGATTCTTGCTACAGCTATTGGCTATAGTGTATCAATTATCATCAATGTATTTGTGCTACGACAAACACTAAACTATAGATCAGAAATGGTTATACGTCGTGTGATGCTTATTTCTTGTTTGACAGTGGCCATGGCGGTAAGTGTACTAATTGTTCATAAACTTTTAGAGTTATTGATGGGACCAGTAGATGGTAAATTCTCCGCATTAGTTTATTCTGTTATTTGTGCTGGAGTAGGTGTAGCCGTATATGGCTATTTGTCTTTACGCTTAGGTTTAGCACAAAAATTACTCGGTGAACGATTGACAAGAATTACGAACAAACTGGGATTGAAATAGGAGGTATTATGCGATTAGATAAATTACTGGCGAATATGGGTTATGGGTCACGCAAGGAAGTTAAACAACTTCTAAAGCAAAAAGCAGTGACAGTGGATGGTGCATATGTGAAGGATGCAGCATTGCATGTTGACCCTGAAAAGCAAGATGTCTCCGTTTTTGGTGAACGTGTTATATATACAGAATTTGTATACATTATGATGAATAAGCCTCCGGGAGTTATTTCTGCAACAGAAGATTTACGGGATGAAACCGTCATTGATTTGTTAGATCCTTTACTTCAACATTTCGAGCCTTTCCCGGTAGGTCGCTTAGATAAAGATACAGAGGGTTTATTGCTGTTAACAAATGATGGCATATTAGCACATAATTTATTGTCTCCAAAAAAGCACGTGCCAAAGGTCTATTATGCACAAATAGAAGGTATTGTCACGGATGAAGACTGTGAGAAATTTGCTCAAGGTGTTGAGCTAGACGATGGTTATGTAACAAAACCGGGAGAGCTCATCATATTAAAATCTGCTCAGCAATCAGAAATTGAGTTAATGATTCAAGAAGGTAAGTTTCATCAGGTGAAGCGTATGTTTGAGGCAGTAGGTAAACGTGTAACGTATTTAAAGCGGCTGTCGATGGGGAACCTAAAGCTAGATGACAATCTAGAATTAGGTGAATATCGAGAGTTAACTGCTGAAGAGTTAGCCGGATTACAGAATAGGGATTAAAGAATACCTCGATGCTAAGGACAATTAGTATCGAGGTATTTTAATATACATACTTATAATAGTGAATGTATAATATGATATAACTTTCAATGAATAGCTTTTTAGTCTATGGTACTAAAAAATCTCTAAATCTTTCAGAAAAAAGATGGTGAAATTAAGTAGAGGACAAATTAATGAAAAACCTGAGAATTAAATTATTAATATCTTTAATTGTCTTTGCATTAGTACTGGTTGCTGTCATTTCTTATGTCAACAGGCAAATACTAATGGCAGATATAGAAGAACAAGAAGCCTTGAATAGAGAGCTAATTGAAAAGCATATTCTGACAGATATGCAAACTGTAGATAATGCCCATTATTATTTTGATAAGAATATCTCTGACAAAATGGAAGAAGAACTCCGGAAACTAATTACATATTATAGAGAAAATCCAGATATAGCGACGTGGGATTTGCAGAAGATTAAAAACGAACATGGTATGGATGTGTACATACTCGATCAATCAAATACTGTAATTTATACAACTTTTGAAAAAGATAAAGGATTAAATTTTTCAAAATGCTGCATACGTTTTTCTGCTTTACTAGATGAACGTCGAGCAAGCGGGGAATTCTACAGTGATGGCATAGATATTTCGACAACAACAGGGGGCTATCGAAAATTTAGCTATTTAGCGACACCTGATAACAAATATTTATTTGAGTTAGGTATAGACTTACTTGATAATCCTGTGTTCCAAACTTTTAACTTTGAAAAGACATCTGAATATTTAATTGATAAATATGCTGATTTGTTAGAGGTACAAACGATAAATGCGGGGGGAGTTTTCTTTGATTATTCTAAAGCCAGTAAAACAACTGTAACAGATCAATCGAAAAAATTTCAAGAGCATTTTGAGTTAGCAAGAAAAACGATGCAGCCAACGGAATTTCAAGAAGAGTTTCAAAATGGCTATATTGAAAAGTATCGTTTTTTACCATACGAAGCAGAAACGGTTCGAGGGGAATCTTCTAAAAGGGTTGTGTTTGTGAAATATGGTAATTTCACAGAATTAAAGGCGCTAGCTAAAAATACAAAGCAGTTTCAGCTATTGCTTTGTATTGCATTAGTAACTTCTTTCATAATGCTATTAGTCATCAATAAACTCCTTTCCAAAACGATGCATCTTGCAACATACGATCCGTTAACAAATGTCTATAATCGTGCTACCTATATTAGAAAAATGGACAAGTTATTAAGGAAAAGGAAGATGAATCAACCTGGTTTATTGTTGCTAGATTTAGATAATTTTAAACAAGTAAATGATCGATTTGGACATGGCGAAGGAGATAAAATCCTGATTGAAACAGCAAGAATTTTAAAACAAGAAGTGGAAAGGAATGGCTTTGTTGTAAGGTTCGGTGGGGATGAATTTGCAGTTGTTTTGTATGACGCGAAGGAAGAAGCTATACAGCAAATAGCGAATTCTATTTTGGAGAAAATTCGCCACTTGAAGTATGTTGATAAAGTCACTATTGATAGATGGTCTGTACTTTCAGTCAGTATGGGCGGTGCCATTTGCATTCATCCGGATGAGTCAGAAAGAAGTTTATTTGAGCGTGCAGATAAGGCATTATATCAATCGAAAAATGCTGGTAAAGACCAATACTCCAGTTATGAAGAGGTTGCTGCTGATGAAGAAAGCTAAAACCACTTAAAAATTATAAGGATAAATTGTAATATTGCTCGCTCCATTCCTAATAGTGAGTCCAAGCAAGTTTTTCAAATGCTTGAGATTCGCTAAAAGAAATGGAGCGATTTTTTTGTCTGAAGTCTAGTTACTGTAGCGGCTTAAGTTTTAACTTCTTTCAGCAGATGGTTTTTGTAGCGAAAGCAATGCGTCAGCTACTCAGTCTAAAAACGCCACGTCCTGTGGCACAACGACTGAGTGACCAACATCTTGTTGGCCCAAAGCCTCCCGGCGGATGTCACGAAATCGGAAAGGAGTTAATAAAGGATGGTAGCTTAAAATCATCGCATCCATACGATAACAGCTAACTGACCTGCATCTAGCAGTAAGCACAAAGCCGATTCCGGACACAATTATGCAGAGGCATAATTGATTCTATAAAATAGACAACTGCATAAAACAACAACAGCGATGACTGCAAACGTTGCATTCATATAATGTGATAATAGCCACCCACCAATAATTGGCCCAACAAAGCCCCCAAAATTTTTAAATTGGGCTGCTCCTAAATAGGTTGCCTTTTGTGTATCAGGCGCAATTTCATCAATCATGACATTCATAGTTGGAAAGGCGAAAATCTCACCAATCGTAAATATAATCATAGCGATTATATACAGCGGATAGTTATTTGAGAGGCCGAATAATAAAAGACCAAACGCCAAGAACAGGATTCCTACTAATAGAGTGGCTGCCGATGAAAAGCGTTCAGATAGTATACTAATCGGTAATTGTAGTAATAACACAACTGCTGCATTTAGCGAAATGAGTAGAGAAAAAAGCTTAGTACCGTCTTCAATTTTGAGCTCAATGATTTGTGGCAGTGTCGAATCAAATTGAGAGTAACCAATATTTATTAAAATTGCACCAAAAATAAAACTTAATAGTACACGATTTGTTATTAGTATTGTGAAGGTTTGCAATATTTTTGTTTGTGTTGCAGCTTTTTGTTGTTGCATTTTATAGCAATTTAAAACGAAATATAAAAATACAGCATAAATAATATACATAGTTCCTGTCAGCATAAAAGGGATACTTGGGCTGGATAATTGAGAAATATAAACACCGATAACGGGACCGATCACCGCAGCTATGTTAATCGCCGTATAGCGCAATGAAAACAATCTTTTTCGTTTGTCAGCGGGAGTAAAATCAATCATTAATGCCTGGGTGGAAGGCTCAAAGAAGGAACGACATAAGCCATTCAAGGCGTTTAATGCTACGAAGACCCAAACAGTCTGTGCGATTGCAAAGCCGAAGAACACGATACTCCAAACAATAATAGTAAGCAAAATGATTCTTTTCCTACCAAATCGGTCTGTTAAATAACCACCTATGAAACCTCCTACAGTGGAGATTAATGGTGCAATACCAATTGTCAAACCTATTTGTAAAGGGGAGGCTTCAATTTCATTATGTAGGTAAATTGCTAGAAAGGGCATTGCCATAAAACTTGCAATGCGTGTGAAAATAGTTCCGCCTAAAATAATCCAAACGAGTGGATGGAACAGTTTGGGAAGTTTCATAGAAAATCCTCCTTCCAAAATATAGAATGTTTCGATTTTAACGGATTGTTGAGCAATTGTAAATAGTCAAAAAAATAAACAGGGATAACGCTGAAGAACAAAATATTTATAAAAATGCATGTAATTCTTAGCAAATTGAGGAGAGAAATGAACTGGAATCCCCATATAAGTGAAACGGATTAAAAGGCGGGGGGATTTCTGTTCCGAAGAGCTCTTTATGAAAGCACAAAGTGGATTCCGGACGCAATTAGGCATAATTGATGAATAGATGAGGGCATCAACAATTACAAGACAACAAAAAAAGAATGACCACGACGAAAGGTCATTCTTTTCCCATACAAAATGCTTTACGTGTTAAACGTAAAAACTAAGACGTCAATTTTACTTTTTTCTTCGTCGTTGTCCATTTGCCTCGACTTGGACTCATCACCAAATCGTTAAAGGCTAACACGTTCAAATCTCTTTGAACGGTGCGAGGAGTGATACTAAACTCTTCGACTAAATCCTGTGTAGACACGGTTCCTTTGTCTAAAATAAACATGTACACGTCTTTAATACGATTAAGCATTCGATCAGTAGTTGGTTTCATAAATGAACCACTCCTTCATCTTATTTCTCTTGGCAAAGACTAGCGGACGACAATATGTGCGGAGTGCACTTAGGCTAATAAGTAGCTGCCTTAGACATCCCCTTTTCTAATTTTATATTCAGAACAATTATTCTGATAACTTTATTATATAGAAAAACTAGTTGATTTTCTAGTGAATGCAAGGGAAATTTACAATTTAAATAAAAAATTTATACTGTATTTTGTGGAAAAAAGCGAAGAACATGCTATATATGGTAGTGTTAGAGGAAGATTGTAAAAACAGTTGTCAGAAAGATGATTGTAATTTAAGGTGTAAAGAGTAGAATAATGTTATGAAATTGGAGGAGGTACATCGTATGGATTGGTTACAAGCTGCAAAAGAAAGGCAAGATGAATTAATACAAGATTTACAGGAGCTTGTGCAAATTAATAGTGTACTCGATGAGAATACGATCACTACTGAAGTACCTTTCGGTGATGGTCCATTAAAGGCTCTTGAATGGTTATTAGCAAAGGGCCAAGCTGAAGGACTGCAAACGAAAAATATTGATAATTATGCAGGGCATATACAGATGGGTGAAGGTGAAGATTTATTAGGTATTTTATGTCATGTTGATGTAGTACCTGTTGGTGATGAAAGAAATTGGACATACCCACCATTTAGTGGCACTGTTGCAGATGGTAAACTATTCGCCCGTGGTGCAATAGATGATAAGGGACCAACTATTGCAGCATGGATGGCTATGAAACTTGTTAAAGATGCAGGCATTCAGCTTGATAAAAGAGTACGAATGATTATTGGTACAGATGAAGAAACAGGCTTCCGCTGTGTCGACCACTATTTTAAACACGAGGAAATGCCGACTATTGGCTTTGCGCCAGATGCGGATTTCCCACTCATCAATGCAGAAAAAGGCATTGCAGAGCTAGTGTTCTCTCAAAATAAAACTGGTGATGCAACGAAAGAACAGCTATTACTATTTAATGCTGGAAAGCGACCAAATATGGTACCTGATTTTGCAGAAGCGACAGTGCAATTTGTTTCTCCGCAATTCGAACAGAATTTTCACACATATTTAAGCGAAAATCAGCTAGAAGGCTCTTTATTAATCGAGGGTTCTCACTATATAATAACTATCAAAGGTAAAGCAGCCCACGCTATGGAACCAGAAAAAGGGGTCAATGCAGCTGTTTATCTTGCAGCATTTTTACAGCATGAGTTGACGACAGAGGCAAGTAAGCAATTTGTCGACTTTACCGCAGATGTTTTTTATCAAGATCATTATGGCAACATGCTTGAACTACAATTTGAGGACGAAATGTCTGGTAAAACTACATTAAATCCAGGGATTGTGAGCTTTGATGTAGCTAAAGGTGGCAGTATGGTGATTAGTATGCGTTATTCAGTCACTTATCCGTTTGATGAAAAAATTACCGAAGCACAACGTATAGCGGTGGCTAAAGGATTTTCATTGGATATTCAAGATGATTCAAAGCCGCATTATGTAAGTGAGGATGATGCATTGATTCAGACTTTAGCTGATATCTATAGACGTCAAACAGGAGATTATGAAACACCTTTACTTTCTACAGGTGGTGGTACGTATGCACGTGTCATGAAAAAAGGTGTGGCATTCGGTATGCTGTTCCCAGGCGAACCTGACGTAGCGCATCGTGCAGATGAGTTTGTTGTCATTGAAAATCTTATAAAAGCAACAGCTATTTACGCTGAAGCAATTGTTGAACTTGCAGGAAACAAATAATTTAAAGCTGAAAAGGATGAGCGAAACATGGCATATTCATTATGGAATGATCAAATCGTTGAAGAAGGATCTATTGCAGTATCCCCAGAAGACAGAGGTTACCAATTTGGTGACGGCATTTATGAAGTAATTAAAGTTTATAACGGCAACATGTTCACAGCACAAGAACATATTGATCGTTTCTATGCGAGTGCCGAAAAAATTCGTCTTGTCATTCCTTATACTAAAGACGTATTACACAAATTATTACATGAACTTATTGAGACAAATAATTTAGACACTGGACATGTTTACTTCCAAATTACACGTGGTACAACTTCTCGTAATCATATTTTCCCAGATGCAAGTGTTCCAGCTGTATTAACAGGGAATGTTAAAGTTGGCGAGCGTTCATATGAAAATTTTGAAAAAGGTGTTAAGGCTACTTTTGTAGAGGATATCCGTTGGTTACGTTGTGATATTAAATCCTTAAATTTACTAGGCGCTGTACTGGCAAAGCAAGAAGCTTCTGAAAAAGGTTGCTATGAAGCTATTTTACATCGTGGAGATGTCGTAACAGAATGTTCATCAGCGAATGTTTATGGCATTAAAGATGGTAAGCTTTATACACACCCTGCAAATAACTTCATTTTAAACGGTATTACACGCCAAGTTATTTTAAAATGTGCTGCGGAGATTAACCTAACTGTTATTGAAGAACCGATGACAAAGGCTGATTTATTAACGATGGATGAGGTAATTGTATCATCTGTATCTTCGGAAGTAACACCGGTGATCGATGTCGATGGTAACAAAATTGGTGCTGGAGTTCCAGGTGAATGGACTCGAAAATTACAGCAAGCATTTGAGGCGAAATTACCGCTTTCCATTAATGCTAAATAAGTTACGCTTTCAAGAGAGCTACCTTAACTTGGTTTTATCCCAAGCTACAAGGGTAGTTCTCTTTTTCTATAGAACAAATTATGGATGTTTTCTTCTGGAACGTCATGTAAAATAAATAAGATGATGATTTATCTACATAGCCTGAAGTTTACATATTTAAAATCAAAGAACAAATGACGATGTAATGAATGCAAATAACTATTGATAATGTTTTTGAGTACCCTCAAAAACGTAGTCAGGGAGTTTAGATATTAGGGCGAGTAAGATTGGAGTGACCTTAAAATGGCACAATTAGTGAAATTACAAGATTATATCTCACGCTATCAAATTGATTTAGCGAGATATCCAACACAATTTGTACGCTTAAAGAATAGTCAATGGGAACGTGTTAAGCGACAGTGGGAGTTAGGAGAAGAAATTAGTGAGTGGCAACATGACAACGATTCTGAAAATGATTCTTTTGAAGAGAAAGAGCGATTTTCTTTATTGAAAAAATGGTTTGCGGGTCGCCAGAAGGCAGACAGTGGGGACGTTGAACAGGTAGAAATAACGAATGAACTGGTGAGTGATGAAGAAAGCATACCAGAAGAAGAAACGACTTTAACATTTGAACCTAAAATTGTCTATGCGCCGCAATCTATCCATGAATTAAAGCGTATGTTTATCGATCAATTTTTCCATTTTCAGATGAAATGGGCAAGTTCAACACTACGTGAAAAGTCGTATGTAGATCCTCGTTTTATGCGTGATTCCTTGTTGCGAGATTTGTTGCAAAAATTACCAGATAATTATCTGCTTTTTTATTACCCTATTTTACAAATCAGAAAAGCACCCATAGAGCTTGATGTCGTACTAATGTCACCAACAGAATGTATTTGCATTACAGTGCTAGATGCGGAAAATCAAGCAGTTTATGTGGGTGGTAGTGAACGATTCTGGATAAAAAAAGTAGGAACGAAAGATTCAAAAGTCCTTAATCCATTGATAAATCTAAATCGTATGGAATCTGTATTAACTCAATTATTTAAGCAGGACAATATAGATATGCCAATTCGTAAAGTTGTTTTAACACGTAATGGCTACTTCGATTATCCAGGTACATCCTTTGGCATTCAGTTTATTGATCGTCGAAACTACGGAGAATGGATGGAACATTTAAAGAAAGTGTCCTCCCCGATGAAGCATATGCAAATTCGAGCTGCCCAAACGATTTTAAACAATGTACAAACAACATCCTTTAACCGGGATATTTGGCAGAAATCTTCTCAACCAGCTGAGGATTAATAAATGCAAGTGTTATTTATTGTAAATGAAGCAGCTGGGAATGGAAAAGGTAAGAAAGTTTGGTGCCATCTTCAACGCCATTTGACAATTGATTATCAAGTTGCTTTTACAGAATATGAAGGACATGGACAGGAACTTGCGAAAAAATGTGCGGACGATACACGTACAAAAAAACTAATTGTTGTAGTTGGCGGTGACGGCACAATACATGAGGTAGTGAGTGGTGTTTTACATAATGAATTTATAGTTATTGGTGTAGTGCGTGCTGGCTCTGGGAATGATTTTGCACGATACTTTACTACTTTTAAAAATGTAAAACAAATCGAAGCCTATTTGCAGACGGAGATTGCCGATAAAATGATGGATGTCGGAGCTATTCACCTTGGAGCACTCCAACACGAGATATTTGTTAACAATGCAGGTGTGGGCTTTGATGCATTTGTTACAAAGCACATTAATAAATCTCGTTTAAAGTTTTACCTCAATAAAATTGGGTTCGGCAAGTTATCCTATGCTGTGGCTGTTGTAAGAGGACTATTTAGCTTTGAACGTTTTGATGTAATCATTCAAGCAAACGAGCAAGAGTGGCAATTTCAGCAGGCATGGTTTGTTGCGATGAGCAATCATCCTTATTTCGGAGGAGGTATGAAAATTTCGCCTTCCTCTATCCCTAATGATGGACAAATCGAAATAACAATCGTTCACAGTATTTCACGTCTCAAATTACTACTGGTATTTGTCACTGTGTTTTTTGGAAAACATACAAAATTTAAAGAGATTTCTTTTTTGCAAGGCAATCAATTTGATATTTTTGTGCATGCAAATGACGTAGATTGTCATACAGATGGTAACTATATTGGGGAAATTAGAAAAGGTACGAGAATTCACTGTACAGTCCAACGTGATGCGTGGCAGATTATATCAAAGAACTATTAAAAAATATCATTTCGCAATAATTTCATGCGAATTTGATGGTTATAAGTTATACTATAACAAATCAATAATTTCACGAGAAAGAAATGAGGAAAAAAATTGAGATTAAGAAATAAGCCTTGGGCGGAGGAAATGATTACGAATCATTCAGAGGTGATCATCCCGAATCCTGAAGACTTTAAAGGGAATTGGCAGGCTGTTTTCGGAAATGACAACCCCCTACATATTGAAGTAGGTACTGGGAAAGGACAATTTGTCACGGGTATGGCCTTACAAAATCCAGATATAAATTATATTGGCATTGAGCTTTATGACAGTGTAATCGTTTGTGCATTGGAAAAAATTTTAGAGGCTAAATCTCCAGCGAATTTACGATTATTAAAAGTAAATGGCGCAGATTTATATAAATATTTTGGTAAAAATGATGTAGACCGTGTGTATCTGAATTTCTCAGATCCTTGGCCGAAAACGCGCCATGCTAAGCGACGTTTAACGCACGGGGATTTTTTGAAATTATATGAGTCGATTTTAGTGGATAATGGGGAAATCCATTTTAAAACGGACAACCGTGGTTTGTTTGAGTATTCGTTAATTAGTATGTCTGAATACGGTATGTTACTAAAGTATGTATCACTCGACTTACATGCGAATATGCCTGAGGATAATGTGATGACTGAATATGAGCAGAAATTTTCTGCGAAAGGACAGCCGATTTATCGTCTAGAATCACAATTCATTACTAAATAGGGGGAGTATGGATGGATCAGTTACAGTTTCACAACATGTCATTATCATGGCTAAACGGGGGTGTCACTTGCCTTGATGGCGGTGCTATGTTTGGAGTTGTGCCCAAACCACTTTGGGCACGCAAGTATCCGGTAAACGAAAAAAATCAAATTGAGTTACCGACTGAGCCAATCTTAGTTCAATATGAAGGTAAAAACTATATTATTGATACGGGTGTTGGCTTTAACAAATTAAATGAAAAACAGCTACGTAACTTTGGTGTTACTGAAGAATCAACATTAGCGGCTAGCTTACAGGAGTTAGGATTAACTACAGCTGATATTGATGTCGTGTTAATGACGCATTTACATTTCGATCACGCTGGTGGTTTAACGCAATGGGAAGGCGAAGTACTTGTACCAACATTCCCAAATGCAAAAATCTATGTGACGAAAATTGAGTGGGACGAGATGCGTGAGCCAAATATTCGCTCAAAAAATACGTATTGGAAAGAAAACTGGGAGCCAGTTCAGCATTTAGTTGAAACGTATGAAGGTACGTTAGAGATAGTTCCTGGGATTGAAATGATTCATACTGGTGGTCATAGTGATGGACATGCCGTAATAAAATTAACACAAAACGGCGAAGTATTATTGCATATGGCGGATATTATGCCGACACATGCGCATCAAAATCCATTATGGGTATTAGCGTATGATGATTATCCAATGGCGAGTGTCTTTGCAAAAGAGCGTATTATGAAAGAAGCGCTTGCGAATGGTTATGGCTTTATCTTTTATCATGATGCCTATTATCGCATGATTAAATGGGATGAAACAGGTAAAGAAATTGTAGATAAACTAGAACGTAGCAGACAAGCTGTTATTACATTCTAATTAATAGAACGTGTGAACCTTTGTGTTCGCACGTTTTTTTCATAGTGTTGAAAACTATTGTGTCAATAAAATTAAGGGAATTAAATAAAGTATCGCTCTTTGGCAAAATAGGGTTTGATTTCCGTTTCGACTGGGCGCTTTGTTGTTGCTGTCGTTGCACTTTCGCACAGAAAAAACAATGTTGCTGTCGCTACGCTTTCGCACAGATAAAACATTTGTTGCTGTCGCTACGCTTTCGCACAGAAAAAACAATGTTGCTGTCGTTGCACTTTCGCACAGAGCAAAGCTTCCTGGGGGCGTCCGATGAGCCGCTTGGACCAAAAGGATGTTGGTCACAAAGGCGTTATCACAGGACGTGATGCTTTTAACCTTTGTTCCTTTATCGCTAATCCCCGAGGAGTCGCCCAGTCTCCACTCCAATCAAACGCTTCACGTAGTATGTATCTCTGGTATGTCACTCTAATTTATAGTGATAAAACGGAACTTCACTTATTGTTTTATGTAAACGTAAGCTATGTGATATAAATTATTGTAGTTGTATAGTAGGAACAGAAATCAACTTAACGTTATGAAGATATGCTTAATTGTCTATACCCCATTTTTTTGACACTTTTTTTCGTGAACATTTTGTAAAATATGATACACTAAAAGCTATACTAAAACACAAAAGAGAGTTGAAATTACATGACAACTGAACAACCATTTTTACCAGTATTACTAGGATCAGATATGAATGCATATGGTATGGCACGTGCATTTTACGAGGCATATGGTATTAAACCACTTGTATTAGGGCGTTCACATTTAACGGCAACACAAGACAGCCACATTATAAATTTTCAAGCAATTGATCGCTTAAATGAACAGGATGTGTTTGCACCTGCACTTGCAGAAGTCGCGAAAAAATATTCAAATAAAAAACTACTGTTGTTAGCTTGTGGTGATGACTATGCAAAACTTATTATCAAAAATAAGCCGGCATTGCAGGAGCATTTTACAGTACCATATATCGATGAATCATTAATGGATGAAATTTTATTAAAAGAAAATTTCTATAAAATGTGTGATAAGTACAATTTTAAGTATCCAGGTACGACGACAGTGACAGCTGATAATTACGAAAACTTTACACCACTGTTCGATTATCCAATTATTTTAAAGGCATCGAACTCAGTGGAATACTGGGCATGTAAATTCCCAGGTAAGAAAAAAGTATTCGTTGCACATGATGAAGCTGAAAAAACAGCCATTTTAAAAGCAATCTATAGCTCAACCTATCAGGATACAATGATTATTCAAGAATTCATCCCAGGTGATGATTCATATATGCGTGTATTAAATGCCTATGTCGGGAAAGACGGCAAAGTGAAGCTAATGTGTCTAGGAAACCCAATCTTAGAAGAGCATTCACCTGAGGGTATTGGTAGTTATGCAGCGATCGTGACAACATACGATAAAGAATTATTGGATCAAGTACGTTCCTTTTTAGAAGATATCGGTTACACAGGTTTTGCTAACTTTGATATGAAATACGATATGCGAGACAAACAGTATAAGTTGTTTGAAATTAACCTACGTAATGGTCGCTCAAGCTATTATGTAACAGCAAGTGGTCATAATTTAATGAAGTATGTAGCTGATGACCATATGTTAAATATTGAACAGGATGTAACGTATGTTCAAGATAAGCACTTATGGATGATCATTCCTAAGGGCGTATTATTCAAATATGCCTCAAATGAAAAGCTTAAATTAGAAGCGAAAAAATTAATTCGTGAAGGGAAATATACAAACTCTCTTTACTATAATCAAGATATGAATGCAAAGCGTTGGGTGAAGCTAACGTTAAATAATTTAAATTATTATCGAAAATATAAAAAATACTTCAACAATAAAGGATTGTCTGAGTAAAACAAAGAAGCCATCTCAAATAGCTGAGATGGCTTCTTTCGTAGGGTTCTATAATTTTTGATCGCGTATTGCAGAGTAAGGTTACACTTCTGTTAGCTCGACAACTACACCTGAGCGGGCGTCAGCAGCGAATTCAAAGGTTTGCATTTCGCCCTCATGCATACGTGAGATACCTCCACGGTATACTGGAATTGTCATAATGCCGTTTGTGAAATTGTCAGTTTTCATAAAAATCCAAGAACCATCAATCGGCGAATCCTTTTTAAATTCTTTTTTTATGTTTTCGAGTACTTGTCCAGCAGGTACATACGGAGAAACCTTTTCACTTGCTTCTTTAACAATGACTGCGGCAGCTAGGCCAGTTGCAACACCAATTAAAAAATCACGTAATTTCATGCTTTTTTCCTCCTTTTTCTATAGGTTCATTTTAACATAGCATACGGATTGAATGCACGTTCACACATGAGCGCTTTTAGGAAATGTATCAATATTTTGAATTCAGCAATCGATTTCGCCTTGGCGTAATTGTGTCCGGATTTTGAATTGTGCACGCACAATTCATTCCTTTCAAAATCCGTGACATCTGCCAGAGGCTTTATCTTCATTCAGTAAGTGTTTGGATACCCACTGAAAAGAAACCTCACTCGTATTCATCTCACCACATTCAGAGGTAGGAGTCTTCTACTGAATGAAGATAAATGTGTTACAATAGCAAGGAAGAATATTCTACTTCGTGGGGAGAGAGTCATCATGAATGAGGAAACATTACAATTATTTAAAACGTTAACGGAATTACCAGGCGCTCCGGGTAATGAACATGCTGTACGTGCGTTCATGCGTTCTGAGTTGGAAAAGTACTCGGATGAAATCGTTCAGGATAATTTAGGTGGGATTTTCGGTGTAAAGCACAGTGATGTTGCTGATGCACCAAAAATATTGGTTGCAGGTCATATGGATGAAGTGGCATTTATGGTTACTTCTATTACCGACAACGGGATGCTCCGCTTTCAAACATTAGGTGGCTGGTGGAATCAGGTTATGCTAGCGCAACGTGTTGAAGTATTTACTAAAAATGGTGCGATTCCTGGTGTGATTTCATCAATACCTCCACATTTACTAACAGATGCTGAACGTTCTAAACCGATGGATATTAAAAATATGCTAATAGATGTTGGTGCAGATAATAAAGAGGATGCTATTGCACTTGGCGTTCGTCCGGGTCAATCAATTATCCCTGTCTGTCCATTTACACCGATGGCTAATCCGAAGAAAATTATGGCGAAAGCTTGGGATAACCGCTATGGCTGTGGATTGGCAATTGAATTGATGAAAGAAGTAAAGGATGAAAAGCTAGCCTCACATTTATATTCAGGTGCGAATGTAATGGAAGAAGTTGGTCTACGTGGTGCTCAAGTATCCGCAAATATGATTAAACCAGATTTATTTTTTGCTCTAGATGCATCACCTGCAAATGATATGTCAGGAGAAAAAAATCAATTTGGTCAACTTGGAAAAGGTGCTTTATTGCGTATTTTGGACCGTACAATGGTCACACATCGAGGCATACGTGAGTTCATTTTAGATACGGCTGAAACAAATCATATACCTTATCAATATTTTGTATCACAAGGTGGAACTGATGCAGGGCGTGTACACACAGCAAATGATGGTGTGCCAAGTGCGGTAATCGGTATTTGCTCACGCTATATTCATACAGCTGCATCAATTATTCATATTGATGACTATGCAGCTGCAAAAGCTTTAATTGTGGAACTAGTGAAAAAAGCAGATCGTTCGACATTAGAGACGATTCGCGCTAATGTGTAAAGTAACATCCGCCGGAGGTGCCTTTAGGGGCATCTTTTTCTATGAAAAGAAAGAGGGATTGGAAAAATGAAGATAGCTATTGGGACAACAAACAAAGCAAAAACAGAGGCAGTTGAAGTTATAGCTAGAAAATATTTTGATAAACCGATTTTTACCTATGTTAAGGCTGTTTCACAAGTATCTGATCAACCGATGACTCATGAAGAAACACGAATGGGGGCCATAAACCGTTCAAAAAATGCAATGAATGAGACGGGTGCTCAATTATCGTTTGGACTAGAGGGTGGAGTAACGGAAATTGATGGTGTTATGTACGTATGTAACTGGGGAGCTCTTACAGTAACAAATGGCACAACTTATACAGCTGCTGGCGCACAAATTATATTACCAGAAGAAATTGCCCAGGAAATAAGAGCTGGGAAGGAACTTGGGCCAGTGATGGAGCTATATACACAACGTCGAGATATTCGACAAGGTGCGGGAGCTGTAGGTATTTTTACGCAAGGGGTAGTAAGTCGTCAGATGATGTTTGAGCATATTGTCTCGCTTCTTGTTGGTCAATATTTATTCACATTAGCACATGAGTAATGTTTTTGGATTAGTGATATTGGAACAGGGAAGTTGCAACTTTACATAAATTTTTTTAAAATAAATAAAAGTTAGCAATGAAAGGAAGAGAAATATGTCTCATACATGGCTACGAGCGGTAGGCTTAATGCTTTTACTGTTGGGACTTACTGGCTGTAATCAATCTGTTGATGAACAAATTAAAAATGGACTTCAAACAACAGAAACTGTCTTTGCGGGAGAGCCAGAGAAGCATACAGATAGTATTGGGGATGTAGAATTATACTTACCTTCCAACTTTAAAGTTGAAGATAGTTCAGATGCATACAATATATTGGTAACTAAAGGAAAAAAGAGTTATGTTCTTTTCATCAATGATCGCGAAGATGCAGAGAGTAAACTCTATTACAATTTATTAAAAGAGGATAGTTCAAAAAAGATAATTGAAGAAAATACATATGAAAAGGATGGTATTTTCGGCTTTTCAGCTGTTTCAAAAACTGATAATGAAGACGAATATGAGCTCATTGTCAGTAGCGGTGGCGTAAAAATGACAACCATTTCTCAAGGAAAACATATTGAAGATAATTTACATGAGATGACGAAAATCGTTCATTCGGTTAAGATTAAGTAATTGGATAGTTTTGAACAGAACGGTTCACAAACATGTGAGCCGTTTTCTCTCATTTAGCATTTATTAGTCTATAAAAGATGTCTACTTCTATAGTTGATGCGTTGTATGAGGGTGTAGATTCCAGAAGTAGAGGAACTCAGTCTAAGTATGCACGTCCTGTAGTAAATTATCTGCGCGAAAGTGTAGTACTAACGAAGCGACAGTTTCAATTACGCCGAGGCAATATTGATTATAAAGAAAGGATGTGAGCTAGGTGAAACAAATTAAATCAGAACAACTTGTGTCCCTATTAAAGCAACAATTAAATGAGGAAACGTTTGATTTTGAATTTGACAAAAAGCACGATAAATTACGTTTAAATCACAAAAAGATTGGTAAAGGGATGGAGCTATCTCTACCAGGTATTTTAGCAAAATATAATGACAAGCAAGGGGCTGCAATCGATGAAGTTGTTTATACAATCGAGCAAACCTTTAATGCTATGGAGCAAGAGATGGAAAAAGGATTCCAATCTACTTCGCAAATTTATCCTGTTATTCGCGCAACATCCTACCCTCAAGCCTCGAAGGAGGGGCATGCATTCATCACTACTGAACATACAGCTGAAACACGTATTTTTTATGCGCTCGATTTAGGAAAAACCTATCGTTTTATTGATGAATCCATGTTAGAGGTACTACAATTAACAGTAGAGCAAATTCGTGAAATGGCACGATTTTCTGTAAAGCAATTACCAACAATGTATAAGAAAGATGAAGTTGCAGGGAATATTTTCTATTTTGTTAATGCTAATGATGGCTACGATGCAAGTCGCATTTTAAATGAAAACTTTTTGAAAGACATGCAGACTAAAATTGAGGGCGATATGACGTTATCTGTGCCACATCAGGACGTATTAATAGTAGGTGATATTCGGAATGAAACAGGGTATGATGTATTAGCACAGATGACGATGCATTTCTTCGCTGTCGGTACTGTACCGATTACGTCATTATCTTTTATTTATGAAGATGGGGAGTTAGAACCAATCTTTATATTAGCAAAAAACAGAGTTAAAAAGGAGCAAGAGAAACAATGAATGTATTTTACAACAAAGAGCATGTAGGAGATGTATTGCTAGTACAATTAGCATCAGAATCAATCGTGAAAACAGAGGTAGAACGTGCAGGTGATCTCGCTATTTTAAAGGAAGCACAGACAGGAGAAATTAAAGCATTTAATTTATTTAATGCCAGCAGCTATATACAAACTGATGCTAAAGGTTTAGTTGAGGTTACTCCAGAATTAGTTGCACAGCTAGAAGCGGCTATTGCAAAAAATGGCGCTGAAATTAGTCTTGATGTAGATTTTTCTCCAAAATTTGTTGTGGGTTATGTAGAAACTAAGGACAAGCATCCAAATGCTGATAAACTAAGCATTTGTTCTGTAAACGTTGGTGAAGAGACATTACAAATTGTATGTGGTGCGCCTAATGTTGAAGCAGGTCAAAAAGTTGTCGTGGCAAAAATCGGTGCAGTGATGCCTTCGGGTATGCTTATTAAAGAAGGTAATTTACGAGGTGTTGATTCATACGGTATGTTATGTTCAGCACGTGAATTAGCAATACCAAATGCACCTTCTGAAAAAGGGATTTTAGTATTACCAGAAGATGAAGTAATTGGTAGTGCGTTTGAAACGCCAACTAGATAAAATATAATTAAAATCGTTATGCTACTAATATGCTAGTAACATAACGATTTTTTTGTCTAGAATGAGCCTCTATATGCAAGTTTCTATTACATTTTTATGGTATGCTTTTTGTTATAGACATTGAATTTGTTTTTGAAATGACATAGACGATGCTATAAATGAAGTGTAATAGAAATGAGTGAATAATGTGAATTGGTTTAAAAAACAAATAAATAAATTTGTAAATAGAGATGACAATGAATACGAATATGAGGAATTTTATGAGGACTATGAAGAAGAACAATCTGAGCAGCTTAAAGAAGCACCTGGACCACAGACAAAAACTTTTCGTTTTCCGTTAATTGAGGATGAGGAATTTTCAGCTTCACCATCAACAACATCATCAAAAGAAGCATTCAATCAAATGGAGGATGCTAATTACGGACAAATTGAAGATTTATCTCTGCCGAGGCATTTAAATAATCATATTGTGGATTCAAGTGTTTATGATATTGAGGTTTCAGGAATTCGAGATTTATTAGCAAATCGTACGAAGCGAACGGGTAGAACGACAGTTACACGAAGTCAGTCTGAACAAACGAATCGGACAAGAGCAAGTCTTGTTTTTAGAGATGCGCAAAATGAACCACCTATTACTCCTAAAGAAACTAATAATTCACCAGAAAAGACAGTTGAACGTGATTTAGCTGCTAATCACAAGCGCTTTGTACCAAGTGATGTCCCTTCACCGGTTTATGGTTTTTCTAAGCCGAGCCCAATTGAGCAATTATTAGAGAAGCGGAAGGAAGAGCATGACAAGAAAGAGTCTGCAATACCTACAGCAACTAAGACTTTAAAAGAAGCGACAACAAATGAGGCTATTGAAAATATACTAAAAGAAAAAGAGCCTGTGAGCACAGTTCAGAAAGAAGAACCTGAACAGCTTGAAGTCCATGAAAAAATTGAAGCACCTACAAAGCAACCGATTACTTTTGATGAAAAATTTACAGACGAAACGAACCAGCCTAGTGATGAAACGAACACGGAATTACCTGTACTGCAAACAACTTCCTTTGCCGTAGAATTTGAAGATCAAGTGAAAGAGGCCGTTCAGCACGAGCTGAATGGTGAACAACTTTCAGAGAATCAATCAGAAATTCATGTAAAAGAAGTAGTTGTAGAACAATTGCAGATAGAAAATTCTACCATACACATTGGGGAAGTTACAGTAATCCAGCCGTCAACAACTGAAGCTGATGAGCAAGAGGTGTTAGAAGAGAAATCTGTAGAAGAAGCCAAGCGTGAAAAAAGCGGTATTCCTTTTAATGTCCTAATGCTAAAAACAGATAAAGAGAAATGGAGAATACAACAGCAATTTAAAAATACGAAGCCAACTACAACAATTGTTGAAGAGGCCCAAAAAGCTCAAGAAGTGCAAAGAGCTCAAGAAGTGCAAAAAGCTCAAGAAGTGCAAAGAGCTCAAGAAGTCCAAAAAGCTCAAGAAGTGCAAAGAGCTCAAGAAGTCCAAAAAGCTCAAGAAGTGCAAAGAGCTCAAGAAGTCCAAGAAGCTCAAGAAGTGCAAAAAGCTCAAGAAGCTCAAGAAGCTCAAGAAGTCCAAGAAGTTCAAGAAGCTCAAGAAGCCCAAGAAGCTCAGGATGCCCAAGAAGTTCAAGAAGCTCAAAAAGTCCAAGAGTCTTCTTCTGAACTTATTCATTTGGATATAGAACATCGATTAACACCATCCAATAAAGATGAAAATAAAAATCCTTTATCTTCAGAGATGGACAATGAAACAGCACCGCAATCGTCGAAGGAAAACGAAGATATTATTCAAAATACTTCACCAATCAATGCTGCAACAGACAGTGTATCAGTTATTACTATGTCACCAGTAGCAACAATGTCTAGCGTTTCGACATTAGAAAAGAAAGAACTAGACATTGAGAGTTCTGACGAAATTTCAGCAACTACCGAAATGGAAACAGACGCAACTATTGAACAGGAGCTTCCTACAAACAACATAGAGATTTCTGAGAAGGATTCTAATGACGCAGATGAATATCCAGAGCGACCTTCCAAATCAGATGAAACATTAGTAGAGAATCAAGTAATGGAGGAACCTCAAAAACCTGTTCATGTGTATCAAAAACCAAATGATGAATTTTTAGAGCCGCCTGAGGAAAAAACACAGGATACTGAGTGGATGGAGCAACAGGGTGATACATTGGTTGAAGCTTTGTCTTACTTCCAAGTCTCAGCTCAAATAGAATCTATTATGCAAGGACCAGCCGTAACACAATTTGAAATAACAGTGAGTCATGGTACGAAGGTTAGCAAAATCCGCAATTTAGCAGATGATTTGAAGCTTGCGTTGGCTGCGAAAGATATCCGTATCCAAGCTCCGATTCCTGGTAAGAGCTCAATTGGCATTGAGATACCGAATCGTGTATCTCGCGCTGTTCGACTATCGGAAGTGACAAATAGTGCTTCTTTCCTCGAGTCAGATTCACCGTTAGAAGCAGCATTGGGTCTGGATTTAACAGGGAAGCCTGTAACCATTGATTTGCGAAAAATGCCACATGGCTTAATTGCTGGAGCTACAGGTTCTGGTAAATCAGTTTGTATCAATTCACTTTTGGTTAGTTTGCTATATAAAGCTGCGCCACATGAATTAAAGCTGATGCTTATTGATCCTAAAATGGTAGAGTTAGCACCTTTTAATCATATCCCACATTTAGTTAGCCCGGTCATCACAGATGTTAAGGCTGCTACTGCTGCACTAAAATGGGCAGTGGAGGAAATGGAGCGTCGTTATCAGTTATTTGCTCATGTAGGTGCACGTGATATTACGCGTTATAATGCAATCGCGGATAAAAATAATGAACATAGCTTAAAATTACCGTATATTCTAATTGTCATTGATGAGTTAGCAGATTTAATGATGATGTCTCCTGCAGATGTAGAAGAGGCGATCTGTCGTATTGCGCAAAAAGCGCGTGCTTGTGGTATCCATTTAATTGTTGCGACTCAAAGACCGTCTGTTGACGTTATTACAGGGCTTATTAAATCAAATATTCCTACACGTATTGCCTTTGCAGTATCATCACAAATAGATTCACGTACTATTTTAGATGGGCAAGGCGCAGAAAGATTACTTGGACGAGGCGATATGTTATATTTAGGTAATGGTATGTCTGCCCCTGTGCGTTTGCAGGGAACATTTGTGACAGATGATGAAATTGAAGCCATTATTGATCATGTTCGTGAGCAAGGGGAGCCGGATTATATATTTGATCAAGAGGAACTTTTAAAGAAAACGGAAGTTTCAGCTGAGCAAGATGATCTGTTTGAGGATGTCTGCCGATTTGTGTATGAACAGGGAGGCGCATCGACTTCCTTGATTCAGCGAAAATATCATATTGGCTACAATCGTGCTGCTCGTTTAATTGATATGTTAGAGTCTCATGGCTTTGTGTCTGAGGCAAGAGGAAGTAAACCACGAGAAAGCTATATTACGGAAGAAGATTTAATTGCTATGTTTGAATAATAATTGCATTGTTTTCGTATAGATTATCTTTTTTACGTCAAATTTCGTATTTTTAGAAAAGTTACACATTTATCCTTGTGCATAAATAGTGCTATAATAGACGAGATGTGTTGATTAGTACGTATTTTTTAACACTTGAAAAGGTATTAATACCTAATAATAAGTAAAAGATACGATACACCTAATAGATGATAGAAGGGATATTGAATTCCCGGGGGGTTTAATTAATGACAGTTTTTCATTTCACAGGCATTAAAGGTTCTGGCATGAGTTCACTTGCACAAATCTTATTTGATGCTGGTGAACAAGTACAGGGCTCAGATGTTGATAAATATTTCTTCACGGAGCAACCGTTACGTGAACGTAATATTCCAATTTTTACATTTAATGCAGATAATATTAAAGAAGGTATGACAATTATTGCAGGGAACGCATTTCCTGATGACCATCCCGAATTAGAACGTGCTCGTCAAATCGGTGTAGAAGTTGTTCGTTACCATAAATTTTTAGGTGAATATATCGGTAATTATACGTCGATTGCTATTACTGGTGCACACGGTAAAACATCTACGACAGGCTTAATGTCTCATGTTGTAGGAGGTTATAAACCAACCTCATATTTAATCGGTGATGGAACAGGAGCCGGGCATGAAAATGCTGACTTCTTTGTAATGGAGGCATGTGAATACCGTCGACACTTTTTAGCTTACAATCCCGATTACGCTGTAATGACTAATATTGATTTTGACCATCCAGACTACTTTGCAAACATAGAGGATGTATATTCAGCCTTTCAATCATTAGCATTACAGGTTAAAAAAGCAATTATTGCTTGTGGTGATGATGAACAGCTACAACGTATTCAAGCAAAGGTACCGGTGGTATATTATGGCTTTGGAGCTGAAAATGATTTTGAGGCTCGTAATGTTGAAAAAACAACAGAGGGTACAAAATTTGATGTATTTGTTCGCAATGAATTTTATAGTACATTCTTTATCCCATTGTTTGGAGATCACGCGGTATTAAATACATTAGCGGTTATTACACTTTGCGAGTACGAAGGAATATCACCAGACATTATCCAAGAACGTTTAATCACTTATAAAGGTGTAAAAAGACGTTTTACAGAAACGGATATTGGAAATAATGTTTTAATAGACGACTATGCACATCATCCAACTGAAATACGTGCAACGGTTCAATCGGCAAGACAAAAATTTCCAGATCGTGAGCTGGTAGCTATTTTCCAACCACATACATTTACACGTACGCAAGCTTTTTTACAGGATTTTGCAGATAGTCTAAGTCTTGCAGATACAGCTTACTTATGTGATATATTTGGTTCTGCAAGGGAAACACAAGGTGCACTTTCAATCCAAGATTTAGCATCTTTAATTGAAGGTAGTGCAGTGATTACTACTGAAGGAATTGAAGTGCTTACAAAGCATGAGCGCGCAGTATTTTTATTTATGGGTGCTGGCGATGTTCATAAATTCCAAGATGCCTTTGAAAACGTGCTAAAAAACAACGAAACAGCTTAGTCCGTAAGGAATAAGCTGTTTTTTCTCAAAAAATGAGGAGGAAATTAGTTTTTTTTGTCGAAGATATGGAAAGGAATAGTAAAGAGAATTTTTACTTCCGGGAGGTCTAGTGATGGAAATTATTTTGTATATTGCAGCAATCATTGCAGCAATCGGGTTTTTAATTTTATGTGTGAGCGTCGGCATGACATTATTTTCGCTCAAATCAATTCTTAACAGCTTAGCTGGGACATTATCAGGTATTGAGGGACAAATGGAGGGTATTACACGCGAAACGACTTCCTTACTATCCAAAACAAATAGCTTAGCAGAGGATATTCAAGAAAAATCTGAACAGTTAAATTCCGTTGTTCATGCAGTCAAGGGCATTGGTGACTCTGTGAACGGACTAAATACGTCTGTACAGCAAATCACTTCTTCGATTTCAAAAAGTGTAGAACACAATGAAGAAAAAATTGCACAGGTTGTTCAGTGGAGCAATGTCGCAATGGGTATTGCTGATAAGTGGAAGAAGCGTAAAATCATCGATCAGGCACATGAAATGGGTCAAGAAGATCTTTACTCTTTTGAACCAGAGCAGTCGGAAAAATCGAAAAGAAGATGGGGCCGTAAAAAGTGATTATTATTCGGTAGACATTGAATGTCAACTGAATAAAAATAAAGTCTTAGGCATAAGTTGAAGATGCATCCGCGAAAGCAGATGGACAACCAGTCTAGGCAAATTAGATTATTTTATGGGGAGGAATTGTTGCATGACAACTCAAAAGCCGAATTTTAATGAAGTGAAGGAACAACAGCTTGAAAGTTCATTGCCTCAGCTTTATTATCCGCAAGAATCGATTTATGAAGAGGAGCGTGTGAACATGAAAGATTTTGTTATTGGCGCATTAGTTGGGGGTATAGTAGGTGCAGCTGCAGGCTTATTATTAGCTCCAAAATCAGGAAAAGATTTACGTAGCGACGTAGCAGTACAAGCTGTTAACTTTAAGGATAAGAGTGCAGATTTCTCGACAACTGCAAAAGATAAAACGGTTCAATTATCTAAACAACTTCAAGAGCAATCTACACAATTAGTAGAGAAAGTTAAAACATTAAAATCAGCAAAGGCACCAACTGTTTTTGATGATGGTACTGTTTCTTTCGAGGGTGAAGAGCCACTAGAGGATTTCATTCCTAGCGAAGAGCCTAAAGCAGAGGATGCTAGTGAAAAAAAAGTGCAAGCTGATGAAAAAAGTGAAGAAGTTCGCGCCTAATGCATGAGTGATAAAGAAGGGATCCAATACATCTTTCGACGTATTGGATCCCTTTTTGTTTTAGTGAGATATAGACGCTTCTTCTAGTAAAATTTCTAACTTATCCCCACCGAAAATCTCCATATCAAAGCTTGCCGGTTGGCCATTTCGTAAAATTGTAAAGTTACCTTTAAATGTAGTAGGTAGTTGCCAATTGGAGAAGCGGAATACATCTTGGTAAATCCAACGACTTCGGTCTTTTTCTTTAAATGAAATGGTTGCTCCATTTGGTGTTGTTGAAAGTGGTGATACGACTACCTGATTAACGAGTACTTCGTTTGCCATCTTCTTTAGCTCCAACACCTCATTTTGGAAATGTACGATGATATTATCCTCAAGTAAAACATTCATTTGATCAGCAATACGTTGAACAGTCGGTAATGTTTGTTGCTGAAATGTAATAACATCCCCATCTTGTACAGCATATGTCATTTTAGAAGGTTTACCATTAATCATTAATTGCGCTGAAAACTCTGGTAAATAAAGTGGCTTTCCGTCTACTTGAATGTAAAATGACTCAAATTGTTTTAATAACTCCCGATTATTTGTGTTTTTAAATACATCCTCTACTGTTTCCGCTATTTCAAATTTAACAACATCTCGATCATTTATTGCACTATCTAGAGATGCATGGGAACCATTAACAGTAATTTGTGGTTCTATTACATATTTTGTGTGTTGAATCGTGACTGTTTTGATGGCAGCATCATCTACAATATCTCTTACTGTAGCAGTAGCTTGCTGACCGTCTTGGCCTTCAATTAACTGGATGGCATCGCCTGTTTTAATCATCGTTTTAGTAGATGCCTGATGCCCATTTACTAAAATTTCCGCCGGTTGACCGTGACCACCAGGGATGAAAATATCTTGTCCATTTACACTCACTGATAATCCATGTCCTGGTTTACCATATAATTGTTTTGCTCGAATATTGGCTGCTAAAAATGCATCGGCAACGGTCATTTCCTTTAATTCAAAAAGACGAACTACTTGTTCATTGACAGTTAGGCTCATATATTGAATGGGCATTTTTTTTGCTGCAATGGCAATACCGATTGGTGTAACCAGTTCAGGCGATGCTTTAATATGTTCTTCTTTCGTTAAGTTTTGAATGGCGTCAATCCCTCGAACGGCAATACGATTTGCTGGTAAATCTAGTACTAGTCCAAGTTCAGTCGTAAGGTTTGGTGTTAAGCTTCCTCCACCAACAAGCATGACCGCCTTAGGAGCTGTACGATTATTAAGGCGTAAAATTTCTTCCCCGATGGCTTTTGCAAGTTGTTTGACAGCAAGATCAATTGCTTGAAAAACTTCTTCTTTCGGATAATATTGATCAAAGCCTAAAATATCTTGAATTAAAATTTCTTCTTCTGTTTGCAGTTGACGCTTCACTTTTTCAGCAACAGGGAAGTCGAGTAAATAGTGGTCACTTAAAGCCTCTGTTATTTCATCACCAGCTGTTGGCACCATACCATAGGCGACAACAGTACTTTTATCAGTAATGGCAATATCGGAAGTCCCAGCACCAATATCAACGAGTGCAACATTTAAACGGCGCATAGTAGGCGGGATCAGGACATTAATAGCTGCAATAGGTTCTAACGTTAGTGCATCCATTTCTAAATCCGCGCGTTTAAGAGCTGCAATTAGTGATTCTACGACAACTCGAGGTAGGAACGTAGCAATAACTTCAATTTGTGCCTCATCACCTTGCTGATCGAGTAGGCTACCAATTTCTTCACCATCTAATCGATAATATAGAACTGAATAACCAACACAATAATAGTGGCTTATTTTGGTATCCTCTTTATGTTGTAGAAGCTGTTGCTGTGCCTGTTGAACAGCTTGTAGTTCTAAACGACTTATATCCTCTTCTGTAAAGATTGGCCGATTACGTATATTGATTGTTACGCTTGCTTGTTCTGTTTTTAAAGAGCGACCAGCCGCCGCGACACTCACTTTTGTTAAAGGGCCGTGCTTGTCTTCAAGTTCATGTTTAATTTCATTGATTAAATCTGCCACATACATGACGTTATGTATTTGTCCATCAACCATGGCGCGTTCTTTATGTTCTTTTATTAAGATGTCTTCCACGTGAAAGCGGTCATTATCTTCAGCTAAAATAATGCCCACTACTGAGCGTGTACCGATATCAAGTGCAAATAATTTTGAACTCAAAATACTCGCTTCCTTTCTCGAAATATGTTAATATAATTTAGCGAGTTGAAGCGCTAAATTAAAAATGCGTGACATTCTGTACAACATTGATTATAATGATGCTAATATCTAAAAATGTAACATACATTTCAGAGTTCTGAAAGTGTCTGTCATGAGGAGAGGGGAAAGAAGCATGAGCCAAAAAGATTTAGAAAGTTTACGTAGTCAAATAGACGACTTAAACTTAGAAATTCTTCGTCTAATTAACGAACGAGCAACTGTAGTTGATGAAATCGGTAAGATTAAAGAAAAACAAGGTGTGAATCGTTATGATCCATTACGTGAACGACACATGCTTGATCTCATCAAAGAACACAATCAAGGTCCGTTAAATCAAATGACAGTTGATTATATATTTAAGCAAATCTTTAAAACAGCTTTAAAACAACTTGAAGCAGATAAGAAGAAAGAGTTACTTGTATCCCGTAAAAAGAAATCAGAAGATACTGTCATTAATGTGAATGGTGAGCTAATTGGCCAAGGAAAACCATCTTTCGTATTTGGACCTTGTGCTGTAGAATCATACGAGCAAGTAGCAGCAGTAGCAGCATCTATTAAAGCAAAAGGTGAAAAATTAATACGTGGTGGAGCATATAAACCACGTACTTCTCCATATGACTTCCAAGGTCTTGGATTAGAAGGTCTAAAAATTTTAAAACGTGTGTCAGAGGAATACGGTTTAGCTGTTATTACGGAAATTGTTACACCAAGTCATTTAGAGGAAGCATTGGATTATATCGATGTTATCCAAATTGGTGCACGTAATATGCAAAACTTCGAATTATTAAAAGCGGCTGGTGCTGCAAACAAACCTGTACTTTTAAAACGAGGCTTAGCAGCGACAATTGATGAATTCATTCACGCAGCAGAATACATTATGTCTAAAGGGAATGAGAACATTATTCTTTGTGAACGTGGTATCCGTACTTACGAAAAAGCAACTCGTAACACATTAGATATTTCTGCCGTACCAATTTTAAAACAAGAAACGCATTTACCAGTATTTGTAGACGTTACGCATTCAACAGGTCGTCGTGATTTACTATTACCATGTGCTAAGGCGGCAATTGCAATTGGAGCTGATGGCGTCATGGCAGAGGTGCATCCAGATCCGTCTGTAGCACTATCTGACTCACAACAACAAATGGATATTCCGACATTTGATGCTTTCTACGAAACATTACAAAATTTCATGAAGAACTATGAAATCAATGCTTAATTGTTTTGATAAAAACCGCTTGCTTAATTAGTAGCAGGCGGTTTTTACTATATATCGTGACAAAATAATGTCTAGAATAATACTATTTGTACTTGGTTTTTCTTTTCATACACTTACTTCTTCTTGAAAAGATTATAAAAATTATCGTATTATAAGGCTATAAAAGGAAAAAAGGGAGGCACGTGCGATGACTGTTACAATTTATGATGTTGCAAGAGAAGCAAATGTTTCTATGGCAACAGTCTCTCGTGTAGTCAATGGCAATCAAAACGTAAAGCCAGCAACACGAAAAAAAGTATTAGAAGTAATTGAACGATTAGAGTATCGTCCGAACGCAGTAGCGCGAGGATTAGCAAGTAAGAAAACAACAACAGTTGGCGTGATTATCCCAGATATTGCAAATAATATTTATGCGGAGCTGGCACGTGGTGTAGAGGATATTGCAACAATGTATCGTTACAATATTATTTTAGCCAACTCAGATCAACATGAAGATAAAGAGCTACAGCTACTGGATACAATGCTGGGGAAACAGGTTGACGGTATTGTTATGATGAGTGATGATGTAACTGAGAAAATGCAACAAACTATGGATCATTCACCTGTACCGATTGTGCTTGCGGGTTCAGTAGATGAATCACAAACCATCGCGACTGTGAATATTGATTATTACCAAGCAGCTTATGAGGCGATTACTTTACTCATTCAAAACGGTCATAAGAGAATCGGCTTTGTAACAGGTCCACTTACGTATACTATTAATGGAAAATTCAAACTTGAAGCTTATAAAAAAGCCTTACAAGATGCAGGTTTACCTATAGATGTATCACTAATTGTTGCAGAAGAATCAAGCTATGATATGGGCTTAGAGGCGTGGGAAACATTATCCTCACTTGAAAATCCGCCAACTGCTTATTTTGCAGGTAGTGATGAATTGGCAATTGGACTGATTCATGGTGCGCAGGATGTAGGAAAAAATGTACCTGAGGATATTGAAGTGATCAGCTTTGAGAATTCAAAATTAGCGCGTATGGTACGTCCGCAGCTTACAAGTGTAGCGCTACCGTTGTACGATATCGGAGCTGTTGCCATGCGCTTACTAACTAAATTGATGAGCAAAGAGCCTGTTGAGGACAAGGCAGTAATTTTACCTCATCGCATTGAGCATCGACAATCTGTCAAAAGTAAATAATGGTACTTAACACGTAAATCAGTCGATGATTTACGTGTTTTTTATGCAGGCGGATAGATGATTGAGAACAAATAAAAAAGCCCCACGAAAATCGTGAGGCGTAATATTAAGCGCGCTTTTCATTGCGAATAATATGTAGCGCTTTGGCCAGCATTTGCGCATTTTTTTCTTCAATCTCGGCTTTTCGAGGGATTGGCTCATACAAGGGATTTGGATCCTCCCAAGTTGGAATAAAGGGCACTGGTGCTTCAGGTTGCCAACGATCTAACCATGCTTGAGGGAGAGGTCCTGTCGGTAATGGCTGATCGGTCATTTCAAGCCATAGCATAGACCACGCACGAGGCACCACACGCCAAATATCATAGCCTCCACCACCGACAGCAATCCATTTACCATCGCAATATTCATGTGCTAATTTATGCGCAAGCTTTGGAATTTCTCTATAAATATTCATTGTTCCATATAAATGAGTTAATGGATCGAAAAAATGTGCATCTGCGCCGTTTTGTGTTAGTACAACATCTGGCTTGAAAAATTCAAAGACTTCTCGCATAGCCTTTTCATATATTTCTAGGAAACTCTCATCTTCTGTAAAAGCATCAATTGGAAAATTAAAAGACGTGCCATAGCCCTGCCCATTTCCACGTTCCGTAATATTACCAGTTCCGGGGAAAAGATAGCGGCCTGTTTCATGAATAGATAATGTACAAACATCCGGGTCTTCATAAAAGCTCCATTGTACACCATCTCCATGATGGGCATCCGTATCCACGTAAAGTACACGAGCGTTGTATTTTTCCTGCAAATAGCGAATAGCTACTGTACTATCGTTGTAAATACAAAAACCTGATGCACGACCACGGAAGCCATGATGTAGCCCTCCGCCTAGATTGAGGGCGTGCTCGGCTTTGCCTTGCATAACATAATCGACAGCTGTTAGCGTTCCGCCAACAAGCTGTGCACTTGCTTCGTGCATGTTTTCGAAAATGGGTGTATCTTCGGTACCTATGCCGTAGCTTTCGCATTGTGCCTCTGAAAGCTCACCGTGCCCTGCTCTTTTAACGATATCTATATATTTTGGATCATGTGCTAGCAAAAGCTCTTTCTCCGTAGCGACACGAGCTGGAACAATATCTAAATCATGAAGAGCGTCTATATTTTTTAACAAATCCATTGTAAGCGTCAAGCGTTTATGATTGAAAGGATGGGTATCTGAAAATTTATATCCGAGTTGCTCTGGCGAGTATACAAATACTGCTTTTTTCATTGTAACGAAACACCTGGTAAGTTAGGCCATAATACATCAAAGCCTTTTTTACGAAGATCTTCAATCATGGCGAGCGGATTCAGTGTTTTTACTCGGATGCTTAGAATTTTATTTTGGGCATTTTCAGAATCAGGATAAACTAGGACGCTTTGGACATTTACATGATGTTCGTGAAAAATCTTTGTAATCTCAAATAATATTCCTGGCGTATCGGATACGCGAATTTCAATTTTTGAGCCAGGGTCAGTGGCGCCAGTTAACTCTATATATGTATAGAGTAAATCTGTGGTAGTCACAATTCCAACTAATTTTCCTCCAGTGACAATGGGTAAGCAGCCTATTTTGGATTCATAAAAAGTAAGAGCCACTTCTTCTACAAAATCAAGTGGATGGCCGACGAGTGGATTTTTAACCATAATTTCTTCCACTTTTGCATTAAAAACTGGAGAATTTGGTTCATCCCGTAATGAGGAAGGTAACGCCTCTTTAATATCTCGTTCAGTAATAACCCCAAGAACGTGATGCTCCTCGTCTACGACTGGCACATGACGTACTTTTTTCTCGCGCATTAACTTAAGCGCTTCAAATACTGTATTTGTCGGAGCCAGCGTGAAGGGCTCATCATTCATAATTTCTTCTACGATCATATACTCAATCCCCTTTGTGTTGGTTTAATACATGAAGCGATTTCTAAAACGAAGTCTATCGAATCTTTCCATTGTTTCAGGAGGCACACGTTTTCCTTCGCGAGCCATCAGGCAGTTAGCTGGATGTGATGTAATTTCAGGATCATCTGTAGCGAAATATTCGAAGTCAGCAGAGCTCATCATTTTCTCCATCATTTTGCGATAATCCCAAACGTTTAAACCAGTCCCTTTTAAGTCCCAATGCCAATAATATTCGGTAGTGATAACAAGATAGTCTTCCATTTCATCTCCCGTAAAAGACACAGCTAGTAGTGCTTTACCAGCACCTGTTCCACGATATTCTGGAATGACTTCAATGGCACCTAGCTCAATCATGTTATCAATTCGGTCTTCCGCCCATCGTTCTAATGGATCAGGGTATAGATAGGTGACGTAGCCTACAATGATATTTTCATTTCGGATAATAATAATTCTTCCTTCAGGAAGTCCTGCAATTTCTATAATGGCTTGTTGTTGTTGTTTTGGAGGTCTAAAAGCAACCAAACCTTCGTGGAATGAATATGTAGCTAATTTTTCTGGAGGAACAGGTCCTTCCACATACACAGTACCATGCTTTGTTTCCTTTGTGACAGAAAAAAAAGTTTTTTTATGTTCCATAATTACACCACCTGAGTTTAATGATTCCATTATAGCTGATTTCTTGCGGAAAAACGCTTATTTTTGCAAAATACACCTGTGTTTTTGGAAAAATAAAAATATTGAGACATTATTAGTAAATTCGTGTAAAATATATTTATATTGCATCTGTTATTTAACAGATGAATGTAGGGTGAATAATAAATGATTAATTTTACACTGCATAAACTGTTATATAACAATCGCTACATAACGTAGTTGTCTTTTGAGAAGGTAGCGAATTTTGAAGGGGAAAAATAGTGAGGTTTAGATTACGATTTGAAATTTGCTTCCTAATGTTCTAAAGCGATAGCAAAGAAAGGGGTAGTTTCATGGGGATGAAAATGATGGAGAAGTTGAATGCTTTAATAGGGCAATACAATTTGCCCGATTATGAGGAAGCAGCAGCGGTACATGATTGGGCAGAGACAGAAAAGGGATTTAGTTGGTATGAAACAGGTCTTGTGAATATGGCGTATGAGGCAATTGATCGTCATACAGAAACGCATCGAAAAAACAAAGTTGCTCTTTATTTTAATGATGGTAAGCGTAAAGAGGCTTATTCTTTCAATGAAATGAAAAGGCTGACAAATAAAGCAGCAAATGTTTTTAAGACCGCAACAAATTTAGAAAAAGGGGATCGTTTATTTATTTTCATGCCACGGTCACCCGAGCTTTATTTTACACTATTAGGTGCATTGAAAATGGGCGTTATTGTAGGTCCGTTATTTGAGGCGTTTATGGAAGGTGCTGTTTATGACAGGCTGGTAGATAGTGAAGCGAAAGTACTGGTGACGACACCAGAGTTGCTTGAACGAGTACCTTTAGCAAAGCTACCGCATTTGCAGCACGTCTTTTTAGTTGGATCGAATATAGAGGAGACATCACAAATTTTAGATTT
Organism: Lysinibacillus sp. RS11; assembly: GCF_042019215.1. Classification (NCBI taxonomy): domain Bacteria; kingdom Bacillati; phylum Bacillota; class Bacilli; order Caryophanales; family Bacillaceae; genus Lysinibacillus; species Lysinibacillus sp. RS11. The sequence continues at coordinate 3,709,050 of NZ_CP168124.1, read as the reverse complement.
CAATAAACGCCTGAAAGAGGCATCTTCTCAATTTGATATTGAATGGGTGGAGCGAGAGGATGGTATGATTCTTCATTATACTTCTGGATCAACTGGAGCACCAAAGGGCGTTTTGCATGTCCATAACGCAATGCTTCAACAATATCAATCCACACAATGGGTACTAGATTTGCGTGAAGATGATATTTACTGGTGTACGGCTGATCCAGGATGGGTAACAGGCACAGCATATGGCATTTTCGGTCCGTGGTTAAATGGTGTCACAATGCTAGTTGTTGGGGGAAGATTCTCACCACAAGCTTGGTATCAAGCAATTGAAGATTATAGTGTAACAGTTTGGTATAGTGCACCAACAGCCTTCAGAATGTTAATGGGCGCTGGTAGTGGCATGCTTGAGAATTATGATTTATCTTCTTTACGCCACATTTTATCTGTTGGTGAGCCGTTAAATCCAGAAGTAATTCGTTGGGGGATTGATGAACTAGGTCACCGTATTCATGATACATGGTGGATGACGGAAACGGGTGCACATATGATTTGTAACTATCCTTCTATGGATATTAAGCCAGGATCTATGGGGAAACCATTACCTGGTATCCATGCGACGATTGTTGATGATGCTGGTAATGAAGTACCGCCTTTTACAATGGGCAATCTTGCTGTTCGCCGTGGTTGGCCGGCAATGATGCGTCAAATTTGGGGGAATCCAGAGCGCTATGAATCCTATTTCTTAAAAGGAGAATGGTATGTATCTGGGGACTCAGCTTATATGGATGATGAAGGTTACTTCTGGTTCCAGGGACGTGTAGATGATGTTATTATGACGGCCGGTGAGCGGGTAGGGCCTTTCGAGGTGGAAAGTAAACTACTAGAGCATCCTGATATAGTCGAAGCAGGGGTTATTGGGAAGCCAGACCCTGTACGAGGTGAAATTATTAAAGCTTTTGTATCATTACGTGAGGGTATTGAACCTTCTGATGTATTAATTGAGGATATTCGTAATTTTGTCAAGAAGGGCTTGTCTGCACACGCTGCACCACGCGAAATCGAATTTAAGGATAAGCTACCAAAAACACGCAGTGGAAAGATTATGCGTCGTGTGTTAAAGGCATGGGAGTTGAATTTACCAACTGGCGATTTATCTACGTTGGAAGACTGATTTGTAGCATAAGAAGCAGGAATTTATTCGGTCGACGAAAAAATCCTGCTTTCTCGTTTTGCTGCCAGTTATAGGCGGGTTAGGATTAGCCTTCTACAAGCGCCGTATATAATATTTGTTTACCATCAATTTCTAAATAATTGTGTAAATGTGATGATTATATGTAGCGAAAATTTCAGATCCAACTGGCAATTTAAAGGATAAAAATCTTTGAAAAATAGAGTGAATGTAGTCGTTTTTTTTCTGAATTTGTCTTCTTTTATAAAATCACCATTTTCAGAGATTGTTGATTGGCTGCTTTTAAATAAATTAATTGATCAATTTGTAAAATATCTTTTTGAGGATCTTCTTTAAGAATAGTTTTTGATGTTGGATTACCTGGTAGAAGAACAACCTGTTAGTACTAATAGAAACAGAAAGAATATACTAATATTTTTTGCATAATAATACATATCCCTTCAGATAGAAAGAACGTCCCCTTACTCTAAGTTTTTAGAGAAATTGGTTACCTCTCTTTTATACCTTCTAGAAAAAATCGCATTGCTATTATTTAATACAATAATATTAAAAAGATAAGTAAATAAAAAATATAACTATTTTATTTACAAAGAGCTTTTCTTCAAAAGTTGGAGATGACATTTGTTAAATTGTATGCCATGTGTTTTAGTTGATTGGAGTGGAGACTGGACGCCCCCAGGAAAGCGCCCAGTCGGAACGGAAATCAACCTCACGTTTGGTGATAATCAGCGAATATTTAGAAAAGTTTAAATGTAAATAAAAATTCAATTGACTTAATAAATATACAGACGTATACTAATTTTAACTTATTTCAGAGGTGAGTGTATTGAAAATAGGAATTGTAGGTGCAACCGGATATGGTGGATTAGAACTTATTCGATTTTTACATAATCATAAAGCGGTGGAGCGGATCGATTTATTCACATCCTCAGAAGAAGGTGTAATTTTTTCTTCTAAGTTTGGTCATCTCGTTCATATTGCTGATACACCATTACAAAAAATTGATTATGGGGCTTTGGAGAAATTTGATGTTGTTTTTACAAGCACGCCTTCTGGGGTGACAAGTGAGCTATTACCTCCGTTGGTAGGGAAAGGTCCTAAGTTAATAGACTTGTCTGGGGACTTCCGTTTAAAAGATCCAGCAAGCTATGAAGAGTGGTACGGTAAAAAGGCGGCACCACTCGATATTCTTAGGAAAAGTGTTTATGGCTTAACTGAATGGAATGCAGAGCAGGTTCAACATGCATCTCTTATCGCAAATCCTGGCTGCTATCCAACAGCCGTTTTGCTGTCGTTGTTGCCATTGCTAAAAGAGCGATTGATTGATCCGAGCTTTTTAGTGATTGATGCGAAAAGTGGGATTTCAGGGGCTGGAAATAAGCCTTCGCAAACGACACATTTTAGTGAGGTGAATGAAAGCTTCTCCATCTACAAAACCAATACGCATCAGCATATACCAGAAATTGAACAGTCCATTGCTATGTTTGCCGGTGTCGATGCAACTATTTCTTTTAATACTCATTTAGTGCCAATGACACGAGGGATTTTATCGACCTCGTATGCGCCAGTTATGCCTGGTGTTACAGAGAAGCAGTTAGTAGCTTGTTTGCAGAATACTTATGAAAAGCATCCGTTCGTGCGAATTGTAACAGATATAAATAGTCTAGGAACAAACCGTGTTAAAGGTTCGAACTATTGTGATATTTTGGTGAAGGTAGATAGCCGTACAAATCGTGCAACAATTATTGGGGTCATCGATAATTTGGTCAAAGGGGCAGCGGGGCAAGCGATTCAAAATATGAATGTTCAATTTGATTTACCTCAAACGACAGGACTGGATGTCGTTCCATTCTTTATTTAATAGCATACAGGAAACTGTATGCTTCTCTTATTCTTAAAACTAAGGAGGAATTATTTTATGACATTAATAGCATCAACTAGTATTATGAAAAAATTGTCAAGTAAAAATATTGTTTCACCAAAGGGTTTTAAAGCTGCGGGTTTACATTGTGGATTAAAGCATAAGAAAAAAGATTTAGCTGTGTTAGTCAGTGAAGTACCAGCAAGTGTTGCAGGTGTATTTACAACGAACGCAGTTCAGGCAGCGCCATTAAAAGTAACGAAAGAGGTTGTGTACGCGACGAAGAAAATGCAGGCGATGATTGTTAATTCCGGAAATGCTAATGCGTGTACAGGGAAGCAGGGTGTAAAGGATGCACTAACAATGCAGTCCCTACTGGCAGAAAAGCTTGGCATAGAGGCGAATCTAGTAGGGGTTTGCTCAACAGGTGTCATCGGTGAAATTATGAATATGGAGCCAGTGGCAAATGGGATTATTCAGTTAGAGCCTATGGATAATTTAGAAAGTGCTATTGATTTTGCACAAGCAATCATGACAACAGATACTGTTATGAAAAACACAAGTTATAGTACGACAATTGACGGTAAAGAGGTAATTATTGCTGGGGTTGCTAAAGGTTCAGGTATGATTGAACCGAATATGGCAACGATGCTTGGCTTTATTACGACGGATGCAAATATCGAATCTGATGTTTTACAGTATGCATTATCTGACATTACAAATCTCACTTTTAATGCAATCACAGTGGATGGAGATACATCTACAAATGATACAGTAGTTGTAATGGCAAACGGCTTAGCAAGAAATGAAGCTTTAACGCCTAACCATCCAGATTGGCAAAACTTTTACTATACTCTAAAAACAGTAGCGCAAGATTTAGCAAAAATGATTGCCAAAGATGGTGAAGGGGCAACGAAGCTGATTGAGGTTGAAGTAGAAGGGGCCATTTCGGATGAAGAAGCACGTAAAATTGCAAAAACGGTAGTAGGTTCACCACTTGTGAAAACGGCAGTATTTGGCTGTGATGCAAACTGGGGACGTATTATTGCTGCTGTAGGCTACAGTGGTGCAACAGTTAATCCAGATAACATTACAATCCAAATTGGTGGCGCAACAATGGTCGAAAATGGTGAGCCCATTTCATTCTCAGAAGATGAGTTAATTCAGATTTTAAAAATGAATGAAGTAAAAATCTATGTGTCACTTGGTATGGGTGAGGGCAAGGGGCATGCTTGGGGATGTGATCTTACTTATGACTACGTTCAAATCAATGCATCATACCGCTCGTAAACGAATGGTCATTAAGCTTGGTGGTAGTACGTTAGAAGGCTTAAACGAGTCGTTTTTTAAGAATTTTAAAAAACTACAAGAGAGTGGTGTAGAGCTTATTATTACCCATGGTGGTGGCCCAGCCATTAACCGTGAACTTGCGGCGCGCGGGGTAGAATCACACACTTTAAATGGTATTCGTGTAACGAACGAAGCTGCAGTTGCTATTGTACAGTCAACGTTAATAGGAAAGGTCAATCCAGCTCTTGTTCATGAATTAACAACTGCTGGAATTGCTGCAATTGGTTTAAACGGCTTTGATGGTCAGTTACTTGTAGCGGATTATTTAGACAAAGATGTATACGGTTTTGTTGGTGAAGTAAAAGCTGTTAATACATCTTTATTAGAAGCATTAATTAGTGCGGGTATTGTACCAGTAATTGCTTGCGTTGGAGCAGATGAACATGGTCAGGCGTTAAACATTAATGGAGATACCGTTGCAAGTGAAATAGCACTAGCTATAGATGCGGATAATCTATTACTTGTAACGGATGTAAGTGGGATTCGAATTAATGATGAGTATCAATCGGAAGCGACGTCTTCCTTAATCGATCAATGGATTGAGGAAGGTTATATTTATGGTGGGATGATACCTAAAGTACAAGGAGCTCTTGAATGCTTAAGTGCAGGTATTCCATCGGTGCAAATTGTTGGAGATTCCTTAGAAGGTACGACGATTTTAGCCTCAACCAGTAAAAGTCATTCTTTATTATAGTGAAGATTGAGCGTTCTAATGATTTGCTGGAAGCAGTATAGATATTTAGAGAAGATATTTGAAGATTTTTGCCTATGCAAAATATTAGTAGGGGTTGATAAAATGAGTGCTTTATTTGGAAACTATGGAAAACGCCGTGCCCAAATTGTCAAAGGGCAAGGAACTGTAGTAGAAGATGCTGCTGGGAAAAAATATTTAGATTTTACAAGTGGAATCGCTGTAGTGAGTCTTGGTCATGCCCATCCTGCGATTGTGAAGGCTATTCATGATCAAAGTGAAAAGCTTTGGCATATTTCTAATTTATTTGATATACCGGGTCAGGAGAAAGTTGCTCAAAAATTAGTAGCAAACACACATTTTTCTTATGCATTTTTCTGTAATAGTGGTGCAGAAGCAAATGAAGCGGCTATCAAGCTTGCTCGTAAGCATACAGGGAAAAATCATCTGATTACATTTGAAAAATCTTTTCATGGGCGAACTTTTGGAGCGATGTCTGCAACAGGTCAGGGCAAGGTACATAATGGCTTCGGACCACTTGTTGAAAAATTTACGATTCTTCCTTTTAATGATGTGGAAGCACTTGAAGCAACGATTGATGATTCTGTCGCGGCCATTATGTTGGAAATGATTCAAGGTGAGGGCGGTGTTAACAGCGTATCACCAGAATTCGCGGCAGCCATAGCGAAAGCCTGTGATGACAAAGGTATTTTACTAATCATCGATGAGGTTCAAACAGGTATTGGACGAACAGGAACAAGATATGCTTATGAGCAAACTGTATTGAAACCAAATATTGTAACATTGGCGAAGGGACTAGGTGGTGGTTTCCCTGTCGGCGGAATGCTTGGAACAGCTGAGCTATATGAAACATTTGGTCCTGGTACACATGGGACAACATTTGGTGGTAATCCGTTAGCGATGAGTGTTGCGGAAACCGTGCTTGATCATATCTTTGAACCGGCCTTTTTACAAAATGTACAGGAGCTTTCCACGTATTTTGTTAAGCAGTTGAAAGCGAATTTACCGTCAACGTATACAGTTCAAGGGCAGGGTTTGCTTCTTGGCATTGGCTGTGGTGGCGATACTGAAGTGGCTCCTTTTATAACGGCAGCAGAGGAAAAGGGCTTATTAGTGGTAGGGGCGGGACCAAACGTTATTCGTCTATTACCTCCTTTAACCGTGTCAAAGGAAGAAATCGATGAAGCAATAGCGATTTTAAAAACGATATTGCTATAGTATCTAGACAATTAAATACGATAAAAAATGAATCTGCTAGACTTCCTTTTACAAGAAGTTTAGCAGATTTTTAATAGCTAATCAAAAAAGACTTATCACCATAACCCAGCCTCCACTCCAATCAACTTACATGGTTTACGTTTTAACAAATGCCATCCGCAAACTATTGGGTAACTTAGTAAAATTTTATTTCAGCTCTTTTACTAATGTTTTTACTAGAGCAGGGAGCCAATCGTGAAGGTGACTAAATGTAAAGCCTGCAGCTTCTGCCTTTGCAGTTGACATATACCAATCTGCTGGAATTCCATATGGCGATTGCGACTGTTCATCGCCACCTACAAGTGAAATTTTTGCATGCTTCCCACTAGCTTCTTCAATAAGCCCCATTAAATCTTGTAACGAAATTGCATCCGTTGCTGTAGCGTTATAAGGTCCTTCAATAGGCGTAATGCCAGCAAAATATAAAAATGCAGCGGCCTCTTCATCGGTAATAAAACTCATCTTTGCTTCAATATTTGGGAATGAAATAGGCTGATCCTGTAAAATTCGCTCAACGTGAAAATGTAAACGGCGTGTATAGTCGTTCTCACCCATAACAATTGGGAAACGTACAGCGACGACGGGGAATGTAGCCTCTTTGAAAAGTACTGCCTCCGCTTGTCGTTTACCTTCACCATATGAAAAATCTTCACGCTTTCCCATTCGAATTTCATAATCGTAAGGATTAAAATCTTCTTCTGTTTTGACAATGTTGTTTATGTCATAGGTCGAGAGAGTAGAGGTGAAAACGAGCTTTTTCGTTTTACCATCTAAAATTTTGCTTAGTTGATGTGCCTCATTTGGAGAATAGCAAATATTATCATAGACAATATCCCATGTTGTACCTGATAGTACTTGTGACAACACATTAGCATCATCTCGATTAACAACTAGTTGCTTCACCTTTGTACCAAAAGGATTTCCACTTTGACCACGTGTTAAAATAGTTACATTATGTCCATTTTCAATACAAAGTTCAACGAGCTGTTTACCAAAAAAGCGAGTGCCCCCTAAAACTAAAATGTTCATATTTTTTCCACCTCTTCAAATTAGTAGTCCTCTTTATAATGACAAAAAAACAAGCTTACTACAATTCAAAATTGATTGTAGCAAGCTTGTTTATCTTTATTGGGTAGGAGGTGGAGTTGTATTTCCGTTGTCTCCTCCGTTAGAGCCGTTTCCGTTATTCCCGGAGCCACTGCCGCTATTCGAGCCGTCTCCGTTGTTCCCGGAGCCGCTGCCATTGTTAGAGCCGTTTCCGTTATTCCCGGAACCACTGCCATTATTCGAGCCGTTTCCGTTATTCCCGGAGCCACTGCCATTATTCGAGTTGTTTCCGTTATTCCCGGAACCACTGCCGGTATTGGAGCCATCCTCATTACTACCATCGGAACCATTGCCATTTTCATTATTGTCCGAATCATTTTCGTTAGTAGGTGGAGTTGTTGGTGGCTTTTCTTGTTCGTCTTTTTCTTCAGGTTTTTTTTCACTTCCGCTGCCACCAGTAGAAACGACATTGGATTGCGGTGAAGTTAAACCTGTAATATCTACAGCGACAACAGCATAGGCTTGACCACTTGCTACCGTCATACTTTGTGATGATTCAAGTACTGATCCGACAAGTGTCCTACCACCGTTTGTTACGTTATAGATCCGGTAACCGACTACATCATTTGAAGAGCCTGACCAAGATAACGTATTGCCATTAATTGAAGCAGATACTGCTCCAGGTGCATGACTGTCAGCTGGGAAATTAACAGCTGATACCGCTGAATTCGATAATGACGAATTTTTTGGTAATAGGCTAGCCGGATTACCGCCAAGTGGGCCTAGCATCCGTTTAATAAATGCCTGATTAATACCTGCACCACCTGCTTTTACAAATTCTCGTGGTGTACTAGGTAGTGCATTATATGTGTTACCCTTAATCGTAACTACACTAGAAGAAGCTAAGCTATCATCTGGCTGCGAAGGTAAAAATACTTTCGCATTAAACAAATCAGAGCGCACGAGACCAGCATTCGCACATGCTGCAGAAGGCGCTAAACCAGAAATACCACAGAATGATGCAGTCACAACGTTTTTAGGTGCCTTAAAGCTAGTATTAGGGTCAATTAATTGCGGATCTACATCATACACAGAATTCATCAATGTTCCCCATAGCTTGTTAATACGCACACTAGGTTGCTGATACGTATTGTTAAATGCATACAGTGATTGATTTTGATCATAACCCATCCATACTCCAAGAGAAACATTCGGGTTATAGCCGACTAACCAAACATCTTTATAGTTTTGTGATGTACCAGTTTTAGCAGCGAAGTCAGAAGAGAATTTTAGTGTATTTTTTGCAACTGTACCCGTTCCTTGTGATAACACATCTCGCATCATATCAGTCATGATATAAGATGTTTCAGGGCTGAATACTTGTACAGGTTCAACTTCGTGTTTATAGATGATATTCCCATCTTGGTCTTCAATTCTATCAATCATATAAGCGTCGATGAATTGTCCACCATTTGCAAAAGTTGAGTAGGCATTGGTGTTCTCTTCAACAGTAATACCTTCTTTTACTCCCCCAATCCCGGCTGCAATGTTTGTGAAGTCATCCGGTTGTAAGGTCGTAATCCCCATCTTTACTAAATAATCGGCAGGACGTTTGTTAAGAATATCATAATATAGACGTAAAGCAGATAAGTTCTGTGAATCAGCTAATGCCTCACGTGCAGGTATAAGTCCTCGTTCATCACTAGCAATATAGTTGCTTGGACTCCAATTACCAATAGAGAATTTTACGTCGACTAACGGGCTACCTGCACCGATTACACCGTATTCTATTGCAGGTGCATATACGAGTAAAGGCTTCATTGTTGAGCCATTTGAGCGTTTTGCCTGTGTAGCATAGTTATAACTTTTTAATTCAAAATCACGACCACCGACGAAGCTTAAAATACGTCCAGTAGTATTTTCGATTAAAACACTACCAACCTGAACAGGCATTTGAACCTCAACTTCTTCACCTGTTACAGGGTCCTTTTCTTTAGCTGTATACGTATGACCGTAATATTTAAAGTTTTCCGCTGCTTTTTGCATCGCATCGTACATATCTTTATCGATTGTCGAATAAATACGATAGCCTTTCGAACGGACATCACGGTCTGCTAAGATCATATATCTATCTTTTAATTTTTGTTCATTCTTTAAGCGTTCTGGATCAATACCATCTTCTTTTGCTAGTTTTTCAGCAATTATTTCTTTCGCGCGATTTTCGAGCTCATATGTTAGCCATGGATAGCTATCCTCAGCATGTATCTCGGGTGAACGGAAGTCGGCAGTGATATCATAAGCGATTGCTTGTTTATACTGCGCTTCGTTAATATAACCTGCGTCTTTCATACGATAAAGAACAGTTTTCATACGATCAATGCCCGGTTGAAGAGCTTCTTCACTTTTAAGATCACCTGTATTTGTAAAAGGTGTGTAAGCAAAAGGTGCTTGAGGAATACCAGCTATGTACGCCGCTTGAGGAAGCGTTAAATCCTTTGCTTTTACGCCGAAAATACCTTCAGCAGCAGTTTCCACTCCTGCGATATTTCGACCTGAAGAGCTACGACCATAAGGAATAATATTTAAATAGGCCTCTAAAATTTCTTCCTTTGTCATAAAATGCTCTAAACGCATCGCAAGTAAAAGTTCTTTTGCTTTACGTTCATAGGATACTTCGTTTGTTAATACTTGGTTTTTAATAAGTTGCTGTGTTAGCGTAGAGCCCCCTGTTTGAGTAGAAGAGTTTGTTACGTCTTGAAGTAGCCCACGAATAACGGCCTTCGGAACTATTCCGTTGTGTTCACGGAAATACTCATCCTCTGTCGCTAATACGGCATTAATTACATCTGGTGAGACATTATTTAATGTTGTTTCACGACGTTCTAAATCGGTACGTAATTTTCCAATATAAATATCGTCGGCAAAATAAATTTCACTGGTTGAATCGTAGTTAAAAATTTGAGTTCGCAATTCTTCTTTGGAGCGCAGAGGCTCTTCTTTAACGAGTGAAGCAAAATAGCCAGCACCAACTGAACCGACAAATACAGTGCCTACCAATGCAAAGATTAAAAATAGTAAAAATAAGTTCCAGATAACACTTCCGGAAATGCGTAATTTCTTCATCCATTTTCGTACTAATAATTCTTCGATCTTTGCATTGATTTTCTCAATCCATTCTTTCAATGTATCGACCTCCTAAAATCTTGTTTATTATAGCACATATTGATTTAGCTCGAACATAGTTATTGACAATGAAAAAAAGAATCGTATAGAATAATGCTTATAGTTTTCTAGTGATGAAGAGCTTGCAGTAGTGTCTATATTCCCTGTTTAGAGAGCCAGCGGTTGGTGAAAGCTGGTCATAATGTAGAGACGAATTACGTGCTTGGAGCTTAGACGTGCGCGCCTGCGATAAAGGCGGTTGAATGAAGAGGAAGATGGATGACATCTTCAAGCCGGGTGGTACCGCGTTAGTGATTAACGTCCCTGCATGCAATATTTTGCGTGTAGGGACTTTTTTATTTAGATTGGCTCTACACGTAAAGAAACATTAAACACATTAGGAGGAATAGAAATGACGAACGAATTATTACAAGACTTAGAATGGCGCGGATTGTTATACCAACAAACTGATGCTGAAGGTATGACCAAATTATTAGATGAACAGTCTGTTTCTTTATACTGTGGTGTAGATCCAACTGCAGACTCTATGCATATTGGACATATTGTGCCTCTTTTAACACTACGTCGATTCCAAAAAGCAGGTCATCGTCCGATTTTGCTAGTAGGAGGTGCGACTGGTATGATTGGAGATCCATCTGGTCGCTCAGAAGAACGCCAATTGCAAACAGTTGAGCAAATCGATAAAAACGTTCAAGGTATTCGTAGTCAATTAGAGCGTATTTTTGACTTTGCAGAAGATGGAAATGGCGCGCAGTTAGTTAACAACCGTGACTGGATTGGCGATATCAATACAATTGAGTTTTTACGCGATTACGGGAAATTAATTAATGTGAACTACATGCTAGCAAAGGATACAATTGCATCACGTCTTGACACAGGGATTTCATTCACTGAGTTTGCGTACACTTTAATTCAAGGTATTGATTACAATCATTTATACAACCATTACAACTGTCGCATTCAAGTAGGTGGTTCTGATCAGTGGGGGAATATTACAACTGGTTTAGAAGTTATTCGTAAAACGCATGAGGAAGAGACGAAAGCATTTGGTATAACGATTCCATTAGTAACGAAAGCAGATGGTACAAAATTCGGTAAAACAGCTGGTGGTGCTGTATGGTTAGATGGCAAGAAAACTTCCCCATACGAGTTCTACCAATTCTGGATTAATGCTGCAGATGCTGATGTTGTAAAATACTTAAAAATCTTTACATTCCTTTCTCGTGAAGAGATAGAAGCTTTAGCAGTATCTGTGGAAGAGGAACCACATTTACGTAAGGCACAAAAAGCCCTAGCAGAAGAAATGACTCGTTTAATTCATGGTCAAGAAGCATTAGATCAAGCAATTCGTATTACTGCTGCATTATTCTCTGGTGATTTAAAAGCACTTTCTGCTAATGAAATGAAGGATGCGTTTAAAGATGTTCCTTCTTTTGAAATGGCGAAAGAAGATAAAAACATCGTAGATTTACTTGTGGAAGCAGGCATTTCACCTTCAAAACGTCAAGCTCGTGAAGACGTAACGAATGGTGCGATTAGCGTGAACGGTGAAAAGGTCACTGAATTAGAATATGTCATCGACGGCAAGGATCGTTTAGAGGATGCGTTTAGCATTGTACGTCGCGGTAAGAAAAAATACCATATGGTGAAGTTTGTTTAATTCAAACCTATACAACAAAACGAAACATCCCTTCAATATTTGAGGGGATGTTTTATTTTGGGTGTTCTATTAAATAAAGTATGGCTCTTTGGCAAAACGAGGGGTTTTAGCTATCTAAAAAACTAGGAAGCTTTAAGTGCCCATATTCTTTTGGGTGAAGTATTTGGGCAAGTTTCAATGCACCCTCTATTAGGCGAGGTGATGGGCGACAATAAAGCCATTCCTCCATCACGTGAAGCTGTTTCATTTGAACTGCCTGTAGCTCCTGCGCATGTGGACGTTTTAATAAAATTGCAGGTTGAATACGCTCGAAGGCAACTCCTACCCAAGCCATCATAATATAGTCTGGATTGCGCCTTACTACATCTGCCCAATCAGTTTGCACGCTTGCGAGTTCTACATCTTGAAACAGATTTTGCCCACCAGCAATGGTGCTAATTTCAGTTAGCCAATTTATTTTACCTGGTGTAAAAAAAGGTTTCGGCCACCATTCCCAATAGAGCGTAGGTTTTTTAGGAATCGTTTGTGCAACAGAGCGAAGACGTTCAATATATTGTAAATATTCCTCAGAAATTTTTCTAGCTCGATCTTCAACTCCACAGGCTTTACCCAATGTATGGAGATCTTGTGCGATTTCCTCTAATGAATTGGCATTAAAAACAATGTGAGGAATATTTCTTGCTTGTAGAGCTTCAATATTTTTTTCCATACCGGGTACACTTAAGGATGCAAGTACAAGATCAGGCTGTAATGCTTCTAATGCGTCCATATTAATGGATAGGTCTGGACCTAGCTGTGGTAAGTTTTTAACTGCTAATGGCCAATCTGAGAAATCATCGACACCAACAAGCTGATCTGTCAAACCTAGATAAGCGACGAGCTCAGTATTACTAGGACAAATTGAGATTAAACGCATATTCATATCTCCAATTCTTTTTAAGAAAAGTATAGCGAGTGTTGGCGTTACATACAATGAGCGAACGCATTTTCGACTCAACAAAAACGACATGCCTGTAAAAGACATGCCGTTCTATTTGTTTTATTGTTTATTAAGAAAGTGCGACAGCTTCAAGTGACTCTTCTTTCTTCGCTACAGGGCCCATCGCGTTCGTAATAATTTGTTTAATGTCTTCTAAAGTTGCTTTACGTGGGTTTGTTGCAGCACATACATCTAACATTGCGTTTTTCGCTAAGATTTCAATATCCTCATCCTTCGCACCTAATTCGCGGAAGCCACATGGAATGTTTAAATCTTTAGAGAGATTTTCAATTGTTGCAATTGCTTTTTCAGCAGCATCACGTTTACTTAATCCTTCAACGTTTTCGCCTAATAATTCAGCAATTCTTGCAAAACGCTCTGTGCGTGCTGTTAAATTGAAGCGGCAAACATGTGGCAATAAAATAGCATTACATACGCCGTGTGGTAGGTTATAGAAGCCACCTAATTGATGAGCAATCGCATGTACATAGCCAAGTGATGCATTATTAAATGCCATACCTGCTAAAAATTGTGCGTATACCATTTGCTCACGTGCTTCTAAATCTGCACCGTTTGCATAGGCACGTGGTAAATATTCAGGAACTAACTGAAGTACCTTTTCAGCACATGCATCAGTAATTGGTGTTGCGTTTGTCGATACAAACGATTCGATCGCATGTGTTAATGCATCTAAACCAGTTGCCGCAGTTAGGGCAGGAGGTAAGCCAACCATTAACTCTGGGTCATTAATCGACAGAAGTGGTGTAACATGTTTGTCAACGATGGCCATCTTCACTTTGCGTTCTGTATCCGTGATAATTGTGAAGCGAGTCATTTCACTTGCAGTACCAGCAGTTGTGTTGATAGCGATTAATGGCACCAATGGGTTTTGAGATTTGTCAACGCCTTCGTAATCATGAATGCGTCCACCATTCGAAGCAATAAGTCCAATACCTTTCGCTGCATCGTGTGCGCTACCTCCTCCAAGAGATATGATTGAATCACAGTTTTCGGCATGATATACTGCAACTCCATCTTCAATGTTCTGATCTGTTGGATTTGGTTCTGCTTTCGGGAAAATCGCTACATCAATTCCAGCAGCTGTAATGATGTTAGCAATTTGTTCAGAGAGACCTAATTTGTGTAAGCCCTCATCTGTTACGATTAATGTCTTTTTCACTTCTAAATCATTTAAGCGTGTACCAACTTCTTGAATTGCTCCAGGTCCAAATAAGTTTGTTTTTGGCATTACAAATTGCTTTAGAACGTCTGACATATTTCCAACCCCTTTAACAAAATTGTTATTGCTTGAATGATGGCGAACCACCTTCCGAAATTCATGTTATTCTAATCCTTGTAAAAGTTCAACTCGTATTTTTATTAAAATTGTTAATTTTATTCATGTTATTATTTTATAAAAAAGTTAGCGTGTATTTTGGGTTGGTGGAAGGTTGAGTTATCTAGGGATGTTTATTTGAAAGCGTTTTTAAATTGTTTTCTTATAAAAGTAAAATATATTTTTTGGAAGTCTGTTCTATTTTAAAGATGGGATGAATAGTAAAAAACTGATATATTGTTTCTGTTATAAAAGTAGTGATTAAGTTGTTTATAAATTGAGAGATTACTATTGTAAAGTACAAAAAAAACGTCATAAATTATTAGAATATTTAATTAATTTACCTTTCTTTTTAAAATGTTTAAGGAGATCCATACTGCGAGAAGTAAATAAAGAATGACTGTATACCCAATTAATGCGCACATATAGAAAGTTGCTTCTGAATCTGTATTGATAGGGGGATAACCACTGTGAGCATTAAAATGATAGATCTCTTGCTCATAACCGAACCAAATAGCTATTAACAAAAAGGTTAATAAAAGGAGGGCCAGTAAAGCTTTTTTTATGAAAAGTGATATGAAGTAAGCTTTCTTTAAAAATGGATTGAAAATTGCTTTGCTGCTTTTTAAAAGGTACTAAGAAAAAAATCATCATGCCACTATAAATTAAGGCCATCACAGTAAGTTCAGAAAACCCCATAATTCCCTCCTTGTAATTTGAAATATTTTCTATTTAGACTTCCGTAAAGACAGAAGGTTTCTTTTTTATTTTTTTAGCATTTTCAGGGCTCATCACTAAAAGTTAATTGGAGTGGAGACTGGGAGGGAAAAGTATGTATTGCTTCTCCAACGGCAGGTATTATTACTACAATTCTTTACCTAATAGTTGGGCTTATATTGCGAACTAAACGAAAAAAGCTGAAGAGGGAAATTGTATCAAAATCGAGTACAACAGCTATCGTTTGAAAATTTTAGCGATGAAAAAAATTCTAGGAGCCATTAATCTAATAAGGTTTCTAGGGTTTTTATTATTAAAGAATTCTTGGGTGGGGTAGGTCTCCTTTCTTAGGACAGTTTGGGTACACAAACGTAGTATTGGTTCGGTAAAGAATATAATAGAGTTATTACCTTTGCCAAATTTGAATTTAAGAAGGACAGTGATGGTTTATCTTTAATACATGATTGTAGTGAGTTTAACAACATTGACTAGTATTTAAAATATCAAACACAAATAAGTTGAATATACTGTAAATTATATTCGGATTCATTTCTTTGGATCAAGTTTTAAACTGAGCACCAAACTAAAGATTACTATTATATAAAGAATAATTAAATCAATATTATAAATGGAGAATATTGTATTTCTTGATTTCCCGATATCATAAATTCTAATAATAATACCTAGCAAAGAACAAATTAGTACCAAAATAGCTATTTTTTTCATGTTATCCCTCCTGAAATTAAAATACCGAATTCATGCCATCCAATTAGCTGCATAATAAAAACTTTAACTTTAGGGGGCACTACTATATGAATGAATATACATAAGCTATCTTCGACGAACTTGGTTTAACACCGTTTGCATAAACAGATACCACGTAACAGTGTTGCCCTCTATACATAAGCTGTTCTAAGTTTGTTTGGACTACTTCCAATAGCAGACGTTATGAGTTAACAACTCCAGCCCATAACTGGGAACTTTAGTTGCTTTTTCGTTTTACCCCTTTGTTTTAAAAGAAAAATCTGAAAATGATTGAGAAAATGAAGAACGTCACAAAGCCTAGAGAAAAAATAAGAATGTTTTTTGTCATGTTTTTCATGTTCTTCCCCCTCGTATATTAGTAGTAAGAGCTCTTTCCGATAGAATTTCCAGTTGATCCGGACAACTGGGGGATCTGTTGGATTTCCTATAGGAGATAGTCGCCTTTTGGCTCCCTCACTCTTTTTTATGTTTTACCTGTTTTGACCCTGGTTTACACGAGGGACCCAAAAGGAAACTTCCATTTTAACCATTCAAAATAGTATAGCTAACAGGTGCTTACCTGCTTATTTGTGTTATCCAATTTTATATCGTTTGGGCGAAGGATGGAGGAGGCTCCATTTTAGTACTTCGTCTTTTTTATTTCAACTTGTATTTCACTCGGACTGTGCCCATGAGACAATGGAACGGACAAGGTTGACACAGGAAATAGCTATTCCCCCTTGCGGGCACTTTTTGTGCACTGCTTAAAAAGCCTGCTACCCATCGTTCATTATTGAAGGTCTAACCACTGGCTGCGACGTTGTTGGAGAAGAGAGTGTAGCGCTCATTATGGTCTTCTTCACTTTGATTGCTCATCACGAGGCAGACATCGATGATTCGACTAGGCACCCAGGTCTGAGGCAATCTTGATTATTCCCACTATAGGAGGTGATTGGCATGTCACAAATGCTAGTCGGTATCGACGTGAGTATGCGCTCCCATCATGTCCAATTCATGCATGGCGAGGGTCATTCGCTTGCTGATTTTTCTGTTTCTAATGATATAGAAGGTGCGAACACCTTGATTCAAAAGCTTTTGAAAACAGCGGAAAAGAATCAGCTTACACAATTAAAAATTTGGATGGAGTCAACGGACCAATATAGTTGGCACCTAGCCCATTATTTGAAAAATCAGTTACAGGGCTATGCACCCTTGTTTCAAACAGCGGTGTTTATGCTCAATGCTCGAAAAGTAGCACGCTTTAAAAAAGGCTACGATACGTTACCGAAAAACGACGAATTGATGCCTGGGTAATTGCGGATCATTTACGCTTTGGACGCTTGCCATATGATATGCAAGAAACCCTTCAACACGAGGCGCTTCGCCGTTTAACACGTACACGTTTTCACATGATGCATGAAATTGCGCGTAATAAAACGTACATGTTAAATCAACTGTTTTTAAAACTTAGTGGCTTACGCCAAGATAATCCGTTCTCTAACACATTTGGTACGACGAGTTTAGCAGTCATTGAAGAGCTCGATCCTGAAATGATTGCAGAAATGCCACTAGAAGAGCTAGTAGAGTTCTTACAAGAAAAGGGCAAGAATCGTTTTGCGGAACCAGAAGAAATCGCAAAATATCTTCAAAAGCTGGCTCGCAACTCCTTTCGTTTAGACAAAACGATGGCGGATCCCGTTAATTTATCACTATCGGTGATTTTAAGTACGATTCGCCATATGGAAGCCCAAGTCAAGCGCTTAGATAAAGAAATCGAGCGTATGATGAAAGGATTCACCCAAACATTAACATCAGTAAAAGGCATAGGACCTGTGTACGCAGCGGGATTACTCTCTGAAATTGGTGACATTAAGCGTTTTGATGATCATCACGCTTTAGCGAAATACGCAGGACTTGTATGGTCACAATATCAATCAGGTGAATATGAATCAGAAAACACCCATCGTGTGCGAACCGGTAATAAGTATTTACGCTACTATCTCGTTCAAGCCGCTGATGCCATACGAAAAAATGACACTGAATACAAAACCTTTTATCAAAAGAAATTTAATGAAGTTACGAAAAATCAACACAAACGCGCTCTCGTCTTAACCGCTAGAAAACTTGTACGCCTCGTGCATTCGCTACTACGCACGAATCAGCTGTACATACCAACCGAAAGGAGAGAGTAAATTTACCCATTCTCTTTCTTTCAAACCTTTGAACCGACTTCCATTTTCGCCCTTTTTTTGCGCGAAAAATGCGAGGTTTATTTGAGTACGCTTAAAAACAGTTTTTTAGATGCTTACTAACTTAAGAGTTTCCAGTTTCGATGTTTTTTATGGTTGACATATTACCACTGGGCTTTCATTTTCGATAATACGCAAAATTCAATAACGGTGAATCTGATTTTCTGATTATTCTAATACGAAAAACTTTAAACAAACCCCTAACCGTGTAATTGCTACTCGGGTCTTTTTCTACAAAATAGTAATTTACTACTTGAAAGAGTATAATGATCAATCTCTTTCGAGTAGGGCGGATATTCTATCATTTATGATTATTGACGAGAAAGCATCATATAAGAAACGCTTAGAACGCATACGACTTCAATACAAGCGTTTCAAGGAGATATGCGAACTAATTAGCGTGGAAGATAGAAAGCTGTTTATACGTTATTTTGAGCATTCTCAGAAGGTGGATTATGAAACCTTAAGGAAAGCTGTCATAAATAATCTAACATTAATTGGTGAACGTTATTGGCATGATGAAAAAATGAAAGAGGAACACACTCGTGATTCTCTCAATACTTAAAAGATAATGAGGTGAACTTATGAAAGAACTACGATGCACAAAATGCGGAAAGCTATTACTTAAAGCGAATAAAGAGTATGAAGTAAGTACAAGTGATTGCGATTTAGAAGTACAATGCACACGCTGTAAAGCAATCAATCATTACAAAGTTAAATAATAATAGAGACTCTCGAAGTCCAGTAGCTGCACAGTGGTGTGTATGTTATTGGATTTTTTATTTTCTATTAAAAAATATTATTTTGGAGAGTACCCCCGGGGTTTTGGATTAAAAATATCGAAAATACGGTACACCGACTGCCCCCATTTGCTCTAAAAAAATTCCCTAAATGAAAATTTTTAAGGAGGTGAGGAAATTGAATAAACTAATAAATTTAAAAAGTATCACATTAAAAGGTTATGTGAATTTAGTCGGCAGACCAAGTGAGGTGCTGCATAGCGAGGAATATGGGGATTTTATTGAAATTATTCTACCAGGTGCATTTGAAAAAGCTTTATTGTTGGCTGAAGATGTGGACTTGATATTTAATCACAGGGAGTCGCGGAAATTGGGATCAATAAAACAAGGAAATGTTGAATTGTATGAAGATAATTTAGGATTGCGTATTAAATGTACAATAACAGATCCACTAGTGATTAAACAGGCTGAAAATGGTGAACTAAGGGGTTGGTCTTTTGAATTCAAGCCTTATAGACAGCATTGGATCACGGGAAACGACGGTATTAAAAGAAGATTTATTAGGGATTTATCTTTAAAGTCTGTGTCTCTTGCAGGGATGGGACAGACTCCAGCTTACAACGATACATCAGTTGAAATTAGTGCTACACCTAATAATTCACTAGATATTATTGGGGAGAAATGAAATTTCTAAAATTGAAAGGAATGAAAGCAATATGAATATAGAACAAATAAACTCTAAAACTATTAACAAAATTAATTTATACATCGAAAATAAGCAAAAATTAGCACTTAAACTTAACGAAAAGCGTAATGAAGTTAATGATTTACAGGTGGAATATGAACTTGAGGAGCAGGCATACCTCACTGATTTAAACGAGGGCGCTCTTAGTCGAATGAAAGAGATTAAACAAGACATTGCTGGTCTAGAAATCGAAATTAGAGGAATAGAGGTCATTTTAAATGAAAACAGCAAAGCGAAGTTTATTTTATTGGATGATGATCGACAAGAGTTATCTAAATCGTTTTCAAAAGCATGTGAAAAAAGAGACAAACTTTTTAATGATTTTTTGAAGAAAAAAGGAGAAGTAATTGCAGCGTATAACAAACTCAAAGAAGAGCATGAAGATGTAAATGATTTATATTTAGACATTATTATTCTAGTGGAAAATAATCTGGAAAGAGCGGAATATCGCCAAACAAAAGCAGCACTTTCACATATTCAAAATGGGGACATCATCCAAGAAGTGAAGGATATGTTTGAACAGTGTTCTACAATTAAATCCAATCCTGACTGGTCCTTATAGATGTAATTCTTACATTTGAGAAGGAGGTGTAAAACATGAAATTAAGAGCGTTGCAAAGTTTTAGTGGTGCTATGGGTAGTTTCCATAAGGGACAAGTTTTTGAAATTCAAGACCTTAATGTTGCCCAGAATCTAATCAGTTCTGGATATGCAGTAGAGGTTGAATCTTGCCCATCTTGTGGAAGTACCATAGATAAATAGTTAATACAAGATTAAAAAAACACTTACTTCGGTAGATGTTTTTATTTTCGTATCGAAAAATCTAACTTATTTTCATTCATTGTTTTACTTTTCCAATAGTGACATATTATACAGTTTGTTTTAAGATAAAAGTGGAGATTTATTACAACAAATATGTATGATTAATGTGCTATTAGGGGGTGCGATAATTGTTTTTACCTACAATTTATTGGCAAGATGGTAAGAGAACAAAACAATATCTAGAAATGTTAGTTGATGATTTAATGACAGAGTACAATGTAACACAACAAACTAGTAATCAAGGCTCAATGGAGTTAGGCGGGAACGCTGGTAAAATACTAGCAAAATACCGTAGAGACAATGGCAGTCAGCATCAAATTGAGGGTCAGATTAAAAAGTCAGATGCTGCCCTATTTAAAGATTTATACACTATTTTAGATAGTCAAAATATGATTCAAACGTTAGTTGGCTTTGATGATGATATTTGGAATCAATTGAAGACGGGTGAGTTCTTGCTGATCACAGGAGAATTTAAACAATCTCCAGCCGAATTAGTTTTATCCTCCATGTTTGATGTTGTTGAACAATTTAAAGGATTTTTTGAAGTGGCTAGCACTCAAGACCAGATTCAAAAAATAGAATTAGCATCAAACATTTTTAAATATAAGAAAGTCACTATGCTAATAGAACCTTATATTGAAGGGGATCATAAATTCTTTACATCGTTAGATTCAAATAATTTCGTTGAAGATAAGTATGATCTTGAGGGTGAGTTTACTATCTTAGCGAAAATAAAAAGGGTATATCAACCACATCAAAAAGTAGATTTAATGAAATTATTACCTGGTAAGTTAAGTATGAAGAAGGAGCAATTACTGACGATTCTTCCTACTCTAGATAATGAAAATTTATCTTTTGATGTTGGTGAAATTAATGAAGATTCATTTGAAATAAAGGGTCCTGCAATTGAATTAACTCCAATAGCAATTTATCAAGAATAATTATTGTGAAGGTATCAGATATACATTAAATACTTGTTCAGACAAATGTGAATAATACGTAAGAAGTCGCATCACAAGGTGTGGCTTTTTATTGCGCTTTAAATTTACATAATTCGCATATAGTACCAATGTGTTTACAATTGATGATGGAAAGGTGTGATTTATATGAAAAAAGAATTTATAAAATATGAGGAGTTTAATGAAGCAGCAGAAGAATTAGATTTATTAATAGAATCAGGTTATTACGGTGAAGAAGCAAGAAAGTTAGTTGAAGATAGGGAAAATTATGATGATGTAGATTATTTTATTAGAGTATTAACAGAATGGCATGAAGATAAGAATCAAGTGAATAAACACAAAACATACGAGTATCTTTCAATTATACTTAAGTTATATATTCAAGCGGTCAAAGAAAATCCTGAAAAATCACTTAAACTAATAGCTAATTTTAAACTGGGTCCCGAAGATAATACGGCTATGGAATTCATGACTGCATATACTGATTATGTTAGAGTGTTTAATGATACAAAATTATTAGCAAAAGAAGCAAACGCGGACCCACAAAATCTTGCAAAAAAATTAAGATATACAAAATCAATTTCTGTGGCTTATATGAATGGTATTGAATATATTAGCAAAACATTAAATCTATTAATTTGTTTAGAGAAAATTGTAAAAAAAGAGCCATATAATTTTTATAATATAAATAAAATGACCTTACATGATAAAATCTTGTTGTTTAATTCTGGGAATAAATATGCTGTTTTGTTGGAAATGATAGATAGAGAATTACGGAATGCTGAGGCACACTCAACAATAAATTATGTAGATAAAACAAAAAGTTATAAAATTAAACATAGAGAAAACGGGAAGATTAAAGAAAAAGATGTCCCACTTTTGGTTTTAATTGAAAAATTAATATTAGTAGGAAATTATGTTCAATCCTTTGAATATGCAGGTCAATTATTGACGATAAGTATAACGGATAGAGAAAAGTTTAATTTAATATACAATAAACTATTTAAAAACAATTAATTTACAAATTTAAGCCACACCTAACACCAGGTGTGGCTTTTTATAATTAGTTGGAATGTAAATAGATGCTTGTACAAATAAATGTTATTTAAGGTATTATTAAACTATCAAAACGAAATAGTTGTATAAAAAATTTTCATTAGGGATTGGTATTTGAACAGAATATAGCCCCGTAAATAAAATAAATATATTTACCTGTAAACTTAATATATTGAAGAAAGAAGGTTTAGAAATGAAGATAGAAAGAAATGAAAAATGTCCATGTGGATCGGGGAAGAAGTTTAAACATTGTTGCATTGATAATCTAAAATATACGCAAACGCTATCAAATTTAAATAATGGCTTGCCTAGAAAATACATGAGTGAATTTGCGTTACACACGTATTCTTCTACTGTGGCAATTTGTTATCCCAATGATTTAGATAAGGTAGATGTTTCAAATACAAATTATCACATATATATGATTCATGAGATTCCTAGATTAAGCTTTGTTAAAGATGGAATCAAAATTTTTGATACTCATGTAGAAATTTTGATTCAGGTAGGTGTTGTTGAAGATGTGTCTATTAAAAAGATTGAAATACAATTCATTGAAGGAAATCATAAGGAATTTTTTACTTATGAATTAATAGGGAATAAAGGCTTAATCCTTCGAAATGTTGAAGGTGGGGGTATACAAACAGATATTCTTTGCCTATATACGAATTTTTATAATGAACGGTTAAAATCAAAAATTTTATATGTAGGCCAATCTTATGGAAAGGCTGGAGAACGAGATGCAATTCAAAGACTGGGTTCTCATAGCACATTGCAAAAAATCTTGGCTGATGTTAGTCATAGGAATATTGAAGTTGAAGTGGCTATAAGTTTGTGGGAGTTTACCCCTAGATTGTTTTCATCGTTCGATGGAATAAGTAAAAATTATCTCACTACTGAAAGTGAAGATTTGGAACATTTAGCTAAAGTAATGTCTAATCCACCATTGAGGATCGATAATCAAATTATTAATGTAACAGAAGCGGGCTTAATTAATTATTTCAAACCAGAATATAATGAGAAATTTAAAAATAATTTCCCAGATATAGATCATAAGGGATATAAATTTTATTATAGTTATGATTACAATGCTATAGAAATTGAATTGGACCCATCATGTATAAATATAGAAATTTTTTCTGAAACACATGTTTACAGTCAGTGGAGGCCAATTAAATTTAATTTGCATTCAGAAAATGAGAGACGTTCTATATTTGATATTGATTTTTCAAATAGAAAAATCACTGATAATAATAAATAAAAAGATGGTCCAAAAAAGACCACTCAGTGATGGGTGGTCTTGCTTATGTAGTCCAAATATACGGTGATAATAGAAAGCATCGGGGGATAATCGTGAAATAATCTTTATCCTTTGTGAATAGTTTACTTATGTGAGGCGATACAGTTGCACAGCTTTATATTTGAGATATGTGCTTTAAGGGGGCTGGTCCTAAATCAATAATTTTTATGATTTGAACACGGGTTATAGTTCCTTTTATTAAATTTTTAAGGAATGGATAGACATGTCCAACATAGTCATCTAAGGATTTACATTCAATATTGGTTTGCATACGAATAAGAAATTTAACTTCACAATCAGTGTAATTTTCTCCGTCAATGATTATGGTGTTCGATTTTAAGATTTTTATTGTTGCAGAATCATTTTCAACGATAGTATTGTTTTCAATCTTTGAATAACAGGAACGAATAGAGGCAATACCTACTACACCGATCATATAGTTCCTCCTTTAGCTATAATTTAGGTTCTTCATACAAATACAATTCTTTTTAAGTTTCCAATAGAGTTTGAGCTCTAAATTTTTTTATAGTGTTTTTTAGAAATGTATATATTTTCTATGTCAAAAATTTTGATAAATGTTTTCCCGTTAGGACTCACTCGAGGTGTTCCGTATACAATCACTGGAACTCCATTATTCCATGAACCAGATTTATAAGGTAAATCACTCCAAATAGTATCTGCCACAGTATCATCAAGTAGAATACTAAGGTTGTTGTTTGAGTTGGTATTTAGCCATATTCGTTTATTAGAGTTTCTGATATATCCGCAATAAAAACCTGATATATTATGAATAATCATTTTATCCCAATCAAAGAGTATATCTTTTAAAGGGAAACTTTTATTATTTACGGTGATATTCAACTTGGTATTATTTAAAGCACCTTCTAAATGCTGATTTAATATATTCCTTAAAGTTTTGCTTTTAGTTGTTTTTTTTGCAGGGTCAAGCGTAAAGGAGTTTCTATTGTGTCCTTTTTTTGCACCAACATTCCCTGTTCCTTGCGTTTGAGTAACAGAACTAGGTGCTGTGAAAAAATTCGTTTTCTTCAGTTTAATTTCATTTGGATTAACAATTATTTTAGACACTTTATTTTTCCCTGGGCTACTTGATACAGATTTTGATGAACTTTCCTTTGAGCATTTGCCAATATGAGTTGCAGCAAAACAAGGCGGTTTGTTATCAGTGGAAGCTTTTCGAAAACTTGCTTTTCCTTTACATTCAATACACTCTAGATGTTGTCTAAGAAATAATTTTTCTGGTTCTGGTAGTAAATTGAAATCGTAAGAATTATATCTAGTATTATTAAAGGTACACAAAGCTGTATCCATATTTTCCTCCTAGTGTGTTTAGTGGTATATCCCCTTTGTTGTAATTTTATTGGAAAAATAAAAAACCGACAATCAAAAAGTAAATTATCTTTTTGTCCCACCGCAGTGTCCTAACGTTGAAATGCTGAGATCCATTGGGAGAGTAAGCATAAATCTATAAATTTTGAAACTTAATCATTTATTCTTTTAATCTTTTAAAACATGCTCTTAATAATTAATATATATAATCAAGCAGCTGCAGAAATGTGGTTGCTTTTTATTATAGCCAAAAGAAAAACACTTTCAGCTGCATGATGAACCAAGAGTGTTTTTTATATTTTATACAGCTTAATAATTGGCAATGATAATAAAAAAATGATTGGAGCGTGCCCATGAAACAATATTTGAAATTAGAATTATTAATAGAGCTACCGGCTGATCTAGAAGTTGAATTAATTAAGCCTCCTACACCACAAGTTGACCACCCTATAATTGTGGAACCCGATAAAAAAATAACTATGGAACCTGAAAAAATAATTGTGGACTCTGATAAAAAAATGACAATGACTGTAGATGAAATAGCAGAAGAATTACAAGTAAGCACCACAACGATTTATACTATGGTTCGTCAAAATGAAATTCCACATATAAAAGTGAGGGGAAGAATTTTATTTTACAGACCTACAATCGAAAAATGGTTAATGAATACCGAATGAAATAATTTAGAAAAACTTAAAAGGACACCTGGGTTATTGGGCGTCCTTTTTATGTGTTGATCTTACTTTGTGGAATCTGGAGTGAATTCTAGTAAATCTGATAGTTTACATTCAAAAACTTCACATAGAGTTATCAAGGTTTTTAAATTTGTTGATTTCATCTCCTCTTCAGTCCCTTTATACAATCGATTAATAGCATTTCTACTAAGTCCTGACTTTGCCATTAATTCTGATATTCCATCAATACGATGCTCAGCCATTAAAATTCTTAAATTTGATTTTATAGCCATTACAATACCTCTTTTTTAACTTTAATTATATCACTTTTGAAGTTAAATAGTTTTTGAAAATATTAAAAAGTAACCTTGCGGGGTTAAAATTTAACTTTACAATAACTTTTCGTGGTGATATATTAACCTTGTAAGGTTAATGTGTTGGGGTTTATTTATCATAGAAAATTACTCACTTGCTGCAGGAAAGAGAGGTGAAACACTATGACATACTTTGGTTTTAAAATTTCAAGAGAAGATGAAGCAAATTTTCCGAAATTCAAGGACTACAAAGAAGCTAGAGAGTATTTCAAAAAGAGATATGGTGACAAATACAATTTAGGTTACTGGGAACATATCGAAGGTTGGGGAAAAGTTTATTTTGATGATGTAGACGGACAACCTGTACAAATTCGAGAAGATGGAAATGTACATGTAGTTTATTAATTTATTTGGTGATAGAAAGTGAGGTGAAAACGATGGCATTTGAATACTTAGCACAATATACAACATTTGAATCAATAGCAGACATGGATACAGCTGTAGAGAATCACATTGCAGCACACTACTACGATTTGACTGAATCAGAACGTGCCATCGTTTTCAAGCTTGCTAGTCATGCTTTGGAACATCCAGGGGTATGTCATTTAAAAGCTTCCACAATCGCAACATCATTGGAGATTAGCACAAAGACAGTTTATAGAGCCATTTCAAAATTGGAATCACTAGGGATTATCAAAAAACAAACAACAACGAAGATAAAGGGAGGACGTGGTGCAAACATCTATATTATTTTGCCTATCCAATCTGAAATATGCGAAGATCCTGGCGAGCCTTTTGAGGAATGTGAGGTTGTTCCATTACAAAAAACTTATAACCTGGCTCATGCCGATAGGGAAGCGTGCAAAGAGTTCATGAATGAGTATCAACAAATGCTATTTGATTTTATGCATTCATTACCTATCCCAGATAAATTTAAGGATGATCTGCATAAAGTGGTACTAGCATCTAATGTAAGTAACATTCAGGAATTCATTTTGGCAAAAAACATTATTTTTAAAATGGCCAACGATATTAGAGACGGTGTGCTGACAGTTACAAAGACATTACGTGCAGTATTCATAGGAGCTCATAACAAAGCAGTACAGCATATAGGTAAGAATCCAACAACGAATACATCATATGCTAAGAAAAAGCCTAAAAATGTACGTCCAGTACCTTTCTACAACTGGCTGACTGATAGAGATGAACCAACAGAAGTATTTTAAATATGAAGGAAGTGAAGACACATGAAAGTAACGGTTAAAGAATGGCGTGTAATGTCTGATCATAACAAACAATTACTTTTGAATGCAGTCTCAACTAAATAAAACATAGACGAAAAAGGGGAATGAAAACATGCAGCAACATACACAACACACATTAGAAACAGTTGTACAAGAAAATAGCGGTAATGTATATAACTTATCAGCACAGATGATTCAATTAGAGGTTGTGAAGAATGCAGTATCAAGGCTAATGGAAAGAATTGATGAAATCATTTATAAAGGTTGGGATAAAGATCCTGGCATGTCATATTTATCAATTAATGAAATACGTGATACTGTTCGTTTAATCGATATGGGATTCTATCCATTGTTTAAAGAAATAGCAAAAGAAGTTGAAGCAATTAACAATCATTCGGAAGAACTATTCAACACAATATTTAAAGGCGATTTAGAGAAATCGATGTAGCTTCTAAGCTTGAATAAACAACACAGAGGGTTGTGGAACTACTTTTCTATAGAAAACAACATAAAAACATTTATTAAAGAGTTTAGTAGAGAACCAGAAAGCTTTGAAGAAGTAGCAACTTATTATAACGGAAAAGGGAGCAGAAGTGGTAGCTGCTTCTTAAATGAGTTATCGACATTTCTGATAAACCTTGAAGGGACAAAATGATTTAATTACATCAAAAGGATTATATGTTAAAATAGTACAAAATAACTCGATTGAAGGTGAAAATAATGACTAAAGATGAACTAATAAAAAATTATAAGGACAATGGTATTTTGATAGATGAAATCGACAGTGCAGTATACAATATAATTTTTGATAAAAAGTATACTGAAATTATTAAGTATAATGTAGCTACATTTGGGCTTGATACTATAATAATCTCAGCCAAAAATAGAGCAGTAATGGGAGGGCAGACTACCAATTTTATTAATGATCCTAATGTCACAATGTTAAGCTCATCTCCTTATGAATTTCAAGTGAATGGACCATTTATAGTAGCGGTTGGTTTTGCCCAGAGAATTATTACATAGAGATTATAGGTTTGGTTTTTCACTTTGCAAGTTGGAAAAGTTGTGTTTAAAAAGTTAGGCATTGTATTTCATGAAATTGAGGGCTTCCTTGTTTTGAGGAAGGCATAAAAAAGACATCACCCAAAATTTTAGAGTGAAGGAGATATGAGATTACTACGACAAGGTAGTATTAATTTTGCCTAATATAAAGAAAGACTAAAGGAAGGTGAATTTCAATGTCGTTTTATTATAGAATAATACCACTAACAGACCAATTTGACGACCCATTTTATCCTGTACTTGTAGAAGATGTAAGACAAGGAAATCAATTAGTAAGTGAGGTAGTGATTTTTGAACACGATAGGATAAAAGGAAAATTCGACTTTGGAAAATTAGAGCCAATAATAAACCATTGGCCAACGCCGATGGTCAACAGACTAAAAGATGAAATAAAAAAAGCGATTTTTTGATTATGTTTTAATGAAAGTTGTAAGTAAGATATAATGAGGGCTTTCATGTCGCTATTTTATATAACAAGACCCAAGTAATGCACTGTTCCAAGCAGTGCTATTTTTTATGGCATTCCTATAATTGGAAACAAAAAAGATTGAAGCAATAAGCCTCAATCTCACTCACACATTCCTGTACACACACTCGCCGTATTTTATTAGCCCCAATTCAGCCCCAATGTCTGCCCCAAAATAACAATAATTAATGCATGATTGTGCATTGTTGATAAAAAGCAAAAACCCTAGAGAACCTTGATATAAAAGGTTTTCTAGGGTTTTTTAAACTACTCTTTGCAGAGTAATTTAATTAACGAGAGTAGTACTCTACGATGAATGCTTCGTTGATTTCAGCTGATAATTCAGAACGCTCTGGAAGGCGAGTGAATGTACCTTCTTTTTTGTCAGCATCAAATGTTAAGTAGTCAGGTACGAAGTTGTTTACTTCGATTGCTTCTGCTACTACAGCAAGGTTTTGAGATTTTTCACGAAGAGAAATCGTTTGACCTGGTTTTACGCTGTATGAAGGAATATCAACGCGTTTGCCATCTACTAAGATGTGGCCGTGGTTTACTAATTGACGAGATCCACGACGAGTACGAGCTAAACCTAAACGGTAAACTAGGTTGTCAAGGCGAGTTTCAAGAAGAACCATGAAGTTTTCACCGTGAACACCTTTCATTTTACCAGCGCGGTCGAATAGAGTACGGAATTGACGTTCGTTCATGCCGTACATGTGACGAAGTTTTTGTTTTTCTTGAAGTTGTAAACCGTATTCTGATAATTTTTTACGTTGGTTTGGACCGTGTTGACCTGGTGCGTAAGGGCGTTTTTCGATTTCTTTACCTGTACCGCTTAGTGAGATACCAAGACGACGTGATAATTTCCAAGATGGACCTGTATAACGAGACATATTGTTGTCTCCTCCTTTAAATTTGGTTTTTTTGTTGTAAAACAAAAACCAGTAGTACCCATTCTTATACGCATTTTATTTTCATGTACTTTCGCCTATGCAGCCATTAGGTTACACAATACACCATCTATTCTGTTTAGCTATACTAAATGAAATAGAGGAATAAAATACAGTAATAAGCTTATACCACTGCTGCGTTTATTTTACACAAACTACATTGTAACTGCTTCTTACATAGACGTCAATTATTACACTAACTATTTTCGAAAAAGATATGTAGTAATAATTTCCTCTATATACAGTTCGTGCAACTCCGGTATAGTTCAATGATGCAGTGAAAATGTAAAATATAAAAGTAAAATAGAATAACATAGTCAAAATGACACAAATTATGTATAATGTACTATAAGTTAATAGTAATTTATTGGATGTTATATAGAAAAGGTGATTTCATGACAGACCATTTACAAACGCTAAAATATATACAATCAGATGTTTTGAGCTTTTGGGTGAATTCTAAAGCACAAGCCAGTTTTAATGAGTATTTTTATTCATTAAAACAGTGTCTAAAGAAGCGCTTGGGGATTGTAAATGCTGCTTTTCTCAGTTTTGACAGTAATTCTTTAATACCTGTTGAAGAGATGGCTGCTTTAACAATCGAAACAAAACTAAATGCTGTGTCATGGCAAATGGTTGAAGCTAGTTTTTATCAACAAAATGTGGTGAAAATTCCTTATATATTAAAAGAAAAAGAAGCTTATAATATGATGACAGATTTGGTGCTATTCCAAGCAGAGGGCAAAACTCCAATTGGTGTGCTACTTGTAGAGGCGACAGATGCTTGGACAGATTTTATGACTTCAGATTATGGGGAAGAGTGTGTGGAAACCCTTACGAAGGTTCTACAGATGATCAGAGAAAATTTAGAACTAAAAGTGAATGAAGATCAATATAGAAAATTGTATAATATGACAGACTTATTTCATTCGACAATGGATATTGATTTAATTTTAGAAAATGTCTTGAAAAATATAAAGGATAATTTCCCAGAGTTTAATGTGGAGCTTATACTATCAAATGATCAAGACCGCCGTACGACTATCGATATTAAGCTTTTCGATTACTTATCTGAAAGACCTGCAACGATTGAGGCTTTTGTCTCAGGAGAACTAACGACAGAGCTTGCAAGCGATTTGAATTGTCGATTATTAAATGCTCCAATAAAAGGGAGACAAGCTATTTATGGTATTTTACAAGTAGGTGCACCTACATCATATCTTTTTACAACGACTGAAAAGGATTTTGTACGTATGCTAGCACAAGCATCTGGAAACGCACTTGAAAATGCAAAACTATATCATCAATCGCATCGCCTCGTAAGTGACTTACAACTCATCAATGAAACCTCGCATCGTTTAAATATGAGGATTGATATTCATGAAATGTTACTTTTTCTACAAAAACAGTTGAAATCCTTGCAACCAATGGAAGTTTGTTTCGCTTTTAAACATAATGACTCCTTTGAAGTGACAGATGCTAGTACAGCTTTATTCAATTCAGAGAAGGGTCAAACATATATAAAACATGTTGAACAACATTTTGAACATACCAATGATCCACTGTTTATTGCTGATTTCAGTCGATTAACCTCTAATCAAATTGATTATCGTTCAATTATGGCAATCCCAATCTTAATGGAAGAAAAAATTAATGGGTTTAGTATTGTGTTACACAAGGAGCCGTATTTCTTTTCATTTGATAGCTTTAAATTAATGCAATCATTAATCCACCACTCTTCTTTAGCCATTGCAAACTCAATATTACGAAATCAACTTCAAGAAATGGTAGATTTGGATCATTTGACAAAATTGTATGCTAGAAGTTATTTAGACCAATATGTAGAGAAATCGCTTGAAAAAGATCAATCAGGGATGTTCTTACTCATTGATATTGATAATTTTAAATACATTAATGATACGTATGGTCATCAAATTGGTGATAAGATTCTTATGCAAATTGCGTTAAAGTTAAAAGAAACGATTGGAGATCGTGGTATTTGTGCACGCTGGGGTGGAGAAGAAATGTCCGTGTGTGTCCCAAATATTGATGAGAAAGAAGCAATTGAATTGACAACAGCAATCGTTGCAGTCATTCCAAATGCAACGGATCCTCAGGTGACAATTTCAGCTGGTCTCATAACGTGGGATGAACAGTACCGTCCAGCGTTTCAATCTGTTTTTTCATATGCAGATACTGCTCTATATGAAGCGAAAAACAGTGGTAAAAATCGATTTTGTATTCATGATCGATTCTGCCAAACAAATTCATAATGTGAAAAAGTAAACAGATGTTTTTGAAATAAAATGTCAGCCATCCTTATATGCTGAAATGCCCTGAAATGACAATAAATCATTTCAGGGCATTTTTTATAAATGCAGGAGTAAGGTTTTTACAAATAGCTCTAACCCCTCTTGATCCTCCTTAGAAAAGCGATTGATGATTGGACTGTCGATGTCAAGAACACCAAGTACAACGCCTTCTTTAATCAAGGGAATAACGATTTCGGATTGGGAAGCGGCGTCGCAGGCTATATGCCCTGGAAAGGCATGTACATCTTTGATGACCATTGTTTCTTCTTTTTCTACAGCTGTGCCACAAACACCGCGTCCGATTGGTATTCTAACGCAGGCAGGTAAGCCTTGGAATGGGCCTAATACGAGTTCCTCTCCTTGTAATAAATAAAAACCAACCCAGTTAATGTTTGTTAGAAATTGATTCAGTAATGCAGAAGCGTTACTGAAATTAGCAATGCGATCGCTTTCTCCTGTCAGCAGTGCATCTAATTGTTTTGCTAATGTATCATATTGCTCTGCAACAGATCCTTCATAATTAATTTGTGTAAACATAAAGCACCTCGTTTGAAAGTTATTTATTTTGGATATATAACTTGATAGTGTTGATGTAAATCAGTCACACTATGAGCATCTGAACCAAAAACAATTGGTAGCCCAATAGATTTACTATAATCGATAAAGGAAAATGGTGGATAAGGTTCCTGACAATATGTTTTACTTAAACCAGCGCTATTTAAGTCTAGCTCATAGCCTTCTTCCTTCATTAAATCTAAAACTTCTCGAATCCGCATAGAGTCATCAATTTTCACCATATGTGCTAATTGAAATTTGTGAATTAGTGAAGGATGTCCAATGCGCTTAGGCTTATATTGTCCTAAATCTGCTTTAATCGATTGTAGGACAGTATCATAATACAAATCATACACCTGTTTAATAGAACCCACTTTTTTTGAAAAAGTTATAAAATTTTCTGGAGAAAAATCTATGCATTCAAAGGTATTTTGCCATTGTAAGAAATGGACCGATAAAATAGAATCGTCTAAAAAGTGTCCAAATGTGTCAAGAAATTGACGAGTTTCTTGTTCAAAACCTTGAATATAGTCAATCTCTAAACCAATTCCAATGCGAATGTCTTGTGCGTACTCCTTTTGAAGGCTTTGCAAATCTTCAAAATAAGGCATTAAAAATTCTGGATTCATCCCACTATCTTGCTCTGGTGTAGGGTCTACAAAACTCGATGGTAATGGAGCGTGTTCTGTGAAGGTAATATGTGTAAAGTTATGAGCGATTGCTTTTTCAATATATTCTTTAAACGAATCCGAAGTACCATGTGGACAGTAAGGGGTATGAATATGGCCGTCACGTTTCATAAAGTTACCACTCCTTTAGATTTTGGATAATAACGATTTTTAGTACGCCAGTTGTTCAAAATTTAAGTATTGTCATTTTGAAAAGGCATAAATACACAAAAACACTCAAATTTTAGTACAAAAGGCGAAAACATAGTATATAATAAATACAACTAGCCAATTCGTTTATCTTCATTCAGCAGAAGACTTCCACCTCTCAAGGTGATGAGATGAATGCAGATGAGGTTTCTTTTTAGTGGTGTCCAAACACCTACTGAATGAAGATAAAGCCTCCGGCGGATGTCACGGATTTTGAAAGGAATGAATTGTGCAAACACAATTCAAAATCTGGACGTAATTACGCCAAGGCGATATTGATTTTAGAATAGGGGGCTTACGATGGAGTATATCATCATTCCAGTTATCCTACTATTAATTTTAGCAATAGTAGGATTTATGATGCGACGAAAACATACAGTAATTATTGCTGAACTTGAAAATGAAAAATCACAAATACAAAACAATCCCATAAATGAAGAAATTTCGAAAGTTAAATCTTTAAACATGAACGGTGAAACAGAAGAGATGTTTGAACGGTGGCGCAATAGTTGGGATGAAGTCATCGATGTACATATGACAAAAATTGATTCGCTTTTATTTGATGCAGAGGATCAAATCAATAGACTTCGTTTTAAGAAAGCAACATTAATTGAACGTGAGATAGAAGATTACATTGCAAAATGTGAACAAGATAAAGATAAAATCTTGGAAGAACTAAATGAATTAATTGGTAGCGAAGAAAAAAATCGTATTGAAATTGAA
This sequence comes from Lysinibacillus sp. RS11, assembly GCF_042019215.1. Classification (NCBI taxonomy): domain Bacteria; kingdom Bacillati; phylum Bacillota; class Bacilli; order Caryophanales; family Bacillaceae; genus Lysinibacillus; species Lysinibacillus sp. RS11. The sequence goes on along the minus strand of NZ_CP168124.1, from coordinate 3,674,634 downwards.
CAATTAAAAGAATATTATCGCTCTGCGCGTAAAACATTGTTAGCGCACCAACATTCGTTCGGCGTCGCATTACCAGCGCTAGAGAAAAAGTTAGAGACGTTCGTTCAAAAGTTTGAAGAATTTGATGTGCTCACTAGCGAAGGGAACTATTTGCAGGCGCGAGAAATTGTTATTAGCTTAAATCAAGAATCGCAACAGACATTTGAATACATTAATGATGTACCAACAATTTTGACTGAATTGCAAGTAAAGCTACCAGGAGCTGTACAGGAATTACGCAGTGGTCAGCGTGAAATGGAGGAGCAATCCTATTACTTACAGCATTTAGAACTAACTAAAGCGCTGGATAAATTTGATGAGGAATTTGCAACATTAAAAAATGAATTAGCAGAGCTTAACTTAACAGCTGTTAAGCCACGTGTTGCTGAAATAAATGAAGAGATTGATCAATATTACGACCTGCTTGAAAAAGAGGTTATTGCTAAAAATTACGTTGACCAAAATTGTGATCGTTTATTAAGCTCGATTACTAATGTTATTAATTCAACAAGATTAGTAAGTGATGAAGCAACCTTTGTGCAGCAAAGCTATCATCTAAATGAAAAAGATGCAGATATTCCAAAAGCTGCATTAAAGCAATTAGAAGCTTTACAACGTCGCTATGATTTATTGGCAATGCGTGTTAAAGAAGAAAAATCTGCATCTTCAAGTTTGCAGGAAGAATTGATTGAAATTAATGATGAGCTTGAACGTATTCATGAGGAGCAAGGACATTTATCGAATACGATGAAGAAGCTGCGAATTGATGAAAACAAGGCTCGTGCGCAAGTAGAAAGTTTAAAGAAAATTTTACAAGAAACAGACAGGTTATTGAATAAGGCTAATATTCCAGGTATCCCTGAGGAGATGGATGCACGTCTAGATGAGGCAGCAGAGCACATTTATGTAGTTATGCAAAGTTTGCAAGAGGTACCTCTTAACATGGGAACGGTTCATAATAATTTAAATGCAGCAACACTTTGTGTGGAGGACGTAAAGTCAAAAGCACATGAATTGATTGAAAATGTAATGCTGATTGAACGTATTATTCAGTACGGTAATCGTCATCGTGCTACAAATGCAAAATTGCATGCGCGTTTAAAAGAAGCCGAAGAAGCTTTCCATCAATTCCGTTATTCCAAAGCACTAGAAGAGGCTGGAACGGCAGTGGAAGAGATGGAGCCTGGCGCTTTAAAGCGAATTCAAGAACTTGTAGCAGATGAAACAGTAGTAAGTAAATAAAGAATTACATCAGCTGTCTAAAAGGTATAGTTATTACTTTTTAGACAGTTTTTTTATTAAAAAGCCAATTTATTGGGGTGTTTATACGACTTTTCGTGCTTTTGCGTGTGCTCTTGGACATAAATAACGGGAAGCTTCACATTGTACCTTATCTCAATTTTTGATTAAAAAGAAAAATAGAGGTGTTCATAATGCAATTTTATATTCGAGAAATGAATGAAATTTATGCGACTGACATTTTGAATTGGAAATATGAGGAACCATATGATTTTTATAATAATGATCTATGCGATGAATCGCTAAAAGAATTTCTAGAAAGTCCGTATTATTCAATTTTCAATGATAAAGAAGAGCTAGTCGGTTTTTACTGTACAGGAACAGCTGCACAAGTACCTAAAGGACGTGATTATGGTGCGTATTTAGATGAGTGCATTGATGTTGGGATTGGGATGAAGCCTGAGCTAACAGGAAAAGGTTATGGTTCAGAATTTTTTTCATTTATATTAAATCAGCTACAGCAAGAAAATCATAGTCCTCTTCGTTTAACAGTAGTTACATTCAATACAAGAGCAATTCACCTTTACGAAAAATTAGGCTTTAAAAAAGTCATGGAATTCACAGCATCAACTGAATTTATAACTATGAAAAAAGGTTAATGAATCAACTAGTCAATTAAGGTCTCAGGCCAACAGGTGTTTTTTGTGCGAAAGCGAAGCGACAGCAACGGAAATCAACTACACGTGATGATGATGAGCCTAACAATGCAAAAATCCAATTTTTTATGCTGCTTAATTTTTAGCCAGAGACGTTCATAGCAAGTCTTTAGATGCCACTCTATAAAGGGGGGTTTTTCACATTAAAAGCAAACAAATAAGTGATTAAATTAGGATAATTGTTAAAGTTAGTAGTCAATTGCCGAAGATTGCGTTATGATAAATACCGTTAAATCAACGTTTTGAAAGTGTGTGAATATTAATGGAAGTTAATACAATCTATTTAGACAATAGTGCAACAACAAAACCTTTAAAAGAGGTTATGCAAGCATTTATGGTAGTGAATGAGCAGTATTATGCCAATCCTGCTTCCATTCATGCAATGGGTGTTGAATCCAACGAATTATTAATGCGTGCACGTGAGCAAGTAGCAGATATTTTGCATACAGAAGCAAAAAATGTGCTATTTACATCAGGTGGAACTGAATCCAATAACGCAGCTATATTAGGTTTAGCACGTAGCAATACACATAAAGGAAATCATATTTTAACAACTGAAATTGAACATCCATCTGTGCTAGAATCTGTTAAGCAGCTTGACCAAGAGGGCTTTGACGTAGACTATTTGCAAGTCGATGAAAATGGCGTTATTTCTTTAGAGGAGCTTCGCGCAAAAGTGCGTAAGGATACCATTTTAGTAAGTATGATGCATGTAAATAATGAAATGGGGGCTATTCAACCAATTGTTGAAGCTGCGAAAATTATCCATGAGTCGAGTCGAGCAGCTTTTCACATTGATGCCGTACAAAGCTTTGGAAAATTACCGATATCATTTAACGATGACGAGGGACCAGACTGTATTTCAATTTCTGGCCACAAAATTCATGGCTTTAAAGGCTCAGGCGTATTAGCATTCCGCAAAAAAATGAAATGGCAACCTTATGCACTTGGCGGAGGGCAGGAGTTTGGTTTACGTAGTGGAACTGTAGCTGTCCCGCAGGCTGTCGCACTATCTAAAGCGGCCCGAGTAGCAGTAGAGACGATGAATGACCGAGCGAAAAAATACCGCCAATGGTATGAAGAAATTTGCACACAATTACATGGATATGGGGAAGCAGTGCATATTTTATCGACACCACAGGGAGCTGCACATATTTTATCTTTTAGTATTCGCGATTTAAAAGGTGAAGTCATCATTAATGCAATGCAAAAACGTAATGTTATTGTATCGACATCTAGTGCTTGTTCATCAAAGCAAACAAAAACAAGTCATGTTGTTGAAGCGCTAAATCTTGATGAACATTTTAAAAAGGGTGTCATTCGTATAAGCTTTGGTGCATATGTAACAGATGAAGATATAATAAAGTTTAAACAAGTATTAGATGAAGTATTGATGGAACTTAAAGGAGAATATAAATAATGATTTGGAAAGAAATTTTAATTCGATATGGCGAGCTTTCTACAAAAGGACGCAATAAAATGGACTTTATTCGCCGTTTACGTGAGAATATTCGTCATGCATTTGCAGATTTAGGACACTTACACATTCGTACAGAGCGTGATCGTATGTTTATTGCCATTCAAAATGAAGAACAAATGGACGTTCTAGTAAAAGGATTACCCAAAATTTTTGGCATTCAATCATTTAGTCCAGTTGCTGCATGTGAAAAAGATATGGAAGCAATGAAAAAGCTTGCGATAACTATTATGGATACATTTAAAAATGAACAACGTACTTTTAAAGTAGAAGTAAAGCGTACAGATAAAACATTTCCTTTAGAATCTCATGCCATTCAACGTGAAATTGGTGGTTATGTTTTACCGCAGTTTAAAAACTTATCAGTAAAAGTGAAGCAACCCGATATCGAGCTTCGAGTAGAAGTTCGCCATGATGCAACATATATGATGGCACAAGTTATTCCGGGTGCAGGTGGAATGCCAGTAGGTTCAAACGGAAAATCTCTATTAATGCTTTCTGGTGGTATAGATAGTCCTGTTGCTGGTTATTCAATGATGAAACGAGGAGTGCGCTTAGAGGCGATTCACTTCTTTAGCCCACCGTATACAAGCCAAAATTCATTGGAAAAAGTAAAGGTGCTTGCTAATGAATTAACGAAATTTGGAGCTAGTATACGTTTACATGTCATTCCTTTCACTGAAATTCAAGTTCTTATTAAAGAAAAAGTACCTTCTAATGTATCGATGACAACAACTCGCCGTATGATGTTAAAAGTCGCAGATAAAGTACGTGAAGAAATTGGTGCACTAGCAATTGTTACAGGTGAAAGTCTTGGTCAAGTAGCAAGTCAAACGCTTGAAAGCCTAACAGCTATCAATGCCGTAACCAACACACCAATTTTACGCCCATTAATCTCATCTGATAAATTAGAAATTATCGATATTGCAGAGAAAATTGGCACATACGAAACGTCTATCCAGCCATTTGAAGATTGCTGTACAATTTTTACTCCTGCAAGTCCAAAAACAAAACCAAAGCTTGAAAAGGTTGAGCATTATGAAAGCTTCTCGGATTTTGATGAACTAATTGAACGAGCAGTGAAAAATCGTGAGGTCTATATTTTCCCGAAAAAAGAGCAAGAAGCAGATAAATTTGCAGATCTTCTATAGAAGAAATTTGCGAGCCGACTCAAAAGTGCATTTTGAGTCGGCTTTTTTAGTTGGTTTCCTTCTGAGGTACAATTTACCTATAAAATTTTCGTATTAAAAATCTAATATCGCACATTCTATATTCACAAGGAGGTGAGAGACATGACTTCAAACAACAACCGCAGTTCAAACAAGCTTGCAGTACCTGGTGTACAACAAGCACTAGATCAAATGAAATACGAAATTGCACAAGAATTTGGTGTTCAATTAGGGGCTGACGCTTCAGCTCGTGCTAACGGTTCCGTTGGCGGTGAAATCACTAAACGTCTTGTACAAATGGCAGAATCTCAATTAAAAGGTATGCCAAACAACAACCAATAATTGCTTAAACAGCATTTATTAAACTTAAAACCAGTGACCGTAAAAGGCACTGGTTTTAGTTTGGTTAGATTTTGATTTTTTTATCCAATATTGAAAATGATTTAAGTGTAGAGATTGTATTTGAAATATCTTCACTTTCACAAATTGCAGAAATAACAGCAATTCCATCTGCACCAGCTTTAAATGCTGTATGGGCATTCGAGCAATTTAGTCCTCCTATTGCAACAATGGGGAGTTCGGGGTATTGTATGCGAACTTGCTGTAAAAATTTTGTCCCACTAGGTGGCTTGGCGTCCTTTTTAGAAGAGGTTGCAAAAATAGGACCAATTCCTACATAATCCGCACCGTATTGTAGAGCAGTTTGTAATTCAGCTTGTGAATGAACAGAAACACCTAAAATCATGCTACCAATTTTTTCGCGTACCATCGACACAGGCAAATCTTCTTGTCCAATATGAACACCATCTGCACCAAGTTTCACAGCGAGCTCTACATCATCATTAACAATAAACGGAACATTATACTGTTGACAGAGCTTTTGACATTCTTGCGCAAAATTTTCATAGGCTTGCCCAGTGAGTGTATTCGGTCCTTTTTCACGAAATTGAAACATGGTAATTCCAGATTGTAAAGCCTTCTCTAGAACGTTTAATGGCTTTTGAATTAAAACATTACTTGTACCCATAATAAAGTATAGCTGTAAATTATCACGTTTCATGAATGATCACCTCACACGACTCCTTATATTTTTGATAAGCAAAATGATTTGTTGGACCATGCCCATTGCCAATCGATAAATCATAAGTTATGGCTAATTGAATATATTTTTTGGCTTCCACAATCGCTTCTTTTATAGAAAATCCTCGTCCAATAAACGCAGTGAGTGCGGCAGAGAACGTACAGCCTGTTCCGTGTGTATTTTTTGTTGCAATACGCGAGGACTGCATGGAAAATGATTTGCCATCTTTAAAAAATACATAATCAATTGCATAATCGTTATCCGTTAAATGACCACCTTTAATGATGACACATTGTAAACCCTTTTGTAATAGGGTGTGTGCCGCGTCTTGAATATCTGCAAACGTTTTGATTTTTCTTCCGGTAAGTGTTTCAGCTTCAGGTATGTTTGGTGTAACGATTGTTGCTAAAGGAAGTAAATAACTACATAATGCTACAATTGCTTCTTGCTGTAATAAGCTTTCGCCACCTTTTGCAATCATGACAGGATCAACAATTAGCGGAATATTAACTTCAGCCAAAATACGTGCGATTGATTGAATGATTTCTGAGGAAAATAGCATTCCTGTTTTAACAGCACTAATTGAAAAATCCTCGATTAGTGCTTTAAGTTGTTTTTCAACAAAGCTAACTTCAATTGGTAAGACATCGGATACACCAAGTGTGTTCTGGGCAGTCAAAGCTGTAATAACAGATGTTCCAAAGACCTTTAATTCCTGAAATGTTTTTAAATCAGCCTGTATGCCTGCGCCGCCACCACTATCTGAACCAGCAATTGTTGTTACAATATGCATTATTTTTCACCATCCTTGGAAAGGCGATGTAATTCATTCAATACTGTAATTTGAAAATCGCCAATGTAATCTGTGGAAGAAGAAGCTTGTTCTGCCACTTTTTTATAAAGTGATAATGCATCGACTAATTGGTTATATGGTTCATTCCCTGTGGAGTAAGCAGCGCAACAAATTGCACTTAATAAGCAACCTGTTCCGGTGACTTCTGTCATTTGAGAATTTCCACCTGTAATCCATTGCTGATGTTCGCCATCAGTTATAAAATCCTTTTCACCGGTCACAATAACAATACAATTGTAGAGTTGAGCTATTTGCTTTGCCTCAATTTCTAAAGAAATTGAACCAGTACCACTATCTACGCCTTTTTGTTGCCAGTCTACATTGGCAATCGCCGCAAGCTCTCCAACATTACAACGAATAGCTGCAAATTTTATTTCCTTTAATAATTGCTGTACCGTCTGTTTACGGTAAGTTGTTGCACCTGCAGCAACAGGATCTAAAACAATGGGAATGCCCAGAGCATTAGCTTTTTTTCCTGCGAGTAGCATGGATTTTTTCATTTGATTATTTAGGGTACCGATATTTATCAATAAGCCTGAGGCAATAGCGACCATTTCTTCAACCTCATGACTGTCATCGGCCATTACTGGAGAAGCACCTATTGCTAATAAGCCATTTGCTTGGAAATTAGCTACAACATAATTAGTAATGCAATGAATAAGTGGATTTCGTTTACGGATCGTATGAAATATCAATTTATGTCCTCCTTATTGGATGGACGTAAGCGTGCAAAAAAGGCTCTTTTTCGTGCAGAAAAAACACGCAAAAGAGCCTTTCATCAGTAATTAGATGTGAATTGCTCCCTACGTCAGTATTAACTAACAGGTTCAAAGGGTCAGGTTTTACCTTCTCAACTCTAAATGAGTCCCCCTGCAATTATGCTTTTAGTTGACCAAAATGTACCATATTTTTCTTTCGTATTCAATAGAGAGTTTTTTTGAACGAAGACGTGACTGATGCCATATAGGAGAGCATGATAGTTGTCATGACTTTAACAAATTAGAGTGCCTTTCATTGAAAATGATGAAATTGGAGTTTTATAATGAGCATAGCAAAAGGGGGCATTTGCCATGAAACGACAAGATTTAATCGCACCAGAGTGGTATAACATTTCAGAGGAAATCGAAAAATATGCACAGGATTCTACAAAATGCGCATTAATAGTTTATAACGAAAACGAAGAAATTCAGTACATTACATATGCTTGTTTACTTGAAAAGGCTAATCAGGCAGCTCATGTATTTACATCACATGGTTTAACAAAAGGTGATGTTATTTTAGTCATGGTGCCAAGATCAGTTGAAGCGTATATCGTTTATCTTGGAGCCTTGAAGGCTGGGTTAACAATTATACCAAGCTCAGAAATGTTGAGAACTAAGGATATTGAATATCGCATCAATCACGCAAACGCAAAAGGCGTTGTTGTATTTGAGCCTTATATTGAGCAATTTGATGCTGTTAAAAATTCGCAAGGCATACAGCAATTTGTCATTGGTCATGCACATGAATCTTGGCAGCCGTTGTTTGAAAAAATGCAAAGCCAACCAACAACCTACATAAGCTCCACACCTACTAAAAGTACTGACATTGCATTTTTAGCTTATACGAGTGGTACAACAGGAAATCCAAAGGCAGCGGTACATACACATAGCTGGGGTTATGCACACTTACGAACAACTGCACCGAATTGGTTAGGTGTTCAAGAAGGTGACATTGTTTGGGCTACAGCAGCTCCAGGCTGGCAAAAATGGATTTGGAGTCCGTTTCTCGCTACATTAGGAAGTGGTGCAACAGCATTTGTCTACAAAGGTCACTTTGATGCGACAACATACCTTACACTGCTTGAAAAATTCAAGATTAATATTCTGTGCTGTACACCAACCGAATATCGATTTATGGCAGCACTTGAAAGTTTACAAAATTTTAATTTAAGTACAGTCCGTCAGGCTGTGTCAGCAGGTGAACCATTAAATAGCGAAGTGATAAAAGTATTTTCGGAGGTTTTGAATTTACAAGTACGAGATGGCTATGGACAAACAGAAAATACATTACTTGTTGGTACAATGGTAGGGACGAAGGCTAAAATTGGCTCGATGGGTAAACCTACTCCGGGGAATACTGTTGAAATTATCGATGATTTCGGAAAGGCAGTTGCAATTGGAGAAGTTGGAGACATTGCTGTGCATCGTGAAACACCTGCGTTATTTAAAAAATATTTACATGATCCAGAACGTACAAATCTACAATTTAGAGGCGATTGGTATATTACCGGAGATCGTGCATATAAAGATGAAGATGGTTATTTTTGGTTTGAAGGACGTGGAGATGATGTCATAATATCTTCTGGCTATACGATAGGTCCATTTGAAGTAGAAGATGCATTATTGAAGCATACAGCAGTTAAAGAAACTGCTGTTGTTGCGAGTCCAGATGAAGTTCGCGGAAATATTGTAAAGGCATTTGTAGTGCTCCGTGATGGAGAAATTGGTAATGAAGAACTGATTAAAAAACTACAAAATCATGTAAAGACTTTAACAGCACCTTATAAATACCCTCGTGCGATAGAATTTGTAACTGAACTACCAAAGACTTCATCAGGTAAAATTCGTCGTGTCGAATTGCGTGAACAAGAAAAAAATCAATAAAGTAGTCAATAATAATTTCCTGGGGAATTATGTTGAAGAAAATCAAAGTTCGTACTTTTTTTATGAACTTTGATTTTTTTCATGATTTTAGGTAATGTAATATAGGTTGAATAGGTTAAAACATTCGCCTATTATTGCAAAAAAAATGAAACAAATTAGAATGTCAATCGTATAACGTGATGAGGAGGCGGAAATTTATGAATGTTAAAAGGTGGGCTGCTTTAATAATTGCAGGTGTCTTATTAGTATTTTCATTGGGGATTAACACCGTATTTGCAATTTTTAAATCGGATTTCTTTAGTAATTTTGATAGTATGGTAGCTGGGAATAATTTAGAGGTAATGGAAGAGATTAAAGAAGACGGCAATATGGATAAACGTATTGCATACTTAAAGGTTGATGGTACGATTCAAGATGTTGGCTCAAGTACATTATGGCAACCAGTTGCGTATGATCATCAATTTTTCTTAGACCAATTAGATAATATTTTATATGATGATACTGTTCAAGGCATCGTCTTAAGTGTTAATTCACCAGGTGGCGGTGTAAAGGAATCAGCAGAAATTTATAAAAAGCTCTTAAAAATTAAAGAGGAGCGACAAATTCCAATCTATGTTTCTATGGATTCTATGGCAGCATCAGGTGGTTATTACATTTCAGCACCTGCAGATAAAATATTTGCACAACGTGATACAATTACTGGTTCGATTGGTGTCATTATGCAATCTATTAATTATCAAAAACTAGCTGAAAAAGTTGGTTTTAAATATGAAACATTTAAATCTGGTGCACATAAGGATATGCTTAGTCCAATGCGTGAAGTGACACCGGAAGAACGTGCTATGATGCAAGATATGATTAATGAATCATATGAAGAATTTGTTGATATTGTTGAAGAAGGGCGTAATATGCCTGAAGCCGATGTGAAAAAAGTAGCCGATGGTCGAATTCTTAGCGGTACGAAGGCTCTTGAAGCAGGATTAATTGATGAAATTGGTGATGAGGAAGCAGCAGTTGCGGCATTACGTGAAGACTTTGGTTTAGAGAATGCTCAATTATTTGAGTATTCATATGATGTGGGTGGTTTGCAATCGTATGTCGGTATGAAGATTGGATCAATGTTTGGTCCATCAGCAGAAGAAAAAATGTTGATGAAAATTATGACGGAATATAAAGCACCAAAAATGATGTACTTATATGGCGAATACTAAGGAGGGAGTACAATGACAAACCATGAAATTGTTATGCAAGGTTCACCCTCTATGGAGAATGCCCTCCTAATTGATAAGCCAATTACAAATGAAAATTATGCATTAAAAACGGCAGGCTTTTGGATACGTTTTTGGGCATTTTTATTGGATGGATTCATTATTACAGCGGTAATCGGAATTCTTGTTAACCCGATTTTTTATATAATGGATTGGTCATTATCCGAAACAGTGTGGTATGCACCAATTTCGATTATATCCGCTATTTTTTATTACAGCTATTTCGTATTAATGACGAAATTTTTTGGGCAAACCTTAGGGAAAATGATATTTGGATTACGGGTTATTTCATTAAAACATGAGAAGCTGACTTGGTCAGATGTGTTATTCCGTGATTGGATAGGTCGCATCATTAACAACATTTTTATGCCCCTATATATTCTTATAGTCATTTTACCGAACAATCAAGGTCTACATGATTATTTTGCAGACACAACAGTTGTTCATGAAAAAGTCTATATTGAAAAAAGTGTTGTGCAACCATCTTTGCCAATCAAAGAGGAAAAGACTGAATCCGTACTTCAAGCGGAAAAACCAGAACCTGAAAAGCTAGAGGAAAAAAACGAAGAATAGTGGCTAGAGCTGTCTCATTACTTGAGACAGCTCTTTATTTTTGCGGTGATAGTGGTGATTAATGGTTAGTTTGTTGGGGAATAGCTCCAAATTTTGTAAAATATATACCTTGTATATAAATTGATTGGAGTAAAGGCTGGGCACTCTTTAAAACCATTAATTTTTTTGGTAAGCTGTCTCAGTTGCATTTAATTCCCTTCATTTAGTAATATTATGTACATATGAAGATTAGGAGGCGTTTATATGGCACAAGTAACATTTAAAAATGGCCCAGTAACACTTGTAGGTAATGAAGTAAAGGTTGGAGACCAAGCACCAAATTTCACTGTATTAGCGAATGATCTATCACCTGTCACTTTAAAAGATTCAGAGGGGAAAATTCGTTTAATTAGTGTAGTACCATCATTAGATACTGGTGTATGTGATGCGCAAACACGTCGTTTTAATGAAGAAGCAGCAAGCTTAGGTGATAATGTAGTGATCTATACAGTATCTGTTGACCTTCCGTTTGCTCAAAAACGTTGGTGTGGTGCAGCTGGTATTGACGCTGTTCAAACAGTTTCAGATCACCGCGATCTGTCATTTGGTGAAGCATACGGTGTCTATATCCAAGAGTTACGTCTTCTAACACGTGCAGTATTTGTTGTGGATGCAAATGACAAAGTGGCATATGTGGAATATGTTTCTGAGGCAACAAACCATCCAAACTATGAAGCGGCAATTGCAGCTGTAAAAGCACTAGCATAATTTATTGATTTTAGGCTAAGATATTACTAGACAAAGGGGCTGTGACAAGTTTTTGTCACGGCTCTTTTCTGCTTGAAAGGAAGTTATGTATGGAAAATATCGAAAAATTATTTGGTATGCTAAATGAACATGCTGAAAAGATAGAAAAAGAACATAATACTACGTTACTTGAGGGTATTTTAGATGGTTTAGAGGCATGGCTAGATGGGGAAGTTGATTTTTCACAAGACGGTGCGTCAAAGGAAGATGTGCGTAAAGCGATTCAAATTGCTGTTTTAAAAGGGATGCGAAAAGGCTCTCAACCAAATCACCAAATGACACCAGATACTCTTGGGTTATTAGTTGGTTATTTTGTTGAGCAAATATTTGCGAAGCGTCTAGAAACCGAAAAAATTTCTATTTTAGATCCAGCAATAGGTACAGGAAATTTACTACTAACAGTTATGAATTTATTAGATGGGAAAATAGAAGCAACGGGTGTAGAGGTTGATGAGCTACTTATTCGTTTAGCTGCTGCTACCGCTGATTTAACAGAGCAACCAGTTTCATTATATCGCCAAGATGCTTTACAAGATCTATTAGTAAATCCTGTCGATGCAATTGTTTGTGATTTACCAGTTGGCTATTATCCGAATGAAGATGTCGCATTAGATTATGAATTATGCCCTTCAGAAGGAATGAGTTATGCACATCATTTATTTATTGAGCAGTCCATTAACTATACAAAGGATGGAGGCTACTTATTTTTCCTTGCACCAACCCATCTCTTTGAGTCTGAGCAGTCGAAACAATTGCATAAATACATTCAAAAGCATGCTTGGATTCAGGCAATTATTCAATTACCAGATACAATGTTTGCCAATAAAGCACTTGAAAAAAGTATTGTGATCTTGCAAAAACAAGGTGCGGATTTCAAAGCGCCTAAAGAGGTATTGTTAGCAAAAGTACCAAATATGCAAAATAAACAAGCTCTTGCTATGTTCTTTGAAAAAGTGAAAATGTGGCAAGAAGGTAAATAAGTAAAAAAGGTATCCAAAATTGGATACCTTTTTATGTACTACATATTAATTTTCAGGTGTACGGATAACAAGTACATCACATTTAGCTGAGCGTACAATTGCTTCAGATACAGAACCGATTAGGAAGCGTTCTACTGCATTTAGACCAGTTGCACCACAAATGATTAAGTCTGCGTCTACAATTTTAGAAAGCTCTTTTGTAATAATATTTTTTGGTGAGCCGTATTCAATTACAAGGTTAACGTTTGCAATGCCTTCATCTTCAGCTTGTTTTTTGTAACCATTTAATAATTCTTCAGAGAATGCTTGAGCACGTTCAGCAATTGAACGGTCATATGCTTCGATTGCAGCGAATGAACGAGTGTCAATAACATTTACTAGGTTTAAGACAGCACCTTCGTTACGTTTTGCAACGTCGATTGATTTACGGAATGCGTATTCAGCTTCCTTAGAACCGTCTACTGCAACTACAATGCTTTTATAATGATTAGCCATTTGAATTACCTCCCTGATTTGTATATTTTGATTATACCAAATGATTTTCTAAAGGAAATACTTTCCGGAAGAATAAATGTGAAAAAGTGAAGGCATTTACAGTGATTTGGCTCATAACCATAACGTGTGGTTGATTTCCGTTCCGACTGGGCGCGCTTTCGCACAGAAAACATTTGGGAATGAAGTAATATTCGCAGAATTATATTTCGTTACATTCTTTCCAGGGGAGCCATCAAGTAAATGGTGCAACTCAAGTGCTCCAATCGATTTGCTTTCATCGCGGGCTAAAGATTGCCACCTGAATTTGAGTTTTTAATATTGTAGGAATAATATAAATTTTTTCTATAATCACTTTTATTAAAGCATTTTTTTTATTTGTTTGGTAATATGGAAATGCAAGGGGCGCATCAATACATCGAAGTGTATGTAACAAACTGATGCTTATTTTTTAGGTAATGGAAGGGGATAGGAAATATGAAGATTGGTATTCCAAAAGAGATTAAAAACAATGAAAATCGTGTAGCCATGACACCAGCAGGAGTTGTAACATTAACACATGCAGGGCATGAAGTGTACATTGAAACTGGAGCAGGTTTGGGCTCAAGTTTTACAGATGCAGACTACCTGGCAGCAGGTGCTCATATCGTTGAGTCGGCAAAAGAAGCATGGGCACAAGAAATGATCATGAAAGTAAAGGAACCTGTAGCATCAGAATACGATTATTTCTATGAAGGTCAAATCTTATTTACGTATTTACATTTAGCGCCAGAGCTTGAGTTAACGCAGGCACTTTTAAATAAAAAAGTTGTAGGTATTGCTTATGAAACTGTACAATTAGCAAATGGTTCTTTACCACTTTTAACACCAATGAGTGAGGTTGCAGGTAAAATGGCAACGCAGATTGGCGCACAATTTTTAGAGAAAAATCATGAAGGTAAAGGTATTTTACTGGGCGGCGTATCAGGTGTTCCACGCGGTAAAGTAACTGTGATCGGTGGTGGTATCGCTGGAACAAATGCAGCGAAAATAGCTGTCGGAATGGGTGCAGATGTAACGGTCATTGATTTAAGCCCAGAACGTTTACGTCAGTTAGAGGATTTGTTTGGTCGTGATGTTCAAACATTAATGTCCAATCCTTATAATATTGCAGAATCTGTGCAAAACTCAGATTTAGTAATTGGAGCTGTTTTAATTCCTGGCGCCAAAGCACCAAAGCTTGTTTCTGAGGAAATGATTCAGTCAATGCAACCTGGCTCTGTAGTTGTTGATATTGCAATTGACCAAGGTGGTATTTTTGCGACATCTGATCGTGTGACGACACATGATGACCCAACTTATGTAAAACATGGCGTTGTGCATTATGCAGTTGCGAACATGCCTGGTGCTGTACCACGTACTTCGACAATCGCTTTAACAAACAATACAATTCCTTATGCGCTTCAAATTGCTAATAAGGGTTACAACCAAGCATGTCTTGACAATCTTGCATTGAAAAAAGGTGTTAATACTATAGATGGACATCTCGTTTACAAGGCAGTTGCAGATTCTCAAGGTCTGCCATATGTTAATGTTGATGAGTTAATTCAATAAGTAAAATAATAAAAGGAAGCACCATGTTTCATTATGGTTGCTTCCTTTCATATTGTTGAAAAACTATTGTGGCAATGAAGGTCGAGCTCTTAGCAAAAAGAGGGGTGATTTCCGTTTCAAGCTACAAAGCGCCCAGTCGGAACGGAAATCACCCCCTCGTTTTGCCGCAATACTTTATACTAAAAAAGGAAGCACCTCTTTTGGTTGCTTCCTTCCTTTTCTATAGGATTCATTAAATCAATTTCGCCTTGGCGTATTTGTATCCGGATTTTGAATTATAGTACGATCAAATCTTTTGGGAATTTTGTTAATACTTCTACTCCGTCTTTTGTTACTACAACATCATCTTCAATACGGACACCTGTCACATCAGATTTATAGATACCTGGCTCAATTGTGAAGACCATGCCTTCCTCCATAGCCATGTCGTTGGCACCTGTTACAGATGGAAATTCATGCACAGAAATGCCGAGTCCATGACCAAGTCGATGTGTGAAATACTCACCATAGCCTGCTTCGGAAATAGTATCACGAGCAATTTTATCTAAATCCATTGCACGAACACCTGGTTTTACCGCTGCAATTGCATTTGTGTTAGCAGAAAGTACTGCGTTGTAGATTTCCTTTTGTCCTTCACTAGGTTCACCAAAGGCAACCGTACGTGTAATATCAGAGCAATAACCATCGTAAATTACGCCCAGGTCGAATAACACCATATCACCCTTTTCGATTTTGCGAGCACCTGGTGTACCGTGAGGAGAGGCTGTTTTAGGACCACTCAATACCATTGTCTCAAAGGACATCTTGCAGCCCTTATCTTGAATTGCATTTTCAATGGCTGTTAAGATTTCCATCTCCGTTTTGCCTTCAGCGATTTCCTTACAGCCGATTTCAATAGCGTAGTCAGCTAATTCAGCTGCCTTACGTAATTTTTCTAATTCATTTTCATCCTTAATCACTCGCATAGCATTGATTTTTTCGTCGAGGCGGACAAATTTTGCTTGCGGGAACGAGATTTGTAGGGCTTCAAAGCGTTCTACATTTAGTTGTGCTTTTTCAATGGCAAACGCTAATGGATTATCATGACGGGTTCTAATCGCTTGTGCAAGAACTTCCATTGAATTTTCAGTATCTTGGTGACCAATGACTTCATAGGACCAACCCGCAGCTTTTGCATCTGGGATCTCCATTTGTGGACAAATTAAAAAAGGTTCTGCCTCTTTAAAAACCATTACGCCTAGTAATCTCTCATGTGGGTTACTTTTAAAGCCTGAAACGTAAAAAACGTTGTCTGGTGTTGTGATGAAAGCAGCATCAATTTGATTTTGTTGTAAATAATTTTGAATTTCTTCAACCTTTGACATAAACATTTCCTCCTCGTGTTGTATTGAAACATTGTGCTCGGCTGAAATAATAGCCTACACGATGAAGCTTCGATCTTTCAGCAAACTATAAGTCGAATTCGAAGCTTCATTTTTGTACGAATGAATAATTGTCTCCTAACAGGGTCTGGCTTTGTTTGGAAAGCTGCGATTATTCTCTGTACAGCATATCAAAAAAAGGGAAAAATCGCATGGATAGCGAATAAAAATGATGAAGCACATTATGTACTGCAAGGAGGAAACGTATATGGAAATTAGTTATCATGGACATTCTGTTGTCAAAATTCAATCAAAGGGGAAAACAATATTGATTGATCCATTTATTAATGGGAATGGGCAAACAGATTTAAAGGTTGCTGATGAAGCCCCAGATATTATTTTACTTACACATGGCCATAATGATCATGTAGGTGATACAGTCGAGCTTGCTAAGAAAAATGATGCACTCGTTATTGCACCGAATGAGCTAGCTAATTGGATTTCTTGGCAAGGAGTGAAGGTACATCCAATGCATATAGGCGGGGCCAAGGAATTTGATTTTGGTAAAGTGAAATTTACTCAAGCATTCCACGGTTCGTCTTATGTAACTGAAAATAATGAAATCATTTATATGGGAATGCCTGCTGGGATTTTAGTATTTATCGAAGGAATAACAATCTATCATGCAGGGGATACGGCGTTGTTTAGCGATATGAAATTAATAGGGGAACGCCACCCAATCGATATTGCATTTTTACCAATTGGAGACAATTTCACAATGGGTCCAGAAGATGCCGCTTGTGCAGTTGAATTTTTGAAGCCGAAAATTGTCGTACCAATCCATTATAATACATTCCCTCCAATCGAGCAGGATCCACAAGTTTTTGCAGATTTAGTGCAAAATTCAGAGGTTCAAATTTTGAAAGCCGGTGAAAAAGTAAACTGTTCCTAATCAATAACACAGCTGTACTATATGAACTGACACCACGTGCGTAGTTGAAACGATGGGAAAAGTAAAACAAATTCATCACTTTATATTAAATATTTTTATAAAAAATATGGTACACTAAGAGCAGAATTGAACTTGAGAAATAGGTGATATTTTGTCTACAAAACATGAGAAAATTTTACAATACATCGAATCACTACCCGTGGGCGATAAAATTTCAGTACGTCAAATTGCAAAGGAAATGCAGGTCAGTGAAGGAACGGCTTATCGTGCCATTAAGGAAGCGGAAAATCGTCGTTTAGTAAGCTCCATTGAACGTGTTGGAACGATTCGAATTGAGAAGAAAAAGAAAGAGAATATTGAGCGATTAACCTTTGCTGAAATTGTTAATATTGTAGACGGCCAAGTTTTAGGTGGAAAAACAGGTCTACATAAAACGTTAACGAAATTTGTTATTGGTGCAATGCAATTAGAAGATATGATGCGTTATACAGATGCAGGAAGCTTGCTCATCGTTGGGAATCGTATTAAAGCGCATGAAAATGCACTACGAGCTGGTGCAGCTGTTTTAATTACAGGTGGCTTTGATACTACTGAGGAAAACAAGCTACTCGCAGATTCCTTAGACCTACCAATCATTTCAACTAGCTATGACACCTTTACAGTAGCAACAATGATTAATCGTGCAATTTATGACCAATTAATCAAAAAAGATATTTTATTTATTGAAGATATTTATGTACCGATGACTGATACGGCTGTTCTTCGAAATGATGAAACCATTCATCACTTCCAAAAGTTAAATGAACGAACGACTCATGGTGCATTTCCTGTTGTTACAGCAAGCAATAAGCTTGTTGGGATGATTACAGTAAAAGACGTTATTGGTCGAGAAGAAACTGAGCTTATTGAAAAGGTTATGACGAAAAATCCGATTGCCGGATCGATGAAAATGAGTGTTGCTTCTGCAGGACATCGTATGATTTGGGAAGGGATTGATCTACTACCAATTGTCGATGATGACAATATTTTGCAAGGTGTCATTAGTCGTCAAGATGTACTAAAAGCGCTTCAACTCGCACAAAGACAGCCACAGCATGGTGAAACAATTGATGATTTAGTGAAAAATGAGATGAAGGTGCTTGGCGATGAAGAATTAATCGTAGAGTTTAAAGTAACACCTCAAATGACAAACCAATATGGGGCAATTTCTTACGGGGCATTTACCACTTTGTTAGCAGAAGTTGGCTCATTTGCGTTAAAGCGTCGAAAACGTGGGGATGCAGTTGCCGAAAACATGACGATTTATTTCATCAAGCCTGTGCAAATGGAAAGTACTCTTACGGTAAGACCTCGAATATTAGACATGAGTCGTAAGTTCGTGAAAATGGACTTCGAAGTGTTTAATCAACAAATGCTTGTTGGAAAGGCAATGATGATGTTCCAACTGCTGGAACGTTAAGAAGATGCAAAAAGGGATGGCCTAGACAAATGCTAGGTCATCCCTTTCACTTTTTTCAGCGGGTATCCAAACACCCGCCGAATAAAGGACCTCTCAGTCTAAGAACGCCACGTCCTGTGGCAACGACTGAGTGACCAACTTCCTGTTGTTGCTGTCGCTACGCTTTCGCACAAAAAACATTTGTTGCTGCCGCTACGTTAGCACTGCGCTTTCGCACAAAAAACATCTGTTGCTGTCGCTACGCTTTCGCACAAAAAACATCTGTTGCTGTCGCTACGCTTTCGCACAAAAAACATCTGTTGGCCTAAAGCCTCCGGTGGATATTTATTGGTTAATACGGAATTCTTCTTCAACAAATTTGCCGTAGTGACGAGTCTTTTTAATATTTTCGGTAATAACAAGGATGCCTAAAACGACAAGAATTGCTACAATAATAAATGTATATATTCCAGGGAATAAATAGGCTTGATTGACACCAAATACAAGAATAAATACGCCGAAACTTACGTTTGCTTTACTTTTGTACCAATTTTTAGCGATGGGTAATGGAGAACGGAACTGTTTTGTTTTAAAATAAAAATAAATAGCAAATGATATGATAATTGCAAACACAAAAATTAAATTGAGCATAGTAAACCTCCTAGCATAACTAGACTATATTGTAACGATTATTGAAGAAAAATGCTAACGGTTATTACTATCATTTTGGAGGAAATTATTATGAAAAGACAAATCATCGACACAATTGCTTCATATGAGACAATCGTTATTCATCGCCATGTGCGTCCAGATCCTGACGCTTATGGATCTCAGCTAGGGTTAAAAGAGCTTATTTTAGCAAATTATCCTGAAAAGAAGGTTTTTGCAGCAGGTGAGCATGATGAATCTTTAACATTTTTAGCAAAGCCAGATTACATTACGGATGATGTGTACAACAATGCCTTAGTGATTGTGACAGATACTGCAAATACTGAACGTGTAGACGATCAACGCTATACAAAAGGGAAAATGGTTATTAAAATAGATCACCATCCAAATGATGATGCATATGGTGATTTACTATGGGTGGATACGACTGCAAGCTCTTGTAGTGAAATGATTTATGAGCTTTTTGAGGAAGGAAAAGAAGTAGCAAACTGGACTCTATCTGATGCAGCCGCTAGATTATTATTTGCTGGTATTGTAGGAGATACTGGACGCTTCCAATATCCTAGCACGACAGTAAAAACATTTAAGGTTGCTGGAGAACTTATTACTTATGATTTTGATCGAAATCAAATTTTCGATGGAATGTATGAAATGGATCGAAAGCTTTTAAATTTACAAGGCTATATTTATCAAAACTTCAAAATAGATGAGCATGGAGCGGCGTATATTAAGCTGACAAAGGAATTGCTAGCTGAATACAATGCGGTACCGTCAGAAGCGTCACTGTTAGTCGGCTGTCTTGGAAGTGTGAAAGGTATTTGTGCATGGGTAATCCTCATTGAAGAGGCCGATCAGATTCGTGTACGTCTACGCTCAAAAGGTCCTGTTATTAACACTTTAGCGAAGGAATTTAATGGTGGGGGACACCCGCTTGCTTCTGGTGCAACAGCTTACTCATGGGAAGAAGCAGACCGTGTTATAACGAGATTACAGGAAATTTGTAAGGCTTATCAATAAAGAGACGATTCTTTTACTTAATAATTCTTTGAAACCTAGAAAGGAAGGGATTCATTTGACACATGTATACACAAAAATGCATACGAGCGCGGATTTATTGAAAAGCACGATTCGGCTTGAACAATTGATCCCTTTTTTACAAGAGCAAAATACTCAGGCCTGTGCAATCGTCAACTCAAAATTGTACGGGCTTTTGCCTTTTAGTAAAGCATTGCGACAAGCAAATATTCATGCAGTATTAGGGCTTTCGATAAATGTACAGTGGCACGAGAGAAAGGTACCACTTGTGCTGTATGCTCAAACACAAGAAGGTTATCAACATCTTTTAAAGATTAGTAGTGCAGTGTCGATTCGGGAGGATGATGCACTTCCTTGGAAATGGCTGGAAGGGTATGCAGCAGGCTGTGTTGCACTACTTTCTTCGGATGATTTAGCGGGAGTTGAGGATTGGACTGAAGTAGTAAGTGCTTTATACAGGGTATTCGGTAAGCACTTATTTATGGGGATAGCAAGGCCGGCAGGAGTGATAGCGGAAAAAGAAGAAACGTATGTAGCATGGTGTGAAACGATGAACATCGCGATAATTGCCTCACAGAGCTGTTATTTTTTACGTCCAGAAGATCATTTTGCCTTCGAGGTTGCAAGAGCAATTGATACAGGTGAAAAGCTTACGGGTACAATGTTATCCGTCTATTTACAAAGCTATTTCGCTCCAACAGAGGAAGAATGGCGAAGTTGGTTTGCGGATCATCCAGAATGGCTTGAAGCTAGTGCAACGATGCTAGCTAGCTGTACTGCGGAAATCCCTGAAATGCACGTACAAATGCCTAAATTTCCTGTACCAACAGGTGAAACAGCCGAAAGCTTGCTTGCCAAAGAAGTATTTGCAGGATTAGCAGAGCGTTTCAAACAAACTGAAATCCCACATGTTTATCGGGAGCGACTTCAATACGAGCTTGAAATTATTTGTTCAATGGGCTTTGCTGATTATTTTTTAATTGTTGCAGATTTTATGCATTTTGCTAAAGAAAACCGTATTTTAACTGGTCCAGGTCGTGGTTCGTCAGCAAGTTCTCTTGTAGCATATAGTTTATCCATTACACAAGTAGATCCACTGGTTTACGGCTTATTATTTGAACGCTTTTTAAACCCTGAACGTGTCACGCTGCCAGATATAGATATTGATTTTGTCGACAGTAAAAGACAAAAAGTCATCCACTATGTTGCTCAAAAATATGGAAAGGCAAACGTGGCGCAAATTATTACGTTTGGCACTTTATCTGCGAAGGCTGTTGCTAGAGATGTTGCTCGTGTTTTTGGTTTTGACGCTGAAATATTGGAAAAAATATCGAAAATGATTCCAAATAAACCTGGGATAACATTGCAAAGAGCGGTTGACGAATCACAAGGCTTGCAGGGCTGGCTAGCAGAGGATGAGAAGCATCGTCGCTGGTTGGAGGTGGCGTTAAAATTAGAAGGATTGCCAAGGAATTCTTCTACCCATGCAGCTGGGATTGTGCTGGCACCATCACCACTAGTCAATACAATACCGATTGAAGAGGGTCATGACGGGATATATTGTACGCAATGGCCGATGGGAGATGTAGAAGCTTGTGGCCTTGTTAAAATGGATTTTTTAGGTTTGCGCAATCTGACAATATTAGAGCAGGTACGTTGGTCAATTTATAAAGCAGGTGGCCCGTGGATAGAGTTTGAGCTTATTCCAATGCAAGATGAAAAGACATTTCAGCTACTACAAAAGGGAGATACATTAGGTATTTTTCAATTAGAATCGGAAGGTATGAAACAAGCTTTACGTGATATACATCCAACCCATTTTTTAGATATAGTGGCAGTCAATGCGTTGTATCGCCCTGGTCCAATGGATTTTATTCCTGTCTATGCAAGACGGAAAGCGGGTAAGGAGCCTACAAATATGCTACATCCAGCTTTAGAGCCTATTTTACGGGAGACATTTGGTGTCATAGTATATCAAGAGCAAATAATGCAAATTGCTTCGGTGATGGCGGGCTTTACGATGGGACAAGCGGATTTATTGCGTCGAGCGGTGAGCAAGAAAAATCGTCAAGTATTAGAAGAGCAACGTGTGGCATTTGTTAATGGAGCAATAAAGCAAGGCTTTGATATTCAAGTGGCTGAAGAAGTGTATGCATTAATTGTACGCTTTGCAGATTATGGTTTCCCTAAAAGTCATGCTGTCGCATATAGTGTTATTTCCTATCAAATGGCATATTTAAAGGCACACTTCCCACTAAGTTTCTATGCGGCACTACTATCAAATGCAACAGGAAATGTGGAAAAAATTCAGCAGCTTGTGAGTGAGGCAAAAGAGAAAGGGATTCCGTTTTACCCACCTTCGCTCAAACGGAGTACGAAATTTTTTACTGTAGAAAAGGATGGAGTTCGCTATAGCCTTTCCGGAGTAAAGGGTGTACCTTATACATTTATAGAGACAGTTAATGCATTACGACAAACGAATGCAGAAGCATTTGATAATTTATTTGACTTGGCAGTTGCCTTAAGTGCACAGCATTTTAAACCAAAAATCATGGAGTCTTTAATTTTCGCTGGGGCTCTCGATTATTTAATGAAAGATCGTGCGGTATTGTTAGCAACAGTGGAGGCTGCCCAGAAGCATGCTGAGTTGCTAAGACCAACTGAGGATATTGATATTGCATCGGCTACTGCCTATAGCTTTGGTAAGCCAAAGTATATGGAAGCGGAAGCTATGCCTCAAAAGGAAAAATTACTACATGAGAAGGAAAGTCTTGGCTTTTATATATCAGCACATCCAGTCACTGAGGAAAGAACTTTTTGGAATGAAGTAAATATGACGTGCCGAGAGATAAAGCGTGAACGAGAAGGAACGTATGTTAAAATGATTGGCATGATAGAAGAAGTGAAAAAAATTCGGACTAAAAAAGGTGAGCAAATGGCTTTTGTTCAGCTTCAGGATGAATTTGGAACGGTATCTGTTACTTTATTCCCTCAAGTATTTCAGCTTGTTCAAGAGTTTTTGCTTGAGGATGAATTGATTTATCTTGAAGGAACGTTAGAAAGACGTTTTGGTAAGTCGCAGATTAAAGTAAAACATGCGCAAGCGACGAAAAAACTAGGGAATTAAAGAATATTTTAGAAGCTGCATAGATTTTTTATGCAGTTTTTTCTTTACTTTTTAATAATTATTTTGTAAGCTAGAATCAACGTCAAAAAGTGGTCTGACCACTTTTTATAAGAGGAGTTGATCGTATGGATAAAAAAACTGAACAAAAGAAAGTGTTTTTAGAAATCGTCCAACAATTACGTCAACTTATTAAAATGGAAAAAATTCAGGCTGGTGAAAAATTACCTTCCGAACGAGTCCTTTCTGAGCGTTTAGGCGTCGGACGATCCTCTGTGAGAGAGGCGTTGCGTAGCTTAGAGTTATTAGGTCTTATTGAAACGAGACATGGTGGAGGTACTTTTCTAGCTTCAACACATAAACATCAGCTTGTAGAAATACTGTCGATGTTTATATTAGAAGATGAAAAATCGAAAAAGGATGTCGAATTAACGCGACAAATTCATGAAAAGGAAGCAATTCGCGTAATAAGTTGTACAGATACTCTGCAAACACTACCTGTGTGGGACAGTTTTTTTGTAAAGCTAGAGATAGAAGGAACAATTAATTGTCTGGATGTTTTACGAGAAATATTAATCACGTCAGGAAACCGTCTTTCATTGAAAATCTGGTTTCAATTAGCAGCTTATGATGGCGACCGTTTAAATCGAAACTCAACTGAAGATGAAAAGTTACAAATTCAAACAATGTTGAAATCGATGCAGCTTGGCTATGAAAGAGAAGCATTAAAGGCCTACGAGCAGTGGATGAAGAATGTACAAAGTATTTAGACAACAAAGGGGGAGTCGAACATGGCGATACGCAGCTTATTTAGCAAAAAGAAAGAAGACGGACAAGAGAAGGGATTTCCTGAAGGACTTATGACAAAATGTCCAGAATGCCGTCATATTCAATTAACGAAGGAATTAGAAAAAAATCATAAAGTATGTACAAAATGCAGCCATCATTTCAAAATGACCGCACAGGAGCGTGTAACATATTTCTTAGATGAAGGTTCATTTGTGTCAATGGATGACCATTTACAAACATGTAATCCGCTTAATTTCCCTGCTTATGTTGAAAAAATTTCAGCTGATCAACAAAAAACGGGATTAAATGAAGCTGTTCTGACAGGATTAGGTACACTCGATGGAGAAGAAATTGTAGTAGCGATTATGGATTCTCATTTCCGCATGGGTTCTATGGGCTCGGTTGTCGGAGAAAAAATCACGCGTGCTGTTGAAAAAGCTACTGAATTACGTGTTCCGTTTATTATCTTTACTGCAAGTGGTGGAGCGCGCATGCAAGAAGGCGTACTATCTTTAATGCAAATGGCAAAAACGAGTGTGGCATTAAAACGTCATAGCAATGAAGGACTATTGTTTATTTCAATACTAACGCATCCTACAACAGGTGGTGTTTCTGCAAGCTTCGCTTCTGTTGGAGATATTAATATTGCAGAACCACAAGCATTGATTGGCTTTGCTGGCCGCCGTGTAATTGAAGAAACAGTAAGAGAAAAATTACCTAATGATTTCCAAACAGCGGAATTTTTACTAGAGCATGGTCAGCTGGATGCAATCTTCCATCGAAAAGATTTACGAGACCAAGTAGCAGTACTTGTTAAAATGCATACGAAAGGCGGCGTGCAACATGTCTAAAAATTTAGCTTTTGAAGAACCAGTAGTACAATTACGTGAAAAGATCTATGAGTTAAAAAAAATTGCTACCGAAGCGGAAGTAGATATGACAGGTGAAATCGAAAAGCTTGAAACACGCCTAATACAGTTAGAAGAATCTATTTATGCCAATATGAAGCCGTGGGATCGTGTACAGGTTGCAAGACATCCTGAACGCCCAACAACATTACAGTATATAGAAGCAATGTGCGAAAACTTTATAGAGTTACATGGAGACCGTACGTTTGGTGATGATGCGGCTATTCTTGGAGGAATTGCTCTCTTTGAAGGACAGCCAGTAACAATTATTGGACATCAACGCGGAAAATCAACTAAAGAAAACATTCGTCGTAATTTTGGTATGCCACATCCTGAAGGATATCGTAAGGCATTACGCTTAATGAAGCAGGCTGAGAAATTTAAGCGCCCAATTATTTGTTTTATTGATACGAAAGGTGCTTATCCAGGTAAGGCTGCCGAGGAACGCGGTCAAAGTGAAGCAATCGCCAGAAATCTAGTCGAAATGGCGGGTCTAACAGTACCGGTTATAAGCATAGTTATTGGGGAAGGCGGAAGCGGTGGCGCACTTGCATTAGGTGTAGCGAATCGTGTCTTTATGTTAGAAAACTCTACGTATTCGGTTATTTCTCCAGAAGGTGCTGCGTCGATTTTATGGCGTGATGGTAGCTTAGCGAAGCAAGCAGCAGAAGCTATGCGTATAACAGCACCTGACTTAAAAGAGCTTGGCGTTATAGATGGAATTATCCCTGAGATTACAGGTGGTGCACATCGCAATGTAGCGAAGCAAGCACTTTATTTAAAAGAATGTATAAGCGACACGCTAAAAGCATTAAATTCTTTAAATGGCGAACAATTAATAGAAGACCGTTATGAGAAATTTAAAAAGATCGGACAATATACTGAAGCGTAAATTCATACATTTTTTGATTTTTCATCAATGAGTGGTCAGTAACAAAAGAGAGAAGCTTTTGCCGCTTAGGTGATTGAAGTAGAAATTGGGCGAATCCTTGAGGATCAGCGGTCACTTATGAGACTTTGGTGGTAAGCGATGTATAGGAACGAAGGCTAAAAAATATCACCTCTTGTGATAATGCCTTCGAGACCAACATCATGTTGTTGCTGTCGCTTCGCTTTCGCACAGAAAACATATTGTTGCTGTCGCTTCGCTTTCGCACAGAAAACATATTGTTGCTGTCGCTTCGCTTTCGCACAGAAAACATATTGTTGCTGTCGCTTCGCTTTCGCACAGAAAACATATTGTTGCTGTCGCTTCGCTTTCGCACAGAAAACATATTGTTGCTGTCGCTTCGCTTTCGCACAGAAAACATATTGTTGCTGTCGCTTCGCTTTCGCACAGAAAACATATTGTTGCTGTCGCTTCGCTTTCGCACAGAAAACATATTGTTGCTGTCGCTTCGCTTTCGCACAGAAAACATATTGTTGCTGTCGCTTCGCTTTCGCACAGAAAACATATTGTTGCTGTCGCTTCGCTTTCGCACAGAAAACATATTGTTGCTGTCGCTTCGCTTTCGCACAGAAAACATATTGTTGCTGTCGCTTCGCTTTCGCACAGAAAACATATTGTTGCTGTCGCTTCGCTTTCGCACAGAAAACATATTGTTGCTGTCGCTTCGCTTTCGCACAGAAAACATATTGTTGCTGTCGCTTCGCTTTCACGCAGGAAACATTTGTTTCTCGTGCTAAAACACAGATAAAACGGAAATCTATCCCTATGTTATCGTAATGAACCTAATTTGTATCTTAATTAGATAAAAATCCTAATGATGGAAGAAGAAAACACTCAAAAAACAATGCAGATTTTTTGAAAAAATGTTAGATTTCGGTTGTTTTTTGCTGAAAAGAGTGTGTGAAAGCGCATTCTTTTTATTTTTTTGTAAAAGTTATGTTTTTGTAGCCTCAGAACACTTACATAGTTTGTTTTTTCGTGTTAATGTGAATAATAATAGTACTGCAGGAGGTCGACAATGAAAAAAATTGCCGTATTAACAAGTGGTGGAGATGCGCCAGGGATGAATGCAGCTGTTCGTGCAGTCGTTCGTAAGGCAGCATATCATGGAATTGAAGTTGTCGGAATTAAGCATGGGTATGAAGGCTTAATAAAAGGTTACATGGAAAATCTCGATTTAGGCTCAGTAGGTGGCATTATTCAACGTGGTGGCACACAGTTATTTTCAGCAAGATGTCCTGAATTTAAAGAAGACGCTGTTCAACAGCGAGGCATTGACAATTTGCGTGAAGCTGGGATTGAAGGGCTAGTTGTTATTGGCGGCGATGGTTCTTACCGTGGTGCTATGGATTTAGTGAAAAAAGGTTTTCCTGCTGTTGGCGTTCCAGGAACAATCGATAATGATGTTCCAGGAACCGAATATACTATAGGATTCGATACAGCACTAAATACAGTCGTGGAATCGATTGATAAAATCCGCGATACAGCAACTTCCCATGAAAATTCCTTTATAGTTGAGGTAATGGGGCGAGATGCAGGAGATATTGCATTATGGGCAGGTCTTGCAGCTGGTGCTGAAACAGTTTTAATTCCAGAAGAAGATTATAATTTGGATGACATTGTGGCACGCTTAGATCGTGGTGCTGCGCGTGGGAAAAAGCATAGTATTATTATTGTCGCTGAAGGTGTTATGTCAGGTAGTGATTTGGCAAAACTGTTAAAAGACAAAACAGGAAAAGAGATTCGTGTTTCTGTTCTTGGACATATCCAGCGTGGCGGTTCACCTACTGCACGCGATCGTGTTCTGGCAAGTCAGTTCGGTGCTCATGCAGTTGAGTTATTAATGGAGGGGAAAACTGGAAGAGCGGTAGGTATCCGCAATCATCAAGTTATTGACTATGATATGCCTGAGGCTTTTGAAAAAAATCATGAGTCAGATGTAAGCTTGTATACTTTAATGAAAGAACTATCTATATAATTTGTTATAAAACGGAGTGGGCAGAAAATGAGAAAAACAAAAATCGTATGTACAATTGGTCCGGCAAGTGAGTCACCAGAAACTTTAGAGAAACTAATCGAAGCAGGTATGAATGTTGCCCGCTTAAATTTTTCACATGGTTCTCATGAAGAGCATGAAGGACGTATTAGTTTAATTCGCGAAGTAGCACAGAAATTAGGTAAACCAGTTGGTATTTTACTCGACACAAAAGGTCCAGAAATTCGTACACATAATAT
The DNA here is from genome assembly GCF_042019215.1 of Lysinibacillus sp. RS11. Classification (NCBI taxonomy): domain Bacteria; kingdom Bacillati; phylum Bacillota; class Bacilli; order Caryophanales; family Bacillaceae; genus Lysinibacillus; species Lysinibacillus sp. RS11. The sequence continues at coordinate 3,646,263 of NZ_CP168124.1, read as the reverse complement.
GAAAAACGGGGAATTACATTTAGCTACAGGACAAGTGATTGATATTTCAATGACTGAAGTTGAAGGAACAGAAAAATGCTTCTCTGTCACATATGATCGTTTAATCGAGGATGTTGAGCAAAACTCAATCATTTTATTAGATGATGGACTTATTCAATTACGTGTATTAGCAACAGATATGGAAAAAGGCCTTATCCATACAATTGTTGAAAATGCAGGTGTCTTAAAAAATAAAAAGGGTGTTAACGTGCCAGGCGTTTCTGTACAGCTTCCAGGAATTACAGAAAAAGATGCACAGGACATTCTATTCGGTATTAAGCAAGGTGTAGATTTTATTGCAGCTTCATTTGTTCGTCGAGCAAAGGATGTACTAGAGATTCGAGAATTACTTGAACAAAATGGTGGTAACCATATTCAAATCATCCCGAAAATCGAGAACCAAGAGGGTGTCGATAATATCGATGAAATCATCTTAGTTTCAGATGGATTAATGGTGGCACGTGGTGACCTTGGTGTAGAAATCCCAGCAGAAGAAGTACCACTTGTACAAAAGAAATTAATTTTAAAATGTAACCAAGTAGGTAAACCAGTAATTACAGCTACACAAATGTTAGATTCGATGCAGCGTAATCCACGTCCAACACGAGCAGAGGCAAGTGACGTAGCAAACGCAATTATCGATGGTACAGATGCAATTATGCTGTCTGGTGAAACTGCGGCGGGGCTTTATCCAGTAGAGTCCGTACAAACAATGAATAAAATCGCACAGCGCACAGAAAATTCATTAGATTATAAGACGATTGTCTCTACACGTAGTCGTGAAAAAGAGGCGAATATGACTGAAGCAATTTCTCAGGCAGTAGCGTACACTTCAATTAACTTAGGTGTAAAAGCAGTATTAGCACCAACAGAAAGTGGTAACACTGCTAAAATGATTGCTAAATATCGCCCAGGTGTACCGATTGTCGCTGTAACAGGCTCTACCAATACAGCTAACGCATTAACACTAGTTTGGGGTGTATACCCAGTTGTTTGTCAACGTGTTACGACAACAGATGAAATTTTAGAGCTAGCTGTTGACGAAAGCTTGAAGCATGGCTTTGTAACGCACGGTGATGCAGTTGTCATTACAGCAGGTGTACCAGTAGGTGAAGCAGGTACTACTAACTTAATGAAGGTACACATTATCGGAGATTTACTAGCTCGTGGTCAAGGGATCGGTAAAGCTTCAGTTGTAGGTAAAACAGTTGTTGCAAAAAATGCCGCTGAGGCACTAGCATATGATACAGACGGATGCATTTTAGTAACGGTTGGTTCAGATCGTGATATGATGCCAGTGCTTGAAAACTGTATTGGTCTGATTACAGAAGAGGGTGGACTTACAAGTCATGCAGCGGTTGTAGGACTAAGCCTTGGTATCCCTGTGATCGTCGGTGTAAAAGAAGCCACTACATTGATTCGCCACGATCAAGAAATTACGATGGATGCTGAAACAGGCGTTATTTACAAAGGGCATGCAAGTGTTCTTTAAACCATAACAAAAAGCTCTAGTACGAATGGTTGTACTAGAGCTTTTCTTATGAAAAAAGATATTTTCGTTTGAATCAATTATGCCTCAGCGTAATTGTGTTCGGATTCGGCATTGTGCTTGCACAAAAACTCCTTTCCAAACCGTGACATCCGCCAGAGTCATTGGGCCAATAGATGTTTCTTGCATGAAAAATAGTTTCTTTTCCCTTCATGGAATGGGGATTTTACTATAATGAAAGTATAGTCTAGACTTTCTTATTAGGGGCTCGTTGTTTTTTAAGGGAACTAAATTGGCTATAATAACGTATTAAAGGTATAGCTTTTTTAGATAGAAAGGAGAAAAATATGAGAAAAATTTTTCTTGGTTTCATTGTCTACGTATTGGCCGAATTGGCATTATTAATAGTGATTGGTCAAAATATTGGTGTTTTCAATACTTTATTACTTATAGTTGCTACGAGTATTATAGGAATTTTTGTAGTGAAAAATAAAGGTATGAATTCTGTACAAAAGGTAAAAAATACGATAGCACGTGGAGAGGCTCCTGGTCCAGCTTTAATTGACACAGTGTTAAATTTTAGCGGTGGTGTACTTCTAGCATTACCAGGTTTTATAACGGATCTTATTGGTTTATTGTTGCTTATGCCTTTTACTCGTAAAATGTTCCAACCAATCTTTTATTATTGGATGCGTAAAAAAATGAAAAAAGGTCAATTCATCATCGTTCAAAAATAGCATTTTCCTTTAGTTTAACCGCCAAAAATAAAAATATAGGGCTAAGTAAAATGCCATAAAAACCAAATAATAAGATAGAGGCGGCACTGATGAAAAAGGTGTGGAATGTTCGCAATTGCAGTGTATTTGACCAAAGCATGGAATCAGCTAGCTGCCTTGTTAATTGAACAAATAGATACAAAATTAAAATAGCCACACATAAAAAGGTATTTCCTTTTAAGTAAAAATAAAAGCTCATGGGTACTAGGAATACTCCGATGCCGAAGAAAGGAAGTATATCTGCGAAAGCTACTATAAAAGCTTTAATAATGGCTTGTTCAAATTGGAGAATCATAAACCCTGCACAAAGAATGAGCAGTGTGATTGTGAATAGCTGAAACTCCACGAACAAAAAGTAATGGAATAGTTGCATTATCTTCGAAAAATGTGATTGCCATTCATTGCGGAATTTTTTTGGCACATATTGAAAGAACCAATAACGAGATTTGCGAGTTTCCAATAGGGCAAAGTAGTAAGCGATAAGGAATATAAATACTTCAATAACATGCTTCATAAATAATTGGAAGATATTAGCTATATATACTAAGACTGAATCGAAAATAGACAATGATTTTTCCTTTAAAACTTGGATGAACATGGATTCATATTCATTGAAAAGTGGGAAATTTTGTAATGTTTCTCGGATTTCAGGGAAGATCAGAATAATGCTGTTTATAGATATGATAGCGAGAAGAAAAATGCAAGTTAGTATGAGTACTTCTACGATGATTGCTGCAAGCCAATAGGCAAGCCTACAATAAGAGTGAAGAAATTTTATGATAGGGTACGTAGAAAAAGATAAGAAAATCGCAAGAGATACAGGTAATACGAACCATAGTATTACCAAATAAAAAATAAAAAACAATATACTAGTGGTCCTTTCGTATGAAAAATATTTAATATTCCTCATTTTTACAATTTCACCCCGTTTCAAATGATGAATTAATGTTAAAAAATACAAAATAATCTCTTTGGAACGTTTAAATAATCGCTAAAACACCTTTTTCTTTATTCGGAGGATTTTCATTCACAAAGATGTCAAAAATGATTATAATAGCAATGTAAGCGATTTACTTAATGGTTCATATGAGCAAAAAACGTAAATGTGATCTACAAAAAGCATTTACACACCCAAAAATTTAACTATGAGGGAGCGATATTTTATGTCAGCAACTAAAGGTTTAGAAGGTATCGTAGCAGCGGAATCTAAAATCAGTTCAATTATCGATGACACACTTACATATGTTGGTTACAACATTGATGATTTAGCAGTGAACGCGTCATTTGAAGAGGTAATTTATTTATTATGGCATACTCGTTTACCAAAAGCGGACGAGCTAGCTGAATTAAAACAACAATTAGCAGACAACATGACTATTCCGCAAGCAATTGTAGACCAATTTAAAACTTACCCACTTTCAACTGTACATCCAATGGCTGCACTACGTACTGCAGTATCTTTACTTGGTGTATTCGATGAAGAGGCAGATGTTATGGATCCGGAAGCTAACTACCGTAAAGCTATCCGTTTACAAGCTAAAATTGCTACAGTAGTTACTGCGTTTGCACGTGTTCGTAAAGGTTTAGAGCCAGTTGCTCCAAAACCAGAATTAGGATATGCAGCAAACTTCTTATACATGCTTAAAGGTGAAGAACCAGCGGCAATTGAAGTGGAAGCATTCGACAAAGCGTTAGTATTACATGCTGACCATGAATTAAATGCATCAACATTCACAGCACGTGTATGTGTAGCTACATTATCAGATGTTTATTCTGGTGTAACTTCAGCTATCGGCGCATTAAAAGGACCACTTCATGGTGGTGCAAATGAGCAAGTTATGAAAATGTTAACTGAAATTGGCTCACTTGAAAATGTTGAATCTTATATTCAAAATAAATTAGACAACAAAGAAAAAATCATGGGCTTCGGTCACCGCGTATACCGCAAAGGCGACCCACGTGCACCACACTTACGTGTAATGTCACAAAAATTAACTGAGCTTACTGGTAAACCAGAGCTTTATGAAATGTCAGTTAAAATCCATGACATGATCGTAGAACAAAAGAAATTACCTGCAAACGTAGACTTCTTCTCTGCGTCAGTGTATGATTCTTTAGGTATTGATCATGACCTATTCACACCAATTTTCGCAGTATCACGTACTTCTGGTTGGGTAGCTCATATTCTTGAGCAATATGCTAACAACCGCCTAATCCGTCCACGTGCAGAGTATGTTGGACCAGGCATGCAAAAATATGTTCCAATCAGCGAGCGCTAATTCGGAAAATATGCTAGAATATTTGGGACTGTGTTACTGATAACACAGTCCTATGATTATGAATTTAGGAGGCAACATCAATGTCAAACAAAATTGTAGTTGAAAATGGCGTACTTAATGTACCAAACAATCCAGTGATTCCTTTCATCGAAGGTGACGGAATCGGTCCAGATATTTGGGCTGCAGCATCACGCGTAATCGACGCAGCAGTAGAAAAAGCTTACAACGGCGAAAAGAAAATCGAATGGTTAGAAGTTTTAGCTGGTGAAAAAGCATTCAACCAAACTGGTGAATGGTTACCACAAGAAACTTTAGACAAAATTAACGAATACCTAATCGCAATCAAAGGTCCTCTTACTACTCCAATCGGTGGTGGTATCCGCTCTCTAAACGTAGCATTACGTCAACAGCTTGACCTATATGTATGCTTACGTCCAGTACGTCACTTTGATGGAGTACCTTCTCCAGTTAAACGTCCAGAAGACGTTGATATGGTTATCTTCCGCGAAAACACAGAAGACATCTATGCTGGTATCGAATTCGAATCTGGCTCTGAACAAGCACAAAAAATCATCAACTTCCTACAATCTGAATTTGGTGTAAACAAAATCCGTTTCCCAGAAACTTCTGGTATCGGTGTGAAACCTGTATCTAAAGAAGGTACTGAGCGTTTAGTACGTTCTGCTATCGAATATGCTATTAATCATAAACGCCCATCTGTTACTTTAGTACACAAAGGTAACATCATGAAATTCACTGAAGGTGGATTCAAAAAATGGGGTTATGAATTAGCAGAAAAAGAATTTGCTGATCAAACATTCACTTGGAACCAATATGATGCTATTAAAGCTGAACAAGGTGAAGAAGCAGCAAACAAAGCACAAGCTGACGCTTTAGCAGCTGGTAAAATCTTAGTTAAAGATTCTATCGCTGATATCTTCTTACAACAAATCTTAACTCGTCCAAATGAGTTCGACGTAGTTGCTACAATGAACTTAAACGGTGACTATATTTCTGACGCATTAGCTGCTCAAGTTGGTGGTATCGGTATCGCTCCAGGCGCAAACATTAACTATGTAACTGGTCACGCGATCTTCGAAGCTACTCACGGTACAGCTCCAAAATATGCTGGTCAAGATAAAGTAAACCCATCTTCAGTATTACTTTCAGGTGTATTAATGCTTGAACACTTAGGATGGCAAGAAGCAGCTGACATGATTACTAAATCTGTAGAGCAAACAATTTCTTCTAAAGTTGTAACTTATGACTTCGCTCGTTTAATGGACGGCGCTACAGAAGTAAAATGTTCAGAATTCGCGAATGAATTAATCAAAAACCTATAATTTTCTATTCTAAAATAGAAATTATAGTTGAAGCGGAAGTTTATTCTGCCGATATAATTAGGGTGAAATGTAAATTTCTATTGACCTTAGCTTAATAAAATATTTACGATGAACTTGTTTAATCGAGGGAGGAGAATTTATTCTCCCCCCTCTTTTAATTTCTTTCAGCGGGTGTTTAAACACTCGCTGAAAGAAGCCTCCGGCGGATGTCACGGAATCGGCTTTGTTCTTACACAAAGCCGATTCCTGACGCAATTATGCCGAGGCATAATAGATTAAATAACCTAATTTTAAAGGAGCGTATTCGAATGTCTCTGAAACGAAAAAAAATCTCAGTAATTGGTAGCGGTTTTACCGGCGCTACTGCAGCATTTTTAGCAGCTCAAAAAGAACTTGGTGATGTAGTATTGGTGGATATCCCTCAAGCTGAAAACCCAGCAAAAGGTAAAGCATTAGATATGTGGGAAGCTGCACCGGTGCAGGGTTATGATTCTTATGTTAAAGGTACTTCTAATTATGCGGATACAGCTGATTCTGATGTAGTAATCATCACTGCTGGCGTTGCTCGTAAACCGGGTATGAGCCGTGATGATCTTGTTCAAATTAACCAAGATGTGATGAAAACTGTTTCCAAGGAAGTTGCGAAATACTCACCAAATGCAACAATCCTCGTACTTACGAACCCAGTAGATGCAATGACTTACACTGTATACAAAGAGACTGGTTTCCCTAAAAATCGTGTAATAGGTCAATCAGGTGTACTTGATACGGCTCGTTTCTGTGCGTTTGTTGCTGAAGAGCTTAATATTTCAGTAAAAGACATCACAGGTTTTGTTTTAGGTGGTCACGGTGATACAATGGTGCCACTTACTCGTTACTCATTCGCTGGTGGTATTCCATTAGAAACATTAATCCCAGCTGATCGTCTTGCAGAGATTGTTGACCGTACACGTAACGGTGGTGCTGAAATCGTTAACCTCCTTGGTAATGGTTCTGCATACTATGCTCCTTCAGCGGCACTTATTGAAATGGCGGAAGCTATCATTAAAGACCAAAAACGTATACTTCCATCTATTGCATACTTAGAGGGCGAATATGGCTACAATGATTTATATCTAGGCGTTCCAACATTGCTTGGTGCAAATGGTGTAGAAAAAATCTTTGAGCTTGAATTGACAGACACTGAAAAAGCAGCTTTAGATAAATCGGCAGAGGCTGTCCGCGACGTTATGAAAGTTTTAGCTTAATAAAAGTTTATGAAATCGAGTGGGAATCATTCCTACTCGATTTTTTTAGGTATTGAGATTGAAAAGAGATGTTCTTACAAATTACGGGATACCAGAAAATAGAAAGAGGGTCATATCTGGATTGTTTTAGGGAGCTACGCATACCGCCTAACTCATACGAGTGTAAGATCAAGTACATAGGTCAAAGGTGCTTTTCTTATTAAGCTAACAGTGCAGTTTAGTTTAATAATGATATGGGTTTTTGTGGTAAAATAGTAGACGGTAGGTGGATTTTCATCTTTCCAGGAAAGTGGAATGAGCTATCGTTTAGTTAGGAGGTAGAGGTTTTGGGTGTTCTGGCTATTTATGGTGTTTGGGGTGTTTTGATTTTATTAGTTGCAATAATTTTATTTTGGTCGGCTGGATTACCGAAGATTAAAAGTAAAAAATTATCATTTGTGATGATTAGTTTGGGATTGAATGTAATCGCAACTCCATTGGCTTTTTTTATAGGTGGAATGGCAACAGCCTCCCCGACCAGCACTACAAATGATTTTTGGACAGGATTTCTAATCGTACAGGGAATACCAATTTTAATACTAATAATTGCACTTTTAATACTAATAATTGGAATCTTAAAATGGTTTATCATTGACAGAAGAAAAAATAAATAAGCATATAAATAGTAATAATTAATTAGGTTTAAAAAAGACAAGTTTGTGAAGAAATCTCTACTTAAACTATAGGGGTGCTTTACTTCAAGATGGGATCCACAGAGATCCCATCTTTTTCTTAGGCTGATTTCGAAAAGATTGTTGCTATTCGATTAAAAGTCAGAATAGTTAAATTAGTATTATGGTTAATTGTGGTAAAATGAAGCGAGGGGGGATTGTGGAAAATTTAATTTTGATATTATATGTCTTGATCTTAGTATCACTTAAGGTTGTTTTCTTTACGTTGTTTAGAAAAGGAATATTAAATCTTATGGTATCGGGCATCATTATGATGGTACTTGCTCCAGTGATTGGTTTTTCAAGTGGGGCTGTATTTCTTCATTTTTACGATTGGAGTTCTGGGGGAACAGGAGAAGGTGCAGGCTATGGTGGGGCATTTTTAGGATTTATAACAATAGCTAATGGTATTCTCATTCTGGTGTTTGGAGTTATAAGGTGGATTTTAAATTTCGTAAAAAAGTAAATGATGTTTCGGTATTCGAGTAATCGGAGGGATTTTGTTGAATGATAAAAAAGTTTTAGTTATAGGTAATGTTATATTTACTGGTTTTGTTGCATTATTTATTTCTTGGTTTTTTGCAGAAGGGGCATTAGGTGAATCTGATACTTTGACACCAGAATTCTTTTTAGTCATACCGATATGGGCTTTTGGAGTACTACTGATGTGGAGATTCGTTTCCAAAGACAAATTAGAAAATGCTTCTCATTTTAAAATAATATTGAGTAATTCTCTGCTTTGGTTAACTATCCCTTTAGGTTTAATGTTTGCGTTTGAATTCATATAAGAATATTGGGAAGAAAGATAAAGAATTAAGCTATTTTCTTGTTAAACTCCCATGAAAGAACTTAATCATCTTTCATTTTCTGTGATGTAGCGCTGGTTTTTACGCTACATGGATGGCTAACGGAGTGCTTTAATTGAATAGCTAGCCAGAGGTAACCGTCTCATATGAGGTGGTTTCTTTTAATTTGGGTGGTGCCATAACTTAGATTTGAGGAGACAATTTGTAAAAACGTATGCTATGTAAAAAGTTGATTGGAGTGGAGGCTGGGCGACTCCTTGGGGATCACGCACAGACGAATCCCTTTTGCTAAATAAAGATAAAATGGTTATTCTGCTTTTCGTTGTACTTTTAGAATAAAATTGATACTATGAAGGTAGTATGATAGAAAAGGGGTTGGCGTATCTTTGCTTCAAAAAAACAGTAAGCTTGGTCTCACTATTGATGAAATTACAGTTGGCGAGAAGATTCATATTACCGAAAAGATTGAAGATAAGGATTTACTACTTTATTTAGGTCTGACAAATGATAGTAATCCTCTTTATATTCAACATGATTATGCTGCGATGACGCCTTTTCAAAAGCCAATCGTACCGACGATCATGTTAAATGGCATTATTACGTCAGCTGTTTCAAAGTATATTCCTGGACCAGGTTCACGAATTATTGAGCAACATTTAAAATATTTAGGACCTCTCTATCACTATGAATTATTTGATACGCTTTTAGAGGTAACAGAAGTAAATAAATTCCAAAATACAATTACTGTATCTGTGCACTCATATAATGAGCAAAAGCAGCTTGTGATTGAAGGTACGTTGCTGGTGACGCCACCACTCGCATTATAGACTTCTTGAGATTTGAAATGGGGGTTTCAAATCACTATCGGAGGCATTATACATGACAAAAACGATTTTAGTTGTAGAAGATGAATTTTCTATTGCGACATTATTGAAATATAATTTAGAACAAGCTGGGTATGTTGTAGAAACAGCTGCTGATGGTCAAGAGGGTCTTGATAAGGCAATTGATTTACAGCCAGATTTAATTCTATTAGATTTGATGCTTCCGAGACTGGATGGTATGGAGGTATGTAAACAAATTCGTCAACAACGTATGAATACACCTATTATTATGTTAACAGCAAAGGATGACGAGTTCGATAAAGTACTTGGTCTAGAGCTAGGGGCAGATGACTATATGACGAAGCCCTTTAGTCCACGTGAAGTGTTAGCACGAGTAAAAGCTGTATTAAGACGTTTTACACAAAATGTTGTGGTAGAAGATAAGGATAGGCTACAAGAGAAAATGTATGAGTTTGGTCAATTGCGTGTATTTCCTGAGCGTTTTGAAGTATTTTTACAGGATGAGGCACTTGAGTTTACACCGAAGGAATTTGAGCTACTCATTTACTTACTTGAAAATAAAAACCGTGTGTTAACGCGTGATCAGCTATTAAGTGCTGTATGGAAGTATGATTTTGCTGGCGATACTCGAATTGTGGATGTACACATCAGTCACCTTCGCGATAAAATTGAGGAAAATAGCCGTAAGCCAATGTTCATCAAAACAATTCGCGGTCTTGGCTATAAATTTGAGGAGCCGAAGACGACATGAAATCAATGAGCAACAGCTTATTCTTGACATTCATGCTATTACTTGGAACGATATTAGCTGTCCTAATGCTTGTTATAGGTCAGCTTTTTCCTGTTTATATAGAACAGTACGATGAGCAGGCAAGTTTGCAGCTGCAAGAATCTATCGATCAAGTATTAGATGAACGAAAGCTTGAACTATCTAAGGAAGATAAAGAAGCACTGTATACGGCTCAAAACATTGAAGCGAAAGACTCTCTGTTTTCTGATATTCGTGCACGGTTTTATCTAGTGCTAACGATTCTTTTCATAATAACGCTTATTTTAATAGCTGTTGTAAGTCGCTATATGATACGAAATTTCATTGCGCCTATTGATAACGTGACAGATACAGCGCTTGAATTGGCAAAGGGAAATTATCGTGCTCGAGCCCATGAAAATGAACATGAACGCATGATGCCGTTAAGTCACTCGATCAATATTTTAGCACGTAATTTACAGGATATTACGACGATTCGTGAGGTGGAAGAGGAGAGGCTTAAAACTTTAATTGAAAACATGGGAAGTTCCCTCATGATGATTGGACGTGAAGGGAATATATCCATCGTGAACCGGGTATTTCTAGAGCGTTTTGGTATGCAAATTGCCGATGTTCAAGGGAAGGTCTTTCGTACAATCGGTTTACCTAAATCACTTGAGCAATTTATCGACCATGTGTTTTTAACAGAAATGCCTTATCGACAACAACTTAAAATGGAAGTACAACAGGAGCTACATAATAAGGAAGTGTATGGAGCACCTGTTATAGGAGATCATGGTCGCTGGCTTGGTGTTGTTATTGTTATGCACGATATTACGGAGCTTGTTCGTTTAGAGCAGATTCGTAAGGATTTTGTAGCAAATGTATCACATGAACTACGTACGCCTATTACATCCATTAAAGGTTTTGCTGAAACTTTACTGGATGGAGCGTATAAGGATGAAAAAATGCTGCTATCTTTTTTAGAGATTATTAATAAAGAAAGTAACCGTCTACAGATGCTTATTCAGGATTTACTGGAGTTATCGAAAATTGAACAGCATGGTTTTACCGTTAATATTATGCCGATGGGCTTGCAAGATGTACTTATACGTGGAGCAGAGTTAACGGGACCACGTCTGGATGAGAAAAATATGAGCTTTCATGTTGATATAGATCGTGATATTCAGGTTATGGGTGATGCGAATCGTATCATTCAAATTGTCACTAATTTAATTACCAATGCGATTACGTATTCTCCAGAAAATACAACCGTTACGGTTCGTTTAAAGGAAAATGAAACGTATGGCATTATTGAAATAGAGGATCAAGGAATAGGGATTGAAAAACATGAAATTGCCCGTGTCTTTGAACGATTTTATCGTGTGGATCGTGCACGAAGTCGGAATTCTGGGGGGACAGGTTTAGGGCTTGCAATTGTGAAGCACTTAATAGAGGCGCATCATGGTCGCATTCAAGTAGAAAGTGAAGTTGGCGTAGGTACAAAAATGATTGTTATGATTCCGAAAAATTAACAATTTCTTTACAATAGCACAATTTTAGCTTCATAATGGGGATTTATACTTGTTAATAGAAACCCCCATTATAATTATTAAGGTTAAATCGCTTAGAGATCTTTAAATATAAAGATTTTTTGATTGTGCTGCTTAGTTATCGCCACAGAAGAAAGAATCTATTGCCAAAGTTTTTGGTGGTAGATTCTTTTTCTGTTTTACACCTAACGTAAATAGGTGTAAAGTATAGTAGCATAATGTTCAGCTACAATCAGTTCATAAATTGTAGTTGAACCAATCGGGCTTTAAAGTGAGTTTACGCTTGCTTATTACTGGCCGTTAAAGTGTGATAAAAAATTGAGAGAAGGATGACCATGAAAATCGTCAATAGTATCGTGCAAATCGGCTATCTTTATGTACTTTTATTTGTTGGGAATAGTATTGCACGTCTACTTCACTTGCCGATTCCAGGGAGTATAATTGGACTAGTCTTATTGTTTTTACTTTTGCAGTTTCATATTATTAAGCTTGAATGGATTGAGTTAGGTGCAGGTTTATTACTTAGTGAGTTATTGCTATTTTTCATTCCATCTGCGATCGGAGTGATCGATTATGATTCGCTTTTCGGTGCGCAAGGTGTGAAGGCTGTGCTTGTTATTGTCGTGAGTGCTATTGTTGTCATGTTTGCAACAGGTTTCACAGCACAGTGGCTAGAGCTACGAAAGAAAGGTGATACTGCATGAGCTTTTTAATAGCTGTAGTAAGTTTAATAGGCACTATTGCAGTTTTTTATAGTAGTAAAATGTTTTATAAAAAGTATAAAAAGGAATGGCTAACACCCGTACTGATAACACCGTTAGTTATCATTATCGTTTTGTTACTATCGGGTACATCTTATAAATCCTATAATGCAGGAGCCAATATTTTAACAAATTTACTAGGTCCAGCAACAGTTGCCTTTGCGGTACCTATTTATAAAAATTTTAACCTATTAAAGAAACATGCTTTTGAAATTTTTCTAAGTATTGCGGTTGGATCCGCGGTTGCCATTACATCATCCTATATAATCGCCGTAGTAGTCGGGTTAAATGATGAACTTGTGCATAGCTTAGTACCTCGTTCAGTCACTACACCAATCGCAATGGATATTTCCAATATGATTGGTGGCTCACCTACCCTGACGGCAGTTTTCGTCATGATAACTGGTATTTTAGGAAGTCTACTGGCACCGTTCGTAATTAAAGTATGTCGCTTTCATAGACCATCCTCTAGAGGTCTAATGTTAGGAATGGGTGCACATGGTGCAGGTACCTCTAAAGCATTTGAGTTTGGTGAACTTGAAGGTACTTTTGCAAGTCTTGCTATGGTTGTAGCTGCATTAATTAGTATTGTTTTATCAACAACATTTTTCCCAGCATTTGAACATTTAGTTGTCAATAGCCTGTTGCCTTAAATGGTAACAGGTTTTTTTATTTTTTTGTTTGATAATATTTGTTGGGTGACCATACAATTTAAGATGAAGGTGAATGTCCTAACACTCCTGTCGAAAAACTGGCTTGGCAGTTGCCAGAACGTTTGGGAAAGCTTCATATTATGTCTGGCTTCAACATTTGATGTAGAATCTACTTTTTTGAATAGTATGTCAAACTGCCTAAAATATAGTATTAGTTTATTAAAATATTTTGAAACTTTTTATAAAGTATCCCGTAAACAATAGTATTAAGCTTAAGGGAGGATTAGACATGAGTGTGAAAAGGTCACTAATGATGGTTGGACTTGGTATTTTCGGTATTATTGCACTTATTGCTGTATTTACATCGTGGTACACGGTAGATGAATCGGAACAAGCGGTAGTCATTACGTTCGGTCGTGCCGATGATACAGTAACCGAGCCAGGTTTACATTTTAAATTACCTTGGCCTGTACAATCGGTTGAGGTTTTATCAAAAGAAACATTTAGTTTGCAGTTTGGCTATAAGCAAAATAAAGACGGTGAATTGGAAGATTATGATGCTGAAACGAAAATGATTACAGGCGATGAGCATATTGTTTTAACAGACCTTGTAGTTCAATGGAAGATCACAGAACCGAATAAGTTTTTATTTAACGCACAAGATCCAGAAGAAATTTTACATAGCGCTACGTCGAGTGCGATTCGGTCAATTGTCGGAAGTTCCAACATAGATGCTGCGTTAACAGATGGAAAAGCAGATATAGAAGCAAACACACGAGATTTATTGGTTTCACTTATTGAAAAATACGATATTGGGATCAGTATTCTGGGTGTAAAATTACAAAATGTTGAATTACCAAATGCTGATGTACGAGCGGCCTTTACTGCGGTTACCGATGCCCGTGAAATGAAAAATACAAAAATCAATGAAGCAAAAAAATATCAAAATCAACGTACTAACGAGGCTCAAGGTGAAAAAGATGCCATTATCTCGAAGGCTCAAGGTGAAAAAACAGCTCGTATTGAGCAGGCTCAAGGGGATGTAGCAGTATTTAATAAAATGTATGAGCAATATAAGGGAAATCAACAAATTACACGTGAGCGTTTAATTTTAGAAACGCTTGAAAATGTTTTACCTAAAGCGCAAATTTACATTATGAATGATGATGGTAGTACGATGAAATACTTGCCTATTCAAGCATTGCAACCAACGACACAGGAGACACCTACAGAGAAAAAAGAAGGGAGCGGTAACTAATGGACCAAAAAAACAAGGACCTTGACAAATTCCTAAATTTTTTATCGGGTAAATCCAAAAAGACTGCTTCAAAAGACGGAGATTCAGGGGACAATGTAATCAAAATGTCGAAAAAAGGTCCGATGAATCCAAAAAAATATATTTCTTTTGTTGTAACATTAACAGCCGTTTTCGCTATTGCCATTATCTTATTTGCTAATGTTTATATTGTGAAAGAATCCGAATACGCAGTAGTTCGACAATTTGGGGAAGTAGTGAAATTTCAGAGTGAGCCTGGCTTGAAAATAAAAGTTCCATTTATTCAAAGTGTTACAAAACTTCCTAAAAACCAAATGACTTATGAGATTTCGGAAGAGGAAATTAATACAAAGGATAAAAAACGCATAATCATTGATAATTATGCAGTTTGGCGAATTACAGATCCAAAGTTATTAATTACAAATGCAGGTACTATAGAAAAGGTTGAATCACGTATGGAGGAATTTATCTATTCTGTTATTCGTTCAGAGCTTGGTCGAATAGATTATACCCAGATTATTAATGAAAAAAATTCTTCACGTGGTAGTATTAATGATCAAGTGACTGAACGTGTCAATGAGCTACTTTCAAACGATAAGTATGGCATAGAAGTAGTCGATGTTCGTATACGTCGTATCGACTTACCAACTGAGAATGAGCAGTCCGTGTTTACAAATATGATTTCGGATCGTGAATCAATCGCACAGAAATATTTATCTGAAGGTGATGCTCAGAAACGCAGTATTGAAGCTCAAACCGATAAGCAGGTTCAAGAAATGCTGGCAAAAGCTAAAAAGGATGCAGCATTGATTCAAGCTGAAGGAGAAGCGGAAGCAGCGAAAATTTACAATAAATCATTCTCGCAAGACCCAGAATTCTATTCGTTATACCGTACGTTAGAATCATATAAGAAAACTGTAGGTGAAGATACGGTAATTATTTTGCCATCCACTTCACCATATGCGAAAATATTATCTGGCTATATAAAATAATACTATTATTCTTGCAGGGATTAGTATATGAAGTCGTCTCAAACTTTTTGAGACGGCTTTTTTTACACAATCCATGAAACTAACAATGCATTTTTATGATATTTTTACATACAGGTTACGAGCTTATGGAAGGACTATTTAATGAATGGTAATATTTGTATAAGTTGATTGGAGTGGAGACTGGGCGACTCCTTGGGGATTAGCGGCTCATCCGACGCCCCTAGGAAGCTCTGCTCTGCGCGAAAGTGAAGCGACAGCAACAAATGTTTTTATCTATGCGACAGCAACAAATGTTTTATCTGTGCGAAAGCGTAGTGCTAACGTAGCGGCAGCAACAACAAAGCGCCCGGTCGGAATGGAAATCAACTCTACGTGATAGT
Organism: Lysinibacillus sp. RS11; assembly: GCF_042019215.1. NCBI lineage: Bacteria > Bacillati > Bacillota > Bacilli > Caryophanales > Bacillaceae > Lysinibacillus > Lysinibacillus sp. RS11. Next base: position 3,630,366 of record NZ_CP168124.1, on the reverse strand, counting down.
GAGGAGCCTTCATGGTGTGATTTTAGGTATTTTTAATTATGCATTTTATAAATATTTTTCAAATATCAAATTTATGTTATGTAAATAATAGAAATTTATAATTTTGTATTTCGTAGATAACTATTTTCTGATAGAATGATAATGTTCAGAATTAAAAATTGGGGGTAATAGCTGTGAAATTGCACATTAACATGTGGCTCCAAAATTTAGGGATAGCATGTAGTATTGCATCGTTGTTTACACTTTTCTTCCGTCTATCAGATTTTGCATGGATCACAAAAAGTGTTTATCATATACCAGTATTTTTTGTCTTATTATTTTTGTTAAGTTTAGTTATTGCAGAGGATGTACGAAAAGTATTTAAGAAATTATTTTGGTACGAAAAACGTAAAGTACAGCGTCCTATATGGCAAGTTGGGATTGGATTCATTTTCTTCCTAGCGCAAATTGGTACTGTCATGGTATTTTATTCAGAGCTTACACATCCGCAGCTAGGCGGTATGCCATTATTTTTAGTGTTTGCCTTTATGAATGCCTTTATTTTGACAGTTATATATGAAGAGATTTTTTATCGACAAGAAAAAATAAATGAGGCCAACGAATAACATGAAGAAAGTCAATTGCGATGTGCAATTGGCTTTTTTTGTATAGTTAATATAATGATGTAGAAATTTTCACGATTCTCATCGTTATGATTGGTAAAATTACCGTTTTCTCGATAAAGTAAAAAGAAGAGGCATTTTCAAACATACGTTTTCGTTTTACAATTAAGAGGACGACGACGCAGGAGGATAAAATCATGACAAAGGAAAAATTGCTATTATTAGACGGCAATAGTTTAGCGTATCGTGCTTTTTTTGCGTTACCACTATTAACGAATGATAGTGGAATTCATACAAACGCAGTATACGGCTTTACAACAATGCTACAAAGAATATTAGAGGAAGAGCAACCAACGAAAATCTTGGTTGCCTTTGATGCAGGTAAGACAACGTTCCGCCATGAAACATTTACGGAATATAAGGGTGGTCGACAAAAGACTCCACCGGAATTATCTGAGCAGTTTCCTTATATACGGAAACTTATTGATGCTTATGGTATTAAGCGGTATGAGCTTGAGTTGTACGAAGCGGACGATATTATTGGGACACTTGCTAAAGAAGCTTCATCGCAGGATATGGATGTCATCATCGTATCGGGAGATCGTGACTTAACGCAACTCGCAACTGAACAGGTAACAGTATATATTACGAAAAAAGGCATTACTGAAATTGAGAAAAATACACCAAACTTTATTGAAGAAAAATATGGTTTAACGCCTCAACAAATTATTGATATGAAAGGTTTAATGGGGGATGCTTCAGATAATATCCCTGGTGTACCAGGTGTCGGTGAAAAAACTGCCGTTAAATTGCTAAAAGAGCATGGTTCGGTGGAGGCACTTTATGCGGCAATGGATGCGGTGAAGGCTTCTAAGATGAAAGAAAAGCTAGTTGCCAATGAAGAACAGGCACTAATGAGTAAAAAGCTTGCGACCATTTTTACGGAGGCGCCTATTGCAATAACGCTTTCTGACCTTGCTTATAATGGTCCAGATGAGGAAGAATTAATGAACGTGTGGCGGGAGCTTGGCTTTAAATCACTGATCGATAAAAGTGATTTTACTGTCCAAGAGGAAGAGCAAGCACCGTTTGATTATAAAATTGTGCAAGAAGTTAAGACAGAGCATTTAAAGGATGTCATGGCAGTGCACTTAGAGCTAGAGGATGAGCATTATCACACATGTCAGCAACTAGGCATTGCTTTAACAGATGGCATGAGCACAACTTATGTGCCGTTTGATATTGCGGTTAAATCAGATGCTCTTCGCCTTTGGTTAGAAGATGCTACAAAAATAAAATATATGTCAGATTCAAAGGCAGCACAAGCAGCGTTAAAACGTGCAGGTATTCGTATAGCGGGTGTTGAATTTGACCTATTACTTGCTTCTTATATTAATAATCCTGGACTTAGTGGGGATGATGTGGCAACACTTGCAAAGGAACTGGGTTATCGTGATGTGCAAGCAAATGAGGTTGTTTATGGGAAGGGAGCAAAACGTGCTATACCTGCCATTGAGGCACTTGCTGAGCATGCTGGTCGCAAAGCCTTTGCTGTATGGTCATTACAGCCAAAGCTAGAGGCATTATTAAAGGAAAATGAACAGTTCGAACTCTATAAAAACTTAGAACTTCCGCTTGCTTCTATTTTAGGTGAAATGGAAAGTGAGGGTATTACGGTTAATCGTGGTACTTTGGAGAAGATGGGCCAGGAGCTAAACGACAAATTAGTTGTAATTGAGCAGGAGATTTATGCGAAGGCAGGAGAAGCCTTTAATATTAATTCACCGAAGCAGTTAGGCGTTATTCTCTTTGATAAACTTGGTCTTCCTGTTATTAAAAAGACAAAAACGGGCTATTCCACTGCAGCGGATGTATTGGAAAAATTAAAGCCAGAGCATGCTATTATCGAGCATATACTTTTGTATCGTCAGCTTGGAAAATTACAGTCAACTTATATTGAAGGATTGCTGAAGGAAATCCATAAAGAGGATGGAAAGGTGCATACACGATTCCAACAAGCATTAACGGCTACGGGACGTCTAAGCTCAACGGATCCGAATTTACAAAACATCCCGATTCGTTTAGAGGAGGGACGAAAAATTCGACAAGCATTTGTCCCATCGAAAGAAGATTGGATATTGTTTTCTGCCGACTACTCACAAATCGAATTGCGAGTATTGGCTCATATGTCAAAGGATAAAAATTTAGTGGAAGCTTTCCGTGAAGATATGGATGTTCATACGCGAACAGCAATGGATGTATTCCATGTCTCAGCAGATGAGGTCGATAGTAATATGCGACGCGCTGCAAAAGCAGTAAACTTTGGTATTGTTTATGGTATTAGTGATTATGGCTTATCACAAAATTTAGATATTACTCGTAAGGAAGCTGCTACATTTATCGAGAAGTATTTTGCGAGCTTCCCGGGTGTAAAAGAATATATGGATGATATCGTGCGAGATGCGAAGTTCAATGGTTATGTAACAACGATTTTAAATAGACGCCGATATTTACCTGATATTGCGAGCTCTAATTTCAATCTACGAAGCTTTGCAGAGCGTACTGCGATGAATACACCGATTCAAGGGAGTGCAGCTGATATTATTAAAAAAGCAATGATTGATATGGACGCTCGCTTGAAAAAAGAAAATATGCAGGCAAAGCTTTTATTACAAGTGCATGATGAATTGATTTTTGAAGCACCTAAGGAAGAGATTGCAATGCTTGAAAAAATAGTACCAGAGGTTATGGAAAGTGCGATCGAGCTTGCTGTACCGCTAAAAGTGGACTTCAACTACGGCGCAACTTGGTACGAAGCAAAATAAGGAGGAGTTAAAATGCCTGAATTACCAGAAGTTGAAGGAGTCGTCCAGGCATTAAAACCTAAGATTGAAGGGCGTACAATTCAGCAAGTTCAACTATCTGAAATTATTCGTTTTTCCTTTGGAGAGGGAAAGCAATGTATTGTGAAGCAAGCCGAACCGGATGCGTTTGAAATGTCCTTGTGTCAAATGACGATTACAAAAATCGAACGACGTGCAAAATACATTTTTTTTCATTTGCTGAAAGAGGATGTTCCTTATGTACTTGTCAGTCATTTAGGCATGACAGGAGCGTGGTTTGTAGTAAATTCGCCTGAGGAAATCGAGGAAGCGAAATTTCAAAAGCATATTCATGCGACATTTCACATGGCAGACGGTGGTTATTTAATCTATTCGGATATTCGCCGCTTCGGTGAACTGCGTTTTTTAACAAAAATTGAGGATCATGCCCCATTAACAAAAATGGCGCCAGAACCATTTGATGAAGTAGCTTGTGATTTTTTTATTGCTAAATCAAAGTTGCCGAAATATGAGAAAAAAGCCGTCAAAGAAGTAATAATGGATGGGCAGGTTATTTCTGGCTGTGGCAATATTTATGCTACGGAGGCGTTGTTTGCTCAGAAAATTCATCCAGCTCGTTCGATGAATCGTATTAGCGATAAACGTAAGCGTGCATTATTTGAGGCGATTGTTGCTGTTTTACATCGAAGCATTGAGGCAGGAGGTTCAACAATTTCAGATTACCGTAATATCAATGGTGAGGCTGGAAGTATGCAGAATCGACTGCAAATGTATGGGAAGAAAATGTGCCCAGTGTGTGAAACTGCAACAAGCCAGATGACGATAGGTGGGCGCACATCAGTCTTTTGCCCAAATTGTCAACATTAAAGGGGATTTAACTATGATTATCGGACTAACAGGAAGTATTGCCAGCGGAAAAAGTACAGTAGCGAAAATGATGACAGCACTTGGATTACCGATTGTCGATGCGGATATTGTAGCACGTGATGTCGTAGAACCAGGAACGGAGACATTAACGTTAATAGCCGAAAATTTTGGACAAGATATATTGCTAGAAGACGGTAGTTTAAATCGCGTTAAGCTTGGTGATATCATTTTCCATGAACCTGCAAAGCGTAAAATTTTAAATGATATTATGCATCCGGCTATTCGCCAGGAAATGTTACGCCAGCGCGACGCTTATTTAGAGGCAGGGGAAAAGCATGTTGTGATGGATATTCCATTATTATTTGAAAGTAAATTGCAGCATTTTGTTGAGCGTATTCTTGTTGTATCGGTTAGTGAAGAGGTACAGCTTAGACGCTTAATGGAGCGCAATAATTTATCGAAGGAGGATGCGTTAGCACGTATGCATTCTCAGCTACCTATGTCTGTCAAAGAAAAAGGTGCCCATGCGGTTATCTACAATAATGAAAACTTAGAACATACAGAGAGCCAATTGAAAAAAATCCTGACGTATTGGGACGTATTATAAATGAATTAAGAATCAGTAAAATTACTCGATGCGTAGCAAGAACATCTTGCTGCGCATTTTTTTGTGGGCTTATGCCAAAATAAAGACTGAAATTTGACGATTTTATTTTTCAGAAAATAAGAACTTTAATATTATGACATATATAATGTTCATCTTTTTTAAAATTGTGTTATACTAATCAGCATAAAGTATATAATTAATCTGAGTATGCACTCACAGGAGGATTTTATAAATGACAGTATCAGTTGCTATTAATGGTTTCGGACGTATCGGACGTATGGTTTTCCGCCAAGCGATCGTACAAGAAGGTTTAAATATTGTTGCAATTAACGCGAGCTATCCAGCTGAAACGTTAGCACATTTGATTAAGTATGACACAAATCACGGAACATTTGAAGGTACGGTTGAACCAGCAGGCGATGCTTTGATTGTAAATGGTAAACGTGTTCAAATTATTAGCGAACGTGATCCATTAAAATTACCATGGGCAACAATGGGTGTGGATATCGTTATTGAAGCAACTGGTAAATTTAATGATCGTGAAAAAGCAGCAATGCACTTAGAAGCAGGCGCAAAGAAAGTAATCTTAACAGCACCTGGTAAAAACGAGGACGTAACAATTGTTTTAGGTGTAAATGACGAGAAACTTGATATCGCACAACATGATGTTATTTCAAATGCTTCTTGTACAACAAACTGCTTAGCACCAGTTGCTAAAGTATTAAATGACACATTTGGTATCGAAAGCGGATTAATGACAACAGTTCACGCTTATACAAATGACCAAAAGAATCTAGACAATCCACATAAAGATTTACGTCGTGCACGTGGATGCGCACAATCAATTATTCCAACATCTACAGGTGCTGCAAAAGCATTAAAATTAGTGTTACCAGAATTAGAAGGCAAAATTCACGGTATGGCACTTCGTGTTCCAACACCAAACGTATCATTAGTTGACCTTGTAGTTGATTTAAATACAGACGTAACAGTAGATGCTGTTAATGCTGCATTTGTGAAGGCTGCTACTGAAGGTCCAATGAAAGGTATCTTAAACTTCTCAGTTGAGCCTCTAGTATCTTCTGATTACAATACAACAACTTACTCTTCTACAGTAGATGGACTTTCTACAATGGTAATGGGTAACCGCAAAGTAAAAGTACTTGCTTGGTACGACAATGAGTGGGGTTATTCTGCACGCGTAGTAGATCTTGTGAAAAAAGTGGCAAAAGCTTTAGAAACAGTAAACGCATAATAATTATAATGAGCACATTGAAATCCAAGTGGTTTCGATGTGCTCATTTTTGATAATAGTTAACTTGAGTTTCTCTAATATATTGTCTATTGTCTGCTTTATCTGGTCGTAAATAAACTTCTATAACAACCTCAATCACAGATTTGCTTCAAAAATCTTTTGTCTACATTCTGGGCAAGAAGAGTGAACTACTCGGTGCTTTTGATTATTCCTTCCTATAATATCACTTTTGCTTGTTCAAACCCTCCTTTGACTTCAATTAGCATACTCTTACGCTTTTGATCATCAGTTGTTGCTAGACATATCTAACTGCCTTGATACGAAATGAGATTCTTAGGTATCTTCTTTTGTCTATACGGGAAATTTGTTATAATAGAAATATTAAATTGTTGTGAAATCAGGAGAGTAATTATATGAGATGTCCATCTTGCCAATTTAACGGAACGCGTGTAGTGGATTCGAGGCCTGTAGATGATAATAAAGAAATTCGTAGACGTCGTGAATGTGAGTCATGTGGCTTCCGCTTTACAACGTTTGAAAAAATTGAAGAGACACCGTTAGTTGTGGTGAAAAAGGAAGGTTCACGAGAAGAATTCAGCCGTGAAAAGGTACTTCGTGGACTTATTCGTGCTTGCGAAAAACGTCCTGTTTCTCTTGAAGTACTTGAGGGACTAGTGATGTCTATTGAAAAAGATCTTCGTCGCATTGGGAATTCTGAAGTCCAATCTGAGGATGTAGGGGAAATGGTCATGGATCGCTTAGCGAAAATCGATGAGGTTGCTTATGTGCGCTTTGCTTCGGTTTATCGTCAATTTAAGGATATCAATGTCTTTATTGAAGAAATCAAAGAGATTATTCAACGTCAGACAGAGCAGAAATCATAGAAAAACAGAGAGGGTGAATGACGTTGATTCATTTGTATAAGGAATTGCAGCCCGCTGATCCTTTTGACATTCGTCTACCTCATGCACTTTCTACGCAGGAACGTCAATTAGTAACACTATTTTATCAGCCTTTAATTGGAGCGGAGCCAATCAGCCTTTATTTAACACTATGGGCAGAAGCCGAGCAAATGCCAAGGCAGCAAATGACTCATTATTTTTTAATGAATGTGCTAGGGCTTCCAATTGGTAAAGTATTTGAGGCACGTATTGCGCTCGAAGCAATTGGTTTGTTACGCACATGGAAAAAGGAAGATGCTGACCAACGAAGTTTTTTATATGAGCTTATGCGACCGCTTGATGCAGATAGCTTTATGAAAGATCCACTGCTGTCGATGTTTTTGTTTAGTAAAATTGGGGAGCAAGCTTATCGGAAATTGCGTCAGCGTTTTATTCCTTCTGCAAGAGATGCAGAATTTAAAGAGGTATCACGTGCTTTCATAGATGTTTTTAAGCCAGTAAGTACAAAGATTCCAGATGATTTACAAGTGGATACAAGTCGTAAGGAACAACAGCAAAAAGTGTATCCGTTTTATTTTGAACAGTTTGATTTTGAATTACTGCAAGCGGGCTTATCGGAGCAACTAGTGCCGAAAAGCTTACTAACAATTGAGGTACGTGAAAATATAGCAAAATTAGCGTTTTTATATCACTTAACTGCACTAGATATGCAAAAAGTAGTGATTCTTGCATTAGATGATGACCTAGGTATTTCACTGGATCGATTACGTAAGGCAGCTGCGGATTTTTATAAGCTAACGGTATCAAAAGAGCCACCAAAGCTTGCTAGAGTGAGTGAGCCATCGTCTCTTGAAGAATCCGGACAAAAAACAAAGGATCAGGAGCTTCAACATTATTTAGAGACGACTCCGCCAGTCCAAGTACTGCGAGATATTAATAATGGCAAAGAACCTCTACAGACTTCCGTACAGCTTGCTGAAAGTTTAATTGTCCAGCATGGCATGCCAGTAGGCGTTGTCAATGCTCTTTTGGAATATGTCATGTTAACAACTGATATGAAGCTACCTAAAAAATATGTGGAAACGATAGCAGATCATTGGGTACGTAAAAATATTCAAACAGCAAAGGCAGCAATGGAGCTAGCACGCCAGGAGCATGATAAATACACTGCGTGGAAAAATAAGCCCCAGCAGACACCGAGGAAAAGTAATCAAGGTGTTAAAGGACGTTCAGGAAATCAACGTGAAGAGAAGGTACCTGAATGGTTTTACAAGCGTAACGAGCAACAAGAAGAAAACACTTCCAGCACGATAGATTTTGAGCGAGAGCGTCAAAAAATATTGGAAATGCTAGGGAAAAGTGATAAGTAAGGAGGGTGAACGACAATCGAACCAATTAATGGACCATTAAAAAGAGCAATTAATGTACCATCATTTCAAGAACGTTACGAAGCGATGCGTCGAGAAATTTTAGAAAACCCTCGTGTACAAGAATTTTTAACAGAACATGCAAATGAGTTAAGCTATGCGACAATTGAACGTAATTTACCTAAGCTTCATGAGTTTATTAGTCAATCTACTACTTGCTGTGGCTGTGACAATACAGAAAGTTGTACAAACTATTTAAAAGGTTTTTTACCAACTTTACGTGTAGTGCGGAGTACCATTGAAATTGATTATGTGCGATGTGAGCAAAAGATACGTGAGGAAGAGCGTCGTGACGTAGCTAATATGATTGCGAGCATGCATATGCCGAAGGATGTGCTGCAAGCGACAATACAAGATTTACTCATTGACGATGAATCTCGTGTTATGATTGCGCAAAAAGCGGCACAATTTGTGAAGACAACATTAGAAACAGGAAAGCTTCCCGCAAAGGGTTATTATTTATATGGAAAATTTGGTGTAGGAAAATCTTTTGTACTTGGTGCACTTGCGAATGAGTTAGCCTCCATCAAAATTCGTTCAGTAGTTGTTTTCGTGCCTGAATTTTTACGAGAAATGAAAAATGCAATTGGCGATAATACATTGAATGAAAAAATTGATTATGTGAAAAAGGCTCCGGTGCTCATGCTTGATGATTTAGGAGCTGAAACAATGACCGCATGGACTCGTGATGAAATTCTGGGGACTATTTTCCATTATCGTATGGCAGAGCAATTGCCAACGTTCATTACATCTAACTTTAATTATGATGAATTAGAGCATCATTTAGCACAGACGCAAAAAGGTGACATAGAAGTCGTGAAGGCTGGACGTATTATGGAACGTGTCAAAGCCTTGACAGAGCCGATTGAAATGCGCGGGAAAAATCGCCGTATGTAAGATTGACTGTTGCATTTTGCGACAATCGAGCGTATACTGTCTCATATAATAATTAAGAAAATGCATTGATGAGGACATGAGTTTTGTGTATCAGCTTTTAGAGAGGGAAGTCATTGGCTGTAAGCTTCCTAGTTAGAGCACATCATTTACTACCTACTGAGCAGCGAAAGGGAAAATCTTTCGCCGGTCCCTAGCCCGTTAGCTAGCCTTGAGCTTCGTCTGGCTTATTAGAGTCGGAAGGAAGAAGGGTGGAACCACGAGCATACGCTTCGTCCCTTTTGTGAGGGACGGAGCTTTTTTATTTTCTTGGGTAGTCGCTTGAATCTACTCACACCGGGTAAAAGATGCTCAATCCGGAAAGTCTATACCGTTTTCCAATCAATGTATCCCAGAAAAACATTAAGGAGTGCAAACAAAATGTCAGATATGATTAAATTAACTTTCCCAGATGGCGCAGTAAAGGAATTTGCAAAAGGTACATCTACTGATGATGTGGCATTATCAATCAGCCCAGGACTTCGTAAAAAAGCGTATGCGGGTAAAGTAAACGGTGTCTTAGTTGATTTAAAAACACCAATTGAAGAGGACGCAACAATCTCGATTATTACACAAGATGATGAGGAAGCACTTGAAATTCTACGTCACTCGACTGCACACTTAACAGCACAAGCGATTAAACGTTTATTCCCAGAAGTTAAACTTGGAATTGGTCCAGTTATTGAAGGTGGATTCTACTATGATATTGATGCACCGACACCAATTACAGCTGAAGACCTACCAGTAATCGAAAAAGAAATGAAAAAAATTATCGCTGAAAACCTTGAAGTAGAGCGCAAAAATGTTAGCCGTGCAGAAGCACAAACAATCTATGAAGAGGTTGGCGATGAATACAAATTAGAATTACTTGAAGCAATTCCAGCAGATGAGCAAGTATCTATTTACCACCAAGGTGAATTTTTCGATCTTTGCCGAGGCATCCACGTACCATCAACTGGCAAGCTTCGTGAGTTCAAACTTCTTTCATTAGCGGGTGCTTACTGGAGAGGTAACTCGGATAACAAAATGCTACAACGTGTTTATGGTACAGCATTCTTTAAAAAAGAAGAATTAAAACATCACCTTCAAATGCTTAAAGAAGCAAAAGAACGTGATCACCGTAAAATCGGGAAAGAATTAGAATTATTTACAACTTCTCAAAAGGTTGGTCAAGGATTACCACTATGGCTACCAAATGGTGCGACAATCCGTCGTATTATTGAGCGTTATATCGTAGATAAAGAGTTATCACTTGGTTACAAGCATGTTTACACACCAGTACTTGGTTCTAAAGAGCTTTACCAAACTTCTGGTCACTGGGATCACTACCAAGATTCAATTTTCCCACCAATGGAAATGGACAATGAAACATTAATTATGCGTCCGATGAACTGTCCTCACCATATGATGGTGTACAAAAACAGTATGCATTCTTATCGTAACCTACCATTACGTATTGCAGAGCTTGGTACAATGCACCGTTACGAAATGTCAGGAGCTGTTTCAGGCTTACAACGTGTACGTGGGATGACTTTAAACGATGCACATATCTTCGTTCGTCCAGACCAAATTAAAGTGGAATTCCAAAAAGTAGTACAGTTAATTTTAGAAGTTTACAAAGACTTCGATTTAAATGATTACTCATTCCGTTTATCTTACCGTGATCCAGCAGATACTGAGAAATACTTCGATGACGATGCAATGTGGGAAAAAGCACAAAGCATGTTAAAAGAAGCAATGGATGAGCTTGGTTTAGATTACTTCGAGGCTGAAGGTGAGGCTGCATTCTACGGTCCTAAACTTGACGTACAAGTGAAAACTGCAATTGGTAAGGAAGAAACGTTATCAACAGTACAGCTTGACTTCTTATTACCAGAGCGCTTTGACCTAACTTACGTTGGAGAAGATGGTAAACCACATCGTCCAGTTGTTATTCACCGTGGTGTCGTATCAACAATGGAACGCTTCGTTGCTTTCTTGATCGAAGAATATAAAGGTGCATTCCCAACTTGGTTAGCACCAGTACAAGTTGAAGTTATCCCGGTTTCAAACGAAGCACACTTTGATTATGCAAAACAAATTGAAGAGCAATTAACTGCAGCGGGCTTACGTGTTGAAATGGATGACCGTGAAGAAAAATTAGGCTACAAAATCCGTGAAGCACAAATGAAAAAAATCCCGTATATGCTTGTCATCGGTGATAAAGAAGTTGAGGCTGGTGGCGTTAATGTGCGTCGTTATGGCTCAAAAGATTCAGAAACAATTAGCTTCCAAGACTTCCTAGCTAATATTAAAGCAGAAATTACAAAATAATTTTAATGATTTTGCCGGTGAATTTGTTCAGATTGAAAAAGGATTAGAATTCGCTGGGCAAGATTATCAAAAGTTTGGGATGACATTTGTTAGAACGTATGTCATTTATATAAGTTGATTGGAGTGGAGGCTGGGCGACTCCTTGGGGATCAGCGTCACAGATGAGACCCTGGAGCGAGCAACGCGAGTGAAGCGGCTCATCGGACGCCCCCAGGAAAGCGCCCAGCCGGAACGGAAATCAACCCCACGTTTTGATGAAAACCGTCATAATAGTTTAGATTAAAAGTTTTTAGGTTATTTTATTAGAAATAATTTAAATAAACATTTGACAGCTTATGAAGTACATGTTAATATAGTTAAGGTTAATGAATACAAAGTTTGTGGTTGAAGTAGAGGCTGCCCGCTTCTCACCTGATACAACGCTTTTAGGCTGTGAACAGGTATGACACGTTGAATTGTTTTGCGCTGACTTGCGCATGCACATATAGCGGGCGGACATCTTCAAGTGTCCGTCCTTTTTTTATGGACATGACAAGAGGATGTACCGTTCAACCGGGCAAGGCTTTGCCCAAACCATGTATTCGCGACAACTACTTGGAGGTGGATTACTATTAGCAAAGACATGTATGTAAACGAAGGCATTCGCGCACGTGAACTTCGATTAATCGATCACAATGGTGACCAGCTTGGTGTAAAGACACGTAACGAAGCGCTAGAAATCGCCACTCGTGTAAACTTGGATCTTGTCCTTGTGGCCCCTCAAGCCAAGCCGCCAGTCGCTCGTATCATGGACTATGGTAAATTTAAGTTTGAACAGCAAAAGAAAGACCGTGAAATTCGTAAAAATCAAAAGGTCATCGTAATGAAAGAGGTTCGTCTGAGCCCAACAATCGATGAGCATGATTTCCAAACGAAGCTACGTAATGCGATTAAATTCCTTGAAAAAGGCGATAAAGTAAAATGTAGCCTACGTTTCAAAGGTCGTGCGATTACACACAAAGACATTGGTCAACGTGTATTAGATCGTTTTGCTGAAGCTTGTGCTGAAGTATCGACGGTTGAACAAAAACCGAAGATGGAAGGCCGAAGCATGTTCTTAGTTCTTCAACCAAAGAACGAGAAATAATATTAGACGAACAGTTTAGGAGGAATTCGACATGCCAAAAATGAAAACTCACCGTGGAGCTGCGAAACGTTTCAAAAAAACGGGTTCAGGTAAATTAAAATATGACCGTGCTTATGGAAGCCACTTATTCGCAAACAAATCTACAAAACAAAAACGTCACCTACGTAAAGCAAACATCGTTTCATCTGGTGACTTCAAACGCATCAAATCATTACTTGTTTACATGAAATAATTTGACTACACAAACAAAATACTAACATTCATTTTTAAATGAAAAGCAGGAGGTAATTCATATGCCACGCGTAAAAGGCGGAACAGTGACGCGCAAACGTCGTAAAAAAGTATTGAAATTAGCTAAAGGTTACTACGGTTCTAAACATACATTATATAAAGTTGCTAACCAAGCAGTGATGAAGTCAGGTCAATATGCATACCGTGACCGTCGTCAGAAAAAACGTGATTTCCGTAAATTATGGATCACTCGTATCAACGCAGCTGCTCGCATGAACGGTCTTTCATACAGCCGCTTAATGCACGGTTTAAAAGTTGCTGGTATCGAAGTTAACCGTAAAATGTTAGCTGACCTAGCTGTAACTGATGCAGCAGCATTCACTCAATTAGCTGAATCTGCTAAAAAAGCAGTAGCTAAATAATTTTTGACGAAGTTAAAAATTATTTCAGCACCGAAAGCGAAGCGACAGGTGCAAAATTTCTTACAAGACTGATGGACTTATCCGTCAGTCTTTTTTGTGTTAGAGTAGTAGTAAATAATAAAAATAAAGGAGTACTCAATGGCGCAAGCATTATTGGCCTATATGGCAGTTGTTTCTATAGTTCTGCTCGTGATGATGGGCTTGGATAAAACAAAAGCGAAAAAGCATGAATGGCGTATTGCTGAACGTACGTTATTTACATTAGCAATTGCTGGTGGTGCAGTAGGTGGCGTACTAGGGATGTATTTATTCCGTCATAAAACACGCCATAACAGTTTTGCATTTGGATTCCCGTTACTAGCAGCTATTCAAATTTTTATCATCGTACAAATCTGGTGAAAAAACGCAAAAATATTCCGATAAAACTTAAAAAGTTTCCGATAAATCTCGAAAATATTCCGATAAAGCCTAAAATGTTTCCGATAAATCGTAAAAAATGTTGCGATATATTAAAAACACATCCTCATCAAGAGGATGTGTTGTGCATAAGCTTTTCAATGGGTTGTTTCCAGTTTATTTTTGCGCTTGGATAGTTCAATAGGATTTCCTGCTGGAGGTATTCAAAGTCTTTTTTCGAAAAACCTTGCAGTTTAGCGGCGTCACGGGCGCCAACAAAAATCGTAACAACTTCAAAGGCATCATCAGTAGTACCAAGGTATTTTTCACCTTCGAAAAGAGCACCCTTATAAGAGATAAAGAAATTTTTTCGTACATTTTTGACGTCATCATAAAAATAATAGTGGCCTCTTTCATAGGCTTCATCAAGTTTTCGCTTAGGATCGGTTATATAACGAATCGCTTTATAAAATACATAGATAATAAGCGCAATAACAGCAAGTCGAATAAGTAATGGCAACATTTTCAATTTCCCCCTTGAAGAAAGGTTATTCCCTCCTATACGATTGAAGGGGGCAATTAGTTTCACTTTTTATAAATAATTTTAAGAAATTTAGGAGAAAAAAATGAATTTACAACATTTGTTTAAAATGCAGAAAGAGCTTGATGATTTCATCGAGAAAACACAAAAAATTGATCGTGATGTATTTAAAGAAAAAGGTTTAGCATTAATGGTAGAGCTGGCCGAACTTGCTAATGAAACTCGTTGCTTTAAGTTTTGGAGCACAAAGGGACCCTCAGAGCGTGATGTGATTTTAGAGGAATATGTGGATTCTATTCATTTTATATTATCACTTGGCCTATTAAAAGGTTTTACAGCGATAGAAAAATGGCCAGTAATTGAAGAGAAGCGAGATTTAACAGAGACATTTTTAATGACACAGGACTATATTTTAACGTTTATTAGTCAACCAACAGAGGATAGTTATTTAGCTATTTGGCAATGCTATGGATTACTTGCGTACAATCTAGGTTTTACGTTTGAGGACGTTGTTGGGGCCTATATAGAGAAAAACGAAGAGAATTATAATCGTCAGCGTTCGGGATATTAAAGTAAGAAATACACCAATTTTCAGACGATTTAGGCTAGGAATATTTCGGTAAACGAAGTATAATAGAGGGGATACAAGGAGCAGGAGGCAAAAGGATGACACAACTAGATCCAACATTACAAATGTTTAAAGATTTAACGGATGCGAATGGTATTGCAGGTAATGAACGTGCACCACGTGAGGTTATGAAAAAATACA
Organism: Lysinibacillus sp. RS11; assembly: GCF_042019215.1. Taxonomy (NCBI): domain Bacteria; kingdom Bacillati; phylum Bacillota; class Bacilli; order Caryophanales; family Bacillaceae; genus Lysinibacillus; species Lysinibacillus sp. RS11. Next base: position 3,615,132 of record NZ_CP168124.1, on the reverse strand, counting down.
TTGCACCATTTGCAGACTCAGTTGAAACAGATAATTTAGGGAGCGTCATTGCTAAAAAAGTTGGCGATGAAAATGGTCCTAAAATTATGGTTGCCGGTCATTTAGATGAAGTAGGCTTTATGGTTACTCAAATCGATGACAAAGGGTTCATCAAATTCCAAACTGTAGGCGGTTGGTGGAGCCAGGTTATGCTTGCGCAGCGTGTAACAATTACAACACGTAAAGGCGATGAAATTATTGGGGTTATTGGTTCAAAACCACCTCATATTTTACCAGCAGATGTGCGTAACAAAGTGGTAGACATTAAAGATATGTTTATCGATGTTGGTGCAGCTTCAAAAGATGAAGTGCTTGAATGGGGCGTACGTCCTGGCGATATGGTCACACCATATTTTGAATTTAACGTGATGAAAAACGAAAAGTATCTATTAGCAAAAGCGTGGGATAACCGTATTGGTTGTGCAATTGCAATAGATGTTATGAAAGCTTTGAAAAATGAAAAGCATCCTAATATTCTTTATTCTGTAGGGAACGTACAAGAGGAAGTAGGGCTTCGTGGTGCGAAAACTGCTACGCATAAAATCCAACCAGACATTGGCTTTGCTGTCGATGTAGGTGTAGCAGGAGACACACCAGGAGTAACTGCGAAGGAATCAACTAGTAAAATGGGCGCTGGTCCACAAATTGTTGTCTACGATGCCTCAATGGTATCACACCGTGGCTTACGTGAATTTGTATTAGATGTAGCAGATGATAATAATATTCCATACCAATTCGAAGCAATGGCTGGTGGCGGTACAGATGCTGGCTCAATGCACATTACTGCTAATGGAGTGCCAGCACTATCAATCGGTATAGCTACACGCTATATCCATTCACATGCAGGTATTTTACATCGTGACGATTATGATAATGCTGTAAAATTAGTGGTAGAAGTTATTAAAAAATTAGACCGTGATGCAGTGAATAAGATTATTTTCGACTAATTTAGTATAAAGAACTAAATTGAACTATTATTTTTGCCTTCTAACTAGGATGTTAGGAGGCTTTTCGCATTGGTTAGACCTAAGAAATATATCTGTCTTACTAATTGGATAATAGTGCTAGGAAGAATAAGAGTTTTTTGGTAATATATATGAATAAACATATTTTTTTCTAGGAGGAACTTGCAATTATGATTATTAGTAAATCTACCGCAAGAGAAGTTGGCAACAAAATTGACAAGGTGTTAGGTGAAATCAAGGATGTTCAAGCGAACATTGACCGTTCTTCAGACAAAATCGACAATGAATTGAATTCTTGTTCACGCGAATTAATTAACGCTCAAACTACATTGACTGAAATTCAGCCACAAGTTGATATGTTGCTAGCGCAAGTTGGCCAAGATGCGCCACCTCATGTAAAAGCGATGTTAGAAAGCGTAGCTATGGGTATTACTGGTAAAGTGCAAAATGCATTAAATAACTTAGCCGAAGTTCAACGCAACGTAAAAGATGTTGATAAATTAACGGATGAAATTGATTCTTTTACTGACGGTGTTAACAAAAAAATTACTGAAATTGATGAGTTAACAGATAAGCTACAAGGATAGGGGGAACGCCAGATGAATTCATATATGGGTGGAGGCCGCACGAATTGGAATAACAATCAGCGAGTTGCCGATTCAGTAGACCACACTGCTTCTCAAATCACTTTAGCTTGTGACATGATTACAAATGCTGGAATTAATTTCGAAGGTATTCAACAAGAATTGATGATGCTTGCGAATCAGCCAAGCCCACCAGAACCTTCGCAATTGATTAGCATAGCAAATCGCATTCAAACAACGAAGCGTCAAATTGATGATTCTGTACAAAAAGTGAAAGAATTTGCACGTAACATTGATTCTAAAACAGATGAAATTCAGAATCGTGGCGGTTGGTAAGGTGATTTGAATATTTGTTGTAAGTTAAAATCAACAATTAAACTGTGATGCAGTGAATAAATTAAGCATTATAAGTAAAACAGCCCTCTTTTGTTTGAGGGCTGTTTTGTATTTTTATGTCGATCTCATGATAAAAATGAAAAGCGAAGAATTTCATTTTGTATTCAGATAAAGTATCTATTCATCTTGTAAAAGCTTTAATATATCTCTACCAATTTGTCCAGGATTTATTGTCAATATATTGGATCGATAATTGGATAGAACAACGACCCCTGTTTGCTGTGCTTTATCAAACCCCAAATAACTAGAGAAGCCTTTTGTTGAACCGTTATGCCAAATAATACCGTCCTCAAGAAGCCATCCTAAACCAATACTTAAATCTTTTGAAATAGTTTCAGTAGCTTGGTGTGTGAATGTATAACCTAAATTTTCATCGCTTAAATGAGCTTTCATAAATTTTAATAGATCATCAACCGTTGAACGGATTGCCCCTGCTGCCATAAAGTTATTCATGTGGAGAGGAGGCTTTTTATGCCCTCGGATACCATATCCTTGTAATATCGCCTCCTTTTTATCGGGAGGGATAGAAATAAATGTACTTTGTAATTCTAAAGGATCTGTTAATCTTTGTTTGATAGCTGTTTCAAAATCAGTATGTAGCGTATTGGCTAAAATATTCCCTAAAAGCCCCATGCCTACATTTGAATATCTAAACTTAACTTTTGGCTCATTTGTATGTGTTTTAAAATAATGTATCGTCTCGTCCAGTGAATATTGGCAAAAAGGATCACGAGGTGTTTGAGTGTCAAAAAGATTGTAAATATTCTTAAGCACACCTATACCTGGCAGACCTGATGTATGATTTGCTAGACGTTTTAGCGTCACGGGGTGATGATCAGGGAGTGCAGAAAAATAGTTGCCGATAGAATCTTCTAAATGAACTTTCCCTTCCTGAAGCATTTCACCTAAGATTGACGTAGTAAAAACTTTAGAAATGGACCCAACCTCATATATATAAGGCTTTTCTTCTAGCATAAAATTAGAGCCATTGAAAGTAAAAGTAGCTTCTTTGTTTTGATCAATAATGCCGATGGATAAAGCAACATTTGGGCGAGTTTTTATAAAGGGATAAGCAATTTTAAATATGTCCTTTTTTAAATCATATAAATCCACAATAATACCTCCATTACAAACGTTTATTTTTCTGTTGATCTGGAATAATAGAATGTAATTTCAAAAATATGGCTCACCACCATAACGTGTGGTTGATTTCCGTTCCGACTGGGCACTTTGTTGTTGCTGCCGCTACGTTAGCACTACGCTTTCGCACAGATAAAACAATGTTGCTGTCGTTGCACTTTCGCACAGATAAAACAATGTTGCTGTCGTTGCACTTTCGCACAGATAAAACAATGTTGCTGTCGTTGCACTTTCGCACAGATAAAACAATGTTGCTGTCGTTGCACTTTCGCACAGATAAAACAATGTTGCTGTCGTTGCACTTTCGCACAGATAAAACAATGTTGCTGTCGTTGCACTTTCGCACAGATAAAACAATGTTGCTGTCGCTTCGCTTTCGCACAGATAAAACCCAGTTGCTGAAGCTACGTTAGCACTACGCTTTCGCACAGAAAACACAGGGTCTCGGGCCTACACGATGTAGGTCACGAAGGCGTTATCACAGGACGTGATGCTCTTAGTCTTCGTTCCTCTATCGCTGATCCCCAAGGAGTCGCCCAGTCTCCACTTCAATCAACTTATATACATAGCATCTGTTTTAATAAATGTCATGTGATGAGCTAAGAATATGTAGTATAAATGAAACAAATCCTCTTTATTAGGTTAGCAAGCTTCATTTCCACTTGCTTCTGAAAACAAAGAATCCTCGTGTATCTAACTCGATAAGCACTTCTCTGCAATCTTTTTATCAATCTCTTTACTAAGATGTACTAGTTCTTTATCCATTTATTTTACCACTAAAATAATCAATACATTTAATTATAAAAATGGAATAACAATAATGCAATTATCTGGAATGTGAGGTTGAGGGTTATTTTTCGATTTATGAATAAAAATTCAATAATTCGTATTTTAGTCACATTTCAAGAAAGATTTCTAATTTTTGAAAATAAACATAAAAATTCAGTTGATTTTATATTTATGCATGCTATACTTGATTCAACAGTAACGAAATAAGGAGCGAATGCTATGAAATTACTCGAGGAAGTACAGTTAAAGTTAGTGTCTAGCTTAAAGGGTAAAGACCTACTAACCTTGCTAGACTATACAAGTGAAGAAGTTCAACAGTTAGTTGAGTTAGCAACACAGCTGAAAATAATTACAAAAGAAGAGAAATGTCCGAAGCTGCTAGAAGGTAAGACGCTCGGCATGATTTTTGAAAAACATTCAACTCGTACTCGTATTTCATTTGAAGTAGGCATGAATCAATTAGGTGGAAAAGGTATGTTTATGCATGCGTGTGATTTACAAATTGGTCGTGGTGAATCGATTTATGATACAGCACATGTGTTATCAGGCTATTTAGATGGTATTATGATTCGTGCAAATTCTCATGCTATGGTGAAAGAGCTTGCAGAGCATGCATCTATACCTGTTATTAATGGACTAACGGATATTTATCACCCATGCCAAGCTTTAGCTGATTTAGAAACAATCGCTGAACATAAAGGGGAACTAAAGGGACTTAAAATTGCCTATGTTGGAGATGGCAACAATGTGGCGCACTCATTAGTGGTAGCTTCTGCACATGTAGGAATGAACGTGGCAGTGGCAACACCAGTTGGCTATGAATGTGATGCAGAGGTGATCGCAAAAGCTCAGGCTATCGCGGCAGCAAATGGTAGTACTATTACAATCACAAATGATCCTGTAGAAGCAGTTTTACATGCGGACGTAGTGTACGCTGATGTATGGACGTCAATGGGGCAAGAAGAGGAAACGGCAAAACGTCTAGAAGACTTTGCAGGTTACCAAATTAATGATGAACTTGTTGCATACGCAAAGCCGAATTACATGTTCCTGCACTGTTTACCAGCGCATCGTGAAGAAGAAGTAGCGTCGTCTGTTATTGATGGCCCAAATTCCTACATCTTTGAGCAAGCAGAAAATAGACTTCATGCACAAAAAGCAGTGCTAGCCTCAATTCTAGCTTAATGCAATAATAGCGCATTTCGAGTAAGGACTGACATAAAGCATTCTGCTTCTCAGTTTGAGAAGTACTATATAGATAGAGTTCATATTGGCAACAGGGGGTGCCAATGTGAATAACATAACAGTGGTTGCAGACAGAGGGATGTAAGCCACATGCGATGTATGTTATCAAGGTGGATGACCACATCGCTACATAATAAAGTAACCTGGGAGACGCTAGGTTGCTTTTTTTCTTGTTTAGCGGGTATTCATTTGATGATCTAAACAAAGGAACCGGTTGATATTCCAACGGGTTCCTTTGTTTAAAAGTGATCATAAGTTTACATGCTGAAAATCTTCCCTGGATTCATAATATTATGTGGGTCAAGTGCTGCCTTAATGCTTTTCATCACCAATAGAGATGTTCCGTGCTCTGTAGACTGATATTTCATTTTTCCAATACCAACACCATGTTCACCGGTACAAGTGCCACCACGTAGTAGAGCGTATTGGACAATATGTTCATTGAAGCGGTCGGCTTTTGCTTGTTCCTCAGCATCATTTGGATCTAACATTAACAGGGCATGGAAGTTACCGTCTCCAACATGACCTACAATTCCGCCTGCAAGACCAACTTGCTCAAGCTGTTCACGAGCATATAAAACAGAATCAGCAAGCATAGATATGGGCACACAAACGTCAGTCGACATAAGCTTTTTCCCCGGATAGGCATGGATATATGCATAGGCCAATGAATGGCGTGCCTCCCAGAGCTTATTACGTGCTGCATTGTCTTGTTCAAATTCAACAGAAAGGCAACCAAAGTCCTCAAAAATTTCACTAGCAAATTCTATATCAGCATGCATACCTGCTTCATTTCCGTGAAATTCTAAAAATAGTGTTGGTTTTTCATTATAGGATGTTTCATTATAAATATTAGCTTGTTTGATAGAGGCTTCATCGACCAGTTCAACACGACCAATTGAAATACCCGCCTGCAACAATGCGGTTACTGCACTGACAGCATCGCCAACTGTCGCAAAAACTGCGCGTCCTGCAGTGACAAATTCGGGTATACCATAAACTTGTAAAGTTAATTCTGTAAAGCAACCTAGTGTACCCTCAGAGCCAATGAAAAGACCATTCAGGTGATAACCAGAAGACGATTTTGCTGCTAAGCTACCGGTATGAATGACTGTGCCATCTGCGAGTACAACCTCTAAATCTCGTACTTGATCGCGCATCACTCCATAGCGCACTGCTGTTGTTCCGCTGGCATTTGTCGCTGCCATGCCACCAAGTGTAGCATCAGCACCAGGATCAACAGTGAATTGAAGCCCATGTTTTTTTAATTCTTTATTCAATTGGGCACGTGTTACACCTGGTTGTACTTTTACTAGCAGGTCATCTGGTCGAATTTCTAAAATAGTATTCATTTCAGAGAAATCGATAGAAATGCCATTTGCAATAGGAATTGCATTTCCTTCCAAGCTTGAGCCAACACCGAAAGGTACGACGGGTACACGTTCCACATGCGCAATTTTTAAGATGGCACTGACATCGGCCGTGGAACGAGGAAAGACAACGATATCTGGTAAGCTTATTGAATGATGAGATTCGTCCCTTCCATGTAGCTGTCGCACTGTTTCGTTTGTTGACACCTGTTCTTCAGTTAAAACCTCTTTTAGTTGATTTACTATTAATTCTACAGCAACAGTCATTCCAACCCCTCCAAATTTTCTGATAAATAAAACTTTATCACGCATTTATTGGAAATGGAATGAACTGTCTATAAAAAATTAGTGAGCAAAGACTTTTTCTAGTTTTTGAACAAATGCATCCTGCTCAGCAGGACTAGACTGCTGCCACCATTTTTCAAAAAACACACCAAGCCCTGGCAGTAGATGCTCTTCACCACGGCTAATAGCATCCTCGACAATATCCTTAAATTCGGCCGCAGATTGACCATGTACGTTTGTCGTAATCGCATCTCTTATTTGAAAATTCATCTATTTCGCCTCCTTAGTAGTAATCTGTCCAACCTTTTTAGAAATATGTATAGAAATCCAGTAAAAACATTTGATTTCTGAAATATCGTACTGTTATCGTGTATAAATATTAATTATGGTTTATAAAAACTCTCTAGTCATACCGTCAAAATGGCCGTTCGACATACTCGTAGTATAATAATTAAGATAGAGGTACCTAGGAATAATGGACTGTGCATAGTCGACAGGAAAATAGGATGACAACACAGCGTAATAAGCAAAAGCTATCACCTGAACAACCTTTTGAAGAAGTATTGGAATTTGTCCAGCCGATGATCACATCGATTTTAGTAAAGTGCCGAATTTACAAGGACTTTGAATATTATCGTCATATAGCATCTATAGCTGTTTGGGAGGCTTGGCGCAAAGCGGACCCTTCAAAAGGGCAGTTTTCTGCTTATATTTATACATGCGTCAAAGGAGAAATTTTAAAAGAACTTTCAAAGGAGAGGCTATTTCTAAAGAATTATACACCTATGGACCATGAAACGATAAATTATGTTCGTGATTATGAAATAAGTAAGAGAAATCCCGTTCATACAGAATGTATTATGTCCTGTTTAAAAAAAGAAGAAAGAAAAATATTACTACTTTTTTATGTAGAAGGTTATAGTTACTTGGAAATAGCTAAAGAACTAGGTTTATCTGTAGATGCAGTTAAAAAAAGACGCACAAGAATAATGATTAAACTGCGTGAACTGTTATCTTCTAGAGAAGAATAGAGCGATAAAACATCAAAAGTATGCTAATATCAAAATGGGAAATGAATATTGGCATACTTTCGTTTTGGCATAAAAATGTTATGATTTGTAAGAAATTAATAAAAAGGCTTATCACCATCATGTAGAGGTGATTTCCGTGGAATGTGTAGTCATATACATATTTTGATGAAGAGCCTCCTTTAAATAGATAAAATTACCTATTTAAAGATAGATATTGGGTATGGAGGGTTTTTGTTGGAGAAATGGTTGAATCAATTAGAGCTAGAAAAGAAAGAGGTTTGGTATCTAGTATTGCCATTATTGCTAGTTATACCACTATTAGGTATAAGTGATTGGATATTCGATATTTTTAAGGAAGAAAGCTACATATGCTTGAATTTGATTATACAAATACTAATTATTGTTTGTACGATGGCAATCGCTATTCAATCTTGGCTCGTTTTTCCACACTTATTATCAAATCAAATATTATACATAGGTAATTTATTTTTTATCATCGCCTTATTGGAAATAGTGAGCTTAGTTATTACTCAAAATCCAATAGCAGAAACACAATATATGGATATGCTTTTACATATAATAATGAGATTGTGCTTATCAATCGGTTTTCTCTTTATTATTTTAAAGCCCAAAAAACACTTAAAGATGAATGATCGTTTTTATACATATGGAAGTTCCTTACTATTTGTATTGTTGAGTTTTGTATTAGTATATTTCTCTTCAAAATATTTCTTGCTTGAAGAACAATTGTTGAATAAAGTTAATACTATTGTTCATTTGTTGTCTGCTGTCTTACAAGGTACAACGATCGTGATTTTAAGTAAGTATATAAAACAGTTGCCAAAACGAGAAATATGGCTAAATAGCGCTGCAATTTATTTAATTATTAGTGATATTTTCTTTGTTTTCATTAAAGATAGGGAATCTATTTGGGGTTTTTCAGCACTTATTTATCAATTTTTTGCATTCTACTTTTTCCTAAAAGCACTATATTATACATCGGTCGAAAAACCGTATCGGCAATTATTAAAGATAAAGCAAGACCTTGAGTATTCGCAGCAGGAGCTACGCTTTCAAGCTTTTCATGATGATATTACAGGGCTCCCGAATGAACATCTATTATTAAAAACCTTAAAAGAGGATTTACATGCCAATAACCATCAAAAAGCAATCATTGCAATTGAGATTGATCGCCTTGTAGCCATCCGCTCGTCTATAGGTATTAGCTATTCCAATGAAATGATGAAGCTCGTGGCTGAGAGAATACAAGCTATATTACCACCTTATTATTATGCAACCAAGCTTCGTGAGGGGCAGTTTATTATTTATATTGATCAAGTAACAACGAGTGAAGAGCTATTACAATTTTGCTGTAACTTGAAGAATGCTATGAAAAAACCGTTACAAGTGCAATTATTTTCTCTCAACGGAAATCTTAATTTTGGAATTGCCCTGCATGATGAGGATTGCTCAGGTGAAGAACTTTTAATGCATGCTCAGTTAGCAATGCGAGAAGCGAGTCAAATGCCTCAAAGATTTCTTTTCTATAAGCCATATATGTCAAATGGCATTGCTGACCGTATATTAATTGAGCAAGAGCTTCATAGGGCATTAGCTAATGAAGAGTTTTATTTGGATTTTCAGCCTCAGGTAAATTTAAAAACTAGTAAGATTGAATCGGTCGAAGCGCTAGTACGGTGGCGTCATCCAACACGTGGGTTTGTTTCACCGGGGTTGTTTATCCCGATTGCAGAAGAATCTGGACTAATTATTCCATTGGGGAAATGGATTTTAGAGACAGCATGCTCTCAAGCGAAGACATGGGAGAAGCAAGGTCTACCACCCATGAAGGTTGCTGTTAATTTATCTCTTGGGCAATTATTCCAACAAGATTTAGTGCAAATGGTACAAGAAATTTTACAGCGTACAAATTTAGAGCCAAAATATTTACAATTAGAAATTACGGAAAGTATGACGATGAATATCGATCAAATGACACAGCTACTGCATGAATTAAAGGCAATTGGTATCCAAATTGCTGTGGATGACTTTGGAACAGGGTATTCGTCGCTGTCGTATCTTAAAGATTTTCCAATTGATTGCTTAAAAATTGACCGGGCGTTCGTTCGAAATATTCAGCATAATCCAAATGATGAAGCACTCGTAGCTATGATTTTATCAATGGCGAAGCATTTGCGATTAAAGGTTGTTGCCGAAGGAATTGAAGAAGTCGAGCAGCTTGCTTTCTTAATTGAGGGTGATTGCGATTATATTCAGGGCTATTTATTTAGTAAGCCAATTTCTGCTGAACAAATTGCGAATAACTACAAAAAGTTACACATTCAAGCAAGTGATATTTTAACAGGGCTGAAATATGAAGAGGATTACATCATTTAAAGTTGAAATTTTCATATCATCTGCTCTACTTCCGTTTAATGGATTTATATATTGGCAATTGTATTTTTCAAAAAGAAAAAATCTGCTTACTTCACACATTGTAAGTAAGCAGATTTTTATTATGAGGTTTTAATGCGCGAGGTATTCTTCCTTTAATTCTCCTACGTCTACTTCGGAACGTTCCTCTAAAGAGCGACGTAAATGAACAGTTGCTGTTTTACCATCATCATGAAGCTTGTCAATCCAGACGGATACGCCATTATAGCTTACTTCATATTCTGATGGAGAGGCGACAATTTCTTGTGCACGTTTATAATCCACTTGTTGTACCCCTTATTTTTTTGTCTTTTTTTCTTTAGTAACTGAATTAATAAGTTCCATAAACTCTTGAGAAAATTCTTCACTAACTTTGTTTGGCGCTATTTTTTGATTTTTTGGTGTTTGAGGCAATGACCCTTTGTTGGCGCTTTGCCCTTGCTTATTGTCTCTTCCCATGTTTAGTTTCTCCTTTCGCTTTGATATTTCTTAATATGGCTTTCAATTGATTTTTTATAATGGGAAAAACTAGGGAAAAATAAGGGTTTAATGTAGACATGTCTAAATCATTTTGTGTTAATAGAAAATCCTTAACTGCGTATACTAAGCTAACTTTTATAATTGGCTTTTGATGTAGCCAATATCATCTCTAACTTTTGATGATGAGTCGAATTTATAAAGAAAACTTTTTGATGGTAAAATCATTATTTAATAGTGCCCAATTTTGTGGGAAAGGAAAACCTAGTGCCCAATAACTAATACCTCGGAGATTATATTGCTTCACCATGTCAAACTTAGCTTGTGCACTTCTAGCATCTTCAAACCATACCTCATGATTTCTACCTTGTTCGTCAACATAACGAAAATAAGGTGATTGTGCGACCCTATCATATTGTATGATTGCGCCATATTTTACAGCTCTGTTTATGGCTTCTTGAGAACTGAATGTTTCTGCTTCTTGCCCTTTAACATGTGGCAGAAGCCAATCGCGAGCATAAATTTGAAAACCTAAAAATATTTTGTCAGCAGGCATTACTGATAAAGCATATTCTACAACTTTTCTCATTTCATTAATGGGTGAAATAGCTTGTGGCGGACCAAGTCGATAGCCCCACTCATATGTCATTAAAATTACAAAATCTGCAATTCTTCCGTGTGCCTCATAATCATGTGCCTCATATAATGTTCCTGTCTGAGTTGCGCTCGTCTTTGGTGCAAGTGCCGTTGAGACTAGGAATCCTTTTGGGTGAAGACGGTCAACAGCTAACTGAAGAAAGTCATTGTAATTTTCCCGATCTGCTGGAAGAACATTTTCAAAATCAATATTTAATACTTTATAGCCTTTTTCTTCCATCACTTGCAGGGCATTGTTGATGACCTTTTCCTGTAATGCTGCACTAGATAAAATAACATGCGCTAAGTTGGATCCTGCTTCTGTGGAAGAGAAATTCGTCAGGGTTAACATAGGTGTAATGTTTTTGGCAATAGCTGCATCAAGCATTTCTTTATCTTCTACAGGCTGTAAAGATCCATCCTCCTTAATCATGTAAGCAAATGGGCTAAAATAAGTAAGAAGATGACCGATTGCGTTAATCGAACGAACAGCTTCTTCAGGCTTTTGATACGTATAAGCATTTACTTCAATGGAAGGCTTAGCTCTTGGGATAATCAAACGTGTGCCAGCATAAATCATATTTGGGTTTGTGATTCCATTTTCCACAACGATTGCTTGAACGGTCGTACCGTATTGATTGGCAATTTGCGATAGTGTCTCTCCTGGCTGCACGATATGTGTAATAGGTGGAATAACGAGCTTAGTTCCAGGTGTTAAAACATCTGGATTTGTTAAATGATTTTCTGTGATAATTGATTGAATAGGCACACTATATTGTTGAGCAATTGACCATAAAGTGTCGCCCCTTTTTACAGTATGAGTTGTATAAGGAGAGGGGATCACGAGTGATTGTCCGATGACTAATTGGTTTGGATGAGATAATGCGTTTAATTGGATAATGGAATTGATAGGTACGGAATAGTGGTTTGCAATTTGCCAAAGGGTTTCACCAGCGCTCACCACATGAATAATCATTAGAACACCTCCTAGGTAGTTTCAATATAGCATCATATGTATGAATATAGAGAATGAGCATTTATCTTTAATTTTTAAGCGATAAAAATTTCAATCTTCATATTCTTTCCAAGTGATAAGCATAGGATAAAACATATGCATTGCATCATTTGAGAGAGGAGCTGTATTTTGAAGAAAGTAAAGCTTACAGGAAGAATCGTTAACCCTAAAGATCCGGACTATAAGCAAGCAAGAACAAATAATAACTTAAATGATCCCAAATTTCCGAGTATCATTGTATTTTGTCGACATAAGAAAGACGTTATCAACGCATTAAGATGGGCGAGAGAAAATAATGAACCATTTCGAATCAGAAGTGGGAGACATAACTATGAAAATTATTCAATATTAAATGAAGGTCTTGTTATAGATGTTAGTGATATGAATGAAATAACAATTAACCAGCAAGATATGACAGCGAAAATCGAAGCAGGTGCTAATTTAGGAAAAGTATATCGGGTATTATGGGAAAATGGTTTTACAATCCCGGCAGGAACTGAAGGGAGTGTAGGGGTTGTTGGTTTGACGCTTGGTGGGGGAATTGGCATGCTATCGCGTTCATTTGGGCTAACATGTGACAATTTACTGGAACTAGAAATGGTTGTTGCAAGTGGCCATGAAGGGGCTGAAGTAATCCGAGCTGACAAGCAGAAAAATAGTGATTTATTTTGGGCAAGTTGTGGCGGGGGCGGTGGGAATTTTGGCATCGTTACAGCTCTTACATTTAAACTGTATCCTATTTCTAACGTATCGATTTTCTCCATTACATGGGGATGGGAAGATTTTGAACGAGCCTTTGACGCATGGCAAAAATGGGCACCTTATACAGATGAACGCTTGACCTCACAAATTGAGCTTAAATCTAAGCAAGTGGGTGAAATTGTTGCTCAAGGTGAGTTTATAGGTACAGCATCTGAGTTAAAGAAACTACTCCGTCCATTGAGGAAAACAGGGTCACCAACGAATATATGGATAAAGGAAGTACCGTATATTAAAGCTGTAGAATTTTTCGACTTACCGAGCGGCAATAAACCAGCCCTTCGTAAAAGGTCAGGATCCTTTATTGAAAGGCCATTCCCTCATGTTGCCATTGTACAAATGAAAGAATTTTTATCTAACGCTCCAAATAGAAATACGACTATTTGGCAGCAATCTCTTAGAGGTGCGGTAAGTCAAATTGCGTCAAGCCGAACAGCTTATTATTATAGAAATGCTTTAATTGCTCAGGAGTATATTACCTCATGGGAAAAGGCTAAAGAAGAAGAAAAAAATATTCAGTGGGTCGAGAATTTAAGACGGACTTTGTCACCTTTCACTGTTGGAGATTATGTGAATTTCCCTGATCGTTATATAAAAGATTGGCCAACTGCCTATTATGGTCGTAATCTTAGAATGCTTAGAGAAGTAAAGGGAAAATACGATCCGTTTAATGTATTTCATTTTCCTCAAAGTATTCCGCCAAATAAAAAATGGCTTTAGATGAGAGTCTATAAAAGAAAAAGCAGAATGCAGAGGGGTAACAAACATTGTTGCCCTTTTCTCCTACATTAACTGCTCATAAAGGAGCGATTGGTAAAGACTACTAATGGGATGAAGAACCCCTGCTGATTAAAGTTTCATGCTATCCCTACAATTTTTCGGCAAGTATTTTATTGATTGCTGGAATATCAGCGGGAGCAAAATTAAGATTTAGAAGTTCATTTCGAGGAACCCATCTAATTTCAGCATGTTCTAGCATGACCGGCTCTCCCTTTATAATCGACGCTTTAAATGTTTCTAAGCGTACTATAAATTTTTCGTATTCATAAATGGTATCCTCAACTTTTTCCCCAACTTGTATAGAACAATTAAATTCCTCTAATATTTCACGAGATAAAGCTTGTTCTGGCGTTTCCCCCTCTTCGATTTTACCACCAGGGAATTCCCAATAATTTGCTAGTACCATATTAGGATTTCTTAACGCACAAAAAATTTCATGCTTATCATTTTCAATAATGGCACCTACAACATGTACATTTTTTTTCATATTTATCATCCTTAAGTTTATTTATGTATTCATGGAATCAGTAAGAAGGTAAGGTCAGTTATTACCTATCACAAAAAAATGAGCAATTGTTCCGTTTTCCTAAAATATTGGCTCGTCACCATAACGTGTGGTTGATTTCCGTTCCGACTGGGCGCTTTGTGCTGTCGCTTCGCTTTCGCACAGATAAAACATTTGTTGCTGTCGCTTCGCTTTCGCACAGAGCAGAGCTTCCTGGGGGCGTCCGATGAGCCGCTTTTGTTGTTGCTGCCGCTTCGCTTTCGCACAGATAAAACATTTGTTGCTGACGCTTCGCTTTCGCACAGATAAAACATTTGTTGCTGACGCTTCGCTTTCGCACAGATAAAACATTTGTTGCTGACGCTTCGCTTTCGCACAGATAAAACATTTGTTGCTGACGCTTCGCTTTCGCACAGATAAAACATTTGTTGCTGACGCTTCGCTTTCGCACAGATAAAACATTTGTTGCTGACGCTTCGCTTTCGCACAGATAAAACATTTGTTGCTGACGCTTCGCTTTCGCACAGATAAAACATTTGTTGCTGACGCTTCGCTTTCGCACAGATAAAACATTTGTTGCTGACGCTTCGCTTTCGCACAGATAAAACATTTGCTGCCGCTACGTTAACACTACGCTTTCGCACAGAAAACATTCGCTGCAGGGTCTCGGGGCAACAGGATGTTGGTCACGAAGGCGTTATCACAGGACGTGATGCTCTTAGCCTTCGTTCCTCTATCGCTGATCCCCAAGAAGTCGCCCAGCTTCCACTCCAATCAACTAATACATTGTAAATGTTTAAACAAATGTCATCCACAACTTTTGGTGATGAGTCAAACTATTGAAAATTATAACGTGTATCTCGGTGATGGACATAACTTTATAATGGTTTTCGTATAACTATGTAATTTGTCGTTTTCTACTGTATAATAATGAACAGTAAATAGGAAAAAGGCGGTACGAGGTACGATGAAAAGAATTGAATCTACGCAAAATGCGTTAGTGAAATATTGGAAGAAGCTAGCGACAACACGTAAAGAGCGTGAAAGATCTGGAGAATTCCTAGTAGAGGGATTCCATTTGGTAGAGGAAGCATTAAAAAATAACGAGCAGGTGCTGCAGCTAATCGTACGTGAAGGTGTAGAATTGCCAATGCTTTGGCCTATTGATAGTGTAGCCATCGTTGAAGTAACAGCAGCTGTTGCCAAGGAGTTTGCTGAAACGGAGACGTCTCAAGGTGTATTTGCAGTTTGTAAGCAGCCTTTGGTAGACGAAGATGTAATGGCTTCGTGGCGCAAGGTGCTACTAATTGATGCGGTCCAAGATCCAGGAAATATTGGAACGATGATTCGTACAGCGGATGCAGCTGGTTTGGATGCAGTCATACTCGGCAAGGGCTGTGCGGATTTATATAATCCTAAAACACTTCGATCTGCGCAAGGCTCGCATTTCCATATTCCTGTCCTTCGTGGCGATTTAGAGGAATGGATTGAGCAGTTACAGGATAATGGCGTACCAGTATTTGGAACGGCTTTAGATGAGGATGCAGTTGTCTATAGTGATATTGAGCATACGGGTGCATTCGCAATAATGATGGGGAATGAAGGTAGTGGCATTCATCCACAATTACTTTCGATGACAGATCAAAATATTATTATTCCAATTTTGGGGCAAGCGGAGTCTCTAAATGTAGCAGTAGCAACAGGAATTGTTTTATATGGATTTGTGAAGTAATTAATCAATCAATCAAAGCAATTACACCTGTAATTTAAAAAATATGGTGAAATCGTTAAAATTGCCGTTCATTACCATAGTGTGTGGTTGATTTCCGTTCCGACTGGGCGCTTTGTTGCTGTCGCTTCGCTTTCGCACAGATAAAACATTGTTGCTGTCGCTTCGCTTTCGCACAGAGCAAAGCTTCCTGGGGGCGCCTGATGAGCCGATTCACTCGCGTTGCTCGCTCCGGGGTCTCATTTGTGACGCTGATTCCCAAGGAGTCGCCCAGTCTCCACTCCAATCAACTTATATGTGGCATAAAATTTAACAAATGTCATCCACAACTTTTGGTGAGGAGCCTAAAATTACCGATAGAACCATCGATATCGATGGCAATAGGCACATGGCTCTTGATTTGAATTGGTATAGTATTGTATAATCACATGTAAAATGTAAGCTTGAATACAAAAATGCTTTGACCGGGAAGTAGTAAAGATTGTGAATGGACGACAGGGAGCGTAGGCCGAAGATTGAGAGCTAGCGCCGTACCAATGCAGTTTTGAATTCATCCTGCGAGCAGCTACCGGGACCAGCAACAGGCTGTAAAGGTAAGCCGGCTTTAATCTAGTCGTTATGTCAATGAAGTGATTGCTTGGAGTTTACCATGCAATAACTAGGGTGGTACCGCGAAAATGTCCTCGTCCCTTTTTTAGGGGCGAGTTTTTTTATGCCATCAAAGTAGCGGATGTCACGAATTTTCATATGAATAGAGGATGTTAGCCTAAAACCTTCGCATCCTGCGAAAACGGCTAACTGACCTGCATCGGTAAAAACGCCACGTCCTGTGGCATTACCGAAATGACCGACATCGTGTCGGCCCTCGTGCAGGCCTGGGCACAATTCAAAATCCGAAAGCGTTGTTTATCTGTAGCGAGATCAAAGCGACAGCGGCAAATGTTTTCTGCGCGACAGCGGCAATTACGCTAAGGCGAAATTGATTTTATCAAGGAGGGTATATACATGGAAGAGCAATTAAAGCAGTTAGAGCAAGAAGCACTTGCTAAAATTGAAGTGGCAGCAAATTTAAAAGAGTTAAATGATGTGCGAGTAGCGTATCTAGGAAAGAAAGGACCTATCACAGATTTATTAAAAGGGATGGGTAAATTATCAGCAGAAGAACGCCCGAAAATGGGTGCATTAGTGAACACAGTTCGTGAAAATGTAACGGCTGTGTTAGAGGCTAAAGTGACTGTACTAGAAGAAGCGGCAATTGCTGAAAAATTAGCAAGTGAGTCGATTGATGTCACTTTACCTGGCCGTGAAATTAAGGTTGGAAATCGTCATCCACTAACGCGCGTTATTGAAGAAATTGAAGATTTATTTATCGGTATGGGCTATGAAATTGCAGAAGGTCCTGAAGTAGAGAAGGATTACTATAACTTCGAAGCACTGAACTTGCCGAAGGGACACCCTGCTCGTGATATGCAGGATTCGTTCTATATTTCCGAGGAAATATTATTGCGTACACATACATCTCCAGTGCAAGCTCGCACAATGGAAGCGAAAAAAGGTGAATCTATACGCATTATTTGTCCAGGGAAAGTATTCCGTCGTGACAACGATGATGCCACACACTCACATCAATTTATGCAAATTGAAGGGTTAGTTATTGGCGAAAATATTCGAATGAGTGACCTTAAAGGTACATTAGATACTCTAGCGAAAAAAATGTTTGGTGATGACCGTGAAATTCGTTTGCGTCCGAGCTTCTTCCCATTCACTGAGCCGTCTGTTGAAATGGATATTTCTTGCTTCAAATGTGGTGGTTCAGGATGTAACGTATGTAAAGGCACAGGCTGGATTGAAATTTTAGGTGCAGGAATGGTACATCCAAATGTACTTGAAATGGCTGGCTATGATCCGAAGAAAGTTTCAGGTTTTGCATTCGGTATCGGTGCAGAACGTATCGCAATGTTGAAATATGGTGTCGACGATATTCGTCATTTCTATACAAGTGACACCCGTTTCTTATCACAATTCGAGCGAACAGAGGCGTAAGGGGGATAAAAAATGTTAGTATCATTAGAATGGTTAAAAGATTATGTAAACACACAGGACTTAGCACCTGAACAGTTAGCTGAAAAAATTACGCGCTCTGGGATTGAGGTAGATGCAGTAATTGATCGTGCTAACGGAATGGATAAAGTTGTAGTCGGCTATGTCGTATCAAAAGAGAAGCATCCTGAAGCGGATAAATTAAATATTTGCCAAGTGGATGTAGGTGAAACTGAGCCACAACAAATTATTTGTGGTGCTCCAAACGTCGATGCTGGTCAAAAAGTTATTGTGGCTCGTCCAGGTGCACATTTACCAGGTGGCATTAAAATAAAAAAGGCAAAACTTCGTGGACATGAATCAAACGGTATGATTTGTTCATTGCAAGAGTTAGGGATCGAAGGAAAACTTGTTGCTAAAGCATATTCTGAAGGTATTTATGTACTTCCTGCTGATGCTGAAGTCGGCTCGGATGCCCTTGCTATTTTAGGTCTACGTGACACAGTATTAGAACTTGGTTTAACGCCAAACCGCTCAGATGCACTGTCAATGTTAGGCGTGGCGTATGAAGTCGGTGCAATTTTTTCAGAGGAAGTAAAGTATCCAGAAATTTCTTATAGCACATCTTCTGAAAAAGCTGAAGACATGTTAAAACTTCGAGTAGAAGATTTACAAGCAAATCCAATGTATGTTGCAAAAGTTGTGAAAAACGTAAAAATTACAGAATCACCAATGTGGCTACAAAATCGTCTAATGGCAGCAGGGGTACGCCCGCACAACAATGTTGTCGATGTAACGAACTATATTTTAATGGAATATGGTCAACCGCTTCACGCCTTTGACTACGATAGCCTAGCGACTGGCGAAATCGTGGTTCGTAAAGCAACAGAGGGTGAAAAAATCACGACATTAGATGACCAAGAACGTACATTAAAAGCGACAGATTTAGTTATTACAAATGGTAAAGAGCCAGTAGCTATCGCAGGTGTAATGGGTGGTTCAAATTCTGAAGTAACTGAATCTACTACAACGGTTGTTATTGAATCTGCTTACTTCGACGGCTTAACTGTACGCCAAACATCACGTCATCTTGGGCTCCGTTCAGATGCTTCAGCTCGTTTTGAAAAGGGTGTTGACCCTAACCGTGTGTTACCGGCTGCAGAACGTGCTGCTGCACTACTAGCTGAATTAGCTGGTGGTGAAGTGTTAGAAGGAACATGCATCGTGGATGAACTTGATAAATCACCAGCACGTGTTGTGGTCTCTCCAGATTTTATCAATGAACGTTTAGGTATGAAAATTTCATTAGAAGATATGCTGTCTATTTTAGAGCGTCTTAAATTTGGTGTAGAAGCTGCAAATGGTCTATTGATCGTTGATGCCCCAACACGTCGTCAAGATATTAAAATTGAAGAAGATATCGTAGAGGAAATTGCTCGTCTATACGGTTATGATGAAATTCCAATGACATTACCAGAAGGAGCAAACCAGGTAGGTCGTCTAACACCATACCAAGCAAATCGTCGCGTAGCGCGCAATTTCATGGAGGGTGCAGGTCTTTACCAAGCTGTAACGTACTCATTAACATCTGAAGCGTTGTCACAACGTTTTGCATTGAAAGCGGAGCCTGTAACACGTTTACTAATGCCGATGAGTGAGGAACGTTCAACACTGCGTCAAAGTCTTCTACCGCATTTAATTGAAGCGGCTGCTTATAATGTTGCGCGTAAGGCTGAAACTGTAGCATTGTATGAAGTCGGTTCAGTTTTCCTCGGTCAATCAGAAGAAGGGCAACCATATGAGGAAGAGCATGTGGCAGCAGTTTTAACAGGAAAATGGCTAGATCACGCTTGGCAGGGCGAGAAAAAAGCGGTAGATTTCTTCGTTTTAAAAGGAATCGTAGAAGGTGTTATCGGTAAGCTAGGTTTAGAGGATCGTATATCATTTGTGAAAGCTGAAGTAGATGGTTTACACCCAGGACGTACAGCTAGCATTCTTTTAGATGGTGAACAAGTCGGCATTATCGGCGGCTTACATCCAGCAGAACAAAAAACATGGGGTGTAAAAGACACATATGTAATGGAAATGAACCTAGTAGCATTATTAAATGCTACAGCCAAAGAAGCACCTCTTGCCTATACGCCAGTGCCTCGTTTCCCAGCTATGTCTCGTGATATTGCACTTATCATGGATCGTACAACAACGGCTGGAGAAGTTATTACGGCTATTCGTTCAGCAGGTGTGAAATTATTGAAAGATGTTCGTGTATTCGACGTATATGAAGGTGAAAAAATGGAAGCTGGTAAAAAATCAGTTGCATTCTCCCTAACATACTTCGATCCAGAGCGTACATTAACAGACGAAGAGGTTGTTGCAGCACATAATAAGGTGTTAAAAGCCATTGCAACAATTGAAGGTACAGAAGTACGCTAATTTAATTACTACTTGCAAGCTGTCTCGTAATGAGGCAGCTTTTGTTTAATTGGGTAACTTCATAAATCTATTACATAGATAATCCGAACTAAAGTATGAATGAAAGAGGGCACGAGAGAGTAGATATTCTTCGTGTTTTTCTATATTTGTTTTGATAATTGCTAGAAATAACAAAAAAATGATAATTATTATTTAATTATTATTTATTTTGTGTATAGTAGAACTTGGATAGAAAATTTTACTACGGGGTGATAGTTATTTTGAAAAATCATCGAAAGCAAAGAAGCCTTTCCGTAAGAACACGATTAATATGGGCGTTCACATTAATACTTTTAATCCCTAGCATTGCTATTGGTACGTTTTCATATATGAAGGCGTCCGACCAATATCAACAGGAGTTAAGTAATAGCTCACGCAAAAATGTAAAATTATTAAATACATTAATTTCAGATGAGATATCACCTATACTTAGCGATACGGAGTATTTAGCTAATTTTTTTAATAAGAATGTGCAAGATGCAGAAGCTTTAAAGGAATTAGAAAAATATAATGCATTACATAGCAATGTTTCTGTTGTTAATTTAGCGATTGAAGGGCATAAATTTTTACGTGAGCCGTACGTTAAACCTACAGCAGATTATAATCCATTTACCCGACCATGGTACTTAAAGGCTATAGAATCGCCAGGCAAGGGAGTAATGGTTGATCCTTATAAATCAACTATTACAGGGGAATTAATACTAGCCGTTTCAGCTGGATTACAGGATCAGTCAGGAGTTATTTCTATTGGCCTAAATTTAGAGGGAATTTCCGATCTTGTGAAAACAGTGGAAATTGGTGATAATGGCTACGCCTCATTAGTAAATGCCAATAATCTTATTATTGCCGATCCACAGGCAGAGGTAGGATCAGAGCTCAAAAAGTCCTATATAGAAAAGATGCAAGGAAAAGAAGAGGGTAGCTTTTTCATTGAGGAAGATGGAAAAGAGTATCAAGTATTCTTCACTACCAATAAACTAACAGGTTGGAAAATTATTGGCACAATGGATTTAGCAGATGTAGCAACTGTCACAAAACCAATATTAATAAACACAATAACGGTTATTGTCATAGCTCTTATCATATTTGGAATCATTGGTGCTGTCATTATTAGAACAATCATTCGACCTCTAAATGAGCTGTCTACAGTAGCTGAGCAGGTAGGGAATGGTGATTTGCGCAATCTCATCGAAGTTAAAACACAAGATGAGATAGGTAAGTTGGCGAATATATTCAATAAAATGATTCAATCCTTACGTGAAGTAGTTGGTAACATTGGTGAGGAATCCAATCAGTTGGCTGCATCATCGGAGCAACTGACTGCAAGTACTACAGAAAATAAACGAGCTACATCGCAAATCGTTGATTCCATTCAAACATTTGCCGAGACGGTTGATATACAAGCAGAAACTATTAATGACAGTAACAGTTCTGTACTAGAAATGTCATCATCCATTCAGCGTATTTCGGTAAAAGCAGATGCTGTTAATGAGATGTCAAATAAAGCTATGGATGCTGTTTTGAGTGGTGATGAGACTATTCAAACGGCCGTTCAACAAATGACTATGATTCAAAATACTGTACTAACCCTTGAAAAGACAGTGCAAACATTAGACAAGCGTTCTCACGAAATTGAAGACATTGTGGAGGCCATCACTCAAATTGCTGAACAAACTAACTTATTAGCTTTAAACGCAGCAATTGAAGCTGCCCGTGCGGGTGAGCAAGGTAAAGGCTTTGCAGTAGTCGCTGACGAAGTGCGAAAGCTAGCTGAACAATCTGCACAGTCTACACTACAAATTAAGGAAATTATTTCAAGGATTCAAGCAGATACAGAACTGGCTGTTGAATCAATGGCTGCAGGTTCAGCAGAGGTCGTGAAGGGTATTGATATAACAAATATGGCAGGAAAGTCGTTTGAAGAGATTCGTACGAATGTACAAAGTGTAACCTATGAAATAGGACAAATTTCGGAGGCATCTAAAGTCATTTCTCAACATGCCAATCAAGTGGCAATTGGGATTGAAACGGTGCTTGAGCAAACAAATGAAAATACAGCAAGTGCACAAAATATTTCCGCTGCAACAGAGGAACAGCTTGCATCTATGGAAGAAATTGCAGCATCAGCTGAAGCGCTTGCTGACATGTCTGAAAATCTTCAACGGACGATTCAACAGTTTAAATATTAAGCTAGAACAAAAGACTTCAAAAATGATCATAATAAATTTTTGATACAAAGAATTTCGCTAACTACAGTCGAGGGCAAGTCGTATAAACTTGTAATCAGCTGAAGTATAGCGAAATTTTTTTATATAAGATCAAATTTATCTCAAATTAACTGCTCGTAAAAGTAAGACAAATAATCAGTGGAGAATAAAAGAAAAATTTTAATTTTTTTTATTTCATTTTCCTCGCTTTTTCTGTATTAGCAAAATGCCATTTCGTAACGGATCGTAAAAACTCTTCACCTTGCCCACGCCAAATACGTGCTGCTAATGCATCTACCTTTGCTGAAGCTCCCTTCAATAACTCAATACCAGCAATCTCACTTAGTCGGTCCATTTCTTTTAAAAATGCCGCACGAGCTAATATCGATGCTGTTGCTACTGAAACATGTAATTGTTCAGCTTTCGTAGAAAATAGAACATCATCTCGAACAATTTCTCGCTCATTTTTTAAGTAATTGTAATAGACACCACGTTCAGCAAACTGATCGATCAAAATATGTTCAGGTTTTTCGGGTGCCATTTTTGACAGTGCATTTTTAAGTGCCTTATTGTGCATCATAGCCTTCATTTTACCTTGAGAGTAGCCTCGGGATTGTAACTCGTTATATTTTTCATTGCGTAGTACTAGCACACTGTGCACACAAGCGGCACGCAAATCGGGAGCTATTTTAAGCATATAATCATCAGTTAACATTTTTGAGTCCTTGACACCTAGTTCGTTTACTAGCTCAATTTTTGATGCAGGCACATATACTGCGGCAACTGTAATTGGACCAAAATAATCACCAGTACCAGTTTCGTCTGAGCCTAACACCGACATCGAAGCAAAGCCATCTGGTAGAACATCACCCTTTGCTCCGATTGCGGATGATTTCTGTGTATTTGTTATTTCGATGTTTCCCCAACGTGCAGCTTCACGCTCAGCCCCTCCCCCTTGGAACATTAATTTACCTGATTTATACATCGTAATTGCGGTATCTGGGAGCTTTGCGGCAAAGATTACACCAGGTGCTTTACGTTCCACGAAATTGTTTGCATAGAAAGACATCACCTCTTTTTGTAAATTTGCTGATAATAAAAGTACAATATTTGACATTTAATCGTTCCTTTCTGTCCTCATTGTTCACAATTTTATACCTTTCATGGTATGATAATAAATAGCTTTTTTGTGTGATACTGCTCACAATCAAAAAAATTGTGTGCACAAAGACTTTAAAGGAGGGTGCGACTATGGAAAATCAAGAAAAGAATAAAATTTCTGTGGAAATTTATGGTCATACATATAAAATGGTCGGTTCTGAATCCATTGGACATATGCGACTTGTCGCTTCGATTGTTGATGACCGTATGCGCGAAATGAATGTACATAATCCCTCACTTGATAGCACAAAGCTTGCCGTTCTGACAGCAGTAAATACCGTTCATGATTATTTACTATTAAAAGAACAAATAGAGCAACTAGAAGAAGAATTGAAAAAATTAAAGGGTTGAAGTGAATGTTAGATTTAATCATATTAGTGGTGCTATTTGCCGGGCTCATCGTTGGAGCAAAACGTGGTTTCATCGTACAGATGATGCACATCGTTAGCTTTGTAGTTGCCCTAATTGTTGCGTATATTTATTATAAACCATTAGCACAAAAATTTGTGTTTTGGGTACCGTATCCAGGTGTAACAGATTCAGGTGGTCTTGGGATAGCGATCGATAGCCTGGATGTAGACCGTACTTTTTACCGAGTCATTGCCTTTGCTGTTATTTTCTTTGCGGTGAAAATTACATTGCAAATTGTTGCATCGATCTTTGATTTTATAGCGTATTTACCTGTGTTAGGCACAGTGAATCGTTGGCTTGGAGCATTGTTTGGCATAATTGAAAACTATTTAATTATGTTTATTTTGCTATACATCCTTGCTTTATTGCCGGTTGATAGTATCCAAAGTCTAATGTCGAAGTCGTTGTTAAGTGGTCTCATTTTGGAGCATACACCAATTATTACAAATATGTTCCAAGACTGGTGGTATATTTATATGCAATAGCAAACTGTGCACTTCTCTCGGTTTTGAGGGAAGTGTTTTTACGATAGGAGGAATTCTGAGTGAACAAAAAAACAATTATTCGCACACTTGAAAAAATTGCATTGTATATGGAATTACAAGGGGAAAATCCATTCAAAGTGTCTGCCTTTCGAAAAGCAGCTGTTGCACTTGAAGGAGACGAGCGCTCGTTAAGCGAGATGGAGGATGTAACAAAGCTTAAAGGCATTGGTAAAGGAACAGCTGCTGTTATTGAGGATTTAATGACAACTGGGGAATCAAGCCTACTAAAAGAATTAGAGGAAATTGTACCAAAAGGGTTGCTCCCATTATTAAAACTTCCAGGCTTAGGCGGTAAAAAAATAGCCAAGCTTCATCAAGAGTTAGGCATTGATTCTGCGGAAAGTTTAAAGGTTGCTTGTGAGTCATGCAAAGTTCGTGAACTAGCAGGCTTTGCAGCAAAAACCGAAGAAAAAATATTAAAAGAGCTTGCAAATTTAGCAAATCGTTCAGAACGGTTACCGATTTGGCAGCTAGAACCTGTCGTTTTACAAATTGAAGCACTTCTAAGTAGTATGGAAGAAGTGGAACGTTTTTCTGTTGCTGGAAGCTTCCGCCGTGCTGCAGAAACAAGTAAAGATATTGATTTTATTGTTGTCACTGAAGCAGTTGAAGCTGTACGTGGAAAATTACTGAATGAGCTTTCTATCCAAGAGGTAGTGGCAGCCGGTGATACAAAGATTTCAGTTATTTTAGATCTAGAAGAGCCAGTGAGCGTAGATTTTCGATTAGTGAAAGATGCTGAATATGCAACAGCCTTACATCATTTCACAGGCTCGAAAGATCACAATGTTCGTATGCGCCAACTTGCTAAAGCCCGTGGTGAAAAGATTAGTGAATATGGCGTAGAGCAAGCAGATGGTACTGTTTTGACATTTAAGGATGAAGAGCAATTTTTTGCGCATTTTGATTTACCATTTATCCCGCCTAGCTTGCGCACAGGTACAACAGAATTTGACAAAACGCAAGACATTAAAGGTCTAGTAAAACTAGAGGATATTATTGCAGATTTGCATATGCATACGACATGGTCTGATGGTGCGTACTCTGTAGCGGAAATGGGCGAGGCATTGATAGAGCGAGGCTATCAATATAGCGTTATTACTGACCATTCACAATTTTTAAAAGTAGCGAACGGCTTAACACCAGAGCGTTTAAAAAAGCAACGAGCTGAAATAGAGGCATTTAATGAAACGCATGCAGATTTTCATTTATATGCAGGGACAGAAATGGATATTTTGCCAGATGGTTCTCTCGATTTTGAAGATGAAGTGCTAAGAGAATTAGATTTTGTCATTGCCTCCATTCACTCTAGCTTTACACAATCGCAGGACAAAATTATGGCGCGTCTACTTACGGCGATGCAAAATCCTTATGTTCATATGATTGCACATCCAACTGGTCGCATTATTGAGGATCGTAATGGCTATAATCCTGATATGGAGCAATTAATTACTTGGGCAAAGGAATATGGTAAAATTTTAGAGTTAAATGCGAATCCATATCGTCTTGATTTATGTGTTGAGCATTTAGAAATGGCTTTAGCTGCTGGGGTGCCCGTAGCAATCAATACAGATGCCCATGATATTGCTCATTTACGCTTTATGGATATTGGAGTGCGCTACGCAAACAGAGCATGGTTGAAAAAGGATATGATTGTGAATACATGGACGCGAGAACAATTTGAAGCGTTTATTCGACGAAATAAATAGGTTGAGGAGGTGTTCTCAGTGATTGCAGAACGCGCATTGAAAACACTAGAATATGATAAAGTACGTCAACAAGTGGCTACATACTGCACTTCATCAATAGGCAAATCAGCCATTGATGAGCTTGTACCACAAACAGACTATGAAAAAGTTGTACAATTATTAGAAGAAATGGATGAAGGACTATCTATTTTACGTGTAAAAGGCAATGTGCCGATGGGTGGTATTTTTGATGTACGACCAGCTGCGAGACGTGCACAAATTGGTGGTATGCTTTCAGCGATGGAATTAATGGAAGTTTCAAGTACAATTCGAGCTAGTAGAATTCTTCGCAACTTTATTGAAGATATCGAATCAGAAGAAGTGATTGAGATTCCTCATTTCATCGCCAAAAAGGATTCCATGCCTGTCTTAACAGGTTTGCAGCATGAAATTAATAACTGTATTGATGATAACGGCTCAGTGCTAGACTCAGCAAGCCAAACTTTGCGTTCAATTCGCCAATCTTTGCGCGCTGAGGAGGCTAAAGTTCGTTCTAAGCTTGAAAGCCTTACACGTGGGAGCAATGCTTCAAAAATGCTCTCAGATACACTTGTAACGATTCGTAATGATCGCTTTGTTATCCCAGTTAAGCAGGAGTATCGTCATCATTATGGTGGAATTGTGCATGACCAATCATCTTCTGGTCAAACATTATTCATCGAGCCAGATTCAGTTGTACAAGCGAATAATGAAATTCATCGATTAAAAATGAAGGAACAAGCTGAGGTTGAACGCATCTTACTTACTTTAAGTGCAATGGTAGAGGAAGTAGCTCCTGATTTATTTAACTTAGTAAAAGTACTAGGTGAAATAGACGTCATTTTAGCAAAAGGCAAGTACGGTCAAGCGAACAAATGTACAATGCCTAAAATGAATAACGATGGCTATATTCGACTTGTGCGTGCACGTCATCCACTTTTACCGATCGAAACTGCAGTTGCCAATGATATTGAATTTGGGAAAGACATTACGGCCGTTGTAATTACAGGACCAAACACTGGTGGTAAAACGGTGACATTAAAAACAGTTGGACTGTGTACATTAATGGCACAGGCAGGGTTACCAGTGCCTGCACTTGATGGTTCAGAGCTAGCCGTTTTCAAGCAGCTTTTTGCGGATATTGGAGATGAACAGTCCATTGAGCAATCACTGTCAACATTCTCATCCCATATGGTCAATATTGTAGACATCTTACAAAAGTTTGATCACGAGTCACTAGTACTATTTGATGAATTAGGGGCTGGGACTGATCCTCAGGAAGGGGCAGCTCTTGCCATCTCCATTTTAGATGAAGTACATGATAGAGGCGCCCGCGTTATGGCGACGACGCATTATCCTGAGCTAAAAGCATACGGCTATAATCGTCCGGGGGTTGCCAATGCAAGTGTGGAGTTTGATATTGAAACATTGAGTCCAACATATCGTCTACTTATCGGTGTACCAGGTCGCTCGAATGCATTTGAAATTTCAAGTCGCCTTGGCTTACCAGAGTCGATTATTGACCGCGCAAAAAGCTTTACAGGCACAGATCGCCATGAGGTAGAGTCAATGATTGCTTCACTTGAAGCGACTCGTCGCCAGTCTGAAGATGATGCAGAACGCTCTCGTGAATTACTGATGGAGTCTGAAGACCTACGCAAAGAGCTGCAAGAAAAAGTACTTGCATACGAAGAACGCAAAGAAGCACTCGATAAAAAAGCGAAAGAAAAAGCTCGTAAAATTGTTGATGAAGCAAAAAAAGAAGCAGAATCAATTATTGCGGATCTTCGGGAAATGCGCAAAAATGCAGACCAAGTTGTCAAGGAGCATGAGCTTATCGAAGCTCGTAAACGATTGGAAGAAGCTACACCGCTTGAAAACAATAAAGTGCTGAAAAAAGCGGCACAAGTAAAGGCCCGCGCACAAAACTTAGTTGTCGGAGACGAGGTAAAGGTGTTAAGCTATGGTCAACGAGGTACATTGCTTGAAAAAGTCTCGAATTCCGAGTGGGTTGTCCAAATGGGTATTTTGAAAATGAAAATCTCGGATAGTGATCTAGAGTACATTAAACCAGAAAAGGAACCTGTGCAACGTATTGCAGGTGTGAAAAACCGCAATAGCCAAGTAAAATTAGAATTAGATTTACGCGGCGAGCGATTTGAAGATGCCATTATACGTACAGAAAAATATATTGATGATGCCTTACTTGCAAATTATGGGCGTGTGTCAATTATTCACGGTGTCGGTACAGGCGCATTACGTCAAGGAATTCAAAACTATTTGAAAAAGCATAAGCGTGTAAAATCCTTCCGTTTTGGTGAAGCCGGTGAGGGGGGCTTCGGCGTCACGGTTGTGGAATTGAAATAAGTTGTAAAGGGGACGGAGAAAATGCTGAATTCTAACTTTTGGCGATATCCAATTATCGAAACGGCAGGATATTTTAGTGTAGTTGTTTTATGTTTAGTCGTCTCGATGGCATTATTCGAAGTCGTTACGAAATATAAAAATTGGGAAGAAATTAAAAATGGTAATATTGCTGTAGCGCTTGCAACAGGTGGGAAAATACTAGGGATTTGTAATATTTTTCGTTTTTCCATTGCGCGCCATAGTAATTTAAGTGAAATGATTGGCTGGGGTCTTTTTGGTTTTATATTACTTATTGTGGCGTATTTCTTATTTGAATTTATGACACCACGTTTTAATGTTGATCAAGAAATCGCAAATGATAATCGTTCAGTCGGCTTCATATCCTTTACTATTTCAGTCGGTCTATCGTTTGTTATTGGGGCAAGTATTGCATAGGAGTGTAATGACATGGAAAAATTAGCAAAAATACTAATCGTTGTCTGCATCGCATTTTTGGCAGTCGGTGTCTACTATATGATGACCATTTAAGTAAGAAAACGCATCCTTTGGAGAGGATGCGTTTTTTTATATCTGATGGGTAAAGAGAAGAGCTGTCCGGGTATCTAGCGACGGAAAGAAGCCAGGGCGACGGATCGAAAAGCTAAAACGACGGAAAGAAGTGTCAAAGCGACGGAAAGAAGCCAGGGCGACGGATCGAAAAGCCAAAGCGACGGAAAGAAGCCAGGGCGACGGATCGAAAAGCTAAAGCGACGGAAAGAAGAGCCAAAACGACGGAAAGAAGTGTCAGAACGACGGAAAGAGGAGTCAAAGCGACGGATCGAAAAGCTAAAGCGACGGAAAGAGGCCAGGACGACGGATCGAAAAGCTAAAGCGACGGAAAGAAGTATCGGAACGACGGAAGGAAGAGCCAAAGCGACGGAAAGAAGTGTCAGAGCGACGGAAAGAAGAGTCAGGGCGACGGATCGAAAAGCTAAAGCGACGGAAAGAAGTGTCAGAGCGACGGAAAGAGGAGTCAAAGCGACGGAAAGAGGCCAGGACGACGGATCGAAAAGCCAAAGCGACGGAAAGAAGTGTCAGAACGACGGAAAGAGGAGTCAAAGCGACGGAAAGAGGCCAAGGCGACGGATCGAAAAGCTAAAGCGACGGAAAGAAGTGTCAGAGCGACGGAAAGAGGAGTCAAAGCGACGGAAAGAGGCCAGGGCGACGGATCGAAAAGCTAAAGCGACGGAAAGAAGTGTCAGAACGACGGAAAGAGGAGTCAAAGCGACGGAAAGAGGCCAAGGCGACGGATCGAAAAGCTAAAGCGACGGAAAGAGGAGTCAAAGCGACGGAAAGAGGCCAGGACGACGGATCGAAAAGCCAAAGCGACGGAAAGAAGTGTCAGAACGACGGAAAGAAGAGTCAGAGCAACGGAAAAGAGTGAAGAACTGCTCTGGCCCAGAGAAAAATTGCTCAGGTTGAGTGTGTAATCGCTCCAATAGATAAAAGACTACAATCCCCTCGAAAAAATCAAGTTACATCTCATCCGCAAATCAAAAGCATCGCAAAATACTACCAAAGTCTATTAATATTCTTTCATCTAGCTGAAAAGTAATCATTCAAAAATTATTTTTGGAATATAAGAATATTACCTCAATCTTTTGTATGAAAAAAGAAAGAATGAATGAGTGTTCATAAAGGATGTAAATCTAAAAACCTGAGAAATACAGTTATATAAATGTTGTAAAATGCATAATAATTAATCGAAAATGCATTTATTTTCTATTTTAGGTTTGAAACTATATTTCTTTTTCATTATAATTAAAATAAGTATTTATAAAGTTTGGGACAAAGGGGAGTGAACGTATGACAACAAAACCATGGCTGAAAAATTATCCTGAAGAAGTACCATCGTCTTTAACGTTTGAGGAAATTCCTGTGCAAGAATTTTTGACACGTGCCTATAAAAAGAATCCATCCAAAGTGGCGATTCATTTTATGGGTAGGGATTTGACGTACACAGAGCTATATGAGTCTGCGCTAAGATTCGCAAACTATTTACAAGCTCTTGGGGTAGAAAAGGGAGACCGTGTGGCTATTATGCTGCCAAACTCACCGCAAAGTGTAATCGCTTACTACGGAGCAATGTACGCTGGAGCGATTGTTGTGCAAACAAATCCACTTTATACTGAGCGTGAACTTCAATATCAAATGGCTGATTCAGGTGCGAAAGTTATTTTATTGATGGATATTTTATATCCTCGCGTCATGAAAATCATAAAGGAAACTGCACTTGAAAATGTAATTGTCACTGCCATTAAAGATTATTTACCATTTCCCAAAAATTTAGTTTATCCGTTTATTCAAAAAAAGCAGTACGGTTTTAGTGTAAAGGTTGAACATAGTGGTCAAAATCATCTATTTACAGAAATTATGCGTTCTACGCCAATCAAAATGATGGATATTCCATTTGATTTTGAAGAAGATATTGCGTTGCTGCAATATACAGGGGGAACTACAGGCTTTCCTAAGGGTGTTATGTTAACTCATAAAAATTTAATTGCCAATACAACAATGTGTGATGCATGGATGTATAAATGCGCACATGGTGAGGAAACCATTATGGGCATACTACCATTCTTCCATGTCTATGGTATGACGACCGTTATGTTATTATCTGTTGTTACGCAAAATAAAATGGTGCTTTTACCAAAGTTTGATGTAGAAACAGCGTTGAAAACGATTGAAAAGCAAAAACCAACACTTTTCCCAGGTGCACCGACTTTATATATTGGTTTATTAAATCATCCGGATATTACAAAGTACGATTTATCGTCCATTAAAGCATGCTTAAGTGGCTCCGCTTCACTGCCAGTAGAGGTGCAGGAGAAATTTGAAGCGGTAACAGGAGGAAAGCTGGTTGAAGGATATGGATTAACAGAAACTTCTCCTGTTACACATGGTACGCCTATTTGGGGTAAACGAGTTATCGGATCAATTGGTGTACCTTGGCCTAATACGGAAGCGGTAATTTTACGTACTGGGGATACAGAGGCGCTTCCAGTCGGAGAGGTTGGGGAAATAGCTGTAAAAGGGCCACAAATTATGAAGGGCTATTGGAATCGGCCAGAAGATACGGCAGCAGCGTTCGTAGATGGATGGTTTTTAACTGGAGATTTGGGCTATATGGATGAAGAAGGATTTTTCTATGTCGTTGATCGTAAAAAAGATTTGATTATCGCAGGTGGTTTTAATATTTACCCTCGTGAGGTAGAGGAAGTACTATATGAACGAGAGGAAATCCAAGAATGTATAGTTGCTGGTATACCGGATCCATATCGAGGAGAAACAGTAAAAGCTTATATTGTTTTAAAAGAAGGATATTCGATTACAGAAGACGAATTAAATAAATATTGCCGACAACACTTGGCTGCTTTCAAAGTTCCACGCTATTATGAGTTTAGAGATGAACTACCGAAAACAGCAGTTGGGAAAATTTTGCGTCGAGCTTTAGTGGATGAAGAAAAAACGAAATTGGCGAATAAAGAAGCAAAATAAAGACGTGATAAAGTATTGACAAGTAAAGTTGTAAAATATAATATGAAAATATGAATGAATGACCATTCATATTTTCATATTTTTTTTAGGTTAACACGTCACATTCTTCAAAGTCATTAGTGAAACAATTTTGAGATTGCTAGTATGAACATAGTGATTGAGCATGAATGTTTACGTACGCAAGTTTTTTTAGGTGGTGATATAAAGGTGAAACGTGATAAGCCAAAATATAAGCAAATTATTGATGCAGCTGTCATCGTTATTGCAGAGAATGGGTATCACCAAGCACAAGTATCGAAGATTGCCAAACAGGCAGGGGTGGCCGATGGAACAATCTATTTATATTTTAAAAATAAAGAAGATATATTAATTTCTGTCTTTAATGAAAAAATGGCTGTTTTTGTAGAGTCATTACAAGATATAATAGAAAATGGAAGTACGTCTAAAGACAAACTTTCACGAATGATAGAAAATCATTTTAATGTTCTAGCAACAGATCGATACCTAGCAACCGTCACACAATTGGAACTACGACAATCGAACAAAGATTTACGATTAAAGATCAATTCGGTGTTAAGAGAGTATTTACAATTACTAGATCAAATTTTAATCGACGGTATGCTTTCAGGTGAGTTCCATCCAACGATGGATGTACGATTGGCACGTCAAATGGTATTTGGAACAATTGACGAAACCATTACGTCATGGGTTATGAATGACTATCGATATGATTTGATAGAACAGGTTCCAAAGGTTCAGGCATTAATCCTGAACGGCATTAAAGCTTAAAAGGATGTGGAGAAATGGAATTTCTAAGTTGGAAAGTAGAAGATGGAGTAGCAATTATTACGATTGCACGTCCGCCAGCAAACGCATTATCCCGCGGAATCATTACCGAAGTAAATGCTGTGCTAGATGCCGTAGAAAACGATGACACTGTACGTGTCCTTGTACTTCATGGCGAAGGCCGTTTCTTCTCAGCAGGGGCAGACATTAAGGAATTTACAGAAGTTGAATCTGGGGATGAATTTACGAAGCTAGCGAGCAATGGTCAGCAAGTTTTTGAGCGAGTGGAATCGTTCTCTAAACCTATTATTGCTGCAATTCATGGTGCAGCATTAGGCGGGGGACTTGAACTAGCGATGAGTTGTCATCTGCGCTTTGTGACAGAAACTGCGAAATTAGGGCTACCTGAATTACAATTAGGTCTAATTCCAGGTTTCGGGGGTACACAACGTCTACCACGATACGTAGGGGTTGCAAAAGCTGCAGAAATGATGTTTACAAGTGAGCCGATTTCTGGTGCAGAAGCTGTGCAATGGGGGTTAGCGAATCGTGCATTTGCAGATGAAGCATTACTTGAAGAAACGCTAAAGGTAGCAAAAAAAATTGCGAAGAAGAGCCCGGTTGCTTTAAAAGCAGCTATTCAAACATTGCAATATGCTAAGCATGCTTCGTTTTATGAAGGTATTGATGCTGAAGCAAAATCCTTTGGTACGGTATTCGTAACGGAAGATGCTAAAGAGGGAATTCAAGCATTTATTGAAAAACGCGAGCCTGTGTTTACTGGCAAATAATATTCCATCAGTGTCGATAGCGACTTGAAAGAGTGTTATCGACGTTATCGACACTGAAAATATATAATATTTATAAGTTTACTTAGAAATAAAAAACGTTTCAGGAGGTATGGATATATGAATATTTTTGCATTAATTAAACGTACGTTTGATACAGAAGAAAAAATCGTTGTGTCGGGTGGTAAAATCCAAGAAGATGGTGCAGAATTCATCATCAACCCTTACGATGAATATGCAATTGAAGAGGCAATTCAAGTACGTGACGCTGCTGGCGGTAAAGTAACAGTTGTTACGATTGGTGGCGAAGATGCAGAAAAGCAACTACGTACAGCGCTTGCAATGGGAGCAGACGAGGCGGTTCTGATTAATACAGAAGATGATTTAGATGAATTAGATCAAAACGCAGCTGCATATATTTTAGCTGAATATTTAAAAGATAAAGATCCTGATTTAATTTTAACAGGAAACGTTGCCATTGACGGAGGTTCTGGTCAAGTAGGTCCACGTGTTGCAGATTTACTAGGCATTAACTATGTAACGACAATTACTAAGCTTGAAATTGACGGAACATCTGCGAAAATTGTACGCGACATCGAAGGTGATTCGGAAGTGATCGAAACATCTTTACCACTTTTAGTAACAGCTCAACAAGGTTTAAACGAGCCACGTTACCCATCTTTACCAGGTATCATGAAAGCGAAGAAGAAGCCGCTAGCAGAGCTTGAATTAGATGATTTAGATATCGATGAAGATGATGTAGAAATTAAGGTAGAAACGGTTGATATTTTCTTACCAGCTCAAAAGGCAGCAGGTCGTGTTCTTGAAGGCGAACTTTCTGCTCAAGTAAAAGAGCTAGTAAACCTACTTCATACAGAGGCTAAAGTAGTTTAAGTCATCTGAAAATGCAAATCGAATCTTAAAGGGTAACGGAGGGAATATACTATGTCAAAAAAAGTATTAGTATTAGGTGAAGTTCGTGAAGGAAGCTTACGTAATGTTTCTTTCGAAGCAATTGCAGCTGCAAAGCAAATCGCAGATGGTGGTGAGGTTGTTGGTGTACTTTTAGGCGATGCTGTGGCAGGTTTAACAGGTCCATTATTTGAATATGGTGCTGATCGTGTTGTAACTGTGGAACATCCACATTTAAAACAATATACATCTGATGGTTATGGTCAAGCTTTAGCAGCAGTAATTGAGGAAGAAAAGCCAACTGGTATCGTATTTGGTCATACTGCAAACGGTAAAGATTTATCGCCAAAAATTGCAAGTAAATTACAAGCAGGTCTTGTATCGGATATAACGTCTATTGAAGGTGCAGGTGATGATGTTGTATTCATCCGTCCAATTTATTCTGGTAAAGCTTTTGAAAAAGTTAAAGTAAAAGACGGCTTGGTTTTAGCTTCAATTCGTCCAAATAATATTGCACCATTAGAAAAAGTAGTTGGTAAATCAGGAGACGTAACTTCTATTGCTGTGGATATTACAAACCTTCGTACAATCATTAAAGAAGTAGTACGTAAATCTTCAGAGGGTGTAGATCTATCAGAGGCAAAAGTAGTTGTAGCAGGTGGTCGTGGTGTAAAATCAGAAGAAGGTTTTGAGCCATTAAAAGAGCTTGCAGATTTACTTGGTGGTGCAGTTGGTGCTTCACGTGGTGCATGTGATGCTGAATATTGTGACTACTCACTTCAAATTGGTCAAACAGGTAAGGTAGTAACACCAGACCTTTACATTGCGGCGGGTATTTCTGGAGCAATTCAGCACTTAGCTGGTATGTCAAACTCAAAAGTAATCGTTGCGATTAATAAAGATCCAGAGGCAAATATTTTCAAAGTTGCAGACTACGGTATCGTTGGTGATTTATTTGAGGTAGTGCCTCTTCTAATTGAAGAATTTAAAGCGTTAAAAGTAAATGCATAATTAAATTATCTTTATTCAGCAAATTTGCTGAATGAAGATAAAGCCTCCAGCGGATGTAATTACGCCAAGGCGAAATTGATATTAGTGCGGGGAAGATGTATCTTCTCCGCTTTTTTTGTGTTCGAATTTTTCGAGTTTTTAAAGTTATTGCAAAATAAAATATTGACAGAGTTAATTTTAGACCGTATAGTGATCTATAATATTTAAATTTTTCGAAAATAATGTTTTGAAACGCAAAGATTAGGAGTAGTAAAAGTTCATTATTTGGTGAAGAGAGCTGCGGGATGGTGCAACGCAGTCCAATAAGACTTTGAACTTGCCTAGGAGTGGTAAGATAAGTGGAATTAACAGATTATTCTATTTACTTGACGATTAACCTTCGTTACAAGGTTTTTAAGTAGGGTTTTTATAGAACCAATTAGAGTGGTACCGCGGTTTGCTTATGGCATATCGTCTCTTCTTTCATTTGATAATGAAGGAACAGATGATATGCCTTTTTTGTTTTCGTTTAGGCTAAAGTGCTACATCCTCGAGGTCACTTCAATCCCTCAGGCAAAAGTGGAAGAGTGCTTGCTTTTTCCAGCGCTTGTCGGATGTAAACAAGCGCTTTAGTATATTTGTTCATTTTAGGAGGTAAGGAAATGGAAAAGGATAATCAGAAATTACAGAGAACAATGACCTCACGACATATTACGATGATGGCTTTAGGTGGTGCCATTGGTGCAGGGTTATTTAAAGGGAGCAGTGCAGCCATTGATATGGCAGGGCCATCCGTACTTTTAGCGTACTTAATAGGTGGTATTATTCTGTTATTTGTTATGCAAGGACTAGCAGAAATGGCAGTCCGTAATAGCGAGGCTAGAACATTTAGAGATTTAGTTCAAAACATTTTAGGGAAGTACCCAGCTTATTTCCTAGATTGGATTTATTGGAAAATGTGGGTTTTGAATATTGCGGCAGAATCCATAGTTGCGGCCATTTTTATTCAATATTGGTTGCCAGATTACCCAATTTGGATACTTGCATTATCCGTTTCGGTGTTAGTTACAGCCATTAACTTGTTATCAGTGAAGGTTTTTGCTGAAACTGAATATTGGCTGGCGTTAATTAAAATTACCGTTATTGTGGTGTTCATCATAGCCGGACTAATTTTATTACTTGTTACTTTTGGTAATCATACGGCTGTTGGTTTTTCTAATTTAACGGAGCACGGTGGTTTCTTCCCGAATGGATCAACGGGGTTAATTGCTGCAATGCTTGTCGTTATTTATTCTTACGGTGGCACTGAAATTATTGGTATTACATTAGCCGAAACGAAAAATCCTGAAAAAGTAGTGCCAAAAGCTGTTCGTAGTACATTAGTACGTATTGTGACTTTCTATATACTGCCTTTCTTTATTATCGTTAGCTTGATTCCCTGGAATGAAGTTAATGGGGTACCAGAAAGTCCATTTGTGATGGTGTTTAAAATGATTGGGATTCCTGGTGCTGACCATATTATGAACGGTGTTGTTTTACTTGCCATTATTTCATCAATGAATTCGGGACTTTACGGTTCATCACGCATTTTGTATACACAAGCTGTGGACGGGCGTGTTCCTAAAATCTTTGCACATTTATCAAAAAGAAAAGTTCCAGTATATGCTATACTGATGTGTACTTTAGCTTTATATATGGGCGTAATCATTTCTTTATTTGTGGGAAGCAAAGCTTTTGATTACCTAATGGGTTCACTTGGATACACGGTGTTATTTATTTGGTTAATTATTGCAATTGCGCATTTGAAATCGCGTAAAAAACAGCCAAAAAAAACAAGTGCTTATGCAGTGAAATGGTTCCCTTATACAACTTGGATCGCTATTATTGCGTTAAGTGCAATTCTGATTGGTATTATTTTTACAACATCTATTATCGTAACAGGCATTACATTAGCTATTTATCTTTTTATTACGTTAACTTATGTGTATAAAGGTCGTTTTCAATAAAAATAGCTAATTAGCAAATCAACCTAATACCTTTTTCGACCTAATTTTTCATAAATTATGCATACTAGGCAGATTGTTCGCTCTAGCGAATTTATCCATGCTATACTACAAGCATAGTAAGTTTAAGGAGGATTTCAAATGGCAATTGTACATGCAACAGATGCAACTTTCCAAGATGATATTAAAGAAGGGTTAGTGCTAGTAGACTTCTGGGCTGCTTGGTGCGGACCTTGTAAAATGATTGGGCCAGTTCTTGAAGAAATGGATGCTGCAGGTAGTGCGGCTAAAATCGTAAAAGTAGATGTAGATAACAACCAAGGTACTGCAGCGCAATACCAAATTATGTCTATTCCATCATTACTATTATTCAAAGATGGCGAATTAGTAGACAAAACTGTTGGTTTCCAACCAAAAGAAGCGTTAGAAGCATTTATCGCAAAACATGCTTAACTTCTTTCAGCACAAGTCTCCCACCTCTACAGATGGGAGATGAATGCGAATTTAACCTCTTTTCAGGGGTGTCCAAACACCCGCTGAAATAGAGGAACTCAGTCTAAGAACGCCACGTCCTGTAGCGACGACTGAGTGACCAACATCACGTTGGCCCAAAGCCTCCGGCAGATGTTACGGAATCGGAAAGGAGTTAATAAAGGATGTTAGCCTAAAATCATCGCATCCATGCGATAACGGCTAACTGACCTGCATCGGAAAAAACGCCACGTCCTGTGGCATTACCGAAATGACCGACATCGTGTCGGCCCTCACGCAGGCCTAAGCTCAAAGCCGATTCCGGACGCAATTATGCCGAGGCATAATGATCCTGTAAAAAAAGAAAAGTCGAGCCATCTATAGATGTGCTCGGCTTTTTTTCGTTATATAATAAAGAGAAAAAGCGAACGCTAGTTTTAACAAAAAGGAGGGCAGGTAGGCGATGAATGATTTAATTAAACGAAAGCTTGAAATTTTACCAGATCAGCCTGGCTGCTATTTGATGAAGGATCGGCAAGGAATCATTATTTATGTTGGGAAAGCCAAAGTGCTGAAAAATCGAGTACGCTCGTATTTTACTGGTACGCATGAAGGGAAAACACAGAGACTTGTAAGCGAAATAGAAGATTTTGAGTACATTGTGACATCCTCCAATATAGAAGCTTTAATTTTAGAGCTTAATCTTATTAAACTACATGATCCGAAATACAATATTATGCTGACGGATGATAAAACGTATCCGTATCTTAAAATTACAAATGAAAAACATCCACGTCTTATTACGACGCGAAAAGTGAAAAAGGATAAGGCGAAATACTTTGGCCCATACCCAAATGCCTATGCAGCTAGTGAAACGAAAAAGCTACTGGATCGTTTATATCCGCTTCGAAAATGTGTGCAACTTCCTTCCAAGGTTTGTTTGTATTATCACATGGGACAATGCCTAGCACCTTGCGTGAAAGATATTGATGCCCAAATTTACCACGATATGATTGAGGATATGACGAAATTTTTAAATGGTGGTGTTGAGGCAGTCAAAAAGGAGCTCGAGGAAAAGATGCTTGAAGCTGCAGAAAATTTAGAGTTTGAGCGTGCAAAAGAGTTTCGTGATCAAATTGCTCATATAGACACTGTTATGCAAAAGCAAAAAATCGTCTCAAGTGATACTACGAACCGCGATGTATTTGGTTATGCAGTCGAGAAGGGCTGGATGTGTGTGCAAGTTTTCTTTGTTCGTCAAGGAAAGCTCATTGAACGAGATGTCTCGATTTTCCCAATTTATCAAGAGGCAGAAGAGGAATTTTTAACGTTCGTTGGCCGATTTTATGACAAATTAGAACACATTAAGCCGAAGGAGATTTTTATCCCACAATCTATTGATGCGGATATTTTAACGGAATTACTTGATGTTCGAGTGCTAACACCAAAACGTGGGCAAAAAAAAGAACTTGTAGAATTAGCGATTAAAAATGCTGAAATTGCTGTAGCAGCAAAGTTCCAACTTATTGAACGTCAGGAAGAGCGAACAATAGGCGCATGTGAGGCACTCGGTGAAGCGATGGGTATTTCAACGCCTTTACGAATAGAAGCTTTTGATAATAGTCATATGCATGGAACAGATGCAGTATCTGCAATGGTTGTATTTATCGATGGAAAACCAGCAAAGAAGGAGTATCGAAAGTACAAAACACGCACAGCTGCCAAACATGATGATTACGGAGCAATGCAAGAAGTAATACGACGTCGTTACACACGAGTGTTAAAAGAAGGTTTACCTTTGCCGGATTTAGTACTAATTGATGGTGGGAAGGGGCAAATGGAAGTCGCACGAGAAGTATTAGAAGATGAACTTGGCCTAGTCATTCCAATTGCCGGATTAGCAAAAGATGAAAAGCATAATACGTCACAGCTTTTATTTGGTGACCCACCTGAAGTAATTGCGTTAAAGCGCACAAGTGATGGATTCTATTTACTGCAACGTATTCAGGACGAAGTACACCGCTTCGCCATTACCTTCTTACGACAGCAGCACGAGAAGCATGCCATTCAATCTGTTCTCGATCATATAGAGGGTGTTGGTCCAAAGCGAAAACAGCAATTACTTAAGCATTTTGGCTCTGTCAAAAAAATTCGTGAGGCAAGTGAGTTGGCGTTACAAGAAGCCGGTATGCCTGCTAATCTAGCTAGCAATATTTACGCCTATTTTCATTCAGCAGATAGTTCTTTGTAGCGAAAGCAAAGCGTCAGCTACAGAAGACTCCCATCTCTGAAGGTGGTGAAATGAATGCAGATGGAATTCCTTTTCAACAAGAGTCATTGTCAAAGGATTATTCATATGCTAAGGTTGTATATAACATTGATCTAAAATAGCAATGTTATATACGACTCCTTAGCTTATTGTAGATGTTTCAAATGTATAAACTACAAATTTTTTTCGCTAAGGCAAAATTAAATACATTCACTATTTAAGTGATGATAGAGGTGCGAGGTTCAAGAGTAGTACATTAGAGGACGAACAAGTCCAGTGACAATGTATGAAAGGGAAGCTTGCCGAAGTGGAGCATCGTTGTTTCCGATGCTGTGCTGGTTTTGCATTTAATAAATGTAAAACTGTCGATTCTAAACGTTTCGGAGAGCTATCTCACATGCGCAAGTAACTATTATTGTACATGTTATAGGCAGCTTTCACGTTATGTGAGGGCTGCCTTTTTTAGTTTTCTAGAGACACCGAAATGATTGAATACGAAGGAGAATGATATGTATGGCGAGAATTGTGATGAAATTCGGTAGTGCTGCATTAGCATCGACAAAGCATATTCAAGATGTTGCGAAAAGGGCGATAGCTGAAAAGGAAAGAGGCTATGATGTTGTCGTTGTAACTGCGGGAATGAGGAGTATGGCGAAAGAATTAGCAGAGATGGCTTGTGATTTATCAGATAGTGCGTCTAAGCGTGAACTAGATGTACTACTTTCAACAAACTCACAACTATCAAGTGCGTTAGTTGCGATTGCTTTGCAGGAAGAAGGATATCATGCAGTGTCATTAACGGGTTGGCAGGCAGGTATTCAAACTGATGATATGTATTTCAATGCGCGTATCGATGATATTGATGTTAGTCGAATAGCAGAGCATTTTGCACAAGGACAAATCGTAATCGTTGCGGGGGAACAAGGTATTGATTATTCACAGAATATTACGACGCTTGGTAAAGGCGGAGCGGAAACGACGGCTGTAGCTATCGCGGCGGCATTGGAAGCGGAGCGCGTAGATATTTACACGAATGTGGAAGGAGTCTATACAGCTGATCCAAGTCATGTTGTTAGGGCACAAAAGCTAAAAGAAATTTCCTATGACGAAATGCTAGAGCTATCAAATTTAGGATCACAAATTTTACACCCGCGAGCTATAGAGTTAGCTAAGAAATTTCAAATCCCAGTTATTATTCGGTCGAGCGTAGTAGATACAGTAGGTACTTTATTGAAGGAGGAAGTTGAAATGGAGAAAAATTTAATAGTTCGTGGTGTTGCTTATGAGTCAGATGTTATTCGTTTAACGGTTGGTTATGATGCTTATTCTGATGCTTCGTTAGCAGATATGTTCACAATACTTGCAAAAAATCGCATAAACGTCGATATCATTGTACAAGCCATAATAGATGGCTTAAAGCCGACTGTATCGTTTACCATTTTAAAAGAGGAGTTTGCAGAAGCATTACGTGTCTTAGAAGATAGTAAATTATCATTAGGATTTAGTTTTGCTGATTTTGAAATCGGCTTAGCAAAAGTCTCAATAGTTGGCTCAGGTATGGCATCTAATCCAGGCGTTGCTGCTCGTATGTTTGATCGTTTGCGTCGTGAAGGTATCCCAGTAAAAATGGTAAGTACATCTGAAATAAAAGTATCTGTTGTTGTACCTCAGGACGAAATGATTCGTGCAGCAAATGCATTACACGATGAATTCAATTTAGAACATGCACTTTACGTATAATAATGAATGGGATGTGTCAATAAAAGGCACATCCTATTTTTTCTTTATATTAATTTAATATTTTATCTATTGATATTATTGTATAGTAAAATGTAATTATATGTTTTAACAAGGAAAAGGTGGAGGTTTCTATGGCATTATTAGGTTTATTTCAAAAGCCAATTGAAAGCGTTGAGATACACAACGATTCCGAAATACAAATATTAAAAAAGCGAATTCAGGAATTGGAACTTGAGCAAGAAAGCATCGATGTGAGAAATGCGATTTTGGACTTTGTACTTGCACATGTGGAGTTAATTAATTGTCAAACGGCTTTAAAGGTTCAAAGTGTCTCAACAAATGTAGTAGATATTTCAGCAATGGCTGAAGAAATGTCATCCAATTCAGAAGAGATACTTGCGGTTGAGCAAAATGTTAATGCAAATATTCAAGAAATAAAACAGCATTCGTTATTACTTGTAGAGGAAATGGAATCATCTATTATAAAAGGTGAAATGGTTCAGGAGCTGTTAGCTAAAGGAGCTCATTCAACAAAACAGCTGGACAATGAAATGATTAAAATGAATGATATTAGTAAAAGTGTTACAGGGATTGCCGATCAAACACAATTACTAGCCTTAAATGCCTCTATTGAAGCTGCACGTGCAGGTGAGCAAGGGAAGGGCTTCAATGTTGTCGCGATGGAGGTAGGAAAGTTAGCTAATAGCTCGAAAGATTCATTGCAAGAAATGACGAAGATTCGATCAATCATCGATAAGCAATTACATAATACATTAAAAAATATTGAACAAGTCGAACATTACTTCACTGATTTTTTAAGTATCATGAAAGGTAATATTGCTAATTTGACAGTAACAAGTAAAAATATTGAAGAAGTAGCACATGGAATTCATCAAATAACAACTGTATCAGAAGAAAATGTAGTAGCTGTAGATCGTTTAGCTATAACAATGACAGAATTATCACATACAAGTGACTTCTCGGAAATAATACAGAATCAAGTATTTGAAATGTTACATGTTATTGCACCGACAATTCAAAAGCCCTCAGAGCAAACGGTAATCAGCCAATTGTCAGCAAGATTAATGGATCATGCTAGTTTTTTGCGAAATGCTATTCAAAAGGCAGGACATAAAGAAGCGTTAAAAACGCATCATCAATGTGCGTTTGGGAAATGGTATTATGGACATTTTGAGCAATATCAGAATTTACCAGAGTTTCGTCGTATAGAACAACCTCATGAATTAGTACATACGGCTGCTCAAAAATTAGTTAATGAGTTG
Organism: Lysinibacillus sp. RS11; assembly: GCF_042019215.1. Lineage (NCBI taxonomy): Bacteria > Bacillati > Bacillota > Bacilli > Caryophanales > Bacillaceae > Lysinibacillus > Lysinibacillus sp. RS11. The sequence continues at coordinate 3,571,245 of NZ_CP168124.1, read as the reverse complement.
TCAATTATTAATTTAGAGGAAACGATTCAACATTCACTTAATATTTTGGAAGCATTTATGTCGTTAATAGATGTACTTTTAAAAGAAAGACATGCTCAACTATAAAGTAAAACTTTAATTAGTGGTTTTTTTCTTTCCAACTGATTATTAGTCTTCATCAATCGGGCTTGAAAAACTATTATGTCAATGAAATTAAGGTGTCCTTTTAAATTAAGTTGAATGTTGTAAAGCTTTAGATGAAGGTGGCTCCCGTTCCAGGCTACTCATCATAAATTGAACAGAAAAGACTTATAACAGTGACAAGATTGTACACCTGTTACCGCTGACACTCCGCTTTCACCCAGAAAACAGATGTTGCTTAAGTTTTGTTTTATCACTATATGCCAGAAGATACATACTATTGTGAAGTGGTTGAATGGAGTGGAGGCTGGACGCTCCTTGGGGATCAGCAATAAGAGGAACGAAGGCTAAAACCAGCCGAATAGCCATACAAAGATTTCCTTGAGCATTTTGTTTTTCAACTAGAAAAGGATTGTCATCCATCAATTTGGAACGACAATCCTTTTCGTTTTATTCTGTTGGAACGGTGTTCATGATTCGCTCTTTAACGTCCCATTTTACTGTAAACATAACGTGCTGTTGCTTTTCACGCTTTTCATCATAGCATTCAGTTAAATAACCTTTTGCTTGCTGGATTTGTTCAGCTATAAATCCTGCTTCAAGTCTAAAGCTACGTAAACCGATTTGTAACAGTGTTGGATCATTTGTCAGTTGGAAGATACGTCCATCCTTCGATTCTTTCATAAGCTCTAAATTACCCCAACAGGCATCTGCGAAAAATGCGATAAGTTCATCTTGACTTTTACATGGAAACTTTCGAGCAAGCTCTTTTCCTGCCCAATAAAGGACGTCATCTTCATGTTTGCCAAGAATGGTAGATAGAATATGATCGCGGATTATCTCATAACCAAATGATGAGATTGTAGGAGATGAAGTGTTTAACATTGAAATCCTTCTTTCTTAGAATTTTCTTAAAATTTGACGTTAATAAAGTAAAGGTAGTTTTTTCGAGAAAAAACGATGCACCAAGTACTAGATTATTTCTTTAATAAGGGCTGCGAAAAACGTCGAGTTGCCTTGACGCTCGTAGCTCTTGAGAGTACAATAAACATGTCATAATATTGTACCATGATGAAATACACAGTCAATGAGGTATCATTTACAAAATGATGACTTCTTTTGCTGTGCTATTTTAAGTACTAAGGGGGGTAACAGTCTTGTCGAAAGATCGAGAGTTTTTATGGCGTCGCTTACATTCTCTACTTGGTGTCATTCCAGTAGGTCTGTTTCTGATGTTCCACTTGTCAATGAACTTCACTGCTGTTGGTGGTGAACAAGCTTACAATGATGCAGTAGGTAAGATGGAATTAATTCCACATAGTCTTCTGTTAGTAATGGAATGGGTAATTATTTATATCCCATTATTGTTCCACGCATTCTATGGTGTCTTCATTGCATTCACTGCTTCACCAAACACAGGGCGTTTCAGTACATACCGTAACTGGATGTTCTCATTACAACGTTTCACTGGTGTATTCTTAGTGATTTTCATTGCATGGCATATTTTCCAAACGCGTATCCAAAAAGCGTTAGGTGCAGATGTTGAGTTCAATATGATCGCAGATATCGTTGCGAATCCATTTATGCTTGGATTCTATATTGTTGGTATTTTATCAGCAACTTTCCACTTATCAAACGGTTTATGGGCATTCCTAGTAAGCTGGGGTATTACACAATCTCCTCAGTCTCAAAAGATTGCTACTTACGTAACAAACATTATTTTCGTAATTCTAAGTGTAGTTGGTGTGGCTGCTATTTTATCTTTCGTTTAATATAATTGAAGATACTATAGAGTCCATTCAATCATTGCAATTTTTTAAGAGGAGTGAGAAATAATCATGGCGAAAAGCAAAATAATTGTTGTCGGCGGTGGTCTAGCTGGTCTGATGGCAACGATTAAAGCAGCTGAAGTTGGTACTGAAGTTGATTTATTCTCATTAGTTCCTGTAAAACGCTCACACTCTGTATGTGCGCAAGGCGGAATTAATGGTGCGGTAAATACAAAAGGTGAAGGGGATTCTCCTTGGATCCACTTTGATGATACAGTATACGGTGGGGACTTTTTAGCAAACCAACCACCAGTTAAGGGTATGTGTGATGCAGCCCCTGGTATTATTCACTTAATGGACCGTATGGGTGTTATGTTCAACCGTACTCCAGAAGGTCTTCTTGACTTCCGTCGTTTCGGTGGTACTTTAATGCACCGTACAGCATTCTCTGGTGCGACAACTGGTCAACAATTACTATACGCGCTAGACGAGCAAGTTCGCTCTCACGAAGTAGCTGGTTTAGTGAACAAATATGAGCACTGGGAATTCCTTGGTGCAGTAGTCGATCCTGACGGCGTTTGTCGTGGTATCGTAGCGCAAGATATGCGTACTGAAGAAATCAAATCATTCCGTGCAGACGCTGTTATTATGGCAACTGGTGGCCCTGGTATTATCTTCGGTAAAACAACAAACTCTGTTATCAACACAGGTTCTGCTGCTTCTATCGTTTACCAACAAGGTGCTTCATACGCGAATGGTGAGTTCATCCAAATTCACCCAACAGCTATTCCTGGAGACGACAAAAACCGTCTAATGTCAGAATCAGCTCGTGGTGAAGGTGGACGTATTTGGACTTACAAAGACGGTAAACCTTGGTACTTCTTAGAAGAAAAATACCCTGCATATGGTAACTTAGTACCACGTGATATTGCAACACGTGAAATTTTCGACGTTTGTGTAAACCAAAAACTTGGTATTAACGGCGAAAACATGGTATACCTAGATCTTTCTCATAAAGATCCACATGAATTAGATGTAAAACTTGGTGGTATCATTGAAATCTACGAAAAATTCGTAGGTGATGACCCACGTAAATTACCAATGAAAATTTTCCCAGCAGTTCACTATTCAATGGGTGGATTATGGGTTGACTACAACCAAATGACTGAGATTCCTGGTTTATTTGCAGCTGGTGAATGTGATTACTCTCAACACGGTGCAAACCGTCTTGGTGCGAACTCATTATTATCTGCTATCTATGGTGGTATGGTTGCTGGTCCAAACGCAGTTGATTATGTTAAACATCTTAAAAAGCATGCTGAAGATCTTCCGCAAGAAATTTATGATGCTCGCGTAAAAGAAGAGCAAGCAAAATGGGATGCTGTCATGAAAATGGATGGCACAGAAAACGCTTACTTGATTCATAAAGAGCTTGGTGAAATGATGACTGCTACTATGACAGTAGTACGTTACAACAACCAACTAGAAGATACATTGAAAAAACTTGATGATCTTCTAAAACGTTGGGAAAACATCAACATCAACGATACGCAAAAGTGGAGCAACCAAGGTGCACACTTTACACGTCAGCTTAAAAATATGTTACTACTTGCGAAAGTAATGACAAAAGGTGCATTATTACGTAACGAATCTCGTGGTGCTCACTATAAGCCAGATTTCCCAGAACGTGATGATGAGAACTTCTTAAAAACAACTATGGCGAAATTTGATCCAACTACTGGTGAGCCAATCATCACTTACCAAGAAGTTGACGTTTCATTAATCCCGCCACGTAAACGTGATTACTCTGCGAAAGGAGACTAAGAATTATGGATATCGCAGCTAATACTGGAAGAATGGTAAAAGTTGAAATTTTACGTCAAGATACACAAGGTGGCAATGGCTACTGGCAGAAATTCGAAGTTCCTTACCGTCATGGTATGAACGTCATTTCTGTATTAATGGAAATTCAAAAGCATCCAGTTACGTCAAATGGTGAAAAAACATCACCAGTTGCATGGGACATGAACTGTCTTGAAGAAGTTTGTGGTGCATGTTCAATGGTTATCAATGGCCGTCCTCGTCAATCTTGTTCAACACTGATTGATCAATTGACTGAACCAGTTCGCCTTGAGCCTATGAAAACATTCCCAGTAATTCGTGACTTACAAGTTGACCGTGAACGTATGTTCAATGCACTTAAAAAAGTTAAAGCATGGGTTCCAATCGATGGTACTTATGATTTAGGTGAAGGTCCACGTATGCCAGAAGGTAAACGTCAATGGGCTTATGAATTATCTAAATGTATGACTTGTGGTGTATGTATGGAAGCGTGTCCAAACGTGTCTGAAAAAGCTTCATTCATCGGACCAGCACCATTATCACAAGTACGTCTATTCAACACTCATCCAACGGGTGCCATGATTAAAGACGAACGTTTAAATGCAATTATGGGTGATGGAGGCCTTGCAAACTGCGGTAACTCACAAAACTGTGTAGCTGCTTGTCCAAAAGGTATTCCTTTAACAACATCTATCGCATCATTAAACCGTGCAACTACAGTGCAAATGTTCCGTAACTTCTTCGGTTCTGACCACTTCGTAGACTAATAGTACGAGCTTTACGCCCAAACTCCCTTACACTAAATGTGTGAGGGAGTTTTTTCTATTTTAAAATAAGTGATTTACAGGCTATTCTATCCTAAGTGGCGTTATTGGATAAAGATTAATAAACTAAAAGAGTTCTTTAGGATATTTGTGAAGGAGACCCAGTAGTCAATCGGCGAAGCGCTTGAGGAAGCTTCACATTGCGCCTCCCCTAATTGTTTGATATAAAGACAGTACTCTTACAAATACAGCTTAAGCAAAGGAGTAATGATTGAATAAAGATAGTTGACTGATCCCGCAGATAAGGCAGTTTGTTGAAAAAAAGTGAGTGAAAATTCGGATTTTATATGACAATTTAACGTTTTCTTATATAATGAATATATATTCATTATTGTTCGCTAATTCTGTATGTTACTTAGAAGAAGTGAATCAAAATTAGGGGGATGGCTAAGATGAAAGCAAGTTATATTGGAGATTTTCAGGAATGGGTAAAGGATTTTTCGTTTTTAACTGAGGTGCGTGTACGTTTTTCAGAAACGGATATGTTCGGTCATATGAACAATACAGTTAGTTTTACATATTTTGAACAGGCACGAATTGATTATTTTCGCCATTTAGGAATTCTAATGCCATCAGCAAGTGATGAAACTGTGGATAGTATTCCAATCGTAGCCGACTTACAGTGTGACTACGTGAAGCAAGTTTTCTTTGATGACGTCCTAAGAATTTATACGAAGATAGCGAAAGTAGGAAGCTCATCGATGGATATCCATTATTTAGCGAAAAATCAACATGATGAGGTTTGCTTTACGGGTCGTGGTACGATAGTGCAAATGGATCCTCGGACTGGGAAGAGTGTACCTCTATCTGAAGAAACAAGGGCTCAACTCGTTAGCCTGGCGATTCTGTAACAGAAAAGTCGATTCAAACTATTGAGATTACGGAGCTAAAAAATAGATAGTGAGTAATAGGGTATTTTTTCGCTATTAACAAACATTTCAGCTGATGAAATTGCCATTTCACATGAATTTACGGATTTATGGAAACGATTTTCAAATTTTTTCAGGAAACATGTGATATTCATCAAAATAGCCGTCACCGCTCCTCGTTCCTTAACATAAGTTACAATACGTGCGGGGGAGGAGGGTGTAACTGAAAATGAATGGCTCTCATCATCGTTCTCTTTTAACAAACCGAGAACGTGAAATATTTGCGCTTTTATTAGCTGAAAAAACAACGAGGGATATTGCAGAGCAACTTGGTATTAGTGAAAAAACAGTGCGAAATCACATTTCCAACACAATTCAAAAGTTAGGTGTAACAAATCGATCTCAGGCGTTAATTGAGCTGTTACGCTTAGAAGAATTCAAATTAGACTAATGGACACTTGCTATTTCAGAAAAAAAACGACAAAATAGAACTATTCAACGTATTTTTAGGAGTGAAATAGTTATATGTCGGATGAAGTAACAAAGCACTCACCTGAAACCGTTACAACGGTTGAAAAGGAATTACGCTATATAGCGGCCATTGTGAAACAAAAAGGAAGAGAAATTGTTTCACAATATGCGATTACGCCGCCACAATTTGTTGCATTACAGTGGTTAGAAGAGCTTGGAGATATAACAATTGGCGACTTGTCAAACCGATTATACTTAGCTTTTAGTACAACGACAGATTTAGTGGACCGAATGGAGAAAAATGAATTAGTCAAACGTGTGCGTGACGAAAATGATCGTCGTGTCGTTGTTGTTCATCTTCTCGAAAAAGGCGAACGTATTATTCAAGAAGTAATTGAAAAAAGACAGCAATATTTGCAAGAAAAGCTTGTTGGTTTTAACGAACAAGAAGTCGAGCAATTATCAAGCTTTTTAGAAAAACTACATGTACACATGAAACAGGATTGAGGCGGAAAGTATGAATGCCCCGATAGGCGTTATTGACTCAGGAGTAGGCGGTTTAACCGTAGCAAAAGAAATAATGAAGCGATTACCAAATGAAACGATCTATTATATTGGTGATACAGCAAGATGTCCTTATGGTCCGAGAACTCGTCAGGAAGTACGAAACTTCACTTGGCAAATGGCAAAAGCACTAGAGAAAATGAATATCAAAATGCTCGTCATTGCTTGTAATACAGCGACTGCAGTAGCACTCGAAAGTTTACAAAGAAATATGCCTTTTCCGGTACTAGGCGTTATTAATGCTGGCGCACGTGCAGCTGTAAAGAAAACGAAGCGACATGAAGTCGTTGTGCTTGCAACAGAAGGAACAATTAAAAGTGCGGCGTATGAGGAAGCATTATTGTCACTGAATACGTCAACACATATTATTCCATTGGCGTGTCCAACATTCGTACCACTTGTAGAAAGTGGCGAATATAAAGGTGAATTTGCAAATAAACTAATTGAAGAAGGCTTAAAGTCGTTGAAAAATGAACAATTTGATACAGTTATACTAGGATGTACACATTATCCCATATTGCAAAAGCAAATTGAAGCTGTGGTCGGAGAAGAAGTCTTTGTACTATCTTCCGCAGAGGAAACAGCAAAGGATGTTCAAGAAATGCTTGCGTATAATGGTACTTTGGCTGACCAAGATGCAGTGCCTGCTCATAAATTTTTTGCAACCGGTTCTGTTCCAATTTTCCGTTCGATTGCTGAAAATTGGCTTGAGCAAGGAACTCTCAATATAAAACGTATTACATTAAAATAAAAAATCAGCTTAGCAATGGGCTAAGCTGATTTTTGCCGTTTTTAGCAATGTACATAAGGGACTGAGTACTTTTTTGAAGGATAAAATTATGGTAAGATGAGGGCGCGAAAGTTTTTAGGAGGAAAAAATGATGACAAGATTTGATGGAAGAAATGTAGATGCACTGCGTCCCGTGAAAATAGATAGTGAGTATTTATTACACCCGGAAGGCTCAGTTTTAATTCAAGTAGGCAATACAAAAGTAATTTGTACAGCAACGATTGAAGATAAGGTACCTGGGTTTTTACGTGGACAAGGTAAAGGTTGGATCACGGCAGAATATTCGATGTTACCTCGTGCAACAGCACAACGTACACCACGCGAATCATCTCGTGGCAAAGTCAATGGCCGTACAATGGAAATCCAACGTTTAATTGGTCGAGCATTACGTGCTGTAGTTGACCTAGAAGCACTTGGTGAGCGTACTGTATGGATTGACTGTGATGTGATTCAAGCAGATGGAGGCACACGTACAGCCTCAATTACAGGCGCATTTGTAGCGATGACGCAAGCAATTGCTAAGTTTGCAGAAGAAAAACAATTAGCTAAATTCCCGGTGACAGACTATTTAGCTGCAACAAGTGTTGGTATTGTAGAGGATCATGGAGCAATTTTAGACTTAAACTACGTTGAAGATGTTGCTGCTGCTGTAGATATGAATATCGTCATGACAGGAGCAGGACGATTTGTTGAGCTACAAGGGACAGGTGAAGAAGCAACCTTCTCTCGTGAAGAGTTAAATGAACTACTGGCGTTAGGTGAAGCGGGCATTCAACAATTGATTGCACTTCAAAAAGAGACACTAGGTGATTTGGCTAACAAAGTGGGAGGAAATGAATAACATGAATCAAGTAGTGATTGCCACTAAAAATAAAGGAAAAGCAAAAGATTTCGAAGCATTATTTGGTCCACTTGGCTATGAAGTAGTAACGATGTTTGATGTTGCACCAGAAATGGAAATAGAAGAAACAGGCACTACCTTTGAGGAAAATGCAATCTTAAAGGCAGAAGCATTGGCGAAAGAGCTAAACACAATTGTTATTGCTGATGATAGTGGCTTAGCTGTTGACGCATTAAATGGTGAGCCAGGTGTTTATTCTGCACGTTATGCTGGTGATCATGATGATGAAGCAAACATGGTTAAACTATTAGAAAACCTAAAAAATGTCGAAGATGAAAAACGTACAGCACGTTTCTGCTGTTGCATTGCTATTGCAGGGCCAGGTTTTGAAACGACAACAGTTTTTGGTACTTGTGAAGGTGTCATTGCACACGAAAAACGTGGTACAAATGGATTTGGTTATGATCCTGTTTTCTTTGTCCAAAGCTTAAACCGTATGATGGCTGAGCTAACAGCCGAAGAAAAGGGGGCAATTTCCCATCGTGGGAATGCGATTCGTAAGTTGAAGGAACAATTGCCAAATCTTATAAAATAAGAGGTGATATCCATGCAAATACTAGTCATGAGTGATACACATGGCGATAGTGATGTGATTGAAAAAGTTCGTGGCTTCTATCCAAATATCGATACTTTCATTCATTGTGGAGATAGTGAGCTTCCATTCTCACATAAAGCATTGGATGGTATGAAGAAAGTGCGAGGGAATTGTGACATTGATCAAGCTTTTCCAGATGAAGCAGTATTCGATTTAGAGGACGTAACAGTCTTTGTAACACATGGTCATTTATTCAATGTTAAAACTTCAATCTTGTCATTATCATATCGTGCAAAAGAAGTAGACGCGCAAATTGTGTGTTTTGGTCACTCTCATATACTTGCTGCTGAAATGATTGAGGATGTCTTATTTTTAAATCCGGGGAGCTTATTAAAACCACGTGGTCGTAAAGAAAAAAGCTTTGCCCTTGTCGAGATTGAAAATACGTATTTTGAAGTAAAGTTCTTTACGGATGATAATCATTGTATTTCCACTCACAAGTTTATACGAAAATGATGGAACAAAAACGCTTAGGTTAAAATAACTCAAAGCGTTTTTGTTTTATTAGCAGAAAGCTAAATGGTAAAAATGGCTATGAATTGTTTATGATGAAGGAGAAAAAATAACTATAAACGACAAAGGAGAAAACATGGACAATACAATAGGATGGAATTTTGATAATAGCTATGCCCGCCTACCAAACATTTTTTATACATCGCTCATTTTAAATCCAGTTCGTTCACCAAAATTAGTAGTGTTAAATGAAGCGGTAGCACAGTCACTTGGATTAAATTTCAATGCTCTACAAAAAGAAGAAGCGGTCGCGATTTTTGCGGGTAACAACAGCCCAACTGGTGGCACGCCTATTGCGCAAGCTTACGCTGGTCATCAATTTGGGCATTTTAATATGCTAGGAGACGGAAGGGCGCTGTTGTTAGGAGAACAATTAACACCAAATCATGAACGATTTGATATCGCGCTGAAAGGCTCAGGAAGAACCCCTTATTCCCGAGGTGGAGATGGTAGAGCAGCACTTGGTCCAATGCTACGTGAATATATTATTAGTGAAGCAATGCATGCACTCGGTATTCCAACCTCTCGAAGCTTGGCTGTCGTCACTACAGGCGAAACGATTATTCGTGAAACCAAGCTCCCTGGTGCAGTTTTAACTCGTATTGCAAGTAGTCATTTGCGAGTGGGAACTTTCCAATACGCAGCAAATTGGGGAACTGAAGAGGAGCTAAAAGCTTTGGCAGATTATGCTTTGGAGCGTCATTTTTCAAATGTTGATCAAGCTCAAAATCGCTATCTCTATCTACTTCAGGAAGTCATGAAGAAGCAAGCAACTCTCATTGCAAAATGGCAACTAGTCGGTTTTATCCATGGTGTCATGAACACAGATAATATGGCCATTAGTGGGGAGACGATTGATTATGGTCCTTGCGCTTTCATGGATATCTATGATCCAGCGACAGTATTTAGCTCGATTGATCGACAAGGTCGTTATGCGTACGGTAACCAACCTAATATCGGGGGATGGAATTTAACACGTTTTGCTGAATCATTATTACCATTAATCGATGAAAATCAGGAAGATGCCATAAACCTAGCTCAAGAGACATTACAACAATATCCACAGCTGTATTATGCAAACTGGTTAACAGGTATGCGAGCAAAACTTGGGTTGTTTAACGAAGAAGATCAGGACGTAGCACTAATTGAAGAGTTTCTATCGTTAATGCAGCAGTATCAGGCAGACTATACGAATACATTTATTGCATTAACCTTCGATAAATTTGATGAATCAACGTTATTTAGTGCAAAAGAATTTAAAGAATGGCATCAGAAATGGCTTGGAAGACGTGAAAGACAACAGGAAACAACAGCCATGTCTCACCAATTAATGCGGAATCATAATCCAGCAGTAATTCCACGAAATCACCGTGTAGAAGAAGCATTAGAGGCTGCTGTTGAATGTGGAGACTACAGTGTAATGGAACGATTACTGAATGTTCTTGCACAGCCTTTTGCACATACTAAGGAGCAGCAGGAATATGCTACTTTACCAACACCATCTAACCAACCATATCGTACTTTTTGTGGCACATAAGTTAAAAACGAGGGATAAATTCCTTCGTTTTTTTATGTACAATAACCGTAACCACATAAAACTCTGAAGCATACGCTATGTATGAATATATGTGAAGGAGAATGCGTGACGTGTATAAGTATTCAAAAGGTTGGTTTGTTAAGCAACTTCGAGACCATGGAATTTTGGTGCATCCACAATATAAAAGTCATTTAGGCAATTATAAAGAATCCGAATTACGCAATTTATATTACAAATATGTTGAAAAAGAAACGTTCGATTCAGAACAAAAATAATCATTTTCGTTTGAATAACTCCTTTGTAGGAAAGAATTTTACTACAGAAGGGAGTTATTTTATGTGGAGCAAACCGTGGATTATGACGCAAATATGGCAGGATGTGTTGTTTCTACATTGGCCAATATCACCTAATGAAATAGAGCCGTACATCCCTCAAGAATTGCAACTGGATCTCTATGAAAATAACGCTTGGCTTAGTGTTGTCCTTTTTAAAGTAAAAGGACAACGGCTGAGATTTTTACCACCATTCCCTGGGATGGATTCCTATTTACAGCTGAATGTCCGTACATATGTTACATATAACGGCATGAAAGGTATTTATTTTTTTAACTTAGATGTTACAAATCGTTTTATTGTACAAATAGCTACAAAAGCCAGTCTATCCTATCGCCATTCAAAAATATCTTTAAAACAAAGAGGAAACCATTTTTCTTTTACAAGTTTACATCACGGAGCGCTGGCTGAAAGGTTGAAGATTTCCTATCAACCGATTTCTAGTGCAATAATGAGTTCTACCTTAGAAAAATGGTTGGTGGAACGTTATCATTCTTGGTCGAAATGGAAAAATTCCTTATTTCGCATAGATATAAGTCATATGCCTTGGCAGTTGCAACGGGTCAACATTGATATCGTAAGCAATACACTAGCTCCTTTTGTGAATGAAACAACAAAAGGAATTCATCCAATAGCTCATTATTCAAAAATACAAAAGGCTAGAATTTATCCACCGATAGTGGAAATAAAAAACCAGCTTTATTAACAAATTAACTTTGTCAAAAAAGCTGGTTTTATTAATAACATTAATAAAAAAGATAGCAAAATTGCATCACAATGGCACTAGCAATCATATCCGACATAGCAAGTGCCTCGGCCTCAATGACATCAAAAATTTGTACATCTGCTTGATAATTTTTCTGAATCATTGCTACAGCTTCTTTTTTTGTTAAAGCTAAATGCGTATAGAACATTTTTTGCAAGTCCTCTACACTCAAGTATGGATTTATTCGATTCAAAAATATTACAATTTCGTTAGCATTACGATACCATTCCTTTTCTTTTGCCTCTGCTGTTGCTGCATCCCCTTTAGCAGCTGCAGTAACTAACTGTGCTGCAATAATAAGGTGTTCTTTAATCAGCTCAGAATAGCGATCAGCAATTTGGTCACCGTAAAATGGACGTAGGCAATTACCTAAGTCAGTCGCATTTCGTAGCAGCCGTTCCTGCACAAAGGGTAAGTCAGGTAAACCAAAGACAATACTGATAATCGTCATCCTCGTCCAATTGACGTGCTCCATCCATAATAAACGATTCATTGCCATAAAATCAGCTTCAGCTTTACTAATACAGCGCCGGCAATCGTTCTGAGGTTTCAAAAAATGGCGAATTGGTGCGGTATATTGAGTGTTGGGAGCAATATATAGCGCGCTTAAAGGATTGCCATAATCTCCATATGGATATGAAAACAATGTATATCAACTCCTTCTAATATTCTTTCTAGTGTAGAATACTCTGAGGTACTCCCAGTTATGAAAGAAGTGAATCTGTTTTATTCTTATTACAACATTGGCATTATTTCGTGCATATGCTAATACAATGTCTTTGCCAATCCCTTGTGCATCACCAGTTACGACACTACTAAATCATTCAAACACTTTAGGATCCTCCAGTTTTTTTGCTTTTTTATTTTAGTAAAAAATCTGTTATGATTAGCAAAAGTAGTTTTGAGAAATGGCATAAAGGGGTATATGAAATCATATAATATTTATCATGAGGCAAACCTTGCCTTCATAGTAAAATTAATGTTGACATTATGCTTTAAAGCACATATAATAAATATTGTCGTTAATATAGTTTATATAGAGATGACATCATGTCTCAGTAGCTCAGCAGGATAGAGCAACGGCCTTCTAAGCCGTCGGTCGGGGGTTCGAATCCCTCCTGGGACGTCCAAAAAGCAGGTTTCAGGCCTTTAGGGATAAGGGTTTGAGAGAAATTAGGGATACGGTCAGGGCTTCGGTCTGAATGACTTTATCCCTTTTTTGTACCCTTGTAATTTTATTAGGAGACCAGAATCATCTTCCAATCAATTCTTGAATGGAGGATTTTTTTTATGACTAAAAAGTCGGGACTATTTGAAGTAGATGTTGATTTAAACCTTTTAAAGTTTGAGAATGAGGCAACTGTTAAGCATGTGAAAAATAATTCAAAAATGATAAAAGATGCGATTCAAATTGTGAAAAGACAAATGATTTCCAGTGGTCTTCGACCTCGAACAATAAAAGACTATGAAACAATTGTAAATCACTTAAAAGATGTACAGGCTATTACGTTTTTAAATGAAATAACATTAGATACAATCTATTCTTGGCTTGAAACCATGCAAGTTTCAAATCAAACAAAATTAACCAGATTAAAAGCACTTAAGTCATTCTTAAGTAAATGTTATACAAATGGTTGGTATGAGTCAAAATTTTGGCAAGATGTGAACCTCAAAGTAGATAAAAAAGTAAAAGCTGGAGCAAATGAAAAAGATGTACAATTATTGATTTCTCTTTTAGATTTAAATACTTTTATAGGTCTAAGAGATGCAGTAGCAATATTAACAATGTATAAAACTGGGATTAGAATAAATACTTTAGGAAAACTTGAAGAAAAACATATCGATTTTGATGAAAAAACGTTGGTTTTAGAAGGGGAGATTTTAAAAAATCATAAGTTATTGAAGCTACCGATTGATAATCAATTAATTCAGTTGTATCAAGTGTTGATTCAACAAAATAATAAAATTCGACGACATTATCATCAAAACAACGAGAATATCTTTATTTCCTATAAAGCAACTCCTTTAGATACAAAATCCACTAATAATGCAATTTCAAAACAATTAACAAAGTATAGCAAACAATTTGGCTTAAAAAACATTAACCCACATGCACTTAGAAGAGCATTTGCTAAAAATTTACTTTCCAAAGGAGCTAATATTGCATTAATATCTAAAGCATTAGGACATTCTAACTTAGAAGTCACAACCCAGTATTTAGATTTGGATGTTGACGAAGTATCAAATAGCTTAAGAGAATTTTTGGTTGAAAGAAATTAATTAATTGGTTGCTAAAGTAAATGTTTATAGCCAATCACTAAAACAAAGACATCAATATCTGGCCCAGTTAAAATTTATTGTTGATTTTAGGGTGGAAATTAATTGGAACTCGATTTTCAGAGTTCCAATGTGTAATTAGTGCTCTAAATTTTATACTCCATGTATTCCTTTAAACTGAAGACCATGAAGCAATCTTAGCAAGAAACAGACTCTACTCGGGGATTGCCATATATAGTAGTGAAATAGAAAGAGAACTCTTTGAAGAATCCTTGAACAAAATATCGAACTCATTCAAGAATCAATAGAAGAGAATGAAGAATATGAATGGATTGATGATATGGAGAAGCGTGAAAAAATCATTAATCAACAAAGAGTTTAAATAGGGAAGATGATAAAAGGTTTACTTGAGGCATTCCTAAATAAATTGAATTGATTGGACTAAGTGAGATAACGAAATCTTAGATGAGGTTATTAATGCCTTAGATGTATTGCTGAATGAAGACAAAATGTCTATCCGCATTACATTATCCGAGATAGGTTCAATGATAGGAAGGAAAGCTCTTTTGAGAAGAAGTTAAATAAACTACCCAAAACAAAGCTCTACCTGGAAAAACATTTGGATTCAGTCAGTGAATTTCAAAACAGAAGAATTGAATATGTCTTAAATAAAATGAAAATGCAAGAAGAAGTATGACCTAATTGGCAGATTTTAAGAAATGCTGGCTTACCGTATGAGGAAAAACCTAAAATTAATAAGAGACCGCATAATAAATTTTTGACAACTAACTAATCGTTCAGTGCAATTATTGAAGGATTTAAAAATGAAGAGCCAAAACTTCAGGTAGAGCGGTGTGGCTCTTTTTGTAAATCAAAGATATTTCATTAACTACACGCAGATTTATCACCACCGCTCCCTTTAAACACAATGGCTAATATAGCAGTAATTTACCAGCTATCACAAAGAGTTGCCCTTGTCATAGCATGAATGTTATTGAAGTATGAAGATAGTTCCTTAATTGCATCAATCAAATCATCTAATTCAGTTTTTTTGCTAATATGTGCCTCAACGAGTTCTTCGTCATCATTAAAAATAAGAAAAGCTACCTCTTGCTTGTTAGGGTTTAATTTTTTTGTTACTTCCTCAATATCAATCATTTCAACGTTATATTTCTTTTTATCCGCATTTTTATTTTTTGTAAAAGGATAACGAAAGTAAGTACTATCAAAATCATATGATTTAATCATATCAACGTATATCTGATTTTCAGGTTTGATAATATCCCAATTAGCATCGGGGGCTTTAAGTGCTAATGATTCTCTGTTTTCTTCTAATATCTCCATAAAATACTTGTATAGAGTAGATATATCGTGGCATTTTGATATTTCCTTCCACTCTTTTTTCACTTTTATATATGGAATATCATTATCAAAAGCAAGTTCACCATCTTTATAGGGCAATCTCAATTCCTTATGAAAAATGGTTATAAGCGATTTTATATATAATTCTACTGAATGCCTAAATAGATATAAAACTGGCATTTCACCTGAATTAAAGCCACCCTTATAGTTTTCATCAAGAAAAATAGCTGTACGTCTGAAGTTTGTGGCCGTAATTCCAAAACCTAAATCAATATGGGTTGAAATATCAGTAAATAAGTATTTCATAACATTCCTCCAATTAATATCTCTTTTTATTCATCTCTTTTCCTTTTAACCAAATTATATCTTAATATTAACTATTTGGGATTATTGGTTATTCCAAAAAGAATATATGTTTGCCTTTAGTCGATTGTATGATAGAATTTGACTATAATAAAGAAATACGAAAGGGCTGGTCAAATGAGTGTACAATCGCATTTGGATAATTTATCGAGTCAATTGAACTTAAAGCAAGATGAAAAAGATAAGATAAAGAAGTCTATTGAAACGTTATCAGATAGATTGAATAGGTATTTTGATGGCCAATTAATAGGTCACTTTAAATTCGGCTCATATACAAGAGGAACAATTTTACCGAGAAAAGCTGATGAATATTCAGATGTTGATTATATGGTTATTTTCAAAAACCCGAAAGAATATAAACCACAAACTTTACTAAACTACTTAAAAAACTTTGTGAATTATTACTATAGAAGTTCTGAGATTCATCAATCACATCCCACAATTGTACTTGAACTTAATCATATTAAATTTGAATTAGTTCCTGCCAAGCAGGATTATTGGGGAAATATCTATATTCCATCAAGTGCTTCTTCATATGAAGAATGGATTGCAACAAATCCGAATGCCTTTAACGAAAAGTTGACTAATGCAAATATCAGATATCAATCAAAGATAAAACCTTTGGTGAGGTTGATGAAATACTGGAACAGGTTAAATGGAAGTTACTTAACTTCATACGCATTAGAAAACTGGATTGTCGAAAATTATTATTGGAATTGTAATAGTTTAAAGGATTTCACTTACAGTACATTTGAGAAGTTGACGTATAATTATAATGACCCGCAGGGCTATAAGCAAAAGGTGGATAGAGCCAAAAAAATTATAGAACAAACAAAAGAATATGAAAGAAATGGTAGGCCTTATTCTGCAGAATCTGAAATTAAGAAATTATTTCCTAACTTTTAAAGGGGATTAGTAGATGGCAACAGAAAGAATTGATACAGTTGAAAATTATTTTAATAGGGTTTCGCAAATTAGTGTAGTAAGCAGTGTCCTTTTTTGGTCGTCTGTGATTTGCTCTTTTGCAGTATTCTTTACAGGTAAAAATGTAGATATAAACAATCTAATGAATATTTTATTTATCCTCATTACATTTTTATATTTTGTTTTTAGTAACGGGTTAAGCATCTTTTCGTTGAGGGAAGCACAAAATAAGAGACGAGTCCATTTGTTGTCTGATTCGCTTGGGATAAAGCTCGATGATGAAGAAACAAATTTGTATTATAACAATTCGCAATCGCCTTCTATTCTTCGATTAGGAATGAATGTTTTTGAGAATAGCTTATTTACATTAAGGATAACTGAACGAATGTGCAAATTGGAGCGAGTTAAAGTGCTTCTTTATATTATTATTTGGTTCTTGTTGATTTTACTTAGAGACACGAATCTAAACTTTTTAGCAATAGTAGCTCAGACCCTATTCACTACGGGGTTGGTAGTTTCGTGGATTAAGTTAGAAGTTCTTCGACATTCATGTGGACAGATTTTCAATGAGTTTAGACAGATTTTTTTGGCAAATGGTTTAAAGGCCAATAAGAAAGCAATATCAATAATTCTAAATTTAGTTTTTCGCTATGAAACAACTGTAGCAAGTATGGGTATTCAATTATCCAGTAAAATATTTCGTGGAATAAATTCTTCTGTTTCAGAAGAATGGGAGACGGTTAAAAGGAATATCAACATATAGTTAGGCTTTTGGATGAATTTGATTAAGGTGAGTCTTGAAAATATAATTGGATTTTATTCTTGTACCTTAACACTTACATCCTTCTTCTTTGTACACTCCTAAAAAACATTGTCCCTAACTAAAAAAAGTGTATCCTTAGATAAAAAGGATGGTCAAGACTGGAGGGAAATCAGGAGAAAACCTGATTGTCCTTCGGTCTTTTAAGGTATACTTCCAAGCTTTTCATTGACAGGAGCAATGGCAGACATGACTATCTTCAGTTTCTTGAAAACCAAAAAATGAACCCCAACTTGAAGGATAATGGACAATTGGAAATGGTAATCCTTCTTTATACGTAATACAACCATCTGATTCTAATGTCGGCACAATTTTAGAACGCATTCGATTTTCACTCCGTTTCTTCTATATAGCTACTATAGATTATCTCTATTTCCCTTTAGCCTTAAAATCTCAAATAAGTATTTGTTTAAATTGGAAATATATCAATGTATATAATGGTATCAAATGATGAAATAGAATGAATATAGTAATTCTATCAGGTGCAATAGAAAAAAATTTGATGAATAGAAAATGCCTTCCTCGACATGGATTAAAGTGGTATACTCAATGCATTCACATAGGGAGGTGTTTCTTTTGCAAAGGGAATGTATGAAGCATTTAAATTATTTTAGATTGGCAATTTCAAAAATTGAACATGGTAGATGTACATGAGACGTTGGATATAGCGATGACTATATGCAGCGTCTTTTTATTTTTGTCTATAGTCAAAATGGAATTATTTTTCCATTGATTTTTGAGAGGGAAAAATGTTGGATAAACAAGGGGAGGATAAAGAATGACTGTATATCAGATGTTAAAAAACATCCACGTTGTTACGTATGAAGCACAGGTCAACTTTTTTGAAAAGGAAATTTATAAAGAGTCTGAGCTTGCTGATGCTTTTTTAGATGTGCAGCTTCTACTTAAAGCAGGGGTATGTAAGCTTGTTGTGATGGATAAAGAAATTAATAGGGAATGAACAGAAAAATTAGTTTATCTGATGCATCCACGGTTTATAGTGAAAGGTTTTTATGCTTCATCTTACTTTTCCTCTCTGATATTATCGAATAAATTTGCATACCAAATCTATAATATAGCAAGTTTCTAATGACAAAGGATTCTATTTTTTAGAAATCATCATTATTGGAATTTCTAATGCGATTGTGGATTAGATAAATTAAACAGGGGGAACTGTATATGAATGAAAATACTACGACTGTAAAAGGAAACCGAGAGATTTCAAGGACATTTTGTCAGCGTCTCAAGCACTATCGGCAAGTCCGAAATCTCACTTATAAGCAATTAGGCGAACTGGCAAAAATGGATGCAGGCTATATCAACAAACTTGAAAAGGGTATTAGACGTGCCCCTTCGTATCCAATTATAAAGAACCTCGCTCAAGCACTTGGCGTGCAGATAACCGATTTAGTTGATATCGACACATTTGAGGAGGACCTTCCAGCGAAGAGTATTCAAGAGATGTTGGTATATAACGAATATCTGATTAGAGGAAAACTGCCAACAATGGAGGCAAGAGAGAGTTTGTTAGCACTTATACAGACATTACTGGATAGTGAATGGAAAGGGCATAGCAAACATGTAGATACTATTAAAATAATCAGTAAAGTTGATGTTTTTCTTAAGGCACTAAATTAATACATGAACAAAAGTTAGAAAAGAGAACTATGATTTTTTATTAGTTCTCTTTATTTTGATTTCAAAGGGTGTTCCAGATTCTTCATACTAAATGGACATTTTAAGGGATAAAAACATATAATTATAAGTTTTTAATTATTCTAAGGTTACTTACTTTCTCTTCTCTGTTCCAGAATCTCCGTACTGAACATACACATAATACCGTATGTAGTTAAACAGGAACAAAGCATGGGGGTTACCAGTACCTTATTTCAATAGGGGCATGTATTTAATCTTATACAAAATCAAATACGCCTCCAATGAATCTGCCTATGCCTCTAAGCAACCAGAAGATTAATCTGAAGGGTAAGAAAATTAATTCTGGTATACAGGATAGTACATCAAGAATGAAATCTAAAAAGGTATAATTTTTATCACTCTTCTTACTTTTTCTCGTTTTGTTTTTCTTTCTTTGCCACCATTTCTTCATATGACTCATCCCTTTTTCCTGAAATAGTTACTGACCTTTATAATTTTTCTTAAATAAATTTACGTTTAAGAGTTTATTTGGTTTCATTTAATAGTTAGACTACATTAACAATGTGGATTCAAATAATGTTTGTTCATAACTATATCTAAACATCTGCGAAATAATTTCATAAAAGTTCTTATTTTATCATGCTTATTCCATAATTCTTTGGGGTAAATGCAGAAAAAGTATGAAAAGGTTCATACTTTTTTCGCTAAATTATGAAAATGGTATAGGTTACAACATGGCTGTATATAACACAGGAGGAGGTATCTGTTATTATCAAGTCAAGTATACATGGTTTGTGATAATGCTTTTCAAAACTGATATGGAATTATGTAAAGGTAGGGGCAGGAAATGAGAATCACTTCTGTAATGCCAATACGAAATTTTAAATTGTTATTCAAAAACTTGGAGGAGGGAATTATGACCTTATGTTAATTCCTAAGAAAGAAGCTCAAGCGATAAATTATAAGATGTATGAAGAATTTACGCCAGCGGAAAATAAATAGAATTAGTGGACGGGGTTTTCCTTTCATTTAATTATGAAAGGGAAAGACTAATTGCATTGTGCTTGTTCAATATGGGCTTACAGGAGTTCGTTATAATCCTGCCACACTTTCAGTTTAATTAAAAATTTGGTAAAATATAGACTGCCGAGCTTTGGGGGTTCGTGCATAGAAAGGACATTTTTTATGAGAACGACACCCTTTTGCGTTATGAAACAACCACCTTCCTTGTTTTTACAAAGTCTTAAAGTGGTTGTTTTTATAAAAAATATTTAATATTCAAAGACTAACATTATATTTACTTTTCATTTAAAAAGTCTTTAATTGTTTCCTCAAATTTAAAGAATTCGAGAATGGGGTAGTTCTTTTTAGATATATTAATTCCCCACTCTGGTTTACTTGTTTGTCCTGGTTTATCATAATTTCTGTCAACAAATATTTCATTCGGTACTTCCCATGCTTGTGAAGGGATAAGAAAAACATCAGGCATTGCACCAACATTAAAAATTAATAGAGCCAGATATAGGTTTTTATTCGTAATGTCGAATTTACTTTTTTGCATAAACACATAGCCTGTACCTCTAAGAGATTTGACCTGTATTTCAGAGAAACGACCATTCTTATCTTTTATAATAAAATCGATACCTCTATCATCCACCTCTGTTGTGTAAACTTCTAATCCATAAGATGCAAATTCCATTTTTGCAAAATACTCTGCGTATTTTCCTACTTGTAAAGAACTAAGTTTTGTCCAATCAGTATTTGGCATTGCCACTCCTCCATAGAATTTATAAATTTTATGCAGACTTTCCTAATATCAAATAATAACATAGAATTAAAATATAGAAGTTTGAAATTTCGATTTATATAAAGAGGAAGGTATTTATGGATAAATATTATTTCAATCTCATGCAATTTTTCGAGGGGTATGTAAGGAGTTATCGCAGAATGAACTTATCCCATTTACATAATGTTTCTATGTTTACAAAAAGGGAAATTGACTTTTTTGCTCAATTAAGAGAAATGCTTGGCTTCGATGCATTCATTGAAGATTCGAAGTTTGATAAATCAAAAGGGCGTCCCCGACCAATGGATTTATCTTGGTGGAAGTGGGATGCCCGATTTGATGATGAACATTTTTTATATCTTGCCTTACATTTGGAGAGGGAGAGTATCCCGAAAAAAGATGTTGAAACAATAGAAAAGCTATTTTCGCAAACAGAAGAAGGATATATTCCGCATAATGTTATAGGAATACAATACATTAAATCTGCTGAAAGGGTAGATTATCTAAATGAATTGATTCTGCGAAAGAATAAGATTCAAAAGTCGAATGTTTTAATGGTTTACCGTTATCACGATGATGAATTCGATTTACAAAGAGTTCGTGCGTATAGTTTCACCCCCGAAGGATTAAATGAGGAGAGGAAAGCCATTTTCAAATATGACCAGTCAGGCTATTGTGATATGTGCTTTGATGAAGA
This sequence comes from Lysinibacillus sp. RS11, assembly GCF_042019215.1. Taxonomy (NCBI): domain Bacteria; kingdom Bacillati; phylum Bacillota; class Bacilli; order Caryophanales; family Bacillaceae; genus Lysinibacillus; species Lysinibacillus sp. RS11. The sequence goes on along the minus strand of NZ_CP168124.1, from coordinate 3,549,467 downwards.
TTTTGCCCCGTAACAAAATAATAAAAGAGTAACGGATTCGATTAAGTTTTAAAGAAAAAATGAAAGTTTAGATAGTGCGGAGCAACTGTTCTTAAGAACAATAGGGTTTTGGGAGAAATAAAGAGGGATGTGATGAAAATGTTTTCTCTTGAAGAATACATTTCAAAAAGAAAAAGAGAAGATAAAATAAATGAATATGATATTGATTCAAAAAATGAAAATATACGTGTTTGTGTGAATTATGTTTTTGAATATTTTAATCAATATTTGAATATTGAGGAGATGGAACAAAAAACATTCTTAAATGAAGAACGGTTAGTGAAATTTAGAAATCAATTGGAAAAGTATGAAGATGCTGTTCAAGAATGGCTTGTCGATATTTATGATGTTCATGAAAAGCAAATCCATCGTTCTATTATAAGTTTTTTAAGAAAAGAAGAACTTTTTCTTTTATATAACACTGAACATGAATTTAGGACTTGTTCATATGATTGTTATGCCCATCTTATAAAAAAGAACCCATTTTTAAAAGGTCAGACAGAGATGTTATTCAATTTTATAAAAGATTACCATCGAATTGAAAGTGAAAAAGAGTTAAATAATCCTTCGATATTTTTGACTGAAGATATAAATGATTGGCTGGAAAGAACTTGGAGTAAAAACAAAGTGAATATTTGGGCGTTTGCTTCTAATTATTTATTACGTTTTTCTGATGATGATTCTTTATGGCCAGTAAAACATAAAATTAAAACCAGTGAAAATTGGCAGCCTTATATTTATGATTATAAACAAAAAACAAATCTCTTTAATTTAAATACTCTTTACACCAAAATTTCAATGAAGACTTTTATAAAAGGGAAGAAGCAGTTTCTTGAAGTAATTTTAATGTACATATGGTTACATGATATATGTGGAGACAATGAGAATTATTGGGGAGAATATTGTATCAAGGTGATTAAATAATTTATAAAATTAATTTTAAACAGAGTCATAAATCTCCTATGGTTGATAGTCGGGTGGGAAATTTATGTTTTTTTAAAAGAAGGGGCGACGAACAATTGAACATGGTTGTAGTATTTGAAGAACAGGTTGTTAAGAAAACAGAACAAAAATTGAAGCAGACTTTAGCAAAGTTAAAAGAAAATGTACATCTTCGACAGCATTTTAGGGAATTGACTGATTTATCATCAACATTGGAAAGATATAAAGTTATCATAGAAGATTTTCATATAAATAAAGAGGATAAAGATAAGCGGATAGCGGAAAGAAATGAACTTTTAGAGAAACATGATAAAATATATTCTGAATTGATATTAGAAGGATTTGAAAATTCATGGATAACAACTATTATTAAACATGAAATGGAGAATTTAAAAAAGGTTACTAAAGATGCAAGGGAAGATGCGTGCAATGAACATTTTGGAAAAGTTGATATTTAAAGATATTGATATAATGGACGACCGTTTTGACCTTGTAGTACAACAAATACAGCAAGCAAAAAATAAGTATATTAAAGGCAATTGAAGCAATCAAGAAACTTGTTTCTTAAGGCACTAAAAAAATACATGAACAGAGGATTAGTCTGAAGGGTAAGAAAATTAATTCCGGTTTATACAAAGATGGTACATCGAAAATAAAATCTAAAAAGGTATGATTATCACTCGTCTTATTTTTTTTCGTTTTTTTCTCTTTTGCCACCATTCTTTCGTATGACACGTCGTTAAGGCAGTGGGATATCCAGTGCCTTTTTTTCATGCTCTTATAACGTTAATCATACCTATGAAAATTACGTATTTTAAGCTTTGGTGCAGGTCGCAGTGATTGTAGTTACTATGTATTGTTAGTGATAGAAGAAATATAGCTTTTGTAGAGTTAAGATTCTGTATTAAAAATAGCCGAATAATGATTCAATAAAGATTAAATGAAGAAGTTCGATATAAGGGGAACTGCATATCGGTAGAGATTAATCCATTAGAAAATATATAGGATACAGCAGAAAAACATTTACAATTACAGTAATATTGTTATATGATTTAAGGTTGGCTTAATAACTACAAGGGGTAAAGAGAGTCTTCCTGAGGCGGTCAAAGCGACTTACAAAATGTTTACTATTAAAAAAGTACGGGGTTATTAATACCTTCTACATTTGCGGTGAGAGAGGTGCAAACAGAATGCTTTTTACCTTAGTATGTAGCATGGTATATGAATACGACTTTCGTAAAGAAAGATTAGAAAAAGGTCCAGCTGGGACCATGTATCCCAGGTAGAATAAAGCAACAGTGCGATACCGATAGAGCAAATTGAACTTGAAAAGCAACGAAACATTGTTCAACTGTATAAGCGTCATTTGAAGGAAAAACAGCTGTTAACAGATTTAATTGAAGAAAAAGAAGCTCTTTCACGTACTAACAAATAAAGTGCTACAAGGAACGAATTAGGAGGAAGTTACATGACTGAAAAAGTAACGCAAGAACAAATCAATAGTGTACAGTGGCAGGCCGCAGATACATTCCGCGGAAAAATTGATTCGAGTATTTATAAGGATTACATTTTAACAATGCTGTTCATTAAATATTTGAGTGACTCATATAAAGAGCATTTAGAAGAATATACAGCACGTTATGACGGTGATGAACAGCGTATTCAACGAGCAATAGCGCGTGAACGCTTTATATTAGATGAAAAGTCAACTTTCGACTACTTATACAGCAAACGTAATGATGCTGAAATCGGTGAAATCATCAATAAAGTGTTAGAACGTATTGAAAATGAAAATACAGGTAAGCTTCGTGGAGTGTTTCGGAATATCGATTTTAACAGCGAAGCGATTTTAGGGAAAACAAAAGAGCGAAATGCAATGTTACGTTCCTTATTAGAGGACTTCAACAAATTAACACTTAGACCATCTGTTGTAGCTGATGGAGACATTATTGGTGATTCTTATCAATATATGATTGAACGTTTTGCGTCTGATGCAGGTAAAAAAGGTGGAGAATTTTACACGCCAACAATGGCATCGGAATTATTAGCTCGTTTAGTAAAACCACAAGAGAATGACCGTATTTATGACCCAACTTGTGGGTCAGGTTCATTATTAATTCGTGTAGCTAAGCAAGTGCCTAACAAGAAGGTAGCGATTTATGGACAAGAGCGTAACGGTGCAACGCATTCATTAGCATTAATGAACATGTACTTACATGGTATTGATGATGCAAATATCGAGTGGGGAGACACATTAGCAAACCCACTTCATTTAGAAGAGGGCAAGCTAATGAAGTTCCAAAAAATCGTAGCGAACCCTCCATTCTCATTAGATAAATGGACAATGGGTTTTGTAGGTGAAGAAAATACAGATAGCAAGTTTAAGATGGATGCAAGTTTAGATGAACATCGCCGATTTGAGTGGGGTGTACCACCGACTTCAAAAGGTGATTATGCGTTTATACAGCATATGCTTTATTCTTTATCCGAGAAAGGAACAATGGCAACTATTTTACCTCATGGGGTGTTATTCCGAGGTGCAAGTGAAGGCAAAATTCGTAAACAAATTATTGAGATGAATTTGCTTGATACGGTTATTGGCTTACCAAAAGGGCTTTTCTATGGCACAGATATTCCTGCGTGTGTACTTGTATTTAAGAAAAATCGGACGCGTAAAGATGTGTTATTTATTGATGCATCGAGTGAAGAACATTACGAAAAAGGTAAAAATCAAAATAAACTGCGCGAAGAAGACTTGCAAGAAATTATGGAGACATATGATAACCGAGAAACAATTGATAAGTATTCATATGTAGCAACATTTGAGGAAATTAAAGAGAACGATTTTAATTTAAATATTCCACGTTATGTAGACACGTTCGAAGAGGAAGAGCCTGTTGATATAGAAGTAGTGAAGCAAAACATTGCGGATATCAAAGAGGAATTAAAAGTAGTTGAAGCAGAGATAGAGAAGTATTTGAAGGAATTAGGAATGTAAATTATAGATAGCTCCTTTTACATGATTCAGTAAAAGGAGCCTGTAATAAACTTATTTATTTTTGTTTAAGTGAATAGATTAATAACGAAAAGCTTGATAAATAGAGGATGGTTTATATGAGTAAAGAGAAAATCCCTAAAGGATGGGGTATTTTAAAAGTTAAGGATATTTTTGATAGATTTAGAAATCCAGTTGAATTAATTAAAGATGAAAAATATACTCAAATTGGAATTAGGTCACATGGGAAAGGAATTTTCTATAAAGAAGCAGTGACAGGGGAGCAATTAGGAAACAAGTCTGTTTTTTGGGTAGAGCCAGAGTGCTTTATTGTTAATATTGTTTTTGCATGGGAAATGGCAGTAGCACGAACTACAAAGAATGATAAAGGGTATATAGCTTCCCATAGATTTCCAATGTATAAACCTAAAAAAGCAATTTTAGATTTAGATTTTATTACGTACTTCTTTAAATCTTCGCGTGGAAAGTATTTGTTGAATTTAGCTTCGCCAGGAGGAGCTGGTAGGAATAAGACTTTAGGACAAAAAGAATTTGAAGAGGTTGAGATTTGTTTACCTCTAAATGTGGCAGAGCAAAAAAAAATAGCTTCTATTTTATATACTTGGGATAAAGCCATTGAGCTAAAAGAAAAGCTAATTGAGCAGAAAAAAGAACAGAAAAAAGGATTAATGCAGAAGTTGCTGACGGGTGAAGTAAGATTAGATGGATATAGTGGGGAATGGAAGAAGGAAAAAATAATTAATTTGTCAGATGTTTATAGAGGGGCCTCTCCAAGACCTATTACTGATGAAAAATGGTTCGATAATAATTCTAAAATTGGTTGGGTTAGAATTTCTGATGTGACAAAATCAAAAAAAGTATTATTAAATACAGAAAAAACTTTATCTGCAGAAGGAATAAAGAAAAGTCGTTTTGTTAAGAAAAATAATATAATCATGAGTATATGTGCTACTGTCGGTAAGCCAATAATTACAGGTTTTGATGTATGTATTCATGATGGCTTTGTTGTATTTGATAAATTGAAAATAAATAAAGATTATTTTTATTATGCGTTACTAAGAATTGAAAATAGTTGGTCGCAATATGGTCAGACAGGTTCTCAAACGAATTTAAATACAAATATTGTGGGTAATGAAAATATAATGTTTCCAGACAATCTCGATGAACAGGAAGCAATTGGGTATTTTTTCAAAAGAATAGACGAAGAACTTCATTTATTTGAAAGAGAATTTGAATTAATTAAACAACAAAAACAAGCTCTCATGCAACAACTTCTAACAGGGAAAATTAGAGTAAAGGTGTAATGCCCTTACTCTTTTTCCTTCATTTATAGATTGGGGGTAACGAAATGTCCACTCAGCAACTTTATGATGAAATCAATATTAGTCAACAGCCCGCGGTTGAAGTGTTACAAAGCGTGGGGTATACATATATTCCAGCTGAAGAAGCAGTGCAAATGCGCGGGAGCCTTTATGATGTTTTGCTTCGAACAGTTTTAGAAGAGCAGTTAAGAAAACTGAATAGCTATGAATATAAAGGTACCACATATCAATTCGGTGAAAATAATATTCAACAGGCGATACGTGATTTAGACGAGCCTTTAACAAGTGGACTTGTGAAAGCGAATGAAAAGATTTATGAAACAATGATGTTAGGAAGAAGTTATACAGAACTGCTTCCAGATGGTTCAAAGCAATCATTTACAATACAGTTTATTGATTGGGATAACATTGAAAATAACGTCTTTCATGTAGTGGAAGAGTTTTCAGTAGAACGCAAAGATGGCCGAGGACTTGCACGTCCAGACATTGTCCTTTTTATTAATGGTATTCCATTTGTGGTGATTGAATGTAAAAAGGCTTCGATTTCAATGGAGCAAGGCATTAGCCAGATGATTCGCAATCAAAAAAGTGACTATATTCCACAATTATTTAAGTTCGTGCAAATTGTAATGTCTACTAATAAAAATGAAACACAATATGCAACGTGTGGTACGCCTAAAAAGTTCTGGTCTATTTGGAAGGAAGAAGAGGAAGATTGGTTAGAGCAATTGTTACAAGTAATAGCAAATCGCTTACCAACTACACAGGATAAGAATATTATTTCATTGTTCCATCCTGCTCGATTATTAGAACTGACGGCCTTTTTCATAATGTTTGATAAAGATATAAAAAAGGTGACGCGTTACCAGCAGTATTTTGCGATTAAAGAAATCCTAAATACAATTGAACAGCGAGATGAAAACGGTAATCGTCAATCGGGGGTTATTTGGCATACACAAGGCTCAGGTAAATCGCTGACAATGGTTATGCTGGCGCGTTCCATTTTATCCGAGCTATCAGGTCATAACCCACAGATTGTTGTCGTTACGGACCGCGTAGAGCTGGATAAGCAAATTCATAAGACATTTAATCACACACGCTTAAAAGCAAGTCGTGCAAGTTCAGGAAATCACTTAATTTCATTATTAATTGATGGCAATACTAATATTGTTACAACGTTAGTACATAAATTTGATACTGCCTTTGCAAAACAACAACCAATTGAATCACGTGATATTTTTGTACTTGTTGATGAATCACACCGTACACAATACGGCGAGCTTCATAATAAGATGAAGAAAGTTTTCCCAAATGCTTCGTATCTTGGCTTTACAGGCACCCCTTTAATGAAGAAAGAAAAGAGCACAATGATTAAGTTTGGTAAGCTCATTCATAAGTATACGATTGCAGATGCTGTTAATGATAAAGCAATTGTTCCTTTGTTGTATGAAGGGAAAATGGTCGACCAAACGGTGAATAAGATAGCCATTGATAATCGTTTAAATATGATTACACGTAACTTAAACGATAAACAAAAAGAAGAAGTAATGAAGAAGTGGGCACATTTCGAACGAATTGCCTCCTCAGACCAAAGAATTACTATGATTGCCTTTGACATTAATGAGCATTTTATACGCAACTATAAAACACAAGGCTCGCAATTTAAGGCGATGCTTGCGACAAATAGCAAGATGGAAGCAATTCGTTATTTAGAGGCGTTTGAAGATTTAGGGGATTTGAAATGTGATGTAGTAATTTCCAAGCCAGATGAGCGTGAAGGTCATGAAACGATTGATGAAGAATCCACTGATAAAATTCAGCGCTTCTGGAAGAAGATGATGAATCGATATGGTACTGCTGATGCCTATGAAGATACGATTAAAGATGAATTCATTAATAGTGACGACATCGATTTATTAATTGTTGTAGATAAATTGCTAACAGGCTTCGATGCGCCAAGAGCCTCTATTTTATATATTGATAAGCCAATGAAAGAGCATTCGCTATTACAAGCTATCGCTCGCGTTAACCGACTTTATGAGGGTAAAGATTACGGTCTTATCATAGATTATCGTGGATTACTTGAAAAGTTAGATGTAGCCTTACAGATGTATTCAGGCGCTGGATTTGAAAACTTCGACCCTGAAGATATTCAAGGTGCAATTTACGATATTATTACAGTTATTGGCGAACTTCGTCAACACCATTCAGAATTATGGGACATTTTTGTGCCGATTCGAAATAAATCGGATGTTGAAGAATATGAAGTGTTATTAGAGGATGAAGAACTGCGAAATGACTTTTATGATACGCTAAGTAAATTTGGACGTAAACTCGCCATTTCATTAGAATCAGAGCGTATTTATAATACCTTACACCCTGATGAACTTGGAAAGTATAAGAAGGATTTAAAGTTCTTTCAAGAGCTAAGGAAAAGCGTGAAACTTCGCTATTCCGATACAATTGATTATAAGGAATACGAAGCGAAAATGCAGAAGCTAATGGACCAATACATTTCAGCAGAGCAAATTATACGTATTACCAATCCAGTTGATATTTTAAATGAACGAGCATTTGAGGAAGAGATTGAGCGTCTTGGGTCGAAACGTGCTAAGGCGGATGCAATTCGTACACGTTTAACGAAAAGTGTCAGTGCAAAATGGGATGAAAACCCTGCTTATTATAAAAAGTTTTCAGAGCGAATCCAGGCGGTTATTGATGAATACAAAGAAAAGCGTATCTCAGAAGCTGATTATTTGAATTCGATGAATGAATTATTAAAAGAGTTTCGTCAAGGCGAGTCCAAAGAAGCTTATCCAATTGCAATTAAAGATAATAGTCACGCACAAGCGTTTTACGGGGTGGCAAGAGATATATTAACTACGAAGGATGAACAGCTTCCTTATGGTGATGGAGACCTTGCAAACTTAGCGTTAAAGATGGACGAAATTATTAAACAGCATCAAAAAGTGGATTGGTATAATAATCTGCAAATTCACAACCGTATTGCACAGGACATTGATGATTTATTGTTTGATTTCTCGAAAGAAAATAATATAACATTAGATTTCGATACAATTGATAAAGTTATCGAACAAATAAAAACAGTAGCCATCAAACGTTATTAAGGTAGTGAGTAATATGGAGAAACATCAAATTCATTTTGGCAATAAGTTTATTGATTTTTTCGTTGAAAGAAAAGATGTCAAAAATGTGAATTTAAACATTAAGCCTGATATGACGGTTCATGTCTCAGCTAATGAAAAAGTTCCTTTGAATTTTATATATGACTTTGTAAGGAGTAAAGGTCAATGGATAATAAAAAATGTAAAGCAATTTGAAGAAGTGCTCCCATTAAAGCAGAATGAGCGTGAATACGTCAGCGGAGAGTCGTTCAAATATCTGGGAAAACAGTACCGTTTACGCGTTGAACAGTCAGCAAATGAGGCGGTGAAGTATTTTAGGGGGTTTATCTATTTACTTGTCCAAAATCCAACAGACTTCTCGAAAAAAGAGAAAATGATGGATGACTGGTATAAGGAAAAAGCATACAAAATATTTAACGAGTCGTTAGACAAGATGCTGGCATTAATTAAAAAGTACGGCGTAGAAAGACCATCGCTCGAAATTCGAATGATGAAGGCCCGCTGGGGTTCAGCACAAATCGATAACAAGACGATTTTGATTAATACGGAGCTTATTAAGGCCCCTAAATACTGCATTGATTATGTTATCTTACACGAGTTAGTTCACTTTAAGTACAACAATCATAGTGATAGCTTTTATAATCTGTTATTTACGCTAATGCCAGATTGGGAAAAACGTAAGAAAATATTAGACCAAGAAATTGTACGCGAACTATAACATAGGATAGTTTCCAAGCTATATGCGAGGGAACTATCTTTTTATTATATTTGGTATTTAATTTGCCCTTGTTCACACATCGAAATAATTTATATAAAAAGGTATTTTTTTTCACACCTGAACCGTTGATATAAAATTTTTCTACTGTTTTCCAAAACTATTGGAAGTCATAAATCAATATAGGTGAAAAATTGTAAAAAACACTTAATTATAAAAACATCTGCTAACTAAAACATTTAAGGAGATAAACCACACCCTCTAAAATATTGCATGTACCGAAGTGAATGGAGGGCATCGAGGAATATTTCTAAATATGATTCATCCCGTTTTCTTGAAATAGTTACCGACCTTTTTGGTGTTACTTAACTAAATGACCTTGAGAGTTTATTTGGTTTCATAATAGCTTGGTTACAATTAATGATGTGGATTCAAATAGTGTTTGTTATTTAATTTTATCTGAACATGTGAGAAAGAATTTCATAAAAGTTCATACTTGTTTCGCTAAATGATGAAAATGGTATAGGTTATATGACCGTATTTTGCATTATAATCGATAACACATGTTAAGGTATCTATTATTATCAAGTTACATATATGAAGTTTGAGAATTGCTGTTTAAAAGCATGGGGGAAGGGGTTAGGACATTATGTTGATTCCTAAAAGAGCAGGGCAGCCAGTGAATTATGAGATATATCAAGAGTATACACCAGCGGAAAATAAATTGGAGTTAGTGGATGGTGTTTTCCTACCATTTGATGATGAAAGGGCGAAAATGCTTTCTTTGTGTTTGTACAATCTGGGATTACAGGACTTCGTTAAAATATTGCCACAAGAATCGAAGGACGAATTGTTTCAGTTGCTTCAACAAGATTAGTATCGGAAACAGGCTCGACATGATAGATGAGGTTGTATTGTCAAAATGAAGGCATTGGTATTAATCCAGTGCCTTCATCTTGTTTTTATATAGTTTAATGAATTCTTTACTGAATTCCTTCGTGTTCTACCTACAGGTTCATAATCAATTTTAAAAGAAAATTCAGCATTCAATTTTTTTAGTTCCTCGTACATACTTTTCACAGGAGTTTCAATTTCATCGATTATTTTATAAATTTTCAGTCTTGGCAATGGATTCTTATCAGAAAATAGATAAATGCGATATAATCCATTGTTTGATTTAATATCTATTACTTCAAGTAAATTGTTCATTTCATAACCTCCAAACGAAACACTTTAGTATACATATTGTAGCATGTAGTGTTAGAGATTCTCCTATAATTAAGTGGGTTCAATTGCGTTTGTACCATAACTATATCTGAACATTTGCGAGAGAAGTACGAAATAATTTCATAACAGTTCTTAATTTATCGTATTAAGACCATAACATTTCAGAGGAATTACGAAAAAGGTATGAAAAAGTTCATACCTTTTTCGATATAGGCTGAAATTTAATCAGTAATAGTAAAACTGGACAATCGTTATAAAATCTATGTTTATCCTCTATCATAATAGAAAATGAAAAAGAGAGGAGGAAAGGTATGACCATTACCGCAAGTGAGAGTAAAAGAAAAGAAGGAAAGAGTTCAAACCCTGGGAAACAGTTCGAGAAGGACTTCTATGCCTCTGTTTTAGAGAAAGAGTACCTATTTGTCTATAGATTAAAAGATGACAATTTAGGCTTTGCAAACGTGAAAAATCCCTGTGATTTTATCTTATATAAAAAGCCAAACATCTACCTTTTAGAATTGAAGAGTCACAAAGGAAAATCCATTCCATTTGGAGCCATCCAATCCTATCAAATCGAATCATTGTACCGATTTAGCAACATAGATGGTGTAAAGGCTGGATTTGTATTCAACTTTAGGGATGTGAATGAGACGTATTATATAGAGGCTGTACCTGTATATCATTTTTATAATGGAAGGGAACGTAAGAGTTTTTCATTGGATTGGGTAAAAGAAAATGGAATTGCCATTCCACAGGAGCTTAAACGGACAAGATTTAAATATAACTTGAGTAATCTACTCAATTAGTATTGGGACAATGTACTAATGTGTGTTATTGTTTTGAGATTAAAATATGGAAGGGCAGGTGCAGAGTATGAGAATTACTTTTGTCATCCCAACACGAAATTTTAAATTGTTGTTGATGTTCGATAGGCAAGAATCACGTATATTGGATATTCGAAAATTTTTAAAAGATGATAATAGTGGTTTATTGGCTGAGGTCAGAGACAATTTGGAGTTATTTTTACAAGTAACCCTGGATGATATTGCTGGGACAGTTTGTTGGCCAAATGGAGTAGATTTCGAGCCTGCTGTACTGTATCAAGAAAGCAAAGATATTGACTTTTTTTAAGAAAAAAATATCCATTAATATCGATTAAGGTGATATACTTAATGCATTCATATATATGGGAGGTGTTCAGTTTGAAACGGGAATGTATAGTGTGTTGTATTCATTTCAGATTGGTAAATGAAAAAATTAAACATAATAAATTTACGTAAGACGTTGAAGTATAGTGATGACTATATTCAACGTCTTTTTATTTTTACCTATAGTCAAAATTACAGATAACTATCAGTAAATATGAAGATTCATCAGGAGGCTTAGGAGATGGAGAACAGTATTGATTTTACTTTTAACAAAGCTGTGGTTGTTGATGAAGTGGATTCTAAATGGATACAACAAACTGTTGTACAGCTTAGAGATTATGGATTTGATGAAGTAGACAGGGAAGAGGCATTTTTTGCTATAAGAGAAGAACTTTTCGATATTTTATTGGAAAGATGAGGGGGGTTATTAACGGGATTTTATAATGAAGGGAGGTGAGAAAATGTTAGCTTTAACTATTGTAAGTATTTGTACTATGATTTTCATTTTTATGATGGCTCTACTCTCTATTTTTGTGATTTATAGAAAGGGAAACAGGGAAGATTCATTATTCAATAAATAGGTGAAAAGAGGGATGATGTGGCTTTGGAAAGTAAAAAAGGAGAAAACCCCAATAGAGTAAAAATGAGTGTGCCGAATATGGGCTTTAGCGTCTTAAAGGATAATGAGCGAGCAATAGCCATGATAGAGGCACATCAAAGAAGGCAAGTTAGACTTCGTGGTGCATTAGCTCTATTGTATATCAGTATCTTATTTTTTTATTATTGTGTGGGGTTTTAGGTGGAAAATAGCGATGAATTAATCCAATTGAAAATTACTTATGATAAGAACTTAGAAGAAATTGAAATCTTCTTAGAAACTGATAAAACATATAAAGACATGGAGGTGGATGAATTTCAAAAAGAAATAAAATTATTTTGGGAAAGAGCAGGTGTCTGGAATAAGGCTTGGCATAATGCTATCTATTCTGAGGCGAAATTAAATAAGGACTTCTATAAATTTAGGGTTGTGGTGACCAGATTAGTAATGGGGGAAGAATGATAGAGATTCATAGTGCATGTTTTGGAAAGAGACTAACTTTTCAGCATTCGATTTTTGAGAAAATAACTTATTGAAGGTGTGGTATTTATATGAAAAAGCATAAAGGGATGTCACAGGAAGAAATGGAAAAAAGAATAATGGAGGTAGACCCATTCGATGGCGATTTTCCAGACGGAATCTACGCTATAACACGCCCTCCTGGTGAACCGAAAGTGAAAGTACGTGCATTAGCAGATTATTGCAAAAATAAGAGCGAAGAATTGGGGAGAGAAGTAAAACCTATGGACTTGTCTCCAGAAGAATTAGAACAATTTTTAGTTTACTGAAGCGTAAATTAAGAGGGGATATTCGAAGATGATAATGTTTTTGCATAGAATAGAATATCCCCGATTTAGCAAATAAACAAGTTTTCTTAGCGTTTTTTAATACAAAGTATTTATTAATTCATTCATTCATTCATCTTTAAAAATAGATGTTAGAGTAAAAGTAATCTCTCCTGATGCTACTCTATCAAGATGCCACCACCATTCTTGAAGTGGTTCTTTGGACAATTTGAAATCATAAATTTCTTTAATATGGTTTGCTAATTCTTTTGCATTTTTAATTAATTTCAAATCGTAACTGTATAATTTGATTTTTTCCTCGTTCGTTAATGTGTGCAATTCCCTTTCGATTTGACTTCTGATATGTAAAAGGTACGTACTTTCAAATGGACTTAACTTAATGATGTCATCAATATCTTGTCCATACATGTCAATTTCTTTGTTAGTATCAAGCATTACAACACACATCCTTTATTATTAATAATGTTTATAAATAAGGAGTATTTAAAGTATTTAAAGTATTTAAGGTTTTGGGATGCATTGCCTTTCTGCAAGTTTATTAATGTTTAATGTAGGCCTTTCTAAATCCAATGTATTTAACTTTATTCTTACTTTTGGCCATGGGTTTAAAGTACACCTGTTACTACTTGATAAAATCTAAGTATATTATTCGGAAAAATGTTAATTGAATAAATATTGATGATAGTTTAATATAATATATGGTAATTTTGGTTTGTATTTTAACTTATGGGTTTAGTGTTATATACTTACCATTATGCTATCATATTTTCTGTTTTATAGGAGGAAAGTTTTGTGAAAAAGTTAGTAACGTACATAACGGTGGTTTTAGTTTTATTCAGTAGTTTAACATTTATGCAAAAAGCAAATGCTCAAACTCAAACTACATTTTCAGATGTTCCAAAAACACATAATGCTTATAAAGAAATTATGTTTTTAGCAGAAAAAGGAATAGCGAAAGAGTTCCCTGATGGAACATTTAAACCAAATGCAAACATCACTCGATTGCAAGCAGTTCAGATGTTATTACGTAGCAAAGGTATTACAGATTATTCAAAAGTCATTAACCCTGGATTTGTCGATTTAAAACCTGGACAAGATGGCTATGAAGAAATCGCTAAAGCTGTTGAGTTAGGTATTATTAATGGTAAAGTCAATGCATATGGACAAAAAGTATTTGAACCTTCAGGGAACTTAACACGGGGTCAGATGGCAAAAATCTTTTCTATCGCGTATGAATTTGAAGGTTATTCTGATAAAAACTTCCCAGATGTACCACCTTCACATTGGGCTTATGAATATGTTCAATTATTAGCTAATAACAAAATCACATTTGGCTATAGCAATGGTAAATTTGGTGTAAACGACTTCATCACTCGTAGTCAGTTTTCACTGATGATGGCTCGTACATTGGATGAATCTTTCCGTATAGAACCTGAAGCTCCCAAACCACCTACAGGTACAACATACCCTGATGGCTGGACTGCCCCAGTGTTAACATCAAAATGGAGTCCTGATTCAGCGAAAAACTTTGAAACACTTCAAAATGAATTAGGTTTTACTGATGGTGGACATTTCTTTGGTATTAATGGTAAACAACATGCCATTGTAGTAAACGGTGGAGATAGTGTAAACGAAGTAACTTTTAAATATTATGGATGGGAAGACACAAAAGTTCTTCCAGAATCTTATCGCATTCCAGTTGTTTCCAAAGAACTATTCAAATTGTATTTTGAAGATGATGCTGAAAAAGTGTGGAACTACTGTAACAATAATGACATTCCTGAGAAATTCACTGCAAATGGAAGAACTGTCAAGGTAACACTTATTGAAGTAGACAGTAGTGTGTATTTCCAAGTTGGCAAAAAGAAATAACTGAAAAAAAGCTAAGAGGCAAAAGAACAAGGGATAGATGTGCAAAGAAGGTTTAAGGGTCTTAAAAGAATTTATTAATAATGGATATGCTGATTAATTCTTTTTAATATACAAAATTATTGTAATTAGATAAGAGACAGGGAATAATAGCTAATTCCTGTCTCTATAGGTAATCATATTAATATAGTCGTAAAATAATATTATCCTCTTGGTGGATAAGAATCGTTTCCGTAACTATTTTTTTCACGGATTCGCCCTTGTTTATTGTGTATAACCAATTCGGATTTTTGGTTTATAGCAATGTCTCGACCATATTGAATAGCTTCATGTTGCGTATTGAATATTTTGGTAGCTTTTGAATTGCCTGCCCCTTTAACCTGAAAACCGCCATTTGAATGCGGTGTAATATGTTGATTTTTCCCCATTTAAATTGTCTCCTGTCATATAAAATTGTGGGAGGGGAACATATTATCCTCTGTTTATTTACTTCAATTTGTATTATTATTTACTTAGATATTTTAAACATATGCTCTTATTTGTTCTGCAAAACAAATAAGGGCTTTTTTACTTTAATTTTCTTTTTAGTTCACGTTCGATTTTCTGAACTTCTCTTTTTACCTGTTTGTCCATCTCTCTATTTATTTTTCTTATTGCACTATTTAACTGTGATTTATTTATCTTTATCTTAACCATGTACATTACCTCCTGTTTATTGGATTGAAAGTATATCCCCCCACAATTTAGTATTATAGCAGTTAAGATTAATTTTATCAATATATAGTGTTTATGAAATCAGATATAACTATATGTTGTGTCTTGTGTGTAATTTTTAATAGCGATAATTTTATCTATTACCTTGTTTATTCTAAAGTGAAACGACTTTGAAATAGAAAATTTGGAAATAATAATATTTTATATATAACTCTAAAAGAATTTCTTTATCTATCAATTAGACATAGTAGAGAACGATATTTAAAGATGGATGGTAAATAGAAGAATGAAAGGGGTGTTAGTAATAATAATTCAATTATTGAATCAAATTATCGTATGAAAAAAATGGGGGTAGAGCTTAAATGCAAGTAAAATTTAAGTATTGTAATGATACGAATAGAGAAATTTCTATTCACCCTGGTACGTTTATTCACGGCTGTATAGCTGAAGACAAGAGCCCAATTAAGCCACAAGAAGTAAGATTATTTATTTTGCCTCAAGATACATATCCATGGCTGAAAATGTGGGATTATGGGGATAAGGGATTGCAAATATTGATTTCTCCCTGTACTGATTAGATTACAGAGGAAAATAAGTAGGTTAGGGCATTGGTTTTCCAATGCTTTTTTTAGTATAAAATATCTTTGTTCAACTAAAGGAGCAGTTTGATTGAAGAAGGAAAATGATTTATAAGTGGAGAATCTTTATCCTAAAAAGGAGGGGGAAATATGTTTAAGTTAGGTGATAGGGTAGAACACGAAACATATGGCAAGGGAAAAATAGTAAATTTTGATTCACAAAATAAATCCAGTTTGTTAGTTGAATTTGAAGAGGAACATGGAGTATTTATTCGAGATATCATTGATGAAGATTATCATTACGAAGATAACAGTAGATTTGAAAAAAGAAGTTTTATTAACGTTTATACTTGGGATATAAAAAAACTTAGAACTGATTATAAGAATAGTCAGGCTAAAAAAGTAAATGAGCCTTATATTAATAATTGTCATTCTTGCGGGGAAATGGTCAGCCATAAGACTCATTCCAGATGTGAAACTTGTGGCTGGTATAAATGTGAATGTGATTCTTGTGGCTGTAATTACAAAAGGGAATAAGGTGATTGTACGAGTAAGATGGAAGGATATCCTTGTTCCACTAACGAAGCAGGATTGTTGAAGAAAGAATTGAATATTTATAAAAGTGATTTATTGAAGAATAAGGAAGTGGAAATAACAATGAACTACATAATAAGATTAGCGAATGAAAACGACTTATCGGGTTTATGTGATATTAGAAATAATAAAGATTTATTCACGAATTATTTAAAGCAATTTGCAAAAAGGGAAGTATATTTGGCAATCGCTGAACAAGACTCACTTATATTGGGTTTTGGAGTTCTTAAATTGAAAGGCTCTTTGCTTCCTAAATTAAGTGACTTATATGTAAAAGAGGATTATAGGGGTAATGGTATAGGTTCAGATTTGATTCGGTATAGAGAAGATATTGTAAAGAGTTTAGGTCATTCTGAGATATTTGTGAGTGTTGACCCAATAGAAAATCCCAGAATGATAAAGTTAATTAGCAAACATGGTTACGAACCTATCTCCGACCCATATTTAAAAAAAGCCATATTTTATAATGATGATGGTACGACTTATAATAAAGCCTACACAAGAATTGATTTAAAGAAGTTGTTGAACTAACGGTGCAGAATATTTTAGTAAGATTTGAATGAATAAGAGGTTACGGCTATGCGAGATAGAGGTTCGGTAGTAATAGTAGAAAATGATAAAGTTGGGTTAATTCAAAGAATTAGAGGTGGCTCTGTTTATTATGTTTTTCCTGGTGGTGGAATAGAAAATGGAGAAACACCAGAAGAAGGAGCAAAAAGAGAAGCATTTGAGGAATTGGGAGTAGAAGTAAAGGTCAACGAGTGTATAGCAAAAGTTGAATATAACGGAACCCAATACTTTTTCTTATCTGAAATCATTAATGGAATATTCGGAACTGGACAAGGTGAAGAGTACGCAGACAAAGAGAGTGATAGAGGAACTTATTTGCCTATGTGGGTAGATATAAAAAGATTATCATCTATTGATGTTAAACCGAAAGAAGTTGCTATAAAAGTTCAATCCTTCTTCAAGTAACGGAGGCTTTAGTTGAAGAAGAATAGTCATCATTAATGATGTTTTTTTATTAGTTGAGTACATGTTAAGAGTGAAACTAATGGGGATTGTTTTATAAATGTATTTGGGTAATTAACAAAAAACTTCCAACAACTCTTCGCTATTCGTATTATTTCGGTAATTGCTCATAACCTTTTCGTAAAATTTATGAAATTGTTCATACCTTGAAAGGTTTATGTATTGAAAATTGAAATACTAAAAACAAAAAGCTCATAACTAATCGTATTATTTTGGTAACTGTTCATAACCCTTTCATAAAATTTATGAAATTGTTCATACCTTTGAAAGATTTATGTATTACAAAAAAAATACGGAACCTAATAGAATAGATGAATAGGGATAAAATATTTGAAAAAAGAAACGGGGAGTCGTTTTGGACTCTCCGTTAAAATAAATTATTGATTAAATCGATATCTTCTGCAGAAAGATTATCTTTACTTTCATTAGAATTTATTGGGAATGGCTGTAAAAACTTTTGATTTTGAAGAAGTTTATGCACTATTTGCTCCACCTGTGATTCCAAATCTAAAGATGAATGTTCACGATTCATATCTGCTTCTATTAATTTGCAGAGATAGCTACTTATATTTTCTTTTGTTTTAATAAACTCGTAGATATGAACAGTATTTTGCTTAAAACTAATGGAAACCTTGTATTTAGACAAGTTTCTTCACTTCCAGTACTCTAAAGAAACTAAGCACATTTGCGTATTGACTGTCTTGTTCGATTACTGCTGTTGGAAATTGACTAAGGATTGCATCTTTCAGCAAAAGAGAGCCACCACCACAGAAAATAACAGAAATATTGTTAAAGGTGATGCTACGTGATTTAGCGAAATTAAATATTTCTGTTACATGAGCTTCGATAAGTTTTTGCAAAATCCCCTTACTTTCCTCTTGTTTCACCCCATTTACATATAGATAGCCTTCTTTCAAAATATGCTCAACATCTGCATCAGAGACAGTGATACCATAATGTGAAGCCATCTTTTCAGCTATTTTGGAGCGTAGTATATTAATTCCACTATTACCTATGACCATAGAATCCAACATAGGCACAAGCCCTTCAAACATGCAATAATTAGAATTCAATCCCCCTACATCGATGATAAGGCACCGTTTTGATTTAAATTCATTAATTCGTTGATAAATGGGACCCGTCCCTTCAGGTAATAAAATAATCTTATCAATTCGGAAAATAAATGCCCTGCCATTCACTCGGAGTGAGATGTTTTTTTGTTGGTTCTGTATAAATTGCTCATATTCTTCTTTCAGAACCGAATTTTTATAGATGTTAAGTGGGACATTTACTGCAAGACGAAGACTGGGAATGCCACTGTTCTTACTGTCTATTTTGGTAAGGTACTTTGTAATTGAAAGGTAAATACATAATAAGTGCTCTATAGATTGTTTGGATATATCATAGTTAGATTGTGCCTCCGAGTTCATATCCCCAATCAAAAAGGTTTTCCCATCTAACTCAACAATTTGATTCGTTGGTGTTAACTCTACCCCCAGTTCTTGAACCTCTTGTACTAAAGTTCTAAATTTATATTTGTGTAAATTGCCATTAATCGAAAACACACTTTTTGTCGTGTGTTTGCCACTGTCAACAGCAATTGCAAAATGATTATTCATATAATTTGAAACCTCCTTAAAATGATATTTTTATATGATAAGCAGAATAGGAAGAATAATTCCTACGTTTCGTACTAACTATGTCGAACATAGTGCGAAGTAGTGAGATAAGGGCGGAATCTCATTCAATATAGGATAAAGCATATTGTGAAGCGTCAGACGTTATAGAACCGATAATCTATGTATAATTTTTGCTCCTGTTGGTATGTTAGAGATAGCATAAAAAAGGAGAGAAAAAGTATTGAATAAAGTATCAAATAGTTATGATTTTGATGAATTACGTCAACAAATTGTTAATAAAGATAATTGGAGCAAAGAATCTTTTACAGTTTTCCCTTATGAGGCTGGAAGTGGAAAATCAAGAGAAAGTCAACGTTTCTTAGGGGAAATGACAAAGGATTTTAATTATAAAGCTATCTATGTACAACGTTTTATTAAAGATAACCTGCTTGAGGAGACCGTGAATCGTATCAATAAATTTGCTGGCAGGGAAGTGGCGGTTGGTATCACAGGAGAAGATAATAAAAAGAAAAATGGATTAAACAAGGCTAAAGAAGCTCAAATCATAGTTTGTAGTCATTCAATGTACAAACAATTTTGTAGGAGATTACACCCAGAATTATTGAAAGAGCGTGAAATTTTAATTATAGATGAATATATCGATTTGGTAGAAAGAGTCTCAATCACCATTGAAGAAGTTTCTTCTTTATGGTGCAGTTTTGATTTATATAAACAAGGGAAAGAAATGATAGCATTAGCTGAAATACTAAAGGGGAAATATTATCATTATTCCACATTGTTGAATGCAGTTAACAAACGAGAAATATTCTACTTGGACTTCGAAGATAGTATTTATACGACATATAGAAGAGCGATAGAATCATTAATTACCGCCGTTCATAATCAAGCTCAAAAGCGATTATTAATAAAAATACAGCAATTATTAAAAAATGGAGGGCTTTTTTATGAAAATACACTTCATACTTTTGAAGATATCTCTTTTCGCATGTTAGAGAATAATGTAATTTTAGATGCAAACGGAAATTTTGATGCGACCTATAAACTTAATCAGGATATTTTTCGGATTAAAAATCAACCTCTTGTATTTGATTATTCTCAAACGGTTTTGAAACATTTTAATATAAATACAAGCAAAGGACAGTTAGAAAAATATCTTAACTTTTATGGGGAAATGTTGGGGGAAATTGAATTCAACAAGGGTAGTAAGATTTTGTTTGTTACAGAGAAAAATAGCGTGAGTAAGGTGCAAGAAGCTCTTTTAACTAAGTTTGCTTATATAGGCGATAAGATAGAAGAGTTAGAGGCTTTTTTCGATATAAAGTTTGAAATTGAGTATTTTGGGAACATTATAGGAAGAAATAATTTTCGGGATTTTGATATAGTTGTTATTTTAAAAACACCAAATTACTCTTATTTAGACTATACGTTGAAATATTTTTATCTCCAAACCCTAAGTGGGAAGCCTATGGAAAACATTTGTATTTTTGAGAATCAGGATGTTGAGACCATAAGAAAGACAGCGGTGGCAGGAGAAATATATCAAGCCATTAAACGAATTAATCGAGATATGAAGAAAAATGCTCAAATCTATCTATTTTGCGATAGTAATGAAGAAGTAGATATCGTTATGCAACAATTGGAAAATGTTCAATACGTAAAACAGGAAATGCAGTTTGAGAAAAGACGAAAAAAATATGACAACACCAAACGTGAAGAACAGTCTGAATTTGTGAAGAAAATCAACTTGGTTCAAGAGGTCTTGATTGAATGTGTTAACACCCATAAGGATAGTATTCGAAAGAAGGAAATTAGAAACAAAGTTGGAATTTTAGATAAATCACAGTTCTCCAGAATTGTAAAGCATCTTGAACCATTTTTGACAACCAATCAAATAGAAAATTGTAAACAAAAATTTAACTTTAAAAAATGTTCAAAATCCAAAGATGTCGTTTAATTAGGCATCTTTTTTCATTTCCATAAAAAGTATGTATATCGTAATTGAATACGGATGTGAAAGACAAAAGTATCTTTGCACTCTCGTTTGAAAAAAAGAATGGAGAAATATCATATCTATTTCTCTAAGAAAGTTGTATCTAAATCCTTATATAAAGGAGAGATAAAATTCACTACAACTTTTACACATTTTAATGAACAGTTAAAAGGAATTTTCACTTATGAGATTATATACTAATTGTTAATAATCTTTGTTCTGGAGGGGTATTTGGTTGCTATAGCAATAACGGTGTATTGTAATTTTTGTTCATACCATGTGAATTAAAAAAACTCATAATCAAAAACATGATTTGGGTTATATCGTTCCCTAATCATATTAGTTTACCAGAGGTGATGGGTAGACGAAATGGATAAGGAAACATTATACACTTTGGAGATAGGTACATATGGGAGCTGATATACATTTGGAGGGATTATAAAACAGCTTGCTGTTTGTTAGAAGTGGGTTTTTTTTAATATCTTGGGGTATTCATAGAATTTGGTACTTATATATAATTGGATGTAATGCATTGACCTATACAATATATATAAGGTGTGTTGTGTTATTCATTGTTCTTAGATGGATAGCCATGTACTATCAACCTACTTAGTACATGCACACAAAAAACATAAAATCCAAACATCTAAGATAATTAAAAATTAAAAAACCACTTTTAATTAAAAAAATTATGGGTTTGCTATATACCCTGAAGTATGTTTTCTTCACTAAACGGGTCAATAACTACCAAACATTAGATAGAGACATATGGTGTTAGTATACGCTGGTAGGATTTTAAACAGCTTGCTGTTTGGTTAAAAGTGTTTTTATTTTTTTGAAATTAAATGTTTTGACTTTTAGTTTTAATTTGAAATTTGGGTTTGTTTTTTACACTATATAGGTTTATGTTTTCAAAAAGTTGTTATACTTACAAATCCTTGATACTACTGGAAGAAGAGCATTTCACATTAAAAAATTGTATCTTTGAATATCTTAATTCTTTTACAGACCATCTTGATACAAAACATTCTTTTTTCGAACGAGTGTGCAAAACAACATTCTCTGAAAAGTGGAATTTGGCAGAGGTGAAATGTTATGAAATGCGTCTAATGAACGTACAAAATACCATATTTATAATTTTAAATAATTGTCCTTTGCTTATAAAAATTTCAGATGCTTTAGATAATCCCATTAATGAGGTAATGAAATCTCCTATAAATATTATAAATTTGATGTAGTAGCCGAATATTATCATTGTCTTTATTTTTCAACGAGTATACTTCTGAGAAGTTTCATCAGTAAAGCAATAGTTGATAAAAAAGTTATTGACATAAAACAAGCTTTAATGTAAATTATGGACATAGGCAACGCCAAATGATTAGTTGTCTAAGGAGATTTTTGAAACTAATCTATACATTTATTTTTAAATGTATTATTATCTGATGTTAGTAAGAGGCTAACGTATTTAGTTTAATACATCTATATAGTTAGAGTTGATTTGCAAGGACATACCTATGCTAATTAATGTCTATCTATGTGGTTGTGTAAGCTAAATAGGTTAGCCTTTTTTGCGTTTCCAAAAAATAAAATGAAGGGATGAGAATTAAAATAAAAAAGAACTCAGAGAATTTTAGAAACGATAGAAAAATATTTTGAAGGTGACTCCAATTATATTGGTGCACAAATTGTAGATAAACAAGAACCGAATGGGTTTAGAGAAATTGTTATGGTGTATACGAAAGATATTAATAAAGAGGAGTACCATCAAACGTTGATTCCATTTTTGTAGGGCAACAAGTGATGAAACTGTAGGATTTTTTTATGGATTTGGGGACACATTGTGGATTCTCTAAAAAGAGGTGATGCAAGTAAAGGTAATATCTATTGCTACAAATATAATCTGCAGGGAACTATTTGCTCAGAGAACTGAATCGCCAGGTATTCAGAAAAAGGCGTTATAAAAATAATTAATAAAAAGGCTCGAAAAGTTATATAGAATAGCATTATAAAAAATGGGAGGAGAGAAAAAGGTGGCATATAAAAATGAAGAGATTAGAGTAAAAAATCCAAAGAATTTAAAAGTATATGGAAAATGTATGGAGTTAAATAAGATAATATATCATCTGGTCAAACAGTATCCATCCGAGGAAAAATATGCGATGTCATCGCAGACAACTCGTTCATGTACGAGCATCGGGGCTAATTTAGCGGAAGGAAATGGACAGATTTTTCCATTGAAAGAGAATAGCTTCTACAATAATAGTATTGGTTCAGCAAACGAATTAATTTACTGGTTAGATGTATCGTTGCAGAATGGTTATATCTCGAAACAACAATATAATCAAGCAACTGAATTGACGCAAGAAATTATTAAAATGTTAATAGGGATGATGAGAAAGCTGAAAAGTAATAATGAGGTTGCATAGATTAAATGCAGGGGAGAGGATTGAGGACAACTCACATGTTCGTGGAGACCTCTACTCGCATGATTAGACAGCCAAAGCCAACTATTGCAAGAACTGGCCGAACAAGGTTATCATGCTCGCCCCTCTATGTAAAGTTGTGATATACAGTGTAAATCAAAAATGTACATAGTTAAACGAGTGTTTTTGTACATACCAATAAGCGTATTTATATCTGCCACAAAGTACGGGAAAATAGAAACTTTAAAAGAGTAAATGTTGATATAATGGTCTTTTCATTAACTATAATGTTAATTATGTCACAGAGTACGCAAAAGTGTCGACAATGGCACTAAATCCTTTTGTATAGGTATTGAGCAAGGAATATTAAGAAGTTTTTTTAATATTTTTACTGAAGTCATGAATTTCAAAATAAAAAAGGTCATAAATGCCACAGAGTACGGAAAAATAGAAACTTTAAAAGAGTAAAATGTTGAAACGGTCTTTTCATTAACTATAATGTTAATTTGTCACAGAGTACGCAAAAAAATAGACAATAAAAGATGAATGTTTTCTATAAATAAAATTATGAAATTATGATTGCAAATGAAAATATAAAATTTGAATTTTCGAAAAATAACACAGAGTAAAAAGTATTTCCTTCTTGAAGATTTTTTTACACTTCATTCAATATTAATTAAAAAATGTTGGAAAATGCGAATTAATTTGCGAATAAAAGTTTGAAAACTAAAAATGATTAAAATTGTTATTTTTGAATAAGATACAAACTGAGAGCGAAATTAGGAAGGTAGTGTCAGAGAAAATACTTGAATTATTGTTTGGGAAGCGTAAAAGTGCGATTAAAAAGTGCCTTTAAAATAAGAAAAAATAATGATAATATGATATTGAAGATGAATACGGTCTAAGTTCGTAAAAAGAACGAATCCCTAACAATTTGAAAAATTGCCTTCGCACCCTATAAAGCCTGAATTAAAAGCAGGATAGAGCAACGGCCTTCTAAGCCGTCGGTCGGGGGTTCGAATCCCTCCTGGGACGTCAATGTAAGCCTTACAGCCATATCGGTTGTAAGGCTTTTTTAGTTAGAGGGTACTGTTATTGTACCCGAGTAATAGCAAAATAAAGTTCAACTTATTGTTAACGATAAGGAGCAAGCTGTAGAAGGTGTTAATGATTGCAAATTGTATCGAGTTCAATCAGGCAACTATTCAACGCAAGCTCAAGCGAATGCAACGAAGTAAGCACTTGGTAAATACAAGATTGTAAATGCTAATTATGTACAAATCGTCCGATATAGTAACAATTGACGATTCATTACTAGAACATACGCAATACAAGCAGTTGCTGAAATGAAATGTCTTGGCATTTATCGTATGACGAATCTATTCTAGTAACAATAAAGACCTAGATTACTTAATTGCCGTATTGGTTTAAAAATTACTTATAAATTCGTATGAAAAAAGTAAAATTTTTACTATTTACTGTGGTTATATGATTTAATAAAGAGGTACATAAATTTAATGATGAATTGAATTTTTACATATTGTTGATTATGTCTTATTTCCATGGCATTTTTTAAAAGCATAAAAAATGAATCAGGGATGTGAAGTGTGATGTTGAAAAACAAAATTATTTCAGCTGTCATTACATTAATTCTAGGAATATTTATTATTCCATTATTTATTGAATATACGTATAGCATTTCATATGGTATTTATGGTACTGCCTTTACTGCACCTGCCATGCTTGTAGCTGTGGTGGTATCAATTGTGATTGAAAAATACAGTAGAAATAAAAATGTTGTATTTATATATATTAAACACTTAATTTGCGCATTCATTTTTTCAATACTATTTAGTTTAGCTAATATTGATATTTTTAAAGATATTTTTTATCTAACTTCCTCAATAGGTAGTATTTATATAACGATATTTGTGATTGTTGATTATTTATTACAATACTTAAATAAAAATCGGTAACAATTTGTTGTTTTAGTCCTTATTATAAAATTTTTTGTGAACGAAGAATGCGGTATATAGGGAAAATCGATTATGTTGATTTTGATGAATATGCTGAAGGCATTTTTTATATGTTCAAAAGACAGGATTACAGCAACAGTATATCAGCAAAGCTGAATAACGTTCATGTTGATGTTAGCACCGTGTCAAAGGGGGCGTACTCTTGCCAAATAACTAAAAGATTGATTTCCGTCCAAACAAAAAAGGAGTAGCAACTACTCCTTCTTAACTTCTCTACAAAAAGATTAATTTCTAGGATCTACATAATCTGGATAATCAGAAATTATTGCATCTACCTTCATTTCAAATAGAAAGTCTGCAGCTTCTTGACTACGTACCGTCCATGATCCAATTTTCATACCATTAGAGTGAACTTGATCCACTAACTCTTTTGTCACAATTCCATAGCTTGGGTTAAACCAATCCGCATAGGTAGAAAACTCTTTTAAAGCATCCGTAGTTGTATGTGCACGATTAGAAGTTAATACACCAATTTGAACTTGAGGAAGAAGCTGATTCATTTTTTTCATTGACTCGAAGTTAAAAGATTGAATGATGATTTTTTTATTTTGTGGTTTATCGAGATTTCGTTCTTTTATTAACTCTGCCACTTGTTGTTCAATACCAGGGTAATACTCTGGAGCTTTTAATTCTATTAAAATTCCAACCTTCCCATGGTAACGATCAAGAATCTCTTCAAATGTTGGAATTTGTTCTCCTGTAAATTGTTCCCCTTTCCAACTACCTGCATCAAGACTTTTAAGCTGTTCAAGTGTTAAATCCCCTACTTTTCCTGTTCCATCTGTTGTACGATCTACTGTTGTATCATGAATCGATACTAATTCCCCATCTTTACTTCTTTGAACGTCTATTTCAATATAATCGGCTTTCATATCAACTGCTAAATCATAAGCAGCAATCGTATTTTCAGGTGCATAACCTGCTGCACCACGGTGTGCTACATTTTCTACCTGTTTTCTTTCGCCTACTGTTGGTTTTTCTGCAAACGCTTGATTGAACGGGGTGAATAACAATGATAATGCCAACCCTGCACCTATTAATAATTTTTTACTCATTTTCTCCATCTCCTATCTTAAAATATGTATTCAACTATATTTTAGAAAAGGGATGTTGAACTAGTATGTAGATATATTTAAAGCTTAATAAAGACTGTGTAAACTAAATTCGATCTTTTCTCTTAGATTTTTTTACAAAGCTACTAATGTAATTAATAGAATAGATATACTCTACTACTCCATTTCACCTACGACGTTTCAAGGTTCAGATAGAATAAGTTTGAACTAACTGAAAAGCGCTTCAAATCCTTTGACATCAAGGGTTTTAGGCGCTTTTCCTTTTTTGAGAATACGTTAGAAAAGGATATAAAATGAAAAGTTTCTACACAAATAAAAGTGGTACGAATGTGGTACTTGTCTGTTCTGTATCGAACTGCCCTGATTTTTTTGAGACGTGAGGATGGTAGTACTTTAATTAAGATAAATAATTCGAGTAACAGTAATGAATGGAAAATAACTGAAGCAAACGAATGCCGATTGTATGCCCACTCGAACACCTTATAGCTTTGTAATAAATTTTCGGCTGTTTTCTAAAGATTGATGTTATTTTGAACTAACCAGCTAATCGTTTGTTGTTTTAGGATAGCAGTAAGATTCAATGTGAGGGAAGAGAGGTGGCACTACTACAAGTATATTTAGACTTGGTTGCTGCATCAGTAAGTCTATGAATAAGTGAAAGTAACATTAAACTTGATAAACTGTTCTCTTTGATTTCACAATGGACATAATGTAAAAAAAAATACTCTCTTATTTTAACTATATGAGAGATGATGGAAAATTCTGATTTCTGGTAAAGTAAAGAAAATATAAAAGGCGGGGATTTTATGAGAGCACTTGTCTTAGAAGAAATCGGCAAGCCATTAGTTATTAGAAATATGCCAGATCCAACGAACACAGCAGATGGAGTAATTGTTCGTGTTGAAGCTAACGGAGTTTGCAGAAGTGATTGGCACAGCTGGTTAGGGCATTGGAATTGGTTGGGAGTTGAGACTCCTCTTCCTCATATAATGGGACATGAGTTTTGTGGTGTTGTAGAAGATGTTGGGAAAGACGTTACAAGGTTCAAGAAAGGCGACAGAGTAATTGTTCCTTTTACTCAAGGTGATGGCACATGTCCTATGTGTCAAGCTGGACACCATAATGTTTGCGATAACATTACGTTACCTGGAATCACCATTTGGGGTGGATACGGAAAATTTGTTCATATCCCTAATGCTGATACCAATCTAGTAATTTTACCGGAAAATATTGACTTTGTTGAGGCAGCTGGTATTGGATGTCGATTTATGACGGCATTTCACGGGGTTACTGATCAAGCACAGGTAAGACCGGGGGAATGGGTTGCTGTCCATGGTTGTGGGGGAGTTGGCCTTTCTGCAATTCAAATTATTACAGCACTAGGAGCACACGCTATAGCAGTTGATATTAATGATGAAAAATTAGCTTTTGCAAAGAAATTAGGTGCTGTAGCCACAGTCAATTCTAAAAAAGAAAATGCTGCTGAGTTGATTAAAGAATTAACAAAAGGCGGTGCTCACGTGTCGGTGGATGCTCTTGGAATAACTGAAACTTGTCAATCAGCTATAAATAGCTTAGCTAAAAGAGGGCGCCATTTACAAATAGGATTAACAACCAGTAATGAAAAAGGGATGATCCCCGTTCCTATTGATCTTATGGTCATTAATGAAATACAGATTGTTGGCTCTTATGGTATGCAAGCACCAAGATTTCCTCAAATGTTACGAATGATTGAAAATGGGATATTAAGTCCTAAAGATTTAGTAACTCAAACAATATCTATAGAAGAAGCGGGAAGTGTAATTGAATCCATGGGGACTTATGCAAATATGGGTGTTACGGTTGTTAATAAGTGGTGAATGTATAAGGGGTTTATTTTAACTAGCTCAGGCGGTAGACAACCTCGATTAAATAATGAATTTGGCTACAGTCATTTTGCTTATGATCGTCAATATCCTTTATACAATATTTGTAAAGAGGTAATTTTATAATGATCTATTTGTACGGTTTAATGATTTTTTTAATGACTTCATCTAAGATTTACCCAACATTTAACATTCACGGACATTAGATACAGTGATTTTATTAGTCAACAAAAACTTATATTATTATACGTTCTTTGGAAGCTAGTGTAATGGCTGATTATGTGCTGATGGACACATGAGTTACTTAACAACCGCTATACATCCATCATTGAAATTGGTTTTTGATGTGATTGGCAATCAAGGTTTGTTTAATTCCTGGTTTATTTCTACTGTTTTAATTAGGCTATTGGTTTTTATATTCTTCCGCGTGGCTTCATGGTTATTCTATCTGCAAAAAATGAAAAAAATCTTCGCAAAAAATTACTCTACCTTTCTATACAATTCTTCATTGTTTTTTCAGGGGCTATTATTACACTTGGTTTAGAAAATGGAGATTTATCTCTGTTACATTTAGCAATAAAAACATTTGATTCCATGGATTATAGGAATTATTGGTGCAGCTGGTTTATTAATTGCGTTGGTTCCAACTTCCGGCATGCTTATGTCTAGTGCAGCTGGATTAACACAAAATTTTAAAAAGTGATTGTTGCAAAAGGATAGCGCTTTTAAATATTATGTCCTATAGTCTCATTATTCAGTTAGCTTCTACTGCATTTTTTAGTCTAGTCATGCTTGGATGAGTGCTTTTGCTAGAAAAAGTACCGTTTTGCAAAATGATGATTTAGGAAAAAATGTTCTATCATAATAGAATCATATTTATTAGATTAATTCAAAGAGTCGAAGGAGGATGTAACAAATGAAAGCAGATTTAGTATTTATAAATGGTGAAGTGATTACAATGGATGCGGATTCTCGAATTGAAGAAGCTGTTGCAGTTAAGGAAAATCGTATTATTTTTGTAGGTTCTACCTTAGAGGTACAGCAACTGATAGACAGTAAAACAGAAGTTATTGATTTGTGCGGAAAATCATTGCTCCCAGGGTTTATAGATGCTCATATTCATTTAGTTATGTATGGATTAAACCAACTAGCTATCAGTTGCAAGGCTCAAAATATTACTTCAAATGAGGACATAAAACTGGAATTACGAAAAAAAGTTCAAACTGTTCCTAAAGGTCAATGGATTCGAGCGTGGGGCTTTAATGAAACGACAATAAAAGAAAAGCGTTACTTATCTATTAAGGAGCTAGATGAAATTTCTTCAGAACATCCGATTATGATTACTCGTACTTGTGGTCATATTTCTATTGTAAACAGTAAAGCATTAGAATTAGCCGAAATTGATGTTTATACAAGCAATCCTGATGGGGGAGTAATTGAGCGAGATGCTAATGGTGCATTAACAGGTAAATTAATTGAAAAAGCGAATATGCGAATGAATGAAATTGCTAAATATTCAGAGGGTGAGTTAAGACAAGCGATGAAAATAGCCTCTGATCATTTTGTTCAAGCCGGTATTACTAGTGTCCATGAAGCAGGTGTTTCTGATACAGATACTTATCGTCTTTTACAGGAAGCAGTAAAAAATAAGGATATTGCTGTTCGTGTTTATGCAATCATTTGTACTTTAAATAATTCACATGAATTTGTAGGGAAAATGCTATCTGCAGGGGTACTAACAGGTACGGGTGATGAACGCTTTAAAATTGGTCCAGCTAAAATATTTACGGATGGAAGTAGTACAGGTCCTACTATTGCAACAAGAGAGCCATATACAAGTAATCCAAATGATCATGGAATTCTTTACTATAGTGAAGATGAAATCTATCGTGTATTAGGTGAAGCTCATAAAAAAGGCTATCAAATAACAGTACATGCTCAGGGGGATCGAGCAATTGAAATGTATTTGAATTGTGTAGAAAAAGCGCTTAATGAGCACCCAAGAGAAGATCATCGCCATCGAATTGAGCATGCGGGAATTTCTACACCAGATTTACAAGATAGAATGAAGAATCTTGGTGTTATTCCAATTCCAAATCCACCTTTCCCGTTTGAATTTGGAGATATTTATGTGAAGAATTATGGGGAAAGAGTTAATTATATGTATCCAGTACGTGACTTTATTGATAAAGGTATTATATGTGCAGGTGGTTCTGATGCACCAGTTACGGATTATAATCCTCTAATAGGCATTCATACAGCAGTCAATCGAATAAGTAGCAGTAATTCTGAAATTGGAGTGAATCAAAAAGTTACAATATTGGAAGCTATAAAAATATATACGATCAATGGAGCATATGCGAGTTTCGAAGAAGATATTAAAGGTAGCTTAGAGGTAGGGAAATTAGCAGATTTTGTAGTATTAGATAATAGTATTCTAAGTCAAAACAATAATAGTATAAAAGATTTAAAAGTAGAGATGACGATTATAGATGGACAAATTTTATACAAAAATGAAGCTCTAGTAAAAGCTTAGCATAACATTTCGTATAACTTGAAAAGAATGTTTTAACAAGATTTTTGTGTTAGGAAATTTTAAAAGTTAAGCCTAACAAATGTTGTGTTGACAGAACATTCATGCAATACCGAGATCCTACTTGTTTTGCTGTTTAGAAATTGAGTTAAAAGAATGAAATAACGTCGTGCTGATATTGAATTACTAATTAGAGAAGTTAGTGAAAATCAAATTATTGCCGTAGGATCAAATCAGAATATAAGAGCTTCCTAGTAAGTATCATCGTTTCCTATATCGACTGGCGAAAAGGAGAAGAGATAAATGTTGGAACTTAGGATGTATATTGATGGTAAATGGATTACTTCAATTTCTAAAGAAAAAAGAGAAGTGAAAAATCCTGCAAATGGTGAGCTACTTGCAGTAGTAGCTGACGGTACTGCTGAGGATGCACAATATGCAATCTCAGTAGCACGTAGTACTTTCAATAGTGGAATTTGGTCACAACTCCCTTTTAAAACTCGTGCAAAGTATTTGCATAAAATCGCAAATCTGTTGGAAGAAGAGGCAGATGATTTAGCAATGCTAGAAACATTAAATAGTGGAAAAATGTTACTTGCTGCAAAAACAGATGTTCAAAATGCAATTGAGTGTTTCCGATACTATGCAAGTCTTATTACTCAATCAGAAGGCGAAATATATAATGTAGGCGATTCAGTTCAAACAATCGTCATTCGTGAACCTATCGGCGTGTGTAGTCTTATTGTTCCATGGAATTTCCCCCTCCTTATGGCGGCATGGCAGATTGCTCCGGCGTTAGCGGCTGGCAATACTTTTATACTAAAACCATCAGAAGTTACACCGATTACTGCTGTTAAACTCTTTGAAATTATAGAAAAGGCTGGTGTACCAGCAGGAGTCGCTAATCTAGTAATGGGAGCTGGAAGTTCTGTTGGTAGTGAAATGGTCGAAAATAATTTAGTAGATAAAGTGGCTTTTATTGGTGGAACGAAAACAGGTCAGAATATTATGCGTGTTGCTGCAGAACAGACAAAGAAAATCACCTTAGAATTAGGAGGAAAATCTCCTAACATTGTATTCGCTGATAATGACATAGAAATTGCAGTAGATAATGCACTATTTAATCTCTTCTTTAATAGTGGTCAAGTGTGCACAGCAGCTTCCCGTCTCTTAATTGAAGAAAGCATTCACGATCAATTTATTGAAAGACTGATAGAGCGTGCAAAGAAGATTGTTGTTGGTCATGGAAATAAGCCTACAAGTGAAATGGGGCCGCTTGTAAGTGAAGCACATATGCAAAAGGTATTAAATTATATTGAAATAGGGATACAGGAAGGTGCAACACTTGCTTGTGGAGGAAATAGAATTGTAGCGAACGGGTTTGAAAACGGCTTTTTTGTTGAACCTACTATTTTTATCAACACTACTCCGGATATGAGAATTGTACAAGAAGAAATCTTCGGTCCTGTTTTAGTCGTTCAAAAATTTAAAGATGAAGAAGAAGCAATTACTTTAGCAAATGATACAGTATTTGGGTTGGCTGGTGCTGTCTTTTGTCAGGATTTGGAGAAAGCAATGCGCGTAGTCAGCAAAATAAAGGCCGGTATCACATGGGTAAATTGTTATCATGTTGCAACAGTGCAAGCCCCATGGGGTGGTTATAAACAAAGTGGAGTTGGAAGAGGTTTAGGAGTCTTTGGTCTTGATGAATTTTCGGAACAGAAGCAAGTTAATATTAGCTTTAAAGCCAAGCCAGTTGGGTGGTTTTCTAATTAGTCTTTTAAATAAGGAAGTTCTCTTAATGAATTAGAAGCAAATAAAATTAAAATAGAAAGAATTTAAGTTTTATATTGAACATTGAGAACTAAAAGCATCTTCAACCAAATTCATATATAAAACTACTTTGAAAAATAGGTTTTTAACGTTACCTGTAATTCATATATATAGAGTAAAAGCTAATAGGAGTAGAAATCTTTGGACAAACAAAATAGCAAATATAGATGGGTTGTATTTGTTTCTGTATTATTTACTTATTTGTTCATGGCGAGTCAACGAACCGCCCCAGGATTGATTACAGACCAATTGATGCGAGATTTTAATGTAACAGCATCAACGATTGGGTTATTGACGAGTATACAATTTTTTGTCTACACGAGTTTGCAAATTCCGATGGGGATTTTAGCTGATCGATTTGGGCCAAATTTTTTTCTAATTATTGGTGCTACTCTTACAGGTTTAGGTACAATCATTTATAGTCTAAGTACACATGAATTCGTCCTGTTTTTTGCCAGAATACTAACTGGGGTAGGGGATGCGACCATATGGGTTAACATGGTGCTAATTTTGGCCCAATGGTTTCATACAAAGGAATTTGTTCGATTAATTGGCCTGGCGGGCATGACTGGAAGTCTTGGTTTCTTATTGGCGACAGTACCTTTCTCCACATGGATACTTTTATTTGGTTGGAGGGTAACATTTTTCTCAGTAGGACTACTCTTATGTTTATGTGGCATCCTCCTTTATTTTGTACTTGTGAAAAAAACAAAACAAATTTTCGGGGATGAGCAAGTAGTTGATACAGCAAAAGTGCAACGTGAAAAAACATCAGTTTTACTACGAAGAATATTTTCAAATCCGCAAGCATGGGCCCTATTCTTTTGCCATTTTGGGGTAGTCGGCGGTTATGTAGGGTTTATCAGTTCGTGGGCAGTACCATATGGGATGAATATGTATGAAATGACTCGTTCAGATGCCAGCCAGCTGATTATGATCGGTCTTATCGGGGCACTTATTGGAGCACCTCTAGCTAGTTGGATTTCAAGTCGGTTAGAAACAATTAAAAGACCGTATATTGTCGTTCATATCATTGTTTTATTAGGATGGTTTTCCTTCCTTTTATGTAATGGGCATCCTTCCTTTTACTTTCTAATTATTATTTTCTTTATCATAGGCTTTGGATATGGGGCAAGTGCATTAACCTTTGCAGCTGTACGTCAATCTTTTAGTCTAGAAGAATCTGGAATTGTTTCGGGGATTGCGAATACGGGCGGCTTTCTAAGTGCTGTATTGCTTCCCATCATTTTTGGATATATATTGGATCATTTTCAATCAACTTCAGGAAATCTATTTGATGGATATTACTATGGTTTCATCACGCCAGTGATCTTCTCCATCGTTGGTTTGATTGGAGTGATTTTATTTAAGGAAAAACGTCAGAGCGTAGGACAAAAATAGAATATCCGCATTTTTTAACTAGCATAGTAATCGAGGGAATCAAAGTAAGAATAACAAGCAGGGGTAAAGAGTATGGAAGCAAAGCAACCATTCTCTGCTCCTGTTTTTATGCCTTTGTCAACCTTATTTACAGGGTATATAAAAATAGTAAGATGTTAGGTATAATTATTAATTAGAAAAGAAAAATTATGATTAGATTAAATCTAGTATAGAAGGGGGGAAACTTAAATTGCCAAATAATAATAAAACGGTTGTCCGTTCAATGGATATTTTAAATCTATTTATCGATCATGCTGAACTGTCATTTCAAGAAGTAATTGAGTTATCAGGAATCCCTAAAACCTCTGCTTTCCGCATGTTGAAATCTTTCGAGGAAATGGATTTTTTAGAAAAGGGAGCTGATGCAAAATATAGGTTAGGTATTCTCTTCCTTAAATTTGGACATCTAGTATCAATGCGCCTAGATGTGCGAAAAATTGCAGATCCAATTATGAATGAGTTACATAATGATGTAAAAGAAGCGATTAATTTAATCGTTCGTGATGGTGATGATGCTGTTTATATCGAGAAAATAGATACGAAGCAAAAAGTTCGACTCTACACTGCAATTGGTAGAAAAAGTCCTCTTTATGCAGGGGCATGCCCTCGTGCTGTATTATCCTTTTTACCGGATGCAGAAATAAAGGAATATCTCGAATCGGTAGAACTTAAATCATTTGCAATGGGGACGATTACAGATAAGGAAAGGCTTTTTGAAACGATTGTGCAGGCTAGAGAACTTGGTTATACAATCAGCCATTCAGAATTAGAAAATTATACATCTGCTGTTGCAGCACCGATTTACGATCATAAAGGAGAAGTCGTTGCAGCAATGAGTATTGCGGGACTAGAAACCAATTATCAAGGGGAAAACGTTGAAATCTTCGTTGATAAACTTAAGAAGGCTACCGCAGAGATTTCTAAACAATTGGGGTATGAACAGCTTTAAAAAATGGGTAGTCTCAAAAGTCATTTGAGATTACCCATTTTGCGCTGAAATTGCTAACTGAAAACATTACTATCTAAATGATCGAATTTTGGACGATTGAATTGCCTCTAATGCTTCTATAACCTTTTTAAATGGAGTCCAAATGCTAATTCATTTCGTTTTCTTTCTTGATGTATTAATGCTAATTGAGCTTCTTCAAGAGTGACCTCTTTAAAATAGACTCGACCATTTGTTTGCATTTGTGCTAATGATGGTAAATCGGCAGAAATCACTTGTCCTATTTTAGGATATCCACCAGTTGTTTGACGATCTGCCATTAAAATAATAGGTTGCCCATTGGCGGGCACTTGAATCGTTCCAAATGTAACCCCTTCGGATAATAATTCAAAGGGCTCTTTTAATTGAATAGCCTCTCCTTCTAATCGATAGCCCATTCGATCAGCGTGTGTTGTGATGGTGTAAGGCGTTGAAAGGAATTTTTGTAAACTCTCCTCATCGAAATGCTGATACTCAGAGCCTCTTATAAAGCGGATTGTTTGCGTTTTTTTAAATGTAACAAAGGATGTGTAATCAGCTGACCAAGAAAGGTTCGTTGGTTCTTTTTTTAATAGTTTGAAAAGATCCTCGCCTAACTCTGATCGTCTATCTAATTCAAAGACATCATTCTTCAGCAATTTTCTACCTTGAAATCCTCCAATTCCAGCACGTATGTAGGTGCTTTTACTGCTCATCACTTTTGGCACTTGAATTCCGCCACTAAACGATACGTAGGCTCGACAACCACTAATCGCAGTTTTAAATTTTAAAACAGATCCTTTTTGAATCAAAAGTGGTCGCCACATTGGTGCTTCTTTTCCGTCTATTGTAGGTTGTAAATTGCCACCTGTAATTGCGATCAGTTCATCAGTTTCAAATAAAAGGGTTGTTCCATAAAGTGTCACCTCAAGAGCGCCTTCTCCTTCCGAATTTCCAACAAGTAAATTCGCAATTCGTAAGGAAATTGAATCCATTGCTCCTCCGACGATAACACCAAACTTTTGTAGCCCATATCTTCCTAGGTCTTGAATGGTTGCCAGCATACCTGGCTGTAATACCTTTATGCCCATGTTTCCATCTCCCATTCGCTCTTATATTCTTCCAACGAAATTGGTACAAACTGAATTCGATCACCCGGTTGTAATAAAGTTGGAGGAGATTGTTCAGGTAGAAACAAACGAGAAGGTGTTCGTCCGATGATTTGCCATCCACCTGGAGTTTCTAATGGGTAAATCCCTGTTTGATTGCCCGCAATTCCAACTGATCCCGGAGTAATCGATAACCGTGGAGTTTCTTTACGAGGTGTTGCAATTTGTCTATCCATTCCTCCCATAAACGGAAAACCTGGAGCAAAGCCTATCATGTACACAAGATATTCTACAGAAGAGTGAATTTTAATGACTTCATTAGGTGTTAAACCATGATAAGAGGCTACAAATTCTAAATCGGGTCCCATTTCACCACCATATACTACAGGGATTTTTACGACACGCTCCTTCGTTGTTTCAACTATGTGAGATTGATTCAATAAAGAAAGAATTGTAGCTTTCACCTTTTCGTAAGGCATTTCGCCTCCTTTTTCTATATTTGAAAAGTATACTTCAATCGGATTGTAATAAACTGTCACATTATTATAGGCAGGCACAACCTCGATGAATCCTTCAAATGGATTTCTCTCTAATAAATTTAATATATTTTTAACTTTATTGTGAATTGCCTCACTGATTCCTTCACCTACATGTATAACTAGTGCAGAATCGCTCAAAGGTCTTATCTGTACATTCTCTTTTAAATTCAGCATAAAAACCATCTCCCTGAAGTTTCGTAATTCGGTATATAAGTTTTAAATAACGGATTATTATAATTATATTTAAACAATAAACAAAAACAAGTTTAATTTGAATGAAAATTTTAAAAAAAATATTCTTTCTCAAAATTATAAATTTATACTTTTCAGCAATTATAAAATATGTTAAGATTTTTTTAAATTTCAAAACTCAAGTTCCGAATATCGGTACAAAAAAGTTGTAAACGTATTCATTATAATTACTTTAGTGGGAAGAAAACGGGGGGAAGAAGATGTTTCGAGTTGATTTAAACTGTGATTTAGGGGAAAGTTTTGGTCGTTATCGACTTGGAGAGCAAGAAGAAATCTTAAAATATGTAACCTCTGCTAATATTGCTTGTGGATTCCATGCTGGAGATCCAACAGTCATGCGAGAGACAGTTAAGCTAGCCATTGCTAATGGTGTGAAAATCGGGGCACATCCAGGATTACCGGATTTAAATGGCTTTGGACGACGTGAGATGAACATCACACCACAGGAAGCCTATGATATGGTTATTTATCAAGTTGGAGCATTGCAAGGTTTTCTAACGACTTACAATGAAACCATGCAGCATGTTAAGCCGCATGGAGCACTTTATAATATGGCTGCTAAAAATCCAGCGATTGCTGAGGCAATTGCACAAGCCATTTATGATATTTCACCTTCACTTGTGTTATTCGGTCTCTCAGGTAGTGAATTAACAAAAGCCGGAGAAAAAGTAGGGCTTCAAACAGCTCATGAAGTGTTTGCAGATCGTACCTATCAGAAGGATGGTTCTTTAACATCTCGTAACCAACCGGATGCATTGATTACCGATAAGGAACAAGCTGTGAATCAGGTTGTGCGCATGGTGAAAGAAGGAATTGTGCTGTCACAACAGCAAATCGAAATCCCATTACACGCAAATACTATTTGTATTCATGGGGACGGGGAACATGCTATAGAGTTTGCAAAATATATTCATTCAAGATTAGCAGAACATCAAATATCAGTACGTGCAATCAAGGAGGGGTAAGTCAATGGTAGCAAAAAAAACGGAAGTTAATGAAGCAGCGATCGAGCAAGAGAAAAAAGGGAAATTTGTTAAGAAAACAGCAAGTAAAAGTGTGTTAATAGGAGCAGCCTTTTTAATGGCAACTTCATCTATCGGACCAGGATTTTTAACACAAACGACAGTATTTACACAGCAATTAGCGGCTAGCTTTGGATTTGTCATTTTAATTTCATTAATTCTAGATATTGTCGCACAGGTAAACGTTTGGCGAATCATTGCTGTTTCTGGCTTGCGAGGGCAAGAAATTGCCAACAAGGTGTTACCTGGATTAGGTGTTCTCCTTGCAATTATGATTGTTATAGGTGGTTTAGCATTCAATATTGGTAACGTTGCTGGAGCTGGATTAGGGTTAAATGCAATGCTTGGCGTAGACCCAATTATAGGTGCCATTGTAAGTGCACTTTTTGCTATTTTTATATTTATCTATAAAGAAGCAGGGAAGGCAATGGACAAGGTTGCGCAAATTGCTGGCGGTGTCATGATTCTACTCATGCTATTCGTTGCTTTTAAAACGTCACCACCTGTGGGAGAAGCGATTGTGAACACTGTTTGGCCTAAAGAAATTAGCTGGTTTGCGATTGTAACTTTGGTGGGTGGATCAGTTGGAGGTTACATTACTTTTGCTGGTGGTCACCGCCTTTTGGACGCTGGCATCAAAGGACAAGAATCCTTGTCAGAAGTAACAAAAAGCTCTGTGACAGGGATTTTGATTACTGGCGTAATGCGTATTGCTTTATTTTTAGCGGTCCTTGGTGTTGTTTCGAAAGGTTTAGTCATTGATCCTGCCAATCCACCTGCATCTGTTTTCCAACTAGCTGCGGGTAATATTGGTTATCGTATGTTTGGTATGATTATGTGGGCTGCAGCGATTACTTCTGTTGTAGGTGCAGCTTATACATCCGTTTCATTTATTCGTTCATTCCACCCTAACATTGATAAATATCATAATTGGGTGATTATAGCATTTATCGTCATTTCAACAGCAACTTTTGCCTTGGTTGGTAAGCCTGTTAATGTGTTAATTTTGGTAGGTGCATTAAATGCACTGATTTTACCATTATCACTTGGCATTATATTAGTTGCTGCACACAAAAAAGATATTGTTGGCACATATAAGCATCCACGTTGGTTAACTGTAACTGGAGCAATTGTGGTACTTATTATGGGATGTCTCAGCATTATTACATTTATTGAAGAAATTCCGAAAATTTTTAGTTAATCTAACAACCAACCAACCATCCATGAGCATCTTTTCATGGATGGTTCATTTATAAGGAGTGAATTGATGATGACAACATATAGTGCTTTAGAGCCGAATGAAATCCGTAAACTTATTCGTAATCAAGAAATTTCTGGACCAACTTCTGGCATGTCTATTGGGTTTACACAAGCAAATTTAGTGATTTTGAAGAAGGAGCATGCCTTTGACTTTCTACTATTTTGTCATCGCAATCCAAAGCCATGCCCATTATTAGATGTGACAGAACCTGGATCATTTATACCTTCAAAAATTGCTAAAAATGCAGATATTCGCAAGGACATTCCGAAATATCGTATTTATCGGGATGGTATTTTAACTGAAGAAGTATTAGATATTACAGATTATTGGGAAGAGGATATGGTAGGTTTTTTAATAGGGTGTAGCTTTACATTTGAAACACCTCTTCTGGAAGCGGGTATTCCAATAAGACATATTCAAGAAAACTGTAATGTGCCAATGTATAAAACAAATATCGCGTGTGAAAAAGCAGGTGTGTTTGAAGGACCAACTGTTGTCAGTATGCGCCCTATGACACCAGAGGATGCGATTCGTGCAATTCAAATTACTTCGCGTTTTCCAAATGTACACGGTGCACCAATTCATATTGGTAGTCCAGAACAAATAGGGATTACGGATATTTCAAAACCAGATTTCGGTGATTCCGTGTCCATTAAGCCAGGGGAAATACCAGTATTTTGGGCTTGTGGCGTAACCCCTCAGGCAGTAGCAATGGAAAGTAAACCTTCTATTATAATTACCCATGCACCGGGTCATATGCTAATTACTGATATAAAGGAAACAAGCTTGAGCATACTTTAAGGTATGTTCGAAGCCATCTATTTATTTTCTTCATCAGTAAGTGTCAAGAAGTTGGGACAAAACCAATTTCTGAAATCTAATAAGCTGGTGAAATTTTACGACGAGTAAAATTTCACCAGCTTTGATTTTTTATAAAAAAGAATTTCTTTGGACACCGAAAAAATAAACGAAAAAGCGCAAGGTGTCGTTCAATTCATGGAACTTGAGGGTAAAGAAATACTTGTCGTGACAAGTTTAATCGATATCACTGCTGAAGAAAATACCAACATGTATAAGTCTCGTTGGGCGATTAGGATTTTTTTCATTGGAATAAACAAAACTCGAACGTGCTTGTACTATTCGAGGTAACCAAAAATGCCGTATTCAATCTAAACTGTTCGCAGCGATTATTGCCTATGTTTGTTTGAAATTTCTTCATACATAGGAATTAAGAAAAATACACAAAACCCCTATTATTCGTAGGTTTCAAACGCCTTTTTTTTGTGCTGCCCTGCTACTGGAATGGCGAATCAAGGTCAAGGAAATCCAGACGTCTAAAAACGGGGTTAAGGCTTTTTGGTATAACTTGAACGATAATCTTAAAATCAAGCTAGAGAGTTTTGTCACCACAAATATGAACTTGAATAAAACTTTTTATGAAAAAAGGTATCTTGTATAGCTGGAGACTTCTGTTTTTTGTGCTGATGTTTACAGAGAAAAGTATATATGGAAATTTAATGGTAAAATTAATGAATGTGTTAAAAAAATGAAGCGGATTCATATTTTAGGTATAGTTGTTTTAACAGCATTATTGAGTATAAGTGGTACGTTTTTGATTATGAAAAAGAACTATGAAAACGAAACTTCTAATAGCGTCGAGAGTGAATTAGATAGCGGTCAATCAATTTCAAAAGAAGATGATAAGAAAGAGTTTGTATCGACAGTGGATACGAATTTTGGTTGGGAAAACACTACGTATTCCAAAAGGTTTGATGAATGGAAGAGTGGAGATGAACCCTTTATTGATAATCTAATGCAAGAAGTTATTCAAGAAATGTCACATCAGAAGATCATTGCTGATGAGAAAGAATCATCAATTATGATTACTACGAAAAAGAATTGAGACTTTACTGCAAATTGTAGAGGAAAATAAAGATGGATACGAACATAGTGAAAAATATTTAGAAATTTTAAATCGTTGGAAACAAGGTGATTTTAAGTCGGTTGACAAAGACCATAATGATATGTGGTTTATTCAAGGAACAAAAGAAGGTGGTATAGCCACTGGTATTACTACAAAAGAACAAGAGAAAGATTATATATTCCAAGTCTTTGGTATTCCAGTAGAAAAGCAGAGTTAAATTCTGCTTTTTTTCTATGAAATAGGAGTTTATTTCACGCTCATTGTAACATTGGATATAAAATGGAAAATGAGGATTGATTATTTTAGTGGATGGCTAGAATAACAATGAAGTGGATGGTTAAATACAATTGAAATAATATTAATATATAATCTTTTACCTGAAATAACACTGCTAAAGAAGAAAGAGCAAGTTTGAAGGAACTAATGAGGTGAGTATAGTTGGATTGGAAACCTGATAGACAAGCGAAAAAAGCTATTTATAAACAACTCGCAGAATATATTGAAAAGGGAATTGCAGATGGTACATTTCCACCTGATAAACCATTACCATCAGAGAGATATTTAGCAAGTGCTCTAAGTGTAAATAGAAGTACTGTCGTTAATGCATATGACGAATTAGAATCGATGGGGCTAATTGAAAGAAATAGAGGACGCGGTACTACCATTAGTAAAGATATATGGGGTATAACAAAAAAACGGATACCTAGTTGGAATAGGTATATTGAGGCGGGTTCTTTTTTACCTAGTCAACCTGTAACGCAAAAAATAAGAAAAGAAGCTGTTGAACATAAATTAATAAATTTAGCTTCCGGTGAATTGTCAGAAGAACTTTTCCCAAAAAGCTTTTTAAGCGAGATAACTTCAACACGTTCTTTTATTGGAAGCTTAGGATACGATCATCCACTGGGGAATGAAATCCTTAGAAATACCCTTACAAAACACGTAAAAAAAAGTCGGGGAATCGAAACTAATCCTTCTTCAATACTGATAACATCAGGAGCGCAACAAGCATTACATTTAATTGTACAATGTTTGTTAAAGCCTGGAGATGCAATAGCAATAGAAGATCCTTCCTACAATTATAATCTTCCAATTTTCAAATCGGCAGGTATAAAAGTACATTATCTACCTGTCGATAAGGATGGAATGAACCCGGAAGATTTGCTGTCATTATATAAAAAACACCGAATTAAAATGATTTTTTTAAATCCATATTTTCAAAATCCAACGGGCTCTTTATTGAATAAAAAGAAAAAAGAAGAGATTTTAGACATATCCTCAAAGTTTGGAATTCCAGTAGTAGAAGATGATCCGTATAGTTTAACAGCTTTTTCGGGAGAGAAAATCTCTACCCTTAAATCAATGGATAGGAATGGAAACGTATTATACATAAGTTCTTTGTCCAAAATTGTTGCCTCAGGATTAAGAATAGGGTGGATTATTGGCCCAACATCGGTCATTGAAAGATTATCGGATGCAAAACAACAAGTTGACTTCGGTCATTCTAGCTATACACAATGGATAGCGAATGATTTTTTAGAATCAGAAAATTTTCATATTCATATAAAAAGTTTGGTTAAGGAATTAGAAAAAAGGAGAGATAAAATTATAAGAAGCCTTGATACTTATTTAAAAGATCTGGTGGAATATTCTATCCCTCAAGGTGGTATTCATATATGGTGTCAAATACTTAAAAATTATAATG
This sequence comes from Lysinibacillus sp. RS11, assembly GCF_042019215.1. Lineage (NCBI taxonomy): Bacteria > Bacillati > Bacillota > Bacilli > Caryophanales > Bacillaceae > Lysinibacillus > Lysinibacillus sp. RS11. The sequence continues at coordinate 3,506,112 of NZ_CP168124.1, read as the reverse complement.
AAATCCAATTGCTTGAAGAATCCATTAAAAGAGGCGTCATTTATGTTCCTGGTTCTACACTGGGATCCAAAGATGGATTTGTTCGTTTTACTTTCGCAAAGGAAGATGAAGATTCAATAGATGAAGGAATCAAAAGGTTTGCAGAAGCGCTTAATAGTTTATAGACAGTTGGATGACTAAAAATGTGTTAGATTGGGTCTTATCCCTAAGATAAATGGATGGTCAAAAAAGCATCGAATTGGATGGTTATAAAAAATATAAATCCCTTATCATTGAGAGGTGGATGATAAAACATCGATATAGCCTAATTTCTAATTATTTTTTATCAGGCGTGTTGATTGGGAAAAAATAGGTTTATTATTGCGCGAAAAAAAGGATTTTTTTGTTGCTATTTTGCAAATATATGCCCATTTTAACTGATTGTAGCGTAGGGCTACCCGACTCCCGCAGGAAAGCGAGTAGCCCGTAGCGGAAATCAGCCTCTTCGAATTAATTGGATGTATAAAAATGGTTACTCAACACACCTGATTTTTACAAAATAATGTGCAATATAGGTAAAAATATAGTAATATAGTAATTGCTACTAAAATGATAAAATTTTTGAAAGAGTTGGTATGGTATGACAACAGGTTTGATTATTACGATAGTGATTGGATCTATTATTAAATTGTTAACGAGCCCTCCCAGTATAGTTGTGGGATGGGGTGTAAGTAAATTTGAACTTCATAAAAAACTTGATTCAAAAGATGTTACGGTAACATTTAATGGAAAGAATTTAGAAGAGGAAGAAAAAAATAGATTTACAAACTATTTTAATAAAGCTTCATTCTTGAAAAAACACTATATATTTCCAGGTAATGAAAAATTATTTTTACAGCCAGAGACTAATGTTACTCCATTTATCATGAATGTAAAAAGAGGCAAAAAAGATGTTAATTTCTTTGTTTTTAGTTACGACAATCGCGTTGATGTAGTCAAGAAGTACAAGAAGAAGGTTGTTTCATATAGTATTAGCTCTGAACATCTACAAAATTTCACCGTTTGAACTACAAATGCAAACCATTGAAAAGAATGGGGATTCGGTCACTGACGTAGAATCCCTTTATTATTACTCCTAAAATTACGTGAATATAGTACCGAAATTATCTTCCAATTCAATTGAATGGAGGATTTTTTTATGACCAAAAAGTCGGGATTATATTGCTACTTATCCCAGCACTCAATAATTGATGAACGACTTCCTATAATAGAAATAGGAGTAATCTACCATAGGAGGAATAATCCTTGCTTCACTATTTCTTGCCATAAAAGCTGGTATAATAATGGTAGAATAATACATTCATAAAGGGGAGAAATTAATGACAGCTCAACAACAAGCAGCGATGCAATCCATGATTGACTGGCTTGCGGATGAACGCGAACTCGGGAGAGAACCTAGCAAAATAGAAATTGCTGGAGAGTTTGATTTACATGATATGCACTACTATATATTCAGGTATAAAAAAGCAATGCTTGGAAAATGGCTCCTTGGCGTATGTGGAGGCTATGAGGATCCGTCTGACATCGAGCATTGCGGCCATATATTCAGCGAGATGCAACCTTATGACCCTGCGACTGCAGAGCAAGAAGCTGTAAAGATGGTAGAATTAATCCGAGAATATTGGATGCAGCAGGCTGCAGCATATGAAGCTGCCCAATCCATGGAGGATGAGGCAGAAACGCAAGACAATGGTTCTGGTATTTTTAACGGGTTCGTTTTGCTTAACTCCGCAGAATGTGATATTGATCAGATCAAAGCCAACCTTTTCAATGATTGGAACATCTCCTGCTCGTCAGGAGAGGATGAGGAAAACGCCGAAGAAACAAATGAAGGAACTTTGGTCTTTGAAGTGGACGACTCCATGTTAGCGGTAAGTTTTGTCGATGCTCCCGTACCGGATGGTGAGGCTGAGTTTTATGCACAGGGAAACTATCTGTGGAAAGAAGCCGTGGAGGTTACCCAAACACATGTAGCTCAAATCATTCTGGCTGTATTTACACGCTCGGGCTCCCCGCTAGACAGCGGCAGGCTATATACCAAGCTGGCGGCCAGTTGCCTAAAGCTTCCTAACGCAATAGGGATCTATACATGCGGCACTGTATTTCAGCCTGAACTTTATCTAGATATGGCTGAAATGATGAAGGATGACGACATGTTCCCTTTACTGAATCTGGTTTATTTCGGCCTAGTCGGAACAGAAGCCGGGGTCGATGGATATACCTATGGGCTAAAAGCCTTTGGCAAGGATGAAATTGAAATCCTGGACAGCCAAGCATCCCCTGAAGAGATGCGTGACTTTTTGATTACTATTTCAGGATATATTGTAGATGAAAACGTCACTTTAAGGGATGGAGAAACGATCGGCTTCTCAGCGGAGCAAAAGCTGCCGATTTCCCGTTCCGAGGGAGTTTATGTCGAGGGGGATACTCTCAAAATCAAATACTAGTTTCATTCCAAAAAGGCATCGTCACAAGTAGGTGTCTTTTTTTTTTTTTTGCATAATCAAAAATACTTTGCTTAACTAACAGAGAATTCCTTCAAATGTACTACTTAGTGGTTAAAATATGAAACTAAACTACTATATTTATTTAAAATATTCCTGTGGTATAATTTCCTAAAAAAGGAGGAGGATTTTTTTGGGAAAGCGAAATTATTTTAAAGTCATAAAATTTTTAGTAAGTTTATCTGTTTGTTTATGCATTATTAATTATCCGATTATTTCCTTTGCTGAAACACTTGATACTAATTTAGCTAGTGAAACAAGCATACCTAATGACATTGATACTGGTATAGCAAACTTGAACTACAATAACAGCGAAGTTTTGGCAGTGAATGGTGATAAGATTAATAGTTTTGTTCCAAAAGAAGGTAAAAACTCAAAAGATAAATTTATAGTAGTTGAACGTAATAAAAAATCACTTACAACTTCACCGGTGGATATTTCAATTATCGATTCTATGGCGAATCGTACCTATCCAGGAGCATTACAACTTGCAAACAAAGCTTTTGTAGACAATCAACCTAGTTTATTGGTTGCCAAAAGAAAACCGCTAAATATTAGCATAGACTTACCTGGTATGAAAAGAGAAAATACTATAACTGTGGATAATCCAACATATGGTAATGTATCTGGGGCAGTAGATGAATTAGTATCTACTTGGAATGAAAAATATTCAACAACCCATACTTTACCTGCAAGACTACAATATTCAGAATCTATGGTTTATAGCAAATCTCAAATAGCAAGCACGCTGAATGTTAACGCCAAAGTTCTTGAAAATTCACTGGGAATTGACTTTAATGCGATTGAAAGTGGAGAGAAAAAGGTGATGGTTGCGGCATATAAACAAATATTTTATACCGTAAGTGCAGAACTACCTAACAATCCATCAGACCTTTTTGATGAAAGTGTTCTTTTTGAAGAGTTAACTCGTAAAGGAGTAAGTAATGATGCTCCTCCCGTTATGGTGTCAAATGTAGCTTATGGCAGAACAATTTATGTGAAATTAGAAACAAGCTCTAAGAGCAAGGATGTACAAGCTGCTTTTAAAGCCTTACTGAATGATGTCAATACCAATGTAGAAACTAGTGGACAATACAAAGATATTTTTGAAGAAAGTTCCTTTACTGCTGTAGTATTAGGCGGAGATTCACAAACGCATAACCAGGTTGTGTCAAAAGACTTTAATGAAATTAGAAAAATAATTAAAGATAATGCAGAATTTAGTCTTAAAAATCCAGCATACCCAATATCATATACAAGTGTTTTCTTAAAGGACAATTCAATTGCTGCTGTTCATAACAATACAGATTATATCGAGACGACAACTACCGAATATTCTAAAGGAAGCATCAATCTTGATCATTCTGGTGCATATGTTGCTCAATTTGAAGTAGCCTGGGATGAATTTTCATATGATGAAAATGGAAATGAAATACTATCCCATAAAACTTGGGATGGAAACTGGAAAGATAAAACAGCTCATTTCTCTACAGTAATACCACTTCCGCCTAATTCAAAAAATATAAGAATTTATGCAAGAGAATGTACAGGTCTTGCATGGGAGTGGTGGAGAACAATTATTGATGAATACAATGTTCCATTATCGAATGAAATAAATGTTTCAATTGGAGGAACTACATTATACCCAACAGGTATTATTAATTAGGTATTAGTCATGAGAGGTACTTTCTCAAATATGATGTAGCTTCGTTTTAAGGTTTAACATTGAAATGAAAATCAATAATAAATGTATCTTTTGAAAAAGGTTGATCAAAACATGTTCATACTTAATGTGCTAGATTAACTTCACTATAAAGATTGATAAATTGTAATAAAGTTTGATAAAATCACCTCTAGTCTTAGAGGTGATTTTTTTATTGGATATTTATGTTAAATTCGATTTAAAAATTGTGTAGGAATGTACTAAAACAAACGAAGCGGAATACTTGAATAATGATTAGGGTTAAAATATCAGGAAGTATGGAAGACTTGATAAGGAATAGAAACTAGTTGGTTATCATTAAAAAGGTATTAATATTAAGGAAGGAAGTATAAAACTATGGATTTCAAAACAGTTATGCAGGAGCTTGAATCCCTCAGTAAGGAACGAACTAAAAAAATGTACATATCTAATGGTGCACACGAGCCTGTTTTTGGTGTGGCTACAGGTGCTATGAAACCAATCGCGAAGAAAATAAAAATAAATCAATCTTTAGCTGAAGAGCTTTATGCTACAGGTAACTATGGTGCAATGTATTTTGCAGGCATCATAGCAGACCCAAAAGCTATGACTGTCGGATTTTGATCGTTGGATAGATGAAGCGTATTTTTATATGCTGTCTGATTATGTAGTGGCAGTAACTTTATCAGAGTCAGCTATTGCACAAGACGTTGCAGATAAATGGATTGCAAGCGGTGACGAGCTAAGAATGTCAGCGGGTTGGAGTTGCTACTGTTGGCTTTTAGGGAATCGCAAAGACAATGAATTTTCCGAAAGCAAGATTTCTAATATGCTTGATATTGTGAAAAATTCTCTTCATAATTCGCCAGAAAGAACGAAATCTGCTATGAATAATTTTCTATACACAGTAGGACTTTCATATTTGCCACTACATGAAAAAGCTGTCGAGACCGCAAAGGAAGTAGGTATTGTAGAAGTCAAACGGGACAAGAAAAAAACAAGTTTCCTAAATGCTTACGAAAGTATTCTAAAAGAAATGGATAAAGGGAGAATCGGATTCAAACGCAAGTATGTTAGATGTTAAAATTAGCTTTGCATCTTTGCATCGGTACGTTGATTCAAGAAGGGGTGAGTACCTGTTATTCGACTAATGGAGGCAGGTAAATTTAAATGTTTGATATTGAATTTCGATTGTTGAAAGTGTGATTTTTAAAGATTCGATTCTTGAAACAATAATCTAATTTGACATATACATCAAGATAGAACTTGCATGATGATTATCCTTCATATCTGCAAGTCCTTTTATTTGCTCATGGAAACTCCTGTAGCCCCACATATGGCGTGATAGCTCCATTTAGACAACTTCTGCAATTTAATTCCTTTCCTTCATTATCAACCCTCGCAGATTCGTTAAATGCGTTTGAACTTATCGTATGGCCCTAGTATAACGGAAACTCTCGGTTGTTACGTATTTACCATTGCATCACCAAATCATCCTTTACTATGTTATATTTTTCATAGAAAGAATTTCTAGTTAAATGGGAAAAAGACAGATTATATGGGAGGGGATTCGATTGTTTATCGTCAATGTTGAAGGGGCTATAAGAAAAGATGATAAGTGGATCATTATTGAAAGAAGTAAAAAAGAAGAACATGCAGGTGGATTACTTTCACTTGTTGGAGGAAAGGTAGATATAGTAGGAAATTCATCAAATATATTAGAAAATACTTTGAAAAGAGAAATTTTTGAAGAAATTGGTATTAAGGTTAAAGAGAATTTGAAATATATACATAGTACTTCGTTTGTAACAGATAAAGGTGAAAACGTTGTTGATATTATTTTCCTCTGTGAATATGAATCAGGTGAATTATATGCTAAACAACCCGAAGAAGTAGAAAAAGTATTGTTATTAACCACGGAAGAAGTACTTAACAACCCTCAAGCACCTATATTTCTAAAAGAATATATTAAATGTGCGGAGTTAGGACTGTAATACAATTTTATTATTGAGGAAACTACAAAACCACGGTTTTTAAAGGCTATTCATTGTCCGTAATGATTTACTTTGTAAATAAGAATAATTTGTGTACAAAACGGAAATGAATATGTGTAAAATGTGGGAGTTGATGGTTATGGAATTTTATAAAGATAAAGAAGTTTACTGCTATAGTTGTCGTAAAAAGACTGTATTTACATGTAAAGATGCACATAAAAAAAGTGGAGTAGATAGTCATTGTAGTGAGTGTTCGGGCATATGGTTTGAATGGCAAAATCGAGCAGTTGAGAAAGAAATGGAAAAGTGGATTGAATATAACCAAAGGCTCATAAATTAACTGAATGTCCATATATCCATTAATTAAAAGAATTTTTTACATTGATGATTGAGCTAATTTCATAAATTTAATCACTTTAGTGTCAAAATTGGCTGAGTTAAGCATTATTGAAAAAGTATCTGGAACAAAACTAGACAGTGGAGCTACAGAAGTGATTGGGGAAGCATAACAAAAGTATTTTTGTGTATGTTTTATATCCAAATGCCCGCTAGTTTGATTCTGATGGCTATTGTTTTTGATTTTGAAAAGGGGATAATAGCCTCTGCTTAAGTCATTCCCATTTCCGTTGTACTAATTTTAGTGTTTCTCTTGAAAATACCAACTTGTATATGTCAGGTTTTGAAGTGTTTTTCCAAAAATGATATCCGTATTCTTTCTTAAAATAAATCATAATAATAGTCATAACATTTCCATGAGTTCCTATAATAATAGTCTGTGTCTCATAATTATTTAGAAGTTCTTTTATTATAGGAATAGCCCGATTTTGGACGCATCTTACTGATTCTCCGCCCGATAAATTAAAATCAATATCTTCATAGGATTTTTTTATTGCCTGTTGTATTTCTTCTTCAGGTAATTTATAAGCCCCTTTAATTGCCTTTCCCTTAATTCCTCAACTACCTTTACTTCTATATTTTAGGAATCGACAATTCCCTCGATTGTTTAAATTGATCTTGTATAAGGACTTGAGATTACCAGATCAAACTTCTGCTCATTCATTATTGCCGTTACTTTTTTTGCGTCTATTGCACCTTGGTTGGATAGTTTTCTCGTTCGTTCTTGACCGAAAACAAATGGTGATTCTGCGTGTCTTATCATATAGATGATGGTATCTATTATTCGGTTCCTCTTCCCCTTATTCAATAAAATTACACATATCTTAATTAACTAAAAATTCCTTTTATAAGGAAATCATAGGCTCATCACCAAAAGTTTTGGATGACATTTGTTAAAACATATACTATGTAAATAAGTTGATTGGAGTGGAGGCTGGGTGACTCCTTGGGGATCAGCGGTAGAGGAACGAAGGCTAAGAGCATCACGTCCTGTGATAACGCCTTCGTAACCTACATCGTGTAGGCCCGAGACCCTGGAGCGAGCAACGCGAGTGAAGCGGCTCATCGGACGCCCCCAGGAAGCTCTGCTCTGCGCGAAAGCGAAGCGTCAGCGGCAATGTTTTATCTGTGCGAAAGCGAAGCGTCAGCGGCAAAGCGCCCAGTCGGAACGGAAATCAACCACACGTTTTGGTGATGAACCAAATCATAACATAGTAAATTGTAATTTGGTAGACAAATGGTAATAGTGCATCGAAGGTTTATTTACAGTTATGGAATATGAGAAGCAAAGAAACGGGAATGGTGACAATCATAAACTAGGCAATCTATCTCTTAGTTTGTTTAGATACTAGAGAGGAAAATACTAGCTCTTTCAGCACAAAGTCTAGTATAGTTATATTGGCATTATAAAAATGGCTGCTGTATTTCAAATAAATATAGTTACTAACAAGAGAGTGTCTTAATATATGTATAAAAGTGGTGAATTTTGTATTGAATGAGAAGTATTTTAAAATAATCGGATTACTAGTTTATGGCTTAATTTTAAGTGGGATGATCGGTTTTATTTCTTCTGTTTTTTTAATAGTAGTTAATGGCTTGGCGGATTTTTTATGGACTGACGTATCCAATACTTTAAAAGTACCTGCTATTTATACATTACTTTTATGTATTTTGGGTGGTGTTTTAGTCGGTGTTAGCAAGTATAAGTGGGGGGGACTGCCTCAAACGGCTAATGAAGCTATTGTTGAATTAAAAACAACTCAAAGAATGAACTATTCAAATGTAGGTCTCAATTTTTTAATTGCTTTTTTAATTTTAATTTTTGGTGCAAGTGTTGGTCCTGCAGCAGCCATATTAAGTTCTGTTATTGCGTTATCAGTATGGCAGGCAGATAAAATGCGTTACTTTTATTTTTCCTACAATGAATGGAAAAAGGAATCTTGGTTAATTAGGCTAAAACAATTTGCTTTACCTCATCATTACCTTATTCCCTATAATCCTGATCAGGCACCTAAAGAGAAAAAACTGCTTTTATTGAAGAAATTCTTGTATTTATTATTTATCATTAATGGAATAGTGACCTTTATGATTTTTATTAAAATATCAGATCAACCTCCCTTTGTGACCAAGTTAGGTGAAACGAACTGGGGATTGGATGAATTGTTTCTTTTTATTCCTTTTGTGTTGTTTGGTATTTTGTTTAGTAAACTTTATGAACTAATGGAAAGAGCAATGAATAAAATCTTTTCTAAAATCAACAATAAAATTATTTTAAGTGCTGTTATCGGTGGTATCGGGATTGGTTTGATGTCTTTAATCGCTCCTAAATTACTTTTTTCCGGTCAACTGTCTATGCAAGCTTTACCTAGTTTAGTACCGACACTTTCGATGGCCACTTTAATTTTAGCTTCTGTTTTAAAACTGATTTTTATGGAGTTTTGTTTTAAGTCAGGTTGGGTTGGTGGAAATGTTTTACCAGTTATCTTCGCTTCCATTTTACAGGGCTACGCGATCGCGACTTTTTTCCCGCAACTAGATATGCTTTTTATCGTAGCTGTTATAGGTGGTAGTGCTTCGATTGCTATTTTAAAGACACCTTTACTAGTAGGAATTTCACTAATGCTATTTTTCCCAAAAGAGTTAGCCCCAGTTATATTAATTATTGTGTTTATATTTATTTGGTTAAGTAAAATGAGTAAAAAAAATACGCAAAAAGTAACTGCTTAATTTTAGTTGGGAACGCTAGTCCAAACCAATTGAAAAGTGCTTTGGATCCTTTAGTATAAAGGGTTCGAGGCGCTTTTCCTTTTATGAAAATACGTTTGACAAGGCTAGAAAATGAAAAGACTTTACACATTTTCTGAACAAACAAAAAGATTTTTTTGATACTCCTTATTGATCTTCAATTTTTCGTGCTCATCACCAAAAGTTGTGGAAGACATTTGTTAAATCAACCACATGTTATGGTGATGAGCCATTATTCGGTGACACTAAAGGTGTTTTATTTAAAATAATTTCATTTTTTTAGACCTCAATGTTCAAATTAATGTTACAGTTAAAAAGAAAATTTTATTAATGAGTAGGAGAACAAACATGATTGAAATAAAAACATCTCCATTAAGTGATGGAGAATTCAATAGAGGGGTATTTGCTACATGCGATATCCAGAAAGGAGAGCTTTTACATGAGGCACCTGTAATTGCTTATCCAAATGAAGAGCATCAATACATTGAGCAAACCTTGCTCGCTGATTACGCTTTTGAGTATGGAATTGGTCGTTCTGCGATCCTTCTTGGTTATGGAATGTTGTTTAATCATTCTTATGAACCAAATGCAACATATGAGATTAATTTTAAAAATCAAACATTTGATTTTTTTGCTTATAAAGATATAAAAGCTGGAGAAGAAATTCTGATCAATTATAATGGCGACGTTGATAACAAAGATGAACTGTGGTTTAACGAAGAATAAATGCTATAGTGATGAGTCGTCTATTCAACATAGTATCTTTATATTGAATTCGGGAAGCATTGCTGCAAACCTTTCATAATAATATTGTGAAACGCGAGAAAAAACGCTTTAAATCCTTTAGTAGGGTTTCAAGCGTTTTTTTACCAATGTTTAGAAAACGATTATGTACGTACAACTAGAGAGTTAACAGCTTCTGCTAAAGAGGAGACGCAACTGCAGCTTGAAGTCGTTGAAGGGCTGCGTTTAATACGTTCGGCAACTTCATGAATAGAGTAAACTAATGCGAGATAAGCTTCTATTTTTGAACGATCAGATATGGTGAAATTTATCATTATTTTGCAAAACGACGAAAATTTAAATCAACATTTTGATTTCTATTCCAGGCTTAAAGAGTATAACCAAAAATTTTAAAAGACTTCACCCGTGAAGCTTTTAGTATAATTAATAGTACCTTCTAAATTAACTCCTGAGCTTGTTTTCCCATAAATGCTTCGGCGAGCGGATAAAATGAAGTTACGTCATCCGAATATAGTTCAATACCTTGGAGGAGTTCTTGAGTAGCTAGATTAATTTCTCTATCAGCTGACATTACTTGCTCTTTTATAGGAAGCGGTGAATATTTCTGCTTTGATTCAACCGAAGCGATGAAACTTGTGCAAATTCCGTGCGCTAATAATTCTCTTAAACGATTTGCATTAAGATGCTCATAATGCTCCGCGGATAACATCACCTGATGCAAATGATGAATAGTATGTTGATAATCCTTAATGTCTATAAGAATATTGGCAATAGACAGGTGTGACTCCATTTGATTTGGATCGATAGCAATAGATTTTTCGAAAGCTGCCATTGCAAGTTCAGGTCTCGCACCAGCAATGTATAAATTACCTAGTTTATTCCATAATAAAGCGTTGCTTGGTGAAGAGGAAATTAAATGTAAGAGGTGTTCTTCCCCATCTGTAGCATATTTTGGTGAAGTTCCATCAAAAAGTTGTATTTCACCAAATTGAACAAGAGTATTTTCGTTATCGGGTGCCAATAAAGCTGCAATGCTAAACATATATAGTTCTGACGACTCTTCCCACTGTCCAGCAGTATTGCAATACTTACAACGGAAATACCCAGTGTACTGTTGTTCTGGATTCTGTATATTTTGGTTATTTGTAGGAACATTAATGAACATAGTTCCAATATTATATTTGCCTGATTTGTTACAGCTTTTACAAGTCATCATGATTTCATTTTTTTCATGCCGAGTCATTACTTTTTTTAAATTATCGACGATAGACTTTACATATGTCCCGCCTAAATACTTGAACGTAGGGGATGATGGGATTTCAGTGATTTCTTGATTTGTTAATGCTTGAATTAATATTGGGTTAATTTGTTTTCCAGTCATGTAATTACTCCTTCTATGAAAATGCCTATAGCCTTTTCATTATAACTCAACTATCGTAGTAAAAAAATCCTTATTAACACTTCATATTATTAGCTATTTCGATATTCAAAAATCTATTTGACTTTTTTACATAACAAATAACATTTATCAGTTTTGGGACTCCCAACCTAATGATGAAAGGTTCTTTACAGAAAAAAATAGCGTGTTCCAGCTTTTGTCATTGATGATTCTGTCTATTCCCGCAATCGCCGTAAGTCTGTATAACTGATGGCGAACTTTTTTGACCATTCTTCCCATCGTTACTTGAAAGTGAAAGGGTTTCTGTCTTGTGCTTAGCTGAATAAACAATAAAAAGACCACTCCGTGACAGGGGGTCTATAAAATAAGGTAAACATTATAATATTTAGGTTCATTACCAAAAGTTGAGGATGAAATTTTTAAAATATATGCGCTGTATTTTAGTTGATCTTCGTTCCGGCTGGCTACTCCTTGGGGATTAGCAATAGAAGAACGAAGGCTAAAATCATCACGTCTTAGTACTCGCTCTTAAATAGTTTCTTCCAATAAATGATCATAAGTGTTCATCGTAGTCATACTATAAGAACGTATTTGATCGATTATAAAGGGATACAATCTATTATTCATTAGGTGAGCATCTTACATGTTGAATAAGGTATAAAGCTCATTATTTTATCAACCCAAAACAAAATATCGAAGAAACGTGAGAAGCGAGAATTTATAGAAAAAGAGTTATAATATAATAGGAAGAAACTCAATATAAAGAGAGATGAATTTTTAAATGAATGAACAATTAGCTGATTGGATTACGCGTTTTCAGAAGGAGAAAGATATAGAGGCCCTCGCAAACTTAAAAGACTATTGCTACTATATGGTCGAACCTTTAATTGAGGAATTTACAGAGAAATACGGGGAAGATGCTGGGGAATTATTACGTTTAAAATGGGATAAGCGTTTTTATTTTATTTTTACAAAGTATCAATTAAATGTTGGGCTTCCTTTAGATACTTTCGTGAAAAATACGTATCGTTTTTATTTTATGCAGGTTTTAAAAAAGGCTGGTTATTGAACTAAATAGTAGGGGAGTGTTTCATTAGAACACTGCTATATAAAAAAACCCTTGTCTCGTGTAAGAACGAGTCAAGGGTTATTATTTTTTATTGATACGTTATATCTTCTGCAAGGTGGGTAAATACCTCACCGATGATAGAGTCTTCGTCATAAACGGAAGAACCTGTATTCTCCTCAGGTTGGGCAAATGGTATTTGAGCGATGATACTTGATTGGAGCTCATCTGCTAATTTTTCTGCGCCACCTTGACCGAATAAATAGTTCTTTTCACCATTTGAGTTTTCGAAGTAAGCCATGTTTTCGACAACACCAAGAATCGTGTGTTTCGTATGTTGAGCCATCAGACCTGCACGAGAAGCAACATGAGAAGCTGCAAGGTGAGGTGTTGTTACAATAATTTCCTGCGCTTGTGGAATCATTGCTGCCATATCAATGGCTACATCTCCTGTACCAGGTGGTAAATCGATGAGGAGATAATCTAATTCGCCCCAATGTGTATTGACAAGGAAATTACGAATCCATTTGTTGAGCATTGGCCCACGCCACATGACAGGTTGGTTGTCGTTAGTATAGAAGCCCATCGACATGATCTTTACACCATCACTCATCACTGGAATAGCTGTTTGGTCAAGCATTGTTGGTTTTTGATGAATTTTCATCATGGCAGGAATACTAAAGCCATAAATGTCAGCATCTAAAATCCCTACTCGTTTACCAAGACGGGCAAGGGCTACTGCTAAATTAATCGTCACAGTAGATTTACCGACGCCACCTTTACCACTAGTAATGGCAATAAATTTGACACCAGAGTCGGGTAGAAGCATTTTAGGCATTCCTTTATCCGTAACTTTTTCTGATTTTAAAGAAGCTGTTAAACTACGGCGTTCGTCATCTGTCATAGAACCAAATTGGATGGATATTTTTGATGCACCGATCGCTTTTAACGCTTCTTCAACATCTGCTTGAATTTTGGCTTTTAATGGACAACCTTGAATAGTCAAGACAAGATCCAGTGAGATATGTGTACCGTTAACTTGAATATTTCTTACCATATTCAAGTCAACGATGCTTTTATGAAGCTCTGGATCATCGATTTTCTGCAAAGTTTTTAAAATGTGTTCGTTCGTTAGCATATTAGAAACCACCTTCCTATTTTAGGCCTTTGCCAAGCCCTTTTAAGAAGTGAGCGCCAAAGTTTACAGCACGATTAACATCAGGGTCATTTAACATTTTGAACAACTTAAAGGCACTAACTTTTTCGTCCGATTCAATTGCTTTGTTCGCTTCATCTAAGCCAGTATTTAAGCCTTCAATAAGCTTTGTTGTTGTTTCTGGGTTCAGTTCGGTTAATGCTCCTGCAACACCCATTAAGTTGTTGATGATATTCGTAACAGGCTTACGCGTTAATTGACCAAGAGCGATATGTGCAACATCCTCTTTTGCTTCAAGTAGTTTCGTAGCGGCTTCTAGCGCTCCAATATCATTTAATTCTGCCATGATCGTAAAGACCTGGTTCACCATTTCTTCATTCTCAGAAAGAAGTTGCTTTAAATTGTCTAACTTTTCTTCCTTTAGTTGCTCTTCTGTTACTTGAGCTTTTTTAATTGTCGTAATTGGTGCAGCCATAAAATCACTCCCTTTCGTTAGTTGTTAAGTGAACGTAACCAGGACGGTTCCATTTACGTTGTACCTCAACACCATTTTGCGGATGACGTTTTTTATAACGTGGGTTTGTTCTAGGAAGTGGCGTTTTTCCTTTTTGTTTCAATACTTCTACTCGTACTTTTGTTTGTTTATAAGCAGGTGTCGATGTATTGATGTCTCCAGCCGGACCCGTTAAGAAATTAATCGCTGAGTCTTTGCTAACAGAGTTCATTGGTAAGAATAGTTCATTTCCTTGTACGCGATCTGTCACTAGGGCATTTAATTTTAATGCGCCTTGAGGAGACACTAAACGAAGAAGAGCTCCATCTTCAATGCCACGTTCTTTTGCTAGCTCTGGTGATACTTCAACAAAAATTTCAGGTACTTTCGATTGAATACCTTTTGATTTGTTTGTCATATTACCTTCATGGAAGTGTTCAAGCATACGGCCATTGTTAATATGGCAATCATATTGCGCTTCATATTCAACCGGTCTAATCCAATCGTTTAAAGCAAAGCGAGCTTTTTTGTCAGGGAAGTTAAAGCCATCTTCATATAGTAAAGGTGTGTCTTTACCATCATGGCTACCCCAACAGAAGCTACCCCAATTTTCTAATACATCATAGTTCGCTTGCGAGAAGAATGGAGCAAGACTAGCCATTTCAGCAAAGATTTCACTTGGGTGACTGTAATTCCAGTCAGCACCTAGGCGACGTGCTACTAATTGAAGGATTTCCCAATCGGCTTTTGATTCACCAAGTGTTGGTAATACTTGATATAGTCGTTGCACACGACGCTCTGTATTCGTGAACGTACCTTCTTTTTCAAGAGAAGGTGCTGCTGGTAAAATAACATCCGCATATTGTGCTGTACGTGAAAGGAAGCAATCTTGTACAACAAAGAAGTCTAATTGTGAAAGTACTTTATCTACATGGTTAGCATCGCAATCTACAAGTGCCATATCTTCCCCAACTAAATACATTGCTTTCATTTTACCTTCCATGATCGCATCTAACATGGCCATATTTGTACGACCTGGTTCAGGTTTGATTTTTACACCATAAGCTTCTTCAAATTTCTTACGTGCTTCGTCGTCTATTACTTTTTGATTACCTGGTAATAGATTTGGTAGTGTACCCATATCACAAGCACCTTGAACATTGTTGTGACCACGAAGAGGGTAGGCACCTGCACCTGGACGACGATAGTTGCCAGTAGCTAGAAGTAGGTTAGAAATTGCAGCTGATGTATAGGAGCCACCTGTATTTTGTGTAACACCCATACCCCAAAGTACACATGTACCGTCTGCATCACGAATCATTTCAGCAACATTTATCAACGTTTCTTTTGAAATGCCCGTTTCTTTTTCTGCATATTCTAGTGTGTATGTTTCAAGTACATCTTTAAAATCATCAAAGAAGTGCACGTTCTCTTTAATGAAGGCTTCATCATGCCAGCCTTGATCGATCATATATTTTGTAACGGCCATTAACCATACTTGGTCTGTTCCTTGTTTTGGGCGCATGAAAATATCAGAGCGCTCAGCCATTTCATGTTTACGAACGTCGGCAACAATTAATTTTTGACCGTGTAACTTATGGGCACGTTTTACACGAGTAGCTAAAACAGGGTGACCTTCTGCAGGGTTTGCCCCAACAATAATAACAAGGCCAGCTTTTGCGATATCTTTGATCGTTCCAGCGTCGCCACCTATACCAACTGTGCGTAGTAGGCCATCAGTAGCTGGAGATTGACAATAGCGTGAGCAGTTATCAACGTCGTTTGTTTCGAATAATTGACGCGCCATTTTTTGAATTAAGTAGTTTTCTTCGTTTGTAATTTTTGAAGAAGAAATAAAGCCGACAGATCCAGAACCATATTCTTTTTGGATGCCACCTAGTTTAGAAGCAATCAAGTCAAGCGCTTCATCCCATGAGGATTCAACAAATGCATCATTTTTACGAATTAATGGTTTTGTAATTCGTTCTTCCGAGTTGATGAAGTCCCAACCGAATTTCCCTTTTACACAAGTAGAAATAGCATTGACAGGACCTTCAGAAGGTTGCACTTTTAAAATTTTGCGGTCTTTTGTCCAAACTTCAAACGAACAACCTACTCCACAGAAAGTACAAACTGTTTTTGTTTTCTTCGTACGTTTACTGCGCATAGCAGCCTCGACTTCAGAAACAGCAAAGATACCGCTATAGCCAGGTTCAACTTCCTTAATTAAATTAATCATCGGATCTAACGTATCTTGTTTCAGCCCAGTCATAAAACCAGCTTCGCCAAGCATTGATTTTTCCATTAAGGCGTTACATGGACAAACGGTAACGCATTGACCACAACCTACACAGGAAGAATCGTTAATAGCTACGCCTTCATCCCAAATTACTTTTGGTCTATCAGCTTCCCAATCTAGCGATAACGTTTCGTTAACTTGTAGGTTTTGACACACTTCTACACATTGTCCACATGCGATACATTGGTTTGCATCATATCGATAGAATGGATGAGACATATCCACTTCATGTGGTTCCACTTTTGGTTGATAAGGATATTTTTGGTGTTCAATTTCCATTAATTCTGCAGTGTTGTGTAATGTACAATTCCCGTTGTTATTGTCACAAACGGTACAATACAGCAAATGGTTTTCTAGTAGACGATCCATGGCTTCTGTTTGTGCTGCTTTCGCTTTCTCAGAAGTAAGTTGGATATCCATGCCGGCTACTGCTTTTGTTGAACAAGAACGAACTAATTGGCCGTTCACTTCAACGATACATGTATCACAAGTTTCGATAGGATCAACTGATGGTACATGACAAATTTGTGGATGGGCGATTCCGTGTTGATTAATGGTATCCAGTATTGTAGCTCCATCTGCCACATCGTACGATACGCCATTAATGTTAATTTTAGTCAAGATATTTTCCTCCTTTTGCTCTTTGAGACTTATTTAACAACAGGTTAATACTTAGGATAAATCGGGAATAGAGTTATGAGTTTTTTTATTTTGATTGTCTTGTTATAATGTCATTTCCCAATTTGTCCAATTTCTACTCCAACATAGATGAAGAAACATTTATTATTTGTTGTCGATGTTGATATTGCTCAAAAATAAAAAAATCCACCATGAAAAGGCATGTATTATCATGCTATTTATTCATGGTGGATAAAATTCTTAACAGGCCTTGCTAAAAATTCAATCAACTTTTATTTTTTATTCAATATAACTATAGAATTTAAATATTAAAACCACCATGCCTATAGTTCAAACTTATTTGTATGAAACCATGACATAGGAATCAAAATACTTTCATTCCATGTGTAATACCAATTATTATAGCCTTTTAAGCCAAAATGGACAATAATTATAATAAAAATTTATCTTCATTCAGTAGAAAATCCTATCTCAGAAGGTGATTAGATGAATTCAGATATAGCTCTTTTTCAATAGGTGTTCACCATCTACTGAATGAAGATAAAGCCTCCGGCGGATGTCACGGATTTTAAAAGGAATGAATTGCGCAGGCACAATTCAAAATCCGGACGCAATTACGCCAAGGCGAAATTGATCGATAATTGATAATAATTGTCATTGGGTATTTTCTCTTTAATTTTTATTTAAGTTGCTATATTATTAACAAACTGTAAGGGTGACCCCCATGAACATAGGATAAAAAGATTAATTACGTTGGGAGAATCGTTAAAATGTCAAAAAAGGTGCATGAATTCAACGATATTATTCGAAAACTACGCAAAGATATATTTGGGAAGGGACCAGAGCGTATTCATACTGTTTTCGTCGAGAACATGGCTGTTTCAACTTTATATGGTAATATCACACCAACTGAAAAATTTATTGCAAGTACGCCTGAAGGGTTAAAAATGGTACATGCTGCACGTACAAGGATGATTCAAGATTTGTATACTAAAAGTCCTCCAGATGGCATGGAAGAATTGATGGGCTCTAAGTTACTCCATTTATTTTCGGATATCAAAATTGAAGAGGATTTTGCTATTTCTGTCTTTGTTTTTGAAGATAATATTAGTGAATAAAGGGGATGCCTTATGGATAGAGCAGTAGCAAGAGAAATTATACGTGTTGAAGGTAATCAAATTAAAGAAATAGAAGATACCGTTGTCACTGAATACGCTGTCACAGTGAAGATTAATGAGCAAGAATTTGTGACGATGGTTTGCACACCCGAGTATGTAGAAGATATGGTGATTGGCTATTTGGCTTCTGAACGAATTATTCGCGATTACGAAGATATTGAAGCCATTTGGCACCAAGAAAAAGAAGGTTTTGTGCATGTTAAAACAAAGCGTGTGAATCCTTACTTTCAACAAATTCAAAATAAACGTTACATTACTTCTTGTTGTGGCATGAGCCGCCAAGGTTTTGTTTTTGCTAATGATGCATTAGTAGCTAAAAAAATGGAAGGTATTCATGTGCGTATTACAACAGATGATTGTTTTCGTTTAATGCGTGATATGCAAGATTCGGCTGAGATTTTCAAACAAACGGGTGGTGTTCATAATGCAGCGCTTTGTGATGTGGATGGTATTGTATTAAGTCGAATGGATATTGGACGACATAATGCATTAGATAAAATTTATGGACATTGTCTACGAAACAACATTAGCATGCAAGATAAAATTATCGTATTTAGCGGACGGATTTCATCTGAAATTTTACTGAAAGTCTCAAAGATTGGCTGTGAAATAGTATTATCTAAATCAGCGCCAACAGAATTAGCATTGCAATTAGCAGAGCAACTCGGTATTACAACGGTAGGTTTTATTCGTCAAAATACACTTAACATTTATACACACAAAGAGCGTATTCACTTGCCTACACAATCGCTCTAACTTCTTTCAGCAGGAGGTCCAAATATCCGCTAAAAGAAGTTAATGCCTCCGGCGGATGTCACAGAATCGAAAAGGAGTTCACAAAGGATGTTAGCCTAAAATCATCGCTTCCATGCGATAACGGCTAACTGACCTGCATCGGTGCTACTGCAGCTACTATTACGCGCAAAAAACATCATGCAGGCCTAAGCACAAAGTCGATTCCGGACACAATTATGCCGAGGCATAATTGATCAAAATGAAAGAAGGAGATTACAATTACTAGTCTACAAGATCAACTACACAGACCATTAAGAGATTTAAGGATATCCGTGACAGACCGTTGTAATTTTCGTTGTCAATATTGCATGCCTGCAGAAGTGTTTGGTCCAGATTATGCTTTTTTACCGTCCGATAAAGTATTGAGTTTTGAAGAAATCGAACGATTAGTAAAGATTTTCGTTTCATTAGGTGTGAAAAAAGTACGCATTACTGGCGGTGAGCCTTTACTACGTCGTGATCTGCCGACATTAATTGAACGTATTCATCGCATAGATGGAGTAGAAGATATTGCTTTAACGACTAATGGTACATTGTTGAAAAAGTATGCCAATGAATTGGCGAGAGCAGGTTTATCACGAGTAGCCATTAGCCTAGATTCTCTAAATGAGGAACGTTTTTTCGAGATGAATGGTCATCGTGGAAAAGTGACAACGGTGTTAGAAGGTATAGAAAAAGCGGCCGAAGCAGGCTTGCAAGTAAAGATCAATATGGTTGTTCAAAAAGGAAAAAATGAACAGGATATTGTTTCGATGGCACAATTTTTTAAAGAGAAACAGCACATTCTTCGTTTTATTGAATATATGGATGTCGGTAATTCGAATGGTTGGCGACTAGATGAGGTTGTATCGAAGAAAGAAATTATTGACCAAGTTCATCAGTTTTCTCCTCTGCATCCGGTTGACCCTAATTATAAAGGGGAAGTGGCGACGCGTTATCAATATCAAGATGCTAAGGGCGAAATCGGCGTAATATCATCTGTAACAGATTCTTTCTGCTCAAATTGTTCGCGTGCTCGTATTTCTGCAGAAGGAAAACTTTATACGTGTTTATTTGCAACAGAGGGTACGAATCTACGAGAGTTGTTAAGGTCTGGCGCAGACGATGAAGCGATCACCCAATGCATTTCAACTGTTTGGGAAGATAGAAAAGATCGCTATTCCGATGAACGAAATGAACAGACAATGAAAAAACGGAAAAACTCAAAAATCGAAATGTCACACATCGGTGGTTAGACGCAATAGAGAGGTATTAGTTAGGATTGGCTACGTAAAAAAAACAGAAAAAAGTCGGCACAATAATGCCGGATTTTTATCTTCATTCAGCAGAAAGCTACTGCCCTAGAAGGATGGATGCGTATGAGGTTTCTTTTAAAGTGGGTGTCCAAGTACCTGTCGCTACACTTTTGGTACAAAAGGCACCTGCTGAATGAAGATAAAGCCTCCGGCGGATGTCACGGATTTTCAAAGGAATGAATTGTGCTAGCACAATTCAAAAATCCGGACGCATTGTTTATCTGCGCGAAAGTGAAGCGGCAGCGGCAATTACGCCGAGGCGAAATTGATTTGATGTTTATTTATGCACAAATGTGCCACTTTTTCCGCCTGTTTTTTCAACAAGGTATGTGTCTTTAATGACCATAGATTTGTCAACGGCTTTACACATATCATAAAAAGTCAGTGCGGCAATAGATACAGCAGTTAGAGCTTCCATTTCGACGCCTGTTTTACCACTACATTTTACTGTTGCTTGAATATGAAGTTCGTAACCAACCTGTGCCTTTGTATATTCAAATTGGAGATCGGTACCTTGTAACATGATCGGATGACACATAGGGATAATATCAGCTGTTTTTTTAGCACCCATAATCCCGGCAATTTGCGCTACTTGCGTAGGGTCACCTTTTTTAATGCCTCCTTGTTGGATGGCTTGATAGACTTCATCGGATAAAGTGATCGTACTACGAGCAATGGCTGTGCGATTGGTGCTTGTTTTTTCAGAGATGTCGACCATTTTAGGACGACCTTCTTCGTTCCAGTGTGTAAAATTACTCATTATTAGACTTCCTTTCAAATGTTTGATGCCAATCTTGTTGAGAGTTGATATTGATAAATGTTGAGCTTTCTTCTTCAAAAGGAACATAACATACTTGAAGTTGCTCTAACAAGACTTTCATACTTCGCTTGTTTTGTTGCACTAATTGATTTGCTATCGGTAAAGCACTGCGTCGATATAAAGCAGCGAGAGGTTGTATTCTTGAATCTTGTTTCGGGACAATAGCATCATAACGATGATCGATAAATGTGAGCATAGTTTGGATAAAATCTGCATGGATAAATGGCATATCACTAGCTACAACAAAAAACCATTCGACATCGGGAAAATTAGTCATGATATTTTGCAGGGCAAACAGAGGTCCTTGATGAGGCTGTTTTTCAATGATCCATTGGACCTTTTCTTCTACAAACTTCGATTGCAAGCTAGCATTAGTAGCAATAATTAAAGGCTGTAGTTGATTTTTTTGTAAGGCTATGAGACTGTGCTTATATAGTGGCTGGCCAGCAAACAACTCAAACATTTTCGGTTGACCATATCGAGAAGATTGACCACCAGCTAAGACAACACCAGCTATTTTCATACACGATTCAGCTCACCGACAAAGTGTTGCACAGTCGGAAGAATTAGTTTTGTCATGGCAAGTGTCACGGCATTGGTGGAACCTGGTAACAAATAGATAGCCGTTTTATCGCGACTCCCTGCTGTGGCACGACTAAACATGGCTTTTGGACCGATTTCCTCATAGCTTAATGTTCGAAATAATTCACCAAATCCCATCATCTCTTTTTCGAAAAGAGGGAGAAGGGCGTCGTATGTTTGGTCTCTTGGAGTAAATCCTGTTCCACCTGTTACGATAATTGTATTGATGGTGTGATCAACGCACCATTTTTTTACATGATTTGCGATGTCAAGTGGTTCATCTTTTGATATTTGGTAGTCCACTAATTCAAATGAAGCTTCTTGAAGTAACGATTGAATACACTGGCCACCGCGATCATCTGCCTTTGTGCGTGTGTCACTCACAGTTAAAATGGCAGCTCGTATAGGAAGTTGATGATGTGTAGGATGCAAGGGTAAAGACCTCCTTTTATAGAGTAAGAAAGTATAAAATTTTTCTATTTAAAATAATGTCTAGGCATTCGTGCCAGCCGTTCGAGGTCGCTTCGGGCTCGCCAAAGCTTGTCGCGGTTAAACGGGCTCGAATGCGCTTTTCTTATTATAAAGCTATAAATTAAAAGGTCAAACTAAAATTCATAGATAGAAAGGCAAAAACATTTATGCATAATAGATATTCTAGACAACAATTATTCAGCCCAATCGGAGAAAAAGGGCAGCAATTACTAAAACAAAAACATGTTCTAATCATAGGTGTTGGTGCATTAGGCAGTGCTAGCGCAGAGGCTCTAGTGAGGGCAGGCGTCGGAAAGTTGACGATTATTGATCGTGATTATGTGGAGTGGAGCAATTTACAAAGACAGCAACTATATACCGAACAAGATGCACAAGAAAAAGTTCCTAAAGTAATCGCTGCCAAAAAACGACTACAAAGTATAAACTCAGAGGTGGAAATCAACGAATATATTCTGGATGCAAGTTCAGAGCAATTAATAGCACTACTTGCAAATGTAGATGTCATGGTAGATGCAACAGATAACTTTGATATTCGTTTTATGATGAACGACCTTGCACAAAAATTTCAAATTCCTTGGGTTTATGGATCCTGTATTGGTAGTTATGGCGCTACTTATACGATTGTACCAGGCAAAACACCTTGTTTACATTGTTTGCTAGAGGCGATGCCTAATACAGGGATGACATGCGATACAGTAGGAATTATTAGTCCGACTGTTCAAATAGTAGCAGCTTATCAAGTAGCTGAGGTTTTCAAACTTTTAGTAGGAGATGAAGAAGCGGTACGAAAAAGTTTTTTAACCTTTGATGTTTGGCAAAATCAACACTATGAAATAAATGTGGAAAAAATACGTAAAAGTGATTGTCCATCTTGTGGAAACAAACCCACATATCCGTATTTGTCCTATGAAAATCAAACAAAGTTAGATATTTTATGTGGTCGCGATGCCATTCAAATTCGTCCACCTAAACCGATTCACTATAATCTTGATCAGCTTGCTGTCCAAATTCGGCCCTATGGCGATATTCAAAAAAACCCCTATTTACTTTCTTGCCAAGCGGAGGATTATCGACTGGTGATTTTCCAGGATGGACGTGTTGTTATTCATGGGATACAAGATGTACAGAAAGCTAAAACCATTTATTATCGTTTACTCGGATAAAGGAGTGTTCCAAATGTTAGAGAAAAGAAAACCAATTGCTGTAGGTGAAGCTGTTCAACGTGTTATGGAGTTTGCATTCCAAGAAAAAATAGAGATTGTTTCACTACAGCAAGCATATGGGCGTTTTTTAGCAGAAGACGTTGCAGCAGACCAAGATGTACCTGCTTTTGACCGTTCACCTTATGATGGTTATGCTATTCGTTCGGTCGATAGTCAAGAGGCAAGTTCAGAAAATCCAGTAACCTTTAAAGTAGTCGGAGAAATTGGCGCGGGCTATGTATTTGAGGAAGTAGTAGGTGCTAAAGAAGCGGTCCGAATTATGACAGGAGCACCTATCCCAAAAGGATGCGATGCAGTCGTTATGTTAGAATTAGCGCATACATTTGAAGATGACAATCAAATGTATATGTCGATTAAACGCTCTTATGCAACAGGAACAAATATTTCATATCAGGGAGAGGACGTTCAAAAAGGCGCAATCCTGATTGAAAAAGGACAATCTATCAATCCAGGTGTTGTCGCATTACTTGCTACTTTTGGTTATGATCAAGTACCTGTATTTCGGAAGCCAATCGTAGGTGTCATTGCAACAGGAAGTGAGTTACTAGAACCGAGTGAATCTTTACAGCCAGGGAAAATTCGTAATAGTAATGCATACATGATAATGGCCCAAATTGAACGTGCTGGGGCAACAGTTAAATATTTTGGTAAATTTAGTGATGACATAAATTTATGTATTGATGTTGTAGAGAAAGCGCTACAAGAAGTAGACATATTGATTACAACAGGAGGAGTATCAGTAGGTGATTATGATTACTTACCAGCCATTTATGAAGCCATTGACGCAAAAGTGCTTTTTAATAAAGTAGCGATGCGACCAGGTAGTGTAACAACTGTTGCTGCTCGAAAAGGTCAATTATTATTTGGACTTTCAGGTAATCCATCAGCTTGCTATGTAGGCTTTGAACTATTTACACGACCTATTATTCGAAAGGCATTTGGCCATAAGCAGCCACATCTACGTAGAGAGCAGGCTATTTTAGGTGCGGATTTTAAAAAACCGAATCCGTTTACCCGTTTTGTGCGTGCTAGTGTTTCTTATGAAAAAGGTCAATTAGTTGCAGTTTCTTCTGGTTTTGATAAATCTAGTGCTGTTTCGTCTTTAGCGGAAGCCAATGCCTTTATTGTATTACCAGGTGGATCACGTGGATACGAAAAAGGCATGCAAGTAGCTGTCTTATTGTTAGAAGATTTGCAAGGAAGTGAGTGGCCTTGGGACAACATCGAAAAATCCTACAAATCGTAGGCTATCAAAATAGTGGGAAGACAACGGTAATGGAACAACTCATTACACAAGCTAAGACTGAAGGCTTGCGTGTAGGAACAATTAAGCATCATGGACATGGTGGTATCCCTGCCATTGAAAGTTCGAAAGACAGTGCTCGGCATGAAAAGGCTGGAGCAAGTGTAACAGCAGTTGAAGGAGAAGGTACTTTGCGCATGAGTATTCACCAAAGTAACTGGCAACTTGCTGATATACTAGCTATTTATGAGTCAATTGAAATGGATATCATTTTAATTGAAGGCTATAAAAATGAACACTTTCCGAAGGTTGTTCTTTTGCGACAAGCGGAAGATCAATCTTTGCTGCAAAAAGTAAGTAATATCGTCTGTGTTCTTTACTGGCCGACCTATCCACTGGATAAACCACTAGATTATCCAACTTTTTTAATTCATGAAAAAGCACAATATATGGAAGTTCTTATGAAGGAAATGAGGAAATAATCATGACTACATCGTTGTTTGAAATCATCGATAAACCAATTGATGTTGAGGAAGTTAGACAAAAAGTAACAAGTCGAAACGCTGGTGCAATCACTGTTTTCATCGGAACAGTACGTGAAATGACGAAAGAAAAGAAAACATTACATTTGGAATATCAAGCCTATCCACCTATGGCCATTAAAATGTTTGAACAAATTTCTAAAGAAATACAAGAGCGATGGCCAGAGGCGAAAGTGGCCATTACGCATCGTGTTGGTCATTTAGAAATCTCGGATATTGCTGTAGTAATTGCGGTTTCATCACCCCATCGTAAAATGGCCTATGCAGCAAATGAATTTGCTATTGATCGTATTAAACAAATTGTGCCTATTTGGAAAAAAGAGTATTGGGAAGATGGAACCGAGTGGATTGGCGATCAATTAGAAAATGTACCTTATCCAAAAGGAAACCCAACAATCAGTGAGGAGGATTTTGGTGATTAACATATTATTGTTTGCACACTTACAAGAAATCATCGGTGAGCCAAAATTAACTGTAGAGCTGTCAGACCGTACAGTTGGACAAATTAAAGCATGGATGGAAAGCCAATATCCACAAATTTCTTTGCAACATGTTATGACAGCGGTAAATGAGGAATTTGCAACCGATTCAACGGTTATAAAAACAGGGGACACAATCGCCTTTATTCCACCAATTAGTGGTGGGTAAAGAGTAAAGATGTAGCTTGATAATATAGTCTGTTTAAAATTATCTGGCCTCTATTTCTTAGAGGTAAGATAATTTTTTTGTTGGATATTCATGTGAATTTGACTGTGTGGATTGTAAATTTTTGTACGAAGCAGGTTATTAAAACAAGAAAATTGGATGAGATGTTAGTAAAATAGTGGTAAAAGAACAAGGTGGGATAGTATGGCTGAAAAGATTTTATTTTTTATTTTAATGATGCCCATTTATGGTTTAGTAATTTGGTCTTATTTTTATCCTGAAGAAAGTCTGTTGTTCGGGAAAAGATGGATGTACAAAGAAGAACCACAGTTATCGAATGAAATAATCCGTTATACTAAATTCGCCTCAATGGTCGTTATGATTGGATTACCCATCGTTGTCATTAGTTTCATCTTTGATATTTATTTTCTTAGATTTACGTTAGTGGTAATTCCTTTAGTAGTCGCATTTGGCGCACTTAAAATATTCACAGATGAAAAAGATTCCTAAAATAGTACAACTAGGTCTGACACATTAAATAAGAGCATGTTTTGATCAATCCTTTTCAAAACATGCTCTTTTGCTACAAAGATACAGTTGTATTGTTATGCTTTCAATAGATGGACGCTCAGAAGCATAAGGAAGGAAATACCTATCATACAAATCACCCATGACCAAGCGAGTGACATGTTACCCGATTCAATCGCCATATAAATAGCAAGTGGCGTTGTTTGCGTTTTGCCTGGAAGGTTTCCCGCAAACATTAAAGTTGCCCCAAATTCACCTAAAGCTCGTGTAAAACTTAAAATTCCACCTGCCACAATCGCTTTTAATGCAAGAGGAATAGAAATGAAGAAAAAGACTTGCCATTCGTTAGCACCATCAACACGTGCGGCGTTCTCGATATCCTCATCAACAGCTTCGAATCCAGTTTTTGCCGATTGATACATTAAAGGAAATGCAACAACAGTAGAGGCGATAACTGCCGCCCACCATGTGAACATAACGGGTTGATTGAAAAGCCATGTAATCAAGCTACCTAACACGCTGTTTTTGCCGAAAATAATAATCAGAAGGAAGCCTACTACCGTAGGAGGTAATACCAATGGTAAAAGCAGTACCGTTTCAAGAAATAATTTCCCTTTAAATTTGCGTTTTGCCATCCATTTACCAAATAGAATACCTGCTACTATAACAATGATTCCTGACACAAATGCAATTTCAACAGAAAGTTTAAGAGGTGACCAGAAATCGGTACTCATCAATTAATGAGCTCCTTGAAAGCCGTATTTTTTAAATACTTTCATCGCCGTATCGCTTTGTAAATAGTTATAAAAATCTTCCGCTTCTTTAGCATGCTTACTATCTTTGATAACACCTACAGGATAAATAATAGGTGTATGTGTATCACCTTGTGCTGTAGTAACAACATCCACTTTATCTGAAACAAGGGCATCTGTTTTATATACCATACCTGCATCAACATTTTCAGTTTCTGTATAAGTAAGTACTTGTCGTACGTCTTTTGTATACACAACTTTTGATGCTACATCTTCCCAAAGTTTCATATTTGTCAATGTTTCTACACCGTACTTGCCAGCAGGAACCGATTCTGGTGTACCAACGGCAATCTTATCAGCCTTCGTTAAATCTTCAAAAGATTGAATGTGTTTTTCATTTTTCTTAGGAACGATTAAAACTAATTCGTTAGCTAAAAGGTCCGTTCCTTGTTGTTGGTCGATTAAACCGTTTTTTACTAGTTCATCAAATTTATCTTCTGCTGCTGAAAAGAAAAGATCTACAGGAGCACCTTTTACAATTTGTTGCTGTAATGCTCCAGAGCCACCAAAGTTATAGATGATTTTAATATTATCATGTTCTTTTTCATAGGTTTTTTGAAGTTCTTCTAATGACTCTTGTAAACTAGCCGCTGCGGAAATTGTTATTTCAACAGGTTCGTTTGTTGTTTTGTTGTTACTACCTTGACTACCACAACCTGTTAAAATACCAACAAGTAGTAACGATGAAGCGAATAAACTATAAAACTTTTTCACTTTGAATATACTCCTTATATAACTCGTTATAACAAGACATAACTAATTATAATTAGTTATGTCTAAAAAAGAAATACCTAATTGCTAGTAACCTTTAAGATGTTAAAAAAGCATAAATACGTTACTATGGTATCAATAGAAGCATTGAAGGAGATTTTTACATGTCACATGAACATTCCTATACGATTGAAGAGGTTGCGCAATTATTAAAGGTTTCCAAATTAACGATCTATGATTTGGTGAAAAAGGGAGATTTACCTGTTTTTCGTGTAGGTCGACAAATGCGTGTGGACCGAACAGATTTACAAATATATATACAAAAGAGCAAAACGGGAGCCACTCCTACTTCGTCTACTGCACCGACTACCCTTACGATAAAGAATAAAAAAATTATTATTAGTGGACAAGATTTAGTATTAGACTTATTAGGAAAATATATTGAGAAAAAACAATCCAATAAAGTATTACGCTCCCATGAAGGTAGCTTTAATGGTGTCATGGCGATGTATAATGGAGAATGTGATATTGCGAGTTTACATTTGTACGACGGTGATACAGGGGATTATAATACGACTTATTTGAAAAAGATTTTTGTGAGTCACGCCTATGTTCTCATCAATCTAATTTCACGCCGAGCAGGCTTTTATGTTCCAAAAGGAAATCCATTGCAAATTCAATCATTCGATGATTTTAAGACCAAATCACTAAAACTGATTAACCGTGAAAAAGGCTCAGGTGCTCGAACTTTATTAGATGAACAATTACGAGTTCACCACATAGCTCCATCCTCAATTGAAGGATATAACGAAGAGGAAATGAGCCATATCGATGTGGCTTCTGCTGTGGCAAATGGGAATGCAGATATTGGCATAGGCATTGAAAAAATATCTAAACTCATAGAGGTTGATTTTATACCACTTATTAGAGAACGTTATGATATTGTGCTATTAAAAACGCCTGAAAACCAACAACTGATTGAATCGGTGAAAGAGATTTTAACGTCACCAGATTTCCAATCAGAAGTAGCCGCACTAGGTGATTATGACGTCACTCAAATGGGACAAATTATTTATGAAACGCTTTAATAAAGTATGACGCCAATCCCCTTTGTGTAAGGTAGTATATTTTCATGATTATGGAGTGTAGGAGGTCGTTCATGGAGGTTTGGGATGTTTACGATAAAAATAGAAGTAAAACAAATAAAAGTCATGTACGTGGAGCTAAGTTAGCAGATGGTGATTATCATATAGTTGTACATGTATGGATAAGGAATAATAAGGGTGAAATTCTTTTAACGAAAAGGCATAAGGATCAATCTTTCCCTAACTTATGGGAATGTCCAGGCGGCTCTATTTTAGCAGGTGAAAGTAGTCTCGATGGTGCTATAAGAGAAGTAAAAGAAGAAATCGGGATAAATTTATCTAGGTCGAACGGTAAAATGATAAAGAGTGAACGTAGGGATGCGTACAATGATTTTTACGATGTATGGCTTTTTGATCAAAGTTTTGAAATTCCAGAAACAGTACTCCAAGAAGATGAAGTGAGCGATATTAAATGGGTAACAAAGTCCGAGCTTGAAAATATGTATAACTCTAATTACATAGTACCAACTCTTGAATATTTTAAAGTAATCTGTTTTTAAAAAGACAACTCCATGATGATCTTAAATTTGAAGGATAGCGTGTATTTCGATATTGTAAATTAAAAGCGATTAAAATCGATAATAAAAAATTCCTGTAGGCAAAGTTGCATTCCACTTTATCTACAGGATTTATAATGATAATTAATCGCGTAGCATTGCTATTAAAGTTCGTTTTTGTCAGCCGAGCTTGAAGCATGCATATTGTAATACAAAATGCACACAGAAGGTAATAGGGGGCTTCGTCGTTTAATCCAAACTCAGGCAGACCAAACCAGCCAAAAACTAATGGTGGTAGGAATGTGATATTTAAAACAACACTTGCCACTAAAATGTTAATAGACGAATTTGGGCACTCTTATTTTAGGAGTGTCTTTATTTAAATATTTTTTTAGATTCTATTATTAGCAAGCGTGAATTTTAATCTGTTACTGCTATTATTTCCCTGAATATAATGTAAAAATTTAACACGTGATATAATAGATATACTTATAAGGTACAAATACACAAGGGAATCTTAGGTGATCGTTTATGAAATTTAAAAAACGTTTAGGTTTGTATTTTTCAGCTTTGTTAGTCGTATTACTTGTAGGAATTGTTTTGAAAAATGTATTCATAAAAGAAGCAACGGTTGATCCGATAGTAGAAAAAGAGGATGGAACAAAACAGCTTGTTTTCGATACAAAGTTAACAAAATTAGACGAATCAACAACAACACTTAAAGAATACAATGGAAAGGTCCTAATCGTTAACTTTTGGGCATCTTGGTGTGAGCCATGTCAAGAAGAAGCTCCTGATTTAAGGGATTTTTATAACAATAAACCTGAAAATGTTGAGTTGTTAGCAATCAATGCTACTTCACATGATAGTCATGAAAATGCAATAAAGTTCCAAGAGTCATACAATTTGAGTTTCCCTATATTTCTTGATTTAGATAATACACTTCAAAAATCATTTGAAGTATTGGCTTACCCAACAACTTTTATATTTGATTCTAAAGGTATATTAAAGCACACAATAAAAGGACAGATTAATCAACAAGAATTAAATAAGTATATTGATCAACTCTACTAATCTGGAAACGCAGTTCCTTTAGATGAGAGCACTTTTCTGTTTTAAAGATGAAATTATGAATGATCACGCAAGGAAAAAGGGGGATTATTATGTATCAGACTTTAAATGATTTTTTTAAGTCTTGGGAGTTTGAAGCCAATTGTACACAGAAATTATTGAATAATCTAACTGATGAATCACTAAGACAGGAAATAACGTCTGAAAATTGGACTTTAGGACGTATTGCTTGGCATACTGTTACTGCAATTCGCATCATTACTTCAAATACAAGTGTAACATTTGATGCTCCAACTAAAGATTATCCTGTTCCTACTTCAGCACAATTTATTGCAGATAGCTATTCTCAAGTCAATAATGCGTTTGTGCAAGCAGTAAAAACCAATTGGACTGATCAAACTCTTCAAGAGCACATTGAATTTTTCGGTCAAGAAATGGAAATTGGTACACTTTTAATGTTTTTAATTCAACATCAGAATCATCATCGAGGACAAATGACGGTTCTTATGCGACAGGCGGGATTAACTGTCCCAGGCATTTATGGTCCAGCTAAAGAGGAATGGGGAAATTTTGGGATGGAAGCTCCGGAAATGTAAAAATAATTAAGGTGAGGATATTGTGAAAATAGCTGTACTATCAGATATTCATGGAAATAAAGATGCGTTAAAAGCAGTGTTAGAGAATATAAAATATAGAAATATCGATAGGGTTTATAATTTAGGTGATACTCTTTATGGACCATTATTTCCGTTAGAAACATATGAAATGATAAAGAGTACAGATATTAAAGGTGTAAGTGGAAATTGTGATCGGATACTATTACAGTCTTCATCGGAAAATCCAACTATTCAATATGTCTTAGATATGCTCACGGAAGAACATAAAAGCTGGTTATTAAACCTGCCATTTTCAATTCAGACAGATGATTTTTACTTTTGTCATGCTTCACCTGAAAATGATGAGCTGTATATGTTGAATGAAATTACTCCAAATGGTGTTACTATAAAACAGACAGAAGAAATAATGAATTTTGTAAAAGATATTCCTCAAAATATTATTTTTTGTGGTCATTCCCATTTACCGACGATTGTTTATTTACCTAATAACAAAATCATTATTAATCCGGGGAGTGTCGGTTTGCCTGCTTATGAAGAAGAAGAACCGTTCTATTATAAGATTGAATCAGGCACACCATTTGCGAATTATACAGTTGTAGAAAAAAGGAATGATGAATGGATTATAGAGCAGTTAAGCGTTCCTTATGATACTACGGAAGTTATTAAACAAAGTGAAGACCAAAATAGACCTGATTGGGCCAGAGCATTAAAATGTGGAAGAGTATAATAGAAGAGTAAAAGGATTTTTTGATAAAACATTAAAACAAGTCCTTTATTCTATGAACTTAAATATTATCGTGGGCTTTGTCTTAGGTTCTTCTTTTGGATAAATAAAATATCAGAGGCTTTCCGATAAATCTTAGGAAAGCCTCTGAGTATATTATAGTTCTTCCTGGAAATAAATTTTATAAAACTTTCGATTTGTCGCTTCATCGTAGCCTACTTCAATGAGTTCATCCACTTGCTCAATGTCCTGTACGTTCACCTGAATTTCAATATTCGAATCGAGTTTAATTTTACGTTTATATTTCTTTTCAGCCTTTTCAAGTGCACTCTCAGAAATAACGGTTTCATAAGGTTTTACCGAATTTATGATGATATCTTTTTGTGTTGGCTCTGCATTTTCAAATACCGTTTCAATATAATCGTTTACTTGGAATTCATCTTCATTTCTAAAATAATCAAGCGTTTTGTTCAAAAGCCCCAATTTTTCAGTATTCGTAAAGCTCTCTTCTTTTAAAATATATTTTTTACATTCTGTTAGCGCTAAATTCGTTTTATAATAATGTTCATCCGCTGCTTTAATCTTTAAAAATCGTTCTTGCCAATAAACAATATCTTCTTTTCTTTTTGTTTTCATAAAGACAGCAGGTGCCTCATCCGTCCCCATATCTACGATGATGGCCATATTATTGATCTTCTTGACATTAATTCCGTCAATGCCATTGACCACCATTTTGTTTTGGTCGCTTTTTACATCTAAAAACATTTCTTTTTCATCAATTTTAATAATGGCAATTATTTTTTTAACTTCTGTAGACAGAAAACAATTGTCAAATAACCCAATAAACAATTCGCCACTTTTAATGTTAGGATGTTGAGATACACTATGTAAGTGTGTAGCAATGTTTTTTGATTGCTCAAGGAGATTATTCTCTTCATCAAAAATAGCCCTCACATATGTGTATACCTCATTTAATCCAATATCTGTTTCATGAAAAAATTCGTATTGCTGCTCTAAATCGATTTTACTAAATGCTAGCTGTGTAAAAGCTGCCTCTAGCATAACCTCTGGTTGCGAAAAGGGCTCCTCGCCTAACACGAGTGTATCCCCAATAAAATGTATAATATATTGTGCTAACTTACTATCACTTACTTCTAGCATGTTTTTCACCTTCTAAAAATTCATTGTAGATACTATACCATATCACATCCCTCACAACATTTCATAATATTTTTTAGTTCAAAAGATTAGTGATCTAACGTTTTTAATACTTCTGAGTTTGTTAATTGTTCGAAAAATATTGAATTTTAAATTTAAATATTTTAGAATTATACTAACGTAAATCAAAGGGGGATTTTCATGAATTACCTTTATTCGCCACAGCCTACTGAAAAAATTTCTTTACAAGTTGAATCATCACCTGTATGGGAAGTCATTCTTGGAATAGCTGGATACACACATATCCAGCTTCGACATACGTTTGAATTTGATGAAGAATGGACAAATGCTCGAGAATCGATGCCAAAATCATTGGTAGAATCGTTAAAATTAATTGAGAAAACTAATTTTTGGTATGGCTTGATTATGCTACAGAATGAGATTTCATCTTTAACCATTCAAGATTTTTCAAACCAACTTTACGATATAGCAATTGAAAGCTTCTATGAAATACTTTTACCTTATAAAAATCGTGAAACAGAACTTAGGAGAAGGGAAACTGCTGCTAGTTACAATAATCCTAATCTATTTGAAGAGTATGCAGTTCATTTCGACGATCATGACTATTTAGGAGAATACATACGATATCTCTGCCACTACTCGTATCAAGAGTTATGTGAACTATTTTCTAGTGTATTAAATGAATGGCATAGCTGGATAAGTAAACACGAAAAATGGGACAAGTGGTTGCAAGCACTTGATTTTGAAGAGAAACAATATCAGTCATTAAATGTTACAAACCCAATGGAAAAGATTGAACATATTACAGGTGGCGTAAAATATCAACTTGAGCCTTCAATTTGGACTGTCAAACTTATACCACATGTATCATATCGACCTTGGATTTTAGAAAAAAGAACAAGTGATACAAAACTTTTCTTTTATCCTTTAAAAGAGGAACTACTACAAGAGCTTGGGGTCCCTCCAAAGGATTTAGTTCGTAGCTATAAAGCGCTGGGAGACGAATTGCGCTTGAAATTACTATATCAGTTATTAAGAGGGCCTTCCTCATTGCAAGAGTTGAGTGCACAGTTCACTATGAATAAAACGACACTCCATCATCAACTATCTCTGTTAAAGGCTGCGAGATTAATTAAAGTTGATAAAGGGATTTATTCTGCAAACCCAATGGAAATAGAAAAAATATTTTCACGTCTCACGCAATATCTAAGGATTAAAGATGAAGAAGTATTCTAAGTCATTTAAAGCACTTTGGATAGGTGAAATAGTATCAGAACTGGGTAGTGCAGCTGGTGGGATTACTAATGGATTGTTACTTTATGAAATAACGGGATCGAAAGAATGGATGGGGATCCTTTGGCTAGTTTATTTTATCCCTTCATTGATTCTACAAAGTGTCACGGCACCGTTTTTGAATCATGTTGAGAAGGGGAAAATGATTCGAAATATACAGTTGATTCGTTCAAGTGCCTATCTTCTTCCTTTAATAGGCTTTGTAATTGATAAAAACATTGGGACAATTATAGGGTTAATTGCTTTACAATTAATTTTAGGATTAATGCAACCAATTTACGCTAGCCTCTCGTTTTCGCTTTTACCTGAGGTATGTGAGAGAAAAGATTTAACTGAAGCTAATGGGCTATTAGATGGAACTATTCGACTTATGAGTTTTCTTGCTCCTGGAATAACTTCTTTACTGTTATTAGCTGTCCATATGCAATTTATTTATATGTTTTCCTGCATTATGTTTGGTATTAGTTATATATCACTCTGTCAAATGTCTTCATCAAGCAAACAAACAGTACCAGTTTGGACCAAGAAGCTATGGTGGGGGGAAATGAAAGAGGGATATCGTACGTTTTTTAAATATAAGTATCTTTTACGACTTACATTTCTCTCCTCAACAGTTCAGTTTGCTGTAGGAGCAACAACCGTGTTAAGTATTCCATTTATTCGAAGCGACCTTAATGGAGAGTCATGGGAGTATGGAATATTTGCTGGGGCTTTTCCAATTGGATATGTAATTGGGATGTTATTACTTAAAAAGATTCCGAAGACATATATCACCATGCATGTAGGTTTAATTGGTGGAGGTCTTTCATTTGTTTTACTCTTTTTTGTTAAATCAATTCCAGCTGCGTGGATGTGTGAGTTAATAGGAGGGGTTTTATTTCCTTTATTCAACTCTCAGAGTGCAGCAATTTTTCAATCGCAGGCTCCTAAAGAACGATTAGCTCAACTAAGTGCTGTTCGATTACTTTTTCTTCGAGTGACAATGCCAATAGGAATAGTATTTGCTTCGACTTCTTTTTTTGATTTAAGTACAAGACAAGCGTATGGAATTGTTGGTTTAGCAATTGTTCTCCCAGGATTATTTTATCTGTTTTTCTTCAAGACAATAAATAACATACTTGAAAGTGAATAATTAGCGTACGATTGTTATATGATACTTTGTTTAGTTTGTAGTGTCTCAATAGGTGTTGATTATTTTCCTTCTACACGCCTGTTAGAAGAATTATAGCGTACGGTTTTTTGTTTAAATGTTATGAAGCCAATGATTGTAGGCTAATTGTCGTAAATTGACATTGCTAGTAGCTGGAGTATACTGGAATTAAACGGAAGGTGTATCGAAAGGAAATCCACAATAGAAGAGGGTCATTATATGCAATATAACATTAAACCAATAGCTGCAGTAAGCAATAGTCGAAAGATGATTGAAGATGACAATTGGGGTGGCGTTATTTCTACTATTGAATTGACAAAGGATATGCATGAATCTTCTTTAAAAGGAATTGATGATTTTTCTCATTTAGAAATTATATTTTATTTTGACAAAGTTTCAGATGAGAAAATCCAATATGAAGCGAGACATCCAAGAAAAAATAAGGACTATCCAGAAGTCGGTATTTTTGCACAGAGAGGTAAAAATAGGCCAAATAAAATAGGTGTAACGGTTGTGGAATTACTAGAATTGAAGGATAGAACATTAATCGTTAAAGGCTTAGACGCTATTGATGGAACACCTATTATAGATATAAAACCAGTAATGAAAGAGTTTCTACCAAAAGGTGAAATAAAACAACCATATTGGGCAACAGAGTTAATGAAGAATTATTGGGATTAGTATATTTACACAACAATTACTGCACCTTTTAAAGTTAAAGGGTAATCTTGAATTTTTTCGTTTCTGAGCCTAATTTTTATCAATTTATCCCAGAGGATGTGCCTAGTCGAGGCGATGTTCAGCGAATAATAGTGGTTTATTCGTTGTAACGAAAAAAACACGCCTACCCAAATTCATAAGCTTAATCTAGCCATTGTAAATAAGCAAAGTCAAAAATTAATTGGCTATGCGGGCTAGGCCCAGATGATGTAAAGGGATCAGAAATCGAAATTTATTACGGTATTTCACAAACTTCAAGAGGACAAGGGATTGCGTATGAAGCTGCAAATGCTTTAATGAATTATGTATTTTATAAAATTGGTTTACTTAAAATTATCGCTGTCGTCATCCTGAAAACGTTGCATCTATCCGAATTTTAGATAAGCTGGGAATGAACTATGAATATCCGTATAACAATCTAAATCCAGAATTAAAAGATTTTGAAGGGTTCATGCAATATTCTATTGAAACTGCTACATTTCAAAAAAGTAAATAGATGTGTTAAGCGAACAAGCTTCTACTTATTATTATGTAGAAGTTTTTTTATTGGTTAGAGATTAGGTGACTCTTTGGGGATTAGTTACAGATGAGACCAGGAGCGAGCAAGTAGAGAATCGAAGGCTAAGGGCACACGTCCTATGATAACGCCTTCGTGAACACTATCGTGTCGGCCCCGAGGAAAGCGCCAAGTCGAAACGTAAATCATCTACACGTTATGGTAATGATCCTAAATAACACTTATTTTCCAAATTTTAAGACCATATTAAGATAACCATTAAATGGCCATAAGGTTATTTCTTTATCCTTTGATTAAATGAATGGAGAGGGGAAACATGATGGGAGTGAAACGGGTTTCATTTATTGATAGTCTACGTGGATTTAGTTTGCTAGGGATTTTACTCGCTAATTTAGTAGTTTTTCAATATGGTATGCATGGAGCCTTAAAAAATTTATCGTCGCAAAGTGCAGGGGATTTTGTAAAAGTGTTTATCGGCGGATCTTTTATGCCTATTTTTACGCTGTTGTTTGGATTTTCGTTTATAAAGTTAATAGAATCTGTTCGTGAAAAAGGACTAAAAAGTCGATGGATTATACTTAGACGAAGCTTGGGCCTGATTTTATTAGGCTGGCTGCACACTACTTTTATATGGGAAGGTGACATACTTTTATTCTACGGTATTATGATTTTGTTTTTGTTACCATTCATTAATCGAAAAGTAAAAACAATCATCATATGGGCTAGTATCTTCTTTGTATTCTCCGTTGCATTTATGATGAATATTAACTTGAATTTTACGGCAAATCAGCAGGAGATAGATGTGTATATTGAAAAAGCAAATAACGTTTATGCAAATGGTAGTTATTTAGATGTCGTGAATCATCGTTTAAATAGGTTGATGCCTGAACAGGAAGGATCCATTCTATTACTTGTAGCCCCTTTATTCTATGTACCGTTATTTTTACTTGGCATGGCTCTTGCGAAAATGCGAGCATTTGAAAATATGGAGCGGGAGCAAAAGTGGTATAGGTTAGGTCTGATACTTGTACCGATTGGAGTATTATGTAAATATTCGAGCTTAAAAGAAGGAGATTTATCTACTATGCTTCAGATGAGTGGGGCACAAGTTTTAGCGTTAGGTTATGTATGTGTAGCTGCCTTGCTTTATAAGAAATGGTGTACGTCGTCTTTTATTTATGCTTTTGAATGTGTTGGCAAGCTGTCTTTAACTAATTATTTAATGCAATCCATTATTTGTACAACTGTTTTTTTCGGCTACGGTTTTGGGCTGTACGGAAAATTAGGAATCTTGAATGGAATGCTGTTTGGGTTAGTAGTTTATAGTGCACAATGCATTGGCAGTGTATTGTATTTTAAAAGATTTAAACGTGGTCCATTTGAGCAGGCTCTAAGGATGTGGACGAATTGGTCCCTTGATGGTCGATTAAAGCAAAAAGTACAGAATATAAATAATATAATAGAGTGATTTTAAAGAAATTTTCTATAATAGATTTTAAGTTAATAACTTTTCAACGAAGGGGATTGGAGAATCCCCTTCGCTTACGTTAATCAATTATGCCGAGGCAAAATTGATAGTCCATCTTACCCGTTGAGTTTAGATACCTAGGGTGGATAGGCTACACTAAGTTAGACAGGGAGAGTGGCTTGAAACAAAAGTAAAATTCTTCTATATAGGGAATATGTCTAAGAAGTTTAGAAAAATATGAATGTTAAGCTAATAGGTTATATCTTTTAGCCTTCATGCAATTGGTACGTTATAATCAAAAACAATAAATATAATTGTCAGGAAAAAATACCAACATTATAATAGTGACAATAAAACATACTTTATGAGGTGAGTTAATGGAAAAAGCAGCTAGTTATGATTTTCTTAATTCATACCAAAAATTGCAGCAGGAACGACTCATCAATCGAAAAGAAGAGTATTTAGAGGTGCTGGAAAAAACAAAGGCTAAAGGTGAAATATTAGAGTTTGAAAGCATAATGGGAGAGGCGTCTAAGTGACGTCTTTTTCTTTTGGAGTTAAATGAAAAGGGGGAAGAAAGCCGTTAACTCGAAATGGCTAACAATGCTGCTGTTCGTAGGATGCTCTGTATCAAAGTAAAAGGCCGATTATTGATGGTAGCGAAAAACGGCAAGAGATGGTTGCTCAGCGCTTTACAACGGCCAATAATAAAACTAAGGCTACGTTAGGGGTAGATTATGACAATAACTGTATTGTATTCCATTTGTGATATAATGAAATAAAAAACATTCAATGATGTTGATGGACAAGGAGATCTACTATGACTACAAATTATAAAAAAATTGCAGTGGCAATTGACTTTTCAGAACAATCATTAAAAGCATTGGAACAAGCTATTGAATTAACTTTACAGTATGATGCCGCTTTAGAATTAGTTAACGTTATTGATACAAAGTCCTTTGGGGCAATTTCAGCCTATGATTTAAAATACGCTGAGGAATTAAAAAACGACAACTCAAATAAAATGGAAGAGCTAAAAAAGAAAGTTTTAGCAGCAGGAGTAAAAGAGGTAGGAGCAGTTGTAGTAACTGGTTCTCCGAAAGGGATTTTAACTGAACTACCTGATGTGAGCCTAATCGTATGTGGCGCAACAGGGTTGAATCGAATGGAGAAAATGGTACTAGGTTCAGTTGCAGAGAGAATCGTCCGACACGCCAAATGCGATGTTCTAATTGTTCGTTAATAAGGTTATAAAAAGGGTGTTTAAATTTTACACTTTAAGAATTCTTATAATCAAATAAAAAGAAATCTGCATGCATTCCTATAGAAGCAAGCAGATTTCTTTTTTATAGCTTTGAAGATAGCTATGTTTAATTATTGTCCAGGTGTTGCTGCTTTATCGATAATGTCTTGTGGAATGTCGATTGTTTTTAGATGATTGAATTCAGTATAAGTTACAACTGATTTTGTTGAAGTTGAAATTTCTTGGTCTTCAACTTTCATTTTCAAATCAAAATTCATATCCATTTTTTCAGTATCGAAAGTTTCTTTATCGATTTGTAGAACGTAGTTTATTTTATCGATTGTTATGTTATCAAGTGGATTTTCTTCAAGACCAAGGTCTTTCATTGACTTTTGCATTTCAGAATCGATAAGTTCTTTAAATTTATCACCTTTTGCGTCTAAAGTTAAAATATATGCATCATCATTTTGCTCGAATTTGAAATCACCAATAAACTCTTTAAGCTGTTCTAATTGTTCTTTAGCGTTTGCAGATGATGCAGTTTGCTCTAAAATTGCATCAAACTGTTCGCTTGGTAATTTAAACCAGCTTTCAGTTGTTGGATCTTTCATGAAAAAGCCTTGTTCCTTCTTCATGTACATATCGATCGGCATATCCATAGTTTTTTTATCTTCACTAGCCATATCAGGCACTGTCATTGATCCTGTAATGTGCGCAGCAAGTGGATCAGAAATTACATCCATCTCCATTTTTGAATCCATGGCAATCTCCATAGCTTGATCACCTGATCCAGCTTTTGTTTTTTGTGACATCTCCATTGTTGCACTTACGCTTTTAATG
This sequence comes from Lysinibacillus sp. RS11, assembly GCF_042019215.1. Classification (NCBI taxonomy): domain Bacteria; kingdom Bacillati; phylum Bacillota; class Bacilli; order Caryophanales; family Bacillaceae; genus Lysinibacillus; species Lysinibacillus sp. RS11. Next base: position 3,465,627 of record NZ_CP168124.1, on the reverse strand, counting down.
TCAGCTTGGCGTTCTACTGCTTTGTCATATACTTGCTCTAAAGTGAGATCACTTTTTTTAGATGTGTCTTTCGTTGGGGTAGCGCTACTGTTACAAGCTGCTAGTGTTAGTGCTAGTGCTCCAACACTTAAAACTTTAAAAACTTTCTTCATTAATTTCATCTCCTATTCATAATAAAAAACAATATCTATTAGTATACATTACTATAAAAGGAAAAGTTTCGTTATTTTGAAAAAAATACTATTATAATATTAAAATAATAGTAAATACCTAATGTATACCTTTATTAATATGGCCTTCTTGCACACTAAGTACAAGAAAAAATAGTACATGAATAATAGTGTTGTTTCAAAAATTCATATAGCTTTGTATTGCAATAGTGCTGATACAAATGGCTAGTAGATCAGTTTCTTGCGATAGGCTCCAAATGATTTGAAATAGGTGAGCTCAGTATGTAGTGTTGATCCAGTGTTCGAGGCTTAATTGCTTGTAGAGTAGGAGATATTGTTCATTTAATGAAAATACTATTTGTCAGAAAAGAAAAAGCCGAGAAAATGAAATCATTTTCTCGGCTTTTTTTATCAGTTATAGCCCCAGATCATTGCGAATAATGTACCTAGGATTGTAACAACACCTACGAATACTGCATATAAAATCGTTATATATAACGTTTTCTTATCTTCAGATTCACCGATGTGCATGAATAATACTAATTGTACAGTTGCTTGTGCAATAGCAGTTACTAGTAAAATACCAAATGCCATGTTAGCAGACATATCAAACTTAACAACAGCTAAAGCTACAACTGTTAGTAATAGTGAGAAGGCGAAGCCCATCACATGTTGTTTTGGGAATAATTCCTTCATCAGCTAATCAGTCCTTTCAAGTAGACGAAGCTGAAGATGAAAATCCAAACAACGTCTAGGAAGTGCCAGTACAGTGAGAAGATAAACGCTTTGTTAGCCGTTTGTGGGTTTAAACCACGTTTTGCTACTTGGATTAAAATTGCAACGCCCCAGAAGAAACCGAATGTTACGTGGGCACCGTGCGTACCAAGTAAAGTCATTAATGCTGATAAGAATGCGCTAGTTTGAATTGTAGCACCTTCATGAACATAAGTGACAAACTCATCAATCTCAATACCTAAGAAGCCAAGACCTAATAGAAGCGTGATGATGAAAAACGTCATCATAGCTTTTTTATTACCAAGGCGCATTGCATGAACACCTAGGCCAATTGTGAAACTACTTGCTAATAATAAGAATGTTTCCCATAATACTGGTGTTAATTCAAAAATTTCAGCGCCATTCGGGCCACTACCTGTACGTGTATGAAGTGTGAAATACACTGTAAATAGTGTAGCGAATAACATGATTTCGGCACCAAGGAAAATCCAGAAACCAAAGATTTTCAGGCGATTTTCCTCTGTACTATATTCTAATGGAAGTGAAGAATCGATTTTCATTTTATTTATCACCTCTCAAGCTTTTTTCAGTTGCCATAACTTCTTCAACTGAAATGTAACGACCATGATCGTCTTCAAATGAACGATGTATCATAAAGCCAAATACAAATAGCATACTAATGATGGCTGGAGTCCATAGACTAAATACAGCGAAGAATGCTGCAAGGAAGAAGAATCCACTCATCCAGAAAGGTGCGCCAGTGTTGTTAGGCATATGAATTTTTTCGATCTTACCTGCTGTAATATCGCGACCTTCTTTTTTAGCGAACCAGAATTCGTCTAAACGTGAAATAGTCGGAACTACTGCAAAGTTGTATTCAGGAACTGGAGAATGAGTAGCCCATTCTAACGTACGACCATCCCAAACATCTGCTTTTTCGTTGCGAGGCATATGTTTCCAGCTGTAGTAAATATTGTATACGATTAACGCAAAGCCAACAGCAAGACCAATTGCACCTATGAACGATACCATGCTTAATGGACCATATCCAGTTGACTCAGAGTAAGTGTACATACGACGAGCGTAACCATCTAAACCTAAAATAAATAGAGGGAAGAAAGCAACGTTGAAGCTAATTGCGATAAACCAGAAACCAGCTTTCCCTAGTTTTTCATTTAATCGGAAACCGAACATTTTTGGCCACCAGTAGTGGTAACCTGCAAGTACACCGAATACTGTACCTGGAATTAATACATAGTGGAAGTGGGCAACTAAGAACATCGTATTATGATATTGATAGTCCGCACTAGACATTGCTAGCATTACCCCTGTAACCCCACCAATTGTGAAGATTGGAATAAAACCAAGTGCATAAAGCATAGGGGTTGTAAATTGAATTTTACCGTGCCTCATTGTGAGCAACCAGTTAAATATTTTAACCCCTGTCGGAACAGCGATCGCCATTGTTGTAATAGAGAAGAAGCTGTTTACCATAACGCCGTGACCCATTGTATAGAAATGGTGGGCCCATACTAAGAATGATAGTAACGAAATAACAACCATACTCATAACCATTGATTTATAGCCGTATAAGTTTTTACGTGCAAATGTCGCAATGATTTCTGAGAAAATACCGAATGCAGGTAGGATAACGATATAAACTTCAGGATGTCCCCAAACCCAGAATAGGTTGGCCCAAAGCATGTCCATACCACCATTTTGCATTGCAAAGAATTGTGTACCGAATTGACGGTCTAACATCATTAATGCAAGCGCTACAGTTAACACTGGGAAAGCGAATACGATAATAACGTTTGTAATTAAAATTGACCAACTAAACATTGGCATTTTCATTAATGTCATACCAGGTGCACGCATTTTAATGATTGTCGTGATGAAGTTAACACCAGTCAGTAACGTACCAATCCCTGATAATTGTAAAGCTAAAGAATAGTAGTTGTTCCCGACAGTTGGACTAAATTCTGTCCCTGCTAGTGGGAAGTAGGCTGTCCAACCAGTATCTGGTGAACCACCAATGATAAATGATAGGTTTAGTAAACCGCAACCAGCTGCAAATAACCAGAAGCTGACTGCATTCAGACGTGGGAAGGCAACGTCACGTGCACCAATTTGCAGTGGGATAACAATGTTCATTAAACCAATTACGAATGGCATTGCCATGAATAAAATCATGATTATACCGTGTGTTGTAAAAATCTCATTATAGTGTTGTGCATCAAGAAGTCCATTATCAGGAACTGCAGTTTGTGCACGCATTAACAATGCATCGATACCACCGCGGAATAGCATCAAAAGTGCTGTGGCGATATACATAATACCGATTTTTTTATGGTCAACAGTTGATAGCCAGTTTTTGTAGAAATAGCCCCATTTTTTGAAATAAGTAAGGCCAACTGCGATAACCACTGCTCCAACTATGATACTAATAGCTGCCCCCATAATCATCGGTTCTTTCAGTGGATGGAAAATTTCTTCCATGCTCATTGGATGCGCTCCTTTCATGTTTAAAAATTAATGTGAATGTGTTTCTTCAGACTTTTCTTGTGAGTGATCCTCATGGTTCATTTTAGAATGATCCATTTCATCTTCAGACATATCCATATCACTATGATCCATGTCACCCATTTTCATGTGTTCACTATGTTCCATAGGAGCAGGTCTAAATTCTAAGTGTGTAGATGAATAGCTTGAACGACCAACATGTTCTGCTTTTAATAGTTCATCAAATTTTTCTTCTGTTAATGGTTTTTCGTTTGCCTTTACATCGGCAGCCCATTTATCGAAGTCTTCTTGTGTCATCGTTTGTGCTTCAAATTCCATTTCAGCAAAACCACGACCACTGAAGTTAGAGTTACGACCCATGAATGAGCCAATGTCATCTGCTGCAAGGTGAATAGTTGTTAACATGTCACTCATCGCATATTTTTGACCAGCTAACTGAGGAATCCAGAAACTTGTGATTGGTCCGAATGAGTAAAGTTTGAACTCAATTGGACGGTCGATAGGCATATTAACATAGTTAACAGTTTCGATCCCTTGCTCTGGATAGCTAAAGTGCCATTTCCAGTTAGAAGACGATGCATAAATAACAAGTGGCTCTTTATTGTCATAACCTTCAGGTTGAGACTCTACTGTACTTGTTGTTTTTACTGTAACAACTGCTAGGAATGCTACGATGATAATTGGAATAACTGTCCATATTATTTCAAGCACGTGACTTCCCTCTTCGTGAGGTGGCTCATAATCGGCAGGTGTTTTTGAAGCACGGTATTTAGTTAGCATAACTACTAAAAGCACGTACACGACTAGTAATATAAAGGCCATTGTAATAATGGATAAAATAATTGTGTCTGATAATGTTTTAGCGTTTGGACCTTTTGTATCAAAGACTGTTAGCGGTTCACAGCCAGTAAGAATTGCTAATGCACCAAATGCTATAAACATTAAGCTTAACTTTTTCTTCATGTTTGTCTCCTTTCTATAAAACGGCTATTCATAAATTTCATGTGTTTGAGTATTGATTCGAATTTATAAATAGTGGGTAAATAAGGTCACCTCTTTTAATTGTCGTACCAATCAAATAATCAGAAATACTTACAATGATATGGTTCAATATGAAACATTGAATCTAGTATTTGATTGGTCTTGTGCAAGCGTTCGCAAAGTTATGAATCTGTGCAACCGATTTTTAGACTATGTTGTCAAAATCGAGAGACACAAATGTTGATGTTTGCAACAGTGATTATACGCCTCGTTTCGAAGAAAAAAAATTATTTTGTTATTGAATTAATAGCAAAGAAGGGGTGAATATGAACATTTTTTGAACAAAAAATGTTATTTCAATATTGGTATTATTGTGTTTTATAAAATAAACACTGTTAAAACGTTGAAAATACTGAGTTTATCATCTTTAACTAAGTAAATAGTTTTTTTTGTGAAAATATCATTTCACATTTTAGACGTCAATTTGTAATAAAATCAGCGCTAGTTTAAGGGATTGAATGCTTTTTTGTTGCGTTTTTTTAAAAAAAGGAGTAGATGAAAAGCGGTGAAAAGGATATATCAGGATATATTCTCAATGTAAGGAATGAATGCTAAGGGATTTATTGGGAACTGATATTAATTATGTTAATATAACTACTTAATACCATATATTGGAGGTGATATGTTTTGTCTGAAAAGTAAAAAATTGTATCAGGGTGAAAAGCAAACTAAGAATATTCCTAGTTTGCTAAATTTAGGTTATGAGGACGAAAATAGATGTTCTAAGCAGAAAGAACGTGAATTTTTATGCCCCTAGCTTTAGCCATTTTGCTACTTGTCCATAGATAGTATTTTGAAGTTTTGGGGCTAGGTTATTCATTTTTAAGGCAAAATACAATGTTTTCATTAAATTTAATGTGCATGTACGTCCACTAAAAAAGGATTCGTTATAGCCTTGTGTCATTAAATGAATTTCAAATTTATCGAATACTTGCTCGATAAATTCTATTAATGCTTCCTCGGAGTAGTCACAAGTCAATAACGCTTCAACTATATTAACTAAGCGTTCCTCTTCATCGTTGACAAAGACAGTACCTTTCCATGAAACAAGTTTCAATGCATGTAAGATTGAAGGTGCATGTTGTAAATCAAACTTAGGATGTTTAATCGTCATTGCTGCTAAATCGGCACCATGTGCAATACTATGCGCCCACCCCTTGTCTTGAACATGACCTCTCGTATCTTTTTCCAATAATAAATAACGACCAATCTTTTGAAAGAAAATTTGTAGACGATCATCATTTAAAATCAGTAGTTCGGCATCCTTTGCAAGAAGATTTGCTACAAGTAAAGCAGAAAACGAACGTGTAAAGACACTATCTGTCATTTCTTCGCCTATGTTTCTATATAAAAAATCGTCGCTTGTCGTTGTATCAAATAAATTTTGTAGCTGTTGAGTGCTCAGTAAATTGTCGCTGAGTAAATCGATAAAAGTACGATAAATTAATTGGTCTCGTAGTTCTGCATCTGGTGAACCGATGTGTGTTAACATTTCTTGTAACAACCAATCGCCTTCTTGTAACATAAATTGTTGGCGTGCTGAATGTGTCATAGTTGAAAATGATTGTAATGCATTTTTGATATTCATATATAATTCCCCCGAAAGTTAAGTTAGGTTCTCTATAAAAGCAATTTTTATTAAGTGTTTCTTAAAGATCACTTGTCATTGCCACTACTTTTATTAAATTGCTTACTATGGAGCTAAGTCTTTTCATTATAGCCTTTCAAAGACAAGTTTGCTGAATTGTGAAGTTTTCTAGTGATATAGGAGTATATTTACAATGGGAATTCCAGAATCTATATAAAGTTGATATGATAGAAAAGCAACAAAAAGGGATAGACTTATGAAGGGTTGCACAATAGCAAGACATACCACCTATTTTAAATGTGTCTCTTCCTGATTCCGATATAACGGCTGACTTTATACCGAACAGCCATTCACTATAATGAAAATTCGGTTAATAGTGCTGTAAGATTCGTTACATATTTTTTTGTCGATACTTAGAGCAATGACTTTTCGTTAAAATAAACAAGGGTTAGAAATTGATCACGGAAAGTTGAAGCTGACATTTGTTAAAATGAATGCCGTGTAAGTGGATTGGCGTGAAGAGTTTGTGACTCTTAGGGTCAATCACCCCCACGTTAGGGTGATGAGCTAGTATATGACCTAATAAGAAAATAGTAGTAAAGAGGTGAGGGGAATGACAAAACGAAAACGACATGTTATAAAACATGACAATATTGTTGTATTTCCTGGTGCTATTCAAACATTAATACGTGAAGCACATATGTATGCGGAAAATTATCAATATGAAGAGGCAGTGGCAAGCTTTGAAAAAGCATTTTTATATGAAGATGGAGATGAATTAGCATTAAGTGCCTATGCATATGCTTTATACGAATTAAAGGCATACGATAAAGTTAAAAATGTTTGTGAGCAATTGCTTGCTATGGGAACGACATTATATGTGGAAGTAATGGAACTGTATGTTACTGTATGTATGCAGCTAAAGGAATTCCATCAAGTCGAGTCGTTAATTACGACATTAATTGAAGAAAATGCATTTCCGATAGATCAGCTAGAGAAATTTGAACGTTTGAGAAGCTTGAATCAAGAAGTAGCTAAGAATCTCCAAAAAAAAGAAGATGCACAACGATTATTAGAAGAGCAAGAATTCGAACTGTCGAAATTTAGTGCATTAACACCAGACGAACAATCTATTCGATTACATCGCTTAATGGATACGAATGTACGACAATTAAAAACAGCATTGAAAGCTATTATTGAATGTCCAACGATCCATCCATTTGTCCAGAGCTTAGCACTAATATTATTAGTGGAACAAGAAGTCTCAATTGAGATTACTGTTTCAAAGTTTAATAAAAAAATGACTATTAATCCTATTAATTTAGTACTACCAAATCAGTTGCCGCAGTATGGGGAAGTGAAAAAAATAATTGAAAGTAAATTAGAGCAAGACCCATCGACGCAGGAAATGGTACAATATTTAATGGCAAAGCATGCCATTGTGACGTTTCCGTTTGAATGGCACTCATTCGAAGCTGATGATATTGCCTATGGTTATATTGACTTTGTACAATCCATGCTTGGAAAAGTGCAGGAAATGGACTATGAAATCATCGACTTTTTACAAATGTTAGAAAAACTCACAGAACTACATGAAGTATGAAATAAGTTGAAACTATACGCATCTATGTTATACTAAAATGGTTGTCAAAATCGTAGTTACGAATGAATTGTCTAACATTTTAAACTTGATTATTTATTTGGAGGTATTTATACATGTCAGCAAAATGGGAAAAACAAGAAGGTAATATCGGTACTCTTACAATCGAAGTACCAGCTGCAGAAGTAGACGCAGCAATGGATCAAGCATTCAAAAAAGTTGTAAAACAAATTAACGTACCAGGTTTCCGTAAAGGTAAAATGCCTCGTAAAATGTTTGAACAACGCTTTGGTATCGAATCTTTATACCAAGATGCATTAGAAATCATCGTTCCTGAGGCTTATTCAAAAGCGATCGATGAAGCTGGTATTATGCCAGTTGATTACCCAGAGATTTCTGGTACAGAAAACTTTGTACATGGTAAAGATTTCGCATTCACTGCTCAAGTAACTGTTAAACCAGAGCCAAAACTTGGTGAGTACAAAGGTTTAGAAGTTGCGAAACTACCAGTAGAAGTTACTGATGAAGAAGTAGAAGCACAAATTCAAGATCAATTAGCTCGTAAAGCAGAGCTTGAAATTAAAGAAGACGAAGCAATCGTAGAAGGCGATACAGCTGTTATCGACTTTGAAGGTTTCGTAGGTGAAGAAGCGTTTGAAGGTGGTAAAGGTGAAGACTACCCACTAGAAATCGGTTCTGGTTCATTCATCCCAGGATTTGAAGAGCAACTTGTAGGTGTGAAAACTGGCGAATCAAAAGACGTAGTTGTTACTTTCCCAGAAGAATACCATGCAGCTGAATTAGCTGGTAAAGAAGCTACTTTCAAAGTAACTGTAAAAGAAGTTAAAACAAAAGTTCTTCCAGAATTAAACGACGAGTTCGCTAAAGAAGTAGACCCAGAAGTTGAAGGCGTTGAAGCTTTACGTGCTAAAATCAAAGAGCAAACTGCTAACCAAAAACAAGCAGAATCAGATGCAGCTCTTCGTGATGAATTAGTAGAAAAAGCTGCTGAAAATGCAGAATTCGAAGTGCCAGCTGGTATGATTAACTCTGAAACTGATCGTATGTTACAAGAATTTGGTCAACGTTTACAAATGCAAGGTATGAACTTAGACCTTTACTATCAATTCTCAGGTCAATCAGAAGAAGATTTACGTGGACAAATGAAAGAAGAAGCAGTAAGCCGTGTACGTGTATCTTTAACACTTGAAGCAATTGCTGAAGCAGAAAAAATTGAAGCAACTGAAGCTGATATCGAAGCTGAATTAGAAAAAATGGCTGCTCAATTCAACATGACAAAAGAGCAAATTACAGGAGCTTTAGGTGGTACTACAGTTCTTGAAAACGACATTAAAATTCAAAAAACAGTTGAATTTTTAGTAGAAAACGCTAAAATTACTGAATAGGATTTTTTTGTAACTGGATAGATAAATGAAAACAAGGTACGGCATTAAACCGTGCCTTGTTTTATCACATATATTTTGTTTAGGTTGAGCCAGATTCCCCTTTAGGTTTGGTTGGACATAGTTACTAGATGTTACGACTACTTTCACCGCAAAAAGCATTCTCCCAAAGGAAGTACTTTTTTGAAGAGGGGATAAGCAGAGCCTTTACACTTCTCTTATACATAGTATTGTTTGACTTTTCACACGATGCTAAATTTTAACTTCATTACAGCAGAGCAGAGCTTAGTTTTTTATCTTCATTCAGTGGGTGTCCAAACATCTACTGAATGAAGATAAAAAATGTCTCACTCTTCCAAATGAGATACAATGCTCTGAAGGTTTAAACTATACAGCAAATACATCCTCTTCTGAATGAAGTTAAGCCTCTGGCAAATGTAAAAGATTTTAAGAAAAGCGTAAGTTCTCTGGTTGCTATGAGTTTCTGAAGAACGAGTAAGTTACACATGTGTGGAAATGAAAGGTATAATTGTAAATTCATCAATTATAATAATGATTAGCTTTACGGTAAATATCAGTGTTTCCGCACTATGCATGTCGTAAACATATTTTAAAATCTCGAACCATAAACGCCGTGGTGTAAATGGGTGCAGACAATTTATTTGATAAAGATTCAATAATCTTGTAAGATTGTTGCTTGAATAGGGGTGAAACATATTGTTCAAATTTAATGATGAAAAAGGCAATTTAAAATGCTCATTCTGTGGAAAGCCACAAGAACAGGTGCGTAAATTAGTTGCAGGTCCTGGTGTTTATATTTGTGATGAATGTATCGAGCTTTGTTCAGAAATCGTTGTAGAGGAACTGGGCGTTGAAGAGGAAATTGAATTCCAAGATATTCCAAAACCAAAAGAAATCTTAGCGATTTTAGATGAGTATGTAATTGGACAAGAACGTGCTAAAAAAGCTTTAGCAGTTGCGGTTTACAATCACTACAAACGCATTAATACGAATAGTAAAATTGATGATGTAGAATTAGCAAAATCGAACATTGTGTTAATCGGCCCAACTGGTAGCGGTAAAACTTTATTAGCTCAAACATTGGCGCGTATATTAAATGTTCCTTTTGCTATTGCGGATGCTACTTCTCTAACAGAGGCTGGCTATGTAGGTGAGGACGTTGAAAATATCTTATTAAAATTAATTCAATCGGCAGATTACGATATTGAGCGTGCTGAAAAAGGAATCATCTATATTGATGAAATCGATAAAGTTGCGCGTAAATCTGAAAATCCATCTATTACACGTGATGTATCAGGTGAAGGTGTACAACAAGCCCTTCTTAAAATTTTAGAAGGAACAGTTGCGAGTGTCCCACCACAAGGCGGACGTAAGCACCCTCATCAAGAGTTTTTACAAATCGATACTACAAACATCTTATTCATTGTGGGTGGAGCGTTTGATGGAATAGAATCCATTATTAAACGTCGTCAGGGTGAAAAAGTAATTGGCTTTGGTTCAGATCCAAACAAAATCGATGTGGATGAAGGCTCAATAATGGCAAAGCTAATTCCAGAGGATTTGTTGAAATTTGGTCTTATACCAGAATTCATCGGTCGATTACCAGTACTTGCAAGTCTAGAGCAATTAAACGAGGCTGCGCTTGTTCAAATTTTAACGGAGCCTAAAAATGCACTAGCTAAGCAATATCAAAAAATGCTTGAACTCGATGGTGTTGAGCTTGAGTTTGATGAAGGTGCCCTTGCGGAAATTGCAAAAGAAGCAATTGAACGTAAAACGGGTGCACGTGGTCTTCGTTCAATTATTGAGTCAACAATGCTTGATGTAATGTACGAATTACCTTCACGTGAAGACGTGAAAAAATGTATCATTACTGCAAAAACAATTACGGATAAAGAAAAACCGAAATTGCTTCTTGAAGATGGCACGGAACTCGATGAAGGTAGCGACACAAAAACTTCAGCATAACGAACAGCGTGGCTGTCTATTGTTATGAGATAAAGAGTAATTTAGCTGACTTCGATTGTGCAATATTCGCACATATCGATAGTCAGCTTTTTATTCATTCATACATAAAGCCGGCTATAAAAAATGAAATTTTTGGCTCGCTTGATAAACTAGTGTGAATCGACTTTTTAGACACATACTAGTAGCGCGGGATGTGAACAAGAAAATTTTGACGGAGGTGAATACCCGCATGGTGACAATACAAAAAACAACAAATGTACCATTATTGCCTTTACGTGGACTTTTAGTATACCCGTCGATGGTGTTACATATTGATGTGGGTAGAAATCGTTCTGTAGCAGCGCTAGAACAGGCAATGTTAGAGGACCAATTGATATTATTGGTAACACAAAAAGAAATGCATGATGAACAGCCTGATGAACAAGATTTATATACAATTGGCACGATTGCATATGTTAAGCAGATGCTAAAATTACCAAATGGAACACTGCGTATTTTAGTGGAAGGTGTAGCCCGTGCTTCGTGGAGTAACTATCAAGCGTTGGAAAAATATACGGTTGTAGACATCGATGTTAAGGAAGAACCAATCGATAAGGATGTTGAAACACAGGCTTTAATGCGCACGTTGTTAACGTATTTCGAAAAATACGCGAAAGCCTCTAATAAGATTACATCTGAAACCATTAATACTGTGGTAGACATTGAAGAGCCAGGTCGTTTAGCAGACATCATTGCATCACATTTGCCAATTAAGATTGCTGATAAACAAGAAGTATTGGAGATGCTCAGTGTCAAAAAACGTCTAGATCATTTAATTATTCGTTTGCACGACGAGCAAGAAGTGCTTGATCTTGAGAAGAAAATTAGTACAAAAGTTAAGCAATCTATGGAACGTACGCAAAAAGAATATTATTTACGTGAACAAATGAAAGCTATTCAAACAGAGCTAGGGGATCGTGAAGGAAAAACTGGCGAAGTAGCTGAATTACGTAAGCGTATTGACGAAACAGGAATGCCTGAATCAACGAAAGAAGCAGTGCTTAAAGAGTTAGATCGCTATGAAAAGTTACCAGGAGCTAGTGCGGAAAGTGGCGTAATCCGAAACTACATTGATTGGATTGTAGCGCTACCATGGACAAATGCGACTGAAGACCGTATGAATATCGAACATGCAGAAAACATTTTAAATCGTGATCATGATGGTTTAGAAAAAGTAAAAGAACGTGTATTGGAATATTTGGCTGTACGACAGTTGAAAAACTCGTTACGTGGACCAATATTATGTTTAGCTGGCCCTCCAGGTGTCGGTAAAACGTCGTTAGCTCGATCTATTGCGGAAAGCTTGGATCGTAAATTTATCCGTATTTCATTAGGTGGGGTACGTGATGAATCAGAAATTCGTGGTCATCGTCGTACGTATGTTGGGGCAATGCCAGGTCGTATTATCCAAGGTATGAAAAAGGCAGGGACGATTAATCCCGTGTTCTTACTAGACGAAATTGATAAAATGTCTAATGATTTCAGGGGAGATCCTGCAGCAGCAATGCTTGAAGTTTTAGATCCAGCCCAAAATAATACATTTAGCGATCATTACATCGAAGAACCTTACGATTTATCAAATGTATTATTTATTGCAACTGCCAATGATTTAAGTACAATTCCTGGACCGTTACTAGATCGTATGGAAGTAATTTCAATTGCTGGTTATACAGAAATTGAAAAGGTGCAAATAACAATAAACCATTTAATACCAAAACAATTAAAAGAGCATGGCTTGAAAAAAACACAAGTTATTATTAAAGATGAAGCGGTAATAGATATTATTCGTTATTATTCACGTGAAGCAGGAGTCCGAGGACTAGAGCGTCAAATCGCAACACTATGTCGTAAAATTGCTAAGATTATCGTTTCAGGTGAGAAGAAACGAGTAACAGTTAGCTCAAAGTCACTAGAAGAATTACTAGGCAAACATCGCTTCCGTTATGGACAAGCAGAGAAGGAAAATCAAGTCGGTGTAGCTACGGGGCTTGCTTATACAACTGTGGGTGGTGATACATTGCAAATTGAGGTATCATTAACACCTGGTAAAGGGAAATTGCAGCTGACTGGGAAGCTAGGCGATGTCATGAAGGAATCTGCTCAAACGGCTTTATCGTATGTCCGTACAAAGATGGAAGAGCTAAAAGTGGATGCAGAATATTTTGAAACACATGATATTCATATTCACGTTCCTGAAGGAGCTGTGCCAAAAGATGGACCTTCAGCAGGTATTACAATGGCAACCGCAATTGTTTCCGCAATGTTACATCGACCAATACGCCGTGAGGTTGGCATGACGGGTGAAATTACATTACGCGGACGTGTGTTGCCAATTGGTGGCTTAAAGGAAAAAACACTCAGTGCACATCGAGCGGGCTTAACAACAATTATTTGTCCAAAAGATAATGAGCGAGATATTGAAGATATTCCTGAGAGTGTACGCGAACAACTAACATTTAAACTAGTGTCATCGGCTGATGAAGTATTGGCCTATGCACTGGACGGAGGTTTTTAAGAACATGAAAGTCCATAATGTCGAAATGGTCATAAGTGCTGTAAGACCAGACCAATATCCAGAAGATGGACTGCCAGAATTTGCACTAGCCGGTCGTTCAAATGTAGGGAAATCTTCCTTCATTAACCGAATGATCGGTCGTAAAGCTTTAGCACGTATTTCTTCTAAACCCGGAAAAACACAAACGCTTAATTTTTACAAAATCGAAGAACAGTTGTTTTTCGTAGATGTTCCGGGCTATGGTTATGCAAAGGTTTCAAAGACTGAGCGTGAAGCATGGGGAAAAATGATCGAGCGCTATTTTACAGGGCGCAATGAATTAAAGGCAGTCGTACAAATTGTTGATTTACGTCATCCCCCTACAGCTGATGATCGTTTGATGTATGATTTTTTAAAGCATTACAATATTCCTTGTATTATCATTGCAACAAAGGCAGATAAAATTCCAAAAGGTAAATGGGATAAGCATAAAAAAATCGTGAAAGAAACGCTAGATATGGAGAAAAATGATCCAATTATTGTCTTTTCTTCAGAAAAAGGAATTGGCTTTGAAGAAGCTTGGCGTACTATCGAAAATAAAATGTAATGCTATCCTTCGGAGGATATTTATCTTCATGCAGTAGGTGTTTGGACATCCATTGAAAAAGGAACTATTCCACATTTCAACTTACCACCTTTAGAGGTAGGAGTCCTCTGTAACTGAGGCTTTCCTTTTGCTACTAAAACATTTTGTTGCTGTCGCTTCGCTTTCGCACAGAAAAGATCTGCTAAATGAAGATAAAAAAACATCTATTGCGTCTAATATTTAGGACAGTAGATGTTTTTTTTTTTGTTACGAAAGTTGTGGAGGTTCCCAGTAGCGAGAGCAACAGAAAATTATGTAGAAAAAAGGGGAAATCGCTTGATGATTGAAACATTTGGCCGATAAATCAGATAGGAGGTGGACTATATGGATATCGCGGCTTTATCAATTGCAATGAATCAAGCGACTTTAATGCAAAACGTATCGCTAGCTGTAACAAAGCAAGCTATGGACATGCAGCAACAAAATTCTGAACAGTTAGTTGAAATGTTAGATGCTCCACATCCGACATCTGGACATACAATTGACATTCAAGTGTGATGAAGGAAAAGGTAGCTTGAAGTTAGAAGCTACCTCTATCTTTATATCTAATGGTAGCTGTTATAAAGAAAGGACAATATGCTAATTTGTAACTTTTTTAATAGGAAAAACTACCAATAATACGATATACTGTATAAATAGCAACTTTTAAAGGAGGCGGGATTTGTTGAAGAAAATTCCATACATATTACTGATTTTATTTCTAACGGTTCTCGGATTTTCATCAAATCAAACAGCGCATGCTGAGCAAATGGTAACTGGGACTTTTGTTGATGTAACATTTTCGGAATATGCAAATTCTAATGGAGTAATAGAAAAAAAGCTTAGTAAAATTACTTTGCAAAATGATAGCGGTCGTACAGTTACATACAATATAAATGATAATGCCCGTCTGTATATTAATAATACAGTAACAACAATTGAAGGATTTAAGATGGGTATGAAAGTAGAAGCGGATATTTCCCTTCGAAGTGTTGTTGAGCTACGAGGTACTTCCAATACCACAGCAGAAAAAGAAAAAGAAACAGAATCTACACCAGTTGGACAAAATACTAAAAAACTTGCTGGAGTAGTGACAAGTATCGATCCAAATGGGTTATTCATTACGCTGAAGCCAGATATTGGGGAGGAAACAACCTACTATATCAATAAAGATACAACTTATCAAAAGAACTCTTCAGCTGTCGATATTAGTGCACTGTACGTAGGGGATCGAGTAAAACTTAATCTTAAAAACCCAAATACATCCATTGTCACAAAAATAGAAATTAGTGAGACAGGTACATTAGTTGAAAACCTATATAAAGGTGAAATACAAGCAGTTAATGCCAATACAAATAAGTTAACTGTAAAAAATCAACATGCATTTGTAAATTGGCAATTTGGCTCAAGCACAACAACAGCTTTATCAACGATGGATTTTTCATCAAAGGTACCGATTTATGTTGGAAATACAAAGATTGAAAAAGGCCAACTAAAAAATTATATTGGCAGTGAAGCATACTATGCGACCGTTAAACAATTCGGCAAAGAAGTCATTGAGAAGATTGTTGTTTTGAAAAATAACGAGCGTACTTATTATGAGCCTATGCTTTCTGTAGATACAGAATATAAATTATTAAAACTTAAATCGGCAGGTACATTGTACTTCCACGATGGAACGATATTAATTCGAAATGGTCGTTTAATCGAACCTACTGGATTGATGGCTTATGGTACGGCTTTTGTTATTTCAGACGGCGCTGCGCGCGATCATTATGCACAAGTTGTTCAAGTAACAAGTGACAGCTTTATGTCACCAAACTTATCAGGTCATGAATTATATTATGGACGTTTATCACAAGCGGACGGCTATTTAATTGAAATCGATGACGCAATGAAGATCGAGTCAAATGTTTTCAAGAAAACAGATCGTACTGTACTGTCAGTTAGTAATTCAACGAAGGCAATGGTCGATGATGGCAACAAAACATATAGTGTAGTCCCTGATATTGAGCTTCATTTATCTGAAGGTGAATATGGTTACTTCTATGTGAAAGATGGACATGTACAGGCCCTTCATATTCTTAATAAAGCTAAGCCTGTTGCACCATTGATGTTAACTGGTAAACTACAGTCAGTAAAATCGACATATCCAGCTACGATTAATGTGAAGAGCGTTAGTCAATGGCAAAATGGTCGATGGTATGAAGCAGGGGAAATGGTAGATATGAATATTAACCAAGCTACGCTTATTAAAGCTGGTAAAGTTATTCAACCATCGGATTTAAAACCAGCTGATCGTTTAGTAGTATTATCAGATCGTTTTGGCAAAGCTCATTTTGTATTAGTTGATTAATAAATAGAATCTGCAAATCTTCTGCAAATAGTATTCTTTATTTTAGTTATGTGAAACGTAAAAGCATACTTGCAGAAGACGAGCAGATTTTAAGTTTGAGTTGAATAACATATTTGACAACTTCGTATATGAAGTATGCATTTGAATGAAAGAGAGGGACACAAAAACGAATGCGAAAACATTTATCTAAATTCATGTTAGTTGTTCTTGCTTTTGTAGTTATTGGAATGACGATCCCAGTAAATGCATCAGCTGCTACATTAGAAACAACAGGTGCAGTAAAAAATGAGTATACATATGAGGAAGCTGTTTTTATTACAGGAACACCTATTATATTTAAAGGCACTAGTAAAGACATTAAAATTTCACAAAAAGAATCTAAAGGTAAGGTAACTGAAACACATAGTTTAAAGCTTACAGCGAGTAATGGTGCTACACTGACACGAAATATTGCATATGAATCTGATGTTGTAGATCATGCTTCGATTGGTCAAAAAACATCGAATGGTGTAGTGAAAAAGTATACAGAGAAAATTGTTGTTGGGAAAATAACATACACATTGGTAGATTACCAATTTTCTCAAGGTACAGTAACGGACAATCGTGCAGCCTCTGATTATTACTCAGGGAATGTGATTTCGAGAAAAACATATGCTTATCAAACTGGGACTGGGAAAAATGCAGTCAAAAATACTGTAACGATTGATACGGATAGTCGACATGCGGGCTATGAAAACTTCTGGGGAGCAACAGAAACGCAAATTACAGAATCTGTATATAATTATAGTGATGGTAAGACAAGTCATGTTAAAAATCGATTATCTACAAGTAAATCACGTGTACTAAACTACGAGGAAAATCTAGGGAGTTTAGGTAGCTTTGATGGAGGCTATGCAGTTGTTAGTAACAAGGATATAATTTCTGAATATACGTATGATTTAGCCTCTGGACAAAAAGGTACAGTTAACTTAGACAAAGAATATATGCCAACAATTGAACGTTTAATTATTCCTAAGTTCCGTGATTTAACAAATCATTACGCTAAGGGAGCTATTGAAAAATTATACTCATTAGGTATTTATTCTGATGCAAGTAACTTCTTCTCGCCAAATACACCAATGAAGCGAATTGATTTTACAACAGCCATTGGTAAGGCAGTTGACTTGCGTGTTATGGAAGAAAAAAAATCGAAAAAAACAACGGCTACAAGTATCTTTAAAGATGTGAAACCTTCTTTAAAAGATTATGCCTATATTGAATCTGCGGTTAAAAAGGGAATTATTAAAGGTGTGACGCCAGAGTATTTTAAACCAGATAATCCAATTACACGTGCCCAAGCCGCTACGATTTTTGTGCGTGCATTAGGACTTGAAAACAAAGCGCCAGACCCAGGTTATGTAACAAAATTTAAGGATGATGCACAAATTCCACCGTACGCTAAAGACGGTATTTACATTGCAAATGAATTAGGGTTAATGACTGGTGACTCTGTAACAGGTCGTTTTAATCCAAACCAAGAGTTAACGCGAGCGCAAGCATCTGTAGCATTAGAACGTTTCTTAAAATATTTAGAAAACGACTTAAAACAAAACTATCGCGACGACATCTTGTTCTTTAATTAAAGAAAGGACTGAAACAAATGACATATGCTAAAAAAGCATTTCTATCATTGCTTTGTTTCGTACTAGTTTTTGTGACAGCAACTCCAGCGGTTACTCAGGCAGCTACGACAATAAATGATGTACCAACAAATAATAGCAATTACAAAGCTATTTCATGGGCAGTCGATAATGATTTACTTTCATTGAATAGCGCTAATAACTTTTTACCTAATGAACAGATTACTGAGCGAGAGCTTGTCGTAATGTTTGCAAAGCTTGATCGAAACTATGCATTAACATATAACGACAGTGTAGCTTATAATTTTTATAGTGATTTTTATTTACCTTTTAATGGTACCTATACTACAGCCAATCGTTCAAAAGCTGTTACACGCGGACAGTTTGCACGTATATATGCTGCCTTTAAAGGCTTAGATTTAGATGAGCCTCAGGCAGTTCAATATTTATACACAAACGATATTTCAATAGGAAGCACTGGTAAAAAGACATTTGCCGATTTTAATCCTTCTACAAAGCTAACTCGTGGAGATATTGCTGAGTTTTTATATCGTGCTGTGCAAAGCGGCAACTTTGCTGTACAAGGATTAAAACGTACTGCAGCGGGCCGTGATAACGATAAAATCACTTTACCACCAGGCTTCATGGGCTCAAACAACGCAGACTTTGAAGAGCCGAAGGACAATTCTAATGATTTTACTGGACCAAAGTATGTCAATAATGCACTACAAAGTATCGATATTGAAAAACCAAATTTAATCGCAAATGACCAAGATTCAACGCTAATTACTGTATCTTTAAAGACTTGTAAAGGAGATCCAATTCCTGACGATAAGTCTTACACATTCCGTGTAACTTCATCATATGGTGCAAAAATCGTTGACACATCAGGTGAAGCTGTTCGTAATGTACAATCAGACGGCTCAACTGTATCTGCAATTGTTATTGCGCCAAAACTAACAAAATCTGTACGTGATACAATTTCGTTTGAGCTTATTAACAACACAGACCCTGCTATGAAATGTCTTGAGGGTGAAAAACTAAATGCACAAGTACATTATTCGCCTCAGCCAGAAATGCGCATTGATTATCAAGTGTATGATCCGGCAAATACTGATGATAATGGAAGTGTAACGCCTCCATATGTACCGTTTGAAAAATTACCAGAGTTCTTTACAGAAAATATAATTAATGTCCATTGGATTAATCCAGAAGAAAAGCTATTTAGTATTGGACAACAAACAAATGTAACGAATGCTTTAGGAAAAGTTGAAAATGTTTATTTACAATATGGTGGTAGTGATAAAAAATATCCTGCATTAGGTTATAAAAATGCCATTTTACAATTTGAAAACTACAATATTTCAGTCTGGCTATTTGAAACGATTATTCAAAAACGCTTAAAAGATTCTGTTAATGATAAAAAGACGATAGAAATTATGTATATGATTTCAGAGGATGGGCGTCCAATTTATCGTATTCAAGGAATTGATGATGCGATTGCCTCGCAGGTTGAGAACATTAACCCAGTTGGTTCTATTATTCAACTTATGAGCTATATGCCAGAGGAAAAACAACTGACGCTAGAGCATTATGATAGTGTGATGAAAATCTATGCTATTTTAACAGGTTTGAGTAATTATGATCGAACAGTATTATTAAAATACCAAGGTGGGAAATTGCTCGGTCAAGTAGAAGCCTATAAAAAACGAGTGGAAGCATTAAAGGAAAGTGCGGACGCGGCATCAAGACCATCTGGTAAAGATCGTTATACAAAAGTAATGGTTACATTAGTGAGACCAGGTGGAGAACCTATTACTGACTATCAAGGAACAGTAAAAATTAAATTTAACGGTGTTGAGAAAACAGCTTCATTTGTTACAAATACTTCGGATTATCTAGATAAAACAGGGGGACCAGGAACAGCTGTAGCTTACTTCGATTCAGTTATTTATGGGAAATCTAAAGTTGAAGCAACATTAGTAAATAAAATTGATCCTCGTTATGCAACAATATTGAAAGATTTAAAAGATAAAACATTTACTAAGGAAATCTTCACTAATCCTTACTTCAGTAAAAATTCTTCTTCTTTAGCAACGGAGGTCGCATACGTAGTTGATTACTCTGCGTCTATGAAAGCTATGGATCAGTCAAATTATCGTGGTAAGAAAATGATTGACGTCATCGATCAACTCAAAGCTAAAAACAATATTGTTATTGAAACAAATACAAAAGCTACTGTACTTGGAGAAGGTAGTACAGAAAATGTGTTGAAAAAAGATCTGTATAAAGCATCAAAAGAGAAGGGTGCTACAGATATTTTTGCAGGTGTAGAACTAGCACTGTCTAAATTCTCAAATGATACGAAAACTTCGAAAGCGATCATTGTCGTATCAGATGGTAAGACAAGTAAATCGAAGATGACAAAAGTGCTGAACGATGCCAAGAAGCAAGGCGTTAAAGTTTATACAGTGAGTATGGGCAAAAAATCACAAGTGAATGATGTGATTTTAACGCAGTTGGCTGCTGAAACTGGTGGCGCTTATTATCACGCGATTGATAATTTACAATTACATCAAGTATTCCAAAAAATTATTGATTCAATTTTATATAAAACATCGTCTTCAAGTTGCGTAAATCCTGAAGATTTATTTGAAGAAACGACTGTCACATTACGCAAAGGCAATATTACAATGAATGCTAGAATTAATGGTAATTGTGCAAATGTTGAAAAGGTAAATGTACGTTTCTCTTCTCTAAGTGGTGATGTACAATTTGAATTGACGAAGCGTAGTGATAATGTCTACATGCTAACAAAACCAGTTCAAACGATGCAGGACTTCAAAGTGAATGATGAAATAGAGTTTATAGCATATGATAAAGATGGTAAAATTATTGCTTTAAAAACTGCGACAATCACAAATTAATAGATAAAAGTTATTTTTAAGCTGAACTAATTCTAACAATTAGTTCAGCTTTTTTTGCTCATCACCATAACGTGGGGTTGTGATAGGCGCTTTGTTGCTGCCGCTCCGCTTTCGCACAGATAAAACATTTGTTGCTGCCGCTCCGCTTTCGCACAGAGCAAATCATTACCTTCCGATTAATAAGGAAATATAAAAATGGTTAATTAATACACCTGGATTCTTTATAAAGATTTAGGATCAAACATTAAATTTGAAACAGGACGTATAATTTGGTACACTTAATTTATAATAATTCTAATGTAGATGACGAATTACAGTTCTTCATGACATGTTCACAAATAATAGATGAACTCTTGTCGAACTGTGCTATAATGAGATTTATGAATTAGAACGTGAGAGGTGTTATTCATGCATGCCATCGTAGTAGGCTTGAATTATAAAACAGCGCCAGTTGAAATTCGTGAAAAGTTATCATTCATTGAGAGTGAACTACCACAGGCAATGGAAGCGCTACAAAAACAGAAAAGTATATTAGAAAATGTGATTGTTTCGACATGTAACCGTACAGAAATTTATGCAGTAGTTGATCAATTGCATACTGGACGTCATTTTGTTAAACAATTTTTAGCAGGTTGGTTCGACTTGCCGGTGGAGTCATTTTCTTCGTATTTAACAATTCGTGAAGAAGATGAGGCAATCGAGCATCTATTTAAAGTGACAGCTGGAATTGATTCGATGGTACTTGGCGAAACTCAAATTTTAGGACAAGTAAAGAAAAGCTTCTTAAGTGGACAAGAGATTGGAACAACGGGAACGATATACAATCAGCTATTTAAACAAGCGGTGACATTTGCGAAGCGTGCACATAATGAAACGGCTATCGGTGAGAACGCGGTATCAGTCTCTTATGCAGCAGTTGAATTAGCAAAGAAAATATTCGGATCTTTAAAACGTAAACATGTGGCAATTTTAGGTGCAGGAAAAATGGGGGAACTTGCAATTGAGAACCTTTACGGTAGCGGTGTAGGGAAAGTAACCGTTATTAACCGTACGTTCGAAAAAGCAGAAAGTTTAGCAGCTAAATTCCACGGCGAAGCAAAATCCATGAAGGAACTACAATGTTCGTTACTGGAAGCAGATATTTTAATTACGTCTACAGGTGCAACAGATTATGTTATTGATTATGAATTGATGCAATTTGTTGAACGTTTGCGTAAAGGTAAACCATTATTTATGGTAGATATTGCAGTTCCACGTGATATTGATCCACATGTTGGGGATTTACC
Organism: Lysinibacillus sp. RS11; assembly: GCF_042019215.1. NCBI lineage: Bacteria > Bacillati > Bacillota > Bacilli > Caryophanales > Bacillaceae > Lysinibacillus > Lysinibacillus sp. RS11. The sequence continues at coordinate 3,443,232 of NZ_CP168124.1, read as the reverse complement.
AAATGTTTTCTTATATGATATAGATGATTTACAAGGCATCGTTGAAGCAAACTTAGCTGAGCGTGAACACGCTGCGGCTGATATTACTTCAATGATTAGTAAAGAGGTTATAGAGTTTAAAGATTGGGTTGCCACTCTTGGCGTTGTCCCAGTCATCTCAGCATTACGTAAAAAAGCGAGTCATATTCAAGAAGAGACAATGATTAGTATTGAAAATAAAATGCCAGATTTAACGGATCGAGAACGTAAAATTTTGAGTAAGCATACAAAGTCCATTATTAATCAATTGTTAAAAGAACCGATTCTACAAGCTAAGGAAATGGCAAATTCATCAAAAGCAAATGAACAGTTACGTTTATTCCAACAAATTTTCGGTATTGAGGACGCTGTGGAAGCTGAAATTGCTACAATGACAAAGCAAGAGCTTGAACGCAAAGAACGCTTACAGTCATCACAATCTTCCACTGAACCAAAGTACTCTTTCTAAAGATGTCTAAATGTTCGCGGTGCAACTTTAGAAGTAAAAGTTGATCCTTTGAGCTTTTCCCGCGAACGAGATTTTCTACTGATATTAAATGAGGCGTTTTCGTATCTGTATGGTAAACTAAGGATACGAAAACGTTTTTTTTTTAGGCTAAAGTACACCACTTTAGCACTTTCAATATAAAGAAGGGATGTCTATTGGCTGATTTGACAATGACAAGGCTCTACGAAGTGATAATCGTCTTGTACGCGATCAGTCTAGTATTTTACTTTACTGATTACTTTTATAAGCAAGTACGTGCAAGGCGAATTGCTTTTTGGCTTGTTTCATTCGTATGGGTAATTCAAGGTGCCGTTATTATATTAACTTTTGTGGAAACGAAGCGTTTTCCGATTTTATCCTTGTCTGAAGGGATTCTCTTTTATTCCTGGCTGCTCGTAACACTATCTATTATTCTGCACTGTATTGCACGAGTTGATCTTCCGGTGTTCATTATTAATATACTAGGGTTTTTGTTCGCTAGTATTTTTACTTTTATGCCGAAACGACCAACGGGAGCAGTTAGCGATACTTTAATTTCGGAAATGCTTTTTATTCATATATCGTTTGCGATGTTATCGTATGCAGCATTTACATTAACTTTTGTTTTTGCGATATTGTATTTAGTCGTATATCGTTTGCTTAAAAAGAAAAAGTGGTCACATTTATGGACAAGGCTACCATCACTACAACAGACAAGCAGCTGGATGAATGTGTCATTTTTCATTGGGATCCCAGTGCTGTTTATAAGTTTAGTTTTAGGGTTTGAATGGGCATTACTAACGCTAGATACTCTTTCGGTTTTTGATGCGAAGATTATTGGGTCCTTTATTATTTTAATTTTGTATTGCTTTATATTGTATGTGAATCGTAAAAGTAAGCTGACAGGGACAACTTATGCGTGGGTACATATATACGCTTATCTTTTAGTTGTTGTTAACTTCTTTTTAGGAAGTAGTTTATCGCGATTCCATTTATGGTATTAGAAGAGAGGTTGGAGACTGTTGAGAAAAATTATTGTAGGTTCTAGAAGAAGTAAGCTAGCTTTAACGCAAACAAATTGGTTTATTAATGAGTTAAAAGCAGCTGGTGCACCATTTGAGTTTGAAGTGAAAGAAATTGTCACGAAAGGCGACCAAATTTTAGACGTGCAGCTATCTAAGGTAGGAGGTAAAGGACTTTTCGTAAAAGAAATTGAACAAGCACTTTATGACAAAGAAATTGACTTTGCTGTTCATTCTATGAAAGACATGCCTGCTATACTGCCAGAAGGATTAGTAATTGGCTGTATTCCACCCCGTGAAGATGCGCGTGATGCATTTATTTCAAAAGGGCATGTGAAATTTGCTGATCTTCCAGCAGGAGCTGTAGTTGGGACAAGTTCTCTTCGTCGCAGTGCTCAACTTTTAACAGTCCGCCCAGATATAGAAATTAAATGGATTCGTGGAAATGTAGATACACGCTTAGCTAAACTTGAAACTGATGAATACGATGCCATTATTTTAGCGGCGGCTGGACTAAAACGCCTTGGTTGGAGCGATGAAGTAGTTACTGAGTTTTTACCTGTAGAGGATTGTCTACCAGCAGTAGCACAGGGCTCTCTAGGTATTGAATGCCGTGGAGACGATACGGAGCTATTAGTGGAATTAGGCAAGTTAACAGATAGTATTACATGGCAAGAAGCACATGCAGAACGTGCTTTCCTAGCGGCTATGGATGGTGGCTGTCAAGTACCTATTGCAGGATATGCGAAGTCTAATGGGGAAGAAATTACATTAACTGGTCTTGTTGCTGCACCAGATGCCTCAGTTGTTTACAAGGAAACAGTAGTTGGCACTGATGCGGCAACAGTTGGGAAAGAGCTTGCTGAGATTTTAACGAAGCAAGGTGCTTTTGAATTAATTCAACGAGTAAAGGCAGAGCAAGATGCAAAGTAATTTGCCTTTAGAAGGTAAAACAATTATTTTGACAGGTACATCTAAGACGACAACCATTATAGATGACATTACAGCTTTAGGTGGACAAGCAGTAATTGCCCCGTTGATTGAAACTTGCGAGCTGATCGATAGAAATGATGATGAGCGTTTAGAGGTTGCGCGTCAATTTGATTGGCTCATTTTTACGAGTCAAAACGCTGTAGATGCATTTGCTAGTAAAATGCAACGCTTTAATTTGAGTACTGAGAATTTTCAAGTGAAGATTGCTTCTATTGGTTCTAAAACTACTTCAGCATTAGAAAACCTAGGCTTCCATGTGAGTTTTATGCCTTCTATATTTAGTGCAGATGTATTTGTCCAAGAATTTCCTAGCGTAGTAGGTAGCAATTCTACTTGTCTATTTATTCGTGGAGAAAAAGCGAAACAGACATTGAAGGAAGGGCTGCCCTTTAAATTGGAGGAATGGACAGTTTATGAAACGATTGAGCGACACGATCAAAAACTAGTAATTATGGATTGTATCCATAAGAATAGTGACGTCACCGTGATTTTTGCTAGCCCTTCCGCTGTTGATGTCTACGCAAAGGATGTAGCTTCGGTAATTGGTTGGGAGACAGCACGCCTAGCAGCAATCGGTCATATTACAGAAGCAGCTATTTTACATTACGGTGCTACTGTGGATGTTATGCCGAACGTATATACAATGCAAGCAGTCATCGAGGAAATAATGAAAGTAGGAGAAAGAAAATGACAAAATTACAATTTCAAAGACATCGTCGTTTGCGTGCAAATGCTGCAATACGATCTATGGTAAAAGAAACATACTTACACAAAGAAGACTTAATTTATCCAATTTTCGTTATTGAAGGCGAAAATATTAAAAACGAAGTATCTTCTATGCCGGGAGTTTTTCAATTTTCATTAGATAAACTTGAAGCTGAGATTGATGAAGTTGTTGCTTTGGGTATTCCTGCGGTTATTTTATTTGGCTTACCTGCAGAAAAAGATGCAGTCGGAACTGGTGCATTCCATGATCATGGTATTGTTCAAGAAGCAACACGACTTATTAAAGCTCGTTACCCAGAGCTTTTAGTTATTGCAGATACATGTTTATGTGAATTTACAGACCATGGTCATTGTGGCTTAATTGAAGGCGATCAAATTCTAAATGATTCTTCATTAGATGTTTTAGCACGTACAGCAGTATCACAAGCAAAAGCTGGTGCGGATATCATCGCTCCTTCCAATATGATGGATGGTTTTGTGGCAGCGATTCGTGCAGGTCTAGATGAAGCTGGCTTTGAAAATGTTCCGATTATGTCATATGCCGTAAAATATGCATCTAGCTACTATGGCCCATTCCGAGAAGCAGCTGATGGTGCGCCTCAATTTGGCGATCGTAAATCATACCAAATGGATCCATCGAATCGTATGGAGGCATTCCGTGAAGCAGAGTCGGATATTGCAGAAGGTGCAGATTTCTTAATTGTTAAACCAGCTCTAAGTTATTTAGATATTATTCGTGATGTGAAAAATAACTATACATTACCGATTGTTGCATACAACGTTTCTGGTGAATATGCAATGATTAAAGCAGCTGCAATTAATGGTTGGATTGAAGAGAAAAAAGTAGTGCTTGAAACGTTACTTAGCATGAAACGTGCAGGCTCAGATTTAATCATTACGTATCATGCTAAAGATGTTGTACGTTGGTTGGAGGAGAAATAAATGACGCGTTCTTACGAAAAATCAAAACAAGCTTATGCTGAAGCCATTAACTTAATGCCAGGTGGTGTTAGTAGTCCAGTACGTGCATTCAAATCCGTAAATATGGATCCGATTTTCATGGAGTCTGGTCATGGCGCTATCATTAAAGACATTGATGGCAATGAGTATATTGATTATGTATTATCATGGGGACCTCTTATTTTAGGTCATACGCATCCAGAAGTTGTCAAAGCAATTGCAGAAACGGCGGCGAAAGGCTCTTCGTTTGGAGCACCAAGCTATACAGAAAATCGATTAGCTAAATTAGTATTAGATCGACTTCCTGGTATGGAAATGATTCGCTTCGTGTCTTCAGGGACAGAGGCTACGATGTCTGCTTTACGCGTAGCTCGCGGTGTTACAGGGCGCGATAAAATATTAAAATTTGAGGGCTCTTATCATGGTCACGGAGATTCCTTGCTTATTAAGGCTGGCTCTGGTGTAGCTACATTAGGTTTACCAGACAGCCCTGGTGTCCCAGCAGATATTGCACGTAACACATTAACTGTAGCGTACAATGATTTGGAAGGGGCAAAACTAGTTTTCGAAAAATTTGGTTCAGAGCTTGCAGCAGTAATTGTTGAGCCAGTCGCAGGTAATATGGGCGTAGTGCCTCCACTACCAGGCTTCCTACAAGGCTTACGTGAATTAACAAAGGAACATGGAACATTGTTGATTTTTGATGAAGTGATGACAGGCTTCCGTGTTGACTATGGCTGTGCACAAGGTTATTTTGATGTAACACCAGATATGACAACATTAGGAAAAGTAATTGGCGGTGGACTTCCTGTCGGTGCATTTGCAGGAAAAAAAGAGATTATGGAGCAAGTAGCACCAGCAGGTCCAATTTATCAAGCTGGAACATTATCAGGTAATCCATTAGCAATGACTGCTGGTTATGAAACATTATCTCGCCTAGATAAAAGTACGTATGAATACTTCAAAAAATTAGGTGATCAATTAGAAGCTGGTTTCCGAGAGGCAGCAACGAAATACAATATTCCACACACTGTTAATCGTGCCGGTTCCATGATAGGTTTCTTCTTTACGAATGAAGATGTTATTGATTTTGCTTCAGCAAAAACGTCTGATTTACAATTATTCGCTGAATATTTCCGTCTAATGGCAGAGGAAGGTATTTTCTTACCGCCATCTCAATTTGAAGGATTATTCATTTCTACTGCACATACGGAGGAGCATATCGCAAAAACGGTTGAAGCCTTCCATAAAGTATTTGCACAATTAGCAAGATAAAAAGAGAGCGAAAATACGTTCCTTTTATGAAGTAGTGTAATTCTCAATCCATTAACAAATTAGTAACCACTTCTTATCAATTCTAACATTTGATAGGAGGTGGTTTTTTGTATGCTTATAAAATTTGCACATGAGGATTTATTGCAGATAGACGATTCAACAACATACTTAAGTAAACGTGCAAAATTAAACTCTATCTATTTATTGAACATTGCCTTGATAAGGGGCTAATCAATGTTGCTTTAAAATAAAGTTTGATCAAAAATTCTTCACAAGCCAGCATTTTTCGATAAATAAAAAGAATCCATTTTGAAAAAAGATTGATCAAAATGGATTCTTATCCCTCAAATATAAGATTGGTTTTAATAAAAAAGATCGATTATTTTCTACTAATAGACTTTGAATCTACAGGTTATTCTGGTTTCTCTGGCCCTTCAGGTGTTGGCTTTATTGCTACTGGTAAGGATCTCCGTATTTTAGAACAAAAGCAGTTTTACTTTCCACACCTGTAGCAGATATAGACTTTATACCATATGTGTATACTTTACTATTATTTGCAATAGTATCTACATAAATAGTATTACCTTGTGTGTTATAAACCACGTCTACTATATTTTTAACGTCTTCATATGATCCTTCTTTTGTTCCATCAAATCGGTATATTACATATTTCCTTGGTTGAGTACTATTTTCATCTGTAATAGTAAGCTTCATGCCGAAAGACTCTTTACTCAATTTAACATCAGTTGGACATAAAGGTATTGCAGAGCCTTTCCAATAAATTGTAGGTGTTAAAGCTTTATAATTGTATAGTTGCTGATTTAGATAAGAAGCATATCCAAGAGCGTTATTGTTAATACTTCTTAGAGAAAAATGCATTTGTCCTTGAGCATTTTTATTTGCTCTGTTGGCGATTACTTGGTTGACAAGTTCCGTCTTATTATTCCATGCAGTATCAGAATCATTTCCAACTTTATGATTGGCCATGCCAATATATAAATTAACTGGATGGACTTTTGCGTACGTTTGAACTTCTCTTCCCCACCAATCTAATAAAACAGAGTAATTTGCTGCTTTATGATTTCTGGACCAATAGATTTGAGGAGCAATATAATCGATACTTCCATCTTTAATCCACTGTCTTGTATCAGCATAAAGATCATCGTAGTTACTCATTCCATTCGTATTACTACCAGTAGAATCTTGCCCTTTGTTTCGCCAAATTCCAAACGGAGATATTCCATATTGAACATGAGGTTTAATTGCCTTAATGCTTGCATAAACCTTTTTTACTAATTGATTAACATTATTTCTGCGCCAGTCTTCAATATTCTTGAATGAGCCACCATACTTTTTAAAAGTTTGTTGATCTTGAAAAGTCTCTCCTTTTATTTTATAAGGATAGAAGTAATCATCCATATGTACAGCGTCGATATCATAGTTGCTTACTAATTCTTCTATGGTTGATAATAAGTAATTTTGAACTTCCGGCAAACCAGGATCTAAATAGTATTGTTTACCGTATTTCACTACCCAATTAGGATTTTTACGGGCTACATTATCGGCAGCAAGATTAGTCAAAGATTGCGAAGGCATAGTGACCCTATATGGGTTTACCCAAGCATGAAGTTCTAATCCTCGCTTATGTGCTTCGTCTAGCATTATTTGCAATGGATCAAAACCCGGATTAGTCCCTTGTGTATTGCCTGTTATATACGATGACCATGGAGCAAGCTTAGACGGGTACAGTGCATCATTTAATGGCTTAACTTGAAAAATAACTGCATTAAAGTTATCAGCTTTTAATTTGTCTAAGGTACTTTGAACCCATTGAGTATATTGGGTTTTACTCATACCTGCCTTCATATCAATATTAGATACTGTTGCAATCCAGGCTGCACGCATTTCATTTTGAGGTAGTGAATTAGCTGAAGCCTTTTGATTTGTAAATACAGGGATAAGTAAAAGTAAAACAAAAAAAGTTACTAAGCACTTTCCAAAAAAATTTTTAAACATAAATAATGAAATCTCTCCTTTTAATTCTCAGCTATTAAAAACCTAGCTGTTACTATAACCTAAGTAAATACCATTTAGAGCCTATTCTATAAAAGTAGGAACTGATTTATCCTTCCAAAAAGTGTCTTACAGTAATTTGGTCTGTAGCATTTTGTCGGTAGGACCCTCTATTGGTAATTTCAATTGTTTGCGAAGCTCGTTGGAAAATTTTATTCTATTTCTTCGCTAACTATATAATACCACAAACCCCCAATTATTCTCCCTTCACCGGTAAATTCCATTTATTTATATTCTTGACGCCAATTTTATGAGAGCGTTGAATAGCAACCATTTGGTCAATTGTTAAGTTCGTTTGATAAAGTGGACCATACGGTGGAAGGATTGGAAGAAATTCTTTACAAGATAAGGATCAGTTTTAACATAAATGTCCAATAAAAAAATCATCTCAAAGGATAACTAAAGAGATGATTTTTATCAATCTTTATTATAAACAATCAATCTTTTTTACAAAGCTACAATCAATGTTGAGGACGTAACTCATTTACATTTGCGGGAATATCTAAGGCAATGCCAAGAGAAAAGGAATAAACTCAATCAGCTCAATCATTTTTCTTGTTAGGGCCTTCTATAACTACTTCGTTGATGCCCTATTTTTATTAAACGAAAGCCCCTGTTAGGAGAAGAAGAAAATAAAGCCTATTCAACAGTTGCGTTTGATTGTTGGAGAGCTAGATTATTGTTGTCTTGTAATTTATTTTGTTGCTGAGCAAAAAAGTTTCGTACTGGGACATTTATATAAAAGAACATACCTATAAGTAAAATCGAGAAAGCCCAACCTGCGATTTGCTTATATATCAACATGCCACCATAACCATCAATTCCGTATTTTTGGAGTAGGTATACTGTTAATCCTGCCATAAAAAGTCCTCTTATGATGAAAATAACCTGAATAAATTGAAACCATTTAAAGATGCCTTTTTGAAAAAATAATGCTCGGCTCTCCATTCGTGCATAACCTTGCAAATATACAAAATCAACAGCAAAATATAAAGAAAGAGGACGCTTAATCATTAGCGTAACAATATAAAGAAATGTATAGAAGAGACTTAGATATACACCATTCCAAATCATTTGCTCTGCTGAACCTGATAGCAAATTAACCGTCGTACCTAGTGTTAGAGAGCATAAAATTAATAAGCCTGTAATGTTAAATTGCTTATCTAAAATAAAGCGGTAAATGGTATAAACAATCCCGGGAATGGTTGAAATTAGCATTGCTGTATAATCACCTAAAGGCTCTCTACCAAAATTCCATATAAAATAAGGTAATACTGCATAAAAAATCAACTCGAATAAAATTAATATTTTGTTTGAACGTTGTTTTTTCACCATATTTCCCTCCATTTATCCCTATTCAGCTTGCGCCTTTTAATACTTATAGAAGATTAAACTACATAATTTTGCCCAATAGTTGAACAAGCTAAAATATTGTTCTTAAACTTAATTGCTATGTTGTTTTAATGACTGAATAATCGGACATTTCGTTCTAGTATACTACATTTATACATATTAGGTAATATGAACAGGTATGACTAGCAAGAAAGATTTACTGTTACAGCAGGGTGAGACGATGAAGTCTAAACCTCCACTAATCTAATCATTGGCTTATCCATGATAAAACACTTCGTAAACCTGTTTAATTGCTCTATTAGTTAGATAGCTGAAAAAGCAGCAGTACATAGGTAAAAATATGAAATTCCTTAAAGGTAATAATTTTATACAGATAATTACATAGTGGAAAGTAGGTGTCTGCAAAAGTGAAACAGCGATCAACATACTCTACGTGAAAGTAGCATGTAAATAGAGAGCAACAACTCAAAGTCTCACTTTAATACAGCTATGGATTTATCTTGAATGGATTTTCTGAATTTTGTAAATCGGAAGACGAGCGTTTTTACTGGAAGATTTTTTTTTGTCAAAATTAAAACTTTCAGCATAGCCAAATTGTGGGCGAAATCGTTTATAATATATCTATTCATAAAAGAAAGTAGTGAATTGATATGGCAACAGGCACACACATAGTCGAAGTACCCGTAGGAATTGAAAATGTATGGGATTTCGTCAGTGATATGGAAAAATGGGCAAAGCTTGTCCCAGGTTATAATGCACATGAAATGATTGATGAAAAACATTCAACATGGACGTTTAAAGGTAACGTCGGTGTTCTGAAAAAAACAGTTGAAGTAGAAATTACTATTTTAGAGTGGTTAGCACCTACTAAAGTAACTTTCGAATTAAAGGGACTTTCTGATAACTTTTCAGGGAACGGTTATTTCCTTGCAGAAAGTATTGATGCAGATCATACAAAAATGACAGGCTATTTAGAAGTAAAGGCAGGAGGATTAGCTGGTCCTGTTTTAAATCCAATCTTTAAGCCAATCGTACCAAAAGCAACACAAATGTTAACAGATCGTGTAGCAAATAAAATTAAATTGGTGAATGTATAATAAAGCTGTTAAACCAACAGTAAAATGGCATGCTAGAAGTATTTTCTAGTATGCCATTTTTAATGAAAAAATAAAAATTTCTACGTGAACTTTTGTAAGCAATTATATTAGTTATCAAGAAGGGATGAGCGTCGAAAAACCTTCTTGATCATCAGTACCCTTATTTACTATTCTTATAGCATATTAATCTCCGAAGCTTCATATGATGCAAGGGGAGGGATTATTATCGAACACAAAACTTGGAATATGAGTGAAACTTTCTGTTTTCCTGGTTATGGCTGCCCAACAGAAATAGCAGCTGTGCAAATTAAACCGAGGTGGCAGACAATGCAGCTAGAAGATTCACTAAGATTAATGGGTATTTATCACATCACTGCACATGTTCGCTTTGATTTTCGAGACATGCAAGCTTTCATGGATGATGAAGAATTAGTACAAATTGATACACTTGATATTCAAGGAGATACTGGGTATTTTGAGTATGCAGTTCCTTTAAATGTGGATTTACCTAGGGATTCTGCTATTGAAGATTTAATGGTCAAGGATATTCGACCTACACTGACAAATCAAATGTGTCAGCTCGAATGGACGGTTACAAGTATTTTTAATGAGCATGAGCAAACATTTGAAAAAGCTCATGTTTTAGAAGAACAGTCTATCGCTGTAAATGCTTCAGCCCAAATAGAGAAGGTTACGCTTGTAGAAGAAACAGCGCAAGTAAAACAACCTGCAGCTGTAGTTGCTTCGATACAAGAAGAAAAATCAAAAGCTGTAACATTTTCAGCACAAAAGGAAAAGTCTGAAGCTACAGTAGCTTCAGCCAAAAAAGAAAAAACTACATCGATTGAGCAAAAAACAGTGTTGAGAGAATCCTCAAGTCATATTGTAGTTCGTGAGTCTAGCTCTTGGCATGAAGTTCCATCAATGATTTGGGATTTAACGGAAGACTATACACCGCTAAAGGTTCGTGTTTTAAATAATATCATTCAAAAGTAAATAGCATAGAAGTAGCAAGAGCAATAGGATGATGAAATCACCGGATGTTGGAATAATGATGACACGTATAAATTGAAAAGCACAAATTGGCACGATGATCGTTCTACAATAAAAACGAACTTGTCGTATCCATGGTGGTAAAAGCCAGGGATTATACTTACGTCGTCGCATTTGAATTTTCACTTCCTTTTCTACTTACTTTGTAGTGCTTCCTAAAAAATGACTAAATCACTTGAAAAATTGTACGATTCTGCGGTACAATGTGAAAAAGTCGAATATAGATGCTATGACAGGGAAGAGTAAATTAATAGTACATTTTAAGAGAGGAAACGGTAGCTGAAAAGTTTCTATATGTACCTAATTGAATGTAGCCCTCGAGCAGCTTTAGTGAACTAACAGTAGTTAAAGCCGGTTAAACACCGTTACCGAATTGAGAGCCAGTAGTAAAAGGCTTAAGCAAAGTAGTGCATGCTATTTCCTGATGGAATGTGTGTAAAGTGACTGCTTAACTCGCCTCTGCTGGAATTAAAGGTGGTACCGCGAATTTAAACTCCTTCGTCCTTTTAGACGTTAGGAGTTTTTTTATTTTCATTAAATCTTCTGGTCAATGTGCCTCGGTATGAGACATAAAACAGAATGATTGGTACGATCTCACATTGGTGAAACTAATGAATCAACTGGAGGAGTCAAAATGACAGAAAACATCTCAATGCCAACAAAATATGATCCGCTGTCCATTGAAGCGGGTCGTTATGAATGGTGGTTACAAGGGAAATTTTTCGAGGCACAGCCTACGAGTGAAAAGGAACCTTATTCAATCGTTATTCCACCACCGAATGTAACAGGTAAACTACATCTTGGTCATGCTTGGGATACAACGTTACAAGATATTTTAATTCGTATGAAGCGCATGCAAGGGTATGATGCACTTTGGTTACCTGGAATGGACCATGCAGGTATAGCGACACAAGCAAAAGTAGAGGCTAAACTGCGTGAAGATAATATTACACGTTATGATTTAGGTCGTGAAAAATTCCTCGAAAAAACATGGGAATGGAAAGAGGAGTACGCTAGTCATATTCGCGACCAATGGGCGAAGCTTGGCCTTGCATTAGATTATTCTCGTGAGCGTTTCACACTTGATAAAGGTCTTTCCGATGCAGTTAAAACCGTGTTCATTCAATTATATGAAAAAGGTTTAATCTATCGTGGTGAACGTATTATTAACTGGGACCCTGCTGCGAAAACAGCGTTATCAGATATTGAAGTTATCTATCATGATGTTCAAGGTGCTTTCTATCACATGAAATACCCATTAGCTGATGGCTCAGGATTTGTGGAAGTAGCGACAACACGCCCTGAAACAATGCTAGGTGACTCGGGAGTAGCAGTTCACCCGAATGATGAGCGTTATCAACACTTAATTGGTAAAACAGTTATTTTACCAATTGTTGGTCGTGAAATCCCTATCGTAGCAGATGACTACGTAGATATGGAATTTGGTACTGGAGTTGTAAAAATGACACCGGCACATGATCCAAACGACTTTGAGGTTGGGAACCGCCACAACTTAGAACGTATTCTTGTAATGCATGAAGATGGTACAATGAACGAGCTTGCTGGCAAGTATAATGGTATGGACCGTTTTGAATGCCGTAAGCAAATTGTAGCTGATCTACAAGAGGCAGGCGTGCTTATTCGCATTGAAGAGCATACCCATTCAGTAGGTCACTCTGAACGTTCTGGTGCTGTTGTAGAGCCATATCTTTCAGCACAATGGTTCGTAAAAATGCAACCACTTGCTGATGCTTCACTTGCGCTTCAACAAGATGAAGAAGGAAAAGTAAACTTCGTACCATCTCGTTTTGAAAACACATATTCTCGCTGGATGGAAAATATCCGTGACTGGTGTATCTCTCGCCAATTATGGTGGGGTCATCAAATCCCAGCATGGTATCACAATGAAACAGGTGAGATTTACGTAGGAAAAGAAGCGCCAGCAGATGCAGAGAATTGGACACAAGATGAAGACGTATTAGATACATGGTTCTCTTCAGCGCTATGGCCATTTTCAACAATGGGTTGGCCAGATGAGACAAATGAAGAATATAAACGTTACTATCCAACAAGCACACTTGTAACTGGTTATGATATTATTTTCTTCTGGGTATCTCGAATGATTTTCCAAGGTCTTGAATTTACAGGTCAGCGCCCATTCAAAGATGTATTAATTCACGGTTTAGTACGTGATGGTGAAGGACGCAAGATGAGTAAATCACTTGGCAATGGTGTAGACCCTATGGACGTTATTGATCAATACGGTGCCGATTCATTACGTTACTTCTTAGCTACTGGATCATCACCTGGTCAAGATTTACGCTATACAACTGAAAAAGTAGAAGCTGTATGGAACTTCTCTAATAAGATTTGGAATGCCTCTCGTTTCGCTTTAATGAACATGGAAGGTATGACATATGATGAAATCGACTTAACTGGTGAAAAATCAGTTGCCGATAAATGGATTCTTACTCGCTTGAATGAAACAATTGAACGTGTAACATCTCTTGCAGAGCGCTACGAATTTGGTGAAGTTGGCCGCGAGCTGTATAACTTCATTTGGGATGATTTCTGTTCTTGGTATATTGAAATGGCGAAATTACCGTTATACGGTGATGATGAAGCAGCTAAGAAAACAACTCGTTCTATTTTAGCTTATGTTTTAGATCAAACGATGCGTCTATTACACCCATTCATGCCATTCATTACGGAAGAAATCTGGCAGCACTTACCTCATGAAGGTGAATCAATCACAGTGGCAGCATGGCCAACTGTACGTGAGGATCTTCATTTTGCAGAGGAAGCAGACAATATGAAGCTCCTAATGGATATTATACGTTCAGTACGTAATATTCGTGCGGAAGTTAATACACCAATGAGCAAAAAAGTGCCGTTATATATTTCAGCGAAGGATGCTACAACGGTTACAGTACTTGAAGCCAATAAAGCGTACTTAGAAAAATTCTGTAATCCAGAATCACTAACAATTGGAGAAGGTTTAGAGGCTCCTGGTCAGTCAATGACAGCAGTAGTAACTGGAGCTGAGCTATTCTTACCGCTTGTTGGACTTATTAATCTAGAAGAAGAAATTGCTCGTCTTGAAAAAGAATTAGAAAAATGGGCAAAAGAAGTGAAGCTTGTAACTGGTAAATTATCGAATGAGAAATTCGTGTCTAAAGCGCCGGAAGCATTAGTTAATGCGGAGCGTGAAAAATTAGCCGATTACGAAAGTAAACATGCGATTGTATTAAAACGTTTAGAAGAACTAAAAAATATGTAAATAGGAAACAGCGGATGATGAAAAGTCATCCGCTGTTTTTATATGCGCCAAAAGATATACATTATAGGGAATGTATTTTTAAAACAATTCATTATACCCGTTGTTGAATAGTATGGTTCGCTAATTAATTACCAGTTGATGGTAAATTGTCGGAATTTCGTAATTATTATAGCGAAAGGTATTTTTATCTCGGATGAACGGGCAGTAATTTATCGTATCGAAAGCAAAGAGGCAGGTACAAGACGCCCACCTCAAAATTCAGTGAAATGGTGTAAGTAAACAAGAGTTTTTTTCGAAATATATGTGTATTGGGCATCACTTGTACTAAAATAGAGATATTGTAGTAAGAGGGAGTGTTTCTTTTGTTTAAATCGATGAAAGAATGTACAGATTTTATTTTTATGTTAAAGGCAGTTGATCATAAACGGGCACCACTTGTATTGATGCGAGAGGTACTGGAGATTCTAGGTAACCCGCAGGACAAGCTACGCGCTATTCATTTAGCGGGTTCAAATGGTAAGGGTTCAACAGTGAATGCACTAAGAGAAATGCTACAACATGCTGGCTACAAAGTTGGTGCCTTTACTTCACCTCATTTAGAGTGTGTCAATGAACGAATAACTATTAATGGAAATCAAATTTCTGATGCGCAATTTTTACATTATATGAACAAAGTTTCTACTATTATTGAGACACATTATAAAGGTGAATATCCAAGCTTTTTTGAAGTCGTGACACTTATTATGTTCCAATACTTGGCGGATGAAGAAGTGGATATTGTACTGATTGAAACAGGACTTGGTGGACGTTTAGATGCAACGAATGTCGTTACGCCACTTATTTCAATTATTACAACGATTTCACTAGAACATACTGCGTTTTTAGGAGATACATTAGCAAAGGTAGCATTTGAAAAGGCAGGAATTATTAAAGAAAGTGTACCAGTTGTTGTCGGGGTTAAAAGTGAAGAGGCACTTACTGTTATCCAGGAGATAGCAAATGAGCGTCATGCGCCATGCTTTGTTTTAGGAAAAGATTTTACGGTTGAAAACATTGTGCAAAGTGCTAATATACAGCTCTTTAATTACCAAAAAGCAAATGTAGAGATGGTAGATGTCCCAGTAAAAATGGCCGGGCCACATCAGATAGATAATGCAAGTCTAGCGATTACAGCTATCCTCGTGTTAAGAGAGAATGGAGCAATTGACATTTCAGATGAGTCAATTCGTCAAGCATTGGCGATCGCTCAGTGGGCAGGACGTTTTGAGCAATTATCTGGCAATATAGTACTAGATGGAGCGCATAATTCAGAAGGAACAGCTGCAATAATTCAAACACTTAAAACGGTATATCCACATCAAAACTATCGATTTATATATGCAGCATTGTCAGATAAAGATCATGCGAATAGTATTGCTTTAATGGATAGTATTGCTACATCAATAGCATTTACACAAATTGAACTGCCGAATGCTATGCCTGCTGAAAAATTAGCTTCATTATCGACAAATACGAACAAAACGTATAGTGTGGATTGGCGTGAAATGGTTCAAACAGTGCTACATCAAAGAAATGATGAGGATATTATAGTCATTACAGGTTCATTGTATTTCATAGCTGAAATACGACAATGGCTACAGGGGGAACAACGATGATCCCCAAATTTAATAGTTATAAAGAAAAATGGAATGTTTTAAGCGATGATGTTATTAAGCCTGGTCTAACTGCAATTGAAGAGGCATTGGCACGAGTAGGTAATCCAGAGAAAAAATTGCGAGTCGTGCATTTTGCAGGGACTAATGGTAAAGGCTCGACTCTTACATTTCTAGAATCAATCGCCAAAGAACATGGCTTACGTGTTGGTAAATTTATGTCTCCTTGTATTTTGGACGTACATGACCAAATTCAAGTAGAGGGCCGAGCAATTACGGAAGCGGAAATGAATCGGGTATTCCAACAAATGCAGGCAGCTGGACTTAGTGGGAAATTAACAGATTTTGAACTTTTAACTGTTGTAACATTTTTACATTTTGTTGCGAGTAATGTAGATATTGCCCTTATTGAAGCAGGGATGGGGGGCTTACTTGATAGTACAAATGTGGTTACACCAATTGTGTCAATCATCCCGAGTATCGCATTAGAGCATACGAATTTTTTAGGAGATACGATTGAAAGTATTGCCCGCCATAAAGCCGGAATTATTAAGCCGGATCGTCCAGTTATTATCGGTGAGTTGCCGTTAGAGGCAAAGAATATAGTTTATCAGGAAGCTAAAAAAATACATTCATCCGTTTTTGAGTTAAATCATCAGTTTTATGTGGAGCAGAGAAATGATGGAGAGAGTTATGTGCATAATGATAATGGCTTCCGTATTACAGAGCTCATACGCACAATGAAGGGAGCACATCAGGCGAATAATATGGCACTTGCTATTACAGCCTTTTTTGAAGTGGCGACCACATGTAGGATACAAGTTAGTAAAGAGGCTATTCAAAAAGCTGTGGAAAACGCAACCATTTTAGGACGCTTTGAAGAAATTTTGCCTTATATTTTTTTAGACGGTGCTCATAATCCGGCGAGTGCTGAGAAATTAATAGAAACGATAAAACATGAGTTCCCAGAAGAGCAGATTTCTTTTGTCATTGGCATTCTTGCTGATAAAGCTGTAAAAGAGATATTGCTTCAGTTTGAGCAGGTAAGTGATTATTTTTACTTTGTTGATTTCAGTAATTCTCGTGCGATGGCTGCTCAAAAAATGCTTGAGCTGTCCAATGCTTCTCATAAAGCAGTGTTAGAAGATTATGTTCAATTTTTACAACGACAGTCAGAAAGTAAGTCGAGAACTATTGTAACGGGTTCGTTGTATTTATTAACTGAAGTACGTAGTAGATTAAAAAATGTATAATATGTAATTTCTAGTGAAAATCAGGTTCTCATTATAAAGAGAGGCCCTGATTTTCTTTTTTATTGTGTGAACGGTAGGGCTTTTTTGCAGATTAGTTATTCCAAGGTCATTGGGACAAATAGGGTTCATTATAATTCTCCTATTACTATTACTATTAAAATTCTGATATCCTCTCTCGGATTTCTTCAAGCACTTTTCCCTAATATGTTTCTATTTCCTCTATTACATTTTGATTGGAGAGTTTTTCTTGGTGAAAGCTAATGGTTGTTTTGTGACTTGCCCGTTTTTCATTAGATTAGAGAGGCTATAAACGGTTTTATCTAGTTTATGTTTCGCAAAAAGGGAATTCGATGGTAAAAAATTTGGATACAAAATATTTAATTTTTATGATAAACCTCAAAAACCACTACTAAATCAAAATGAAGTAAATTAGCATTTACACATACTTTTATACATATACTTATATCAAATTGTAGTCATAAACAGTCTTGTCTTTTTATAGATAGGCTTTGATACGTGAAGGAAGAGGTGATGGACGAATGAAAATTGTCAGTCAGGTCATGAAAAAACAAATATTTCGTGCGATGTTTATTGGAGGAGTAGTGGGACTTTTTGGTGTAGCTATTTTTTTAGGTGTTCTTCAAGCGAGCACTCAATTTTCTTTGGAAAATAATGGCGGTGATATAGCCAGTAATAGTAATAATAAAAATACAGACGCAGAAACAATTCCGACAGCAGGTGAAGCGATGGATGGAACTATGTTTTTTGCAAGTCAAGCGGGGGTTTATTCAAATTATGAAAGTGCAAGCTCGTTTGTAGCTGAACACCCTTCATTAAAAGAGAGTGCCATTGTCGAGGTTGATGGGAAGTTTTACGTTTGGACAAGTATGGTAACCGATGAAAGTCAGCTAGTCTTTTTAAAAGATCCTCCCACATTTAAAAAAGCATTTAGTGTAAGTAGTGACAGCTGTAAGGAGGCTACGATTGCAGAGCTACCATCTGTGCTAGCTGACAAAAAGGCAACAAAATTAAATTTTAAGGATAATTCGAAGGATTCTACACTCCCTGCTGATTGGCAATCTATTGGTGCGGCAGCCTCTTCAATTTCAAACGATATTAGCATCATTCGTTTACATGTTTTTGCCCATTACAAATCGAAAAATACTTGTCTTCAAGTGAAGTTTTAAGCATGAAAGATGGCAAAATAAGCATTATCTTGATTTTTTGAAAATTTTCAAAACCTAAATTCTCCGTTATGATAACTAATAAGGAGGAATGGTCAGATAATGTTTAATACAAATCACAAGCTAGTGCTCGCTTCTGCCTCACCTAGACGAAAGGAATTGCTTGCAATGCTATCACTTCCATTTGACATAATCACCAGTGAAGTAGAAGAGACAAGTGTCCAGGCAACTACAATGCAAGATTATGTAAAAGGTGTAGCTCTATTAAAAACAAGGGATGTGGCAAAAAAAGCGCCAAATGCAACGATTATTGGAGCAGACACTATTGTTGTTTATGATAATAAGCTACTTCATAAACCAACAGATCGTGAGGAGGCAATTTCTCACTTATTACGTTTATCAGGCAAGCATCATGCGGTCATGACAGCTGTTGCCATTATTGAGCCTGACGGTAATGAAACAACATTTATCGAGGAGACAAATGTTGTCTTTCATCATTTATCGCAGGAGCTGATCGAAGCATATGTAGATTCGGGAGACCCATTTGATAAAGCAGGTGGTTATGGCATTCAAACTGCTGGTACACTTTTAGTTAAGCGAATTGAAGGAGATTATAACAATGTTGTCGGCTTACCACTTGCAGCGTTGTTTACGCATTTGGTAGGTCTCGATATTATCCAATTTGCGAAGGAGTGAGGCTTTTTTGCCAAATGATGTTTTACCAAGAATGATGATACGAGACGTTAATATACAGGATCGACCTCGTGAAAGACTACTGCGACAAGGGGCAATGAGTTTATCGAATCAGGAGCTACTGGCCATTTTACTAAGGACAGGCACTAAAGAAGAGTCTGTACTTGTACTTGCAAATCGCATACTAAGTGTTTTTGAGCGTTTACATTATTTAAAACATGCAACTATAGAAGAAATGGTTGCGATTAAAGGGATTGGTGAGGTTAAAGCCATTCAAATATTAGCAGCCATTGAACTTGGTAGACGTCTTGCTCAGAAACAAAGCGATGAAAAATATACGATACGTTCACCGCAAGATGCCGCCGCCTATTTAATGCCTGATATGACCTCACTGAATCAAGAACATTTTGTAGTTCTTTTTTTAAATATAAAAAATCAAATTATTCATAGGCAGACGATTTTTATAGGCAGTCTAAATGCTTCAATCGTCCATCCTAGAGAGATATTTCGCGAGGCTGTAAAGAGATCTGCGGCTTCGATAATTTGTGCGCATAATCACCCCAGCGGCGTGCCGACCCCCAGTGAAGAGGATATTGAAGTGACGAAACGAATCTTAGAGGCTGGATATATTATGGGCATTGATTTGATTGATCACCTTATCATCGGCGATCATCAATTTATTAGTTTGAAAGAAAAAGGATATTTTTAGAGGCTGGGACAGAACTCGATTATTTTGAAAAATAGCGAAAATAGGTAATAACTTTTTTGCTTTAATGAGTAGAGTGTTCCTTCCTAAATCAAAAAAATGTTAGACCGATGCAATCGGTCTAACATTTTTCTTTTTGTCCTAGCCTCTTTTTTATGACTTAGTCTATATAAAATAAAAATAGCTGGTTCTATGTAGGGGGATTCGCAGGAACATTCAAAAGAAACGGGTAGAACATCAAAAAGAGAGAATATGGAATGCTTTAGAAATCCCTCGCGTTGTTCGCATCTTAACATTTGATGTTGCTTCAAATCTCTTCGTTACTTTAAAAATAAATATTTTTGTATTTTTTTGCGAAAAACTAAAATGAAAGCGAACCTTTTTTTAAATAAAACGTTATTGTACTCGTAGAAATGTCTATAATATTCACAAAAATTGGTAGCCTATTACACGTTGTCTTACAAGAATAAAAATTATATGCTAATCTATACGTACTATTTTTAGTTTAGGAGGGAATTAAAATAGTATCTTTTCCGCGAGAAGAGCATGTAGCACTATAAATTCTTGCGTTTATCCGTTATAATGAACGGTATGATTTTATCTTTATTCAGAAGAAGCCTCTCACTTCAACAGGTGTGAGATGATTGAGTGTGTAGTTTTTTCACGCGCAGGAGTGTAGATGATGTCAACGAAAGTATGGCTTAAATAGAAAGGGAGTACACAAATTGTTTGGATTAGGAAGTAAAGATGTCGGGATTGACCTCGGCACAGCGAATACATTAGTGTTTATTAAAGGGAAGGGAATCGTTTTACGCGAACCTTCAGTCGTAGCGAAAAATACAAAAACTGGAGATATCGTTGCAGTTGGTAATGATGCCAAAAATATGATTGGTCGTACACCTGGTTCAATCGTAGCAATCCGTCCTATGAAAGATGGCGTTATTGCTGACTTTGATATTACTACAGCAATGATAGGATACTATTTAAAAGAAGCTTGTAAAAATTCTGGTGGAAATTGGAAAAAGCCGAATGTTATGATTTGTGTGCCTTATGGTATTACATCGGTTGAACAACGTGCGGTTATTGATGCTGCTCGCCAAGCAGGAGCTAAAGAAGCATTTACAATTGAAGAGCCATTTGCAGCAGCAATCGGTTCTAACTTACCAGTTTGGGATCCAACAGGGTCAATGGTCGTTGATATCGGTGGTGGTACAACAGAGGTAGCTGTTATATCATTAGGTGGTATTGTAACAAGTGAATCCGTGCGTGTTGGCGGGGATGCAATGGACCAATCCATCATTTCGTATATTCGTAAAACATATAATTTAACAATTGGTGAACGTACTGCAGAAGCAGTGAAAATGGAAATTGGTACAGCGTTGGCTGAGGGTCCAGAAAGTAGAATGGACATTAGAGGACGCGATCTTTTAACAGGTTTACCTAAAACAATCGAAATTTCTTCACAAGAAATCTCTGAATCTTTACGTGAAGCGGTATCATCAATTATTGATGGCGTTCGCAAAACACTTGAACAAACACCTCCTGAATTATCTGCAGACGTAATGGAACGCGGAATTGTTTTAACAGGTGGTGGTGCGCTATTAACAAATTTAGACAAAGTTATTAGCCAAGAAACGAATATGCCAGTATTTATCGCAGAAGATCCACTGGACTGTGTTGCTATTGGTACAGGTAAGGCTCTAGAACATATTGATTTAATCCGTTCACAACAAGTTAAAGGGTAAGGAGGTTTAGGCAATGCCACATTTTTTTTTCAATAAGAAATTAATTTTGCTGCTTGTAGGCATGGTTTTTCTTGTGGCATTGATTAGCTTCTCATTACGTGATCGGACGAATGCAACTTTACCAGAGCAAATTATTAAAGATACTGTCGGCGTCGCACAATCTATTGTTGCGAAGCCGGCGAATTATATTGCAGGTGTTTTTAATAATATTGATTCCCTCTTAAACACGTACGAAGAAAATAAACGTTTAAAAGCACGCTTAGAAGAATTTGCAGCTGTACAAGCTGAGGCTACGGAATTAAAATCAGATAATAAAAAGCTTCGTGAGCTTCTCGACAAATCAGAGAGCTTAAAAGAATTTAATCCGATTCATGCCACAGTTATTGCTAGAAATCCTGACCAGTGGGAAGAAAAAATTATTTTAGATAAAGGTTCTTCACACGGTGTAGAAAAAAATATGGCAGTTATGACAGCGAAAGGGTTAGTCGGTAAAGTTACAGTAGTGACACCTTTCACTTCTGAGGTAGAGCTTTTATATACAAGTAATCCAAATTATCGTGTTTCTGCGATGGTTTTAGGAGAGACTGAAGCATACGGTTTAATTGAGGGCTTTGATAAAGAACGTAATGAACTCATTATGAAGCGAATCGATTCAAGTTTACCAGTTAAAAAAGGTCAGCAAGTAGTTTCATCAGGACTTGGGGGTATTTTCCCAAAGAATGTGCCAATCGGAGAAATTACTGAAGTAAGTACAGATGATTTTGGCTTAACAAAAATGGCCTATGTAAAACCATCTGCAGATTTTTCAATTTTAGACTATGTTGTTATTGCTAAACGCTCCACTACTGTGGTAGATGGATCTGATGGTAGTGCAACGAACGAGGATTTAACACATCCACCAGAGGCGAGTAAAGAGGAGGAAAAATAATGGTTCGATTTCTCATCCCCTCTGTGGCGGTTTTACTATTTTTACTAGAACCAGAGTTTGCTATGCTTTCACCCATTGAAATCAAAGGACAAATCTATTATTTAGTGCCAAGATTTTTAATCTTATATTTAATATTTATTTCCATCTATTACAGCCGTCAGAGAGCGGTAATGTATGGACTTTTTTTTGGTGTCTTGTATGATGTCTTTTACATTGATATTATTGGATTATATTCAGTACTGTTTCCGCTTATTTGTTTTTTAGCAGGGTCTATTGTGAAAATTATTCATCAGCACTTAGTTGTGACAACGACGATTTCAGTTGTTTTAGTAGCGATTTTAGAATTTATACTCTATCAATTCTTCTATCTTATCGACTTTACATCGATCCCATTATCGGATTTCTTACGTTCACGACTATTACCAACGATCATTGCTAATGCACTATTTTTAATGATTCTTGGTTGGGCCTTCAAATATCTAATTAATGCGCGTGTCTTACAGAGAGCACGTGAAGTTTCTTAACAAAGAGCAACGTGGGGTGAGGCATTCATGAAAAAACAGTTGGTTAATATGAAGGGAACAAAGGATGGATTTGTTCTTCATTTAGACGATCAATGCGCGTATGTCGATTTAGTAGAAGAGCTTAAAAAGAAAGTTTCAGAAAGCGGTATCGATAGCAAAGTAGATGTACAATTATATTTAGGTTATCGATACTGTTCTGATGAACAAATCAAAGAGCTTATTAAAATTGTTCAAGAAACAGAGCAATTAATCGTCTCAAAGGTGCAAAGTGAAGTACTGACTGTCCATGAGAGCGACCAGAAAAGGATTGAAAGTCAACAAGATACATATTTAGGTGTGGTCAGATCTGGTCAAATTCTGCGTTCGCCAGGCGATATTATTATCGTCGGGAATGTCAATCCGAATGGACGTGTAGAAGCTGGTGGCAATGTGTATGTCCTAGGTAAACTCAAAGGGATTGCACATGCTGGGGTTCATGGTAATAAAGAAGCGATTATTGCAGCATCTCGCCTTGAAGCTACACATATCATGATTGCTGATCAGGTTCAGGTAATGTCAGACGAACATGTAAAAGCAAAAAATCAGGAAGAGATGACTTGTGCATTTATCGGCTATGATGGGCGCATTACGTATGATCAAATTCACGCGTTAAAAAATATTCGACCATTGTTAAATGTGTCTAAGGGAGGAAGCTAGTGTGGGAGAAGCAATCGTCATAACTTCAGGTAAAGGCGGTGTCGGAAAAACAACGACCGCGGCTAACCTTGGGACTGCATTGGCTCTACAGGGTAAAAAAATATGTCTAGTAGATACGGATATTGGTCTACGTAATTTAGACGTAATTTTAGGCCTTGAAAATCGTATTATTTATGATTTAGTAGATGTTATTGAAGGGCGCTGTAAGATTCATCAAGCGTTAATAAAAGATAAACGTGTAGATGAGAAACTATTTTTATTACCTGCTGCTCAAACGACAGATAAAAATGCTGTTAATCCTGAGCAAATGAAGAGCTTAGTAGAGGAATTAAAACGAGACTATGATTATGTCTTAATAGACTGTCCAGCAGGCATTGAACAAGGCTATCGTAATGCTGTTGCTGGTGCAGATCATGCAATTGTCGTAACAACACCAGAAATCTCTGCTGTACGTGATGCAGATCGAATTATTGGCTTGCTTGAACAGGAAGAAATCACGGCTCCTAAACTAATTATTAACCGTATTCGCCAACATATGATGAGAAGCGGCGATACTTTGGATGTGAATGAAATTACAACACATTTGTCTATCGATCTATTAGGGATAATTGTAGATAGTGAAGGGGTTATTTCGTCTTCCAATAAAGGTGAACCTGTAGTGATGGATCCAACTAACAAAGCCTCTCTAGGCTATCGTAATATTGCCCGTCGAATACTTGGGGAATCTGTGCCACTTATGTCAATTGAAGATGAACATAGAGGTGTATTCTCAAAACTTAAAGCGTTATTTTCAAGATAATCTTAAACCTTTTCGTGCATTAGTACGAGAAGGTTTTTTTCTTGTGCATGAATGGACATGCGGCCTCATATAGTGTGAAAAAAGGGTGAGGGCTTGTTTAAGAAATGGAGATGGTTAGTCACAATATTACTTGTGGCTGCAATTATGCTTGTAATTCGTTTAGAGGATCAAGGTATATTGGAAACACCTGTGCGAAAACTTGTTACAACATCAGCAGATTTAACTTATTTAAGCGAGCTCGGACAAAGCTGGCTAAATAAAGAGGAGGAAACCATTTTAGTATCAAGTGATGTTGGGCAAACTGAACTATTAACATTTGCCGATGCGCAAGTTTTTAAGGAGGGCTTTTTATTGCAGTATGATGCTGGTCTTCCAGTGTATGCTGGGCAGAATGGTCTTGTTGTTTTCACTGGTCATACAAAATATACTGGTAAAACAATGACGATTAGCTATGATGATGGCACCACAGTTTCCTATGGGATGCTTGATAGTTTAGCGCAACTGCCGTATACAACAGTACAGGCAAATGATTTAATCGGCATGAAAGAGGCCGGACAACTCTATATCTCGATTGAAAAAGATAAGACATCTTATAGTTTAGAGCAGGTTGTACAGTGGCTTGAAACAGCGGCGTCCAATGAAAATTAAACTGCATCTTCTATGTATCCCTTTCGTATTTATAATGATTTTTAGTGGTCAAATTGCTTATTATGCTATTATTTTATCTTCGTTACTATGGCATGAAGCAGGTCATGTGTTAGCTGCAATGATTTGTGGTGTTAAGGTAAAATCATGCGTTATAACACCTTATGGAGGGGAAATAGAATTTGAAAATCCAGCGGTTGTGCCAGCTACGTCACTCCTTTGGATTGCCTTAGGGGGACCAATCGCTACAATATTAGGGATTGGCCTTGCTTTTTTTATGCCTGAACTACTTGCTGCAAAGCTCATCAATGCACAACTTGTGCTATTAGCAATCAATGTATTACCGATTATTCCATTGGACGGTGGCAGAATACTTTTAGCGTCTTTATTTTTAGTCTTTCCAAGTGTTCGGGTATTTGAATATTACTACTGGCTATCTCTTGCAATTGCGACTATACTACTCATGATAACTTTATATTACCTCCCACAATCTATTTTTTTAGCAATTCTATGTTTATTTATATGGCTTCAAGCGTTAAAAGAATGGAATTATCGAAAATATCGTTTAGCATTTGAGAAATATGTAATGAATAGATTGACTTAAAATAAATCGTGTGGTAATATCTTAATGTTATTGTTTGTAGCACCTGTGCTACTACAACCGCACTGGAAAGGTTTAAGTATCGTATGATCACCTTTATAAACAGGCGAGTCTGAGTCTATGAGGAGGTGCAGTAAAATGTACGCAATTATTGAAACTGGTGGTAAACAAATCAAAGTAGAAGCTGGTCAAGAAATCTATGTTGAAAAATTAGGTGTAGAAGCTGACGAGGTTGTAACTTTCGATAAAGTTTTATTCGTTGGTGGCGAAAACGTTAAAGTTGGAGCTCCATTCGTAGAAGGCGCTACTGTAACAGCTAAAGTTGTTAAAGAAGGCCGTGCGAAAAAAATCGTTGTTTTCAAATTGAAAGCTAAAAAGAACTACCGTCGTAAACAAGGTCACCGTCAACCTTACACAAAATTAGTTGTTGAAGCTATCAACGCTTAATTGTGAGGTGTAACGAATGATACAAGTTACGATTCATCACGATGAAAATAGACATGTGTCAGCATTCGAATTTTCAGGACATGCTGAATACGATGAATCTGGTAAGGATTTAGTATGTGCAGGAGCATCTACCATTGCCATAGGTACGGTGAATGCTATTTATGCACTATTACAATTACAGCCAGAAGTCGAACAAGCTGCTGAAGGTGGAGGCTATCTTAAGGTAGATTTACCATCAGATTTAGAGCCTGAGATTGATGCAAAACTACAGTTAATTGTCCAAGTAATGACTGCCCAAGTGTATTCTATGGTGCAAAATTACGGACAATACATCCAAATCAACTACAACCAAGTAGGAGGTGGAACACGATGAAATTATTATTAGCATTAGACCTTCAACTTTTCGCATCTAAAAAAGGGGTAGGTTCTACTAAAAACGGACGTGACTCTGAGTCAAAACGACTTGGTGCTAAACGTGCTGATGGCCAATTCGTAACTGGTGGTTCAATTCTTTACCGTCAACGCGGTACAAAAATTTACCCAGGTACAAACGTAGGTCGTGGTGGTGACGATACACTATTTGCTAAAGTTGACGGCGTTGTTAAATTCGAACGCTTAGGTCGCGATCGCAAACAAGTATCTGTTTACCCAGCATCACAAGAAGCTTAATCTTTAAAAAAGATAAACATAAAGCGTAGGACTGCATTTATTGCAGTCCTTTTTTTGGCTAAATTTCAACTTAGTTCAGTGGGCGTCCAAACATCCGCTGAAATATGGAACTCAGTCTAAGAACGCTACGTCCTGTGGCAACGACTGAGTGACCAACATCATGCTGTGTTGCCGCTATGCTGTCGCGCAGTTAAAACCCTTTTGCTGTCGCTTCGCTTTCGAACGGACAAAAAAGTTAGCACTACGCTTTCGCACAAAAAACATTTGTTGCTGTCGCTACGTTAACACTACGCTTTCGCACATAAAACATTTGTTGCTGTCGCTGCGTTAGCACTACGCTTTCGCACAAAAAACATTTGTTGCTGCCGCTACGTTAGCACTACGCTTTCGCACAAAAAACATTTGTTGCTGCCGCTACGTTAGCACTACGCTTTCGCACAAAAAACATTTGTTGCTGCCGCTACGTTAGCACTACGCTTTCGCACAAAAAACATTTGTTGCTGCCGCTACGTTAGCACTACGCTTTCGCACAAAAAACATTTGTTGCTGCCGCTACGTTAGCACTACGCTTTCGCACAAAAAACATTTGTTGCTGCCGCTGCGTTAGCACTACGCTTTCGCACAAAAAACATTTGTTGCTGCCGCTGCGTTAGCACTACGCTTTCGCACAAAAAACATTTGTTGCTGCCGCTGCGTTAAGCACTACGCTTTCGCACAAAAAACATTTGTTGCTGTCGCTACGTTAGCACTACGCTTTCGCACAAAAAACATTTGTTGCTGTCGCTGCGTTAAGCACTACGCTTTCGCACAAAAAACATTTGTTGCTGCCGCTGCGTTAAGCACTACGCTTTCGCACAAAAAACATTTGTTGCTGTCGCTGCGTTAGCACTACGCTTTCGCACAAAAAACATTTGTTGCTGCCGCTACGTTAGCACTACGCTTTCGCACAAAAAACATTTGTTGCTGCCGCTACGTTAGCACTACGCTTTCGCACAAAAAACATTTGTTGCTGTCGCTACGTTAACACTACGCTTTCGCACATAAAACATTTGCAGGCCTAAGCACAAAGCCGATTTCGGACACAATTATACCGAGGAATAATTGATAAAGATTTAAGGGAAAAATACAGCAAAACTTGTTATACTAGTAAGGATAACTTTATTGGAGTGAATGGGATGAACAATCAATCACTAACCATTAGTGAAGTATTACGTTTTGCAAATCATGATTATGTGAATCAGCTCCAGCTTATTCGCATGAATTTAGATTTAGGTAGAATTGATGAATCAAAAAAACTTATTCAAAATTATTCGGAACAATTACAAGCACTTTCTATCCTTAATCGTCTACAATTACCGCAAACAATCGAGTGGCTGCAAACAGCAGGCTGGCGCTATCAATCATTACCAATGAAACTTAGCGGTGAGATAAAAAAGCCCGTCACAAATAATATTGATACGGAAATTGTAGATTACTTAAACAAAACAGTTATGCATGTTTATGATACATTAGATCCATTTACAGAGCAGAGCTTAGCGCTCGATGTACGTGTTGACGATCATACATTTGCCGTGACATTCACGCTAAATGGGCTATGGAGTGCTGATGCATTCACCGAAAAAGGTTTGAAACAATTAGACATTCAAACAATTGAACAGACGAATACGTGCTGGCAATATGTATTGAATGCAAATAGGGAGTGAACTAAATGTTTGTCGATCACGTTAAGATTTATGTAAAAGGTGGCGACGGTGGTGACGGAATGGTTGCCTTCCGCCGAGAAAAATATGTACCGAATGGTGGTCCAGCCGGTGGTGACGGTGGACACGGTGGTAACGTAGTATTTCAAGTTGAAGAGGGTTTGCGAACATTAATGGATTTTCGCTATAAACGCCACTTCAAGGCTGACCGTGGTGAGCATGGTATGAGTAAAGGAATGCATGGTAAACGTGCAGAGGATTTAATCGTTAAAGTACCACCAGGCACAGTTGTTATCAATGAAGAAACAAATGCCGTAATTGCTGATTTAGTCGAGCATGGTCAAACAGCTATAATTGCCAAAGCTGGTCGAGGTGGACGAGGAAATTCCCGCTTTGCAACACCAGCAAATCCAGCTCCAGAACTTTCTGAAAAAGGTGAGCCAGGACAAGAATTAAATGTTATATTAGAGTTAAAAGTTTTAGCGGATGTGGGACTAGTAGGTTTCCCAAGTGTTGGTAAATCAACGCTTCTATCTGTTGTTTCTGCTGCTAAGCCAAAAATTGGTGCTTATCATTTCACAACGATTGTTCCAAATTTAGGGATGATTGAAACGGATGATCATCGTAGCTTTGCGATGGCAGATTTACCTGGACTTATTGAAGGAGCTCATGAAGGAGTGGGCTTAGGCCATCAGTTTTTACGACATATCGAGCGTACACGTGTTATTGTCCATGTAATTGATATGTCTGGGATGGAAGGTCGAGATCCATACGAGGATTATTTAACGATTAATGAAGAGCTAAAACAATATAATCTTCGTTTAACAGAGCGTCCGCAAATTATTGTGGCAAATAAAATGGATATGCCAGAAGCAGAAGAAAACTTAGAGGAATTCCGCAAAAAAGTGGGAGAAGACATTCAAATTTTCCCGATTTCAGCAATTTCACGTCAAGGCTTAAAAGAGTTACTATTTGCCATTGCTGATTTACTGGAAGTAACGCCTGAATTCCCTCTATACGATGATTTAGAAGAGCAATCAGATGCAACGGTAATGTATAAACATGAAGGAAAAGGTGAAGATTTCGAAATTACTCGTGATGATGATGGTGCATTTATCATTAGTGGTTACGCAATTGAACGCCTATTTAAAATGACTGACTTCAGCCGTGAAGATGGTATTCGCCGTTTTGCTCGTCAATTGCGTGCAATGGGCGTGGATGAAGCACTACGCGAACGTGGAGCACAAGATGGCGATACAGTTCGTCTGCAAGAGTTTGAATTTGAATTTGTCGATTAAGACAAGAGTTTTAGGGGGAAGCGTATGAAGAATGTTGCGAATCAGCGATATTATTTAGTTCGTGAAGATGTTTTAACGGATGCTATGCAAAAAACTTTGGAGGCGAAACACTTACTGTCAAGTGGTTCGGTATCTTCCATTTGGGATGCGGTAAAGCAGGTGGATTTATCGCGTAGTGCGTTTTACAAATATCGTGATGCTGTATTTCCTTTTCACTCAATTGTGCAGGAACGCATTTTAACAGTCTTTTTACAGCTTCAGGACCGTAAAGGAACACTTGCAAAGCTTTTAGAAACAGTGACAATTACGCATTGCAATGTACTGACTATCCATCAAACTATACCGATTCAAGGACGTGCCAATGTTACGTTGTCATTAGATGTAACTAGCATGACATGTGAACTTGATGATTTAATACAGCAACTCAAACGTTTAGATTTTGTAGAGTCTGCGGAAGTAATTAGTTCTGGTGCATTGTAGTAACTGTTGATAGTAATAATTAAAACCATAATTTATAAGCAAGCTTGAATTATTGACAAATGTAAACAGCCGTGTTTAATTTGCAGATTGAATTCAACTATAAAAGCACTAGCAAATATGTTATAAAGCTCAAAAAGGAGCAGTCCCACATGATGTAATACTGTCTGATGGGACAGCTCCTTATTCTATAACTAAAGAGTAAAAAAAGTCGTTGTATAGAACAAGCAAAGAGACGGATAGAACATTCATAAAGGGTCGGGCAGTCACCGACATGTGTTGAGAACTTCGCACGTACCTAACATTCTATGTAGTACCATAAAATTAATTTTCTGAAAAATAGAAATGTTAAATCTTTTATTTGCAAATATTACACACAGTAAATTAAACTCAAACTTTATACTACAATTGTAGTGAGGGAGGTAAATATCATGACAAAAGAACAATGGGAAAAACGAATTGGCTATTTAGGGCCGGAAGCATCATTTACATACTTAGCGACTAAAGCCACCTTTCCAACTGAGTGGCTTGTCCCTTGTGCTACAATTCCAGAATGTATTGAGGCAGTAGCAAAGGGGAAGGTAGATTTAGCAGTTGTACCGTTGGAAAATGCTTTAGAAGGCTCCGTTCCTTTAACGCTCGATTATTTATTTCATGAGGCAACACTATATGTTACAGGGGAGCTTCAGTTGAAAATACAGCAGCATTTAATGGTCAATCAAGAGCAGAAGAACAATTGGGAATCAATTAATGGAGTTTACTCACATCCACATGCGCTAGCACAATGTCATAAATACTTATTTTATCGATTCAGCCATGTTCCGTTACATCAAACGACATCAACAGCGGCAGCGGCAAAATATGTATCCGAAAATCCAAGCGAATGTATTGCGGCAGTTGGTAATGCAGCTGCGGCAGAAAAATATGGCTTAGAAATTGTTCAAGATAATATTCATGATTTCCATTTTAACCATACTCGTTTTTTCGTATTATCTAAGCAAAACATACGATTACCGCAAGAATTATCGGATGGACAGGCAAAAACAACTTTCATGATAACATTGCCAACGGACCGTTCGGGGGCATTACATCAAGTACTATCAGTATTTGCATGGCGACAGCTAAATTTAAGTAAAATCGAATCACGACCATTAAAAACGGGCTTAGGTGATTATTTCTTTATGATTGATGTATTGGCAGATGAAAAGGAGCCTATGATGCGTGGGGCCATGGAAGAACTAGCTGCACTTGGTTGCAAGGTGAAGTCACTTGGTACATACTTTACTTATCTAACGTCAGAAGAGTAACCAAAGTGGCTAGGAGGAATCATTGTGGGCGGCATTATTTTGTTTGACGGAGTATGCAATTTTTGTGACAGTA
Source organism: Lysinibacillus sp. RS11 (assembly GCF_042019215.1). Classification (NCBI taxonomy): domain Bacteria; kingdom Bacillati; phylum Bacillota; class Bacilli; order Caryophanales; family Bacillaceae; genus Lysinibacillus; species Lysinibacillus sp. RS11. Next base: position 3,411,498 of record NZ_CP168124.1, on the reverse strand, counting down.
GTGTGCAATTTATTATCAAACATGATCAGGGAGCCTATTTTCAATTTGCCTCAATCCAAAGTGATGTAGGGCAGGCATTACTTGCACAATACGAAGTACCTGAAAATATAGATAGTGTCATATTATTTGAACATGGAAAGGCATATTTTGAATCTACAGCTGCACTTAAAATCTGTCGGAGATTAGGTAGTTTCTGGCCAGTCTTCTATGTTTTCATCCTGATCCCATCATTTATACGGAATATGATGTATCGAATATTTGCAAAAAATCGGTATCGCCTTTTCGGTCAAAAAGAAATGTGCTTATTGCCAACGCCTTCACAGCGTAAAAGGTTTCTCTAACTTTGAAGAGGCTGGGACAAAAAGAAAAAATGTTAGACCGATTGCATTGGTCTAACATTTTTTTGATTTAGGAAGGAACACTCTACTCATTAAAGCGAAAAAGTTATTACCTATTTTCGCTATTTTTCAAAATAATCGAGTTCTGTCTCAGCCTCTTTTTTTGTTACTATGTTGCTAATATATTTCCATTTTAACTGATTGTAGCGTAGGGATACTCGAGTGCTCCTGTTGCTTCACTATCATCGCAGGGCAAAGCTTCTCGCGGGTAATCGAGTCGCTCGTAGCGGAAATCAGCCTCTTTGAATTAATTCTGTATAAAAATGGCTAATCAATACACCTGATAGTAAATCATTTAAATTCATAAAAATAGAAAGCTGCTAGCCTTTGTGAAAGCCAGCAGCTAAGTAAAAATTGATTATTGATCAACTACTAAATAGCCTTTTTTGTGTAAGGTAAGCTCAATTAAATCTAAAATTTCAACAGAAGGCGCAGAAATAACATGGAGATGTGTACCACCCGTTAGTTCGGATAAGTAACTTGCCTGTGTATCAGTAACACGTTGAATAAATTTTTTTACTTCATGACGGTTAGAGACCATAATAGACGCAGTAATTTCTCCGTAAATAGGATGTTCTACAATAACATTTTTTACTGTACCGCCACAATCAACTATTGTTATAAGTTCATCTTCTGCATCCTCTGAGGTATGGAAGCAAGGGATAGTACGTTCAACAGTTTGATGTAATTGTTCCTGATGCATATAAAGATATCCTTGGCTAGTTGCAATAATAGGTTCATTTCTAGCCTTTAATAATGTCATATCATTGACAATGACTTGTCTAGAAACGTTAGCAAATTTCGCCAAGTCCGTCCCTGTTATAGGTGTGTTGCTTTTTTTTAGCTGTGCGAGAAGTTGCAGTCGGCGTTCTTCGCCTAACATTTTTTTCATAAGAGATCACCTCTGCCTGTAATAAAGGAAGCCGTTTTCCTTAAAACTAGTGTACCATGAAGCCTTTGCAACATGCGTGAAATTTTTGTATCCAAATGAAACATTGAACATATGATACGTAGAGAGGAAGGGAGGAAAAAATTGCGTATTCATATTGTTCAAAAGGGAGATACGTTGTGGAAGATTGCAAAAGAGTATGGTATTTCATTTGAAGATTTAAAACGACTCAATGCCCATCTTGCCAACCCAGATTATATAGTACCGGGCATGGAAATTATTTTGCCTGAAAAAATAAACAAAGAACCGCATAGAGAAGGAAATAGAGATACAAATTGGGATATGCATAGGGAAGGGCATAAGGAAAGACCTATGCATAAGGAGTCACCTACAAGGCCTGTTAAAGAAAGTATCAAAAAAGAGGTGCAAAGACCGATGCCACCACCTATTGTTGCACCACCACCACCGATGCCAGAACCACAGATGATTCCAATTCCGTATCCAATGCCAATGCCTCAGCAACCGACGTTTGTACCACAGCCTGTAGAGCTTAATTGGCATCAACAAGTAGTCATGCCACAAGTAGAACAAACTCAAATGGTTATACCGCCATCAGTTCAAATTCAACCACCACCGCCTGTAGCACAACCGGAACTACCGCCACAACCAATGCCACAACCAATGCCACAACCGATTTATATCATGCCACAAATGCCACAACCAATGCCACATATGCCAGTAGTACCTCATTGTGTAAGCTGTCATCAGCCGGTGCATCATCATATGTGGTGGCATATGCCGATGCCGATGCCAATGCCAATGGAACAACAAGTAGAAGCATATACGATGCCGGAGCAACCATCATGTGAGCCATGCAGTAAAGTTGCTGGAATGCCTGATTTCTTAGAATCTAGTACATCTCCATTCTTCCCTATGAAGCCTGGATATGAGCCTATGCAGGAGATGGAAATGAAGCAATCCTGTGGTTGTAATGCACAACCAATCATGATGCCGAATTGGAAAATGGATTCATGTCAATGCCAACCGCCATGTCCACCACCGTGCCCACCACCATGTCCAATGCCATGTCCATCCCAGTGCCCAACGCCGTATTCTTCATCAGGGCCATGGATGTCACCGCACATGTACCCAGGCGGGATGACGCCTTATCGATGGTGAAAAAGCGTATATCATTGAAGAAGTAAAGTCTAATATTTGGAAGTATAAATATCAATCTAATAATTATTTTGTGAAACGTGCAAAGCAGTTAGAAATAGCAGATAAGGTGAGGGTTATCCATCGACAGCTTGGACGACTTGAACCCTCACTGATTTTACCTTTAATGAAAAGTGATGATGAGTACTTAATCGTGCAAGTTTGGCAAGAAGGAAGTCATAGTGCAAATTTTGCACATAAAAAAGATCGGATGGAATCACTTAAGTTATTAAATACCTTACATGATACACATAAGAAAATTGCTTGGCAGCGGATGCCGGGCTTGCATACCTATTCACAGCTTTTAAAATGGCAAATGCGTCATATGCGTTTTAAGAGCAGGCGGAATGAATTTCGTGCTTTTTTAACGAAAGAAGAAATCGATCAAATTTTACACTATAGTGAGAAGTCGTTACAGTTAATCGCACGGGAGGATGTACCCGAAAAAGAAATAACGCTTTTACATGGAGATGTCGTACATCATAATTTTTTATGGTGCTCAGATGGGGAATTGCGTTTAATTGATTTTGATTTAGCTCATCTTGGAGAAGCGGATGATGAATATATTTTATGGTTACATCGTGTATTGCCAGCTGTAGATTATGACCTTAGTAAAATATTTGCAGAGTTACCGGAGCTGAACCGTTTAGATAAAAGAAAGCTACATCGTTTAAAATATCCAAATGAGCTTTTACGTGAATGGCTTTTCGCAGTGGATTTACCATTAGATCAACAGCTAGTGTTTTTAGATTATTTAGTGCCGTTTACAAAACGTGCCCTCACATATTGGCCAAAACTGTGGTACGATATTGATAGAATGATGAAGAAATGACCGTCTTTAGGCGGTCATTTTTGTGTGTGAACGATTACTTGTGCTTTTTCTTATAGTCGAGCATTCGTTCGCTATATGCTATAATCGAAGACGATGATTGTGAGGGATTATAGAAAATGTATGATTATTTAAAAGGACAAATAAAGCGTATTACTCCTGAGTATATTGTGCTTGAACAACAAGGAATTGGTTGGCAGCTCAATACACCTAATCCATTTGCGTTTAGGACATCTGCACTTGAGCAGCAAATTTTTGTACATTTGCATGTGCGTGAGGATGCTCAAGTGTTATATGGCTTTCCAAATTTAGACCAACGAGAGCTGTTTCGAAAGCTTATATTAGTATCAGGAATTGGACCAAAGGGTGCGTTAGCTATTTTAGCTACTGGGAACCCGCAACAGGTGATAGGTGCCATTGAACGAGAGGATGAATCGTTTTTAGTAAAATTCCCGGGTGTTGGCAAGAAAACGGCCCGTCAAATGATTCTAGATTTAAAAGGTAAACTTGGTGGATTAATGGAGACTATCGAGCTACCTAGTTCAGAGGATGAGCTGCCGTTATTTGGTGTGAATCCATTTAAACATGAGCTTGAAGAAGCTATTCTTGCGTTAATGGCACTTGGTTATTCTGAAAAAGAACTTGAAAAAATACGTCCACAGCTTGAGGAAAATGACAAGCTTGAAACAACAGATGCATTTATGAAACAAGCATTACAATTGCTATTAAAGTTAAAATAGTGGAAGGGGGGGAAGTACATGTCTGAACGTATGATTGCTAGTGAGGCGGGTAGCTATGATGAACAGTTTGAATTATCTTTACGTCCACAAAGATTAGCACAATACATTGGACAGCATAAGGTAAAGGAGAATTTACAAATTTTCATTGAAGCGGCAAAGCTTCGTCAGGAAAGTTTAGATCATGTGCTGTTATATGGACCACCTGGACTTGGTAAAACGACATTAGCTGCGGTCATTGCTAATGAAATGAATGTTAATGTGCGCATGACTAGTGGTCCTGCAATCGAACGTCCTGGGGATTTGGCGGCGATTTTAAGCTCACTGGAGCCAGGAGATGTGCTATTTATCGATGAAATACATCGCCTGCCTCGTGCAATAGAAGAGGTGCTTTATCCAGCCATGGAGGATTTTTGTTTAGATATAGTTGTTGGTAAAGGTCCAGAAGCGCGTTCTGTACGGCTTGATTTACCGCCATTTACACTAGTTGGTGCAACAACAAGAGCTGGCGCATTATCAGCACCTTTAAGGGATCGCTTTGGCGTATTATTAAGATTGGAGTATTATGATAATACTTCACTTGCAGAAATTGTAGAGCGTAGTGCACACTTATTTGATGTTGATATTGAACAAGTAGCAGCACTTGAAATGGCGAGACGCTCGCGAGGGACACCACGTATTGCCAATCGCCTGCTTAAACGAGTGCGAGATTATGCACAGGTGCTTGGAGATGGTATGATAACTGAGGGACTTGCTAAGCAAGCTCTTGAGCTATTGCAAGTCGATCCTAGAGGACTTGACCATATTGATCATAAACTTGTGACCAATATGATTGAGCGCTTCCGTGGTGGCCCTGTAGGCTTAGATACGTTGGCAGCATCTATTGGTGAGGAACGTGTAACAATAGAGGATGTGTACGAGCCGTATTTGATGCAAATAGGCTTTATTCAACGGACGCCACGTGGACGTGTGGCATCAAATTTAGCCTACGAACATTTTGGATATGAATATCCCCAACAAACCTAGAAGAAGGAAGTATTTTCATGCGTGTAGAAGATTTTGATTTTGAATTGCCAGAGGAACTCATAGCACAAACACCACTTATTGATCGTACAGCTAGTCGATTAATGGTCGTGACACCAGGCTCACAAAATGTTGAGCATCATCATTTCGCTCATATTTTAGAGGAGCTACAAGCAGGAGACTGTCTTGTATTAAATGATACAAGGGTCTTACCAGCGCGATTAATGGGCGTTAAAGAAGAAACAGGTGCTCATATAGAGGTACTGCTATTAAAGCAAATGGCTGGTACGGATGAATGGGAAACACTTGTTAAGCCAGCTAAACGTGTAAAGGTCGGTACAGTTGTGACATTTGGAGATGGTTTATTGACTGCTACTTGTACAGGAGAGCTTGATCATGGTGGGCGTACATTTGAGTTTAAATATAATGGGATTTTTTATGAAATTTTAGAACAACTTGGTGAGATGCCATTGCCTCCGTATATTCGTGAAAAATTAGAGGACAAGGATCGTTACCAAACCGTTTATGCTAAAGAACGTGGCTCAGCAGCAGCACCAACTGCAGGTCTTCATTTTACAGAAGAATTACTAGAGCAAGTTAAAGCAAAAGGGGTCGAAGTTGTATTTATCACTTTACATGTAGGACTAGGAACTTTCCGTCCTGTAAGTGTAGATTCAATTGAAAATCACGAAATGCATGCCGAATTTTATAGTGTAACGGAAGAAGCGGCATCTATTATTAACCGTGTAAAGAGTAATGGTGGAAAGGTGATAGCAGTTGGGACAACTTCTAACCGTACTTTGGAAACGATCGGCTCTAAATATGGAGGCGAGGTTCGTGCAGAGCAAGGTTGGACGTCCATTTTCATTTATCCAGGATACGAATTTTCGGTTGTAGATGGTTTAATAACAAACTTCCATTTACCAAAATCAACCCTTGTCATGCTTGTTAGCACACTTGCGACAAGAGAAACAATTTTAAGTGCATATAAACAAGCTGTAGAAGAAAAATATCGCTTCTTTAGCTTTGGTGATGCTATGTTTATCCGTCCAAAAGGATAAACTAAAGAAAAAATCGAAGTACTGTTTTTACTTTAGATAAGAGAGGAATATTTATTTTATGACACAACCAGCAATTCGTTATGAGCTACTTCATACTTGTAAACAAACAGGAGCACGCCTTGGCATCGTGCATACGCCACATGGCTCTTTTGAAACGCCAGCATTTATGCCTGTTGGTACACAAGCAACTGTAAAAACAATGTCACCTGAGGACTTAAAAGAAATGAATGCAGGTATTATTCTGTCAAATACGTATCATTTATGGCTTCGCCCAGGTAATGATATTGTGAAAGAAGCAGGGGGCTTGCATAAATTTATGAACTGGGATCGCCCAATTCTAACAGATTCAGGTGGTTTCCAAGTGTTCTCACTTAGTCAATTCCGTAAAATTGAAGAAGAAGGGGTTCACTTCCGTAATCATTTGAATGGGGATAAACTGTTTTTAAGTCCAGAAAAGGCAATGGAAATTCAAAATGATTTAGGTTCGGATATTATGATGGCATTTGATGAATGTCCACCTTATCCTGCGACATATGACTATATGCTACAATCAGTAGATCGCACAACGCGTTGGGCTAAGCGTTGTAAAGAAGCTCATAACCGTCCAGAAGAACAAGGTCTATTTGGTATCATTCAAGGGGGAGAATACGAGGACTTACGCCGTCGTTCTGCAGAAGCCTTAGTAGAGCTAGATTTCCCAGGTTATGCAATTGGAGGGCTATCTGTTGGGGAGCCTAAAGACGTCATGAACCGAGTTTTAGAGTTTACTACGCCAATGATGCCAGCGAACAAACCGCGCTATTTAATGGGCGTAGGATCGCCGGATTCATTAATTGATGGGGCTATTCGAGGTATTGATATGTTTGACTGTGTACTACCAACACGTATTGCCCGTAATGGTACATTAATGACTTCAGAAGGTCGTTTAGTTGTTAAAAATGCAAAATATGCACGTGATTTTGGGCCGATTGATCCGAACTGTGATTGCTATACATGTAAAAACTATTCACGCGCGTATATTCGCCACCTAATTCGTACTGAAGAAACGTTTGGTATCCGCTTAACGACATACCATAACCTACACTTCCTATTGAAGCTAATGGAGCAAGTACGTGAGGCAATTCGTGAAGATCGTCTTGGCGATTTCCGAGAAGAATTTTTCGAGAAATATGGTTTTAACGGACCAAATGCAAAGAACTTCTAATCTTTAGTAAAAAAATCATGTAAATTTATGTGAATTGTGAATATTACTAGCAAAAAATTGTCTATTATAGAAAAAATATTAGTAATATAGAAAAATTTTGGGCTTGGTCATCGCTTTTTTAAGGTGAAATAGTCTATACTAAAAAAGTGAGAATTGGAGAGGGGGCAAGAATCATGGAACAACTAATTGGATTAGCACCAATATTACTAATGTTCGTTGCAATGTGGTTTATTTTAATCCGCCCTGCTAAAAAGAGACAGCAGGAAACACAAAATATGCAGAGTAATTTGCAACGTGGAGATAAAGTTATTACAATCGGTGGCTTACACGGAGAGATCGACTCAATTGAGGACACTGCTGTAACATTAAAAATCGCAGACAATGTGCGCGTGAAATTTGATCGTCAAGCAATCGGACGTATTGTAAATAACTAACATTTATAAGGCGTTGTCCATCATTTATGTGGACAACGCCTTACTTATTTTATTTAGATTTGTCAAAATAACCATTTTGATCAGGCTTTTTGTATAAAAAGTAACTTACACGGTCACCTTGATAATATGGGGGGTGACTGCATGGAAGATTATTTAATGATTATTTTTAGAACATGCTTTTTATATGTGTTTATCCTAATAATTTTTCGTTTAATGGGTAAACGTGAGGTCGGCGAATTATCTGTAATAGATTTAGTCGTATCCATTTTAATGGCTGAAGTTGCAGCGTTTGCGCTTGATGACTTTGAAAGTCCTTTATTTAATGTAATTTTACCAATCATCATATTATTTTTCATTCAAATAACAAGTGCGTATTTTTCACTAAAAAGTAAAAAATTCCGTGACCTAGTTGATGGTGATCCAGTATTACTCATAAGAGATGGTGTCCTTTTAGAAAGTGAAATGCGCAAGCAACGCTATAATTTAGATGATTTATGTCAACAACTACGCGAAAATGGTACTGCTTCTGTCACAGATATTGCTTATGCCTATTTAGAGCCTTCAGGCAATCTTTCTGTTTATAAAAAAGATGAAAAGGCATTTGTTTACCCACTTATTACTGATGGTGATATTCAGGATAGACATTTAAAAATATTGCATAAAGATATTGATTGGTTAATGGCAGAACTCGCTAAAAATAATATTCAAGATAGTCGCACTGTATTTTTTTGTGTTTGGGAGGATAATCGGCTGCATATTCAGTTGAAAGAAAATTAAACTTTCTTGGCCAACTTACGAAGGTAGCGCAAGTCTGTAATGCGTAACTGATTGGATAATAGTAAAAATGTAAATAGTAAAAATAAGGTCACACAGCTACTTAAAATGAATGGTAGTGGCAACATTTGCATCAGGAAATACTGGGTAACACAAACAGCAATAAAGCAACTATATGGAACAACAAACATTCTAAAGCCGGCACGTAAATTTTTGCGCTGTCTTACTGTTGCGATATGCAAAAACGAAGTTAGTAAAACACCAAAGCCAATTGCTACAACGGCACCTTTTTCCTGTATACCAGGCTGAGAAGCAAGTACGAACATGACAAAGAGCTTTCCAAGACCACCGTAAATGGAGTTCATCATGGCAGCACGGGCTTCACCAATTGCTTGTAAGATCGAATGCAATGGACTTTGAATATAATAAAAATAAAAAATAGGCGCTAATATTTTCACATAACCACGATTTTCTTCTAGGTGAAAGAGCTTCACTGCTAATTCATCGCCATGAACGAAAAAGTACGTAGCGGCAACACAGCCTACCAAGGAAGATAGTCGTAATGATACAGAAATACGTTCCTGTAGGAGCGGTATATGTTGACGGGCAACAGCGTCACTAACAGCCGGTATAAGGACTATCGAAAGTGCTACAGACACAAAAGCTGGGAATAATAATAGAGGGACTAATACACCTGAAATAACCCCATATAAAATTGTCGCTGCTGAAGCAGTTAATCCAGCCATTGTTAAAGCTTTTAAAAAAATTATGGGCTCTAAAAACCAAGTAAAAGATCCGAATAGCTTGCTTCCTGCAGAAGGAAGGGCAATTCGTAACATCGGGGAGGCAGGATAAGCTTCGATTTTGCTTTTTCGTGTCAATAATTTTTTCTTTGAGACAGTATAATGCAACCATAAATACAAGAAAGCAACGACTTCAGCTAGAAGCGTAATCCCCATGGCAGAAGCTGCTGTAACGGCAGCATTATTATAGGCAGCCACTAAAGGAAGCGAAAATGTGATAAAACAAATGCGGATAAATTGTTCAATCATTTGAGCCCAAGCTGTAGGTGTAATTTTTGCGATGCCTTGTAAATAAGCACGTAATAACCCAGAGCCAACTGACACTGGCACAGCAAAAAGTGCAATCCATAGCGTGAATGTTGTTTGTTCATTATGTAAAAGTGTAGTCGATATATATGGTATTGTAAGTGCAACAATCGGCATAAAGATGATCATTCCAATAAATGACCAAAGAATAGCCGTACGCATCACACCAAAGATGCTTTCACGTTTGTTTTTAGCTAGTAATTCTGCTACAATTTTTGCCACAGCGATAGGTAGTCCAAGTTGAATGAGTGAGATGAAGAAAATGAACGCTGGATAGACGGTCATATAAATGCCGACTGCCTCTTCACCAGCGATACGCATAAATTGCATTCTATAAAAGAAGCCGAAGAGTTTCGATAAAAAAATTACAAACATTAAAAATAGTGTACCTCGTACAAAAGAACTCATGCCATCCGTCCCTTCTCAAGCCGCAAAAATTCATTTACACTATTTGTATGCAAACATGGCTTACGATACAACTTTGATTGGAGATGATTCAAAATGAGTATCCAACATGAGCAACTATTTGAAAAAATTCGTCCTGCAATTGATAGTAAGATAGAAGAGTGTAAATATTATCAATACGATGCGATTACCGCTGAAGAACTATGGCGCTATTGTGTGGAGAAAAAATGGCGCAAAAAAAATATTGAGCAATTACGTTTACATGAAATTATCGCCACTATTTTTGCGATATCACCGTCTGATATTGTCTCATTTAATCAAGTAGAATTTTTACAAAGTAATGATTGGTTTACAGAATTGAATACGGAAGAGTTAAAAATGCTGCTTGGGCCGGTTAAAATTTGAGAAGTCTATGTGAAATTTGTCAAATAATAATAGAATACTAAAAGTGTTGAATTGACACCGAGCGCAACGTGTTTCATAATGAGTGTGTTGCGCTTTTTTTATTTGTAAAAATAATTTTACTGAAAACCCTCCTTATGATTCTTAACTGAAGTTGGAGGCTTAACACCTATTCATACAGGGATAAATTTGCGCGTTATGAACGATTGAAATAAGTAGAGTAATCCTTTTGAAGCACAGGCTACATTATTCTATAGGAAAAGGGGGAATAAACGTTTCAAAAGGAATTGCAATTATACTTGTTTGTAGTGTAAGAACGCTCTTACACCTATTCGAGGAGGATTTATAAATGAAACTAAAAAGTCGTATAGTTGCATTCGTACTGCTTTTGGTGATCTTTACAGCAACCATTGGTACGACTGTAGGCGGCGTCTTAAAGGACATTAAGCTTGGTCTTGACTTACAAGGCGGGTTTGAGGTTCTTTATGAGGTTACAGAATTAAAAGAAGGACAAAAAATAACACAGGATGTTATGACAGCGACTGCAACTGCACTTGAAGAACGTGTAAATGCGATCGGGGTAAGTGAACCGAGCATTCAGGTTGAAGACAACAACCGTATTCGTGTGCAATTAGCTGGTGTCGAAGATCAGGAATCCGCACGTAAATTATTGTCGACTTCTGCGAATTTAACAATTCGTGATGTAGATGACAATATATTACTAGATGGTAATGACTTAAAGCCAGGTGGCGCTAAAGATTCATTTGATCAGCAAAATCGTCCAATTGTATCGCTAACATTAAAGGATGCGAAAAAATTTGCTGATGTTACAAGTAAGATTGCGGCGAAACCACCAGGTGAAAACTTACTCGTTATATGGTTAGACTTTGAAGAGGGTGTGGATTCATATAAAGCTGAGTCACAAAAAGCGAAGCCTCGTTATGCATCGGCTGCACAAGTTACTCAAACATTAAATACAACTGATGTAATGATTAGCGGTAACTTCTCAGTTGACGAAACAAAAAATTTATCAGGTATTTTAAATGCTGGGGCACTTCCTGTAAAGCTTACAGAAATGTATTCTACTTCAGTTGGTGCACAATTCGGTGATGAAGCATTGAAGAGTACAGTCTTCGCAGGTATTGTTGGCGTAGTCATTATCTTCTTATTTATGCTATTCTACTATCGTTTACCTGGCTTTATTTCCATCATTACACTTTCTATTTTCACTTTCCTAGTATTAGTTGTGTTTGGCTGGATTAATGCAGTGTTAACACTTCCAGGTATTGCGGCAATTGTGCTTGGTATAGGGATGGCGGTAGATGCTAATATTCTAGCTGCAGAACGTATTCGTGAGGAACTACGTGTCGGTTATTCGGTGAAACAAGCATTCCAAATTGGTTCGAAGCAGTCCCTATCAGCGATTATCGATGCACAGCTAACGACATTATTAGCAGCAGCTGTACTATTCCAATTCGGGACAAGTTCAGTTAAAGGGTTTGCAACAACTTTAATTATCAGTATTTTACTCAGCTTCCTAACAGCTGTTTGGGGGTCTCGAGTACTATTAGGACTACTTGTCAACAGTGGATATTTCAACAGTCCAGCATGGTTTGGTATTGCGAAATCTAAACAGCATAGCTTGGATGAAAATATCAATACATTAGATTTATCAACGAAATTTGATCGTTTTGATTTTGTGCACAACCGTAAGAAATTCTATACATTCTCATTAGCTATTTTAGTGGCTGGTTTAGTGGTCCTTGGTATGTTCCGCTTAAACCTTGGTATTGATTTCTCAAATGGTACTCGTGTACAAATTGAAGCAGACCATACGTTGACTAAAGAAGAAGTATCTAAATATCTTGATAGTATCGGCTTCTCATCTGATGATATCGTTCTTACAGGTGAAAAGAGTACCTCTGCGGTTATCCGTTATAAAGAGGACCTATCGCAAGCAGAAGTTTTAAAAATTAAAAAAGAAGCAGGCGAAAAATATGGTTCTGAACCTGGTGTAAGTACAGTATCACCAACTGTTGGTAAAGAGCTTGTGAAAAGTGCGATAAAAGCATTAGCAATTGCGGCTATCGGTATCATTATCTATGTAGCAATTCGTTTCGAGTGGCGCATGGGTGTTGGGGCAATCGCCTCGTTAATACATGACGTATTCTTGATTGTTGCTGTATTTAGCTTTATGCGCTTAGAAGTCGATATTACGTTCATTGCTGCTGTACTGACGATTGTCGGTTACTCTATTAATGATACGATTGTTACATTTGACCGAATGCGTGAAAACTTAAATCGATATGATATAATTAAGGACCGCGAAGTATTAGCGGATATCGTTAACAAATCACTTCGTCAAACGATGGGTCGATCTGTTAACACGGTGTTAACGGTTATTATCGTTACAGTGGCACTTCTTATTCTAGGTGCACCATCGATTCAAAACTTCTCAATTGCGTTATTAGTTGGTTTGATCACAGGTATGTATTCTTCAATATGTATCGCTGCACAAATCTGGTATTCATTAAAAGTTCGTGAAATGAAAAAATCAGATGGACAAATCCACAAAAAAGAGAAAAAACAATGGGGAACTGATGAACCTACTGTTTAACATCAGCTTATAATACGAAACAGGGAAGGAAATATTTCTTTCCCTGTTTTTTTATGGAAAATAATAGAGAGGGAATGAAGAGCTGAAATGGACGGATAGAAAAGGCGAGGCGACGGATAGAAAAGGCAAAGTGACGGATAGAAGAGTTGAACAGACGGATTACTTCATCCACAACATTTAATGCAGAACCTTTTTAATACAAAAAAAGAAACTGTTTGCTTTCTTCGGAAAAGCAACAGTTTCTTTTGTAATGGTCTATTAAAGTTTAAATTGTTGTAGTAAAGACTGCAGCTGCTGAGCGTTGCTGCTTAACTCCTCCGCTACCTCATTAACTTGCTGCATGGTTGCTGCCTGCTCATCTACTGCTTCAGCGATGATTTGTGCATTACTCGCTGAAACGCTCGAGCCATTTGCAATTTCTGTTACAGAGGCAGCTACTTCTTCAGCACTTGCTGAAATCTGTTCGGAAGTGGCTGAAATATCCTCGATTTGATCGGTAAATGTTTGAACAGATTCTGTAATGGAATAGAATGCATCTCCTGCTTCGTGAATTTTCGCTACGCCATCCTGGACAGATGCTAATCCTGCATCAACAGCAGCTGCCACATTACGTGTATCCGTTTGAATTTCATTTGTGAGAGCGACAATTTGACCAGCAGATTGATGTGATTCCTCTGCAAGCTTTCGTACCTCATCTGCTACAACCGCGAAGCCTTTGCCATGCTCACCAGCTCGTGCTGCTTCGATGGCAGCATTCAGTGCTAGTAAATTTGTTTGTTCAGTAATCGTAGTAATCACTTTTGTAATTTGTCCAATTTCTTCAGATTGCTTACTTAGTTTCTGCGTTAAATCGGCAATTTGAGTAGTAGTCTCTGAAATTGTATCCATCTGTTCTTTAGCCGTTGAAATCGTTTTGCCTCCTGTATGGGCAAGTTGTGTCATATTCATGGCATTGTGATGCAAAGTTTGTGTAGCTTCAGCAATTCGTTGTACACCAGCAGCTGTTTCATCCATAGCGATCGCACTTTGCTGAGAGACACTAGCAGCTGAAGATAAATGATTTGTCGTATCTTGTACACGATGTGTAATGTCATTTGAAGTTGCTGTCACTTCTTCTGTGCTTGCGGAAAGCTCTTCAGACGCAGCAGATAAATGTATAGCGTTGTCCTGAACATTTTTTATTAATACAGATAAGTTTTGTTTTAATTTATTTACTGCTACTGCAAGTGTACCAATTTCATCTTTAGCGTTATGTTCAAGTTGAGCAATCGTTAAATCGCCTTTTGCTAATGTATCGGCTGCGTCAATCACTTTAAGAAGCGGTGTGGTGATAGAAGTTTTTACAAAATGCATAAAATAAAAACCAACGATTGCACTTAAAAAAAGTAAGACAATCGAAATAATAATAGCTCGTGCAACTGTTTGAACAACACTTGTTTTGACTTGTTCAAGATTTTTATCATGATAATCTAATAAATCACTAGTTAGAAAGTAAATTTCATCACTGATTTTTGAAACTTCTTTATTTATGTATGACAATGCTAAATCTGTATTTCCATTATTGAATGCTTGTCTAGCTTTATCAGAGCTTGTTTGTAAATCTTTCTGTAATTCAGTTACTTGCTTCATAATATCTTTTGTGTAATCGGAACGAACAATGCCTGAAAGTTCATTAATCGTTTCGGGCAATACTTTTTCATAATAATCTAAAGTTTCTTTTGTCTCTTCATCCTTATTACTTAGAATATAAGCGTTTAAAAATAGCCCTTGTGAGGCAAGCTCCTGTCGTATTTTCTCTGTTAATCGGATTTGCACGATTCTGTGATCAAGTACCTCTACTATATCTCCTTCAACCGACTTAAATTGAATAAATGAAATAATACTTGACACTAAAAGGAAAAAAGTGAGTGAAATAAAACCAATATTTAGTTTTTTACGAACGGACATATTCGTTCCTACTTTCTTTAATTGTATTAGAGAATCCAAGTTCTAAAGTTAATATAACTTGATATTTTTTTTAGGTCAATACTTGAAAAATACTCAAAAGTAGGCAGTTTTAATCCCCTTTTACATAAAATAGTAAGGTTAAATTTTCCTGTAGTTAGCGATGGAATTTTTCTAACATTCTCAATTTTTATCTGAATTAATTGACAATTTTACTAGTATGGCATAAAATAAGGCTAACTTTTTGTTCGGTACAGGCTAGGAGGTCTCGGGAGCGAGATCAGCCTTAGAACAGATGAGCTGAGTTTAGATGAGAATAGCTGAGAAATTGTTGAATAAGAGTAGTAGCATAAGTGTGCAATTTAGAGAGTCAGTGGATGGTGCAAACTGATTTGTAGCTTATGTGAATGGACTTATGAGAGTCGCTTAATCAGGATGCAATTACGCTAAGGCGAAATTGATGATAGCGAACGGATTCCCCACGTTATAGGGAGGTGCTTCCACTTAGATAAATCTTTTGCCATTAACCCAAAAGATACGTCAATTTAACTGGCGAACTAAGGTTGAGCACATAAGGGAGAGCAAATATGCTCTAATATGAGGTGGCAACGCGGTCATGATCGTCCTCTGCAATTAGGAAAAATCCTTTTTGCAGAGGACTTTTTTTATTTTTTCTCAGAGTCTCCTGTCGAAAAACGGCAAGTTAAGACCTAATAGTGTTTGTGGCAACAAACTGAGGAGCTTTGATAGTCAGTCGGCGGAAAGGCAGGTGCATGAAAGATTGAGAAAGCTACATTGTGCCTCGCTCCACATTTGAAGTAGGGCCTTTTATTCAACAAACGTCTATTCAGCGGCTAAACCTTTAAAAGTCTTACATTCTATTTAGGAATATTAAAGAAGGAGCTTGATAATTATGTTATCGACGAGTTCAAGAACAACAATGAAAACCATTAATGCTGATTCTTTAACGCCGATTTTAATTTTTAGACGCTTACAAGGCAATTACAAATTTTTGCTAGAGAGTTCGGCACAGCATGAGGGAGCAGGACGCTTTTCTTTTATCGGTGCGAATCCAAGAAAAACATATATAGGCTTTGGAGATGAGATTCAGGAATATTCATATAAGACTGGAAAAACGTATACGCATAAAGGCGACCTTTTCGTCTTACTGAAGAGATTAATGCCACGTATCTCCAATACGACACAATTCCCGTTTTCCGGTGGAGCTGTAGGCTTTGTTGGTAAGAGGGCAACGTCGGTATTAACTACTGCGCAGGATAAAGTGCAGTTACCAGAAGTGCACTTCCATGTGTATGAGACAGTCATTGTGTTTGATCATATAACAGACGAAGTTACATTAATTCATACGAATATTGATGCAGAAAAGAAAGAACCAAATTTAGAGGAGCTGGCTGAGCAACTGTTAAAGGGCAGAGAGGATGAGGATAAAACATGTAGTTATCAGCCGCTCGAAACGACAACGAATGAACAATTTGCGACAACCCTTACATCTATCAAAGCTTCCTTGGATAAAGATATTACAAGGGTCGTACTGTCACAGCGTTTGTTAGCGAATTTACAAGGGGATGCTTTCACTTTATATCGTCAATTGCGTAAAAAACATCCTGCTCCCTATATGTATTATGTAGAATTTGAGGATCATATTGTTTTGGGAACATCTCCCGAAAGTCTAATTCGAGTACAAGATGAGCGTGTAATTGCAACACCAACAGAGGGGTCATTTCCTAGAGGTTCCGTAAAAAGTGAAGATTTGGAAAATGAACGAAAGCTATATAACAACACAGATATTAGGAAGTCACATGCTGTACTTGTATCTGCTGTTCAACAGGAGCTTCAGTCCGTGTGCTTCCGAGATTCCATTCAAGTCATTGAGGAGATGAGAATTGAGCGTTCAAAGCATTCATTACACATGACATCGAGAGTCGAGGGTCAAATTTTACCGATGCTTCATGCTTTGGATGTATTAGCTGCGACGTTACCATCCTTACCATCAACAGGGCTTCCAAAGAAATATCGTCAAACCGTTGAGATATTAAGAGGAGCTATCGGATTTATTGGTTTTAACGGTCATCTTGATTTTGCTTTACTAGGGAAATCCATTGTCTTTGAAAATGAAACGATGCATATGCAGTCAGCTGTAATGGTAACCAAATACACAAATGTTAAGGAAGTTTTAAAACAAGTAGAAGAGGACGAACAGGGGTTTTTACAATTAGTTGAAAAAGCAGGAGGTCACTAGTAATGGAAGATATTCGTCAAAAAGTACAACAGCGAGAGCATTTAATGTATGAGGAAATGCTACAGGCAGCAAAATGGATCTTCCATGATGATACACCAAAGGAAGAAATCGCAAGCTTTTTAACGGCATTATCAGTGAAAGGTGAGACTGCACATGAAGTAGCGGCATTAGCAACTATTATGCGTTCGTTTGCACTAGATGTACCAGCAAAAGCGGGCGTATATATGGATAATTGCGGTACTGGTGGCGATGGGCTCAATACATTTAATATTAGCACTGCTTCCGCCTTTGTACTAGCCGGGGCTGGTGTCAAAATGGCGAAGCACGGAAATCGTAAAATTTCTTCAGCATCGGGAAGCGCGGATGTTTTAGAAGCACTTGGGATTCATACGAATATTGCCATTGAACAAACTGTTGATCTGTTAGAGAAAGAAGGGATTGCTTTTTTATATGCTCCAAATGTGCATCCGAAATTAAAGAGAATTGGAGAGGTTCGTCGAGCACTAGGCAAGCCAACTATCTTTAATCTCGTCGGTCCACTTACAAATCCAGTGCCTTTATCAACACAATTTACGGGCATTAATCGTCCTAATTTTGTCATGGAATATGCCTCCGTCTTACAAATGCTTGGGCGGAAACGTGCAATGGTCGTTTCAGGGCCTCAAGGTTTAGATGAGGCGTCATTAGCAGGTCAAAATACGTTTGTCTTAGTAGATAAGGGAGACTTAATTCCATTTTCATTAACCGCAGAGGATGCAGGTCTTAGTTATGCACCGTTAGAGGCTATTCGAGGAGGCAATGCAGATGAAAATGCTGCTATTATGCGTAAATTATTAGCCGGAGAACAAAGTGCTTACTTTGATACAGTTTTGTTGAATGTTGGTATAGGGCTGTTCAGCTATGGTGTTGCTGAAACTGTTAAAGAGGGTGTAGAAATGGCGAAGGATAGTATTTTTAGCGGGCGTGCACGCCGAAAATTAGAGGCAGTCGTTGCTTATAGTGAGAACATTAAAGAAGTGGAGGTCCAACAATGAATATTTTAAATAAAATTCTCAAACAAAAAAAAATCGAAGTTAGTGCTTTACTTGAACAGCCCGATCCATTAGCAAATTTTATAGAAAAACCGCGTCCATTACTATTTGAGCTATTGCGAAAAGCTGAAACATTGCAGGTTATTTCAGAAATGAAACGTGCTTCACCTTCAAAGGGGCTAATTGCAGAAGGAGCAGATCCAGTTGCACAAGCAAAAATTTATGCACAAGCAGGGGCAGCGGCAATTTCTATTTTAACAGATAAAAAGTTTTTTAAAGGCTCCTTTGATGATTTGGAAGCAGTTGCGAATGCAGTTCAAACGCCACTTCTTTGTAAGGATTTTATAATTGATCGTGTGCAAATTCGATTTGCTAAGGCATCAGGTGCATCTATTATTTTATTAATTGTAGCTGCGTTAACAGATGAGGCATTACGTGACTTGTATAGCTATGCAAAAAGCTTGGATTTAGAGGTGTTAGTTGAAGTGCATGACCTTGAGGAGCTTGAACGTGCTATTGCAGTAGGAGCTAAGCTAATTGGCGTCAATAACCGAGATTTACGCACTTTTGAGGTGAGCTTAGAACGGACTCGTGAAATTGCTGAGGCTTTCCCGTTCAAAGAGGAGCGGGTATTAATCAGTGAAAGCGGTATTTGGACACAAGAAGATGCGAAAGCAGTGGCATCTATGGGAGCTAGTGGTGTACTTGTCGGTGAAGCATTAATGCGTAGTGGTGATGTTGGAGCTGCTTTACAAAGTTTACAGGTAAATAAGGTGGGAGCAACTGTATGACAAAGGTAAAGATTTGTGGACTGCAGGAACAACACCATGTGCAAGCAGCTATAAAGGCAGGAGCGGATGCAATTGGTTTTGTCTTTGCTCCTAGTAAGCGTCAAGTGACAATTGAACAAGCTCAGCAATTAGCAAAACATGTGCCAGCAGGGATTTTAAAAATCGGTGTTTTTGTCAATCCAAGCGCACAAGAATTAAGAACTGCAGTGGAGAGCGTCCCTTTAGATTACGTGCAATATCACGGGGAGGAAACACCAGATTTTATTCATGAACAAGGCTATCCAGCAATCAAAGCATTGTCCGTACGTTGTGCTGAAGATGTTCAGGTAGCTGCTAATTATGATGTGGACTATTACTTATTCGATGCTCCAGGGACGGATTTTAAAGGAGGTAGTGGTCATACGTTTGATTGGAACCTTCTTGAATTGGTAGGGATTCCGCAAGATAAGTTAATGTTAGCTGGTGGTTTAAAGGTTGAGAATATTGAAGAGGCAGTGTCACTTGTGTCGCCATATATGGTAGATGTTTCGAGTGGTGTGGAGACAGACGGTGTAAAAGATTTAACAAAAATTAATGCATTTATTCACGCAGTCAAGAAGGGAAGAGCATAATGGGGAATTCAATTGCAAATAGTGTTCCTTCGAAGGAAGGTCGTTACGGAAAATTTGGTGGACAATATGTTCCAGAAACATTAATGACAGCTTTGTTAGGACTAGAGACAGCTTATGATGAGGCAATGAAAGATCCATTATTCACAGATGAGCTTACCTATTATTTACAACAATACGTTGGTCGTGAAACACCATTGTACTACGCTGAAAATTTAACAAAAGAGCTTGACGGAGCAAAGATTTATTTAAAGCGTGAAGATTTAAATCACACTGGAGCCCATAAGATAAATAATGCGATTGGTCAAGCGCTTCTTGCAAAACGAATGGGTAAAAAGAAAATTGTGGCTGAAACAGGTGCAGGGCAACACGGGGTAGCAACGGCTACTGCTTGTGCATTACTAAATCTTGAATGTGTCGTCTTTATGGGGGCCGAGGATATAGAGCGCCAGCAGTTAAATGTGTTTCGCATGGAATTGCTTGGAACAAAAGTGGAGTCTGTAGAAACAGGATCAAAAACATTGAAGGATGCAGTCAATGCAGCTCTTCGCTACTGGGTAACAAATGTTGAGGACACTCATTATATTTTGGGATCAGCGTTAGGTCCCCATCCGTTCCCAAAAATCGTAAGGGATTTCCAGCGTGTAATTGGTGAAGAAACTAGAAAGCAAATTTTAGAAAAGGAAGGACGTTTACCAGATGCAGTCGTAGCCTGTATAGGTGGTGGCAGTAATGCAATCGGTATGTTTCATCCTTTTGTCGACGATGAGACTGTGGCGCTATATGGAGTAGAGGCTGCGGGAAGTGGCATTGAGACAGGGAAGCATGCAGCGGCAATTGCTGGTGGACAGCTAGGAGTTTTACACGGTGCATACATGTATTTATTACAAGATGAAAATGGCTTTGTGCAGGAGGCACATTCTATTTCAGCAGGACTAGATTATCCGGGGAAGGGTCCTGAGCATTGTTATTTACATGATATTGGGCGTGCTAAATTTCAGTCAATTACAGATAGTGAAGCGCTTGAGGGCTTGCAGTTACTAAGTAGAACAGAAGGTATACTACCGGCGCTAGAAAGTTCTCATGCTATTGCCTATACAGCAAAACTCGCAAAAACAATGTCTACAGATGACATCATTGTTGTATGTTTATCAGGCCGAGGAGATAAGGATGTTCATACTGTCCGTAAAGCGTTAGGAGGAGATAGATAATGGCAACATTACAGCAAGCAATCGAACAAACGACAGTCACTGGTAATAAAGCATTTATACCATACATTATGGCAGGTGATGGGGGGCTGGAGACTTTGAAGCCAACGATCCTGCAGCTGCAGCAAATGGATGTAACGGCGATCGAAGTGGGTATTCCATTCACTGATCCTGTTGCGGACGGTCCGACAATAGAGCAGGCAGGAGAACGAGCTTTAGCGGCTGGCGTAACTTTACGTAAAGTTTTCGAAACACTTGCTTCATTTAAAGAAGAAATTCATGTTCCATTAGTTGTTATGACTTATTTTAATCCTGTTTTAGCTTATGGGTTAGAGGCATTTGCTGAAGCCTGTGTAGCGGGGGGCGTCAAAGGGTTAATCGTCCCTGATGTACCACTAGAGGAAAGTACCATTTTACGTGAAACATTAAATCCTTATGGTATCGATATTGTCCAGCTTGTATCGTTAACAAGTCCTCCAGAACGAATTGCACGTATTGCCGCTGCTAGTCAAGGCTTTGTCTATGCTGTGACAGTAAACGGAATTACAGGGGCTCGCACAAACTTTGCTCATGATTTAAAGGGGCATTTTGCACACTTGCGTGAAGTTAGTCATATACCTGTGCTTGCAGGCTTTGGAATATCGACTCCTGAGCAGGTGGTAAGCATGGGGGTGCTTGGTGATGGTGTCATCGTTGGCAGCGCGATTGTAACAGCTTTACATGAAGGTAATTTAACGAAGGTGGAGGCATTAGTGTCCGCTTCAAAAGGTGACCTTGAGAAGTCTACTCTTTAATGGAGTAGGCTTTTTTTTGTAAGTCGGTTAGAAAGGTATTGATGACGGATTGGATTTAGAATCGGAAGGGAAAAACTATCAATCTGATGGATAGTGCGGACAAGCTAGATTTTCGGTATAATAGCCTTCGTAAGGAAGTGAAAAGATGATTCTATCGAAAAAAAGATGGCAGGTAGAGCGTCCAGACGCAATGCTTGTACAAACATTACAAAATGACCTACAACTTTCTGCGATTGCAGCGAAAATTTTAGCAGCGCGAGGCTGTGAAACAACTGCTCATGCAGAGAGCTTATTAAATATGACAGAAGCAAGTATTCATGATCCGTTTTTAATGCATGGCATGGCAGAAGCTGTGGCACGTATTGAGCAAGCACTTGAAAACGGAGAAAAAATCCTAATTTATGGAGATTACGATGCGGATGGTGTCACAAGCACGACAGTAATGCTCAATGTGCTGCTTGATCTAGGTGCCGATGTGTCGTTTAAAATACCGAATCGATTTATTCACGGCTATGGGCCACATGAAGCGCTATTTCGCGAAGCACATGACGAAGGTGTTCAGCTAATTATTACAGTGGATAATGGTATTTCAGGTATTGAACCGATTCGTGTAGCGAAGGAACTAGGGATGGATGTGATCGTCACAGATCATCATGAGCCGGGTGATGAGCTACCATCAGCAGATATAATTTTACATCCGCGTATACCGGAAGGACATTATCCATTTGGCGAGCTTGCAGGTGTGGGTGTAGCGTTTAAGTTAGCGCACGCTCTATACGGGGAACTTCCAACACACTTAATTGAATTTGTTGCTGTTGGAACAGTAGCGGATTTAGTGCCATTAGTTGATGAAAACCGCTACCTTGTAAAACGAGGAATAGAAGAAATGCGCCGATCACTTAGCCCTTGGATACAGGCAATGTGTGAAGTGGCAAGTGCAGAACAAATTAAAATTAACGAAGAAACTATCGGTTTTTATTTTGGACCGCGTTTAAATGCAGTTGGTCGACTTGGAGAAGCAGCACCGGGTGTAGAGCTATTAATGGCTGAGGATAATGCTAAGGCAATAGCATTAGCAAAACAGTTGAATGCATGTAATAGCGAGCGTAAAGATATTGTAAAGAGTATCACAGATGAGGCGATTGCTCTCATTGAATCTGACAAAAAAATTGGGGAATCACTCGTTTTAGTTGTTGCTGGAGAGGGTTGGAATGCTGGAGTAGTTGGGATTGTTGCATCTCGTCTAGTCGAGTTATATTATCGACCAACAATTGTATTAGCGCTAGATTATGAAAAAGGGACAGCTAAAGGCTCTGCTCGTAGTATTGAAGGATTTCATTTGTATAATGAACTAGCGAAGAATCGCGATATATTACCTCATTTTGGTGGGCATCCTATGGCAGCCGGCATGACCTTATCCCTTGACCATGTGGATGAATTGAGATCCCGTTTAGATACGCAAGCAAGGGCTTGTTTATCAGAAGAGCATTTGACACCTGTACTTAATATTGATATACCACTAAAAATGGATGAAATCTCAGCAGACGCGATTGAAGAGATTTCTACACTTGGTCCATTTGGTACAGATTTTCCGAAGCCTGTTTATGTCCTTGAAGATGTAGAAATCGCCTCCATGCGTAAAATTGGAGCAGCTGAAAATCATATTAAAATGGAACTAACTGATGGCTATGAAAAATTAGATAGTGTCGGTTTTAATAAGGGCCATCTACACGACGAGCTAACATTTGGAATAAAAGTGTCATTCACAGGGGATTTACAAATTAATGAATGGCAGGGACGTAAAAAGGCACAATTTATGATAGAAGATGTTCAAACGACAGAGTGGCAATTATTTGACATTCGTGGTATACGTCAAACATCACGTTGGTTAAATACTGTACCAAAGGAAGAGGCAACGTTTATCGCCTTTCGTCCAGAAACGATTACCTATTATCAGTCACTTATTGGTGTACCGATTCTAGCAGTTGATTCTACGCTTTCAAATGTAAATCAAAGCCAGTATATCGTACTATTAGATTTGCCACAAAATGTTCGAATGTTAGAAAATGTACTACAGAAAACAACACCTTCCCGTATCTATGCACACTTTTACATGCCGGATTCACAGTATTTCAATGGATTACCAACGCGTGAGCAATTCTCTTGGTACTATAAGTTTCTAAAAAATCGACCTGCTTTTCCATTAAATAAGCATTTGGATGATTTAGCGAAGCATACAGGTTGGCCATTAGATGCATTAAAATTTATGACACAGGTGTTTTTTGAGCTTGATTTTGTTAAAATGGAGAGTGGACTGACGACTGTCAACGTGAATGCCCCAAAACAAGCACTCACAGAGGCACCGTCTTACAAACAGCGTTCAGAACAGATTGAAATGGAGCAAAAGCTAGTATATGCCCCTTATATAGAATTAAAACAATGGTTTGATGAACGATTACATTAATATACGAAATAGGTTTCGTAGGAGGAGCAATAACATGGATTTAAAGCAATACGTAACAACGGTTGAAAACTGGCCAAAAGAGGGCATCAGTTTTAAAGATATTACAACAATTATGGATAACGGTCCTGCATACAAATATGCAACTGATCAAATCGTAGATTACGCAAAAGAACTAGGTGCTGAAATTGTAGTAGGTCCAGAGGCTCGCGGCTTCATTATCGGATGCCCGGTTGCTTATGCGCTTGAAATTGGTTTTGCACCTGTTCGTAAACCAGGAAAATTACCACGTGAAGTAATAAGTGCTGACTACGGTCTTGAGTATGGTAAAGATACGTTAACAATGCACAAAGATGCGATTAAACCAGGTCAAAAAGTATTAATCTGTGATGACTTACTTGCAACTGGTGGTACAATTGAAGCAACAGTGCGTTTAGTTGAACAATTAGGTGGTCAGGTTGTTGGCTGTGCCTTCCTTATCGAGTTAACAGAGCTAAACGGTCGTGCAAAAATTGGCGACATTAACATAAAAACACTTATTGAATATTAATAACGTTTCTAGTAAAGAAAGCAAAAAGCGTCACATCCTTGTGGCGCTTTTTTTGTGCGTGAATTTGTTAATTGATAAAAACTATTGAGAAAATATAATGAAAATGGAATGCTTATCATTTAGCGATAAAGTCGATTTTGAAGTTATTAAATAAAGAAGATGCTAACATCATAACGTGGAGTTGATTATCGAGTTTTCATGTTGTTATCAGCGATTTCGGCATTTTATCAGCGATTTTCATGTTGTTATCAGCGATTTCGGGCATTTTATCAGCGATCGGCATTTTGGAACATCGAGCCGTTCCACCGATTTTGTTTCCGTTGTCGTTTCGCTTTCGCACAGATGGAATTCGCCGCTAACTAAGCAAGGAACGCCGCTAAAACATAAAAATGCGCCGCTAACTAAGCAAGGAACGCCGCCAAAACATAAAAATGCGCCGCTAACTAAGCAAGGAACGCCGCCAAAACATAAAAATGCGTCGCTAACCAATCAAGGAGCGCCACGAAAACCCGAATTTCCGCCGCTTTGCTTTTGCGCAAAAAACATTTTCAACCTCTCGTTTTTGCCGAAAAGACATATTTTTTTAATAAGACATCAAATTTCATTGAAGTAATAGTTGGAGTTGAAGCCCTTAACATATCGGCTTCAACTTTTTTGTATAAAAAATTTTTGACATCACTCAAACAAAAGTTTATAATATAAACAAATATAATAAAAGGTGATGCTATGAATGAAAGAGAACAGGCAGTCCTTGCATTAATTCGCCAGAATCCGTTTATGTCTCAGCAAGAGATGGCAGATAAGATGAATCTATCTCGTCCAGTCCTTGCTAATTTAGTGTCGAGCTTAACGAAGCAGGGGAAAATTGTCGGTCGTGCGTATATTTTACCTGAAGAAAATGAAATTGTTTGTATCGGTGGAGCCAATCTTGATCGAAAATTTCATGTAAAGGGGAACGTACAGTTCGGTACATCCAATCCTGCTAGCTCTTCATTTAGTGTAGGTGGTGTTGGTCGAAACATTGCTGAAAACTTAGGCAGATTAAATCATCAGGTTACATTACTGACTACTGCCGGCAAAGATGCGGATTGGCAAGTGATCCAAGAAGCTTCGGAGCCATTTATGAATTTACGTTATGTGGAGCAGCTCCCTGATGCTTCGACTGGTTCCTATACTGCGATTATGGATGAGCAGGGCGAGCTAGCATTAGCGGTGGCAAACATGGAAGTATATGAACTACTGTTGCCAAGTTTGCTAAAAAAACATGAGGCCATGTTGATGAATGCAGGCTGCTTTATTATGGATTTAAACTGTCCAAAGGAAACAGTAGCTTACATTCAGCAGGTGTCGATTGCCCGCGAAATTCCGTTTGTCATCGTACCTGTGTCTTCGCCAAAAATGAATCGACTGCCGGATACGTTGCAAGGTGTAACATGGTTTATTTGTAACACAGATGAAGCAGAAACAATTATCGGTCATGCAATTGAAGGCGCTGCACATTATGAAAAAGCTTTACAGCAACTTCTTAAACTAGGTGCTGAGCATGTAATTATTACAGCTGGTAGTAATGGGGTGTATGCAGCTTCTACTACAACGAAGCCAAGTCATTTCTCAGCTAAGGCTATAGAAAAAATCGAAGATGTAACAGGTGCGGGGGATGCCTTTGTCAGTGCCGTGATCCATAGCTGGCTTACTGGGCAAACCTTTGCAACATGTATTGATGCAGGCTTAACGAATGCCAAAAATACGCTTGCATCTCCATATACAGTAAGACCTGAGCTATCAGTTGATTTGTTAAAAAGTGAAATGGAGGAATAACAACATGAAAGAATTCATCGTATTATCAGAAGAAGTAAAAGCAGGACAAGCACAAGGTTTACCAATCGTAGCATTAGAATCAACAATTATTTCTCACGGAATGCCATATCCACAAAATGTACAAACAGCACGTGAAGTGGAACAAATTATTCGTGATAATGGTGCTGTACCAGCAACTATTGCATTAATCGACGGTAAAATTAAAATTGGTTTATCAGATGAAGAGCTTGAAATGTTCGGTAATGCACAAGGTGTAGCTAAAACATCTCGTCGTGACCTAGGGTATTTATTAGCAACAAAAAAATTAGGTGCGACAACTGTAGCGGCAACAATGATTTGTGCAGAGCTAGCTGGCATTGAAATTTTCGTAACAGGCGGTATCGGTGGTGTACACCGTGGTGCTGAAACAACAATGGATATTTCAGCAGACTTAGAAGAATTAGCACAAACAAATGTAGCTGTAATTTGTGCGGGTGCTAAGTCAATTTTAGATATTGGTTTAACTTTAGAATATCTTGAAACAAAAGGTGTACCAGTCGTTGGATATGGTACAGATGAGCTACCAGCATTCTATACACGTCAAAGCGGTTTTGATGTTAACTTCAAGATTGATACACCAGAGGAAGTGGCAGAAATGCTACGTGCAAAATGGCAATTAGGCTTAAAAGGTGGAGCTGTGATTGCTAATCCAATTCCTGAGGCTGAAGCACTTGAGCACTCATTCATTACAGAAATCATTGAAAAAGCTCTAGTTGAAGCGGAAGAAAACGGTATTCAAGGTAAAAACGTGACACCATTCTTACTTGGAAAAGTGAAAGAACTAACAGAAGGTAAAAGCCTTGATGCCAATATTGCATTAGTGAAAAATAATGCAGTAGTTGGTGCGAAAATTGCTGTAGCGTATAATAAATTAGGCTAATCAATTAATATAAGAAGAGAGACTCTTTGCGAAATAATAAATTCGCAAAGGGTCTTTTTATTCATTTTGGATAATGTTTTTTCCATTTTTTTCATTGTTCACGAGATTAACTAAACAAAATGACACAGTTACTTTACAATAGCCCATAATATTTTATACAATTGAATTTATATCTAATCTGAAAAATTTGACGAGCAAGGTGGACATGTTATGGCGAAAGAGCAAATTTTGACTCCTGAGGACGTTTTTGAGTTAGTCAAATCCTACATGAATGATGAAAATGTCGCATTCGTGAAAAAAGCATATGAATTAGCAAGGGATGCCCATATAGAGCAATTCCGAAGCTCAGGTGAACCGTATATTATTCACCCGGTGCAAGTAGCTGGTATTTTAGCTGAATTACAAATGGATCCTGAAACAGTTGCGGCTGGTTTTTTACATGATGTTGTCGAGGATACGGATTTTACGCGCGACGATTTAGTTCGTGAATTCGGCGAAGAGGTAGCAATACTTGTAGACGGTGTAACAAAGCTTGGGAAAATTAAATATTTATCGAAAGAAGCGCAACAAGCAGAAAATCATCGAAAAATGTTTGTAGCTATGGCGCAGGATATTCGTGTCATTTTGATTAAACTGGCAGACCGTCTACATAATATGCGCACGTTAAAACATTTGCCAGCAGAAAAACAACGCCGTATTTCTAAAGAGACGCTTGAAATTTTTGCACCACTTGCGCACCGTTTAGGGATTTCGACTGTTAAATGGGAGCTTGAGGATACAGCACTTCGTTATTTAAATCCACAACAATATTATCGCATTGTCAGTCTTATGAAGAAAAAACGTGATGAGCGTGAAGCATATCTCGACAATGTTATGACTGAGATGAAATCACAGCTTACAGATGTTGAAATTGAAGCCGATATATATGGTCGTCCGAAACATATTTACAGTATATATCGTAAAATGGTGTTACAAAAAAAACAATTCAACGAAATTTATGATTTATTAGCCATTCGTGTACTTGTCGATAGTATTAAAGATTGCTATGCCGTACTTGGGATTGTGCATACATTATGGAAGCCAATGCCTGGACGCTTTAAAGATTATATTGCAATGCCAAAACAAAACCTATATCAATCACTGCATACAACAGTCATTGGTCCTTATGGTGACCCATTAGAAGTTCAAATTCGTACGAAGGAAATGCATAAAATTGCCGAGTACGGGATTGCTGCGCATTGGGCGTATAAGGAAGGTAAAAAAGTTGATAATGAAAAACAAAATGTCGACCAAAAATTAACGTGGTTCCGAGAAATTTTAGAATTCCAAAACGAATCTTCTAATGCTGAAGAATTTATGGAATCGTTAAAATTTGATTTGTTTTCTGATATGGTTTATGTATTTACTCCAGAAGGAGATGTCATTGAATTACCAGCAGGCTCTGTACCTATCGACTTCGCATACCGTGTGCACTCAGAAGTTGGGAATCGTACAATTGGCGCGAAAATCAATGGTAAAATGGTACCACTTGATACACCGTTGAAAACGGGAGATATTATTGAAATTTTAACTTCTAAGCAATCATTTGGTCCGAGTCGAGATTGGCTAAAAATAGCCCAATCCTCACAGGCGAAAAATAAAATAAAGCAGTTTTTCAAACGTCATCTTCGAGAGGAAAATATCATCAAAGGAAAAGAGATGATAGAAAAGGAAATCCGTGCACAAGGTTTTGACATAAAAGAAACAATGTCAGCGGAAAATTTAAAGCGCGTTTGTGAAAAATTTAACTATACAAATGAAGAAGATTTATATGCCGCTGTTGGTGTGAATGGTATTACAGCACAGCAAGTTGTTAATCGTTTAGCGGAAAAACGACGCAAAGAGCGTGAACAGGAAGAGGCGCTCGAGAAAATTGAGCAAAAAATGAAAAACCCTATTCCACAAAAACGTACGGAATCGGGTGTTATCGTAAAAGATATCGACAATATGCTTATTCGACTTTCGCGTTGCTGTACGCCAGTTCCAGGAGATGATATTGTAGGTTTCATTACGAAAGGTAGAGGTGTTTCAGTGCACCGTGCAGACTGCCCTAATATTCAAGTTGATGATGAGCAGGAGCGCTTGATAGAAGTTGAATGGGAACGCGGACTTACGCCTGAGAAAAAAGAATACCCTGTTGATATTGAAGTTTCAGCCTTCGATAGACCAGGCATTTTAAATGAAATTATGCAAATTGTAAGCGAAACGAAAACGAATATTTTAGCAGTGAGTGGTCGTGTTGATCGAGATAAAATGGCAACGATCCATTTAACGATTTCGATTTCAAATATTTCGCATTTGCATAAAGTAGTGGAACGTATTAAACAAACACCTGATATATATTCAGTGCAACGTGTGATTAACTAATTAATTGCGTTGCTGAATATATATATCGTGAGGTAGTAGTAACTTTGTAATGTGCCGGAAATGAATCTTCTGGCGCATGCAATGACAGAATTGAGGTTTTAAAAAATGAAAGTAGTTTTACAACGTAGTAAAGCAGCCTCTGTTACTGTTGACGGGAAAGTAACAGGAGCTATTGATAGTGGCTATGTTCTTCTTGTTGGTATTACACATGAGGATACGCAAAAGGATGTTGAATATTTAGCAAAAAAAGTAGCTAATCTCCGCCTTTGGGAAGATGCTGACAAGAAAATGAATCATTCCATTTTAGAGCATGGAGGGGCTATTCTATCCGTCTCACAATTTACATTGTATGGAGATGCAAAAAAGGGGAATCGTCCAAGTTTTACAAGTGCAGCAAGACCAGAAATTGCGGAACCGTTATGGGAGGCTTTTAATAATGCCTTACGTGAAGCTGGTTTACGAGTGGAGACTGGTATATTTGGTGCGATGATGGATGTTGCACTAACAAATGATGGTCCGATTACAATACTTCTTGATTCAAAATAGTGGTACATTTCCTATCATTCCTGCATACACTATTAAGTATGGTTAGTTTTTGTAGGAAGGAAGTGTCTTATATATGACGCAGGTGGGAAGCATATCGAATCCATATTTATACGAAACTCTTAATATGATGATTGGTCAGGCAATTGTAGTGCAAACGGAGAAAAATATTCAGCAAGGTAAATTAGTCTCTGTATTACCTGACCATATTGTTGTAGAGGTTAGCCGTGCACCTTTCTTCATTCGTACGGACGAAATTGAATGGGTTACATTGGCAAGAAGTAAAAAATAAGCGGAATCTGCACCTACTTATTCATGTCATGTGAATAGGAGGTGCTTTTTTGTTTCAGCGTGTAAAAAAAGAAATTTTGTTAGAGAATATATAACTAGGGGAAATAAAGAAATTGCGAAGGGTTTAATACAAAAATGTAAATAATAAAAGTATGTTGATTAGGGAAAATAGGTTTATTATTGAGCGGTAAAAGAATTTTTTGGTTGCTACTTTGCAAATATATTCTCATTTCTAAATGATAGTAGCATAGGGCTACTCGAGTGCTCTTGTCGCTTCGCTTTCATCGCAGAGCAATATATTAAATGGATAAAAACGGTTAATCAACACGCTTGATAATAAACTAAATTATTTGAACATTGGGCCATTCATATGTAACATACATAGAAAGACCTATTATGTAGTTAAAATATAAGCGAGGGGAAAAAATGCAAACAGTAGCTATTATCGGTTCTTTGTTTTTTTGGAATAATATTAAAGTGAATTTTATAGAGTTTCCACAAGTACAATTTATCCATTTTCCTTACACTGCTCCTAAGCAAAGTATGGATTTAATAGATGAGGCAGCATCGCAATCAGACATTCTTTTATTTGCTGGGTCGATTCCGTATTATTATTGTTTCGAAATAATACAAGCACGGCAAATTCAAGCAACGTATTTGCCTTTTGATGAATTAATGTTGTCGCTGTCATTACTGTCTATTACACACAATCAAAATATCGAACTATCTAAAGTTTCAATTGATTTACCAAAAGAAGATAGCTTTTATCAAGTTATGAAGGAAGCGGGAATTCAGTGTGCCTCCATTCATTTAAAAGATTATTCATGGGTGTACGAACAACAGCGAAAAATAGATGACTTCCAAATAGATGAGTATATTAGCTTTCACAAGGATTTATATGAGGCAGGAAAAACAAGGCTAGCACTTACTAGTTTACATGCTGTTTTTGTTGCTTTAAAACAATTGGGGATTCCTTCAAGCTACATGGTTGAAAGTAAACATACATTTGTTACAACGTTATCGAAAGCAATTGATGCTTATAA
Organism: Lysinibacillus sp. RS11; assembly: GCF_042019215.1. NCBI lineage: Bacteria > Bacillati > Bacillota > Bacilli > Caryophanales > Bacillaceae > Lysinibacillus > Lysinibacillus sp. RS11. Next base: position 3,379,734 of record NZ_CP168124.1, on the reverse strand, counting down.
ATATTCATTATTGTCCGCATCACAAATAACTGTAGTATCCATTCGTAGTAGAGAAAATAATATTGTAAACAACCATTTATTTTTAGAAAATATAGAGGAGATTTGTAAAACTTTCAATGCAAGGGTTTCACAATCACAAAGCGAGCCATATATAATTTATGCTACACGTGGAGTGATGAATAAAACAAATATTGCCCATTTCAACTCCTTATTACAACAATTAGAAAAGCGATTTGAAACATTTTTTAATATTGGAATAGGAATTGGCTATTCGTTACAAGAGGCTGAGATGCATTCTTCACAAGCTTTGTTTTTCACGGATAAATATAATTTTCAAAAATCAACTTTATGCCTTATAGATGAAGAAAGTCGTTTACACGGTCCAATATTTGAAAACGACAAAAATATACCACTATTTAATAATGATAAGCAGATTTTAGAGATTGCCGAAGAAATAAAAATGAGTGCAAAAAATTTAAAACTCATCAAGCAGTTTATTGTAATACACAATAACCGAGCTTTTTCAGCAGCTGAATTAGCTGATTATATGGACCTTTCTCGTAGATCTGCAGAACGAATCATTAATCGATTAATAGATCATCATTTTTTAATACTTTCAGGTGAGGAGCAACCTTACAATCAGGGGAGACCTAGAAAGGTATATAAGGCAACAACTCAATTTAATATCTAAATTAATAGAAAATTAACACTTTACAATAAATTTGAAGTGTTGTATATTTAATTTCAATTAGCGACATATAGCGACAATTTTGAAAATTAATAATGAGGGAGGAGATGAACTTATATTTTATTAGGTATGGAGGTAATGGGAGAAATTACGTTTTTAAAAAAAAGCTAATGTCTGAATTCTGAGATGAAGTGGGTGTATAGATGGAAAAAGAACAAGTTGGAACAAAGAAAAGTTGGCTTAAAGTACCTCATACATATACAATAATTTTTGCTATTATTTTTCTCGCAGGTATTGCAAGCTATATCATTCCTGCTGGTGAGTTTGACCGTGTAGAGGATGAAGAAGGACGAATGCTAGTTGTAGATGGTAGTTATCATCATATTGAAAGTGATCCCGTATCATTTTTTGAGATGTTTACAGCCATTCCTATGGGCCTTGAGAAAGGGGCTCAAATCATTTTCTACATTTTTTTAGTTAGTGGAGTGTTTGGTATTATTCGTGCCACTGGTGCAATTGAAGCAGGTGTTTATAAAGGGGTTAAAGCATTAGAGGGGCGAGAAAAATTATTAATACCATTGTCTATGATTCTATTCTCTATTGGTGGATTTACGATGGGGATGGCAGAGGAAACAATCATTTTTGTACCGATTGGTGTAGCTATTGCACGTGCAATGGGATTTGATGCTGTAACGGGGACAGCAATGATCACGCTTGGTGCTGCGAGTGGATTTTTCGGAGGTATGTTAAACCCGTTTACAGTTGGGGTTGCCCAATCTTTAGCTGAGGTACCTTTATTTTCTGGTATTGCTTTCCGTGCGGTAGTGTATATTTTTGTACTAAGTTTTGCAATTTTCTATGTGTCACGCTATGCCTTTAAAGTGAAAAAGGACCCAAAAGCAAGCGTCATTTATGACATTGAACAAAAGGCAAAAACGAATCAACTGATGGCGGATATACCTACTTTAACAGGTAAACATAAACTAGTTTTTCTTGTTATGGCCTGCGGTATCGGATTTAATATTTATGGTGTTTTCAACTGGGGTTGGTTTTTAACACAACTAACAGCATCCTTTTTAATTATGGGGTTAATTGCTGGTTTAATAGGCGGGTTAAAACCTGGCAACATGTTCGATTCATTTATCGAAGGGGCGAAAGCAGTTACTTTTGGTGCATTAATTGTAGGTTTCGCACGAGCTATTACAGTTGTACTTGAACAAGGGAAAATTATTGATACGATCGTTTATGCTGCATCAGAGACAATTGGTCACTTACCACATGCGATAAGTGCTATCGGAATGTTATTTATTCAAGCAATTTTAAATTTATTCATTTCATCTGGTAGTGGTCAAGCAGCTGCAACAATGCCAATTATGATTCCAATTACAGATTTATTAGGATTAGAGCGTCAAATTGCTGTACTAGCATTTCAATATGGTGATTCGTTAACGAACTCCATCATTCCTACTTCGTCTGCACTGATGGCATATCTAGCAGTAGCAGGTATACCTTATGAGAAATGGATTAAATTTATTTGGAAGATGATTCTTGGCTGGTTAGTCATCGCATGTATTGCATTAATTGTTGCAGTGGCTATAGGAATTTCTTAATAGATTTTAAGTAAAAAAGCTGCGAGGAAAGTACAATTCTACTTTCCTTCGCAGCTTTTTTAATGAAAATTTATTGGTTTTCATCAAAGTAATTTAATATCCCTTGATAGATGCCAAGAGTTGCTTGTTCTCGGAATTTTGCTGTTGTTACATTACGTTCCTCACTGGCATTACTTAAATAGCCTAGCTCAATGAGGACAGCTTTTTGACGATTTTCTCGTAGAACTAAATAATTCCCTTGTTGAGTACCGCGATCTTTTAAATCAATTTTACTTGTAAGTCCATCATGGATCGCCTCTGCAAGGTCTTTTTGGTTACTGTTCATATAATATGTGGTGAAGCCATTAATAGAGCTATCTTCCGTTGCATCGTAATGAAGACTGATAAAAGCATCTGCCTCATACTGATGTGCAATTGAAACGCGTTTACGGAGTGCTACATATTCATCGGATTCTCTTGTCATAACAACATTTGCACCAGCTGCACTTAGCTTTGAAGCGAGTAGAGAGGCTGTTTTCAGAGTGATATCTTTCTCATCGGTTCCTCGTTGACCGGTTGTGCCGTGATCATTACCACCGTGTCCAGCATCTACGACAATAGTTAGTCCATTTAAAGTGCCTTCCTTGCGTGGTTTAGAATGTTCCTTTTTTGTAGCAGTAGCAGCTTTGTTCGACGAAGAAGTAGTAACGACCCAGTTCGCCACAAATGCCGTTTTGTCACCTACTTGTATTTCATAAAAGTCATCTTTAGCGCCTACAATAGGGTAAGTTTCACCAGCATCTACACGTTCAACAACATCAGCAGCTGTTGTAGCATCTGTCCGAAGGTTTGTCCCATTATAAATGATTGTGACAGACTCAAGCTCTGAGGAAGAAGCAGCTTGTGATGTCTTTTTTTCTACATTAGAAAAAGTACCATAAAAGCTATAAACCCAGCCTGTTGTTTTATCACTATATTGAATTTGAACCCAGTTATGTTCTTGAACTAGGACCTTAAAGGATTGTCCTTTTGAAACAGTACCTATTTTTTTTGCATTTAAATCTGGTTTTTTACGAACATTCAGTGTATCCACTAAAACTGTAAATGTTGTATCTTTGTTGACTTTTTGTGTAGATACTTCAACTTTAGGTTCATCTTCTTCAGCTTGTTTTTCAGGTAGGTCATTAATCGTAACATAGTCGGTAGATACCCAACCGACTAGCCCATTCCAATCTACTTTCGCCCATTCGCCATTTTTTTCAATAAGATTTGCTTGTTCACCTGTTGATAATTGTCCAAGAACTGCTGCAGAAATATCAGGCTCAGTACGGATATTGAGACGATCGACCTGTGAAATCACGGTTTGATCAATCGTTTGTTTAGCGTTTGTTGGAGCTGTTAGCCAGGATGCTACCCAACCTTCGTAATTACCTGCTTTTACTTGAATCCAATCGCCTTCACGACCAATAGAAGTTAACGGATCACCCTCTTCTAAAGTGGTAATGATTGGATAAGACAGTCCAGGTCCCTCACGTAAATGAAGAATCGTTCCAGTTACTTTTAAATCACTGGTGTCGGCTAGTGCACTTTGAACATTGTTCATACTTGGAATCGCAATTGTTAACACTAGTACAAAGATGATTATAATATGTAAAAGTTTTGTCCTCATCAGATTCCTCCTATTCCTTGTGCTATTTTACCATGCTTTTGTAATAGAATTCGTGGGAAAAAGGTAATGGAAATTGTAATTTTATCGACTGTATTGTAAAAAACACAAAAACAGTTGACATTACCTTTCGTTGTGACTAACATAAAGGGTAATCAAAAAATGATTAACCGCTTATGACCAAGCAAGTAGCGTATACCTCTATTGGAGAAGAGAGGGAAAGACCTAGGCTGCAATCTTTCCTACAAAAATGTATAACGTGAATAACACTTGAGAGGCTTTTTTCTGAAAGGTAAGCTTAGTAGGAAAAAACGGAATCGGCCGTTATCCGATTAGGAGGAGGACGCATGTATTTGATGCGTCAACTAGGGTGGAACCGCGGAAGCTTATACAGCTCTCGTCCCTTGCAATATGCAAGGTGGCGAGAGCTTTTTTATTGGACAAATTTAAGCAGATTCTTGTTCAAAATTGAGGTGTGTCCGTTTAAGCTGAAAAGGAAAATCCAAAAGCTCATTCATAAGCAATCTATAAAGGAGGTATTTAGATGAGTTTTAAAGTGCCACGAGGAACACAAGATATTTTGCCTGGTCAATCAGAAAAATGGCAGAAGGTAGAAGCAATCATCCGAGATATTTGTCGTGTATATCGCTACAACGAAATTCGTACACCGATTTTTGAGCAAACAGATTTATTTGCGCGTGGTGTTGGTGAAACAACAGATGTTGTTCAAAAAGAAATGTATACATTTGAGGATCGTGGTGGCCGTTCGTTAACATTACGTCCGGAGAATACAGCTGGTGTAGTTCGTGCTTATGTTGAGCACAAAATGTTCGGTGCACCTGATCAGCCTGTAAAGCTATCGTATTTAGGACCAATGTTCCGTTATGAACGTCAACAAGCTGGCCGCTACCGTCAATTTGTTCAATTTGGTGTAGAAGCGATTGGTTCAGCGGATCCAGCTATTGATGCTGAAGTAATTGCACTAGCAATGGATGTCTATGAATCAGCTGGTTTAAAGGATTTAAAATTAGTCATTAATTCACTAGGTGACAAAGAAACACGCGATACACACCGTACAGCACTACTAAAACATTTCGAACCACATATTCATGAGTTTTGTTCAGATTGTCAAAATCGTTTGCAAAAAAATCCACTGCGCATTTTAGACTGTAAGGTAGATCGCGAACATCCATTAATGAAATCCGCACCTGCGTTAACTGATTTCCTAACAGAGGAGTCAGCGGCATATTTTGCTCAAGTTAAAACGTATTTAGATACATTAGGAATTACGTATGAGGTCGATCCAAATCTTGTGAGAGGTCTTGATTATTACAATCATACGACTTTTGAAATTATGTCAACGGCTTCTGGCTTCGGAGCAATTACAACGCTTTGTGGTGGTGGTCGTTATAATGGTCTTGTTCAAGAAATCGGCGGTCCAGATGTACCAGGAATCGGTTTTGCATTAAGTATTGAGCGTTTGTTACTTGCACTTGAAGCTGAGGGTGTTGAATTAGACACTGCATCAGGGCTCGATGTTTATATGATTGCTATGGGCGATGAAGCGAAGCTAAAGACAGTAGAATTAACAAGTACCTTCCGTGCAAAGGGCATTTCTGCAGAGATGGATTATTTAGATCGCAAAATGAAAGCTCAAATGAAATCTGCAGACCGTTTAGGTGCAAAATATACGATTGTTTTAGGTGAAACAGAGCTTGAAGAGCAAGCGGCTACTGTTAAACATATGGAAACAGGCGAACAACAAAAAGTCGCATTCTCAGAATTAGTCAACTACCTGTTAAAATAATAAACGAACACAAGCATCAATCGTTTATATCAATACAGGATTATCTGTCCAAATGATTCAATTATCTACGTCATTTTGGACAGATAATTCAGCTAACAATGAACTGCTAATTTTCCTTGGCATCAATTTACTACGCTAAGTAGGAACTGTATGCTACATAAGTAAAATAAATGGTCTAACACCAAAAAGTTAGAGATGACATTTTGTAAAAACGTATGTCATGTGGATAAGTTATGGTGATTAGCCAAATAAATTTTGGAGGAATCAATAAATGGCAACAAGAACACATGCTAGTAACGAGCTTTCAGAAACGTTACAAGGCGAAAAAGTCGTATTAAAAGGTTGGGTACAACGTCGCCGTGACTTAGGTGGGTTAATTTTCATTGATTTACGTGACCGTACTGGAATCACACAGGTCGTTTTTAGTCCTGACGTAGCAGAAGCACATGCTTTAGCTGATAAAGTACGTAGTGAATACGTAATTGAAGTGGAAGGGACAGTTATCCTTCGCTCAGAAGATCAAATTAACCCAAATGTACCTAACGGTAAAATTGAGGTAGAAGCAACAAAATTAATCGTTATTAATACGGCAAAAACAACACCGTTCCAAATCGAAGATCGCACGGACGTATCCGAAGATTTACGTTTAAAATATCGTTATCTTGACCTACGTCGTCCTGTTATGTTTGATACATTTAAAATGCGTTCAGACGTTACTCGTACAATTCGTAACTTCTTACAGAACGAAGGTTTCTTAGAAGTTGAGACGCCAATTTTAACAAAATCAACTCCAGAAGGTGCTCGTGACTATTTAGTACCATCACGTGTTCATGAAGGTGAATTTTACGCACTACCACAATCGCCACAGCTATTTAAGCAATTATTAATGGTGTCTGGTTTTGAAAAATACTTCCAAATCGCACGTTGCTTCCGAGATGAAGACTTACGAGCTGACCGTCAGCCAGAGTTTACACAAGTTGATATTGAAACGAGCTTCTTCACACAAGAAGAAGTTTTAGAAATGAACGAACGCTTAATTCAAGCTGTTATGAAAGAAGTAAAAGGTATCGATATCCCTGCTCCATTCCAACGAATGAAATATCAGGAAGCGATGGATCGTTACGGCTCAGATAAACCTGACGTACGTTTCGGTTTAGAGCTAATCGCATTAAACGATATTTTTGATGGCTGCGATTTCAAAGTATTTGCTGATACAGTTGCACAAGGTAAGCAAGTGAAAAGTATCAACATTAAAGGTGCCGCAGATAAATACTCTCGTAAAGACATGGACGAACTAACAAAATTCGTTGGTATTTACGGAGCAAAAGGTCTTGCTTGGTTAAAAGTAACTGAAGAAGGCTTGAACGGTCCGATTGCAAAATTCTTTGACGACGCATTAGCTGCGGCATTAATCGAACGTATGAAAGCTGAAGTGGGCGATATTTTAGTATTCGTAGCTGATAAAGCGCCAGTGGTAGCAGCATCTCTAGGTGCACTTCGTACGAAATTAGGACAAGAATTAGGCTTAATCGACGAATCACAATTTGCATTCTTATGGATTACGGATTGGCCATTGTTTGAGTACTCTGAGGAAGATGGCCGTTATTATGCAGCACATCACCCATTCACACGTCCTTTTGATGAAGATATTCAGTTAATGGATACTGATCCTTCAGCAGTCCGTGCACAAGCTTACGATATCGTATTAAACGGCTATGAGCTTGGTGGAGGTTCATTACGTATTTATGAGCGCGATTTACAAGAAAAAATGTTTAAATTACTTGGCTTCACAGAAGAAGAAGCTAAGGAACAATTTGGTTTCTTATTAGAAGCATTTGAATATGGTGTGCCACCACATGGAGGTCTTGCATTTGGTCTTGACCGCTTCGTAATGCTACTTGCTGGTCGCACTAACTTACGTGACACAATTGCCTTTCCAAAAACAGCTAGTGCTAGCTGCTTAATGACAGAGGCACCGAGTGGAGTATCTCCTGATCAATTGAGCGAGTTAAGTCTAGCAATCAAACCATTCAGAAAATAATTAGTATTTCTAAATACCTGGATTCTCTAGCAAAAACTGTTGGGAATCTAGGTATTTTTTGCGTATTTGAAAAAAATAGATATTTTAAAAGAAAATAGTTTGAATTATCGGAAATGTCGTGTTATTATAACATTAATACGAATCCTGAAGTGTTCGTTTAACTGCTAGCTCTACTTAACAGTTTTGACCGAACACTATAGAATCGGGAGCCTTCATTTTGTAGTCGCAAACAAGCCCCATGCGGAGCGGGACGTTTAAAACTGCAAAGCAGGCACCCCCCTGCAAATTGCGGGTTCAAAACGAATGTTTCTTGGCATTACGGCACATTCGGGATTCGTCCATACATAAAGATTAAAAGGAGCGTTTAACCGCTCCTTTTTCGCGTTTGATTTTAAAGACATTAGCTAGGGAAAAGCGATGGATAGAAGAGCTGAAACGATGGTTAGGACAATCAAAGTGACGGTAGAATGTCATAGTGTTGAAGAAAGATTTTGAAAATATAAAAAAATGCTTTTTATTTTTCGAAAAGCATCATATAATTGGTATAGACAACTATACCTAATTGATTGGTAACTTGTTAACTTATGCAAAGCTCCTCAAAAATGAATAGGGGGTGATATTTTGAAGAATACGCTTTTAATTTCCAATGTTATGATCGTCAATCATGATAAAACGCCGTCTAAGGGTGACTTATTCATTGAAAATGGTAGGATTATGAAAATAGGTTATGATTTATCTGATATGGCTGAGCATTATATAGATGGCAAAGATAAAAATTGGTTACTGCTACCTGGTTATATTGATATGCACATTCATGGCTCTGCTGGTCATGATACGATGGATGCTACGCAATTAGCTTTACATCAAATGGCACGCTCTTTAGTACAAGAAGGCGTTACAGGCTTCCTCGCTACTACCATGACGCAATCTATAGAAGCAATTGAAAGCGCTCTAACTAATGTTGCACAATTTGAAAATAGTGATGATGAGGCAAGCTTATTAGGTATACATGTAGAGGGGCCATATCTATCGAAAAAACGGGCAGGTGCTCAGCCAATAGAATACATTATTTTACCGTCTATTAAGCAATTTGTATCCTGGCAGAAAATAAGTAAGCATCGCATTAAACAAGTAACAATTGCACCAGAGGTTGAGGGAGGCTTTACGTTTATTGAAGCATTAAAGGATTTAAATGTTATTGCTTCTATTGGCCATTCTGACGCAACAATTGAGGAGGTAGATAGCTCAGTAGCATTGGGAGTAAGGCAGGCTACCCATTTATATAACCAAATGAGCCCTTTCCATCATCGCAATCCGGGTGTCGTCGGTGCAGTGTTTTTAGAGGATAAGGTGAAGGTTGAAATTATCGCAGATTTCGTGCATAACCATCCTCAAGCCGTCAATCTTGCGTATCGAATTAAAGGTGCAAAGGGCATTATTTTAATTACCGATGCGATGCGGGCAAAAGGATTACAATATGGTGATTATGATTTAGGTGGTCAAATCGTTCATGTTTCTAAGGATGGAGCTTATTTATCTAATGGAGCTTTAGCTGGTAGTGTGTTAACGATGGAACAGGCAGTAAAAAATATAAAGGCAATCACCAATTGCTCATTGCAGGAAATTGTCGCAATGTCCTCTACGAATGCTGCTGAGCAATTACAGCTTACAACTAAAGGTCGTATTGCAAAAGGCTACGATGCAGATTTTGTGATACTTGATGAAAATTTGAATGTACAAAAAACGATTTGTCGGGGTAAAGTTGTATATGAGAAATGAAAGTAAAGAGGCGATAAGGATGGTGCAAGACTTGTTAGATAAAAATTCTCATATACCAATCTATATACAAATAGAAGAGATCATTAAACATCGTATTTTTTTAGAAGAATACAAAGTTGGTGAAAATATACCTTCTGAGCGAGAGCTTTCTATACAGTTTGATGTTAGTAGAATGACTGTTCGTCAATCGATCACAAATTTAGTCAATAGCGGATTACTATATCGTGAAAAAGGGCGAGGCACATATGTAGCTAATCCAAAATTAGAGCAACCACTAAAAGGATTAACAAGTTTCACAGAGGATATGCGAGCTAGAGGGATGGAACCGAGCAGTAAAGTTCTGCGCTTTGAGAAAATCGTACCACCTGTCGATGTTGCAGGAGATTTAATGTTAGAGCCGGGCGAAGAGGTATTTTTTGTTGTACGAATTCGTAATGCAGATGCCAAACCAATGGCAATTGAAAGAACATATATTCCAGTAAAAATATATCCTGAATTAGATGAAAAGAAGATAATCGGATCATTATATGCTTTAATCGAAGCAAAATCCCATCAAAAAATTGGAAATGCTATTCAGCAAATGGAGGCAGCAATTGTTTCAAAAGAAGATAGTAAATTTTTGCAAATTAATCATGCTGCACCAGTGTTAATTATTAAACGTACTAGTTACTTATCAGATGGAGTCCCATTTGAGCTTGTACGAAGTACTTATCGAGCTGATCGATACAAATTCATTAGTGAAATTAAAAGGTGATCTTATGGATGCTTATTTTATAGAAATTCAAAAGCTAATGCAGGTCGTGAAGGAGCAAGAATATGCTCAAATAAAAGGAGCTGCTCAAGTAATTGTACAACGGCTTCAACGAGGAGGGATTGTCCAATTATTTGGTTGTGGTCATTCCCAACTTTTAGCACAGGATGCATTTTATCGTGCTGGAGGGCTTGTACCTGTACGTCCTATAATTATTGAACCTTTGACATTACATGCAGGAGCAATGACATCGTCTAAAAACGAGAAGGACCCGACGATAATTGAACAGTATAAAGATCAATTTGATTTTCGTGAAAATGATGTATGCATTGTTATTTCAACATCTGGTAGGAATCAAGCCCCTATAGATGTAGCATTTTTAGCGAAAGAATCAAGGGTATTTGTAATGTCTTTACAATCTCTTGCTTATTGTGAACAGCCGACACGCCATCGAAGTGGACAGCGCTTAGAGAATATAGTGGATTTAGTTATTAATACCCATATACCAGTAGGGGATGGTTTGCTATATCACAATAAAATACAGTATGCACCTGCCTCTACAGTTATAGGTTCAATTATTTTAAATGCATTATTCAGTGAAATCATTAAGATCATGGCAATATCTGTTGAAGCATTACCTGTTTTTAAAAGTAATAACGTTGACTCAGATTTATCTCATAATGAGGCTATGATTGCCTATTATCAACATCGTATTAACTTTAAATGACAAGCGGAGGGATAGCGATGAAGAAAATGTTTAAAATAACAACGCCAGAAGGACTACATGCTCGACCAATAGCGTTACTTGTAACTGCTGTAACACCATTTGAGTGTGCCGTTCAGTTAACCTATAAAGAGAAATCGGTCAATTTAAAATCAATAATGGGGGTTATGGCACAAGGAGTTGCACCAGGAAGTATTGTAGAAATTTCAGCAGAGGGACCTGATGCTGAGAAGCTTTTCCAAACAGTAACAGAAGTAATTGTTTCTAAAGGGATTGGTGAAGAATGCTAGAAATACAAGGAATTGCAGTGTCTCAGGGCATTGCCTTTGCAAATGCGTATTGTTTAAAGGAAACTGATCTATCTTATGAAGAAACACAGGTTGCTGATGTAGATGCTGAGCTAGAAAGATTCAATGTAGCAGTTATGAAAACGAAAGCAGAACTTCAAGAAATCTATGAAATAGCTCAGGAGAAATTTGGTGCAGAAAAGGCGGATATATTTGCGGCACACCTATTAGTACTAGAAGATCCTGAAATGCTAGTAGCTATTGAAGCTAAAATTCGAACTGGGGTGAATGCAGAATTTGCATTAGATGAAGTATCAAATATGTTCATAGCTATGTTTGAGGGGCTAGACAATGTCTATATGCAGGAGCGAGTTGCCGATATTCGAGATGTGTCTAAACGAGTATTAGCCAATTTATTGGGGGTTGAAATGGTGGATATGAATCGTGTAGCCTCTGATGTTATTATCGTCGCTAAAGATTTATCGCCGTCCATGACTGCAATGCTAGATACAAAATATGTAAAGGGGTTTATAACGGATATTGGTGGCAAAACATCCCATTCTGCTATTCTCGCACGAACATTAGAGATTCCAGCAGTAGTAGGGACGAAAAATGCCACGCAAGATATCCAACACGGAGCACCAATTATTATAGATGGAACAAATGGCAAGATTATTGTCAACGCTACATCTGAAGTATCTAGATTTTATTTGCAACAACAACGTTTACACATTGAAGAGCACGAAGAACTTTTCCGATATCGTACTTTGCCAAGTTTGAGTGCGGATGGATTTTCTGTAGAAATAGCTGGAAATATAGGAAAGCCTGAAGATGTGGGAAATGTTATAAATGCTGGTGGTGATGGTATTGGCCTTTTTCGTACGGAATTTATATATATGGAACGTCAGGAGCTACCTACAGAGGAGGAGCAGTTTCAAGCATATAAAAGTGTACTTGAGAAAATGCAGGGCAAGCCAACGATTGTGCGAACATTAGATATTGGTGGTGATAAGCATCTTCCGTATATGAAGCTTGCTGCTGAAATGAACCCTTTTCTTGGCTATCGAGCGATTCGAATCAGTATAACACAACAAGAAATGTTTCGTGTACAGCTTCGCGCATTGCTAAGAGCAAGCGCTTACGGCAATTTAAAAATTATGTTTCCGATGATTGCTACATTGGATGAATTTAAAATGGCGAAGGCAATTTTATTGGAGGAAAAGCAAAATTTAGAAATCGGTGGTTGTCCTGTATCTGAAACGATAGAAGTAGGGATGATGATTGAAATTCCGTCGGCCGCTATCATTGCAGATTTATTTGCAAAGGAAGTAGATTTTTTCTCAATTGGTACAAATGATTTAATCCAATACACGTTGGCGGCAGATCGCATGAACGAAAATGTTTCTTATTTATATCAACCATACCATCCTGCTGTCTTAAGACTTATAAAAAATGTCATTGATGCGGCACATCATCAAGGAAAATGGGTAGGTATGTGTGGTGAAATGGCAGCAGATGAAATAGCATTACCGATTTTACTTGGATTTGGATTAAATGAATTTTCCATGAGTGCTTCTTCGATTTTAAAAGCTCGTGCACACATCGCTAAGCTTTCGAAACAGCAGTTAATGACGCATAATGAACGCATTTTATTGCTATCCACATCTGCTGAGGTTGAGGAGTATGTCAAAAAGAATCTATTAAGCTAATCTTAAATTTTAGAATATTCAGTGCAAAGAGGGTGATCTGTAATGGAAATAAAGATAGTTCCACCGAAAGATTATCTACAGGTACATCAATTAAGAGATTATTGTTTTCCTAATAAGTATACGGGTGCACGGCGCGATGATTTTCATTATTGGGTTGAGCATAGTACGACATTTGGTGCTTACGATGAACATAAAGTAGTCGGTCAGCTATTAATATTGCCACTTAATATGACAATCCATGGTGAAAAATATGATATGGGTGGAATTGGCTTTGTTGCAACTTATCCTGAGTATCGGCAGCAGGGTATTATCAAGAGGCTTATGATAGAGGCACTTAAGAAAATGCGAGAAAATGGGCAAAGCGTTTCTGTGTTAGCACCATTTTCTGTATCCTTTTATCGTTACTTTGGCTGGGAATTGTTCTTTGAGAAGCTACATTACACCATTCCGCAAACGATGTTTCCTTCTTTCGGAAAGCGATTGGATATAGTAAAACGAATGAGCTTTGAATGGCCAGATTCTATTCTTTTTCAGGTGATTAAGGATTTTCATAATGCGCAAGCGCTCATTAATAATGGTAGTATGCTACGAGATGATGCTTGGTGGAAAAGAATCGAGAGAAAGGCGCCTGAAAGTCATTTTGCAGCATATTTTAAGTCTGATAAAATTGCAGGCTATATTCGTTATAGTATTCAGGATGGAACGTTTGAGATTCATGATTTTATAGCGCAGGATTTACAAGCAGAACAAGCGATTTGGCGTTTTATAACGTCACATGCGGCGAGTGTAAGTAGCATTAAAGGAGTTACTTCGAACGACCATCAATTTGGCTTCTATTTTAAAGAACCGCAGTTTACAAAGAAGGTCGTTCAGGATGTGATGATAAGAGTAGTAGATGCTTTACGGTTTATGCAACATTATCTTTGGGGAGATATTCAAGAGCCATTGTATATTCGAATTGAAGATGCGCTTTGTAGTTGGAATGATCACGTATATCAAATAAATAAAAGTGGAGATGTCTCGATAATGGAGACAAATTTTATCCCGGAGATGCATTTGTTAGTATTACCGATTAATCTTTTTTCAGCGATGATGGTTGGCTACCTTTCTGTGAAGGATGCAGTCTTGTATGCAAATATAGAACTGGCTGAAGAGGTTATTAATCGTTGGCAATTGGCATTACCTTCGAATAAGCCAACCTTCTATGAATATTTTTAGGCTTGTAAACAATTGTATGTCGATAGGTAGGTTTAGCAACTAAAATTTTTTTGAATTTTTTTCTGGACTATACCAGTTGGGTGAATCCTTTCAATAGTCTGTGGTAAAGATATAGCCCAATTTTGAAAACCTTTTCTGAAGAGGGAAATGGTGTGAAATATGTATTGTGGTATATACCAATAGGTGCTATTCTCAAAATAAGAAAGCGGTTTCAAAGTTAGGGGAATTACAAAATTAAAGTTTACTTGTAAGACGAAATTAATCATGAGGGGTGTTTTGATGAAAAATATTATGCTTGTGTGTGTAGCTGGAATGAGTACTAGTTTATTAGTGTCTAAAATGCAAAAAGTGGCACAGGAACAAAACATTGAGGCAGATATTTATGCGATTGCTGAAAGTGAGGTTGACAAAGTATTAACTACTAAAATGGCAGATGTGCTGCTATTGGGTCCTCAAGTCCGTTATTTAAAGGGGACATTTGAAACAAAATACAAGGAAATGAATTTCCGAATTGATGTTATTAATATGGCGGATTACGGCATGATGAATGGCGAAAATGTCTTAAAGCAGGCACTAAAGTTGATTGATTAAGGGGGAAGGAAATGGAGGAAACAGTTTTAATGGAATCCATTATGGGATTGATTGTGCATAGTGGTAATACGAAAAGTGAGTGTATGGAGGCTATCCAGCTAGCAAAAAAGGGGGCAGATTCAGCAGGCAAAGGAAAAAATACAATTAGCCAATGATGCATTGATTAAAGCACATCATTCTCAGACGGCTTTACTGTCACAAGAGGCAAGGGGAGAAAAAGTAGAAGTGTCGATGCTGTTAATTCACGCGCAGGATCATTTAATGAATGCCATTACCTTTCGCGATTTGGCAACGGAAATGATTGAATTGTATGAGCGAATCAATGGGGAGTAGCATCAAGCTTTGATGTCACATTAAAAAATAAAGGGAGTGTGTGAAATGTTCCGTTTTTTAGAAGAAAAATTTGTACCGGTTGCTGCTAGAGTAGGGAATCAGCGTCATTTAGTTGCCATTCGAGATGGTTTTATTACGATCATGCCATTAACAATTGTTGGATCTCTTGCGGTTCTTGTAAATAATTTACCTATCAAATTTTATCAAAATGCACTCGATGCCATCTGGAAACATGAAACTTGGACACAGTGGGGCGGGAATATTTGGAACTCGACATTCGGAATCCTCTCGCTGTTATTAGCTTTTTCCATTGCTTACAATCTTGCAAAAAGCTATGACAAGGATGGACTTTCAGCCGGTGTAATCAGCCTTTCGAGTTATTTGACGTTTGGTACTTTTGGAGAAGGTGGATTAACAGGATTAACAACAGGTACAGGTGGTATATTTATAGCCATTATTATTGCTTTGCTCTCAACTGAATTATTTTGTAAATTGACTGGCAACCCTAAGCTGCTAATTAAAATGCCGAATGGAGTACCACCGGCTGTTTCAAAATCTTTCGCCGCATTATTACCTGCTATTATTACAATTGGTTTATTTGCTCTAATTCGTACAATTATTTCGGCAGGTTTTGATATTCCTGACATTGTCGGTTCATTCTACTCAGCCATCCAAGAGCCGTTTATGGGCTTAACAAATTCATGGATTGCGGCTTTACTTTTAGCATTCATTCCTACGTTTTTATGGACATTAGGTGTTCATGGTGCCAACATTATTGAACCATTTATGCAAACGATAAATTTACCAGCTATAGAAGCGAATGTAAAAGCGATTTCATCTGGTGAAATAGCGCCATACATCGTAAATAAACCATTCTTTGATGCTTTTATTAATATGGGTGGTTCCGGTACGACAATAGCACTTATTATTGCCATTTTCATTTTCGCTAGAAAGAATAAGCAATATAATACCGTCGGAAAATTGTCGGCTGCACCAGGGCTTTTCAATATTAATGAACCATTACTTTTCGGCCTTCCAATCGTGTTAAATCCAGTGTTATTTGTACCGTTTATTTTGACACCAATGGTTAACGTAACTATTGCTTTCTTTGCAACGAAGTGGGGCTTTGTGCCAGCAGCTACAGTTTCACCGCCATGGACAACGCCACCGATTATTAATGGGTTCTTAGCAACGCAATCTTGGCAAGGCGCTGTACTTAGTATTGTCTTACTAATAGTTGCTGTGTGTATTTATTTACCGTTCGTTTCGATGGCAAATCGTATGGCAAAGCAGAATGAACAGCAAGCTGCTGACTCAGAAACTCACAACGAACAGCACGTAGTACAATCAGAAGGTCAAAAAGTAGAGGTGTAATTGTAAACTAAACGGAGGTCTTTGAATTGAGAAGATTAGGGATTTCACTATATCCTCAGCACAGTACATTAGAAGATATGAAGCGGTACGTTCAGCTCGCTCATGACAATGGTTTTGATCGAATATTTACATGTCTTATGTCGTTAAATAACGATCAGGAAAGACAAAAATTACAGCAAATCAATAAATTTGCGCAGCAGCTTGGCTTTGAAATTTCTGCTGATATTGCACCAGCCGTCTTTGAAGATTTAGGCTTAACCTATAAAGATATTGGTTACTTTAAGGAGCATTATCATTTAGCTGCATTGCGCTTAGACATGGGTTTCACTGGCCAGGAAGAAGCGTTTATGTCTCTCGATGCAAGTAACTTAAAAATAGAATTAAATATTAGTAACGGCACGAAATATGTAGAAACTATATTATCCTATCAACCGAATAAAGATAATATTATTGGCTGTCATAATTTTTATCCGAGACGTTTTACAGGTCTTTCACGTCAACATTTTTTACAAACATCTCAACAATTTAAAGCGAATCATATTCGAACAGCAGCTATGATTTCATCGCAGCATGCTCAGTTTGGACCTTGGGAGGAAACTGAGCATGGCTTGCCAACATTAGAAGAGCATCGTCATCTGCCAATTACTGTGCAAGCAAAGGATTTATGGCACACTGGTTTAATAGATGATTGTATTATTGGCAATATGTATGCTTCTGAGGAAGAAATACGTGCATTAGGCCAATTAAATCGCCATAAGCTAGAGCTGAAAGTTGAACAGTCTGTTGAAACGTCTATTTTAGAAGAAGCGATACTTTTTAAAGAGCCACATTTTAATCGTGGAGATGTTTCGGAGTATGTGATCCGTAGTACTCAATCTCGTGTTAAATATAAAAATGATGACTTCCCTGCACATGATAATCATCCATTAACATTGGGGGATGTGACAATCGATAATAATTTAGATGTACGTTATAAGGGTGAGCTCCAAATTGTTTTAAAGGAAATGCCAAATGCCGGATCAACAAATGTTGTGGCAAGAGTTGTAGAAGAAGAGCAATTTTTATTAGCACATATTCAGCCTTGGGCATCATTTGGCTTTACGAAATGATTACAGAAGAAGGGATTAAGCCATTAGTTGTAAGTGCTTAATCCCTTGTAATCGCTGATCCCTAAGGAGTCGCCCAGCCTCCACTCCAATCAACATATTTGCATAGTAGACGTTTTAACAAAAGTCATCCACAACTTTTGATGATGAACCTTTTTAATCTTGATTTACCAATGTTTTCTGTAGTAACAACTACAAATAAGACAGGGTGAAATGGATTGAAAAGAAAAGAGCAAAGAGATATGTATGTATTAGCGATTGACGGCGGTGGAACGAAAACGTCAGCAGTGATTTGTGATGAACTGGGCAATGTTTATGCTAAAGTAGTAACGACCCGGAGTAACCCAACAGCTATGGGTATTCAATATTTTAAGTCAACGATTCATGATATACTACAAAATTTGCAACAGCAAAATCCGCAAGTATTTGCAACCATAGATAGTTGTTTTGCTGGAATGGCTGGAGTTAAAGAGCTACAAGCAGAAGAAGTTGTAGAATCGATAGTACGTCAATATGTTCCTAATACAGCACATGTGATTGTTGAAAATGATGCTCTAATTGCACTTTATGCAGGCACACTTGGGCAGGCAGGTATTGTGCAAATTGCAGGGACAGGCGCTATTACAATGGGCTACGATCGTGAGCAACATTTTCATAGAGTAGGTGGCTGGGGTTATCTTTTTGATGATGAGGGCAGTGGCTATGATTTAGGTATTCAAGGGCTGAAGGCTATTTTTCAAAGCTATGATGGGCGAGGTGCCCCAACAGCATTGACAGATGTAGTATTACGTTATTTTTCTGTAAAAAATGTACCACAATTAATAGAGTGTATTTATGGAGAAGAGCATCCTCGGACAGTGATTGCACCGTTAAGTAAATATTTATTTGATGTGGCTGAAAAGGGAGATGACGTTGCCATTAGCATTATTGAAGATGCTTGTAAGAAATATTATGTGGCAATTAAAGCGTGTTACTCTTGTATGGCTTGGGAGCAAGGGGATGTACCTGTCGTATTAGTAGGTGGCGTTTTTAATAATGAAGCTTTCATTACACCTAAATTACAGCAACTCGCAAAAGCTGATGAGCAGCCAATGCAATTTATGACACCGGTTTTACAACCAATCGGCGGGGCAGTAATTGCTGCTTTTAAGCAAGTAAATGTACAGCTCAGTTCAGATTTTGTCGAAGCTTTTCAAAAGAATATGAACGGATAGGAAGTAAACGAAAGTAACGAGACTAAAGGCAATTGAAGTAAGTTCAATTGCCTAAAATTTTCTACTACATACTTTGAATAGTGAGGATTCATTGCGCTGATCGACCCAAGTCAAACTTTTACATACGTATAAGTATTTTGATTAGGAATACTTATTTATTTTAGTTATAATTTTTACTTGATGAATATCATGATAAAATGTAATATAGGTTTGATTTTATCTTAGTATATAACTTGGTTTACTAATAAAGTGAAACTTTAATCAGAGGAGAGTCTTCATCCACCGCTGATTATTAGTCTTCACCAATCGGGCTTTTACTGCCCGTTAAAGCGGGATAAAAAATTCAATAGACGGAGAGTGTAAGGATGTTACATCAATTTTCACGTAACGAGCTCGCAATAGGAACAGAGGGACTCGAAAAATTAAAAAATACAACGGTAGCCATTCTCGGTGTAGGCGGTGTAGGTTCATTTGCTGCAGAGGCATGTGCACGAAGTGGTATTGGCCGCATTATTTTGGTTGATAAGGATAATGTAGATATTACCAATGTAAATCGTCAATTAGTTGCCTATCTTTCAACGGTCGGTAAATCAAAGTCAGGTGTCATGAAAGAGCGTATTGCTGATATTAATCCAGAATGTGAAGTTATTGATATGCATATGTTTTATACGGAGGAGACATATGAGGAATTTTTCTCGCAAGGCATAGATTATGTCATTGATGCGAGTGATACAGTGATGTATAAAATTCATCTTATGAAGGAATGTCTAAAGCGTAATATTCCAATCATATCTAGTATGGGTGCAGCAAATAAAATGGATCCTACTCGTTTTAAAATTGCCGATATATCAAAAACACATACAGATCCATTAGCAAAAGTAATTCGTACGAAACTACGTAAAGATGGTATTCATAAAGGCGTAACGGTTGTATTCTCAGATGAGAGCCCCATTGTCGTTCGTCCAGATGTAGTTGAGCATGTTGGGAAACCAGATGCAGCCATCCGCAAAGCGAAAATGCCTCCATCTTCTAACGCTTTTGTTCCTTCAGTGGCAGGCTTAATTGCTGCAAGCTGGGTAGTGAATACAATTTTAAAAGATGTAAAAATTACACGTGTTCAAGGTTAAAGTAACTTTAAAAAATCTGTTATGTCGATAAATATAAAAAGTTAGGCGATAAATTCAATATTTTTATCGATAAACTCAAATAATTTCTTGATAAAATTAAAAAGCGAAAAAATCCTAGAAAATTCGATTGCTGTCGCTTTGCTTTCGCACAAAAAATATCTGTTTATAGAAGTAGCTGTCTCCATTGACTTTGGAGACAGCTACTTTTTCTATGTTACAATAGGAGCGTTGTGAAAAAGGGGTCTACAACTTTTGTGCCCCCTCTAACATTTAATGTAGAACCTATAAAAGGAGACATTTAATTAATGGAGCAAATCTATCAAATGGAATATAGGGGTTTAAACCTATTCGATGAAATTAGCACAGTGGAATTAGCTATTGATGAGGAAGGGCATACAATACACATTTTTGATGTTGGACAGGTTGTGAGCCCTATTTTTAATTTTGATGTTTCTGCTTATGAACTATCAGAGGGTTTTTACAAAATGGCGGATATACTTCGTCATAAACGTATATTGACAAATCAACAGCCAGGTAGTGAACTAACGCTTAGTGATTGGTTAATTTCAAACAACGCTTATTTTTATATACCACAAAAAAGAATAAAAAAATATGCACAAGGAAGTATTGCAGAAATTGTTGATCGAACGAAAGAGCAATCATTATTTGATAATTATGTACAAAGGATATAATTCTATCAAAATTGTTCGCCTTACGTGCTCAAAATGCTATTAATTCACGAAATTGCCTTATTTTGTTCATGTCACCACTTCTTTATTTGGTTTATTGCTATAATTTGAATAATTCCAATAGGTAATAAATCAGTTTGTTTGGAATGTACAGGACTGCTTAGGGGAGTAGGAATGACGTTTAGAAAACAAATGAGAACATCGGAGAGTGGTAAAATGGAAATTCAAGTAATTCGTGATCATTTAGATATTGTGAAGCTTCAAGAGAAAATGAATAATATTGTATTTGACTATTTGGATACATCTAATAATTATCCGAAGGCAATGAGGGAACTAAATCCTTTATATACGCAAGTTACAACATTTTATAAAAATTATGTTGATGAAAGGGCGGGTGAAATACCAAGTGCCAATACATATTGGCATTTGTTTATAGATTGTTGTGCAAAGCTATGCTATTTTTTAGCGGCATCAACTTATTATTCATCCAACGCGCTACAAAAAACACCTGAAAAAGTTGAGCAATTATTAACGATTGCTGCCTTTTCTTTACCTAGTATTGAACAGGAAGAAAATGAACAATTATTATTGGCTATTTTTACACTTTATAGTGAAGTAGTAGAGGATGAAGAGAAAACAACATCACTACGAAATGTAGTACTTGAACAAAAAGGTGCAGTTAAACAATGCTTGCAACAATTTAAACTATTTGTTGATAAAGAAATTACGGTATAATTGATTTTTCAACACTTTTCAGAAAATAGAATAACAATTTAGAATCTGCTTACTTTTTGTGGTTTAACCTCCATTCCTTACAGCGTTCGGGCTTGATGAGAGGATGGTTGGGTTTCCATTTTTAAAGTTTTGCAGATTTTTTTTGTGAATTTCATTGGGGTATTATGGAAATATCGTCAGGGTAGTGTCAAAATTTTATTGTAAGGAAATGAAAAAAGGACTTTTTTCTTAAAAGGTATTTATAGATTTTTGTCGAAATATAGTTAAAAAATTGAAAACTATGAGTAAGGTTTGTAGGAAGGAGGCTGTGCAGTGTTAATAAACGGTAACGATATTGATTTGTCGAACTTAGAAAAACCACTTTTATTAGTAAGTGAAGATGAAGAACTTTTATTTCTTAGGCTTATACAACCAACACTTGAACAGGGGCTTATCCAATGTCCATTAGCTTTCTCGACAAGAAAATCTATCTCGATCGTAAGGGATTTTTGGTTGGCAATGTATAAAGATCAAGAAAAATTATATATCAACAGTGGACATGCGCTCCTATATCCAATTCGTTTAATCATATTCGAGCTCGTGACACAAGTGGAATACTTTAAACGTTTGTCGAAAAAAGCTTTTAAAGATGAATGGTTGTCACTTATTTATGCCGTTGTCCTATTACAATTTGTCTTGCAGTGGATAAAGGAACGATTTAGTGATAACAAGGAAGTTTATGAGGCATTAAAAGTATTATACAGAGCAACAGATGATAATGTAGATGATGATCAAACCTCGCCATCAAGGGAGCGATCGATTGGCCAAGCAATAGCTGTAAAAGCGATTCGTTTTGAAGTACGGGAGAATTCCGAGGAGTTTGCTAGTTTACTCAATCAAACCTATAATTTTGTTAATTATTTATATGACAAAGAAAATGAAACAGATGAGAAAGAAACGACTAAGTTACCATCGATGAGAAATGAGGAAGAGACATTGAACCTCTTTTACAGTAAGCGGTATACAACGAATAAAGCAACCTTTACAGGATGATTGCCTAGCAGTCTATCCTGTTTTTTTATCCCATATTAACAGCCCATAAAAGCCCGATTGGTAAAACTATAATCAATGGTAGATGGAGAAACCCCACTGGTTAAAGTATCACTTTAAGGAGAATTAATTAAACGATGAGATATGCGTTAAACAGTAAGAGATATAGTATTTAATTTAAAATAAGGCGCTTCTTGTTTAAAATTTGAAGTGCCTTATTTTCATGAAAATTAATAGCGGATATTTTCCAGTAATATAATCTTGTAGGATATTATTTTTTATCTTTATGAAAAGATTTTAGCTTTTCGTAGATTCCGGCCATTCGTTTTTCTTCACCTGCAATGACAGGCTTATAAAATTCTGTACCGACAAGCTCATTGGGTAAATATTGCTGATCAACCCAGCCACCAAATGTTCCAATCGGGCTGTTGTGGGGATATTGATAGCCTGTATGACCTAAATCTTTTGCCCCTTCATAATGAGCATCGCGTAAATGATGTGGAATATCGCCTGTTTTTCCATCATGAATGCTGGCAATTGCGGCATCAATAGCTGCTATTGCAGAATTGGATTTAGATGCAAGACACATTTCAATAACAGCACCTGCAAGCGGAATTCGCGCCTCGGGTAACCCTAAACGCTCTGCCGCTTGTACGGCTGCAAGCATATGCGGACCTACATCAGGATTGGCAAGGCCTATATCCTCATAAGCCATAACTAGTAAGCGTCTGCTGACAGCTACTAGATCACCTGTTTCCAATAAATGTGCTAGGTAATACAATGCTGCATTCGTATCACTTCCACGAACAGATTTTTGCAATGCAGACAGTAAATTATAAAAATGAGACCCTTTTTTATCACCGTAAACACCAATTCTACCGATAAGATGCTTAATGATATGATCAGCTGCAATTGTTTGACCGTCAACTTCATCACTTGCATAATAAATCGATTCAAGCAAAGTCAATGCTTTCCGTGCATCTCCATTAGCGGCTCCAGCAATTTGATCAATTTGATCATCTGTTAATACAAAATGATGTTTACCTAGCCCACGTTTTTCATCAGAAAGTGCTTTTCTAATAAGCTCGATTAAATTCTCTTTCGTTAAACGTTTTAGTTGATATATTTCTCCGCAACGCGAGCGGATAGCGGGATTTACATCATGGTACGGATTTTCTGTTGTTGCCCCAATTAATACGATTGAGCCATTTTCAACATGTGGCAACAAAGTATCCTGCTGTAATTTATTAAAACGATGAATTTCATCCAAAAAAAGTAGGACTTTCCCTGAGATTCGTGCTTCCTGAACAATATCCTCAACGTCCTTTTTACCAGCGCGAGTAGCATTAAGTGCGAAAAAGGGGAGCTTCGAGCTTCCTGCTATGGCATTCGCTATTGACGTTTTACCAATACCTGGCTCACCGTATAGTAGCATAGATGGAATATGTTCATTTTGAATCATTTTATAAAGAGCAGTAGTAGGACCGATAAAATCTTGGTGTCCAACAACTTCATCAAGGGTTAAAGGGCGCATGCGATAAGCGAGTGGTTCATTTTGCATGAATAATTCCCCCTTTCAACAGTTTTCAATGATTTTTTGCGCTAAAATGAAGCGATAATAGTATTTTGCCTAACTATACCAAGGCGCAATTAATAGTATATCATAACCTCCTAAGAGTATTTCCGAGTTCTTCAAGAGGAGATTATGATATACTGTTTGTAGTATTTTTGACTAGACTATTTGAGGGTGATAAAATGAAAATTTCTACAAAGGGCCGCTATGGGCTAACGATTATGATTGAACTAGCAAAGCATTATGGAGAAGGACCTATTCCATTACGCAAAATTGCTGCTGAAAAGGAGCTTTCTGAAGCATACTTAGAGCAATTAGTATCACCATTACGTAATTCAGGCTTAGTGAAGAGTGTACGCGGTGCATATGGTGGATATATGCTAGCGAATCCACCAAGTGAAATTTCAGCGGCTAATGTTATTAGTGTGTTAGAGGGTCCAATTCAACCAGTAGAAGGAATTGAAAATGAAGAAGCACCTCAGCGAGAGTTGTGGCTCCGCATTCGTGATGCTGTGAAAAATGTATTGGATACAACGACAATTGAGGATCTAGCACAATATACTGAGGAAAATGTAGCAGAAGGCTATATGTTCTACATTTAAAATGTTTAGGCTAAAGCACCGCTACCTAAGTTAACGCAATGTCGTATGGCAGGGAAACGGATCTTTAGCGCTTTTCGTACAAAGGAGTTTTCAACATGAATTCATATATTTATCTCGATCATGCAGCGTCTTCACCAATGAATGACCAAGTAATAGAAGCTATGACTACCGCAATGCAAAAGGTTTATGGAAATGCTTCAAGTATTCATGGGGCAGGTCGAGAGGCGCGCAAATATTTAGATGATGCTCGTGAAGAATTAGCCAAATCAATTGGTGCTCAACCTGGGGAAATTATTATAACAAGTGGCGGAACCGAGGCGGATAATACGGCTATTTTTGGCACTGTATATGCACGTGCTGCTGAAGGAAAGCACATAATTACCACACAAATTGAACATCACGCAGTGTTACATACGTGTGAGAAGCTTGAACGGGATGGCTTTGATGTGACATATTTGCCAGTTGATGAAAATGGACGTGTATCTGTAGAAGATGTGCGCAATGCATTACGTAAGGATACGATTTTAGTTACGATTATGTACGGCAATAATGAAGTTGGTACGATTCAACCGATTGCTGAAATTGGTGATTTATTACGTGAACATACGGCTACTTTCCATACGGATGCAGTTCAGGCATATGGCTTAGAGTCAATTAATGTTACTGATTTACATGTTGATTTACTAAGTGTTTCCGCACATAAAATTAATGGTCCTAAGGGAATTGGCTTCCTTTACCAAAAGGCAGGAACACCATTCACTAGTTATGCATTAGGTGGAGCGCATGAGAAAAAGCGCCGTGCTGGTACTGAAAATGTACCTGCAGTGATTGGCTTTGCGACTGCGGTGCGAATTGCAAATGAGTTGCGCGAAGAGAAGCGTGCGCTATACAATCGCTTTAAGAAAATAATGCTTGATGTGTTCATGCATGAAAAGCTAGCATTTCATGTGAATGGAGATATAGAAAATACACTTCCACACGTTTTAAATGTAAGTTTTTTTGGTATGGAAGTAGAGTCATTTCTAGTGAATCTTGATATGGCAGGTATTTGCGTTTCAAGTGGTTCGGCGTGCACTGCTGGCTCCATTGATCCATCACATGTTTTAGTTGCGATGTTTGGACAAGGGACAGAGGAATTACGTAACTCGATCCGCTTTAGCTTCGGTCAAGGTTTAACGGAAACTGATGTACAACATGCGGCTGAAAAAACAGCAGCGATTGTGAAAAGACTAGCGAAAAAATAATTTGTTAAAAATTGTATATTTGAATAAAAGAAAAGGTGACCATAATGAAAGAAACACGTGACCCCTCACAAATTCGTGTTGTTGTCGGCATGTCGGGTGGGGTAGATTCTTCGGTTGCTGCATATTTGCTAAAACAACAAGGATATGAAGTAATCGGGATATTTATGAAGAACTGGGATGACACAGACGAAAATGGCGTTTGTACAGCTACAGAAGACTATGATGATGTTATTAAAGTATGTAATCAAATAGGGATTCCGTACTATGCAGTAAATTTTGAAAAGCAATATTGGGATAAGGTTTTCACATACTTTTTAGAAGAATATAAAGCAGGGCGTACGCCAAATCCTGATGTTATGTGTAATAAGGAAATTAAGTTTAAAGCATTTTTAGAGCATGCGATGAATCTTGGCGCTGATTATTTAGCGACAGGTCACTATGCTCGAATCGATCGTAGTAGTGAAGGCGAAGTGAAAATGCTACGCGGTATAGATGAAAATAAAGATCAAACGTATTTCTTAAACCAATTATCACAGGAGCAATTAGCTCATGTAATGTTCCCAATTGGACATATTGAGAAAAAGGAAGTCCGTAAAATTGCGGAGGAAGCTGGATTAGCTACAGCAAAGAAAAAGGATTCAACAGGAATTTGCTTTATTGGAGAGCGTAATTTCAAAGAATTCCTAAGTCAATATTTACCTGCTCAACCTGGTAAGATGGAGACGATGGATGGCGTAGTAATGGGCCAGCATGACGGATTAATGTACTATACACTTGGTCAACGTCATGGTCTTGGAATTGGTGGAGATGGTGAGCCTTGGTTCGTGCTAGGGAAAGATTTGGAACGCAATGTGTTACTTGTTGGACAAGGTTTCCATCATGAGTCATTATATTCTACATCATTGACTGCTGTGAAAATGAACTATACTTCGACAAAAAAATTGCCCGGGAAATTTTCATGCACAGCAAAATTCCGTTATCGTCAAACAGATACACCAGTGGAAGTAGAAATTCTAGAGGATGGACGTACACATATTACGTTTGCTGAACCAGTACGTGCAATCACACCTGGACAAGCTGTTGTATTATATGACGGTGAAGAATGTTTAGGTGGCGGTACAATCGACGAAGTCTTTAAAAACAATGAAAAACTAACATATGTAGGATAATTCGCGAAAAGACTGCTTATATTGCCTTTCCTAAGGCGTATAGAATTTAGGCAGTCTTTCGCTACATAGAGGTGAACAAAAACAATGAATTTTAACGAGCAGGGCATACAAGCATTTCAAGAAAAGCGTTATGAGGATGCTGCACAACTTTTTACACAAGCAATTGAAGCAGAGCCTGAAAACGCAATTGGTTATGTGAATTTTGGAAATCTCTTGGCGGTGTTGGAGGATACTGAACGTGCAGAGCGTTTCTTTCAAAAAGCAATCACTGTTGATGAAACAGCAGCAACTGCTTATTATGGCTTAGCAAATTTATATTATAATGCGGAACGATATGCGGAAGCAGTAAAGCTTTATGAGCAAGCGTTAAAGCATAACATTGAGGGTGCAGATGTCTATTATATGATGGGCAAATGCTTTGAGCGAATGGAAAATCCCAAGCTTGCACTGCCATATTTACAACGAGCTTCAGAGCTTGCCCCAGAAGACACACAAATTCGTTTAGCATATGCAATTGTGCTATGTGCGTTAGAAATGTTTGAAGAGGGTAAGAAAGAATTAGACTATTTAATCGAGCAGGATTGGAATAACGCAGATGCACATTATAATTTAGGTGTACTTTATGCGGTGTCCACTGAACAATCAGAAGATGCCATGTACCACTTGAAACAAGCCTTTACATTACAGCCAGAATACGACCAAGCGCGTTATATTTATGATATGATTGCACAGAGATTTAACTAAAATAGCGAATAGTTGAAAAAGGATGCCGAAGTAATTCGGCATCCTTTTTTATCGTGAGATTAATCTCGATCATCTTCGGAAGAAAAATCAAGTGGTAGTTGAGATAAATATTGTGCTAATTGTACAATAGGCATTGCATCTAATGACGCCTCTGCTTCGTTCGCTTTTAAAATATTTATTTCTTCATTAAGTCGTTCCATTTTTCGATCCAGTTCTGCTGCTTGAAGAGCAGCTTCTTTCAATTCGAAACGGATATGTTCAGGTACTTCCTTGTTGTATTTGTAATAGATTTTATGTTCAAGACTAGCCCAGAAGTCCATTGCGATTGTACGGATTTGAATTTCGGTGTACACATTCTCTACACGGTCGGACATGAAAATTGGGATTTTTATTATAAGATGCAAGCTTTGATAGCCGTTTTCCTTTGGGAATTTAATATAATCCTTTACATCCACAACTTCAATATCATTTTGTGCCTGTAGCATCGCACTCACTTTATAAATATCCTCTACAAAGGAGCATGTGATTCGCACACCTGCAATATCACGAATGTTTTCACGAATCGCTTCGACAGAAGGCTCAAGGTTCTTTTTCTTGATCTTCAACAATATACTTTTTGGTGATTTTACTCGAGTTGATATATGTTCTATTGGGTTATATTCATGAATTAACTTAAACTCTTCTTGTAAAATATTTATTTTCGTTTCAATTTCTTGTAAGGCAAATCTATAGGATAAAAAGAAACGTTTTAATTCTGCTTGTAGATTTTTTAAAGTGGTTGCTTCGAGTTCATTTTTCATACTTCATTGAATCCTTTCTTTTACCAAGTAACATGAATGAAATTCTCTTGTTGTGATGTCATTAATAATAGCAAAAATAGCTTCTAAATAGAAATTTGTGCTCTAAACTATGTGTAGTATTCTTGTTTCAGGTTTATCACCAAAACGTGTGGTTGATTTCCGTTCCGACTGGGCGCTTCCCTGAGGGCGTCCGATGAGCCGCTTGGGGCAACACGATGTTGGTCACGAAGGCGTTATCACAGGACGTGATGCTTTTAGCCTTCGTTCCTCTGTTTGCTCGCTCCAGGGTCTCGGGCCTACAGATGTTTTTTGCGCGAAAGCGTAGTGTAACGAAGCGGTAGCAGAGGGTTTTGTTTGTGCGAAAGCGCAGCGACAGCAACAGCACCGATGTAGGTTACGAAGGCGTTATCACAGGACGTGATGCTCTTAGCTTTCGTTCCTCTACCGCTGATCCCCAAGGAGTCACCCAGCCTCCACTCCAATCAACTTATTTACATAGTATATGTTTTAACAAATGTCATCCACAACTTTTGGTGATGAGCCTTGTTTCAACTAAAAAAGGGGATTTTTAGTCCCCTTAGTTATTAAACGATAATTTCAGCATTTAAGTTGTATCGTTTATTAAATTCATCCACAAATATTTGTAAATCGATATAAGTACCAATATACGCTTCTGTTTCTTGATCTCGTAGGAAGCCGCATGTTGCCTTTAAAGATTTTGAAAACTCAAGCAGCATTTGTTCATTATCTAGCTGTATATGCAACGAAAGTGAATCATCCTTTGTATTTACCTTGAAATATTTACCATCTACAATGCGCTCTAAATTTGTTTCTCGAAAAGGAAATACAAAATCTTTATATATTAATTTCACAATACCCCGCCTTTTTTACAATGATTTACCACTTCTGAATACGGCAAGTCTCCACCGAAAATTGAAAGAGCGCTACCAATTGTAACATGAAGCTTACCATTTGCGATTTTTTTAAATTTCTTTAAGTCGTCTAGAGATCGGACGCCACCAGCATATGTTGTTGGAATTGTTGTCCAAGCGGCTAAATCGTGCACTAAGC
Source organism: Lysinibacillus sp. RS11 (assembly GCF_042019215.1). Taxonomy (NCBI): domain Bacteria; kingdom Bacillati; phylum Bacillota; class Bacilli; order Caryophanales; family Bacillaceae; genus Lysinibacillus; species Lysinibacillus sp. RS11. Next base: position 3,350,074 of record NZ_CP168124.1, on the reverse strand, counting down.
TTTCCTGCATACCGCCTTTTTTTCCTTCTACATCAACAGCGTGAATAAGTAGTTCGTCACAGAAATTTTCGATATACGCAACAGACTCAGCATTTACTTCAAAATCACTAAACTTTGTCCATTTATCAGTAACAACAAACCACTTTCCATCACGCATACGGCAGCTTAAGTCGATGACAAGATGCTCTTTACCGATAGTCTGTACTAATTGCTTTAGTCGATCTAAATGGAGCTTACCATCATAGAATATAAATGATGTGACAATAACGTGGGAAGCGCCCGCATCAATATACTTTTTTGCATTTTCCGTCGTAATGCCGCCACCAACCTGTAAACCTTGAGGATATGCTGCAAGCGCTGCTAATGCGGCGTCTTCGTTTCCATCACCTAGCATAATGACGTGACCACCTGTTAAATGATCTTTGGCAAACATTTTTGCATAATAACTAGAGTCATGGTTTGAAATAAAGTTTTCGATGACTTCTTGATCAGTATGACCAAGAGTGCTGCCAACAATTTGTTTTACTTTGCCATCGTGTAAATCGATGCAAGGTCTAAATTCCAATAGCTTCACTATCCTTCCGTGCAACAAATTATCTATATCATAGCATGGAAAGGCTGATAATAGCGGCGAAATGTCATTTGTCAAAATAATGTTGAATTCATTCAGCGAATATTCTGATAGCTAATGCAAAATGCCAGCTAATAGAAGTCTGCCGCTTCTTCATCGAATAACCAAACATCTGTACCTGTCGCTACGCTTTCGGTACAAAAAACATCTGTACCTGTCGCTACGCTTTCGGTACAAAAAACATCTGTACCTGTCGCTACGCTTTCGGTACAAAAAACATCTGTACCTGTCGCTACGCTTTCGCACAGACAAAACCATGTTGCTGCCGCTACGCTTTCGCACAGACAAAACCATGTTGCTGCCGCTACGCTTTCGCACAGACAAAACCATGTTGCTGCCGCTACGCTTTCGCACAGACAAAACCATGTTGCTGCCGCTACGCTTTCGCACAGACAAAACCATGTTGCTGCCGCTACGCTTTCGCACAGACAAAACCATGTTGCTGCCGCTACGCTTTCGCACAGACAAAACCATGTTGCTGCTGCTATGCTTTCGCACAGACAAAACCGTGTTGCTGCCGCTACGCTTTCGCACAGACAAAACCGTGTTGCTGCCGCTACGGTGGCACTGCGCTTTCGCACAAAAAGCATTTGTTGGTCTAAAGCCTTTGCCAGATGTCACGGAATCGGAAAGGAGTTCCCGGTACGCAATTATGCCGAGGCATTATTGATTTAAATATAGTGAATTGTCTTTTTACACGATTTTTCTCATTATGCTGTGGTAAAATATAATGATTGAAATGAACACGAAAGGACGAATCGCAAATGGCAGAGAATCTTGATTTATTTGAACTAAATAAATTTTTTATACTCGGACGTCCAATCGTCTCTATCTTTCATAATGCACAAAATATGTATTCGATAGTTCGTGTGAAAATTCAAGAGACCAACTTACAGTATGAGGATAAGGAAATAATTGTTGTTGGATATTTTCCGCCGTTACAAATGGATGAACAATATCGTTTTACAGGTATAATGAAACAACATCCAAAATATGGTGTTCAATTTCAAATTGAGACGTTTACAAAAGAAGTGCCGGCAACAGAGCAAGGGATTATTCATTACTTATCGAGTGATTTGTTTGTTGGGATAGGAAAAAAAACTGCTGAAACAATCGTAGAGAAACTCGGGGCGAATGCGTTACGTCTTATTTTAGAGGATCCAAATGCGCTTGATGCTGTACCTCGACTATCTGCTGAAAAAAAAGAGGTTATCCATCGTACAATTGAACAAAATCTAGGCTTAGAACGAGTGATGATTCAACTTAATGAATGGGGTTTCGGACCACAGCTCGGCATGAAAATTTACCAAACATATCGAACAGAGGCAGTTGAATTATTAACTGAAAATCCATACCGCCTTATTGAAGATGTAGAGGGTGTGGGTTTCTTTCGTGCCGACGAGCTAGGTGCAAAATTAGGGATTACTGGCAATCATCCAGACCGTATTAAAGCGGCGATTTTACATACTCTAAATACAGCAGCTTTATCGGACGGGCATGTGTATTTAGATGCAGAACATGTTTTACCGCTAGTAAAAGATATTCTTGAGCAAAGCCAACGAGAAGAAATTCCTTTTGAGACCATTTCTAAAGCTTGCATCGAATTGCGTGAGGAAAGTAAAATTTGTGGGGAAGAGACGAGATTATATTTACCATCTCTATATTTCTCAGAAGTCGGAATTGCATCAAAAATATTAGCTTTAATCGAACGTAACAATAAGGCTGAACATTTTAGCAAAGACGAAATACGTAAAGCGATTGGCGAAACAGAAGAAATGCTCAATGTCACATATGCTGAAACACAAGCGAATGCTATTGAGCAAGCTTTAAACTCAGCTGTTATGATTTTAACTGGTGGTCCTGGTACTGGTAAAACAACTGTTGTTCGGGGTGTAGTAGAAGTGTATGCAAAGTTACATGGACTATCATTAAACCCGAAGGAATACGCACAAAAAGAAGAGCCATTTCCGATTATTTTATGTGCTCCAACAGGACGTGCTGCCAAGCGTTTATCGGAATCAACAGAACTTCCAGCAATGACAATTCATCGACTGCTAGGCTTTACTGGTCAGGAGAAAGAGGAAGAAACTGAACGTGAAGTTACAGGGAAACTCATTATTGTAGATGAAATGTCGATGGTCGATACTTGGCTCGCGCATCAATTATTAAAATCCTTGCATGAGGATGTGCAAGTTGTATTTGTTGGTGATCAGGATCAGCTCCCACCAGTAGGTCCAGGGCAGGTATTAAAGGACTTGTTAGCTTCCAAGCAAATACCTACTGTGGAATTAACAGAGGTTTATCGACAAGCAGAGGGCTCAACAATTATTGAACTTGCTCATCAAATTAAACGTGGTCAGATCACTAATGATTTAACTGTAAAAACCACTGACCGTTCATTTATTAAAGCCTCCTCAGATCAAGTAGCAAGCGTTGTTACACAGGTTGTGAAAAGTGCGGTTGCGAAAGGTCAAGAAATTCGTAATATCCAAGTGTTAGCACCAATGTACAAAGGTCCAGCAGGAATTGACAATTTAAATAAAATGATTCAGGAGCTAATTAATCCAAACGATACTGGTACTAGAAAAGAGCTTGTCTTTGGTGATGTCACATATCGCATAAAGGATAAAGTCTTACAACTTGTCAATCAACCTGAAAGCAATGTTTTTAATGGTGATATGGGTGAAGTCATCAGTATTATCAAGGCGAAGGAAACAATTGAGAAACAAGATTTGCTTGTTGTGTCATTCGATGGTATAGAAGTAACTTATCAGCGTAGTGATCTCAATCAATTGACACTTGCTTATTGTTGCTCTATTCATAAATCGCAAGGCTCTGAGTTCCAAACAGTTATTATGCCAGTTGTACGAGGCTATTCTAAAATGTTGCGTCGTAATTTATTATATACAGGTATTACGCGTGCAAAAAATTTCTTGATTTTATGTGGTGAGTCAGATGTGCTAGCAGATGGCTTACAACGTACGGATGATTTACAGCGCTTTACGTCCTTACGTGCAAGACTCAATCCAATGAATATAGCAGAGGAAGTTGCGGAAGATGAAACGATTCCTTTGAAAGACGATTTACAGAAAGAAAAACCATCCATTGACAGTAAACTAACGGTCGAAACGGAACCATATATCCATCCATTAATTGGAATGGATGGTATCTCGCCGTATGATTATTTAGATGAGTAAATGGTGATGAAAATTTTTATGAGGTGAATATATTGAAACGCATATTATTATTGCTTCTATTCATGATGCTATTACCTTTTGCAGAAAAAGCATATGCAAAAAATACCGTCATCCAAGTGAATGAGGAAGCAACTGTCTTTGATAATCGTTCAGGCTCACTAGTACCGGTGGGAACATTATCAGCAGAGCAAACTTTTGAAGTAACAAAAGATTACGGAGCAAATTGGTGGCAAATTCGTTGGGGTGGTTATTACGGTTATGTTGATAAACGTTACACAACGGTTGTACCAGTAACAACTTATAAAAATACAGTCCCAACAACTGTAAAGATAAAGGATTATATTGTCGCTACAAGTGATGCACCAATTTATGATAATACAGGTGATGAGCTAGTACAATTTGCAACATTGGCAGAAGGCGTGCGTTTTCCTATTTATAGTAGAATGGGGAATTGGTACGGTATTACTGTAAATGGACGATTAGGATTTGTACATAGTAAATTTGTTAAAGAAGAAACAGGCCAGGATCCAATAAATACAAAGCCCGAAAAGCCTACAAATCCTACAAATCCTACAAATCCTACAAATCCTACTGAAAAACCAACCCCGCCACCTAGTAAGCAAAATGGTTACATCGAAGCTTTAGAAAACGTAACTCTTTATGATTTCCGCCGTGAAAAACCAATGGCTATTGCTACGTTGATGAAAGGGCAACAGTTAGAGGTTGTAGATGCACAAGATCCAACATATGTAAAAGTTCGTTGGGGGAAATCATATATTTATGCAGAAAAATCAAAAGTGAAATTTATAAATACTCCTGCTTATAAAAATATGGGTAAGGACAATGCCATGAAAAATGAGTATCTTATCCCTATTTCTGCGAACAGTGAGATTTATGATTACACAGCAAAACCGTTAAAGCCATTTGCCAAGTTAGATTTAAATCGCCGTTATCCGATTTTGCGCAAAGAAGGTAGTTGGTACGTTACGGTGCTTGGTGGCCGTGAAGGATATATCCATAGCTCTAAAGTAGCGCTAGATCGCGGTGTCCCAGTAATGATGTATCATCATTTTCTAAAAGAGGATGAGCTTGGACGTTTTAAAAATGTAAGTACTACAATGACAGATGTTCAATTTACGAAAGAAATGCAGTTTTTGAAAAGTATGAAGTATGAAACTGTTAGTGCGGACGAATTATTACGTTTCATGCGCGATGAAATTACATTGCCTGCTTATTCAATTGTTTTGACTTTTGATGATGGTTTATTATCGACACGTGAATATGCATATCCGGTGCTCAAAGAAAATGGCTTTAAAGCTACACAGTTTTTAATTACGTACCGCAATGAAAATTCTAAAGATGACCAAATATTTAATTATAATGATTTACAGTCACTTTCACGTCAGGATATGACAAATATGCAAGATGTCTATACGTATGGATCACACACTTACAATTTACACGATTTAGTGGGGAATAAAGGCAAAATGCTCCTGATTCCATATCATGAGGTTGCTCAGGATTTACAGCGCAGTTTATCATATATTCCTGAGGCAAAGGCTTTTGCTTATCCGTTTGGGCAATATAATGCCAACATCATTAATGCGGTAAAGGAAGCGGGATTCACAATGGCGTTTTCAACAGCGCTTGGCTATAACAATCCGTACGATGATGTGTATCAAATTAAACGCTTGTCCAGTAATCAAACAACAACATTTGAGCAATTCCAAAAGATGGTTCTACCATATGCGCAATAAAAGACAAAACCCGATCAATTTGAATTGATCGGGTTTTGTCTTGATTATACCTATTTTGATTAGTGGATGCCAACTAGGTGATGTTTAACGACTTCATATGCTTGGCAAACATTTTTAAATTGATCTTTTTCTTTGGCAATCATTTCTGAAGCAATAGAAAATAAAAGATTTTCTTCAGTATGATCTTCCATTTTACTCATTAAAGCAGCTTCCATTTTCGCTACGTACGAGATGATTTGATGATTCATATATATGTTCTCCTTTAATAAAAAGATGTACTTGTTTTGGTTACGAAGCTATCTTACACCTACGTATATGAAAAATCTAGCAATCCTGTACTAGTCGAAGAAGGCTTTTTTATGAATGTGACATAAAATTGAACTCGATAGAAAAGTGCTAATTGAAAGCGTTTTTATCTAAAATAACTGAAAAATCGTGCAATGAAGGAGGGTTTCTATCTGTATTTATAAAGTAGTACAGTTTGGTGAAATCGATAATTTGATATAGTACAGTTGTCTGCGGAGGAACCTAATATTAGGCAATTTCATATACTAAATAAGTATAAAAACATTTGTAACGTTTAGGGGTGACTTTCATGCCAGTAATTACAGGGCAGCAATATATTGATCGTATTGACGCTTTACAAACGTATATTTATATTGATGGGAAAGTTGTCACAGGGAAGGTGTCGGAGCATCCAGCATTTAAGGGAGTTATGAAGAGTCAAGCAAGGCTTTTTGATTTACAAAATGAAAAGGAATTGCTTGAGAAAATGACATATGTGTCGCCAACAAGCAATAAGCGTGTAGGTATGTCTTTCCTTCAGGTGGCGACAGTCGAAGATCTTGTGAAAAGGCGTAATGCAGCACGGGAATGGGCATTATCCACTCAAGGTTTTATGGGAAGATGTCCTGATTACATGAATACAACATTAATGGCTTTAGCATCAGCAGCAGATTTTTTAAAAGATAAGCCAAACTGTTTTCCTAACCATTTACTGAATTTTTATGAGTATGCACGTGAGAATGATTTGACAATGACACATACTTTCATAGAGCCACAAGTAAATCGCAACCGATTTTATTTTGAGGATGACGAAGTTACAATTGCCGCTAAAATTGTAGATAATACAAATGAGGGATTAGTAATTAAAGGGGCAAGACTACTTGCGACGCAGGGAGGAATAACAGATGAGCTCCTTGTTTTATCAACGAATGGCTATGATGAAGGAAAAGGCTTTGGTTTCTCGATACCAAGTAATACGAAAGGTTTAAAATTTTTATGTAGACAGTCATTTGTTGGAGGGGAATCAGTTTTTGACCATCCATTAAGTAGTCGTTTCGAGGAAATGGATGCAATTGTAGTATTTGATAATGTTGTTGTCCCATGGGAACGCGTTTTTTATTATGGGAATGTAGAAGTTGCCAATAACTTTATGAACGTAAGTGGATTTCAAACATATGGTTTACATCAAGTTCTTTCACGTCAAATTGCCAAAACAGAATTTGTCTTAGGTGTTGTACAATCAATTGTTGATACAATCAGTATCGGCGATTACCAACATGTGCAGCAAAAAGTTGTTGATATTATTGTATCACTTGAAACGATGAAGGCTTTACTGTTAAAGTCTGAGATTGAGGCAAAAAAAGATGTTTTTGGCTTTATCAGACCTGATCATCCAACATTACTAGTAGCTATTCAGATTTTCCCTAAAGTATATCCGACCTTCACAGAAATAATTCAGTTACTTGGTGCGAGTGGGTTAATGTCCATTCCGAGTGAAAAAGCATTTGCAGCGGATGATGGTGATCTTGAACATTATTTACAGTCTTCTCAGGAGGGTGGAGAGGCGCGCGTCAAAAAATTCCGCTTAGCTTGGGATTTAACGATGAGTAGCTTTGGAACAAGACAAACACTGTATGAGCGCTTTTTCTTTGGTGACCCAGTTCGTGTAGCAACTGTACTTTATAAAACTTATGATAGGGAATCACTAGTTAATAGAGTGGAAACCTTTTTAAAAAATGAAAATTAGCTTTGAAAAAGAAATCGTTTAAAAATGTTAGTATTCTTTTTTTGACGGTTTCTTTATTTTGCATATGCGGTGGATTTGTCATGCGCTGATTTGTATGTATATAACTACAGTATTGTTCAATCCTTCTCAATGAATTAGAAGGGATAAAATGGTTAATCAACACACCTTTCATAATCTATTAACAGTAATTTCAACAATTATGTTGCCATTATCAGTGATTACAAGCTTTTTCGGAATGAATGTACCATTGCCATACCAAGATTTTCTAATTGCGACAATGACCATTAGTTTATTTTTTAGTCGTATTTCTTGGGGTATATAGGTTTATTTCAAAAAAATGGTTGCTTAGTTGCGATTAGTAATTATAGTGGTAATTGACAGAAGAAAATATTTTTTTTATAATTCTCGTTAGAAAATAGTAAAAAACGATGATGGAACAAGTACGTATTTGTGCGTGTAAAAGAAAGGGATTTCTAGGCTGAAAAAATCCTCACAATAGCAAATTCAGAAAGCTACTCCAGAGTGCAGTTAATCACTGCCGTTCACTGACGTTACAAGTGCTAAAGAGGTAAGTATACTATTACTTACAACTAGGGTGGTACCGCGAGATCAATTACAAGTCCTCGTCCCTTTTATGGGATGAGGGCTTTTTTTGTTTATCTTCATTCAGCAAGTGACTCTCACTCCTGAAGGAGAGGAGATTCAATGCGGTTGAGGTTCCTTTTCAATGGGTGTACCAAACACCTACTGAATGAAGATAATGCCTCCGGCGGACGTCACGGATTTTCGAAGGAATGAATTGTGCGTGCACAATTCAAAATCCGGACGTAATTACGCCAAGGCGAAATTGACTTGTGGATTCATATCGTAATTTTACAAAACATATAGGGAGGAACTTTTCATATGAAAGCAGTAGAAATTCGCCGCATGTATTTAGAATTCTTTAAAGAAAAAGGTCATCACCATGAACCATCAGCACCACTTGTGCCAATTAATGACCCGTCATTACTTTGGATCAACTCAGGTGTAGCGACACTTAAACCATATTTTGATGGTCGTATTATTCCTGAAAATCCACGCATTACAAATGCTCAAAAATCAATTCGTACAAATGATATTGAAAACGTAGGTAAAACAGCTCGTCACCATACGTTCTTTGAAATGTTAGGGAACTTCTCAATTGGGGATTACTTCAAAAAAGAAGCTATTCATTACGCTTGGGAGTTCTTAACGGATAAAAAATGGATGGGCTTTGATCCAGAGCTTTTATCGATTACTATCCATCCTGAAGATCAAGAAGCATATGATGTTTGGCATAACGAAATTGGTATTCCTGAAGAACGTTTAATCCGACTAGAGGGGAACTTCTGGGATATTGGTGAGGGTCCATCTGGTCCTAACTCGGAAATTTTCTATGACCGTGGGGAAGAATACGGTTCAGATGAAAATGATCCAGAAATGTATCCAGGTGGTGAAAATGAACGCTATCTTGAAATTTGGAACTTAGTGTTCTCTCAATTCAATCATAATCCTGATGGCACATATACGCCACTTCCAAAGCAAAACATTGATACAGGTATGGGTCTAGAGCGTATCGTATCAGTTATTCAAAATGTGCCAACTAACTTTGATACTGACTTGTTCATGCCTATTATTGAAAAAATCGAACAGTTTGCAAATCGTAAGTACAAACGTCCAGGTGAAGTAGCGTTAAGCGAAATCTTTGGTTCAGAAGAAGATGTTAATACACCATTTAAAGTTATCGCGGACCATATCCGTACAGTGGCGTTTGCTATTGGTGATGGCGCGCTTCCTTCAAATGAAGGTCGTGGTTATGTATTACGTCGTTTACTACGTCGTGCTGTGCGTTATGCAAAACAAATTGGCATTGAAAAGCCATTTATGTTTGAATTAGTACCAACTGTTGGTGAAATTATGAATGATTTCTACCCAGAGGTAACGGAAAAATGTGAATTTATCCAACGTGTTATTAAAAATGAAGAACTTCGCTTCCATGAAACATTAGACGGAGGTCTTGCAATCTTTAACGAAGTAGTAGAAGCCCAAAAAGCAGCTGGACATGACTATATTCCAGGTGCAGATGCATTCCGTTTATATGATACTTACGGTTTCCCAATTGAATTAACAGAAGAGTATGCAGAAGAAGTAGGCATGAAGGTAGATCATAAAGGTTTTGAAGTAGCGATGGAAGAACAACGTGAACGTGCACGTGCAGCCCGTCAAGATGTAGATTCTATGCAAGTACAAAATGAAGTACTAGCCAACTTGACTGTTGCAAGTGAATTTGTAGGCTATGATACATTGACGACAAACACAGAAATTGCGGCGATCATTGTCAATGGTCAAGTATCAAAGGGAGCATCTGAAGGTCAAGAAGCACTAGTTGTTTTAGCTAAAACACCATTCTATGCTGAAATGGGTGGTCAAATTGCGGATAGTGGTGTTATCTCAAATGATAGCTTTACTGCTATTGTAAAAGATGTACAAAAAGCACCTAATGGTCAACCCCTTCATACAGTACTTGTAGAATCTGGCGAAATGCATGTTGAAGATGCGGTGAAGGCAGTAGTGAACCGTGATGAACGTAATTTGATTATTAAAAACCATACAGCTACACATATCATGCAACGTGCATTAAAAGACGTGCTGGGCGATCATGTAAATCAAGCAGGTTCATATGTAGGACCCGATCGTTTACGTTTCGACTTCTCTCACTTCGGCCAAGTGACAAAAGAGGAATTACAACAAATTGAACGTATCGTAAATGAAAAAGTGTGGGATGATATAGAGGTCGTAATTGAAGAAAAAGGCATCGATGAAGCGAAAGCTATGGGGGCAATGGCATTATTCGGTGAGAAATATGGCGATGTTGTTCGCGTTGTTTCAATTGGTGACTATTCTATTGAGCTTTGTGGTGGTCTTCACGTAAAACGTTCTTCTGAAATTGGCTTCTTCAAAATTGTTTCAGAAGGTGGTATCGGTGCAGGTACTCGTCGTATCGAGGCTGTTACAGGTAAAGTTGCATATGAAGCAGTAAAAGAAGAAGAAGCTTTATTAAACGATGCAGCAGCTTTATTAAAAGCAAATTCAAAAGATATTGTGACAAAAGTACATGCGTTACAAGCTGACTACAAAGAATTACAACGTGAAAATGAGGCGTTATCACAAAAAATCGCTAATGCTCAAGCTGGTGCTATTATAGACGCTGCTCAGACTTTTGGTGATGTAACAGTTCTTTCTACTAAAGTTGAGGCGAAGGACAATAATCAACTGCGTCAAATGATGGATGACTTGAAGGTTAAAATGCCTAAAGCTGTTCTTGTTTTAGGTGCTGTCGATGGCGACAAAGTTATGCTTTGCGCTGGGGTAACGAAAGATTTAGTTGGTGGCAATTACCATGCAGGAAATATCGTAAAAATGGTAGCAGAGGCATGTGGTGGTAAAGGTGGCGGTCGTCCAGATATGGCGATGGCGGGTGCAAAAGAAGCGTCAAAACTTGATGAAGCACTACTTTCTGTGTATGATTATGTTAAATCCATTTAACTTCTTTCAGCGGGTGTCCAAACACCCGCTGAAATAGAGGAACTCAGGCTAAGAACTTCACATCCTGTGAAAACGCCTGAGTGACCAGCATCGTGCTGGCCTAAATCCTCCGGCGGATGTCACGGTATCGGAAAAAGGAGTTCTTAGGGGATATTAGCCTAAGATCATCGCATCCATGCGATAACGGCTAACTGACCTGCATCGGTAAAAACGCCACGTCCTGTGGCATTACCGAAATGACCGACATCGTGTCGGCCCTCGTGCAGGCCTAAACACAAAGCCGATTCCGGGCGCAATTATGCCGAGGCATAATTGATAATACGCCAAAACATGTTATAATAAAGAGAAATTGGAGATGAGCTTTTTGCACATCTCCTTATTTCTGAAAGCGAGGTGCTGGTCATGAGTTCATTTGATCAAACGATGAAATTTAATTTTCCAGAAGAATCAATGGAACAGGAAGTCAAGCAGGTAATGTTGAAAGTACATTCTTCATTAGAGGAAAAGGGATATAACCCTATCAATCAGATTGTCGGTTATTTACTTTCTGGTGATCCGGCGTATATTCCTCGCCATCAGGATGCTCGTAATTTAATCCGCAAGCTTGAGCGTGACGAAATTCTAGAAGAGCTTGTTAAGTTTTATATTAAAAAGAATAACGAGGACTAGAAATGAGAATTATGGGATTAGACGTTGGGTCTAAAACCGTGGGCGTTGCTGTAAGTGATGCTCTAGGGTGGACAGCCCAAGGTATTGAAACCGTAAAAATTGATGAAGCTATTGGCGAGTTCGGCATTGAGCGTATAGCCGAGCTAGTGAAGGAGTATGCTATAACAGAATTTGTCGTAGGATACCCAAAAAACATGAATAATACGGTGGGACCACGTGGAGAGGCTTCTGAAAACTATAAAAAGCTTTTAGAAGAAACATTTTCACTACCGGTCAAACTTTGGGATGAACGTTTAACAACGATGGCTGCCGAGCGTATGCTAATCGAAGCGGACGTAAGTCGCAAAAAGCGTAAGCAAGTCATAGATAAAATGGCTGCTGTGATGATTTTACAAGGCTACTTGGATAGCAAAAATTAATTGATGAGGTGACAAGACATGGCGCACGAACATAACCATGAAGAAGAACTACACGTACAACACATTACAGTGATTGACGAGAACGGAAATGAACAGCTTTGTGAAGTGATTCACGTACATGAATCAGCTGAATTTGGTAAATCATACGTATTTTACTCTATGATAGGCGCAGAAGAAGATGAAGATGGCTCAGTAGAAATCTTCGTATCTTCATTTGTACCATCTGAAAATGGTGAAGATGGTGAATTAACACCAATCGAAACTGAAGCAGAGTGGGATATGGTAGAAGACGTATTAAACGCTTTAGAAGATGAAAACGAAGAATAATCATCGTAATTCGTAATCTTTAAAAGTGTGGAACAAGGATGGCAACAAGCACTCCTTGTTCCTTTTTTACTTTAGGAAGAATGAAGCTAAGAGGTTGTAAGAAGAGTCTATGTTGAGATAGTTTCAGTATCGATGGAAGATACTGGATATTTAAAGACTCGTATTAAAGTTAAGCTTAATTAAGGAGGAGATTATATGAACGAAGAAACGCAAGAATTTCTGATCATTGGAGAGAATGGCAAGGAGCAAAAATGCCGTGTTGTCTTCACCTTTGATGCAGAAGAAAAATCATATGTATTGTTTTCGTTAATCGACGAAGATGGTAATGAAATTCCTGGAGACATTTCTGCTATGACTTTCGATTATGATGATAATAATGGGGAAATGACAAATTTGCAGCCTGTTGAAACAGAGGCGGAATGGGTAACTAAACTGTTGCAGAAATTTTAGATAAAACTATACAAACCTGTATAGAAGTATAGATTTATAACAGAATACCCTTCGTATCAAGCGATTGGTGCGAACTCCACGTTAATTGCTTTTAACTCCTAAAGCCTTGTGACCAAAGCGGAGCTGGAAACGGCAGACGTAACGGTGCGAAAGCAGAAAAAACAACAAGGATGGCATAGGCTGAAAAAAATTACTCAGTGTCCGTAAAGGATCATCGTGACAACGGAAAACGGTAGCGCTAAGTGCTTTGGCAATGGATGTTTAGCAGCGAACTCCTAAATCTCTTATGAGACAAGGAAGACGTTCAACGACTATCTCCTTGAGGGAGAGTAAAACCGCAAGCGAATGGCGGAAGAAAAATGTGGCTCTTATTAAAAGATAAGATGAAGATATAGTCTGCGCTTATGTGAAAGCATAAGAGGTCTACTCGTGAGAGAAAGACTGCATGAAGGGTTGCGCCCTCGTGTGAACAAGAAAAATATATACAACTATAAAAATGTTAACAACCTCTCTAAATAGGGTAAAGTATTTTATCTTAGTGAAAGAGAGATGGTACGCATGGAATTAATGTCCATTGGGAAATTTGCTAAACTTGTTCTAGTTGTGGACAAATCAAATCCGATTCGAGACTGAAAGACAGATTATTTATCTGCTCTTGCGGATTAAAGTTGGATAGAGATTTGAACACAAGCATTAACTTAGCAAATTATTCAATCTAAGGAGCTTAACTTCTTTCAGCAGGTGTCTAAACATCCACTGAAATAGAGGAACTCAGGCTAAGAACTTCACATCCTGTGAAAACGCCTGAGTGACCAGCATCGTGCTGGCCTAAATCCTCCGGCGGATGTCAAAAAACTAAGCCTTAGATGTGTACGCAACGATACTGTGGAATTTAAGCCTTTGGAGAGTCATACAAAATGGCAGTAGCTTCGGCGAAACCAGACTCGGAGAATAAGGAAGACACAAAACGAAAGTCAAAAGTTGTGTCATAGTAGAGTGTCTACATTTTTTTAGAATGTATATGTTTTTCGTATCGGAAATGATTAACGAGGTAGTCCTAACACTTCTAGATGAATTTGAAGAGGGGCCACAGTTAATTACAGTAACAGATGAGGATGGAACAGATCAGGTATGCGAGGTTATTCATACATTTTCATCAGAACAATTTGGTAAATCCTATGTACTATATGTTTTGGCAACGGACGAGTCAATGGAGGAACGAGATATTTTTGCTGCCCAATATGTAGCTGGAAATGACGGAACGATTGAAGAATTATTACCAATTGAAACAGATGAAGAATGGGAATTTGTTGAAGATATCTTAAATGATTTATAATTAAAACTCTGAGTAGTAAATTGCTACTCAGAGTTTTTTATGTGTGCTATTTTTACTGAATTATCTATTTCTGTTTGTCGTTATAGTTGATTTCTAGTATGATAATGAAGTGATAGGGGGGAAACCCGTGAATAACGGTTCAAAAAAACAAGAAATGTTTTCAAAAATGCAAGAAAGAAAATCAGAGGTAAAAATTGTGAGAAAAATAGTGGCTATTGTTGCAATTTCTATTGTTCTACTATTAGGGGTCATCGGTTTATTTGGCTATAATTATGTAAAGAGTGCTTTAAAACCAGTCGATCCGGATGCGACTAAAACAATAGCGGTTGAAGTACCAATTGGCTCTGGGTTAAGCTCTATTTCGACTTTACTAGAAAAAGAGGGCATTATTAAAGATGCTCGTGTTTTTAAATACTACGCTAAGTTTAAAAATGAATCCCAGTTCCAAGCCGGGAAATATGATTTGACACAGGCGATGACATTTGATGAGATCATAGAGAGTTTGAAAACTGGGAAAGTCTACCGTAAGCCAGTATTTACAATGACAATTCCTGAAGGTTTAACACTTGAACAAATTGGTAATATTGTGGAAAAGAAAACGCCATACACTCAAAAAGAATTTATGGACCTAGTAACAAGCGATGAATTTGTGCAAAAAATGAAGGCTAAATACCCTGAGCTTGTGACAGATGCAGTTTTAGCTGATAATATTCGCTATGATTTAGAGGGCTATTTATTCCCTGCAACTTATTCTTACTTTGAAGAAAAACCTTCATTAGAATCAATTGTAGACGAAATGGTAGGGGCTATGGACAAGCTTGTGAAGAGTTACAGCGATGTTTTAGCTGAAAAGAAAATATCCGTCCATCAATTGTTAACATTTGCTTCATTACTGGAAGAAGAAGCTACTGCCCAAACAGATCGAGAAACGATTGCGAGCGTATTCTATAACCGTATAGATCAAGGGATGCCACTACAAACAGACCCAACCGTTTTATATGCACTTGGCTCTCATAAAGATCGTGTGATGTACAAAGATTTAGAAGTAGATAACGTCTACAATACTTATAAAAATAAAGGCTTACCACCTGGTCCGATTGCGGGTGCTGGAAAATCTTCAATTGAAGCAACGCTAAATCCAAGTAAAACAGATTACCTCTACTTCTTAGCGGATAAACAAGGTGTCAACCACTTCTCGAAAACATATGATGAACATTTACAGAAAGTAGAAAAATACTTGCGTAAGGCAGAGTAATTACTTTTAACTTCTTTCAACAAATGTTTACGTACGAAAGTGCAACGTCAATTACAGATGTTTTTTGTAGCGAAAGTGAAACGACAGCTACAGATGTTTTTTGTAACGTCAGTTACAAAAGTTCTCCATCTTATAGGTGATGACATGAATGCGAGTTTAAGTTATTTTTCAGTCGTTTCGAGACGCATTTAGCCGAGGCATAATTGAAATTATTAAAAAATATATAGCAATAATGTGGATAGAAGGAAAGAAAAATAGCTTTCCTTCTATTTTCGTGCTATTATAAAATGTGATTTTTAATCAATCCGCATGGAATAATTCAAGCAGTCCGTTAATGCGGGATAATATACGTGGTGGCAATTGTTTTGAGCTGATAAAAAACAATTGCTCATTTTTATATGACGAAGTACCAAGACATCGCGTTTGGTCTTTTTCTTTTTGGTGCTAAATGATGAAGCCTCTGGCGGATGTCACAGAATGGGCTTTGTGCAAGCACAAAGCCCGTTCCGGACGCAATTATGCCGAGGCATAATTGATATGAGGGTGAACTTAAAAATGGAATTATCAGATGCATATATACAATCATTTATTCAACCACGTAATGATTTGCTTTTAGAAATGGAAGCATTTGCGGAGGAGAATCATGTGCCGATTATGCAACTTGCAGGCATTGATGCACTAAACCAACTGCTACGTATTCAAAATCCGTCGAAAATTTTAGAGATTGGTACAGCAATTGGTTATTCTGCAATAAGAATGGCGGAGGCTTTACCGGATGTGCAAATCGTTACAATCGAGCGAGATCCAGAGCGTGTTGCGAGAGCGAAGGCCTATATTGAACGTTCTACAGTATCAGATCGGATTACGGTCATTGAAGGAGATGCCTTAGAGGTGAACGATGAGGCCATTCATACAACATTCGATGCGGTGTTTATTGATGCTGCAAAAGGACAATATCAACGCTTTTTCGAAAAGTATGCACCTCTTGTAAAATCTGGTGGAGTTCTGTATATCGATAATATGTATATGCATGGCTTATCAGATTTGGATTTAAAAGATGTACCACGTCGCAAGCGTACAATGATTCGCAATTTAAAAAACTTTACCGAATGGATTATGGAGCACCCTGATTATACAAGTGCATTTTTACCAGTCGGTGATGGTTTATTACTATGTTTGAAGAGGTGACTATTATGAAAAAACCTGAATTGCTTGTTACACCGCAATCAGTGGACCATGTAAAAGAACTTTTACAGGCTGGAGCAGATGCTTTTGTCATTGGTGAACAACAATTTGGTCTTCGCCTAGCAGGAGAATTTTCTGTTAATGAAGTGGAAGAAGCTACAAAGCTGATTCATGCAGCGGGTAAAAAAGTTTATGTTGCGGTAAATGCGTTATTCCATAATGAAAAATTGGATGCACTTGCCGAGTATTTAAAAGAAATGCAACGTATTGGCGTTGACCGTTTAATTTACGGTGATCCAGCAGTAGTAATCATCCGTCGTGAGCAAGGTGTAACAATACCGTTACATTGGAGTCCAGAAACGATTGCCACAAACTGGTTTACGGTAAATTATTGGGGGAAACGTGGAGCAACTCGCGCAGTACTTGCTCGTGAACTTTCTTTAGATGAAGTGCTTGAAATTAAAGAAAATGCGGAAGTAGAGATTGAAGTTCAAGTACATGGGATGACATGTATGTTCCAATCAAAGCGTGCATTACTTGGCCATTATTTC
Source organism: Lysinibacillus sp. RS11 (assembly GCF_042019215.1). Classification (NCBI taxonomy): domain Bacteria; kingdom Bacillati; phylum Bacillota; class Bacilli; order Caryophanales; family Bacillaceae; genus Lysinibacillus; species Lysinibacillus sp. RS11. Next base: position 3,332,701 of record NZ_CP168124.1, on the reverse strand, counting down.
TTGTATCAGGATAAAGTAATGGAAATTGAGAATCGTAAGGAAAATCGCAATATGTTCCTTCATGATGATGAACGTAATAATAAATATCCAATTTATGAGGATGCTAACGGTACGCATATTTTCAGTCCAAACGATATGTGCATTATTGATGAGCTCGGTGAATTATTCGAAGGTGGTATTGATGCATTGAAAATTGAGGGTGTCCTTCAAACACCAGAATATGTAATCACAGTTACAGAAGCTTATCGTCAAGCAATTGACACATATTTTGACGAATCAGAAGATGCGTATGAAGATATTAAAGATGATTTATTAGCAAAAATTGAAGACATTCAGCCTGCCATCAGACCTCTTGATACTGGCTTTATCTTCAAGGAAACAGTTTACTAGGAGGTGGCAAGAACATGGCATTAGCATTAGAACAAAATGACAAAATCCGTGAGATTGTCGACGGTAAACGTGTCATTACAAAAAAACCAGAGCTACTTGCCCCTGCAGGTAGTTTAGAAAAATTAAAAGTTGCCGTTCATTACGGTGCAGATGCTGTATTTATCGGTGGACAAGAGTTCGGCCTACGTTCAAACGCAGATAACTTCTCAATTGAAGAAATGCGCGAAGGTGTTGAATTTGCCAATAAATACGGTGCAAAAATCTATGTTACGACAAATATTTTCGCACACAATGAAAATATGGACGGCTTAGAGCAATACTTAAAAGATATTGAATCTGCAGGTGTTACAGGCATTATTGTAGCGGACCCTCTGATCATCGAAACATGCCGTACAGCTGCACCGAAGCTTGAAATTCACCTATCTACACAGCAATCTTTATCAAACTGGAAGGCAGTACAGTATTGGAAAGAAGAAGGGTTACATCGTGTAGTGTTGGCCCGCGAAGTTGGCGGAGAAGAAATGAAGCTGATGAAGGAAAAAGTCGATATTGAAATTGAAGCATTTGTTCATGGAGCAATGTGTATCGCTTATTCTGGTCGCTGTGTACTTTCAAATCACATGACTGCTCGTGACTCTAACCGTGGTGGTTGCTGTCAATCTTGTCGCTGGGACTATGATTTGTATGAGTTAGAAGATGATGAAGAAAAGGCACTTTTCGATGATAATCACGCACCTTTTGCGATGAGTCCAAAAGACTTAAAGCTAATTGAAGCTATTCCACATATGATTGAACTTGGTATTGATTCATTGAAAGTAGAGGGGCGTATGAAGTCCATTCACTATGTTGCTACAGTTGTTTCAGTGTACCGTAAAGTGATTGATGCTTATTGTGCTGACCCTGACAATTTCAAGATTAAACGTGAATGGCTTGAAGAACTAGATAAATGTGCTAACCGTGATACGGCTGAAGCATTCTTCCACGATGCACCTGGCCACGAGGAGCAAATGTTTGGTGTACATGGCCGTAAAACGACGTATGAGTTTGCTGGACTTATTTTAGAACATGATCCAGAAACGAAAATTGTGACAATGCAACAACGTAACTATTTTAAACCTGGCGATGAGGTAGAATTCTTTGGACCAGAAATCGAAAATTTCCGTTTTACAATGGGTGAAATTTGGGATGAGGATGGCAATAGCTTAGATGCTGCCCGTCATCCACTACAAATTGTTAAATTTAAATGCGACACACTATTAAAACCGCATAACATGATGCGAAAGGAGAATAATTAATGGCAGTGAAGCGTCCAGTTGTCATCGGAATCGCTGGTGGCTCATGCTCAGGAAAAACGAGTGTGACCCGTGCTATTTATGATGTTTTCCGTGATCATTCAGTAGTTGTAATTGAACAAGATTTTTACTATAAAGATCAAAGTCATTTAACGTTTGAGGAGCGTTTAGGTACAAACTATGACCATCCGTTAGCGTTTGATAATGATTTATTAATTAAGCACATAAAAAAATTATTGGTACGTCAACCAATTGACAAGCCTGTCTATGATTATGTACAGCATACAAGAGCAGAAGAAGTTGTTCATGTAGAACCTGTAGATGTTATTATACTAGAAGGTATTTTAGTGTTAGAGGATGCAGATTTACGTGATTTAATGGACATTAAATTATTTGTAGATACGGACTCAGATTTACGTATTATTCGTCGTATTATGCGTGATATAAAAGAACGTGGACGTACAACAGATTCTGTAATCGAACAATATTTATCTGCAGTGCGTCCAATGCATAACTTATTTATTGAGCCGACGAAACGATATGCTGATATTATTATCCCTGAGGGTGGGGATAATGAAGTTGCAATTGATTTGATGGTCACGAAAATTAAAACTATTCTTGAAACTGACAACGTATTGTAATAAGATAGAGTGGTATTGACAATATTTACATGCGAATCATTGCATATTTTTGAAAAGCATGCATACTATTAGGTCAAAGAGAATTTTGAAACCGATTAAAAACAATAAAATTCGATTAAATGCATCACACATGGCATTTGGTCGAGTTTTATGTTTTTGTATTGATGAAATAAGGAGTGAAGGACTTTGGCAAACGAAAAACAATACCCAATGACAGCTGAAGGTAAAAGAAAATTAGAAGAAGAATTAGTAAAATTAGAAACAGAAACACGTAAAGAAATTGTTGAACGTATTAAAATCGCTCGCGACTTCGGAGATCTTTCTGAAAACGCTGAGTATGATTCAGCTAAAGAAGAACAAGCCTTTTTAGAAGGTCGTATTTCTACATTAAAATCAATGATTCGTAACGCAGTTATTATTTCTGAGGATGAAACAGACAACAGTGTAGTTTCACTAGGGAAAACGGTTACATTTGTAGAAATTATTAATGGTAAACCATCAACAGATGAGGAATCGTATACGATTGTTGGTTCTGCTGAGGCAGATCCAATGGAATTCCGTATTTCTAATGAATCACCAATTGCTAAAGGCTTGCTAGGTCGTGCTGAAGGCGAAGAGGTTGTCGTACAAACACCTGGTGGCGAAATGAAAGTTAAAATTATTTCAATCAAATAATTTTGTACAAGCAGTTAGCTTATCTTTTTAAGGAGAGCTAGCTGCTTTTATCTTAATTTCCTCTTTTATGAAAGTTTTTACATCAAGGGACAGCATCCATTGAAATGAACGTCAAGAGAGCTTTTATTTTATCTTTGATTAAATACATGAGCACAATTATTTTGCAAGTCCCGTTGAACTTGATAGAATATTGGCTAGAGAGGGGGAGAATTCATGAGTGAACGACAAACTAGAAGCAGTCGTCATTTGCAGCCATCTCGTAATAAAAAGCTAGATAAACTTTTGAATGTTTTAATTGGTATTGTCGTGATATTGATTATTATAACTGCAACATACGTGTTTAAATGGCAGGATGATGTAGGAAATGCCGTGAAAGACGAACCAGCACAAGAGCAAAAGAACGATGATGGAGATGGGAAAGAAAAGCCTTCTAAAGAGGAAAATAATGATGTTTCAGTAAAAGATAATGAATCTACAAAAGAAGAGCCTAAAGAAGAACAGCCATCATCTGAAAAGGACGCTGCTATTGAAACTACATCCGATGACCCAATTGTTGACAAGGTTATAACAAATAAAGATTGGAAGCCAACGCCTACAACCCAAACAGGTCAGCACGTGTCTTCTTACGATGATACATCAGTTGACTGGGCTGAAAAGGTTGCAACAGTTACAGCTGTTACAGGCATAGAAAAGGACAATATGATTATTTGGCGTATTCAAAATAACGGCAGTGCTAATACGGCCGTAGCGACAGTTTCAACGAATGATAAGACAAAAATGTATCGCGTCAACATGGAGTGGGTTGACAATGAGGGCTGGTTACCAGTGAAACTTGAGCAACTAAATACATTAAATGGCGCCTATTGACGAAAATAACTTGATTGAGTATTTTTAATAGAGTTAAACAATGAAGGGAAGTAACAGAGACATGAAAATTGCAGTAATCGGCGCAATGGAAGAAGAAGTAGAGCTTTTACGAGCAGCATTAGACAATGCAAAAAGCACAACAATCGCAGGCAGTGAATATACAACTGGAACTTATGAAGGGAAAGATGTAGTTTTATTAAAAAGTGGTATTGGTAAAGTAAATGCTGCAATGTCAACTACCATTCTATTACATGAATTTAAGCCTGATGTAGTTATTAATACGGGCTCTGCCGGAGGTTATGACGAAACACTTGAAGTAGGCGCAGTTGTTATTTCAGATGAAGTCCGTCATCATGATGTAGATGTTACGATTTTCGGTTATGAGATTGGTCAGATGGCTGGTATGCCAGCAGCTTACAAATCAGATGAAAGACTTATGAAAGTGGCTGAAGAGGCAGTGAAGGCTGTTGGAGAGCACCAATTTGGTATTGGTTTAATTTGCTCAGGAGATGCTTTTATGAATGATCCTGTTCGTGTAGAAGCAGTCCGTCAACATTTCCCACAAATGAAGGCAGTTGAGATGGAAGCGGCAGCAGTTGCGCAAGTATGTTATCAATTTGGTACTCCGTTTGTTGTTATTCGTGCTTTATCAGATATTGCTGGGAAAGAATCGAATATTAGTTTTGATGAGTTTTTACCAGTAGCTGCAAAGCATTCGACGCAAATAGTATTAAAAGCTATTGAAACGCTATAAAGTAAAACTATAATCGGTGGGGAGTTTTTTTACCACCTCGCTGATTAGTAGTTTTCACCAATCGTACTTTTACTGCCCGTTAATAGGGATAAAGTACACAGAATGGTCAAAATGAGTGATCTGTAGTGTGAGAAAAATCACAGTTAAAAAGTCTTGCTAATGCTAAACTGTTATTAATTAAATCTCTTCATATTTGGATGGGAGGCATTCATGATGCTATTTTTAACAGCAGGTGTAGTCATTATAACGACGTTACTCGGTACACTCATTTCAGCAGAACTTTCAGAAACTGTAGAATTTCATTGAGGGAAACGCTCCTTTGCGACATTCAGGTCGCAAGGGAGCTTTTTTTATAGCTTCATTGCTTCATCAACAACTACGTTTATCTCTTTAAAAGTTAGTGGGATTAAGATAATTACTATTTTGTGCGTCAAATAAAAGAAAAATGAATAGTATTCACTATGCTGTACACATAATTTATCTAAAGCTTTCGGTAGATGAGAATTCTTTCTTTAGAGCCTTTTGTAACAAAAAATGCGTGATTCATGGTATGTTAATGTTAAGGATCCATTGAAATTTTTCAATTATCAATTTACAATATATTACTCAGTAGACTTTTGGTCTCGTTTATATAATTGATAGAGTTTAATAAGTGCCCGCTTTTCAATGCGAGAAACATAGCTACGAGAAATATTTAAACGAGCAGCGATTTCTTTTTGAGTAAGGGCATCATGTTGGTTTAAACCATAGCGAAGGGTTACTATTTCGAGTTCACGATCGTCGAGCATATGCAAATAATGATATAGTTGTGCAACATGTTCTTTATGTTCAATTTTTTCAGTTGCGCTCTCTTCATCACATTGTAAGAGATCTCGGATCTGTAAGGCGTTACCATCTTTATCTGTACCAATTGGCTCGAATAAGGAAACATCTTTTTGCACTTTTTTCTGAGTACGCAGATGCATTAAAATTTCATTTTCGATACAGCGGGCAGCGTAAGTGGCAAGGCGTGTTTTTTTGTCAGGAGTGTAACTCTCTACAGCTTTCATAAGCCCTATAGTACCAATGGAAATATAGTCGTCTAGTTGTTCGTGTTTCGGGTGAAATTTTTTTACAACGTGTGCAACGAGTCGCATATTGCGCTCAATTAAATCAAGACGCGCTTGCTCATCACCGCCTAAAAATCGTTCAATACAAGCAGCTTCCTCTTCTTTTGAAAAGGGTTTATGGAATGTTTGCCCCTTTAAATAGCCAAGTAACGCAGGGATCTCAAGCCATAACTGCAACATGGATGTGAAAATTCCGCTCATTGAATGATTTCATCCTTTCCCCATTTTTCGACAGTATATGTTAAGAAGCTGCGTTAAATGAAAAAAAGTGCAACAGCAAATGTGCTGTTACACTTTTTTTAACGTGATTGTACTAATCATTAGTAATGCTAGTATTGGGAATAGGAAAAGATAAAACGCTGGGTGGAACGTATTAGATGCGAAATACGTTAAAGTTAAGAGCGTACCTGCCGCTGTTATTGGTAACCCTGTGAAGTAGCCGTTTGCTTCACTAATATTGAAGCGAGCTAATCGCATTGCACCACAGACGATATACAGTACAGTCATCGTCATGCCGACAAAACCAAAGTCGACTAAAACAACTTTGTACATTAATAATGCAGGTGCCACACCAAATGATATAATATCACTCATAGAGTCTAATTGTTTACCTAAATCAGACACTTGTCCGAGGGCTCTAGCTACCTTCCCGTCATAGCGATCAAGAAGGGCTGCGATAAAGATAAACAAGACACTGTAGCTATAATATTCATGTAGTGTAGCCATTATGGCCGCGCCACCAAAGGACATATTACTGATTGTAATGAAGTTTGCTGCTTGCGATTTCATTTTCTTAACCGTGGTATCCACCAACTTGTGATATAGAAACAAGGGGGATCACTCCTTTGCACTTAAGATATTGTACCATTATACTTCGAATACGAAAAAATTGACAGTCTAAATTAATCGATAGGGGTTTTGTTTTATGAAAGAAAAACTATATCAACGCTTGATTGAATTAACAAATGGCAAGCAATCCTCCCAGCTTTTGCAAACCATTGCAAAAGCAAAGTGGAGTAAACGTATGATTCCTAGTTATATGAAGGTATACGATATTAACCTTGAAGAGGTTTCAAAAAAACGACAACAATTTTCAAGTTTACATGACTTTTTTACAAGAGAGCTTTTAGAAAACGCACGTCCAATTGAACAAAATCCTACTACCTATGTAAGTCCAGTGGATGCGAAAGTGGAATCATTTGGACGGATCGAATGGGATATGACGTTTCTTGTAAAGGGTAAGCCTTATGCATTACAAGATTTACTTGGTAATTCAGAGCGTGCTGCGCAATATGCAGATGGCCATTTTATCGTGTTTTACTTGAGTCCTGCAGATTATCACCGAATTCATAGCCCGATTGATGGGAGAGTACTAAGACAATATACGCTTGGTCAAAAATCATACCCTGTTAATCAGCTAGGTCTTTCATATGGTAAAAAACCAATTTCACACAATTATCGTTCAGTAACGGAGCTGAAAGTGGCAAATAATCAGCAGGTAGCGTTTATTAAAGTTGGGGCTACATTTGTTAACTCGATCGTACTCACTAATACTACAACTCAGTGGCGTAAGGGTGATGAAGTCGGATATTTTTCATTCGGCTCAACAGTAGTCATGCTATTTGAAAAGGATGCAATTAAATTTACGGATAATGTTGTGCAAGGAAGCCCAATTCGAATGGGTGAAGCCTTCGCAAATATGCTATAATGGTCGAATAATACATTTAGATTAGGGGTCGCTATTTTGTATAATTTTTTATTACCAGATGAATTTGTGACGAGTATTTTTGAAATTACACCGGAAAAGCTTCAAGACTTAGGCATTAAAGGAATCATTACGGATTTAGATAATACGCTTGTAGAATGGGACCGTGCAGATGCAACAGAAGAGCTTATTATTTGGCTACGTATTATGAAAGAGTCAGGTATTCGTGTTATTATTGCGTCGAATAACAATGAAGCGCGTGTAAAGCATTTTGCCGATCCACTAGGTATTCCGTATATTCATAAAGCTAGAAAGCCATTTCGTAATGCCTTTTATAGTGCAATTATTCAATTAGGGCTACGACCACACGAAGTAGTAATGGTAGGTGACCAATTACTAACGGATGTAATGGGGGCAAATCGCTTAGGCTTGCATACGGTACTAGTAAAACCAGTTGCGCAATCAGATGGATTCGTAACAAAATTTAATCGATTCATTGAACGTCGTGTGTTCAGTGATTTAGAACGAAAAGGAATTATTACTTGGGAGGAAAAAGAATGAACGAAATGCCAAATTGTATTGGCTGTGGTACAACAATTCAAACAGAAGATAAAACAGCAGTTGGGTATGCACCCCCATCATCATTAGAAAAAGACGTGGTCATTTGCCAACGTTGCTTCCGTTTGAAAAATTATAATGAAATTCAACCAGTGTCATTAACAGATGATGACTTTTTACGTATATTAAACGGTCTTGGAACACAGCAAGGCCTAATCGTAAAAATTGTTGATATTTTTGACTTCAATGGGAGCTGGTTACCAGGGCTTCACCGCTTCGTTGGTAAAAATCCAGTGTTATTAATTGCGAATAAAGCCGATTTATTACCGAAATCTGTGAAACCGAAAAAAGTAATTAATTGGCTAAAACGTGAAGCAAAGGCTCTTGGTCTACAACCTGTCGATGTACTTTTAGTGAGTGCCCATAAAGGTAAAGGAATGGCTGAAGCGATGGAAGCCATTGATGAGTACCGTAATGGACAAAATGTGTACGTTGTAGGTTGTACAAATGTTGGGAAATCCACGTTCATTAATCGTATTATCAAGCAGGCTACAGGTGAAGGTGAGGTTATTACAACTTCTCATTTCCCAGGTACAACTTTAGATATGATTGAAATTCCATTAGATGATGGTAGTGCATTATATGACACACCAGGAATAATTAATCATCATCAGATGGCACACCATATTGACGCTAGCGAATTAAAATATATTATGCCTAAAAAAGAAATAAAGCCAAAAGTATATCAACAAAATGCAGGACAAACATTATTTATTGGTGCCCTTGCTCGTTTTGACTTTATTCAAGGAGATCGTTCCGCATTTACGGTTCATGTGGCAAATGACTTACCAATTCACCGTACAAAGCTTGAGAAGGCAGATACATTGTATGCAGAACATAAGGGTGAGTTGCTTGCACCTCCAACTGCTGAATTTATAGAACAACTACCGCCATTAGTGCGTCATGAGTTCTCCATCAAAGAAGCGAAAACAGATGTTGTATTCTCAGGCCTTGGGTGGATTACAGTGCAGCATGCTGATGTAGTTGTAGCAGCTTATGCACCAAAGGGTGTACAAGTTTCAATTCGCCCATCACTAATTTAAGTTGTACAAGTAGAGAAGAGGGACTAGGAAATGAAGAAATGGTTTGCGGTTATTGGCGATCCGATTGAGCATTCAAAATCCCCAGCGATGCATAACGCTTGGTTTGAGGAAATGTCGATAGATGCTACTTATATTCCTGTACATGTATCTTCTGAAAATCTAGAGTCGGCAGTTGCGGGCTTGAAAACTTTAGGTGCAAGTGGCTGGAACATTACAATTCCACATAAAACAGCAATCATTCCCTATTTAGATGAGTTAGATGAGTTGGCAGAAAAAATGGGAGCTGTCAATACGGTTGTCCGAACAAAAGAAGGCAAATTAAAGGGCTACAATACGGACGGTGTTGGTTTTGTCCGCTCGCTAGAAGAAGCGGTTGGTAAGTCATATAAAGACAAGCCAGTTCTTCTTATTGGTGCGGGCGGTGCTGCTCGTGGTATTGCTTTTGCTATGCAACAGCAAGGTTATACGAATTTAACCATTGCAAACCGCACAGTGGCAAATGCTCAAGCAATTGTTGATGAAATGGGTATAGGCAACGCTATTTCTTTAACAGAGGCTGAGGAATCATTAGCTGATTTCGGCATTTTAGTGCAAATGACATCGGCTGGACTTGCTACGGGCAATTTTTCAATGCCATTTTCATTAGAAAGACTTGCAAAAGGCGCAATTGTGGCCGATATTGTGTATAATCCATTAATGACGCCTTTTCTACAAGCGGCTGAAGAAAAAGGAGCAACCGTCGTTACGGGTCTTGGAATGTTCGTTCACCAAGGAGCCATTGCTTCTGAGCACTGGCTTAGTGAATACCCAAATACAAATTCAATGATTGCGCATCTGAAGGTGCAATTAGGAGGATATTAATTTTTATGTTAACAGGTAAACAAAAACGTTTTTTACGTGCGGAAGCACATCATTTAACACCGATTTTCCAAGTAGGAAAAGGCGGCGTTAATGACGAGATGACAAAGCAAATTCGTGAAGCATTAGAAGTACGAGAGCTGATTAAGGTACGTATTTTAGATAACTGTGAGGAGGACAAGTATGAAGTGGCAGAAGCACTTGCAAAGGGTGCTCATGCAGAGCTCGTTCAATTAATTGGTCTGACAGTTGTTTTATATAAAGAATCACGTAATCATAAAAAGATTGTATTACCAAAAGCAGCGAAGTAAGGTGAGACGATGAAAAAGGTCGGTTTATTGGGAGGCACATTTAATCCACCACATAATGGACATTTAATGATGGCTAATGAAGTACTTCATGCCTTGGATTTAGATGAAGTTCGCTTTATGCCAAATGCCTTACCACCACATAAGTTTGCACGCCATGATGCTAGCGACGTGGAGCGCCTTGAAATGGTAAAGCATGCAATAAGTCCATATCCGCATTTTTCTGTGGAGTCGTATGAGGTAGAGAAGGGTGGCGTATCCTATTCTTATAAGACGCTTACTTCGATGTGTATAAGAGAACCTAATGTGAAATTTTACTTTATCATTGGAGGCGATATGATTGATTCGCTTCATACATGGTACTGTATTGATGAATTAGTGAAGCTTGTGCAATTTGTAGGAGTAAAGCGTCCAGGAACAGAAGCCTTCACAAAGTATCCTATACTAATGGTGGAAGCTCCCCAAATCGATCTATCGTCCACACTGATTCGTGAACGCCTGGCCACTGGAGGAACGGTTACTTTTTTACTACCTAAAGCGGTAGAGACGTTCATACGAAAGGAAGGTCTTTATGGAACGCGAACAGTACTTAGCGGCGATTAAGCCACGCATGCCAGAGAAACGCTATATCCATACCAATGGCGTAATGGAAACCGCCATTGAGCTAGCAAAATTATATGGTGAAGACGAAAAAAAAGCTGAGACAGCAGCCATACTCCATGATATTGCGAAATATGCAGATATTGAGTGGATGGAGCAAATCGTCCGTGATGAAAAATTAGATGCTCGACTAATCGGCTGGGGCAGTGAATTACTGCATGGTCCAGTAGGTGCATATATTGCAGCAAGTGAATTTTACATTACAGATGAGGATATGTTAAATGCTATTCGTTTTCATACAACAGGACGCGTGGGTATGAGTCGTTTAGAAAAAATAATTTTTGTTGCAGATATGATTGAACCAAATCGTAAATTTGATGGGGTGGAGCATCTGCGAAAAAAAGCAAAGAACAATTTGGATAAAGCGATGAGTGCTTGTGTGCGCCATACATTGGCATTTTTAATTGACACAAAGCAGCCAATTTATCCATTATCCATAGAATGTTATAACGATACGATGAAAAGAGAGGAAAGTGAAGGATGACTTCAACTTTATTACAAGCAGCTTACAAAGCAATTGACGACAAACACGGTGAGGATATTGTCGTATTAAATATGCAGGGCATTTCACTTTTAGCGGATTACTTTATTATTTCTCATGGTAATTCAGATCGCCAAGTGCAAGCAATTGCGCGTGAATTACAAGAGGTAGCAGTAAAAGAGGGGTATGAAATTCGTCGTGTAGAAGGCTTCGATGCCGCACGCTGGGTTCTTGTAGACCTTGGAGATGTTGTGGCGCATGTATTCCATAAAGATGAACGTGCTTATTATAACTTAGAACGTCTATGGGGTGACGCACCGCAACTAGACATGCCTGAGGCTTAAGTGAGTAGTTACGAACGATTTGCACATGTGTATGATGAGCTCCAAACAGATATCCCTTACAGTCTTTATGTGGAATGGGTTTTGCAGCATGCACCAAGCAGTCAATTCCCAAATCTTTTAGATATCGGCTGTGGTACAGGTGTACTTGGCCTGTTGTTTGCGCAGGCTGGTTATAAGGTGAGTGGAATTGATTTATCTGAAGATATGCTCTCAATTGCCGCTGAGCGCTTTGCTGAGGCTGATTTACAAGTGCCACTCTATTGTATGTCAATGGATGAATTAGAAGGCTTTGAGGCACTTGACGTTGTAACGATTGCTATTGATTCACTGAATTATGTAGTGGAGGAAAAGGCAGTTTATTCAACGTTACAACGTATTTTTGATGCATTACGTGATGGAGGTCAATTGTTTTTTGACGTGCATTCGTTATTTAAAATGAATGATATTTTTTTAGATGGACCATTTACGTATGACGATGGCGACATTAGCTATGTATGGCATACGGAACCAGGCGATTTTGACCATTCCGTTGTTCATCAAATGACGTTTTATGTGCGCGACGCTGTGAGTGAGCTGTATGAACGCTTTGATGAGGAGCATATCCAGCGCACATTCTCAATTGAGCAATATATGGCATGGCTTCGTGCAATTGGCTTTACACATGTGGAAGTAACGGCAGATTTTACAGATGAAGCCCCTGAATACGAAAGTGAACGCATTTTTATCCGTGCGGTGAAATAGTAAAACAGCTTGTTAGTAGAATAAAACTAACAAGCTGTTTTTGCTTTTTGAGAGCCGAAGCAATGGATAGAATCACCGAAGTGGCGGATAGAAAGCCACAGTAACGGATAGATTCATTGAAGCGAGGGATAGAATGTCAAAAAGGAAGGTCGGTCGCAAAAACGTTTGAGGAAGCAACACATTTTGCTCACCTCTACTTTTTGATATATGTCCTGCGTTACTAAAGTCTAGGATCGACAGGGTCACTTTCGAGTGCTAGTGTGCCGAGTACACATTCATGAATACGAGCAGTCGATTCACCTTTTACAAAACGTTCTATCCCTTCCAGTCCGAGTGCGAATTCACGCAATGCATGCTTCATTTTTTTATTTGGATTGCGTTCTTTTAGCTTCGTTAAATTTGAAGGCTGTAAGTAGTCCATACCATAGATGATCCGTAAATATTCGCGTCCGCGTACTTTGATAGCAGGCTGAAGTAGTTTCCCCTGATAGTTGGTTACAAAGGTTTCAGGTTTAATAACAATTCCTTCATGACCAGCTGCAGTCATTTCCTCCCACCATGTAATGGCTTCCTGTTCAGAAGCTTCATCTGTAATTACCTTAAATTCTGTTTCAATGAATAGCGCTGAATTTTTTGCAAACAGTCGATTCATTTCCATATGCCATGTATGTGGTTTATGGAAAAAAGTTTCTGAACTATGTGCTAATACATGGAAGGGGGCAATTTGAATAGCTGAAGTATCCTGGACATCCCAACAATAGTTTTGAAAAACAGTTGAAAATCGTTGTGCATTTTCAAGTAACCCCTTATACTCCTGAAGCCATTCTGAAACGTCGATTTGTGTTGTGTCACATAGTTTCTCCATAAGCTTTGTACGGTCCATTAATGCTTGCTCAGCTACATGTGCATATTGCTGATCGATTAGCTGCTGCGCTTTTAAGTTCCAAGGTAAAATTTCGGCATCAAGTAGTACGAAATTTGTATTAAACTGTTCGAAATAGTTTTTCTCCGTTAATTCACAATGAAGTTGTTGAAGAATTTTTTGCTCTGTCTCTTGATCGAAAAAACGTCTTCCTGTTCTAGATGTCATAATGCCAAGTGTTTCTATATCGATATATTCTTTTGCAATGAGTGAATCTTTAAACAGCAGCAGTACAGCACGACTGCCCATATGTTTCTTTTCGGCAATCATTGTTTGGACACCATTCTTTTTATAATAGGCAAATGCCTCTGTAGGGTGCTCTAATGTGTTTTCTAAAGCAGATGTTTTAGGAGTTGGGCTCATCGTTGGTGGAATATAAACGAGCTGCTCTAATGGCAATGCATAATGAGAAACACTGTCTATGGCAGCCTTTGCATGAGCACCACCTATTTGTACATTGCCAAAGTAAGCAGTTTCCACTGTGAAACCTTCTAAAAATGCACCGATATTTGGCGGGTCAAAACGTTGAGCTTTCGCTTCAAGTAAAGGATTCCGTTCAATACCTGCATAGTTTTTATAAGCTTTCACAAACTCAATGGTCTTTTCAGGATAACGAAAGGCAGTTAGCTGACCACCAAAAACAACCCCTTGGTCAATATTCAGCGTATTATTTTGCTTTAAGGGATATAATTTAGGATCATGTCCCCAAATAATAAGCTGTGATGATTGATGCTCTGTAAACCAATCATTACGAATAGGTTTTCCGGATGGATCTTGTCCCAGTACATCACCATATCGACAAAAATCAGAAATTCTTGCCGATTGTTTGCCTATATAACGGTCACGGATACCAGCATGTGTAACAACAGCGGAAGAAATGCCGTTGTTCATTAAAATATAGTGAGATGGAGCGGCCAGTAAACATTTGGCGAGACGAGCTTTAAATTCTTTTGTTTGCTCCACCCCATAAACATTTTCATAATCGATAAATTCAGCTTCAACTAGCTCATCTCCATGATGTAGCGTTACTTTACGTCCATCTAGCCAACGAGCGATTTTCCAACCATGATTACTATCGGTCATATAGGCAAGTCCGCGCTCTATATGACGTTCAAAAAAGGCCATCGTTTCAATAGATTTTGGTCCTCGGCTCATAATATCACCAACTGAAACAAAACGTCGACCTTGTGGATGAATATAGTAACCTTCCTTGTTTTCTTCGTAGCCTAGCTTACCCAGTAATTCGATAAATTCATCAAAGCAAGCGTGGATATCTCCAATAACATCAAGCCCAGCATCTACATCTAAGTGTAATGATGATTTCTGTCTTGATAATGTTAGCTCCTCTGTTTCTTTCACCATATAGGTTTTAGTAAATGCCTCTTTTTTAATCAATCGTTTTTCTGTTTTCAATAGGCGTGCCTGTTGTTTGATACGTTTACTTCCTCTTGGATCTTGGCGTAAAGTATCTCGTCGTAACAATTCTTCAAGAGGAACGTCCAATACGATCGCACTTACAGGAACATGTAGTTTCTTCCCAAGCAAGATGTATTTTTGACGTTCTTCGGATTGTAAATGAGTAGCGTCGACAAATGTACACTTATTTAATGTACATCTGGCCTCTAAGACGCGTTCCATAACAGCGAAGGCTTGTGCAGAGATAGCGAAATATTCATCATACAATAAATCTGCTACTTCCTTTGAATAGTTTTGAAAATCAATATAATTCGTATCAGCAACAAGTGTGCGATAACTATCAGAGCTAATGATTTCAGAAGGAGAAAGCATACCTACATTAACCCAATTTTGTAAAAGCGTAGATTTCCCACTATTGGATGGACCAATTAGCAGAACAATCCCTGTGTGTGGAACTGTTATGTTCATACACTTACCTCCTTTTTTGTAAAGACGCACATTTGGGTAGGTTGTCCATAAAGATTATGTTCATTACCGATGCCTGTAAATAAAAGCTCATATTGTTCATGGCTATTCATTACATGACACCATTTTTGAAATTGACTCCGTGTCCATTCAAAGCGGTGGTCATCGTGCCGCATTTCATCTAATTCGTATACGGCGTTGTATTCAGCATTAGGTGTTGTCACGATTAATGTTTGAGGACTATATTGAGATAATAGTAATGACATTATTTTAGGAAGTCGTTCCTCATTAATATGTTCAATGACTTCACATAAAACGATGACATCCTTATGCTGTAATCGTGCATCATAATAGAAAAGGGAGCCCCATGTAGGTTTGGGTATTACATATGCTTTCTCTAATGTTTCAAAACGTTTTATCGCCTTTTTCATGGCAGCTTCACTAGGTTCAACCGCAAGCAGCTCGTCAATTCCTTTAACGTAGGCAAGTAAACTTGAAAGCTTTCCTTCACCAGAACCAAGATCAACAATAGTTGATTTTCGAGGTAGATCTTTAATCGTTTCAACAATTTTTTCGTAGCGTAATGTATTGAGTGAACGTGTTGTATTTTGTATCGTAGTAGTACCATCATATAAATGGGAAAAGCGAAGGGCTTTTTTATAAATATACTCCTTCATAGGATGTGTATCTAACCAGCCTCCACCGTATCGTTTGAGTTTATCAACTTCCAACTCATCGATAAAGTAATGCTTATAATCATCTAAAACAGGGATGAGTACAAAAAGATGCTGTAGTGCTCGTTGGAGCGTAATGTCCGCTGATAATGTTAGAAAACGGGCACGATTATGGTTATTCATAGCTTCGATGGTAACAGCGTAACCGAGTGGCTCAAACAATCCATTTATCTCATCATTTGTCATAGCTGAAGCAACAGGACCGACTTCAAATGAGAATGAAAATGTCTGAGCTACCCATTCTAAATACTGCTCTTTTGGTTTGCCATTTAACGCTGTACCTAAAGCAGAACGGATTAGGGATAAAAAAATACTACTAGCGGCGAATTCACGGTCATTAATATAGTGTGTAATATCAAGCGCGTTGTCATTTTGAACAAGTGCGAGTGCATTTGGTGTAACAAATATTGTCACAGCAAGACTTGTTTCAGAAAGCTCGTGATAGACAAGTCGAACTAAATGATCTTTTACACGCCGTTCATATAAATTATTCGGATTTTTTGATAGTAAGTAGGAGATAGCTTTCACATTTTCTCCCTTTGCCTGTATTGTTAGCTGCATATTCTTCCTCCAATCAGTACACAAAGGCATAATGAGTAGTTGTAGATGACAATTGTTAAAACGTATGCTATGTATATAGGTTGATCTTCGTTCCGACTGGGCGACTCATGGGGATCAACCACAAGATACGGTGATGGGCTATTATTCAAAGCATAACATAATTTTACATCATTATGTCAGTGTCATAAAAGCAAAGCCAGGGATGTCTTTTTGTTTTAATAGATAAATTATCTTTTCAATGTAAGAATGATATTGTAAGATGAAGGAGACTCCATATGATTACCTTTTGCAAAGAAAGGATGTTATGAATGATCCAATCTTTTTGGCAAAAGTACAAAAAAAGTATGTTGCTTCCCGGCATACTTGTAATCGGTGGACTTTGTTACTTCTTTTTTTCGAGTTCTGACTCTTCACCTCCCCAAGAAGAGCTCATCGAAACAATCCAACCTATTGAACAACTAGAAATGAAAGAGCCTGTGGATGAAGCGGTCATACAACAGGTGTTTGTTGATATAAAGGGTGCTGTACTGTATCCAGGTGTTTATGAGTTACAGCCAGACCAACGAATTATAGATGCCGTACAGCTTGCGGGTGGCTATACGCAAGATGCTAATACGCAACTTATTAATCATGCCCAAAAAGTTCAGGATGAAATGGTTATTTATATCCCTAGAAAGGATGAAAAGCTAGACGAAATCACCTCTAATATGTTGACGATGCCTACTAGTGGTACTTCACAAGGCAACAATGGCATGGAGGATCAAAAGGTCAATTTAAATAAAGCGGATGAAGCTGCACTAACGACATTGTCAGGTATTGGTCCATCAAAGGCTCAAAGTATTATCTCCTATCGTGAGGAAAATGGAGGCTTTAAAACAATTGAGGATTTAAAAAAAGTGACCGGTATTGGTGAAAAGACGTATGAAAAACTGAAAGATTCTATTACAGTAAAGTGAGGCGGCAAGTTTTGTGATATTGACGACCCTTTTCAAAAAGGGCTACACTATAGTAGAAAATTGACTGTTGCAATGTAGGCACAGTTTATAAAAAATTGTCATCGAATTTTTTTGGAGGTAGTCATATGGAGCGAATTACTTGGGATCAATTTTTCATGGCGCAAAGCCATTTACTCGCATTACGTAGTACATGTACAAGACTGGCAGTAGGAGCAACTGTCGTTAGGGATAAGCGAATTATTGCAGGTGGCTATAATGGTTCAATTACAGGTGATGAACATTGTATTGAAAAAGGCTGCTATGTTGTTGATAATCATTGTGTGCGTACAGTGCATGCTGAGATGAATGCACTTCTACAATGTGCTAAATATGGTACACCTACAAAAGGTGCAGACTTATATGTTACACATTTCCCGTGTCTACCATGTACGAAATCTATTATTCAAGCAGGTATCGAACGCGTTTATTACGCCACTGATTATAAAAATAATCCTTATGCACAAGAATTATTCGAAAAAGCAGGTGTGGAGGTTGTACACGTTCCGTTTGATGAACGTAAAATCGACTTTTTAAGCGACGACAAATTAGCCTTGTACATAGACATGCTAAATGAGCTTCGCGAGAGTGGTATGCCTGCAGAAAAATTGCTCCCATATGAACAGAAGGTGAGTGCATTATTTGGCAAAAAGCTTTAAAGCATAAATGGATATACGTAGCACTAGCTGTACTTGTTGCTTCAATAGCGGCACACAAGTCAGCTTGGCTACTCGCTATTCTTCTGCTTGTCGCATTATGGCTTAAATTGAAAGATGAAACACGTTTAATTTCAGCGCTTGTTATCGTCAGTGGATTTCTTTCCTATTTCTTCATCATTACATTTCAATTGACGGAATCTCCCCCTCTACCGTCAACATTCCAAATAACTTGGTCGAGTGAATATAAAATAAATGGTCAAAAACTCAGAGGCTTTGTAAAAACTGAAACAGGTGAGAAGTTATATGTCGTATATACTTTCTCCTCAGAACAAGAGAAAAGCTTTTATGAAACTACTTCATTGACTGGGAGGACCTATCTAGTGCATGGAGAACTTATAGCACCTCTTCCATCTGCACATGCGTATGCATTTTCTATGGAAAAATATTTGATCAGTAAAGGTGCAAGAGGAATATTTGAAGTTACAAACTGGACCTTTATAGAAGAGAAAAAATCTATTCGTTCGTTTCTTGCTAAACAGAGACACTCTATGAAAAAACATATTGAAACAACATTCCCGGAGTCACTAGTTGCAGAAGCACAAGCACTTCTAATAGGATCACAGGATCAAGTCGATCATGAGCTTCAAAGAGCCTATCAAAAGCTTGGCATCACACATCTATTTGCTATCTCTGGTCTGCATGTGGCACTTGTCTCATGGTTGTTTTTTGAAGGTCTTCTACGTATAGGCGTACGGAAGGAAATGGCGACTATAGTTTTACTCATCATCTTACCTATCTATGGAGTGCTAGCTGGCGGTGCTCCGTCCGTATGGCGTGCGGTATCTGTCGTAGAATTAATCATGCTGATGCGTTACGCTAGGTGGCAAATATCGATTGATGATGCCCTAGCAATTAGCTTTCTTTGCTTTGTCTTACTAGAACCAGGTGTCATTTATCAGATTGGTTTTCAATTGTCATATTTAGCAACGGTTAGTCTTGTCTATTCTGGCGTCATTTTAAGACTATCCACGAACTGGTTAATCCGTTCATTTCTCATTACATTTGTATGCCAGCTTCTTGTTTATCCATTATTACTCCATCATTTTTATGAAATTTCTATTTCATCATTTTTGGCAAATATTATTTTCGTACCACTGTTTTCCTTTGTTATTTTGCCCTTAAATATTGCTATGTTTGTCATAACGATTATATCGATGCCGGTAGCAAAGGTTTTATTTGCTGGATACGAGCCGCTTCGTATTTGGCTTACGACATTCATTTTATATGTCCAGGAATTGCCTTTTCAGCTGTGGTCGCCGGGAAAACCTGCTATTTGGCTTATTTGCGTGGCGTTGATAAGTGTGTTAGCGGGCTTCTATTTTATAGAAATCAAACATTATGGTAAATTTGCAGTTGTGATTTTCATTCCTGCAATCTGTATTCATTTATTGCCGATGTTATTTAATGAAACGAAGCTTACGTTTTTAAACGTTGGTCAAGGTGATTGTACAGTTATTGAACTGCCGTTTAGAAGGGCCGTATACGTTATTGATTCAGGAGGCTTACTGCGCTTTGAGCAGGAACTATGGAAGACTTCAGAAAGCCCCTATGAGGTTGGAAGACAGGTTGTTGTACCGTTTTTAAAAGGAAAAGGGATTCGAGACATTGATATTTTTATCGTCACCCATGCAGACGCTGATCATGTTGAGGGAGCTGAGGAGATTTTGCAGGAGATTAATATGCATGAAATTCATCTCACTCCGGGCTCAATGGATAAACCTATTATGCAAGATTTACTGATGGAAGCGAAGAAGCAAATGGTTCAAGTGAAAGAAAAGATGCATGGTACAACGTGGCGTATAGGAGAGACAAGCTTTCAATATTTATGGCCCCTTGAGACCGTTTATGAGGGGAATAATGATTCAATTGTTTTGTATTTACAACAGGGGGCATTTCGAGCATTGTTAACGGGTGACTTAGAGGAGCATGGTGAACAGGAGATTATTCGTCTTTACAACAAACAATTAGCGGAGATGACATTGTTGAAGGCTGGACACCATGGCAGTAAAACATCAAGTATTGAGCCTTTTGTAGAGCTGTTACGGCCTGAATTAACCATTTTTAGCGCGGGGCTCAATAATCGCTATCGTCATCCGCATGATGAGGTAGTGGAGCGTTTCGCAAGTCGCAATTTACCGACAGTAACAACTGGAATAGACGGCACGATTGAGGTGCGAATTCGGGGGGAAACATGGTCAGTGCAAATCGAAAAAGACCTTGTCCAATGAGCAAGGTCCTTTTCAATCGTACATTAATAATTATCTAGATACGAATTCTACTATAATTGCGATGAAAAACATAACTGTGAAAGCTCCAAATGATACACCGAAACCAACTCCAGAATCGATTGCATCGTTACGGCGACATTGTATGTTTTTTCCTTCAAATGGATTCATTGTTATCCCTCCAATTCTGTTATTTATTATAAGACATCATTTTCATAAAAGCTATATCGAAAAGAAGAATTCGCCCTGTGGCAAGGAATCGACACAATTCGGTCAAAGTCACAAAGGAATTCAAATCATGTATACTAGTAGTATTGCTAGATGGAGGGGAAATTATGATTTCAACGGTTTGGAATAATATCAAAAGAGGAGAGCTTGCACCAGTTTATTTACTTGTTGGTGAGGAAAGCTATTTTATAGATGAAACAGTTAAACGTTTAAAAGAGGCTATAGGACCTGAAGAAGAGATAGAAATGTCAACATTTGATTTAGAAGAATTGCCAGTAGATGTTGTTATGGATGAAGCGGATACAATTCCTTTTTTCTCTGAGCGGAAGCTGATCATTGCAAAAAACGCATCTTTTTTAAAGGCAACTGAAAAGGGTAAAGAGAAAATCGACCATGATGTAAAACGCCTTGAGGCATGGCTTGCGAACCCTTCCGATTTTTCAGTAACCGTTTTTATCGCACCTTATGAGAAATTAGACGAGCGTAAAAAAGTGACAAAGATAATGAAGGAGCATGCATTATTAGTCCAAACTGAAACGCCCAAAGAGCAGGATTTAGCTGTCTGGATTCAAAGTGTTGTTAAAGCAGAGGGTAACAGTATTACGCAAAATGCGATTGAGCAGCTTGTCGCAATGGTTGGGCCGAATATGTTACAGTTGCAAATGGAAATTGAGAAGCTAACTCTCTATTTAGGTGATGGAGGCGAGATTACTGCTACGTTAGTTGAGGATTTAGTGGCAAAAACATTAGAGCAGGATGCCTTTAAAATGTTAAATGCTTATTTTGCGAATGACTCAGTAGGGGCATTGTCTATTTATCACGATTTACTACGTCAAAAGCAAGAGCCCATCATGCTTGTTGGATTGCTTGCATCCAATGTTCGTACGATGTCTAATGTGTTTTATTTATTAAAAAAAGGCTACCATCCACAGCAAATTGCCAAAAATTTAAAAGTACATCCTTATCGTGTCAAATTGATGGTTGAGCAGCGTAATCGTCCATCAGAGGAAAGTTTATTGAAGGCGTTGTATCAACTAGCAAAGGTCGATTTACAGCTGAAAACAGCGGGTGGCAATCGTGAGCGTTATTTAGAACTCTTTTTACTGCGTCAATTTTAATAAGAAATCAACTTTTGGTGAGCTGTCCTAAGCAATATGGGCAGCTCTTTATCTTTATACAGTTAGCACAATCAAAAACAAGACGCATGTTGTGCGATAGCACAGCAATTAAGGTCATAATTAATGATCTTTGAAAAATAAAAAGATCAGCTACTCTGAATAGAGTATACTGATCCTTTATAACAATTATGCTTTTTTAGCAAGGCGAGACTTTTTACGAGCCGCCGCGTTTTTGTGAATAAGTCCTTTTGAAGCTGCTTTATCTAAAGATTTGAAAGCTGCTTGTAAAAGTTCTTGTGCGTTCTCAGCATTAGCAGCAACAGCGTTTTCAGCTTTTTTCACTGTAGTACGCATTGCAGATTTAGCTTGAGTGTTAGCAGCGTTAGCTTTTTCGTTAACTTTTACGCGTTTAATCGCAGATTTAATGTTTGGCATATGTTTCACCTCCTAAAATAGGTACGAGATGATATCTTCTCATTGATTTCTTGTGTCAATACAACAAAAATCATTTTAACAAACGCTAGGCTAAATTGCAATAGATAAATGCAAAGAATATTTACTTGACAGTTTGAACAAACTACTTTTGAGGTGAACTGTATGCAAAATTTAAATTGGCAACGTACGGATTTAATCGATGAGTCGGAAGAAGTTGTTTTACATCAAACGAAAGAGCAAAAGGAAACGCTTGAAGAAAAGAGTGGTATCCAAATTGAAGATCGGAATACTGGTCGGGTAAAAATCACTGATGTGCTCGTTAATGCAGAAGGTGAGAAGCAGATTGGTAAGAAGAAAGGACAGTACATTACACTTTCCGTACCTACTTTGACGCTTGATGATCAGGATGGATTTGAACAACTTGAGAAAGAGTTGCTTGCAAATTTTAATAAAATGCATGAAGCAATGTCGTGGAATGAGGATGACAAAATTTTAATTATTGGTCTAGGTAATCGTACCATTACACCCGATGCTATAGGACCGTATCTTATTGATCATTTGCATAGTTTAGATGTAATTAATGAAAAATTTGTCATGTATGCGCCTGGTGTAACAGGACAAACAGGATATGAAACTGGTGATTTTGTTGCGGCATTGGCTGAACGACTGCAGCCAAAATTAATTATTGTCGTAGACGCACTTGCAACAAGGGCTAGTGATCGTTTATGTAAAACAATTCAATTAACGAATACAGGGATACATCCCGGTTCAGGCGTAGGAAATCAGCGTAAGGAAATTTCATATGAGATGCTTGGCATTCCTGTTACCGCAATTGGTATCCCAACAGTAGTTGATGCCCCTGTATTAATTGCAGATGCTGTAGAGTTCATGCTACGTTCTTTAGCGGCACGAGTTGCAGAACGGAGTAAGCCTTCATCAAAATTGTCATTATCATCTTGGCAACCAGATATAAATAAAGAGCTTGATATGTCTTTAATAAAACCAATATTCGGTGAATGGGCTACCTGGACCAAAGAAGAACGTCAGCAATTGTTTGCTGAAACATTTTCGGGCTCGCATACACAGCTGATGGTTACGCCAAAGGAAGCCGATTACTGGATAGATAAATATGCTAAAATCGTATCATCTATGCTTATGAAATGGGCAAATAATCTGTAATTTTTTTTCGTTCTAAAAGGCACATCCCCTCCATACGATAAGGGGAGGAGGGTGTGACTTTGCTAAAAAAACTACAGTGGTCATTTGGTTTATTATTGTTCTTCTTCGTATTACCTGTCATTGCTGGGCAACTTCCGTTCAACAAGCAAGCATCGACTCCGATTAAACAACCAGAGGATCAACCAGTCGTGTATGCCGCTACTAATTTAACTGAACAAAGTGTGCTCGAGGAGACAAAAGAGGAAACAAAAGAGGAGACAAAAGATCCATTTAAAGTATTATTATTATTTACGCATTCACAAGAATCATATCAACCGATGGTAAAAGCTGTTAGCGGGAAAGCAGCCAATTATGATGAAAAAACAAATATTTATAATTTACAAGATGCAATTTCTAAGCATTTTAGCATGAACGGTATACAGACGGATGTATTAGAGGTTGATGTTATGAAGGAACTGAAACTTAAGGGAAAAAGTTTTCCGGATTCATACAATACTGTACGTCCTTATTTATCAAAACGTTTACAAGAGCAGTCCTATGACTTAGTTATTGATTTGCATCGAGATTCTGCTAAGAGAAATGCAACAACGATCACACATAACAACGAATCCTATGCACGGATTGCCATTGTCGTGGGTGCAGAGCATAAGAATTATCGTTGGAATACGGCTTATGCAGAAAGTTTATCTGCTTCTATGAATGAAATTGTGCCAAAGATTTCTAGAGGTGTTATCTCTAAAAGTGGAGACAATGTAGATGGACGCTATAATCAGGATTTAACAAAAGAAATGATTTTAATCGAATTAGGTGGAATTGATAATACAGAAGAAGAATTGAATCGTTCAATTGCCGTCATAGGAAAAGCCATTGCAAAATCCTTTATTACAGAAAAACAAGAATAGTAGATCTCGTAGATCTCTTATTTTAAAACTAGTAAAAGATTACTATAAATTATATATTGGAATTGGCAAAAAGATGGACTGTTTAAGATGACCATCTTTTTGCCCATTTTTTTTACAAAATGTCATGCGGAATTATGATGCCTATTGTTAGTAAAATTACCATGAATTTTTTTAAAAAAAATAGTTGTTAGACCTTTAAATTGTTCATTTCTTGGCTTATAATTTTCAAGGCAGTTTATAAAGATTTGATTTGAACAACGGCATATGCAATAGGCGAAACACGCTTTTAAAGCATCTACCATTTTTGGAGATGCTTTTTTGACGGAAAGAATGTGGGAAGATAAGCGATTATTTTAAATGGAATAAAGTACAACTATACATATGAAGAGCTTAATTGTGTTGTTTATGTTATCGAAGGAAGATTTAAAATATTCATGCGAATTGATTGGGGAAATATTGGGGTGTTAGTTGTGAAGAACCAAGTTATTTTTCTAGAACTATTAGCTGTCTGAAAGGGACAAAAATTTTCTAAGATATCATTTTATATAAACTTTTATAGTTACTCACCCGTCATTCATAAGTGAGTGCACTGAATTTAGTTAAAAGGGGACGATGTTTGGCTTTATACTAAAGTTTGCGCTATTAAAAAATGTAAAATATTTATAGATAATTGGCTCACACCAAAAATTGAGGGTGACATTTGTAAAACGTATGCCTTTTATCTTCATTCAGTAGAAGACTCCCACCTCTGAAGGTAGTGAGATAAATACGGATGTGGTTCCCTGTCAATAGGTTCCATACCCCCTACTGAATGAAGATAAAGCCTCCGGCGGATGTCACGGATTTTCAAAGGAATGAATTTAGGATGTTAGCCTAAAATCTTCGCATCCTGCGAAAACGGCTAACTGACCTGCATCGGTGCTGCTGTCGCTACGCTTTCGAGCAAAAAACATCTGTTGCTGCCGCTACGTTAACACTACGCTTTCGCACAAAAAACATCTGTTGCTGCCGCTACGTTAACACTACGCTTTCGCACAAAAAACATCTGTTGCTGCCGCTACGTTAACACTACGCTTTCGCACAAAAAACATATGCAGGCCTGGGCACAATTCAAAATCCGGACGCAATTACGCCAAGGCGAAATTGATATGGGTTGATTGGAGTGAAGACTGGACGCCCCAGGAAGCTCTGTGCGAAAGCGAAGCGACAGCGCCAAATGTTTTATCTGTGCGAAAGCGAAGCGACAGGGACAAAGCGCCCAGTCGGAACGGAAATCAACCACACGTTATGGTGATGAACTAGATTATTTTAAGAAGAGGAAGGAATATTATGTCAGGCAAGACGTTCAATCATCGTTATATCCCGGGGCTTGATGGGATTCGGGCTTTAGCAGTACTAGCTGTTATTGCTTATCATTTTAACTTCAGTTGGGCCAGTGGTGGGTTCCTAGGAGTTGATATCTTTTTTGTTTTATCAGGTTACTTAATAACCTCTACCATTTTACCTTTAAAAGGAAATCAGTTAACAGTAGGATTAGGGAAATTTTGGATTGGACGATTTCGACGTTTACTACCTGCTGCGTACGTAATGATTATTACTTCATTCGCTTGGGCGACCCTGTTTCATCAGGAACTTCTCAATACGTTGCGCGGAGATGCAATATCCTCTATTTTTTACTCAAGTAATTGGTGGTTCATTTTTCATGAACTTTCTTATTTTGATAGTTTTGGATCCCCTTCACCTTTAAAAAATCTATGGTCTTTAGCTATTGAGGAACAATTTTATCTTATTTGGCCGATTCTGTTAATGCTTGGGCTTTATATTGTTAAAAAACAGAGTAAATTAGCCATTTTCATTTTTATCGGTGCATTATGTTCAGCTACGTTAATGGGCATACTATATGAGCCAGGAGCTGACCCGAGTCGTGTATATTATGGGACAGATACGCGTTGCTTTGAATTATTAATTGGCTGTTGGCTAGCTCTCGTTTGGCCGATGAAAAGATTATCGTCACAAAAACTATCTATGGAGCATGCCAAGAAACTAGATATTATAAGCCTGGTTGCTTTTACTATATTCATTTTAAGTATTATTTTTGTAGATGAATATCAAACTTTCTTATATAGAGGTGGGATGTTCCTATTTTGTTTGAATGCAGCTGTATTGATAGCATGTGTTTGTCATCCTATTAGCTTTTTAGGGAAAGTGCTTTCTATGAAGCCTCTGCGTTGGATTGGTTCAAGATCGTATGGAATTTATTTATGGCATTATCCGATTATCGTGTTAGGTACGCCAGTCCACGAAATAGGTAATCCTGTTTTCTGGCGAGTTGCTTTACAACTAGTTCTTATTTTGATAATTGCTGAATTATCGTATCGTTTTATCGAAATGCCCATACGTAAGGACGGATTCCGTTCTTATTACCGACAGTATCTTAAATTTAATAAAAATAAATGGGGAAGCTTTTCGGTTACTAGAAAAATTTCAACGGTGCTCACTCCTCTAGTCCTATTAGTATTTTTGACTGGAATGACAGGTGTCGTAGGAAAAGAACAAACGGAACCAAAAGAGTCCCAGATAACAGAAGTTAAAATTAATGGTGCAGAACAAGCTGCAAAGCGAGATGATACCGTATCGGAAAAAGGAACAACAGAAAGTGATTCATCGAATGTTGAGGATGAGAAAGGTGAAACTAGTGCTCAACCGGACATAAAAGAGTCTGAACAGGAGGAAAATGATTCAACTGCTGACGAAACGAATGAATCTTATACTGGAATATTAGCCATTGGGGATTCTGTCATGATAGATATTGCTACAAGCTTACATCAGGTCTATCCTAACATTACAATTGATGGAAAAATTGGTCGTCAAGTTTCACAAGCGGTCAAGCTGGCACCAAATTATGCAAGCTTTAATCAGCCAGATAAAGCAGTTATTATTCAACTTGGCACAAATGGTTACTTTTCGAGTGATCAGATTGATGCACTACTTGCAGCTTTCTCCAATGCCGATATTTATTTAGTAAATACTCGGGTACCGCGTTCTTGGGAAGGTAAAGTGAATTATTCTTTACAACAAAAAGCGCAAGAGCATGATAATATTACATTGATTGATTGGCATTCGGCTGCTATTAACCATCCAGAGTATTTTGCTCCAGATGGAGTACATTTAGAACAAGAAGGTATTGATACGTTAACGAACCTTATTCAACAATCGATAGACAAATAATCAATTAAGTAAAAAATAGTCAGCATGTACCTTACTATAGGTGTAGCTGGCTATTTTTATGTTAAGAATAAAGGAAAACCTCTTGCATTTTTCTCAGTTCTCATTACTAACGCTTTTTCGCTTTTCAACATGTTTTTGCAGAGGAAATGGCACATCAATCAGAATAACCATTGATTTGACTGTCTTTATACCGTTCTAATGTTGTGGTTTGTATAAGGTTCATAGTATAATTCATTATAGTTTAATTAGGAGTGGAAAAGATGAACCGAGAAGCACGTTTAAAAAGACAAGAGAATATACGAAATTTCTCTATTATTGCACATATTGACCACGGGAAATCAACGCTTGCTGACCGTATTTTAGAGCAAACGAAGTCATTAACATCTCGTGAAATGAAAGCACAGCTCCTTGACTCAATGGATTTAGAGCGTGAGCGAGGCATAACGATTAAATTAAATGCGGTACAATTGAAGTATGAAGCTAGAGATGGCGAAGTGTATACATTCCATTTAATCGACACACCAGGACACGTCGATTTCACATATGAAGTATCACGTAGTTTAGCTGCTTGTGAGGGCGCAATTTTAGTTGTCGACGCAGCACAAGGCATTGAAGCACAAACACTAGCAAACGTTTATTTAGCGCTTGATAACGACCTAGAAATTTTACCTGTTATCAATAAAATCGATTTACCAGCAGCAGATCCAGAACGCGTACGTCAAGAAGTTGAAGACGTAATTGGGTTAGATGCTTCTGAAGCGGTACTAGCTTCTGCTAAGGCCGGTATCGGTATTGAAGATATTTTAGAGCAAATTGTAGAGAAGGTACCTGCACCAACCGGAGATCCAGAAGCACCACTACAAGCCCTTATTTTTGACTCTGTCTATGATGCCTACAAAGGTGTTATTATTTCCATTCGAATTATCAATGGTACAGTAAAACCAGGCGATAAAATTCGTATGATGGCTACTGGAGCAGAATTTGAAGTTATTGAGGTAGGGGTACATACACCAAAAGTTGTACCACAGGATGAACTAACAGTTGGTGACGTAGGCTATTTAACAGCGTCCATTAAAAACGTTGGTGATACTCGTGTCGGGGATACAGTTACATTTGCGAATCGCCCTGCGGCTGAAGCATTAGCAGGTTACCGCCGATTAAATCCAATGGTTTATTGCGGATTATACCCAATCGATACGGCAAAATACAATGACTTACGTGAAGCGTTAGAAAAGCTAGAGCTGAATGACTCTGCATTACAATATGAACCAGAGACATCACAAGCGCTTGGCTTCGGTTTCCGTTGTGGCTTCTTAGGGCTTCTACATATGGAAATTATTCAAGAGCGTATTGAGCGAGAATTTAACATTGATTTAATTACAACAGCGCCTTCCGTTATTTACAATGTTCATATGACGGATGGTACATCAATAAAGGTTGACAACCCTTCATTTATGCCTGATCCACAAAAAATTGATCGAGTGGAAGAGCCATATGTCAAAGCAACAATTATGGTGCCGAACGATTATGTAGGGGCAGTTATGGAACTTTGTCAATTGAAGCGTGGTAATTTCATGACGATGGATTATATTGATACATCACGTGTCAGCATTATTTATGAAATGCCACTATCAGAGATCGTATATGATTTCTTCGACTATTTAAAATCTAATACGAAGGGCTACGCTTCATTTGACTATGAACTCATTGGCTATCAAGCTTCAAAATTAGTGAAGATGGATATTTTACTAAATGGCGAGCAAGTCGATGCACTAAGCTTTATCGTACACCGTGACTTTGCGTATGAACGTGGGAAAGTCATCGTTGAAAAGTTGAAAGAATTAATCCCACGTCAACAATTTGAAGTGCCAATTCAAGCAGCAGTTGGTCAAAAAATTGTGGCACGTTCAACAATTAAAGCCATGCGTAAAAACGTATTAGCGAAATGTTACGGTGGAGATATTTCTCGTAAACGAAAACTTCTTGATAAACAAAAAGAAGGTAAAAAACGTATGAAACAAGTAGGTTCAGTCGAAGTACCACAAGAAGCGTTCATGGCTGTTCTGAAGATGGATGATTCGAAGTAATTTAGTAATATCAAGGGTTTGCGATGTATTTAGTTAATTTATAAAAGGGTTAAATGGTGGGGCTCCCCACCAATTCCCCACCATAAAAAAATACGTTAGCAATTCTTATATATCTTGAGCGAATGAATCAAAGATGTTCGCAGCATCTCTGGCCATTTTCTCAGTGAGGTGGACATAGCGATCTTCTGTTACGGCAGCTCTGCTATGTCCTAATCTTTTTTTGTACAGCTTTAACGGGGGAGCCATTCTCTATTAATGTTGTTGCATGTGTGTGGCGTAATGAGTGATAATTAAATTTAATATTTAATTTTTCGCTAGTTTTTCTAGTATTATATTTGACGACACTCGGTGTACAATGTTCTCCATTTTCTTTTTTACATACATAATCATGTTCTGAATCCTGTTTATAAAACTCACCAAACTTCAAACGATTATCAAGTTGTCTTTTTTTAGCACGTCTTAGGATTTCGGCAAGCGCATTACCAAATGGAATTGTTCGATAACCAGCTTTTGTTTTTGGTGGTCTAGGTTGCCACTGTATTTTTTGTTTTCATCTTTGATACCAACTAGTTGTTGCTCAACTTCTAATGTGTCTACAAATGCTAAGATCTACATGTACAAACGCACTCACTTAAAGATGTACACTTTTGATTCACTTTCTCGCATACTAATCATGAGGTGATTAGTGTGTACATAACGCTAGATGTTCAAACGAATTTTGAGATTAACAGTCTTTCAGACTTACCAAAATTCAAACAGCTAATGGAGAATTTAAAGATGAAAATTAATAAGAGTCAGTTGGCAAGAGAAATGGGTGTAGATCGACGTACTGTTGATAAATACTTAAATGGATTTACACCAAAAGGAACAAAAGAAAAGACATCTATTATAGATGATTATTATGAAGTGATTGCAGCTTTACTATCAGAAGATTCGAAGCAAGTCTTTTATTATCGTCGTGTACTTTGGCAATATTTGAAGGATAATCATGGCTTAGAGTGTGGTAGTTCTACATTCCGTCGCTATATTGCAAAAACGCCTGAGTTCGCAGCTTATTTTACAGATCAAGTACGTATCCCTTCACCAAAAGGAACGACAAGATTTGAAACACCACCTGGTCAACAGGCTCAATTTGACTGGAAAGAAAGTATTCCGTTTGAAACAAGTGATGGTGAAAAAGTAGAAGTAAACGTAGGTGTACTTGTACTTGGATATTCACGATTCCGTGTCTTTACATGGCTGCATCTGCTTTAACTTTAGCTTTAGCTGGAACTAGTTTTGGGACTGCTAAAGCAGCAGAACCAGTCAATACTGGTGTAGATGAAACAATTTATCAAGCACCAGAACAAGCACCAGAAGATGAAATAATTCTGTATGCTCGAGAAGCTGATTACAGAGGTACTTCTTTCACTAATGGAGAGTATCACAACTCATTTTCTATTAGTAATACTGCAGATGATTATAGTGTAAGATATAATTTCAAAAACAATGGATCTAATACATTTGATTATAAAATTTTCAGACCGGATGGTAAGATATTTGCAAGTGGTACTTTAGCTTCAGGAGAGAATGATACTGTTACTATAGAAAAAAAGTTGCCATTATATGCCAAAAGGGAAATGTACATTCTCCGTAATTACAAAAAATGGTGGGTCAGGATCCTTTGATTTTGCTTTTAGAGTCTTATACTAAATCAAAAAGTTTAATTACAGTAAAGCCCAGGTACTCAATTAATTTTGAGCTTGGGCTTTTTTTATGGCAAAAATAAAAGCCACTCATTTGAGTTGACTGAGGTTATTTATTTACAACATTGTTCATTACATCAATATATTTTTGAATATCAAGTGATTTGTTATTCATTCTAATAATAATTGTTCCAACTTGTGCATCTCCAAAATTTTTTGCTCTAACCTCTTGAGCTTTTTCAACACTTGGCCATTCATAAATACTAACATCCTCGGTTGTAATTAGAGTTGTGCATTCTAAATCAACGCAGTTATGACTATTGTCTCGTGAATCTGTTGTTGGAAGGCCTGCATCCTGAAATGCTTTTAGGATGTCTTCTGCAGAATAAGATTCGTTTGATTGTTTTAAATCGTCTTTAGAAGTTAAGTGTTCTTCTGTTACTAAGTATTTAAATTCATAATTATTAATTATTTTTAATTTTGTTTGTATTAAACCCATATCACTTAAGGCGACTTTCCCTGTCGCAGCATATGATTTTGCCAAACTGTTCTTTATGTTCACTTTTACGAAAATTGAATCAATTTTTTCTTTTTTCGATTTAGCTAAATCACTAGTCAATTCGACTAATTTGCGTAGGTCATTTTCTTCTGTTAAAGAAGTCAATAAAGTTACATACCAAATACTTCCGCTAATTTTTTCTTCTTGAATAGTGTAATCAAGTTTATTTTCCTCAGCATCTTTAGCTTCACGTGCAGCTTTTTCTTCCTCTGTTTCTTTTTCTATTATTAAACCAAGTTGCTGAATAGTGTTTAATTTCCCATCTTTAAAGATAAGTGATACAGGAGAATCTTTTTCTATTCCATTTTCCCCGTCATACTCCCAAATTAATATTAGATTATCATTTTCTTTTGCATCTGGATTTTTCGGTTTGCCACCCACTATTTTTTCTACTTCTTCCAAACTCATTCCATTTTTTAATTTGTTAAATTCGTCTGGTGTAACTGTAGCAGGTTTATCATCATTTGATTTTGCTACTGTTTCCACTTTATCTTTTTCATTTGAGTCATTAGTTGAATCGGTGCTGTTTGTAGGCACCATAATAAACCCGACAATGAACGCCGCAACGGAGATACCTAATACAAGACCGCCTTTCATCTTTTTCTTTTTTATTACTCCGATTATTAATAACGCAAGACCTACAAAAACACCTAAGAAACCTAATAACACTAATACATAACCCATATATATCAAATCCTTTCGTATATTACCATAAAGGAAATGGTAGGTAATTGTACATATAAAAAACAGACAACCATGATTAGTTATCTGTTTTATAATTAAAACAATTAAAATTACTATAAACGTGTTTTATAAAAGAAAGTTTATTTTGTAATCTTTACATTATTGAATCTGTAATCTGTCCAGTTAGCACGAATTAAAATATTTATTGAATCAGCATCAATAGGAGCATAGAAAATAACATCTTCAGCAGTTACACCAGGCTCAAGATAGGTATCAGCGTGAGGAACATTTTCTTTTTTATACCATCTTTCAAAATTGAATTTAGAGTCATAACTGTACTGTTTTCCATTTGCGACAATCTTAGATAGATCGCTTCCATTGCTAATTTTATCATTAGAGTTATTTACATATGTAACATAAATTTTTAATGAATCAGAATCTTGCACAACTTTATCAATTTTAACTGTTACTTTATCAATTGTTTTTGACAATTCAGATTGAGTAGTAGATTCAGTAGTATTTGATGTAACAGCATATGTTTTTGATTTGCTATCATAAGTTACTTTCCCACCAAAAAGCTCTGTAACAGCATTTAACGGTACATATGCCGTATTATTAATTAACTGTACATCAATAGATTGTTTTTTTCCGTCAAAAGTAAAATTGTATTTAGTTGCAGCGTAAGCGCCCATACTAAAAGTTAAAAGTAAAATAAATACACTAAATATAACTGTTGATTTTTTCAAATTTAAATTCCTCCTTTTTTAACTATAATAGGAAATTTAATGAGATTTGTACAGTATAAAAAAACAGACAGCCAATATTAGTTATCTGTTTTTGTTGACAATAATCTCAATTAAAATTGGTACATATCTTCGTAGGGCTTTCATCTCAAAAGAAAAAGGGGATTAAGAATTAAGTTTTAGGTATTCAATATTTGTATGCGGTGGTACCGCCCCTCGGAATCTAGCTTGTTGCTCAACCCGCATGGAATGATAGTTAAAACTGATAATTAATTTCTCTAGTATTATATTTGAAGACACTTGGCGTACAATGTTCGCCATTTTCTTTTTTTACATACATTATCACACTAGCGTCGCATTAATATAATTCAACGCATTTTTAAAAACCGAATTTTCTGTAATATTATCCATACATAAAAAAAGCCTTTATAATGGTTGGGTGATAGTAAACCATCCAAATCCAAAATAAAGGACATAAGCATGGATAAGTTTACACGAAAAACATCATTTGAACAATGGTTTTCACCTATTTCTTCTACACAAATGGAGAAATTAGTTGAAATTCATCAATTAAATTACTATACAAAGAAGCTTCACATCGCTTCATTCTTGAAATTATTACTGTTTGCGCAACTGAATGAAACCGAAAGTCTACGTGCCATTAGTGACGCGCTATTATCAGACGACTTACAAAAAGCAACGTATTTAGAGTCCATCAGCTTTTCGCAGTTAGGTCGGCGATTAAACCAAGTGCCAACTGAGTTTTTCCAACGAATTTTTCTAGACTTAGTCGAGCAAATTCATGAGAAAATGAATTTTGAGCATAGGCGAAAAACCACAACACCACTGAAAATCATTGATTCCAGCACACTGCCATTAAACTTAAACAACCATAGATGGGCTGAATTCCGTAAAACAAAATCAGGTGTGAAGTTACATTTGCGCCTTGTTTACCTAGAAAAAGGTTGTTCCTACCCTGATAAAGCGGTGTTGACGAATGCGAAAGAACATGATCGTGGTCAGCTTGAAATTCTCATTGATGACACGGAGTGCATGTACGTGTTTGACCGAGGTTACTTAGATTATGAGCGCTTTGATCGCATGACAGATGACGGATTTTTCTTTGTCTCACGCTTACGAAAAAACGCTGTAACACGTGTGGTTGAATCATTTGAAGTACCTGAACAGTCATCGGTGTTATCGGATGAAATGATTCTGATTGGCAACACGCAAAATCGCGCTGAAAATGTATTTCGCCGTATCGAAGTACTGGATCCAAACGGTAAAGAACTACATCTGATGACGAATCGTTTTGATTTAAGTGCAGATGAGATCGCTGAACTGTATAAGTCACGCTGGGCAATCGAACTGTTTTTCAAATGGATGAAACAGCATCTGAACATTAAAAAGTTCTACGGGCAAAGCGAGCAAGCTGTGCATAATCAGGTATACATCGCAATGATCGTTTACTGCTTAAACGTGCTAGCACAGCTTCACACAAACAGTTCACGGACATATTTACAAATTAGTAGGTACTTAAAAGCAACACTATGGAAACCAGCACGTATTTAGCTTCGAAAAATCGAAGGAAATACGGTACCCTAAGGATTTTGAACTGCAGTTGCCCTAGTCAAAGGTTATAGTAAAAAAATGGATGTTTACTATCTCTACTTAAGCGTCTTTCATTTTCTTCAAAAACGGAAGAATTAGAAAACAGAAAATTCAATTAAAATTCATGCGACGTTAGTGACATTATCATGTAACAGTAAACGAGTAACACAGCATAGGCTAGCGTTATTTTTATACCTTCATCCACCTTTTTGTTATGATTAAATAACATCAAGGAGGGAACAAAATGAAAATATATATAAATGATGACGAAATGATTGATGAATTATATACAATCATTCGGTACATTCAATCGAATCACCGTGAGAATTCTGAGGTACTTGAAACATCTTATGAAATAGAAGATGCAGTAATCAAAATAAGAGAATCTTTAGGCGTTTAATTCGTAGTAGGGAAGTTAGACATTAATGTACCTAAATTCATAGCAAATGCTTAAAAAACAAAGCCTAGGTACTCAATTAATTTTGAGTCCTAAGCTTTTTGTGTTTCCGTTAAAATGTCTTAAATCGATCGTTTATAAGCATTTACTGTTGAAGTATATTGAAATAATTTAGGGTTTACTAGACCCTCTTGTAAATCCATCATCCCTAATTGTCCTATTCTTGCAATAAAGGAACTAACCAACTACCACTTGGAGCACCTTGTAATGTTTTAACTTGATTAGATGATAACTCTGAAACTTTACTAGCGTCAATTGGTTCTTTTGCATTTTCTATTGTTTTTTGAAAAGCTTTCAAATCAGCCTTATACATATTCTCGCCAACTTGTTCAGTAAAACCTTTATATTCATAAGCACCTTGAAGGATCGTTAACATTATACTCAAATCTAATTTTTATAGGTTTATCTCAGTAGCCTCATTCAAAGCTTTTTTACTTACTAGTCTTACAGGATGTCTTCAAAGTAAACCTCTCAGAATCTTGGTGATCCTAGTATCGTGGTATCACATCTGTAGCAATTGGATAGCTTACTCTGTTCATATTTTTCACAGCTGTTGAGAATTATATGGCAGCACAATATCTCACCGTCAATGTCCGAAAAACTGATTCAACACTTATGATTTATAAAATCATAAAATTATTCGAGTCATTCTACTGGTGAGATACTTAAACTGTATTCCCTCTCAAAAGTTTCAATAAATTTAACAGCACTTTTTGAAAGGTAACGGTCCTTCAACCAGATCACGGCGGAATCTGATTGAATACTAAGTTCTTCAAGCTCCAATATTTTCAGGCCATTCATAGAAAATGAACGTAAGACAGACCTTGGGAGTAAGGAAGCACCGACACCTTCTCTAACTAGGGACATAATCATAGCAGCGTCTGAACATTGACAGACAATTTTTGGTTCATAGTGATATTTTCTACAAGCTTCTAAAACGAGTTCGTATTGACCAACACCCTTAAAACGTTGTAGCAACATTAGTGGCATACTTGAAAGTTCATCTAGTCTTAATGTATTTTCATAATTCCACGTCTCAGGGATAACGGCTACAAAATGGTCCGGAGGCAATGGCAGTGAGGACAAGTCATCTGATTCTGCCTCTAAAGGTAACCGGACTATAGCAACCTCAATATGCCTATTTCTTAAATCTTGTAATAATCGATAGGTATCCCCTTCGTATAAACGAAATGTAACGTTTGAATACTTTTCTCGGAAAAAACGAATGCGTTCAGGTAAGTAAGAAAAGCATGTTTTTACAGATCCAATTGATAATGTACCCTTAAGACCTTCCCCTACTTCTTTCACTTCCATAATTGTTTCATCAATCTGACTTAAAAGATTGATAGCTCTCTTATATAACACTTTTCCTGCTGCTGTAAGTTCTATATTTTTTCCATTTCGTACTATCAAAAGAGTACTAAGCTCTTCTTCCAGCGCTTTTAGCTGTTGACTAAGGGGGGGTTGGGCCATATGTAACTTTTTTGCTGCTCTAGTAATTTGGCCTTCTTCAACAATAGTGGTAAAGTATCGCAATTGTCTTATATCCATGAAAATCCTCCTTAGAAAGCATATTTATTTTATATACGTTGCGAACATTTTAAATATTTTAAATATTACAAACTTAATGATACATTAATCTTGAAAATAATTCCATGAAAAGGTAGAAAAGGAGACGATAAAATGTCTAGAATTCGAAAAGCTAAAGAAAGTATAAAAGGTTCGATTGCACCAGTTATTACACCCTTCAAGGAAGATGAAGGTTTAGATTTACAGACATTTGAAAATTTAATTAACTGGCAAATAGAGAGTGGGAGCCATGGCATTTCGGTAACCGGGACTTCTGGAGAACCTAGTTCTCTAACGATCGAAGAGAGAGAGCTTGTGATGGAAACAGCAAGTAAAACGATTAACGGACGAGTTCCATTTATACCAGCAACGGGATCAGTTAATCATAATGAAGCGCTACGGTTAACAAAGGTTGCTCAAGAAATGGGAGCAGATGCCGCGATGGTCATTGTTCCATACTATAACAAGCCTTCCCAGCAAGCATTATATAAACACTATAAAGCTATTGCAGATGCCGTGGATATTCCAATTCTTGTATATAATATACCTGGAAGAACAGGTGTGAATATGGAAGTAACAACAATGGCTCGACTTGTTGAAGATTGCCCGAACATTATTGGTGCCAAAGAGTCAAATAAAGATTTTGAACATGTCAATCGTGTGCTATTAAATTGTGGGAGAGATTTTAGTCTATTCTCAGGAATTGAACTTCTTTGCTACCCAATGTTAACAATCGGTGGAAAAGGTTCTATTAGCGCCACAGCAAACGTTGCACCAGCGAAAGTAGCGGAAATGCACAATGCTTGGGAGGAAGGCGACGCTGAAAAGGCTTTAAATCTTCATTATGAATTAATGAAATTAAATGATGTGTTATTCAAAGAAACTAACCCTGGACCAGTAAAAGCAGCGCTGGGTATGATGGGTAAAATTACGCCAGTTTTACGCAAGCCAATGGATTTACCATCTGAGGCACTTCAAAACGAGATTCGTGAAGTTTTAAATCAATATGGAATTTTATCAAATGAGATTGTAACTAAATAATCATTCAAAATCTAAAAAATTCTCTTACTCCTTGTTACAGGAGTAAGAGAAGGATGAGGAGTGTAATAACATGCAGGTTCAAGTAACTGAGACTCAAAAAAATCACTTACACAAGCAAGTAGCAAATGTAAAACTCTATATTAATGGACAGTTTGTCGACAGTAAATCAGGTGCTTCTTTTGAAAATAAAAATCCATTTACCAATGAAATAAACAACTATATCGCCGAGGGGCGTGAAGCGGATATAAATCAAGCAGTTCTTTCAGCAAAAGAAGCCTTTGAGAATGGTCCTTGGGGCAAGATGAAATTGAAAGAAAGAATGAAATATATTAATAGAATTGCAGATCTCATCGATGAGGAGATTGAAGAAATTGCATTCTTAGAATCACTAGATACAGGTCTGCCAATTAGCCAAACAAGAAATCAAACCGCACGTGCTGCAGAAAATTTCCGTTTCTACGCACGAATGGTTGAGACAAAATTGCATGGCGAATCTTATCCAATGGATGATGAATTCATTAATTATACAGTTTATAAACCATTAGGCGTTATAGGGTTAATTACTCCATGGAATGCCCCATTCATGTTAGAGACTTGGAAAGTAGCGCCTGCATTAGCAACTGGAAATACTGTTGTTCTAAAACCAGCTGAACTTTCACCATTGACTGCAAATAAATTAGCTGAAATTATTCATAAAGCTAAAGTTCCGGATGGAGTCTTTAATGTCGTTCATGGCTTTGGAGAAACAGCAGGTGCTACTCTTGTTGCTCACCCAAATGTGAAAGCGATTTCATTTACAGGTGAAACGACTACAGGTTCCACTATTATTAAAAACTCTGCGGATACTTTAAAGAAAACATCGATGGAGCTTGGTGGGAAATCACCTTTAATTGTATTTGATGATGCAGATCTTGAACGTGCTCTAGATGCAGCAATATGGGGGATTTTCTCTTTTAACGGGGAACGTTGCACATCCAATTCTCGAGTATTCTTGCATAAAAATATTAAAGATCAATTTGTTGGAAAATTAAAAGCACGTGTCGCAAACATTAAAATCGGTGACCCAATGGATGCATCAACTGAGCTTGGTCCGCTCATTGAAAAAGGTCACTACAACAAAGTAAAAAAATATATAGAAATCGCTAAACAAGAAGGTTGTGAAGTAGTTCAGGGAGTGGTTCCGGAGAATGTAAAGGCAGGTAATTTTGTCCCACCGACACTTTTATTAAATGCAAAAAATGATATGAGAGTATGTCAGGAAGAAATCTTTGGTCCCGTTATGGCCGTAATCGAATTTGAAACAGATGAAGAAGTACTTCATATGGCAAATAACGTATCTTACGGACTAGCTGGTTTTGTATGGACAAAAGATTTAAAACGAGCACATCGTATGGCGGATGCTATTGAAGCAGGTATGCTTTGGATAAACGCTCAAAACGTACGAGATCTTCGAATTCCATTTGGCGGTATGAAAGATAGTGGAATTGGAAGAGAGGGTGGCCATTACGCAATCTTTGAATTCTATACAGAACCAAAAGTAGTCCATGTTGCTATAGGTGACCATCATATTCCGCAATTTGGGAAGTAAAAACTATTTTCTAAGGGGGAAACAATAATGCCAGCAAAAACAGGAGAGCAATATATTAAAAGAGTTGATAATGCACAGGCAAATATATGGATTGATGGCAAACAAGTAGAAGGAAAGATTTCTGAACATCCAGCTTTTAAAGGAGTTATGAAAACTCAGGCAGAACTTTACGATTTGCAACATGATCCAGACAAAAAGGATTACATGACATATGTATCTCCAACAACTGGAGAACGGGTAGGTACATCTTTTATTCAGCCAAAAACAAAAGAAGAATTGGTGACACGTCGCAAAATGATGCAAGAATGGGCGAAATATAATGGTGGCATGATGGGACGTTCCCCTGATTACATTAATGTCGGGATGATGGCGTATGGTTCAGCTGCAGAAATGTTTGGAAAGCAAGACTCCATCTATGCCGAAAACATGGCCAACTACTACGAGTATTGCCGTGAAAATGATTTATCTTTAACACATACGTTGATTCAGCCTCAAGTCAATAGAGGAGTAAATTCAGCACAGCTTCCAGATCCATATATTGCAGCACGGATTAAAGAGAAAACATCTGAAGGGGTCGTTATTAAAGGGGCAAGATTACTGGCTACTCAAGGTGGTATTACGGATGAAATCATGGTATTCCCATCTACTTTGTTAAAACAATCAGCTGAAGAAAATCCATATGCATTTGCATTTTCTATTCCTAATAACACACCGGGCTTAAAATTTATTTGTCGAGAATCTTTTGATTATGGGAAGTCTCATTTCGACCATCCGCTAGGATCTCGCTTTGAAGAAATGGATACCATTGTTGTGTTTGATGATGTTGTCGTTCCGTGGAATCGGGTCTTTGCCCTTGGTGATGTTAGTGTGTGTAACCAGGCTTACAATGAAAGTAATGCAGTTGTTCATATGACACATCAAGTTGTATCAAAAAATATCGCGAAAACAGAGTTTGTACTTGGTATTCTTCAATTAATGGCAGAGACAATTAATATTGGCCAATACCAACATATACAGGAGAAAATCTCTGAGGTAATTCTTGCACTTGAAACGATGAAAGCATATGTCGTTGCTTCCGAAGCAAATGCAAAAGTGGATAGATGGGGAACTATGACACCTGAATTTTCACCGTTAAATGCAGCACGTCATTACTTCCCGAAAATTTACCCTCGCTTTACAGAAATTATGCAATTAATGGGTGCAAGTGGCTTAATGGCGATTCCATCAGAATCAGACTTCAATTCTGAAATTCGTCCGGATCTTGATAAGTATTTACAATCAGCCACAGGGGATGCCTATGATCGTGTGAAACTTTATCGTTTGGCATGGGATGTATGTATAAGTTCATTCGGTACTCGACAAACACTTTATGAGCGCTTCTTCTTCGGTGATCCAGTTAGAATGGCAAGTACGCTTTATAACGGGTATGACAAACAGGAATATGTTGATCGTGTAAAAGAATTTTTGAATCGATCAGAAGCGTTAGTTAAAAAATAACTAATTAATTGACTAAGGGAGAGGACGAGTATGGATTTCAATATCATTCGTATTGCCAGAACTGTTATTAATGTGAAGGATTTAGACCGTTCAAAAGATTTTTATGTAAAAGCGCTCGGCATGATTGAAACAGAAACAAAGGACAACTGTGTTTATTTAAGAGGGCTTGAAGAGCATACACACCACAGCTTGGTTCTCAAAAAGTCCGAGACGTTCGGGGTACACGCACTCGGTTATAAAGTAGGAAAAGAAGAAGATCTTGACCGTCTGGCTGAATTGTTTCAAGCAAAAGGCTTAAAAACAAAGTGGCTTAAGGAAGGAACTCAGCATGCTCTTGGGCGTGCACTGCATGTACATGATATTTCAGGGATGCCTCTTGAATTTTTCTGCAAGATTGAAAAAGCAGAGCGCTTACTTCAGCGCTACGATCTATACAGCGGGGCACGAATTCAGAGGATTGACCACGTAAACTGTGCTGTACCGGATGTAGAAAAAGCTTACAACTTTTTTATCAACGAATTAGGCTTTGCGTGTTCTGAATATACAACTATAGAAGATGGAAGTATCTGGGCTGCGTGGCTCCACCGCAAACAGACCGTGCATGATCAAGCCTTTATGAACGGAGATGGTCCGCGTCTTCATCACTTTGCTTACTGGCTACCGGATCCACTTGCTCTAATCCACTGCTGCGATGTTTTAGCTTCTCTTGGCTATTCAGAGAACATTGAAAGAGGTCCAGCACGCCACGGCTTATCCAACGCGTTCTTCTTGTATTTAAGAGATCCAGATGGATATCGCATTGAGCTGTATAACGGAGATTACTTAACAAGTGACAATGACTTCGAACCAATTCGATGGGATTTAAATGACCCACGTCGTCAAACATTGTGGGGTGCAAAAGCACCGGACAGTTGGTTTAATGAAACATCTCCGTTTTTAGATATTGAAACGAATGAACAAATTCAATCAAAGGCACCAAACCTTGCACAGCGCAAACCAGAACTTGTTATTTAAATAAAGAGAATGGAGGAATTTCAATGGATGATCGTACATTTCGAGATGCGATGGGTAAATTTGCAACCGGCGTAACAGTTATTACAACGGACATTGATGGAGAGCCTCATGGCATGACAGCAAATGCCTTCATGTCAGTGTCGCTAAACCCGAAACTCGTACTAATATCGATTAAAGAAAATGCAAAGATGTTGGATAAAATTAACCGCTCCGGTAAATTTGCGGTGAATATTTTATCGGAAGATCAGCAA
Organism: Lysinibacillus sp. RS11; assembly: GCF_042019215.1. Classification (NCBI taxonomy): domain Bacteria; kingdom Bacillati; phylum Bacillota; class Bacilli; order Caryophanales; family Bacillaceae; genus Lysinibacillus; species Lysinibacillus sp. RS11. The sequence goes on along the minus strand of NZ_CP168124.1, from coordinate 3,290,305 downwards.
GAAGTTTCGATGTTATTCGCTGGCCAGATCAAAGAAAAGCGTGAAACAGAATTTGATCAGCTAAACGAAATCTCTGTAGTAAAGGATGCACTGGCTAACATTGTATGTAATGTATATGGAAAGCAAGTAGCTGGTGACCATACGCTGTTCCTTGGAGAAGTAGAAGATATTGTCCTTCGTGAAGGAAATCCTCTGACATTCTTTGCAGGAAAATATGGCCAGATCGCTGCACCGCAGTTAACTTAACATAAAAGGAGAGGGCAAACGATGGAGACAATTACTATCAAAAGTTCAATTGATAAATCAACGTTCACTGAAATGGAAGCTTGTGTTTTGGCTCTTGGTTTTTTTGATGGCGTTCACATCGGTCATCAAAGAATTCTTGAAACAGCAAAACGAATTGCTATGCAAAAACAATGCGCCTTTGGTGTTATGACCTTTTATCCGCACCCAAAAGATATACTCTTTCCTCATATGGAGCCAATGACTTATTTAACTCCGCTTCCTTTGAAAGAAGATCGATTTGAAAAGTTGGGTGTTGAGAAGTTATTTGTTGTTGAGTTTAGCCCTGAGTTTGCCCGTCTTTCTCCTAATGATTTTGTTGAACAATACATTTTAGGACTTGGATGTATACATGTTGTAGCGGGCTTTGATTATCAATATGGCTATAAAGGACTCGGTAATATGAAAACGTTATCGGAGTATATCCCCGGAAATTTGGAAGTAACGACTGTTCCAAAGATCCAACATGATGATGAAAAAATTAGCTCAACAGCAATCCGAAAATTGCTTGATGAAGGTCATGTGCAAAAGATTCCTATGTACCTTGGTGATTTTTATGAAGTTAGTGGAGAAGTGAATCAAAGTTCCCTTTTTTATAAAAATCATCAATTTCTTAAATTAATAGTAAAAAACAGCTACCGAATGCCTAAACTTGGTATTTACCATATTCAAGTTGAAATAGACGGTCATAATTATGATGGAACCTGCCACCAAATATCTATAAATGAGCAACACACTTCATTATTAATACAACTAAAAGATTGTTCTGTAGACCCATACAAGAAGCGCATTAAGGTAAAGTGGCTAGATTATAAATATGGCAAGCAGAATGAGTCATACGGAATGAATGAATACATGAAAAATGATGAGCTAGTAATCTAAATAATAGTGGGCTATAACAGAAAGGAGTAGAATATGAATTTAAAAGTGCAAGCAAGAAAGAAAAACTTATTCATTGATGGTAAATGGAAAGAAGCCACTGAACATGCATCTCTAACATCTCCATACTCTGGAGATGTTATTGCATATATTCCTAAGGCTAATGAAAAAGAAGTGAATGAGGCAATTGAAGCTGCATTTCGTGCAAAAACTGTAATGGCTAAAATGCCAGCTCACGAACGTGCAGCGATTTTGGAACGTTTGGTAGCTTTGTTTGAGAAGCGTTTAAATGAAGCTGCAGAAATTATCGCTTTAGAAGCAGCTAAACCAATTGCCACTGCAATCGATGAAGTGAAACGGACAATACAAACGTATAAGTTTGCAGCTGAAGAAGCAAAGCGAATTCACGGAGAAACACTTCCATTGGATGCTGCACCAGGTGGAGAAAAACGAGTAGCATATACGGTATGTGAACCTATTGGGGTTATTGGAGCGATTACTCCATTTAATTTCCCGATGAATTTAGTAGCCCATAAAGTAGGGCCTGCCATTGCCGCAGGAAATACAATTGTATTAAAACCAGCAAGTCAAACTCCACTATCTTCTTTCTTTTTAGCAGAGTTGTTACAGGAGGCTGGTATACCTAATGGAGCACTTAATGTTATTACTGGAAGCGGAAGAGTCGTAGGGGATAAAATCGTGACCGATGATAGAATTGCAGCTATTACATTTACGGGGAGCCCAGCTGTTGGAATTGGTATTCGAAACAAAGCAGGGCTGAAGCGTGTGACATTAGAACTGGGTTCAAATGCTGCCGTTATTATTGATAAAGGAATCGATATTGATTCAATTATTAATCGTTGTGTGAAGGGAGCCTTTTCTTTCCAAGGTCAAGTATGTATATCAGTACAACGAATTTATATTCATGAGAGTTTGTACGAAACATTTGTGCAAAAATTCGTTGAAGCAACTGAACAACTCAAAATTGGTGACCCGTTAGATCCACGTACGGATGTTTCAGCGCTTATTTCAAAAGAAGATGTGGAACGTACTTTAGATTGGATTCATGAGGCGAAACAACATGGAGCAGAAGTAGCAACTGGGGGGATCGCAAAAGGGAATATTCTACTGCCAACGGTATTATTAAATGCAGAGTCTTCTTTAAAAGTTTCGTGTCAAGAAGTGTTTGCTCCAATTGTTATCATCAATAAAGTTCAAGCTGTAGAGGAAGCAATTGAGCAAGTAAATGATTCACGATATGGTCTCCAAGCGGGAATCTACACGGATAATGTTCATACAGCGTTAACTGCAGCTGAAAACCTTCAGGTTGGAGGCGTAATGATTAATGACATTCCAACGTTTCGTGTAGACAACATGCCTTATGGAGGTGTGAAGGAAAGTGGAGTTGGAAGAGAAGGAATAAAATATGCTGTAGAGGAAATGACAGAGCTAAAACTAGTGGTTTTTAATAGAAATTAAAAATCGAAGAATTAGAAGCATTTAAGAACCCTATTAAATTATTAGGAAAGAGGTGCTATCAATTTGGAGCTAGTAAAAGAACAGAGTAGTGTAAAAAAAGACATCGAACAACAAGACAACAAACAAATAGATTATGACAAAATTTTCGCTTCGGAGGATTTTAAACAACTACTTTTATATAAGAAAAAGTTTATTATTCCATATACAATTTTTTATTTGGTTTATTCACTAGCTTTACCATTCCTAGCCTTGTTTACAAATATACTAAATGTCCAAGTAATAGGAGACATTACGTTGGCGTGGGTTTACGGTATTTCAATTATCTTTATGTCATTTGCGGTATGTAGTGTTTATGTAAAGAAGTCTGCTGAACTTGACGAAAAGGTAAAGCAAATCTTAGTAAAAGAGGGGCTGTAGAAATATGGGGTGGGATATTATTCTTCTTTTTGTACTCATGTCAATAGGGGTACTTTTCATTACGTACTATGCCTCCAAAAAAACAAAAACGGCAGGTTCTTTTTACACAGCTGGAGGTGGTCTGACTGCTAGGCAAAATGGTCTTGCTTTAGCTGGAGACTTTATGTCTGCATCTACCTTTTTGGGATTAATTGGAGCCTTTTCTTTAACGGGGTATGACGGATTTTTCCTCATGTACGGTGCTCTTGTTTCTTTTCTTGTCATTTTATTTTTAGTAGCAGAACCATTAAGGAATCTTGGGAAATATACGTTAGGTGATATGATTACTGCTCGATTTAGGTTTAAACAAGTACGAGGTGTAACTGCCTTCAATACAATAATCATCTCCGTTTTTTATATGCTTGGACAGCTTGTTGCTGCAGGAGCGTTATTCAAATTATTATTAGGTATTCCGTATAATACTTCAGTCCTTATTGTTGGTATTGCTATGTTAGCTTTTGTTTTGTTTGGAGGAATGACCGCAACAAGCTGGGTTCAAATTATTAAAGCCATTCTTTTAGTAGGTGGAACCTTTATTATGTTTGTAATGGTTATGTGGAAATTTAATTTTAATTTTATTGGCATTTTTACTGATATGAAAACAGCCACTCCTTTTGGAATCGATTTCTTAAACCCAGGTTTAAAATATAAAAACGGCTGGGATGCAGCTTCTGTAACACTTGGGCTCATTCTTGGAACAGCGGGTCTACCCCATGTATTAGTTCGCTTTTTAACTGTACCTAATGCTCAGGTTGCCAGAAAGTCAGTTGTTTGGCTTATGTGGATCATGGGACTCTTCCACATTATGGTCATCTTCCTTGGGTTTGGAGCAGCAAAACTAGTTGGAACTTCGAATATTATAGAGGCTAACCCAGCAGGCAATATGGCAGCGCCATTATTAGCAAAGTTTATTGGCGGAGATTTTATGTTTGCTTTCATTTCTGCGGTTTCTTTTGCTACTATTCTCGCAGTAGTTGCTGGAATTGTGGTTACGGGAGCAACAGCATTTTCCCATGACATTTATAACGAAATTTTAAAAGACGGGAAAGCAACCGAAAAACAGCAAATGTTTATGGTACGTCTTGCATCGATTTTCATCACTGTTATCGCCATTGCCTTATCACTATTTCTTCAAAATTTTAATGTTGCCTTTCTATCATCCATCGCTCTAACATTAGCAGCGAGTTCGAATTTACCGGTTATTTTATTAACTATTTTTTGGAGAAAATTCAACAAAACTGGAGCAATCTTTGGGATGCTTATAGGATTAATTAGCACAATTGGTCTGGTTATGTTAAGTCCAAATGTTTGGAATCTGGAACCAGGTGTAGCCTTATTTACTGGTAATCCTATTTTCCCTCTTGCATCACCAGGAATTGTTTCTATACCGTTAGGTTTCTTAGGCTGCTATATTGGTACATTTATAGGGGCCCGTAAGACAAAAAATGTAGAGGATAATTTTCCAGAAATCATCGTTAAGTCGACTATAGGTAATGATGTTAAAGGTGTAGTTAATCATTAGTGTTTAAGTAATCATCAGTTGAATTTACGAGTTTATAAGAGGAGTGAATAGTTATGAGTAAGGCAATCATTAAATATAGTGAAACCCTTCACACAGAAGAAGTGGAGGTAGATCCTCAAAGCAATACAATCATTCTTGATGATAGAAATTTAACAGTAGAGCAGTCCTCTTTGGAGGCGCCAATTTCGGGAACAGTATATGGAACTTTATTAAATTATAGTGGCGAGCTTAAGGCATTAGGTTCCTCTTTAACGAAAGAACCTTATAAACAGCCTCCCAAAGCGCCTGTCTTATATATAAAACCGGTGAACACCATTACTGGATTTAACTCTTCAATTCCATTACCCGAGGATACATCTCATCTGCAAATAGGTGCCTCATTAGGCATTGTCATTGGGAAAAATGCTACGCGTATAACAGAAGAAAAAGCTTTAGATCATGTATTAGGATACACCATTGTAAATGATGTGAGTATTCCACATGAGAATTTTTATCGTCCAGCTATTAAACAAAAAGCGAGAGATAACTTTTGCCCTGTAGGTCCATGGATTATTGAACGTGATGCAATCTCTGACCCTAATAAGTTGGCGATTACTGTATTCGTTAACGACGAATTAAAACAAAAGAATACAACGACCAATTTAATTCGTCCTGTATCAAAATTGATTTCTGAAATTTCTGGATTTATGACGCTGTATGAGGGAGATGTTTTACTCGTTGGAGTACCTGAAAATCCCCCGCTTGTTAAAGAGGGAGATCGGGTACGAATTGAAATTGATGGAATCGGTTATTTAGAAAATACAGTTAAATGAGAATCTTATTGTTTTGTAAAGGAGCGCAATTATTATGAAACATGCACGTGTAGTATTTCAGGACGTCATTCATCATGCAATTGAAACAAATGATGGTCACCTGAAACTAGATAATGGACAAATTGTTTCTGAGGAGGAAGTGGTCTGGCTACCACCTGTCCAACCTAGAACCGTTTTTGCTTTAGGATTAAATTATGCAAATCATGCAAAGGAACTTGCTTTTGAAGCACCAACAGAACCTTTAGTTTTTCTAAAAGGTCCGAATACTTTTATTGGTCATCGAGGTCTGACTTACCGACCGGCTGAGGCTACCAATATGCATTATGAATGTGAACTTGCAGTTGTCATTGGGCGTTCCGGGACTAACATTAAACGTGAAGATGCTTATGATTATGTAGCAGGATATACCGTTGCAAATGATTATGCCATCCGTGATTATTTAGAAAACTATTATCGTCCGAACTTAAAAGTAAAGAATAGAGATACTTGTACACCAATCGGTCCATGGCTGGTCGATGCAAAAGATATTGAAGATCCTATGAATCTTACATTGCGTACTTATGTAAATGGAAAAGTTACTCAGGAAGGCACAACGAAAGATATGATTTTTAGTATTCCACATTTAATTGAATATTTAAGTAGTTTTATGACATTAAATAAAAACGACATTATCCTTACTGGTACGCCTGAGGGCCTAGTTGATACAAAGGAAGGAGATGAAGTTATTACTGAAATTGAAGGAGTGGGACGACTAGTAAATACCGTTATTAGTGAAAAACATTTCTTAAGAATTGAAAGTGATAACGCTATTTTTAGTCAATGAAAGGGATGAAAACATGCCGCATTTTATTGTTGAGTATACCGATAACATAAAGAAAGAAGCAGACATTCCGAATTTACTTAAAAAAGTGAATGATGTTTTGATTAGCCGTAGTCATCTTTTTCCGATTGGAGGAATTCGATCAAGAGCCATTGAACTTCAAGATTACCGAGTAGCAGATGGAGCAGAAGATGATGCGTTTGTTCATGCTATATTAAAAATTGGGGCGGGAAGATCGCCTAAAAATAAGAAAGAAACTTGTGACGAACTATTCGAAGTAATCAAGGATCATTTTACTGATCTATTTACTAGGCGATATTTGGCATTATCTATGGAATTGATTGAATTCAGTGAGGAAGGTACTTACAAGTATAACAATATTCATAAGCGTTTTAAAAAGTAAGAGGGCTGAAAGTCAATCTGCGTTTAAGGTAATAGATTGATTGTGAAAAAATAACAGAAGTTATAGAAGCGCCATCTATGTTATTGATCAGAACTTTTGCATTTGCATAGGATAAATAAGAAACAATGATTGAATCTGTTTTATAAGGGTAGGTCCGCTTTTTACAATAAAAAATAATTCATACCGCTTACAATTTAGCTTACAACGCGTTAAGTATAGATGTTCATTTCAGGAAGGGGACTTTAAATGACAAAGAATCTGGCTTTAGATGTGAACTGCATTGAATGGGCAAGTAAAATAAATAAAAGTTATATTGGAGGTCAATGGGTAGAGGGGAGTAGTAAAAGAACTTATGCAATAAAAGATCCATATGATCAGTCAACAATTACAACTGTAGAGTTAGCGAATGTAGAGCAAATAAAAGATGCTTATCACAAAGCTAAAGTAGCACAAAAGGAATGGGCTAAATCTACCCCAGAACAAAGAAAAGAGGTTTTAACGAAAGCATTAGATTACTTAGAGAAAAATAAAGAGCATATTTTGGAATTAATTACACGTGAAACAGGTGGAACACTACTTAAAGCTCATATTGAGTTTGGCTTTGGGGTTAGTGACATAAAAGATGCTATTAATATGGTTGATGAAATATATACACCCAAAAATTATGCATCTACAACACCAGGAAAGGTTAGCCGTGTATATCGATTACCTTTAGGTGTTATTACGTCCATCACACCTTTTAACTTTCCATTTAACATGGCAACAAGAACAATTTTCCCTGCCATTGCTCTCGGGAACAGTGTTGTTCATAAGCCAGATCTCCAAGTTGGAATAGTTGGTGGACAAGTTTTTGCAAAGGCTTTCGAAGAAGCAGGACTTCCTGCTGGAGTGTTTAATTCAATTTTAACTGACCTTCAAGAGTCAGGAGATGAATTCCTGTTAAATACGAATTCTTCGTTTATCAGTTTTACAGGATCAACGGCTGTAGGAAAACATATTAATAAGGTAACAGGCGGAACATTAAAACAAATGGCATTGGAACTTGGAGGCAATAATCCTTTAATAGTTTTAAGAGATGCCGACGTTGAACAAGCAGTGAAAGCCGCTATCTTTGGGAAGTTTTTGCATAGTGGCCAAATCTGTGCGATTACAAACCGAATTATTGTTAATAGAGATATTTATGATGAATTTGTTACTAAATACGTAGAAAAAGTAAAGGGGTTAACAGTAGGAGACCCTAAGGATCCTAACACAATTATTGGACCTGTTATAAGTGAAAAACAAGCTGATAAAATCATGGACTTAGTTAATAAAGCAAAGGAATGTGGATTAAAAGTTGCCGTAGAAGGTGTCCGTACAGGGAATGTTATTTCTCCGTTTGTATTTGTTGATGTACCTAATGATTCAAGTCTTGCTACTTGTGAAATCTTCGGTCCTGTGGCACAAATTATTCCGGCTGAAAGTGATGAAGAGGCCATTCGTTTTGCTAATGACACGGAATATGGATTATCCTCTTCCATTATTACTAGTGACTTAGAAAGAGGGGAAAGATTAGCCCTTGAGATTGAATCTGGTACAACACATATAAATGATATGCCTGCAGTGCTAGAAGGAAATGTTCCATTTGGTGGAGTGAAACAAAGTGGGATTGGGCGTTTTGGATATGAGTGGATTGTAGAGGAGTTTACTGTTGTGAAATGGGTATCTGTACAGACGAGTAAATTAGATTATCCGTTTTAGGATTGTAGCGAAATTTAAATTACAGATTTTCCGAACTTGGTTTCATCTAGAATGGGCTTCCTCGTTCGGAAAATCTGTAAACAGAGAGCCAGAGAGTAGAAGTAGATAAGGATCAACCCTTAATGTAAGAAAAGTAGTAAACTGTTGATTTAGCTGTTATTTGATTAATCGAGGAAATAATCAAATATTAAGCATTAATTTGTAAGCGTTTACTAATTTGTGGTGAAGGGGGTATAAAGTGATTAGTTCTTTAAATTCCAAAATAATTAGTTACTTGCCGTCTCAGCCTGACTTTGAATTTCAGACAGATTACTATACTGAACAAAAAGTAAGAATTAAACCAAAACAACCATCTATTCTGTTTTACCAATTTAAAATGGGAGAGGAAAGTAGTCAAATTTCCGTTATCCCAGATGGGTGTATCGATATTCTCATTAATTGTGATCAGCACTACGGTAATATTTGTGGAAGCGTTACTAAAAGTAGAGTGATTAACCTTCTCCCAAACAGTACATACTTTGGGATTCGTTTTCTACCATGCCTAGATATTAAGAAATTCGGTATAAAAGACCTTACAGATAAAGAAGTTTCCTTAAATGAAATGTTTCCTGTAAATACGAATATCATAGAAAAGGTAGTAACCGACGAAAGTTTTACGGAGAGAGTCAATATATTCAATGAAATATTGAGAAGTCAAATTTTTGAAATTGACAAATCATCAAAGCTAATAAAACAAGCATTATATAATATATACGAGAAAAGAGGTAATATTACCATAGCTCAACTTGCAGAAGAAGTAGGATATTCAACTAGATATTTAAGAAAACTATTTGAAGACCATATTGGAATTTCCCCAAAATTATTTAGCCAAATAGTAAGGTTCCAATCATCACTAAATATGCTTCTAAGGACAACCCATTATACGTTAAATGATGTTATTTATGAGAATGGTTATTATGACCAAGCCCATTTGATTCATGAGTTTCGGAATTTCGGAAACATGACACCTTATCAATTAACTGGGCAAAAAAGCTGCCTGAAAACCAGCTAAATAATATTTGTATAGCAAAGAGGCTGGGACAAAAAGAAAAAATGTTAGACCGATTGCATTGGTCTAACATTTTTTTGATTTAGGAAGGAACACTCTACTCATTGAAGCGAAAAAGTTATTATCTGTTTTCGCTATTTTTCAAAATAATCGAGTTCTGTCCCAGCCTCTTTTTACGTGCGCCTGGCATGAGTATATTGGAATAGTTTTGGTGTAAAATTTAGAATGTTCCGATTTTTACAATATTAAATAATCTTAAACTGATAATCTGAAATTAATATAAAGAATGCTTATTGTTCCTACTACAGTTTGAAGGAAAAAATGGCAATTAACAAAAGAGGGGGGTCAGATGAATGACGAAATAACAACTGTTTATTAATGGTGATTGGGTTGAGGCTATGTTAGGCAGAACGTTTGAGTCTATTAACTCAAAATCTGAAATGTACAGTTAGACTAAGCATGCCTAGGTTGACTTGAATGAAATGGTTTGAATATGGAGGATAACGCTTTGTGTAAATACAAAAAAATACAATAACGCCAATGGGGGTAGGGATTATAGAAACACAAAAATCAATAGCGAACATTCAAATTTTATCAGATGGACAAAGCCTAAAAAGAAGTTTAAAGATGCGTGATTTAGTTATTTTTGGTCTTGGCTTTATGGCACCAGTTGCAGCGATGTCAATGTTTGGAATTATCACATTGGTATCTCAGGGCCATTCTGTCCTCTCATATGTTCTTGGTTTTGTTGCAATGTTATTTACGGCGAACAGTTTCGGTAAAATGGTTGAAGCTTACCCAGTTGCGGGCTCAACCTATACCTACGCCCATAAAGCGCTACACCCTAAAATAGGTTTTATAGCTGGATGGGGAATGCTCCTTGATTATCTGTTGATACCCATGTTAACTTTTTTAATCAGTGCAAGTTTTGCAAACGCTCTTGTACCAAGCATTCCAGTTTGGGGCTGGGTGCTCATTTTCGCTATCCCAATCACGATTGTAAATATGATTGGAATTGATATAGCAGCTAAGTTGAACTTAGTTTTAGTGCTCCTCATGATTATCGCGGTGATTGCCTTTGTTTTCAGCGCAAGTCACTTTATTATAACAGGCGATTTAGCTTTTATAAACTATAAGGCAATTTATGATGGTGATTCATTTTCAATAGGAGCGGTTATTGGTGGGGCAGCTATTGTGATTGTCGCTTACCTAGGTTTTGATGCTATAACAACCTTGGCCGAAGAGACGAACGTAGGGGGGAATAAAATTGGTTTGGCCATTTTGTTTACCTGTGTCATTCAAACAGTATTTTATGTTTCCGTAACTTATTTAGCAGTGATTCTTGTAGGAAACTATTTAGCTATTGATAATCCCGACACAGCCTTCTTCAACGTTTTAGAGACTATAGGGGGCGGGTTCCTCCAGAATTATATTACACTTACGATTATCGCATCTGGAATTGCGAGTGCCTTAGCAAGCCAATCAGCTTCAAGTCGTCTGCTCTTGGGGATGGGGCGTGACAATGTCATCCCTCGAAAATTTTTTAGCTATATTCATCCAAAATATAAAACACCGGTTAATAATATTTTATTAATGTCAATCATCGGAATTATTGGTGCAGTATCTTTGAATCTGCAAATTGTATCCGACTTAGTTGCATTTGGTGGATTATTAGGATTTGCTTTCGTGAATGTTTGTGTAATTAATCATTACTATTTAAAAAATAAGCAAAAAAATATCGTTAAATATTTGATTATTCCGTTAATAGGGATGTTGGTTTGTCTTTATATTTTATGGGGGCTTTCAACAACCGGAAAAATAGTTGGATTTACCTGGATGGGGATTGGTGCTTGTTATTTCGCGATTCGATCCTTGTATTCAAAAGAATCAAAGAAACTCTTAACAGATATAGAAGGGCAGAAAATTAGTTAAATAAACGAACAATGCTTAATAGTATTTGTCTAATAAAGGAGGAATAAAATATGCAATTCGTTACAAAGAGGAAAAACCTAAGTAAATTAGAATTATCAGAACTTGATAAAAAACATTATTTGCATCCAACAACACCACCAAGAGCTCATTATTTATCGGGGCCTTCAACAATCTTTACAGAAGGCAAAGGAATTTATCTGAAAGACATAGAGGGGAAAGAGCGTATTGATGGGGTTTCGATGCTTTGGAATGTTAACCTTGGCTACGGGAATGAAGAGCTTGCTGAGGTAGCAAAACAGCAGATGTTAAAACTTTCATACAGCTCTTCATTCAGCGGACAATCCAACGAGCCCGCTATCCTTTTAGCACAGAAAGTGGCCTCATTAGCACCTGGTGATTTGAATGTTTGCTTCTTCACATCGGGAGGCTCGGAATCTAATGATACTGCATTTAAACTAGCGCGTTTTTATTGGAAAGTAAAAGGTCAGCCAGAGAAAACTAAAATTATTTCCCTTGAACAATCATTCCATGGGGTTACAGTAGGAGCTACAAGTGCTACCGGAATTGAGGGATTCAACAAATTTACGACTTCCAATGCTCCGAACTTCCTTACTGCTGCAGCGCATGTTCTAAATGCAGAACTTGGTGACAAAACTGATCCAAATTACGCGCGTTCTATTCGTGGGATAATTGAATCAGAAGGATCCGACACCATAGCTGCTGTCATTCTGGAGCCAATTCAAGGCGCAGGCGGGGTAAGGTTCCCACCTGACGGATATCTTCAAGCTGTTCGCGAACTTTGCGACGAACACAACATTTTGCTTATTGCAGATGAGGTGATTTGTGGGTTTGGTAGAACCGGAAAGACCTTTGGTGTTGATAATTGGAACATTGTACCTGATTTTCTTTGTGTTGCAAAAGGAATCTCAAGTGGGTACGCACACCTAGGTGCCGTAATTATGAGAGAGCAGGTAAGAGAAGCATTTATTCAATCCGATGAAATGATGTTCCATGGCTTCACATATAGTGGACATCCAATGGCTTGCGCAGTTGGCTTGAAGACACTTGAGATATTAGAAAGGGATCAAATTGTTGAGAATAGTAGACTTCGCGGTGAAGAATTATTAAAAGGACTTAAGTATCTTGAAAGCAGTCATAAACATATAACGCATGTAAGAGGACTTGGTCTACTTGCCGGTATTGAGCTAGTTAAAGATCCTGAAAACGGCATCTCATTTGATCCGTCGATACACGCCGCAGCTCTGTATACAGATATATGCATGGACTTAGGGCTGCAATTACGTTACTTCGATTGGAAGGGAACAAATACGGTTGCTCTTGCCCCACCGCTAATTATTACAAGCCAACAGGTTGAAGAGATTATTAACAGAATGTCTGAGGCTTTTAAAAGGTTTGAAAAACAAATTTAATTTACGCTAGCAAAATGATATGTACCGAATAGGATTTCTTTATTAGGCTCTCTCGTTTAAGCACCCGTAATTCTGTGGTGCAGTATCGTAAAACTACTTTACTTTAGGTGAGCAATGTGAGTTTCTTATAGATTAAAGGTGGTAATACGAGATGAATCGTCCTTTTGGTAAATCCAAAGGGGCGTTTTTTATTTCTTTGTTTCTTATAGGCCTTGCAATATTAGGAATAATATTGCAAGGCTTGTTAGTGTGTTTGGAATGATTCCAAAATACATAAAGGTCATGCACCTCGACTATATATTATTGTTTGTTCGATTTAGCTCCTACATGTTAGCTTAAATTAGTGACATGACGTCCTTTTTATTTAAACCTTACATAATTCTTAAAAAATATTGTTAATAGTACATGTGTTAAAAAATTCTACCACAAATATGTGGAATGTTAACTTACTCATTCAGTGAGGGTACAATATTAATAAATATAGAAATGAAAAGATGAATAGTAAGAGAATTAAATGATGATAATAATTGTCCTAACCTAGCACTTTGTATCTATATAAGGTTTTCATAGTAGTTGGATAGCTACATGCACCATGACGAGAGCTTGATTTTTTGTTCAAAGCATAGAGGACATTTGCTAATCCTATGAAAGATCCTTTTTTAAATAGTAATGCTTATAATCTCTTCCGACATTGTCCAATGTACCATAGATTTCATATCCATGATTTTGATAAAAATCTAAAGCCTGAAAACTTAAAGTATCTACCTTTATGAAATCACAATCGTTATTTATAGCAATTTGTTCAATTTCTAACAATAATTTAGACCCATACCCTAATCCGCGAAGATACTCATCAATCATAAGTGTATGTATCTCTAACCAATTCCAGCAAATTTCTCCCAGAATGCCTCCACAAATTTGACCTTCTTCATCTGTAAGAAATAAGTTGATTTCTTGATATTTGCCCCTTAAATCATTTGGAAAATGCTTTAGATTATATTCATATAGCTTGTTATTAATATAATATTTTTTGCCTGCATCTAGTTCTTGTGAAATTTTGTATTGCATAAATTATTCCTCCTCTTTTATATTTGGAAATGTTTGCTTCCAAATCATATGGTGACTGTTTTCACCCCAATAATGCTCAAGTAAAAAATCTGGCTTGCCAAATTTTTTCTGCCAAATCAATTGTGCCTGTTTATAACCACTATCTAAACAAAAGCCTCTACTATTTTTACTCTCTAGCGTAGCGTAGTTAACATTTGTTGAAGTAACATCGTTCCTATACCTCGATTTTGATAGTTAGGGTGCACAAAAACCGTCCCGATCTCAGGAAAGTCTGTTAAATCTTCCTGGACGTTTTTTTGAATTAATTCATTCGCGATACCATACTCTATGGTTCCTACAATTTTCTTTGTTTCTGCGTGAATGGCTAACCAGAAAAATCGTTCCTCACCTTGGCTATCACAATCTAATTTTAAATAATGTTTTTTTATTTCCCATTCATTTTTTTGCTCGTCATATAGCTCTGCAAGACCTTCCTTTGTATATGTATAGGCAATAACAAGTAAAAAAAACTTATGCAACTCTTCAGTGTCTGTTGATTGGGGGCGTCTAATAATAATTCTCTCCAAATGTCATCCTCCATTCCAAGTGGCTGTAATATTATTGTAAATTTATTGAACGAAAAAGTTAAGTGGATTATGATAGCCAATTACCGAAAAGTTGTAAGATAAGAGGAAGGGGCATTGCTAACCATTTTCTATTACCGATAGTATATAGGTAAATGTGGTTACCATTTTTGGTAAATAAAGAGGTGGATGGTAAAGTGGAATATATTCAAATTACTAGGAACAATATTGAACAGGAGCATATATGTTGTGCACTTGGTGCGAAGCAATACGAGCAAGCGGTAAAAGAAAAGAAAGAATGGCTAATGAACCGCATGGATGAAGGATTGGTTTTTTATCGTCTAAATGATCGGGCAAAGGTGTTTATTGAATATTTACCCGCAAATCAAGCTTGGATTCCTATTGATGCACCGAATTATATGTATATTAATTGCCTATGGGTTTCAGGGAAATACAAAAATCAAAATCACGCTAGACGATTGTTTGAAAAGTGTAAGGAAGATGCACTAGCGCAAGGTATGGATGGCATCGTACATATAGTTGGAAAGAAAAAGCTTCCATTCCTAAGTGATAAGCGTTTTTTTGAGCATTTAGGATTTAAAGTTGTAGATCAAGCAGCGCCTTATTTTCAGCTGGCTGTCTATAAATTTAACGATTGTGTCGAGGATCCTTCATTTAAATTACAGGTGAAAAATCCTATATCTAATAACAGTGGTATTGAGATATACTTCACTACTCAATGTCCTTTTGCAGTAAGTGTTATAGGTGATTTGAAAAATATAGCAGAGAAAAAAAGGTGCATTCCTTTCCATGCCTATCAACTAATGACGAAAGATGAGGCACAGAATGCACCTATCATATGGACTACCTTTGGGCTGCTTTACAATGGTCAGTTTATTACACATGAAATCATGAGTGCAAACAAGTTTGACAAGTTATTAAATACATTATGAGTGGGGGATCTATCTCCTTCTCATAGACTTTAAAATTAGAGCAAATAAACAGATACCTAATAAGGAACCTATAGTAAACGACCAAGAAAAATAATCGAAAAAGAAGTATGCGATTAATATTGCAAACATATAGCCTATTGCTGAGCCTAGCAATTGCTTTTTAATATTCATCGTTCTCACTCCTGTGTGAAATTTTTAAAAGTTAATATTCTTTATTTATATTTTATACAAATATTGGGTGAATATCCATGTGAATGAAGATTAAGGGAAGGTGGTCATTAGGTTTGAAAATTAGCAAACAGTGTGCAGAACATTATATATGGGGAGATCAATGTGATGGTTGGCATTTAGTTAAGAATAATGATCTCAGTATCATTCATGAGCGTATGCCCGCTAAAACAGCAGAGGTAAATCATTATCATCATCATGCACAACAATTTTTCTTTGTGCTATCTGGAACAGCAACAATTGATATTGACGGAAAATGTATCGTCCTACAGAAGAATGAAGGAATTAAAGTGCCGCCCCTTAAACCACATCAGATGCGAAATGATTCAGAGGAAGATGTAGAGTTTTTAGTCATTTCACAACCAAATAGTAGAGGCGATCGTCTACAACTATAAAGTAACTTTGGTTTTTCTTTCGTTGAAATGCTTAAATTATAATCTTCATTCTTTTGCATGAGGTATTCATTTATTATTAGTAGATATAGTAAATACAATAAATTGCAAAGGAGATGCTAGACAATGAGGATTACAAAAGTGAAGCTATACGCGTATGATGTAGATAAAATGAAGGAATTTTACTGCAATCATTTAGGATTTGCATTAATAACGAATACGGATAATTTTGTTGATATAGCTGTTGGTGAAAGTATTATCACTTTTGAAAAAATACCTTCTTATGTTAAAAAACAATATCACTTTGCATTAAATATTCCATGTAATTTGTTTCAACAAGGGAAAATTTGGGTGAAAGATCATGCAGAATTATTATTTTCAGAAGGACAGGATGAAGTATATTTTGACAGATTAAAGGCTCATTCATGTTATTTTTACGATCCAGAAGGAAATATTATAGAGCTCATTTCAAGGCAGGAAGTAAATCCAAAACAAGATGCCGACTCTTTTTCACCCGAACATGTACTAAATATTGGTGAAATGAATTTAACGTCGGATGCTATTGATTCAGTAGCTAATAGTTTAAAAGCATACGGTATAACGCCAATGAATAATAACGAAATTCGTTCAGAAGCTCTCACATTTATGGGGAATTATGAGGATGGTGTAAATTTGCTTTTAGGACCAAGTGAACGTATTTGGTATTTTTCTGATAAAAAAGCGATTGTTAGTCCCATTAAGATAGAAATCAATAAAAATTTGCAGCTATGTATGACAGAGAATGGTGATTTTACCATTTCGCAGTTATAAAAAATATTCATCAGTTAATTAAATCATAGATTCTGTATTGTATATTTATTCGAAATTGGAAGGGGGATATTTATGAAGTACGTAATTAGTGAAGAAAACCCAACGATTGGGGCATATAAAGCTTTACATCAAACAACAGGCTGGATGCGAAAGGACTTTATACGTATGATCAACAATATCAAGCAATTTCTAACAGTTGGTATAGCGCTTCTATTTATGATGATAGGACATTAATGGCTATGGAAGAATTATTTCTGATGGCATTTATCAAACCTTTATTTGTGATGTCATGGTGCACCATGATTATCGACGAAAAGGGGTTGGCACAATGGTTATGGAGGTCTTGTTAGAGCATTGTCAAAAAGAAAATATAAAATGGATTCAGCTTTCATGTGCAAAGGGTAAACAACCTTTTTATCAAAAACTTGGATTCAAAGTACGTGATCCCGATGCTCCAGGAATGATGTTATTTAATGAGTAGTTTTAATAATACTATTAATCATAAAGGAGTTACAGTTGTTTGAAAGCAAAATGCATTAAATTATATGAATTTGGAAGCCCTAAGGACGTTGTGAAGTTTGAAAATAGAACGATTGCACCTCCTCAAGAACATGAAATTCTTGTTCGGATGCTGGCACGACCTATTAATCCTTCTGATTTAATACCAATATGGGGAAAGTATGCTCATCGCATTTCTTTACCAACTATCCCTGGCTACGAAGGAGTGGGGATTGTAGAGGATGTAGGCCCGTTTGTTTCTCAAAATCTTATCGGAAAGCGTGTATTACCGTTACGAGGAGAAGGGACTTGGCAGGAAATTGTAAGGACTAGCGCAGAATTTGCTATTCCAATTCCTGATTCAATAGATGATTTTACTGCAGCCCAAATGTATATCAACCCAATGACGGCGTGGGTAACTTGTACAGACATATTACAATTGCGACCAAATGATGTATTAGTAGTGAATGCTTGTGGGTCCGCAATTGGACATATTTTTGCTCAACTTGCAAAATTGTTAGGTTTTCATCTAATCGCGGTCACGAGAAATAATAGTCATACTGACGTTTTGATTCAGCTTGGCGCTTCTTATGTGATAAATACCTCAATAGAACCGCTCTATGAGACAGTAATGGAACTAACAAATGGTAAAGGTGCTGATGCAGCTATTGATTCCGTTGGAGGGGCAGCAGGTAATGAACTTGCTTTCAGTTTGAAACCTGGAGGCAATTTTTTAGCAATTGGTCTTTTATCAGGTGTACAAGTGAATTGGCAAAGTATCGTTAAAGAGGCAAATGTAAAGGCAAATATGTTCCATTTACGTCATTGGAATAAGCAAGTCTCGATTGAAAGATGGCAAAATACATTTAATCACTTAATTGATCTAGTTAATAGTGGTGCGTTAAAAATGATGGCAGTTGATTCTTATTATGATTTGTTAGACATTAAAAAGGCGATAATGGCCGTTGAATCTTCTAAAGCCACTAAAGGGAAGATTTTTTTGACTTCTTTCAGCAGTAGTTAAAGCCTCGGAAGGATCAAGCTATTGACAGCCTATAGAGATACGAAGGGGAATCTAATCTACCCTTCGTTTTTTTAGCTTTGGATAGGTATTCGATCTCTAGCACTTGATTTGACCAGTTGTTAGTGATGCAATAGTTGGGTGGCATCATGATCAATCAGTTTCCTCAAAAGTGCTACCATTTCTGGCACATATGAAAAAGTACAACCTTCGTACTATATATCTTACTACTTTTATACGCTCTTCCCTTATAAAATACATGAATATATGTTAATTTGATGCAATTTACTTTAAATCTGCTAATAACCATTATTTCGGGATATTATTTGATAAAATGAAACTCTTGTTTATAAGTTGATTAGAGTGAAAATGGGGTGACCACTTGTGATCAGCGTTAAAAATGAGATATAAATTAGTTTGATGTTTTTTAGGAGATGAAAGTATGAAAGAAACAATTTCTGCTGTTTGTTTAACAGCTGAAACCAAAATTAGAATGATGAAGCATAGACCTGTGAATTATTTACTGCAGGCAATTTTTGGAGGGCTTTTTGTTGGCTTTGGCATTTTGCTCATCGTTACTATTGGAGGCTTATTGAGTCCTGCTGGGGTACCAAGTATGAAAATCGTACAAGGATTAGCATTTGGTGTGGCCCTTAGTATGGTCATGATGGCTGGGGCAAATTTATTTACGGGTGATAATTTAGTTTTAACGGTTAGTACACTATCAAAAAAATCCTCTCCGTTAGAAATGTTAGGCATTTGGATGTCTAGTTACATAGGAAATTTCTTTGGTGCTCTTTTAGGAGCGGCATTATTTTTTTACTCGGGGCTAGCAGCAGGAGACACAGCAGCTTACATTGAAAAACTGGCTACAGCTAAGATGAGTGGTAGTTTCATTGAACTTTTATGTCGAGGTATTTTATGTAATTTGCTTGTATGCTTGGCAGTATGGTGTACCTATAAATTAAAGACAGAGACTGGGAAAATAGTGATGATTTTCTGTTGTATTTTTCCTTTTGTTACAATCGGATTTGAGCACTGTATAGCAAATATGACATTGTTTTCACTTGCTCTTTTAGTACCTCATGGTGAACTAGTATCGTTTGCTGGAGCCTTTTCAAATTTATTACCTGTAACACTAGGTAATATTATTGGGGGAGCGGTTATTGGTTTTGTCTATTGGGTAAATGCAAAAGAGTAATATTTGAATGACTCTTGCAATTAGTATCTTTACTTATTAGGAGAATTAATAACATATTATGTGTTATAGCAGTTTTACATACAAAGGGTAAATCATGAGATTATTTGAAGTAAAATTAACGGATGAATACTTGACAAATCCCATCTATTAATACTTTGACTTTGAGATAAATCATAGATAGAATGACAAGTAGAGTTACTTATGTGTAACTCTACTTTTTTAACGTCGTGTTGTTGCGGCTGCCGCTTCGCTTTCGTGCAGATAAAACCCTGTTATTGACGCTACGTTAGCACTGCGCTTTCGCACAAAAAACATCTGTTGCTGATGCTGCGCTTTCGCACAAAAAACATCTGTTGCTGACGCTGCGCTTTCGCACAAAAAATATCTGTTAGCCTAAAGCCTCTGGTGGATGTCAATATAATTAATTTCGTGAATTTAATAGATAGATTAATAGATTATATAAAAGTGAGGAGGAAGACGATCATGAAACAAGAAGTGAATCAACATACCATCCTTCAAGCAATTTTGGAGCTTTCTAAGCAAATGCAAGAAATGAAATTAGATCTTCAGCAACAAATTGGAGCGGTTAAAGGAAGTTTAGAGGAGAAAATTGAAGCGGTCGAAAGAAGATTAGAAGAGAAACTCGATACAGTCGAAAGAAGATTAGATGAAAAAATCGAAGTAGTGGAAGCAAAGTTAGATAAGGTTGAACAAAATTTAAGCAAAAAAATTGATGTTTTAGATTCAAAAATTGGAATTGTATCACTTGATTTATTAGAGACAAAAGCTGAAGTATCTGTTCTTCAACAAACAAAATAGTATAAGTTAACTTACCGTAACCTAAAGGGGTACGGTGTTTTTTTCTTTATTCAGAAATGTCTTATGTGGAGCAAGCAATGCGACAGTCACAATTACGCTAAGGTGTATTTGATGGTATAATATTATTTGAAATAAATGGCTAGAAGGAGTGAAAAGATTGTTAAAAACAGAGGTATTTGAACAATTAAAAAAGGCAATGAAAGAAAAGGACGTATTAGCAAAAGGCGTACTATCGCTTTTGAAATCTGCCCTAGATTTAGCTGAAAAGGAAAAGGGAGAAACTTTATCGACTGAAGAGGAAATTGCTATCGTTAATCGTGAGGTTAAGCAAACAAATCAGGCATTAGAGGGTGCTCAAAATGCAGGACGAGCTGACTTAATTGAAAAAGAGGAAGCGAAATTAGTACTATTAAAATCATTTTTGCCAAAGCAATTATCTGAAGAAGAAATTGTAGAAAAACTTGTGGCAGCTGGCGTTGTCAAAGGGATGAATATGGGAGAAGCGATGAAAATTGCAAAACCTTTATTAACTTGTCAAGCAGAAGGTGCTATTATCTCAAAAGTTGTGAAAAGTTTAATTTCATAATTATAGTTTAATCGGATCGCCTTCCATGTAGGTGATCCGATTATTTTGGTTAATATTCGTCTTTTTACTTTGCTGATATCCAAGAAGTAAATTTCCTTTTAGTAACTATTGCTAAATGCGAAAATTATCCATATACTATTAATTAACCACTGGTCAAATAAGGAGGACGTTATGTCACCACGTAAGCCGTCAACAAAAGATCTGACGAAAGAAATGATAATAAATGAGGCGCATAAGCAATTTATTACGAAGAATTTTTACCAAGTATCGATGCGCAGTATTGCTAAAGAACTTAGCTGTAGTCATGGGGCTATTTACTATCATTTTAAAAATAAAGCTGAAATTTTTTACGCAATTTTAGGTAATTATTTTTCGGAACTAAATAATACTTTAGATGAAACTGTAAATGGCCCTGAAGATAATAACACAAAACTGCTCAATGTTTTTGTAGGCTTTATGGCGTTTGGTTTAAATAATCAAAGCCAATATGAATTAATGTTTATGATAAGGGACAGTGAAATTGATGGACTTTCACAAGAGGCAGCAAATCTTAGTTATGAAAAATTTGCACAATCTGTACAGTCCTTATCAAAGACTGAACTGTTAATTTCAGATATACATTCTACATTTATTGCTCTACATGGTTTTGTCGCTCATTATCGTCACTATGTAAAAAATTATGAGGAAGCGAAAGAGGCGGTAGATGTTCATGCAAAATTTCTTTTTAAGGCCTTAACATAAGGAAATGTAGTTCTAGGTTACAAATAATCTAGAGCTTACTTTTTACAGTGATTTGACCAGTGGTTAATAAAAGGGGGTATTCTGTTTGAAAACTGCATTAGTTGTTGGTGCGTCTGGTGGGATGGGCTATGCTCTTGTAAATGAATTAGTAAGCCGAAATATACATGTAAAGGCATTTGCTAGAAATAAAGAAAAATTAGTGGCACTTTTTCAGCATCACAAAAATGTCGAAATCATTTCTGGCGACGCATTTAATGAACAGGAAATGATGAAGGCTTCAAATGGTGTGGATGTTATTTTTCATGCTATTAGTTTTCCGTATCAGGATTGGGCAAAGCAACATAATCGATGCTTAGATATGGTCATTAAAATAGCCGAAAAGCAAGGAGCAAAGATTGCGCTTGTTGATAATATTTATGCATATGGGAGACAATCCACAAATCGAATTACAGAGGAGACGAGAAAAGAACCCCAGACAAAGAAGGGGAAAATTCGTTTAGCAATGGAAAACAAATTGAAGGAAAGTAATATACCCTCGTTAATCGTTCATTTGCCTGATTTATATGGACCGAATGCAGAGAATACAATACTCTATGAAACGTTAAAAAAAGTTGCACAAGGTAAAAAAGCTAATTTTGTCGGAAATATGCAGGTGAAAAGGGAATTCCTTTATACAGTTGATGGGGCAAAGGCTATGGTTGAGCTTGCTTTACGAGATGACACATATAATCAGAATTGGAACGTGCCAGCTGTTCATACAATTACAGGGGAAGAACTAGTAAAAATTTTACGGGACATCACAGGCTACAAAAAAGGTATTCGTACAGTCTCTAAAGGGATGATACGTCTTATCGGAATTTTTTCTCCTTCTATGAAAGAAGTAGTTGAGATGTTGTATTTAACAGAAAAACCGGTCATTTTAAGCGGGGAAAAATACGAAAAGGAAATAGGCATGTTACCGGGTACTTCATATAGAGTAGGGCTAGAAGAAACGATTAAATGGATGAACAAGAGGGTATTAAAATAGAAGTACTTTTAAAAAGCATAACAAAAATCCGCATAGACTTCTGTTGGGAGAAACTTACCCACAAAAAGTATAGCGGATTTTTGTGATCAGAAAGAAGAATATTATTGCTTAGTTTTTCTTATAACTGAAATTTTTGAATGATATTGCGAAGTTGCTGTGCCATCTCAGCTAAATTATTGGACGACGCAGTAATCTCTTCAATACTTGCTGATTGTTCTTCAGAAGCAGCTGCTACATTTTGAATGTTTCCAGATGCTTGAACGGCTACTACACCAACCTCCTCTACAGAAATGGCGATGCTATTAACGCCTTCGTTCATTGTAGTAATGATGTTGTTAACTTGATCCATTTCTTGAGTTAGTTCAGTAATATGTGCATTGATTTCTTTAAAAGCTTCACCTGATGCATTAAAAGTAGTAGAGCTTTCAGCCAGATTATTACTGCTTATTGCCATTGATTTTACGGCTTGGGCAGACTCTTCCTTAATTGTTTCAATACGTGTTCGAATACTATTCGTTGCAGCTAATGATTGGTCAGCCAGCTTACGTACTTCTTCTGCTACAACTGCGAAGCCTTTACCATGCTCACCAGCACGAGCCGCTTCAATCGATGCATTTAAAGCAAGTAAATTTGTTTGATCAGTAATTTCATTAATTAATGTCACGATGTCACCGATCTCATTTGTGTATGTGCTTAAACGTTCCACAACTACCGAAGTTTCTTGAATTGCATCAGATGTTACAGCCATCTTTTCAGTAGCATTTTGAATCGTCGAATTGCCTTTCTCTGAAATAGAAGATGCACTAAATGCCTTAGTAGTGACATCATTAACGCTCGTTACAACTTCTGACATCTTTGTAGAGATTGTTGTAATATGATGTTCTACTTCTTCAATAGAGGAAGTTTGTTTTTCTGATCCCGCAGCTACTTCTTGCATAGAAGAAGTAATTTGTTGAATAGATGCACTTGTTTGCTCAGAGCTTGCTGTTAACTCTTCAGACATAGCAGCCACTTGCTCAGCATTTTCAGCAATTTGCTGAATAAGCGAGCGTAAGTCTGCAGTCATATTTTCAATGCCTTCAGAAAGCTGTGCAATTTCATGAGAACCCTGAATATGAAGTGGTTCCACGGCTAAGTCTCCTTTTGCCACCTTACTCACATAGCCAGTCATATTTTTAATTGGTTTTATAATGCCTTTACTAATGAAATAAGCCACGATACCACCGAATATCACAAAAATTAAGGTCATAACGATACAAATCCAAATAGCCTGTGTTTGAAGTTTAGAAATGAAGGAAGCGTCCATATCTATACCAAAAAGCATATCAGTATCTTTAAATGGTATAAAAATGGATTTATGAATACCGTATTCATCTTTATAAATTTCACTAGATTTAACGGTTTCAGAATCTAACGCTTCATGCATGTCTTTACTAAAAACATAGTCTTCTTGTTGATTATCTTTATTGCTTAATGCAACAATATGTTCCTTGCCATTTGCACGTGAAAGGACGTAGGCATTTTCAATATTAAACTTTTTAAGTGTTTCATTTAATTGATTTAATAGTTCTTCATATTTATCCTTATCACCGTCATCTGCAGCTTTGACGTCGTTTATGTCTATATCTTCAAAAATAGTTTTAGAAATAACATCTAAAGATGACTCAAATTGTGTAATAACGAAATTATTGATAATTTGATTGGACGCAATAAATAATACGACGCTAAATAAAATTGAAATAATAGTAATAGGAATAGTAAAGCTAGCAATATATTTATAAAGTAAAGAACTCTTTAGCTTAGTTACTATATTCAACTTTAGCATCCTCCAAAACTTTTAACTTTTGTTGTAAGAAATGAATCATATCACCAATATGCTCCGTCTTAGTATAAGGAGAAATAGAGAAGAATTTTGCAGCAGCGACTGGCATCTGTTGTTTTGTATCACTCGTGATGACAGTGCAAACTCGTGTTGTATCACCGAAAAATACTTCGTCACGACCTTCACCTATAATCTCAAATAAAGAAGCGTTAAGGCCATTAATATATTCAATCTGATCTTGTGTATAGCTACCTGACTGTTCAGATTTCCAATTAAAGCCTTCAGGATACAAACGAAATGCTGTGACTGGTCCAATATTATCCTCATTGACTACTTGTAACATTGGAGTCTTTTCAGCTAACTGCGCACGGAATGCTAAATTGACACGCACATAATTTGCTAATATTTGTTGGTAGCCTTCTTTACCAAAGGCTTGTAATGCTGCATAAATAGCAATTGAACTACCCATACGAGAGCACTCTAATGTATAGCCTGTGTGATAAGAACCATAGCCTCTATTGCCTACATAAGGTGTGTCGAAGTCCTCAATATCTAACAACTGCAAATGTTTACCTTCTTTTATTAAGAATAGGCTAGTTAAATACGGCGTTTGACCAAGCTTTTGGAAGTCAAAGCAAAGGCTATCAGCGATAGGCAGATATTGCATACGTTCTTTAATTTGTTCTAATCCTTGTAAAACATCAGACTCGAACTGAAGTGGATTTGCCTTAAAATCATAATCATTGAAAAAGGCATAAAAACCACCTAAAGCTGAATCAGCATGAATATGTATTGGTTTTAAGGAATATTTTTGTTCAAGGTTAGTTGTAACGTTTTTGATCGCTTGTACATCATCGATGGCAAATTGATCTGTAGCACCAGTTGTAGCTACTACATACACCGGAATGCCACCGTTTTCTATAACTTCCGTCATGCGAGCTTGTAAGTCTTCGATATCCATTGAATGATCTTTTCCAGCTTTAACACGAATTAAATGTTTGCTCCCGATGCCCACTGCTTCGATTGATTTTAATAAGCTGTAATGCGCATTTTCTGAAGCGAAGCAATATAAATTATTTGGTACGCCATCTTCCTTTGCGTTAGGGAATTGTTTAGCGATAGCAAGACGTAGCCCACTGAAAACAGCCCCTTGTCCTCCCCATGTTGTGTAGCCAAAGCTTTGCGTATAGTCGTAACCAACTAACTTCGACATCATTGCTACAACCTTTACCTCACATTCTGCGGCAGCTGGTCCGTATACATCCCATAGATTGTTACCGTTAAGTAAGGCACTTGTAAATTGACCTAAAATGCCAGGAATGCTGGCCATTGGTAAAACATTTGTTACAAAGTTGCGTGTATGGTAAGGATGTCCTTGCATCAATTGTGTTAATCCATCCACAACCTGATCAAGTCCTACACCTGAAGTTGGTACTTGATGATCTTGCATTAGCTCTTTGTAAAAATTGTCAGAACGCTCTTTCATCGGTCCAAGAGTTGTTATTTTTGGATTCTTTAACTCATCTAATGATGAAACAATTTTCTCTAACAGAGATAAAAAATTCTCTCTTTGTTCGATATTTCCGTCTTCGCTTTGGAATAATTGTTGGATTTTTTTCATGTTTATCATCCTTTATAGTTCATTTTTCCTCTATTTTTTTATTGCATAAAAATAGGTCGTTTTACTAAAAATATAATAGCATATTATAACAAAAAATGAATTTATATTTTCTTAAAAAATTAATTTTTGACATTTTTAAATAATCTAATTAATTGAAAAGGGAGATTTGCTAATAGGATATTTGTACAAAGGTTGTGTTGAAGAGGGTTTTTGTGACAATTATGAGAGAATTATTGTAAAAAATAGTGAATGTTAAGCATTGTAGAAAATAAATACTTAATGATAAATACTATGTAATTAATAATTTTTGATTTAACAATAAAGTGAAAGTTTTAATACTTTATGACTATTGGAGAGAGTACTACTTTAGTCAAAACAGAATCTGCATAGATGCAAATTCTGTTCTATGGTCGCTTTATTCGAATTATTGCAACAGCATTCCCAAAACTCACATAAAGTTTTTTCTTGTTTCGCATACCAATAATTTTTTCAACGATAAACCATACTATTTATTGAGGTGAAAAAATGTATAAATTGCTATCACATAATGATTTAGATGGCGTAGGTTGCGGAATTTTAGCCAAGCTAGCTTTTCATGATCAAGTAAAAGTAAGATACAATTCAATTGCGTCGCTTGACCGAGAGATTGAGTACTTTTTAGATAATAACCAGCAAGATACTTTTTTATTTATTACCGATTTATCTCCGAATGAGAAAATTGAAAAAAGATTGAATGATTATTATAACGCAACTGGCAATGTTCAACTGCTTGATCATCATAAAACGGCTCACCATTTGAACGAGTATGAATGGGGTAAAGTAGTAGTCGAAGATGAAAACGGATATTTAACATCAGCAACATCCTTATTTTATCAGTATCTTATCACACAGGGGTTAATAGAAAAAACGAATTCCATCACAGAATTTGTAGAGTTAGTGAGACAGTACGATACATGGGAATGGGAAAAGAATGAAAATCACCAAGCACATCGATTAAATACACTTTTTTATTTGGTGTCCATCGAGGAATTTGAAGAAAAAATGCTTGAACGTTTAAAATCAAGTGAGCAATTTGATTTTGATGAATTTGAAAAGAAAATTTTAAACATGGAAGAAGAGAAAATAAAACGTTATATCCGCCGGAAAAAAAGGGAACTAGTGCAAACAGCAATGGGAGAATTCTTTACAGGTGTGGTTTATGCAGAATCTTATCATTCCGAGCTTGGTAATGAATTAGGAAAAGAAAATGTACACCTTGATTTTATAGCTATCTTAAATATGGGAGGCAAAAAGATTTCCTTTCGAACGATTCATGATCATATAGATGTTTCGGCAATTGCAGGAGAATTCGGAGGGGGAGGCCATCAAAAGGCAGCTGGTTGTTCTTTAACAGATGAAGCTTATAAGCAGTACGTGGCACAAACATTTCATATAGAACCAATACCAGAGGATGCGAAACGAAATAGCTATAATTTAAGGTTTTCTTCTTTTGGGACATTGTATAAAAACCTCAAGAAAGAAATTTTCCTCCTATATTCAATAAGTGATTTTGATTGGGTAATTGAAAAAAATAAACTTCCATTAGATCAAAACTTTACAAGCTTTTATGAAGCGGAATGGTTTTTAAAAAGAAATTATCAAGCATGGTTAGTGAAAGATGAGGTATTTGTAGATTATTTAATGGGAGAGGCTAGAAAGATTCGACAGCAAGAGTAAGGGATATAGATTATTCCTTTCATAGTGTTATTGTGTGAATGAAATGATTAAGGTGTCAGACAAAGCATGGCTCTTCGGTAAAACGAGTGGTTGATTTCCGTTCCGACTGAGCGCTTTGTTTTGACTGTGCGAAAGCGTAGTGCTAACGTAGCGACAGCAACAATATGGTTTTGACTGTGCGAAAGCGAAGCGACAGCAACAATGTAAGTGAAGAAAGCGGTTTGACGCTAGCTCATATGAACGCGAGGCCTGAAACTGAATCACCCTCATTTTGCAACAATCACAAAGATTTCCTTACCATTTTGTTCTTCAAGTTTTTCAACGCATTAAAGGAATATAAATTATTCCTTTTGATACATAGTGAAATCCGTCACGCCTTGACATTGTTAGAGGTTATATAATGTTCAACTGAAAACTACAATAAATAAAAAGCATTTGTGTAGACATACTTTCTTAGAATGAGGTGTACATGATGTCCAATGATTTGATAGTCGAGGGTCAGCCTAAGGAAAATCGAGGACGTAAAGCATGGTTTATTGTAGTATTGCTTTTCTTGGTAGTTACTTGTGTATTTGTTTTTTATTTTTTGTTTTATAAGGAATTGAATTTTGAAGCATACAAAACAGTTGTTGGTAAAACTACCGAAAATAAACTTGGACGTTTAACATTAAATGAAATAATAATTGACGATAATCAGATCTTATTGAATGCTACCTTTAAGCCAGTAAAGGATGTAAATTTCGATGATCAAATTTATCTCTTTCCACAAGTTTTTGTGAATGGGAAAGAATTCACGGTTAGAAATGGAGGACAGTCCATCGCACAATCCGATAAGGTTTTTACCATCTATAGTAGTGTGAAATTGAGTGAACTACCAAAGGACAAAATATTAAATTTAGATATTCGCTATAACGACTGGAACGGGGAAAAAAAGATTGACGAGCCGTGGGAATTTCAAGTGGAAGCTTCACAAAAGCAATTACAAGAAGATAGGAAGACGTTCACTGTTGCGAAAAAAGTGAAGCTATTAGATGGTCAAGAGATAACGATAGAGAAGGTTATTTCTACACCAATATCAACAACGATTTACTTTCATTCTGAGAATAGCCTGTTAAATGAAGCGATACATTTTAAAATCCAATCAGCATCAGGAGAATCTTGGGACTTCAACACTGCGTATCCTTTAAACGAAGATTATACGAAGTGGGGTGTTCGCCTCGATGCAGTATATTTAACAGGGAAGGGCTATGAGCTAATTCCTGTTGCTGTAGATGGAAGTGAACTCGGTTCTGCTGTTAAGATTAGGGAAAAATAACTATCCTTGATTAACCTTAATTTTATTAAAAACCAGGCGTGTTGATTAGGAAATAATAGATTTACTATTGAGTGATAAAAGGGTTTTTTGTTTTTTGTTGGCTCATCACCAAAAGTTGTGGATGACATTTGTTAAAACGTATGCTTCGTATATTAGTTGATTGGAGTGGAGACTGGGCGACTCCTTGGGGATTAGCGTCACAGATGAGACCCTGGAGCGAGCAACGCGAGTGAAGCGGCTCATCGGACGCCCCCAGGAAAGCGCCCAGTCGGAACGGAAATCAACCACACGTTATGTTGATGATCCTTTTTGTTGCTATTTTGTTAATATATCCCTATTTTGTAGCCTGTAGCAGAAATCAGAGCCTTCTAAATTAATATGGATAAAAATAGATAATCAACATACCAAAAAAATTTTACAATATCTTAATCCAAGAGGAGGTTTCCCCCGCGTAATATAAATATAGATGATATGGAAAGTAGTTGAAGATATTGCGTAGGTTATGGGAAATTTTTTTAGTTTCGCTTAAATTAGGTTGTACATCCTTTGGGGGTCCCACTGCACATTTAGGGTATTTTCAAAATGAATATGTTCAAAAGCGTAAATGGTTATCTGGTCATGACTACAGTCAGCTTGTTGCACTCAGTCAATTTTTACCCGGACCAGCATCGAGCCAGGTAGGGATGGGGATCGGCTTATTAAGAGGCGGAATTTTTGGTAGTATTGTGTCATTTCTTGGTTTTACATTACCGTCAGTTTTGCTGCTTATGGCATTTGCCTATTTTTCTACACAGACTGAGTTGGAGATGGGGTGGGTTCATGGCTTAAAATTAGTAGCGGTTGCTATTGTTGCACAAGCTATTTTTGATATGTCAAAAAAATTAATCCCTAGTATTCGCCATTTTATAATCGCTTTGTTAGCACTTGTAGTAGTGCTTTTATGGATGCATCCACTTGCACAGGTAACTGCTATTTTCTTTGCTTCTGTCATAGGCTATCAATTTTTTAAGAAAACGGCTGAGAGGGATGACTTAAAAGAAGCGGTTATACCTATTTCAAAAACGACTGGTGTATGTTTTTTAGCGCTGTTTGTCATATTGCTTGTTGGTTTACCAGTAGCTAGCCCATTTATTCAATATGAATGGTTTACGATGATTGAAAAGTTTTATCTATCAGGTGCATTAGTGTTTGGTGGAGGTCATGTCGTGTTGCCTTTACTAGAGGCACAGTTTGTTCAAGGTGGATTAATGAGTTCTTCGGATTTTTTAGCTGGCTACGGAATGACACAGGCGGTCCCTGGCCCATTATTTACGTTTGCCTCCTATATAGGTATGGTCATTGCTGGAGTACCAGGGGCCATCATAGCTACAGTAGCTATCTTTTTACCAGCTTTTTTACTAATAGTAGGGGCAATGCCTTTTTGGCTCGCACTTAACCGAATCGCTGGATTAAGGGGAGCGATTGCCGGAGCAAATGCTGCGGTTGTTGGGATTTTAGCTGCTGCTTTTATTCAACCTATAGTAACGCAAACTATTCAAGATGGAACAGATATACTAATAGCTTCAGTATTTTTATTGCTTTTAATACGCTGGAGAATTCCACCTTATTTACTTGTGCTAATAGGTGTTGTAGTAGGTGTTATTTTTAACTAAGCTCAATGTAATTATAGTTGCATCGAATAGCTTACTCCCGTAAAGGTTCAACGTCGAGATACTAGTGCATGAGTGCTTGCCATTGAAATTGTGAATCAGTCTCAAACATTAGATTTTTATTATACTATCAAAACACTTTGATAGTAGTAACTTATTTGCCATCGAACATACGAGCGTATTCGAACTTAACAATCGAATACGCTTATTCATTTGAAAAAAATTAATAATTTCAAAGGAATACATAGCCAAAAAATTCAGTGACCCTGGCGAAATTTCCGAGATTTTTCGTTAAATCTGTGCATTCGAATTAATGTGACGCAATTCAGTGTAATTTCCTCGACGGTTATAGTAGCAGCTGTTGCTGAAATACATATCAAGTTCATGTATTTAGTAACAAGTTCAACTTAAACGTGTCATTCTAAATGGTTTGATTCATAGCGTTCTCCTGAGTGTTTGTTTATAATGAGGAAATGGAAAAAGACTTAACGAGAAAGAAGGGATAGCTATGGCACGAGGTGTTTACATTCATATTCCTTTTTGTCATCAAATTTGTAATTATTGCGATTTCAATAAATTTTATTTTAAAAATCAACCTGTGGATGAATATATAGAAGCGCTGGGCAAGGAGATGGAGCTTGCTACAAAAAAATATCCCGAGAGCTTTACACAAATCGAAACGATATTTCTTGGAGGCGGAACACCAACAGCCTTATCGCCTCAACAATTAGTGAAACTTCTTGAGCTTATTCGTACGTATATTCCGATGAGCAGTGTGACAGAATTTACATCAGAGGCCAATCCGGACGAGCTGTCAGAGGCAAAAATGCGTGCATTGTTTGATGGTGGTGTAAATCGCTTAAGTATGGGTGTGCAATCTTTTGATCAAGAGTTGTTAAAGAAAATTGGTCGTACACATAGCAACAATCACGTCTATGAAACAATTGCCTTGGCTAAAAAGGTTGGTTTCAGAAATATTAGTCTAGATTTAATGTATGGTTTGCCGGGGCAGACGATGGCTCAATGGAAGGACACCTTAGAAAAAGCATTTGCGCTTGATTTACCACATTTTTCAGCGTATTCACTAATCGTTGAGCCAAAAACGATTTTTTATAATCAATACACAAAAGGTAAGCTACATTTACCGACTGAAGATCTTGAAGCGGATATGTATGATGTGCTAATGAACCAGATGGAGGCACATGGACTTCAACAATACGAAATTAGCAATTTTGCACAAGCTGGTTTCAGTTCTAAACATAACAAAATTTACTGGGAAAACGATGAGTATGCAGGCTTTGGTGCTGGTGCACATGGATATCTAGCTGGTGTGCGTTATTCAAATCACGGACCGTTGAAAAAGTATATGGAGACAGTGAATGCAGGGGAACTACCAATTGTGTATGAACATGTTGTAACAGAGAATGAAAAACGAGAGGAGCAAATGTTTTTAGGTCTGCGTAAAATAGAAGGAATTACACACACTATATATGAAGAAAAATTTAAGGAATCGATGCATGTGCGTTATCGACATGTCATTGAAAAACTAGTCTCAGAAGGTCTATTGGAAGATGATCCAAAAGGAATTCGTCTTACGCGAAAAGGTCGTTTTGTAGGTAATGAAGTATTTCAACAATTTTTGCTAGAAGATTGAGCGATATCGTTGACATAAAATGTGGGATTTGATAACTTATTAATAGTATTAGCACTCCTCTTGATTGAGTGCTAACAGAGGTGATAATCATGCTAACAAATCGGCAATTACAAATATTGCAAGCCATTGTAGACGACTTTATTATGTTTGCACAGCCGGTAGGTTCTCGCCAAATCTCCAAAAAGCAAGAGATTACATTTAGTCCAGCCACGATTCGAAATGAAATGGCGGATTTAGAGGAATTAGGCTTTTTAGAAAAAACGCACACTTCCTCTGGTCGAGTGCCTTCGGAAAAGGGTTATAGATTTTATGTAGATCATTTGTTGAACCCACAGGGCATTAATTCAAGGGACATTCAGCAAATCCAATCAATTTTCAACGATCGTTTAGTAGAAGTGGAGCATATTATCCGAAAGTCTGCCAATATTTTATCAGAGCTGACATCGTATACATCGATTCTTTTAGGACCTGATGTTCACAGACATCTTGTTAAACGATTTTCAATTGTGCCACTCTCTAGCGATACAGCAGTAGCGATTATCGTAACGAATAACGGACATGTTGAAAATCGGATGTTTAATTTACCGCCTAATTTTACCGCTTCTGAATTAGAGAAAATGGTTAATATCTTAAATGATCGCCTAGTTGGTGTGTCATTAGAGGATATTCATATAAAACTCGAAGCTGAAGTGCTAGCAGTATTACAGCAGCATGTTCGATCAGCGGATGATTTTGTTCACGCTCTCGTTACAGCGACGATGCATAATTCGGAAAGTAAAATTTACTATGGTGGTAAAACAAATATGTTCAACCAACCGGAATTCCACGATTTAAATAAAGTCCGTATGATTTTGGACTTAATGGAAACGACTAGCCAAGTGCAGTCGCTCTTCCATCCCAATGAATCGGGCATTCAAATTCGTATTGGCTCGGAAAATAAACAGTTAGAAATGGAAAACTGTAGTGTCATTACGACCACTTATTCTATTGGTGAAGACCAGCAGGGGGCTATCGCAATTATTGGTCCTACACGTATGGATTATAAACGTGTTGTTGCTTTACTAGACGTAATGCGCATGGATTTAACACTAGCCTTTACGAAGAATCGTAGTGATTGATAATGAGGAGGATTCAAGTGACGGAAACAACTGAAAACAAAGACCTTGTACAAGAAGAAAAGAATGTACAAGCTGAAAATGAAGTAGAAGTAGGACAAGAAACTGAATTAACAATCGAAGAACAGTACGAAGCAAAGCTAGCTGAGTTACAAGCAAAGCTAGACGATGAGGAAAATCGTCATCTACGCTTACGTGCTGACTTCGATAATATACGTCGTCGCAGTCAACTCGATCGAGAGGCTGCTGAAAAGTACCGTGCTCAGAGCTTACTCTCAGATTTATTGCCGGTGATCGATAATTTTGAGCGTGCTTTACAAGTTGAAGCAACTTCAGAAGAAACTGCTTCTATCGTAAAAGGTATCGAAATGGTGTACCGCTCTCTACTAGAAGCAACTGAGAAGGAAGGCTTACAAATTATTAAAGCAGAAGGTGAGCAATTTGATCCGAATGTTCACCAAGCTGTCATACAGGAGCAAGATAGTGAAAAAGAAACGGGTGTTGTCTTACGCGAGCTACAAAAAGGCTATATGTTAAAGGATCGTGTATTACGCCCAACAATGGTATCTGTAAACGAATAGTCATAGCACTATTTAGTCAATTACATTTAGTAGAAAACGCATCCTTTGCGTTTAATTAATAGGAGGAAATTTTAATGAGCAAAATTATTGGTATTGACTTAGGAACAACAAACTCTTGCGTTTCTGTACTTGAAGGTGGGGAACCGAAAGTAATTCCAAACCCAGAAGGAAACCGTACAACACCATCTGTTGTTGCATTCAAAAATGGTGAACGTCAAGTTGGTGAAGTAGCAAAACGTCAATCAGTAACAAACCCTAACACAATTATTTCTATTAAATCTAAAATGGGTACATCTGAAAAAGTTAAAGTGGAAGATAAAGAATATACTCCACAAGAAGTATCTGCAATGATTCTACAATACTTAAAAGGTTATGCGGAAGATTACTTAGGTGAAAAAGTAACAAAAGCGGTTATTACAGTACCTGCTTACTTCAATGATGCTCAACGTCAAGCTACAAAAGACGCTGGTAAAATCGCTGGTCTAGAAGTAGAGCGTATTATCAACGAACCAACAGCTGCTGCACTTGCTTATGGTTTAGATAAACAAGATCAAGATCAAAAAGTATTAGTATTTGACCTTGGTGGTGGTACATTTGACGTATCTATTCTTGAATTAGGTGATGGAGTATTTGAAGTATTAGCAACAGCTGGTGATAATAAACTAGGTGGGGACGATTTCGACGACGCTATCATTGAGTATCTTGTAGCAGAATTCAAAAAAGAAAATGGCATTGACCTTTCAAAAGATAAAATGGCTATGCAACGTTTAAAAGATGCAGCTGAAAAAGCGAAAAAAGATTTATCTGGTGTAACATCTACTCAAATTTCTTTACCATTCATCACTGCAGGTGAAGCGGGTCCATTACACTTAGAAATTTCTTTAACTCGTGCAAAATTTGACGAAATTACATTACCATTAGTAAACCGTACAGTAGGTCCAGTACGTCAAGCATTATCTGATGCAGGTCTATCAACATCTGAAATTGACCAAGTAATCTTAGTTGGTGGTTCTACTCGTATTCCAGCCGTACAAGAAGCTGTACGTAAAGAAACTAATAAAGAGCCACACCGCGGTGTAAACCCTGACGAAGTTGTAGCAATGGGTGCTGCTGTTCAAGGTGGCGTATTAACTGGTGATGTAAAAGACGTAGTTTTACTTGACGTAACTCCACTTTCATTAGGTATCGAAACTATGGGTGGCGTATTCACAAAATTAATTGACCGTAACACTACGATCCCAACATCTAAATCACAAGTATTCTCAACAGCAGCTGACAACCAACCAGCAGTAGACATTCACGTACTGCAAGGTGAACGTTCAATGGCAGCAGATAACAAAACATTAGGTCGCTTCCAATTATCGGATATTCCACCAGCACCACGTGGTGTACCACAAATCGAAGTAACTTTCGATATTGATAAAAACGGTATCGTATCTGTTAAAGCGAAAGACCTTGGTACTAACAAAGAACAAACAATTGTTATCCAATCTGATTCTGGTTTATCTGAGGAAGAAATCGAACGTATGGTAAAAGATGCTGAAGCAAATGCTGAGGCGGATACTAAACGTAAAGAGGAAGCAGATCTTCGCAACGAAGCAGACCAATTAGTGTTCCAAGTTGACAAAACAATTGCTGACTTAGGCGAACAAATTTCAGAAGAAGAGAAAAAATCTGTTGAAGATGCTCGTGATGAACTGAAAAAAGCGCTTGAAGCTGGCGAATTAGAAGGCATTAAATCTGCTAAAGAAAAACTAGAAGGCGTATTACAGCCATTAGTTATGAAAGTATATGAACAAGCTGCAGCAGCTGCTCAAGCAGCTCAAGGTGGCGAAGCAGGTCCAGATGCGGCCGCTGGTAAAAAAGACGACGGTATCGTAGACGCTGACTTTGAAGAAGTTAAAGACGATAAATAATAATTAGTAGCTAGTTAAGTGAAAAAGCCAAAGACCGCTTGCGGCTTTGGCTTTTCTCTTTATTTTTATATATTTCATTCAACAAACTGCACTTTAATTGTCTAGTTCTATAGGTTATGTGTAGGGAAAAGTGAAAAAACATATATTGTTACATTTTTAATGAATATTTAATAATAAAAATAGAGGCAGTTTTTTTAACTGCATGATACAATAGATTTTATGCAAAAAGAGCGGAGTGTGAATCATGGATAAACGCGATTACTACGAGGTGCTTGGTTTAACGAAATCGGCTTCTAAAGATGAAATTAAAAAAGCCTACCGTAAATTATCAAAACAATACCATCCTGACCTTAATAAAGAGCCAGGTGCAGATGAAAAATTCAAAGAAATCGCTGAAGCTTATGAAGTATTAAGTGACGATCAAAAAAAGGCGCGCTATGATCAATTTGGTCACGAAGATCCAAATGCAGGCTTTGGTGGTGGCTTCGGAGGCGGCGGCTTTGGCGGCTTCGAGGATATTTTCAGTTCGTTCTTTGGTGGTGGCGGTCGCCGACAAGACCCGAATGCACCACGCAAAGGTGATGACTTACAATATCGTATGAATATTAAATTTGAGGAAGCGATTTTTGGGAAAGAAACAGAAATCGAAATTCCTAAAGATGAAGTATGTGATACTTGCCACGGTTCTGGTGCAAAACCAGGAACTAACCCTGAAACATGTTCAACATGTAAAGGTGCTGGTCAAGTAAATCAGGCAGTGGATACACCATTCGGCCGTATGATGAATCGTCGTACTTGTTCGACATGTCAGGGTGCAGGTAAAATCATTAAAGAAAAATGTTCATCTTGTCGTGGCGAAGGAAAAATCCAACAACGTAAGAAAATCAAAGTAACAATCCCAGCAGGTGTTGATGATGGTCAGCAAATTCGTGTGTCTGGTCAAGGTGAACCAGGTATAAATGGAGGGCCAGCAGGAGATTTATATATTATGTTCCGCGTTCAAGGACACCAAGAGTTTGAACGTGATGGCGATGATATTTATTTCGAACTGAGACTGACATTCCCACAAGCAGCTCTTGGTGATGAAATTGAAGTTCCTACTGTTCACGGGAAAGTAAAATTACGTATTCCTGCGGGGACACAGTCAGGTGCGCAATTCCGTCTAAAAGACAAAGGTGTCAAAAATGTACATGGCTATGGCACAGGGAATCAATATGTAACAGTAAAAGTTGTAACGCCAGAAAAGTTAACAGAAAGACAAAAACAAATACTACGTGAATTTGCGGAAATTAGTGGCGATATTCCTGAAGAACAAGGAAGTTCACTTTTTGATAAATTTAAGAAAAAATTCCAAGGTGAATAATTAGAGGAGCTGAAGAGCTACGTGAAGTGGTCAGAATTATCCATTCATACAAAAAATGAAGCGGTAGAAGCAATTTCGAATATTTTGCATGAAGCTGGGGCAAGTGGTGTTGTTATAGAGGATTCTGCTGAATTTGCTAAGCCACGTGAAGATCAATATGGTGAGATTTATGCACTAAATGAAGCGGATTTTCCGAAAGATGGTGTTATTGTTAAAGCCTACTTATCAGAATCTAGTTTTTTAAACGAAACAGTCGAAGAAATTAAAGCGGCTATAACAAATCTAACGAACTTCAATATCGATATTGGTGAAAATGTTGTATCGATTGTGGAAGTAAACGAAGAAGACTGGGCAACAGCGTGGAAGCAATACTATCATCCTGTAAAAATTTCTGAACGCTTTACAATCGTACCAACATGGGAAGAATATGCACCAGTATCAACAGATGAATTAATAATTGAATTAGATCCTGGTATGGCCTTTGGTACGGGAACACACCCAACAACTGTTATGTGCTTACAAGGGCTTGAGAAGGTTGTAAAAGAGGGAGATACGGTTATCGATATCGGAACAGGGTCAGGTGTTCTATCCATTGGTGCAGCCTTATTAGGAGCTAAAAGCGTACACGCGCTTGATTTAGATGAAGTAGCTGT
Organism: Lysinibacillus sp. RS11; assembly: GCF_042019215.1. Taxonomy (NCBI): domain Bacteria; kingdom Bacillati; phylum Bacillota; class Bacilli; order Caryophanales; family Bacillaceae; genus Lysinibacillus; species Lysinibacillus sp. RS11. Next base: position 3,252,190 of record NZ_CP168124.1, on the reverse strand, counting down.
ACGTTCAGCACAAGAAAATATTGTGTTAAACAAAGTTGATGATAAAGTATCTGTATTCCATGGGAACTTACTGGATACAGTAAAGGAACCTGCAGATGTCGTTGTAGCCAATATTTTAGCTGAAATTATTATGTCCTTTACTGACGATGCATTTTCAATTGTTAAACCGGGCGGATTATATGTCACTTCAGGCATCATCGGCGCAAAACGTGATGATGTAAAAGCAAAACTAGAAGCTTCAGGCTTTGTGATCGAAGAAGTATTACTAATGGAAGATTGGGTAGCTATCATTGCCCGTCGTCCACAATAAATTGACTGAGGAAGCGCCAAATCGTGAGCCGAGTGCTTGTGATTTGGCGTTTTCTCTTCTTGTTATAAAGGAGTGTTTAACATGCAGCGTTATTTTATTGAGACGACCATAGAGGAAGCGCGTATTAGCGGAGAAGACGCGCGACATATTGAACGAGTAATGCGTATGAAAGAGGAAGACAAAATCGTTGTAGTTGCACAAAATATCGCCCATATTTGCACAATTACTGCCTTTGAAGAAGAAGAGGTACTTGTCCAATCTATAGGACAGACGATTCCTTCTCCTGAGTTACCTATCCATGTAACCGTGGCATGTGGTTTGCCCAAGGGCGATAAACTAGAGCTTATTACACAAAAGGCAACAGAGCTTGGAATGTTTGCCCTACTGCCATTTGAAGCTGAGCGTTCCATCGTTAAATGGGATAAAAAGAAGGGCGCAAAAAAGCAAGAACGTTTGCAAAAAATTGCAAAAGAAGCAGCTGAACAATCACATCGTACACAGATCCCTGAAATTTATGAGCCCATCTCTTTTAAACAGCTAGTTGAACAAATGGGCAATTTCGACGCAGTTTTTATAGCGGATGAAGAGGATGCAAAAGCAGAACTACGTACAAGGTTTGCGGAGAAGCTAAAAAACGTGCATGAGAAGAAGTCGAAATCAATTCTTATTATCTTTGGTCCAGAAGGTGGCATAGCAAGGAAAGAAGCAGATACTCTGCTTCAAGCTGGTGCTCAAACGATGTCTTTAGGACCCAGAATATTACGAGCAGAAACAGCGCCGCTTTATGCACTTTCTGCAATATCTTATGAATTTGAATGACATAGCTATTAAACTTGTCAAATGAGGCTTTTCACACACTTAGCTGTGCAAGAGTAAACGTCAGTATAATTGAGTATAAATGCAGTTGTGACAAGTTTTGAAGAGATAGAAATCACCATAATACTGCTAATATAAGTAATCCTAACAATGTGAGCCGATTCAAAAACTTGAATCGGCTCTTTTTCATTGTGTAATACAAAAAACTAGTTAGAATAGGATCAATTAATAACAAGTGTAATTAGTGAATGTAGAATAGATTCAAATCTTCATTAATTGCTACAGGCTTATATACCAATTCTTTTCCTGAAATATCTAATATTCGTTTGTTTGAAATAGGTAAAATACCAATTACAATTTCAATATTAGCTTTGTGTATAGGTTTTGGATTCGGTATTTTACACTACGAGAAAATAAATAAAAGCATAAAATGGGAAAAGGTAAGTCCCAGCGATCAGGCAAGGAACAAGTATTGGAAAACTTTAAAACAGAAGTTAAAAATTATTATAATTGATAGTAACAATTAGACCAGGTGCCGACAACGGTGAGTACCTGGCATTTTGTGTTCATTTTTATCTCTCAGCTCAAAAATCCTTTTTTAAAATAAAAAACTAGTATACACGTCTATTCATAGATTCAATTGCTGCATATTCTGGTATGGAGAGCTCTCAAAAAATACAAAATGAAATGAGGAGATTTTTTTGAATAATCAATCAAATAATCAAATCCAACCTTGTCCGGTAACATCAACTGAACAAATACCATTAAATAGTGAAGCTACTCCAGTAGTCGCTACACCAGTTGTGCGTCCAATTATTAAAGTACCAGTAGTACTTGCAGAACCAACACTTCAAATAGTTGTGGAGTCGGATATTACGCTTACTCCTGCAGCAACTGAAATCAAAAGAGTGAAAAAAAATGTATTCCTAAATCAGATTAAACTAGTACCGGTTAGATTTGCACGTATTGATAACACTGACTTTTTTAGAGTAACAAGAGCTAAATTATTTGTAGCAGGGCATATTCGCAAAAATATTGAGTATGCTGCAGCAGAATGTAATGGGGCACTTCGAGATAGAATTGCTGATGTTCCGTTTTCTGGTTTTGCAGACCTTACTTTCCCAGCAACTGGTGGGGGCCCTACTCCAATCTTAGGAATTTCCGAGTTTGCCGAAGCGAACTTCCTTAATGAAACTACGCAAACGGATGCTCGATTGGATAAAGCATTCTTCCAAAATCTCGTTAAATACAATGAACAACCATTTGGCGAGTTAGTAGCAGCAAACTTCTTTGAACTTGATTTTTCACCAACTATGGCAAGACCTGAAGGTACTTTCTGCACATTGCGTGAAAAAATTGTACTAGATCTTACTGTGAAAGTAGTGCAAGTTCAACAAATCCGCCTTGATTCTGGTGGTTCTGTAATAACTCCTGATCTTTTAGGATTGACTCCACCAGTTAATGAGTCTCCTTCTAATCCTTGTTAAATCTTTAGCGTTATAGAGGAGCAACGGAGATAAAAAAGGGCATTTCAAGGGGCCCTGAAAAAAATTCAATATTTAACTTGGTAGTTGAAAGCTCGGTTGAATCGAACTTTCAACTGCCTTTTTTGTGATAGATAACGATTAGAATTCACTGACATGTTGCCTTATTATAATATTCTGCTATGGAAAAACTTACTAACAATTTATGTTTTTTCTATGACTGTTTTTTGGAGTAATGCACAATTTTTTGCTATGTCAGCGCCTCTCAATTGTTACTAAAATTTGGAATGCTCTGTGACAAAAGTAAAAGTAAAGCATAAAATGGTTTTAATGATAAGTGCAACACTTAGTTCAAAATAAAAATAGCTTATAATTTTGTTGTTTAAATTGTACCTGCTGACATTCGTAATATGGGCATCTTTATAAGCTAAACACTTCTACATATCTCCGGGGAACAATAGAAAAGTGCTTGTTTTTAGGCATTTGTAATAAAATGGGTTATTACGTGAGTTTTTCTTGAAGAAAACGAATTTTGATCATGTTTCCTAGAAGAACTCAAAAGTTTAAACGAAAAATCGATCAAGAAGATGTCTTAGTTGAAAAAAAGCGTAGGAATATTTTAAGAATTAACTGTTGCACTTTATTTCTTAAAACTTTATTACGAGGAGTGAATTAATGAAAACTCCATGGATTAACTATAGTGAGATGAAGGGAATTTCTTCTAAGCAACAAGTTTTCATCATTTGTAAGAGTCAAATTAAGCCTCCAAAAAGACAAGATTATACATCTGAACTTAATTCTACATGTGAAATGTTAAATTCTCCTGATTCCGATTTTGTAAATGATCTCCTTGATATAGAAAAAGAAGATAAAAGTAGCCCTGTAGAGGTAGCGAATCTTGCAGCACATCTAGATTCCAATCGAGAACGGCTCATTGCTTCTGAAATTAAAATTGAGGATGGAATGAATGATTTTCTTAAAACAGAAGAGGCAGATGAAACGAATCCTGTAGAAGAACAGGATGTAATAGCACATCTAGATTCCACACGTGAACTACTCATTGCTTCTGAAGTTAAAATTGAGGATGGAATGAATGATCTCCTTGAAAAAGAAGAAGTAGATGAAACGAATTCTGTAGAAGAACAGGATGTAGCAGCACATCTAGATTCCACACGTGAACTGCTCATTGCTTCTGAAATTAAAATTGAGGATGGAATGAATGATCTCCTTGAAAAAGAAGAGGTAGATGAAACGAATCCTATAGAAGAACAGGATGTAGTAGCACATCTAGATTCCACACGTGAACTGCTCATTGCTTCTGAAATTAAAATTGAGGATGGAATGAATGATCTCCTTGAAAAAGAAGAGGTAGATGAAACGAATCCTATAGAAGAACAGGATGTAGCAGCACATCTAGATTCCACACGTGAACTGCTCATTGCTTCTGAAATAAAAATTGAGGATGGTATGATTGATCTCCTTAAAACAGAAGAGGCAGATGAAACGAATTCTGTAGAAGAACAGGATGTAATAGCACATCTAGATTCCACACGTGAACTACTCATTGCTTCTGAAGTTAAAATTGAGGATGAAATAAATAATCTCCTTGAAAAAGGAGAGGAAGATGAAACGAATTCTGTAGAAGAACAGGATGTAGCAGCACATCTAGATTCCACACGTGAACTACTCATTGCTTCTGAAGTTAAAATTGAGGATGAAATAAATAATCTCCTTGAAAAAGAAGAGGAAGATGAAACGAATTCTGTAGAAGAACAGGATGTAGCAGCACATCTAGATTCCACACGTGAACGGCTCATTGCTTCTGAAATTAAAGTTGAGGATGGAATGAATGATTTTCTTAAAACAGAAGAGGAAGATGAAACGAATCCTGTAGAAGAACAAGATGTAATATCACATCTAGATTCCACACGTGAACTACTCATTGCTTCTGAAATTAAAATTGAGGATGGAATGAATGATTTTTTTAAAACAGAAGAGGAAGATGAAACGAATCCTGTAGAAGAACAGGATGTAGCAGCACATCTAGATTCCACACGTGAACTGCTCTTTACTTCTGAAATTAAAATTGAGGATGGAATGAATGATTTTCTTAAAACAGAAGAGTCAGAAGGAACCAATCCTATGGAAGAACAAGATTTTGCAGCTCAACCAGACTCTGATCGTGCATTTATAAGTTTTTCTGAAACCGCTGGTGAGGATAAAATTATGAGTCTTACAGATACAGAAGATATGGGGAAAACCAATCCTGCAGGTCATGTCAGTGCATTTCCCGATTCAATACAAGGAAAAGTATGTTCTCTAACCAAAAAAATCCTAATTTCTACCCATGTAGAAATTGATGATTTTCTCCATGCGCCTATCTGTGGTGAGATCGCTAAAAATACATTTGAATTTTTTGATCAAAACAATCTCCTTTCTCCTCAATTTGAAACCAAACTAATTAATACAACGATGGATTATCCTGAACAGCCTAATTGTCGTTTGGTTCGTTCTAAAATAAATGAATGTATATTTTTAATGAAAAATGATACTTTTGATAACAATAATCAGAAGAATAATCCGTTTAAATCAGTTGCAGTTCCCTTACATAATACACAATCAATTAAAAAAGGAGAGACAAATAATCACTCTTGCACTTCAGATGACTTTATGAATATTAGAGTTCCGGTTGTAGTAGGAGAGTACAAAATTGAAATATGCCTGGAAGAATATTTTGTATTTGACAATGGGATTGCAGGAGTTAAAGACATCTCGAATGAGATAGTATTAACCAATAGTAGATTTGTACCTAATCAGTTTTCTCAATCATTAGGTAATGGGACTTGTACAGCGTTAAAGGGAAATTTATTTATTGAAGGCTTTATAAATCAAAATATTGAGTATACGGCATTACACACTATGAGTGAAGTTCTTGCAGAAAATGAGTCATTACTTCATTCAAATCAACTGTGCCAAAATATGGTATTAGAATTAGTCGTTCATATGCTACAAGTACAGCAAATTCGAGTGTTGAGGGTCTAGAGGATAATTGAAACTTATTGTTCACGTCAAAAATCTTTTTTTAACTTCTTTCAGCAAATGCCTTTTGTAGCGAAAGCAAAGCGACAGCTACAATTCTGACGAGGCATAATTGATTATCAGTTAAATAACTAGTATATACGTCTATGCATATAGCTAATTACTACATATTCTAGCAATATAGAGAGCGCTCTCTAATACTAAAAAAAATGAAAAGAGGAATTTGTTTGAGTGAACAATTAGAAAATCAATGCCTTCCTTGTCCAGTGTCATCGACTGAACAAATACCATTAGCTAGTGAAGTTACTCCAATACACGCTACACCAGTTACGGGTCCAATTATTAAAGTACCAGTTGTACTTGCAGAACCGACACTTCAAATAGTTGTGGAGTCGGATATTACGCTTACTCCAGCAGCAACTGAAATCAAAAGAGTGAAAAAAAATGTATTCCTAAATCAAGTTAAACTAGTACCGGTTAGCTTTGCACGTATTGGTACCACTGACTTTTTTAAGGTAACAAGGGCTAAATTATTTGTAGCAGGGCATATTCGTAAAAATATAGAATATGCTTCAGCAGCATGTAATGGGGCACTTCGAGATAGAATTGCCGATGTTCAGTTTTCTGGATTTACAGATCTTACTTTCCCACAAACACCGGAAGGTCCTACTCCGATCTTTGGAATTTCCGAGTTTGCAGAAGTAAACTTCCTAAATGAAAACACTCAAATGGATGCTCGATTGGATAAGGCTTTCTTCCAAAATCTTGTTAAATATAATGAACAACCATTTGGCGAGTTAATAGCTGCAAACTTCTTTGAACTTGATTTTTCACCAGTTATGGCAGAACCAGAAGGTACTTTCAGCACATTACGTGAAAAAATTGTGCTGGAACTTACTGTGAAAGTAGTGCAAGTTCAACAAGTTCGCCTTGGACCTGGAAGTCAAATAATAACTCCTGTTCTTTTAGGACTTACTCCTCCTGCTGGTCAATGATAATCACTAGTTTTAGAGGATTATAATACATGAACTGACTACCCACTGCGTAGCTAACGATTGAAGTGGGAGTCTTCTGTCTGGAAATGATAAAAAGGGCTGTTCAATAAAAAAATGTAATCATAAAAAATTGTAATCATAAAAAAAGCCCTGAAATATTTAATGGCCATAGACAAAAATCCAAGAATTGAGTTGACAGTTGAAAATTCGGTCAATCTAATTTTCAACTGCTTTTTATAATTTATCTTCTTTTAGCAAATATTTTTTGTAACAAGTACTTTGTGTAAGCATAAAGGCGAATTCGGACGCAATTATCCCAAGGTATAATTAATTTACCAAAGTAACGAGCGGTCAAAAATTGTGAGTTGCCATCTCTAGGTTGTGCCTGAGTAAACGTCATTATGATTGCGAATAAATGCAGTCGTGGTAAGGCTTGAAGGAGTAGGAAAAACCCCTACTCAATGAGTAATTCTAACATAAGAGCCGATTCAAAAAAATTTGAATCGGCTAAAATACATAGTCCACATAAACTCGTTGGAATAGGTTTGATTTTTTAGTAAAATTCCCTATTTAAGCATTGCAGGATTACCTGAACCCATTGATCACGAATACAGTGGTAAATTTAATGTGCGTGTTCCTAAGACATTGCATAAGCAGCTGGTACAAGAAGTAGAAGACGAGATGTATCATTAAATCAATATGTTGTTTATAAGCTTTCTAAATAAGTTATCGAGGTCACGTTCTTTTGAGCGTGGCTTTAATTATACCTTGAGAGGTAGAGTATGACTTTGAAAGAGGCAAAATTAAAAGGGTCACGCGGAGGATAGTGACCCTTACTAATTTGAAGGTGTAAAGGATAAATTTCATTATCCTAATAGTTATGAGCATTAGAGACAATGTCGAGTATTAATAATATTTTGACATCATGAAACCAGCACCGACAATAATAAGAAGAATGAATAGAACGACAATTAGAGCAAATGATGAGCCAGATCCATAACCACCATTACCATAATCTTGAGACATAATTAATTCCCTCCTTCCTATAATCTATAGTATGAATAGTCGTTAAAGTGAATTGCGATATTCATCTATTTTACAAAAATAAAGACATATAAATTGAAATAAATGTTAAGACATTGGGAGTTCAAAGAAGAACAGGGTAATAGGGCTTCAGCTCTTTCTTGTGTTTCTTGGTGATTAGAGTGTTAGAACCTCTCAAAGGCAGTAGGCATAAGCTGATAATGAATATCGAATTGAAAGGGTGTCTTGTTCATGTATCCTTATCTTCAATTTCCCTATCGTGATTATAGGTTGATGCCAAGCGATTTTTATTACTCCCCTTATTCTGAAGGATGGTCGATCAGGAACAATGGTGCTCCTGAATTTGATGAAAGACACCGTTTACCATCGCAGCAACGACTTACCTTCGTGCTTGTTCATGGTTCTTGGGCCGATGCGCACTTCTGGGACGGTGTAGCTGCAGAATTGCGCAGTCGAGGGCATATCGTCTATACACCTGAATATGCAGGTCACGGCAAAAATCCGAACAAAAATGTCACACATGCAATGATCACGAAGTCCATCGTTGATTTTATAACAAAATGGAACCTACGTAACTTTGTTCTTGTTGGGCACAGTTTCGGAGGAACAGTCATCCAAAAGGTTGCAGAGCAAGTACCTGAACGCATAAAGCGACTTGTCTTCTGGGACGCGTTCGTACTGAAAGACGGAGAATCGGTTGCTGACGAGTTCCCGCCCCAAATGAGACAAGGTTTTGAACAGCTCAGAGCTAGCTCAACGGACGATACTATTATGCTCCCGTTTCCCTTGTTTCGAGATTCGTTCGTCAATACGGCCACTTTTGAGGAAGCTAAATGGATGTATGAAGGCGTCACTCCCGAACCGGCAAAGCCACTTTTCGAGAAACTGGATCTTAAAGCGTTCTACTCGCTATCTACGCCCAAAAGTTATGTCTATTTTTATCAAGACAACGCATTGCCACAAGGAGAGGGCTACGGCTGGCATCCGAATATGTCCAGACGACTCGGTCAGTTCCGGCTGATCGTAGGGGACGGAGACCACTTTACAGAGCGTACAAGGCCTGCTATGGTGGCACAGAAGCTTTACGAGGCAGGTCGCGACTGACGTACTGTGAGCAAGATTAAGTTAATGGTAAACTATACTTATATAACCAGAAAAAGACCATTCCGTGATGGGCGGTCTTAATTTTTGTCAAAAGCATGATACCTATAATAGTAGAAAGATCACCTTTTTACTGGTGGTCCTGCACTAGTGAATTTGTGACGTTATCAACACCCAGGCGAAGATTAAGTTCTAAGGGAAGACTACTTTTAAGTCATAGAAACAAATGACAGGTATTAAAAATGGTGCCTGTTTTTGATGAAATATAATAAGCATAGCCAAAAAGCTAGGCTCATTATATTTATTTGTGCTATTATAAGACACGTTGATAATTTAATTTATTGTAGTGCACTCTTGAAAGGATGATATATATTATGAGTAACGAGCGATCAAAAATCGTGAGTTTCCATACTCTAGGTTGTAAAGTAAATCATTATGAAACAGAAGCAATTTGGCAGTTATTTAAAGAAGAAGGCTATGAACGTACGGAGTTTGATAAGCAAGCCGACGTTTATGTCATTAATACGTGTACTGTAACAAATACAGGGGATAAAAAATCACGTCAGGTCATTCGACGTGCTGTTCGTCAAAATCCAGATGCTGTTATTTGTGTAACAGGATGCTATGCTCAAACGTCTCCAGCAGAAATTATGGCGATACCTGGCGTTGATATTGTTGTTGGAACACAGGATCGTACAAAATTGCTTGGTTATATTGAGCAATATCTTAATGAGCGTCAACCGATTAATGCTGTACGCAACATTATGAAAAATCGTGTGTATGAAGAACTAGATGTACCAGCATTTACAGACCGTACACGTGCATCTTTAAAAATACAAGAGGGCTGTAATAATTTCTGTACTTTTTGTATTATTCCGTGGGCTCGCGGGTTAATGCGTTCTCGAGACCCTAAGGAAGTATTAAGCCAAGCACAACAACTAGTGGATGCAGGGTATCTTGAAATTGTCTTAACTGGTATTCACACAGGCGGTTATGGACAAGACTTAAAAGATTACAACCTAGCACAATTACTACGTGATATAGAGGCGAATGTTAAAGGTTTAAAACGTCTCCGTATTTCTTCGATTGAAGCAAGTCAATTAACAGACGAAGTGATTGAAGTGTTACGTGAATCAAAAATCGTAGTTAACCATTTACACATTCCAATCCAATCTGGCTCTGACACTGTTTTAAAACGTATGCGTCGTAAGTATACGATGGAGTTTTTCGGTGAACGCTTAACTAAACTACATGAAGCTTTACCAGACTTAGCAGTTACATCTGACGTAATTGTAGGTTTCCCAGGAGAAACTGAAGAAGAGTTCATGGAAACGTATAACTTTATTCGTGATCATAAGTTTTCTGAATTACACGTATTCCCGTTCTCTCCACGTACAGGCACACCAGCTGCACGTATGGAGGACCAAATTGACGAGGATATTAAAAACGAACGTGTTCACCGCTTAATCGCTTTAAATGACCAATTGGCGAAGGAATATGCTTCTCGCTTTGAGGATCAAGTACTAGAAGTAATTCCAGAAGAATTCGTGCATGATGGAAGTGATGAGGAAGGACTTTTAACAGGTTATACAGATAACTACTTGAAAGTAGTATTTGAAGGTCCGGAAAGCCTAATCGGTCAGCTTGTGAAGGTGAAAATTACCCAAGCTGGCTATCCTCATTCTAAAGGACAATTTGTGCGTGTATTAGAAACAGTTAAATAGTAAAAGGATTGCCTATCATTTTTTGATAGGACAATCCTTTTTTGTTTCTTTTAAAAAATCTACATGCTGAGCAGTAACTTTGTGGGAGTGAATCAAGTGAGATTTCTAAGAGTTACCAAAATTGTCATCTAATAAAAAGAAAGAAATTAGACGACAACGTGAAAAAATGGTATGATGCCAAAGAGGTACGTACAACTTGTTGATAGAAGGAGAGTCTAATAATGGAACATAATTTTGCGCGTATGATTGATCATACATTATTAAAGGCAGAAGCAACAAAAGAACAAATCGAAAAACTTTGTGCCGAGGCAAAACAATTTAGCTTTGCTTCTGTTTGTGTAAATCCAACTTGGGTAAAATATAGTAGTGAGCTTTTACAAGGCTCAGATGTTTTAGTTTGTACTGTAATTGGCTTCCCTCTAGGTGCTAATACTCCAGCAGTTAAAGCATTTGAGGCAAAAGATGCGATTGCTAACGGCGCTAAAGAAGTAGATATGGTCATTAATATCGCTGCTTTAAAAGATAAAAACTATGACCTTGTACAAGCGGATATTGCTGCAGTTGTTGAAGCGGCAAAAGGCAGTGCGCTAGTGAAAGTTATTATTGAAACTTGCTTACTAACAGAGGAAGAAAAAGTGAAAGCATGTGAGCTAGCGGTCGCAGCAGGGACGGATTATGTGAAAACATCAACAGGCTTCTCTACAGGTGGCGCTACAGCAGAGGATATTGCTTTAATGCGTAAAACAGTAGGTCCAGAGCTAGGTGTAAAAGCGTCTGGCGGTGTTAGAAGCTTAGAGGACATGAAAAAAATGATTGATGCTGGAGCAACTCGTATTGGAGCAAGTTCTGGTGTAGCCATTATGAATGGGCTAATTGCAGATTCTAATTATTAAGGTTACTTAAATCAAATATAGTAGGTGGTGGGGTTGTTCTTTACGAACTAGCCCCACTTTTATTGAAACTTGGACTTCATGCCGCTGCTGCAGTCCATCTATATAATGCACCTAGATAGGTTTTTTAGATCCTCTGCGATAAAAGGGAGGTTCTGTACGTTATTGTGTCCAGGTACTAGCCTTGCCCTACGCTCATCGGACGCCCCCAGGAAGCTTTGCTCTGTGCGAAAGCGAAGCGTCAGCAACAATGTTTTATCTGCGCGAAAGCGAAGCGTCAGCGACAAATGTTTTATCTGCGCGAAAGCGAAGCGTCAGCAACAAAGCGGCCCAGTCGGAACGGAAATCAACCACACGATATGGTGATGAACGAGCCTCTAATACAGATGGTTAATCATTACACCAGTTAAATAACCTAATTATCACTTTATATCTAAGTTTTCTTTTAGAAATTGTATAAAGGGGTGTTCAATTGTTTCATTTTTCCTCGTGCAAATAAATAAGCTTTGTTTAATATCAACTCCATCAATATAAATCCGAGCTAACTTTTGGCTTTCAATGCTATTTGTCACACTAAAAGAAGGGGCAAGCATAAAGCCATAACCTGCTTCAACAACCTTGATCGATTCATGTAAGCCTTGCATTTGGACGCCTACTTTAGGTAAAGGACAATCATTTGTGTAAAATATAGCTTCAAGTAAATCTAGCGTGGCGCTACCTTTTTCTCGATAAACTATTTCCTCTTTTGATAAAGTCTTCAGCGGTACCGTTTGGTTCGCCAGTTTATGCAATGGATGTGCGACAAAATAAAAGTCTATGTCTACTATTTTTTCGAACTTTAAATCCTCTCGTTCTAGATTGCCTTGAACCACAAATCCAAAGTCAGCTTGATAATTTAGTAATTGTTCTTCTACATTCTTAACATTTCCTAATGAAATAAAAAATTTTACGTTTGGCTTCATCAATTTATATTCCGCAATATACGGAGGCAAAACATAATTAATCGGAATATAGGATGAGGCAATTTGTATTTTTTCTTCTTTTGTTATAAATGTTTTTATTTTCTCAGTCATTTGTTCTTCTAAATAAAATAAGCGTTGACCTTGTTCGTAAATGTATTGTCCTTCTGTTGTAAGTTGAATACCACGCCCTTTATTTTTGATTAATTTTAGATTTAATTCTCTTTCTAAATTACGTATTTGAATTGTGACAGCAGGTTGACTTAAGCGTAGTTCATTTGCAGCTGCCGTAATACTTCCTAGCTTAGCTACACTAGTAAAAATTCGTAATGCATGTAAGTTCATAAAACACCTCTTTCATAAAAAAAAATTATGAATTCGCTAAAAATATTAAATTGTTTTATATGGATTATATCAGTATTTTTAAGGTAGAGGTGATTTTATGGGAGTTTTATTAAGTGAGTGGATTTCAATAAATGGATTGCAACTATTTATTATTGGGGTAATTGCCGCAATTATAGGTGTTATGTTTGGTGCAGCTGGATTTATTTTATTGCCTGCTATGTTATTAGTTGGAGTTCCAATACACACAACTGTTGCGATCAATAAATTTGCAACAGGCGTTTCAGCTTTATCAAATGTTATAACATTTATTGTAAAAAGAAATATTTCAATTCAAACCGTTATACCCCTTATTATAATTTCTAGTTTTGGCGGTGTAATGGGTGCATTTTTTGCTACTCGATTATCCGAGCAAATAATGAATGTTATCGCTTGTATCATACTTATTTTTGCCTTTTTCATTGTAGTAAAGAGCAATAAATTTCTAGCAGCTGATGAAAAAGAAACGGAAGTACAGCCGACATCATTGGCTATTCCATTTCTTATTAGTATGTATGATGGGGGTTTTGGACCAGGATCAGCATTGATGAATATAACGTATTATTTGAAAAAGCATTATCTTTATATAAAAGCAGTTGAATTTACACGAATCATATCATTTTCAAGTTGTTCAGGAGCATTTGTCTTTTACTACTTTTTAGGCATTATGAATTGGGGAATTGCTATACCTGTAACTGTTGGCTCAATTTTCGGATCGTTTATTGGATTGAAAATTTTACCTTATATGAAAGGCAAATGGATTCAAACGCTTTTACCTATTATCTTTTTCTTGTTAATTGTACAAGTAGTTTCTGATTTGTTATTCTAGTAACTTTCAGGCATCTCGAAGCCTTTTTGCGCTTACCTGTTTTACCTAAAAACCTTAAACTATAGACCAAATCATCCATTCTAAAAATGATGTGAGTTGAAATTTCACATCATTTTTTTGTATAAAATTATTATAGGTTGTTATGGTGCTTATTGATTAGCTCATCAATCTTTCTATTCATTTTTTTCGCTTCAGTTTGGTTATATAAATAAAATAGCAGCCAAGAAATAGTAAAAAGTAAAATACTGAAAAATAACATTAACAGAATCGATCCTAGAGATGATGCTGGAATCCAATTTAAAAGTAACGCAACAACTAAAAATATTCCTATAGAAATGGTAAAATGGATAGCCGTTTGTTGTAAAAACGTTAAACGCTCTACTTTATAAATAGATGATGGTAATACACAAGCAACGCCTACAATTATTGAACCTAAAACCTGATGTATGAAATCAGCCATAACAGCTTCTAAAAAATTGTCTCCAAAAATCCAATAACCAAAAAGATTAATAACAACAAAAACTGTACATCCCATACTTATACCAAATCCTACATTCTTAATAAAATGCATCTATTTAAACCCCCAAACGCTTTTTAAATTGCTTACGATAATTACGAGAAATTACTTCTTTAATGCCTAAAACAAGCTCAATTTCCATTGTGCCATTAAATGAAGCCTCAATATTTTTAATTTTTGATAGGTTTATAATTGCAGATTTAGAAATCCGTATAAAATTATTCCCCAATAGTTGCTCTAATTCATATAAAGGTTTACTTAAAATAAGACGATGATCATCCTCATCGTATAAAGCTAATTCTCTGCCTTCAGTTCGAATAACAATAATTGAATTTGGATTAATGATATATGTTTTATTATTGGCTATTCCTGTTAAAATTTGTTCTTCATTCTCTTGTTGTAATAATGAAATAGCAGCTTGAATCGTTGGAGTAAGTTTTGCTGTACAAATTGTAATGTGTGGTTCTTCATACTCTGTATCAATTTTTATCTCTATTTTCAGAATTATCACCTCTCAAAAAATTATAGCATACCCAGTGTTTGGGAAAATGCAGGTTATTCTTTGAAAAAGGCATGTTACACAATCGTGGCAACATGTTACTCCAAACGCATTGTTTGCGTGCTTTTCATTCGATATATTGAGCTCAAAAAGGAGGTTGATTTATCGTATGGGGGCATTAACTACTTCAAAAGAAAGAATTAAAACAGGTTGGATATTGACGATTATTGCGATTATTCTCACGGCCAGTATAATTTTTTGGTTTGTGAATAATCCAGTAGGTTTTATTGAACAAGGAATTGGCTATAGGAGAGAAGTAATTTCACATTTATATATTTGGATTTTTATACTTTTGATTGTAATAGGTTACATCGCCTATACAATCATTGCATTACCTTTCGTAAGAGCACATTTATTTACCTTTTCCTGGCTTAAAATAATCGGTATATGGGCTGCTATTGTGACTGGAATAGTTGAAGAAGTGATTTTTAGACATTTACTTATGGAATATTTATTATCTATTGCATTTTCAGATATATTGCAAATACTAATTTCTGGACTACTATTTGGAATGGCTCACGGTGCATGGATACTTTTGAGAGGAGAGTGGAAGATTGCACTACCTGTGATTATATGTACTACAATTTTAGGAAGTCTTCTCGCAATATTATATATTATGGCTGGAAGAAGTACCTTTGCTCCAATCGTAGCTCATATTTTCATTAATTTAGTGATCGAGCCCTGGTTAATGTTATCTGCCGTTTCTGGGAAATGGGATAGTAAAATAAAGTAGTTGTACTATTGTTAAATTATTGGTCGTCAGTTTTATAAGAGTAACTTCTTAGAAAAACTAAAATTGTAGGGAGAGGCAATAAACTACCCTAATGCTAGGTTATTCTTCAAAAATCGTGAAAAGCATCTACTAAAAAGAATTGCCCCGTAAATGTTAGAAAAAATAATTAACATTTATGGGGTGTTTTATGTCACAGAAGAAAGTTACTGAGAATTGACATAATAAAAAGATTGCTGTATTTTTGAATTATAGTTAACTGGTTAACAATAATTACGTGGTAAAGGAGAAGTATAAATGGATAAGAAGGAACAAGTAATAGATGCTTTGCAAAACTTTATTACTGAAAGAGAAGCTTCGCAAAAGAAAAGAAGTGTTGCTAGCAGGGGAGAGGAAGAAAGTGATGCAATTGTATTAGATTGGACACTTACTCAATTACATATTGTTGCAATGGTTAAGGAATGTGGATCAGCTAATAATAGTGAGTTATCTAGTAAGTTGAATGTTTCCAAGCCTGCTATTACAAAAGCTGTAAGAAAGTTATTACAAAACAACATGATTGCGAAAACTCAGCTTGAGAGGAATAAAAAAGAGATTCATTATGTATTAACCGAGTCAGGTAAAAGATTAGCCCTTGTTCACGAACAATTACATCAAAAAGCAAGAAATAAATATTTAAGTTTACTAAAAAAATTTAGTGATACAGAATTAGATGCTATTACTAAATTTTTGAATGTTGTTACAGGAAGCTTGAAAGATAATGAAGAACAAAGTGGATGTGATTAAATTGCGCGGTCGAATATTCAAAAATAAAGTACTTGTTTTGTATTTGTTGAGTATCAGTGCTTTTTGTGCTTCTTTATTTCAGAATATATACACCCCAACAATTCCCCTTATTCGGGATTCATTTGGAGTGAGTATTAATTGGGTAAATTTCACTGTTGGTGGTTTTATATTTGTTACAGCAATTATGCAGATTGTTTTAGGGACATATATTGATTCAAGAAGCCAAAAAGAGTTGTTAATTACTAGTTTAGTGATTACTAGTGTTTCCTCAATAGTTTGTGCATTCTCTACGAATTTTACGATATTTATGATTTTTAGGATGTTTCAATCCGTTGGTACTGCAATCATCCCTTTAGTGGCGATTAATATGATTGCGCAGTTGTTTGAAGGAGAGGCAAGAGGAAGTGCAATGGGAACATATCAAATACTTCTCACTCTTGCTCCTGCCATTTCGCCAATTTTAGGTGGATTACTTGGGCATTATTCTGGATATTCAGGTGTTTTTTTATTTCTTTTTACTATTTCAATTATCCTACTAATGCTTTTTTGGTATTTACTTCCTGGTGATAGAGCGGAAAGTCGTCCATCTAATAATAAAGGTATTTTAAATATATACATTACCGTTCTATCTAATCGTACAGGGGTAACTTCGTTCATTTTAGGTTTTTTTGTATTTTTTATATACTTTTCTATTCTTGTCTACCTACCAGTACTCCTCAGTGATTATTACCATGTCTCATTGCAAATAATTGGTATACTGTATTTACCTTTAACGGTTAGCATGATTATAGGAAGTGTATTATACAAACGTCTACAGAAAAAAATAGCACTAAAAAAATTACTTCTCGCTATTTTAGTTTTAATGCCATTGCAAGTGATTCTATTTGGCTTGTTACAAGCAAGTTCAATAGCTGGATTGAGTATTGTGCTATTCTGCTATGGAATAACTGTCGGTTTTGCTCCTCCTCTTTTCTCAACTATTATAAGTAATGAGTATTGCGACAACAGAGGGGCTGCACTTGGACTTTTTAATTTTATCCGTTATTCAGGAATGGCTATAGGCTCAATAATTGCTGGACTCTACAAAGTGATGTCAGTATCTCTTTTATTTATAATTTTAGGGATTCTACTATATCTTATTGCAATAGTACAATATCGGATATTAAATAAAGCAGCAGCTCAAGCTTAAGGCTACCATTTAGGTGGCTTTTTAACCTTGATTCCAGATTCATCATCCAATTCATTGCGTATGCTACTTTGTACATGTGACTTTTCGTTATTTTGATTAGTGCTCATCTGGCTCATCACCAAAAGTTGTGGATGACATTTGTTAAAACATATACTATATAAATAAGTTGATTGGAGTGGAGGCTGGGTGACTCCTTGGGGATCAGCGGTAGAGGAACGAAGGCTAAGAGCATCACGTCCTGTGATAACGCCTTCGTAACCTACATCGTGTAGGCCCGAGACCCTAGAGCGAGCAACGCGAGTGAAGCGGCTCATCGGACGCCCCCAGGAAGCTCTGCTCTGCGCGAAAGCGAAGCGTCAGCGGCAAATGTTTTATCTGTGCGAAAGCGAAGCGACAGCAACAAATGTTTTATCTGCGCGAAAGCGAAGCGTCAGCGGCAAAGCGCCCAGTCGGAATGGAAATCAACCACATGTTTTGGTGATGAACCGCTCATCTGGTGAAGTATCCTTTAATTTCCACCAGAATAAAACCTTGAACTGCCTCATATACTCCACTGATGCAATTGATTGCGGAAGGGAGGATACAATGTTTACACAATTTAAGTATTGGAAGCCTTATATTAGCCCATTCGATCCTTGTAAGCCTATTAAAGTGAAAAGCTATTCTACACCACCTCAGCTGTATATGGGTTTTCAACCACCTGGGCTACCTCAATACCCAACCCCTAAAGAAGCTCTTAAATCAGGAACGCTTTGGCCCCAACTATTTAGCCCTTATCCAGATCCTCAAAAAGGAGGGATGAAGCATGAGTAAAGAAATGCCACCCGAATTTTATAAGCTCCTGGAGGAATTACAAGCAATAGATTTTGTAATAGTGGAATTAAATCTTTATTTAGATACGCATCCTCACGATTATGATGCCATTCAACAATTTAATGAAAACACAGAAAAAAGTATGAAACTTAAGGTTGAGTTCGAGCAAAAATTTGGACCGCTGATGAATTTTGGCAGAAGTTATTCGCAGTATCCTTTTACTTGGATTGATACACCATGGCCATGGCAAGTCTAACTTCTTTTTTGTAACGAAAGTGAAACGGCAGATGCAGAAGTCCACCACCCCTAAAGGTGTTGAAATGAATGCGGGGGTGGGTTACTTTCATCAGATGCCTAAACATCCGCTGAAATAAAGGAACTCAGGCTAAGAACTTCACATCCTGTGAAAACGCCTGAGTGACCAACGTTATGTTGTTGTTGTTGTTGTTGTTGTTGTTGTTGCCGCTACGCTTTTGCACAGACGAAACCCTTGTGCTGCCGCTACGTTAGCACTGCGCTTTCGCACAAAAAATATCTGTTGGTCTAAAGTCTCCGGTATATGTCACGGAATTCGGACGCAATTATGCAGAGGCATAATTGATTATGAGTAACTAGGAGGAATTATTTTTGTGGTATTATGAAAAGAAGCTCCAATATCCTGTAAAGGTGAGTACATGTAATCCGACGCTAGCAAAGTATTTAATTGAGCAATATGGTGGTGCAGATGGAGAATTAGCAGCAGCACTTCGGTATATGAATCAGCGCTATACTATTCCTGATAAAGTGGTGGGGTTGTTAACCGATATAGCGACCGAGGAATTTTCCCACTTAGAAATGATTGCAACAATGATTTATAAACTCACTAAGGATGCTACTCCTGAGATGCTAAAAGAAGCGGGCCTTGGCGAGCACTATGCCAATCATGATCGAGCATTGTTTTATCAAAATGCGGCTGGATCACCGTTTACTGCAACATATATTCAGGCTAAAGGGGATCCGATTGCTGATTTATATGAGGATATTGCAGCTGAAGAAAAAGCACGTGCCACATATCAATGGATTATTGATTTATCAGATGACACGGATTTAAATGATAGCTTGAAATTTTTACGTGAACGAGAAGTTGTCCATTCTCAACGTTTCAGAGAAGCTGTAGAGATTTTAAAAGATGATAGAGATCGAAAGAAATTCTTTTAAAGCAAATAAGAAAAAGAAATAGGGTATATCAAAAGAAAACTCCTTTTGATATACCCTATTTGATTGCTTATTCGATATTTGCGAATAAAGCAAGATCCTTCCGGTGACCAATCATTACTAATAAATCTTCTTTTTCAATAATCTGCTCAGGTGAGGGAGAAATGATAATGTCTCCTTCTCGAACAATGGCAATGACACTTACATTATATTTCGCGCGAAGGTCTAAATCTCGCATATTTTGTCCAGCCATCTTTGAAGGAATCATAATTTCTTCTATACTGTATTCTTTTGATAATTCAATATAGTTTAGCATATTGGGTGAGAGAAGCTGATTGGCAACTCGCTCTCCCATATCTCTTTCAGGATAGATAATCCAGTCAGCTCCTACTTTATCTAAAACTTGCCCGTGTCTTTTTCCAAGAGCCTTTGCAATCACTTTTTTGATGCCAAGTTCTTTTAATAACGATACGGTTAAAATGCTCGATTGCATATCATTGCCTATTGCAACGATGACATAATCGAAATTGCCTATTCCTAAAGAGGTAAGAGCTTTTTCTTCTGTCGTGTCAGCGACTACTGCATGTGTCACATATAGTTCGGCATCTTCGACTCTTTCCTCATTAATGTCGATTCCTAAAACTTCCTGCCCAGCTTCATGTAATCTGCGAGCTACACTTGTTCCAAATCTACCTAGGCCAATTACAGCATATTGTTTAATAGACATTGCACTCTACACTCCTTTATCGTGATTACCCAATCATAATATTTCCCTTAGGATGACGGAATGCCTCAGATTTCCGTCGTTTTGTTATGGCAAAAGCAATTGTTAATGGACCTAATCTACCTGCAAACATTGTCAATATGATGACGAGTCGGCCACCAGGTGATAGCTCTGGAGTTAGACCCATTGAAAGTCCAACTGTAGCAAACGCAGAGGTTGCCTCAAATAAATACATCATAAAACTATGTCCTTGCTCGGTAATACTTAAGACAAACGTGACGAGTATAACAATCATCATTCCGCACATTGTGACTGTTAAAGCTTTTAATATGGTTTCGTTAACTATTCTACGTCTAAAGAGGACAACATCTTCTTTCCCTCTAATTTGTGACCACATCGTGGCAACTAAAAGCGCGAAGGTTGTTATTTTTATTCCGCCAGCAGTGGAACCAGAACCTGCACCAATGAACATTAGTAAGATGATTAAAAATAGTGTGGATTGTGTTAAGTCTCCTATAGGAAGAGTATTAGAACCAGCAGTCCTTGGGGTAACAGCTTGGTATAATGAACCAAGAAATTTGCCCCATTCAGACAATGGTCCAATAGTTTTGCTATTTCCATATTCAAATAAGAAAATTAAAAACGTCGAGCCAACTGTTAAAATAAGCGTTGTGGTTAATACAATTTTTGAATGCACGGAAAGGCGTTTTGTTTCCCGATATTCATATAGTTCATTTATGACGATAAACCCTAAGCCCCCAATTGTAATAAGAGCGCAAATAGTTAAAACGATAAACGGGTCGTCTACATATTCGGTCAACCCATTAAAGCCCCCCATTAAATCAAATCCAGCATTATTAAAATTCGAGATGGAATGGAAAAAACCATAATATATAGCTTTACCTACAGGCATATCGAACGAAAAACGGATAGATAAAATTAAACCACCTATTATTTCAATTACTGCAGTAAAAAGTAATATCCGTCTAACCAATTTGACAAGACCAGCCATTGTAATATTATTGAAGGCCTCTTTTAATAAAAGTCTTTCTTTTAAGGAAATTTTTTTTCCTAATAGTAAAAATAATAATGTTGCAAACGTCATAAAGCCTAATCCACCAATTTGGATAAGAAATAAAATGACTAGTTCTCCAAATACTGAAAATGTATCGCCAGTATCCACAACAACCAAGCCAGTTACACACGTTGCAGAAGTCGCCGTAAATAATGCGTCTAAAAAAGAAAGTCCCTGACCATTCTCTGTCGAAATAGGAAGAGTTAACAAAAGTGTTCCAATCAGGATAATAGTTGCAAAGCCCAACACCAGTATTTTAGGAGGATTTAATTTATTTTTAACTGTTTTCATTTTAATCTCCTCAATGTTTGGATAAAGATTTTTAAAATCATTAAAAAAATTTACATAATAAAAAGACCAACTGTTTTGTATGTTTCAAGATTATAAAGGCTTAAAAAATAAACATACTCATAATAGTGGTCTAACATGACCCCCTTCGCTGGAGCCGACGAAGTTAGCTGACGGGTAGAATGGCGAAAGAGTTTCTCATTCCTTCTGCTCATGCAGAATTAACCCCAAAATACTGGTTCCTCCGTTCTCAAACATTATTGAGATTAGGCTGTTATGCAATTGAATGTGATTATTCTACGCCTATATTCTATTTTTTGTAAACCATAAATTTTTTTGAAATACATAATTATCCCTCATTAACGGGCACGAGAACGCCAAGGGCAAACAAGGTGGGGTCTATCTGCCCTAATAATCAGCGGGGATAAAGATACCTCCGAAGATGAAAAGATTCAATTTATTGTGGTCAAAAAATCAACCTGAAATTCCTCAAGAAATAAAATTAAAAATTCACCATATTAATTCTTACACTTTCTATTGACCATTTTTAGACAATACGTTATAATTCTTTAGTACACAGCAGAAGGTTATTTGCCTATTTGTGTACTGACGTGTGTTCGGAGGGAGGGAAAGAGAGATGTCAAAAACTGTCGTTCGCAAAAACGAATCGCTTGAAGATGCTCTTCGCCGCTTCAAACGTACTGTATCAAAAAGTGGTACAATTCAAGAAGTTAGAAAGCGCGAGTTCTACGAAAAACCTAGCGTTAAACGTAAAAAGAAATCAGAAGCTGCACGTAAACGTAAGTGGTAATTTAATTTCCCATTAAAAATCCCTACGTTCATAACACGCAATTGTATGATTCACTGAGCAGACAAAAATATACCTGAAATTAATCATTTTTTGGTTAATTTCGGGTATTTTACTTTGTGCTCAAATTTACGTACATATCGAAGAAGCCGAATGTGATCATTGCGATCCATTCGGCTTTTTATGTTACCGTTGATACATTGGTAACTATATCGACTAATAAAGTCCCACAGATGTAATAATCACTGTATAATAAAATTATTAGGATTTGTGAAACTTTTTACATGGTCAGTCGTATATACAGTAGAGAAGCATGTTAGAAGGGAGGGAAAAAGATGCGAAGACGGAGGTTCCTCAGCTATTTATTAGTTATTTGGATGACTTTTTTGTTAGCGTTTCCATTAACGTCGGCTTTTGCAAGTAGCAAGGTCTACCACATACCTATTCATAATGAAGTAGAACGAGGGCTTCACGCATTTTTAGAACGAGCTTTTAAAGAGGCGGAAGAAAACAGTGCAACAGCAATAATTCTAGACATTCATACGCCTGGAGGTTTCGTGAATGCAGCGGGTGAAATTGCTATGCTTATGGATGCAACGGACATACGTACGATTGCGTATATTAACAAAGACGCGCATTCTGCAGGTGCCTTTTTAGCCTTACATGCGGATGAAATCTATATGGTGCCAAATGGAACAATCGGTGCGGCTGCAGTAATCGACTCAGCAGGGAATATGGCAGATTTAAAGGCTCATAGTGCGTGGCTTGCTCAAATGGAGGCAGCTGCGGAATCGTCAAATCGCAATCCAAAATATGCACGAGCAATGGCTGATGCATCCATTAATTTACCACAATATCGGGCAGAAAAAGGGAGATTATTAACTTTATCTGCTTCAGAGGCAAAAGAAGTTGGTTATTCTGAAGAAACCGTTTCGAATTTCCAAGACCTTTTAGAAAAAACGCAATTAAAAGGTAGTGATGTCGTACAGATTGAACCTACTTTTTCAGAAAAAATTGCTCGTTTTATTACGAATCCAATAATAATACCAATACTGTTGTCGATTGCTAGCTTAGGGCTTGTCATGGAGCTGTTTTCGCCAGGTTTTGGTGTTCCGGGTGTAATGGGATTGTCAGCTCTTGGATTATTTTTCTTCGGTCATATGGTAGCAGGCTTGGCTGGGTATGAAACATTACTTTTATTTATTGTAGGTTTAGCTCTTGTCATTGCGGAGTTTTTTGTCCCCGGAGGTATTGTTGGTGTTTTAGGTGGTGTACTTATATTACTAAGTCTAATACTGGCAGGTGCAAACATGATGCAAATGATTTTAGCGATTTTCATTGCTCTTGTTGTAGCGATAATAGGAATGGTGATTCTGATGAAATTTTTCGGTAAAAAATTGCATGTTTTAAACAAGCTAGTCTTGTTGGATGCGACAACAACGGAAGAAGGCTATGTGTCTAACGTTAATCGCACAGAGTTGCTCGGAAAAGTGGGTAAAACAATTACACCACTCCGTCCGGCAGGTACAATGCTATTTGGTAGTGAACGTATTGACGTAGTATCAGAAGGTGGCTACGTTGATGCAGAGGAACATGTAGAAATTATTAAAGTAGAAGGCTCGCGTATTGTTGTGAGACCAACAGAAAAAGAGATGGAGGAATAGCAAATGGGTTTTGATTTAGCTTTAATAGGTCCAATTGCAGGGCTAGTCGTATTGTTTATTGTGCTCGCGGTATTCTTTACCTTTGTGCCAGTGGCGCTGTGGATTTCTGCACTTGCAGCAGGTGTCCGTGTTAGTATTTTCACGTTAATCGGGATGCGTTTACGTCGTGTAATCCCATCACGAATCGTGAACCCGTTAATTAAAGCACATAAAGCGGGATTACCTGTTACGATTAATCAACTTGAAAGTCACTATTTAGCAGGTGGTAATGTTGACCGAGTAGTCAATGCGTTAATCGCAGCTCATCGTGCAAATATCGAGTTAACATTTGAACGTTGTGCGGCAATTGATTTAGCAGGTCGTGATGTATTAGAAGCTGTACAAATGTCTGTTAACCCGAAAGTTATTGAAACACCATTTATTGCAGGTGTTGCTATGAACGGGATTGAAGTAAAAGCGAAGGCACGTATTACAGTGCGCGCAAACATTGAACGTTTAGTCGGTGGTGCTGGTGAAGAAACAGTTATTGCCCGTGTAGGTGAGGGGATCGTTTCTACAATCGGTAGTGCCTCTAGTCATACGACAGTTCTTGAAAATCCTGATATGATTTCTCAAACTGTATTATCAAAAGGTCTAGATTCTGGGACAGCATTTGAAATCTTATCGATCGATATTGCAGACGTTGATATCGGCAAAAACATCGGTGCAGAATTACAAATTGAACAAGCGCAGGCAGATAAAAACATTGCCCAAGCGAAAGCAGAGGAACGTCGTGCAATGGCCGTAGCGAACGAGCAAGAAATGATTGCGCGTGTACAAGAGATGAAAGCAAAAGTAGTAGAAGCAGAAGCTGAGGTACCACAGGCAATGGCAGAGGCTCTACGTTCAGGTAATCTTGGTATTATGGATTACATGAACTACCGTAATATTCAAGCGGATACAGCTATGCGAGACTCCATTTCTAAAGTAAGCTCAGATAAGCCAGAAACCAATGAATCTAACGCATAGAAACGGAAAGGAGCGGTACTAATAAATGGAACAATTAATTATAATTGCGATAATTGCCATAGTCAGCTCTATTTTCGGGAAATCCAAAAATAAGAAAGAACAAAAAACAATGCCACCTTTTAATAAGGATTCATATGTTGAGCCTCCAGTTGAGGAGGTTCAACAACAACGTCCTACTGCTAAAGCGCAAAGCTTTGAGGATTTTACACGTGAATTTTTAGGAGATTGGAACAATGAGCAGCCTAAAGTGGAAAAGTCAAAGAAAAATGTCGAAGAAGCAGTGAAAGAGGAAATGCCAAGTTATATAGCACCACCGTTAATCCCAACTGAGACAATTAGTCGTACCACGAAAAGAGAAAGTATTGGTCGTTTGGCAGCTGGGAAAAAAGAGGTGAAAGTAGCTGGATCACAGTCGGCTTTTCAATTACCAAATTCAAAAAAATCATTCATGCAGGCTGTTGTAATGGCAGAAGTTTTAGGTCCACCGAAAGCAAAAAGAAAATAATCAGCATGTCCTCCTTTTTCGATGCATATATTGCCGAAGAAGGAGGCATTTTTTATGAGAAAACTATTTCAATTAACGCCACTACTTGAATTATTCCAATATGAAACATTAAAAATCATTGGCCCATACCGTTTCCTACATGCTGATGCTTCGTCATGCTCTTTTATCTATGCAGACTATCATATTACTGTGCGTGGAAAATCAGTAGAAATTAATGCTCTTAAAGAAGAAATGCTTCATCTTTCTGTAGAGGATTTGCAGGAGCTTCATATGAAAATGACAAAGGATATGGGTGTGAGCGATAATGTGGAATAATCGACCAATTATCATACGTATAAAGCGCCACGAAAATGTTCATCCTTTTATTCAAGCATTGCACGCACAACATGTACCATTAAAGCGTGTTGTCTTTCGTGAGCAAGAGGTTGCTTTTGAAACAACTATGCACTATCTATCCAAAATTCGTCGTGAACGAAGTCATTATCGACTTAAAATGGCTGTCTATTATGCTGATGAGCTTCATGTTTTTCGGGCACAGCTTTGGACCTTACTTGGCCTAGCGATGATGATATTAATTCCATTACTATGTGCACAGGTTATTTGGCGTGTAGACATAGAAGCGGCATCACCAGAGTTAGAGCAACGTCTAGGCAAGACCTTTCAAAATACATTTCAATTAGAAACGCCCATGACTAAAAAAGTATTACCTTCAGACGCTGTCATTCGTCAGAAGCTTTTAGAAGAGCATCGAGATCTTTCGTGGGTGCATATTGAAAAGTATGGCGGACGTGTAATTTTACGGCCTCAGGAGTCCCCGAAACAAACTAAACAAACGAATGAAAAACTTGCTACGCATTTAGTAGCAACAAAAAGTGGTGTAATTACTCACTTTAATATTCAGAATGGTGAACGTAAAATTTCAGTGAATGATACAGCGTACGAAGGTGATACGCTCGTAAGTGGAGTAATTGAAAGTGGTGAAGACGATGTTTTTGTTGGGGCAAAGGGAGAGGTTTACGCTGATTATTGGCTTGAATGTTCGTTTAAAATTCCAACAAAGCTCACGATGGAAACGCTACAACAGAAGCGGTGGCGTGTACTAGTGAAAGGCATTCATAAAGAAAAAGTTGACTATGTGCAAAAGAAAGATCTACCTAATTGGCTCGATCCATATATTTCGATTGTTGAGGAACAGTACACTAAAAAAATGCAAGTTGAGCTTGATGAATCCAAAATAGATTCATTGCTCATACCATTACTACATGAAAAGGTGCTGCGTTCATTACCTACGAAAACGGTTATAAAAAAAGAAAACCTTTTACAGGTAAAGTGGGGGAATGGTACAGTTGAAGGGAAAGTTCTATTTTTAGTCAATGAAAACATTGCCAGTCCAATACAAGGCCTACAAGGAGAATGATTATGTCAGAACATTTAACTGTATTACAAGTGGATAATCCAAACGAGGCAGTCATGCTACTCGGAATTTCCGATGCCAATATGAAGTTAATCGAAGAGGCTCTACATGTCCACATTATTACGCGTGGTGAACAAATTCAGCTTGCTGGTGAAGAAGATGCGAAGGAACAAGCGACATTCCTTTTACATGCTCTTTTAAAGGTCATTCGCAAAGGAATTAATATTGATCAACGTGATGTTGCAACAGCTATTGAAATGACACAAAAAGGAACAATCGAATATTTTGCAGAACTATATGATGAAGAAATAGCACGCACGACGAAAGGAAAGCCTATCCGTGCAAAAACAATCGGTCAACGAGAATACATACAAGCAATCCGTCATAAAGACGTTGTTTTTGGTATCGGTCCAGCTGGTACTGGGAAAACGTATTTAGCGGTAGTCATGGCAACACAGGCGCTAAAAAATGGGCACGTTAAGCGTATTATTTTAACACGCCCTGCAGTAGAGGCAGGGGAATCTTTAGGCTTTCTTCCAGGTGATTTGAAGGAAAAGGTAGATCCGTATTTACGCCCTCTTTATGACGCTCTAAACGATATTTACGGGACAGAACAAACTCAACGACTTATTGAACGAGGCACAATCGAAATTGCACCTTTAGCGTATATGCGTGGTCGTACGCTAGACGATGCTTTTGTCATTTTAGATGAAGCCCAAAATACGACACATCAACAAATGAAGATGTTTCTAACGCGACTAGGCTTTGGCTCAAAAATGGTCATTACGGGCGATAAAACACAAATCGACCTACCTAAAAATACAGAATCGGGATTAATTGTGGCAGAGCGAACACTAAAATATGTAAAGTCTATAGATTTCCAAATTTTAGAGCAAGGTGATGTAGTACGTCATCCAATCGTAGCCAAAATCATCAAAGCCTACGAAGAACAGCAACTTTAATATGACCGCTAAAGCGGTCATATTAAAGTCTGCACCGAAAGCGAAGCGACAGGTGCAACGAATTAAAGTCTGCATCGAAAGTGGAGTGAAACTGAACGGTAGGTGCAACGAATTAAAGTCTGTACCGAAAGTGAGGACAGGTGTAACGAATTTAAAGTTTCACTAGATGCAAATAGTTCATACTAAAAAACTATTGAAGTGTAACCTCAAAATTCGTTATCAATATCGATTTACATGCAATTAGTTGGAAAAAGGCTTATCACCAAAAATTGTGGATGACATAAAACGGAAATCAACCACACTTATGGTGAAGGATCTTTAAAATGGAAAAAAATGTGACAGCTATACAATTTGTATAGCTGTTTTTTTACTTTCTTATACATTTTTCGGGAAAAATGTTTTTTGAATTGGTATGATAGTAGGTAGATAGAGGAGGTGCCAGATGGAGAAACAATTACAAAAATTCATAAAACTTATTGGTTTCCGCTACTTTTTAATTGTCGTTCTCATCTTAACAGGAGCCCTACAATTTGTTTTTATGTATGGCAATGTTAAAGGTGTTACATATAATTTTAAACCTTTACAACTAGCGCCTGAAACAGTTCGATCTACTAAAACGATTGAAGATACTTATAAAACCCAACAGGAGCGAGAAAAAGCAGCAAACGCTGTAGAACCAGTTTATGAATTTTCCGAGGATGTCGCCAAGCAGCGAGCTGCGATTGTAACTTCTTTATTTGACTATGTTCTTGAAGTAAAGGAGGATGTTGCGAGCAAAAAAGAACCAGTTCCAATTGGCGATCAAGTGGCGCAACTCCGAAAAAAATTTGAATCCATAGATTCAGATCAAATGCCCATTATTTTTACTGATTCACAGCTAGAAGGTTTGTTAGTACAAAGTGAAGAAGATTTAAAAAGAACAAGTACGCAACTATCAAAACTCGTGCAGGAATATTTACAAAAATCCATTCGTTCAGAAAATTTGTTTGCGGCTCAAAATGATTTTGAAACAAAAATTCGCGGACAACGAGGCTATCCAGATAAAATATTTAATACGGTAGTTTTAATTGGACGTACAAGTATTATCGAAAACGAAACGATTAACGATGAACAAACGAAAATTCGAAAAGAGCAGGCAAAGGAATCGGTTGAACCCACTCGAATTCTTCAAGGTCAAATCATCGTACAGGAAGGTCAAATTATTGATAATGAGGCGTTTCGTCAATTAGAGCTTCTAGGTATGGTGAGTAATAAAGTATCGATGAAGCCGATTGCAGGTCTTATCATTTTAATACTTTTACAAATGGTGTTCATATTTATTTTATTTGAACGTTCGGTTGAGGATGAAAACAAGAAACGTAAGGCTTTATTGGTGACAGTAATTGTTTATAGTTTATCCATCCTGCTAATGAAATTTATTAGCCTGGTCGCAGGGGGCTTCGATGTTACTGTTGCATTCCTTTTCCCAACAGCGTTGACAACGATGCTTGTACGGCTATTAGTGAATGATCGTGCTGCCGTTCTTATTACAGTAATGACAGCGGCATCTGCTGGTGTTATTTTTCAAGAGGGTTATTCATCTGTCATGCAGATGGAAATTACACTGTATATAATTTTTGGAGGCTTTGCGAGCTTATTCTTTTTAAGTAGTATGGAAAAGCGATCGCATATTCTACATGCAGTTGGGGTCATAGGGCTAGTAAATATGTCGTTTATCGCATTTTATTTACTGATGACACAGTCTTCCTATGGTTTGCCAGAGTGGCTGTTTTACTTTATCGCTGCATTGGTATCGGCCCTTCTATCAGGGGCTCTTACAATGGGTCTCTTACCATTCTTTGAATCAGCATTTAGTTTGTTGTCATCGTTGCGTTTAATTGAACTTTCTAACCCAAACCATCCATTGCTGAAAAAATTACTAATGGAGTCTCCAGGAACATATCATCATAGTGTAATGGTGGCGAACTTAGCAGAGGCAGCATGTGAGGAAATTGGAGCAGATGGATTACTGGCACGTGTAGGATGCTATTATCATGATATTGGCAAAACGAAACGTCCTGCCTTTTTCATCGAGAATCAGATGTCTGGTATAAATCCGCATGATTCATTGTCCCCGGAAACAAGTGCGGAAATTATAATCGCACATACAACTGATGGGGCTGAAATGCTAAATCGTTATAAGATGCCACAGGAAATTATTGATATTGCCTTGCAACATCATGGGACTAGTCTGTTGAAATACTTCTACTTTAAAGCGAAGGAAGAAGGAAAATGTATTGATGAAACAAAGTACAGATATCCAGGACCAAAACCACAAACAAAGGAAGCGGCAGTTATTAGTGTTGCTGACAGTGTGGAGGCAGCGGTTCGGTCGATGAAAGAACCGAATGCAGAGAAAATTCAAAAGTTGGTACGCTCAATTATTGATGATCGAGTACAAGACAATCAGTTTGATGAATGCGATATTTCAATAAAAGAGTTAAAATGTATAGAGCGAGTACTTTGTGGAACGTTGAATGGAATTTTCCACTCACGTATTGAATACCCAAAGGCAGATAAGTAGGAGGATCTATGATTTTAACAATTGATTTTACAGATGAAACAAATGAAGTAGCTGCAGAGCATATGGAGCTTGTTGAAAAGCTTTTACAGCATGCTGCGAAGGTAGAGAATATTGAGCCGGAAACAGAAGTGTCAGTGACGTTTGTGACAAATGAAGCGATTCAAGAAATAAACCGAGAATATCGTGATAAGGACCAACCTACAGATGTTATCTCGTTTGCCTTGGAGGAATTAGGCGAGGGAGAAATGGAAGTAACATTCGAAGGGATGCCCCGCATTTTAGGCGATATTATTATTTCAACGGATCGCACGAAAGAACAAGCGGATGAATATGGCCATACTTTTGAACGAGAATTAGGTTTTTTAGCGGTTCATGGTTTTTTACATCTTCTTGGTTACGATCATATGGTACCAGAAGATGAAAAGGTTATGTTCGGTAAGCAGGATGAAATTTTACAATCTTTTGGCTTAGGGCGAGATTAAATGAATGTTCGCAAATATATCCGATCTTTTGGTTATGCCTTTGAAGGTATCGTTACAGCCTGTAAAGAGCAAAACTTTAAGTCTCACTTGCTAAGTGCAGGAATTGTTTTAATTGCTGGCTATTTTACAGGTTTATCACGTGTGGAATGGTATATAGTGCTAATATTAATAGCACTAATGTTTGCACTTGAAATAGTTAATACTGCTATTGAACGAGTAGTGGATCTAGTTTCACCAAAAATGCACCCACTCGCTAAGCAGGCTAAAGATCTTGCAGCGGGTGCAGTGCTTGTATTTGCGATATTCAGTGCTATAATCGGATTACTCATCTTTATACCGAAATGGTTTTAACATTACTAAAACTATTATTAATCGGTCATGAAGTAGTAGCAATTGTGCTGGAGAATTTATGATGTATTAGACTCATCACCAAAAGTTTGGTATGACATTTGTTAAAATGTATACCATTTATATAAGTTGATTGGAGTGGAGGCTAGGTGACTTCTTAGGGATTAGCGATAGAGGAGCGAAGGCTAAGAGCATCCTGTCCTATGATAGCGCGTTCGTGAACAACATCCTTTTGGCCCAAGCGGCTCATCGAACGCCCCAAGGAAACGCACAGCTGGAATGGAAATCAACCCACATTATGGTGATGAGCTATTTATTATTTAGAGGTGAACATTAATGACAATTGATATGCATGCATTACTAGAAGAATCAAAAAAAGCGCGTGAAAAGGCTTATGTACCTTATTCAAAATTTAAAGTTGGTGCGGCGCTTTTAACGAAAGATGGAGAAGTTATTCATGGCTGTAACGTTGAAAATGCTGGCTATAGTATGACCAATTGTGCTGAGCGTACAGCATTTTTCAAAGCTGTGTCCGAGGGCATTTATGACTTTGAGGCGATCGCTATTGTAGCTGATACAGAAGGACCTTGTGCGCCATGCGGAGCTTGTCGTCAAGTGATGATGGAATTTTGTGCGCCATCTATGCCTGTATATTTAACAAATTTAAAAGGTGATGTCACGGTAACGTCTGTAGGCGAATTACTACCGTTTGCATTTACAACGGAGGATTTAGAGAATGCTGGAAACTAACAATGGCTACAAGTCAGGCTTTATCTCCATAATCGGTCGACCGAATGTAGGGAAATCAACATTTTTAAACCGTGTCATTGGTCAGAAAATCGCGATTATGAGTGATAAACCACAAACAACACGAAATAAAGTACAAGGTGTACTTACAACAAATGATAGCCAAATGATTTTTATTGATACACCTGGAATCCACAAGCCGAAACATAAGCTAGGGGATTTTATGCTCAAGGTTTCCAAAAATACATTGCGTGAAGTGGATATTATTATGTTCATGGTAAATGCAGAGCAGAAGCTTGGAAAGGGTGACGAATTCATCCTTGAAATGTTGGCGGGTAATCCAACCCCTGTATTCCTTGTCATCAATAAAATCGACCAAATTCATCCTGACGAATTAATCGGAATAATTGAAAGCTACAAAGAGCGTTATGATTTTGCTGAAATAGTGCCTATTTCAGCTTTACAAGGGAATAACGTTGAAAATCTATTGGAGACAGTAACGAAATACTTACGAGAAGGTCCGCAATACTATCCAGCAGACCAAGTTACGGATCATCCAGAGCGATTTATTATTTCAGAGTTGATTCGTGAAAAAGTGTTACATTTAACGCGTGAAGAAATCCCTCATTCCATCGCAGTTGTCATTGATAAAATTCGCCGAGATGAAGAAAATGAAGGTAAAATTCGTGTAGCAGCGACAATTATGGTGGAAAGAGATTCTCAAAAAGGGATTGTGATTGGTAAACGTGGGGCGCTATTAAAAGAAGTGGGGACACGTGCACGAAAAGATATTGAGATGCTTCTTGGGTCAAAAGTGTACTTAGAGCTTTGGGTAAAAGTGCAGAAGGATTGGCGAAATAAATCAACACATTTACGCGACTTCGGTTTCCGTGAAGATGAATATTAATAAATCCTGTTGTGAAATTGTGAAATAATTCTACAGCATTACTATGTATGTCTAAAATTTGAATGGAGCTGTCCAAAAGTCTTTTGGAGAGCTCTATTTTCATGCGAAGCTTGTAGAAAGGAGGAGGACTAGTGCTTTATAAATGGGAAGGGATTGTTCTAAAGGTACGAGCCTATGGAGAATCAAATAAAATTGTCACCTTACTAACAAGAGAAGCTGGAAAGGTTGCTACGATGGCTCGAGGTGCCAAGAAGCCTTCTAGTAGATTAGCATCTGTGACACAGCCATTCACGTATGGCATGTTTATGGTGCAGCATCATACGGGTATGGGGACAATGCAACAAGGTGAGCATCTTAATTCAATGCGCCATATTCGTGAGGATATAATGGCAACGGCATATGCAAGTTATATAATGGAACTTGTCGAGCGTGTAGTAGAAGAAGGAAAAGCTGAGCCATTTGCATTCGATGTGCTCCTACAAGCATTACAGGCAATTGAGGAAGGCTATGATCCAGAGGCTATTACGTTATTCGTAGAATGGAAAATGCTACCCTATACAGGTGTGCAGCCTATTTTACATACGTGTGCTGCTTGTGGTTCAGTTGATGGTGAATTTGCATTCTCCTTTGCGCAGGGAGGCTTTTTATGTCATCGCTGCTATCATCATGATCCTTATATCATTCGATTAACACCGACCCAGCTTAAGCTTATTCGAATGTTTTATACTGTACCGATTGACCAGATTGGGAAATTAGAATTAAAAAAAGAAACTAAATATTTTATCAAAAAAATAATTTCAACAATTTATGAGGAGCAAACAGGAATTCGTTTTAAGACTAAAAAATTTATTGAGCAGCTTGAGCGAACGCCTGAATTAAAGCTAAGAACAAATGCTGATCAAGAAAAAACGCCAGAAGACCAATAATATTGATCTTCTGGCATTTTACTTTAAATTTCTTCTTGATCATCCATGAATTCGTAATTAGTAGCCCATTTATTAGCGATTTTTAGAAATTCAATATATAAATAAGCAGTTTCACCATTTTTACCTGTAATATGCAAAATAGAAGTGCCTTCTGCTAGTGGTGTAACATTTACTTTGTTTTCCTTTATTGAAGCTTTCACAGCTGCTGGCTCATAATTTAACTGTTCTAAAGCAACACTTGTTGGCTCGAACGATAGATCATCACTAGAAAACGCTAACTCATCTGTAATCTGATACATGTCAATACTGCGCACGAAATCATACGTATCGACATCTGCAGCCATCATTTGTTGTTGTGTACCATTGGAGAATGTCAGCATATATTGCCCGTTTTTATAGATAGCAAGTGTAGCTGTATTATTAGTTGATGTAAAACTATATAATTCAGGAGATAAGGCTTGACCATCTGCTGTTTGAATACTCACTTCTGTAGGGATAAATTTCAAATCAGTTTCCAATAAGTTGAGCGGTAAGTTTTCTACGTGATCCGCCTCATTTACTTCTTGAAGAGTTGTTTGCAGCTTTCCATCTACATTTTTCACATGAACTACATAAAAGATATCCTTAAATTCTTCAGTTTCTTCGTTAAAGCCCGTAAGCACTAATTTGCCTGTGCCCTCTTTTAGCGGCTTAAGGGTGATCGATTCCGTCATATCTTCTTCTTCGTCCCATGTGAAAATATCTTCAGCTGGGTTAATACCGCCATATGAAGCAAAGATATAGTCCTGATTGAATTGACTAGCGTAAACAGTAACATTGCCTTGAACATTTTCCGCGCGTACAACGAAAGACGCTAATTGCGAGCGTTTTACATTGCTTTGAGGCCCAAAGGTAGTAGGGGTTGTACCTTTTGTTATGCTGTTGGCAAATAGTGTTTTTATATATGGTTCGTATTCACTGCCCGCCTTGACATCGTTGAAAGGAATGTCAATATCGTTTGTAATCGTTAAATTAAAGCCTTTCACAATCATTTTTGACATTTGTCCACGAGTAATATTTTTTGTTGGGTTGAAATAGCCATTTGAGCCACTAATAATGCCAGCGTTTGCTAATGCTGCGATAGCACCATAATTCTCATCGCCAGGTTTTACATCCTTAAAATTGGGGTTTTTTACATGAACCGTATCGAGCTTTAAAATACCAGCTAAAATTTTTGCTGCTTGTGTACGAGTAATTGGGTTCGCGGGTTTAAATGTGCCATCTGGGTAGCCTGAAATAATGCCTCGTTCGGCTAAGTTAATAATTGCTTTGCCTTCCTCTGTTGACGCATTTATATCGGGGAATACCGATGCGGCATGTGCCGAGGGTGTAATGACAATAGCACTTGTTGCTAATGCCGAGGCCATTGCGATTTGATAAAAACGATTAGTCTTCAAATTATTTCCTCCAAAGTAATTCAAAAAAATTTTATAGTGTTGCCTTTTGCTAGAATCCTCCCACAATTTCAACCTTCAGGATGAAGACTCTTCACCAAAATATGTACTTGCCTGCACTTTTTATTGCTGGAGGGCGCTCTCTGTGGGTGTGGTCTAAGCATCCTTGTCATGCATAATTCACGCCTGTAGTGTCTCAAAAACATGAGTACTCGTCTCCCTCTGCTTCATATGTACAAGCTTTTAGTATTGATCCCGGGAGATTGAATCTTAATAGATTGGGATTGTAGTGAATTGTTGTTATTTAAAGAGTAACTATAATACTTTATTTATATCAAAATGATGAAGGGGATAATAGAGGGAATTATATCCTGAAAAACTATTGAATACATGTATAAATTTGTCTATCGCCGTAATGTGGAGTTGATCTCTGTTTCGACTGGGCACATCCGATGAGTCGGTTGGAGCAAAAGTGTGAAAGCTGAGCGTCATGCATATAAAAAGGAGTCGCTGATCATGCGACTCCCTCTTTATATACGTCTTAAATTAGAATTGAAGGTGTTTTTCAATGTATGCTTTAACATCTGTAATTGGCATACGAACTTGAGACATTGAATCACGATGACGCACTGTTACTTGACCATCCTCTTGTGAGTCGAAGTCGTAAGTAATACAGAATGGTGTACCGATTTCATCTTGTCGACGATAACGTTTACCGATTGATTGTGACTCGTCAAAGTCAACTGGGAATGCTTTGCGAAGCTCTGCCCAAACAGTAGTAGCCTCATCCGAAAGCTTTTTAGAAAGTGGTAAGACTGCAGCTTTAAATGGTGCTAGAGCAGGGTGGAAGCGTAAAACTGTACGCTTATCATCGCCTTCAAGCTCTTCTTCATCATAAGCATCGCATAAGAATGCTAATGTTACACGGTCTGCACCTAAAGAAGGCTCGATACAATATGGAACATAGCGTTCGTTTGTAACTGGGTCGATGTAAGTAAAATCTTCACCAGAATGTTCCATATGTTGTTTTAGATCGTAATCTGTACGATCCGCTACGCCCCAAAGCTCGCCCCAGCCGAATGGGAATTTGAATTCGATATCAGTTGTAGCATTTGAGTAGTGAGACAATTCATCTTCTTCGTGATCGCGAAGACGCATAGACTCTTCATTCATTCCTAAGTTTAACAACCAGTTTTTACAAAATTCTCTCCAGTATGCGTGCCATTCAAGATCTTCACCTGGCTTGCAGAAAAACTCAAGCTCCATTTGTTCGAATTCACGTGTGCGGAATGTGAAGTTACCTGGTGTAATTTCGTTACGGAATGATTTACCAATTTGTGCAATACCGAATGGTGTACGTTTACGCATAGAACGTTGAACGTTTTTAAAGTTTACGAAAATACCTTGTGCTGTTTCTGGGCGTAAATAAATTTCGTTAGTAGAAGATTCTGTTACACCTTGGAATGTCTTGAACATTAAATTGAATTGACGGATATCTGTGAAATCAGCCTTACCGCAATCTGGGCACACTACGTCATACTTAACCATCGTTTCTTTCATTTGGTCAAATGTCATACCATCGACAATAATTTCATCGCCTTTAGCTAGTGCAGCGTCTTCGATGATTTTATCAGCACGATGGCGCGCTTTACATGCCTTACAATCAATCATTGGGTCATTAAAGTTACCAACGTGACCAGAAGCCACCCAAGCTTTTGGATTCATTAAAATTGCAGCGTCTAGCCCAACGTTGTGCTCTGACTCTTGAACAAATTTTTGCCACCATGCTTTTTTAACATTGTTTTTTAATTCAACACCTAGTGGACCGTAATCCCATGTGTTTGCTAAGCCTCCGTAGATTTCAGAACCAGGGAAGACAAAGCCGCGATGCTTCGCTAATGATACGATTGTTTCCATTGATTTGTTAGCCATAAAAAATAGCCTCCTTCATAGTTTTCACAGAGTGAACAGTAATTTTGTTTTAGCGAATTTATAAAACTGATCTATAAATTCGCAAAAGAAATTTTTCAATTTAGTAAGAACTAAATTAAAAATAGCACCCGTCTCCGGGCACATTAAATGCCCAGGGACGAGTGCTAAAACCCGCGGTTCCACCCTGATTGTTTTAAACGTGATGTTTAAAACCTCTTTTTAAAAAGTTAGCTCAAGGAGTGCCTTTTCTCTGTTACTATGTAGACTTTCACCATCTTCTACTCGCTTTAAAATGGAACAGATACTCTTTTCCTATCATCGCCTGTATAACGCAAATCGCTCGAAAATACATTTAGAGCAAGCGTATGTGTCAATATTGTAGCATGTAGTTCTTTTCTTCGCAATAATTATTAAAATAGTATATATTACGTGTGGTGTTTAATAAACCTTTATATATCAAGCTTTATAGCCATTTTCACCAATGATTTGCCACAAATTTTGCCACACTAGCCTTGTAAACTTTGACTAAATACCGCTACAGATTCAAGTTCCATTTCTTTTAATACATGCCCATAAACATCATAAATCATCTTAGGGGTGTTTCCTAGACGTTCGGCAATTACCTCTACATTGACACGACGGCTTAATAGGATAGTACAGTGTGTATGACGTAGCCCGTGGATTGTCACTTTTGGTAGCTTGGTTCTTTTTATAATTCGGCGAAAGATACTAAAGATTGTATCAGGTGAATAAGGCTCGGCTGCTTCTGATAAAAACACATAGGTGTCATCTTTTGTAATATCGTCTTTTAACTTTTTTCCGAAAGATAACAACAATGATTTACAATGTGTTCTATATGCTGCTAGTTGCTTCATTACTGCTTCATCCACTAAAATAGTTCTATAACTATTTTTAGTTTTAGGTGTACGTGATCCAGCATGGTCACGTGTACGCTCGATGGTAATTGTATTATTTTCAAAATCGATGTTTCTCCACTGGATGCCTAATGCCTCACCGCGGCGCATACCAGTGTAAGCAATCACTAACAAAAAAGTAT
This sequence comes from Lysinibacillus sp. RS11, assembly GCF_042019215.1. Classification (NCBI taxonomy): domain Bacteria; kingdom Bacillati; phylum Bacillota; class Bacilli; order Caryophanales; family Bacillaceae; genus Lysinibacillus; species Lysinibacillus sp. RS11. The sequence continues at coordinate 3,213,987 of NZ_CP168124.1, read as the reverse complement.
AAACGGTTATATTTTCATTTTGCTTTGCATCAAATAACAATACCTTTAACTGGTCGATCGAGAGGAAATTTTCGTTATCCGTGTCCTCGTCAAGAGTGAAGGTTATTTTATTGAAGCGGTTACGTGTCAATAACTCTTCTTCAATGGCTGCATTAATGGCAATTTTGAAAATATTATGCGCTAATCGCACAGTACCTGATTTATATTTCTTTTCGAGCTTATCGATGAATTCCCGTTGATATGTGGGCTTATCCAGCTTTTGCAGCTTATACTTACCAAGTAATGGCTTCAAATGTAGACGAACGGATAACTCATATTGAGCACGTGTGCTAACCTTCCATTTCTTTTGATTCATTTCAAACCACATATCTAACCATTCCCCAACAGTTAGATTGTCATTCTCGATGCGTTTCGTTGCACCGTCCACAGTTGCAGCCTTTACCTCTAACAATGAGCGAAGGGCTGCTTTTTCTGTTTTGAAACTGCTTTTCTTCTTCTCGCGACGTTTCCCTAATGAATCATAATAAGTGTGACGATACATCCACAATTGTTCTTTTTTAGCGTTGTAATAATAAAATATTTCCTTCTCTTTAGATGATTTAAAATACTCTACCTTTGCCACTCTAACCATTCCTTTCATGCTTGGCGGCGTGTGTACAGGAATAGGTGAGTTGAAATACTCCAAAATATTTAAAGCTTATTTCTTTCAGTTTACTTTATTGATTATCCACTGCTGAATCGTTTCTGGTGATTCATTAATAATTTGTGATATTTCTTCAATACTATTTCCTAATTCAACTAACGATAGCGCTTTTTCCTTATTTCTTTTAAGTCGTTGGTTATAATTATTTTCACAGCTACTTCTTTTTTTAAATGGTAATGGTGAACAAAATCGTTGTTTTCCATGAGTTGATTCAAAAATATGACCACAATTTTCACAACGTTTTAATTCAGTATTATTTAACAAGGAGTCCTTAATTTGATTATAGGCAACTTCAAATAAATTGTTATATAGTTTGACTTCGAAAAAATCCCCATCAACTGAATCCGTTATTTTTGTATTTATCGCAACCTTCTCTGTTATAGCTTCTGTTAGATATTTTCTACATTGAGCTAATGAAAATTTATTCTTATTATCTAAAATATTTTTTTCATACTCCCTCTTAAAAGTTTGTATTTCTGAAGATCTATTTACGCTAATGCTACTTAATTCTGATACGGCTTGAATAAATCTTTTTCTTTCATATATCTTATTAGCTAATTGCTCATCATTAGTTTTTACTGCTACAAACATATTGAATATATTTTGATATTCAACCAATTCTTTATAAATAAGTGCGGTTGGAGCAGCTCCGAAATAAAGAAATGTATTATATTGTTTAAAATCCATGAGAGTGCTATATTCAGACTTTTTAGAAAGGTCTACTCCTATTGGAATACCGAAGCTCTTTGTAAACTTCTTCAAACTAGATATTTCAAATAGTTCTAACTTTGCTAATTCGGTGAATAGACCAATACCTTCCTCTGGAAAACGAAATGACTTTACCGCGTTATCCTCTTTCCCAAAAACATAGTTTGAAATAGCTTCTTTTGAAAGGGTAATGATAGGTGAATTATTTAATGGAATTTCATCTAAGATGTCTCGCGGACTATCGTTCCAATATTTGGAAACTAATTTCATTAAGTAATCCTCTAAATTAGTATCGTAATATTTATCTGAAAAATCAGCCCATTTTGTTATTGTGTCATCATTTATACTTTCTAAAATGTTTTTTGCAAAGAAGTACGAAGTATAGCCCCTTGAAGAATTTTTATCATAGAAACTTTCCAGAATTGAATGTTCAATTTCAACTTTAGATATAAAATTACTTAAATTTTGGAAGTGAAAACCGTGTTCATAGATCTCGTAGGGGTTAATTACATAAATCATCGTATTTCCAATGATATTTGAATTCATAAATATGGTTCCTTTCGTAAAAAATAAGCATAAAATAAATATTTTATGTTGATTTTTGTATTTGTTGTTGTTATTCTTTGAGTAGATTATATCAAAGTAAGCATAAAACAACAACAAAATGCTTATTGGAGGGAGCGCGGGAAATGAAAGTTACTGATTTTAAAAAAATGATTAAAGAAAAAGGCTTAAAGCAGTGGCAAGTAGCCGAATTTTACGGATTGAATGAAAGTAATTTCAGTCGTTTGTTAAGAAAGGATCTTCCGCCTGAAAAAGGAAAAAAAGTAATAGAAGCAATCGAAGCTGCACAAGTGGTATATGCATTAAAAAGAAGTTAGATATTTAGCAGAGGAGGGGAATAACCATGATTCCTGCGAACGTTGAATTACAACTCGATAAAGTCGCTATTAAACAGTACATAGAGAAGCGGCTCGATGAAGAAGTTAGAGAGTCTTTATGGTTTATTGATCTCAAGAGAATGTCTGAATTAACCAATATGTCACCGCGCTTTTTAGAAAGTGACATTGTATGTGATGTTCGTATGCGAGCAATCGAAATTAAAAAAGCAAGGAAAAGATGGTGGCCATATCACCAAGCCTTTGAAATTATAAATGAAATTACGAGTGAATGGTGAAACTACACAACTTGGCGGCGTGTGTATGAAATAGGTGAAAGAACGGAGGAAAGAGAATGTATGAAAATCTAACAAATGACGAATTACGTATCTATCGTATTTTAGAAGGGTTGGGAGATTCAGAGAGTTTAACAGGTTCACAAATTATGGAGCGAGTGATGATTAAAGATCGCCGCTATTTTCACCAGCTTATTTATAATTTACGAACGAAAGGTCTACCAGTTGTAAGTATTAAGAACGGAAGCCATTCGGGTTATTGGGTAGCTCGGAATAGGGACGAACTTGCATCTTATTTACAAGATAAGGAACTATATATAGCAACTCACAGAAAAATTATCGAAGCAATGAGAGGTGCTGCAGAAACGATATTTTAGCTTCAATACTTGAAAAGGGAAGGGGGTGCATTAATGAATGTTAGGTTGGATTAGTTTACACAGGAAATTGCAAGAACATGAAATATACGCTGATCCTTATATGTTGAAATTATGGATCCATTGTTTACTAAAAGCATCCCATAAAGAACGAAATCAACTGGTGGGAAATCAGGTGGTGAATCTAGAAGTCGGACAATTCATAACCGGCAGAAAAGCACTTGCGAATGAGTTTAACAAAGGCGCTAAAGATACTCATATTATTTCAGAAAGTACGTTGTGGAGATGGATGTTATTGTTTGAACAATTGCAAATGTTGAACATCAAAAAAACGACGAAATACAGCGTGATTACTGTAGTTAACTGGTGTGAGTATCAAGGGATTGAACAACAGATGAACAGCAAGTGGACAGCAGATGAACAACAAATGAACAGCAGTAGAACAACAGATGAACAGCAAGTGAACAACAAACGAACAGCAAATGAACAACAGATGAACACAAACAATAATGTTAATAATTTTAATAATGTTAACCATGATAATAATTTAAATAATGATAACAACGACAACAATGATAACTATGAAAATAATGCTAATAAAAGAGAAAGACCGACTGACAAAGATCTTAAAGACTCTTTTAACGCCTCTAGTGTATCTAATAGCGTAGAAAAAGAAGAAAAGAAAAAAGAAAAAACAGTCGTCGGTCGGTCTCTTTCTCGAAATGAGCAAATTGTAAGTATTGAAAAAGCAATACAATTCACATTCGATAATGTTGACGATCAAGTCTATAAAGAAATCCCTGGATGGCTTGCATATTCCGATTACGATTCAATCATGACTGTACTGCAAGAGACAGCACAGCTCGAGGAAATCCCAAATAAGTTTAGCAGCCATATATTGAACATGTTGATTGAGAGGAAAAAGCAAGGTCCTACAGCAATGAGTGGATAAAGTAGGTTAAAAACGTATAGCAATCTCGTAGAAGTGTTTTAGCTTTAGATTTGATAAGAATATAAGGTTAAAAGTTGAAACCACCTCTAGGGCTATCTAAACGATATTAGAAAGGGTGGTAGGAGTATGGGGGACATTATAGATTTTCCTAATTTAGATAACGCATTTATTGAAATTGAACGTACAGAGGCTTTTATACAGACTGCAAATGAATTAAGCACATTCTTAAAAGCCTTACCTTTGAACAACGTTGATAACGATAAACTAGTGGAGTTAATGGTGAAACATGTAAAGGAAGCAGAACAGGGGGCTTTTTTACAAGGTTTTAGTATGGGCCATGAATTTAGCGAATATCAAGGGAATGAAGGTGATCTATAAATGATCACTAAATTCAAATATACAGACACTGAACTAAAAAAGCTCCTCTCGTCAATGGTCATACTCATTGATACGAGGGAGCAAGTGAATCAGCACATTACAAACTATTTTCAACTTCATAATATCCTATATACAGCTATAAAGCTAGATACAGGGGATTATAGTGCTATGATTCCCCACAATTTCGAGCTGGGGATATACCGAGACACCTACTTTCCGTTCACTGTGGAACGTAAGAACAGCATTGACGAATTAGCCAGCAGCATCAAAGAGGAACGGTTCGAACATGAGTTGATTCGATCTCAAAAGTCAAACTTTACGCTTTTGGTTGAAGGTAGTTACTCGGACTTGGTACATGGTAACTACAGAAGCCAATACAATGCCAAAGCATTACTTGCACGAATCAAAACGTTTGAGGCACGTTACAACTTCTCTACAACCTTTTTGAATGATAGGCAAATAAGTGGTAACTGGATATACAACCATCTTTATTATCATGTTCGAGCAGTATTGAAAGGATAGCTAGTTTAGTACTGAAACATTGGGTGTCAAATTTGACCCTCACTAAAAGGGCTGGGTGTTAACTAATGTTAACGTTCCTGTGTGTAAAGGAACTTTCGGCAGCCATAAAAAGGTAGTGATCGGACAAATCGGACACCTAAAAAGAAATTATGCAATTTCAGCATGTTTGAAAGGGAAAGGCTAACGCAATACATGACAAAATTTGACGTTTGAGCGTACTTAGGAACCTGATAAAACCTGAAATGCTAGTAAAGGAGCGGAACTACATGGATAAAGTAAAAGTTGAAGCATTACACAAAGCGTTTGTAGAAGTGATACGCCCAATATTAAAAGCGAACGGGCGTAATAATATGGCAAAAGTCTTCCAATATTTCAGTCGCAACGTAAGACGTGGGATTGACGAAAGGATGTTAGCAGAGCGGTTATTATTCAACGCTCGACGTAGTAGAAAAGATAAAGCACTCGTTATATGGGCCAGCGACATAAAGGTAATCCATAAGGAACAAGCTGTAGAACAGGTTGTAAAGCTCATTCAGTTTTATAAAAAACGATCAATGCTAAATGAAAATGAACGAATCTATTATGAGGAGCTTCGACAAGTAGAAGTAATAGAGACGTTCGGTGGAGATATAGCTTAGAGCGCACAAGGAGCGACAGGAGCGTTTTGAATCTAATTTATGAGAAAAAGTACAAGCATGAAACGAATGTTCTTAAAAGGGCTGTAAAACGTGTTTTAGGGGTGATGGTATTTGAACATGAAATACGATTGGGATTGGATGAGAGAATACTATGTACGTTCACAACAGAATAGCCGTACATCGTTAAAGGATGTTTCCAAGCTCTTTGGGGTACCTTATCAAACTGTTAGGAGAATAGCAGCGAAAGAAAACTGGATAGGCGGTGTAGCTGTATGTAGATGCGCTGAATTGATTGAGTATTTTCCAGATACTGAATACCAGGAACAATATTTCAAATTGGCTAAACCGCTAGCACATCGGAATTATAAGGAATTGGAAGAAATGCAACGATTCGATGATTGGTTTTGAAGGCTACAAATGATGGAGTTTTGATTGGTAACGTTACTAAACAGCGTTCCTTTTGAAATGCTACAAAAGCTCAGAAAAATTACGTTTTTGATGCACTGGACATGTTAAGAAATGTTAAGGTTGCAACGTTTCCAAAACGGAACTCAATTCACTTCCCAAACGGAACAGGACAGTAAGAAAACGTAAGGTATTAGTGATTTTAGAGCCTTGCAAAACCTAACATTTTACGGAGTACTCCATTGTAGTACTCCAATCGTTTGCCAGTAGTACTACATTGATTTAACTAAGGGAAAGCAGTCGTTTCATAGCGTTATTTTGAGAGTTGATTGGAACGTTCCAAAACACAACACAAATACTTTTCCAAAACAAACAAACCCCAAGAAAACCCATGAATTAGAACAAAAAGTATGCATCCAAAAGTGTGCATATCCAAGAAAAAAGGATGCAACCTTTTCGTGCGATGGTTGCAATGTTTGAAAAATGAGAGGAGGAAAACATAGTGGACATCAAAACAGAGAAATGGCTCGATTATGAAATTCGTTTTGTGGAAATTGAAGGTGAGTGGTGGGGAATTGCTAAAGATATAGCCGATGCCCTTTGTTACAGTAGTACAGCTGCTATGACAAGACACTTAAAAAGTAAATTTCTTACACATGTCAAATTGACTGGTATGAATCAGAAGTTTACAGCAATATCCGAACAAGGGATTTACAAAGCGATAACTCGTTCACAAAGACCTGAAGCAGAAGCATTTGAAGATTGGCTATTTGAAGTAGTTAAAACACTTCGCCAGTCGTCAGGGTTAGAAGGTTTTCAAATCTTTAGGATGCTAGACAAAGTGCATCAAAAGGAAACAATGGCTAAGTTGCAACAATCATTACTAGAACCAACAACGGTGAGCTTTATAAAAGCAAATACAATTGCTAACAAAGCAGTTTCTAGTCGTCATGGACACGTGAAATCTCTAAAGAAAAATCAGATGACACCTGAGATGTTAATTGAACGAGAGCCAATCTTAGCCGATACAGTTGATTTAATGATCGCAAAAGAGAAATTCCGACTTGATTTGTCAGTCAGTAAGAAAGTGTATGAAAAGTATGTGCATTAACAGGCAGTAAAGCTTATGAATATGTGATTAAAAATTCCGAACTGAACACATACATGAATTCAAAAAAATAGTGTGCATCTAGAATGCAACCATGCTAACTTTTGCTAACATATTTCCGTATTAAGGATGCTAAGAAATGCCAAGGTATGTCTCTTGTAGGAGGCTAATAACCGCTTCGAAGATGTTGGCTTTTGTCGGCAACCCACTAAGATGTTGGAAAATGTAGGTGTACTGTATATACGGGATGGTGAAAGATATTGACTTTAGATGAATTAAAACGCCTATTTAAAAAGCAAATACCAGCTGCTTATGAATCGCTAAAAGAAGCAGAAACAATGCCAGAAGGTGAGGTGAAACGATATAAAATATCGGCAGCTATCGAGGTGATTGAAAAGGCTCAAGATGTACTCTCGAGTTGCTGGGATGAATTGAAGTTTAAGGACGAGCTTATTTTAGTCCATAGACTCGATAATGTGCCAAGAGAGCGTACAGCTATGGTTTTCTACGATTACGTTCAAACCGAGCCTACAAGGGCTATAAATAACTTAAAAGCATTAGAAGATTTAGCGTATAAAAAAATGCATAAGCTTCTAAGCTCTCAGGAAGTCAATTCAGAGAATATATCAAACAAAAGGCAACAAAGTATGGCTGACCGCTTAAAAGCAAGGGAAGAACGAATGAAAGGGTGACAGTATGATAAAAGACAGCCAATTTTGGGCGTACTTACATGCGCAACAAGAAATAGAAGAAATCGAACGAGTATATCAAGCGGAGCGACAAGAAGCTTATGGAGGTATTGCTCCAACGATAACAGGTTTCGATTATGGTAGCGGGCGCATTTACAAATTGGCGTGTCATGTTGAAGAGTATGCTATTTATCTGGTGGAGCTTTATGAAAAAAGAAATCAACGCATGGAAAAAGTGAAAAAGCGTATTGAAGTATTAGAAGAAGCAGTTTCCCTTCTCTATGATGACGAGCGAGCACAATATGAGACTTGGAAAGCAAATCCTGTTGATTTATACCCTGATGTATTAAAAACGCTGAGAGAGTGTGTGAGCTTTGTTTTAGAACGTGACCAAATAAAAGAAGATGCTCATGAATTGTCGGTTACTGAATGGGATGCTCAGGTAGAGAAAATGAAAGAAGATGAGTTGCTTTCAGATTACTGGGATCGTGATGGTTTATTTGACGAGGAGATTAAGAAGCGGCGAGAAAAAGAAAAACAGTATGGCCGAGTCGATTTATCTGAAAGAGCGTTACAAAACTTTGCTGATAAGTTTACGATCAAAGACCGCTTCCAAAAGACAGCAGCGTGTTATTAGTTGTGTAGGTACTCTAGACATTTTGAAAGTAACTACATAGAAAGGAGAAGATACATGTTTTGTGTCATTCAGAAAATACAAAAGAAGAAGCAGGATCCGTATGGCACACGTAAAGAAATCATTGTTAGTGAGACAACATTTTGCTTTGCTGGTGAAGAACCTAAGACGTCATACAGTTACACATACAGCGATGAACGATTTGAAAGACCAATTTTAGATGCCTATAAAATTAGTATTCATCACAGCTACCGAGAAAAAGGTGAAGTGAAAAAGAAACAATGGGTTATCTGCACAATGAGTTACTATGATTTCATAGATTCCTGGTACGGCGATCATTATGTTAGTCGGACTTTAGAGGAGAAATTAAATGAAATGGGCATTGATGAAGATACCTTTCATGAACTTATTAACGCTAAGTTGGAACCACTCATTGAACAAATTGAATTGGAGTTTCAACAGACAGAAGAATATAGGGTTAAGAAAGAACAAGAAGCGATTCTTAGGGCACATAGAGAAGCAGAGGCAGCATTTGAAAAAGAATATGGTCAGGGCGAATACAGGTATTGCTATGACGTATTTGGTACGTTGCAAAATCCAGCTTACTTAGAGGAGCTAAAGGTTAAGAAAAAGGTACACGAAGAATATAGAAGACGTAGTGAGGAAGCATTCGAGCGTAACTACGAAAAGTATTATAGTGGAAGCGGCGGCGGTAGTAGTTACTCAACCGCTTCGACTAGTAACTACAACGATGACGAAATGAAGATGCTACATGAAATCTATAGAATGGCATCTAAGAAGTTTCATCCTGATGCATGCGGTGATGATGGTAGCAAGATGAAGCTTCTAACCAAATTAAAAGATCAGTGGGGTCTATAAGCGAGGAGGACGAGATTTTCGTTCTCCTTTTTCAACTGTCACCAAACTGACGTAAATTCAACTCAAATATGTATTGGTACCAAGGTACTCTTTAAACTTACCTATTAAGATGTATGGGTACCATTATAAAAGGGCCACTTGGGATAAAAGTGACCCTAAGCACCAAAATAGAAGAAAGGCTAGAAAGCTTCAACCTATTATAACTTGTCAGTTCATTGCCTAAGAATTAGAGTTTTATTAGTTTAGTGATTAATTAAAAAATAAATCATTAAGTTTGTGTAACTAATTCTACAGCTTCTACTACTAATGGAGTTCCTGCTGTGATTGTGCCAGTAACACCGTTAAAAGTTAACTCTGTTGCAGAAATTGTATACGATCCACCTTCTTGCAATACACCGTTGATATAGAAATTATAGTAGCCGTTCGTTACTATTGGAAAAGCAGTAGCAGCAGTCCCACTATCATTTAGAAAGGCAGTTGCAGGGATAGTGGTACCATCAGCGACCGCCAAACTTGCTGCTAATACATTAAAGAATCTAGTCGAAGTACCTGTAACATTTACATGGATATTAATAATTGAAAGTGCCATTTTTTTCACCTCCTTTCAAGGGAAGAAGCATAATTTAAAAAATTTTTATATCACATTTGTTGGAATCCCAATGATTCTATAATGATTGGAGTTCCAGCAAAAATAGTTGCATTAAATGGGTTAAGAGTTAACGAATCTGGGGTTACTTTATAGGCACCGCCCTCTTGCATCACAGCATTGATGTAAAGATTGACATATCCATTGGGATTAAAAAGTTTGAATTCTGTTACTGGATCGCCATTATCATCTGTAAATAAATTAGCTGGAAGGGTTGCTCCGTTTGTTAGATCAATATCTTCTGTAACAATATAGAAGTATCTATTTATCGTTGGAATAATAGTTCCTTCAGGGATAAAGACTGGAGGAGATTGAATAGAAGATATGTCTATAGCTTTTATACGGGGCCAAAAAAAATTATTACCTTCACAACAATCATTGCAAATAAAACTTTGGAGATTTTTGTTGTTCATTATTGTGTCACCTCCCTTTTATATTTCTGACCCCATAACTTTTTTTTCGAAATATTCTAAGCCTCACACTAATAGGTTATGTTTTCACGTTGAAACGTGATTAGTAATACGTCTATTAAATGAATTTTTTAATAAAAAGATTGTTTATAGCAGAATATCTAGGAATTCATTGTTTAATATAATGAAGAAGAGTTTCGGTTGCCTGTTAATTGATGAGGAAATAAAAAAAGCCGTAGCGTTTTGCAGACGCTACAGTGCAGAATGGGTTATGGAAGGGGGATTGATAGGGTATGGATATGCTAGTAATTAGTAGACAGTTTCGAGCGTAATTATAACAAATATTTAAGTGGCGGTAGTAGTTACTCAACTGCTTCATCTAGTACCTACAACGATAATGAAAAGAAGATGCATCCTGATGCGTGCGGTGATGATGGGAGCAAAATGAAATTCTTAACAAAGTTAAGAGAGCAGTGGGAGCTTTAAATGAAAGGGAAACGAAATTTCATCTTCCCTACCAATGATGGTATGCATAAGATGTTAAAATAACTAAATTACAGCAATTTTGTAGTAACCAGCTTTATAATCAAGTGCCAAGTACTCACTATAAAACGAGAACTTGGTATTTTTTTGTTTATGTACTTATTCTGATTTACATTCGAAAACGACAGAAAACTCAGTGTTATTTTCTCCTTTTGACGTTGAATGTTAAACATGATACACAGCCAACTTAGTAAGTTTTTTGGTATTTGTAATATAAATTTCGTTATTTGGCAAATATTTAACTTGACTCAGTTTTGAAAAGTATGTAATATGAAATAAACTTCATGTGAAGTAAGCTTCATATTTTAGAGGGGAGTATTGTATTGAAACGAAAGCTATTTCAAAGATTATTAATATCGTTCCTTGCAATAATGTTAGGTGTTATTAGTCTTTTGATGGATCCAACAGACAAAAATTCAGCAATTTATCTTTTCATTGCTGGTAGTATTATTTTGATTGTATCGATTACAATCTATTTGAGAAAATCAGAAAAAGAGGATGATTTATCGAAAGAATATGATGAAAGAGATGCTCTTATTGAAGGACAAGCTTCAAATATAACTATGCAATGTATAGCTTCATTAATAATAGTTTTGCTGTTTTTGAGTAATTTTATTGTATTATCTGTAAAAGCGGTTCTTTTACTATTAATACTAGCTCTTTTCATCCTCAATACTGTAACTAAGTTTTTCTATGAACGAGTCCTTTAATTCTAATGGAGGATGAATATGGAAAATAGAGTGCGAGATTTAAGAAAACAGCATAATTTAACTCAACAAGAATTGGCTGATCGTGTAAGTGTATCTTCAAGGACGATTATTTCACTTGAGAATCAGAAGTATAATCCTTCTGTATTACTTGCCTATAAAATTGCATCGATTTTTAATCAATCGATAGAGGAAGTTTTTATTTTTGATGAAAATGACAAATAAGGAGATTATTTAATATGGTAGGTATTTTTATTATTTTTGGGATTGCTTTAACTGCTTGGGGAATTTATCGAATGAAAACAGATGATGGTCTTTTTGGAAAGAATCAAAAAAGCAAGAATATTTTTAATCTGTTTTTAACTGGGCAGGCATCCGGAATTGGTCAATTTTTAAGTGGAATTGCTTGTGTAATTATAGGGGTAGCCATTTTATTGTTCGGGTAATCCAAAAAGCTACCAACCGTTTAATTTAATACATTTAGGCAAATGACCAGGACTCAATTCAATAATGAGTACCTGGTCATTTTGTGCTTATTCTTTAAGGTTTGTATTTTGTATAAAGTGCCTCAGCTACTTCGTTTTCTACTTCTCCTAATATTGTTGAAGGGTTTTGTTGCTAAATAGAAAGATTTAATAGTTATAATTCGGCTGATGTTACGATCCGCCATTTATCGATTTTAAATAAACTACTAAACGTAATAGAAGAAGCGGTTTAGATCAAAAAATGATCTAACCGCTTCTTTTTTATATGAATGATGTTGTTATTCCTTGGATAATGTGAAAAGTCATATTTAAATGTTAAAAAAGTGGTGCTGCCAGTGATAATCATATTAAACTCGGAATTGAGCTGCCATGTCTCTTAACTCTTCTGCCAAGTTTGCAAGTGCATAAGCAGATGATGAAATTTCCTCCATAGATGCCATTTGTTCTTCAGTTGTAGCAGAAATACTCTCTGTACCAGCTGTAGTAGATTTAGTTATGGAATGGATTGTATTCATACTACCAACAATTTCTTCAGTTCCTGCTGCCATTTGCTCGACCGCTGCAGATACTTCTTCTACTTGCATCGTAACACTTTGAATGGCACCTTGAATGGAAGCGAAAGTTGTACGTGTATTTTCTGTTGTTTTAATCCCTTCTGTGACTTCCGCTGTTACTAACTTCATTGATTCAACAGCTTTGTGAGTATCTTTCTGTGTCTCTGAAATCAACACTTCAATTTGGTTTGAAGAAACAGCAGACTGTTCTGCTAATTTTCTAACCTCATCTGCAACGACGGCAAAGCCCTTCCCATGCTCGCCAGCACGTGCAGCTTCAATTGCGGCGTTCAGGGCAAGAAGATTTGTTTGTTCAGCAATCGCTGTAATCGAATCAATAATTTGACCAATTTCATTAGAACGTTTTCCTAACAAGTCGACAACTTCGGATAAGCCTTTTACTCGATCTGTGATGTCTATCATTTGTTGATTCATTTGATTTGCGGCATTTATACCATTTATCACAAGGGATAAAGAGTCACCTGAAAGTTCGGTTACAGCTTGAGCATTTCCAGCTACTTGTTGCACACCTGTTGAAAGCTCATTGACAGTATTGACGGTGTTAGAGACATTATTTAGTTGCTCTACTGATCCATGAGCGATAGTTTCCATCGTACTTGCAACCATCTCTGTTGCTTTTGTAGTTTCTGCTGCATTAACATTCAATTCTTCAGATGCTGCGGCTACATGATTAGCAGTTTCAGTGACTTTTGTTACTGTATTACGAATATTATTAATCATCGAATTAAATGATTGGGTTAATTGACCGATTTCGTCCTTGGATGAATAGGTACCTTGCACAGTCAAATCACCGTCGCCTGCTTTTAACATATTAGCCTGCAACTCTTTAACTGGATTTACAATTAAACGTCCAATCCATGTTGCCAATGTAATAAAGAAAATAATGGCCACAACAGAGAGAATGGCAGAAATAATCATAGTAGTGAATAGACTTTGTTTATTTTCTTCATTCAGCTTATTGGCATCTTCAGAACATAGAGTCATAAGATTGCGTGCATCAGCTGCAGCTTTCTCAAGAAAGGCATCTAAAGTTGTAGAGTATATAGAATAAGCATCCTCGTTTTGGTTCTTACCAGCCAAATCAATGACATCCGTCATGGCACTCATATAACCGTCGAGGTTAGATTTAAGAGACTCTAATAGTTTTCGTTCATCTTCTTGTCCATTGTAAGAGTCTTCGAATTTTACGATTGATTCTTTAATACTTTGAGCTCTTTCTGTGATGTTTGCCTGTAGCTCGGCATTACGTTTAGGATCCAAAGTAATCATGAGTTCTAAAACGAAAGCATCCATCGCACGATTGTCAGTTCGGATTTGACCGATATATTGAATTGGCAAAAGTGATTCGTCGTACATTTCACTAGATCTTTTTGCCATATCGTTAATGTTATAAAAACCACCACCTGAAATAATTAGCAAAAAAATAACAGCGGACGTAATGAGAGTTAGAATTTTCTTTCTAATTGATAAGTTTTTCAAAAATATTTCCCCCATTGGCTCAACTTTCTTCAAAAGCTATTGTAAGAAAAATGGTAATTACTAATAACTTTGGATATATTGAGTAATTTAGATTCGGTAATAATATACCACATCCAAGTCTTTGATAAGAGAAGAGAGAATTATGGGGCTTTTCTGAAAAATAAAAGGTTACAGCTTATTGCAATCGAGTTTACTGACGAAAAAAATCCTTAATTGAAATTAATGAAAAACTATACAAAACACCTATACAAAGAATATCTTAAAGTACCCACAAAACGTAGGCACCCCCTTGTTGAGCGTTTGTGGAATAAGTCGACTAAATCATCATTTATGGAGGACAAAGCGTATAGAGAACGTCCAGTGCCTTTCTACAATTGGTTAAATGAACGTGATAGTCTTCCACAATCAATAGTGCAGTGTGAACCATCGTTAGAAAATTGGCTGGAATGGTAAATCGCTATGAACAGTAGGGGATGAGTGAAAAAACGGGTTTTGAATGTGCCCTTTATGGGTTCCAAACATTACTATTTGGACTCCCTATCTCAGGTATTTTAGCTTGGCTAAATATAAAGGTACGTTCATGGGCGGAGCTGAAGTCGAATTCACATTCCCTTGGAGCAGTATTGGCATTAGCGTACTTGGTGTGTTCCTTGTGATATTTATTACAACAATGTACGCACTTAGCATGATTAAAAAAGAAAATATCGTCGATGCACTTCGTGATGATATGAATTAATTTTAAATTGTAGCGTATATCCTATATACCTAAACGGCGGTTTTGAATAATTTCAGAACCGCCGTTTTTTATTTTGGAAATACGACATGCGTATCCTTATGCTAGAGATCATTTATGCAAATGATTACTCTTCATTGATAAACTTTGGAAAAACCCTCTCTCATTGGTCTAGAAGTGGCGGTGTCCGACACAAAAATGTCGTAAATACACCATTGAAATGTAAGTATTTGTAATGTTAGGATTAAATTAACTCGAGGGTGCATCAATTGCTGTAGCAACTTATATTTATCAGATATACGGAATTTAGCGAAGAGTGAAGAATTCGGTTTACTATTATTTTTTTCATCTTTCCATAAATTTGTGAAGGAAGGTTAGTGTGAGAGATTTAAAAAAGGGCACTATTTATGCAATAATCTCAGCTATTTGTTTTGGTATTATGCCTATTTTCGCAAAAAAAGCTTATAGCTATGGGATTTCAGTTTATACATTACTGGTTTTAAGATTTTCAATAAGTTCTTTACTATTTTTTTTGTTTCTTTTATGGAAAAAAACACCTTTAAAAATAGGTAAAATGGATTTAAAGTTACTTTTTCTATTGGGTGGTGTTTTATTTACACTGTTATCTGTACTACATTTTGAATCATTAAAATATCTATCATCTTCTATGGCCGTTTTATTATTATTTTCATTTCCTATATTTGTTTCAATCTTTTCCTTTTTAATCTACAAAGAAAAGTTAAAGATAAAATCAATCATAGCTTTATTTTTCACCTTTATTAGTATGATTTTTTTATTAGGCGTTTCTTTTCAAGGTGTAAATATGAAAGGCGTATTTTTAGCGATATTAGCAGCTATTGTATATGCACTATATATGATTCTTGGAAAAAAAGTCACCGACAATAATTCCCCCGTTGTAACAAGTACATTTGTTACCTCATTTGCTGCATTGGGTGTAATTTTCATAGGCCTAATAACCAATGAACTACATTGGAATTTTGATTCAAATGCATGGATATATATATTCGGCATTGTTCTTATTTCCACGATTATAGGTGAAATAACTTTATTTAAATCACTACAGATTCTTAATTCAACAAATGTTTCTATGATAAGTATGGTAGAACCTATATTCACCTCTATTTTTGGCTTACTATTTTTGCAGGAAGTATTGGAACCGCTTCAACTATTGGGAGGCATTTTCATCTTAATAGGATTAACTTTCTTGATCTATTTTCAAAATAAAAATTAATACGATTCAAAGTACTCAACGAAAGGAAGATTCAAAGATGATTTTAAACCTAAATGAAAAGACTTTATCAATTCCTGAGGGAACCGAAGATGTTTTAGGAATTGACATGAGATATCGAGAACATATAATCAATATAATTAAAGGCGTTTATGAAAACTATGGTTTCAATCCACATAAAACACCTATTTTAGAATACTTAGACACATTTAACGGACACCACGGGGAAGGAGAAAAGTTATTTTTTCATATAAAAGATAAAAATGACAAATATCTTATCCCTCGCTATGATCTAACTGTACCGCTGGCTAGAGTAGTAAGTATGTATCCAAATATACCGAGACCTTATAAAAGATTTCAAATTGGTCCCTCTTTTAGAGATGACGAACCTGGAAAAAGTCATTTTAGAGAATTTACACAATGCGACGCTGATATTATTGGCTCAGACAGTTTATTAGCTGAAATCGATATTACAATAATGGCACATGAATTGATTAATAAATTAGGAATAAAAAACTTTGTTTTGAAAATAAATCATAGACTACTTATTCAAGCCTTAGCACTTAAAGTTGGTTTGAGTACCAAAGAAGAACACCTCGGATTGCAAAGAGCCTTAGATTATGCAGATAAAGTTTCAAAAGACGGATTACAAGGTATAAAAAATAAACTAATAGAAAATAAAATTCCATTAGATATTGCTAATCAAATACTGATTGAAATTGAGTGTTTTTCTACCCTTTTAGCTCAATATGAGGATTTACAAAATCAAATAAGTCAAATTGAAAAGTTCTTTAATAACTGTCTCTCTTCTACAAAGGCGACAGCAGATTTGAAATTTATACTCTCTTATTTACCAAAAAATGTTCAATCCAACATCAAAATTGATTTAACATTAGCAAGAGGAGCAGATTATTATACAGGTTATATATTAGAGGGTTTGGTTATTGACTCTGAAATCGGAGCAATTTTAGGTGGTGGACGATACAATAATTTAGTTTCTGCTGTCGGCAATTTAAATGAACCAGGAGTTGGCTTAGCCTTTGGTTTAGAAAGATTATTATCAGTTTTGAAAAGCCTAGATTATATTAACAAAGATAAATTACTGCCTCATAAAATACTATTAGCTGATGCTAACGTAGAGTTCCATCCTAAGATTTTTCTTATAGCTCGTGAATTAAGAAAATACTATGATGTTGACATTTATTATAATCACACTCAATTTGATGAAATAATCCATTTTGCTCAGGAAAATAAGCATCAAATTATTATAGAACTTATTGGGGACCGTCCATTAATTCACTCTGTAATAGAGAATGAGACATTCAAGTTGGAAGTAACAGATATTTTAAATAATTCGGATTTTATATAACGATTAATTAATTCTCGATGAATAATTTATTTTCATATTATTGAGTGAGTTAATTTCATAATTTTGAGGCCATACCGCTCTAAGCTTAAAATGACAAGAAAATAGAGCACCTCCCCAAATCCTGTATAATGAGTGTTACTACACACAAATTAACAGATTGGAGAAATGCTCTATTCTATTATACGACAAGAAATCTTATTTGAATGACACTTTGAGTGTTAATGCATACAGAATAGCAAGCACAGGGGGAATTTTCACCGTCGTTGTTATTTGGGTTGTACATAAATGTCCAATAAAAAAATCATCTCAAAGAATAACAACTAAAGAGATGATTTTTATCAAACTTTATTACAAATTATCAATCTTTATTATAAACGATCAATCTTTTTTACAAAGCTACAAAAAATAAAAAAATCGTATTTAAGGTTACTATTATAAACAAATATCCTCAATAGTATACAACTTTATTATTCAGTTCAGAACTTAATTATTCAGTTTACAACTTTATTATTCAGTTTAGAACTTTATTATATTTAAACAAATTTGAATATCTGTTTTCTTGAACTTAGGGATTTCATTCCCTTTCATAATCTGCTCTATATTTTTCTCATGAAATCGAATTTGTATATCGTTCTGCCAAGAACCGAAATACAAAGTATGACCGATTTCCTCACCAGTTTTAATAATAATACTGTTACTATCAAGGTTGGAATTTTAGAGTATCCCTCAAAATTATCAACCGCCAAATCCATTCTCGTAATATTTACCGAAAAAGCATAATCAGTCACAAAAAGCCGAAATAAATCCGTCCATGAAATTTCAGACATTTTTTTAAAAGTTCGACAACCCTCACCACACATATCCGAAAGGACACCCCCTTTTTCCCCACAAGTGGAGAAATGCCAAGTGTCGCCAACTTTGGCGTTACCTAATACTAATGTCCATTTTTAATCCTTGCCTAGTAGTAATCAATCTGACAATTATCGTCATATTGGGGAAGTTGAGGTATCTATATAGAGTAGGTACCAGATTGGCACTGGTTGATTTCCTGTCTCAAAGACTGGCGTTGAAATACCACTACTATTGATTATTTCTATAGTACGTGACAAATAATAGCCCCCATAATCACAAAAAGCATCCGCTCCAGAAGAGTAGATGCTTTTTGTGTTGCTATTAGATTTTGTCTCCATTTTTTAAGAAGAAAAAGCCTTCAAATTCAACCTCTAACACGTTAGCAATTTTTCGTAAGTCTTGTTCGCTGAAATTATCCTTCTTCAATTTCGTATTAATATTCTGTCTTGA
The DNA here is from genome assembly GCF_042019215.1 of Lysinibacillus sp. RS11. Lineage (NCBI taxonomy): Bacteria > Bacillati > Bacillota > Bacilli > Caryophanales > Bacillaceae > Lysinibacillus > Lysinibacillus sp. RS11. Next base: position 3,195,325 of record NZ_CP168124.1, on the reverse strand, counting down.
TTGCCCCAGTAGTTCGGCTAAATCTTGAACAGACATATCTTTTCGATTCAAAAGAACTTTAATTTTTTCTCCCATCGTTAAAGACATTCTAACACCTCCTACAATGTTATTATACCATGTATTATATTGCTTTTGACAACTGAAACATTGTCGTTAGCAATATTTATTTTTACAAAATGCTTGATTTAGACAATCTTATGATTTACAGTGGAAATATAAACTTTTACAAGTTGGCTATCGACAGTCAGTCGGTGAATGGACTAGAAATAGCCGACATGCAACAAAGGTAGGTGAATGTATGAAGGTACTATCATCACAAGAACGCCAGAAAATAACACGAGCCATGCTAAAAGGCTATATGAAGTTGCTCACACAGCAAATATAAAAGCGACTCAGAAAAGAGGAGAAGCGATATGCGTTTACAAAACACACTTGATTATCTCAAAGAACAATTCCATGCAGCTGGAGCCGAATGGAAGGAAACGAGGGATAGTGAGTTGCTGACAGAGTTGAATGCGTTAGTAGCGGCTATCAATGCGATTGAGGTTTATTTGTATGACCAGCGTATTACTGTAATTACTGATTGTATTTAAAAATAAGAGTGTACAAAGGTAGGTGAACCCTTAAAGCAACTAACAGACCAGAAACGCCAGCAATTAGTCAGAGCCATGCTTAACGGTTATATACAGCAACTAATACAGCGAATTAAATAGCAATAGAAAGCGGAGGTGTACTTATGAAATTGAACCTACAAGACATGTACTATATCCAAAGTACAATAAAAGAAAACTTGTTAATGTTAGAAACTGTACACAACAGCACAGGTCATGTATTGCATAAGTATGAACAGGTTCTTAAAAATAAAGATGAAGCGGCTTTCTTGATTGAATCTTACAGACAATACATGTTGGTTGAAGAACGAGCAATTATTTTGATGATTAAGGAACTATCTGATCTTTTTAGTATCGACTACAGAAAAACTAGTTTTGAAGAATTAATGGAATTGATTACCCAGAAGGCGAAAGAACAATTCAATGTACAGTTAGGGAGGTAGGGGAATGCAAAGGCTTGCAAAAGATATATTCTCAATTCACAGCACATACGTAGACAGCCTATTGACTTTACAACTTGTTTATAAGGAAACAGATATGGTTTTGTGTGAATTTGAAAGAACGGTAAGGGATGCACAAAAGGTACCAGAATGGATTGATCGATATAAAAGGCATCTATTAGAAGAAAACAATGCATTTTATTACGCATTAGAGGGGTTTGCCGATTTCTTTGAGGTTGATTACACAAGGGAATCAGCTAATGAAGTGGCAAAGCTTATTAATTTAAAAATACAAGAATTAAAGAATAGGGGAGAACTAAGTAATGACTAATACATTTATTCTTGAAGTATCAAATGACAACGAGTTTCTAGGACTATTAGAAGGTGATGAGGTACTAGTTTCAACAGTGGAACAGCCTCGAAGTAACGGAAAGGATTTAGCGGTTTTTGAAGCGGATGGGGTGCGTTTTGTTAGTGCCTTTACCCGCTTCGGGAATCAAATTATGTTGCTAGGTGAACATATCCATGTAGTGCGAGAACATCAGGTGAAGATTATTGGTAAGGTGATTGAAAGAAGTTTCGAAGGAAAAGAAAAAGCCGCAGCGTTTGCAGACGCTACAGCCTATTGATTAATGCCCTTTGAAGTGCAGAAATAGTTTAGCATATAGATTTAGTATATGCCAATTAGAAAAGCTTTACAGTACATTGTAAGGCTTTTTTGTATCATTTATATATTATATAATTTCCATCCTATGACTTATTATAGAATCAGGAGGCGATTATATGAATAAGGAAAAATTAAAATATGCAATTTTAAAAGAAATAGATTCGAATAATTTACCTTTAACGGAAAATGATTTTGGTGCAGCTCTAGGTTTTTTGTCTAGAGAAAACTATCTATCCGGATTTTTTAGGGCAGATCATAGAGCTCATTTACACAAAATGGGACCTTCTCTAACTGAACATTCAATCCCGACCCTGTTTTTTTTTGCAAATAACCTTTGCGAAATTGGGGTCTTTTTATATGGAACATAATTGGAAAATATCTCGTATTCAGCATTTATGATTAGTACACGGATTAATCCATCCATTTCTTTTCCAGGAAAGGAATTACTTGTATTGGTTTTATATCATGAAGCCCTCCTATGCTTATCACGTAATCAAGTGGTTAATTTATAGGGGCGCTTTCCAGAAGTTTCGCGACTTTTTGGAGGCCTTTATTTCATAGCTATTTCAAGGGGATTTAGAGAATAAATTTTCATTTTACTTCATGATAAATTATGTTGTCAATAATAAATTTGTAAATTTATAAAAAAATGTTATAATAGTCTTACAATTATTTTTTAAAATCGTATTTCGAATTCCGCTGTCCTTTTTGCAGATAGAATTTGGATACGTTTTTTTAATATCCTTTTTAAGCCGAAGAAAAAATTAAAACAGTTATGTGAGCTTTAAAGGAAGTTAGTTGAATAAAATTATTAATTTACTATCTAATAGTAACCGATTTTTTATTTCATAAGGAGGACTAGAATAATGAATCTAATCAATAAGAAAGTTACACACAAGCGTTTTGGCATGGGTAGTATAGTTAAACATAATGATTCTCGTATTGAAATACATTTCGCATCGGAAAATAAAATGTTTGTTTTCCCTGATGTATTTGGAAAGCACCTAAAACTACATGATAAAAGTGATGCTAAGTCACTTGAAGAAATTTTGAAAAAAAAGGAAAACGAACGAAAAGAGGAAGAATGGAAGAAGGAAGAGGAAAAAAAACTACAACGAAAAAAACTGGTACTTCGCTTGGAACACGAAAAACTTATGAAAAACCATAAACTTCATCCCGAATCACAAATGGTTTTTTGGTGTGACACAGAAGAACAGAATAGTTCTTTTTCAGAGCGGAAAGTTTTTTCAGGCGTATTAAAAAGTGGTAATAACAAAGGAAAGCCAAACAAGCCGAGCCGCTTGCACCAAAATAGCGCTGTCCTATTAACAGCAATAGATTCCGGCATGCCTGAAAAAGACAGACGTATCTTAGGTGTCTATATGGTGAATGAAGATTTTGTCGGTAAGCTTTGTGAAGATGGATATATTCCTGCTCATTTAAAATACAGAATTCAACTTACAGAACAGGAGTCGGATCAGCTGCTTTTCTGGCAATATTATATAAATGAAAAATTCCCTGAAAAAATGACATGGAAGACAGGTAAATATCGTTATTTTGAAAATTTATGGATGGCTCAAATTTTGCTTGATATAGTTTCGTTGAAAAGTGACCCAAATGAACGAGAGCTGGCACAACAATTTTTTAAACATTTTTGTAAAATGAATATGATAACAGCTCAAGAGTTACCAAAGCCTAATGGTGCATTAATGCGTATTTAGAAGTTAACCCAAAGATTATAAGAATGACTAACACCTACTTTCTTTTTAGCAGTATGTTTGATTGTAACTGCTGGGATTGTTCGTGTCATAGCTAACCTGATTTGGAATTAAAATATAAGGTATGCTGTTGTTTCAAAGGCACCAATTTTATCAAACTTAGATTCAATTGTAGCCATGTTTATGGGGTGGCCATATAATACAAATTATTCTGAGGGTGTAAAATGGGTTGTCCACTTGAGGTAGGACATTACCAAAGATTAAAGTACCTAGATTAACCAGAAGGTAATACGGGAACAGTCATTCTTTTTAGATGTTGTAAATTTACACTTTTATGGAAGCGTTATATAAAACTTTAATAACAGATAAAGATTGATCAAAATATTCATCTTGTAGATGTAGTAAATTAGGATTTATAATAGGAAAGACACTAACATTATTTTAGCCATTTCTCAATTGAGATATGGCTTTTATTTTTAACTTGTATGGAAGAATATTAAATTAATGTTGTTGTTGTAAGTAATTCGTTCAATTATTGGCCCGATTCTTTATAGGAAAAAGCAAATAATCCTGAAGAGCCTTAAATGGTCTATTTACATAACAAAAAAAGATTGAAGCAGTTAGCCCCAATCTAAATCACTCACACATTCCTATACACACGCTCGCCATTTATTAGCCACACTCTGCCACAACTTGCCACAGATTCATGCTTTTTTATGCCTTATCTTGCATTTTGGATATACTGCTTCAATCATCTAAACCCTTGTTATAACAACATTTATATAGGATTAGTGTAATACTTTGCATACCTATCATCCTATAGTATATAATAATTGAGCATAAGTATAACACTATTAGATTTGAGGCGGTGAGTCCAATCGAACTCAATAAACGTCAGGAAGACATTTTACAAATTGTGAAAGAAAACGGCCCAATTACAGGCGAACATATTGCAGAACGTCTCAATCTGACAAGAGCGACTTTAAGACCAGATTTAGCTATACTCACAATGGCGGGCTTTTTAGATGCTAGACCTCGTGTTGGCTATTTCTATTCAGGTAAAAAAACATCCGTTACATTGACGGATAGTATTCACAATTTAAAGGTGAAAGATTTTCATTCGGGACCGGTTGTAGTACCAGAAACAATGACTGTATATGATGCGATTTGCTTCATGTTTTCTGAGGATGTTGGAACACTTTTTGTCGTGGATAAGAATGAGTTTTTGACAGGAGTACTTTCTCGCAAGGATTTACTACGTACAAGTATTGGTACTCAGGATTTAAATAAAATCCCTGTACATATCATTATGACACGCATGCCAAACATTTCGTATTGTGAGAGATCAGATTCTTTAGTTGTCGCAGCAAATAAACTAATTGAACGAGAAGTTGATTCGTTACCAGTAGTAGAGCCACAGGAAGGCGGATTGACAATCGTCGGTCGTCTTACAAAAACGACGATTACACGAGCTTTCTTATCGCTTGTACAGAATGTCTAAATATTTGAAGGAGAACAGCATGAAAAGACTACGTGTTTTTGTTATATCTGATTCAGTCGGGGAAACTGGTGACCAAGTAGCGAAAGCAGTTATTAGCCAGTTTCGACCTGGTTTGGAAAACACGGTGATTCGGCGTTTTCCTCATATTCAGTCAGAGGAGCTCATCCGAAAAATTGTTTGCCTTGCAGCGAAACAGCAGGCATTTATTGTGTACACGCTTGTTCGGCAGGAGATGCGATCGTTATTACATGAACTGTGTGAACAAGAAAAAGTATATGCAATCGATATTTTAGGACCTGCTTTAAAAACAATGGCAACATTTATGGAAGAGATCCCATTAGAAGCACCAGGAATCGTTCATAAGCTAGATGATGATTACTTTAAAAAAATTGAGGCTATTGAATTTGCAGTAAAATATGATGATGGAAGAGATCCACGTGGTTTATTGCAGGCTGATATCGTACTTGTTGGTGTTTCACGTACTTCTAAAACACCATTATCACAGTACTTAGCACATAAACGCTATAAGGTGGCGAATGTCCCTTTAGTACCAGAAGTGGAGCCACCTGAAGAACTATTTATGATTGATCCAAAAAAATGTTTTGGTTTAATTATTTCTCCTGATAAATTAAACTCAATTAGAAAAGAAAGATTAATGACTCTTGGATTGAATGATGATGCTATCTACGCGCAACATAAGCGTATATTAGAAGAAATTCAGCATTTTGAAAAAATTGTCGGTAAAATTGGTTGTAAAGTTATTGATGTGACAAATAAGGCTGTAGAAGAAACAGCAAATGTCATTATTGAGCATATCTCGACCTGTAAATAAGAAACGAATTTCGATAAACCACCTCGGTTGTAAGAGGCGGTTTTTTTGAGTAGGTTTTGAAAATAGTATAGATAAAAACTAATTTTTGTTTTATAATAATAAAATTGTGGTAAAAATATTGCTAAAGAGAAAAATCCTATTTTTTTGTCGAGAAATAAAGGATTTTTAAATCGGATAGCGAATTGTGTTTTAGAACGTAATTTAAAGATGGTGATGATTTGGCAGGGAAAATTCCAGAAGAAGTGATTGAACAGATTCGTACACAATCGGATATTGTTGATGTCATAAGCGAATATATGCAGCTTACAAAGCGTGGACGCAATTGGTTTGGTCTCTGTCCATTTCATGGAGAACAAACGCCATCTTTTTCTGTGTCAACAGACAAACAAATTTTTCATTGCTTTGGTTGTGGTGCAGGTGGTAACGCTATTACTTTTGTCATGGATATAGAAGGTGTTTCTTTTCCTGACGCAGTTGTGAAACTTGGTGAACGTGTTGGCATACAATTAGATGTTGGACCTAGTTTACCTGAAGTAACGAAAAAGGTATCTAAAGCAGAAGAAAGGATGAAAGAAGCACACGCTTTTGCAGCAGATTTTTTTCATCATTTACTGTTAAATACGGAAGATGGTGAAGAACCTTTAAATTATTTACTAGAAAGAGGATTTACAAGGGAACTTATAGAATCTAATAGCATTGGATGGTCTCTTCCAAGCTTTGATGCATTAACAATATTGCTTGAAAGAAAAGGTTATAACTTACAAGAAATCGCAGAAAGTGGTTTAATCATCAAGCGAGAAGGGGAAGAGCGCTATTTTGACCGTTTTAGAGGGCGTATTATGTTTCCTATTCGTGATGAGAACGGTAAGATTATTGCATTCTCAGGACGAATCCTTTCATCAACTGGTGAAGAGGCAAAATATTTAAATAGTCCAGAATCACCAATATTTCAAAAGAGTGAAGTGCTATATAACCTAGATAAAGCACGAACCTCAATTAGAAAAAATCGTCAAGTAGTATTGATGGAAGGATTTATGGATGTTTTAGCAGCAACTTCTGTTGGTGTAACGAATGCCGTAGCAACAATGGGTACTTCGCTTACGAATCAGCATATCACGAAGCTAAAGCGCTTAGTAGAGCAGATTACGATTTGCTATGACGGTGATAATGCTGGTTTCGATGCGGCAAAAAGAGCGGCACAATTACTTCAAACAGAACGTATGAAAGTCAATATTGCGGTGTTACCAGATAAGCTAGATCCTGATGAATACATTCGTAGTTTAGGTGGACAAGCATTTAAAGAACAAATTTTGGAAAACCCTCATGCGTATATTGCTTTTATGATGATGCATGCTAGACGAAATAAAAACTTTCAATTTGAAAATGATACGCTTCAATATATTCAAGAGGTTCTTGAACAACTGGTAGGTAGATCCTCACCTGTTGAACGAGATTTGTATATAAGACAGCTATCGAATGAAACCAATATCTCGGAAGAAGCGATTTATGCTCAATTCCGAAAGCTAGAGGCAAATCAGGTGCGTTCTGCAAAAGTAGAAATGCCTGTTCAGACGCCTTCGATGCCGGTCACTCAACAAAATAAGCCTATGGACGCAGCTGAACGTGCCGAACGTTTATTACTGGCTCATATGCTTCATAATATAGATGTAGTGGACAAGGTATTACGTAGTGAGCAAAAAGAGCCATTTGTACGAGATGCCTATATGGCAGTTTTTGTTCGCTTAGTAGGATTTTATGAGGAATATGGTCATCCTGATTATCAGCGTTTTGTTGAGATATTAGATGACTCGGAATTACGAAAGATTGTTATGGAAGCGGCTTTAGCAGAGCGAGATCCCGACCAAGCAGAGGCGGAGGTCACAGACTCAATACGACAGCTGCAAAAATATAGAATTGAGCAAGAAATTCAACAAAAGATGCATGAGTCAAAGGAAGCGGAGAAGATGCATGAGTATGCGCGTGCACTTGAAATCGCCCAACAGATTATTCATTTAAGAAAATCGTTATCGGCGATTTAACCCGATTCGGTTGTTTAGAAGGAGGAAGGTTTATGGCGGACAAGTCAGAACGTTCAAAAGAGGTAGAAGTTGAAATTACATTAGATGAAGCAAAAAAAATACTACAAGAAAAAGCAAAAACAGAAGGTGAAATTTCGATGAAAGAAATTTCAGAGAAATTAGCGCCTTATGAATTGGAGAATGAAGAGATTTTCCACTTTGCTGAGGATCTTGAAAAGAATAAAGACATTCAAATCATCGGAAAAGAAGAATTTGAAGAAGAGAGCTTAATGAAAGAAGAAGCAAGCGAAGAGACGTTCGATTTAAATGATTTGAGTGTACCACCAGGTGTAAAAATAAATGACCCTGTACGCATGTATTTAAAAGAAATTGGTCGAGTTGACTTACTTTCTGCCAACCAAGAAATCGCATTAGCGGAACGTATTGAGCAAGGTGACGAGGAAGCACGTAAACGTCTAGCAGAAGCAAATTTACGTCTTGTTGTATCGATTGCGAAGCGATATGTTGGTCGTGGGATGCTATTCCTTGATTTAATTCAAGAGGGGAATATGGGGCTTATCAAGGCTGTTGAGAAATTTGACTACCGTAAAGGCTTTAAATTTTCCACTTATGCAACATGGTGGATTCGCCAAGCAATTACACGTGCAATTGCGGACCAAGCACGTACAATCCGTATTCCGGTGCATATGGTAGAAACCATTAATAAATTAATTCGTGTACAGCGCCAATTATTACAGGACTTAGGCCGCGAGCCATCTCCAGAAGAAATTGGTGAAGAAATGGATTTAACACCAGAAAAAGTACGTGAAATTTTAAAAATTGCACAAGAACCAGTATCTCTTGAAACACCAATTGGAGAAGAAGATGATTCACATTTAGGAGACTTTATCGAGGATTCTGAAGCTCAATCTCCATCTGACCATGCAGCATATGAATTGTTAAAAGAACAATTAGAAGACGTGTTAGATACATTAACTGACCGTGAAGAAAATGTCCTTCGCCTACGTTTTGGTTTAGATGATGGTCGCACACGTACATTAGAAGAAGTAGGAAAAGTATTTGGTGTTACACGTGAACGTATTCGCCAAATTGAAGCGAAGGCGCTTAGAAAACTACGCCACCCTTCTCGCAGCAAACGTTTAAAAGATTTCTTAGAATAGAATAAATCAAGTTGGGCTATTTGGATTAGTAATGACTAATCGGATAGCCCTTTTTTAATATCCGGGGAAGAGAAGGAAATATCCGCGCCCCGAGAGAATAACTGCGAAAGAGAAGTGACTAATTACTTACATCAACTTTAAATATTGTTTCGAAAAATACTGATATCGAGTAATTAGAATGAGACAATTTTGCTATTTTTGCTACTTTATACAGATGTGTTTTTGAAGATTTTGAGATAAAATTGTAATAACAACCATTATCAAGCAATGTTTGGAGTAACTACTATGACAAATCCTCGAAAAAAAATAATCTTAAATGAGATATTGTTTTGGAAGCAGAATAAGCTATTACCAGAGCACTACTGTGATTTTTTAGCGACTCTTTACGCAGAAGGAGCTGATCTTGAAGAGTTGAACCCAGTACATCATAAGCAAGCTATATTACCTTCTGAAAAGAGAAAGTTGGTATTTTTAATAGTAGGTATATGTATCGCTATGATTGCTCTTCTGTTTGTGTATTTTACAATAACCTCTTTAATGTTAATTTTAACGGTAATCGTTGGAATAGCCGCACTAACATTATTTATTACAGCGTTTCGAGTGGCACGGAGAAATGATTTATTAGCTCCTATTTTTCATTTATTAGCTGCAGTTTTATTGTTCAGTATGACTATTCGAATTTACACTACATATTTTAATGGAGATAATATTGCATTGTTTTGCTTGATTGCAGCAAATTGTGGGGTTTGGCTTTGGTCAGGTATAAAAATGAAGTTATTTTATTTCACGATCTCAGGTGTTCTAGGATTACTAGCACTGATTGGCTACTATATCATAAACTTATCTTAAGAACCCACTTTGTCTATCAGGAATCTGTTTGCTTTCAACTAGCTTACAGATTCTTTTTTTGTATCATCAAAATTTATTTTTTCTGCAAAAGTAGTATGATTTTTAGGAAACATTTACAGAATGAGTTTTTGAAAATACAGATTTAAGATATTAGGATAACTTATTTAGCTAATTAATTGTTTGCAATAGGGTTATAAGAAATTTTTGATTTTCATGGTATACGAAAGCGTAAATAATGGAAAGATAACTGCGTGTGAAAAGTTAGTTTCAAATTGCTAAAAGGTAATAGATAGTCCAAATATTGGAGAAAACAAGACATATTTTATCCAATAGATACAGAAATGTCGAAATTGTTACAAACAAAGGAAAACTTAGCGAATAGGGCTTTTCGTTTCATGGTTAATGAAGTACAATATTAGGTGTTGACTGATTCTATATTATAATAGAAGTAGATTTACAATGAGGAGGGAAAACATATGAAAAACAATCCAGTCGTTCCTTACATCTTAATTCTGGCATTTGGTATTGGACTTATTTTCTTCATGTCTTTAACAGGTGCAGGAGACAAAAAAGAAATTGCTGCTGAAAAAGAAGGCGGCGGTGAAAAAACAGAAGCTACTGATGACGGTTCAGCTTTAGTACAATCTTGTATTGGCTGTCACGCTGCTGACTTAACTGGTGCTGTAGGACCAAACTTACATGGCTTGGATGAAGCTCGTATCGTTGACGTTTTAACTAATGGTATCGAAGGAACTCCAATGCAACCTGGAATGAAAACTGAAGCGGAAGCAAAAGCAATCGCTGAGTACATTGCTACTCTGAAATAGTTTAACTTCTTTCATCGGATGTCTAAACATTCGGTTCCAGACTCAATTATGCCAAGGCAAAAGTAGCTGTACTGAAAGCGTTTAAGCGTGATTGGTACAGCTATAATTTATTTATCTTCATTTATTTAATGGAAAATGGAGTTGCTCAAAATTTGAGGCAACTCCATTTGTTTTTTTTCACGACATCATACATACTAATAATGGACTCTATATAAGGTAGGCGGTAAAAAAATGAACGCACAAAAATTATCAAAGCGATTAGAAACAGTAGCAAAATTTGTTCCCTCAGGTGCAGTTGTAGCTGATATTGGCAGTGACCATGCATATTTACCATGCTACTTAATTCATAAAGGCATTGCTTCTTATGCGATAGCAGGGGAAGTTGTGAAAGGACCTTTTGAATCAGCAGTTGGACAAGTGAAAAAAGAAGGTTTAACAGAAAAAATTACGGTACGACTTGCAAGTGGTTTAGCGGCAGTAGAAGCAGATGATCACGTAGATACGGTTACGATTGCGGGGATGGGTGGACCTCTTATTGTATCAATTTTAGAAAAGCATCCAGAAAAACTGCAAGGGGTAACACGACTTGTTTTACAACCGAATATTCATGCAAAAGTGATTCGTGAGTGGGCTTTAGCACATAATTGGGCTATTCTCGACGAAGAGATATTAGAGGAAGATGAAAAAATTTACGAAATTCTTGTATTACAAAGAGGTCCAATGACGTTAACGGAATCAGAAATTTTATTTGGACCAAAATTAATGCTGCGAAAATCACCAGCATTTATAGAAAAATGGTTACGTGAAAAAGAAAATTGGCAACGTGTGTTAAAGTCCATTGAAGTTGCAGATCAAACACCTGAAATTGAAGAAAAACGTGCAGAGTTAGGAGCACTACTCGATTTAGTGGAAGGAGTTTTGTGAGATGAAGACAGTAAACGGTCAGGAAATTATCCAATTATTCGAATCATGGTCACCCAAAAAGCTTGCCTGTATGGAAAATGATCCAATTGGGCTTGCTATTGGCACATTAAACAAGCCTGTAAGTAAAGTATTAGTCACATTAGATGTTAACGAAGCGGTAGCAGAAGAGGCAATACAGCAAGGCTGCGAGCTAATAATCGCACATCATCCACCAATCTTCAGACGGTTAGCGAATATTCGTACTGATAATCCAGCTGGACGCTTATATGAAAAGCTTATAAAAAATGATATTGCCGTTTATGCAGCACATACAAATTTAGATGTGGCTGAAGGTGGTGTCAACGATTTATTGGCAGATGCTCTACAGCTTGAAAATCGTTCTATTTTAGAAGAAACATATGCGGAAAATATGTTGAAGTTGGCTGTTTTTATACCAACTGTAAATGCCAATGATTTACGTGAGGCATTAGCAAAGGCGGGAGCAGGTCGTATCGGCGATTACGAAGCGTGTAGCTATACTACATTAGGTGAAGGACGTTTCCGTGCACTAGCAGGTGCAAATCCACATGTAGGTTCTATTGGTGAATTACATGTTGAAGAAGAAGTGAAGGTAGAAGTAGTATTTCCGGAGTCTATTCGAAACCGTATATTAAAGGCAATGTTACTTGCACATCCATATGAAGAACCTGCCTATGATATCATTCGTTTAGATCAGCAAACAAATGTAATGGGCTTAGGACGTGTTGGTTTCTTACCACAAGAAATGACTCTTCATGAATTTACTCAATTTGTAAAGCAGCAGCTAGATGTACCGGCTGTCCGAGTTGTTGGCGATTTACAGTCGAAGGTGAAAAAAATTGCGCTTGTCGGTGGAGACGGCAATAAATATATCTATTCTGCAAAGCGTGCAGGAGCAGATGTATTTTTAACAGGAGATATGTATTTCCATACTGCACAGGACGCACAAGCAATTGGTCTACAAATCGTGGATCCGGGTCATCATGTTGAAAAAGTGATGATTGCAGGTGTAGCTAAAAAGATGGCAAAAATGAGTGAGGATAAAAAATATACGGTTGAATTTGTACAATCTACTATTCATACAGAACCGTTTTTATTCGTGTAAGAGAGGGGAATAGATGTGGCGAGTGAAAGACCTGCTGGCAATAAAGCCGGTAAGTTATGGCTTATAATTGGTTTAATGATTGCTGTGTTTGGGCTAGGTATGACATTTATGACAAATAAGATAAATGCCCAAAAAATTGACGCCATGACAGAGCAGTGTGAAAAAGACGGCGGAGAAGCCATTGTCTCAAAGGAAAAGAAGTTTTTATCAACAAACTATTCATTTAAATGTAACCAGTAATAATAACAAGACTGAATTATAGAAGTTACTATAATTCAGTCTTCATAGTGATAAAAACAAAAAGGTCAAGGTAATTTTGTGAATGCTGTTTAATGAGGGAGATTTTGATTCCAGACTATTCGCTTTCCTGTGGGCGAGCGTCATGTAGGCTTCCACTCCAATCAACAATAGTGTAAAAATTTTAAATGTTTTATGCATTCAAAAGTGAAGGCTATGCCTACATACCATAATCGAACTGAATAGACTTATAACATTCGCTAATTGTACATCTGCTGACGCTGCGTTTTTGCATATAAAACAGTTGTTTTCGCCTATGTTTTCACATATTATCACTATAAATTAGAGTAACATGCTAGAAGATACATGCTATGTAAAATGGTTGATTGAAGTGGAGACTGAGCGACTCCTTGGGGATCAGCGATAGAGGAACGAAGGCTAAGAGCGTCACGTCCTGTGATAACGCCTTCGTGACCTACATCGTGTAGGCCCGAGACCCTGTAGCGAGCTTCGCGAGTGAAGCGGCTCATCGGACGCCCCCAGGAAGCTCTGCTCTGGGCGAAAGCGAAGCGTCAGCGGCAAATGTTTTATCTGTGCGAAAGCGAAGCGACAGCAACAAAGCGCTCAGTCGGAACGGAAATCAACCTCTCTTTTTGCTAGAACCATACTTAATTTATAGGCTTTCCTTAAATTCATTGACATAATAGTTTCAACATCGTGAAGGCTGAATTAGTATAATTCAGTCTTTTTGTGTATGCATAGATGAATTTCACAGTGTTATGATAGGTAAGTATACTTTGGAATGAAAGGGGAGTTTTGGTTTGTATATTCGTTTTACAAAAGAACAACAGGAAACGATCATAGCTGATATTCAACGATTTTTTTATAATAATCGAGATGAGGATATTACAGAATTTGAAGCAGAGCGAGTATTGGACTTTATTAAGGAAAATATAGCTCCACATATTTATAATGCGGCTATTTCGGATGCAAAATATGTTGTAGAAAGACAATACGCATCGATTGAAGATGAGCTTGCAGCATTAGAAAGACCAATTAAGATAAAATAAAGGAACTCAGGCTAAGAACTCCACATCCTGTGAAAATGCCTGAGTGACCAACATCGTGCTGCTGCCGCTGCGTTAGCACTACGCTTTCGCGCAAAAAACATCTGTTGGCCTAAAGCCTCTGGTGGATGTCACGGAATCAAACAATTGGCAATTTTTATAAATTTATGATATTTTTATTTTGAATTGAAGATAATTTGATTCGAAGTAAAAAGTGGTTTAAGTAATTACCTGTGCATTGAATAAAGAGATGGATTCCTGTACAACATGGCTAGGAGAACCGTTTTTAAATTCAAATGAATGCTTCGGTCACAATTTGAGGGATGAATGAAGGAGGAGTAGTATGTTGAAAATTGGGATTATTTTAGGTAGTACACGTGAAGGTCGTGTAAGTCCACAAGTTGGAGAATGGGTACAGGGAGTAGCTGAAAAACGCGGTGATGCAGCATATGAAATAATTGATATCGCTGATTTTAAATTACCATTTCTAGGTGAGCCAGGAGGAGATACTTCAGGAGTAGCTGCTTGGTCAGAAAAAATCGCTGCCTGTGATGGTTTTGTATTTATCGCTGCAGAATATAACCATTCCATTACGGGGGCATTAAAAAATGCGTTAGATTATTTACGTAACGAATGGAATAATAAAGCAGCAGGTATTGTTTCTTACGGTTCTGTTGGTGGTGCAAGAGCAGCTGAACATTTACGGGGTATTCTTGGTGAATTATTAGTAGCAGATGTTCGCGTACATCCTGCTTTATCCTTATTTACAGACTTCGAAAACGGTACGATTAAACCAAAGGATGTACAAACAGATTCAGTCAATCAAATGTTAGATCAACTTATTCCTTGGGCAACAGCATTAAAAACAATTCGATAATATCCTTAAGCAGTATGTACAGTACAAGTACATATTGCTTTTTTTATGCGGAAACACACCCCCTCTTTCACTTTTAAAAGGAAAATGTTTAGAATCCTTAGGTTTTTTTACGTGCACAGCCTCCGCTTTCAAAGCTTAGAAATTTATGAAACTTTTTAGTGGAGAGTTCGTATCCATTAATGTAAGTAAATTGGATAATATAGAAGAATTGGAGTGTAAAGTGTGACACAAAAACAAACTAAGAATGAATTTTGGGCATGGTTTAAAGCGATTGGACTAGCAATCATTTTCACAATGTGCGTACGTTATTTTATTTTATCTCCTGTAGCTGTACAAGGTGCTTCAATGGAGCCAACTTTTGAAAATGGAGATAAAGTAATTGTTAATAAAGTCGGGCCACGAATTTCAAATTATGACCGCTTCGATATTATTGTTTTTGAGGCAAAAGATGATGAGAATTTTATTAAAAGAATCATTGGTTTACCAGGTGATCATATAGCCTATAAAGATGATGTTTTATATATAAACGGAAAAGCTTATGATGAGCCCTATTTAACTGAATATAAAGAAGCATTACATGATAAAGGTGATTTTACTTATGATTTCACTCTTGAGGAACAATTAGGTGAAATGACTGTACCAGAGGGGCATTTTTTCGTTCTTGGAGATAATCGTCGTAGAAGCATAGATAGCCGAAAGTCGGAAGTCGGTTTTGTTTCGCAGGATCAAATTTTAGGAACGGCAGACTTTGTATTGTGGCCATTTGAAAGACTTGGTAGTACACGCTAGTTGAAGTAGACTTTAAGTATAAAGGGAAAGGAAAAGCATATGAAAATTGTTACTGTGCATCATTATGATGCGTTTAGCACGATACCAAATAAGGGGAACCCAGCAGGTGTCGTAGTAGAGGGAGACCAATATAGTGAAGTAGAAATGCAGGATATTGCTAAGCAATTAAGCTTTAATGAAACAGCCTTTGCGCTAAAATCGGATAAAGCAGATTTACGTATACGTTATTTCACGCCAGGGCATGAGGTGAATTTATGTGGACATGCTACGATGGCGACGCTATATGCACTAAAAACAAAAGGTTTACTAGAAGATAAGTCACAACTAACTATTGAGACGAAAGCAGGAATTCTTCCAATTGAGATCAAAGAACAACAAGCAGGACAAATTTACATTACTATGCAACATGCAATGCCTCAGTTTGAAGCCTTTAACGGTTCAAAATCTAAACTTGTCCAATCAATTGGCCTACTAGAGGAAGCGATACATCCTGAATTACCTATAGTTTATGGAAGTACAGGAATTTGGACATTGCTCATACCAATTAAAAATTTAACATACTTTGAAAAAATGACGCCGCAATCTGCAGATTTTCCAGCCATCCTAGAAGAAATGCCAAAAGCATCCCTACATCCTTTTTGTTTAGAGGCAATTGATAAGAATGCTGATATGCACGCAAGGCATTTTTCATCTCCATACTCTGGAACAATTGAAGATATTGCTACAGGCACTGCCTCAGGTGTTATGGGAGCTTATTTTGCAGAGTATATTGATCGACAAGTACAATTGCCAAAAACGCTAATCGTTGAACAAGGTCAGGAACTTGGGAAAGATGGTCGTGTGCATGTTCATGTAAAAAATGATGAGGGGAAATTGAATATTTCAATTACAGGAACTGCTGTGCATGTGAAGGAACTAAAGGTGCAAATATAAAAAGGAAGCCGCTTATAGTATTTTTTTAACTAGGAAGCGGCCCCTTTTTAAAATGCGATTTCATTCCATTAATGTTTAATTTCTTCAATAACTTTTTCTTTTAAATCTGCATCCATAGATGAAAGCTTAACGTTATTTGTAAGACGTTCTTTTAATTCTCGATCTGTCATAATACCACGTTCTTCTAAAATTTGAACAAGTAAATCTAACGTCATTAAATTTTTAATATCTGCTGCTTTTGTATCCATTTTAAATGCCTCCAAAGTATAGTATTTCTACCTCTTTAGTGTACTCCTTTTTTAGAAGAATGGCGTATAATGGTCAAAACAAAGCGAATTTATTTCGTGTCCCGGAATATATTGAATGATTCTAGCAGTAGTGGAAGACAAGTAATAGCTAGAAATTAGCGACAAATAATTGTAAATGCAATAAAGTAATTAATAATTTCTATATCAAAAAACTCCTAACAATAGGAGTTTTTTTTAATTATCTATTTAAACCGGTGTGTATTTATGTTAATTAGGAGCTTACTCACCGTTGATAGAACTTTGATTTCCGTTGCTAGAGCCGTCCACTTCGCCGCTAAAACTGCTTTTTCCGCCGCTAAAGCCGTCCACTTCGCCGGAATGTAAATCAACTCCACGTTATGGTGATGAACCTACTTATTACTCATTGAAAATAATGCCTGATACAAAGTTGCTAGCAAGGCTACAAAAAGCGTATCATCGGAGTTAAAAAGCTTAAAAGATATACCAGTAAGCACGAGTTCAGTTTCGATATTACTAGCACTTGCTATTTTTTCATCATTGCAATATAAATAGGCGGTAGATGTAAAATCTTTTTCAAAGCGAAACGCGAGTCCATCCATTGTAAAAGAGTAGGAGGATTCAAGTAATTGAACCGTCTTTCGTTGTATTGGTAAAATGTATCCATCTGGCATAATAAGCTGATGGCTGACACCCTTTGTTAATAGTGTAGATTGCACCTGAAAAAGTGGTGCACCTAAAGTAGAACGTGTTTCATAGCGATGTGGTAATGATTGCTGTGCAGCAACTAGCATAACAGCGTTCAATACTTTTCCTACGGATGAACGCTCAACTTTTTGCAGCACACAAACTGTCTCATTTTGTTCATTCACAATAGGAATATTTGAAAAGCTTTCGAATGCTTTTGGGTAGGTAAGAGTAAATGTAGTCATATGTAAACCTCCAATTTACTTACTATACGGGTAAGTGGTACATGAGGTTTCATATTGAAAAGGGAAAATAAAAGGCTGACCGATCATGTGAAGATTTCACTTTCGGACAGCCTTTCATTTTATTATTTGATGATAGCTTCTCCTGCAAGAGCACGTTTTTCCTGCTCTGGATCGAATTCTTTTTCCATTTTTGAAACGACAACCGTTGCGACACCATTACCAATTAAGTTTGTAACGGCGCGAGCCTCTGACATAAATCGGTCGACACCAATTAAAAGTGCGATTCCCTCTACTGGAATCATAGGGAATGCCGCTAGTGTTGCCGCGAGTGTAATAAAGCCTGAGCCTGTAACACCTGCAGCTCCTTTGGATGTCAGCATTAGAATAGCAAGTAATGTAATTTGATGCCAAATATCTAAATCAACCCCATAAGCTTGTGCGATAAACATAGCTGCCATGGATAAGTAAATAGACGTACCATCTAAGTTGAAGGAGTATCCTGTAGGGACTACAAGACCAACCACCTGTTTAGAGCAACCATAGTTTTCTAATTTGCGCATCATCGAAGGGAGTGCAGATTCTGATGATGATGTCCCGATTACAATAAAAATTTCATCTTTCATATATTTAATGAACTTAAAGATATTGAACCCAAAGTAACGCGTAATTAGGCCAAGGATGACCGCGATAAAAATAAACATTGTAACATAAACGGATAGCATTAAAAATCCTAAGTTTCCAAGTGATTTAAGACCGAAATTTCCGATTGTGTAGCTCATTGCACCAAATGCACCAATCGGGGAAACCTTCATGACCATATTAACAATTTTAAAGAATATATCCGCTACTTGTTCGAAAAATGTAATAACTGGTTTAGCTGGTTCACCAATAGCAGCCGCCGCTATCCCAAATAACACAGCTGAGAATAAAACAGGTAATAACTCTCCGTTGGCAAGTGCTCCGACAACATTTTCAGGAATGATATTCATAATAAATGCGCCAAAACCATGCTCTGTTTGAGCAGCAGCCTGTGTATATTGAGAAACATCTGCACCGTTTGCAGCCTCTGTATTAAAGCCTTTACCTGGCTGTACAATATTGACAACGATTAAGCCAATCGCTAGTGCGAAAGTAGAGACGATTTCAAAATAAAGTAATGCCTTCCCGCCAATTTTACCAACTTTTTTTACATCGCCCATGCTACCAATACCAATAACAACCGTTAAGAAGATGATAGGAGCTATTAACATTTTAATTAATTTAATAAAAATATCAGCTAATATTTTTAACTTCGCCCCGAACTCAGGGAACAAAGCACCGACAATGATACCTAGTACAATAGCAATCAGTACTTGTACAGTTAAGTTTTTAAAATTTATACGCATAAAGTTCTCCCCTTACACTATTAATGAAAATTTTGTGAACGCTTTCATGACGTTATCATAGCTGAAATTTTCCGAAAATAGTTTTTATGACCGTAATGTTTCTATTGTTCATTTTGGTCATTTTTAGTGGAAGGGTGATTAAACGTAGTGATAGCAAGGGCTTAAGCTGTTTTATAGTAATTTTGTGATTTTAAAATCTATTATAATACAAAAAGAAAATCCCCATGTAATGTGAGGATTTATCATAAATGAACAAAAATACGGCTCATCACCAAAAATGGTGGATGACATTTTTAAAGACGTATGCTTTGTATATAAGTTGATTGGAGTGAAGGCTGGATGCCCCCTGGAAAGCGCCCAGTCAGAACGGATCAATCACACGTTATGGTGATGATCCCAAAATACTTACGGGGAAACAATTTCTTCAATTTCCGATAAAACATCATTATTTTGTACATTGTTTCTATAAAAGTCATAGACAGGTGCTAGCTTTTCTTTAAAGCGTTGGCGTTCCTGATCACTCATCGTATAAATTTCAAAGTTATCTTGTTGCGCTAGTTTTTGCAAATCTTTTTCATTCATTTGTACAGCTTGCTCAAACTGCCAGTCTGTTGTTTCTTTCATAGCGGCCATAATTTGCTTTTGAATTTTAGGAGGTAAGGAATTCCAAAAATTCTCGTTAATTAAAACAGCGTATCCTAAAATCCCATGCTTTGTTAATGTCATATGCTTCTGTACTTTGTAAAAACCTTTAGAATAAATATTTGATGCAGTATTTTCCTGCGCATCAATGGCGTGCGATTCTAAGTCAGTAAAAACCTCGCTAAAGGAAATCGGGATGGGTGTTGCTCCAACAGCCTCGAATTGCTTTTCAAGCGTTTTACTTGGCATTGTCCGAACACGCAAGTTTTTCAAATCCTCGAATGTATGAATAGGGTGATCGACAGAGGTTAAATGTTTAAAGCCATTATGCCAAAAGCCCAGCCCCTTTATTTTAAAAGGATCAAGCTCACTTAACAATTGTTCACCAATCGATCCAGTAAGAACCTCATGAACTTCATCATCCGTATTAAAAAGGTAAGGTAGATCAAGAACCTGCCAATTTGGTAGATAGGATGTCATCTTTGAAAATGTAGGGATAATCATTTCTACTTCTCCATTTTGCAAAGCCTGAAACTCATTTTCATCATTAAACAAGGAGGAGTTCGGGTAGACGTGTACCTTCACTTCGCCATTTGTTTTTTCCTCCACAAGCTCTGCGAATTTGCTTGCGGCCTGTCCTTTTGGCGTATTTTCAGCTACAACGTGACTTAAATGAATTGTGATTTGTGTGTCCAAGCCTTTTTGCTCATCATCATAGGGAAGTGGCTTTGCAAATAGTAAACCTTGTTGGACGCCTATTGCGATTGTTAACAGTAAAACGGTTACGATTGTTCCAATAATAAATTTTTTCATCTATTACACCCAATTAATTCGTATTTTCTGATGTTTTTGTTATTCTAACATATGGAGTACGCTAAAATATAGTAAGAGGGAGGCGAACATCTTGAAATTTCAAAAATTATCGATGAAGAGAAAAATCATGTCTTTGACTTTTTTTATTCTCATGCTCTCCTTTAGTATAGGTGGTACATTTTTGCTAGGGTTTGTCATGAATGAGCAGAAGGATAAGCTCGAAAATCAGGCTTTGCTTGTGGCAAAAACCGTATCACAGCTTCCTGAACTTAAAACCTACATTTCAAATAATAATGATTTTACCGAGGCTACTCAACACATTAATCCTATAGTGGAAGAAATACGTGATATAAATGGTGCACAGTATATTGTTGTACTTGATATGAATAGGCGCAAATACTCACATCCAAATACAAAAGAGATTGGTCAAGTTTCGCAGTCAGCAGATCTAAACGCGGCGTTTGCTGAGCATTATTATACATCCGTTGCACATGGCGAACATGGAGATATGGTACGAGCATTCGTCCCGGTCATGAGTAATGAAGGAAAGCAAATAGGTGTAGTAGTAGTAGGTTATAGTGTTTTAACTGTTGCGGAGTTACTACAATCTATTCAAACAGAACTCATTATTACAATTTTAATATCACTTCTCTTTAGTGCATGGGGTGCACATACTTTGGGGCTGCATATGAAAAAGCAAATGTTTGGTCTAGAGCCTCATGAAATTGCTAAAATGTATGTAGAACGAACAGAAACCTTTAACGCCATGCATGAAGGGATTATTGCGATCGATAACAAATTGACAATCACTATATTTAATGAAAAAGCATGTGAAATATTAGATGTTCACAAACAACCGTCAACATTAATAGGAAAGAAAATCTTTGACGTGTTACCTGATACACGATTACCAGAGATTTTGGAGTTAGATCAACCTATTTTCAATCGTGAGCTCTATATTAATGGACACAATATTATGAGTAATCGAATTCCTATACAAGTAAACGGAAAAACGGTTGGAGCTGTGGCAATGTTTAAGGATCGTACAGAAGTGAAAAAGCTTGCAGAGGAATTAACGGGTGTTAAGGCATTTGTACAGGCATTACGTGTTCAAACACATGAACATAAAAATAAATTGCATACTATTGCTGGTCTTTTACAGCTTGGACATCATGAACAAGCACTTTCTTATTTAACACAAGTAAAGGAAGAACATGATGAAATTACAAATTTTTTAAATGAACGGATTAAAAATGAAAATATTTCTGGGCTATTACTTAGTAAAATTTCCTATGCAAAAGAACAGGGAATTCGCTTGGAGATTGATCGGGAAAGTCGTTTGACAATTTTTCCGAAAAATTTAGATCATCATGATTTCGTCATTTTATTTGGTAACTTAATAGAAAATGCTTTCGATGCATTGAGGGATGTACAAATGGACGAAAAAATTATCCATGTCTCTGTTGATGAGGATGAGGATGTACTGGCAATCTTAGTAACAGATAATGGTATAGGTATGTCAGATGAAGTAAAGGCACATATTTTTGATAATGGCTATTCAACAAAAGAGAAAAAGGGTCGAGGTATTGGACTTTATTTAATAAATGAAATTGTGCAAAAAGGGCAAGGTGAAGTAGAGGTCATAAGTGAACCAAATAAGGGAACAAGCTTTTTAATAACTTTTTACCATACTTAATAGTCGTAGTTGATTTCAGGTGTGTTAATTAGGAAAAAATAGGTTTAGCGTAGCGGAGGATACGGCTCGAAGCTCGCCCACAGGAAAGCGAGTAGCCTGTAGCGGAAAACAGCTCTTCGAATTAATTCGAATGGTTTAAAACGGTTAATCGACACACCTGAGTTGATTTTGAAGTAGAAGCGAGAAATTCTATAGGAACAGTGTGACGCGCTCCTTTAGTTTGCTTCCTTAGGTGAAATTTTACACATATAGAGATAGAACAGAGTGTATGGAGGACTGACAGTGACACAGATGAGGGTTTTATTAATTGAGGATGATCCAATGGTGCGAGAGGTTAATCGCCAATTTATTGAAAAGATAGCTGGATTCGAAGTAATTGGACAAGCCTCAAATGGAGTTGAGGGGATTGCGCAAATTCACAAACTTAAACCAGAACTAGTATTTATGGATATTTTCATGCCGGAGCAGGATGGAGTGACAAGCTTACGAAAAATTCGTGAACTCAAATTACCTGTAGATGTCATTACGGTAACTGCTGCTAATGATATGGAAACGGTAAAACAGGTCCTGCATCTTGGCGTCTTTGATTATATTATGAAGCCTTTTTCATTTGAACGAGTGCAAGGAACACTTGAAAATTATTTGCGCTTTAAAAAGCAAATGCAAACAGAGCGTGAGCTAACGCAAGGGGAGCTTGATCAGTTATTCCATTATCATGGTGGGCATAATGAGGTTCAGCAATCGAATGTCTTACGGTCAGAAAAAAGTTTACCTAAGGGCTTTAATCGTGCAACACTTGAGAAAGTTGTGCATTATTTGCAATCTGTAGAAGGAGCATCGGCGGAAGAAGTTGCGAGTGGTGTTGGTATTGCGCGCGTAACAGCAAGGCGATACTTAGATTATTTAGAGAAACAAGAGGAAATTACGATGGATGTGCATTATGGTGGTATTGGCCGTCCAGTCAATTATTATTTTAGCAAATAACGAAAAATCCTGATTGTCAAATAGGCAATCAGGATTTTTTTATGTTAGTAAGGCATAATTTTTTCGACAGGCTTGGGTGTTTTAATTTTAGGTAAAATTTTATCTAATGTAACGGTACGTTTAATAATATGTGTTGATTCATCATTCTCATCAAATTGCTCGAGGAATGAAATAACCTCTTTTACAATAGGCGTTGGTGTGGAAGCACCTGCAGTGACAGCAACGGAATTAATTCCTTTTAACCATTCAATTTTCAGCTCGGAAACGTCTGCGATTCGATAGGATGGTGTCCCTGCTATTTCAACAGACACTTGCGTTAAACGATTCGAGTTATTGGATTTAGGGTCACCAACAACAATAAGTAATTCGGCTTCCCCAGCTTGCTGAGCAACTGCCTCTTGACGTACCTGAGTTGCCAAACAAATCTCTTTATGCACTTCAATATGTGGGAATTTCTCTTTTAAACTATCCATTAAATGAGCGACATCCCATTGACTCATCGTCGTTTGATTCGTTACTAGTAATTTATCATTTGTTAAATTTAATGTGTCAATATCAGTAGATGATTGCACTAAATGCACGTGATCTGGTGCAACCCCAATTGCTCCCTCTGGCTCGGGATGGCCTTTTTTACCGATATAAATAATATCATAGCCATCTGCTGATTTTTCACGAATTAAATCGTGTGTAACTGTAACGTCAGGACATGTAGCATCAATGGATACTAAGCCTTTGCGCTTCGCAATTTCACGAATTTCAGGTGAAACACCATGCGCTGTGAAAATAACAGTGCCAGTTTCAACTTGTTGAATAATTTCTAAACGATTATCTCCATCTAATGTGATGATACCATCCTCTTCAAAGGCATCTGTGACATGTTTATTATGCACAATCATACCTAAAATGTAGATAGGTCTTGGTAATGATTTATCGAGTGCGGCGTTTCGAGCGATGACCATCGCATCAACAACACCGTAGCAATAGCCACGTGGATTAATTTTTAATACTTGCATGGTTGTGACTCCTTTCAAGCTTACCTATCTACATTATAACGGACTGAGACGGTGAATACAAAGAAACGTTCATCTACATAGGTGGCTGAAAAATACGCGGCTTGGATGGAAGTGGGTCAGGAGGGGTAAATGATGCATTTTGCCGTGACGCACTTCGACTTTTAGTAGAACCTGTTTCATTACTTGCCGCAGCATCCGTTGCTCCAGCCCCTGCTTTAGTTCCTAGAGAAGGTAGACCTTGAAATCCTTTATACAATTTTAAAAGTGATGGGAGATTTTTTACCATCGGCATTGCTTGCTGAATGTAAGGTGTATATGTTTTAGCAGTGTTGAATATGTTATTCGCATTTTGTAAAAATGAACCGATTTTTGAAGCATCCTGCACTGGTGGCATTGGCATTTGTCCTCCGAATGTACCTATTCCACTAGACATTGGAAAGCCACCTGGAATTCGTGGTTGGTTTGGGAAGCCTCCAGGCGTGAAAAAGGACTGCGGTGACATTGGTGTTGGCATTTGCATAGGCATTTGCATTTGCATGGGCATCGGCATTTGCATGGGCATCCTCATGCCACCAGGATACATTGGAAACTGATAAGGTGGTCTAAATACCATAACGATCTCCTTTCTTTAACATTGATGACATACCTGATTATAAATATGATATGCAGTGGGGGATGTTAGCGTTCGACATACACAATAAATAACTAGGGCAATATTGCATGAACCCTCTAAAAACCACAGAATTTTACTTATTAAATATGTAGTGTCAATCAGTAAGAGGAATTTTTTACTCTTAGCTAGTACGTTTCTAAATACTTGAGCTTTCTGAAGCATACAAAAAAAGTGAGGTAGTCTCCAAAGAGAACTACCTCACTGTATTATTTTTGAGTAAAATCTTTCAATTTAGAAGGAGGTGCACAAGTGTTAGTAGAACAACTCTTCTGTAATGAGCATGCGGCGCATTTACCTTTCTTCTGCTTCTTAATGCTCTTATATAAGGTAATACCAGCATAGCCAAAGATAATACTACCGATCAAGATATTAACCAATAAAGTCATTCTTAGCACCTCACATCAATAAATTCCCAATACCATAAATGATAAGAGCAATAATATAAGCAACAACAAATGGATAAAGTGTTGCAAATAAAGTCCATTTTACAGACTGTGTCTCCCTTTTTATTGCACCTACTGTTGCTAAACAAGGCATATAAAGTAAAACAAAGGCCAAGAATGTATAGGCACTTAAAGCGGTAAAATGAGTTGTCATTGTAGAGGATAAGACACCCTCACTTACGCCATAAATAATCGCCATTGTCGAAACAATTACTTCTTTCGCCAGGAATCCAGCGATAAGGGATGCCCCAGCTTGCCACGTTCCAAATCCAAGCGGGATAAACAATACGCCAAAAGCGCCTCCGATCATGGCTAAGAAACTTTCGTCCATGTTGACATTAGCGCCATGTGGTCCTAGATAAGAAAGGAGCCAAATGATAACGGAACCAGCAAAGATAATAGTACCAGCTTTACGGAAAAATCCTTTTCCTTTTTCCCAAGTAGAACGCCAAAGTGTTTTAAGCTGTGGTACATGATAGGCTGGTAATTCAACAATAAAAACTGAAGTTTCATTTTTCAAAATCGTCATAGATAAAATTTTTGTTACAATAAGTGCAATCACGATGCCCATTATATATAAGGAGAATACTACTAAAGATTGATGTTCAGTAAAGAATGCTGCTCCAAACAAAGCATACACAGGTAACCTTGCTGAACAGCTCATAAACGGAGCTACTAGAATAGTTAATAGCCTCTCTCTTGGCTGTTCAATTGTTCTTGCAGCCATTACACCAGGAACATTACATCCGAAACTTACAATCATCGGAATAAAGGCTTTGCCGTTTAAGCCGAAAAATTCCATAAGACGATCCATGACAACAGCAATTCTCGCCATATAACCGGAATCTTCTAATAGTGAAATAAAGAAAAATAGAACAAAGATTTGCGGAATGAAAACTAAGACACCGCCAACACCTGCAATGATCCCATCACATATTAAATTAATAATAAAAGGGGCAGCACCAATAGCTTTTAAGCCATTTGTAACTGTCTCTGTAAGTGTTCCACTTACAAAGCCATCCAGTAAATCCGAAAGTGGGGTACCAATCCATGCAAATGTTGCTTGAAACATTAAAAACATAAGCGCTAAGAAAATCGGAACACCTAAAATTGGATGTGTTAGAATTTTATCAACTTTATCAGACAATTGTGTTTCACTTTTCTCTTGTATAATTACTTCGCTGTAGATGTTAGAAATGTATAAATCACGTTTTTTAGCAATAGCTTTATTTACTGGTTCACCAATTTTCATCTCTAAAGCATCTCGCATTGCAACTAGCTTTTCAAAGTATTCCTTTTCCTTCAAATAAGCGTCAACGGCTTCATTTCCTAATAAAAATTGAATCGTACACCATCTTCTTTGTTCTTCAGGAACATGCTGTAATAAGGCTTCAATTTTTGAGATGCCTTCTTCAATTAAGTCATCATAGGTTAATGTAAAACGTTGTTGAGTACGATCGGAGTCTTGGATAGCAGCATAAATGCCTTCGACACCTTTACCGGTACGAGCGCTTATTGGAATAACAGGTACTCCTAAAAAACGCTGTAATTTTTCGACATCAATTGAAATGCCTTTCTTTTTCGCTACGTCAATCATATTTAAACAGATAAAAACAGGCTTCCTAAGTTCAAGTATATCTATTGTTAATTGCATATTTCGTTCGAAATTAGAGGCATCGATAATATTTAAAATTCCATCTACCTGATCTTCAAGTAAAAATGCAGTAACAACACTTTCATCTCTTGAAATCGGGTTCAGCGTATAGACACCAGGTAGATCAATAATTTCCTTTTGTAGTTTTTTTACTTGTCCTACTTTTTTTTCAACGGTTACACCACTCCAATTGCCAACATATTCATATGAATTTGTCAACGTATTGAATAATGATGTTTTACCGATATTTGGGTTTCCTATTAAAGCTAATCTACTCATAATTGCTCAACCTTTATATTCATTAAATCTTTTTTTCTAAGCCCGATTTTCTGCCCCTGGCATTCCAATATACATGCTCCAGAAAACCATCCTTTTTGAATCATACAAATTTGGCAGCCTTCCTTAATGCCAAAAGCATTTAAACGTTTAGATAAAAGAGAGTCAATTTGCTGAAGATCTTTCACTTCAACTATTTCACCCAATTGAACCGAATGAAGGTTCATAAGATCTACCTACTTCCTTGTGAGTGATAATCATTATCAAATAAATACTATAGTATAGTATCATTTTTTATCAACTCTATCAATAAAAAGCTTGCAGTTTAAAGTTTAGGAAAACTATAGCATATTAGGAAGTTGAAGCATGATCTGACCCTTATTCTTCGTCATGACAACGAAGCATTCTGTACCCAACGCGGACATGTGTCTGGATTAATTTTGGATTAGCTGGATTGTCCTCTATTTTCTTTCGAAGCGTGGCCATGAAAACTCTAAGACTTGGAACATCCGACTGAAGTACGTTGTGCCAAATTTCCTTTAAAATAAAGTTATGCGTTAAAACTTTACCGACATGCTTTGATAAAATAACCAATAGCTTATACTCAATAGGTGTCAAATGAACTTCTTTTTCATTCACAAACACCGTATTTGCTAAGTAGTTTATTTGTAAATGACCATTGACAAAGACAGAGGGTTCATTTTCTAGCTGATGTTCATACGTCAATCTTCTTAAGGCTACTCGAATACGGGCTAATAGTTCTTCAACACTGAAAGGCTTTGTGACATAATCGTCCGCGCCAGCATCTAATGCATTGATTTTATCGTGTTCTTCTCCACGTGCACTAACAACGATAATCGGTGTTTGAGTCCAGCTTCTAATTTTCGTTATTAGCTCTACGCCGTCTATGTCAGGTAGTCCTAAATCCAATATAAAAACATCTGGTTTCATGGCAAGAGCCTTTTGTAGTGCGCTGTTACCATCTCTTACAATTTCGAATTCATATTGTTGTGTAGCTAATGTCATTTTAATTAGATTGCCAATGGCTACGTCATCTTCTACTACTAGAATTCGTTTATTCATCGAATGTCATTTCTCCTTTTTGGCGCATCACCATAACGTGAGGTTGATTTCCGTTCCGACTGGGCGCTTTGCCGCTGACGCTTCGCTTTCGCGCAGAGCAGAGCTTCCTGGGGGCGTCCGATGAGCCGCTTCACTCGCGTTGCTCGCTCCAGGGTCCCATCTGTGACGCTGATCCCCAAGGAGTCGCCCATTCTCCACTCCAATCAACTTATATACACGACATATTTTTAATAAATGTCATCCCTCACTTTTGGTAATGGACTTTTTTTCAGTGAAAAGTTAAAAATCGTTCCTTTAGGTTTATTGTCTGAAACAGTTATTTCACTGTCATGTAATTTTAAAATAGTTTGACAGAGCGCTAAGCCTAATCCTAGGCCTCTTCGACTATCGCTACGTTGTACTTTTCCAGTTGTAAATGGCTCGAAAAGATTGCATTTGATTGCATCATCGATACCAGGTCCATCATCAGAAATGCTAAATTGTGCTAAGCCATCAGCTTCTTTAACCATTATAGTAATAGCACTACCTGATGGTGTGTAAGTCAGTGCATTATCGATCATATTAATCAGTACTTGAATAATAAGTCGTGCATCCATTAAAGCGAATAAAAATTCTGGTTCAATATGATAGGATATTGTGTGTGTATTGTTTAGACGAACGACATGGGTTAATGCCTCTTGAATAATATCCTCTACAAGCTCTAATTGCATCTCTAAAGCAAGGTGTCCATCTTCCAACTTAGAAACGGCAAGTAAGTTTTCTACCATTTGTACAAGCCATTTAGAATTTTTATAAATATCCTCATATATTTTATTTTTTTCATCATCCCGAATTTGCGATGCGTTGGTCAGTAATATATCTGCATTTCCGGAAATAGCAGTAAGCGGTGTTCTTAAATCATGAGAGATTGCACGTAAAAGGTTAGCTCGCATCTGTTCCAGTTCGGCTTCTCTGGCCACTTCTTCATTGAGTTTCTGTAAATACCACTTATCAAGTGCGAATGAAAAATCATTGATAATGGCATGCAGAATATTACGCTCAAATGCAGGTAATAGTGATTGCTTTGACAGTGCAATGCCAATCACGCCCTTAACACTCCCGTTAGATATAACTGGTAAATAGTAGGCGTTCACTTCAGGAAATATATCAGTGGACACTCCTGCTACATGTTTATTATTTATGACCCAACTTACTACACCATGCTCATTTGGATTGTCAAAAAGGGATGCAATCTTATTATTTTCAAGGCTAGTCATGCCCTCTGCACGGAAAAAAGTAGTTTTCACAATTAAATTATTTTCAATTTCAAAGAATTGTACTGGTTTTTCTACTAACTTAACGATTTGTGACATGCCTTCAGTAATAATTTCTTCTAAAGATTTGGCATGTTGAAGCCTACGATTTGTATCAAGGAGCACCTCCATTCGATAAGATTTACGAACTGCTACAATGGTTTGCTCCTTTATTTTTTTTGTTAAGCTACTTGTAATTACTCCTGAAAGAAACATGATCATAAAGGTCATCGGATAGTCGCGATGATAGGCTTCAAAAGAAAAACGTGGTTCTGTAAATAAATAATTAAACAGGAGTACTGCTATGGTGGAGCTAATGATGCTCATCATCCACCCTGATGACCAAATGGCAAGAATTAAAACGCCTAAAATATAGATCGTAATGATGTTCGATTCACTTACACCAATTGTGTAGAAAGAGAGCCCGACAATTGAAACTATGCCAAACACGATGACCATTTTAAATAAATCAAGCCATTCAAATGACAGCTTATTTTTTACATTAGGAAAGTAGAATTGTTCATTTTCTTGATCTGGCACTATGTGTATGGCTAAATTCGGTACAAATTCGTTGAGTCGATCGCTGATTTTTGAGCTTGGTCGCCACCATTTTTTTCTCATGCTCGTTCTACCGATGACTAATTTAGTGACGCCACTAATTTGTGCATAGTTGGCAAGGGCAGCGGCTACATCGTCTTCTTGAACTATTACGACATGCCCACCTAGCTGTTCAACAAGCTTTATATGCTGCTGAAGTCGTTCTGAATTTGCGTTATTTCGATCATGCTCCTGTACGTTTTGTACGTAAAGAGCTGTAAATTTGCCATGTAATGCTTGTGCAAGTCTTGCGGTAGTTCGAATAACTTTGGCATTCGTAGGAGAACTACTAATACCAACAAGTAAATGCTCCTCGATTTGTACATGATGTTTTGAAGATTCGTTGCTGTTTAACTGCTTATAGTTTATCGTATCTGCAGCTCTCCGTAGTGCAATTTCTCGCAGGGATACTAAATTTTGTTTGCGAAAAAAAGATTGCAGTGCTTTTTCTACTTGTTGTTTTACATAGATTTTGCCTTCTTGTAGGCGTTGGATTAACTCGTCTGGTTCAATATCGACAATCTTTATTTGTGCCGCTTGATCAATTAAATAATCTGGAATACGTTCTCGTACCTTAATGCCAGTTATTTCTTCTACTAAATCATGAAGACTTTCAATATGTTGAATATTTACAGTTGTATAGACATGAATACCCTTTGCAAGTAATTCCTCTACATCTCCAAAACGTTTCTTGTGCCGCATCGTTGGAACATTAGTGTGTGCCAATTCATCAATAAGGACAATTTCCGGCTTGCGCTGCAGTACCGCATCAATATCTAATTCCTGAAAAGTTTTCCCTTTGTAATTTATTTTTTTCGTAGGGATTTGCTCAAGCCCTTCGAGTAGAGCTAACGTCTCTGGACGAGGATGTGGCTCTACATAACCAATTACCACATCTTTACCTAGTTTTTTTGCCTGATGTGCTGCATCCAGCATGGCATAAGTTTTACCGACTCCAGCAGCATAACCAAGAAAAATTTTGAGCTTTCCTACGAGTTGTTCCTCTTGCTGAAGCCTCGCTAAAAACGTCTCTGGAGTTGGACGTGCATTTTCCATCCTCTTTCACCTCATTTGTATTATAGCGTTATCTGCCATTAAGAAAGTATTAAGATTTTCGCTCTTTATAGTTTCTTAATGGAAAAAGTGATTTCCTAACACTACATTAATTTGAAAGTCAGTATGATGAGAGCATCCTAATTGGAGGAGGGGTGTTTCGATTGATGGACTTTTATATGATTGGCTTACTAATTATAAGCTTTGCATGTCTTTATGCGTTAACCGCTTGGTGCTTCAAGCTAGTGGAAGAGAAGTAAGGAGGAATGAAAATGTGGATCTTTATGGGGATTGTACTTGTGTTCCTTTTCGGTTATCTAGGGCATGCATTACTATATCCTGAAAACTATTAATAGGCTGGTAGGAGGTACTACAGTATGTGGCAAATCGCCATTGTATTAATCATTTATTTACCGCTCGTGATTTTAACTGGGCACTATCTATTTCGGGTGACAATGCACCAAAAAACATGGCTTGATCCAATTATGGATAGATTTGATGCTGTTATTTATAAATTATGCGGCATTAAACAAGGCGATATGACGGGTAAACAGTATGTGCTTTCGTTAATTTTGTCGAACGCCTTTATGGTGTTTATTGGATACGTTCTTTTACGCATTCAAGCGATGCTGTTTTTAAACCCAAACGATATTGACAATATGGAATCAACACTTTCATTTAATACCATTATTTCATTTATGACGAATACGAATCTTCAACATTATAGTGGCGAATCAGGACTCAGTTATTTATCACAAATGCTAGTCATTATCTTTATGATGTTTACATCTGCAGCTACTGGTTATGCAGCTTGTATGGCGTTCTGCCGTCGTCTAGTTGCTAAAACTGACACTATAGGGAATTTCTTTGTGGATTTCGTTCGTGTTATTACACGTGTGTTAATGCCTTTATCTATTGTTGTTGCCATGATTTTAGTAGCACAAGGTTCTCCGCAAACCTTTAGTGCGAATAAAACTGTCCAAACAATAGAAGGTAAATTACAAGATATTGCCCTTGGACCTGTAGCTTCTCTTGAATCCATCAAGCATATAGGTACTAATGGTGGTGGTTTTAATGGAGCGAATTCAACGACACCATTTGAAAATCCAACGGTCATTTCTAATATTGTGGAAATGCTATCTATGATGTTATTACCAGGTGCTTGTGTAGTTGCATTTAGTTTAATGGTCGCATATAGAAAAAAGAAAACTATATTTGGGAAACAAGGGCTATCCATTTTTGCGGCAATGAGTATGCTGTTCCTAGTTGGACTTGTAACTGTGTATGTAGCGGAGAAAGCGGGTAATCCAATTATTAGTGAGCTCGGAATTTCGCAGGAGCTTGGCAGTATGGAAGGAAAAGAGATGCGCTTTGGGGTAGCACAATCAGCACTATTTACAACAGTGACTACTGCTTTTACAACGGGATCTGTTAACAATATGCACGATACATTGACGCCGCTTGGTGGTCTTGTACCGATGTTTAATATGATGCTAAATGTTGTGTTTGGAGGCAAGGGAGTCGGCCTAATGAACATGATGATGTATGTGTTGCTAACGATATTCATCGCCTGTTTAATGATTGGTCGAACACCTCAGTTTTTAGGCAAGAAAATTGAAGAGAAGGAAATGAAACTGATCGCTCTTTGTATTTTGATTCATCCTGCTATTATTC
This sequence comes from Lysinibacillus sp. RS11, assembly GCF_042019215.1. NCBI lineage: Bacteria > Bacillati > Bacillota > Bacilli > Caryophanales > Bacillaceae > Lysinibacillus > Lysinibacillus sp. RS11. Next base: position 3,162,255 of record NZ_CP168124.1, on the reverse strand, counting down.
TACTATTTTCAGCACTTGCAGTTGCAACAACAGCAGGGGTAGCGGGCATAACGAATCCGGGTGCACATGGTTTATCGCAGGTTTTATATGAATTTGCATCTGCCTCTGCTAACAACGGCTCGGGTTTTGAAGGGTTAGCTGACAATTCAACATTTTGGAATGTAACGACAGGGCTTGCCATGTTCTTTGGACGTTATTTGACGATTATTATTCAACTAGCTATAGCGTCTCTACTTGCTAAAAAAATGTTTTACAGCGATTCGGTGGGAACATTGAAAACGGATAATACTGTTTTTACATTGTTACTTGTTGCGATTGTTTTAATGATTGGTGCTCTTACATTTTTACCAGCATTAGCTCTTGGACCAATCACAGAGCACTTACAACTTTATTTTCATTCAGCTTAAGACGCCCACCTTTTAATGTGATGAGGTGAATGCGGATGTGATTCCTTTTTAGTGGGTATCCAAATACCTATTGAATGAAGAGCCTCCGGCGGATGTCACGGATTTTGAAAGGAATGAATGAAAGGATGTTAGCCTAAAACCTTCGCATCCTGCGAAAACGGCTAACTGACCTGCATCGGTAAAAATGCCACGTCCTGTGGCATTACCGAAATGACTGACATCGTGTCGGCCCTCGTACAGGCCTGGGCACAATTCAAAATCCGGACGCATTGTTTATCTGTAGCGAAAACGCAGCGACAGCTACAAATGTATTCTGCGCGAAAGCGAAGCGTCAGCGGCAATTACGCCAAGGCGAAATTGATTTTAGTAAGGAGAGACACTTATGGAAACTGCAAGAAAAAGTTTTATTACGGGCAAAATGTTTAAAAGCTCGATGATAGACGCTTTAAAGAAGTTTAGTCCAGTATATATGGTGAAAAATCCAGTTATGTTTGTAGTAGAGATAGGGTTTATGTTTGTCCTGTTATTAACCCTTTTTCCGAATATATTTGGTAACGAAGTAGGAGAACATGACCGATTGTATAATGCGATCGTCGCCGTTATTCTTTTTGTTACCATTCTATTTGCTAATTTTGCAGAGTCGATTGCTGAGGGGCGAGGGAAGGCACAGGTTCAAACGTTAAAAAAGACGAAAACAGTGACACAGGCTCGTGTTCTGCTTAGTGATGGCTCTGAAATAGTTAAACAGGCACATGAGTTAAAAAAGGGCGATATCGTTTTAGTTCAGGCAGGAGAGGTTATTCCAAATGATGGAGAAGTCATTGATGGAATTGCTACTGTAGATGAATCGGCAATCACTGGTGAATCCGCACCAGTTGTAAAGGAGCGGGGTGGTGATTTTTCATCAGTTACAGGTGGCACGACAGTTACGAGTGATTGGCTGATGATCGAAATTACCTCGATGCCTGGTGAATCATTTTTAGATAAAATGATATCGCTCATCGAAGGAGCTAGTCGTAAAAAAACGCCAAATGAAGTAGCGCTCAATACACTTTTAGTAAGTTTAACAATTATTTTCTTATTAGTTGTTGTGACACTCTATCCAATGACGGCTTATTTAAATGTGCCGATTTCTATCGCAACATTAATTGCCCTGACAGTTTGTTTAATTCCTACAACGATTGGTGGATTATTGTCGGCGATTGGAATTGCAGGAATGGATAGGGTTACACAGTTTAATGTTATTGCAATGTCTGGAAGAGCTGTAGAGGCATGTGGAGACGTGGATACATTAATCTTAGATAAAACAGGAACGATTACTTATGGAAATCGTATGGCTGCCGAATTTCTGCCAGTAACAGGTGTGGAAAGTAAAGATTTAATCCGAGCTGCATGGCTTAGTTCCTTAACAGATGATACACCTGAAGGAAAGTCTATTTTGTCACTTGCTTGCGAATTAGGAGTAAAAACAGACGGTGAAGAAAATATTATCAAGTCAAGTGAACATATTCCATTTACTGCACAGACACGAATGAGCGGGTTGGATATGAAGGATGGCACAAAAATTCGAAAAGGAGCCTATGATACGATAAAAAATGAAAGTATGAAAGCAGGTTATAACATTCCTGCAAATTTAGAACAGCTGATTCATCAAGTATCTTCTGTTGGTGGGACACCGCTTGTAGTAACGTTAAACGATAAAATTTTAGGTGTTATTTACTTAAAGGATGTTGTAAAGGCCGGACTTAAGGAACGCTTTGAACAACTTCGTGCAATGGGCATTAAAACGATCATGTGTACAGGAGATAACCCACTTACTGCAGCATCTATCGCAAAGGAAGCTGGAGTGGATAGCTTTATTGCAGAAAGTAAGCCGGAAGACAAAATTCAAGTCATTAAAGATGAGCAGGCACAAGGGAAAGTGGTAGCTATGACTGGTGATGGAACGAATGATGCGCCAGCACTGGCACAGGCAAATGTAGGGCTTGCTATGAATTCAGGTACGAATGCAGCGAAGGAAGCTGCTAACATGGTCGATTTAGATTCAAATCCAACTAAAATTATTGAAGTTGTAGAGATTGGGAAACAATTGCTAATGACTCGGGGTGCACTAACGACCTTCAGTATTGCCAATGATATTGCAAAGTATTTTGCCATTATCCCAGCTATGCTAATGGTCGCTGTACCTGAGATGAGCGCACTAAACATTATGAATCTCAATTCACCTTCAAGTGCGATTATTTCTGCCTTAATTTTTAATGCGGTCATCATTCCATTGTTAATTCCAATTGCAATGAAAGGCGTAAAATATAAGCCGATGAGTGCTGCAAAATTATTAAATAGAAACTTACTTGTTTATGGCGTAGGCGGAATTATAGCTCCTTTTATTGGCATTAAGTTGATTGATTTACTAGTTGGACCACTATTCCATACGTTTGGGTTATAGGAGGAAGATACATGCGAAAAATTTTTGAGAACTCAAAGCAAGCATTATTGATCACAATGACGATGTTCGTTCTATGTGGTTTTATATACCCGTTTGCTGTGACTGCATTAGCGCAAGGGTTATTTCCTCATAAAGCAAATGGCAGTTTAATCGAAATGGACGGTGAAGTTGTTGGCTCAGAATTAATAGGTCAAGCTTTTACAGCACCTGAGTACTTCTGGGGACGTGTTTCATCCGTCAATTACAATGTTTATACGGAAGAGGATACGATATCAGATGAAAATGGCCAGGTGAATTATAGCGGCGTTAGCTCTGGAACTTTTAACTATGCACCATCTAATCCAGAATTGAAGAAGCGAATAGAAGCAGATATCGAGAAGTTTTTACTAGCAAACCCAACCGTAAAACGACAAGACATACCTGCTGATTTAATGACTGCTTCAGGTTCAGGGTTAGATCCCCATATCAGTGTAAAAGCTGCACAAATACAAGTTGAACGTATTGCCCAAGCAAGTGGGCTATCTGAGGAAGAGATTGAAAAAATTATAGAGGCAAATACGGAAAAACGGTCATTTGGGGTTTTTGGAGAAAATAAGGTGAACTTCCTAATGGCCAATCTAGATATTATGAAAAAAATGAAGGGAAATGAGGCTCATCACTAAAAGTTGCTTGGAGTGGAGTCGCCCAGTCGGAACGAAAATCAACCCCGCGTTATGGTGATATGCAAAAACAGGTAGAGAAAAGTTTCTTTATTTTCTCTACCTGACTCTATTTTATGCTTGTGAATTTACAAGGATTTTAATATGGTTTCGCTCTTTCATTAGGGCTTCGAAGCCTTCTGTTACGACTTCATCAAGAGCAATTCGTTTCGTCACAAGTTTTTCAGCAGGGAAGTAACCTTGTTTCATTAATTCCATAACTGCTGGGAAAATATCGCGATAAGCAATAATACCTTTAACAGAACGCTCTGTTAGAACGATATTGTTAGGCTGAATGGAAGCCGCAGATTCCCAAATGGAAACGATAATTGTTTCACCTTCGAATGTTGTGGAATCAATTGCTTGTTGTAATACTACAGGGACACCTGTTACTTCAAATGCAACATCTACACCACCATTAGTTAATTCATGAAGGCGGGCTACTGCATCCTCATCTTTAGGATTAATAACTGCTGTTGCGCCTAACTCTAAAGCCTTGGCAGCACGCTCTGCTGAAAGTTCTACTGCGTATATTTCAGCTGCTCCAGCAGCACGCAATGCTTCGATCACAAGAAGACCGATTGGACCTGTACCAAAGACTGCTGCTTTATCACCAGCTTTTAATTTACTTTGACGAACTGAATGTAATGCTACTGCTGCTGGTTCAACTAGTGCACCTTGTTCATAGGAAAGCCCTTCTGGCATTTTATGTACCATTTTTTCATCTACCATTGTATATTCAGAGAATCCTCCGCCCCCGCCAGAAAGACCGTGGAAACCTAGATGCTTACAAATATTATATTTACCTTTTTTACAAGCAGCACATTCGCCACATGCAAGAATAGGTTCTACAACTACGGGATCACCAACTTGTACTTTTGTAACACCTTCACCAACTTCTACTACTTCACCAGAGAACTCATGTCCCATAACAATTGGCGCAATATCTTTACTTACATAGTGAGGTTGTTCCACTGGAATGAAGATTGGGCCAGCTGCGTATTCATGTAAATCACTTCCACAAATTCCTGTCCAATGTACTTTGATCTTTACTTTTCCAGATGCAATTACTGGTTCTTCAATGTTTTCTACTCGGATGTCTTTTGCTTTATACCATCTTGCTGCTTTCATGATAAGTCAACCTCCTCTAATATCTTACATTTTTATCGTAGCATATGGTAATTCTTCAAATCATTAGTTATCAATAAATTGACATAAAATATACTAATTCTTAGCTTTTTTCAACAGCAGTTCAGTGCTTTTTTTATTGCATATTAACAGCATTTCGAGTAACTTTGATAAGGGCTTCTCTACAGCTATGATTAAAGTAGAAAATAATGTTCATGCTTAAGATAATAGGACGTTAATATACCTAAAAGTTGAATCATGATACAATGGGAAAGATGTTAGGAGGAACGAATTATGTCAAAATATACTGATTATAATTTTCAGCCATTTTTGCAGGACGCAATTGCAGAACTTGGCTTCACAGAACCAACGCCGATTCAAAAGGAAATTATTCCGCTAATACTAAAAGGGAAGAGTGCAATCGGACAAGCACATACAGGGACGGGAAAAACACATAGTTTTTTAATTCCGATTGTGCAACGCATTAATCCCGACAAGCAGGAAGTACAAGCTGTTATTACGTCACCTACACGTGAGCTTGCTCAACAGATTTTTGATGCGTTAAATCAATTAATAGAAGGAACAACTATTCAAGCGAAACTATTTATTGGGGGTACGGACAAACAACGCTCCATTGATAAGTTAAAAACGCAACCACAAATTGTTGTTGGAACGCCAGGACGTATTCGTGATCTCGTTTCAGAGCAAGCGTTATTTGTGCATACGGCGCCAATGTTAGTTGTCGACGAGGCAGATTTAGCATTCGATATGGGCTTTATAGAGGAGATTGACGGCTTTGCTTCTCAAATGCCAGATAACCTGGAAATGTTTGTATTCTCAGCGACAATTCCAGAAAAGCTTCAGCCTTTCTTGAAAAAATATATGGAAGCACCTGTTCATATCCATATGAACGATAAACGCCCGGTCGCAGAAGGAATTGACTTTGTGCTTGTCCCAGTGCGTTCTAAATCTCGTAACAAACGTTTGTTGGAAGTTATTGAAGGAATCAATCCATTTTTAGCGGTAATTTTCACTAACACACGTAAAACAGCAGAGCACGTTGCTGGCTACTTAAATGAAAATGGGATTCGCTGTGGTCAAATTCATGGTGACTTAAGTCCGCGTGATCGTAAGAAGATGATGAAGCAAATTCGAGAATTGGACTATCAATATATCGTTGCAACAGACCTTGCAGCACGTGGTATCGATATTCAAGGAATTTCACATGTCATTAACTACGAAATTCCAGAGGACTTAGAGTTCTTTATTCATCGTGTGGGACGTACAGCACGTGCAGGGAATAAAGGAACGGCTATCACGTTGTTTGAGCCATCAGATGAGGATGCAGTAGTACGTGTTGAAAAAATGGGCATTCCATTTGTTCAAAAAGATGTAAAAGATGGCGAATGGTCTGAACTAAAAGAGCGCCATGCACGTAAAAATCGTGTGAAGCAAGAAAATGAAATCGATGCGAAAGCTAAAGCATTAGTACGTAAGCCGAAAAAAGTAAAACCAGGCTACAAACGTAATATGAAATGGGAAATGGAAAAAATTAAAAAACGTGAACGTCGCATAAAAGCTCGCGGGAAAAAATAAGGAGGTATTCAAATGCTACTTGGATCACATGTTTCAATGAGTGGAAAAGAAATGCTCCTCGGGTCAAGTAAAGAAGCTCTTTCATATGGGGCAAATACCTTTATGATTTATACAGGAGCACCTCAAAATACTCGTCGTAAGGCAATTGCTGACCTTAATATTATGAACGGTTTACTACACATGAAAGAGCATGGCATGACAAATATTGTTGTACATGCTCCATACATTATCAATATTGCAAACACAGAAAAGCCTGAAACTTTCCGTCTTGGTGTAGATTTCTTACAGACTGAGATTGAACGTACAGCTGCTTTGGAAGCTACACAGATTGTGTTGCATCCTGGTGCCCATGTAGGCGCTGGTGCTGATGCAGGGATTGCTAAAATTATTGAGGGCTTAAATGAAGTATTAGCACAGGATTATCCTGTACAAATCGCATTAGAAACGATGGCAGGGAAGGGAACTGAATGTGGTCGTTCCTTTGAAGAGCTTGCCAAAATTATTGATGGTGTGACACATAATGAGCGTCTGTCAGTGTGCTTTGATACTTGCCATACACATGACGCCGGTTACAATATTGTCGAGGATTTTGATGGCGTATTAAATGAGTTTGATAAATTAATAGGTGTAGATCGTATTAAAGTCTTGCATATTAATGATTCAAAAAATGTTCGCGGTGCTGGAAAAGACCGTCACGAAAATATTGGCTTTGGTCATATTGGCTTTGACGCATTAAATTATGTTGTACATCACCCACAATTAAAAGAGATTCCTAAAATCTTAGAAACACCTTTTGTCGCATTAAATAGTGATGCCAAATCAAAATCGGCTCCATATAAACATGAAATTGAGATGTTACGTAGTGGAGAGTTTAAACCTGAGTTAATCGATGCTCTAAGAGGATAGAAAATAAATAGCCCGAAATCAGCTAGCATAAGTCCTGATTTTCGGGCTATTTTCTATTATTTTGTAAATAGTGCGATCAGCTGTCTAGAACGCTTTCTACCTAAAACAGCTTCAACCTCTACAAGTATATCTTTCGGAATACCTAAAAAGAGCCAAGTAAATGAGAATTGCTCCAAATAAGGTCGTAGTTTTTTTACTTCAGAAGTTGTAATTTCAAACCCTTCAGCACGAGCAATGGCAACGACTTCTTTATCACTACTTTGTGCTAATTGCTGTAAAAATTGAATACTCAAAGCCAATCCCCCTTTTAAAGTTTTTTAGTTTCTTTGAAACGAAATCCTTCTTGTGAACGACGTGCCAACTCTGAAAACCCTTACTTTAAAAGTTTTAGAATCAATGCCTATTACAACGTAATTTGAGCGTGATTCAAGTAAAAAAGTCTTTGTTAAAGCGAAAAGTGACATCTAAATGTATTTAAACTTTTTTCGACAACATGAGACAGCCTATTAGTAAACTAATTTCCTTTACAAAAACAGTGATTTCATTTATACTTACAATTTGTAAATCGTAATGATTTTGAATTAGAAAGAAGCGGTCATGCATGAAAAAATCACTTATTGATATTGAAAACTTGTCATTTCAATATGACTATACACAAGTATTAAAAAATATCTCTTTCCGTGTAGAAGAGGGAGATTTTTTAGCACTTCTCGGTCCAAATGGTTCTGGGAAATCGACATTATTAAAAATTATTTTAGGATTATTAAAACCAATGACTGGAGAAATAAAGTTATTTGGTGAACCAAGTGCAACTTTTAAGCATCGTGAATGGATAGGATATGTGTCACAAAAATCCAATGCCTTCAATTCAGGATTTCCAGCAACCGTCCAAGAGGTAGTAAAAAGCGGATTAACAAAAAAATTAGGGCTATTTAAAAGACCTGGACGAGATGCAAAAGAAAAAGTACTAGAAGCATTAAAAGCTGTTGGAATGGAAGCTTTTATGAATCGTAATATTGGTGAATTATCCGGTGGGCAACAGCAGCGTGTCTTTATTGCACGAGCCTTAGTTAGCGAACCGAGACTACTAATATTAGATGAACCAACTGTCGGCATTGATCATGAGAATGTACAGTCATTTTATGATATGCTGGTCAAATTGAATCGGGAACAGGGAATTACAATGATTCTTGTCACTCATGATGTCGATACAGTGTCGAACCGTATCAGCCATGTAGCATGTTTAAATCAAACTATCCACTTCCATGGTTACAAAAATGAATTTGATACAATTTCTCAGGATGCGCTTGAAGCTTGGTATGGTCATTCTGTGAGAAAGATTCACTAGAAGGAGAAGGCTCAATGATTGAAGCAATTTTTAACTATGAATTTTTACAAAATGCCTTTTTCTCGGGGATATTAATTGGCATATTGGCACCGCTGCTAGGTGTTTTTATTGTTGTTCGCAGGCTGTCGCTTATTGCAGATGCCTTGTCACATGTGACACTTGCAGGTATAGCAGGAAGCTTATATCTCAGTCAATCTGTTCCAGCCTTGGCTATGCTAAATCCAATTTATCTCGGTATACTTGCCTCTGTTAGCGGTTCAATTTTAATTGAGCGACTAAGACGTTTATATAAGCACTATGAGGAGCTTGCCATTCCTATTATTATGTCAGGTGGGATAGGGATTAGTGCTATTTTCATCTCCCTTGCCAGTGGCTTTAGCACAGATTTAATGAGCTATTTATTTGGTTCAGTATCAGCTGTTTCACGTCAGGATTTATGGGTAGTGGTGGGAATCGCTGTCGTTGTTATTATCTTTTTGTTGTTATTTTTTAAGGAGCTTTTTGTTTTATCTTTTGACGAGGAATATGCAAAAGCTAGTGGTCTACCTGCTCGTTGGATTCATCTGTTATTTATGATTGTGACAGCACTAGTTATTGCTGCAAGTATGCGCATAGTCGGTATTTTGCTTGTGTCATCACTTATGACATTACCAGTGGCTGCTGCAATGCGTTTAGCAAAGGGCTTTAAGCAAACGATCATCTACTCGATTGTCTTTGGGGAAGCAGCTGTGTTAATCGGCCTTGTCAGTGCTTTTTATTTGGATCTAGCGCCTGGTGGTACAATTGTTGTCACTTCCATCTTCATTTTGTTACTAGTTATTCTAGCGAAGAAAGTAGTATTTAAGATGGCTGCAAAACAAGAGGAGGTAGCACAGTGAATGTTTCTAGAGCGTGGGAAATTTTAAAAGAGAACGGCTATAAAAAAACAGATAAGCGGGAGTTAATATTAGTTATGTTTGCAGCAACAGATAAATATCTAACAGCTCGTGACTTATTGGATGTTTTAAAAAAAGATTTTCCAGGTATGAGTTTTGATACAATTTATCGTAACTTAGCAACATTTGTGAAGCTTGGAATACTGGAAGAAACTGAGCTATCTGGGGAGCGAAATTTCCGCATGCATTGTGAGTCTGAACATCATCACCACCATTTTATTTGTTTGGATTGTGGCAATGTCAAGGAGTTAAATCTTTGTCCTATGGAAATGCTTGGAGAGAAACTACCAAACTACGAAATTGAAAATCATAAATTTGAGATCTATGGTAAGTGTCCGGATTGTAAGCATGAAACTGTGTAAAAAAAGGGGTAGCGCCAAGTGAAACATCACTTGGCGCTACCCCTTTAAATTTATAGTATTTATTCGTCGTTTATGATTATTGGTGTTTTTGTTGGAAAGCTACCATAAAGTCACGTAATGCTTCACAAGCTTCTAATGGGACAGCATTATAAGTAGAAGCACGGCAGCCACCTACAGAACGGTGTCCATTTAGTCCAACAAATCCTGCTGCTTTTGCTTCAGCAAGGAATTGTTTTTCAAGCTCTTCATCAGCAACACGGAAAGTAATGTTCATTAAAGAACGGCTTTCAGGTGTTGCATGACCTTTATAGAATCCATTGCTATTGTCAATGGCATCATAAATTACTTTCGCTTTTAACTCATTATGCTTCGCAATTTCAGCAACGCCACCTTTAGATTCAACCCATTTTAATACTTCACCTAGCATATAGATGCCAAAAGTTGGTGGTGTATTGTATAAAGAGTTGCTGTCAGCATGCGTTGTGTATTTCAGCATTGTTGGAATATTTTTATTCGCTTTTTCTAGCAAATCTTTGCGAATAATAACTACTGTTACACCAGAAGGACCAAGATTTTTTTGAGCCCCTGCATAGATTAGACCAAATTTACTTACATCAACTGGCTTAGAAAGAATATCACTAGACATATCTGCAACTAACGGTACATTTCCTGTTTCAGGGAATTCCGTCCATTGTGTGCCGTAAATTGTATTGTTTGAAGTGATATGCACATATGCATCATCCGCATTGAATTGAATGTCTGCTAAAGCTGGGATATTGCGATATTGATTTTCCTTTGTGCTAGCAGCTTCAACAGGCATACCAAAAAATTTCGCTTCTTTGAATGCTTTTTCAGACCATGAGCCTGATAAAACATAGCTTGCCTTTTGATCGGCCTGTAGGAAGTTCATTGGAATCATCGTAAATTGAAGACTAGCTCCACCTTGTAGGAAAAGGACTTCATAGTTTTCTGGGATAGCATAAAGCTTTTTCAATAAAGCAATTGCCTCATTATGTACTTCATCGAAAATGGCGCTACGATGGCTCATTTCCATAATTGACATACCTGACTCACGGAAGTTTACTAATTGCTGTTGGGCTTTTTCTAATACTTCTACTGGTAGTGCAGATGGGCCTGCGTTAAAATTGTATGCACGTTGTGTCAATGTGGTACACTCCTTGTGTTGTTTAATAAGGTGAATTTCGGGCTTTTAAGGTCAGTTCAAAGTCATCTATTTCATATACAATGTAAAGTATTGTACTGACCGTTAAAGCGAGATAAAGTGAAACTTCAATCAGCAGGGGGTTTCATCCTCTGCTGGTTGTTAGTTGAACCAATCGGGCTTTTACGGTCAGTTCAAAGTCATCTATTTCATATACAATGTAAAGTATTGTACTGACCGTTAAAGCGGGATAAAGTGAAACTTCAATCAGCAGGGGTTTTCATCCTCTGCTGGTTGTTAGTTGAACCAATCGGGCTTTTACGGTCAGTTCAAAGTCATCTATTTCATATAAATGTAGAGCATAGTACTGACCGTTAAAGCGGGATAAAGTGAAACTTCAATCAGCAGGGGTTTTCATCCTCTGCTGGTTGTTAGTTGAACCAATCGGGCTTTTACGGTCAGTTCAAAGTCATCTATTTCATATAAATGTAGAGCATAGTACTGACCGTTAAAGCGGGATAAAGTGAAACTTCAATCAGCAGGGGTTTTCATCCTCTGCTGGTTGTTAGTTGAACCAATCGGGCTTTTACGGTCAGTTCAAAGTCATCTCTTTCATATACAATGTAAAGTATTGTACTGACCGTTAAAGCGGGATAAAAGCACTTTACTGGATTATAACTCAATTTTCAAGAGAAAAAATAAAATTCTCACTATTCGAGCAAAATTGCGACAGGCTTGCAACAAAATGTACACAATTGAGATAAATTCTTAAAAGTATTTTTCTTTAAATACGAACAAATGAAAATTTAGATGTGCATATATGAGATTATATTTCGTGATTTGCGCATTGGTTAATCATTGGTGTTATAAAATGTTCGGGTTTGAAAAAAAGAAGTTTTATGGTAATTGTTTTAGCCTTCATTTAGTGAAATTCTTCTATGACAACAAGAGCCCATAGAAGTGCATGATATTAAGCATCTTGTTTAGATATGCCTAAGTTGCCCATATTACCGTTATATGCACTGGTTCGATGGAGGTTAAGGTGTAATATTGATGATATTTGCCGTTAATATAGGATGGACGGAAATTTTTTTAACTTTCTCCATAAACCAAGTATCTTTCGGTATAATGAACTGTGAAAATGAAGTAAGGGGTGTTTTAAATGTTTACAATAGAGGAAGCGTGTTTAGTTGTCGTTGATGTACAAGGTAAGTTAGCGACAATTGTTGATGAAAGTGAAGCGGTGATTGACAATGTGTCAAAGCTGGTACAAGCTATGAAGGCATTGGAAGTACCTATTTTATGGCTTGAACAAAATCCTAGTCGTTTAGGTGGGACTGCATTAAATATTGCTCAGCATCTTCAAGGGCAAGCTATTGCTAAAATGGCATTCAGTGCTTGCCAGGAGCAAGAATTTGTCGATGCATTGAAGGCAAGTGGTCGTACTCAATTTATCGTGACAGGGATCGAAACACATATTTGTGTCTACCAAACAGCAAGACAGCTAAAAGAGCAAGGGTTTGAGGTCGAAGTTGTTGTAGATGCCGTGTCCTCTCGTACAAAGGCCAATAAAGAGTTAGGGCTAGAGAAGATGAAGGCACTTGGAATTTTACCCACAAGCACAGAAATGATTTTATATGAGCTACTACAACGTGCTGATCATCCACATTTTAAAACGGTGCTACAGCTAGTTAAATAATAAAAAAACTCATCATAACGATGAGTTTTTTTATTAAGCAGGCATGTCCGTCGGTGTTGGTTTTGCGTAGCCTTCTTTATATGTGTCATCAATTGTTTGACGAATTTCTTTGAGACTCATGCCATCTTTATGCATTTTTGCAGACTGTACAGCGATTTCTAGGCAAACGTTACAACGCGTACCGTGATCATCCCAGACAATTGTTCCATCCTCGCGTTTTTCTTGAATAAAGCAGTTTAGATTGCTTTTATGTCCAACTGAATCGCCACATCCACAATAGCATGGCATCCATTCTAGAATTTCTGTAGACTGACCAGCAATTTGATACACTAAGCGAATATTTTCAGTTTGATTATTTAAAAAGGATGGTAGCACTTCTGCAGATGCAGTTTCCTCCTGAATATCTCCAGTAGCATGTGCATGTTCTTCGTGTGAAGCTTCTTTTGGCGTTTCGTTTTGATTTTTTTCAGCAACTTTTTTCTCCTCACCACAAGCACTTAACACTAATAACGATATAGCAAAAATAGATAGTAGTTTTTTCAATAAAAGCGCCTCCCACATGTTTACAATACTGCCATTATACCATCGTTCGCTTAAACATTGACAGGAAGCGCAGGTGAAAATCAATGAAAAATATCTAATCCACGTGTTTTGTTCATTAAAAGTTCCATTTTCTCACTCAATAATTTTTTCATGAAGAAACCAAATAGAATAAAAATGAGCCAGAAGCAAGATAAAAAGGCGAGATCCACCAATACCTTGGACCAAATAATACCACCAACAGCCTCTCGCATCATTTCAATTGCATAAGTAAAAGGTAAAAATGGGTTTATTATTTGGAAAAACTTTGGTAATAATTCTACTGGATATGTGCCGCCAGAACCTGCAATTTGTAACACTAACATGACAATGGCTAACGCTTTCCCAACATTTCCGAATACCGAAACTAGTGTATAGACAACTGTAACAAACACTAAGCTAATCAATAGCCCAAATGGTATAAAGTAATAAGGCGCACTAATGGATCCATCTAAAAGAACGATATCTCCTATTGTAATAATGAGCGTTTGGATAAATGAAAAAGTCGCAAATGTTAATAAACGTCCAAAGTATATTTCTCGAATACTGTATTGATGATTATCGTGAATATCAACAGATAAAAGTGAAATTAATAATAAACAGCCAACCCAGATGGAAAGTACAGTGTAAAATGGTGTCATAGCTGTTCCGTAATTAGCAATCGGAAACATCCTATGTTCCTGAAGCTTAATAGGCTCCTCAAAGAAATCCCGCTCGGCATTGACATCGTTTTTCAATAATTGAACAATTTCAGAAATATCTGCTTCGCTTTCTAATGTTCTTAGCTTCTCCGCTAAATTCTTAATTTTTGTACTTAAAGCAGGGAAATTCGATTGTACTGTAGCAATTGTTTTATTAGCTGTCGCTAACGTATTTTTTGCATTTGTTAAACGATCTGATACTTGAGGAAGAAAACTTTTTACATCCGTTAACATGGATGATGCATTTGTTAATGTATTTTTCGCAGAAGTCAGGGTCGTGCGAATTTGTGGTTCTAGATGATCGTTATAATGAGTAAGGAATTGATTCAGATTGTTCGAAGCATTTTGCGCAACACTTTGAACATCAGCGAGATCTTTTTTGATCTTTTCTCCATCAATATTATTTAACTGCTGAACTTTATTTGAGACGTCAGTTAGTAACGTATTTAGCTGATTTAATGCTGTTAGAGAGCTTAATGAATAATCAGTTAAACTAGGATTTGCCTGTAAATCTCCGCGTATAGCTTCAAGTTGTTCAATGATTTTTTTATTAGTTAGTAAAGTTTTAACCTCTTCAGAATTGCTTTGCTGTAGTGCTGTCAGGATGTTTTGTACTTTGTTTTCAAGCTGTTTACGAGTTGAAGCATCAGCTTGTGTTAATTTTTGCAGTGCTTCAAGTGTTTGTATGCTAGAATTTATTTTTTCGTGAGATGCATCCAGCTGTTTCTTAATCGCATCCTTTGTTTGGGCAATGGTTGCTGTATCCACATTAGCATTTTCTAGCTTCCCTACTAGCTCTGTAAATCGTTGCGCAATATTTTGGACAGCTTCTAAATCCTTTTTAATGATAGGGGATAGCTCGGTGAACAGTGTGTCAGCTTCATTAATCAATTTTAAACCTTGTTGAATAGTTGTAAGACCTTCATTCGTTAATTTTTCAACCTCAGGAACTTGGGTCATCGTGTGGTTCAGTAATGTCTCAGCTTCTTTGCCACCTTTAGCGGTTTGTGCTAAAAAGGTCTCAATACCAGGAAGATGTTGTTCAATTGTAAAAATATAATTTTCAAACGTTCTTAAGTTTGGAATTTCCCGTTCCATCTCAACACCGATCGTATTAAAAATAGCGAAAAGTGTTCCATTGACAGTTGAGATAAATTCACTAGAAACTTGTTGAGTTAGGCCACTAGCACCTTTAATTGTAATTTTGGGTGAGACTGCATTTATTTTTTCATTTACATAATAATCGATATGCGCTTTAGTAGGCTGATTTGACAGTATGGAGGTTAGTTTTTGTGAAAAGTCACTAGGGATTACGATAACCGCAAAATAGTCACCGTTTTTTAAACGATCCATGGCTTTTTCACGAGTTGTAAATTGCCAAGAAAAGCTTGTATTTGTGCTTAAATTAGCGATTACATCGTTACCGACATGTATATCTTCTCCTCTAACATTCGCTCCTGTGTCTTCGTTGACAATAGCAATTTTCATATTGGCTGTATGGGCATAAGGATCCATAGAGGCATAAATATTGAGCCACGCATAAAGAGAAGGTAAAAAGATAAGTCCACCAATAATGACAGCAACTACCCAGTTTGTTAAGATATTATGGATATCACTTTTATATATTTGAAAAACTTGTTGGATAGTGTGTTTCATATTATTAACCACTCCACCTTTATATTAAGCTTTGTACTATTTATGGTCCCAAAAATGGGCGGAATTATGTTTGGATTGTAGAAAAACTTATTTTTAAAAGACAAATTAGTTTACTAGGGTTTAAAAAAACTTTATAATCAATCGCGAATACACTAAAACTAGGATTTTTTAGTGTAGAAAAGGAGGAACACATTCTAGTGAAAAAACTACTAATTATTGGGTCAGTTATTGTTGTGTTATTTATAGCAATTGTTATGCTAACAAAAGTATCGAACGAAAGTAAGTTAACAAGTGCAAAGAATCCTTATGGCGACAAAGTACTAAAACAAGAAACAATTGATCAATTAGATGATGAAAATTACCAAAACATAATGTTACCTGAAGAACTTGAGAAAAAAATAAAAGCTGGTGAAGATGTCAATGCTTATTTCTTCAGTCCGACATGTGTACATTGTCAAGCCTTCACACCAGTATTAATGCCGATTGCTAAGGAGCTGGGTGTTGATATTGTTCAATTAAACACTTATGAATACGGGGATTTATTTGATCAATACAATTTTAAAGCGACGCCAACATTCATTCACTTTGAAGATGGTAAAGAGGTTGACCGCTTTGTCGGTGCATTACCAGAAGAAGAGTTACGTGCTTATTTAGAAGTATTAAAAAAATAAGGAAGGCTACGACTGTCTCAAAAGTTATTTTGAGCAGTCTTTTTTTATCTTCATTCAGTAAATGCTTGTACATACCTGAGAACAATTCGAAATCTTAAGGTAATTAGCCCAAGGCGAAATTGATTTTTGTAGTGTATACTGAATATACTGACGAGCTGTACATTGGAGGAATATTGAATGACAATGGATGATTATTTTTATAATGGCGAGCTAATGAAATGCTATGAGGTAGCTAAGCAAGTTACAGATGACAGCGAGAAAGCGTTAGCTGATCAATATATTAAATTATTGGAAGAGTATGATTTTGCTAGCTATCCAAAGGCTACGTTGTTTGTGGAAACTCAGCATGAAGAACGAACAGATGAAAGCTATCCTGAATCGGATGTCGTCGTGGAAATTCGTGCGATAAAAGATGAAGCACAGTTTTCTCAGCGTATTAAGGAGCTAGAGGATGTAGCGAAAACAGGTACTCCAAATGAAAAGGCACAATCATTCTTTACGCAGGGTGAACTGTTTTTGTTTGCACATCACTACAATGAGAGTGTCCATTGTTTTAAACAAGCTGTAAAAGAAAACCCTAATAAAGCTTTATACTGGGGGATTACAGGGCAAACGATGCACCGCTTCGGTTGGATGCCATTCGACGCCCTAGGCTACTTGGAGCAAGCGATTAATTTAGATGCAAAAAATGCGCGTTGGCTATGGAATAAAGCACTTGTTCTGATTCAATTAGCGAAGGATTTACAGATGGCGCCGTTTATGGCAAATGCAGCGATGACATTAGAGCAGGCGCTGGCTGTTTGCGGCGAGCATCAGCGATCATTAAAGGATGCTATTCAAAATACAATAGATAATATGGATAGCTATGTGTTTTCATAAGATAAAGCCTCCGGACGTATTGTTTATCTGTAGCGACAGCTACAATTATGCCAAGGCGAAATGAATAAAGTGACAATCGAGAACATCTTCGTTTCATTTATATGGCGAAGATGTTCCTTTTTGTTTCTGAAGCTATGTCAATGATGAAAACTATTTCAACAGCCTACATGGAAGGCGGTATACGTTGCCCGTTTCTTTATATTCTCCAATCATGGTATGATAGTGGGGAAATGATTTGTAAGATAAAGGACGGGTTTTTGGATGGCACAAGAAGTGGCAAATAAATTTATTGAAGATGTCTGTAATCATTTAGTGCGCAATATGAATATTACGAAAGTTGAGGAGCACTTTAAAGAGACAATTGCAATATACCGTAAATCGGCAGCAACACAAATTGATTTTTGGGATAGGCTGATGGTCAATATGTTGTATTTTACTGAAAATGAGCAAGTTTGGGAAAAAGAATTTTTGGGAATGCTCGACAAGAAAGAGTGGTTAAAGACTACTGTGTTAGAAGAAGAGCTTTTGATGCATCAAATGCGTATTCGTCAGCAGGTAGCGGAACAAATGGATGCCGCTAAAGAATTGTTCCATAAGCAATATGAGACAGAAGGTATGACAGAGGAAGATATTGTCTACGATTATGCTTATAGCTCTGCTGGACATTCAATGCGCATAGATTTATTAACAGTGCTTGTCTCAACACCTGAGCAATCAAAAGTACTTTTTAACGCAGATCCACAAGAAACAATTCGTATTATTAACGGCTATATTGCTTATCACACCGATGGGATTATTAATAAAGTTAAACTTTAATCGGTAGGGCAGTATTTATACTCATAACTAAAATTTTGCATGTCATTTATTAAAATGATAATGAGGCAATCCTGTTCTTGTCTAATTACCTTATGCAGTATAATAAGGAGATAGTAAGGACATCAGAAAGGAATTTTTTCAATGAATACACCATTTACATTTAAACATACACAACCTACGAATATGGACCCGAATAAAAAATACCCGGCAATCTTTTTATTGCATGGAATGGGTAGTAATGAAGATGATTTACCACAATTAGTACAGGATTTTAAAGAACAATGCCATATTTTTAGTTTACGTGGACCTATTACGCAAAAGCCGGGCTATGCTTTTTTCACGATCCAAGAGGTCGGAAACCCAGACCGTGAAATTTTTGATAAAGTGTTAGTGGCATTACAACGATTTATATTAGAGGCAATTGAAGAATATCAAGTTGATCTACATAAAGTGTACGTGCTTGGATTCAGTCAAGGAGCTGTTTTGGCACAATCACTTGCTTTTGCAATGGGGAATTTAATTACGGGAATTGTAGCGTTAAGTGGCTACACGCCAAAATTCGTTACAGAGGAATATGCAATTCGACCAGTTAATCATTTACATGCATTTATTTCTCATGGTGATTATGATTATATTATCCCGTCGCAATGGGGCGCTGAAAGTAAAGAAATCTTTGAGCAATTTGGTGCTACTGTGACATTTAAACAGTATCCAGATGGCCACGGTGTTACACCAGAAAATTTACGTGATCTAACTGCATTTTTAGCGCAGGAATTACAAGATAATATTCAATAAAGTGAAACCGAGGCATGTAGGATGTCTCGGTTTCACTTTTATTCTTTAGTAGATCAATTAAGAGCTATTTCGATAAGCTGCGATCCTTGTCAGTAACGGCAGCTACTGCATCGTGAATGGTTGTTTCAAAATGATTACTTTGTAATGAGGATACACCTTGAATTGTTGTCCCGCCTGGTGAACATACCTGGTCTACAAGTGCCCATGGGTGTTCCTGTGATTGTAAAATCATTTTTGCACTACCGAGTACTGCATTTGCTGCAATATCAAGAGCCATGCTTTTTGGCATCCCTTCACGTACAGCAGCACGTGCTAAAGCGTCAATATACATATAAGTAAATGCTGGTGAAGCACCACCAATCGTTGTAAATATCGAAAATAGGTGTTCAGGGATCTCGATAATTGTTCCAACTGTTTCAAACAGTGAAATGACATGTTGAAGCTGTATATCTGATACTTGCTCACTTGTTGTATAGCAGCTTGTAGAGGCACCGATAAGCGCATTGATATTTGGCATTACACGAATAATAGGGGTAACTTCAGATAGATAACCTTGGAAGTATGTAATATTTTTACCAGCAGCAATGGATACAATGACATGGTTGTCTTGTAAATGCTTTTTCACCTCAGGTAAAACATCAGGTAACATTTGGGGTTTAACACCAAGGATAATGACGTCACAATTTGACATAATATCTTCAATAGAGCTTGCGGCTTGAATACCGAAAGAGGTTGCTAATTTTGTTGTTTTTGCTTTGGTACGATTATAGCCATAAATAAAAGTGGAATCAAAATCTCCGCTTTTGCACATTCCTTTAATAATAGCTGTAGTCATATTTCCAAGGCCGATAAATCCGTATTTCACGTGGTAGACACTCCTTCATAAAGTTAAAACATACACATTAGTATAGAGTAGATTGTTTTACTTGAATAGTAATATGCTAAGAATCAAGCTAATTAGGTTCAAATTCACGTCAGTCGGTGGTATCATAGAAGATGTTGTGAATGGGACGTGTATCTTTATTTTCATTCAGTAGAAGACCAATTGGTGAGATGAATGCAATTGTACCTCCCATGCAGTGGGTCTTCAAACGAAAGTGGTAAATACACCAAAGCGTAATTGATTTTTATACATCAGAAAAGAAAATCATGTACTTTATGTGAACATAGAGACAGACTCTATCTAAAAGAGGTAAAATTAAAATTTGATACGTTTAACTTCTTTCAGCGGGTGTTCAAACACCCACTGAAATAGAGGAACTCAGTCTAAGAACGCCACGTCCTGTGGCAACGACTGAGTGACCAACATCACGTTGGCCCAAAGCCTCCGGCGGATGTCACGGAATCGGAAAGGAGTTCTTAAAGGATGTTAGCCTAAAATCATCGCATCCATGCGATAACGGCTAACTGACCTGCATCGGTAAAAACGCCACGTCCTGTGGCATTACCGAAATGACCGACATCGTGTCGGCCCTCGTGCAGGCCTAAGCACAAAGCCGATCCCGGACGCAATTATGCCGAGGCATAATTGATTGGAAATTTTGTCGCTTTCGATCGAGTAAAGCGTGTAGAAATTTTGAGAGAAAAGGAATTAAGATGAATGGAACAAAATCTAAAAACGGAGCATAAGCTACAATCTTCTAAGAAATCATCAGGGAAGTCCTCACGCTCTACTATTTTAGCGCAGACAGTTAAAACAGGAATCATTAAATCAAATTTAATTCCTATGTGGGCTGGTTTAACGTTAGGTATTTACAAAAATAAAATGACATTTGTAGAGAATATACCTGAAATTATTTTTGCTACGATTGGTTCTGCACTTGTTATTGGGGCTGCTGGAGCATTTAATAATGTATACGACCGTGACATTGACGCTATTATGCCTCGTACGCAAAGTCGACCAACTGTAACAGGTGAAATGTCAGCGAAATCTACGTTGATATTAGCTTTTGCCATGCTCATTACCGGGGTAGCTTTGCTAGGACTTGCTTCACCATTAGCTGCGGCATTCGGTCTCTTAGGGGTGTTTTTATATGTAGTACCCTATACAATGTGGACAAAACGACGCACAATTTATAACACGGAAATTGGGAGTATCGGAGGGGCAATTCCACCTTTAATTGGTTGGGCTACTGTTTCTAATGATATTACACATCCTGCGATACTTGGTCTATTTTTCGTGATGGTCATTTGGCAGATGCCCCATTTTTATGCCATTGCTATTCGTAAGCATGCTGACTATGAAGCGGCTAAAGTTCCTATGCTGCCAGTTGTAAAAGGGATGCGCCGTACTTATTATCAAACGAACTTTTATTTAATATTATTGATTTTTTCAAGCTTCTTATTTGGCACTTTAAGTGTTGGTATTATGCTTGTTGCACTTTTACTAAGCATCGCATGGCTTGTAATGAGTATTTATGGCTATCGTAGTAATAAAGATCAAACGAAGTGGGCAACCAAAATGTTTGTTTTCTCACTTATCCATATGACAATTTTATTTTCAACGGTTATTGTTTACTCTGTAGTAGGTGTTATTTTTAAATTGTATTAAAGCTTCATTCAGCACGAAAAGCCAACAGGTTATTCTACACTTGTTGGCTTTTTCCTTTCCACTGAGATTATTTGACGACTTGGCCATTCTATAGCGTGTAACTGACCTCCAAAAACAGCCCCACCATCTATTCCAATGATATTATTTTCACCAAAAAAGACACTGTGCTCTGTTGGATTTTGGTGAAGTTTGTAGGTAGGTGTATGGCCAAAGATTACAGCTTTTTCTCCTTGATAACCAGCATGGAAATTTTCACGAATCCATAAAAATTGCATCGGATCTGTCTCTGTCATAGCTACTCCAGGAACAACACCACCATGTACAAAAATGACATCCTCTAATTCGATATAAATATCAAAGGTTTCAATAAGCTGTAAATGTTCTTCGAGCTTTGGTAAGGTCTGGATAAAGCTAGGTAATGTATCGTTTTCAATGGCTTCCTTAAAATCGTCTAACTGATAACCATAGCTTGCAAGAGTTGCATGACCACCGCAAAGTTTCACCCAATGATTCCAAGATTTGGGGTGCCCGGAGCGACAAGCTTTTAACATAAGGGCTTCATGATTTCCTAGTAGAACACGTGCACCTTTTGTTTGCAATTCACCCACTAAGTTTAAAACGCCACTAGATGAAGGCCCGCGATCAATATAATCGCCAAGTAAAAATAGCTGATCTTGCATAGTATCATACTTAGCTTTTAATAATAATTCTTCAAAAAGGTCCAATTCTCCATGTATATCACTAATTGCTAGTATTCGATCCATAAAGCGCATCCTCTCCAGTATTAAAGCAATTACTATTAAGTATCAAGAATAGTTTTGCATAATTCAACTGCTCTAACATTACACCAAAAGATTGATTGTAAAGTTATCACTCCATACCACTAGTATCTATTTATACTTTATCATATGAAGAGGTGATTTCATTTTCATATTCATTTGTCTATAGTGTTCGCTAGATCATACGAAGATTTATTTGCTACAGCAAATTCAACGAGGCTATGAAAAATATAATGACGCCATTGCAAATACATCTATTGGTGTGATAGTAATAGATGCTAAACTAATTTTTTTTTGGCTAAAATCTGTTCTTGATTTAAAAAGTAGGTATGATATGAAAGTACATAGAGCGAAGTATGAGCGACGAGGAGGCTTCGACCACGCTGAGTCTTCCGTAACTGAATGGTGGAGGGGATTGTAGTACTACTCGCACTTAACGTAGAAACATTGTGCTTTTACGTTAAACGCGAACAAAATTTAACTTCTTTCAGCAAATGGCTTTTGTAGCGAAAGCAAAGCGTCAGTTACAGAAGTCACCCGCTTCTATAGATGGTGAGATGAATGCGGTATTAAGTAACTTTTCAGCGGGTGTCCAAACATCCACTGAAAGAAGTTAAAGCCTCTGGCGGATGTAACGGTATCGTAAAGGAGTTCACAAAGGATGTTAACCTAAAATCATCGCATTCATGCGAAAACGGCTAACTGACCTGCATCGGTGCCGCTGCCGCTACGCTTTAGCACAAAAAACATCTGTTGCTGCCGCTGCGTTAGCACTACGCTTTCGCACAAAAAACATTTGTTGCTGCCGCTGCGTTAGCACTACGCTTTCGCACAAAAAAACATCTGTTGCTGCCGCTGCGTTAGCACTACGCTTTCGCACAAAAAACATTTGTTGCTGCCGCTGCGTTAGCACTACACTTTCGCACAAAAAACATCTGTTGCTGCCGCTGCGTTAGCACTACGCTTTCGCACAAAAAACATCTGTTGCTGCCGCTGCGTTAGCACTACGCTTTCGCACAAAAAAACATCTGTTGCTGCCGCTGCGTTAGCACTACGCTTTCGCACAAAAAACATCTGTTGCTGCCGCTGCGTTAGCACTACGCTTTCGCACAAAAAACATCTGTTGCTGCCGCTGCGTTAGCACTACGCTTTCGCACAAAAAACATTTGTTGCTGCCGCTGCGTTAGCACTACGCTTTCGCACAAAAAAACATCTGCAGGCCTAAGCATAAAGCCGATTCCGGATGCAATTATGCCGAGGCATAATTGATTTATACTGTAATCTTTTCCCATTCTTGCTCGGCCAATGATTCATCAAATGTTGATAGTAGTCGATAGTTGTTTGTATCTAGAATTCGAAAATGCTGACTAATGGCGTTTTGTTGTAAGCGATAACCATTGTATTCTCTAAGATTTTTCCACCATATGTATCCACCCATCGTTTTTTCTTTAGGTTGTAATGTTCCATTATTAGCGATTAAGTCAACAATTTCAAGTGGATCACCACCGAGCTCATGCTGTAAAATTGAGCTTTCTCGGCATAATGCGCAAACCGCAACAGTTGTAGTCCAGGCAGTCTGAATACGACCTTTTTCAATTTGAACAAGTGTTTTTTTAGAAAGTCCTAGTAAATCACTCATCTGATCCTGCGTTAAATCTTTTTCAGTACGGATTAATTTCAGTTTTTCTGAAATAAGTGTGATTAATTGTTCACGATTCATCCAAACACCCTTCCTTTCAGATAGTTAAGTACCATTATACATGAAAGTGGTAAACTGTGTTTTCTGTTTCGCTAGTAATTGTGGTTAAATCGTGGGAAATGAGGGGGCGAGGATATTTTTTGATGAATGGCGAGTGTGTCGATGCATTTTGTAACGTAAAAAACAGACTGTCCAAAAATAGAATGTTGGACAGTCTGTTAAATGCTTACATCTCGTATTTTTTCGTATCAGAAATAACGCGGAAATGGATACCTTTAATTTGATCGCTTATTTTATGACGTAGTGTATCAATATCTACTAGCTCACTATTATCATTGACACATTCTGCGATTTCTTGCATTAGCCTCGTAAATGCCTCTTTGAAAAGTGAACGCATATTATCAAAATCCAAGCTACGGAAGTTGCCGTCAATATCAAATGCCTCCACTGAGTTTAATTGCTTTGAAGCACCAGCAAAGCGATCATCGTATACTGTATAGTTTTCGTCTGTCACAACGATAATATATAATACCTCACCTGTGATCGTTTTTAATTCAATGTTCGTTTTGTGTTTTTTGACGTCGGTAATGATATGAATACCGTCCGTATGATATAGCTTAAATAATTTCATTATGTGATGCCCCCTGAAAATAGAATCATATTCATGTTTCTATTATATACGTATATACCTAATAATGGAATAAGACGAAAGTATCTAGAAAAACTAGTATAGACCTATTGGGTGATGCTGGTAAAGTTAAATGTATGAAAAATGTACCGGTTGTCTTATGCTTCTGTTACAGCAGATATAATTTTACGAAGGGGACGAACCTCGATAAAATGAATCTGATGGCCATGCTGCTCAAAGATACTAAATACATATGGAGCTAATTCGATATTTCGAGTTGCTTTAATGCCATTATTCAATGTTAAAAACCAACCGCCCAATGTTTCAACTTCTTCTGCTTCAAGTGTTACATTTAATAGATTTTCAACATCCTCAATGAGCATTTTTGCATTTAAAATATAGTGATTGTCACTTACTTTTCGGATTTCTGCAATTTCATCATCGTCAAATTCATCGCGAATTTCACCAACAATTTCTTCTAAAATATCTTCGACTGTAACAAGCCCTGATGTTCCACCGTATTCATCCATTAATATGGCCATATGAATTCGCTCTTTTTGCATACGCACAAGTAGTTCTTGAATTGGAATCGTTTCAATTACTCGGATTACAGGATTAATGAAATTTTCAAGAATTAAAGAGTCATCTGTTAATTGCTCAAGCAAACCGTGTGTAAACAATTCTTTGGCATTTATAAAGCCTAAAATATTATCACGATCACCATCATAAACAGGATATCGAGTATATTTCTCATCCGCGATAAAATGAATGATCTTTGTAAAAGAATCATTTTTTTCAATTCCAACAATTTCTGTTCGAGGTACCATAATTTCACGAGCAATAAGTTGATCGAATTCAAAGACATTATTTACAAACTTTAGCTCTGTTTTATTGATTTCACCACTTTTAAAACTTTCAGATAGCAGTAAGCGCAATTCTTCCTCTGTATGGGATAACTCATGCTCAGATGCAGGCTTCATACCAAATATGCCAACTAACACTCGAGCTGAGCCGTTCAAGAACCAGATAAATGGATACATCACCTTATAGAACAACATAATAGGTTTGGCAAAAAGAAGTGTAATCTTTTCAGCCTTTTGAATGGCAGCAGTTTTGGGTGCTAACTCACCGACAACAACGTGTAAAAATGTTGCAATGGCAAAAGCGCTACCAATTGTAAAAATCGTCATATATTTATCTGAAATGCCAATCATGTCGAAAAGGGGGTGTAGCATAAATTCAAAAGTTTTTTCACCGACCATCCCGATACCAAGTGCTGTTACAGTTATACCAAGCTGACAGGCAGAAAGATACTCGTCTAAATGATTGACAACATGCTTAGCAGAAATAGCTCTTTTATTGCCCTCTGCAATCAATTGGTCAAGTCTTGAGGAACGCACTTTTACAATGGCAAATTCTGTTGCCACGAAAAAGCCAGTTAAAGCTAATAAAATAGTGAAAATCGATAAGTTAAGTATGGTCTCCAAATAGTCGTTCTGTATGAACAGAACGTCACCTCCTAATTATGAATAAGTAATAGTAAAGATTGCATAAGTGCAATGCTTTCGGGTGAAACGTTTTTTTTTATCTTTTCAATATCTTTATTGTCTTGTTTGTTCATTTTTTCAAGTAAAGAAGTTACATCATGCTCTAAATCTTGCATTTTTATACGTAATATTTGTACATCGATTTCTTCGTACGGCGTGATGTTAAGTTCATGTTGTATGTCTATGAGTGAAAGACCCTCTTGTTTGCGTTGCTCAATATAATGAAGTCGTTCAATCATTGCAGGGGCGTAGTAGCGATAATTTGATGCAGATCGTTCAGCTGCTAATAGGCCTATGTTTGTATAATAATCAATTGTTCTTTTTGTAATGCCAGTTTTTTCTGCAAGCTCGCCAATTTTTAATTTCTCTGTCCCAATGCAAACACCTCCGAACCATCACGTGATACTTTGATTATAACGTGATGCTTTTATGAATTTCAAATAATAGGGCACAATATTTCTAAATTGTAAGACTTCTTCAGGGGATGGATTTATTTACTAAAGAACTGCCACCGAGCGAGATTGTTTTAGGTGAAGATGTTATAGTTATATTTTGGACATCAACAATATAAATTGAAATTTGCTACCGAAAATTTATATAATGTCAATCGTTACAATGTAAAAAGGAGATTATTATGAAGAAGATATTCAAGCTTATCACTATATTGCTCGCGGCAGTACTTGTTTTTTTTCTTTGCTTACACTTACTTATCGTGTCTCAAGGCAAAGATACTGCGATAGAAGATGCAGATTACCTCATTATTTTAGGTACACGTTTATCGGGGGATCAACCGTCTAGTCTGCTGCTCGAGCGCATCACGACCGCAGCTACATACTTAAAAGAGAATCCAAATACAATTGCAATCGCATCTGGTGGCCAGGGGCAGGACGAAATTGTGTCTGAAGCTTCTGTAATTAAAGAATCATTAATACAATTAGGTATTGATGAACAACGAATCATCACCGAATCCAATTCTACTCGCACACTTGAAAACTTTCAGTATTCATTGGATTACATAGACAAAGATTCCACAGTCGTAGTTGTGACAAACCGATTCCATCTCTATCGAGCCGAATCCATTGCTGAAGATTTAGGACTTAACGTTACCGGCTTACCAGCTGCAACACCACCTGAATTTCGTATTAAGTACTACACCAGAGAATATTTAGCTATCGTGAAGTATTATTTAGAAAAAATACATATCCTCTCTACAGAATAACAGTCTAGAAGGGGCTGCGATAAATGGGGTTCTTTAGTTAAAAATTCGATTCACGAAATATCAAAAAAGGCAGATATATTCTACACGTTTTGTAGATTAAATCTGCCTTTTTTGGTTTATCACCAAAAGGTGTGGATGACATTTTTTAAATTATATGCCCTGTATATTAGTTGATTGAAGTGGATACTGGGCGACTCCTTAGAGATTAGCGTCACAGATGGGGCTCTGGAGCGAGCAGGCTGAGGAACGAAGGCTAAAAGCATCACGTCCTGTGATAACGCCTTCGTGACCAACATCGTGCTGCTGCCGCTACGTTAGCACTACGCTTTCGCGCAAAAAACATCTGTTGCCCCAAGCGGCTCATCGGACGCCCCCCAGGAACCTCTGCTCTGCGCGAAAGCGAAGCGTCAGCGGCAATGTTTTATCTGTGCGAAAGCGAAGCGGCAGCTACAAATGTTTTCTGTAGCGAGAGCAAAGCGGCAGCTACAAATGTTTTCTGTAGCGAGAGCAAAGCGGCAGCTACAAAGCGCTCAGTCGGAACGGAAATCAACCATACGTTATGGTGATGAGCCTTTTTTTATAGTAACAATTTTTGGGGAAACAGCCTTGTTTAAAAGCCACAGAGTTTATTTTTGTAAATATGTATCATATAAGTGGTGAAGCGCATTTTCACCAGTCATTTCTAGAATTGTTTCATCATTAAAAACAAGTGTTACATTTGTAGAAGCACTTTCAATCATATTGTCTGTTAAAGTGCATGTAACCCTTACTATACCAGTTTCCGAGAGTTGTTTTTTCATAGTATCATCCCACGTTTGCTCTGAAAATAGTGGTGCCTGCCATGTCCCCTTCACATGAAGCTCATTTTTTTTAGCGTCATAATCCCAGCGTACGTCACGTAAAATAGTTTTAAATAGGTCATTAACTGTAAAGGATGTATCTTTATAGTTAATGTCAATTGCTCGTATAGCATGTACATCGCGACTAACTGCACTAGCTGCGGAGTTTGCTGCTGAATTTATGCCAGATGCTGCATCTTTAATTTCAGAAAGCCGATCTCCACAACCAGCTAGCAACGCACAGAGACATGTTATACTAGCTACCTTTGTCATCCATTTCACAAGTAGTCCCTCCAGTTTTGCAAGTTGTTACTACTATATTAACGAAAAGAAAAATACGAAGAAAGGGCATGAAGGAGGCAGATTGTGACGGTTTTGCAACGATGCGAACTCCACTCGAATGTCAAGAAAATCGGAAGTTTAGGTATCTGAAAATTCAGTAAAATCATAAAAAAGGAGCGGTTTGTGATGAAGATTAATGATGAATTACTTGAGCGATTAGGGACTTATTTTGTATACCATAGTGTTTATGAAAACTATGGTATTACCTTTGAAAATTTTGTTGAGCGTTGGTTACGAGGAATACTTGAAGTATAAAGAGACAGGAATAAGAAGAGTCGTGTTCAGCACTTGAACACGACTCTTTACTGCATTATTTGAAATAATTAGTAATAAATTGATTGGCTTCTTGCCAGTTATAAACTCGTACGACATTGTCAGGAACAGCAAGACGGTTATACGGAGTGTCAAATAATACGACGGGTATTTTTAATTCCTCTGCAAGTATGACCGCATTATCATGCTTATCCTCAAAAAATGCCTCAACACCATGTTTTTTAGCTACGGAAACCTTATCATGGCTACCGATGAGCTCGATATGATCGTACGGAATTGACTGAGCTTTAAACCAATTTACTGTAACATCAGATACATTCTCACCACGAGCAGAGATGTAATAAAGCTCGTAGTTATCTTTCCATGCATGTAAAATATCTTTCGCATCTTTAGCCGCTTCAGATACCTCATACATATAGGGTTCATTTTCTTTAAACCATGTATTAAATGCAACACGATCAACGGGGTGAGGAAATGCTGATAAAAAATCATATTCGCACACATCGTCAAGCGTAATATTTACATTATATTGTTTATTGATATGTGGAATGAGTGTACTCGGACATGTCACTGTCCCATCAATATCAATTCCAAAGCGGGGCTTATTCATGCTAGCACCTCCTTAGGCGTTCGCTTTTTCTGCTTCTTCAGCAGCGCGTTTTTCTGCCATTTCAGCTGCTAATTTATCGATTTCCTTTTTCAGCTCTTCAACCATTGTTTCTTCAGGCACTTTACGAACTGTTTTGCCTTTCATAAATAGTAAACCTTCACCACGTGCACCTGCAATACCGATGTCTGCTTCACGTGCTTCACCAGGTCCATTTACCGCACAGCCAAGAACAGCTACTTTTAATGGTACATTAAGTGTAGAAATATATTCTTCTACTTCATTAGCAATGGTAATTAAATCAATTTCGATGCGACCACATGTTGGACATGAAATAAGCGTTGCCATATTAGAAGCAAGACCGAATGATTTTAATAGCTCACGTGCTACTTTTACTTCTTCAACAGGGTCAGCAGATAGAGAAATACGTAAAGTATTACCAATACCTTTTGAAAGGATTGCTCCAAGGCCAGCTGCTGATTTTACAGTACCAGCAAATAGTGTACCTGATTCAGTAATCCCTAAATGTAAAGGATAATTAAAGGCTTTAGCTGCTTTCTCATAGGCTTCTACCGCAAGATTTACGTCTGATGCCTTCATGGATACGATAATATCGTGGAAGTCCAAGTCTTCTAAAATTTTAATATGGTGAAGGGCAGATTCTACCATACCGTCCGCAGTAGGATAACCATATTTTTCTAGAATATGACGTTCTAATGAACCAGCGTTTACCCCGATGCGGATTGGAATACCTTTAGCCTTAGCTGCATTCACAACAGCTTCTACTTTTTCCTTACGCCCAATATTACCTGGGTTAATACGAACTTTATCGATACCATTTTCAATTGCTTTTAAAGCTAATTTATAGTCAAAGTGAATATCAGCTACTAATGGAATATTGATACGTTTTTTGATTTCTGCAATCGCATCTGCTGCACGCTCATCTGGTACTGCAACACGAACAATTTGACAACCTGCTTCTTCAAGACGAAGAATTTCTGCTACTGTTGCTTCGACATCATGTGTTTTTGTTGTACACATACTTTGAATGAATAATTCATTACTACCACCTATTGTTAAATTACCGACACGCACAGGGCGTGTATTTGTACGGTGACAAATTTCACTCATTAACTTTCTCTCCTTTTCGGGCCATACTTTCGACCGTCACTGACATTTATTTTAGCAGTGTAAGAAAATAAGGACAAGGAAGAAACGCTAACTTTTCATTTTCCACATTTGTTTTCAAATTCAAATGACAGAGGAAGCTTAATATTTTCACCAGGGACGAGTGCTTGTAATTGTAAGTGTGGATTCAATTCATAAAATAATTGTAAGCGTTCAGGAAAGGTCATGGGTACTTTTGCAGGATGTAGTGCAAATAAGCTGTGAATAGTATCGCCTGGGATAGTTTGTACGGTGATATAGTTTGGTTCTCGCTGCTTTTCACAAATAGCATTTTCTGTATCTTTCGGATAAAAGGCAGCGAGCTGTAATGATCCCTCTGTTAAATCTACTTTTATGACAAAAGCAAAAATAATGATGATGGCTGTTAACACTAATGCACGCAAAAAATCCCCTCCTTTTCTACACTATATTTAGAAGAGAGGGGAATCATGCACATTATTTTGCAATTGGTTGTTTTGGATATTTTATGAGGGCTACAATTAATAGAGTTACCGTTAAAAGTAAAGAAAAAACAGAGATAATTGTACTGTTAATTGATAAATAATCTGATAACATACTTAAAAGAACAGCCCATGTCATGGCAAATGTTGTAGTACGCCAAATATGACGGTATTCACCGCGACGCTTCATGACTTTTAAAATAAATAGACCCGCCAAAGCATAGAGAGCAATTTGTGTAAAAATAAGCATCGTTGTAAAAACAAATAGCATGATGAATGTGACGGGATACAATAACCATTTAATGTCTTCTATGTATTCAGTTATACCATTTACACTATTCATATCAAATGTATCAACAGAAATACCAGCCGTAAAACGACCAAAAGAGAAAACTGTAACAATAGTAATTAGAAGAAAGGTATATTGAATGACTTTTCCGATAGGTAATAATCGATAGGCAGCAAGTTTTTTTGGATGAATTAAGCTATCGATCAATAGTTGTGAGTGTTTCATAACATATCTCCTCCAATCGCTATTCTATCATGTTCAACTTTGACAAGATATGAAATAAGTAATAATAACTGAGAATACGCTATTGAAATGTTAACATTGTGTAAAAAAGTTAAAGGTTTTCTTTACTTTTTGTACACTATCATTTAAAGATTAGGGATAGAGTAGTATAGACGTAGGAATTGGAGCGAATACAATTGACAATAGATTGGCAAAGCATACTGTTTCAATTTTTAGGCGGTTTAGGAGTCTTTTTATTTTCCATTAAGTTTATGGGGGATGGGCTCCAAAAATCAGCAGATGATCGGCTGCGTGAGTGGTTAAATCGTTTTACAACAAATCCTTTAATGGGTGTATTAGTGGGCATTTTTGTGACGATTTGTATACAGTCGAGCTCTGCAACGACAGTGATTACGGTTGGGTTAGTGAGTGCAGGCTTTTTAACATTGCGTCAAGCAATCGGCGTCATCATGGGTGCGAATATTGGCACGACAATAACCGCATTTATTATTGGTATTGATATTGGCATTTATTTTTATCCGTTACTAGCGCTTGGTGCTGGGTTGTTATTTTTCTTTAAGAAAGCCACATACCAGCATATTGGGCAAATAGTATTTGGCTTTGGTGGATTATTTTTAGGATTAGAGCTTATGAGTGCAAGCATGCAGTCGCTTCATCAATTAGCTGACTTTGAATCATTAACGCTGCATCTAAGTAATCAGCCCATTCTAGGAATTTTTCTTGGGACAATATTCACATTGCTTGTACAAAGCTCAACAGCGACTGTCGGTGTGCTACAGGGCTTATATGCTGAGCATTTAATTGGTCTAGATAGTGCATTACCCATTTTGTTTGGAGAAAATATAGGCACAACGATTACAGCAGTTTTAGCTTCGCTCGGTGCTTCTATATATGCTAAGCGTGCAGCGATGGCACATGTACTATTTAATGTGATAGGTACTATTATTTTCATGGTGTTCTTTACACCATTTATGCACTATGTTCAGTGGGTTAGTGAGCTATTCCATTTAGAAGCGAAAATGCAAATAGCGATAGCGCATGGCTCGTTTAATGTTATTAATATGATGATTCAGCTACCATTTATTGCAGGATTGACTGCGCTTGTCACGAAGATAGTTCCTGGACATGACGGAAATATTGATGTAACAACGAAGCATTTAGATCCATCATTTATTGATTCCTCTCCAGCGATTGCACTTGGTCAAGCAAAAGAGGAAGTGTTACGAATGGGTGAGCATGCACTCCGTGGTCTAGAAGAAACATTTTTATATATGAAAACAGGTGAAGCTACACTCATACCTACAGTTTTACAGTTAGAAGTGGCGCTCAATCATTTAGACGAGGAAATCACGAATTATTTAGTAATGGTGTCTAAGCAGCCACTTTCTCGTGCAGACTCAGTAAGACATCATACACTCTTAACAAATGTTCGAGACATTGAACGTATAGGTGATCATTTTGAAAATATTTTAGAGCTTTTACAATATAAAGATCATCATGAGGTAAATTTAAGTAAGTCAGCACGACAAGATTTAATAGGTATGTTTAGTTTAGCCATTGAAGCTGTTCGTAAGAGCATAGAGGCTCTAGATACGGGAAGTTTAAGCTTGGCACAGGAAGTAACAGAGCTCGAAAGTTTGATAGATGACATGGAAGATAAACTAAGACAAAAGCATATTGCACGCTTAAATACAAATGAATGTAATGGAGCGGCAGGAATCGTCTATACGGATATCGTTAGCAATTTAGAGCGTATAGGAGATCATGCAGTTAATATAGCGGACTCCATATTAGGAATTCGACATTAAGCGAATGAAACTTTTTACTTTGTGATTTCGTATTAAAGGCAATGCACGACAAAAGGAGAGAATTTTTATGGAAGTTGTTGGCTGGATTTTAGTGATTGCCTGCTTTATCGTTTCATTTGTTGGATTAGTATACCCGATAATTCCAGGTATGTTATTTATAATCGGTGGTTTTATCGTATATGGGTTATTTTTCTCATTTGCAGAGTTAAGCTGGTGGTTCTGGGCGATTGAAATTTTGTTTGTAGTTTTATTATTTGGTGCTGATACTGTGGCAAATGCCTTTGGTATAAAAAAATTCGGTGGCTCTAATGCTGGTATGTGGGGCAGTACTATTGGTTTGTTAATTGGACCATTCGTTATTCCAGTCGCAGGGATATTAGTTGGCCCATTTTTAGGAGCGGTGATTGCAGAGTTAATCGTAGAGCGCCGTATATTGAAAGAGGCCGTGAAAAGCGGTATTGGTTCTCTAGTCGGCTTTTTAACATCAACAATAGCGAAGGCTGTCATTCAAATCGTTATGATTGTTGTGTTCTTTATCGCGATATGATTTCCACCCTTATGAAAGTTTAGTCATTTAAAAATGTGGGCAGGATAATAATCGTATTGTTTTTTCGGTCAAAAGGCTGAAATCTTCAATATGAAGTATTTTTCGTTGAATGGTTTGACCAATTTTGATAATCTAAGGATGTACTAATTATTTCTTTATTTTAGGGAGGAACTTAATAATGGCTTATGAATTACCACAATTAACTTACGCTTATGACGCATTAGAACCACATATCGATGCAAAAACAATGGAAATTCACCACTCAAAACACCACAATACTTATGTAACAAATTT
The DNA here is from genome assembly GCF_042019215.1 of Lysinibacillus sp. RS11. NCBI lineage: Bacteria > Bacillati > Bacillota > Bacilli > Caryophanales > Bacillaceae > Lysinibacillus > Lysinibacillus sp. RS11. Next base: position 3,128,178 of record NZ_CP168124.1, on the reverse strand, counting down.
AAACGCAGCAGTAGAAGGCACTGAATTTGCTGAAAAAGGTATTAACGATCTTATTGCAAACATTGATGCTCTTCCAGCTGACAAACAAACTGCAGTACGTAACAATGGTGGTGGACATGCTAACCATACATTATTCTGGGAAGTAATCGCTCCAGAAGGTTCAAATACTCCAGTTGGCGAAGTTGCAAAAGCAATCGATGCTAAATTCGGTTCTTTCGATGCTTTCAAAGAAGAATTTGCAAAAGCTGCTACAACTCGCTTCGGTTCAGGTTGGGCTTGGTTAATCGTTGATGGTGACTCAGTTGCTGTTACATCTACTCCAAACCAAGACTCACCAATTATGGAAGGTAAAACGCCAATCCTAGGATTAGACGTTTGGGAGCATGCTTACTACTTAAACTACCAAAACCGTCGTCCAGATTACATCGGTGCATTCTGGAACGTAGTAAACTGGGATGTAGTAGAAGCTAAATTCCAAGCTGCAAAATAATTTATATTCTCCGGCAAATGTCACGGATTCGGCTTTGTGCAACCACAAGCGTTATCCGGACGCAATTATGCCGAAAAAGGCTATGTCAGGTGATGAATCACCTCGGCATAGCCTTTTTTACTGTTTTCTTTTAGGAGTAGTAGAAAAAGTGACGGATAAGACCCTCCGAAGAGACGGATAGAATAGTCAAAGTCGTGGATAGAAGCGTCAAAGTCGTGGATAGAACAGCAAAAAACGTGGATAGCCGCGGCAAAGTGACGGAAAGAAAGGTCAAAGTGACGGAAAGAAGAGGCGAAGTGACGGATAGAAGTCAGAGCGATGGAAAGAAAGGTCAAAGTGACGGAAAGAAGAGCCGAAGCGACGGAAAGAAGAGGCGAAGTGACGGATAGAAGTCAGAGCGATGGAAAGAAAGGTCAAAGTGACGGATAGAACCGGCGAAGCGACGGAAAGAAGAGGCGAAGTGACGGATAGAAGTCAGAGCGATGGAAAGAAAGGTCAAAGTGACGGATAGAACCGGCAAAGCGACGGAAAGAAGAGCCGAAGCGACGGATGGAAATCAGAGTGACGGAAAGAAAGGTCAAAGTGACGGATAGAACCGGCAAAGCGACGGAAAGAAGAGGCGAAGTGACGGATAGAAGTCAGAGCGACGGAAAGAAAGGTCAAAGTGACGGAAAGAACCGGCGAAGCGACAGAAAGAAGAGGCGAAGTGACGGATAGAAGTCAGATCGACGGAAAGAAAGGCCAAAGCGACGGAAAGAAAGGTCAAAGTGACGGATAGAACCGGCGAAGCGACGGAAAGAAGAGGCAAAGTGACGGATAGAACCGGCAAAGCGACGGAAAGAAGCCAGAGCGACGGAAAGAAAGGTCAAAGTGACGGATAGAACCGTCAAAGCGACGGAAAGAAGAGCCGAAGCGACGGATAGAAGTCAGAGCGACGGAAAGAAGAGGCGAAGTGACGGATAGAAGTCAGATCGAAGGAAAGAAAGGCCAAAGCGACGGAAAGAAGAGCCGAAGTGACGGATAGAAGTCAGAGCGACGGAAAGAAAGGCCGAAGCGACGGAAAGAAGAGGCGAAGTGATGGATGGAAATCAGAGCGACGGAAAGAAAGGTCAAAGTGACGGATAGAACCGGCAAAGCGACGGAAAGAAGAGGCGAAGTGACGGATAGAAGTCAGATCGAAGGAAAGAAAGGCCAAAGTGACGGAAAGAAGAGCCGAAGTGACGGATAGAAGTCAAAGCGACGGATAGAACCAGCAAAGAGACGGAAAGAAAGGTCAAAGCGACGGATAGAACCGGCAAAGTGACGGAAAGAAGAGGCGAAGTGACGGATAGAATAGACAAAGTCGTGGATAGAACCGTCAAAGTCGTGGATAGAACAGCCAAAAACGTGGATAGCCGCGGCAAAGTGACGGAAAGAAAGGTCAAAGTGACGGAAAGAAGAGCCGAAGCGACGGAAAGAAGAGGCGAAGTGACGGATAGAAGTCAGAGCGATGGAAAGAAAGGTCAAAGTGACGGATAGAACCGGCGAAGCGACGGAAAGAAGAGGCGAAGTGACGGATAGAAGTCAGAGCGATGGAAAGAAAGGTCAAAGTGACGGATAGAACCGTCAAAGCGACGGAAAGAAGAGCCGAAGCGACGGATGGAAATCAGAGTGACGGAAAGAAAGGTCAAAGTGACGGATAGAACCGGCAAAGCGACGGAAAGAAGAGGCGAAGTGACGGATAGAAGTCAGAGCGACGGAAAGAAAGGTCAAAGTGACGGAAAGAACCGGCGAAGCGACAGAAAGAAGAGGCGAAGTGACGGATAGAAGTCAGATCGACGGAAAGAAAGGCCAAAGCGACGGAAAGAAAGGTCAAAGTGAAGGATAGAACCGGCAAAGCGACGGATAGAATAGACAAAGTCGTGGATAGAACCGTCAAAGTCGTGGATAGAACAGCCAAAAACGTGGATAGCCGCGACAGAGCGACGGAAAGAAAGGTCAGAGCGACAGATAGAACCCCAAAAACGATGGGGAAGCATATCTTTTTCGAGCTATTGATAAGAAACAGAAACTTTTTATCGTAAAGTGCCGTCAAATAAATGGTGTTTTCAATCATGAATTCGCAAGTGCATGCTTTCCTGTCGTACCTTCGAATGGTATACTAAGTATCGTGTATTTAAAATGTAATTAGATGAGGAGGGGAATACATATGCGCAAAGCACCAGGGAAAAATCGCGCGACGAGTGTTAAAGCAAAACATCACTCTAATTTAACATTTCGTATGAATGTCCTTTTCTTTGCAATATTTATCTTATTTTCGATGTTAATTTTCAGGCTTGGCTATATGCAAATCGTAAAAGGGGAAGACTATGTACGTGTTTTAGAGCGTACAGAAGAAGTACCTGTCAATACAAGTGTGCCAAGGGGAAGAATGTATGATCGTAACGGACGTATTTTAGTGGATAACCAACCAGAAAATGCGATTACATATACGAAAATGCAGTCTACAACAACGGAGGAAATGCTGGATATAGCTCAAAAGCTGGCACAATTGATTGAACAGCCAACAAACCGTGTCACTTTACGTGATAAACAGGATTTTTGGATTTTAAAAAATCATGATGCTGCCTATGCAAAGGTAACAGAGGCAGAGAAAAAGAAAATTGGAGCACAAGAAAATATTACGACAAGTGAAACCAATGCACAGATTGATAAGCTTGTACGTGAACGAATTACACACGAAGAAATAACGCAATTGACAGAGGCTGATTTAGAAGTATTAGCAATCTATCGAGAGATGGTATCAGGCTATAACTTATCACCGCAAATTATTAAGAGTGAAAATGTTTCTGCCGACGAATTTGCACGTGTCTCTGAGCGATTATCTGAATTACCAGGTGTCAACACAACGACAGACTGGAAGCGTGTGAAATTATCATCACTCGGTATTTTAGGGCGCACAACCGTACCAACAAAAGGTATTCCAAAGGAAAACCTGAATTATTATTTAGCTCGTGATTATTCACGAAATGATCGTGTTGGCGAAAGTTATATTGAAGCGCAATATGAAGAATTACTACAAGGACAAAAAGCGGTTGTAAAAAATATTACGAATAAAAAAGGGCAAGTAGTTGACACCGTTACGACATATGAAGGTGAGCCTGGTAAGGATTTAGTTTTAACACTGGATAGTGAATTACAGGCTGAAACAGAAAAAATTGTCGAAGAAGAGTTGCTTAAATTAAAAGCACGTTCTGGCTCACAATTATTAGATCGTGCCTTTTTAGTCATGATGAACCCAAATACAGGCGATGTTTTATCAATGACTGGTAAGAAGATTGAAAAAAATCCTGAAACAGGGAAAAATGAAGTCGTCGATTTTTCGTATGGTACCTTTACCACAGCTTATGAGTCAGGTTCTGCAGTTAAAGCAGCAACCTTACTAACTGGTTATCAATTAGGAGCCATAACACCAAACACTGTACTAGGAGATGAACCAATCCATTTATTAAATACGCCAGTGAAACAATCCATTTTTAATCATGGTGGTTATATTTCAATGGATGGTTTAAGCGCACTTGAGCGATCTTCAAATGTTTATATGTTTAAAACAGCTTTGCTAATTAATGGGACACCGTATAGCTACAAGATGCCATTACGTCTAAAGGACGATACATTCCCAAAAATGCGTAATTCTTATGCACAATTCGGGTTAGGTGTAAATACAGGGATTGATTTACCAAATGAATTTAGCGGCGTGCAAGGTCCATCTGGTCCAACTTATGGGGGGAAAGTACTTGACTTAGCGATTGGACAATATGATACGTATACACCATTACAATTGGCACAGTATATCTCAACAATCGCCAATGGTGGCTATCGCATTCAGCCACATGTTGTCAAAGAGGTGCGTGAGCCATCAAAAGATGGGCAACAGTTAGGACAATTAGTAACTGAAATAGGTCCAACTGTTTTAAATCAAATTGATAATACACCGGAAGAAATCGACTATGTGAAACGAGGATTGCGTCGAGTTTATACAGGTTCAAAAGGTACTGCACGACATGAATTTGCAAATGCTCCATATACAGCGGCAGGGAAAACAGGAACAGCTGAGGTAGTGTATTTCGGACCGTTAAAAGAGTATTATGGTACGGAAGCACTTACTCTTACACATGTTGGTTTTGCTCCTTATGAAAATCCTGAAATTGCCTATGCTGTTGTCATTCCATGGGCAACAACAACACGTGGGCATTTGACAAATAATAACGTTATCGCTAGACGTTCTGTCGATAAATATTTTGAGTTAAAAGCAAAATATGAAACTGAGAAAGTAACAGAGAGTAATGTAAAACAACCAATTTTACCAGCAATCACAAAAGAAAAAATTGGTGAAGATGAGCAAAAATAATAGAAACCGCTAGTGCATGAAAATGCCTAGCGGTTTTTTTACAGTTTCAGAGAATACCCGAGAACAAAAAACACGGTATGAAATCAATTTCATACCGTGTTTTTTGTATTTCTATATAATAGAAGACTTATTATACAGATAATTGTTGAATAGCAATTTCAAATTGTTGCTTCGGTTTTTCTCCATATAGCTCTATATTATTACAGAAATAAGACTCTACCATAAAATCAATGGCTTCCTGCAGAGTAAATTCCCGATGATCCATAACAAGTGTTAAATACGTTTTAAAGTAATCGGCATTTTGTACTTTTGCATGCTTAATCACAAAGTCAAACTCCTCTTAGAATATTTCCTGACACAATTGCTTATTATAGCATCTTTCCAATAGGAAGCAAGTTTATTCATGCAACAAATGTTTTCTGTGCGAAAGCGTAGTGTAAACGCAGCGACAGCAGCAAATGTCTTCTGTGCGAAAGCGCAGTGCAAAGGCAGCGACAGCAGCAAATGTTTTCTGTGCGAAAGCGTAGTGCAAAGGCAGCGACAGCAGCAAATGTCTTCTGTGCGAAAGCGCAGTGCAAACGCAGCGACAGCAGCAAATGTTTTCTGTGCGAAAGCGCAGTGCAAACGCAGCGACAGCAACAAATGTTTTCTGTGCGAAAGCGCAGTGCAAAGGCAGCGACAGCAGCAAATGTTTTCTGTGCGAAAGCGTAGTGCAAAGGCAGCGACAGCAGCAAATGTCTTCTGTGCGAAAGCGTAGTGCAAACGCAGCGACAGCAACAAATGTCTTCTGTGCGAAAGCGCAGTGCAAACGCAGCGACAGCAGCAAATGTCTTCTGTGCGAAAGCGCAGTGCAAACGCAGCGACAGCAGCAAATGTTTTCTGTGCGAAAGCGTAGTGCAAACGCAGCGACAGCAGCAAATGTTTTCTGTGCGAAAGCGTAGTGCAAAGGCAGCGACAGCAACAAATGTTTTCTGTGCGAAAGCGTAGTGCAAACGCAGCGACAGCAGCAAATGTTTTCTGTGCGAAAGCGCAGTGCAAACGCAGCGACAGCAACAAATGTTTTCTGTGCGAAAGCGCAGTGCAAAGGCAGCGACAGCAGCAAATGTTTTCTGTGCGAAAGCGTAGTGCAAAGGCAGCGACAGCAGCAAATGTCTTCTGTGCGAAAGCGTAGTGCAAACGCAGCGACAGCAACAAATGTCTTCTGTGCGAAAGCGCAGTGCAAACGCAGCGACAGCAGCAAATGTCTTCTGTGCGAAAGCGCAGTGCAAACGCAGCGACAGCAGCAAATGTTTTCTGTGCGAAAGCGTAGTGCAAACGCAGCGACAGCAGCAAATGTTTTCTGTGCGAAAGCGTAGTGCAAAGGCAGCGACAGCAACAAATGTTTTCTGTGCGAAAGCGTAGTGCAAACGCAGCGACAGCAGCAAATGTTTTCTGTGCGAAAGCGCAGTGCAAACGCAGCGACAGCAACAAATGTTTTCTGTGCGAAAGCAAAGCGTCAGAGGCAATTACGCCAAGGCGAAAATTGATTGCAATTGTAAATTCATCTTTACAATCGTTTACAAAGCATTACATTCCTTTACGTCTCTTTTACGAACCGTTTATACGACTTCAACAATCAGTCATTATAGTAAAGGTTGTAAGACAAATAACTATAAAAATGTTAGTGACGGAGGCAAATGAGATGAAAAAGTGGAAGTACTTAACGATGACAGCGGTAATGGGTTCAGCATTAATGCTTGGTGCATGCGGAAGCGACTCAGCGCAAAATGGTAACAATGCAGAAACAAACGCACCAGCGAGCTCAGGACAAGACGCTGCTGACGAAAAACTGCAAGGAGCTGTAGCTGGAGATGGTTCATCAACAGTAGCACCAATTATTGAAGCAGTTGTTGAAGAGTATGCAGGAACTCAACCAGATGTCAAAGTATCGGTAGGTGTTTCTGGTACTGGTGGTGGTTTTGAAAAATTCATCGCAGGTGAGACAGACTTTTCTAATGCATCTCGTCCAGTAAAAGATGAAGAGAAAGCAAAACTAGATGAAGCAGGAATTGATTTTACACAGCTTCCTATAGCATATGATGGCTTATCCGTAGTCGTGAATCCTGAAAACGATTGGGCGAAGGATTTAACAGTCGAACAATTAAAGAAAATTTGGGTTGAGGATGGTAAAGAGAAAAAATGGTCTGATATCGATCCATCTTGGCCAGATGAAAAAATCGTGTATTACTCACCAGGTACTGACTCAGGCACGTACGATTACTTTGATGAAGTGATTTTAGACGGTGCGGATCTAGCAAAATCAGCAACATTATCAGAGGATGATAATATGCTAGTTCAAGGTGTAGCAGGTGACAAAAATGCAATCGGCTTCTTCGGCTATGCTTACTACCTAGAAAATAAAGATAAATTAAGCGTTGTGAAAGTAAATGGTGTTGAGCCAACAAATGAAACAATCGAAGCTGGTGAATATTCGCCACTTTCACGCGAATTATACACATATGTGAAAAATAGTGCGATGAAAGATAACGCAGCCGCATATGATTTCGTCAAATTCACACTTGAACACGCGGGAGATATGGCAGAAGCAGTTGGTTATGTCAGTCTACCTGAAGAAAAATATACAGAAGCTTTAAAAACTTTAGAAGGCTTAAAATAAGTAGACATGCATAGAGGGGAAGAGATGTATGCTCTTTCCCTCACTTATTTGAAAGGAGTACCCAATGGTTTCTCAAAAAGAAAACAAGACAACATCTGTGCAGCAATTAATTGCAAATTCGCGCAATCATAAATCAAAGAAAATAGTGGAAAAAGCAATGCCAGCTCTATTATTTTCTGCAGCTCTTATCTCTATCTTGACGACATTTGGCATTGTTTTCACCCTTATTTTTGAAACGTTTGAATTTTTCAAACGTGTTCCGATTACGGATTTCCTATTTGGTACAGAATGGTTACCATTTTCAGGAAATGAACCATTGTTCGGGATTTTACCATTAATTGCGGGAACATTGAAAGTTACCTTAATTGCTGTTGTCGTTGCAGTACCATTTGGGATTGCTTCAGCAATATATTTAAGTGAGTATGCAAGCGAAAAAGTAAGACGTATTGTTAAGCCTATATTAGAGATATTAGCAGGTGTACCAACAATCGTTTATGGCTTCTTTGCATTAACGTTCGTAACACCGTTGTTACAGCAAATTATTCCAGAACTAAAACTTTTTAATGCACTTAGTCCAGGTATTGTTGTTGGTATTATGATTTTACCGATGATTACGTCACTTTCCGAGGATGCTATGTCATCTGTTCCAAATAGTATGCGTGAAGGAGCTCTAGCTCTTGGTGCAACAAAGTTTGAGGTTGCTATAAAAGTAGTATTACCAGCCGCTTTATCGGGCATTGTCGCTTCAGTTGTTCTCGCCATTTCCCGGGCAATAGGAGAAACGATGATCGTATCATTGGCAGGAGGCGCTACACCTAAACTTGATTTAAATGTGACAGACTCGATTCAAACGATGACTGCGTATATTGTACAAGTTGCAACAGGCGATGCTGGTTATGGTACAACAATTTATTATTCTATTTATTCAGTTGGCTTCACATTATTTATCTTTACTTTAGTGATGAATTTACTCGCTCAATATATTTCGAAACGCTTCAGGGAGGTTTACTAGCATGCGCTATATTGATGACACGGTCGTCATGAAAAGAATGACAAAGCGTATTACATTCAATAAAATTTGGAAAGCTTTATTTTTCCTAGCAACGACCTTTGCATTAGTGACACTAGCTGTTTTGCTTTATCGTATTGTGACGCAGGGTGTCGACTATTTAACAATCGATTTTTTAACAAATTTTGCTTCGCGTTTTGCAGATAAAGCGGGCATAAAAGCGGCTCTAGTAGGTTCACTTTGGCTGATGGCAGTTGTTGCACCAGTGTCCATTATTTTAGGTGTAGGAACAGCAATTTATTTAGAGGAATATGCGAAGAAAAATAAACTAAATGACTTTATTCGTTTGAATATTTCTAACTTAGCAGGTGTGCCTTCCATTGTTTTTGGTTTACTGGGGTTAACAATTTTCGTTCGAATGATGGGACTAGGAAAAAGTGTTTTAGCAGCTGGCTTAACAATGAGTTTATTAATTTTGCCAGTTATTATCGTTGCGGCACAGGAGGCAATTCGTGCAGTACCGAATGAACAACGAGAAGCTTCTTATGGTATGGGCGCGACGAAATGGCAAACGATTGTGCATGTGGTGTTACCAGCGGCCATTCCAGGGATTTTAACGGGGAGTATATTAGCCTTGTCTCGTGCAATTGGTGAAACGGCACCACTTGTTGTGATTGGGATTCCAGTTATTTTACAGTTTTTACCTAATGGTTTATTAAGCCAATTCACTGCTTTACCAATGCAAATATATGATTGGGCAAAACGCCCGCAAGAGGAATTTCAACATGTAGCGGCAGCCGGTATTTTAGTACTTATGACAGTACTTTTACTGATGAACTCTATTGCCATCTTTATTCGAAATAAATTCCAAAAACGTTATTAATGAGGTGACCTTATGGTACTAGATTTTAAACAGGAAAAATCAGTTGTCAAAACGAATCATATGGCGACAAAGCCTTCAGCTGATGTTGCTAAAAAAGTTGTATATGATACACGTAATTTAAATTTATGGTATGGCGATCATCATGGTTTAAAAGATATTAATTTAAGCATCTATGAAAATGAAGTAACAGCTATAATTGGCCCTTCTGGCTGTGGGAAATCTACCTATTTAAAAACGTTAAATCGAATGGTAGAGCTTGTACCAAGTGTTCGAACATCAGGAGAAATAATATATCGTGAGCGCAATATTTTAGATAAAAGCTATACTGTTGAGGAATTACGTACTCGTGTAGGGATGGTATTCCAGAAGCCAAATCCATTCCCGAAGTCTATTTACGATAATATTGCTTATGGTCCACGTATCCATGGCATAAAAAATAAGAAGATTCTTGATGAAATTGTTGAAAAATCTTTACGCGGTGCAGCCATTTGGGATGAAGTAAAGGATCGCTTAAATCAAAATGCATACGGTTTATCAGGTGGTCAGCAACAACGTATTTGTATCGCGCGTTGTTTAGCGATTGAACCAGATGTTATTTTAATGGATGAGCCAACATCCGCACTTGATCCAATTTCTACATTAAAAGTCGAGGAGCTTGTACAAGAGCTGAAAAAAGATTATTCAATTATTATCGTGACACATAATATGCAACAAGCAGCACGAATTTCCGACCGTACAGCATTTTTCCTAAGCGGAGAGGTTGTTGAATACGATAAAACAGACGTTATCTTCCAAACACCAGCGGATCAACGTACTGAAGATTATATTTCAGGTCGATTCGGCTAAGGAGGAGCAGAAGATGGTTGTACGTGAACGTTTTGAACAGGAATTAAAAGAAGTTCAAGCGCAATTTATCGACATTGCTACTAGTAGTATCAATGCTCTTAAATTGGCATTTGAAGCATTAGTAGAGCAGGATTTAGAGAAATCCTTAAAGATTCTTGAAGACGACTTAATCATTAATCGTCTTGAAGAAGAAATCAATGATCATGTTATTTTAATAATCGCTAAGCAGCAACCTGTAGCTACAGATTTACGTCGTCTCATGGTGCTTGTCAAAGCGGCATCGGATATGGAAAGAGTAGGGGACTATGCGGTTAATATTGCCAAAGAGACGATTCGTATTGGAAAAGAACCACTTGTCTTTCCTATAACAAATTTGCAAACGATGTGTAACAAGACGATAGAAATGTTAGAAAGTATTTTAAAAGCCTTTACGGATGAAGATACGGCTCGTGCCAAGGAAATTGCAGAACTAGATGATTACGTCGATGATTTATATGGAGCGACAGTAACGCTATTGCTTCGTGCAGGTGCTGAAAATCCAGCACATATTTCTCAAATAACACACTTAACATTTGTTTGCCGCTATTTAGAACGCTCAGCTGACCATGCAACAAATATTGCTGAACACTTATTCTACTTAATCAAAGGCAAACATTACGAATTGAATAATTAGTAGGAGAAGAGCCGTTGACAAGCTCTTCTCTTTTTTACTGTCATGATGATGTAAAGGTATAGGATAACAGCAACATTGTTGATGAAAATAGCGTCAAATACTACAGGCATAATTGTATTGTCAAAAAAAAATTTTGGTTATACTATAGACATTATCCAAAAAAACGTGCTTTGGAGGTGTTGCTTCGTGAAAGACGCTGTAGAATCACTTATAGAGAAATTTGCTCTGGCACTCACGTCAGAACAACATGACTTTTTACGTTTTCTCTATGATCACTTACATCTTGAAGAATTAAATGACAAGGAACAACGTATCTTTATTGATTATTTTTACAAGAGTGAAACATTGCGAAACATGGCAGCATTTGCACTTGAATTGGAAGATATCATGCGTGAAATGTGTGAAAACATACCAGCTATTGAGCAAGCTGAACGATTGATCAACGGAAAAGAGCAGCGTTTGTATTATGAGCGAAAGTGGCAGATAGCTAGACGACAAAAGCTAAAGTATCAAATAACTAAAAAAGGAAATATCCTGTATGTTCCGTTTGATGAATACAAAAAAGAACTAGGTCCAATCATTATATGTCTTGAACAAACTACGGGTATGGCAGCATATTCGGATCTTTGCAAAAGTATGATTTTACCATTTTTCATGATTGCGCACCGTGAAGGGCGAGATTTATATATCGTTCCATATGACTGTCAAATTCATGTACATTATCGATTTGAAAACGGTCATTTAAATTTATGTGATTTTAAGGATTTTATTGAATACAAAGCAAAGGGAGAAGCAGCAATTCTGCCCGTGCTTCATTTTGTAAAAGGCTTGCTACAAGAAAATCAACATTGTACAGAAGCGGATATTATCATTTTTACAGAAGGAACTCCTATTGATGGTCAGCATCTCGTTGGAAAGCAAGCGAAAACCATACTTGATGAGATGAAGCGTAAGTATTATGCTGAATTTTTGGTGATTGCCATGCATGAACAAAAATTTAATGAACAGCAGTTTTGGTTTGCCAACAAGGCTTTTTTTGCGGATGATGCTATTCAATAAAAAAGGAGTTGATCATCATTGTTGATCGGCTCCTTTTCTGTGAGTATACATAGTAGTTAAAGGAGAAAAACATGGATTCATTGAAATGGTTACTACCAAATATTTCAGCACCAACGTGGATGGACGTTATTATTGCAGTTGCTATTTGCGTCGTTGGTTGGCTTTTTCAGCAACTTGTTATAAAGAAAATTATTAATCGTCTTGTTGCATTTTTAAGAAATCGTCAGCGAGAGTTTCAGGCAATAGTGCTAGAACAATTTAATAAAGAGATTCGCTATGCATTTATGTCAGCTGTCATTGTACTCAGCTTAACCATATTATTAGAAGAAAATTTATTTACAAATGCAGTGACAAAGAATTTTGTATTGTCCATTATTGTTTTCTTTGCCTTTAAAGGTGTATATGATGTTTTACATTTTTATACAAAACAGCCTTTGCAGTTGAATAGTGAAGAAGAACCAAACGTCCTATTACCGTTTTTTCTACGCGTAGGAAAAGTGCTTATTATGATAGCGGCGATGTTTACGATTGCTTCTTTCTGGAATTTTAACTTGAATGGCTTTTTAACAGGGATTGGCTTAACGGGAGTAGCCATCGCCTTTGGTATACGTGATACTTTAGCACATGTTTTTGGTGGGATGTCAGTTGCATTAGATAATCCGTTTCAGATTGGCGACTGGATAGCGACAGAAGATCAAAAAATTGATGGAACTATTGAAGATATTAATCTTCGAAGTACCTTAATTCAAACGGGTGATAAAGGACTTGTTTATGTCCCGAACTCCTATTTAGTCAATCGGCCAATCTATAATTTATCTAGACGAGAAAAACGAAAATGTGAACAATTTTTATTCGTAGCTGCTGAAAATAAAGAAGAAAAATTACGGAGTGCTTTAAGTGCTATTCAAAAGGAAATATATTTGCATACAGCTACAGAAAAAGAGTTGATCCATGTATTTATAGATGAATTTTATCCAACCTCTTATCGTATTCTTGTGCGTTTTTATGTGGCGACAAATGATACTGCAGTGATGTTAAGTACGAAACAGGATATATTATTTGCTATTCGTCAAATATTTGAGGAACTAAATATTGAGCTAGCAGCTCCGGCTGAAGATGAATGGCTTCATAGTAAAAAAAATTTGAATTGTTAATTTATTTATTTTACAATGAAAATAGTAATCAGCTTAGATGAAGAGTAGTAGCTATTATTTTTTGTTATAGAGAGCTAGTGGCAGGTGGAAACTAGTACAAATGAATGGTGAATGGACTTCGGAGCTCTAATCCTGAAAAAGAGTATGGATTAGCGTTTGCCTACGTTATAAGGTACAAAGTGGGTCTTTTAGCTTTTTTTAGTGGATGTTTAAACATCTGATGAAAGAAGTTTATGCCTCTGGTGGATGTCACATAATCGGACAGTAGTTAATAAAGGATGTTAGTCTAAAATCATCGCATCCATGCGATAACGGCTAACTGGCCTGCATCAGTGCTGTGTTGCCGCTGCCGCTACGCTTTCGCACAAAAAACATTTGTTGCTGCCGCTACGTTAGCACTACGCTTTCGCACAAAAAACATTTGCAGGCCTCAGCACAAAGCCGATTGCGGACGCAATTATACCGGGCATAATTGATTAAGACCAATGAAGGTGGCACCACGGCTTTTCCGTCCTTTTGTGATGGGAAGGTCTTTTTATTTTTTTATTTCTTTATTCAATAGTAATGTTTCTACCCTATAGAATAAAGATTTGGTGTAGTAGAGCAGAGCATAGAGAAGGAGAGAAGAGAATGACAGTTGAGCTTAGAAAGTTTGCTATGAAGGTATTACAGGGTGATATGATGACGCCAATTTCCGTCTATCAATCGCTTGAAGGGAAACATAAGATGCTTTTTGAATCGTCTGCCAAACATGAAGAAAGTGGACGTTATTCATTTATTGCCGTCAATCCAGTTGCGGAATTGATGGGAGATAAGGGTGGATATACTTTTACCAAAGATGGAGAAAGTGAAAAAGCGAGTGAAAATGTACTCACTAAATTAAAGCAGGTTATGCCATTCCATGAGGACCAATATCCTTTCGCCTTTTTTGGAGGAGCGATTGGTTTCTTTGGATACGAAACGGCCTTTTATGCAGAGAAAATAGGAGAATTTTTGCAGGATGATTTAGAAATGCCAGATGTTCATGTCTTCTTCTATGATACATTTGTTGTTTTTGATCATGTAAAGCAAGATGTGACGTTAGCGGCCATTGATTTATTTGATGAAGAGCGCTCTCTTGACGCAATGGAAGTGGTTATTTCTAAGATGGAGGAACAGCTTTATGCTGGTAAAACATTCGACGCCATGTCACTGGGAGAGCTCAATTTCAAGCCGATGATTGAAAAAGAAGATTTTGTAGCAATGGTTGACCGCGCTAAACAGTATATTCGTAAGGGTGACATTTTCCAAATTGTCTTATCACAACGTTTCACCTCACCATTTACAGGGAATCCTTTTGATTTATACCGTCAGTTGCGTACATCAAATCCGTCACCATATATGTTCTATATGGATTTTGGAACGTATATCATTTTAGGAACGTCTCCTGAAAGTCTTGTGAAGGTGAAGGAGCGAATGGTCACGACAAATCCAATCGCAGGAACAAAGCCTAGAGGCAAAACAGTGGAACAGGATAAAGCGATTGCGGAAGGTTTACTCAATGATGAAAAAGAAATTGCTGAACATCGGATGTTAGTGGATTTAGGTCGTAATGATCTTGGACGAATTGCAAAAGTCGGTACAGTGAAGCTTGTAAAATATATGAATATTGAGCGTTATAAACATGTTATGCATATTGTATCAGAGGTTATCGGTGAATTACGTGATGATGTACATGTTTTGGATGTCCTCAGAGCCTGCTTGCCTGCAGGTACAGTATCAGGTGCACCAAAAATTCGTGCTATGCAGCTAATCAATGAGCTAGAACCCGTAAAACGTGGTGTCTATGCAGGAGCAGTAGGCTATATTTCCACTACAGGGGATATGGATTTAGCTCTAGCCATTCGTACCATGGTTATTAAGGATCATCGTGCACATGTTCAGGCAGGGGCTGGTATTGTGTATGATTCTGTGCCATGGTCTGAATATGAGGAAACACTCAATAAAGCTCGCGCGTTATTGGAGGTGAAAAAATGATTTTACTGATCGATAACTATGATTCATTCACATATAATTTATTTCAGCAAATAAGTATGCTAGGGAAAGACGTAGAAGTAGTACGTAATGATGAAATTTCAATAGAGGAAATTAAAAAAATGCAACCAGAAGCTATTATTTTATCGCCTGGCCCAGGTACGCCAACTGATGCAGGGATAACAGTGGATGTTGTCAAAGAGCTTTACACGAAATTTCCAATTTTGGGCATTTGTCTTGGGCACCAATCGATAGGGCAGGCTTTTGGCAGCAGCATCGTTCAAGCTAACCATATTATGCATGGGAAATTATCTACAATTCAATATAAAAAAACAGATTTATTTGCTCAGTTAGACGGTAAAATCGAAGTAATGCGCTATCATTCTCTCATCATTGAGCAAAGCACGTTACATGAGGATTTCACTATTTTAGCAACCTCCAGTGATGATGGTGAAATTATGGCGATTCGACATAAATATTATCCACTTTTTGGGCTACAATTTCATCCAGAATCCATTGGAACGAAAGAGGGCAGCAAGATGATGCAAGCCTTCTTAGAACAAATTTCATAAACTAAACAAAATAGGCTGTCATCAAAAATCAGGAGTTGTGATTTTTGGATGACAGCCATTTATTATGAAGAATAGTAATATTTAAGCTCTCTTTCACTAAGAGATCATGTTATCACTTTTTCCCTGTAATCAATTTTGCAATTTCCTCTAAAGACATTGAAGAATTGACTTCGTAGGAACCAATTTGTAAGCTTCGAGCATATTTAGGGTTTGCAAGTATCAGTTCCATTTCAACACTATTGGCAATAATGTCACCATCTTCAAGCTTTTGCGCCACAATATATGGTGTAATGCCGCTGTAAATTTGAAGTGTCATAGTGGTAACGTTGGTTGCCGGGGCGTCTGCTGATTCATGATTGTCTTTAGCTTTTGTTTCAGGTGCATCTGTCTTCTGAGTGTTTTCCTTTGGAGCTTGCTTTACTTGTTCCTTTAACAATGCAATTTCTTTATTTGCCTGTTCGAGCTTTTTTTGCAGCTCCTCTACATTTTCCTCGCCTGAGGAAGCTTTAGTTGGTAGACCAATTTGAAGATCGAAACGAGTTGCTAAAGCAAGTATTGCTCCTACAAGAAAAAGTGCAATGCCAAATGCACGAATAGAGGAATTATTCATGTATTACCGACCTCCATTTGCAATCACTTGTTGCACTTGCTCTTCTGATAAATTTGAGCGAATACTTATATCGGCTACCGAAAGACCTTGCTTATTTAATTCAAGCACCTGACTAACGATAATTTGATGAATATTTTTTGTTTGTGGTGCTCCTTGTCCAGCTTTTGATGCTTGAGCGGCTTGTTGTACGGCCTGTATCACTTGTTGCACCTTTGGATCTGGCATGTTATTTTGGACTGAATTTGATTTAACCTGGAATTCAGGCTCTAATAACAGCTCCTCCTCAACAATTTTTAGACGACGTTTTAAATTATTTGTTTCTTGAAAAATAGAGATGGAAAGCTCTTCTACATCTTGTTCGACTTTTTTCGCGTTATTTTTGAAAAAGAACGACACGATGATTAGAAGAATTCCAACAATCATAAGTATGATGGATAAATCCAAAAGTTTCACCTCATTAAGTTATGTAATTATAAGGTATTTTACCATAAGCAAACTTAATATGAAATGAAGGTGGATTTTTTTTTAGTTTGTGTTATAATAGGTAAGTCGTATAAATCATGCTCAAAATTTAAATTCTTGATATAGAGTGGGAGGGTTAATGATGCGCGTAAACATTACTTTAGCTTGCACAGATTGCGGCGAACGTAACTACATTTCTAAAAAGAACAAGCGTAACAATCCAGAGCGTCTTGAACTTAAAAAATATTGCTCTCGCGAGAAGAAATACACTCTTCACCGTGAAACTAAGTAATCGCTCATTAAGCCAAAACCACAAGTGGTTTTGGCTTTTTACATATTGATAGGAGGATAGCTTGGTATGGATAAAACAACTTTACGAAACGAGGTAAGGGGAGCTCTCGCAAAAATGAGTGAAGCGGCTTACCAAGACCGATCTTTTATTGTCGCAAAAAATGTGCTACAAGAACCATATATAATAGAAGCAAATACAATCGGCATTACCATTTCTAATAAGCCAGAAGTCGACACAATTCATTTAATTGAAGAATTGTGGCAACTTGGTAAAAAAGTCGCTGTTCCTAAATGCAACCCAAAAACAAGAGAAATGACATTTTATGCTATTGATTCGTTTGCACAGCTAGAAACTGTTTATATGCATTTGCGTGAGCCAATTCCAGAAAAATGTGAGTTTGTTGACGCAAATGAAATGGATGTCATACTTGTTCCGGGAGTTGTTTTTGATAAGTTTGGCTATCGCATAGGTTATGGCGGTGGTTATTATGATCGCTATGTATTAAACTATAGCAAAGGTAAGCTAGTATCGCTGTTATTTGATGAGCAGCTATATGAACAAGTACCTACAGACGCACACGATTGCCCAGTAGATATCATTGTGACACCGACTAAACGTATTGACTGTGTAACACAACGAGGAGCGAACTAAAATGGATAAGATGTTAGATATTTATGAATTATTAAAAACATATGGCACTTTTATTTATACAAGAGATCCTATTGGTGATTTGATGTTAATGGAGGATGAAATTCGTGAGTTGTATAAAGCGAATGTACTAGATATTAAAGATTACCAAATGGCATTGTTACTAATTCGACAAGAAACAACAAAACTTCGTATGAAAGAGAATAATCAATAATGTTTTAAATATAATTCCTTTGGGGTATTGTAAAAATAATGTAACATGTATGTAATATTCTAAGAGACAGTGGGTTTCCACTGTTTTTATGATTTTGCGAAACTTTTTACAAACAAAGACGTATATATAAATATCTAACGTGTAGACGAGCAAGCAGAATGGCTTTCCAAAATATATCTGTTGCGCATCTGTAAAAAAAAGATTAAGATATATGTTGTTTCAGTAACAAATTATTAACATTATTATTTTTTCGTTTTAAAAAGTAGGGAGGATGTTAGGAATGAAATCAATTAAGTGGCCTAAACATTCATTTATGATACTAGCAATTGTAGCAACTTGGATAAAAACGGTCATTGTTTATCACACAAGCTTTGATATGAAAATCGAAAATGCAATGCAACAATTTATTTTGTTTATTAATCCATTGAGCTTCTTGCTGTTTGCTTATGGTTTAGCGTTATTCTTTAAATCTTCAAAAGCTAAAAACCGTTATATTATTACAGTCAGTGTTCTTTTATCAATTGTCTTATACGGAAATGTGGCATTCTATCGTTTCTACAATGACTTTATTACGCTACCGGTATTATTCCAAACAAGTAACTTTAGTGATTTAGGAACTTCCGTTTCAGCGATTGTAAACCCTTGGGATGTATTATATTTCATCGACGTACTTATTTTAATTTTAGCTAATAAATATTGGCCAAGAATGAAAACAATAGTGAAAGTTAACGTGGAATTCCGTCGTGCGTACTTCGTATTAGCAGTTGCTATGACTTTCTTAAACTTAGGATTAGCAGAAATTGAACGTCCACAATTGTTGACTCGAAGCTTTGACCGTGAATTACTTGTGAAAAACATTGGGACTTATAACTACCATCTGTATGATATTTATATTCAATCTAAATCTTCTGCTCAACGTGCATTAGCGGACGGCAGTGAATTAGTAGAAGTGAACAACTATATTCGATCTAATCAAGCAGCGGTTAACCCTGAAATGTTTGGAAAGTACAAGGATCGTAATTTAATTGTTGTGTCAATGGAATCGTTACAAAACTTTGTGATTAATAACCAGATGGATGGTCATGAAATTACACCATTCTTAAACTCTTTAACAAAAGATAAAGATACGTTTTATTTCAGCAACTTCTATCACCAAACTGGATTAGGGAAAACTTCTGACTCAGAGTTTATTGTAGAAAACTCATTGTTTGGCTTAGGTCGTGGTGCGGTATTCTTCACACACGGTGGAAATACGTATAACTCAATGGCTGAGCGCCTTGGAGAAAATGGTTACTATACGAATGTCATGCACCCGAATAATAAATCATTCTGGAATCGTGACATGATGTATCAATCATTAAAAGTTGATAAATTCTATGATGTAGATTCATATAAAGTTAACGAAGGCGAAGCTGTTAACTGGGGTATGAAAGATACTCCATTCTTAGAGCAATCAGCAGCTTTAATGAAAGATATGCCACAGCCATTCTATTCTCGTCTAATTACATTAACGAACCACTATCCATTTACTTTGGATCCTGAAGATGTCATGATTCCTGAATACACTTCAAACTCAGGTACATTAAATCGTTACTTCCAAACAGTTCGTTATATGGATGAAGCACTTAAAGACTTCTTCCAAAGTTTAAAGGATCAAGGAGTTTATGATAACTCAATTATCGTAATGTATGGTGACCATTATGGTATTTCAGAAAACCACAACAAAGCGATGGCTCAATATTTAGGAAAAGAAAGCATTACACCATTTGATAATGCAATGCTACAAGAAGTACCTTTATTCATCCATATTCCAGGAGCGGGTGATGGTAAAGAAATGACAGAAGTGTCTGGACAAATGGATTTACGTCCAACAATTCTACACCTTCTTGGTATTGAAACTTCAAAAGATATGCAACTTGGTGCTGACTTATTCTCACCAGAGCATGAAGATTTCGTTATTTTCCGTGACGGTCGTTTTGTAACAGATAAATATGTTTATGCTGGTGAAGCTTGCTATGACAAAGCTACTGGTGAAGAAATTGATGGCGAGCCATGTCAGCCATACGCTGATCGGGCGACGACAGAATTAGAAAATTCCGATGCTATCATTAACGGTGATTTGCTTCGCTTCTATGATGAAAAGACAGGTAACTTGAAGCAAGAAGCAGTCGAATAATAAAAAAGAGATCTCACTAAACATGAGATCTCTTTTTTATGGTTCTATATCAAATGTTGGAGTGAGGCAAAATGTTCTATCATCGTTTAAAGGGTACAATCCGTCATATTACGGGTATCCTATAGAACCCTCTTGTTTACCCCTAAAGAGGAGTATATGGAAAAGATTTGCATGTAACAGGAGTATACGTCAAATTGAAGTTTAATGCGTTCAGAGAGCCTAATAAAACAGCTCAGAGGGAAGTCGTTATCGCTTAGGGTTAAAATAGGAGAATTTAAATCAAAATAGACAATACGACAGAAAGAAAAAGAGCAGTCTCGGAATGCAGACTGCTCTTGTTTCTGTCTAAATCTTAGTGTAATTTTGGTGGGTATCCACTATTAATGACTGTCATAATTACAAACCAACCGAAGACAGCCGCACTTAACAAGTTGAAAACAACACTTAAAAGGTTCTTTTCTTTAATTGCTTGGAATGTACCAATTACAGCTAAAATCGCTACTAGACCAAAAATAACCATTAATAAGTTCATTAAAAATTGACACTCCTTTCGACATCAGAAAATGAATGTCGTAAACAATATTCCTCCTTAATTGTAAACGTTCCACCTGTTTTTGTCGAGAACTAATATAGCGAAAACTATGAACATTTATCGTCAAATTGTGGCAAAGGCTGTATAATATAAAATTGAGGTGATGTCAATGATGAACGTACGAAGTTATTCGCTTGGACCTATCCAAACGAATTGTTATATCGTATCGAATAAAGAAAAGGAATGTTTAATATTTGATCCCGGAGAGGAAGCAGATCGAATCATCAAGACTATTCGTAGTAACGGTTTGAAGCCATCAGCCATTTTTTTGACACATGCACATTTTGATCATATTGGTGCTGTAGATGCTGTCCGAGAAGCTTTTAATGTTCCAGTATGGATTCATGAAAAGGAAGTTAGCTGGTTAGGAGATCCAACAAAAAATGGCTCTAGTAAATACGCAGCATTACCAGATTATATTGTCGCTGCACCGGCTGAAGAAAATATTATTAAAGAAGAACAGCTATTTGAAATAAGTAATTTTAGTTTTAAAGCGATCTTTACACCAGGACATTCACCAGGTAGTATTTCGTATATATTTGAAAATGATGGCTTTGCTATTGTGGGGGATACGCTATTTGAGCAGGGTGTTGGACGTACAGACTTACTTGGAGGCTCAACGAAAATATTGCTTGCATCCATTCATGATAAGTTATTAACACTACCTGAGGATACTATTATTTACCCAGGCCATGGTAATTATACAACGGTCGGTGCAGAAATGGAGACAAATCCTTTTTTAAATGGTTTTTAAGCCTACAGTAACTTCATAAAATGCAAAAATCCCCTTAGCAATTCGTTGGATAGATAGAATAAACTAAATTCTAATCTATATAATCGCAAAGGGGATTTTACTATGCTCATCTATAGCTTCTGTATCTAATGAATAAATTCACATAAAAAAGCGTGTCTCACATTCGGTGAGATACGCTTTTTCTTTGTATTAATGACCGCCACCAGGCACGTGAATGAATGTTGTATAGTACGTGAAGCCAGCGAAGAATACAGTTAAATATGCTCCGAAAATGTACATGTACATACGTTCTGAAAGGTTTAAGAAGCCTAATAATAAGAATAAACCTGTATTACCTACGAATAATAGCGATACTTCGTTCATACCACCAAGGTAGAACATAACGGCGAAAATACCTGTCCAGAATGCCATAACTTTATACATATTATCCATGAAGATTTCCCCTCCTTTTGCCCACGACACAATAATCTCTTACTCATTATAAATGATATGAAAGGTATCTGTAAACTGGAACTTCCTCTTCTTTGTGACAAACAAATGGATTTTTAAATTAGCGATCGATTTCTGTCACGTTTATTTCATATTTACATAAATCGCAATTATGTATCATGCTTTCAATCTGTATGAATTCATTACTTGAAAATAATGCATCTAATTGTCCTTTTAAATAGGATTCATGTAAAGAACAAACAATTTCTGAATGGGAAGTAAGCTGCTCCTGGAATGGACAATTATAAATGGAGAATATCACTTTTTTACCATGCTCCGTTTGCTGTACTTGTGGAATATAACCAATTAATGCAGCATTGTCAGTTAATAGCTGAAGTTTTTGTTCGAAGGTAAGGGTATTATTTAATGTTAACTCAGCATTTACATAGTTCTTCATTTGTTGGTAACCATCTTGATAACTAATGTCCTGGCATTTTTCTAATGCAGATGGTCCAAATTCTTGAATTAATTGGATTGTCCATTTTAATAGTCGATCTTCATCACGTCTTGGAAACGTTAATGTTAAGCCTTTGTCAGAGGCTTTATAAACACGACCAGGTCGGCCACCTTTTCCAGTCTTAGCAAAATCAGCTATTATAATATTAATTTCCGTGAGCTTTGTTAAGTGTAGGCGTGCAACATTTGGATGTATGCCGAATTCATCAGCGATATTTTGGACCGTTACAGTTTTTTTCTCTTTCAGGATGTACTCGTAAATAGAGTATCTAGTTTCATCAGCTAAAGTACTAGTAATTTTTAATGGATGGATCATTTGCTTCACCTCAAGATAATTTTTTAAATAATAGCTCCTCTACCAAGTGTTAGGAAAAAATTCATGTTGATTCTATTATATTGTATTATTGAAAAAGAAACAGTTCCTTTTGACATAAATCTTAACTTTTTCATAGGATTATGTTCATTTTTAGTGAAATTTTGCACGTTATTCATGTTTTTATAGAAAAATTCCTATTTCATAGGAAATTTAACAGCAATTTTTTTCGAAAGAAAAGGTCTTTTTTCGTGGCGTATTCATACGAGAAAATAGGAAATTAAGAATAGATTGGTCAAATTTAGATGAACTAGAAGGGGGGATGCAGAATTTTGAAACTGCTGTTGAACAAATTTTTTTGCATAGAATATAGTAGTATAATTGAGTGAAGGAGCAGATGAGTAAGAAAGGAATATTAAAGATGAAAACAATCATTATGTTCCAGAAGCTTTAAAGTTTGCGCCAGCATAACAAAATTATTGATTCGTCTCGTTCATTAGTTTTTCGAATTCGGATTATGTTCGTTTTTAGGGAAAAATACATGTTATCCACATTTTGATAGCAAAAATCATAAATAATAGGGGAATCTATAGTAAATTTTTATTTTAAGAAAAGGGCTTTTCTCGTGACAGTTTCGTATCTATACTAGGAAATAACGAATAGAGCGGTCATATTCGATTGAACTAGAAGAGGGGTGCGAATATGCAGAATTTTGAAACGGTTGTTGAACAAAAATGCGAGCAACTTTTACTAAAGGCCTATAACTTTGGTGCATCAGATATATTATTAGTTCCGGAAAGTGTACATTATCGTATTTATTTTCGAAAATATGATCGGTTACTCCATGCAGGTGAGTTACCGCACGATCTTGCGGAACGAATGATTTCCTTCTATAAATTTTTAGCGGCATTAGATATTAGCGAGCGTCGTAAACCTCATCTGTATAATTAAAATATACTATTTAAAGTTAATATACGTAATATAAAGGATTTAATAAGATGTGCAACATTATATATCAAAAAACAAAAAACATTTCTTTGTAATCAAAGTAATGTTTTTAATTTGAGCAAAATACCTTATAGTTTAATAAATAGAGCTAGAACTTACGTTCTTTATGAGGTGATACTTTATGTATTGGTACGCATTAAAACCCAAAGGTGTTAAGAGCAAATATGAATTGTTAGTATTTAAAAACGATATAGTTTTTATGCCATTGACAATATATTTTGATTATATATCAAAAAAAAATTCAAAAAGTTCTGCAAATACATATTTGAATAAGTTAATACCCTTTTTTAACTGGCTAATTGAAAAAGGTATGTATCGGGGAGAAAAAGTAAAATGGGATTCAGAACCAGACGGATTAAGAGCGGTAATAGAAGATTATTTAACACATGAAATGTTTTGTAAAGTTAGGGAGAAAGAGAGTTTTAATATTGTAAATTTAACAAAAAAAAGCCCAAATACTATAAAGGTCTTTCTATCAGCTTTTAAATCCTTCTATAACTGTTTAATTCGATTAGAGTATTATAAATACACAAATCCTTTAATAGATAGTTTTGCAAAATTAAATCCTAACTATAGCGAAGGAGTACGTGAAAATAAACCTAGGTTACCAGAAATATCGGGTACAGAAGAAGAAATTAAGTACCGTAGGCTTACAAACTCATATTTTAAAGTTGTTAATGAAGAATGGGAGCCTCAGATTATAGATGATTCTACTTTACCATATCAAGTATATAATGCTTTAAAGAATTCAAATGTTCCGTTGGTTATTGTTATCGTAACAAGAATGTTGTTTGAAACAGGGGCGAGAGTTAGTGAAATTATTGAATTAACTATAGGTGATTTTAGAGCAAGAAGAAGTTTTCAGGAGGCAGTTACCTTTAACAAGGGTAGCTTCGGAAAAAGAATTAAATTTATTAGATTTAGTAAAGAAACTGTAAAGCTATTAAAACAATATGTTGAAGGACAACGAAAAACACTAGATAAAAATAGTTTAGGATTTGAAACTTTACCAGACAATGCTCCAATGTTTTTAAATTCTAAGGGTTGTCCTTTAAAATATCATACTTGGTATTACCATTGGACCAAATCTTTGAAAGAAAATAAATTAGCTATAAATCCACATAAAACACGCCATTGGTTTGTTACAACACGTTTGAGGGAGATTTATAGTATTTCTAAAAACGACGCTGAGATTGACATAAGAAAGAACGAATTGATTAACTATATGAAATGGCGTAACAAAGATACTATTTATGTATATGAACATTATTTTGATGAGTTAAGGCATCGGGAAGCACATGATAAGATGCTTGAAGATATGCAAAATAAAGAAAGAGAATTTAATAAAAATCCAAATATTAAAGCTGCTAAATTAATTGAACATTTAACTCCAATGACAGTTGAATTGGACGAGGATTTAAAAGATTTATTAGAAGGGCTAGATTAAATATGAAATATCCGCAATCAGAATGGTATATAGACTGGGAAAAATATATTGATAAAAATATTTTACATTTAAAAAATCTTAATAATGAATTTTTAATTGATAAATTAGGTGATTCGGTAGTAAAATTCATTACAAAAAATTGTTTACAAGTAAAATGGAGTCATCATCTTATTTTAATGGCATTAATTAGATTAGATAAAAATACTGTTGAGAGAACAATATTAGAAAGATTAAAAATGTTACATCGTAATTTTAAATTGTTTTTCTCTGACCTAAATCTAGAGAGTTTTAATGATGAAAAGTTTGAGCAAACCCTTTATAAATATTATAGCGAAGAAATTTATTTAGATCATACTTCTAATAAGAGAACGGATTTCCTAAAAGCTTATACTTCATCTTCATTATTAATGAAAAAATGGGTTGAAAGTAAGTTTGATTCAGAGAAATTAAAAGAATTTCAAAACTATATGCTACCTGTTTTTTACTATAGGAGAACAGAATTTAAAATTAGAGGTAAAGCCGAGCAAAAAGCAAGAACAAAAAGAAAAGCAGAAACAGATGCAATTGTACCCTACTTACCACAATTACGTGTCAAAGCTAATTTTAGATGGAATCAAATTAATCGTTTATATCAAACTTATAAAAAAGTACTTTCAAATGCTTTAGAAACGGAACTATCTTTTCCAGTTGAATTTTCATATGACGAACCAGAACATATAAACGAAACTCATTATTTTAGATTATGGAGTAAGCGTTCCTTTATACTTAATAATTCAGAAAAGTTTAGTCGTAGTGTTTTAACTTCAGTAAGATTAGGACTAGATTGTTATTCTGCTGAAAAAGATAGTTATTTTGTAGAATACCTTGAAACTAAGTCTACAAATTCTACTGGAGAAATTGAAGGTTTTTGGTTTCAAGAATTGTTGGATTATAGGTTATTTGCACATAAGAGACTAAAACTTGATGATGAAGGTTATGAAGAATCTTTAACTTTTTTAAAATCTATTGGATATTTAGAGAACGGTGGATATTCAAATCCATATCGTTCGTTGCATGAAGGAGTTTTAGCACCACCTAGACTAATTTCGAGTTGGCAATGTAAAGCAGATGGATACTTATTAGATATTGAACCCTTATATGTAAGTTGTACCTTCGGGCTATTAGCAATTGATATTTTAACTACAACAGGTGCAAGGATTAATGAGTTGTTACAAATAAATAATACAAAAGAATGTATTAAAATGAAAAAAGTCAAAGATAAGATATGTTATTCTTTTATGGCTATTCCGAAAGGAAGAGATTTACCTGAAGAATATTATATTTCTAAACAAACAATGAGCATATTACAAATAGTTGCAAAGATGTTAAAAGGACAAAACGAAAGTAATATTATCCCCTATGTTGAATATAGAGGAACAAGGAAATATCTGTTTAAAGAAGTAAAGCCATATTATTTTCAATGTAATAATAGAGCTATGCGTGAGGAAAGTACAACCCAATGTATCCGTTTCTTGTTGCATGGATTGTATTTTGAAACGAAAAATGGAGAGCCTGTCACGATAAAATCACATTTATTAAGGCATGCTTTCGCAACAGAAGCACTTCAAAGACAAAAAATCCCTATAGATATTGTAGCAAAACTCCTACATCATAAAAATTTTAATACTACGGCTTATTACTCGGCTCCAACTGACACACAGATTATAGAGTCATTAAATGAATATCACGACATTATATCGAGCTATGTTGACATAGATGATATATACCTAAGAAGTCCAGAATCACTTCAAAGGGAACTAGATGAATACACAGAAAAAGTTGGTGTTTTTAATAAAGTTTTAGGTGGTACTTGTGTGACTGAGTTTGTTTGCCCAACAAAAATGCAATGTTTAGGTTGTAAAGCTAAGATTCCAGAACCGGATCAGGAGGATGAATTGTTAGATGTTATAAAACTATCAACAGATATGCAAAAGAGATTTAATAAAATGGGATTAGAAATTGAAGCTCGTAAAGCAAAAGAAATGATGAAACAAGCAAGGATAGAGTTACAAGAAATTGATTTAATAAAAAAATATCGTGAGGAAAGAAAAATTGAAACACAATACAAACTTAACCCGTTTAGATAAAGATTATCATTGGTTGAAAGATGTCCATAATAAACGTAAAGAACGTTCTATCAAGATAGGTATTGAAACAATTGATTTTTTGGTTAGGGAAGGCATAGCAGTAACTTATAACAATATTCATAAATACTCGAAAAATATTGACCCTGAAGGGAAAGGCATTCATCAAAATACTGTTAGTGAAAATAAAGTATTGTATGAGAAGTACA
Organism: Lysinibacillus sp. RS11; assembly: GCF_042019215.1. Lineage (NCBI taxonomy): Bacteria > Bacillati > Bacillota > Bacilli > Caryophanales > Bacillaceae > Lysinibacillus > Lysinibacillus sp. RS11. The sequence goes on along the minus strand of NZ_CP168124.1, from coordinate 3,100,640 downwards.
AAAAATGTAGCAATACATATAAAGTAAATAGCATTCGTAAAAAAACTACACTGCCATCTAAATTCGATGAAACGTCACTAAGGTGCATCTCATTAGAAAGAGATTTAAAGGTTGTAAAAAAGAAATATATGAAGATGTCAAAGGATGAATTGGTAAATAGGTTAATTGAAGTTGAACAATATGTTGCTAAAAATCAGAATCGTTGGATAACGAATCAGTTTGAGGAGTTCAAATAAAATAGGATGGATAGGTTTCTATTCCATCCTAATTAGTTAAAGATATTAGTTAGAGCTATAATGGAGGTTTGTAATTTAGAAAATGAACTAAGAAGCTATATTAAAATTATAATTTTAAATAATCGGCATGAGAAACAAGATGTGGTTAAAATTGAAGAAGGAAGAATCAGTAAACTGTTAAGAGAACGGAATAAGAAAAAGTAAAAGTAAGAAGTAGTTAAGAGGATATCCTTACTGCCTCTTACTTTTATTATTTTATACATATATGAAATTAATAATAAAAAAATCTTTATTTTACCTTTTTGTATTCTTATGAATGTAATATATTGTAATAAAGGGTGTTGAGGGGTATTATATTTAGATAGGTATAGATCTAACTAGATGTGAGACAGCAAATTTTCTTCCAAGAAAATGGTATTACAAACGAGAGAATTTTGAGGCTAAAACATTTTAGTATTTACAAAATTCATCTTCTACAAACGATGAATAATTAGTTTTATAAAAATCATCTCAGTTATAACAATTGAGATGATTTTATCTTATTTTTGTAAATTTATTTTGGATACTAAATTTTTTATCTGAGGTTAGGAGGAATTATGGTTTATACTGTAAAGTCATCTGAAAAATTAAGAGCTGCTGGGGCTGAATATGAAACCAAAGCATTGTTATATTTAATGAACTTTAGAGAAGATAGTGATGATGTACACTATTACATAGTTGACTTTTTTAATGATTTAACCGGGATGTCTCGAATAGGACAAAAAATGTGGGATATTCAATCAAAGGGGGCTAAAAATTCACCTCCTAAAGCTATAGGTAAAGAACTAGTCACATTGTATAAAAATTATTTAAGTGAATTTGAATTTAACTGCTTTATATTATTCATGGGTGGAATTTCAAATTCAGTTCGAATTAATCCAGATTTAAATGTTTTTGAATTGAAAAATATAAAAGAAAGTGCAGTAGTAAAAATCCGAGAAGGTCTTATTGAAGAATGCCAAGCCAAAACCTATATAGATAATAAGGATATAGATGAACAAAAAATTAATGATTTTCTAAGTTTAGTGCAATTTGTTGTTGATGATAAGCCCAATAGTGACTATGTGAAGTCTATAATAAAGACACATGTAAAATTAATACCTAGCCAAGAAATCCTTAATTCAATATTTAATGAAATAAGAGACAAACAGTCGAATAAAAAAAATTCGGTAGTTGAAAACATCACTATTGAAACATGTCATGAAGCATTAAACTATGGCCGTCATTTAACCACAGGAGAAATTAGACTATTAGCTATTGCTAGGATTATTAACAGAGATCCATTTGAAAAAGGAGTTCCTTTAGCCTTCTATAGCATAATTAGTAAGCTTGATGGGGAAAGACAAAAAGATATTATTTTAGAAAGCCAACTCGCATTATCTAAAGCCTTATACAATAAGAATAATGCGGATAATTTTTGGAAGTTGTTTGAAAATGTCTACCATGTGATAATGATAAATCCTAATACAGATGTTAATAAGCTTTATTCTAAGTTGGATCTGGACCTTTTAGAAAGATGTATGGATTTTGATGTTATATCACTGAAGTACTTTATATCTTTGATTAAGGATGGAATAGAATTATGAAAATTAACTTAGTGGCGATTGGAAACGATAAAGAAGCGTTTATTGAAGATAGATTTAATGAAGGAATGAATATAATTTCAAGTAATGATAATAACAAAGGAAAAACGATACTGATACAAGGAATGATGTATGCTCTTGGAAACAAACCAACATTTCCTACAAGTTTTGATTATCAACATTATCATTACATAATAAATTTTAGCTACAAAGGTGAAAGTTATGACATATGTAGATTTAAGAATACATTTATTATAAAAAGTCGTAAGGGATTCTTTATTTTTGAAAATACATCGGAATTTAAAAGATATTGGCATCAAAATATTTTTCCATTGCCAATAATCGAAAAAAATGGTGCTAAAAAAATTGTAGATCCAGTTTTATATTTACAAATATTTTTTGTGGGGCAAGATAAAAAAGAAACCTCAAATATAGTTAATAAAGGGCAATATAACAAAGAAGACTTTATTAAAGCTTTATATAATCTACAGGGATCAGAGGCATCATTTTTATCAATTGAGGAAATAAAAGGAAAGAAAAAAGTAATAGCTAAATTGAAAGAAGAAAAAAAGCTGTTATTAAAACAAAATAAAATTTTAAAATCAGAAAAAAAACCAATTTCTTATTTAAGCAGCGTGAATGATAGAGAAAACTTTAAGAAGAATATCCAGAAAATAGAAACAATAAAAGAAACATTAACAGAGCTTCAAAAGGAACGGAATTTAATATTTAATAGGATGTCGAAATGTGAAGGTACAATAAAGGAATTAAACTCTCTTAACCGTGAAATGGAGAGTGGTAAAGTAGTATGCTTAGATTGTGGCTCTATTCAAATAGGTTACAAGTTAAGTGGGGAAAAATCATATACTTTTGATGTATCTACTCCAAAAATTAGAGCAGATATAATGAATTCAATTAAAAATAAAATAGAAGATTACAAAGAAGAAATTGAACGCATTACAGAGTTAATAGCATTTCAACAAACAAAAATAAATGATCTGCTAGCTGTTGAGAATGTCTCTTTAGAGGCTTTGTTAATATACAAAGAAGACATTTTTAGCGCAGCAGATACGGAGAAGAAAATTCTTGAAATTGAGCGAGAGATTTCCGATTTAAGCTCGGATTTAACAGCTTCTACGGAATTGGAGGAAACTGATAAAGCTAATCAAGTTGCGTTGATTGAATCAATTCTAAAAATAATGAATGAAAAATATAAATTTATAGATCCAGAAGGAAACTTGGAATTTATAAGCCTCTTCACTAAACAAGATGAAGTATTTTCTGGTAGTGAAGAAACAATTTTTCAGTTAGTAAAGATTTATTCTTTAGCAAGCGAACTAAAACATGACTATCCAATTATTGTTGATTCTTTCCGAGCAGAAGATTTATCGTCAGACAAAGAACAAAAGGTTATAGATTTATTTAGTGAGCTTAATAACCAAATAATACTGACTACGACATTAAAGAAAGAAGAATCTGGCAAGTATGATACCCTAGATTTTGACAATATAAATCATATTGATTATACCAGCCATAAACCCAGTAAAATTTTAGATGAAAAATACGTAAATGCCTTTAAACTTATGCTATCAGAATTTGCAATTACATTGACTACCTAATATATGATTATAAGTCTTAATCATAGTTTAAATAGATTTTATAATGATCTATTGGTTAAGTTTTTTTGTAGAGTGATAATCGGGTCATATTGACAAAGTTAGGGTTTTTCTCTAATTAATTTGTATAGACTCTATTTAAATTAACATAGCCTCTTTCCTGAATAAGACCATAATTTTGCGGAAGGAAAAAAGAATTAGTTCGATTATTAAAAATTATATTCGTAATAGATTTTGAATCAACAGAAAACTCCGATTAATTAGGTGCGGAACAGTGGGGAGTAAACTAAATTGGCTCTTACAAATATTGAAAGATTTAATTTTTATAAATATGAAAATGAATTAAAAAAAGGTATAGATAGCTTTAAAGTTTTATTGGATAAGACTTTGAAAGAAAAAGATATAGAACAGGTTTTAAATATACTTAAGGCATCTGGATTGGCTGTGAATATCTTTAACAATTCTAAAAGAAGGCAACAGTTCAAAGAAGTTATTGAGCATATTATTATGCAAATTGAAGGTTCAGATATAGAAAAAATCAGTAATTTATTATCGGAAATAGAATCTATAGAATATTTATTTGAAAGTTTGACTGAGGAAAGAGAAGGGTTTTTTAAAGAATTTGAACAAATCCACGATAGTTACAAAGTGGCAGCTTATTTAATTTCACTAGAATTATATTTAAGTTCATTTAAGGAATCTCATTACAGTGATGAATTAGATATTTCTTCTCAGGTAGAGCTTACAGATATTAATACTAGAGAAGCGTTATTTAACTCGGCAATTGAATCATCAGGAATGATTTTAAAATACTTTAAATTTAAACAGTACGGCTTTAAAGGAATTAAAAGAAATATATCTCCTAAAACATTAAAATCATCTTGGTATCATATATTTTTTAGTGAGTTCTGGAACACTATTAATGAAATTTTGGAGTACTGGCAGTATTCAGATGTAAGTGTTAAAAGAGATAATCAAGGAAAAATACAATTTGAAATTATGGATGAAAATTTTGAACTAAATAACGTTGTCTCTAATGAGAGATTTTTAAATCTTCGTCAAGGGTGGCAGATGGGGAAATTAGGACAACTACAAAATGTATTGGAAACGAGAGAGAAAATTACTGATGACACTCTAAATAATATAGACCACCAATTAGACTATTTATTTGCAGTACAATATTTTGGCGATCCTTTTTTAGAAAAGAAAGTTAATGATATTAAATTAATTGATTGGATCCGTGCATACAGATTATTAACTTCAGAATCTAAAAAATTCTTGAAGGGAAGAGGGAAATTATCGATTTTTAATTTGGATAAGGTTTGTATTTGTAAGCCTAACAGTAAATGGGAAAAGCTTTTTCAACAGAATGGATTTACTAGAGTAGAGTCGAAGGAAATAATTCGAATGTTTACATTTGAAGATAAAAGTCAAGATTTAATAGATTGTCCCTTGATAAAATTTGATGAAAATTTAGTTTTAATACCTTCCTTAACTTCTAATGCTGATCCCTCTAGAGCACTGGCTTCTAACTTTCTTAACCGAAATATTAATTTGGCTTTCAGAGGACCTGAATTTGAGGAAAGAATGAAGGCTTCCCTAGATTTAAAACATCTGAAAAACTCGTCCTTGTATAAAAAAACAAATCAAGAATATGAGTGTGACATTGCTTTTGTATTGGATGATGAGTTGTACTTTATAGAATGTAAAGCTCACATTCAACCTTTTACAGTCAGACAACATGCTAATCATTTATATAAATTATATGAAGAAACCTATCAATTAAACCGAATAGCGGATTTTTACGAAGAAAATATTAATTTTGTAATTGAGCAGTTAGAATTAGAAGCGAATTTTAAACCTAAGAAAGTACACCGAATATTACTAACTACATCGATGATGGGAGCTCCAATTTTTGTTAATGGCGTATATATGGTTGATGAATCTTCTTTAGTGAAGTTTATTAGTCGAAAACCACCTTTACTAAAGTATTTTGATAAAGGTAAATATATTGAAATTCCAAGTACTAAATTTGATATCTATAGAGGGCCATTAGATAATGAAAAATTTTATCAGTATTTGAGTTCTCCACCTCAAATAGAGATTACAAAGGACTTATATCGTAAAACAGAACATTCTTTTGAAATTTTTAATCTTGTAAGGCAGTTCAAAATAAATCAAACAATTCATGTTGGGGTTAATTTATCTGAATCAGAATCGAAGCTCATTAAAAAGCACTTTAGATAATACTAACTTAAATAATGGAGATTGATTGAGGGTAGTTGTAGTTTGACATGGTTGAGAAAATCAAGTCATTTTCTAATCGTAGGGAGTCTTAATTTTGATTAATTGGTCTAAGTGAAAGTCTAATGATAAAAAAACACTTATTAAAGCCTGTTATAAAATTAGATAATAATATTTTTACCCCGTCCTACTATGTAAATTAAAGATAAGTGAGTGTATGTTTTTATTATGAAAATAATAACTTGTCTTTAATGTCACACATAATATAAAAATTAGTGCATCACTTATATATTAGTGGTGTACTTTTTATTTATTTGACCTCTTAAATGACCTCATTTATTTACTTTTTGTAGCTTTTGAATAAAGTTTGATTAAAAAGTTCCCTGTAATCCCTATTTTATTGCAAATAAAAACCATCCTTTTGAAAAAAAGATTGATCAAAAGGATGGTTTATTTGAATTTTATTATCAATTTTTTATAATAAAGTTTGATCATTTCTTATAAATTCTTTTTTTATTAGCCTTTTGATACTCTTTTATCATCCTAACAAAGTTAAGGAGAAAAGGTGGATTGCTTGGCAATACAAGTTCTGAGGATAAAGTCTTGGTGTACTTCATCCTTAGTTTATCATTTGTAAGGGTTGAAAAAATTTCCGTTCCTTTTATCTTATTTAATATTAAGCTCGCAGCTTTTTCGAGGTCATCATTTTTGAAAAAACCTTTATTTATTACATTACCATGTGTTCGATTATAACCACCATATTCAACTGATGCATTATATGCACTTATAGCATTATACTCAAACTCGTCTAGAGTTGAAAATGATGTATTCTCTAAAGGGATTAAACTAATACTAAATTTTTCTCCTAAACGATAATCCTCATATATTTCAGGAAGATTGAATTCAACGCTTAGTGAATACCTAGCCCTATTTTCTGCTGGATTTGTAACAAAGTGCTTATAAGCCCTGCCGAATACTCCTATTGATTGTCCAACGTAATAAATATCTTTTACTAGATTATGTATGATATAAATACCTTCGAAATCCTCAATACCTCGGCTATCTCTTTCTTTTTTATTACCAAGTTTAATCAACTCTTGTGGAGTAAATTTTTCTATTTCTTTACTTAGAGCATCTAACTCTTTTCTCACAATTTCTTTATTTGCATTACGTTCAAACTGTATTTTTTTTAGATGGACATAGGATGGCGATATTGTAAGAGAATCAGCATCGTAACCACTAACAACCTGCCTTATCCAACTTCGTTCATCTTCTGTAAGTGCTTGAACTGATAGTGCTACTGCTCTTTGATAAGCTATTTCTCTTTCTGTGATTACTCGAAGTATTTCTAGGGACTTTTCATTGTCCATCTATTGTCACCCTCGCTTTTTTGTTTATAATTCTAAGAATTCCATTATTTCAAATCCTCATAATTCCCACAAGAAATTTCTTCCTTTTAATAATCCTTTAACGGAACAACTCTATTGTCACCCAACATTTACTTAATCCACTTTTCAACTTCAGATGTTCTTTTCCCTTTAACTATAAAAACACCCCCTTTAGAATATTCCTATCCAAAGAGGCGAAACATCGCAACTTTTTTATAAACGTCGCGACTTTATTCAAAACATCGTGTCTTTTTTATAAATTATCAATCTTTATTTTAAATCAACACTTTTCGCTATAGGTCTGTTTCCTATAGTAAAAACGGGCCATTCAATGGAGTATAGTACCCAGAGATATGAATTCTTTTGATATCGCTAGTATGGACTTTGTGAGATATTTTACTTAAACTATATGACAGCATAGTTAAACAGAATCTTTGTCTCTTTATTATTGTTAGTGAATTGAGCCATGTATGCATAGTTTTGAGCCAGTGATAGTACCTTTCGGACTAGAGAGCCGTTTAACGTAAGAGAATAAAGAAAGTAGATATTAACCGAGGTGGTAGATATGGATTTATTGCAAGTCTCTAGAAGCCAGTTAATCAGTGAAGTATACGAATGTAAAAAAATGATTTACAGATTAATAAACTTACCAAAAAATATTCAATCAAATATCTCAAATTCACTATTACCGTATCTTTCATTGATTGTTGATGGAATTGATAGTCTTTTTCTGATTGAAGATACTGTTGTACTTTCTAGTAAATTTGAAGATATAAATGGAGAGAGTTTTACGAAGCTTATCAAAAAAATAAGAGTAAGTTCCAAATTACTTACTGATAAAAAAAAACTAAGAACTTCAATAGAGATGCTAGATAGTGATATAAAAAAATTTCATCAAGAGTTAATAAAAGGATATACTGAAGAACAATTAGCATATGTAAAAGCATTCGGACAAGACGATTTAGGTGTTTTCTATTATAAAAATAAGCCGTATGCTAACAGCAGTCAAATAAATTTATATATTAAACCATTTAATTCAAGTGTAGGGGAAGTTGGGAAGGATGTATTCAAATTTAGTACACAGGTCGCTATGTACATAAACGAGTTTTGTTCTGTGCTAGAAGGATACACGTCACCACATTTGAAGCGAGAGGATTACATTACTAATTTAGATTGTGAAGACTTCATTTACCAAGATTATATCTACAGCGCAGAAAAACGTAGAAATATTTTTAATAATTTTATGGATGAAAGAGTTTCATTATATTTAATGAATATGCAATGTCAATTAAATTTCGCCCTTTATATTTTAGATTTACTAATAGACGAACATCCACTGAAATACAGAATTCAATTATTGATTTACTATTACTCTGTCCAAGCAATAGGTTTTGCTTCTGAATCAGGCTATTTCGAAGCTCTAGAAGAACAACAAGAAACGATTACCGCAGTAATAGAGACTCATAATAGAATATTTAATTGCAGTACTTTTAGAAATAATCTGTTTCATTATAGGCTTTCTCAGGAGATTACTCCTTCATTGAGCAAAAACTATTTCGAAATTATGGTAGAAACACTAACATCTGAATCTTTAGAAAACCTGTTAACCACCGTTTATAAGGAAATGAATATTGTTGAAAAGTTAATTAAAGAAATTATCTACTAGTATATATTAGTTATTCAATTCAAGAGCGCGATTATTGAAGAAACAAATGATTATTTGTTGTGGTATTAGTGGAGGGAAATTTAATGTTGTAGTAGTTAATGTGGTCATATGGTGCGCAAAAAGGATAGATACAAACAGGTATAATTCCTGTTCATCTATCCTTTTCTTAATACCTATATAATGTGTGACATTATAATTGGATATCTAGTTATCGGGTACTTTAATTAATTTCTTGACTTTTAATAAAACCAAAGTGGCGCCTTCCATAAAGCTATGGAACAAGATCAATATGCCTTCCGTGTCTCTACACTTCCCTCAGTATTTTTAAAAGAAAGTCTAATTATCCGGCTTCTTTTGCAAAATCATACTTTCCCACTTACTTCCCTATCTTATTCCAAGCATGCGGCAGAGATGTTAATGGAACTTGTGAAACACCGACAAGGGCTATTATGTTTCACTGGTGCAACAGGCTCTGGTAAGTCAACCTCTTTGTATTCTTTGATCCATTATTGTTCTTCAGAGTTAAATAGACACGTCATTTCATTAGAGGATCCTGTAGAAAATAATCAGGCTAATCTACTTCAGATTCAGGTGAATGAACGAGCTGGTGTTACATATGCGACAGGCTTAAAGGCTATTTTACGCCACTCACCTGACATTATTATGATTGGAGAAATACGTGATAAAGAGACAGCGAAAATCGCAATCGAGGCTTCGTTAACAGGTCATTTAGTGGTAACGACGATTCATGCCAAGGATTCAGTCAATTGCCTTTATCGATTCATGGACTTAGGCGTTTCAGTAGAAGAACTTCGTCAAACTGTGGTAGGTGTTGTTGCTCAAACACTTTTCCAATCGCCAATTAACCAGGAAGAACGTCGCGCATTGTTTGAAATATTAAGCAACGCTCATCTTCAAAGTGCCCTTCAGGCAATTAAGCAAAAAACTAGCTTTGAGCTACCACATGATGTAACGCTTACAGGTCAAAGAGAATTAATCGAGAGCCAGAACTATGCGAATACAAAAGTTTATTGAGAGAATTCGTTTTGAATATAAAAAGGCGACAATTTGGCAAGTAAAGGAACAAGCTCGTTTTTTTAGTCGATTAAGCGTGCTAATGCAGGAAGGCTATTTATTCCCGCAAGCTATTTCTATTCTATTGCCCCATCATATTAAAGCACATGAAGAAATACAAAAGCTAATCAATGAGAAGCTGAGGCAAGGAGTCGGTGTTTCGGGAGTTCTTGAAGCGTTGCATATTTCAAAACAGCATTTAGTGGCTATTACAGTTGCAGAAAACAATGGCCATATGATTGAGACGCTAAAAGGTGTGGCTAAGCAAATGGCTTTGAGTGAGTCCACAAAGAAAAAATTAATGAAGCTACTCTTGTATCCAATGGTACTCATACTATTTTTGTTGCTGTTGTTTTTAGTATTTCGCACCGTATTTTTTCCCAATATAGAAAAAATGGTGGCAAATCGAACTACCGGCACAGAGGAGACGAGCGTTGCTTTGTCAAAAATACTGTTACATTTTCCTGATGCTCTAATTGTCGTAGCGATAGCAGTAATTTGTAGCATTTTGATTTTTCAGCTTTATCTCAAACGACAACCAATTGCTCACCAGCTAAATATGATCCTAAAAACCCCATTTATTCGGATTTGGGTAAGAATATCTTTGACGAGACAATTTGCTGCGTATTTAGGAAGTCTGCTACAAAGTGGATTTTCTTTACAGGCAAGTCTACAAATTTTAGAGGAGCAGCGACTTCAACCATTTCTCCAATATCTGGCTCGATGTATAAAGGAACGTGTTGTTTTCGGTGATACGTTAACACAAGCTGTAAATTTGATGGCAGTTTGGCAGAAGGATTTCTCGACATTTGTTGAGCATGGAGAAAACAGTGGCTATTTAGGGAAAGAGCTAATATTGTATAGCGAATTATTGACAGAAAAGCAGGAGCAGCTATTGCATAAAATCCTTGCGTTTGTGCAGCCGAGCTTTTTTATCATTATTGCACTGTGCATAGTTGCCGCATATGTCAGTTTATTATTACCAATATATAACATGATTGAACTAGTTTAGGAGGATAATAATGAAACGTATAAAGCAGCAAGCCGGATTTACTTTGATCGAAATGCTAATAGTCTTGTTGATTATATCAATATTAATTTTAATCACAATTCCAAACGTTACGAAACATTTTGCTACGATCGATGAGAAGGGCTGTAAAGCATATATTAGCATGGTGCAGGGGCAGGTAGAGGCGTATCGAGTAGATTTTATGGTTTATCCAACTATTGAAGATTTAGTAGCAAAAGGCTATTTAAAGAAAAATGAAACGACCTGTCCTAATAAGGAAGAGATTATGATCACTAATGAAGGGGAAGTACGATTAGCAAAGACCTCTGCTGAAACAGGTTCTGGTGGATAATGGTTGTTATAAAAAGTGAGCGTGGCTTTACGTTTGTTGAAATGCTAATGGTATTGTTTATCGTTATGTGTTTGTCAGTAATTGTCGTAAAGTATTCGTTAAAAGCAGCGGAAAATCGGGAGCTTGAACAATTTTTTTCACAAATTCAATTAGATATTCAATATATACAAACTTATAGTATGCATCAAAGAGAATATATTTCGATGAAGTTTGAGAGTTCATCAAAAAGATATATCATTAAAAAAGATTTTTATACCGAATTATATGCACGCCCTTTTCCGAAAGGGGTTGAATTCATTCCTGATTCGAGTTCGGTGCACACGATTATATTTAACTACTATGGGAACATCATGACTCCAGGGTCTATTTATTTTAATACACCCCAGGGCATTAAAAAAGTTGTGATTACGTTAGGGCGAGGGAGGTCGAGAGTTGAATGAATCTGGTTATTCATTTGTTGAAACGATTCTATCAGTGGTCATTGTCATGTTTTTATGCACGACATTAATACCCATTAGCTACACTATGAAAACAACTCTTTACAACAAGAAGCTAGAGGTTATAGCAGCTGAAACGGCCTATGAGGGCTTAAAGCACTATCGCTCTTTACAGCAAGTGGAAGGCTCTAAAACAATCGAAAATGTAGAATATAATTGGGCTTTTGATGGGCAGGGGATATGTGTAAGCTTTCAAAATACACGAGAATTGCGTAAAAAATGCATCCAGTTGACAGGTGAAGTCGATGAATGAGCGGGGCTATACATTATTAGAAGCGTTGTTTCAATTAGTTGTTTTTGTGCTTATTGCTCATCTTGTTGTTTTCATTATGCTTTGGTTCGCAGAAATGAAAACAACGGTACTTTCTGATGAACAATCGAAGTGGGAGCTATTTGCTTATGATTTGAATATATATTTAGAGGATATTTCATCATTTACGATTCGAAAAGATCAAAAGAGAATAACTTTTCAAACGGCAGATACCATTCATAATATTGATTGTTATAGCAATCTAATTCGTGATCAAGTAAAGGGTGGTCATGTGCCAATGTTAATTGGTATAAATAAATGCCAGTTCAAATATGAAAAAAATATGTTAACGGTAGCTGTTGAATTTCCAAGCGGTATCCAAAAGGAGCGAACCTTCTATGTACCAATTATTGAAAAATGACAGAGGGGCTATTTTTTTAATCGCAATTGCATTATTATTTTTTGTAACTACTTTTGTTCTTACGTATTATACGTCTTATGAAATTCAGTTTCGAACATATGAAGGGCTAGAAAAGATGAATGTTCGAGCTACGATAAATTTATTGGGACAAATTTTGTCAGACAGTGTAGAATCGTAGTTATAAGAAGGTGATTCGAATGCGAAAAATATATTTAGTTGGCTTTATGGGCTGCGGGAAAAGTGCGTTAGGAAGACGTTTAAGCTATTTGCTAAAGATGCCATATTATGATATGGATCGTGAAATTGTTAGGCAGCAAGGTATGACAATCCCACAAATATTTGAAAAATACGGAGAAGTACGTTTTCGAGAAATAGAAACAGAATTTTTAGAAAATTTTCGAGACGAAGCTTGTATTATTTCAACAGGTGGTGGGGTTGCAGTCAATGCTGAAAATCGAAAAATAATGAGACGCAGCGGACTCGTGTTTTTTTTAGATGCGACATTCGAAGATATTTACAAACGAATACAGCATGATCCAAATAGACCAATCGTACAGAGTTCAACAAAAGAGGAGCTAGAGAATCTGTATCATTACAGAAGAAAGTTCTATCGTGAGGCAGGACATATACAGGTGTTAACAGAGAGTAGGACAATCCGTCAAATTCTTGAGTATTTAGTATTCCAAGTTAAAAGGTTGAAAGGCGAACGATAACATTTTAAATTAAATTTAATGTTCGTGTTTTATTATAATTTAAAAAATGATTGCCTTTTCAATGCAATTAATGTTAGGATATAGACAAATAAGTAACTAAAAGTTCATTGAATACTAAATAGTACCAAGATAAATCTTGGGCGGATGATTGTGCGGGGAGAGAACGTTGTAGACGTCACCGAAGGAGCAAGTAGCAAAGGTTATGAATCTCTCAGGTAAAAGGACTCGTACAAGACGCAACTCTGGAGAGAGCTGTATTACAACAGCCACCGAAGGAGAAAGCCGGCTGATTGGCATTGTAACAATGCGAGCCAGTCTGGTGTAACTTTCAGGTGCAAGGACAGAGAATCCCGAAAAGGGGTTCGTCTGTCTTTTTTTATGTCAAAATGTTTTGTTTAAGCATTTAAATGAATTGGCAGAACATTCATTGTACTAATACAAAAACAGACGAACTACTACCAGTAAAAATGGAACTAACAATAAGGGGGCAAAAAGAATGACGAACGAATTACAACGTACACCTCTATTTGACGAATACGCAAAATATGGTGGTAAAACAATTGACTTCGGTGGATGGGAATTACCAGTACAATTTTCTTCTATTAAGGAAGAGCATGATGCAGTACGTAATCGTGCAGGTTTATTTGATGTATCACATATGGGTGAAATTTTAGTAACTGGTCCTGATTCTCTAAATTTTTTACAAAATCTTTTGACAAATGATATTTCGAAGATTGCAGTAGGTCAAGCGCAATACAATGCAATGTGCTATGAAGATGGTGGTGTTGTCGATGACTTACTAACATATAAATTAGCCGATGAAAATTATTTATTGTGCGTCAATGCTGCAAATATCGAAAAAGATTATGATTGGATGATGGAAAATCAACATCAATTTGATGTCACAATCGACAATCAATCTTCTGCTTATGCACAAATTGCCCTTCAAGGTCCATTAGCAGAAGAGGTACTTCAATCATTAACAGCTACTGATGTAAGTGCCATTAAATACTTCCGCTTCCAAGCAGATGTTGAAGTTGCTGGTCATAAAGCATTAGTCTCTCGTAGTGGGTACACAGGAGAAGATGGTTTTGAATTATACGGCTCTCCAGAAGATATTAAAGCGTTATGGGATAAAATCTTAGAGGCTGGAAAAGACAAAGGCGTTGTGCCAGCTGGTTTAGGATGCCGTGATACACTTCGTTTTGAAGCAGGTCTTCCATTATATGGGCAAGAGCTATCAGCGACAATTTCACCTCTTGAAGCGGGTATTGGCTTTGCTGTGAAATTAAATAAAGAAGACTTTCTTGGTCATGATGCATTAGTGACACAAAAAGAGAATGGACTGTCACGTAAAATTGTGGGCATTGAAATGATCGATAAAGGAATTCCTCGACATGGCTATAAAGTATTTAAGGACGGTAAGGAAATCGGTGAAGTGACAACAGGTACTCAACTTCCTTCTTCTAAACGTAATGTTGGTAACGCATTAATTGACAGCCAATTCGCAACTATCGGAACTGAATTAGAAATCGAAATTCGTGGTAAGCACTTAAAGGTAGTGACAGTAGAAACACCGTTTTACAAGCGTTCAAAATAATATTTGAAAAGAGGGAGCTACATTTATGAAACATCGTTATTTACCTATGACGGAGCAAGATAAACAAGAAATGTTAGACGTAATTGGTGTATCTTCAGTTGATGAGTTATTTGAGGATATTCCAGAAAAAGTACGTTTTAAAGGCCTATATGATATTAAAGATGCAAAATCAGAGTCAGCTTTATTAAAAGAATTATCGGCACTTGCTGCAAAAAATAAGGATACAAATGCTAACGTATCGTTTTTAGGTGCAGGCGTATACAATCACTATAAACCAATTATCGTGGACCATGTTATTTCTCGTTCAGAGTTCTACACAGCGTATACTCCGTATCAACCAGAAATTTCGCAAGGGGAATTACAAGCAATTTTTGAATTCCAAACGATGATTGCAGAGCTTACAGGTATGGATCTAGCAAACTCTTCTATGTATGATGGGGGAACAGCACTAGCTGAGGCAGGCATGCTTGCAGCTGGACATACACGCCGTAAGAAAATTTTAGTATCTGAAACGGTTCACCCTGAGTATAGAGATGTTGTTGCTACATATGCATACGGCCAATCCATTGAAATTGTTACAGTTCCTCAAAAAGATGGTGTGACAGATGTAGCAGCTTTAAAAGAACTAATCGATGATAATACAGCAGCTGTAATCACACAATATCCAAACTTCTTTGGTCAAATAGAGGACCTACAAGTAATTGGCGACATTGCACATGAGGCAAAAAGTTTATTTGTTGTATCTTCAAATCCGCTTGCACTAGGTATTTTAACACCACCTGGTAAGCTGGGTGCTGATATTTGTGTAGGGGATGCACAGGTCTTTGGTATTGCTGAAGCATTCGGTGGTCCACACTGTGGTTTCTTTGCCGTAACAACTAAGCTTATGCGTAAAGTTCCAGGCCGTCTGGTTGGTGAAACAGTGGATGGGGAAGGTCGTCGTGGTTATGTATTAACATTACAAGCGCGTGAACAGCATATCCGTCGTGATAAAGCAACTTCTAATATTTGTTCTAACCAAGCGCTTCTTGCACTTGCAGCATCTGCAGCAATGACTGCTCTAGGTAAACAAGGTGTTCGTGAAATGGCTACTCAAAATATTGCGAAAACACGCTATGCTAAAAATGCTTTTGAAGCGGCAGGCTTTACAGTTGCATTCCAAGGTGCACACTTTAACGAAATCGTTGTGAAAACAAATAAATGTGTGAAAGAAATTAATAAAGGCTTAATTGAAAAAGGTATCATTGGTGGATATCCTTTAGGTCAAACATATGAATCTCTTAAAAATCACGTGCTAATCGCAGTAACAGAATTACGCACGAAGGAAGAAATTGATGCACTTGTTGCAGAAATGGGGGCTCTTAATGCATAACGAAAATCAATCACTCATTTTTGAAATTTCCAAAGAAGGTCGCGTAGGCTATAGCTTAGAAGCACTTGATGTACCAGAGGTTGATCTTGCAGATTTACTTCCTGCGAACTTAGTACGTGCGGAAGCGGCAGAATTACCAGAGGTTTCTGAACTTGATATTATGCGTCACTATACAGCACTTTCTCGTCGCAACCACGGTGTAGACTCTGGTTTCTATCCTCTTGGTTCTTGTACAATGAAATATAATCCTAAAATTAACGAGGCCGTTGCACGAATTTCAGGTTTTGCTAATGTTCACCCATTACAGGACGAATCAACAACTCAAGGTGCGATGGAGCTTCTTTATGATCTACAAACGTCATTAGTTGAAATTACAGGTATGGATGAAGTGACATTACAACCTGCAGCAGGTGCTCATGGTGAATGGACAGCATTAATGATGATCCGCGCATTCCACGAAGCAAATGGTGAAGGTCACCGTAATAAAGTCATTGTTCCTGACTCAGCTCACGGTACAAACCCAGCATCGGCAACAGTTGCAGGCTTTGAAACTATCACTGTTAAATCAGATGAAGATGGTTTAGTAGATATTGAAGATTTACGCAAAGTAGTTGGTCCTGACACAGCGGCATTGATGCTGACAAATCCAAATACACTTGGTCTATTTGAAGAAAACATTATCGAAATGGCAGAGCTAATTCACTCTGTTGGCGGTAAAGTATACTATGATGGAGCAAACTTAAACGCAGTTATGAGTAAAGCGCGTCCTGGTGATATGGGCTTTGACTGCGTACACTTAAATCTACACAAAACATTTACTGGCCCTCACGGTGGCGGTGGCCCAGGTTCAGGTCCAGTTGGTGTAAAAGCGGACTTAATTCCATTCCTTCCAAAACCAGTTTTAGTAAGAACAGAAGAAGGAACATACCACTTCGATTACGAACGTCCACAATCAATCGGACGTGTTAAACCTTATTATGGTAACTTTGGCATCAATGTACGTGCATACACATATATCCGTACAATGGGTCCAGATGGCTTAAAAGCTGTAACAGAATACGCTGTACTAAACGCAAACTATATGATGCGTCGCCTAGAGCCATTCTATGATCTACCATATAACCGTCATTGTAAGCATGAATTTGTATTATCAGGTCGTCGTCAAAAGAAACTTGGCGTTCGTACTCTAGATATAGCAAAACGTCTGTTGGACTTTGGCTACCATCCACCAACAACGTACTTCCCATTAAATGTGGAAGAGGCGTTAATGATTGAGCCAACAGAAACAGAATCTAAAGAAACGTTAGATGCATTCTGCGATGTGATGATTCAAATTGCAAAAGAAGCAGAAGAAAATCCATCAATCGTTCAAGAAGCACCACATACAACAGTCGTATCTCGCCTAGACGAAACACGCGCTGCTCGTACACCAGTGCTGCGCTATCAAAAAGCATAATTAATAGAATTAAGACGTCCGATAAGTATTTTCGTACTTGTTGGACGTCTTTTTTTATTTTAGATAGGTTTTTAAAAGGAAAAGAGACGGATAGCAAAAGTAAGGCAGCGGAAAGAAAGGGCAAAGCGACGGAAAGAAAGAGCAAAGCGACGGAAAGAAAGAGCAGAGCGACGGAAAGAAAAGGCAAAGTGACGGAAAGAAAGAGCAGAGCGACGGAAAGAAGGCAAAGCGACGGAAAGAAAGGGCGGAGTGACGGAAAGAAAAGGCGGAGTGACGGAAAGAAAGAGCAGAGTGACGGAAAGAAGGCAGAGCGACGGAAAGAAAGAGCAGAGTGACGGATAGAAAGGGCAAAGTTACGGATAGAGGGCAGAGCGACGGAAAGAAAGAGCAGAGTGATGGAAAGAAAAGGCGGAGTGACGGAAAGAAAAGGCGGAGTGACGGAAAGAAAAGGCGGAGTGACGGAAAGAAAGAGCAGAGTGACGGAAAGAAGGCAGAGCGACGGCAGAGCGACGGAAAGAAAAGGCGGAGTGACGGAAAGAAAGGGAAAAGCGACGGAAAGAAAGAGCAGAGTGACGGAAAGAAAAGGCGGAGCGACGGAAAGAAAGAGCAGAGCGACGGAAAGAGCAGAACGACGGAAAGAAAGAGCAGCGCGACGGAAAGAAGGCAGAGCGACGGAAAGAAAGAGCAGAGTGACGGAAAGAAAAGGCGGAGCGACGGAAAGAAAGGGAAAAGCGACGGATAGAAAGCAGAGCGACGGAAGGAAAGAGCAGAGCGACGAATAGAACGTTCATAAATAAAGAGGAGGCGTCACCGGATTATTTTAGGAGGTTTCGCATTGTGTCAATCCCAGTATCTAATGTAGAACCGAACTGTTAAAGATCACTATTTAATATAAAAGTATATATTGATATAATTACATTAATTTGTATTTTAATTAAAATAATTACATATATTTTTACTTATTTTGTCACGAATTGTACATATTTACGACGAAATATCATGAAAGGGATGGTAGATTGAAGATGCAAACGATTCAAGTTGAGTTGAGTTTACCAACAAACAGTGTTTTAAATGATACATATAAAATTCAAAAAGTTATGGCTACTAGTAAATTATCCATCGTCTATATTGCTGAAAATAACAATGGTGGGGACAAGGTAATTATTAAAGAGTTTTTTCCACATGATATCGCTTTACGGGATTTAGATAATAAGACTGTAGTTAACCGTTTACCTTCAACGAAGCAGAAATTTAAAGATTTAAAAGAGATTTTTCAGAATGAAGCGTTCATTATGCAGCAAATCGATCATCCCAATATCGTCAAATATATCGAACATTTTGAGGAGAATGAATCGATTTATATCGTAATGGATTATTATGAAGGGATGTTATTAGATCAGTATTTAAATAAGTTTCAAATTCATGAAAGAGATCATTTATATTCGGATATATTTCTCCCTTTAATGAAAGCTTTGTGCTATTTACATAAAAAGGGCATACTCCATCGTGACATTAAACCAAGTAATATTATGATAGATTCAGAGGGTAATCCATATTTACTAGATTTCGGCTCAGCGATTTTTTATAAAACAGCTGAAAATTATCAAATTTTTACAAGTTCGGGCTATTCTCCTCTTGAACAATATTCCTATAAGTCGGAGCAGGGTGTCTATACTGATATCTATAGTTTAGCTGCAACATTTTATTTTTCACTAACAAATGTAATTCCAATGGATATATCCCAGCGACTAATCGAGGATAGGATTGAGAATGTCAGATATTATAATAAAAAAGTGAGTATTCTGTTGTCACAAACCATAATGTGGGGGCTATCTGTGCATGCGAAAAGAAGATGCCCTTCACTTAAATATATGGAGTTGATTATTTCTTTGGAACATAATATCAACAGGATAAGGACCTATTTAAAGGTAAATAATTCTAAATGACCAATTATTTCACAAATTTGATGCTATATTCTCATTTTACAAAAATAAATAAGTACTTACCGAACAGCTTATGGACTAGAAATAACTACGCCATAAGCTGTTTTTATAATAAAAAATGGATATTTAATAATGTTTTTTGTTAAAAATATCAAAAAAATTAACTTTATCTAATTTTCACTAAACATGAAACAATATTCTTATTTTACAGAATATTCTATTGTAAATATTGACAGTAAAATTAGATATTGTATATAGTTACTTTGTGATACATATTATCATCAGTGATGTGATGTTAAATAGTAGAGAATCATGTATGTTTCTTAATCTGCTAAATAATAACTGAAGATTCTCTTTTTTAATTTAATTACCTAGCGCACTAATGATTATGCTTACTCGAAATTCGTTATAAAAGGAGGGATGGCTGTATAATCATACGGCCGACTGAATGGAGATTATTAGTCAAACAAACAGAACCATGCTCTTTGAGGAAATTAATCCGGAAAAAATGGATTTAATCACGCTTGTTGGAGATGTAAAAGGGATTGACAGTCTTAGTGATGAAAAGATTAAAGAAATCAATCAATATCTACTTGTCAAAAGCTTCGACGAATTTTTAGATAAGTTTTCTCCAACGGTTTACTCATTCTACAATGCTGCTAACCAAAAGGTAATGTATACACTTAAAAAACCTGAGGGAATTCAAGACGACTGTATTTCTGAAATAGCCATTGATCAAAATAATGATTTTTTAAAGATGCTATTCACCCTCATTGATACGAAAAGAAGTCAGGGTATTGCGAATGTAGATTTTAAATTTGAAAATCTGCTCGATATGATCTCTCCTAAAAAGGTTATGGACGACATTCGACAAGTCCGAAAAGAAATCCATTACCTATACGGTGAATATGACAAATTAGATGACGACGATCCAAAAAAATTGGATACAGGGGACAAGCTAAACCTGATGTTTGAAGTAGCAAGTAGAAATTACAACAATGTCATGGCGATGCTTCCATTAGCGATCGAAGATATTAAAACAAGACTTTTGTTGGGCGTTAATCAGGATGAAGATGAGTCCGAAAAATTACAAATTGGCACACTTTCTATAGGTGACAATGGTGAATTAAAAATCATCGAGGCACCGCAAAATAATAGCTCTGAACTGATGGTTATTGAAGAAAATAGTAACTATGGTTTAAGTACAGTTTTTGAAGAGGACTATGAGGCGATTACAGAATCACCATCCTCTTATGTCAAAGATTTAGTCGTAAGAACGTTCTCTCCATTGCCAGCTGTGAAGGCTGAATTTGATGTAGAAACTGAGGTACAAAACTACAATACCTACTTAGAATTCTATAAGAATGCTAAGGATGAATTTGTAAAAACAGTGAAGCCATTAGTGGAAAAACTATTAGGCGTAAAAATGTACTTTGATCAGTATGCGACTAAAAACAAAGGTATGCAGCCTTCGTTACTTGTAACAAATACGAAGTTAGATATGCTTGTTAAAAGTAATAACGTACCACGATTACGTACGTATTTAAACACTGTTAACTCTAAAAATGACTTTACAGATACAGTTTGGTACGGGATTGTCCCTGCTCTAGAACTAGAGGCATCTGGAAAAATGAAAGTTAGCAGATCTAGATTTAAAGGGAACGATAAAGTTGCTAAGCAAGAAGGAAATACAATGGAATCGTTATCTATTCTTCTAGATACAGTGAAAGATTATAAGATTCAAATCTTCTTTAACTTCATGGCAGAAGAAGAAACAACATTCAATGGCATTGCAACAGCAGGTATTGATCGACTGATCGAAAAATGCTCAGTGCTTGTTCGAAAAGACTATAGTGAGTTCGCAATACCATGTCTACCGAACTTCACCATTATTCCAAAAGATAAATCAGGTGTAATCATTGATACAAGAATGCAAACAACAGAAAATGGAGCGCGACTGTCTAAAGAAAAAGAGGATATCTTAAAGCTTTGGATAGAGGGCGTCTATGTTGGTGCAAGTTATGTAGCTGCAGGTATCGTCTCAGCTTATCAATGTCCAGAATATTTGAAAGAATCATTCAGAAGTGTTCAGAGAAATTACCCTGGTGTGCGATTCGATATTGAAGCCGGAGATAACTCACTTAGAGCCGTTACAACAATGGCAAAAGAAATCTCAGGGTTTACTAATAATATTAAAGATGCTATTAACAGCAGAAGCTTTGGCTTTGTATTCTCTTCAGAAAATGCACAGCTTCAAGATAAGGATATTAAACGTATTACCGTGTATAAAGCAAGAAGCTTAGCGATGGAAGAAGATGGATTTGATTCAATCTACAAAACACAAGTTAGTACGTATATTGAAAGAATTCTACGATTCCAATCAGGTGACTTTAAGCACGAAAATATCGTTCGATTCTTTAGTAATAATCCAAGTAGTCAAAAAAGCAAGTGGCTTAATGATAAAGGCTTTGTAAACTCCATTATTCAAGATGGAGACGATATCGGCTTCTTTATCGATGAAAAAACAAGCCTATGCCAGATTGACCTCGTGTTCAACGGTAATGTGAAGAACCTGGAAGTTATGATTACAAAGGCATCAAGCGCTGTTAAGGCCTAACAAGTTTAAACATACAATGATCAACTTTTTAAGTAGGGTGTTTAAGATTTATTCATAAATCTTTTAACATAAATATGAATCTACCATAAATTGCAAGGTGAAATGATTACATATTTCTCAATGCTTTATGCACTTGCAGTAGGCTTGAGAAATTGAAAACATTATAAATTTCATCTACGGCAGTTTAACGAGTCGATTCAACAAATTTTAGGAGGTAATAAGAATGGGTTTTGTATTAAAAGTAGAAGGATCAGAAGCAATTGAACTAGGGTTAGATAGCATTATGTCTGTTGAGTATGATACAGATACTCCAAATGACTCTAACGCACGTTCTACAGATGTAGGCGCAACATTAAAAATTAGAGGTAAAATCCTTACGGCAACTGATGGTGACAATTCAGATGATACGATGAAATTAGGATTATGGTCATTAGTACCAGCTGAAAAGGCTGACTGCTACCGTAAAGTAACATTAGAAGTTATTTCTGCTGATCAAGTAGTAAGAAAAATTCATTTCCCAAATGCCTTTGTTGTTGACTACACAGAAAAATATGGCGACACAGAAGGTATCGGTGAATTCTACTTATACGTTAAGCAAAAGAAAGACAAAACAGACTTGGCGAAAATCGAAGGCGGCTACGCTGTCTAAGATTGCTGCTTGATAGACATTCCACATTATCTAAGGGGCTTTTATAGCTCCTTAGATAATTTTGAATAATCCTAATACTGGGGATGAAAAACATGAAAACGCATTATGAAACTTTAGGTGTCAGTAGAGACGCCACACACGATCAAATAAAACTCGCTTATCGAAAGCTATCAAAAAAACATCATCCAGATGTGAGTGGTGGAAACAAAGAATCTGAAAAGATTTTTTTAGAAGTGACAGAGGCATACAAAGTACTGAAGGATCAGGCTTCAAGAGAGGCATATGACGCGCGACTAGATGGAGTGGGTCAAAGTTGGAGTAGAGGACAGACAAATGAAAAACAATCTTCACGCCAACAGTCTACTGAAAAAAAACCAGATTTTAATATGGACAATTTTGAAAAGAACTTTGAGCATTTTTTTGGCTTTAATCCTAAAACAAAGGAAACGTCATCAACCCTTACCAAGAATACAAAGAAGAATCCGATAGATACAACGGATTTATTTGAACGGTTTTTTAACAAGTAATATAAAGCCATAGCAAGTATGAAGGAGTGTGATATCATGTATGACCAAAATTCAATGGATGTATACAGTGAAAACACAAAAAAACAAATGATTATAAAAATTATCGATATCATTATTGTTACAATTGCCTTCTTTTTTATTCTATATGTATTTGTCATGAATCAGGATGTTCTGTTGAAAACGATTATTGGAACAGTAATGGTCATACTCGCTATTATTTTTGGCTCTATTAAATATGAAACAAGAGTAACAAAAAACGATGTGACCATAACGGACATTCAAAAGCTAGTTCTCCTTAATGATCGGGGAGTGGAAATCGAGGAATGGGTGATAGATGACCAATCTTCATTATTAATTGGAAAAAGTTCAACTGACAATAAGGTAGATATCGACTTAAGTGGTACAGAATATGAATCACTCATCAACTATGAGCATGCCGTATTAAATTGTGTATCTGGAGTATGGTACATAGAGGACATTGATTCTGTCAATGGTGTTGGTATTAAAAAAGCTCATAAGCGCGTTAAAAATAGATTAAAGCACGAAAGTCCTTACCCAATAGGTAATGGAGATACGATATACATAGCAAATACACGAATTTTAGTGAAATAGAGAAAAATAAAATTCGTAACATAGACGGGGGATAGCGAAAATGAGTTTGATTAGATGTACAAATGGTCACATGTTTAGTTCAAGAAGACATAGAAATGTTTGTCCGTATTGCAATGTAATGGTGGAACAGGAGCAAAGATCAAACGGTCAGCAAACAACAGTAGATGTTGATGATAAGACAATGCCATATCTCGGAGAAATGGATGGAATCGATCCGGTAACGGGATGGTTAGTTTGTATTGAAGGACCTCAGATGGGGCGAGACTATCGGATTTTATCGGAAAAGAACTTTATAGGTAGAGCTGAAGATATGCATATTCGTATCGTTGGAGATAATTCAATTTCTAAGCGTAACCATGCTGTCATCGTTTATGATCCTAAAAAAAGGAATTTCTATTTACTTCCTGGAGATGCATCGGGATTAGCCTATCTTAACAATGAAGCAATTTATACACCAACAGAGTTAGCGGCATATGATGTGATCCAATTAGGTGGAAGTATGTTCCTTTTCATTCCTTTATGTGGCGTTCACTTTGAATGGGAAAACAACCAGAGCGAGGAATGATGATAAATGGGACTGGAACTACTGCCGTACATAATTGCGCTAGTATTTATAATTGTACTCATTACATTACTAATGATTAGAAGCATGCTTACGCAAAAAAATGAAACAAGCAGGATTGAAATTGGAAATGGTCAAACAATTGGTAGACGTGATGAGCAGGATGACTATTTCTCTACATCTGAAACGAATTATGGAACCATTGCAGTTCTGGCAGATGGCATCAGTGGATTAGCAAACGGTAGGATGGCAAGTACGGTTGCTGTCACGACATTTATACAAGAATTCAAAAAGCTAAGTGGCCTAAGTAATCTGGAGAAATTTTTTAAGGAAACGGCTTTAGCGAGTAACCATATGATTCTCGAAAATTTAAATGGCTCTAATGGTGGTACTACATTAGTGGCGGTCGTTATTGATAACAATGGATTCCTTCATTGGGGAGCCGTTGGAGATAGTGTCATAACAATTTTTCGAAACGGAGAATTTATCGCGATCAATCAAAAGCATATTTTTGAATCCGTGTTAACAGAGCGTTATATAGCTGGTGAAATATCGCAGCTTGAAGTGCAGGAAAACCCTTTAAAAAAGAGACTTATAAATTATTTAGGATATGAAGGTTTTAAAAATCTAGATATAGGAAAAAGCCCGATTCAACTTCATAGAGGGGACAAGGTATGTCTATTTAGTGATGGCGTCTACGATACCATAACAGAGGTTGAAATGGAAAAAATTCTCTCTCAGCATGCGCCAACCTATGATACTGCGCAAAATATCATTAAAGCTGTTGAACAAAAACGCTTGAAAAATCAAGATAATGCAACAATCATTATCCTAGAAAAAACATGATCATCTTTTTATCGGTCAGAGCTCTTACTACTAATATTGAGGAGGGGAATCATGAGAAAGGAAAATAGCAACTTTAAAACAAGCTTTTTATCCGAAGCGGGCTCATTTTTGCAAAATAAAGATTACTTTGCCTATACAGAGCTGGACGATGTAGCCTGCTGGGTAGCTGTGAAGGGGTTAGATTCAGATCAGGAAATAAGTAGTGCAGAGCTTGCTGTGAAGGCGATTTTAGAAAAATTTATGGAAAAGCCATCCATGTCCAGAAGAAGCATTAAAAAATATATAAGATATGCGCAGAACATCCTTCAGAATCAGAGCCTACGAGTGAGATTAAAAGCTAGTATCGTTATAGTCGTATCAGATTACTCGAAAATGATTGTTGCAGTGGCAGGAAACTCGAGACTGTATCATTTCCGGAATGGTACTTTATCGTTTAAAAGCACTGATCAAAGCTTGGCACAGGAGCTAGTGAGTAATAGGGAACGTTCGCTAGATATTAGTCAGCATGAAGAAAGAACCAATCTGCTAAATTATCTTGGCAAACCAAATGATTTTCAGCCTTTTGTCTCTAAGAAAATGAAGTTAATGGATGGCGATGTATTAGTGCTTTGTACAGCCGGCTTTTGGGAAGATGTCGGAGAAATTGAGATGGCAGACGCGCTGGAAGATGTAAAAGAGCCAGAGCAATATACTGATTTATTGGAAGAGGTACTTTTAAGCAGGCAAAGAAAAGTTGTTAATAATTACACAATCGCTGCTATATTTGTTAACAAGGTTTACCAGGAAACAAACAAGAAAAAAATGAAATACATCAAAATGATTGCAGCTGCATTAATCGTCACTTTAATCGTAGGTGGAGGCGCAATTTATTATCAAGCAAAGCAAGGGAAAAAAATGGCTGAATTAACCGTAGAAATGAAAGATCATGAAAAGAGCGGAAACCTTTATTTTCAAGATGGAAATTATGAAAAGGCGCTTCTTGAATATAGCCAGGGTAGAAATGCAGCAAAGAAATTGCACGACCCAATACATAGGAATTTGCTAGCTAAAAAATTAAGAATTACTGAGTTGATCATTAACGGGGATAAATCAGCAGAAGCAGGAAAATTTGATGATGCGCTTAAGCAATATGAAAAGGCTAAAAAGGAAGGCAAGCTCATTGATGATTTTGGAAAAGAAGCAACTGAACAAAAGATCGCTAATATGGATACCATTGTACAAATTGCTGAAGCAGTAAAAGATGGAGATTATCGATTTGAGGCTGAGGATTACAATGGAGCTCTTGAAAGCTATCAAAAGGCAAGAAAAAAAGCGCTTCCGATTGCCTATACTGGTGAACCTCAAATAAAGACGAAAATAGAAGAGACCGAGGCTAAAATAGCCGAATTGAAAAAGACCCAGAAGGAATTAAAGGCTGAAGGCTTAGAAAAAAGCGGGGATCAAAGCTATGCACGCCAAGAGTACGGAAAAGCAATTGAATATTATACACTTGCACAGGAAATTTATCAGGAAACAGAGCTCCTATCAAAGGTTTTAGGTCTAGAGCGAAAGGTTATGAACGCCAATGATAAATTAAATCCTGTTCCTCAAGGACCAGCTGCTGGTAAAGCAGTACCTGAGGAAGAAATTCCACCTATGGATGAAGGGACAGCTGCCAATCAGCCATCTGATTCTGAGTTGATGAAAGAGGGAAAATAAATTGATTAAAGAGCTCATGTTTGAACGGTTACGTAAAATAGAGGATCTAGAACAACGTCAGCTACTAAAGGATATTGTCAGTGGCGTTTTTGTAAATTTAATCGACTATCAGGATGAAATGAACAAAAGACTTGAGGAGCGCATATTCAACGAAATAGATGATGTAGAGGACAGGTTTGACATTTATGTGACGCTTAGTTCTAAGGAAGATATTGATCCCATTCATGAATGCTTATTCCCGATGCGGCCAGCTGATTTAGAAAGTAAACCTATCAATATAAAAAAACTGCTTGAATCGTATAAAAAAAATGAACCGTCCGTACTGTTCCCATTATTTTTAGAGTGTGATTCCATGCAAATTCGACAGTTACTTGCTGAGCAGCGACATTTCAGTGGAAAGCTAGTCACGACAGAAGGACAAGTAGAGATTAAGGTCAGTCTTACAAGAAACACCAGCTATTTGCAGGAAATCGACAGGCTATATCCAATCTTCCAAATAAATGGCTTACCATGGAGGACAATCAATCATCCATTCGCTTATAAATTTTTTGATGTGAATTTGGTCGATTGTCCTTCTTTAAACGAGGATGCTGAAATCACTGAAATAATCATTGATTTAGAGGAGTATGAGCCGCAAAAACGACTGAATATGGTGCCGCTTTGGAACATTGAACGGCATTCGCTTAAAAATGTTGGATTTCCCGTGCCAGCCGTTGATAAGGTGAATTTTGAGCATGTCCTTTCCATACGAAAGCTCGGAAATCAACATGGCTATCTTGTTGAAGCTGATGAGCAAAATGTTCGCTACGTTAAACGTTCAGACAATGAATTGACAGTTGTTTCACCGCAAGATAAATCAGGGGTTTGGGAGCTCATAAAAATTGTAAAAATGGAAGATGAGAAGATCGGGAAATTAAATTACGAGCTTGTATCGAACCGACGAATAGAGCATTTTATGAACAAATTTGCTAATACGTATACGGCTAGTGTTAAAACGAAGGGCGAAATTACTCGTATGATTAATTCCTTCGAGGTAGCCACTAGACTTGAGCTTGTAGATGTTGACATCTTGGACTCATTTTCAGGAACAAGCTTTAGTCACTCTGCGAACCCTTTCTTAACGGAAATAATAGGAGATCATGGTCATAAAAAAACAATGCTATTAAAGTTTAAGGCGAAAGAGGAAAGAAACTTTATTTCAAATGATATTTTGAGCTTCCTCGTGTCGGAAGTGCAACGACATTTTTTCGAATATAAATGTGAAGGTGTTTGGCTATGAACTATATTTGGGATTTGCTTATTAAAGCTGAAGATGAAGGCCTTTCTAAAAAGGATATTTATTTTAACCTTGCCAAAACCTATTCGCCCTATATGGAACTTAGCCCACAACTATTAAACGCACAGTATGTTGAACAGCATGTTGAAGTAAATCCTTATTATCGCTATTACGAGATTTTCAACAATCTTTTCCATCCGGACAATACTACAAATATAGAGTTTAGGGACTATCTTTTTGACATCGCCTTGCATTTCTTAGCTGAAATCGATCGTATGCAGGGCATGAATAAAAGAGAGTTCTTTATTCGCTTTATTCTTAAAGAAATCGAAGCAAATGTCTTTGGCAATTTGGTACGTGACAATATTCATGCTTTTACGAAAAAGGAGCAAGAAATAGTTGTCCTGAATATGCTAAGGCTTTACCAGACAGGGGAGGAAATCTACTTATTAAAGGATACGCTGAAAAGGCTCTTTAAGCATTGCATCATTTATGTGAAATCGGAGGAGCAGGATGAGCTGCTTTTATACATACCTCAGAAGCAGACAGAACAAAATCAGCGAAAGGTACAGCTTGTACAAGAAATTTTTCTGCCAATTGGCTTTCATATAGAGGTTTATTGGCAATATCACTTCGGTATTATGGGTGCAGAGGAAACAATGAAGCTAGATCGAATAGTTCTTTACTGAACAGGGCAGAGGAGGGATTTTTGAATGACGACTAAATATTCATATAAGCTATATGCCAATAAGCGTTATACAGAAAAGAAATATATGACCTATACACGGGTAGAATTAATGGAAATGACAACCTTCCAGCTTAGAAATATTTGTTATAAGGAAAAACTTGTGACAGGGCTTATTAATACACTGACAAGAGACGAGTTAATCGACAAGATATTAAGATATCGTGGTACTGAAGAAAATCCTCTTATTAAAGAAAGCAAGGATGGGGGCTTTGAAAGAGTCGAAGCGGCCATGCAAAAGTATTTAAAAACACCTATGTCTGACAATGGTGATATTAAAATTCCAGCCAAAATGAGCTTGTATAGTGGGATGAAGATGGATAAACCTGATCAGTATTTCGTAGAAACAGGCGGCTTTCTCGTTGAATCCAATGTACTGCTAGTAAATGAGCAATTGGAGCTGTGCGGTATTTTAAATGTCCTAAAAGACGACCAAGTCCCAAATCAGTACTTCTTCGCTGCTGATGAAGCGATTGGGATCCGAAAAACAAAAAATAAAAACTATAGCTTTATTTTTTTAAGAAAGCAAGATTCTGAGTATATCTATAAGACGTACTATCAGGAATCCCCACTTCCGCCTACAAATCTTCACTACTATAAGGTGCCAATACCAGATTTAGAGATTAAACAGCTAGAAACAACCAATGCCATTCTTGCTATTGATTTTGGAACAACAAATACAACAGCTGGTGTCTATTTAGAGAGTGATTATGTCTCTTCCCCTTGCAGTCATGATTTATTAAATGAAAGAATTCAGCTAAATAGCATCAATTTTGTCCAATTTCCAGATCCACTTCATCAAAACGAATGGATCGAAGTAGTACCGACCGTCATGACAGTAGCAGATTGCTCGGATACAGAACAAGTAAGCTATCACTTCGGCTATGAAGCGTTAAAAATGATGAAAAAAAATAGCTATACATCATTGGCGACGAAATTCCAAGGCATTAAACGCTGGGTTAGTAATTATGCCAAATTGGAAGAGGTGATGGATGCCAACGGAAATACGGCACTTGTGCCACGAAGCCAAATTTTAAGAGAGTTTTTGCTTTATATTATTCGAATGGCGGAGCATCAATTTAAATGTCGCTTCAAGCATTTGCATATTTCCAGTCCGGTTAAGCTGAAAACGCAATTTTTAGATATGTTTCACGCGATTTTACCTGAATACCAAATCGAAAC
The DNA here is from genome assembly GCF_042019215.1 of Lysinibacillus sp. RS11. Taxonomy (NCBI): domain Bacteria; kingdom Bacillati; phylum Bacillota; class Bacilli; order Caryophanales; family Bacillaceae; genus Lysinibacillus; species Lysinibacillus sp. RS11. Next base: position 3,070,467 of record NZ_CP168124.1, on the reverse strand, counting down.
GGAGCATGCCCTCGATGAAGGCATGGCGGTTCTTTATAATACAATCGCCAATCAAATAGAGAATAATAGCTTTCTAGATGGCAAGCTATATAAAGCACTCGTAATCGATTGTGGAGGTGGAACTACAGACCTTTCCTCCTGTAAGTTTCGAATAGAGGATGGGCGTATTTCATACAAAATTGATATTCATACAACGTATGAAAATGGCGATACGAATTTTGGTGGCAACAATATTACATATCGTATTTTTCAATTTATGAAAATTGTCTTTGCGAATTACTATAGTCGAGGGAAAAATGCTTATGATATTGACGCATTAATTGATATCCCTGGTAAGGATATTTATCGATATGTAGACGATTACGGCACAGAAGCAGTGTACGAGCAATTCGAAAAAGCCTTTTTAGATGCCGAGTACATTATCCCTACTCGTTTTAAGGAGTATGAAAACCGAACACGTGATGAATACCTACGTGTCCGCAATAATTATTATTTCTTATGGGAAATGGCAGAGGAAATGAAGAAGGAATTTTTCCGAAAAACAGGCATTTTAAGAAGTCGTTTTTACTCGGATAGTGATATGCAGCAGGATAGTGATTTAAATGTCACAGCTGTGGACCGCTGGTGTCTTTCCATGCTAGAAAACAATCAATTTAAGGAAGTTTATGATTATCCAAATGTCTTCTTCAACATTAAGGAAATCAATCATCTTATTAAGGCTGATATTTATGATATTGTGCGAGAGTTTTTAGAGGAGTTTTATGAGAGTGGAATTCTAGGAGAATATTCCATTATCAAACTAACTGGACAATCTTGTAAAATCGATGCGTTCCGCGAAGCATTAAAGGAATTTGTACCAGGACGCAGCATTGAATTTAGACAAAAGGCTGAAAATGTCGGCAAAGTACCTGAACTAAAACTTGCCTGCCTAAGAGGAGCCCTTCGTTATTTAAATGCGAAAAAGATTGGCATGATCGAAACGGAAGTGACGAATCATGCACCAGTAGTACCTTATACGGTTAGCGCCTTTACACATAATCGTCAGGAAAAATTACTCATCAGTAGCTTAGAAAGGCTGAATCAAATTCACGGTACAATTTCTCGTCCGTGGGGTGTAACAGAGGTTGAATTCTTCCTGACGGGTAGTGATGATAACTTATCGTATAAATACACTTACTTTAATCGTCAAGAGGATTTTGTGCCTGTCCTTTATGAGAATATCGCGGCGTATTATCAAGATAAAATTCCACAAGACGAGACAGATTCCATCGTTAATGGAGAAGTAAAGTTCTTTGTCTTCGCAGGAGAAGATCATTGGGGCTTCCACGTAGTGCCGGTAGCGAGGAAAGACGAGCAGCTGTTTATCGGAAGCAAGGAATTCTTTGCCTTTGAAACCGATTTGTCTGAGCTGGATTTCTTTGATGGATTAAAGTAAATAGTGAAAAACAAGAAAAGAGGTGGGTGACAGCTTGTTTGCCAATCAATATCCACATTTTCAAAAGGGCCGCATTTTAAAGCGAGAAATGCTGGAAAATTTGCGAGATTTCCCAAGAGAATTTTTAGATTTATATTTCCAAGATTATTCTAATGGCATTATTGCTGGTGCCAATATTATCGTAGCAGATACAAGCCTCATTATAGGGAAAGGCATTATTAAGCATAACGGAAAGCTCTATATGCTACATAGTAGCTATGAGCTTCCTTATGAGGCAACAGGAAGCGAAACGATTCTAAAAGTGCGGTTTGCTGAAGAAGTGAATGAATTAGATTTTAGAAACTTCACAACAGAAATAGTCCTAGATGATTCATTAGAACTTGCAAATAATGAGCTAGAGTTAGCGCGCTTTAAATTAAAATCGGGTGCAAAACTGCGCTCGGAGTATATTGATTTTTCCGATATTGCGACTGAATACAATACGGTTAATTATCTTCACAGTCAATTTGCAGGTTTTCAAAAAAGCACATACCATCCAATCATTTTGCACTATTTTGCACGAGAGCTGTTAAAAAATCGCCCAGCGAATCCGTATGATATAGCTTTTGCTTTAGAGTGCATAAATCAGGAGCGGGTTCAACGAGATGCGATTGATTTTTATATTTGCAATCGGCTAGAGCTTGACTACCAAACATTTTCTAATAGTCAAATTCATAAATACTTGAACCGTATTTTATTGGAATCAAAGCGCGGTGGTCGTATGACAGGGCATAGCCAAGGGCGACCAAAGCGCATGATTGTTGACTAGCTGATAGTCTGCAGATGAAGAATTTCATGAACGGACTACGTGAATTAGCTCAGCGGGAAGCGGATTAATAAGAAGGATATACACCGGATGAGGAGCCCTCCAAGGACTTTGTCAATATAGATGAGCAGAATATGTCGGTCATTGATTCAGCTTGTCATGGAAGGAAAGATTCCGTTCTGAATGCCGAAGCTATTTTCGAACATGACAGCTGAGTTAACCTTTAATAGGAAAGCGAAAAAATACAAGGTCATGAGATAGAAAGACTAATCGAAACAAAGGAGCGAAAAAAATGAATTTCATGGATGAAGAAGTTATTGAGATGACGAAACATGCAAGGCAGAAGAAACGAATGGAGAACATCGAAAACCAATTATTACATACTGATATTGTGAAGGCGATTAAAGATGGTCAGCTCATGATTGAAGATGAAACGATTGAGTTTAAAGAGATGAGTTTTTATGAGGATCAAATCCGGATGTGCATGCCTGCAACATTTGATGTGATGGAGCCTGAATTAATGGATATTAAATATCCATCCAGTCGTAGACCCGATTATATTTATACAAGCGAAAGTACGTCCATCAATGTCACGCTGAAAATCATGGAACAACAGGTAAAAGAAGAGGAATTAGAAGACTTCACAGAGGCCATGAGGAACATCCTTCAAAAAACGCAGCCAACTACAAAAATGTTGGATACCGCCATGATTGAAGTTAACGGTCTACAAATTGGTTACTTTGACTTCATTTCGCCAGCACTAGATAACAAGATTTATAATTTAATGTTTTTGTTTATAGTAGGCGAGAATGTGACGATGGGCTCGGTTAATTGTTTGAAAAAAGAGATGGATATTTGGAAGCCCATTGCTTACGGCATGATGGAATCTATCGTTGTTGAAAACAAATTATTAGATCGGGAAGGTGTTGTCGAATGAGTAAGGAAACGGCCTTGACGTATAAAGATATCATCGTGATGCCCTATAATATTCGCGTCGATCAAATCGAAATTACGCAACAAATGAATGAGCATGCTACATTGCATTTAACAGGCGTGATTCCAGATGAATTCGAAGATTCCTATGTGTATATGACGGATGCCGAAACAGCTATTGAAGTATTGCAAATCGGCAGTGGTGGACAAACTATTCCTATTTTTAATGGGCTTGCGTTAGATGTACAAGTGAAATCGGTTTTGGGCACCTATTATTTGGAGGTTAAAGCAGTTTCGCATACGTATGTGTTAGATGTGAAGAAGAAAAACCAAACTTATCAAAATGCGAGTATGCCCTATAGTGAATTAATAGATGCATGTATTGCCGATCAAAAAGGTGCAGATTTTATGGATTATGCCACTAAAGGCGCTAGTATTGGTCGTTTCACGATGCAGTATATAGAGACAGATTGGGAGTTTCTTAAACGAATGGCATCACGATTCCATACAGGCCTGGTGCCAGATACGGTTCATCCGGCCGCCAAGTTTTACTTCGGTGTACCGTTTCAAGCTGGAGGCACGCAGAAAATGGAGGCCATTAATTATCGAGTTAAAAAGGCGATTGGCAATTTCCTTGTGTCCAGTAAAAATCATCTTGACGGTATTACTGATAGTGACTATATGTACTATGAAGTAGAATCGTTCCAACCATTCAAAATAGGCAATGAAGTGACGTTCCAATCAAAGAATTTGTATGTCTATAAAATCTACTCAACTTTAAAAGATGGCTTGTTCAAGCATATCTATACGTTAACACCTCAGAACGGCTTCAGTGTCCACACTACTTATAATCAAGCTATTATTGGCGCCTCTATTCAAGGGAAAGTAATTGATGTTGCGGGGGACAAAATTCGTATTCATGTCGATTTCGATGAGGGTCAAGAAAAAGATACAGCGTATTGGTTTCCGTATTCAACGATCTATGCATCAGAAGATAATACAGGCTGGTACTTCATGCCGGAGCTATCTGATAACGTTAGAATCTATTTCCCAGGCAATCGTGAGGATGAAGGGATTGCGATTAGTTCTGTATCAAAAGCGCCTCCACAATCTAGTTCAATGTTAGCAGCGACGAACCCGCCTAGTCCAAGCGGTGGTGGAAGTGCCAGTGCTAGTGGCGGAGGTGGAGGAGGTGGCTCAAGACCTGCACCACCAGAGGATAGCCGCCAAGACCCAGCACGGATGGCTGATCCAGATGTCAAAACACTTAGAACGAAGCACGGTAAACAAATTCTACTTGCACCCGATCGTATTGTCATATCTGGTGGAGGATTAATGATTTCGCTTATGGATGATAATGGGATTTCTATCATAAGTGATAAAAATATTACCTTACAAGCAACAGATAAAGTCGCCATCAATGCGAAGCAAATTATGATTAATGCGACCGAGAAAATAGAGATGACTTGTAAAGACAGTTCAATCAAGATGGAAGACAAAATGGAGATCAAAGGAACAGAAGTACGAGCAAATTAGTGAGGATGTGAACGCATGAAACGAGAAGAAGCATTACAGCATTTTATGGATGAATGCGTGTCAGTTCATATCAGCCGATTACAAGAGAAGGTTGATCGACAGTTTCGCCAAGAGAAGGAAATCTTACTAAAACCAATCATTCACTCGCTTGAACAGCTGTTTGCAAATATTAGAGATCAGCAAGAGCAGGGAAGGTTAGCGCCAGTTGCCTTTATTCATTTTTCATTGCTGCGAACATCATTACTAGATAACAAGTGTACGTATTTGCTAGAAGCGTATGGAGAAAAATGGTACTACGAATGGGGAGAATGCACGGCACAGTATGAAGCGGATTGGCTTAGTGAGGCGATTATAGATTTACACAAAACGCTTGAAAAAGAAAGAAAGCCATATCTCTCCATCCAAGCAGCTGACGTTCGAGGAATTATTCAACAGACAGTGATTCTGTTTCACCAGTATATTATTCAATTGGTACGCTATCTTTTCCGTTATCAAAAAGACAGCGTACCTGAAATAGACTTTCAACGAGCCGCGTGTTTACGATTTCGTGTCGGTGAATATAAAGGATTTAGTGAAGATGTTGCGATCATCGACGAACGAGAACGGGTGGAGGAAAATCTTGTCTCATGGTTAGAGAAAAACGAGATGGACAAATCGTATACGTTTGAAAACTTTTCAAGTCTACCATTACAGCAAAAACACTTCAACGAAATGGACTTTTCCTATGCAAACTTCAATGGCAGTGACTTAGAAGGGGCTTCATTGAAACAAAGTGTTTGCGTCGGGACTAGTTTTGTAGATTGTAGCTTAGCGAATGTTGATTTTTCCTATGCAGCCATCCAAGATGCTGATTTTCGAAATGCTAATTTAGCAGGTGCTAATTTTACACATGCACAGGGGAAAACGCTGATGCTTCCCGATAACGAGGTTGCGTGTTACTTAGGTACTGATTTTAGTCATGCGAATTTGGAAAATGCACGGTTTGAGTTTGCACAAATTGCAGGCGCCAATTTTACAGGTGCCAATTTAAAAGGAGCTACCTTCTTTAAACGCGATCAAGAGAAGTGTCTATTTAGCCCAGACCAGATAAAAGACATTCATTGGATTCATTAACGTTGAAATTAATAGAAATGATAGTTACAGGAGGAAAAGATGGAGTATTTTATTGTTCGGCAAGATCAAAGCATTACAAATCCAATCATTCCTTTCAAGACAGACCTCGATGATAACTTTATCTGTTCATCTGTATTCGGGGAAGTAATAGAAAAAGAGAATGCGGTATATCTGGATTATTTAGAGAAGCCTCGTAGAATCGTGTCGGATGATTTAAAAGGGTTATTGGTGAAATATGAGGATAACTTAGAATTTACAGCCATTGTCTTCACGGATGTGAAGAAAGGAACACAGCGTGTGCATTGGCTTATGGACATTGTAAAGAAGAACTGTATTTCCGATGACACGATTTATTATCCAGACGGACAAATAAAGGAACTCGTGATTGACCCGAAGAAAGTGGAACTGGATTGTATTTTTCAAGTCGACGGCAAAAAGGAATCGTTCACCATCGTCAATCTAGATGTGGCAGAAAGTATGCTGCGACGACCATATCTCGGGATTCAGTTGCAACGAGTAAAACTACAAGGACGATAGATCATTCTAATAAATCATTCCAAAACACTGTCGTAATTTGAAACAGTGTTCAATCGATACGAAAGGAAGGATATTTAATGGCTCAAGTTGTAGAAAGTTTGGAAACAGAAGGTTCAGAACAGGAGCAATTTAGTTATGTCGTACATGGAGCAATCATTTCATGTGAACATGGTAGCCACCTCAATTATTTAAATTTGCCGCAAGATCATGGCGTTTATATTAAAGAGAAAGCCGTCATGAATGTAGGGGATCGAAACCCTGACAACATTCCAACTTTTGGTGTTTGTTTACAGTTGCAAAAGCCATGTACACCAACTTGCTCCATTGATTGGATGGAAGGAATGGAAAATGTCAACATCGAGGGGAAGCAAGCGTTATTAAGCCGCTGCCATACCCAATGCTCAGCAGGTGGAGGCAAAATCGAAATTATTCATGACGGACAAGAGGAAGTAGAAATACCGAAACAAGGTTTTTAAAAGACGAGGTTAATTGAAAGGAGGTAAGTAATGAAATCGCTAGAAGAAAAGGAAGTACACATGGTTAGTACGTATGAGGATCTTGTGCTCGAATGGCCTTATCCACTTATTCATTTAGATAAACTAACTATTAAACATAAGGCCAATGATCATGCAAGATTGTACTTTACGGGAATGATTGCTGAAGAGCAAGCGCAAAAGTATATTCAGCGGGTCAATCATACAGATGAAGTGGTTGTGAAATTTGGACGAGACAGTGCCATATTGTTCTCGGGAAGAATTGAAAATGCGGAGTTGCAGGCAGCACAAGGGGTGCACTATGTCTCCGTTGAGGCTGTATCCTTTACAGCAAATATGGATATTGCAAAGCGCTCACGTTCTTTTCAAGATGCCAATATGACGTATGTGCAATTAATAAATAACATCGTGAAAGCCTATCCTAACGGGGATTACATTGACCAAGCTTCTAACGGTCAAGCCATTGGTAGTATCGCGATTCAATACTTAGAAACAGATTGGGAATTTATTAAAAGAATGGCCTCCCGTTTGCACGCCGTTGTTTTTCCTGATTTAAAAGGAAAGGGAGCTCGGTTCTGGCTTGGTACACCTCAAAGTAGAAAAAGCATAACGATCGACCATCTGCCTTCTATAGTACGAATGGATGTCGATGCGTACCGGTTGATTACTGAAAACGATGGCACGGATGTGAGTGAAGCCGATTATACATTTTGTGAGTTTGAAAGCACGGAACCCCATGAGCTGGGCACGTTGGTGCAATTCAAGGGAAGCTCCTATATCGTAACGGCTAGAGAAACCCATCTTGATGAAGGTGTGTTGAAGTTTCAATATACTGCCCAACCAGAGAAAAGTATTCGTCAGCGATTAGTACGCAATTTAGACCTCATTGGCGCAGCGTTTACAGGAAAGATCATTGATGTCACGCAAAACACCGTTAAAATTCATTTAGATATCGATAAAAGCCAGGATCAAGCAAAAGCACATTGGTTTGCTTATTCAGCAGATGCCAATGGTGTTATGTATTTAATGCCTCAAATAGGCGCACGTGCTCAATTGCATTTTCCAAGTGCAGTCGAAGAAGAAGCCATCGTTATCAGCTCTGTGCGTGTGAATCCAGTCACACCAGAGGGCGGGCAAAAGCAGACGAAGAAAATGGCGGACACTACCGTTAAATCCTTGGCGACTAATGTTGGGAAAGATGTGACATTAGGTGTAGGGGATATTACCTTTAGTGCTGTAGATGGTGTCTTGGACTTAAAGATGGATGATGGAGATGGTGTAACATTTCAAAGTAACAGTACCATCATGCTAGCGGCGGATGAAACTCTCGAAATTAGTGGGATGAAAGAGCTAGCCGTAGAGGCGGAAGAATGGATTGCGATATCAGCGAAGGAACAAAGTCATGTGATTATGGCCGCTGACACACAATTAATTAGTACGCTTATTGAACAAGAAGGTATAGAGAAGAAGAGCCAGCCACCGAAGCTAAATGAAGAAGCAATCGAAGCAATGAGTAAAGTTGACTTAATCTTCCCGCAAAAGGCAGAAGAGAAGAAAGAGAAGAAAGGCTGGTTTAGTAGTTTAGTAGATGGCGTAAGTGCAGCATTGGATGTTGCTGGATTTATTCCTGTCATCGGTACATTTGCAGATATTGCGAATGCAGGAATCAGCTTGGCAAGAGGGAATTACATGGATGCAGCCATGAACTTAGTAGGTGCGGTCCCATTAGTTGGTGATGCCGCCAAGGGAGCCTACAAGGTCAAAAAAGGGGCAAAACTCTTAGATAAAGCTGCTGATGCTGCAAAAGGTGCTGATAAGGCAATAGATGCTTCAAAAGCTGTAGCAAAAGGGATGAAGGCAGCTTATCCGAAAGTATCTAAAACCTTAGATGCAGTAAAGGGACTAGCGGAACTAGCTAACAAAGCAACTAAGGCCGTGAAGACGGCCGCAGATAAAGTCATTTCATCGATGGATGAATTGCTCGCTGCATCGAAGGCAGTAGAAGGTATGAAGGATATGGCCAAAGCTGGGCTAACAAAATTTAATCATGGGGTATTAAAGAAATTTAATTGTACACAAGGGCTAAGTAAAAAATTCTGTAAAAGAGGTTTTGAACCCGTTGATTTAATTACAGGACGTATGATTTATGAAGGTGTCGACTTTGAACTACCTGGACCTATCCCCCTTTCATGGGAACGCGCTTGGTACAGTGATAGTAGCCGTATTGGCTTAACAGGTCATGGTATGCACTTTACATACGATCTAGCCTTAGAGATTTTTGAAGAAGATGACCTGATTGGGATTGTTGTGACGGATGGTCGCGCAGTAGGTTTTCCAATTTTACCAATAAACTTGCCGTATTTTAACAAGCGAGAAAGAATGACCCTGACAAATACAGGTGAGGAGTATCATTTGTTTGAACATGATACACGATTGATTTATGTATTTGAACAAACAACAGAAACAAAATACCGATTAAAAGAAGTAAGAAATGAGCAAGACCATCATATTCAATTTGCGTATAACCTTAAAGGGTTCCTATGTCAAGTAACCGACAGTGTTGGTAGAGTGCTAGAGGTTACTACTAATGAGGCAGGCAGAATGACGGAAGTCGCCTTACGTAATCAAATGAGTCGTGAAGTCTTAGTTCGCTATGATTATAATGACGGACAAGATTTAATCGAAATCCAAGATGCGTTAGGGCAAAGTACGCATATAAAATATAACAATCACTTAATGATGCAAAAAATAGATCGCAATAAAAATAGCTTCTTCTGGCGCTATGATGGCCCAACGACAGGTGCACGAGTCATCAAAACGTGGGGAGATGGCAATGTCCTTGCAGGGGAGCTTGCATATCACGAGGGCTATAATGAAATTACGAATAGTTTAGGCCATAAGAGTTATTACCATTTTAACGAAGATAACCTCTGTACGAAAATTGTTCATCCAGATGGTAGTGAAGTTAGCTATCAATATAACGAAGACTTTGAATTACTGCAAGAAGTAGATGAAGATGGACGTGTGACGGCATATAGTTATGATGAATGGGCAAATCCAGTGACGATTACTCGCGCAGATGGCAGTACCTTATCTTCTCAGTATGATGAGAAGGATAGGCTGGTTCAGGCAGTTAACGCAGAGGGCGGAAGTCGTCAATGGATTTATAATGAAGATAGTACATTACAGGCAAATGTTTTAGAAGATGGAACAAAAACTGAATTTTCATATAATGAACAATATTTAATAAAAACGGTGACAAATGCGCAAGGCCATGTGGTAAGCTTAGCTTATGATGCTGATCTGAATTTGAGCCAAGTAACATTGCCAGACGGGACAAGTTCAACCTGGACGTATGACCGTCGTGGTAACTGCACAACAACGACAAATCCGCTAGGGGCCACAGAGAAATTCCGTTACGATAACTTGAATCGTCTTGTACGTGCAAATCTTTCAGATGGTAATGACGTTCAATTAAAGTACAATGCCTATGATGATGTTGTTTTTGCGAAAGATAACCATACACAAGTAGCCTTTGATTACACCATTCTTGGCAGTTTAATATCTCGAGAACAAGGTGGAAAGAAAGTTAATTTCACCTATGATACAGAAGAGCGGTTAAACGCTGTCATAAATGAAAAAGGCGAAGCGTATCAGTTTGAACGCGATACGAAAGGAAATATAATCAAGGAAATCGGCTTTGATGACATTGAAAGAACATATGAACGAAGTCTGGCGGGATTGGTTCAGAGAATTCAACGTCCAGGTGATCGTTGGACAGCATATCAACATGATGGTATAGGGAATGTCATTCGAGCTGATTATTATGATGATACCTGGGAAACGTTTGGCTATGACAAAAATGGTTCCTTAATTGAGACTGAAAATGGGCATGTGAAAGTAAAGCTGGATCGAGACCCATCTGGACAAGTGATCAAAGAGTGGCAGAATGACCATTGGATTGCGAGTAGTTATGATGAATTAGGCAATCGTTCACAGATTACGAGTAGCTTAGGTGCAAAAATCGATGTCGCTCGTAATGAAATGGGAAATGTGTCGCAAATCACAGCTTCTCGCTTAGAGCAAGAAAAATGGACAGCGTCAATGCAGTACAATGAACTTGGCCAAGAGATTGAAAGAATCTTACCAGGTGATGTCATCAGCAAATGGCAGTATGATGTAACAGGTAGACCGACACACCATCGAATAAATAGTCAAAACCGTGACACACGAAGACGCGTGTATAATTGGGACGTCAATCATCGATTACGAAGCATGGTAAACGAATTAACGGGAATACGAGTTTCCTATGGTTACGATGAATTCAGTAACCTCGTTTGGTCTAATCAAGGCGGTCAATTTGACTTCTTTCACCGCAGTGTCGATGATGTTGGGAATTTATATGAAACGAAGGAAAAGACAGATCGTGTCTATGGTGCCGGTAGCAGATTGCTTGAAACAAGAGAGGCAACATTCTCTTATGATGAAGAGGGTAATCTTGTTCAAAAGGCAGAGAAGAACGGTGATACGTGGAAGTACGAGTACTATGGCAATGGCATGATGTCGAAGGTTATCAAACCAGATAATACAGAAGTTATTTTCAAGTATGACTCGCTAGGTAGACGGATAGAGAAGTGTTCTGACGAAAAGACAATGAAATTCGTATGGGATGGGAATACAATCCTACATGAGTATTTCTTGCATAATAATTCAGATATATTTGAAAATACAGATGAGTATTCATCACAGAACGACTCAGAAATACCAGATAATCTAGTCACATGGGTGTTTAATGATGGGTTTATCACTTCAGCTAAAATTACGAATGAAGGTAATTACAGTATTATTAGTGACTATCTAGGAACGCCTGTTGAAGCCTTTGATGAAGAAGGTAATAAGGTTTGGTCAGCTGAGCTTGATATTTATGGACGAATGGTGGAATTCACTGGGGGGCAGGATTTCATTCCGTCTAGGTATCAGGGGCAGTATGAGGACAGAGAAATCGGATTATATTACAACAGATTCCGTTACTACTCTCCAAGTGAGGGGATGTATTTACAACAAGATCCAATTGGGCTTGCTGGTGGGAATCCTACGTTGTATGGATATGTTTATGATCCTCTGACAGAGTTTGATTTAGTTGGATTTAAGCCAACTAAATATGGGGATAGATTGTACTTAAAAGAGTTATTAGGTCCTTTTGCAAAAAAAGGTGGCGTTTATTTCTTCCCAGAAGGAAATGAAATGTATGTCGGGAAAGCAAAAAATCTTTATAAGAGGTTGTATCAACATCTAAACAAAGGAAAACTAGATCCAGCTGTTTTAGATAAAGTTGGCTTTATCCATGATCCTAATGCTTTAACAGATAAAGACTTATTTAAACTAGAAGATGATTTAATAGAGAAATACAAAACAAAGAAATTTAATCCTGATAAAATAGAACTATCGAATAAAATTAACAGCCCTGGAAAAAACATTAAAATAAGTACTAAATGTAAACCTTAAGGGGGAAATTAAATGTATGATATAGTTACTTCAAAGACTGATTTTAAAAATTATAATGTGTTTATCCAAGAATCGAAATCCATAGATAAAGATGTAATAAATTTTTTGAAGAATAATAACGTGAATGGAATATCTTTAGAGATGGAAGAGAAGATTTTACCGAATGTAGATTTTTTAAGTGAAATAACTCAGTTAGAATTCTTAGATTTAGGTAGAAAAAGTTATGGGAATTTGAAAGCCGTCGAAAAGTTAGTGAACTTAGAATATCTCAGTTTAGAAGGAAGCTGTGAAGAAAGCTTAGACTTATCAAAACTAATAAAATTACAAGATTTCTTTGTTTTGTACAACAAAAAAATTGAAAACATTTTTGACTGTGTGAATTTAAAACGTTTAATAATTCATCATTATAAAAAGAAGAATGTTGACGAGTTTGTAAAATTAGAAAAATTAAAAATATTAGGGATTTGGTCGTCACCTATTCAAAATATAGATGGATTAAAGGATTTAAAAGAAATAGAGCAACTGAAATTACGATATCTGTCAAAATTAGAGTCAATTGATGGAATTAAAAACAACTCTTCGGTTAAAGAGTTATGGATTCAAAATTGTAAAAAGGTTAATGATTGGGAGGTTCTCGGAACATTATCAAATTTGAGAGTCTTAACTATAGAAGCATGCGGGAATATACCGTCTTTGAAATTTTTAGATAAGTTAGAATTTCTTGAATCTATAAGATTAGTTTCAAATACATTTATAGAAGACGGAAAATTGTCATGGTTGATTGATAAAGAAAGTATGAAATATTTTAATACGCCAATTGAAAATCACTATGATATTAGCCTTGAAACCCTCAGTAAATTTAATACTTTTGGGATAAGAAACAATTGACAATTTTTAACTTGTGTAGAGAAAAAGTATAAAAGAAACAGAAATATCTAAATAGTTTGGTTTTTCGATGATGCTAATACGCTATTGCCTTTTATTCTGGGATGTAATTTAAGTTCTTACACTGTTGTGTAAATCATCATTCTCTATGAATAAAAGAAAAGAAATGTTACATGTTTTAAACATCACAATATGATTCGTACAAATTAAAACCTTGGTGAATATTGTAAAGATATTTATACTTACATCAAAAGAGTGGCATAAATCCTGATCGGGTTTTATTGCAACTCTTTTTTTAAAAATGATTTTTAGGAAACGATTGATGTCTAAATCTAGCACTTGAACAAATAAGTAAGAGCAAAGAATAGTTAAAGAATACCGGCCACAGAAAAGTTCCGTTATGATAACTTAAATCGACTTGTACTGGCAAATCTATCAGATGGTAACGACGTTTAATTAAAGTACAATGCCTATGATGATGTCATTTTCGCGAAAGATAACCATACGCAAGTAACCTTTTACATTACAGATTCTCAAGATATTTTAAAACAACACAATATAGGGCTTAATGATGACATTCGAAACTTTACTTGGGCGCAAAATGGTGGTGGCGCACATACTAAAAAAGCTGCGAAGTATGTACATGATACACTGGTAGAAGCAAATAAAGAAGGAAAGACAGCTGTTGAAGAAGCTCTGAAGTTATTAGGTAAAAATGCTAAGAAAGGAAAATTTTTCTAAATGGAAGATATTAAAAAAATATTTGAGGATAATACTGATATTTTTTATAAGATTTATGATTCAATTCGCGAAGACGATGTAAAATTACTTGATAGTATTCTTATTAAATATCCTGAATTTATTAATATTCCTGTATATGGAAATGTTGAGAAAAATAAGAGTTTATTACATTTTGCTTCATCGCGCGCAAAGAAAAATACTTGTTCATATTTAATTAAAAAAGGAATTAATGTGAATGTTGTTGACTCTTGGTACTGTTCATCACTAGAATATGTTGCTGGACAGGGTGACATAGAGTGGGTAAAAGAATTTATTTCAATTGGTGCATGGGTGGATGGAGATAGTAGAGGAATTATTACACCATTAATGTCTGCGGTAATTGAGGGACATATAGAAAATGTTAAGTACCTTCTGGACAGTGGGGCTGATATAAATCGTTTACATAGGCGATTTAACCAAACAGCACTAGATTTAGCTTCTGTATACGATCATCAAAATATTATTGAATTATTAAAGTCAAAAGGAGGTTTATCTGCACATGAACAAATTGATTTAATGAATGAAAGAGGGGATGGAATTTTAGCGCACATTGATAATAAAGTTGGTTCAATATTATCTACAGTGCTAACAAAAAATACTATAGACTTAAGAACAGCTTTAATAAAAAATGACAAGAAATTCAAGTTAATATTTACTATTGGTGTTTTTGAATCCTTACCAAGAATTGAATTAATGATGAGTGTCCCGTATGATTGGCCGGTAAATCGTCAACTAGTTGACGAAAAGTGCGTTGAATCTTTTCCTGCACAATTAATGTTTTTGTTGGGTCAATATAGGTTAGATGGAAATGAACTTCGTGAAGGGATGGTTATTGAAAAGACTGATACTGAATGGAATCAACTTGAATGGCCAAAAAGCACTGATGCATTTATTCTAACTGATTATCAATTTAATCCCGATTTAGAGCAAATTGATGAAGTTGATGATGAAGTTAGTTTGTTGCTACTCATTCCTATTAAATATCCGAAAACAGGTTGCCCTAAGGGAAGTAAAATGGAAAATTGGTTAGGGAAACATCGAACAGCGAAATGGGGGAAAGTCTCCTTAAAGGTATAGTATAACTTTAAGGGTAATATTTTGAGTGTGTGCCAAAAAAAGGGGTTTACTACCTCCTGAAAGTTAGATCAGAAGTCTAATTTTCAGGGGGTGTTTTAATTTGAACAATCAATAAAATTATTATCTTATGATTCATCGTCCAGGTAATATTTTGAAGCGTATCAACACGACGGTATAGGGAAGATGTCATTCGAGCTGATTATTATGATGACACTTGGGTTTGGTCAGCTAAGCTTGATATCTTTGGGCGAGTGAATGAGTTCACTGGTGGGCAGGATTTCATTCCGTTTAGGTATTAGGGGCAATATGATGACATAGAGATCGGATTGTATTACAACAGATTCCGATACTATGACCCAGAACAAGGGAATTATACTCAAATAGACCCGATTGGACTTGCGGGTGGAAATCCTACCTTGTACGCATATGTGAATAATCCAAATGTAAAAATAGACCCGTTTGGACTGGATGATCTATATGCATTAATTGCAATGCAGGATGGTTGGTACGATGTAATGGAATGGGGTAAGAAAAATCCGGTTGGTCAAATGTATTTAAAGCAAGGGTGTTGAGATGAAAGTTTTGCATTCAAACGTATCAAATGCAACTGTAAAATATCATGAAAATATGAAAATTAGAGGTTATGAACAATGGAAAGGATTTTTACCTCCAGGCAATAAGTGTAGACACTAAATAAGTTTAAGAAGGAGTGAGTTGTATGGATTTTTCAATAGTTACAGACACTGCGGGTGCGAGAGTTGGTGAATTAGCTAGTGAATTAAGAAACGCATTGGTATCTAATATAAATACAAAATATAAGAATGTCGATGTTTCAATCGGGATAGCCATTAGATGCTTACCTGAATCCTATGGAAGAAAGTCTTTTATTCGATATACTAAAAAAGATAACTATCTGACAATCGATATGGCAGTTACGGTAGAAGAATATGAAAAAATGTATAAAGTAGAGCAAAGGTATCATTTGGGGAATCTATTTTTAGAGTTTCTAAACAAGGCGTTAGAAAAACACAACTTTGAAGGGCTTGAAAAAGAGATGTTCATAAGTGACATTAAAATGTGGGCAAGAGAAATCCCTTTGAAAATGGATAATGGTTCAACTAAATTGTGTAATTGGTTTAATGAAGAGATTGATTGGTCTGTAGATCTTGATAAATAAAGATAGCTTTATGTTGGCTTAACATTTTCACAAAGAATCTAAATTAAATTTCATTTGACCAAATAAAGAAATTAAAAACATATGTAAAGAAGAAGTTGACCTTCCTTTATATATGTTTTTTCATATATTTATTTATTATCTTTAATTGGGACATATTTTTTTGATACGAGAAACTAAAAACTTCAAGAATTTAGTACTAACATGATGGTTTAGGACAAAACGGTAAATGTTGATAGAGGAGGTAAAATAAAATGT
Source organism: Lysinibacillus sp. RS11 (assembly GCF_042019215.1). NCBI lineage: Bacteria > Bacillati > Bacillota > Bacilli > Caryophanales > Bacillaceae > Lysinibacillus > Lysinibacillus sp. RS11. The sequence continues at coordinate 3,053,935 of NZ_CP168124.1, read as the reverse complement.
CCAACATAAAAAAATTAGAAGCAGTGACAAAAGCACTTGAAGATTTGTGCAATTCGACTCCAGAAAATCCATTATCATTAATTAAGACTATTGAAAAAGCAACTAGATTAGAGACTGGATCACCAATTTCGGAATTTTTATCTAATCCAGATTTTATACAAAAATTAATTAATGTTGGGTATCGATATGAATCAGATGAAAAGGTTGTAGAACAGGTACTATGGTCATTAGGTCAAATATCTGATAGAGTTTTTTGGTCTATGCGCCAGCTTTATGCTGAATTTGAAGCGGATACCCAAAATATTTATAATTTCTTTCTACAATTTGTAAATCATAAAAATAATAAAATTAGACTTGCAGTAGCGGCAGGACTTGTTAAATTACCTCAATTCGAGGAATATTCAAATAAATGGAACTATATTATATCAATAGCAAGCATTCCTCCCAAAATAAAGTCTATGAGATTATTTAGGTGGGTTGTGAAAGGTAATATAAAAAATATACCAAATGAATTTAAATATCCTATTTGCAAAATATTAAAAGAGTATCTTTATGAGATAAATTTAGATATTGATACTCAAAAACTCTATAAAGAAATAATTATTCAGTTAGATGATAATTTTTTAGAGGGTGTCTAAATTTGCAAAAAATATTTACCTTTTTCAAAGAATTTTTTATAAAGGCAATAAATCCTTGATTTAGGGTTTTTGCTCTTTTTAATACTTTATTACTGAACTTCTAATATGGAAAGCGTGTATACACAACAAGAACCAGGAATCAAACCAAAAAACAGTACAAAGAAGTATTAAGATCATATGTTCATGAAAGGGTTTTGGCTTTAAAAAGTAGGCTTTTAATTGAAACTGAAAATGAGCATGTGAAAGTAAAAATGGAACGAGACCCATCTGGACAAGTGATCAAGGAGTGGCAAAATGACCATTGGATTCAGGGGCAGTATGAAGATATAGAAATTGGATTGAATTACAATAGATTCCGTTATTATTCACCAGTAGATGGTATATATTTATAACAAGACCCAATAGGACTAGTGGGGAATAACCCTACTTTATATGGTTACGTAAAAGACCCTAATACAATCGTTGATATCTGGGGATTAAGTGGAGAACTCGTTTACCAATTACTTGATAAAAATGGCAATGTTATTTATTGTGGAATAACAAGTAGAGATGCTTTAATAAGAAAGTATTGTCTGAAATCTTACACATAAAAGATAAAATGTATGTTAAACCTAAAAAAATTAAATGTAAAGGATAACAGGAGGGAATTATATGAGAATATTTAGTACCGCACCAGAGGGTAATGAAGCCGCAGAGCTAGAAAATGCTCATTATTTTAATTTGGCAATTAAAAAAATTGAAGAAAGCAATGAGTGGTTGAAGAAAACTGAAAAGGCATATCAGGTTATGTTAGTTCATATAGATATTCTATTGATGCTTTCTAGAAAGTATAAATCAGATGCAAACTTAAGTATTAAGCAAGACAGGGTTTTAGAATGGAAAAATACTTTTGACGCATGGTTTACTAGGTGCGGTCAAAAAATCCCTTCAAAATATAGAAATGGGATTAAAGAAAACGCTGAAGAGTTATTTAATGAATTGAGTGAATATGGTCATTAATACATGTTGTAAATTCCGTCAATAAAACTGGGTAAAAATGAATCTAATGTATTGTGAGTAAGTTATTATGTATCGGTGATAGATGTTACGAGATGCAAAAATATTCATCCTTGGTGGTGAATTAAGATAAATTTTATTAATGATAAACAGATAATAGCTCCGTTTTTTTAGTTAGAACATGATGGAGGATCTACGTCCTTACGTCGATATGTTTAGATGTTGGTGAATATAAGCAATAGCTTTTTGATATACGATCTGAAGAGGGATTTGAGGGGAATGGCTATGATTGGAATTCTTTAGCACTTGTTTTTCTTTAAGAAAAAATGCCCGATTTAAAAGATATTGTCAATTTTGATTCCGAGCCGGTATGTTTTGTGCTTATTCCTCAGATAAAAAGCATTAGAGAAGTTTGCTATTTCATTTAAAAATACATGTGAAGATGAATCCATTATTACGGATTTATTTTCTCGTGCAATTATTGGCTGTCAAGAGGACATACATCAATATTGCAAATAAGTTTACATCACTTTGGTGCTACATGGTGATGAAAAATGTAAAATAAAAATAAATTACATTTCATTTTAGAAGAGAAAACAAAGATAAACATTGTCTTAAAGTCAGCTGAGCGTGATATTTATGGACGAGTGATGGAGTTCACTGGAGAGCAGGATTTCATTCCGTTTAGGTATCAGGGGCAGTATGAAGATATAGAAATAGGATTGTATTATAATCGATTCCGATACTACTCTCCGATTGAGGGAATGTATACGCAGCTGGATCCACTAGGGCTTGAGGGTGGAAATCCGACGATTTATGGGTATGTAAGTGACCCAAATATATGGATTGATCCATTTGGATTAATAACTTGGAATACTGCTAGAAAGAACTTCTGGAAAGAAGAAGCATTAAAAAATCCATTTGTTCAAGGTTCTAATGGTAAAATTTACAAATATTCTCCTGCTAATTTAGCTAGGATGGCAAAAGGAAAAGCTCCTCAAATTTTGGTTGAAATTGTGGGGTAATAAAGAAAGTTTCAATGAAATTACATCATACTTATATATCACAAAGATCAGGTAGTAAATTAGCACATAAATTTTGGAATTTAACTCCTGTTACACCTTGGGCACATGAGACAATGGATGAGTTTAGGCACACTGGTTCACAATTAAAGAGGATTATAAAAGGTACAGGAACATTCGGAAAATGTCCTTAATTAATGGAGGGTTATTATGGAAAATTTACAGAGCGTAAAAGAATTAGTTCAATCACAAGCATATAATGTAATTTTAGAAAAAGTAAGAAAATATAAGGAAGTAGATGAAGAAATTTGGACTGGGGGATTAGACCAAAACATTAGGCGACTATATAAAGCTGGGTTGTCAGCAAAAGAACTACTTAATTTAATGGAGACAGACAAAGAAGAATTAACCAAATATGCTCTACTTAGATCTATGGGGGAAATTAACTTTGAACAAGAATATCCAGAAAATGAAGAACCTGATCCCGATGATAAGGATGAAATTGTTGCCATTCTTCCTCCAAATAAAGAATTCCTACTTTCTTTTTTTATCGAATATTTTGTCATCAAAAATAAATCCAATGAACTACAATCTTATTTAAAAGCAGTACGAATACCAAAAGCTAAAGAAGAGGCAAATTTATTCAGAGAATTATATCATAAATCAATCATAATTTGATGTATATGGCAGAGTGAAAGAGTTCATCGAAGAGAATGGCTTCATTCCATTGTGTTTATCCATGGAATTTGATATTGTTGATACCGCAAACTGCTAAGATTAAAACAGTTTGTACAACAGTCTGTTCCTATTAATCACTTGATATAAATGATTGTTATTAAATACCGAAACATATGTAAAGAAGACATCAATAAGCTCTTTCTTTACATATGTTTTTTTGTTAGATATGGACTTGTTTTTTCGTGTATTGATTTACTGTTTTTTTGATACAAGAAAACAAAATATCACAATATGATACAACAGGTAGACCGATACACCACCGAATAAATAGTCAAAACCGCGACACACGAAGACGAGTATATAATTGGGATGTCAATCATCGCTTATGAAGCATGGTAAACGAGTTAACGGGTATAAGAGTGACCTATGATTATGATGAATTTAGTAACCTCGTGTGGGCAAATCAAGATAGTCGTCAATTTGACTTCTTATATCGTAGTGTTGATGATGTCAGGAATTTGTATGAAACGAAAGAAAAGACAGATCGTATTTATGGTGCCGGAAGTAGATTACTTGAAACGAAAGAGGCAACATTCTTTTATGACGAGGAAGGAAATCTGGTTCAAAAAGTCGAAAAGAATGGTGATACGTGGAAGTACGAGTATAATGGCAATGGCATGATGTCGAAGGTCATCAGACCAGACAACACAGAAGTTACTTTCAAGTATGACTCGCTAGGTAGACGAATAGAGAAGTGTTCAAACGAAAAGATAACGAAATTTGTTTGGGATGGGAATACTATTCTACATGAGTATTTCTCACAGAATAATTCTGATATATAAAACAAAAAGTTGCTAATAAACAAAATCCAGTAGGAGCAGGAAACTAAAATAGAAAAAAATATCTGAATGCAGCAGATAAGTATCTAAAAACTACAAGTTGTAAATAACAAAAAAAGAGGGTTTGGGGATTATGGCCAAAATTTTATGGAAAGCTAATCAAGTGATTAGTATTGAAACAAGAAGCAAAGATGAAGACAGGAAGAATAATATTTATGTTTTAGCTCAAATGATAAATAATGCTCAATTACTGATTTTTGATATATACAGTGAAAATAATAATTGGGGGGATGTTAATTTAAACGAAGTTCCTATTTTATTTAGTACGACAGTAACAAGACAGTTTATTAAGAATAGTAATATTTATAAACAAAGCATAAAACCCCTTACAAATTTCGAACTTCCAAAATATAAAATAGAATCTTTAGGTATGGGAAGTAGACATGTTACTGTATGGAAAGGAACAACAAATGAACGGAATGTATTAATACTGGGGCAAGGTGGAGGTAGATTAATAGAAGAAGATATGTCTACCGGTAATTATAAAACACAAATAATTATGCCTTCTATTCCTGAAACTGATAGCGAGACCATAGATAAATATGAATTAACCAACGTCCGGGTGTATGCAGAACTTAATGAACGATTATATCTTTGTTATAAGTTTGGGAAAAACGTAGATCCTTTAAAAGATTTGATTTTTGATAGACCAATCCCTTTAGAATATAAAGAATATATTGATATTATTTCTTCATAAAGCTTTATTGACACGGGTTTACTTTCTGGATATCAAGAAAGAGAATATTTAGCAGTTATACTGTAAGCCCGTAATCAAATAACGCATTTAAACAACTAGGCACCTCTGGTACTGATAGACGTATCAATTGAAACTGTATCCTATAAGATAGACACTTTGAAAAAAGTCTATCCTATAGGGTACTTTTGTTTATAATGAGAAAAAAGAAGTTGGGGTAGAGTATAATGACCCAAAAGATATTTTACGAAAAATGAACAAAAATATTTCAAATGTAATCCAAATCTGCAAGCGGTTAGTGAGAAATAGGCACTCTAAAGCCTTTTCTAACAAATACAGGCAAGGAGTATCATTTATTTGAGCATGATACACGATTGATATATGTATTTGAACAAACAACAGAAACAAAATACCGATTAAAAGAAGTAAGAAATGAGCAAGCCTATCATATTCAATTTGCGTATAACCTTAAAGGGTTCCTATGTCAAGTAACAGACAGTGTTGGTAGAGTGCTCGAAGTTACTACTAATGAGGTAGGTAGAATGACATAGGTTGCCTTACGTAATCAGATGAGCCGTGAAGTCTTAGTTCGTTATGTTTACAATGATCAACAAGATTTAATCGAAATCCAAGATGCGTTAGGGCAAAAGTACGCATTTAAAATATAACAATCATTTAATGATGCAAAATATAGATCGTAATAAAAATAGCTTCTTCTGGCGCTATGATGGCCCAACGACAGGTGCACGAGTCATCAAAACTTGGGGAGACGGCAATGTCCTTGCAGGTGAGCTTTCGTATCATGAGGGCTATAACGAAATTACGAATAGCTTAGGTCATAAGAGTTATTATTATTATTTCAACGAAGATAATCTCTGTACGAAAATTGTTCATCCAGATGGTAGTGATGTTAGTTATCAATATAATGAGGATTTTGAATTACTCCAAGTAGTAGATGAAGATGAACATATGACGACGTTTAGCTATGATGAGTGGGCAAATCCGGCGACGATTACTCTTGTAGACGGCAGTATCTTATGCTCTCAGTATGATGAGAAAGATAGGTTGATTCAAGTTGTAAATGCAGAGGGCGGAAGTCGTCAATGGATTTATAATGAAGATGGGACGTTACAGGAAAATATTTTAGAAGATGGCGCGAAGACTGAATTTTCATATAATGAACAATATTTAATTAAAACGGTGACGAATGCGCAAGACCATATGGTAAGATTAGCATATGACGCCGATCTGAACTTATGCCAAGTGACGTTGCAAGACGGCACAAGTTCGACATGGACGTACGACCGTCATGGTAATTGTGCCACAACGACCAATCCGCTAGGGGCCACAGAAAAGTTCCATTATGATAACTTGAATCGTCTTGTACGGGCAAACCTTTCAGATGGTAATGACGTTCAATTAAAATACAATGCCTATGATGATGTTGTTTTTGCGAAAGATAACCATACGCAAGTAGCCAGCCTTGAATTGAACGACACGATGGCGCTTTTTCGTTTGTTTTTGTGATGTTCCAAGCGTGCAAGTAAAATCAGCTGTCACATTGGAATCGTTGGTACGACTACCTTGGAGCGATTTTTTGCGATTTAATTGCACATTGTCTTTTAAACGCAACACGAAATGTTGATGTTCTTTCAAGTAACGATCGACTTTATCAATAGAAAAGTAGGCACGGTCACAAACGAGGATAAACCTTTTATCTTCAAGGAATTCTCCAATGGGACCATCATGTTTTAAAACGGTTGTTTCTACAACTTTTAAGGGCATCGAAGTTTCATTAGTAAAACTAACATGTAATTTGATACCTGAACGTTCGCCGTGATAGACAGCCCTATGTAAACGTGTTTTGCCTACTGTAATTGTAGTTGAATCAACGGCTAATAACGTTTTTGGCATCTTCAACTGACGACGAGCTGCACGATTGAGTTTCCTGACAATCACTTCAAAAATACGTTTGATGATGCCGTAATCGAGTGCCTTTAAATGTTTAGAAAGCGATGAATGATTCACCGAAACAAGACCGTTACTTGGACCCACATCCGCTGCGTGGCGTAAACTTTTCCACTCGTTCGTTGCAGCACCAATTAAATAAGAAATAAGAATAGGAACCGTACATTTTCGTGCTGTTTCTACATAACCGAATTCGCTTAAGATTGATTGCCATTCTTCCTCTGAAAGAAAGTTTTGAATGAGCGTAAGAATCGTGTTATTCTTGTTCAAGAGAGATTCCTCATTTCGTAATTGTTTGTGTCGTAACTAACATTTTACATGAGAATCTCTCTTTTTATTTAATTTTTATTGGAAGAAACTAGATAATCGACACGTGTGTAATTCTGGTGATGGTGTTGATATACTGGCAAAGAATAAATACAATGGCGAGTGGAGTGCTTATGAAATAAAAACGACAAAAACTAATTGAAATCCTAGTCTTTCACCTGCTCAGAGATCATTAGGTGCAAATAAGTATACTCAAGATCGCCTTAACCGTGCAGGTACGGGGAGTGGTCATTGCCGAATTCTTCCTGCTTCTAAAAAGGCAGATGCAAGAAGAATATTAGGTGAAATTCGAGCACAAGGTGGAATAAAAAAAGGGACTAAAATAAATGTTTTTGTGGATGCAAATCGTAATGTTATAAAGGTGAGAGGTAAAAAATGGTGCCCGTAAGGAGAGGATTAGGGTTGGAAAGCAGTCTTCATAAAAAAATACAGAATAAAGTTAAAAGATGGAGCAAAGGGTTTGCAGATAAAGAACGACCTTATATGTATGAGGAAAGCTATACGATTATAGAGAAATTTTTGAAAAGCCCTAAAGAAAAAAATGATTTTATTTCCTTAGGCATTGCAGGTAATACACTTTCCACATGGTATTGTGCTGACTTTTTAGAACGCTATTTTAATAATACGGGGGAGTATTCATATTCACTTAAACAAAGTATGTTATGGGGAACAATAGATCATCTATTATATGCATCAGAAAAAATGGGAGATATTAAACCAATTTGGTTTGTTGATGTATGTTTGTCTGCTTGTAATCTATTAATTTTACAAGAAGTAGATAAAGCACATAAATTGTTGCAGTATACCTCTCCTGAGAAAATAGATTTTACTGTAGAGCCACCTGAATCAGTTTGCCAGTTTGTTAACAAAATGTTTTCAATATTTTATAAGGATAAAGAAATTCCTCATGAATTCCCAAAACCGCTTAATGACATATATTCTAATTTGTTAAACGATTTGACGGATGAAACAAAGAAAGACATTAATGCTTCTGTGAATCAAGCCTGTGAATTTCATTTAAGTAGAACAAAAATGTACCAAGAATTTGATAGAGAAGACAAAATGCTTTTACCTTCAGAAATATTAGCTCCCCTTTTGCTGAGAAAAGGAATGGGTTTAGATGTGGAAAATATTGAACATCCACTTATTAAAGATTTGTTTCCAGTAATTGAAGGTTTAATAGAGGTTGATACAGATCCTGTATTTTTAAAGGTTATTGAATATATATAATTGAAAATGTATATGGCAAAAGTACATTGGTTCGATTTTCGGCAGATGCTAATACGCTAAAGCATCTTATACCGGAGCGTAATTAAAGATCTTACACTGTAGTGAAATCAGCAATCTCTATGAAATAAAAGAGAAGAAATGTTGCAACTTTTCACAGAACAATATGATTCGTACAAATTAAAAATTCAGTGGATTTACTTGTGAAAATATTTATATTTACATCAAAAGAGTAGCAAAAATTCTTTGGGGATTGCTACTCTTTTTTATTATTCCCCTTTTGGGTGAGGTCTGTCTCTCATTTATTTTCCCTAAAATATAATTAACACTGACACCATAATAATCTGATAGTTTTATTAATGTCCAAACAGGAATCTCATTTATGCCTGTTTCATTGGATTGCGAGTAGCTATGATGAATTAGGCAATCGTTCACAGATTACAAGTAGCTTAGGTGCAAAAATCGATGTCGCTCGTAATGAAATGGGCAATGTGTCACAAATCACAGCCTCTCGCTCAGAGCAAGAACAGTGGACAGCATCCATGCAGTACAATGAACTTGGTCAAGAGATTGAGAGAACCCTACCAGGGATGTCATTAGCAAATGGCAATATGATCCGACAGGTAGACCAACACACCACCGAATAAGTAGTCAAAATCGCGATACACGAAGACGCGTGTATAATTGGGATGTCAATCATCAATTACGAAGCATGGTAAAAGAGTTAACCGGTGTAAAAGTTACCTATGGTTACGATGAATTCAGTAACCTCGTCTGGTCCAATCAAGGTGATCAATTTGACTTCTTACATCGTATTGTCGATGATGTCGGGAATTTATATGAAACAAAAGAAAAGACAGATCGTGTTTATGGTCCCGGCAGCAGATTGCTTGAAACGAGAGAGGCAATATTCTCTTATGATGATGAAGGGAATCTGATTAAGAAAGTTGAGAAGAACGGTGATACATGGAAGTACGAATATAACGGCAATGGCATGATGTCGAAGGTCATCAAACCAGACTACACAGAAGTTACTTTCAAGTATGACTCGCTTGGTAGACGAATAGAAAAGTGTTCTGACGAGAAAACAACAAGTTTCGTTTGGGATGGGAATACTATCCTACATGAGTATTTCTTGCATAATAATTCAGATATATTTGAAAATATAGATGAGCATCCATCACAGAACGACTCAGAAATACCAGATAATCTAGTCACATGGGTGTTTAATGATGGGTTCGTACCTTCAGTTAAAATCACGAGTGAAGGTAACTACAGTATTATTAGTGATTATCTAGGAACGCCTGTAGAATCTTATGATGAACAAGGTAATAAGGTTTGGTCAGCTGAGCTTGATATTTATGGACGAGTGAAAGAATTTACAGGTGAGAAAGACTTCATCCCATTTAGGTATCAAGGTCAGTATGCGGATGAAGAAATAAGATTTTACTATAATCGATATAGGTACTACTCACCACAAGAGGGGATGTATACACAGCCAGACCCGATTGTTCCTGATCCATCACCTGCAAAAGGGAAGGGGGGTGTAAATGATTCCACATCATAAATTTCAGAAATTCAATACTTATTTAGAAGATGAATATGTTTATGCTGAGTTAGAGCAATTCTGGCTTGATTTTTTTCTAAGCATTTTAGATAAAAACAGTAAAAATAAAAATGAATGGATTTCTCCTTTTTACAACACTAAATTTTCGAACGGGAAAAGTATGATGAATGCAAATCCCATTTTTTCTGCAAAATCATTGAAAAATGAAAAGATTATCAGAATACTTCAGACAGATATGGGAGACCAACAAGAACTTTCTCATTGGATAAATAGTACGATGGATAATCATAATGATGAATTAGTAATCAATTGTGTGTTAAATGAAAAAAACTTAATAGAGATTGAAAGCCTAATACTCAATTGGATTAAATCTTGAGTGAGACCAAATTCAAGCCAGGTTTTGAGGATTTAAAACCAAATAAAAAAGGATTGTCAATTAAGTTCAAAAAAGGAGCATTAATTATGAAAGAAGCTAAAGACTTTGTATTTTTCTAGGGAAAGCAAGATGTATTTTCTAACTTTTATTACTCTCCATTTAAGCATCAAGGACAACTTTTTAAATGGAGTGAACAAGCTGTAATGTATCGTAAAGCTAAATTGTTTGGTGCTGATAAAATTGCATTACAAATTATAAGAGCGCAAACACCAGACGAATGTAAGATGCTAGGACGCAGCAGACAAATTCCATTCGATAAAATATGGGGAATAGGTATCGACTGTATAGATACGATAAGTGTAAAAGCACTTGATGCTATAGGTGAGGAGGTAGGAGACTTTATTGTTGAAATTGACAATATTAAAATACAAGAAACATGTAACAAATTAAAGGAAACAGCAAGCGATTACAAACTATTTAAGATATTACTGGCCTGGAACAGGGAAACATTAATTGAAATTATATCAAAAGAGGTTAATTTTTGTGTCGAGTGAGATTTGTATTATGGAATTTTTTCCGTTCGATCCTAAGAAGATTCGAACATTTACCTTCATCTTATAATTGTCGTACCGGTTGCTCATTTAAATACCATTCTCAAGATTTTGTGCAAGGTCTAGTAGAAATTCAAGACGCACTTAGGTAAAGAGTATGTATTTAGAAAATATAAAAATCACTTAATGATGAAAAAAGGGTCAAGATGAGTATCGTCTCTTCTTACTATACGACCTCATCTAGTGTTCTAAGAGGTTGTTGCAGTTAGTATATCTAAATTTAGAATGTTAAATGCATAAAATTAATGTAGGGTGACTATATTTTGTAACATTTCTTTATATTCTTTAAATGAATTGAAGTGATAAATAGACAAGGGTTGGATGAGAGAAATTTTCTCAACTAAAAAAGATGAATATTTTGATAGACTCATACAAAGAAAATGAGAAAATACCAAAACGTTTAGCTTTATGTTTTGTTGACATTAGTGTGCGTTTTTCTTTTCTTGATTTTCTCTATCAATATGAACAAATGTTATTGCAGTTCCTTTTCTATCCCCATAAGCGATATATAGATCTTCTAATTCGTTAAAAAGAGTATATTCAAGGTAGTCGTTTTCATTTGCAGGACTGATATTTTCCAATAAATGATTCGTCATCTTTAAGATATCCATATCATCTCAGCTGTCCGCTTTGAGCGTTGTGAGATAGCTATTCGCAAACCACTAGCATTTTGCCACTCTCTTCTCCAAAAGCTGGATATAGAGAATCAGGTGATATTTTAAATAACCTTACGATTATTACAGAAGGTGGAACAAATAAAATTGTTACCGCATTTCCTTCAAAATAACTAACGATGAAAGAAGAGAGTAAAATGATAAATGAATATAAAGTTGATTGGTGCCCATTGTGTGATCAAGGCTGGGTCATAATTGTAAAAGATATTCAAACATTAAATTTGTATGTGTGTTGTAAAGAATGTGATTCTGAATGGAAAAGTCCATTTGAAATAACTCAGGAACAATGTTTGCCATTTAACACATATGCAAAATATGATTTTCCAACTGAAGATGAGGTGATTAGTTATGGCTGGGCTGAATTTATCAAAACCTAAAGGTGTAAGGAAAATCTTAGTGAGTAGTATTCGATGAACTTCATATAATAATTGATAATTAATGGTAATATTTCTGAGGAAATATAACTTTAGAACCTACGTATGAAGAGTTACAAAACCCTTTTTTTCATAGGTTTTTTTAAGTCAGGGACTACTTTTCCCGCCTATGTGATGGCGGTTACACAGGAGAAAAATTTGCTAATAGCGTAAAGGAGAAAAATGGTTCAAATGTAGAGATTGCGAAAAAGAACAAACTACATAAATTTCCTGTTTTGCTTAAACGTTGGGTTGAATGAGAATGTGGCCATAAGCTAAAGCGAGACCCATTCTGACAAGTAATAGCAAAATGATCATTGGGTTACGAGTGTTACGATGAATTAGGCAATCGTTCACAGATTACAAGTAGCTTAGGTGCAAGAATCGATGTCGCTCGCAATGAAATGGGAGATATGTCTTCTTTAAAGACTGACTCCAAAATAGTAGATAATCTAGTTACATGGATATTTAAGGATGGGTTTGTACCTTCAGCTAAAATTACGAATGAAGGTAATTACAGTATTATTAGTGATTATCTTTGAACGCCTATCGAAGCTTATGATGAAGAAGGTAATAAGGTTTGGTCAGCGGAGCTTGATATATTCGGCAGGGTAAAAGAATTTACAGATGTAAAAGATTTTATTCCATTTAGATATCAAGGACAGTATGAAGATATTGAAACAAGATTGTACTATAACCGATTCCGTTATTATTCACCAGCCGATGGAATGTACACGCAGATTGATCCAATAGGATTGGTGGGAAATAATCCTACATTGTATACATATGTTAGTAATCCTAATGCTGAGGTATACTTATTCGGACTAGCACCTTGGAAAAACGGTGGATTTAAATGGTAGTTCCTTTAAATGGTAATAAAAAAGTATTTTTTGAAGATATATTTGATGGAGATGGTAATATTATATCAGGTAACATCACAGTAGTAGTGCAAGTAAGAGATTCCATGACATATTAATTAAACAGTTAAAGAGTGCTATAACGAAGGAAGAAGCACTTGGAATAATCAATAAAAATCATGATAATCATATGAAGATGAGGTGTAAATAACAAATGAATTATGGAGAACAAAACACATCTAAAGTGCATATTTGGGTAGGAAATAATTTTGAGAAGGATTATGATGAGTATTTTGAATTAGACTATAGAGAAGATGTAGAAATAGGAGATTTGGATTATAAAATCTGTGTTTTTTGTAAAGATATAGGGAAAGTATTTTACGATGAGGACTGGATTGGATATACCCAGCACTCACAAGAGATAGACTTAGATATTCTGATAAACCAAGATGAATTATCAGTTACGGAAGAAACTATAACAAAAATTAGAGAGATTTGTATAAAGAAGGGCGTTGAAAAAGCGAATGCAGTGTTTTGGTATTATGATGGTGATATCATGATAAAAGATAAAGAAAAGCTTTATAATAAGCTACCTTATATTGGAATGTTTGATGCTATTTAGTATTTAAGTCGGAATAAATCAAAAATAATTTAAAATAATTGGGTTATACGGTAAGACACCTGCAGATATTGACTTTCATAATTCGGCAACCTAGCATATAAATAGTGATTTCACTTCATATTTGGGTACACCTATATAAAGACGGTAAGACTACTTGCCTAGGTTGATTGGATTATTGTAAACCTATAATACACTGTAGGTATCTATAGAAAGGTATTTAATATGATGATTAATGTAAATATTAACACATCTAGTTTGGTAAAGTACCAGGACTTGATTGGTGGAGAGGTGTATTTTTCTTTCAAAGATACAGTTTTTCCGAAAATAAAAAAAGAAAAATGGTCAGATTTTATTGTTTGGGTCTTAACTAATTGGAATGAGGCTCTTGAAAAAATGAAAAATAGTTCAGATGAGACTGCTTTTCAATTAAAATTTTTTAATGGACCATTTAGTGCAAATGTAATAAATATAAATGGTTTGTTAAAATTCCAATTCTTGCAAGAAATATATGATAAAACAAAAATAGTATGTGAATGTGAATGCGACTTGTTAGAATTTGAAAAGTCTTTAAAAGATGCTACAAAAGAATTGTTAATCGAATTAGAGAAAAGAAACTGGATTTCCAAACAAACCGAAGAGTTATCGCATTATATCACTGTTTGATTCGCCATTTTGAGATTGGATCAATCCTAAAAAAGTGGATATTACTTCAGATTTCAGAGTTCATGACAGTGCAGTCGGAAGGTTCGATAGTGGTCACACATCTTATTTAGGCACACCAAGTGAAGGTTTTAAGAAATATGATTATGAAAATGGAGTCCAAAGTCTAAAATGTCGTTGATAATATTCAAAAATTTTCACTGAGGTGTATTAGATGGGGGCTATTGTAAATATTAATCTTTCAAGTTTAGTAAAGTATCAACAGGATGTGATTGTTGGAGAGATGTATTTTTCCTACGGGAATAATGTTTTTCAAAAAATAAAAAAAGTAAATTGGATAGATTATATTGTTGATGTCTTGATTGATTGGAATCGAGCTTTTGAAAAAATAAAAAACAATTCAGATGAGACTACCTTCCAATTAAGTTTTTTTGACGGACCATTTATAGCTGATGTAGTAAATAAAAATGGTTTATTAAAATTTCAATTCGTGCAAACAAAACAGAGTACAATAATATCAATGACTGAATGTGAATGCGACTTGATAGAATTTGAAAAATCCTTAAAAGCTGCAACTAAAGAATTGTTAATTGAATTAAAGAAAAGAAACTGGATTTCTAAACATACGGAAGAGTTATCGCATTATATCACTGCTTAATGGGGAAGAAGGGGGAGTAAAGTGTACCCTTTGTAAAGGACATTTTGAAAAAAAAGCTAGGCAACCTTAAACTGTACCCTGTCGAGTAGACACTTAAAAAAGTCTCTCGATAAGGTACAGTTTAATATTGATGCAGTTTTAATAAATGCTGATTAATATGTCATGACCCCGGGTAAGGCTTTGTTCATAAAAATCGATTAACTGATCGAGTTCCGCTATAAGTTCTGCGAAAAGTTCCTCAGCTTCATCGTCTGCCCAAATATCCGGATAAATCTGTTTCGCTCTAAAATCGGCTGGCTTGAATTGTTGCTGCAAGACGGTCCTATCCATAGAATGAAGAGCTTCTAAAATGTGGGGAAGCTCTTCAGAGCCAATGACGCTGACGAATTCTTCAGTATCCAGCACGTTGACTCCGACAATGGCCTCGCTTAATGGGTGGTCCTCGATCGGCTGCGAGGCAGAGATCCCTGTTAGCAAACAATGCAATCCGTCCCATAATTTATCCATTTCATATACGGGACAGCGTAGTTTTTCCATAAGCTCCTCAATCTTCTCAACGATATGGGAATTGTCTAATTGGGCAATTTCATCCGCTAAAGCATCGTTTAATGATAAGTAACAAGCCATGATTCCCATCGTGTATCCGCTCCTTTATTTTCTATCATTTTATACATAAACCAAAACGGCAAACCTCTTCCATGTTGTGGGCGTCTGATCCGCTTTATGCCTATATTGACGATGTAACCCGCCAATTTCGCGGTTTCCTTAGTCGATCATACTATTCTCAACATCAAGTAAAAGGGAAACGCGTAAAAATTTGTTCCCCACTGCTAGCTATTCAGCATCGATGGAAACGTATTGTTTTTCTATATCAGATTACCATTTTTTAGGTAATTTTGGTAGTTTTCAAGGCACACTTTACGGTAGAACAAGCTGCAACCATTGATACATCTGGCCACTCTCCCTACAAACATCTATTATTTTCTTGTTATGATAATGTTTTGGGAGTTGTTTATAATGACTATATGTTTGTTTTCCTAGAAAACCCTTAATGCTCTTAGCTAGATATCAAGGTGGTGACTATGAGATTATTCAAGGAACTATATCACGTAGTAATTTTATTCACCATTTAAAAAATAAAAAAATATTGTTTAATGTATGCTATATAATCACTAATGATTAAATGAAAGTTTTCCTTTAATAACCTTGATTGGCAATATGCCTTTCAAGTTTTTTAAAGGGGGTGGGCAATTGAATCTGTAAATGCATATGTTAAAGGGGATGCTGTTGTTTTAGTAAATGTACAATCAAATGAAATTTTTACGTTCTTAAATAAAAGAGGAGACCGATTATCGGGTAAATTACTAGAGGAATTAGATTTACTGAGGTGATGGATGTGAATAATTATATAAAATCTTTTACGAAAAAAATGGATGAATTATTATGGAAAGAGGAATTTACAAATTTAATCTATTTACATGATAAGGAAGACAATGAACGATTAGACCAAGTTATTTTTTTAAAAAAGAATAACGAGGATGTCGTAGGTTTTTACATCAGAGGAAATAATCCGTTGATTTCTGTAAATAAAGTATATAGTTTGGATGATTTTAATCTATATGCAACTTATGATGAATTAATTGAATATGAAGAGAAAAATTTTAACCCTTTTTAAAACAGAATGTATCAGACTATACTTTAATCCTGGTTATAATGAGTTATTAGGAATTTATTTATCTGATATTGATGGATTCCGTTCGCTAATCATTCTTTTTTTACAAGATGAAATTCAAATAGTAAATAACTGCAAAATATCAGATATAGATACTGTGTTTGAAAAATTTTCTCTTCAAGTTTCAGTTGGTAAACTGATAGTATACGAAAAAATAAATCCTAACAGTGTCTGGATGTTATTATAGGATAATTGAGAAAATAAAAAGTAGAAAATTCTAGTTTGAGATAGTTTAGTAAGGTAAGAAATAAAATAAAATTAGTGTCGGCCCTTGTAAATTTTTACCGAATTTAAAGAGTAGCAAAATCCTTTAGAAATTGGATTATATTGCTACTCTTTGTTATTTAGATCGTTATGTGATGGATTTTTTTTCCTTAATTTGAACAGGGGGAATCACGGGTCTCTGGGGAGAAGGTTCATTACGATCATCGAAGCAAAAAAGCTAGAAAGCCTTTAAAAAGACGAAGAGAAAAATTAACAAATGTATAGATATTGTCAAGAGGCAATAGATAACGGTACTGAATATTTAACTAGAGATGGGCACCAGGTAATACAAGTCACCACATCCATAGCGGCTTCTATAGCCACTTTACGTCATGGTAAGCCTTCGCAACTAACTTCTTCTCAAAGAACCAAGGAAATTAGAGAACATTATAAAGAAAGAGGAAAAGAGTATATACTACCAGGAGAAGGAATTTAAAAGGAGGAAAAGTTAGTGACAAGAGATGAGATTGCAAATTTATTAGATGGTATTTTAGATAAAGAATTGGAGAATTTAGATATTCCTTCGGTAAGTGATTGGGAAAGAATAGAGAAAAAGTTCAAGTGTCAATTTCCAATGGAATTTAGATTTTTTATTGAATTAATGTCTGAATATTCTTTTCCAGGGGACATCTTAAATGTTTCTAATGTTAAAACAAATGGAAATGACACTATTGAATTTACTTATGACTATGAAATGAAACAGGGGGGATGGGAGAAAGAATTAATCCCATTTTATAGTGTAGGTAATGGTGACTACTTTTGCCTTCTTTCAAACGAGTGCCCCAACACAGGAGTCTATTATTATTCACATGAGGAAAATAACATTGAGAAAGAAGCTGATAACTTTGAAGAATGGTTAAATCAGTTGCCGATTTTTTTGAGTTAATAGGTAAAAACCTAGTTGATGATTTGGCAATTGTGACCTTAAAGAAAATTGGATTTAATTTAGAAGTGAAACGATTTATTTGGAATCAGTAAGTGGAAAAAATAGAACCAGCGAAACCGAATCTAAAGGATAAAGATAATTTTAGTAAACCTTCAGAAAACTATTATAAATACAGTGGTTCTATTAAGAATCGCAGGTTAAATGATTCGGAGCAGAAAATGATTGAGCTCGTAGGGAAAAGTACAAAGATACTCCAAATGATAATGGTAATATTGAAATCATTTCTCATAAGGAGATTTGTCGAAGTATTGATCAATTTCAAAAGGAACTTTTTAATATTAAAATTACGAGAGTGCAGATATTAGACGAGTAGAAAATGGAGGATTTAGTATGAACTTTTTTAAAGGTAGTAATATAAAGGCTTTCTTAACATCCTTAGAGAAGGACTCTTATCCCATGAAACCTTGCAGTAAGGACGATATATCAAAATTAATCAATATATCGCCAACTCGAACACTCCCTCAAACTTATTTGGATTTTATGAATAAAGCTGGTAATGGAATTGAATTTTTAGTTGGTACGGATTATTCCATGAATTATATTTTTGATTTAAAAGAGTGGGCTATTGAACTTTTGGAGGAAAATAATTTCATAAAAAAGCTCACAGATAATCAGTTTATATTTATGATGCATCAAGGATATATGTTCTGGTTTTTTAATCTGAATGAAGGGGACGATCCTGCAGTATATAGTTATGATGAAGGTGTAGAATTAGATGATTTTAATAAAGTTAGTGATACTTTATCAGCTTTCTTAATATCCCTATACAACTGATAGAAGAGGCTAAATCAAATAATGATCTTAACTAGACAATTATTTGATAATCTCGCAAAAATCTTATTCCAACTCGAACGATAAAAAGGAATAAGCTTTTTGTATTTCTGTATTAGAAATAGGGTTTAAGATAGATTGTTTTTATTAGCGGTTTTTAAGATTACAACATAGGGTACGGGTAAAACTGTCACATTTAGTGAAAAATCCTTGAATCATGCAAATGAAGGCGACTTTACTAGAAATCCTAGAACAGGAGAAGTTTCTAAAATGAGTGGCGGTGTGCATAGTCAAGATAATATAGAGTTTCTTAAACAGAATGGCATCGAGTACAATATTGAAAAAACTTATCCTAATGGGGTAAGGGTTGGTAATGTACCAGACCACAAGTCTAAAGGGAAGCGAACAGGTACTAGTCAAGCACGGTTTCCTGAAAATTGGACTAAGGAAGATATTAGGAAAGCTGGAGAATATGTAACGAATATGCCTGAATTCAAGAATATTGCTGATGGTGTAACAGTATTCGGTGATTACAATGGTGTTAGGGTAGGTGTAATCAAAACAAATGGAGAGATAGGAACGATTTTTCAAGATAGTATGTTACAACCGTAGTTATAAAGGGGGGGTATTAACAATGTTTGAGGAAAAAGTTAGAGCAGTCTTAGGTGCACGAGCATTACTAGATGATAATGATCCAAGAATTGAGCAAAAATGGGAAGAGCTAATTGTTTTACTAAGTGAAGTTGAAAACTTGACTCTGAATTTCTTACAAGTTTGTACAAAAACAGAACTTTCATTTTTAAGTGAGGTTTTTGAAGAAGTGGCGTATAATTTACAAAGTAAAAAGTATATTGAATTACTATATTGCCTAGATCAAAGATACCCAGACTTAAACTTAAAGAGAAGTATACAAATTGCTGAGGAGTACATGGATTAAATTTATGATTACAACATAGGGTACGGGTAAAGTTGATTTGACTAAAACAACTAACCCTGAAGATTTCTTAGATGAAGTAATGAAGCGACAAGGGCTAGATGAATTACCTGGAAGATTCAAAGAAAAGTGGGTTGATGGTGATTATAAATACGAGATAAGAGCTCACGAAGCTGAAACTCAGTATGGAAAATCGGGAAGTATTTATAGAGTGGGGAGACAGAAGCCTGGTAACGGAACAGAATATATGGATTCTAATGGGAAATGGCACCATGAAAGTACATTAAAGGAAACGCATAAAGATGGGCGGCCGAACCCTTTATTTAATGAAGAGGCTGCAAGAGATACGCATATTCAGTTTAATAGATAAGGAAGTGATACTATTGAGTGAACAAAGATTTTTTATGAATGAAAATGAAGTACTTCAAGTAATAACGCTAATCAATGAATATGCTTCTCAAGAGCTATGGATGGATTTTGATGTTGCTTTATCAAATGGATGGGATTTAACAATTATAGGTCGGTTGGATAATACCACAAAGAAGGTTAATATTGAGATTAATTTTGAGCAAGTCCACTTTGTTTCTCTGCCTTTTGGCTGGAAAACAGATACATCATATCCCGTAATTAGATTAGCTACTGAGGAAGAAATAGAGAATTTAACAGATAAATTTGAAGTGGATAAAGGTAATTATATTTTTAAGTTCATTGCTGAAGGTTTCGATAGTGAAAAATATTACTTTGTTGGAGCGAAAAAAATCTCCTGTCTATTGCTTGATAAGCAGACTAATGAGTTAAAATAACATATCAAGTTTAATCTGGAGGATTTATTGAGCAATAAGAATAGGGATAGCGAGAAAAGAACGAAAATTGGGCGAGACCTTTTAAATGGAAAGGGTAGTATAAATATGGAATAACTAACAAACTAACGAGAATGACAAAGCTCGTGGTGATAAACAAGGAAATAATAGTTTTTTAATTGTATACAGTTAAAGATTCCTTGAATTCGAATTAATAACTCATGAAGGCTAGACCATCAAGGAGTGTTATTTTAACAATTAAGCAATAAGAGCGAGAATAGGCGAGTTGACATTTTACTTACAAGGACCACTTATGGATGGCATAAGCAACAAACACACGAGATTAAACAAGCTAAAGGGTTTAAACGTTACACTTGCCATGTGGTAAAAAAGATGTCATACTGTCAATACTAAACTAACTTATAAAACTTGCAAATATTAATAAACTTAGAAAATTTATAAACTTAAAGCACTTGATTGTCTATAACAGGCGACCAGTGCTTTTTTTGCATGTTTAAATACGGATTACGATTATTTAATTAGTGTACTAAGTATTAAATTTTATACAAGTACTTGCATACAAGGGGAAGAAAATGCGATGGAAATAGAGGTTTCGATAGATAAGTTCGTTATAGATTATAAGGATGTACCACATTCAGCATTTTTACGTGTTTTTATGGTGGCAGTGCAGAAATATAAAGTGAAAATGAAGATTTATAGTGGAACATATAGCTATGAACTGCACATACGGAAAAGTGACGATGTATACATTCATATATATTTTAAAAACTTTAGAGAAACGGAAGGACACATACATACCCTAAGGATTGAAACAAGACCAGAGCATTACTCACATTTTAAAGAGATACTAGAGATGATAGGGAAGCGGGCAAGCCGAGTAGAATTTGTGAGCTGTGATGTAGCGTATGATATACAAACAGGCTTGGAAAATATAGTGGTGTTACCGACAGACGCACGGAGGAATATGACACACTTTGATACAACACGATATTTTGGTAGAAGCGACCAACGTAAACGGAATGGTTACTGTAGGATTTATGATAAACGGCTAGAACTAGCAAGGAATAAAGGAATTTATTTAGCACATGAATTAAGCCGAATAGAAGTGGTGTACAAGGTAAATGAGCAAGTGTTGCTTAAAGACCTAATGAAACATCCACCAAAACAGAATGAACATTATTTTGCGGCTGTAGTAACAGAGTGGCAAATACTTAAGAAGAAGCAACGAGAACGGGTAGCTAGCATGCGAGATGGAATAGATATGTATACGCAGTATATACGGAGGGAAATAAAAAAGACCCTTACGAATCAGTATCGATTGGACTTCGACGAATTAGCAAGGGTGGAATGGAAAAGGTTGATAGAAGAACCAAGTTCAATTGTTCTTCGAGTGAGTTAATCGTTTATCTCCAATACAAGTAGGTCTTGGATAGAGACATGTAATGTGTCGCACAAAACTGAAAGGGTACTTATATGCAGGCGTTGTATGGGTTGTGTACATAAATCATTGACGGTATTTGGACGTAATGAGGTTTGCTTGGCCAATTGCCGACGGCTCATTTGTTTTTCAATTAAAATTTCATTGAGACGTAAACGAATAGTAGAAGACATAATAAAAACACCTCTTTGTTAGATTGTAACGGTTATGTATAGTGTACGACCATACTAGAGAAAAAACGACTGTAAAATAAAGGGTTGTGCAAAATTTGGGTAAGGTCGTACAGTATGTTGTAACGGATAGACGTTACACACAAGTTATCCGCAAAAAACGGGTAAGCGTTACAGGGACTTTAATTGCTGTAACGGGAAGGGGCATTATGAAAGAGAAAGTAGTTGGTTATGTACGAGTTTCAACAGAAGGGCAAGTACGTGAAGGATATAGTTTAGCGTATCAAGTAGAAGAAATTGAAAGGTATTGTGATGAAAATAAGCTACAATTGCTTCACATATATGAAGATAGAGGACTCAGCGGAGCGACAGTTGATGAAGATGGATTAACAATTGAGCGAGAAGGCTTGCAAGAGTTATTAGCAGATATAGAATACCATCAAGTAAGTCGAGTAATTGTACTGAATACCTCTCGTTTGTGGCGCTCTGATATGGCAAAAGTATTGATACAACGAGAGTTGAAAAAATATAACGTAGATGTTAAAGCGATTGAGCAGCCAAATTACAGCATCTACACACATGAACCAAATGATTTTTTAGTGAATGGCATGTTAGAGCTGTTAGACCAATATCAACGATTAGAGATTGCATTGAAACTAAGTAGGGGCAGAAAGAAAAAAGCTGAACAAGGTGGCTATGCAGGTGGCGGTGTCATGTTTGGTTATACAGTACAGAAAGGGCGAAAAGTATTAGAAGTGGATACAGAGAAAGCGATCGTTGTACGGAGGCTATTTGAATTAAGACATTTTTTAAAACATTGGTCACTATCTCAATTGGCAGAACAGCTCAACATAGAAGGCCATCGAACAGAGAAAGGGAAACGATTTACAAAAGTACAAGTGAAGCGCATTTTAGACCGTGAAAGCTTTTATCGGGGGATTTATACATATGGACAAATACAAGCAAATGGGCAACACCCTGCAATAATTTGAAGAGCTACTTAAAAAAGGTGCTCATTTACTTATATATCTTCATATAACGGTGAAAATGGATAGGCTTTCGTACCAATGCGCACCAGTTGGTGAACGCTCGAACTAAGGTTGCCGGCATTTTCATTCCATTGAATAGGAGGATAAGTTAATGCACGAAAGACAGAAGCATTTTTATGTGGGAGTAGATTTACATAAGCAACACCATGTGGCGGTTATTATTAATTGTTGGCAAGAAAAACTAGATGAAATAAAGTTTGAAAATAAGCCTTCTGCTTTTTCAACTTTTTTACTGGATATTTATAAACATATGGATGATGGTTTGACACCTATTTTTGGTTTAGAAGATGTTGGGGGCTATGGACGAGCATTAGCGCAGTTTTTGGATGAGCACGGACAAGTTGTAAAAGAAGTGAATCCAGCTCTTTCATACGCTGAACGAAAAAGTAATATGACCACACAAAAAAGCGATAGTTGGGATGCAGAATGTGTAGCCAGAATTTTGGTGAACAAACTAGACCAGTTACCAGATGCTAAACCACATGATTTATACTGGTCGATACAACAACTGGTCACTAGAAGAAATGCATTAGTAAAGGCACAAGGTGCTTTAAAGAACCAACTGCATATTCAATTAAGTCACCACTATCCAAGCTATAAAAAGTTTTTTTCAGAAGTAGATGGAAAAACAGCATTGGCATTTTGGGAACGATACCCGTCTCCACCGTGTTTAGATGGGGTAAGTGTAAAGCAATTGACCATATTTTTATTAGAAGCCAGTAGCAATACATGTTCGGTGAAAAAAGCGAGTGAAATTTTAAAGTTGGTGAAAGAGGATGGAAACACAATAAGAGAACACTAAGAAACACGAGACTTTCTAGTAAAGAGCATCGTCCGAGACATTTCATTTAAGAAGCAGGAAATGCGCTATGTGGAACGAGAATTAAAAGGGTTAATGAGTTTACTAGACTTTCAATTAGACACAATGCCAGGCATAGATCTCGTGACAGCTTCAGCTTTAATTGAAGAAATAGGCGACGTACGCCGTTTTCCGAATGCCAATAAATTAGCACGATTTGCGGGTATTGCGCCTGTTTACTTTGGCTCTGGTGGGAAAGGAAGGGAACAAAAAAGCAAGCAAGGAAACCGGGCGCTACACGCTTTATTTTACAACTTAGCCGTCCAACAAGTACAAGTGGCGAAAGGAAGTAAACTGCCTAGGAACCCAGTATTTCATGCATACTATCAACGGAAACTAAAAGAAGGCAAAACAAAGGGACAAGCATTGGTTTGTATAATGAGACGGCTTGTAAACATTATTTACGGCATGATGAAGCACAAAACAGCCTATAAATTGCCGATAATAAAAGAGGAAGAAGTAGTAGTTTAATAAGGTTGAAGATAGATGTTTTTTTATTAGTGGATTTTAAGATTACAACATAGGGTACGGGTAAAGTTAAATACTCTACTAATAACTTGCCAAAGGATCCTAAATAATTAATCAACAACAGATGGAAGGATGTAACACCAGAAAGAATGGCGAAAAATACTAAATTACGAGAGAATATTGATCGGAAACTAGAATGAAGGTTAGATTTGATCCTGAAAAACCAGGAGGAAATGGTTTTCGAGGTAAAAATCATTATCAAGTGCACAACCCAGCACAGGTAAAAAGGATTATTACCTTGATATTAATGGTAACCCAGTACCAAAAGGTTCGAAGGCATCTCACATTGAACCGTAGCTTGGGAGGAGAAATATGAAACCATCAGAATTTATTAAAGCTCATAACCTTTTTGATAGTCTTGTTGAGGAATTAGAGTATGATAAAGTTAATAAGCAATTAAAGATAATGTTAGAGTTGTGTCAGTGGAAGCAATCTTACTATGTTGAAATCGAACCAGAAATGCAGCTTGGAATATTAATATTCTCTGATGTGACAATCTACAAAACTGAACCTGAATTATTCAATCTGGATAGTAGTGAAATATTAGAGGTAGACGTACTCCCATTTGCTGGAGACGGTGAGTCTATTAAAATAGTTCTTAATGGTTTAGTCGATGTAATTGTACTATACATTCATTCTAATGAAGTAGAATGGATTGAAATAAAACCAGAGAGTGAACAATAGTTAGGTTTTTACAATCCCAAACCATGGATGATAAACAATCACGTTCTTTACCCAGTTCAAACAACTACTGTAATAAAAGATTCAGTAATAGATTCTATTGAGAAAGATTATACTAATGGTAATGCATATTCACGAGTATTTTGAGAAACTAAAACAACACTTGGTATGGTCAAAGGGTTTAATGGTAAAAAAGGTGCTGATTAATGTAGCGAATATTCCGAGTTCTAATAACGGTATAATACCAGATTCAAGTCAGCTTAACCCAAATAAAGATCCTAATAAGCCTGATAACAAAGCTCAATTATATGATAAAAGTATGGAGGAAGAACAAGAGAAGAGTTATCTGGTATCCATAAAAAGGACGATTAAAATGATGAATGAAAAAAGAATAATACATCTATTTGAATTGCATCAATTATGGCTAGAGTCAGTAGGGGATAAGGGAGAAAAGTTAGTACTTGACGAAAGAAAATTAGAAAGTCTGAACTTGTCCAATTTCTCCTTTAAGGAGGCTAGATTAATAGGATTTGGCAGCATGAATTTGGAAAAAGGAAATTTTATTTTAGCTTGGCTTTATTCTTCAATTTTTAGGAATGCTTGTTTACAGGGAGCAAACTTCTATAAAGGATATATTTCATATGTGGACTTTACTTATTCCGATCTTAGAAATTCGATATTTACAGATTGCGAGAGTACTGAGACGATTTTTTTTGGTTCAGATTTATCAGATTCACAATTAAATACATGTTATTTTGATTATGTGGATTTTAGAAATTCAAATTTTAAAAATGCAAATATTGAAGATTCTTTTTTTTTTGAGAATGTTTTAGTGAAAGGTGCAAATTTCAAAGGTGTTTTGGGCCTTGATAATGCTAAGATTTTAAGTATAAATATAGGAACAACAGAGGAACCAATAAACTTAAGAGAAGATGAAGCTAAAAGATGGATATCATAGAAAATTGTATGTAAGTAAGATGAATTATACTACGAACATATTAACTAAAACAGATTAGAATGGAAGACGTACATTCCGTTACCTTGAAGCTTTTGGGTGTCAAGTTTATTAAAAGTTGTCTGCTCTATTTGGCATAGTTTTTTATAAGTGAGGTATAGATTATGGGGGATTTACTAAATATTGCTTTAGAACGCTTATCAACAATTCAATTCGAGAATATCGATGATAAAATAAAAGAATCTCACCATGTATTAATTAGAGAGTATCTTAGAAGAGTTAATGTATTTTTGGATAATTTAGAAATTGATGTAGATAAGTATCCTATAATCAGTATTTCTAAGGCTCTTGGAAAGTCTATTGATAGTAACATTTTTAAGATTTGTCCAAAACTTGATAAGATTAATAACCTTTACATACGAGCAATTTGTTATTGTTATTTAGAAATTTCCCAACTAGCAGATGAGGGAGTAGATGAAGCGATTGATTATATAGACTTATATGAACCAATGATTAAATTTTTTGAAAGAGGTGGTACTTTTTGGATACGGCAAGGTGAATTGATTGTAGGGAATTCAGCTTATCCTCTTAGGTATTGGAGGAATTTAGATGTCCCGAGGAATGATATAAGTGATGATTCGCTATCTGAAATAGATAATTGATGTACTAGTCAATAATTAACCTTAGGAGATAACCACATTGAAGATTATAGATATAGAGTTTCCAACTTATTTTGAAACGATAGATAAAAATAATGACATAGATGTGTTTGTAAGGATGGAAGATGGGATGACTTATACGATGGTTGTCACTACACCAAACAATTACTATTGGTATATATGATAAAGGGTGAGTCTTCTTATGACAAAATTGAAATTGTAAATTCAAATAGAAATTCCTTGTTAGCAAAGTACATAAAGATACAATTTTGTAATCCATTGAAGGCTTATTTCGACTCAATTTACGAGATGGATTAAGTTTTTTTATTGTAAGCACGGCATTAATGATAACTTGGTAATACTTTTTATATTAAACTAATAGTCACTACATATTAATTACTTTGTTAAATGAACTATTTAATAAAATTAACTAAATGATAAAAGTCATCTTGATCTATTGAATTAGAGTCTTTTATTGTTTTAAGTGGAAGGCTAATGACAATAATTATCCGTAGTAATAGTCGGAGCTTAAGCTAAATAAAGTCTACTGGAGTGTGAAGAATTTGGATTGGAATTATTACGAGCTGTTAACCTCAGTTTATGATACATACTTAGAATACAAAGGTGAAAAATTCAGTGATTATGAAGCGTTAGCGAGAACAACTTATGATTTTGAAGTTTCTATGAATGATGGAGAAGCTGAGAAAGCAACTATCCGTGTTGCTTTAGCTAGAATCGCTCTAACACATTCAAAATTATCTGTACGTGCTAAGGAATTAACGTGGGAAGTGTTAACAAATCTAGACATTAAAAGAATCAGAGAGCAGTTAAGTACAGAAGAAGTAGAGGATTTATTGGAAAGAAAAGATTACGTATTATGTCAATATAATGATGCAACGATTTCATTAAATCACGACCCTAGGGCACGCTGGTACTATCATGAGATGACAAAGGAAGTAAAAGTTTATTTTGATAATATTATTAGTATAATCCCCTTAGAAGAAGTCGCTGATAAAGTGCTGAAACGTTTTGAAAGAGACTGTAAAAATACGCTTAGTGAGAATATTACTATTAAAGTCACATTAGCTGAGCTACTAATGAATAAAGGACTGCAAGATCAAGGAGAACTTAAAAATATAAAATTTGAACTTGAGCAGTTCAATATAGATGATGTAGGGCAACAGTTATCGGAAACAGAAAAAGAAGATTTATCGTACCGAATCAGCAATCTAATAAAAAACTAAAAATTTAAAGAAAATAGGAGAAATTAAACTAAATTTCAATCATGTTGAACGGATAGCATTTAATAAAAAATGAATTGGCAATGAAAATGAAACAAGAAAATGAATATAGTACACAAAAATATGCACATGAACTCCACAAGATGTTTGACCAAATTGATCCAGTAGCAATGAAAGACGTTGAAGGATTCTGGTCACATTTAATAGAAGACTATGAAACAGATTTGTAGAAAACAATAAGAACTATATTTATCCATTTGTTGCAACTATTCTTGGAATGGTTTTATAGTAGAACGACAACACCACAATGCGAGCTAACCGTCGTGTTAGCAAACGGCATCGATTTCTATCAATACCTAGTGACGTTAATGACAGAATTGCCAAATTTACCGATTCATCAGCAGCCAGAGATTTTAAAGAATTACATGCCTTGGTCGAAAAAAATCCAAGCCACATGTGCAAAATAGCCATCTATCCGAAAAAATTCAGGGTAGATGGCCATTAGTCGTGCGTACTGAGAAGGTGCGCTTATTTTTTTATATTTCGTGCTTACTGAATAATTATTTTTTTATGCCTAAATAAGTGATTGATCTCCAAACATATTCTAATGGTCCGAAGCGGAATTTGGATAACCATAGCTTACTAAAAATCATTTGTAGCACAAAAATGACAATGGCAATGATGATGGCTGTCGTTAAGTGAAGTTTTCCATATACGCCAAACGCAAATGGCCCAAATAAAAATGTACAAATGATAGATTGGCCGATATAGTTTGTGAATGCCATTCTTCCAGGGAAAGCTAACCACTGTAAAACTTTCTTCCCTTTAACCGTTTGATAGATGAAGATCAAGCTAATAGCATAAAAGATTGTTAGGAGTGGCGAGCTCATATGTTGAATTAATTGAGCAGCTGATGCATTTTCTAAAAAGAAAGGTAGTATCCAGCTCAATGTGCCACCAGTAATAAATGTCAGTAACCAAGTAATGAAAAAGCCTTTTCGATAGTCTTCAAAACGCTGAATCCATTTTTTCTTCGCAACGGCTGCCCCGAATAGGAACATTAGTAAGAACGGAAGATTTGAGAATAAATAAAAAATAGGGTTGCCTAAAAAAAGGATATATAATCCATTACGCATTGTATAAAAAGTTCTTTCCATAAGGTTGGCATCCATTAATTCTTGAATGCTTCCATTTTGGTGGGCATCTATTGTAACTTGCATGAGCTGGCGACTTTCCTCTGACATAGTCATGGTCATAGTAGGATTGGAAGACAGAGCTCCTAGCGTTAAAACCCCAAAAAGTAAGCTATATAAAGTAATGCTAATGATTAACATGGCATTAGGTTTTAACTTATGCATGAGAAGGAGTAATAATCCTAAAATTGCGTAGTCTGTTAAAATATCACCAAACCAGATGAAATAGGCATGGAGACAACCGAAAATAAATAACGCAATAAGTCGTCGAGAATAAATTCCCCAGAAGTTTAATTGCTTTGTGGCTGCTCTTTCCTGCATGATGACCATTCCAAAACCGAACAGCATGGAAAAGAGCATAATAAATTTACCATCGACAAACATAGTAAGAAGAGATTTGACTGTGTAATCGGCTTGATTCCAAAAAGAAGTCCATTCATTTTTAAAACTTGGATCTTCCTGCATGTAGACAGGATAAAGAAACCAAACAATATTTGCTAGTATGATTCCAAATAATGCGAAACCCCTTAATACATCGATTGTTTCTATCCGCTCTTTGGCCGATATAGGTGAAAGCTTTTGTTTCATGTACATCATCCTTTTGATTGTTATTTTGTTCCTTCAACAAATAGGTTATTGCTGAAAACTTTTACTAATGAAACTTTAAGTGATAATTATCAAGATTTTATAAGGAAAACTAGGATATCCTAATTTTTATAAAATATCTCAAAGGAAAAATTTGCCGTTGAATTGGATGGTCCAAATATAGTGAGATTGGAAATTTATTTACAACGAACTATTGTTGATACTATAGTAAAAAGTACATAAAACATATAGACATAGGTATTTAATTTTTCACGAAATAAAGGGGAGTTTTTATGCAGGAAAAACTTACAGATATTTTTAAGAATAATTCCGTTCAAGATATTTACTTAGTTGGTTTTGTCGATATTGAAGATGGAGCTGCGGAGTTCTATCCTGATATGCGTTTACCATCCAGACCTCTTAATCTTAAAAAAGGATGATTTAAATGAGCATTTTTGATGAAATCAGTACGATGTTTTCGATAGCGTCTAAAGAGTCACCTGCATCAGAGAGGCAGATTAAAGAACTTATGGATTTCTCTACAATAGAAGTTCCTGCTGACTATATTGAGTTTATAAAGGTTGCAACAGAAGTTGAGATTAATGTGAAGAATGAAATGTACATACGTATTTGGGGGCCAGCAGACAGTATTGAAATGAATGAAGCGTATTATATCCAAAAATATATTCCTAACTCACTTGCAATTGGGGTTGATGAAGGGGGAAATGCTCTGATATATTTTGAAGGTAAAAGAGGCTTTGGTCTTTATATGGTTGGTTTTGGAAATTTGGATATAGTTGATGCAGTGTTAATCGCGCCTTCTCTTACGGATTTATTAGTAAATAATTTCGGTTTAGATCAAGTAATGAGTGGATATGAATAATTATTTGGAAAGCTATACGTAGGGCAGATATAATCCAGTAGAAAAACTAGCAAAGCCTCCATATTATTTGTGCCAACAAATCGAGGAGGCTTGGCAGTTAGTCTGCAGCCGTTTAGGTAAACTTTATTGTGCTTTACCCCAGCTTCTGATGTAGGACAGATTTTATTAATGAATTTAAGAGGAAACTATTTATGAAACCATTATCTGAAGAAACAATTAAAATATTAAAACAGTCTGGTTGGTATCCAGGAAGGAATATTGATATACAAGAAACTATCGATTTTTTACTATCAAAAAGATACACTTTATTTCCGCATTTAATAAAGATACTTAGTGAATTTAGTGAAATTGAATATAAATTCGATCATCCAAATGGTAGAATAGAGTCTTTTCATATGATACCTAAAATGGCTTTAGGAGATTACTATGAGAAAGAAGATTTTGAAGAGATCGAAAGGAGGGTGAATGAGACTTTAATTCCCATTGGTGAAGCTTGTCGTGGAAATATGATAATGTTTTTATCTGAAACCGGTAAAATATATGGGGAAACTGGCTATTATTTAGAAAAATTCGGGGATAATATTTATGAGGCATTGGAGAATCTTTGTTTGTTTAAACAAGGAGAGGAAATAGAATAGATACATAAACAACTAGTTTTCTCTTCATGAAGGTAATTCATTTTAATTTTTGGTGATTAAACTCTAAAGTTAAGAAGTTTCTTTATGATAAGGGCTAAGGCCTTAATCAAAGGACGTGGAATTTTGGAAGAAAAAGTTCTGGTTTTACTTCAGAAAGCAGGTTGGTTTAAGGGACGTAAAGTTGATATAAGTAAATATGTATCTGCTTTAATTAATGAAGAATATATTGTCTTTAAAAGAGCATTTGATTTTCTGGAGGAATATGGTGATTTGGTAATTCAATTTGAAAGATCGGATAGCTATGTTGCGCTTACTATTAACCCAATTGATGCAGCAAATTTTGATATTTCGGGAAGTATCTGAAAACTACGAGCGATATTGTAGAGAGTCATTTGTTATCATCGGAGATATTCCAAAAATGGAGATGACTTTGTATATTGCTTCATCCGGTAAATTTTATGGAGGCTATGATGATTTTCTTATCTGTTTAGGAGATGATTTTTATCATGCACTATATAATATAGTGAGTGGAGCAGAATTGGAAGTTATTCTTGTTGAAGAGGGATAGAGGAACAAGATTCTAATTAAAAATAAGCGAGGTAATGTAATATGACATACGATGAAGTGGAAGCCGTTTTATCTCAAGTGTTGGAAAAAGAATGGGATGATTTAGATCCACCTTCTATGAATGATTGGGAAAAAGCAGAAAGAAAATTTAATTGCAAATTTGGGGATGAATTTACATATCTTTTTATCTTAATTTCTAAATATGTATTACCAGGCATGTTAAACGTATCAACCGGAAAAAATAATGGGAATGATTTAATTAGGTTTGTGTATGATTATGAGGTTAATAATGGCAATTGGATTGCAAATATGATTCCATTCTTCGAGATTGGTAACGGTGATTATTTTTGTATAAATGCAAAATATGGCTCTATATCACCTGTATATTACTATTCTAGTGAAGATTTTACTATTGAAGAATATAATACAAGCTTTGAAGAATGGATAAACAACTTGCCTCAGTTTTTAAATGGATGAATATTGATAGCCTCGATAAAAGTTTCATTGAGTTTTTTTTCTTTTGCTAAGAATTATTTGTATGACATAAAAGAGACAATCATCTCACTTAGAAATAGAAAAAATTGATATTTTATAAATAGTTGAAAGACTGATGAAATCAACAATCTTTCTCAAAAATGCAAGAAGTCAAAACTAATTTAGCATCGTACTCACTTTTAAGAGGATGTAGTCTCATTAAAATCAAGACTAGAATTATACGAGATAAAAATAAATAAGGTGGATGTTTAATTGCATAATAACTTTTCTGAAACTATAACACAAATCTTAACCAATTCGGGATGGTTTCCTGAAAGAGTGGTTGATATTAAGAAAACAGTAGATTTTTTAGAGTCAAAAGGTTACCAACCATTTCACTGTGTTCTAAAAATGTTAAGTGAATTTGATGGATTAAAATGTAATTTCCAACGTCCTAATGGAGATAGAGATTCATTTCATATAATTACAGAAGAGGCTTATGGTGCTTACTTTGAAAAAGAGGATTTTGAAGAAATTGAAAGGAGATTAAATGAACCAATAATCGCAATTGGCAAAGCACGAAACGATTATATGATAATGTTTATGTCTAGGTCGGGAAAAGTATTTGGAGAAATGGGTTATTGCTTAGTGAAATTGGGTGATAACATCTTCGAAGCATTAGAACTATTATGCCAAGCACTTCCAGGAGAAGAAATAGAATAGCTCCTATGTAATTAATTTTAATAGAAAGGAGTTAATATGAAAAATCTAAAAAAAGTCGAACTCTCTCAATTAAGTGATATAAAAGTTGATTATTATTTTGGGGCTTCAGAAGAAATCGAAATATTAGTAATAAAGTATTCTGGTAAATACGCGTACGGATCTGTTGGAGATACTGATGCTATTTATATGAACGCTATGGGAAGGGCAGCAATGGAAGCATGGGATCCAGGTGCCGTTATTATTGATCTACAAGATTTACATTACGAGTGGGGAGATATGCTAGAATATGCTTTTAATATTAGTACAGATGACACATTACCATTAGCTGTTATTGTCGGATTGGGCTGTGAGGAAGCAGTTAGAACATTATTATTAGGAGTTGATAGTAAAGAATCAATCGATAAAATTGGATGGATATTTAAAGATCTCGAGACGGCTTGGAACTATATTCGTAAAGGAAGTGAGTAGAGTGATTGATAACAATTCACCAATTGTTCCTTGGGAAGGACTTGGAGGGGTTAAGCTTTATAGTCATATAAGCCAGTTCTACGATTTAATTGCTAATATGGATGAGAAGTCAAGGTTGTTTACAACGTTTTTTATAAGATATGAAATTAAAGAATCTGTAGACTTGTGGTTCAATTTGATGAATGGGAAGCTCTTTAAGATTACGGCATTGAAAGATTACAAAGGGTTATTATCTAACAAGATACATATTGGGATGAATATTGATGAGGTACTCCAAGTTGAGCCGAGTTTTGAATAGGATGATTTTGAATAAGTCTACGTTAGTTCAAAGGGTATATATATCGAAACTGATCCAGTTGAGCATACAGTATTGTGGATATCGGTATTTGTTAAAGAAATAGATAATGATGATTTTGAGAGAGGGTATTGGTAACGAGTGCTTATGGAGAAATTGTCGGTAAAAACGAGAGATATACTACTACAGGCAGGCTGGGATCCAAATAATAAGATGGACGTAACAAAAACCGTAATGTTTTTGGAAGCGATGGGATATCAAGTGTATGATTGTGTGAGTGATGTATTAACCGTTTTTGGTGGGATGACATATAAATTTAAGCACCCTGACGGAAGTATAGAAACATTTCATTTTTGTCCTGAAGAAACAGTAGGGGATTATTATGAAAAAGAAGACTTTGAGGAATTTGAGGCGCGGATAAATGAGCCTCTTATTGTAGTTGGTGAAGCATATCGTGGTTATTTAATTATGTTGATCGCTCAATCGGGTAGGGTATTTGGCAAAAATGCAAGTGCATTATATAAATTCGGCGACAACATTTTTGAAGCATTAGATACTCTTTGTTTATTTAAAATACCGGAAGAAATCAATTAAAATAGGTGTTGGTAATAGAAGAGAACATAGGCTTATGAAATATTGTTGAAGTTTAAGTACTTGATTTTAGGCATCAAGTGCTTTTTTGTATTAATAGATTGAAGGATTAAAAGATTACGGTGAAACAGACTATGTATCATTTATTTACTGGAAAAAACTTATTTGGAAGTTATAATCTAATTATTGCCTGGCTTTGTAAAGTGGGAGGAGGAGTTAGATTTGGTGTTTAGTTACGAAGAATATAAAAATTATATATACGAAGATTATGATGAATTAGTAGAAGAAGAAAAAATGAGTAGACGAGAGGCAATAGCAAGAACTTTTTATGAATATGATATGTTGGCGAAAGAAAGTGAAACAGATAAAGCCATGGTTTTTGTAGTATTTTCAGAAATAATAATTACTCATCTAAAAGTTCTTTTTACTTTTAAGAATTATATTGAACAAGCAGTACAGGAATTGGATTTTACAGTAATTAAACAAGAAAATAAATTAACGTTGGAACAATTTAATGAATTGTTTTCTAGACAAAAACGTGTTTTACAAGAGCTGAAAAAAATGCCGCTAGATTATTATTCAAGTGTTTGTTGGTATTATGATGAATTAATAGATGAAGTCCATAAATTTATAAACAATTTTGAGTTAGAAAATAAAAATGTAGATTCGTTAGTTCCTACTGTATTACAACGATTTGATAGAGATTGTAGGAATACACAAAGTGAAAAATTCATTGTTTATACTACACTTGCTGAAAACTTATTGAATCAGGAATTATTAGGAGTGAAAGGTTTTCAAGATGTTAAATATGAGCTGCAAGTGTTCAGCATAAAGGATGTTAGTGATGAACAATTAACAAAAGATGAACAAGAAAAATTAGCAGTTCGAATTAGCAAAGTGTTACTAAAAATTAAGGAGTATGAGCAATATCACTAACTGAAGTCCTCTTTTCTAAAGGATATGGGATATATTCTTATCCAACTACTGGTGACTTCTATGAACTATTCATTGTCTGATTGTATAGATTTTGTGTCCTAATAAAGGAGAATGAATGACCATGAAATACTTGAATGAATTAGTTACACAATTTCAAAAAGACAATATACCGATGCACCCTTGTACAACGCAAGAAATTCATGAAGTTAAGAAATTCATAGGTAATCATTATTTACCGATTGCTTACATTGAATTTCTGGAAACAATGGGGAGAGGCACTGAGAACACTTTTTTTCGTGGAGAATCCTGTTATATTGATGAATTGTTAGAATTGAATACTTGGGGAGCAGAACTGTTAGAAGAAAATAATGTAGCTTTAAAGCTTACTGAAAATGAATTTGTTTTTTGGATGTGTCAGGGCTGTATGTTTTGCTTTTTTAAAATGAATGAGGGAGAGAACCCACCAGTTTACGTATTTTCTGAATCAAATAAGAAAAAAGAATATATTTAAAAGATAGGGATATTTTCCGTGAAAAAAATTGAAATAACAGTGATAGTCGATATATTTCATAATAAAACTGAAGTTTTGAAGGCTGAAGGAACAGAATTGTCTGGTATTTCGTTTCCACCATGTATTTAAACCTGGGGCTAATCGGGAATGCGGTCTTTATTTCAGATGAAAGTGCTATAAGGAAACTTTAATCATAAACAATGGCCGAAGGAGTATTAATAGAATGACAAAAGAGTGGTATGAAGATACAGAAATACCTAAAAAGATTCCTAATTTCAATACAACGAGTGTTCATTATATTACAGGTTTCCATTATTTTATAGGATACAATTCATATTATGATGAAGTTTCCTATTTAGAAGTAGATTTTTTAGTAGAAGTGGATAGAAGAAAGTATATGTTGAAGATGAAATTTAATAATATTTCTTGCCTCGATTTATTAGGATTTGGAAATAGATACAATCAATTGATGGGCTTTACAATAAATAATTTAAGTAATAGTGGTTTTGAATCAAGTAATAAATATTTAGTAGAAGATTATGAAAACGGGATTATTAAATTTTACTGTGCTAGTTTTGAAGTGCTGTCTTTAGTTGAAATTTAAGTAGAAATAATATAGAAGGAACTCGAGGAGAAATTAGATGATTAACTATGGAGCACTTTACTTCGATCATTACACTAAATTTTTAGGGGAGCCAATCGATCGAGAGGTGTATAAATATAGTGAAGAAATGCCTAGTATCCAAATTTTGAAGTATGACAATGTTTTTGAAGAATGCTTGGTTTATACCACACTTGGTTTGAGTAAATATACAGAAATAATGGGCGATTATATTGAGATTTCCATGGTAGTTGATGGAGCATTTAATAGCCCAGGCTACATTCTCGCAAATACGTTATTTTACTGTATCCATAATCAAATGCATATTGGGAGAGGCTTAGCGATAAGTGGTGTAGAGAATATTGATGCTGCTTTTGTTCAAAAATATAATAAAAGCGCTGTCTATTTTACTGAGTTATATGCTTTTCCGGAAGAATATAGTATTACCTGTACAGACTCTAACGAAAAGGATGGAAAATTACTGTTAGCATTTTTCATTTCACAGTCAGAATATGATTATTTTGCAACATATGGGGCAGAGAAATTTGAGGATTTGTTAGAAGAAGAGAACGTTGATCCATTTAACGTTAGCAGATCATCAGTGGTTTGAAGGCTGCCCGCTTAATAGAGTGATAGACTTAAATATTATGTAATTAATCATGAATTAGACATGGGTAAAAATTAAAAACTACTTTCTTTCATTTTAGTTTTGGATTGGAGGAGTAGGAAATTGATATATGAAACTAAAAGAAGTTGAAAATTTACCAGATATATTAGCAACAGATACGATAGCATTAATTTTTCAAAAAACTTTAATTCAATTTGAAAAAAGTAAGATTGAAAAGGGTGAGTTTTTACTTATCCTTAGTCAATTAACTGATAGACAAGTTATGACATACGAATTATTAGAAAATAATACAAGAGATAAATTGGATTTAATGATTTCTAAAATATGGAATACAGATTCTTATGAAGATGTTGATATCATGCTTTCCATAGTTGTAAATCTTGGACTAGTAAAAAGTTTTCAAAAAATAAAAGAATCTATAAACATGAATAAACGGATAGATCAAGTAATACTAGCTGAAATAATAGAGACAATCGAAGAAGTAGGAGATACTATTTCTAATCCATATTATAGTTTAGAAAAGTTTAAATAGATGTAAGGGGATTTTCGTGAAGCAACACATAATGCTAATATAAGTTTAGCATCGTTTGACAGAGCATTGCTAAAAGGAACCAAATTAACAGGGATTTGAGGACTGAGGGATGCCTTTATAGAAAGTATCAATGTCACATGAACATCCAATAATTCTAGTAGGCGAAGAGGTAAGACATTGGTTACAAAAGAATAGTTCCGGTATTGAAACGTCTTAAATTGACAAGGGAGAGGTAATAATTATGGCTTATGAAGAGTTAAGCAAGGAAGTTTCATATGCCCTGCGACACGCGCCATGGGAATATGAATTAGAAATAGATGATGAAGGATGGGTTTCTCTTGAACAATTAAGAGACGCTTTTTTAGCCACTCCGAAGTGGAGCAAATTAGAGGTTAATGATTTTATTGAAATGGTCAATATGGCTGAAAAGAAGCGTCATGAGATATATGGAAATAAAATCAGAGCGTTATATGGACATTCCAATAGTATTCATAAGATAGCAAAAGAAGAAAGAGTACCACCAAATGTATTGTATCATGGTACAGCTAAGAGATTTTTGGAGAAAATCAAGATAGAGGGACTACTTCCACAA
The DNA here is from genome assembly GCF_042019215.1 of Lysinibacillus sp. RS11. Taxonomy (NCBI): domain Bacteria; kingdom Bacillati; phylum Bacillota; class Bacilli; order Caryophanales; family Bacillaceae; genus Lysinibacillus; species Lysinibacillus sp. RS11. The sequence continues at coordinate 3,015,783 of NZ_CP168124.1, read as the reverse complement.
GCACGACAGTATGTACATTTATCAGTCGATATGGAGACAGCAATTCTCGTTGGAAAAAGAAGAGATCATGACCCGCGAATATTGAAGATCAAAGCAAAAGAAGCCTACGACCAGGGTGTTAAATTTTACTATGGAAACGATAATGTTTGGCTAGTGGATTCGATTGATGCTAAGTATATTGAAAATAGTAATCAATAAATTAATTTTTGGGATGATAATAGGTTCGTTTGGTACATACACAGGATGGTGAAAAATGTTTGAATTAAAAAATATTACAGACTTAACTAAATATGAACCTGCAAGCGAAAAAGAAATACTTGCCATTGAAGACATGATGAATCTTAAGCTACCCGCTGAATATAGAACTTTCCTCAAATACACTAATGGTCTCTCTACTACGGGTGGTGTGTTGATTTACGGGACAGAAGAAATAATAGAGAGAAACGAAACTTGGGAAGTGAATGAATATGCAAAGGGCTATGTTGCAATCGGTGATGATGGAGGCGGTACTGTCTTTTTAATGGGACTCGATATAGCAGGGAGTACGGTTTTCGCAGTGGGTTGCGGAGATATGAATCCACAAAATGCATCTATCATTGCCGTAGATTTTAGCAGTTGGATTAATAGTGGTTGTTTAAGTAAGTCAGAGGAAGAAGAGTTAGGTGAACCTATTGTTACTTGTAATATTGTGTTAACAGCTTCACCAAATGGGGGATTAAAAGATTTAGTTGAAATAAAAAATGTTCTGCACATAAAGATCGCTGCTTTTGATTTACTAAAGTGTTCTAAAAATCTTCCTTGTGAACTTGTTAAGGACTATCCTTACGATCAGGCTATAAAGCTTATTGAATCATTGGGGGCCATTGGACAAACACTAAAAGTAGTTCCTTTAAGTAAAAAAGAGTAAAACATTATATATTACATTGGCTTATTCCAACCAAAAGGGTGAGAAGGAATAAGCTTTTTATTTTGTAATGATGGCGTAAATGGAGATTTGCAATAATAATCTGACAATTTAAAATCGAAAAATATCTATTGAGCAAAAATACTACATTATCTAATATTTTTTAGTATTTTATAGAAAAAATTGTTGAATGTATAAAATAAGGTTGTATAATGAAGTTGTAGTAACGCATTTGGTTATTTATTCCTTGGGAAATAATTGGTAAAAAACTTTAGGAAAAATGTGGCTACAGCAAACGCAAGAAAATAACTAATGAAATGAGGAGATTTTAATGATGAACATGATTCAATTTTTAGAACAAAATCCGTCGTTGGTAACATTGTTAAAAGAAAAAAAGGCTTCTCTAGTTGGTGTTTCAGAGCTTGAACAAAAGGCAATAATAGAATCTTTCGATGAAAATTTATGCATGAAAAGTCGAATTTGGCAAAGTTAAAAAATTTTAAGTATTACTGGCTTGCTATAAGTGTCTATCTTTTATTAGGGTTATATTTGCTCTATGTCACTTATAGCGCGCCTTTTTTAAGTATTGAAATAGATGATGAAAATGGACAATGGCTTATTATCGATCCTTATTATAAAGAGTGGGCAAATAAACAAGACATAGAAGCTGGAGATATTGTTTTAGAAGTAGATCATACTCAAATTAATGATTTACCTAGTATTATGTACGACTCGGTTATACTATCTGCTAAGGTTTTAACGATTCTAAAAGCTGATGGAAGAACGATTGAAATACAAATAAATCACTTAGACATTCCACAACAATTATATTATTTGTTAATAGTCCCTGCTTGTTACTATTTCCTAACTCTAATTATCTCGATTTATTTATATTACAAACAAAAAAAAGATGTGCTATTGAACTTGCTTAATATGTTTATACTCACTGTTTCATTGGCATATGTTAGCATCGGAGCATCTAGCAAATTAAATAACATCGGAATAATTGTTAATAGTGGTAGCTTGCTATTATGTTTAGTGTTTTTAATACACTTTTTAAGAAATTATTTTAGTTTTTTAGAAATAAAGTGGGCTTTATTTAAAAAAATTCAAGTGTTTTATACAATACCATTGATTGCGGTCATTCTAAGTATTTTTAGTATTATTTATCCATTTGCAAGACCAATAATCTCTAATACAATTTTATGGTTATTTTTTGTATTGCTTATTTTAATTATTGGTACATTAATAATTTGTTATTTCAAATACAAAACACCGCAATTAAAAGTATTATTATCAAGTATTGTTATTCCTTTTCTACCATTTCTTTTTCTTTATGCGTTGCCTTTTATATTCTTTCATAAAGAAATAGTTTCAGCAGATGTATGCTCCTTATTCTTAATGCTTATACCTTATAGTTTTCTATTTACACAGCTTACTGAACGTATATTTGATATGGAATATTTTATTACGCGTTTGCGCCATTATTTTAATTTTTCATTTGCTTTTACGATTTGGCTATTAATGGGCCTTTATTCGATTACTGATTTATCTATTTCAAAAATGACGGAAATATTCTTTTTTGCCTTCTTATCATTAATAGCACTTTTCTATATTAAAGAGAAAGTAGATTATCGAAAGCGAAAAATTCTTTTTTCAACAAAAGGAGATTATATCCATCGCTTGTATAAGACAGTTGAAAGTATCGGAAGGGTCGTAAAAATTGAGGACTTACTTGAGAAATTTGTTCAGGAAGTTGCTTTACATCTTGAGATGAATAATGTTTACGTATTAACCTATGATTTACAAACACACCAAGTTATTTCAACTGGCAAATCAAAAGAACATACACAAAATCAAATTGACGAAGACTTACTTGAGAAACTCCGCTTGGGAGATATCAAGAAAACGGATCATTTTTATATTGCCTTTATCCACCAAGATGTTAATTATAAAAGAATACTAGTTGTAGACCATCATAAATCCATTTATCTAAAGGATGAGGAATTATTATGGCTTGAATTACTACTTCTATATTTAAATAATTTTATAGAAAATACAAAAATGGTCGAGGAGCTTCTCGAACAGTTAAAGCATATGAAGGAAGCTGATAAAAGTCAGCTGCCTTGGCTAAATAAGTTACTTTGGTTACGATTTGAAGAAGAAAAATATCAGTTAGCTCAAGAACTTCATGATACGATTTTACAAGAGCAACTCCATATTGCTAGAGAAATGGATGTATGTATACATGCAAACAAAAAGGCGGATATTCAATCGAACCTTACTAAGATTCATAATCATATGATTACATCGGTGAATGATTTAAGAGGCTACTGTGAAAATTTGAAGCCACCTTTACTAGATACATTGGGATTAAATGCTGCGCTTGAGAAGCTTATTCAAAAAATACATAGGCGTGCGGATTTTGTTTTAATTTACACAATCGATCGTCTTTACTTAGAGGATGAGCGTTTAAACTTGATGATTTATCGGCTATTCCAAGAGTTATTGAACAATGCCTTGAAGCATTCTTATGCCAATACTGTTGAAATTCACCTATTAGAAACAGAAAATGGTTTTGAAATCAATTATTCTGATGATGGTGTAGGATGTAAAAAGGATGATATCATTCTAGCTGATTCAATGGGGATAAGGGGTATGCAGGAGCGGGTACAGGCCTTTAATGGTCAGTTTTCTATTAACACCAATGTAGGAGAAGGCATGTCCATTCGAATTAAAGTAGATGAAGGAAATCATACCCATTACTTTGACCATGACACCTATAATAGAAGGCCAATTCATAGTAGAGGCTAATAGATAAATAATTTCACACCTCCTAACCTTTCGTATTGTGTAGATTTCACAGTACTAATATGGATTAGGAGGTTTTGCTTTGAGTTGCACCATTCATTTGTTAAAACGTATGCCATGTATATAAGTTGATTGAAGTGGAGGCTGGACGCCCCCAGGAAGCTCTGCTCTGCGCGAAAGCGAAGCGTCAGCGGCAAATGTTTTATCTGTGCGAAAGCGAAGCGACAGCAACAAAGCGCCCAGCCGGAACGGAAATCAACCACACGTTATGGTGATGAGCCAATCTTTATGATAAATGCCATTATTTTCGTATAGTAATAGTATATTTATATAAAGAGGAGATGATCATCTTCATGGAAATAGAAAAAATGATCCTAAACTATACATCTCAACAAAATGAATTAAGAAAGCGTATATCTCTACAAAACAATTTTTCTGAAGATCAAATTAAACTTGTTGCAGGAGTGGATATTGCCTATTGGGGTGAAAATAATAAAGAATATGGAGTTTGTTGCATTCAAGTTTTTGATTTTTGTTCAAAAAAATTAGTGGAACAAGTTGATTACATGGATGAAATTACAACTCCTTATATTTCCGGGTTTTTAGCTTTTCGTGAATTGCCTCTTATTTTAGAAGCTGTTAAAAAGTTGAAAACGAATCCAAACCTTTATATGTTTGATGGAAATGGTTATTTACATAAGCGCAATATGGGCGTTGCAACACATGCTTCATTCTACTTAGAAAAACCGACAATTGGTGTAGCGAAAACGTATTATAAAATTGAAAATACGGATTTTATCATGCCGGAAAATAGAACAGGAGCGTTTACTGATATTGTCATTGAAGGGGAAGTATATGGTCGTGCTCTGAGGAGTAGAAGGGATGTTAAACCAATTTTTGTTTCATGTGGAAACGAAATTGATTTAGATACAGCAACTAAAATCACGATGCATTTTATTGAAAAGGATAGCCGATTACCAATCCCTACAAGATATGCGGACTTGGCAACTCATCAGGCAAGGAAATTGCATCAAGATGATGTGTGAAAAAATGTCAGTATATTGTAGAGTGGAGGTTACAAATGAATACGCAAGCTAAAGGACAGGTGTGGAAGATCAAGTCTGGCATCAGTATTTAGATACCCATAAAATCTAAATTAACATACATGTAAAAGAGGCATCCCAAATTGAGATGCCTCTTTGATTTTATTTATTATATGCGTTTAGCGTGGGCCCGCAGATATTTTTCAACATCATTATATAATCCTGATTGGTTTGAGTACTTTACGTAGTTTTTAGCGGTCCGTAACCAATCTAATGTAGAGGGTTGTAACTCTTCTAAAGTGTGTAATAAATCATTAGTCGTAATTGGACGTTCATTACCAGTTGTTAAAATTTCTGCAAGTACATTTTCAATAGCTAATTCAATCACATTTTCGATGTCTGCACCTGAGAAAAATTCAGTTTGAGCGGCAAGTGTTGCTACATCGATTTCTTCAGCATATCTTCCCGCTAGCTTCAATTTAAAAATTTGCTCTCTAGCTTTTATATCTGGTGGAGCGACAAAGATGAGGCGATCGAACCGACCAGGACGTTTTAAGGCATTATCAACATCCCATGGGGTATTCGTAGCTGCCATGACAAGTACTTCATCTGTACTTGTATCGATTCCTTCCATCTCTGTAAGAAATGTATTGATTAAGCTTCTAGAACGCTCTGAAGACTGTGAACGGCTATAACCAAGTGTGTCTACTTCATCAAAGAACATAATGCTTGGTCTTTGAAAGCGTGCTTTATCAAAAAAGCTTTTTAAATTTAGTTCACTTTCTCCAGTATATGCTCTTAATATATCTGTAATATGAATAGGGTAGAAATTTGCCTTGCATTCACCAGCAGTTGCCTTGGCGATAAATGTTTTTCCGCATCCAGGCGGACCATAGAGGAGAACGCCACCGCCTACTTTTTTTCGAAATTTAGCAAACAAACCCTTGTTGTAAAACGGGCTAATTATACGAAGATTAATCGTCTTTTTTAAGTCATCAAGGCCAGCAACATCCGCAAAAGTGATTTGTTCCTTACCTTTTTTTACGGTTTTTTGAGGGACTTCACCGTTAATAATTTTTAACTTAGGTCCAAGATTTATTTGTCTGTTGTCTTGATCCGACTCGGTTTCGTCACTTTCGACTTCTCTTTCAAGCAATTCTTCTGCAGAAGCGGCAATGGCTTCCTCAGTCTCAATCATCTCATCATTATCATGACCTTCATGTTCAACAACTAGTGAATGGAAATCTATTGAAGTTGTTTGTTGAATTTGAACACTCGCTTTTGTTAATTCATTTATGATTTCCATACGCAATGTATCATCTGTACAGAGAGAAATGCCTGTAGAATATGCTTGCACGGCTTCTAGCCAACGCCCATTATCTGCAAGTTCTTTTCCAAGCCAGTAGTGTGCTTGAGGATCGGCTGGGCTTTGTTCTACCATTTGTTGTAACCATTTTACTTTATCCATATCGATGGCCCCTTATTTTTCTTAGTCCTTTTACTAATGGAACTGAAATCCATGTGTATAGTGCAAGTACTACATAGCATTGTAAAAATACCATTGCAATATTGTCGACTCCTATTGCAAGTAATAAGAAAGTCATCCCAATACCAACTAACCAAATAATAGAGGGACCTCCTAAACGCTCGATAAAACGGTTAGGTGCTAACAGCGGATGGGCTGTAATTTCCATTTCTTCTAATATAGAGAGCAATGTTTGATCTTCAGGATTTAAAAGAAAGGCTTGTCTGTAATATTCTTTCGCTTCTTTTTCATTATTTCGGAATGAGGCATTTATGCCAAGGTGCAATAATTTAGCCATTTCACTATCTGCTGAATTCATATATTGTTCTAATGCAAGGATTTGTTGCTCTTTATTTCCATGCACGCCTTCTAAAATAAAGTTCATACGTAACACATATGAATTTTCTGGATCTAATTCTAATGCTTTATTTATTAATAACTTTGCTTTTTTACGATGGCCTGTCTTTTTCATTAAAACAGCATAGGCAGCATGTGTTTCGGCATCATTTGGATTTAAGCGAAGTGCTTCAAGAAAAGCTTCCTCTGCTTCTTGCCATCGCTCGGTTTGCATGTAAAGATGGCCGAGAAAATAAAATATGATATCCTCATCATAGCCTAATCTCATTGCTTCGTGAAACTGTTCTTCTGCCTCGTCAAATTCGTTTATTGCATAATTACTGTATCCTAACATATACCAAAGCCTGCTGTTTTCAAAATGGTCAGGTAGTTCCTCATTGATAAGTTCGATTACTTGGGTATATTTTCCTATATCGAAATAATGCTCTATGACTTCAAAAGATGGTTCTTCATATTCATCATATTCTTCGTATTCACTCATATTCTATTTATCTCCTTTCCTAAAGTGCTAGTATGAACAAAGTAGTAACAGCCTCAATTAAGCCCGAGATCATACAAACGATAAACCCTGGCCTCCATAATGATTCTGCTTCACCATCAACTGCTAAATGCTCTTTATAGGGTTCGTTTAGAAATGTAAAGAAGATGAAAAAACAAGCCGCCCCAAATAATCGTCCAATAAATTTTATATATTTCTCTTCAATTGGTAGTATTTGTTGTCCGATTGCATAAACGATTGCCAGTTTCGCAATAATGAGTACAATACTAATGATCGTTAGTAGCTGTATGTATTTTTTCTCAATTTTTAGCCATTTTGCGTTTTGGATACCTAATGCTACAATGGCAAAAATACCACCAAACATAGCAACAAAAAATAAATTACTAACTTCGTAACTTCTAGTCCTGTCTACATCATGGCTTGTTAAGCTAGGTTTATAAAGATTTTCCATATTACCATCGACCTCCTAATAACAGTTGTATTATACATATATTTATTAATACTGGAAACCGTTTGTTGAGTGGAGTTAAGAAGGTGTTATTTCTTCCTGTATTTCCTGTTGTAATGAAAAGCACTTAGACCTATTTTTTTATATCATATAGTTAAATGGATTATATATTTTGAAGAACGTAACCGCAAATATAATAGTGGAGATATCAAATAAGTAATATTTATATTGAAAAAGATAAGTATTATCTACCTTTTTGGATAGATTGCTAAATTATAGGGAAATTTTTAGATTCAGACCGATATAAAATTTAGAAGGTATAAAGGAGGACAAACGTCTTGAATAAAAAGTTTTTATTATCAGTTGCAGCAATACCTGCAGTCATTGTTGCACCAGCAGTAGTAGGGGCAGAAGAAACATCAACTATTAAAATAAACGCAGATGCGAAGGTCAATGACATAATCACAGCGGATGTGAAAAATTTACCGTCTAATACATATGTAAACAGTTATCAATGGTACTATATTGAAGCGGATGGTTCTGAAAAACTGATTCCTGGTGCTACAGGCATATCCTTTAAAGTTCCTGCTGAAGCAGAAAAGAAAACAATTATCGTAAAAGCGATCACTTCAAGTGATACTTATAAAAGTAATACATGTACGATAAAGCCATTGCAATTAAGCATTGAAGAACCAGTTTTTGAAGGTTACTCATCAACTAACTTTGTGACACCAGGTGATACTGTTAAAGTGGTAGGCGCCAATGTAATTGATGCAAACGGTACGAAATTAGAAAGTAACCAAATTACATACAGCTATCAATGGTTTTATAAAGTAGGAGAAGTCTTTTCCATTATTAATGGGGCAACAGGAGCAACATTTACGATCCCTACGGATGCCTTAGACAAGGAACCGAAAGATATTGTTGTGAAAGTAACTGCGAAAGTAGGTTCACATACACTTGAATCGGATCCCTCAAAAGTACTTACAGTATCTAAACAGCCGACAGAGACATTAACGAAGAATATTAAAGATTTACTGAAGGATGGCAACAAATATAATATGACAACAACCTTTGGAGAATTTCAGGCACTTGCGAAAGACTTAGATAAAAAATATCAAGCTCTATCATCTACTGCTAAAGCGAATGTTACTAATTATGAAGTATTGAAAAGAGCACTTGCAGATATTGCAGCTGTCGATGCATTAAAAGAAAAATTGAATAAAATGGGCAATGTTGATAAAAAGGATTTACCTCAGTTTTTGAAAAATCTTGAAGCGGACTATAATAAGCTGGACTATTTACAGCGCAGTTTAGATGTTAATGATGAAATATACAATGCGATAAAAATGGCATTGCATAACCCATCCAAAATTGACGAGCTTACGGAAGTACGAGAGATTAATAAACAAATTTCTGCATTAATATCCTACGAAAATTCTTATATCAAGTATGTTCCTTCTAGCTTAGAGTCTTTACAAGCGGCAGTGAACCAAATTGAAACGCGTATATCAAAACTGTCAAAAGATTACCAAGCAATCGTACAAAACCAAACAATATTAAAAGAAGCGAAGCAAGATATAAAGAAAATTGAGCAGTACTTAAAATCATTTGATAAATTGTCGCCGAATGATACACCGAGCAAGCAAGTGACTACTGCAAAATCGATCCGCTCTACTTACGAAAAGTTAACTTACAAGCAAATGCTATTAGTTCCAAATACGTATAAAGAAAAATTGCAGAATGCGGAAAATGCAGAACAAATTCAAATTATGAAATTAAACGCATTAATTCAATCGTATGTTGGGGACAAGCAGTATCCAATTAATCCAACAAGAGAGACATGGAAAGAGAACGTAGATAATGTCAATAAAATAATCAGTGATTATAAAAACTTAACAAAGACTTCAGCGGCCCAAATTAAAGACTATGATCGTATTTTAACATTGCAAAAAGATCTTAAGACGGCTGAAAAAGTTATTAAGGATATGGATGCCTATCTAAAACTTAAGAAAACACCGGGGGTCTCAGAGAGTAAGTTAAAATCAAGCTATAGCAGTACACTAAAAGCCTATAATAAGCTAACAAGTTTACAGCAATCACTTGTGTATAATGCAAAAGAATTTTTAAATAATTCACCAGATGTGACTGTTGGTAACGGTGGTAAGGAACCACAAGATAAAGCAGCAGCCCTAGCTTTAAAAACAAAAATCGATTCTTTTGCAAACATCACCAACTATTCTCTGCAACAATTAGAAACAGAAGTAGCGAATGCTACAGCGGAATATAAAAAATTATCATCCGATGCCCGTAAATATGTGACGAATTACGACCTACTAACAGCAGCAAGTAAAGATATTTCAGGCGCCAAATCGTTCCTTAAAAAAGTACAGGATGCTAAAGAAGAAACAGATGTTACGAAGCAGGTTAAGAAAATTCAATCAGTGCAAACAGCTTATGCAAAGTTACCTGCAAACCAACAGCATTTAGCTAAAGATGAGTATGAAAAATTACTTAAACTATTAGATGGCAATGTTCCAGACGTATCAAAATTAGAGAGTGAAATCGCTGCAATGATAAACAATGATATGTACACAGTGTCTATAGAAAAAATTAAAGAGCTATTCACTCAATATAATAAGTTAAGCTCTAGTGATAAAAAACGTGTTACCAATGCTTCTATCTTAACTACGGCTGTCTCTGATGTGAAAAAAGTAGAGTCATTCATGAAGCAGTATGACAAATCATTCGAAAAAAATCCAGCAACTGTTATTAAAGCATTTTCAAAATTGACGTCAAAACAGACGAGTTTAATAAATGAAAGTGTTCGGAAAAAAATTGTTGAAGCAGAAGCAAAACAACAAGCTGCAAACGAATCTGCTTTAAATTTGGTGGAAATGATCAATGGGCTTGAGAAAAATGGAGAATATATTGCCAATTTAGATACTGAAGTTACGAAAATTCGTATATCGTATGACAAGCTTAGTTCTACTGAGAAAAAATTAGTGAAAAATTACTCGAAGCTAACGCAGGCAGAAAGTGATTTGAAAAAAGTTACGGAAGTATATGAGTTATATAAAACTTACGAAGCGGCAACAGAAGAAAAGAAGCCAGCTGCATATAAAACGTGGCAAACTGCTTATGGCAAGCTTTCGAAAAAGCTTGAACTTCTTTATAAACAAATGCAGCCATAATATTTTAATTAGTACTAGCCCCGAATAACGAATTTATTTGGGGTTTTTCTGTAGCGAAAAAGTCTCTTGATAAATTTATTTTTTTCATTTGTGTAGAATATCAAATCTTCGCTATACTATTTACAGTTAATCGTTAATTCCAGAAGGTATGATGCCATCAAAGTTTTAAAAAATTATATCGGATAGAGTCTTCATAGTGTAAACTAGGGAGGCTCTGTTTTTGCCTAGCATTAAATTTTTTTAGTGAAGTGTACGGAAGAGCAATGAAGATGTATTTTTTTGGAAGGAGAACACAAAATTGCCGACAAATCATATCAACAATCATCATGAACTTGTATCAGAATGGGTCAAAAAGTTTCGTCCTTATGCGAAAGAGGGACAATGCGCAAGCTATATTCCTGCTTTATCAGAAAAAGATCCAAATCAATTAGCTATTTCGATTATCGGACCAAATCGTGACGAAATCAAAGCAGGAGAGACAGCTGAACTGTTTACCCTGCAAAGTGTTTCAAAAGTTGTGACATTTATTTTAGCGTGTATGGAACGGGGATTACCCTATGTTTTAGAGCGAGTAGATGTTGAACCTACAGGTGATACCTTCAATTCAATCATTCGTCTTGAAAGCCATCAACCTGGAAAACCTTTTAACCCAATGATTAATGCAGGAGCGATTACAGTATCCTCTATGCTTGACGGAAATTCACCACAAGAGAAGGTTACAAAAATCCTACATTTTTTAGAACAAATCGTTGGCAAAAAAATAAGGGTAAATGAAGAGGTTTTTCAATCTGAATGGCAAACAGCTAATCGTAATCGATCATTAGCATACTATTTAATGGATTCTGGCTTTTTAGATTGCCCTGTAGAGGAGGCATTGGAGGTTTATTTGAAACAATGTGCTATTGAAGTCAATGTTTCGGATTTAGCGATGATTGGTTTAGTAATCGCCAATGATGGCTATCATCCTCTATTAAAAACGCAACTCTTTCCAAAGCAAGTGGCTAAATTAGCGAAGGCATTAATGGTTACATGCGGTATGTATAATGCTTCTGGTAAATTTGCTGCATTTATCGGGTTACCCGCTAAAAGTGGTGTCTCTGGTGCAATTTTGGTGGCTGTACCAAGTCATGCAGGCTTAGATTCACCTTTTCCTGCTGGCTGCGGTATTGGCATTTACGGACCAGCAATTGATACCATTGGGAATAGTGTAGCAGGAGTGAATTTACTAAAGCATATCGCGACCGAGTGGAATATGACGATTTTTTAAACAATGAAAAAAAGATGACTTCTGTGCTGAGGTCATCTTTTTTGTTCATAAGTATATATGGTAATTAGTTTCGTTTACGGGAATCCTTTTCATTGTAAGATCTTTAGTTGTTAATTCTCTTAACCCGTTCTCTCTCGCCTTGTTAAAGCAAATCCGTTCTATTATTATATTGTCTGGATTTTTCTCGTAGACAATACTAAACCACAATAATATTAAAATCAGAATAATGGTAAACAATAGCGTAATAGAAATAACGATCTTATTTTTAATAAAAACCCTCTTTTTTTTAACTCCCTTTTATTCATACTATCGTTAATTTGTTAGGGATTATTACTTTGAGAAAAATAGAAAAATCCTGAATAGATTCACTTTCTTTGAAGGGTCACTATTCAGGACAGTTATTTTTAATGCCTCTTAACGTAGTTATTTCTTTCTTTTCACTTTGTAAATCATCATTAGTATGATAAACCAAATTGGTGTTAACAGTAATGCCGTACGTGTTTCCTCTGAAATGAACATAATAACTAATAGAAATGCGAAGAAGGCAAGTACTAAATAGTTCACGAATGGAGTAAATGGTGCCTTGAAAATTGATGCCTCATGAAGTGCACGATTTTTCCGTTTATAAATGATATGAGAAATTAAAATAATACTCCACACCCAAATGAAGCAAATAGCACTGATCGTTGTAACAACACTAAAGGCGCTTTCAGGCATTAGTTTACTTAGTAATGCTCCTGCAGATACAACAATTGCGGAAACAACAAGTGCGTTACTTGGTACACTGTTTTTATTAAGCTTGGCGAACGATGGTGAAGCTTGCTTATTGTTCCCAAGATTATAAAGCATGCGGCTTGTAGAGAATAAACCACTATTACCTGCTGAAGCAGCGGATGTTAGAACAACAAAATTAATAATCCCTGCAGCAATAGGGATACCAGCTAGTGTAAATACTTGTACAAATGGACTGCTTGCGGCAGACATTTCATACCAAGGATTAATGCATAAAATAACAAATAATGCACCTACATAGAATAATAAAATACGAAATGGAATTTTGTTAATGGCAGAAGGAATATTTTTTCTAGGGTCGTTCGTTTCAGCAGCAGAAACACCTACTAATTCGACACCTACAAAAGCGAAAACAACCATTTGGAAGGCCATTAGGAAGCCGTATAGGCCATTCGGGAACATCCCGCCATGTGCCCAAAGATTTTCAACTGCAACTGTGCCAGAACTTGTTTGAAAGCCTGTAAATAACATGATTAGTCCAATAACGATCAGCGCAACAATTGTGATGACCTTGATAAGGGCAAACCAAAATTCTAGCTCACCAAATAGTTTTACAGTTAATAAGTTTAAAAATAATAACAGTACTAAACAGCCAATCGCTGGTACCCATTGAGGTATATCAAACCAATATTGTGCATAAACACCGACAGCAATAATATCTGCCATAGCGGTCATGACCCAGCAGAACCAGTAAGTCCAGCCAGTGACGTAGCCTGCCCAAGGACCTATGTATTCTGATGCAAAATCAGTAAATGATGTATAGCCTGCGTTCGATAATAATAATTCACCTAATGCACGCATAACAAAAAATAGGGCAGTTCCGACGATTAAATAGGCTAAGATGATGGAAGGTCCTGCTAAAGCAATGGCTTTGCCTGAACCTAAAAATAAACCAGTGCCTATTGTTCCGCCAATAGCAATGAGCTGCACATGGCGATTTTTTAAATCACGTTTTAATTGATGTTGTTCCACGTTAATCCCCCTCAAAGATGCATAAAAATTTTGACTGGAAAATAAAAAGAGACTAGTATTGACACTAGTCTCGTAAACGTCAGAATAACAAATACCAATTGAGAATGCTGGATATGAAAAAATAAACATTCATGTGGTATAGCTTTCATGATGAAAGTAGATATTACTCCTCTGTCCTTTTGCCTGAGATAGTGAACCCTTCGGCGACGCAAAATGCGTTCTCTCCAGAACTGCTCCTGCTATAGTGTGATCCATAGCATTCATAGCTTGTATTGTGTTGTCTTGATGACATTATTTTAAGATACTATACATCCTATCAGTGCTTACATAATTATTCAAGGGGGAATTTCAGCTATTTTCAGAAAAAAAGAAGATTATGGTCCGTCTAGCGAAATACTTTACGAAAAATAGTATTTTTAGGCATATGTTAATAGGTGGATGATGTTGAATATTTGCTATAAAGTAAAGCTGCCATGATAATGTAAGGTTGATTTTTCTTCCGGCCAGCCGCTTTCCTCAGTTTGTCCGATCGCCTATCCACAACAAAGAATCTCCAATGACAACGAGCAGAACATTGCCTCGCGTTGCTTTTCCTTATTTCGTCCAATGCATGATTAGGTGCTTAGTGAACATGAAGTAACTTGTTAGACGTTAAACAATAAGTATAATATAGTAGAAACTCAGAATTTTTTGCAAAAAAAGAAACCATCTCATAGTCATTTGAGATGGTTCTTTCGGTGTGAAACAAAGCGATATAGGTAAATATATATAAATTTACTTAGTTTCAAAGAGTGAATTATTTATATAAGTCGCTATTGTCTTATCTATTTTGTTTCATTACTGTTTTTTGGACTTTATTTTACCTGTCCAAGTACGGAAGCCACCTTGAAGTTGGTAAATTTGGTTGTAGCCACGTTTTTTAAGAAACAGTGCAGCTCGAGAGCTACGGCCTGTATTTTGGCAGTATAAATATACTGGTAAATCTGGGCGGATTTCTTTGTAACGTTGACGTAGTGTAGTTGAAGGAACATTACGTGCACCAAGAATGTGACCAGCTTCAAATTCTTTTTGCTCACGTACATCGATCAGTTGAGCTTTACGATAACCTTCAATAAATTGTTCTTGTGTTAGGTTTGTTACGGCTTTTTTTAGTCGCATAGAATTAATGACGATATATGCAATTACGACTACTAACATTATACCGATTGTGATAAGTATGTCCAAAATTTTCTTACCCCTTTCTATCTTCTTTATTATTATAAAAGATGCGCTAGCGATAGTCCAATGAGTTTGATAAAATTAATTACATTGTGGCTAGAATTAATCTATTGAATGTTATGAGTGAAAGGCCACAGAATCATTCCACCCCATTCTTGGATTAGGGTGGGGGATTACTTCAATAAAGAATAGAACTAAACGCAGAGTGTCAAAATTTTGAGAAGCACTATTTTGGGCTATCATTAATAGTTGGATGACATTGTTAAAACGTATGCCATATATAAGTTGATTGGAGTGAAGGCGGGGCGACTCCAGGAAAGCACCCTGCCGGAACGGAGATCAACCCGACTTATTTTGTACACGTTCGCGAAGGTTTAATTTAATACTTGTAGGAGATGAATATATGACAACTTGGTATTTTCTAAATTCAGGGAAATGTAGTCCTTCTTTTAATATGGCATTAGACGAAGCATTACTTGATTGGCACAGTGAAGGTTTAATTCCGCCGGTTATTCGTTTTTATGAGTGGGAGCCAGCAACTCTTTCGATTGGCTATTTTCAGCAGGCGAAAAGAGATATCAATTTAGAAGCGGTGCGTGAACAAGGACTAGGCTTTGTTCGTCGTCCAACAGGCGGTAGAGCTGTTTTACATGAGCATGAGTTGACATATAGCGTCATTGTTTCAGAAAGCTATCCAGATATGCCTGAGTCAGTGACAGAGGCATATCGAGTGTTAAGTGAAGGGATATTGCAAGGTTTTCATAATTTAGGTATGGATGCTTATTTTAGTGTGCCTAATACAGAGGAACAAAGAGCTGACTTAAAGAAACCTAAAAGTGCAGTTTGCTTTGATGCGCCAAGCTGGTATGAGCTTGTCGTAGAAGGTAAAAAAGTAGCTGGTAGTGCACAAACTCGTCAAAAAGGTGTTATTTTACAGCACGGAGCTATTTTACTTGATTTAGATCAAGAAAAATTATTGTCTGTCTTCAATTTTTCAAGTGAAGAGGCGAGAGCACGTATGCGTAGAAAGATGCCAGAGAAAGCGGTTGCTATCAATAACCTTGTGAAAGAACCAGTGACTATTGAACAATGTGTGACAGCTTTTAGAGATGGTTTTGCAAAATCGTTGCAAATTGATTTAAAACCATTTACACTTTCTGAGGAGCAATTAGAATATGTGCATGCACTTGAAGAAAAAAAATATGCATGTGATGATTGGAACTTCAAAAAATAAAAAATGGTATAAGAAAAATATTTTTTTATCGTTCAAACCTTGTGAGGACGAGCATTTCGGATGCTACTCGAAATTGCAAGAGTTGAATTAAAAAACTATATATAGTATCTTTTTTAAAGATTAATACACAATATGTAGTGTTTAGCGACACATGATATTGTGTATTTATATTTGTAAGGCAGAAAATAAGGGAGGCAAAACGATGGTACTCACAAATCATCAACCCGAAGTAAACAAATTTAAACAGTTAAACAAAGATATTGAACAATTTCCACAGGTGCATCCTGTAACGCCTGATATGCACATTACGCATAAAGGTGTATCAAGACTTGTAATGATCGATCGCTACTCGTTTAAGGATACGGAGAAGAAAACGTTAAAAGCCGGTGATTTCGTCGTCTTAACAGTGAAGGCAGATCCAAAATTCCCTGCACGTGGTTTAGGGACAATCCAAAAGCTTGATATGTCTACAAAAACAGCAGATATTTTGATTGAGGAAGATTATCGTAGTGCTTTAGATGATCCGAAAGAGCAAGAAACGGGTGTGATTACGCGTTCAATTGACGTGCTAGAAAAGCCTCTTGAAATTTTTTATGAACAAATCGCAAAACGAAATGCAACAGGGCTTGCTTCTGTTGAAAAAACACAAGAGAAACGCCAAGAATGGTTTGAGAAGTTTTATGAGCAGTTAGTATCATTAAAATTCATTCCAGCTGGACGAGTTATATACGGAGCGGGTTCTGAAACAGATGTAACCTTCTTCAACTGTTACGTAATGCCATTTGTAGCAGATTCACGTGAAGGAATCAGTGATCACCGTAAGCAAGTAATGGAAATTATGAGCCGCGGCGGTGGTGTAGGGACAAATGGTTCAACATTGCGTCCGCGTAACACTTTAGCACGTGGTGTAAATGGTAAATCATCTGGTTCTGTGTCATGGTTAGATGATATTGCGAAGCTGACTCATCTTGTCGAACAAGGTGGAAGCCGCAGAGGTCAACATAATCTAGGTGCTTCTGCGTAAACAAACCTCGTGAATTGCTGGGAACTCTTTAACAGAAATATTGTCACTTTAATCGAGGTGGGAAATATGGATGTTTATGATGCGAAACAGCCACAAACTTGTTTAATATGTGGTTTTACAATAAATCATAATAAGCAAGGGTGGTTTACGACTCATTTAAAAAATGAGCATAACTTAACATTAGATAATTATTTAATATCTTATTTTTACCCAATAGAAATGGTGACCTGCCAATATATTTTATGTAATAAAAAGGTTAAATTGAGGCGAGGTATTCCCAATCAATTTTGTAGTAGAAGCTGTCGCGGAAAAGGTGAGCCTTTAACTTGTGTAATTTGTGGAAAACTATTCGATGAAAAACATCGGCAGACTAAAACTTGTAGTAAAGAGTGTGCGAGTAGACTTCGATCACAAAATACAGGAAAGTGGCACAATGAAATGCCAGATGAACAAAAAAAGGTTCATTTTGAAAATATCATTTCGAAAACAGCAAAAACTAGAAAAATAAATGGAACTCCTTCGTGGAATAGTGGTAAGACAGGGGTTTATAGTAAAGAAACAATCGAAAAAATTCGACAAGCTGCATTAAAACAATTAGAGAGAGAAACATTTAGAAAAACTAGTATTGAAAGAGCTTTAGAGCATTTCTTAGTTGAACAATCAATCCCCTACAAATATTCCTTCATCTTTGAAGGAGCACAATTTGATTTTTTACTATTAGGGACAAAAATTCTAATTGAATGTGATGGCGATTTTTGGCATGGGAATCCAAAATTTTATTCCTCTTTTTATGAAGTCCAAAAGAGGATAAAAGCCAGGGATGTTGAAAAAAATCAAATTGCAGCAGCTCACGGTTACACCTTACTCCGTTTCTGGGAAGATGAGATAAAAAATGATTTTGAAAATGTTAAACAACGCATTATAAATGCACTGCTAGCTACAACGTAACTGGAAATGGTAAGCGTGAATGCTTGAAAATAGCAGTGGGATAAAGACAATCAGCAGCCAAGCCTCTTTCAGAGAGGAAGGTTCAACGACCATCGAAAGCACGCTAAGTTAGCGGAAGTGAGTAGAGTAGGAGTGAAGCCACTCCGAAGTGCGAGGACATCTAATAAGATGTAAGATATGGTCTCAACTTCTATGGTGACATAGAGAGTGGGTGTAGCGAACCCGCGTAAGGAATCGGCACAAATGATTATGCTGGCAGATTGGCATCCTGATATCGTGGAATTTATTATATCAAAAATGCAAAATCCACGTATTCTACGATACCTAATCGAAAATACAACAGATGAATCAATTATTCGTCTAGCAAAAGAAAAGTTAAACTTCAAACCTCTTTCATTCCAAGAAGAAGCTATGTATCAAGGCATTGTAAACTATAAAGGGATTGAAGGCTTAGGCGGTTTTGATACGGCTATTATTCGTGAAGCGGAGAACAAATTACGTGATGGTGGTACGTATACTGTTCACAATCAAGAGTTTTTAACGGGTGCAAATATTTCTGTAACATTAACAAAAGAATTTATGCAAGCTGTGGAAAATGACGCTGACTTCGAGCTTCGCTTCCCAGCGGTTGAAGAATATACAAAAGAAGAAATGAACGTTTACAACACGGAATGGCATAAAGTTGGCGACGTACGTGAATGGGAAAAAATGGGCTATAAAGTACGCACATACCGTACGATTAAAGCGAAAGAATTATGGAATTTAATCAACGTTTGTGCGACGTACTCTGCAGAGCCAGGTATTTTCTTCATCGACAATGCTAATGACATGACAAACGCAAAAGCTTATGGTCAAAGTGTTGTAGCGACAAATCCGTGTGGTGGACTTCGCCTCACGTTAAAAATTGCGGGATAAAGCGGGAAGGCTGAGATGCTAATCCGAACCGAAGGCTAAAGGTAAAACTTCAGTCAGGGGCAACGCATACCCGGTGATCCTACTTAGTAGACTATAACCCGGGCACGAGACCGCAACATTACAGAAGTTTTGTAATGAAAATGTATGCTGAACTTACAGGAATTGAACTGTAAGAACTAGAGGATAAAAAGCCTTTAGGATAACAATAATTGGAACAACCACTTGCACCATAT
Source organism: Lysinibacillus sp. RS11 (assembly GCF_042019215.1). Lineage (NCBI taxonomy): Bacteria > Bacillati > Bacillota > Bacilli > Caryophanales > Bacillaceae > Lysinibacillus > Lysinibacillus sp. RS11. The sequence goes on along the minus strand of NZ_CP168124.1, from coordinate 2,996,399 downwards.
TCTGTGTGTAACTTAGCAGCTGTGAATTTAGCGCAGTTTGCAAATAAAGAAGATCAAACAATTGATTTCGAAGCACTACGTGAAACAGTTCGTGTTGGTGTTCGTATGCAGGATAATGTAATTGATGCAACACCATACTTCTTAGAAGAAAACCGTGTACAAGCTCTTGGAGAGCGTCGTGTTGGCTTAGGCGTAATGGGCTTAGCGGACTTACTAATTTATTGTGAGAAAGAATATGGCTCAGAAGCTGGTAATGAGCTAGTTGATGAAATCTTTAAGACGATTGCTGAAACTGCGTATGAGACGTCAACAGAACTTGCGAAAGAACGCGGTAGCTTCCCATTCCTTGTAGGAGCAACTGAGGAAGAGACAGCACGTTTACGTAAAGCATTTACTGAAACAGGCTTTATGCAAAAAATGCCTGCACACATTAAAGAGCAAATTTTAGCAACAGGTATTCGCAACTCGCATTTACTAACAGTAGCTCCAACTGGTTCTACTGGTACGATGGTAGGTGTAGCAACGGGTCTTGAGCCATACTTCTCGTTCACATATTACCGCTCAGGTCGTCTAGGTAAGTTCATCGAAGTAAAAGCGGAGATCGTCCAAGAATATTTAGAACGTCATCCTGAAGTAAATGAAAATGACCTTCCTGAATGGTTTGTTACAGCGATGGAGTTAAAACCAGAGGCTCACGCGGATGTACAATGTATCATCCAAAAATGGATCGATTCATCGATTTCAAAAACTGTAAATGCACCAAAAGGTTATACAGTACAACAAGTTGAAAAAGTGTACGAGCGTTTATATAAAGGTGGCGCTAAAGGTGGTACGGTCTATGTAGATGGTAGCCGTGATTCACAAGTACTTACATTGAAAGCAGAAGAAAATGATATGGATCAATTATCATTTGAAGAAGAATTTGTAGAAGAGCCAACAAAACGTCCTGTTGTGTTAGTAGATACGATTCAAGCTTTAGAATCGACAACAGTAATTGGTTCAGATGTAGGAAATACTTGCCCAGTATGCCGTAAAGGAACTGTTGAAGAAATCGGCGGCTGTAATACATGTACAAACTGTGCTGCACAATTAAAATGTGGCCTATAAAATAATGAAAAAGTGTCTATCTCGGATAGGCACTTTTTTTATTGTATGCTTTGTAAAAAAGATTAATCGTTTATAATATAGATTGGTCATTTGTAATAAAGATTGATAAAAATCACCTCTTTTGTTATTCTTTGAGATGGTTTTTTATTGGGCATGAATGTTAAAAACGATGTTTATCTTGTGAAGAATTGTACTTAAACTCCCATGAAAGAACTTAATCATCTTTCATTTTTTGTGATGTAGCGCTGGTTTGGCTAACGGGGGAGGTTAGTTCAACAAGAATATAAGATATTATTGAGTTATTTAAACTACAAAGGAAGTGTACAAGTGTTTTATTACTCAAAAAAGAAGAAAATACGAGGTTGGAAAAGATATAAGAGAAAAATTGAGAGATGTGATGTTAGTCTAAATAATGGACACAGAGAATTGGGAGTTTATAAAGTATAATAATCTTAACAATTTACGAGGAGTGTCTAAGATGACAAAACGAAAAAGTTATGACAAAGAATTTAAATTAGAGGCAGTACAATTAGTTGAAAGTGGCAAGAGGGTTGCCGAGGTTGCACGTGAGCTGGATCTTGCAGAACAGACATTACACAATTGGGTAAAGAAATTTAGTAAAGATGGCGAAGCTGCATTTGTTGGTAGTGGGAATTTAAAGCCTGAGGATAAGGAAAATAAAGAATTAGAAAAAAGAATACGTGACCTAGAAGAGGAAAATGCCATCTTAAAAAAGGCTATGGGCATCTTTGCAAAAGACCGGAAGTAGTTTACAACTTTATTCAACAGCACCGACATGAATTCCGTGTGGCAAAGATGTGCGAAGTATTAGGTGTTTCAAGAAGTGGTTACTACGAGTGGCTGAACCGATCAAAGAGTAATCAAAAAGAACGGAAAGAAAAGTTAACAAGCCAAATAAAACGAGTGTATTTGGACTCAAGAAGAAATTATGGTAGTCCGAAAATCACAAAACAATTGAATTCAGAAGGAGTCTCTGTATCGCAAAAAACAGTATCGCGAATTATGAAAGAAGAAGGCATTCGCTCAAAAACAGTGAAAAAATACAAAGCGACGACGAATTCAAAACATAATCTACCGGTATATCCAAATCTATTAGACCAACAATTTAAAGTAGAACGCCCTGGACAAGCGTGGGTAGCTGACATTACGTATATATGGACCAGTGAAGGTTGGCTCTATCTAGCAACGATTATGGAGTTGTTTTCAAGACGAATCATCGGTTGGGCAATGGATGAGAGAATGACAAAGGAATTAGTGATCCTCGCCTTAAAACGAGCAATCAGAACTCAGACTCCAACGCCTGAGCTCATTCATCATTCAGATCGTGGGAGCCAGTATGCGTCGAAGGAATACCAACAAGTATTACGAACTAACAAAATGATTACAAGTATGAGCAGAAAAGGAAACTGTTACGATAATGCATGTATCGAGTCATTTCATAGCGTCATCAAAAGAGAGTTAGTTTTTCATGAAAAGTATAAAACGAGAGATCAAGCCAAGAAAAGTATCATTGAATACATCGTTAGTTTTTATAACTACAAGCGTATCCATTCTTTTACAAATTATATGTCGCCCATTGCATACGAAAAGCAATATTTCAAAACTTCACAGAAAACTAAGGTCATATAATTAAACCCCTTTAACCTTACAAATAATTTAAGGGTTACGCCCCTTAAATTGTTTGTGAGGCGAGCAAGCGATAGCGCGCTTAGATTTAAAGCAAAATCTCAATTTTCCCTGTCCATTTTCTTGACATAGTATCAATGGAAGCAAAGTGCAATAAATTTAGATATGGACTATTTAAGGAATTACCAAAGACAATACGAAAAATTATGGATTCACCCCTTTTATGCATTGGTACGCAAAAACCCTCCTAATTGGTATAATCGGCTTTTACTTGATGCAATGATTGAAGTTTACCAGGAGTGGCATCAAAAAATGATGGATGAAAATAAAGAGTTTTATTTGAAAATCTGGCTTTATGACCCTAATTTTATCAATTCACAAATTGTCGTTGCATATAGTGATTGTCTTGATTTCTATAATAAAACCTTCAAAGTAAGGGGAGAAAACAAGGAATTCCCTTTCTATAAATTTCATTCCTTGAGGGAAAAGTTAGAACAATTTCAATGGGAGTTGCACATAGAGACTGATTATTACGATGAAAACGACTTGAATGAATGGTTAGAAGAAGGAAGTTTAGCTGAAAAAGAAGTATCAAAAATTAAGGGAAAAGCCTATGAAACCATAAAATTTGAAAATGAACTTGGAAGTTTCCTGCAATATAGTATCGACAAAGGAGATGTTTGGATAGGGACTTTAAAGTGAGAAAGATAATTCAGTAATTATTGAACTAACAGAGTGCTTAAGTGGAATAAGGAGATCTAAAATAATCAAACTTTATTCAAAACCAACATCATAGCTTTTTGCTATGGCCAACCAACTTCGTACGAAATGATCCTCCAAAATAGATAATAAAAGTTTTGCAAATACAACATGGAATTTTAAGTATCACAGCCTAACTCACCAACAGGGGGGGATAGGCATTTTTTATTTCACTCGGTAAATGTCATGGATTTTGAAGGAGTATAATTCAAAATATGGAATTAAAATGAAATTCGATCATTTATAAAAAAATCTGATATAGAGAGCTATATAGAAGAGCCTTCTTTGTTCAACCATCGGCAATATTGTTGAACGACACCGTGACATCAAGGTTAAAATAAGAGATTGTGAAGGTTTACACTTAAAGTAACGGGGCAGTTTCGTTTCTATGTAGAAAATAACATTTTACCTCTTCTAAAACGAAGTTCTAACGGTATAGTTTATATATAGAAGATTGCCTGGTGAAATTTAGTATTATACTAGAATTGAAAGAAAACGAAAGTCTCCGTTCAATTCAAGATCTTCTATCGAGTTTGTTAAGACTTCTGATACATGGCTATTATAAATCATTTCGTGTTATGAAAAGGATGAACAATAAAAATGTTTAAAGGAGAGAATAAAATGAGTGTAGAAATTTTTAACGGAGAACGTTCTGAAGAAAGTGTTCAATTTGAAAAATGGTTAATTTTCCAAAGCAATAAAAAGAGTTTTTCTAGTATTGAAAATACAAAACAGTTCATTAAGCAGAGGGGAACAGAAAATATTCAGCCCTATGTTATTGGGGATGATGTTAATTTTTTAAGTGATATGAAGGAGCAGGCATTCGAGGGTATGCAGGTTATCACTTTAAATGACCAAAAGTCTTTGAAACAAAAAGTTATTCTCTATTTACATGGTGGTGCTTGGACAAATCAACCTTTAAATTTACACTGGTTGTTCATGGATAAAATGGCACAATCTTTAAATGTGAAAATTATTGCGCCCATTTATCCTAAAGTACCTCATTTTAACTATCAAGATACCTATCCAAAACTCCTTAACTTATATAAAGAAATTCTTGGAAGTGTTGACAGTTCCAATCAATTAACGATCATGGGAGATTCTGCAGGCGGTAATATAACACTTGGTCTGGCCCTTCTTTTGAAGATGAACCATTTGCCTCAACCGAAAGATATTATTTTATTATCTGCATGTGTTGATATGGGTTTTGAAAACCCTCTTATAGCTGAATATGAGGAAAAGGACCCGATGTTAGCTAGTGAGGGAATGGAAGTCATTACAAAGATATGGGCAGCTGATAAACATTTAAATGACCCATTGATTAGTCCTATTTACGGTGACTTCAGAGCACTTGGTAAAATTACTCATTTTATTGGAACACACGAATGTTTATATCCAGATGCAATCAAATTTGATGAAAAACTAACGGAACAAGGGATTGAAATCAATACCTTAGTTTATCCTAAAATGAATCATGTGTTTGTTGTGATGCCCATCCCTGAAGCCATAGATGCTCAACATAAAATTATTAATATAATTAGTAACTAGATAGATTAGCTAAACGAAAGGTTGCGTTACTTTAAGAAGCATGAGCTGATCAAAGGATTATTGCAATATGTTTGTTCTATAAAAAGGCGATTTAAATACGCAAGGTTCACAAAAAACATCAAATTTTTTATAACAATTGAGGATAGAAAAAGCGTGTTTGAATCAATCTTTTTTTCAAAACATGCTTTTTCTTTTTGTTCATTTATCAATATTATAAGTAGCTATTTGATCAAACTTTATTTCTGATTAATCATTTTTATCCATCTTGATTAATTTGAAGGCTCTGATTTCCGCTACGGGCTACTCGCAATTATGCAAGGAGAAATTGATTTTTAAACCACTTATCCCATGTAAACGACCAGTCGTCCAAAATCCATTTACATAATTAGTAAAAAAAATTATAGTGAAAACGAATGAAAGGACTGATGAAATGAAGGTAGAAGTGTCGATTGATCCGACATGCAAAGAGCCAAAAGTTATTATTCACACTGATAAGATGACCGATGAAATAGAGCATCTCATGCAGAGTATCGCTTCCGCTGAAGTCAATACATTATTGGTCTTCTCAGATAGAGGTGTCGAGTTTATTAGCTGTGGGGACATTGTGCGCATTTATACGGAGCAAAAGAAGGTTTTCGTGCAAACAATGGTTGGTATTTACATTGCGCGCCTTCGCTTGTATGAGCTTGAAGAAAAGCTGGATACACAGCTGTTTGTACGTATTTCAAATGCTGAAATTGTTAATCGTAACATGATTAAACATATGGATATTAGCAGAACAGGAACGATCGGTGTTGAGCTAACAGGTGGGATTAAAACATACGCGTCAAGGCGTTATGTAACAAAAATTAAGAAGCAATTGGGGATATGAGGTGAAAGAGGTGCGAAAAGACATACTAATTCGGATTTTAGGTGGGTTTATTATAGGTGCGGTATTTGGACAAATCGTACAATTTTTTGTATCGCTTGGGATATCACAAGAAAGCTACGTTTGGGTAGTTCCTGAATTTCAAGCTTTATTTGAAAGTGAAACAATGGCAATTATGACTCAAGTTGTGTTGACGGGTTTGATTGGGGTCACATTTGCTCTAGCTGCACTATTCTTTGAAATTGCGAGATGGGGTATGTTGAAGCAATATATTGTGCACTTTTTTGTAACGGCCATAATTTGGATACCAATTGTCATGGTTTTATGGATGCCGAAAACGATGGCCAATATTTTCTCCTTATTTGCAAGTTTCTTAGGAACTTATGTTGTGACATGGCTATTGCAATATAAGCTTTCGAAGCGCGAAATTGAAAAGATTAATGCCATGCTAATCGAGAGAGGTGACTTTCATGACAATTGAAATAAAGGGCCTAACGAAGCATTATAAGGAAATTGTGGTAGTGGATCAGTTATCTTTATGTATAGAAAAGGGAGAATTTTTTGCACTTCTTGGTCAAAATGCAGCTGGCAAGACGACAACGATTAAAATGCTTTGCGGACTATTACCACCAACAGATGGAGATGCCATTTTGGATGGGGAAAGTATAGTTCACCATCAGGTCGCTGCTAAAAAGAAAATAAATATTTCTCCACAGGAAACGGCTGTTGCACCTAATTTAACTGTATTAGAAAATTTGCTATTTATGGGCCAGATTTATGGTTGCTCAAAAATAGAGGCAAAAAAACGAGCAAATGCACAGATGAATTTGTTTGGTTTAACTCCTCGCCAGTCTAGTAAAGCTAAAACGTTATCGGGTGGTTATATGCGTCGATTAAGTGTTGCAATGGCTATGATGTCTAATCCGAAAATACTCTTTCTAGATGAACCGACATTAGGGATGGATGTACGTGCACGTCGTGATTTATGGAAAATACTGAGCCAATTAAAAGGTGAGGTAACGATTGTTTTAACAACTCACTATTTAGAAGAGGTAGAGATGCTGGCAGATCGTGTAGGGATTATGCATCGTGGGAAAATGCGAGCTCTTGGTACAATTCAGCAATTAATGCATGAAACAAAAAAACATTCTTTAGAAGAAGTATTTTTAGAGCTTACAGAGGAGGATTCACTTTGAAGGCAAGTGTATTTGCAACAAGAAATCATAAGGAAATAGTACGGGATCCAGTAACACTAATTTTTGGCATGGGCTTACCGGTTCTAATTATGGCTCTATTTTCAGTCATGCAAAAAAATATGCCGTTTGGATTATTTGAAATTAGTAATCTAGCACCCGGCGTGATTGTTTTTAGTTTTTCGTTTCTTACTCTTTTTTCTGGCATGTTACTAGGTAAGGATAAAAGCTCATCCTTTTTAATGCGGATTTTTGCCTCTCCTATGTCAGCAGGTGATTATATTTTAGGCTATGTATTGCCTTTGCTGCCAATTGCATTATTACAAATTATTTTCTGTTTGCTCACCGCTCTATTTTTAGGTTTGTCATTCAATATATCTGTCCTTTTAATGGTAGGCGTACTTATTGTCATTTCTTTGCTGTATATTGGATTCGGTTTATTATTTGGAACAATTTTTACGGATAAGCAGGTAGGAGGCATCTTTGCGATATTTGTCAATTTATCAACATGGTTAAGCGGTACGTGGTTTGAGCCTGAGATGATCGGTGGTACATTTCAATCTATTGCACAATTATTGCCGTTTGTTCATGCTGTTAATGCAGCACGTGCAGCACTAAGTGGAGCTTACTTAGATGTTTGCCTACCACTCTCTATCGTTATAGGTTATACGGTCTTTATTTTTATTATTGCGACTCTCTTATTTAAACGAAAGATGCGAGGCCTGTACTAAAAACTTTAAATAGTTTAATAATGAGGGCAGGTCCAAACAGATGATTCATCAGTTGGACCTGCACCTTTAATTTCTTTCAGCCGATTCCGGACGCAATTATGCCGAAGCCTAGCTGATTTTTTTAGTCATGATTCAAAGTAGCTGCGATCTCTGGTTGTTGCTCAACTTGAAGTAACATATTGAAAGATGCGATGGCTACTTCCACTTGGTCATCTTTCGGTTCACGTGTTGTCAGTAATTGTAGCCATAAACCTGGATAGCCAAGGAATCGTAACACAGGAATATTACGACACGCATTTGTCGCTTGAAGTACTTCAAAAGATAGACCAAGAACAACTGGGATTAATAAAATACGGTCCAAAAGACGTAACCATAGTGGATCAGTTGGCACAAAGAAATATAAAAACATGCCGACAAAGACAGTGAATAGCATAAAACTACTACCGCATCGATAGTGTAAGCGTGATTGTGCTTGTACATTTTTCACTGTTATTTCCATTCCTGCCTCATAGCAATTTATAACCTTATGTTCTGCACCATGATATTGGAATACTCGTTTAATAATAGGTGTTAAAGATATAAAATATAAATAGGTTAGTAATAAAAGTAGCTTAATACCACTCTCAAGTAAAATTTGACCGGTCTTACTCTCTATCCAACTAGAGAAAAAATCCGCAATAAATACTGGAATTAATGTAAAGGCAAATTTACCAAATAAAAAGGAAAGAATACCTACAACTGCAACTCCTAACATCATTTGAAGTTTCGAACCTTCTTCTTTATGTTCCTCTTCTTCGCCAGGTGTAATGTCGTAACGATCCCCTGAAAATTGCATATGGCGTGAGCCTAAACCAGCAGATTCAATTAGTGCGACAACGCCTCGAATCAATGGAATTTTTTTTAGCTTTTGTAAGATAGGATTTTGAACCTTTTTATAATGATAATAATCAATGGAATCATCGTTACGGCGAATGGCAGTAATCGTATGTTCCTTTCCTCCGAACATTACACCCTCTAATTGTGCTTGTCCCCCGTAAACAGGTGAATTGCTCAAGGCTAACACCACTCTCTTTATTTATTTCAACTGTACCATTGTACTAAATTTAGTGAAAAACCTCTAGAGTTACGCATAGTAAAATTTCTATATGGCTACACTAATTGTACAAGTTAGGAAATGATTAACGGTAGAAAATTAACTAAGGGTAGGAGGGGTTTGCTTGAAAGTGGCTAGTATAACATCGCTCGTCAGTGCACTTTTTTTAGCATTGTGTTTAAAGGGTCTTCAATATTTGCATCTTATTAAATGGAATCCAATAGGTTTTTATAAAAAGTGGGAGCTGTTTGAAGGTAGCTCAAAACTTTTTCAATGGAGTTTTTTAATTCTAGTTTTATTTATCATTGGATTTTTATTATTTATTACATTGAGATATGTTTATATTATTCCAGCTATTTTATCTTCTTTTTTGCTCGGACTTTTTTTGACCATCACATTAGAATGGATTGCTCTTGATTTGCCTTTACAACTTTCATCCTTTAAAAAATTATCGATTCCTTTCATGGTCGTTGTTATTTGTCTTTTACGGTTCTTGCTTGAAACAGCGAATTTTCATCAGAGAGAGCATACAGCACAAAAAGGAAATTAGTTGCTGTATGCGCCTTGCCCTGTATGATAAAATAAATGGCAAGTACATAGAAAGAGGAGAATATGCGTGAAGTTATTATGTTTGAATGGACCTAATTTAAATCGACTAGGTAAACGAGAGCCACATATTTATGGTTATGAAACATTAGAAGATGTGAAAAAAAATGTTCAGAATCTTGCGGCGTCTTTAGGTGCCACTGTCGAGTTTCGTCAATCTAATCATGAGGGAGTACTTGTTGATTGGATACATGAAGCAGAAGACGAAAAATATGATGGTATTATCTTTAATCCCGGTGCATATACCCATACAAGTATAGCGTTACATGACGCGATTGCAGGGATTTCTGTGCCGGTTATAGAAGTACATATTTCAAATATCCACAAACGTGAGGCTTTTCGTCATCATTCCTATCTTGCTCCGGCATGCCTTGGTCAAATCTGTGGACTAGGTACGAAAGGCTATGAACTGGCACTACGCACATTTATCGAGAGGGAGAATTGATTATGTTGAAATTGCAAAAGCTACGTAAGGCACTTCAAGAACAAAATATCGATGGCATTTTAATTACGAACGGGTATAATCGTCGTTATATGACTGGTTTTACAGGAACAGCGGGCGTAGCGATTGTGTCTCAAAATGATGCTGTGTTTATCACGGATTTTCGTTATACAGAGCAAGCTGCTGCACAAGTACAGGACTTCCGAATTGTACAGCATGAGGCAACAATCCTTGAGGAAATTGGAACGCAAGTAAATAACATGGGTATCAAATTATTGGGCTTTGAGAAAGATACTGTTAGCTATGGCACATATGAGCTATATAAAAATATAATTCAAGCAGATTTAGTACCGATTTCTGGGCTAATTGAAAAAATTCGCTTGATTAAGACGCAACAAGAGATTAATATTATTAAGGTTGCGTGTGAAATTGCTGATCACGCATTTACACATATTTTAGACTTCATCAAGCCAGGTAAAACAGAGCTTGAAGTTTCGAATGAATTAGAATTCTTCATGCGTAAACAAGGAGCAACCCAGTCCTCATTCGATACAATTGTTGCGTCTGGTCTTCGCTCAGCGCTACCACATGGCGTTGCAACGAATAAAGTGATTGAAAAAGGCGACTTTGTCACATTAGACTTTGGAGCGCTGTACAATGGCTATATCTCGGATATTACACGTACTGTGGCAGTTGGCGAACCATCTGAAAAATTAGTGGATATGTACAACGCAGTACTTGCTTCCCAGCTTCTAGCACTTGAAAAAGTAGGTCCTGGATTAACAGGGGTTCAAGCAGATGCGATTGCACGTGACTACTTAAAAGAAAAAGGCTATGGCGAGGCATTTGGTCATTCGTTAGGACACGGTATTGGTCTTGAAGTACATGAAGGCCCTGGCTTATCGATGCGTTCAAATACGGTGCTAGAGCCAGGTATGGCCGTAACGATTGAACCAGGAGTTTATTTACCAGGAATCGGTGGTGTACGTATCGAGGACGATATTTTAATCACAGAGACAGGTAATGAACTACTAACGCATTCGTCAAAAGAACTCATTATTTTATAATCTATGGAGGAACACAAATGATTTCAGTAAACGATTTCCGTACAGGTCTAACAATTATTGTTGATGGCCAATTATACCGCGTGTTAGATTTCCAACACGTTAAACCAGGTAAAGGTGCAGCGTTCGTACGTTCTAAATTACGTAACCTACGTAACGGTTCAGTAAATGAAAAAACTTTCCGTGCAGGTGAGAAAGTTGAAAAAGCACAAATTGATAACCGTAAAATGCAATACCTTTATGCACAAGGTGACGAGCATGTTTTCATGGATCTAGAATCATATGAGCAAACTGAACTTGCTTCAGCTGCAATTGAATATGAATTAAAATTCTTAAAAGAAAACATGGAAGTTCATATTCAATCATACCAAAGTGAAATGCTAGGTATTGAATTACCAAACACTGTTGAGCTAGAAGTAGCAGAAACTGAGCCTGGTATTAAAGGTGATACAGCTTCTGGTGGTACAAAACCTGCAACTCTTGAAACAGGTCTTATTGTACAAGTGCCATTCTTCGTTAACCAAGGTGACAAATTAATCATCAATACAGAAGAAGCTTCTTACGTTTCTCGTGCGTAATGAATAACAACATGCAGCCTACTCTTTTCTAACAAAAGAGTAGGTTTTTTTATACATATCACGATTGAAAAGGCTCTCCACCAAAAGTTGTGGATGACATTTGTTAAGGTGAATGCCTTGTATATAAGTCGGAACGGAAATCAACCACACGTTATGCTGATGAGCCATAGAAGAGCCAAAGTGAAGGTAGAGTTACCGAAGCAATGCATAGATAGAAAGTTATGAAGAGAAGATTTTTATAATTATCTGATGGTCATATATGGAAGAAGCGTTTACAATAAAAGTAAGGAGTGAATGCTATGCTACAAACAATTTTTGAAATACCAACCCCGATGATTCAAGCACCAATGGCTGGTGTAACATCGCCAAAATTTGTTGCTGCCTGCGCAGAGGCAGGTATTTTAGGTTCGATTGGAGCGGGTTATTTAGATGGAGAACAAACGAAAAGCTTTATTCAGGAAGTTAAACAGCTGACGAAAAAACCGTTTGCAGTAAACTTATTTGTACAGGAAGAGCCACGTATTGATATTGATGTTCTTCAGAAGGCTCGAATGGCTTTACAACCGTTTTACGACGAACTTGGCCTTTCGCCTGTGCAAAGTGTTATGTCCAAGGAAGTATTTGAAGGACAAGTACAAGCCGTTCTTGATGAAAATGTAGCTATATGTTCCTTTACATTTGGCATTCCTTCAGCAGATGTCATTCAGCGCTTAAAGGACAATGACGTTTATGTTATTGGTACAGCTACTACATTAGAGGAAGCGAAGCATGTAGAACAAGCGGGAATGCATGCTGTTGTCCTTCAGGGTGGTGAGGCTGGTGGTCATCGTGGTTCCTTCACTGAGCCGATGCAGTTCATCCATTTGCACGATTTACTGCAGCAGGTAATAGGACAAATTTCCATTCCGATTATCGCAGCAGGAGGTATTGTCACAAAAGAAGCTGTCGAACAAGCATTAGCAATAGGTGCACAGGCAGTTCAAATTGGTACAGCTTTATTAGTGGCAGATGAGTGTGAAATTTCCTCGCTTTATAAAAATGCTGTGCTTCAATCACAAGCACAGCAGACGACCGTTACTCGTGCTTTTTCGGGTAAACCAGCAAGAGGCTTAGCGAATGCTTTTACGGAACGTATGAAGGATGCTGTTGTGGCACCATATCCTTTGCAAAATGATTTAACTACAGCTATTCGTAAAGAAAGTGCAAAACAAGGAAATGCTGAATATTTATCAATGTGGATGGGTGAAAATAGTTATTTAGTGAAACAAACTGGATCCGTGAAAAGCATTGTTGAAAAATTACTTTAAATCATAAATATCTTAGATCTCTATACGTATGTATGGAGGTCTTTTTTTTTTGCTTGCAACATATATTGCTGTACACGAGGGGGCGTATGAATGGAATTACAAGACGTATTAAGGGTCGCTGGAGTGGGACTAGTAGTTGCGCTTCTTCATGTTTTCTTTGATCAAACAGGAAAAAAAGAATTTTCATTTTTCCTTTTTTTCATTGCCTACTTATATATGACAGCGGAATTACTGCGATTTTTGCGTCTATTTTTCACTGAAATCCTTACATTCTTCCAATGGCTGACCTCTTCCGGGTAGTGTAAATGGAAATTGTCATCGTAGCTGTTGTCATGCTGCTTTTATTAATGCTTATAAAAGAAGTCATACAGCCACTCCATGCGCTAATTAGTGTGATGTTTTCGTTTTTGCTGTTCGGTATGTTGTTCTCGGCACTCCTCTTGCCATTCATCAAGCAATTACTTGAGACGTTAGCTTTCTTGCCTTATGCAAAAGCCGTTGTGGTGAGTGCCAGTCTTTTTTATATTGGGCAGTGGGTGTCTATGTTACTTATAGAACAAAACTATAAAGTACTCGGGAACATTGTCAATGATGGGGTCAAGATTGTCATTTTGGGGTATTGGTTTAAGGAATTTTTGGCTGTCTTACAGGAGGTGTCGGCCATTTTACAACGGCTAAACTAAGGGGCGAAGACATTGCAAGAGCAAATATTTTCGTTTTTAATTGATCCATTTTTTCTATTGCTAAAGATGACACTTATTTTATGTGGCTACGTCATCATTATTTTGATTGTCAATATGATATTACCAGAATTTGAAAAAGGGACAAGATTACTTTTTTTTCTTATTGTACTTGCAACAATAGGACCTGTCGTTGTGGATTCATTTAATTTGATTGACAAAATAGCACAGGGACTGGCCCATATATTCACTGCATTTTACCCCATTCTTACTTCAAGCTTTCTTTTATCAAGCAGTATTACAGCCATTGCTTCATGGCAGCCTTTTTTACTATTCTTCGTACAAGTCTTAACGATTATTAGTAGTAAGTGGCTTATTCCAGGAGTGCTTTTTGCCATTGTTTTTGATGTTTGCAGTGTTATTGTCAAAGAAATTTCGTTTACGAGAATTGCCGAATTGATTCGTTTTACGATTATGAGTGTCGTCTCTGCATCTGTTATTTGTTACATCATCTTAATGTCAGCAAGTGGTGTTGTGGCCTTTAGTGTCAACGCAGCTGTTGCAGAGCCTGTGAAGAAATTAATAGAGGAAAATATCCCTGTTGTTGGTTCCTTTATAGTGGATAGTTTTTCGATGTTTCAGCATATGACGCAATTTACTTCTTCTGTTAGTAGTATTACTGCGTTTATAGCGGTAATTACAGTAGCGTTCATTCCAACAGTTCAGCTTGTTGTCAGTGCGTATTCATTGAAACTGTTAGCCGCCATTTTAGAACCAGTTGCCTTCGATGATATTTGTAAACTACTAGATCATGTTAGTAAATCTCTATTTACATTATGTGCTGTATCATTTCTAATTGCTTTTTCATTTATGTTTACTTGTTTTTTCCTCATCGTTTTTGTACAAGTTATGGCCGGGGGGAGATAAATTGATTCTTTTATTGGCAATGCTCTTTATCTGTCAGATATTTGTGTTTCTAACAGATGATAAAGAAATAATTTCACTCACAAAGCTTGTCATTACGTTGCTATTTTTGCAATTGTTATTAAAGATTCCATTTATCAATTCATAGGAGGAAACAAGCGTACATACACTTGAAAAAGAGAAGATGAAAGGAGGCAATGTACAAGTGATGTGGAAAAGACACGAAAAAAAACAACGTCATTTTTAATCTTAGTGCTTATTGCTGCCTCCATGGGAATTTTTATCATTTTACCAATGTATCAAACGAATTCAATGAATGAGCAAGAAACACCAGTAACCAATGAAGTAAAACTTGAGCAGACACTTAAGGCTATGCAAGGTGTTGGGGAGGTCAAAGTATATTTTTATTACGGAGAGATGACAGATGAGAAGGATGAAAATAAACTATTCAGTCAATATTTTCGAGGGACTGAACAAAGCACGAAAGAGGTAACAGGGATGTTAATTGTTTCAGAAGGAGCATCAGATATCTTTGTAAAAAATGAAATTCGTGCTGTCGTTAGTCAAGTAATGCAATTGCCGATTCATCGAATAATTATCGTTCCAATGGAAAATAAGGAGGAAAAGTAAATGCGCGTACGTAGAAGAACAGTTTGGTTTATGACATTATTAAGTCTAGTAGCGGTTATTTCAGTGTATTATTTGGTTGATCCAGCAAAACAATTCAATGGACTAACTATTTTCACAGATGATACATTACAGCAAACTGCAGTAACGGGTGTGACAGATCAAGAAGCAACAAAAGAGGGTGAGACGAAGGAAGTATCTTCTCCAAGTCACTTATTTGAAGAAATGCGCATGCAAGTTAGTGATGAAAGAAGCCAGCTTCGTCAACAATTAACGCAGAAAATCGGTTCACAAGAAGCCTCAGCTGAAGAAAAAAATAAGGCATATAATGATATGGATAGTCTTATTAAACAAGAATCCGCAGAAGCAATGCTAGAAATGCTTATTAAATCTTTAGGTTACTCAGATGCCTTTGTGAAAGCTGATGGTGATAAGGTATCCGTAACGGTTATGGCGGAGGAGCTATCAAAATCTCAAGCAAATGAAATTATTTATTTGGTAAGAACAGAGATGGAAGGCGCAAATGACGTCCAAGTAAAATTCAGTGCAAATAATAACTATTAAAAGATAAAGAAAAAGATGAAGATTCTGTTTATTTAATAACATTGTTATATATCAGCGTAATGAAAAGGCTTTCGTTTAGTAAAGGAAAGCCTTTTATTTTGTGCATATTTACTTAATTTTCATTAAACTATTTCAAATTGTTTCAAATAAATATAAAATAGTGCTTGTAGTAGATTTTATTTCATAAGGAGAGTTAGAAATGTTCAAAATTCAAGAAATTCGTGAAATCATTAAATTGGTAGATTCTTCTTCAATTGACGAGTTCGTTTATGAAGTAGATGGCGCAAAAGTTAAGTTAAAAAAGAATGGTGTTGTTGTTACTGAAACTGTAGCACCTAAAAAAGAAGTAGCAGCACCTGTTGTACAACAATCTGCACCAGCAGCACCTGTTGCACCAGTGGCAGCGCCAGTAAAAGCTGAAGAAGCACCAGCTGCAGCGCCAGCAAATAACGACCCATCGTTACATAAAATTGTGTCGCCGATGGTTGGTACTTTTTATCAATCTCCAAACCCAGATTCACCAGCTTACGTTAAAGTGGGGGACAAAGTTGGTAATGAAACAATTGTATGTATCGTAGAAGCTATGAAACTATTCAACGAAATTGAAGCAGAAGTTCAAGGGGAAATCGTTGAAATACTTGTTAAAGACGGTGAATTAGTAGAATACGGTCAACCATTATTCCTTGTAAAAGCTGAGTAAGGAGTGCAAACCATGAAAAAAGTATTAATTGCAAACCGCGGCGAAATCGCTGTGCGTATCATTCGCGCTTGTAAAGAGTTAGGTATTCAATCTGTTGCCGTATACTCAGAAGCAGACGCAGACGCATTACATGTGAAATTAGCAGACGAAGCATACTGCATCGGGCCAAAGCTATCGAAAGATTCATATCTTAGCTTCCCGGCTTTACTTAGCGTAGCAGAAAAAACTGGTGCAGACGGTATCCATCCAGGTTACGGCTTTGTATCTGAAAACGCTGACTTCGCTGAGGCTTGTGAAAACGCAGGCATTAAGTTCATTGGGCCTTCATCTGATTCTATTAAAATTATGGGTATTAAAGACGTTGCACGTACAACAATGGAAGCAGCGGGTGTTCCACTTGTCCCGGGTACTGGTATTGTTCCAGATATCGAAACAGGTAAAGAATGGGCTGCTAAAATTGGTTACCCAGTAATCATCAAAGCAACTGCTGGTGGCGGCGGTAAAGGTATCCGTGTAGCTCGTACAGAAGAAGACCTTGTAAAAGGCATTGAAATTACGCAAAAAGAGGCTGCTGCAGCATTCGGTAACCCGGGCGTATATTTAGAAAAATTCATCGAGTACTTCCGTCACTGTGAAATCCAAGTATTAGCGGATGGCCATGGTAACGTTGTACATTTAGGTGAACGTGACTGTACAGTTCAACGCCGTATGCAGAAATTAGTAGAGGAAGCTCCATCTCCAGCGCTATCTTCTGAGCGCCGTGCTGAAATGGGTGCAGCTGCTGTTAAAGCTGCAGAAGCTTGTAACTATGAAGGTGCTGGAACAATCGAGTTTATTTATGACTATCGAGAAGATAAATTCTACTTCATGGAAATGAATACTCGTATCCAAGTAGAACACCCAGTAACTGAAATGATTTCTGGTGTAGATCTTGTACAACAACAATTAAAAATTGCATCTGGTGAAAAACTTCCTTTCACTCAAGATGATATTAAATTAAACGGATGGGCTATTGAATGCCGTATTAACGCAGAAAATGCTTATAAAAACTTCATGCCATCAGCTGGTACAGTAGATACTTATGTAACTCCTGGTGGCTATGGTGTACGTATTGACTCTGCTGTTTACGCAGGCTATACAATCCCTCCATACTATGATTCAATGGTTGCTAAACTAATTGTTCATGCCAATACACGTGAAGAAGCGATTGCGAAAATGAATCGTGCGCTTAGCGAATTTGAAGTATCTGGTCCTGGGATCAATACAACAATTCCATTCCACCAAGCATTGATGAACAATGACGTTTTCAAATCAGCGCAATTCAATACGAAATTCCTAGAAGAGAATGATGTATTGGGGACAAGCAAGTAATTTTTATTAACAACGGAATAGAATGTTAACGTCTATTTCTTATACCTTCTGACTTTACTGTCAGGAGGTTTTTTATTTGTCTAAAATTAATCAGCGTTCAGGCTTATTTGATTTAATAGATAGGAAAGGCGATATTAATCTTAATTTTGACGCTCAATTATCGCAATTAAAGATCCATTGCCAAGAGTTAAACGCTCAACTAGTAGAGTCATATACAATGCTGATCCTTCGCCAACGCCAACAGAATCGGCAAATATTCGCTAGGGCTTGCGCCAACAAGCGACTAGTATCATAATCGTAGCGCCAACTGCGATTATAAAACGTTTACTTTGCAGAGTAGCCGTTTTTCTTTATCTCCTTATCAAAAGTTCTCGTCGGGTTTCGGAAGAGTAAAGCGTAGCGCCTTCATTTCACCTCTATAGCCGTTGCTAAAAACGGTTTTAAATCATAAGTTGGTGTAATTACCATCTAAAGCGTTTTGACGCTAAACCAAACGGAATTATAAGGAGGATTGAACGAAGTGAACATCACAATAGGTATCTTAGATATTCAACGGAAGATACTCGAGCAGACTGGACGTAAAACTGATGTATATTACAGCGAAGGTCAAGGCGCTTTGTACGTATTCATGGGAGACGCCTTGACGGTGCAGAACGTTATTTATGCAGTGTCTGAAATGGAATTAATAATGAACGCAATTTAATGAGGAGGAATAAATTTTTCCTAAAAGTTGTCCCAAAATCTATCGTTTTAGTGTGCAGTATAGAGTAGAACGAAAATTTTATAAAAAGCGATATCGATTTCTAATTTTACTCCCCTATGTATTGTAAAGGAAGAAGTTTTCCGAAACATGTCCGAAACTGGTTTTTCGTTCGGGTATACAAAGTAGGAGGCAAATTTTTTACCGGAAGTGTTAACGAAATTAAATTTTACCGAGGAGTATGTAGTATGAGGCAATTCCGTCGAGCAATCGGCGTTCACGTATAACAAAATAATAACCAAAAGGAGACCGATACTATATTATCGAGGGAGACATTATGAAAGGGAGAGATGTTTTAAAACTACCATTCGATGATGAATTAGAAATGTATTTGAAAAGGTTAATTAAACAAAACGATATTATCCGAAATCACTAAAAAAACGTAATAAATATATTTTTATCAGTAAATTTGGAGACTCGTTAGACGTTGAATCTAAGCCTTGCGCAATTACAAAACGTTTGTCTTATTATTCTAGTAAATATCGACTAAAAGATATTAATTCACATACTATTAGACGGCTTAAAGTGCGTGACCCCAAAGCCCTCGGTTCTGGCAGGCGCTTTCTGTTGTTCAGGCATTACATACAACTTTTTCATTTAGGGAAATAATGGATGTTTTTGAAGAAAATTGGATCATCACCAAAAGTTGTGGATGACATTTGTTAAAACATATACTATGTAAATAAGTTGATTGGAGTGGAGGCTGGGTGACTCCTTGGGGATCAGCAATAGAGGAACGAAGGCTAAAACCATCACGTCCTGTGATAACGCCTTCGTGACCAACATCGTGTTGGCCCGAGACCCTGGAGCGAGCAACGCGAGTGAAGCGGCTCATCGGACGCCCCCAGGAAAGCGCCCAGTCGGAACGGAAATCAACCACACGTTTTGGTGATGAACCAGCAAATTGTTACTATTTAACTAACGGTATAGGTTAATAAAATACGTGGAAATTATAGAGGAGATGGAATTATTGGAAGTCCGACAAATGGCAACTGCATTTCTGATTCATCAAGGAAGTGTATTAATGATGAAAAAGGAAAATAGTAAAATCTTTAATTTTGAATTTTGGGGTGGAATTGGAGGTCATATGGAATCCAATGAAATTAATTCACCAATGGAGGCTAGTTATAGGGAGATCGAAGAAGAGACAGGCTTTAAAAAAGACGAAATCAAAAACTTTAGGCTTAAATATATTTTGCTTGAAAAAAATAGCGGAGAAATACGTCAACAATATGTTTACTTCGGAGAAACAAAACATATGAACTTTATTCCATCTGAAGAAGGAGAGTTATTTTGGGTTCCTAAGAATGAATTATCAGATTTATATACCTCAAAAATTATCAATTTAACTATTGAACACTATTTGAATAATAAAAATAGTGATGACATTTTTGTTGGAACGATGATGACTAACAATGAATCTAAATCTGAAATACAATGGTCAGCTATCAAAGAGACTGTAGGTTTTTAGTTATTTATCATCTTAACTGTGATTTGAAACCAAACAAAGGGGGGACTTTAGTTTAATATTTAAGCTATTTTTTGTCCGTTTAATATGTTTAGCAACAACTTTGAGAAAACAACCGAAATAGTAATCTCATTAAAAATCACTTTGATTTCGGAAAATTTCGCTATAATTTTTTTAACTCGGGCGGTCAATCGAAAACTGTGATATTCAACGCTGTCAGAAGCATCGAGAATCGTTGAATCGGATAGTTGGCCCTCTAAAAGAGAGTGATGTTCTAGGGACAAGCAAGTAATTATTTTCGCGGACTTAAGGAGGGAACATCTATCAAAGCAGCTTGTAATTCTATTACCTTCTAACTTTTATTGGTTAGGAGTTTTTTTTGTATAAAAATAAATAGAGAACAGGGTATTTGATTTTGAGTAAAAAGCTTTTAAGGGATTACTACTTTCTTTAGGGCTTTTTAGATAAGAAAGTTATAATTTTCATGATGTTATGGTATTCGCTTCAGCGGCTGGTTACATTTAGAGTCTCTTCACGTGGCAAGTACACCGTCCAATGCTTTAAAGGACAAAAGCACCTTTCTTAGTAAAAATTAGTGTACATATAAACATAAAAAAAATACAAACTAATTTTAATGTCGAAATTTTAGGAGGTTACCATGGCTAATTCAAGACACTCGAAACCAGATGATAGATCCAATAACGTTGAACGTATTCGTGATATCGTTAAGAACACTGAAGAAAAACTTCATGAAGCGGAAATTAGTTTGGAATTTGCAGACCCTATGCAAAGTGAAATGATTAAAGAAAAAAATAAGCGACGTCAAAAGTCAATTGAAGGATTAAAAGAAGAAATGAAAGATGAAATGGCAGCACGTAAAAAAGGTGAAGTGTAGAACTTGTCTTTCAAAAGATGGGGACTTATTTGATAATGCAGAGATAAATATCTATCCTCAAGGTTCAATAAGTATTAGAACTGTTAAACCACTAGCTTCTTTTTCGCGAATGTTTTTGCATAACGTAAGAATGCGGGTTTTAAAAAATTGTAGTACCAGACTTTTTGTCACTAAACATTTGTGATGTGGCTCTTTAAGAAAGATTGATCATTTATAATAAAGAATGAATAAAGTTTGATAAAAATCACCTCTTTAGTTTTCTTTGAGGTGGTTTTTTGATGGGTATTTGTGTTAAAATATATGTTTGACTTGTGGAGTATTATATTGAACTATGATCAAGAAGGTTATTTATGTAAATGTGCGGTAGTATCATGATGAACTTCCAATGGGTTATAAATGGCTTGTTCCTGATTATTGTTACGATTGTTTATGAGGGAAAAATTCATGGAGTCTAATTATAATTGTTTTTATTGATATCAGTTCCAATGGTGGAGATATTCGCTTTGACAGTTGTTGGTTGGTAAATAGTGAAAGGTACATAGTTATATATTGGGTAATTTTGACTCGTTTTGACTCATCACCAAATGTTTTATCTGTGCGAAAGCGAAGCGTCAGCAACAAATATTTTATCTGCGCGAAAGCGAAGTGACAGCGGCAAATGTTTTGTCTGTGCGAAAGCGAAGCGTCAGCGGTAAATGTTTTATCTGCGCGAAAGCGAAGCGACAGCGGCAAATGTTTTATCTGTGCGAAAGCGAAGCGACAGCAACAAATGTTTTATCTGCGCGAAAGCGAAGCGACAGCGGCAAATGTTTTGTCTGTGCGAAAGCGAAGCGTCAGCGGCAAATGTTTTATCTGTTCGAAAGCGAAGCGACAGCAACAAATGTTTTATCTGTGCGAAAGCGAAGCGACAGCAACAAATGTTTTATCTGTGCGAAAGCGAAGCGTCAGCAACAAATGTTTTGTCTGTGCGAAAGCGAAGCGGCAGCAACAAATGTTTTGTCTGTGCGAAAGCGAAGCGGCAGCAACAAAGCACCCAGTCGGAACGGAAATCAACCACACGTTTTGGTGAAGAGCCATAATTTTAACTAGATAAAAGTGAAGGGGAAAATATGAGAAAAAAAGTTATTTTATCATTAATGTTAATGACATTTCTTTCTGCTGTAGAAGGAACAATTATTAGTACAGCAATCCCACGTATAACGAATGATTTGTCAGGCGTCGAACTTGTTAGTTGGGTATATGCAATTTATATGCTTGCCGCAGCTGTTTCGACTCCAATATACGGGAAATTGGCTGATTTATTCGGTCGTAAAAAAGTTTTACTTATCGGAGCTACAATATTTTTAGTCGGCTCTGCACTTTGCGGTGTCGTTACATCGATGGAACAGCTCATTGTCTTTCGTGCTCTTCAAGGTCTAGGTGCTGGTGCTATTATGCCAATAACAATGACAATCATCGGTGACTTATATAGCGAAGTGAAAGACCGTGCAAAAGCTCAGGGCTTGATTAGTGCTGTTTGGGGCGTCTCTGGTGTTATCGGACCATTAGTTGGCGGGCTTTTAGTTGATTCTCTTTCTTGGCGCTACATCTTCTTCTTAAACATTCCATTTGGAATTATCGCTTGTTTAATGATCGTAATTTATTATAAAGAATCTATTAAGCCTGCTAAGCATCATATCGACTATCTTGGTGCAACAGTATTCTCATTAAGTACAATCGCTCTACTATATGCGTTATTAACAGGTAGCAGTAAGCACAACTGGGGGGACATGACAATTATAGGTCTCCTGATCTTTGCAGCTGTTTCATTCATTATTTTCTTATTCATTGAGAAAAAATCGCCGGAACCATTAATTCCGCTAGCACTGTTCTCTAACCGTACATTATCTATTATAAATATACTAACTCTTATTTCTGGTGCAATGCTTATTAGTATTACAATGTATCTTCCAATTTGGAGCCAAGGGGTTTCAGGAAAAAATGCGACAGCTGCTGGACTCATTTTAATGCCACTTCCTGTTATGTGGACATTTGGCACTATTTTTTCTGGTAAACTAGTTGGTAACTTAAATACGAAACAAATCATTCTACTTGGAACTAGTGTTAATTCAGTTGCTGCCTTTTCATTATTTACATTGTCAATAGATTCACCAGCATTTCTTATTTATGTTGCAGTTGGATTATTAGGTTTAGGAATGGGGCTTGTTACACCTATCTACATGGTAACAATTCAAGCAGCTGTTCCTACTCATACGCGCGGGACGGCAATTGGCTTAAACACATTTATCAATACGTTTAGTCAAACATTAGGAGCGGCAGTATTCGGGGCAATTTTTAACACGATGATTCATGCACATGGTATTAAAAACCTTGATCTTGTATCTTCTGGTGGACATGAAACAACTACAGCAAACGTAGTAACCAAATCGCAAGAGGCATTAGCTTCAAGTGTACATTTCATATATATGGGTACTTTTATATTAGCACTAGTAACTTTAGTAATTGTTTGGTTCTTATTAAAGCCATCCACACAAACTAGTGAACAATAAAAAATAATTAATATAAAAATAAGCTGTGAAGAAATTTTTCTTCATAGTTTATTTTTATTTCAAACATGATTTGATTTCATATGTTTTTTTATCTTTACCCAAAAGATTCGAGCATCTTTTTTACGTGTACTAAGATAATAGTTACTCCCCGATTGAACATTCATGCTACTGTCGCTCTCTTGGAATTGTGATATATTTATATTTACTATTTACTCTTTTTTAATGAACTTGTGGATGACATTTGTTAAAACGTATGTCATGTATATAAGTCGGAACGGCAAACAACCACATGTTATGGTGATCATCCAATTTTATCTGCAATTTTTTCGCTTTTCATTTTTTAAGATAAACTTTGATAATGTACCGAATAAAATTTTGGATTTATCGCCCAACTTTTTATATTTTTCGACATAAACCTGCCCTAAATAAATTAAAGCGGCTTTACGAAGCCAAACTTTCCTTTTTATAGTATAATAAGCGTAAGTACAGCATTTGTTTGTGATGTGTAAGGGAAAGGATGATATTTGTATGGCAGAGAAAGTAGGACAATCTTTCGTACAACCAACACCTTCTGGAAAAGAAGAACTTGGGAAAATTGAAGTAGCAGCAGAAGTAATTGAAGTTGTTGCGGGAATCGCAGTGAACGAAGTGGAAGGAATTGCTGCAACTCGTGGTAATATTGCAACAGGCGTAGTAGAACGCTTCGGTAAAAAGGTACACAATAAAGGCATTAAATCTGGTGTCACTGAAACTGGTGAAATTTCGATTGATGTATTTTGCTCTGTGAAATATGGCTTTGCTATTCCAAAAGTAGCGAAGGAAGTGCAAACTCAAATCCGCCAAGCTATTTTTAATATGTCAGCTCTTGAAACAGCTGAGGTGAATGTCCACATTACAGGTATTCACTTTGAAAAAGATGAGGTAGCAGTACAAGAATAAAATAAGGGGTTGCCTGTATGATGATGTATTCATCGAAAGGCAACCCCTTTTTTTATTTTATCAGTAGTGAATAATAGCACTACTTTATTAGATTTCAATATGCTTTGGCTTTTTCCAGAACAAAGCAAGTATCACGCCAAGTGCTAAAACAATTGTCGCAAAGTAATAAGGATAGTTTAAATTAATATCGAACAATATCCCGCCTAAAATAGGTCCAAATATATTACCAAGACTTGTGAACATAGAGTTCATACCACCAACGAATCCTTGTTCATTACCAGCGATTTTTGATAAATAAGAGGTAACGGCTGGACGTATTAAATCGAAGCCGACGAAAATAAAGAATGTGACAAATAAAATCGCGAAATAGTGGCTAACGAATGTCATAGCGAAGGTTAGAACAGCAGATAGGACGAGAGATACACGAATCAGATTGATTTCGCCCATTTTCTTAATAAGCCCATCGAATAGCAATAGTTGAGCAAGGGCCCCGACTATTCCACTTCCCGTAATAATAATTGCGATATCTGAAGGCGTAAAGGCAAATTTATGATCTACAAATAGACTAAATAACGACTCAAAAGCAGCTAAACCAAACGACAGTACGAAAATAAGTACGAATGGAATAAGGTATAGTGGGCTGAAAATACGCTTCACACTGCCTAACATTGATGGTGCAGACTCTTCATCATCTGAAGCACGTGTCGGTTCTTTTAACAATACAATTGAAAAGATAGCTGCCAAAAATCCAAGTATACCGGCAGAGTAAAATGGTATGCGTGTTCCGAATTCTGCCAAAAATCCACCGATTCCAGGACCGATAATAAAACCAGTACTAATCGCTGCACTCATATAGCCCAGTGCTTTTGGACGTTGTGACAAAGTAGTAATATCAGCAATATATGCTGTCACTGCTGGCATGATAAAGGCAGCACTCACACCGCCTAGCATACGTGAAATAAAAAGTACTTCAACAGAGCGACCAAAACCAAATAACAGTTCTGAAAGGCCAAAAATAAAAAGACCAACAACAATCATAATTTTGCGGCCAATTTTATCTACGAGCTTACCTGCAATTGGTGATACGATAAGTTGTGTGATGGCAAATGCTGCAACCATATAACCAACAACAGAGCCTGAAATATTTAGCTCATTCATAATAGTTGGTAACACAGGGATTACTAATCCAATACCTAAAAAAGCAATGAATAGATTAGATAATAAAATAGCTAATGTTAAATTTTGTTTCTTACTCATACATTTCTCCTTCAAACTTCACTTAAATCTACTAAAATATTTCCACGTTATACAATAAACCCTATAGTAACTATAGGGTCAAAAGATTTGTTTTATTTTATTCGTTTTATTTCAGTGTGGAAGAATCAATGAACAGTTATACAAGTTAATCCAATTAAATTTATGCGAGGGCACGATTAGATTAGAGAGTTTGTTGTCTAACTTTTAATTCGACAATAAACTTCTTTTCATGCTCAGAAGTTAATGTCGCAGGCATGTAGAGTTCATATACTTTTGATTCAAAGTTTTTTTGTTGTACCTCTACGTGTTTTCTTAGTTTTTCATAAAATGAAAAATATGTATCAGGATGATAGATAAAGGCAATACATGCATATTTGCCCGCAGGTTTAATGGTTTGCTTAACATTTGGAGAAAGCTGAGAAAATGTACGCTCAGTTAATAGCGGTGTAAAGATAGCATCATAAATAATTTCATTAACATTTGAATACGGGGCTAATGGATAAATACAACCGTAACGACTATTTAAGACACTTCCTTCGTTTTCAATGATTTTTATTAGTGTAGCATAGTGAGTATTCGTGTTAGAAATAGGTGTAAGTTCTGTAGTAGTCACTTGTAAAATGGACATTTCTTCTTCTACTTGAACGTAAACCTCTCCGAAGACAGGGATATCAATTTGCTCTTGTAGTTGTTTTTTTGTTTTATGCAAAGTATATTTTGCTTCATTTAAACGTGAAATTTTTTCCTCTATACGTTGTTCCTGTTGCTCTAAAAAACTTAGCAATTCTCCCGAGGTTAATCCGAGTGCCTTTTTTATATCTTCAAGGGCTATACCAATATACTTAAGAGATTTTATAATATCTAAATAAAAGATTTGGTTATCTTGATAATAACGATAATTCGTCAAAGTATCGATATATGCTGGTTTAAATAAATCAATTTGGTCATAGTATCGCAAGGTCTGCACTGATAAATTAGAGAGCTTGGCAACTTCACCAATTGTATAATAATGTTCTTTCATATATTGCCTCCACTAGTAATGGCTAAAGAAATTTCGTATGGCGTCAAAGTGTATTATGTTTACGATCCTCGCAATAAAATAGACGGGATTTTCGCTCTAACAATTGCTTTTATTGCTCCTCGCATTCATATAATGTGAATGCTCTTTTACAGCTTGTGCATTGAACTTCATAATGCATATTGAACACCTCAGAAGATGAAATTTTATTTCCTTCATTATAACATTTTTGATATTTAAACAATATTGGTAGATGATCATTTTCAACATTAAACCTCATAAAGTTGATTGTTGGGTGTTAAAATAAGCACAAAGTTGCTTGAAAAAGGTTTCAGATTATTGAAAACTTGCTTGAATTCGTGTTTCTTGTACGAATTTATGCTATTATAAACCTTAATGCCACTTAAGAAGGAGAGCTTTACATGAAACGACATGAGGCACGCGAAAAAGCGTTGCAAGTTTTGTTTCAGCTAGACAATACCGATCTAACAGTCGAAGAAGCAATGGGGCATATTAAAGGTCAACCGACAAATGTCTTCTACGAAAAGATTGTTACTGGAACAGCTGAACATTTGGAGGAAATCGATGCTACTTTAGAACAGCATCTTGAAAAGTGGTCACTTGCCCGTTTACCCAAAATTGAAAGAACGGTTTTACGTCTAGCTGTATACGAGCTTTTATACATGCCAGAAACACCAAAAAGAGTAGTACTTAATGAAGCAATCGAGTTATGCAAAACATTTGGAGACGAAAGTTCGTCAAAATTTGTTAATGGCGTACTTTCTAAATTTACAGAACAATAAAAATGTGTGGAATTGGAAGGAGTAACTAAGGTTTATGTCAAGTGCAATTATTAATGGTAAAGAAATTGGTCAAGAAATTCGTAATTCAGTAGCAGAGCGAGTATCGCGTTTAAAAGAGCAAGGCTTAACACCAGGCTTAGCGGTTGTTTTAGTAGGAGACAACCAAGCCTCAGCTACATATGTGAGAAATAAACAAAAATCTTGTGAAGCCATTGGTATGTTTTCAGAGCTGATTAAACTAGCAGAAGAAACGACACAGGAAGAATTATTAGCACAAATTGAATTATTAAATAATCGCGAAGATATTCATGGTATTTTAGTACAATTACCACTCCCAAAACATATTGATGAGGATACTGTTATTGCTACAATCGCTGTTGAAAAAGATGTAGACGGCTTCTCACCAGTAAGTGTTGGGAAAATGATGCTTGGTCAAGAAACATTTTTACCTTGTACGCCGTTTGGAGTGATGAAGCTTCTTGAGTATTCAGGGATTGACATCTCAGGGAAACATGCGGTCATTGTAGGACGTAGTCATATCGTTGGTAAACCAATGGGACAACTTCTACTGCAAAAGGATGCAACGGTTACATATACGCATTCGAAAACACCGGATTTACCATCATTCACAAAACAAGCGGACATATTAATTGTAGCAATTGGACGTGCAAAATTTATTACGAAAGAGCATGTTAAAGAAGGAGCAGTTGTTATTGATGTCGGCATGAATCGCGACGAAAACAACAAGCTTTGCGGTGACGTAAACTATAGTGAGGTTGATGGAATTGCGTCTCATATTACACCTGTACCAGGCGGTGTGGGACCAATGACAATTACTATGTTACTTTTCAACACAGTTCAAGCAGCAGAAAATAAGCTTGCGAGTAAAGTTAAACAATAATTTGAAAGACTCATAAGTTTGCTAACAGCCATCTCAATTTTGATTGAGATGGTTTTTTTATTTGTCTATTTGTGAACTTTTGGGTCATGTCAGAAGATACATGTTAAGTGAAATCAACCCCTCATTTTGCCGGAGATTCATATTTTATTTAATTATGACAGCTTAATTTCATTGACATAATAGTATTAATAACAACATGAAGGTCTCATAACTTTGCCCCCAGGAAAGCGACCAGTCGGAACGAAAATCAACCATACGTTATGGTGATGAGCCGTTTTAAAGAAGTTATAGTAAGGCCTCTATTCAATAGATATGTTATAGTAAGGTTTTCAGTAGTATGAAAGACAGTCGTATTTTCTAGCAAAAACTGCATTTTGGCACGTCAGGTGCAATAAAAAATGTTATGATAGTTGTAGTTTTGTGAAAAACTTGATTTTAGTAAAGGAGCCGAAAAAATGACATCCGCTTCTTATTTAACAGTGAAAGCATTAACGAAATATATTAAACGAAAATTTGATGCTGATCCGCATTTACGTGAAGTCTACGTAAAGGGAGAACTTTCGAATGTCAAGATTCATCAATCAGGGCATATCTACTTTACTTTAAAGGATGATGGAGCGCGAATTGCGGCTACGATGTTTAAAACAGCAGCTACGAAATTAGCGTTTGAACCAAAGGAAGGTATGCAAGTATTTATCCGTGGAGATGTAAACGTTTACGAAGGCTATGGTACATATCAGTTATATGTACAGGAAATGCAGCCAGATGGAATTGGTAGCTTGTTCGTTGCCTTTAACCAACTAAAAGAGCAGTTACAAAAAGAAGGGCTTTTTAAACCAGACTGGAAACAACCGATTCCTAGGTTTCCTGAAAAAATTGGTGTGTTAACATCAAGAACAGGAGCAGCCATTCGAGATATTTGTACAACGTTAAAGCGGCGCTATCCGCTTGCTGAAATATTAATTTATCCAACACTTGTACAGGGAGCACAAGCAGCGCCAAACATTGTTCATAATATTGAACGAGCAAATATTGATGCTAATTGTGATGTTCTTATCGTTGGACGAGGTGGTGGATCGATAGAGGATTTATGGGCATTTAACGAGGAAATTGTCGCGCGAGCTATTTTTGGTAGTCGAATACCTATTATTAGTGCGGTAGGCCATGAAACCGATACAACTATTGCTGATTACGTAGCTGATTTACGTGCACCGACACCAACAGCCGCCGCTGAAATGGCTGTACCTGATCAACAGGATTTATTTCAGCGTGTACTTACACAAAAATCACAGCTCCATCAAATAGTAAGGGCGCAACTTATGGCTGAACGGCAGCGTCTAAATAAACTCCAACAATCTTATCCGTTGTCGATGCCAGAACGTCTATATCGACCGTTTACGGAAAAGCTAGCACAGCTTGAATCGGGGTTACAAAAAGCGATGCAAGTTGATGTGATGAAGAAAACTGCAAAGCTCCAGCAATTACATAGTGCGGTGGAGCAGCATTCACCGAAAAAGGCACTAACTTTCTATCAACGGGAGCTTGAAACACGCATCCAACAATTGACACGTGCTTCAACACATTATGTAACGAAGCAAAAACAACAATTTGAAGCAACTGTCAGAACTTTAGAAGCATTGAATCCACTTGCTATTTTAACAAGGGGCTTTACGGTAGCTTATAAAGAAAATGAAATGTTAAAATCATCCGCTGATGTAAAGCCGCATGATCAATTAACACTTTCCTTCCATGATGGGAAGGTTATTGCTGATGTGGTAAAGATTTTGCCAAATAATGAGGAGGAATAATTGTGGCAGAGAAACAACAAACATTCGCAGAAGCCATGACGGCACTTGAGGAAATTGTCCGCCAGCTAGAGCAAGGTGATGTGCCATTGGAAAACGCGATTGATTTATATAAACAAGGAATGGAGCTATCACAATTTTGCCATAGCAAGCTGCAACATGCTGAGGAGCAGTTAATTTCAATTGTCCAAGAGACAGGTGAGACTACAGCATTTGATCCACTAAAGGGAGAGAACTAAGAAATGAACGAGCAATTAAAACATTTTATTGAAAGCAACATACCACAAGTTGAAGCTGAAATGTTTGCACTTGTTGAGAAAATTGATGCACCAGCCGATTTAAAAGAATCGATGCTGTATTCATTAAAAGCTGGAGGAAAACGTATTCGTCCTCTTTTCGTAATGGCTGTACTTGAGCTATATAATAAGAATTTGAAGGCAGGGTTAACGGTAGGATCAGTTATTGAAATGATTCATACGTATTCGTTAATTCATGATGATCTACCAAGCATGGATAATGATGATTTCCGTAGAGGTAAGCCGACAAATCATAAAGTATATGGTGAAGCACTAGCGACACTTGCAGGGGATGCTTTGAATACACTTGCATTTGGCATTTTAGCACGCATGGATGTGTCAGCTGAAAAACGTATTGAGCTTGTCAATCTTTTAAGTGAAGCAGCGGGTGCAGAAGGTATGGTTGGAGGTCAAGTACTCGATATGGAAGGTGAAAAACGTCAGCTAAACTTAGCTGAGCTAGAGCATGTCCATGTTAATAAAACGGGTGCTTTATTACGATTTAGTATTGAAGCTGGAGCTGTATTAGCTGATGTAACGCAAGAAGAGCGCACAATTTTAAAGGAATATGCGCATCATATTGGCCTGGCCTTCCAAATTCAAGATGATATTTTAGATATTGAGGGAACTACAGAAGAACTAGGTAAAACTGCAGGTAAGGATGTAGCGAGTGATAAAAGCACGTACCCAGCCCTGTTATCTTTAGATGGAGCAAAAGAAAAGCTTGCTGAGCATTATCAGCACGCCATTAACGCGTTAGAGAAATTACAAGTAGATGTCAGCTTATTACGTGAGTTTGCAGCCTATATTGTTCATCGTAAAAACTAGGAGAAAATCAAGGCGTTTAGGGCAAAGAATATGCTAGAATAGGTGAGGGCGTTTGCCGATGTGCAAACAGTAAAGTGTTCGTACTTTTAGCATATTGATAACACTGTTATAATGGTGGAAACACAATTACGGTGAATAATTTATTGAAAAGGTGTGTGAGAAAGGTGGATTTAAATAAAATTACTAGTCCATCCTTTTTAAAAAACTTAGATAAGAAGGGTCTTGAGCAACTTGCACAAGAAATTCGTACTTTCTTAATCGAAAAATGTTCTGTCACAGGCGGTCATATCGGGCCGAACCTAGGTGTTGTGGAGTTAACGATTATGCTCCATAAAATGTTTGACAGTCCGCAAGATAAGTTTTTATGGGATGTAGGCCACCAAGCTTACGTGCACAAAATTTTGACAGGTCGTGCGAGTCAATTTGACACATTACGTCAGTTTCAAGGGCTTTGTGGTTTTCCAAAGCTTGTGGAGAGTGAACATGATGAGTGGGAAACAGGTCATAGCTCGACATCTTTGTCAGGAGCCATGGGTATGGCTGCAGCACGTGATATTAAAAATGAAAAGAATTTCGTGATACCAATTATTGGAGATGGAGCGTTAACTGGCGGTATGGCGCTTGAGGCATTAAACCATATTGGCCACGCCAAAACAAATATGATTGTCATTTTAAATGATAATGAAATGTCAATCGCTCCAAACGTCGGAGCGTTACACGGTGTACTAGGACGTCTTCGTACAGCCAAGGAATATTCAAAAGCAAAAGAAGAACTGGAATCTCTAATTAATAAAATTCCTTTGCTTGGTGGTAAGCTTGCTTCAACTGCTGAGCGCTTAAAAGATAGCTTAAAATATTTAGTGGTATCAGGTGTGTTCTTTGAGGAGTTAGGTTTTAAATAT
The DNA here is from genome assembly GCF_042019215.1 of Lysinibacillus sp. RS11. Lineage (NCBI taxonomy): Bacteria > Bacillati > Bacillota > Bacilli > Caryophanales > Bacillaceae > Lysinibacillus > Lysinibacillus sp. RS11. Next base: position 2,964,169 of record NZ_CP168124.1, on the reverse strand, counting down.
CTAGGACCGATTGACGGACATGATTTTGATGCTCTTGAGGCATCATTATCACAAGCTAAAAAAGTAAAAGGCCCAGTGCTCGTTCATGTTATTACGAAAAAAGGCAAAGGTTATAAACCTGCTGAAGAAGATACAATTGGTAATTGGCATGGTACAGGCCCTTATAAGATTGACAATGGTGCCTTTGTAAAATCAGAAGCAAAAGGTCCTGCATGGAGTAGTTTGATTGCTGAGACTGTCCGCAAAATTGCACATGAGGATAAACGAGTAGTCACAATAACTCCTGCAATGCCAGTAGGCTCGAAATTACAAGGAATTCAAAAGGATTTCCCAGAACGTTTCTTTGATGTAGGGATTGCTGAACAACATGCAGCTACGATGGCGGCCGGTCTAGCAACACAAAAAATGAAGCCGTTTTTAGCTATTTATTCAACATTCCTTCAACGTGCCTATGATCAAGTACTGCATGATATCGCTCGTCCAAACATGAATGTCTTTATCGGGATTGATCGTGCTGGCTTAGTTGGCGCAGATGGTGAAACACATCAAGGTGTATTTGATATTGCTTTCCTTCGTCATATCCCAAATATGACAATTATGATGCCAAAGGATGAAAATGAAGGTCAGCATATGGTAAAAACAGCTATTGACTATGATGGCGGTCCAATTGCGTTACGTTATCCACGAGGTAATGGGGTAGGTGTTCCGTTAGATGATGAGCTAATAACTTTACCGATTGGCAGCTGGGAAGTATTACGTGAAGGTAAAGATGCAACGATTTTAACCTTTGGTACAACGATTCCAATGGCAATGGAAGCGGCCAATATGCTAGCACAGCAAGGTGTGGAGATAGAAGTAGTTAATGCTCGTTTCATTAAACCGATGGATGAGGATATGCTCCATCGTTTATTATCTAGTCGTAAGCCAATATTAACGATTGAAGAAGCAGTTCTACAAGGTGGCTTTGGTAGCGGAGTATTAGAATTCGCCCATGACCATGGCTATTTAGGTGCACTGATCGATCGTATGGGTATCCCAGATCAATTTATTGAGCATGGCAATGTAGATCAGCTACTCGCTGAAATTCATATGACGGCTGAAGATACAGTGGCACGTATGCAAGTGTTACTTCAACAAAAACAGCAAGTAGGTTTGAATAAATAATGACAAAAAATCCGAAAGAACGTGTAGACATTTTACTTGTAGAGCGTGGGCTATGTGAAACACGTGAAAAAGCAAAGCGCTCTATTATGGCAGGGCTTGTTTTTTCTAATGAAACTCGCATCGATAAGGCGGGGGAGAAAATAGCAATAGACGCACCACTGCAAGTAAAAGGTTCTGATTTAAAATATGTTAGTCGTGGTGGCTTAAAGCTAGAAAAGGCACTGCAAATTTTTGATATTTCTGTAGAAGGGAAGCTAATGCTCGATATTGGCTCCTCTACAGGCGGTTTTACAGACTGTGCTTTACAGCATGGCGCAAGACACTGCTATGCATTAGATGTTGGTTCCAACCAATTAGCTTGGAAAATTCGCTCTGATGAACGTGTAACCGTAATGGAAAAAACAAATTTCCGTTATACAACAGCGCCAGATTTAACAGAAGGCTTACCAGACTTTGCAACAATTGATGTCAGCTTTATTTCATTATCGCTGATTTTACCTGTCTTAAAAACGCTGTTAATGCCAGGTGGCGATGTAATGGCGCTAGTAAAGCCCCAGTTTGAAGCTGGAAAAGAGAATGTCGGTAAAAAAGGTATTGTCCGCGATAAAAAAGTACATCTAGAAGTTTTAGAAAAAACAGCTGCAATGGCAACGGAGGTTGGCTTTGTCGTTAAGGATGCTTCGTTTTCTCCAATTACAGGAGGAGAGGGGAATATTGAATTTTTATTCCATTTAGTGAATTCTATTGATCATGAAGAAATCCCTGCATATACAGCTTTTAATGCACTCGTTGAAGAAGCGCATAGTGCACTGAAATAACACGTGCTCGTTTACTGAGCCGTGTTTTTTCTTGTGCTTTGCTGTATAAAATGGTAGTATGAATATACAAATAACTAACTATTTATAAGAGGTGACCAACATGAATAAAGGACAAAGACATATACGAATTCGGGATATTATTGCCAATCATGAAATTGAAACACAAGATGATTTAGTCGATTTTTTAAAGGATGCAGGCTATAATGTGACACAAGCAACGGTATCACGAGATATAAAAGAACTTCATCTTGTGAAAGTGCCATTACAAGATGGACGCTATAAATATAGTTTGCCCGCAGATCAACGTTTCAATCCTGTACAAAAATTACATCGTGCGTTGGCTGATGCTTTTGTCAGCATTGATGGTGCATCTCACTTTTTAGTAATGAAGGCTCTTCCAGGTAATGCCAATGCGATTGCGTCACTGCTTGACCATTTAGATTGGCCAGAAATTTTAGGTACTATTTCTGGAGATGATACTATTTTAATTATTTGTCGTGATGAAAATGAGCGTGAAAATACAAAAAATCGCTTATTAGACATGCTATAAAATAGCAAGGTAATTTGATACAGAGGTGACATTTTGTGTTAAGAGAGCTTAGTATTCGAAACTTTGCCATTATTGAGGATTTAACAGTTAGCTTTTCAGGTGGTTTAACTGTTTTAACAGGTGAAACAGGTGCAGGAAAATCAATTATTATAGATGCAGTGCATTTACTTGCTGGCGGCCGAGGGAATTCTGAATTTATTCGTCATGGAGCTAAAAAGGCTGAATTAGGTGGTTTATTTCAAATTTCGAGTTCTGGGCATCCTGTTTATAAGAAACTTGAAGATGCAGGCATTGAAATTGAAGAAGATACGATTATTTTGCGCCGTGATTTAAATGATTCTGGTAAAAGTGTTTGTCGTGTAAACGGTAAGCTTGTGCCATTGTCTGTACTACGTGAGATTGGAGCTAGCCTCATCGATATTCATGGACAGCATGAAAACCAAGAACTCATGGATGAGAAACAGCATATCTATTTGCTTGACCACTTTGCCGAGGAACAACTTACACCAATTCAAGACTTGTACGGTTCCCAGTATGATGAATATCGTTCACTTAAAAAAGAATTAGCTTCGATTTCGATTGATGAACAGTTAATGGCACAGCGTATTGATTTGTACCAGTTCCAAATGAAAGAGCTAGAGGATGCCAAATTAAAGCTTGGCGAGGAAGATGAGCTTCTTGATGAACGTCGTCGTCTTATGAATTTCAATAAGATTTTTGAACGTTCAAATGCAGCATATGAAGCTATTCAAGGTGAATCAAAGGGCCTTGACTGGATTGGCAATGCAATGGGCGCCTTAGAAGATGCTGCAAACGTTGACGAGCAATTTAAAGAGGCTTCAGAATCTGTCACTACTGCATTTTATGCATTACAGGATGCAGCTTACCAAGTTAAAAATGTGTTAGATGAATTAGAATTTGATCCAGCACGTTTAAATGAGGTGGAGCAACGTTTAGCCTTACTACAAAATTTGAAGCGCAAATATGGTTCAACAATCGAAGAGATATTAGCGTATTATGATAAAATTAAAACAGAGCTAAATGAGCTCTTAAATCGCGATGAAATTTTGCAAGTAAAAGAACAAAAATTACTGAAAATGGAAGCGGTGCTAAATGAGCTTGCTGCAGAACTTTCTACTGTTCGAAAGGCTGCTGCACATAATTTAAGTGAAGCTATTATGGCTGAACTACGTGAATTACATATGGAAAAAGCAAAATTTATTGTTAATTTTGATGAGTTGCCTTATTTTGATGCGAATGGTAAAGACCAAGTAATTTTCTATATTTCAACGAATGTAGGAGAGCCACCAAAATCTTTACCGAAAATTGCTTCTGGTGGAGAGTTATCGCGAATGATGCTTGCACTAAAGACGATTTTCTCTTCCTCTAATGGCATAACGTCCATTATTTTTGATGAGGTAGATACAGGTGTAAGCGGTCGTGTAGCGCAAGCAATTGCAGAAAAAATTGCAGCAATATCCATCAACTCTCAAGTTTTGTGTATTTCGCATTTACCACAAGTGGCTGCGATGGCAGATCATCATTATTTTATTAAAAAAGAAGTCGAACATGATCGAACATTTACGTCATTGTTGGAAATAGATACAGATGCACGTATTGAAGAAGTAAGCCGGATGATATCTGGAGCAGAAATTACAGAGTTAACTTTGCAGCACGCTACAGAGCTGTTAAATATGGCTAATGAACGAAAAAAACAAATGAGATAGCGAAGAAAATCAGAAACAGCTCCGTTGTTTCTGGTTTTTTTCTTTTTGCACAAATATTTACCGCTTATAAGAATGCCACAACAACACATAGTAAAAAGACAAAAATGAAAAGGAGGTGTCGTATGTATCGTCGTTGGCGTCAATTTGTCATTTTGCCTATGCTCATCGTTTTATTGTTCATGCCCGTACAGGCTTTTGCCGCCAAAAAGCTTATTCCGATGGGCGAAGCAATTGGAATTCAACTTCAGTTATCACATGTTTTCGTAGCGCATGATGTGCTATTAGCTTCCAATCAATGGATGAAGGGAGGCGCTGTTATTGAAAAAATAAATGATATTTCTGTAAAAACACTTGCAGACGCCAAAAAAGCTGTTGCTCAGCAGGGACAACAGAAATGGACGATAAAAAGTGAAGGAAAAGAAATAACGCTGGATTTACAGGAGAAAGAAGCAAAACATGTTATTTCATTTTTAAAAGATGAAACAGATGGAGTAGGAACATTGACATACATTGATCCAGAGACAAAAAATTACGGTGCATTAGGCCATCAAATCGTCGATTCAACCTTACAAGAAGCCCCTGTTTTTCATGCTGGTTCCATTTTCTTAGCTTCGATTCAACAAATTCGTAAAAGCATACCTGGTCAACCCGGCTATAAAATATCCTCCATTAAAAAACATCAGGAACGATTAGGGAGTATAGATAAAAATACAGTTTATGGAATTTTTGGCCGTTGGGAAGACGGTTATCCACAAAGTTTGCCTAAAGCAATTGAAATTATGCATGAAAAGGATATAAAGAAAGGGAAAGCTGAAATTTACACCGCGATCGAGGGCAGTAAGGTGGAAACTTTTACAATTGAAATAACAAAGGTCGAAAATGAACGCCTTGAATTCATAGTATCTGATGAAAAGCTCATTAAAAAAACAGGTGGTATTTTGCAGGGAATGAGTGGCAGTCCTATCATTCAAGACGGTCGTTTTGTAGGTGCGGTTACACATATGTTTGTGGAGGAACCTAAAAAAGGCGCAGCAATTACAGTAGCAGAAATGTTAAAAAAATCATCATGAAAGAATGGAGCTACCATACCATATGGCGGCTCCATTCTTTCATGAAAGTGCTATTTATTATTTCGTTCTCCAAGTATTTCGTTTATTTATGAAGGGATTAGCGATTCTTTAAAAAAACTGTAGTTATATCTCAATTTTTTCACTAAAATAATTAGTAGTAGCAAACAACGATTTGTTAATATTTATCATAACTTGTCGATAAAAAAAGAAATTATCGGACTACATACTCATTTTTGGAAATAGAAAAGGTTTTTAAAACAAAAATGTCGAAACTTCCACAGTGTGCTAAAAAATGCATAAGGGGTAGTGTGACGCTTTGTGGTGATTCAAAGCAAAGTTCAGAAGGAGGAATTGAAATGACAAAGGTAAAAGTAGCAATTGCAGATGATAATCGTGAGTTATTGAAAACGATGGAGCAGTATTTTCAAGGGCATCCAGAAATTGAAATAATTGCAACTGCTTCAAATGGTAAAGTTTGTTTGCAAATGTTGGAGGAATTTAAACCAGATATTTTGCTGCTAGATATTATCATGCCGCATCTTGACGGGTTAGCTGTATTGGAGTCAATGTATCAAAATGAACAAATGTCATCTGTTCAAGTAATAATGTTAACTGCTTTTGGTCAAGAAGATGTCATGAAACAGGCTGTAGACTTAGGTGCGTCCTATTTTATGCTTAAGCCATTTGAATTTGATCAATTGGTTCAAAAGATTTTAAACTGTGCAGGACAGAAGGCAACACTTCCGAAAAAGACAAGTGTTTTACAACCGGCAGCACCTCAAAAATTAAATCAACATCAATTGGATAGCACGATCACAGCTATTATTAAGGAAATCGGCGTTCCTGCGCATATTAAAGGATACTCTTATTTGCGAGAGGCTATTCAGATGGTGTTCGAAGATATCGAGTTATTAGGCTCTGTGACGAAAATTTTATATCCAGAAATCGCTAAAAAATTCAATACAACTCCATCACGAGTTGAACGCGCGATTCGTCATGCCATTGAGGTCGCATGGAATCGTGGCAATTATGAATCGATTTCGTCGATGTTTGGTTATACCGTACATCATTTAAAGTCGAAGCCGACAAATAGTGAATTTATCGCCATGATTGCGGACAAGATTCGCATCGACATGATGGCTAGTTAAACGTTGTTTTAAATGAAATTATAGATGTCAGACGTTACTGAGAATGATGGTTAAGCTAATTAATTATTGCACTTATACTACTACTATGTAACGCCTTTTTAGACAGTTTTATGCCGACTGTTTGAGGGGGCGTATTTTTTTATGCTTCAAGTTTCAATGCATGTATCAAGAAAGTATTTCGATTTAATCAAAGTACCAGTCAAAAATTTCATTGTTTTTGAAAACTCAGCGCATTTCCTGATTTTGAGGAATGTGGTGAATTTGAAAGTATTATCGAAAATGTCAAAACTGCCACAAAAATACTTTAGATTTAGAATGTAAAAGGCTATATGATAAATTACTGCCTTTTTCATGTCTAAAAATCAATACTTAGTATTATATGGTGCATTTTTCCTTGGAATCTAAAAGCGCCTACTTTTCTACTCATCACCAATAGTTGTGGATGATATTTGCTAAAACGTATGTCATATATATAGGTTGATTGGAGCGAGCAACGCGAGTGAAGCGGCTCATCAGACGCCCCCAGGAAGCTCTGCTCTGCGCGAAAGCGAAGCGTCAGCAGCAAATGTATTATCTGTGCGAAAGCGAAGCGACAGCAACAAATGTTTAATCTGTGCGAAAGCGAAGCGACAGCAACAAATGTTTAATCTGTGCGAAAGCGAAGCGACAGCAACAAATGTTTAATCTGTGCGAAAGCGAAGCGACAGCAACAAATGTTTAATCTGTGCGAAAGCGAAGCGACAGCAACAAATGTTTAATCTGTGCGAAAGCGAAGCGACAGCAACAAATGTTTAATCTGTGCGAAAGCGAAGCGACAGCAACAAATGTTTAATCTGTGCGAAAGCGAAGCGACAGCAACAAATGTTTAATCTGTGCGAAAGCGAAGCGACAGCAACAAAGCGCTCAGTCGGAACGGAAATCAACCACACGTTATGGTGATGAGCTTATTTTTATTTTCCTTATCGATGTTTCCTGCTTATGATCGAGTTTTAAGCATTTGGAGATTACCTGTAACGTATTGAATGTATGGAAAATTAATCTCATATTTTAAATAAAGAATGAACATTTGAAGGGGGAATTGAAATGGGGTTATTTGATGGAATTATAGGTAACGCAAGCGAAGTAAATTTTGAAAAATTACAAGAAGAAGTGAAAGATTTATTAATACCGAATGAGACAATTAAAAATGCATATAAAATTATAAGGGATACCTTTATTTTTACGGATAAAAGACTTATTTTAATCGATAAACAAGGAGTAACAGGAAAGAAAACAGAATATCATTCAATTCCATATAAGAATATTCTTCATTTTTCAGTTGAAACTGCGGGAACATTCGATTTAGATGCTGAATTAAAAATTTGGGTTTCAAGTAGTCAGATCCCAATACAGAAACATTTTAATAAATCGACTAACATCTATAAAGTTCAAAGTGTATTAGCAGAATATGTATTAGGTTAGTTATAAATTTTAATGGTCAACAGTTTAAATCTAAGCTGTTGATTCTTTTTATTGATTAGTAATCCGTTATAATTGAACGAGGTGATAATATATGAAAAGCGTAAACTTTCAACTTGACGATAACAATTCGTTAGAGATAACGCAGGTAGAGAATAATTTATTTGAAGTCCGACTAGGAATTAACGGGAGCATGAGCATTTACTATATGACGCGAGATCAACTTCTAGATGTCGAACAACTAGGCGGTCATATTCGTATTGAGACTTTTTTTCCTCCAGGTTTATAATGAATCATCGAGTACTGATGGTGAAAAACTTACTACATTTACGACAAGAGGGAATAACTCGTAGCCTTATTATTCTTTCATTTAGTCTGTTTATAATACGTATTTCTAGTATTGAAGACGTATGCAGGGTTATAAAAATTATGATAGAAAGATTACATATTGTATGAATTAATTTGTGATTTAGTAAATATCCCTATTATTCACAATGATTACCTGTTGTAATAAAGGTGTAAATTTGTCGTTTAGTAAAAAAATACCTTTATTATAGTCTGTATTGACTAATGAAGGTGAGGAAAATGGAATGGGTGTGTACATGTTTTACTGATAAAGTAGGTATATTTTCTTCATCAGTAGTGACAATTGTCTCTAAACAAATGTAAATAGATTGTATATACTTACAGTTAGAAGAAAGGAGGAGGTAGCTTGATACTAGTTCGAAATGATAACTTCGAATTATCAGAAGAAAATGGCAAGGTATTTATACTTACATACAGTGCTGGTTTCCCATTAAAAGAATTTGATAGTATTTTACGAAGTCATCCCCGACTTAAATTGTCTAATTTTTCAATATTAAAGAATGTTTTAGCAACAGCAAATACAAACCCTGTTGAAATTGGTCGTTGGCTTCCGAATGTTGAAGCAGAAATTGCACGAGATAAAATGTCTGCCTCTATATTTATAAATGAAACACATGATTTTATTTTAAAGAATAAAGAAAATTTGACTCGGCAAATTTTGGAAACACTCGAAAACGAAGGAATTGTCCACGGAATTTTAGATTTCGATATTTCAAAGATTGAGCCAGGAAAAGCATTTTTAATTGCTCAAGGAACACATCCTGTAACAGGAACCGATGCACAAATTACATATTTACCTAAACCCGAGAGAAAGCCGTTAATTAGCGAAGATGGGAAAGCTGATTATTATGACATGAACTTTATTTCTGAAATTTCCGAGGGTTCATGGCTAGGCGAGAAAATCCCTGCGACATTAGGTAAACCAGGACAAAATGTACTAGGTGAAATTATGGCTGCTGTACCAGGTCGAGATTTTCCTATACGGTACGATAAAAAATCAGCTTATGAAGTGGAAGAGGATGGAAAAGTTGTAATCCGTTCGAAAATAGCTGGAGTATTAGATGATGTTAAGGGCATGATTGGTGTTAATAGACATTTGCCAATTCATGGAGATGTTGGCGTTGAAACAGGGAATCTCGAATTTAATGGCTCTCTTAGCATAAAAGGAACAGTTATATCGGGTTATACAGTCATTGCTACTGGAGATATTTCCATTGAGGGTGCTGAAGGTGTAAGCGGTGCCAAACTAATTAAATCCATTGAAGGTGATGTCTACATTCGAGGAGGAATTTTTGGCCTAGGATCAACTCTTGTAGAGGCAGGCGGCAATATTTTCGTGAAGCATGTTAATGAGGCGAATTTAGTTGCGGCTGACAGTATTCATATAGGATCATATGCATTGGGATCACAGCTCTCTGCACATTCTATCTATGTGGACGAACGAAAAGGGAAAATAATTGGTGGTCGTGCAGTAGCCAAGAATACAATCGTCACTGCCATCTCTGGGAATCGTTTAGAGCGTCGGACTGATTTAATCATCGAAAGCATCAATAAACAGGAAAGCTATTCCGTTATACAAGGGAAGGCAACGCATCTGAAGCAACTGCAATTAGAAATTTCAGAGCACGAGACGAAAATTAAAAACTTACTACCATTCCTTAACCAAATGTCTAAGGAACAGATAGCTACATTTGAGGAAACAAAACAAGGCTTAGCCAAATTGAAGGCGGAAGCGGCCACACATGATCGTGAGATTAAACTAGCGATGGATGAAATGCGTCATGCTGGGAAAGAGGAAATTATTGTGAAAAAGGAAGCTCATCCTGGTACCTTTATTCAAATTGGTAAAAAATCATCTTTTTTAAGTAAAATGACAAATGGTAAATTCTTAATTGAATTTGGTGAGTTAAATGTCTAAAGAATCGTTCATTCCAGTATTTGCACACCGTGGGGCTTCAGCGTATGCACTTGAAAATAGCTTTAAGGCATTTGAAAAGGCATTAGAGCTAGGGGCAGATGGCATTGAATTAGATATCCAGCTTTCAAAAGAAGGAATTCCGGTTGTGTATCATGATCCACAGCTGTCAAGATTGGTTGGCATCAATAAACTTGTGAATGAATGTACGATAGAGGAGCTACTAAGCTTTAAACTTGGAAAGCCATGGAAGCGATTATTTTCAACGTATAAAATACCAACGTTTGATCTAGTTTTAGCATGGGCAAATTCGCAACAACTACCCTTAAATATCGAATTAAAATCGACAGTCCTAGATAATAAAAGCGCACTCATTCAAATACTTCATGATCTTACTTTTCCTGTAGGTAGCCATTTTTCATCATTTCACTACGAGCTACTGGAGATTGTAAAGCAATATAAGCCAGAATATGAAACAGCACTTATCGCAACAAAGAAATTAAAATGGGATTTGCTCAGTGATTATAAAGCTATTGACAGCGTGCATATGCATAAAAGGTATTATAAACCTAGGTTTATAGAGGCGTGTGTAGCAAGTAATAAAGCATGTCGTTTTTATGCGATTGATGGTAATGAAACATTTTTAACGAATCCGCATCCAGCCGTAATAGGTTGGATTACTGATTATCCTGATAAAGTAATTGCGAAACAGCAACGTTAATCCATTTCACCTTGACGTAATTGTTGCTGCCGCTACGCTTTCGCACAGATAAAACATTTGTAGCTGCCGCTGTGCTTTGTTACAGAAAATATTTGTGCTAACGCTATGCTTTCGTTACAAAAAAATATGTAAGAAAAAAATAGCTATCCAGTAAGTCTGTCGTGACTTATTTGGATAGCTATTTTTATTTTTTTTGGAAGCGCGGGGCCACTTTTCCATTTTTTCGATCGCGATGAAGTAAAAATCCTGCGAAAAAGCCAAAGCCAATAACAAAGAAAATAATGCCAACGACGAATTGCAGCCATAAAAATGGGAAAGGTGAGATGAGCTTACCAAATAATGTATCACGCATGAATTTAATGCCACCCGCAGCCATAAGGCCTGGAATAAGCATTACAATAAATGCAGCAAAACGAGCCATGCATGTCCCTCCTTATACCTAACTTTAATTGTACCTGTGGATATTGGAATGTCAAGGAAGCTAGTAAATCTATGTAACGGATGAACCTTACTGCAAGTAAAATATAAACCTAGTAACTGTAACTGAATGTTTAGAAAATTCTTACTTAAACAAGAAAGTGTAATAATAGTTGATAAATTGCGAAATTGTGAGTATTGTAAAAATAAATGGAGCAATATTATCCATTGTTAAACATTTATTATACTGAGTTGGGATGGGCATTTGGGGATGCACTTTCCAAAGCAAAGGGGCGAGTTTTCATGGAAATCTTCAAGTATATGGAAAAGTATGATTATGAACAATTGGTATTTTGCCAAGATGAAGCATCAGGGTTAAAAGCGATTATCGCGATCCATGACACAACACTTGGACCAGCACTAGGCGGGGCACGTATGTGGACATATGCATCAGAAGAAAATGCAATTGAGGATGCATTGCGTTTAGCACGAGGGATGACCTATAAAAATGCTGCAGCTGGTTTAAACCTTGGCGGTGGAAAAACGGTCATTATCGGTGACCCATTTAAAGATAAAAATGAAGAAATGTTCCGTGCACTAGGACGATTCATTCAAGGGCTAAATGGTCGCTATATTACAGCAGAAGATGTTGGTACAACAGTGACAGATATGGATTTAATTCATGAGGAAACAAATTATGTAACGGGAATTTCTCCGGCATTTGGTTCATCAGGAAACCCATCTCCAGTAACGGCGTATGGAGTTTACCGTGGTATGAAAGCAGCGGCAAAAGAAGCATTTGGATTTGATTCACTGGAGGGACGTACAATTTCTGTACAAGGGCTTGGAAATGTTGCCTACAAGCTTTGCGAGTATTTACATAATGAGGGGGCAAAACTTGTTGTTACAGATATTAATAAAGCGGCAATTGATCGAGTTGTGAATGATTTTGGTGCGACTGCTGTGGCACCAGAGGAAATCTATTCACAGGAAGTTGATATTTTCTCACCTTGTGCATTAGGTGCCATTTTAAATGATGAAACGATCCCGCAACTAAAAGCAAAGGTTGTCGCTGGTTCTGCCAATAACCAATTACAAGATTCTCGTCATGGCGATTATTTACATGAATTAGGAATAGTTTATGCACCTGATTATGTGATCAATGCAGGTGGTGTAATTAATGTAGCTGATGAATTATATGGATATAATAGTGAGCGTGCGATGAAGCGTGTTGAAGGCATTTATGATAGCATCGAAAAAATCTTCACTATCTCTAAACGTGACGGCATCCCGACATATGTAGCGGCTAACCGTTTAGCAGAGGAACGTATTGCTCGAGTATCAAAGTCTCGTAGCCAATTCCTGAAAAATGAAAAAAATATTTTAAACGGTCGTTAAGAACCGTATAGTCGTTGAAAGAAGTCGCATTGTCGACTTCTTCTACCTTTAAAATGGTAAATGAATAGCTTTCAATGAAGATAAGCTAAAGCTCGACCACATCTGAATGTGATTGAAGCGAATAGGATGCTTTAGCATTTTTCTCATAAGGGGGAATCAATATGGCTCAAAATTATGATGTTGTCATTTTAGGCGGAGGTACAGGAGGCTATGTTGCAGCGATTCGCGCTGCACAGTTGGGCTTGAAAACAGCCATTGTTGAACGTGAACGTCTAGGTGGAACATGCTTGCATAAAGGTTGTATACCGAGTAAGGCCTTACTTCGAAGTGCAGAAGTGTATCGAACGGCAACTAAAACATCCGCTGAATATGGCGTAAATATTGAAGGGGTTACATTACAATTCGACAAAGTGCAGGCTAGGAAACAAGCGATTGTTGAGCAATTGAGCCAAGGTGTGAATACACTGATGAAAAAAGGTAAGATAGACGTTTATCAGGGAACAGGGCGAATTTTAGGACCGTCCATTTTCTCACCAATGCCTGGCACTATTTCAGTTGAAATGGCGAATGGTGATGAAAATGAAATGCTTGTACCAACAAATGTTGTCATTGCCACAGGTTCTAAACCAAGAGGAATGGCAGGGCTAACAATTGACGGTAAATATGTGATGAACTCTGATCATGCACTGCAAATGGAAGAACTGCCAAAGTCATTGTTAATTGTGGGCGGAGGAGTTATTGGAATTGAGTGGGCTTCGATGCTTTGTGATTTTGGGGTTTACGTAACAGTCATAGAATATGGACCATCCATTTTACCTGCGGAGGATACAGATATTGTAAAAGAAGTAACGAAGCAGCTGGAAAAAAGAGGAGTCCGTATCGTGACCAATGCTCGCTTAGATACGAGTACCTTGAAAATTGAAAATGATAACGTTTTCATTTCTGCAAAAGTCAATGATAAGGAAGAATTATTTGAGGCAGACAAATTATTGCTTTGTGTAGGGCGTGAAGCAAATACACAAGGTATTGGATTAGAAAATACAGAGATAGAAGTTGAAAATGGGTTTATTAAAGTCAAAGATTCGTATCAAACAAAGGAATCACATATGTATGCCATAGGGGATGTGATCGGTGGCTTACAATTAGCACATGTTGCTTCACACGAAGGGTTATCTGCAATTGAGCATATTGCAACGGGTAAAACAGAGCCACTTGATGTTCTAAAGGTTCCAAAATGCGTTTATTCGTACCCTGAGGTTGCAAGTATTGGCTTAACAGAAAGTGCTGCACAAGCGCAAGGTTATACATTGAAGGTTGGTAAGGTTCCATTCAAGGCGATTGGAAAAGCGTTAGTTAATGGAGAGACAGATGGCTTTGTAAAAATTGTTGCTGATGAAGAAACGAATGATATTTTGGGTATTCATATGGTAGGACCACATGTAACAGAGTTAATTGGAGAAGCATCACTTGCCAAATTACTTGATGCTACGCCGTGGGAAGTTAGTCAGGCCATTCATCCGCATCCGTCACTTAATGAGGTGTTAGGAGAATCAGCTTTAGCAGTTGATCATCGTGCTATTCATTTTTAAAATTCTACATTTCATCACTAAAGTATTATCATGAGTGATCTTAAATGCTTTAGGTATTTTTTTAATACGAAAGGGGTGTTCGTATGCAAGATGTTCAAATCAAGCATGAGGATTTAGGTTTATCAAATGAAGATGTACTTGCAATGTTCGAAACGATGTTAATGGCAAGAAGACTAGATGAACGTATGTGGTTATTAAACCGTTCGGGAAAAATTCCGTTTGTTATTTCTTGTCAGGGACAGGAGGCAGCACAAGTAGGAGCAGCCTTTGCACTCGATAATAACAAAGATTATATTGCACCGTACTATCGTGATATGGGTGTTGTGTTACATTTTGGAATGACTCCAAGAGAATTGATGTTATCAGCGTTTGCCAAAGCGGAGGATCCTAACTCCGGTGGCCGTCAAATGCCAGGACATTTTGGACAAAAGAAAAATCGTATTTTAACAGGTTCTTCACCAGTTACTACACAAGTTCCACACGCGGTGGGGGTAGCTCTTGCGGGACGTCTACAAAAAGAAGATTTTATTACTTTTGTTACACTCGGTGAAGGTTCTTCAAACCAAGGTGATTTCCATGAAGGTGCGAATTTCGCGGGGGTTCATAAGCTTCCAGTAATTATCATGGTAGAAAATAATCAATATGCAATTTCTGTGCCAGTTGAACGTCAATTAGGCTGTGCGAAAGTGTCAGATCGTGGTATTGGCTATGGGATGCCAGGTGTTACGGTTGATGGAAAATGTCCGTTACAAGTGTATAAGGTTGTCAAAGAAGCGGCAGATCGTGCACGTAATGGTGAAGGGCCAAGTCTAATAGAAACAGTGACTTATCGTTTAACGGCACATTCTTCGGATGATGATGATCGTCAATACCGAACTGCGGAGGATATAGCAGAAGGAAAGGCAAAGGATCCCGTGCTGTTATTTGAAAAGTATCTATTGGATGCTGGAGTTATGACAGAAAAAATACGTGCTGAAATAGAAGACCGGATCATGGCTGAGGTGAATGAAGCTACAGATTATGCAGAAGCTGCTCCGTATGCAATGCCAGAGCACGCTTTGAAATACGTATATGCACCAGTGGACGGAGGTGACGTGTAATGGCAGTGATGTCTTATATTGATGCGATTACATTAGCGATGAAGGAAGAGATGGAACGTGATGAGCGTGTTTTCATTTTAGGAGAAGACGTTGGTCGCAAAGGCGGGGTTTTCAAAGCGACAACAGGCCTTTACGAGCAATTTGGTGAATATCGTGTGCTTGATACGCCTCTTGCAGAGAGTGCCATTGCTGGAGTTGGTATTGGTGCTGCGATGTATGGTATGCGCCCGATTGCCGAGATGCAATTCGCTGATTTCATCATGCCTGCCGTTAACCAAATCGTTTCTGAGGCAGCAAAAATCCGCTATCGTTCGAATAATGATTGGTCTTGCCCAATGGTTATTCGTGCACCATTTGGCGGAGGTATTCACGGAGCACTCTATCATTCGCAATCTGTAGAGGCACTTTTTGCAGGAACACCTGGCTTGAAAATTGTTATTCCATCCACACCGTATGATGCAAAAGGCTTGTTAAAAGCAGCAATCCGTGATGAGGATCCAGTACTATTTTTCGAACATAAACGTGCTTATCGACTCATAAAAGGTGAAGTGCCAGAGGACGATTACACATTACCGATTGGTAAGGCAGATGTTAAGCGTGAAGGGGAAGATGTTACTGTCATTACGTATGGTTTAGCTGTCCATTTTGCATTACAGGCAGCTGAGCGTCTAGCAGCAGACGGGATTTCCGCGCATATTCTTGATCTACGCACGGTATATCCACTCGATAAAGAAGCAATCATTGAGGCGGCAAGTAAAACAGGTAAAGTTTTACTAGTTACTGAGGATAATAAAGAGGGCAGCATTATGAGTGAGGTTGCAGCAATCATTGCAGAGCATTGTTTATTTGAGCTTGATGCACCAATTCAACGCCTAGCAGGACCAGATGTTCCGGCGATGCCGTATGCACCAACAATGGAAAAGTATTTCATGATCAACCCTGAAAAAGTAGAACGCGCGATGCGAGAACTAGCTGCTTTTTAAAACAAAGGGCAAACTTCTGTATATTGGTGGTTTTATTCACTAAGTGGCAGGGATACTTAGTGAAACAGTTAAAGCCTCGGACGGATAAATAGATTTTGGCTGGAATGAACGTTGCTTACTAGTTTCTGCGATGACCCACCTAAGCAAGTGCGATAGGAGATGAAACTAGTAGCTGTTTATGATAAGTCATAATCTGCACAATTGTTTATCTACGCGTAAGTGAAACAGTGTCGTTGTCAATGCTATAGCGGTGCGTCAGGTGCAATTACGCCTAGGCATAATTGATGGGAGGAATAGATGATGGCGATTCAAAATATTACAATGCCTCAGCTTGGCGAAAGCGTAACAGAGGGTACGATTGAAAAGTGGCTTGTAAAGCCAGGTGATACAGTAAAAAAATATGATCCACTAGCAGAAGTTGTAACTGATAAAGTAAATGCTGAAATTCCGTCTTCTTTTGAAGGAGTTATTACAGAACTACTTGCAGAGGAAGGGCAAACATTACCTGTTGGAGCAGTGGTTTGTTGCGTTGAAATAGCAGGTGACAGCGAGCTACCTCCTCCGCCTCCACCGAAAAAATCAGCAGTAAGCACAGCAATTTTAAATGCTGGTGTACAAAAGAAGCAAGAGGTTCAGCCACCAACAACAGCTTCGGTAGTAGCGCAAAAAACAGTTCGACAAGATAAAGTTCGCTATTCACCAGCGGTTCTTCGACTTGCACAAGAGCATGATATTGCACTTGATCAAGTCACAGGAACAGGTGAAGGAGGTCGTATTACAAGAAAAGACCTCATGAAACTGATTGAAGCAGGAAATATACCAACTTCCCAAGTTGAAACTTTGACTACGGTCCATACAGCTGTTGAACAGCCTACACCAGTTGCTGTACCTGCTTCACTGGAGAATGCTAAACCAGCCACACCGGCACAGCCTCTTCAAGCAGGTGATATAGAAATTCCAGTAACAAAGGTGCGCCGTGCCATTGCGAATAATATGGTGCGAAGTGTTCATGAAGTGCCGCATGCATGGATGATGATGGAAGTAGACGTTACTGATTTAGTAGCATATCGCGATAGCATGAAGACGGAGTTTAAGCAAAGAGAAGGCTTTAATATTACGTATTTTGCTTTCTTTGTAAAAGCTGTCGCGCAAGCTCTAAAGGAATTCCCAATGATGAATTCTATGTGGGCAGAGGACAAAATTATTCAAAAGCATGACATAAATATTTCCATTGCAGTCGCGACAGATGATGCATTATTTGTTCCTGTTATAAAACACGCTGATGAAAAATCCATTAAAGGTATTGCCAAGGAAATTCATGAGCTTGCAGCGAAAGTGCGTGCTGGAAAACTGACGATGGATGATATAAAAGGTGGTACATTTACGGTAAATAATACGGGTGCATTCGGCTCTGTTCAGTCGATGGGCATCATTAATTATCCACAAGCAGCAATCCTTCAAGTGGAAAGTATTGTAAAAAAACCGGTTGTTTTACCTGGTGGCATGTTCGCTGCACGAGATATTGTGAATTTATGTTTATCTTTAGATCATCGAGTTCTCGATGGACTTGTTTGTGGTAAATTCCTAAATAGAGTAAAAGAAATACTCGAAAATACAAATAAATCTTCAACGTCAGTCTACTGATGACTTGTCGGAAACCTGTTGTATAACGGTTTCCGAATTTTTTTTGCTTTTCCAGTCGCAATTTGTCATGTAGAATAAAAAATAGAAACTACTAAGGGGGGAAGCTGATTAAGCGTCCGCATGTCAAACAACATGAAAAATATTGAATTTGAAAAGCCGTCCTATTCAGAATGGCAAGATGCAGCAATCAAGGCTTTAAAAGGGAAACCATTCGAGTCTCTTTTAACGAAAACAAGTGAAGGTCTTACATTAGAACCACTTTACACTCAAGAAAGTTTAGTAGCAAAACTTGGTGAAGAACTTGATAAACAAGTTGCCACAATCCGTTCCCTACAAAATAATCAAGCATTTCGAGTGGCTCAACAAATATATGCTGATACAAGCGAAGCATTTTTTGCAAAGCTTGATGACAGTTTAGCTCGAGGCAATGAAGTAGTAACAATTGATAGCCGTGTAAATTTTGAATGGACTAAAGAAGTATTGGCAAAATTAGCGAATTATTTCTCAGAATATTCGTTTAAAATTTCGGTTGAGAATTCAAATGACCCATTATTAGCAGTATTCGAAAAAATAACAGTTGATCAGCGAGAAACTGTAAAAGGTTTCATCGTATCAAAAAAACCTATCACTTTAAATGATTTCCCGAGCGTGCGCTCGATCGGCGCGGACACAACGGTTTATCACAATGAAGGCGCTAACGCTGTGCAGGAATTAGCATATGCACTTGCATTAGCGGCAAAATACGCAAATCAAGAAGAAAGCTTTGAAGCATTCGCTAAGAAATTTTATGTATCCTTTGCGGTTGATACGCAATTCTTTACAGAAATTGCTAAACTCCGTGCTTTTAAAGTACTTTGGAAAGCGTTCTCATCGGCATACGGTGTAACAGAAAACGTAAAAATCCCTACTCTTGCAGAAACATCTTTAAGAAGCTTCTCTAAGCTGGATGTTTATGTAAACTTATTACGTGCAGCAAATGAAGCGCTTTCTGGCTTAATTGGTGGTGCGGATGTCTTTACAGTTCACCCTCACGATGCATTAACGAAACCAACAGATCAATCTATTCGTATTGCAAGAAATGTATCATTAATTTTAAAAGAAGAAACAAACGTTTTAAAAGTTACTGACCCAGCTGGTGGCTCATACTTTATTGAGTCATTAACGGCAGATTTTGTTAAAGAAGCTTGGGCTTTATTTATAGAAATAGAAGCAGCTGGAGGCATTGACGCTTTCATTGCATCAGGAAAGCTTACGGAGGAACTAGAAAAATCTTATCAAGCTCGTATCAAGTCGGCACAAACGCGTAAGCAATCATTAATCGGTACAAATATTTATGCTAACCCTGCTGATGTGCTTGAAAGCGAAACAAATCCTCAATTTGCAGAAGTTAAACGAGTTGCTGTACCTTTCGAGCAATTACGTATGGAGATGACAGCTGCAAATGTAAAAACAGGAATTTTAGCATTAGGTACACTGAAAAGCTCAAAACCACGTGCTGATTTTGTGTCAGGTTTCTTAAACACTGTAGGTCTAGTACCAGAAAAAAGTGAACCAGTAGCAACAGCTGAAGAAGCATTAGCTTGGCTAAATGCAACAGAAGCAACGTATGTGGTGATTGCTGGTAACGATGATGATGCAAAAGAGTTAGTACCAGCAATTTTAGCAGGTAAACCAGCTAACGTAATTGTTGACGTTGCAGGTAAATTTAGAGACGAAGAAGAAGCTTGGTTAGCAAATGGCTTAAACGGCTTTATTTTCGCAGGACAGAACATCATTGAAAAATTAAATTCAGTGTTCGCTAGCATGAAGGAGGTCCAACGATGAGCAAGCCAAATTTTAGTGCAGTTGAAATCGAAAAAGTTTTAGTAGCTGAAGCACCTCAAGCATCAGATGAAAAATTCATGACAAATGAAGGTATTGAAATTAAAGATATATATTCAAAAGAAGATGTTAAAGGTGCAAAACATTTAAATGATGTTGCAGGTATTGCGCCTAATACACGTGGTCCATACCCTACGATGTATGTAGCTCGTCCTTGGACTGTTCGCCAATATGCTGGTTTCTCAACGGCTGAAGAATCAAATGCATTCTACAAGCGTAACTTAGCAATGGGTCAAAAAGGTCTTTCCGTTGCCTTTGACTTAGCAACCCACCGCGGCTATGACTCAGATCATCCACGTGTAACAGGGGATGTTGGTAAAGCTGGGGTAGCGATTGACTCTGTAGAAGATATGAAAATCCTATTCGATCAAATTCCTTTAGATCAAATGTCGGTTTCTATGACGATGAATGGAGCGGTATTACCAGTTCTTGCATTCTATATCGTTGCTGCTGAAGAACAGGGAGTTACACCAGACAAGTTAGCTGGTACGATTCAAAACGATATTTTAAAAGAATATATGGTTCGTAACACATATATTTATCCACCAGCAATGTCTATGAAGATTATTGCGGATATTTTTGAGTTTACAGCGAAATATATGCCAAAATTTAACTCAATTTCGATCTCTGGTTACCATATTCAAGAAGCAGGAGCAACAAATGACATCGAGCTGGCTTATACATTAGCAGATGGTCTGGAGTATGTTCGTACCGGGCTAAAAGCTGGAATCGACATTGATGCCTTTGCGCCACGTCTATCATTCTTCTGGGCAATTGGTATGAACTATTACATGGAAGTGGCAAAAATGCGTGCAGCTCGTCGCATTTGGGCACAAATGATGTCAACGTTTAATCCGAAAAATCCTAAGACATTAGCACTTCGTACACACTCACAAACGTCTGGCTGGTCTTTAACAGAGCAAGATCCATTTAACAATGTGACACGTACATTAATCGAAGCTAATGCGTCATCAATGGGGCATACGCAATCTCTTCACACCAATGCACTTGATGAAGCGATTGCGCTACCAACGGATTTCTCTGCACGTATTGCACGTAATACACAGCTATTCTTACAAGAAGAAACAGCCATGACAAAAGTTATTGATCCATGGGGTGGTTCGTACTATGTGGAAAAATTAACAGATGAAATTACAAAATCTGCATGGGCATTAATTGAAGAAATCGAAGAACTTGGCGGTATGGCGAAAGCGATTGAAACAGGTCTTCCAAAAATGAAAGTCGAGGAAGCTGCAGCAAAACGTCAAGCGAAAATCGACTCTAAAACAGAAACGATTGTTGGTGTCAACAAATATCGTTTAGAAAAAGAAGAACCTATCGACATTCTAGACATTGATAATACGCTAGTTCGTCAAAAGCAAATCGAACGTCTAGAAGCAATGAAGGCAGCTCGAAATGAAGAAGAAGTACAAAAACATCTAGCACGATTAACGAAAGCAGCACAAGATGGTGGAGAAAACTTATTAGCAATAGCAGTAGATGCAGCACGCGCTCGTGCTTCATTAGGTGAAATTTCCGATGCAATTGAAGTTGTTTCTGGTCGTCATAAAGCAGTAATCCGTTCGATCTCTGGCGTATACTCTGCAAATTTCTCAGATGAAGAGCAAATTTCTGAAGTGAAACAAATGACTGAGGAGTTCCTTGAAAATGAAGGCCGTCGTCCACGTATTTTAGTAGCGAAAATGGGACAAGATGGACATGACCGTGGTGCGAAGGTTGTGGCAACGGGTTACGCGGACTTAGGCTTCGACGTTGATATTTCTCCGTTATTCATGACACCTGCTGAGGCAGCTCAAATGGCGGTAGAAAACGATGTTCATGTCATTGGTGTATCTTCATTAGCAGCCGGTCATAAAACACTAGTTCCTGAATTAGTAGCAGAGCTAGAAAAACTAGGTCGTGAAGATATCATCATCATTGTTGGAGGGGTTATTCCAGCACAAGATTATGAGTTCCTATATAACGCAGGTGCAGTAGCAATCTTTGGTCCTGGTACAGTTATTCCTGTATCGGCACAAAAAATTATTGAAGAAATCTACAAACGTCTAGGTTATGAGGAAGTGTCTGAATAATGGACAAAAACAAAGGAATGCCAGAAAGTGCGCTATTTGTTATGGACGGAGTAGAGGCAACTCACGACGGAATGCAATATGGTACACCGAAAAAATTCCGAAAGAAAAAAGCAGACAATTTAAACATACAGGAGCTTGCACGAGAAGTACGTGCAGGCTCTCGTACACACTTGTCAAAAGCTATTACACTCATTGAAAGTTCAAACGTAACGCATAAAGTGCAAGCACAAGAACTTCTACAAGAGCTTCTACCACATACAGGAAACAGTGTCCGTATTGGGATTACTGGCGTTCCTGGTGCAGGAAAAAGTTCGTTTATTGAGGCTTTCGGAACGATGCTTTGTGAGATGGGAAAAAAAGTGGCAGTCCTTGCGATTGATCCAAGCTCCTCTTTATCAGGAGGAAGCATTTTAGGCGATAAAACTCGAATGGAAGAGCTCGTGAAAAAGCCTAATGCCTTTGTTCGTCCCTCTCCATCAGCTGGTACCCTTGGGGGTGTTCATAAAAAGACACGTGAAACAATGCTTGTTTGTGAGGCAGCAGGCTATGATGTCATTTTAATAGAAACAGTCGGTGTTGGACAAAGTGAAACGTATGTCCGTGGTATGGTTGATTTCTTCTTACTGTTAGTATTAACAGGTGCAGGAGACGAGCTCCAAGGCATGAAAAAGGGCATTATGGAATTAGCTGATGCTATCGTTGTCCATAAGGCTGATGGCGATAATGTTCGTCTGGCGAAAAAAACTGTATCCGAGTACAAGCAAATCTTACATTTTTTACAGCCTGCAACTCCAGGATGGATGTCGACAGCAATGCCGGTAAGTTCGTGGGAAAAACGTGGCCTCGACAAAGTATGGAGTACAATAGGGGAATTCAGACAAATTGTTGAAGAAAATAATTACTGGTCAATCAGACGCCAAAATCAGACGAAAGATTGGTTCCAATCGATGATTATTGACCAGTTAATTGATTCGTTTTATGGTAATCCGGAGCGTAAAGCACAAGTGCAGCTTCTCGAACGTCAAATTTTAAATGGACAGCTGACAGTAACACAAGGTGTGGATCGTTTGTTTAGCGATGAACAATCACAGAAATAATATCATCTTTTATATGAGCAAGTAGGTGCACAAATTCGTCACTAACTGCTATGATAGGAGATGATGAGCGTCGAATATCTAAAGCTAGAGTTAAACTTCTTTCAGCTGAAAGAAGTTTAAGCCTCCGGACGCAATTATGCCGAGACATAATTGATGAAGATGACGCAACTTGAAAGGAGCTAATCGCTATATGAATATGGATTACGATTTATTTATGCAAGAAATTTTAAAAACAGCACGAGCAGAAATTGAGAGTGCTGGTTATGAGCAGCTTCGCACACCAGAAGCTGTTGAAGAGGCGTTTGCTCGTCCAGGTACAACATTAGTCATGGTAAACTCAGTATGTGGCTGTGCAGGGGGTATTGCACGTCCAGCAGCAGCACAATGCGTACATTACGATAAACGTCCAGACCATCTTGTAACGGTATTTGCTGGTCAAGACAAAGAAGCAACTGCAGCTGCTCGTTATCACTTCGGTGAAGATCACTTACCATCCTCTCCGTCATTTGTGTTATTAAAGGATGGACAAGTAGTAGCAGAAGTTGGACGCTATGAAATTGAGGGTCATGACCCAATGTCAGTAGTGACAAATTTACAAGCAAACTTTGAAGAATACTGCGACGAACTTTAATTTCAATCATTAAATTAAAAGAGAAGCTATTTTTTAGTAGAAAGCTCCGCAGGCTATAAATCGTCTGCGGAGACTTCTTACCTAACCACATTCCCCGTGGATAGCTTTGATTCTTTAGACGTAATTATAGTGCGATTGGAATTTTTGTAATATTGGCTAAATGATTGGCTGATAGTTTTCTTAAAATGAATAAAATAAGTAGAATACTGAAAGATAGGAGGCAGTCGACTTGAAGAAATTTTCAATCGGCTATCGTACTTTAAAAACGGCATTTGGTGCAGCAATCGCTATTGCCATTGCCCAATATTTTGATTTAGCTTCTTATGCATCTGCTGGTATTCTAACAATATTATGTGTACAGCCAACGAAGAAAAAATCCATTCATGCTGCTTATACACGATTCGTCGCAAGTATAATCGGTATGCTTTATGCATTTTTGAGCTTTGAGCTATTTTCCTATCATCCGCTTACATTAGCAGGTATGCTTATCATTTTTATACCAACAATCGTGTCATTAAAGGTAGCAGATGGTTTTGTTTCGAGTGCGGTTATTATTATGCATATTTATGCTGCTAAAAGTTTTTCATTGGCACTTGTTTATAATGAATTTGCTTTAATGGCGATTGGCTATGGGACGGGAATAGCTATAAATATGTATATGCCAGACATTCAAAAGGAATTAAATTACTATCGAGTTAAAATTGAGGAACTTTACAGTAAGATTTTTTTAGAAATTGCCAACTATTTAAGAGAAGGCGATACAATGTGGGATGGACAGGAAATCATTGAAGCAATCACAGTATTAAATAATGCGAAATCCTTAGCATTTAAAGATGTTGAAAATCATTTTACGAGACGGAAAAATGACTACTATGTTTATTTTGATATGCGTGAAAAACAGCTAGAAATTATAGACAGGGTCCTTCCAAAAATAACGGCACTTCCTGTTATAGTACAAGAGGCAATTATCGTTGCCGACTTTCTGCAAGACCTCGGTGAGCACGTTCATTCAGGAAATACGGCTCGCCATTTTAGAGAAAAACTAGAGCAGGTAAAGCGAGATTTCGCCCAATTACCTTTACCGAAAAACCATGAGCAATTTCTAGCACAAGCGGCGCTCTATCAATTTATTGAGGAAATGGATCGCTATTTAGAAATTAAGCAGACTTTTAAAGGTTTAAATGTAAAGAAAGAGCGTCCGCAGTAATGCAGACGCCTCGCCTTTCTTTATACTATCATTGATAAACCAAATGCTAGAGATGAAATTAACATAATCGCGATCATAGTATAGATAACGATTTTTTGAAATTTTTTATTACTCATATGCTCGTTCGCTCCTTCTTTTCTTATAAATAGTTTAGCAAATCTGAAAAATTTCTCAAGTAGTAGAGTTTTGACGAAAAAGTCTGTAAAATAGATTATGTACCATAACAGAAGGAGATGTCACCATGGAGAGAGTAGATCATATTGGGATTGCAGTCCGCGATCTTGATGAACGCATTACATATTATACAGAAACTTTAGGCTTAAAGTTACTGAAAGTGGAAGAGGTAGAATCTCAACAGGTTCGTGTTGCATTCATTGATGCGGGTAACGTAAAAATTGAGTTATTAGAACCGATGAGTGAAAAAAGTGCTATCCACGGATTCATCGAAAAACGTGGGGAAGGTATTCACCATGTAGCTTTCGGTGTGACAGGAATTCGTGAGCGTATGGCAGAGCTTCGCGAAAAAGGCGTACGTCTATTATCCGATGAACCAGGACCAGGTGCTGGTGGTGCTGAGGTTGCTTTCATGCATCCGAAATCATCTTTCGGTGTGTTATATGAATTATGTGATAAAAGTGGAAAAGGGGATAAGTGATCAGTATGGATATGTTCGACAAAATTAATGACTTGTATGACCGTAAGACGGTAATTGAACTTGGTGGTGGCTATGAACGCATCGACAAGCAACATGAAAAAGGGAAATTAACAGCTCGTGAGCGTATTGAATTATTACTTGACGAAGATACATTTTTTGAAATCAACCCATTCATAACACACCGTACAGTAGACTTCGGTATGGACAAAATGGAAGGTCCTGGTGACGGTGTAGTCACAGGTTTTGGTAAAATCAACGGACGTCCAGTATACTTATTCTCTCAAGATTTCACAGTATTTGGTGGAGCGCTTGGTGAAATGCATGCTAAAAAAATGGCAACAGTAATGGACTTAGCTGCGAAAAATGGTACACCATTCATCGGTATAAATGATTCAGGCGGTGCTCGTATTCAAGAGGGTGTACTTTCACTTGACGGTTATGGCCATATTTTCTATCGTAATGCAATCTACTCTGGAGTAATTCCGCAAATCTCCGTTATCATGGGACCATGTGCTGGTGGAGCGGTATATTCTCCAGCAATAACAGACTTTATTCTAATGGTTGATAAAACATCTCAAATGTTCATTACAGGACCTAAAGTTATTGAAACAGTAACAGGTGAAAAAATCTCTGCTGAAGATTTAGGTGGTTCTAAAGTAAACAACGCTGTAAGTGGTAATGCACACTTCCGCGCACCATCTGAAGAAGAAGCTATTAATGAAATTAAGAAACTATTAAGCTACTTACCACAAAATAATAAAGAAAAAGCACCGCGTCAGGCACGACCAGAGGGTGATGACTATCGTCCAGAAATCGTGGATACTGTACCAATCGAAACTACTCGTCCTTATGATGTACGTAAAGTTGTCGAGCAAATAGTGGATGAAGGCTCATTTATGGAAGTTCATGCAGAATTTGCGAAAAACGTAGTCGTTGGTTTTGCGCGTATTGCTGGTGAATCAGTTGGTCTTGTATGTAACCAACCTAAAGTATTAGCTGGTGGATTAGATATTGATTCTTCAGACAAGGCTGCTCGTTTCATTCGTACTTGTGATGCTTACAATATACCAATCATTACATTTGAAGACGTTTCTGGCTTCTTCCCAGGCGTTAAACAAGAGCATGGTGGGATCATTCGTCATGGAGCTAAAATCCTTTATGCATACTCAGAAGCTACTGTACCAAAAATTACAGTCATTCTGCGTAAAGCATATGGTGGTGCATACGTTGCCCTTAACTCTAAATCAATCGGAGCAGACCTTGTATTTGCTTGGCCTAACGCAGAAATCGCGGTTATGGGAGCGGCAGGTGCGGCAAACATCATCTTCGCGCGTGAAATTGCCAAATCAGAAGATCCAGAAGCAACACGTGCAGCGAAAATTGAAGAATATAAAGAAAAGTTCGCGAATCCATACGTTGCAGCATCTCGCGGTATGGTAGACGATGTTATCGATCCACGTGATACACGTATTAAGTTAATTCAAGGGCTAGATATGCTATCAAACAAACACGAAACACGTCCAGAGAAAAAACACGGAAACATTCCTCTATAAGAATTGTACAAGTCTAGTAGTCATTCGATTACTAGGCTTTTCTTTTAATCTTGAACTAATTTGAGAAGTTAAAGCTTCCGCGGATTACGCGAGTGAAGCGGCACAAGGGACGCCCCTCATTAAGCTTTGCTCTGTGCGAAAGCGAAGCGTCAGCAACAATGTTTTATCTGCGCGAAAGCGAAGCGTCAGCGGCAATGTTTTATCTGCGCGAAAGCGAAGCGTCAGCGGCAATGTTTTATCTGTGCGAAAGCGAAGCGTCAGCAACAATGTTTTATCTGCGCGAAAGCGAAGCGTCAGCGGCAAAGCGCCCAGCCGTAACGGAAATCAATCACACGGAATGCTGATGAGAAAGATAATTGAAACATATCCTCGTTTCAACCGTACATATATGTAGAGGAGTTGAGATGAATGGAATGGAAACAATTACAAAAAGAGCAGGAAATGATTCATGCACAATTAAGAACTGTCAGTAGGTTAAGTGAACAAAGGGATTTAATTGAAAAGCAAATCGAGCATGCACAACAAGAAATTTATAAACATTCTACAGCACTCAATCAAATTCGTATGAAACTCGATAAGTTAGAAGGCTTTTCTTTTATGAATATGATTCGTACGTGGACAGGGCAACAAGATGAGCTACGTGCAGAAGAAATCGACAAGGCAGCCGTGCTTGAATTAAAAATAAATGAAGCAAAGAAGATGGAAACTGATTTGATAGCTGATTTAGGGCAAGTAAACACTAAACTTTCTCAAATTGATGAACAAGTGTTGCACGAAGCGTTAAGCGTATTAAATGCTAAAAAGAAAAGCTACTTACAAATACATGAGCCTGAACAGGCAAAAAGGCTAGAACAATTAGCGCATGAAGAAATGTTAACGAAACAACTAATTGTAGAAATAAAGGAAGCTGAAGAGGCTGGTGAAGCAGCACTGACTAAGCTTGGACAAGCAGCAGAGTCCTTGCATTCCGCAAATGGATACTCAACATGGGATACGTTTTTTAGTGGGGGACTTATTGCTACACATTTAAAGCATGATGCACTTGATAAGTCCGAAAATTATCTTCATAATGCTCAAATAGCTTTGCAACGTTTTCATAACGAACTACTGGATGTACATGATATGTCTACGAAAACATTATCAGTTGAGACCGATGGATTTGTAAAATTTGCGGACTATTTCTTTGATGACATTTTTTCAGCTTGGTCCGTCCATTCCAAAATATCAACAGCAAGAGAACAGGTTTCTCGTGTACAAGATGATGTACATAATACGATTTGGCGTCTGCAGGATAAACATAACAAGGCAGAGGATTATTTGCAGTCTCTACAAAAAGAGAAAGAAACTATTTTCCAAGCATCGAAGTAACCTGTGAAAAGAATCTCCTTCTTTCATAGGTTTTTTCTTCATTTCGCAATAAGGAGTGATTGGTGATTTTCGTAGCGAATTATTTCAACTCTGCAGACGTTGTGCTAAAATAAAATATATACTATAACGTGGAAAAACACGTAAACTAAGGGAGTCTTACAACATGACAAGTCGTTTAGTAGAAGAGTTTTTTGAGCTCGTACAAATCGATTCAGAAACAAAACATGAACAAGTGATTGCGCCGATTTTAATCGACAAATTAACAGCGCTAGGTTTTACAGTAGAACAAGATGATGCACATACTCGTAACGGGCATGGAGCAGGGAATATACTTGCAACATTAAAAGGTTCGTTGGATGTCGAACCTATTTATTTTACTTCTCATATGGATACAGTTGTTCCAGGTAAAGGTATTAAACCGTCTCTTCGTGAAGATGGCTATATCGTATCCGATGGCACAACAATTTTAGGTGCTGATGACAAAGCTGGCCTTGCTGCTTTATTTGAAATGGCTAAACGCTTAAAAGAGCAAAATATTGAACATGGAGATATTGAATTTATTATTACAGCTGGTGAAGAAAGTGGACTCGTTGGAGCTAAAGAGTTAGATCCATCTAAAATTAAAGCAAAATATGGTTTTGCTGTAGACAGTGATGGCAAAGTAGGCGGTATTGTAACAGCTGCACCATTCCAAGCAAAAATCTTCGCTAAAATAATTGGGAAAACAGCTCATGCTGGTGTTGCTCCAGAAAAAGGAATATCTGCGATTACGGTTGCTTCTAAATGTATTGCACAAATGAAGCTTGGTCGTTTAGATGAAGAAACTACAGCAAATATCGGTCGCTTTGAAGGTGGCCAGGCAACAAATATTGTATGTGATGAAGTGACAATACTAGCAGAAGCACGTTCTATCGACAAAACGAAGCTTGATGCACAAACTAAGCATATGCAGGAAACGTTTGAGCAAGTTTCTGCTTCATTAGGGGCAAAAGCTGAAGTTGAAGTGAAACTAATGTATCCTGGCTTCCGTGTAACAGAAAAGGATAAAGTTGTTCAAGTGGCAATGGCGGCTGCACATAGCATTGAACGTACACCAAAGCTTGGTATTTCTGGTGGTGGATCTGATGCCAATGTTATTGCTGGCTTCGGTATCCCTACAGTAAATTTATCTGTTGGTTATGAAGATATTCATACAACAAATGAAAAAATACCAGTAGAAGAATTAGAAAAATTAGCAGATTTACTTGTCGAAATTGTAAAAGAGTCTGCAAAAAAATAACAACAGAGTCGAAGGATGTGACCGCATGGAAAGTGTAAAGGCAGTAGTCTTTGCTTGTGGTACAGAAGAATATGCAGTACCTGTGGAGCAAGCGATTTCGATTGAAAAGTTAGAGCATGTAACACCTATTCCTCATTTACCAAATTATCTACTAGGCTTCACAAGAATTCGTGGTGAGCTTGTGCCTGTGCTTGATTTTGAACGTATTCTTTACAACCGTTCTTCAAATACTGCAACAGCACGTGTTATCGTATTGAACACGGATGTTGTGAATTATGGATTACTTGTGACAGATGCTCGTGAAATTCTTGATTTTGATGAGTCTGTATTAAAGCAAGTGGGACTTGTCAATTATTCAAAAACACGCTACTTTACAGCTGTGGCAAATCTGGAAAATCGTATGATTACATACGTAGATCCAAAAATACTTGTGAATTCATTAGAAGGTATTCGTGAAATTATTAATTATTTGCACAAATTGCTTGAAAATGAAAACGTAGAGGCTTGAGTACTCTACGTTTTTTTTTGCTTCTATAGTAAAAATCACCTGTGTTTATACGATTTTATCGAACAGTACTCCCGATAATTATTAATTGGACCTACAGACATTTTCGTTCTAACTGCGTATTATGTAAAGTAATAAAACTACTGTAAAAGGCAAACTTCACTGAAAGGGAAGGACGCAAAGCCATGAGTCTAAACACTATATTAGTATAGTGCATGATTGTCAGGTTGCCAGGTTCTGTTCTATGAGCCTTGGTAAATAGAATGGAGATGTAACATATGGTAAGTCGTTCACTATCAAAAGCAATCATTGCTTTTATAGTAACAATTGTAAGTACGCTAGGATTAACAATAGGAAAGGTAGAGGCAACGGCCATGCAAGATAGAGCAACTTGGTTATGGGATACGACAAAAATTGTTGAAGATGAATCAGGCGTACTCCAATTTTTAGAAAGCAAAGATGTTAACAAAGTCTATTTACAAATTAATACTGATATAGCAAATGACAATTATAAAAGCTTTATTGACAAAGCAACAACAAAAGGTATAAAAGTATATGCATTGGATGGTGCTGCAAGTTGGGTATCAGAGGATGGCTATAAAATGCAGGATCAACTGTTTGAGTGGTTACATACATATAATGAGCGTGCATTAACAACAGAGCAATTTTCTGGAGTCCACCTGGATGTAGAGCCCTATCTAAATAGTGGATGGAGCTCGAACCAAGTAAATACAATAGAATCCTATCAAGCGCTCCTTACTAGAGCGAAAGAGGGGGCCAATCAATTACAAATACCTTTGGAAGTCGATATGCCATTTTGGTTTGATGAGATCGCTTATAGCAATCAATATGGCAATGGTATATTAGCTGAATGGGTTATCGATCAAGTGGATAGTGTTTCGATCATGGCCTATCGAGATGCAGCTAAAAACATTATCAAAATAGTTGAAAATGAAATAGAGTATGCACAAAAAGTAAATAAATCAATTGTGATTGGTGTAGAAACAGGCGCTTCTAACGAGGGGAAAACAATTACCTTTTATGATAATGGAGAAGCCTTTATGAATAAACAATTAGCAACGGTTCATCGTCATTATGCAAATAAAACAAGCTTTAATGGTTTTGCCATTCATCATGTCGATAGTTGGATGAATATGCGGCCATAATAAAAAATCCTCTCCAGCTGAAGTTGGAGAGGATTTTTTCTATTAGGAAAGTCGACCGCTATAGTCTTCAAATTTAAATTCACGAATAACTTTAATGCCTTCTTCATCGTTATAAGAAACGATTGATGGAAGGTTTACCCCATTAAACATATGGTTTTTCACCATTGAGTAATGTGCCATATCCGTGAATACAAGACGATCTCCTGGTTTTAAAGGTTGTTCAAATGAATAATCACCAATAATATCACCAGCAAGACATGTAAGTCCGCCTAGACGATATGTGTGTGCTAGCTCATTTGCTTGACCAGAACCGATAATCATAGGGCGGTATGGCATTTCTAGAACGTCTGGCATATGACATGTTGCCGATGTGTCTAAAATTGCTAAGTCCATACCGTTTTTCTGAATATCAAGAACAGTTGCTACTAAATAACCAGTATTTAGTGCAACAGCTTCACCTGGCTCTAAATATACGAGAAGGTTATACTTGTCTTGAATATAATTAATGATATTCACTAGCTTTTCCACATCATAATCTTCACGAGTGATATGGTGACCACCGCCAAAGTTTAACCATTTCATTTGATGCAAAACATCACCAAATTTTTCTTCGACAACTTGTATAATACGCTCTAACGTATCTGAATTTTGCTCACACATTGCATGGAAGTGTAGGCCATCAATACCGTCAAGTTGTGACTTGTCGAAGTTGGCTAATGTTGTACCTAGGCGAGAATTTGTGTAGCAAGGATCGTAAAGTGCTGTTTCAATTTCAGAGTACTCAGGATTAATACGAATACCACATTCAATTGTTTTACCAGCAGATTTTACTTTATCCTTGTACTGTGCCCATTGGTTAAATGAGTTAAACACGATGTGCTCAACATAGCCTAGAAGCTCGTCCATCTCATGCTCCATATAAGCAGGTGCATAAACGTGTACTTCCTTGCCCATTTTTTCATAGCCAAGTCGTGCTTCATGAAGTGAGCTTGATGTAATGCCGGCTAAATATTTACCTACTAAAGGGAATGTTGAGTGCATTGAAAATCCTTTTAAGGCAAGTAAAATACGGCAGCCTGTACGATCTTGAATCGATTTTAAAAGCTCTAGATTTTTTGTTAATAATCGCTCATCCACTACGTAAGAAGGGGATGGAACTTTTGAAAAATCAATTGGTTTCATTGGCTTAGTTCCTTTGCATCTAAATCAAGGTCAAGTAATTCTGGATTATGGCTTTCTTGCCATGGTAGACCCCATTTATTTAGCGCATCCATGAATGGATCTGGATTGAAATCTTCGACGTTCCAAACGCCTGGTTTACGCCATTCACCGTTCATCACAAGCATCGCACCAATCATTGCTGGTACACCAGTTGTGTAAGAAATCGCCTGTGAACCAACTTCGTTATAACATTCTTCGTGGTCACATACGTTGTACACATAATAAGTTTTTTCCTTGCCATCTTTTAGACCGCGAACGATACAACCGATATTTGTTTTCCCTTTTGTGCGTGGTCCAAGTGATGCTGGATCAGGCAGTACTGCTTTAAGGAAGTGGATTGGTTGAATCATTTGCCCTTCAAACTCGATAGGCTCGATAGAAGTCATACCAACATTTTCTAATACTTTTAAGTGTGTTAAGTATTTTTCTGAGAATGTCATCCAGAAACGGATTTGCTTTAAGCCTTTAATGTTTTTAGCAAGAGATTCTAACTCTTCATGGTATAACAGGTAAATATCTTTTGGTCCAATTTCTGGTAAGTTATATACTTCTTTTTTCTCAAGTGGTGCAGTTTCTACCCACTCGCCTTCTTTCCAGTAACGACCATTCGCAGTAATTTCACGAATGTTGATTTCTGGGTTGAAGTTTGTTGCGAAATGATAACCATGATCACCAGCATTTGCATCCACAATATCAATGTAGTGGATTTCATCAAATTCATGTTTTTGAGCATGAGCCGTGAAAACGCCCGTTACGCCTGGATCAAAACCACTACCAAGTAATGCAGTTAAGCCAGCTTTTTCGAACTTCTCTTTGTAAGCCCATTGCCATTTATATTCAAATTTTGCCGTTTCAGGTGGCTCGTAGTTTGCAGTATCCACATAGTGTACACCTGTCGCTAAGCAAGCATCCATAATCGTTAAGTCCTGATAAGGTAGTGCTACGTTAATGACAACATCTGGTCCAAAGGCTTTAATAAGCTCGATAACCTCTTCTGTATTGTCTGCGTCTACCTGTGCAGTTTGGATCTTTGTTTTTCCGCCTTCTAGTTTTTCTTTTAGAGCGTCACATTTTGAAACAGTTCTACTTGCGATACAAATTTCCTCAAATACGTCCGAATTTTGAACACACTTGTGTACCACAACACTGGCTACTCCGCCAGCTCCGATAATCAATGCTTTACCCAATTGTCTACCCCCAAGTTCATAAAAGTATTGTCAAACAAGCTGATTATACAGAAAATTGATTTACTACTCAATCATTGTTTTTAAATTTTCTACAAAAAAATTTATTTTTCTACAACAATCAGTCGTATTCAGAGGGGAATACCACGAAAAAGGAAGCTTTCTATGAAAAAAAATCCCTTTACTACTGCTGTAGAAAGGGGAGGAAATGAGCATTTTTACCAAATCGTTTTGTTCGAATTACAGGATGCACTTTGTTAAAAAATTGATAACTCATCACAATTCTAGTTATAAGCTTCGAAACTATATTTTCCACCCAGCGATTTATTTAGAAAAACGATTTGAAATTAAATTTTCATCCCGCCATAAATAAAAAAAGATAATGAGTAATGTACTTAAAAATCCCGTCACAAGGGCATAAGTACTGAGGGCCACGTCCACTTGACTTTGCAGAGCATAAATGAAAATAGCTCCTAGTGTAAACAAGTTTCCAATAATAAGCGATATAAAATGATAACGACTATTCATAGCAAGCCCTCCTTTAGATTGAATGCACAAATGATGTAGATAGACTACTTCAATTATCTCATAATTCAGAACTTTAGCAACCTTTTTTGATAATGGTAAAAAACAGTACTTTTCTAATGCGATGTCATGCTATTGCATTAGGATGATAAGGGAAAATTCCTGGTAGATATGTTAATAGCAGCTCATCTAATGGAACATACGGCATATGAAATTAGTTGAATTGAAAGAATTTTTAGATGATAATAGCTCCTTTTCTCTCTAAAGATGGTAAACTACTATAAGACTTTTCTTTTGGTGAAGGTGAGGATTTTAATAGTGATCAAACAGTTTGATGAGCAAGTCCAACAGATAAATGAATTATTTTTAAGTGGAAAAGTGAAAGAAAGCTATCGGTTAGCGAAAATAGTTTTAGCTGATAGAGCGTTTACTGAACATGAATCATTGGCAACCATTCAACAGCACGTCGCGTTGTTAGAAGCGAACGGCTATGCAAATATGCCTGTTCCGTCTACTGAGAAGGAGAAGCAAAGTGTTGAACGGGCAGATGGCTCCTACCCAGAGCGTGATGTACTCGCTGCTTATTTAGGAAGTCAGGATGATGAACAGTTTGCTAAAGTGGTAGACGAATTATTAGCTGGATCCGTGGAAGCGCAAGCGAATGCCTACTATACAATGGCGGAATATTTTGTTCTTGCTAAGGAGTATGATAAGGTAATGGCGCAATTTGTTGAAGCGGTAAAATTACAGCCAAATAAAGCTCTTTACTGGGGAGCCTTTGCACAGTTTTTGAACCGTAGTGAAGGCAGTCCGTATTTAGCACTGCGTCTCATTGAAGAAGCAATACAGTTAGATAGCATGAACCCTCGCTGGTACTATATTCAAGGAAATATTTTCTTGCAACTTGTTGCAGCAACAAGAAATTTAAGCTATTTACCGGCTTTAGAAGAAGCCTGGGAAAAGGCTAAAAAACGCTGCTCTGCTAAACAGATTGCCCTAAAAGTGGACATTGCGAAATCCAATGACCTACTATTGCAATGGAAAAAGCAAATGTTATAGAAAGAAAGGATACCTCTCGTAGTTAGGGGGGGTAGAAAGCTATAAGTATGACTCCAAATAATGTCATATAATTAAGGAATCATAAATAAAATAGGGAATGAACAATCAGGTTTAACTATATTAATAATTATTCCATTAAAATGAATAATTATTAATATTTACGTCTTTTTCTGTATTTTTATGCTATAATACAAATATAAACGGACGTATGAAACTTATTTTATCTTTATTCAGCAGATCTTTTCTGTGCGAAAGCGAAGCGACAGCAGCAAAAGTGTTTTTCTGTGCGAAAGCGAAGCGACAGCAGCAAAATGTTTTTCTGTGCGAAAGCGAAGCGACAGCAGCAAAAGTGTTTTTCTGTGCGAAAGCGAAGCGACAGCAGCAAAATGTTTTTCTGTGCGAAAGCGAAGCGACAGCAACAAAAGTGTTTTTCTGTGCGAAAGCGAAGCGACAGCAACAAAAGTGTTTTTCTGTGCGAAAGCGAAGCGACAGCAGCAAAATGTTTTTTTGTAGCGAAAGCAACGCGACAGTTACATCCACCTTTATAGGTGAAGAGATGAATGCGGATTTGGTTCCTTTTCAGTGGATACCCAAACACCGACTGATTGAAGATAAAGCCTCCGGTGGATGTCACGGATATTTTGAAAGGAATGAATTGTGCGTGCACAATTCAAAATCCGGACGCAATTACGCCAAGGCGAAATTGATTGCATGAAAGAAGTGTTGCTTTGAGTTTATATGTAGCGTATGTGTTGGTAGGACTTGCGATTGCCATGCCTGTTGGAGCTATTACAGTAGAAATGACAAAGCAAGGACTAAAAAATGGTTTTATGCATGGCTGGGCTGTAGGGCTTGGCGGTATGACAATTGATGTTGTATTGGTTTTTGCTTTATATATGGGACTTGCCTCCATTTTAGCAATGCCCATCATTCAAATTCCTATGTGGCTTATAGGGGCGGGCTTCTTATTCCTTTTAGGTTTGGATTCGATAAAAAATGCTGACCATGATATTACACTGGCAGGCGAGAAAGTGACAAAATCGTTTTTCACGTCTTATCGAAATGGTTTACTAGTAGCAATTTCGCCTGGAAATTTAGTTTTCTGGGTAAATGTTTTCGGTGTCGTACTAGCCAAATCATATGGGCAAGGGGAGTCGGATCATTTTTTAGTCATTGCTGCAGGGGTTCTGAGTGGCATATTGTTACATGATATAGGCTTGATGACCATTGTTTCTGTTACCCGTAAAGCGATGAGTCGTAAGGTCATAAAGTCGCTTACAATAGTAGCGGGGGTATTATTAATTGGCTTTGCAGGGTATTTTATCTATGAATTTATACAAGCTATTAAGATCTATATATGAAAAGTGCGATCCCAAAAGATCGCACTTTTTTCATTTATCCTGTATTAACGGTCAGTAAAAGCACCATTACTTAAAGTCCACTTTACGCTGAAACTTCGGCATTTTCATGGATACAAGCGAGAATTTCCTCTGCTACTTGATGTGCTAAAGAGAGTTCAGAAGTGAAGCCTACACATGAACAATTCATTTCCCCTAAAATATAGCAATCTTCACCAGCTTCGTTTGTATCAAGCATGAAATCGGCCGTCCATATGAGTGGTAAAGCATAATTGCCTAGTAAACTAGTTACGAGAGGTAGTTGGGTTAAAAAGTTTTGAACAAGCTCTTCCCAGTCTTCCGGGGCGTCATAGCGATATTGAGCTCCTGAGAACAGTGTTGCACTAAAAGCGTCTTCGGAATCTGCTGGTTTTTTATGTACTACGTGTACTGCTTTATCACGCAGCATAAATAAGCGGATTTCACCTTCAGTAATACGAGGAAGGAAGCGCATATCAATTAGCATGCCATTTGGACCTGTAATATACTGTTCACAGAACGTCATGAAGTCTCCAAGTTTCCAATATTCCACATGATTATCTTTTGCTTCGGTACATTTAATCTCCGCATCAAGTGGCACTTCTGTAATCCCTTTAGCAAGAGGTTCAACTAATTTTACTCGCCATATCCCTTCGCCCGTTGAACCACGATTTTGCTTTAGAACTCGTTCAGTAATAGCAAGAGAGGTAGGGAATTGGGCTTTAAATGCTTCAACCGTATAATAAGCAAATGTATCATTGGGCACTAAATTTGTAGAAGATAGCTTTGATAATACATCTTTAGAGCCATAGCCAATCATTGCATCTGGATGAGGCATACCGATGACACCTTCATTACATAGCTCGCGTAACATATCAAAATATTCTTCCTCATGCTGTAAGTTTCCTGGATTTATACGTGATACAAAGGCTGCACCATGCTCTTTGACATAATGATAAATTTCCTCTTTTTTTGTCACATCAAAGAAAATGACTTCTGCATCCTGTCCTCGTTGTTTTAGCGCATTCACCATTGGCATTGTATCTTGTCGATAGCCATCTGGTCCCTTATCTGTGCCGCCACGAACTTCGAAAAAAATAACTTTTTTATCCATAAAAATACCCCTTTAATATGATTGATGATATTTTCAGTATAATGGACTGACAAGGAAAAAGGATATATAAAATAAGTAAATTTTATGTATAGATTTATCGTATTTATGATCTTTTATAGGAATTAACGACTAATATTTTTCAGAATAATCCAAATTTATAGAGTGTATGCTAAGAGTGTTTTTTCTGAAAAACAGTGAGGTATAAAATCATACATAGAATAAGCAAAGTTCCGATAAATTAAAAACTATCGAAGGAAATTTTAAGCCAAAATACATTTGTTATAACAGCTTAAGGAGTTCTAGGCTGCGAAGCAAGAATACCCGCGGAAGAGAGGTAATATCCGCGCGCGAAGCAAGGACTAGCCATGAAATGAGAATCAAATCCCCATTTGTGAAAAATTATTGAAAATTATAGGTATAAGGATGGAGCTTTAACGCTGGATTTATTTACAGCAATAACCAAATGTAGTAAAGTAGAGTTAATAGTAAAGGAGACTTTACTATTAACTTTACTTAAAGGATTTGGTTTTTAATGAAAAAGGATGAAGAACTTCTATATCACCTTGTACAGGAAATAAATGATGCCATTTACTCGATGGATAGTCATTTCATTAAGTTACATCAGAATTTAGTGACTGATGAATTATCGCCTAAGCAAATAATTTTATTAGATTTTATTGAAAAAAATAGCCAAGTGACGATAGGTCAGATTGCAAGTTATTTGAATATTACTTCAAGTGCTGTCGGTCAATTGGTTAGTAAGCTTGAAGAACAGCAATATGTAATTAGGAGTATTAATCCTGAAAACCGACGTGAAATATTTGTGAGTTTAGATACTTTAGGCATTAAGTATTTTGAACGAGAGGAAGAAATAAAACGATTTATTATCTCTAAATATTATTCTAGGCTCGAATTAAGTGAGGTCGTGGAATTAAAGAAGATTATTCAGAAACTAAATCAAATTGTCATTAAGGAAGGCATTATCGATGAATTAAACGATCATCATTTAAGAAAGGGAGAGATTTAACATGATCGCTTTAAAGAAAAAGCAAAATATATGGCTAGCATTTTTGTTAGTCGTTCTCGCTAGTAATTACACACTCTATAACACGGGACTTGGCATATCCATTTTACCAACTGAAACAAATGGAGTTGTCATTGGTTCATTAATTGATTTTCTACTTGTAATGCCTGTTTTATTTATGTTGTATAAGGGTAAGTTTTCTGTAAAACAAGCGGTAATTTTAGCAGCGACTGGTTGTATTGCAGCCCGTTTTATTATTCCAATCGAGCATCTACAGCCTTTTGTTGCGGTAACATGGGTTGGATTTGCCATTGAAGGTTCGATTATTTTATTAGAAATATTACTAGTGACAACTCTTGTTCGTTACATGCCGAGAATTCTGGCAGATGTACGATCAAATACTTTACCAGACCTGTTCACATTTCCACAAGCAGTTGAAAAACATGCCCCAAAGCATCTTATTATTCAAATGCTGTGCACAGACTTTTTAGTACTTTACTATAGTTTTGCAAGCTGGAAGAGAAAAGAGCGTCCAGGATTAACCTTACATAAAAACTCCAGCTATATTGCTTTTCAAATCATGATCATTCATGGAATTGCCATTGAAACAATAGGAATTCACTGGT
This sequence comes from Lysinibacillus sp. RS11, assembly GCF_042019215.1. Lineage (NCBI taxonomy): Bacteria > Bacillati > Bacillota > Bacilli > Caryophanales > Bacillaceae > Lysinibacillus > Lysinibacillus sp. RS11. The sequence goes on along the minus strand of NZ_CP168124.1, from coordinate 2,924,537 downwards.
GGTTACATGAGAAATCAATGGTTCTTTCTATTCTATTGCTTATTTTTAATGTATACTCTGTTGTATTTTTTATTGCAGATATGCAGGCAATTCGTTTAAATCCTGTCTATGTTACATCTGATAAGCTGTATTTGTCTTTAGGTTTGATGAAACGTGCAGAAATTCGCTTTGAAGATATTGAAGAACTTATTGAAGATAAGGAACAGTTGGAAGAAAAATTATCTAAAGATACGATTGATTTTGTAGCACGTGATTTTGGTGAGGCCTCCCCACAATTTATTTTAAAGATGAGGGAACCTGTGGAAGTGACTTTTATGCTTGGACTAAAAAAACATTATAACAAAGTGGCGATTAAAGCGGACCAAGTGCAGGAATTTAGAAATATGCTATTATACGGAATGGAAAATAATAGATAATAAAATACAGGTGCTAGCAACTAAGCTAGCACCTGTTTAATTTACAAGACTAAAAATAACTAAGATAACAAGAACACATAATGGGAAATCTACAAACCCTTTAATTAATCGACTTTTAGCTATCTGAATTTGTTCATTGGATAATTGAAAGATTGACCAAATTCTGTGCTCAATAATTTGTTGGATTATCGATTGCATAACGCTACGTAAAGTAAAATAAAGCATTCCAATTATGATAAATTTACCCCAAGTCGGAACAATGATGGTAAGCCCAATCCCCATCGCTAAAAAACGAAGATAGCCAAGGCGATACTGTTTTTGGCGAAGCATCGTTTTGCATACTATTTCCTCTATAAAATAATCGGAACGTCTAAACATGCGCTTTGAATTTTTCCATAGTAGACGAGGCTTTTTAAATTTTGGCACTAACTGACTTTTAAGTTCAGGAGTAATTCGAAATAAGAGACTTTGCCATTTATAAAAAGCTGCTTGGTCGAGCTTCACCTGCTGATCAAAATATTTCGTGCTATAAATAAAATGTCTATAATAATAGCTTGCGCAATAGACAAAAAGAATTAGATAAAAAAGTGCCGTAATAATATTGGGTACATACAAAAAGAAAACTGTGCCGAGAATACACATCACAATTTTACTTAAAAGCTGCTGCCATTTACGAAGTCTTAATTTTACAAGTGCATTGAAAAAATTAGTTGTAAATAGTAGCAGTAATAAAATAAGTAATTCCAAAATTGTTATATGATGAACGATTATAAAAATGGGCGCTAATAAAGCAAGGGCAGAAACAAGTATGAAGAGCTGCTTACTAAACGTCCAATAAAGACCAGCTTGTTTTAACTTTATCATTTGTTTTTGATTTTGGATTAAAAAAAGGCGATCAGCTCGTTGTAAAAATGTACGAATTGTTTCAATTTGTGTGATGAAAAGTAACAGCACAATGTAGATAACAGGAGTAGTATGAGCAACCCATGATGTTTGGACATTAAGAATAAAGTCTTTATAGAGGAAAAAGCCAATCACAAGAGATGGCACAACAATATATAAGGCGACTGTCCAATCGATAATGCTTGCTAGTAGCTTAAAATTATTGGAGCGCTCTATTTTTCTTCGTTGCTGAAATAAACTAGTCATGGTGATTTTCCTCAAGTAATGTATCGAAAATATCAAGAAGAGATGCTTTGTCCTGTTTCACCGTTAGGCGTAATGATGTGAGTGTACCTTGCTGTAGAATTCGCCCATGATCAATCAGTATGAAACGATCACATATTTTTTCTGCCGTATCGAGCGCATGTGTACTCATTAAAATGGAGGCACCTTGCGCTTTTAATTCGTCTAAAGTCGTTAAGAGCTTACGCATTGCCTGTGGATCTAGCCCCATAAATGGTTCATCTAAAATATAGGAAGAATGATTGTGAAGAAATGCTAAAATAAGCATCACTTTTTGTTGCATACCTTTGGAAAACGTTGTTGGATAATCATGTAGCTTATGGTCTAATTTAAAAATATCTAGTAATTCATGTGCACGATCGGTTAAAGAAGCCTCTTTACCTGCTACACGCATGTAAAAATCAATATGCTCCCATAATGTAAAATACTCATACAAAATTGGTCTTTCTGGTATGTAGCCGTAAGTTCCTATTGAGACATGACCATCCATAATTGGTAAGACACCCATCATTCCCTGCAAGGTTGTACTTTTACCTGCCCCATTTGAACCGATTAATCCAACAAGCTCACCGCTGTTTACTTGAAATTGAATGTCCGTAATAACGATTTCTTCTTCTACATAGCCACCTTTATGTATATTAATATCTATTGTCATTAACGTCCTCTCCTTTTATTTACTTACGAATAAAGAGGAGAAATGTTTCGAAATTTGAGTTATTTCTTTTTGGGGAATAAAACATATGAAATGCTTATTGCAGTATCAATCGCAAGGACAATACCCCAAACTTTCATTACTTGAAATAGGGGAGATGTATCAGAATTTGAACCAACGAAAAGAGACATAGCATACAATAATCCAGTACCAATGATGAAGGCAACAATATGCTGTCCAAGCATTTTCATTTCATGCTTACCTTTTGCCATTCCAGTCAATGGCTCTTTTTTATGGACAGATTTTAAAAACCATTGTTGGAATTTTTCATCTGCCCATGTAATCATCGTTTTACCATAGGCTATGGAGACCCCAATGTAGATAGCTGCTATACCGTGAGATATAGAAGCGGAAGTGCCTGCTTTTAAATCTAGTGCAGTGAGGGTGACAAGTAACAAATCTATAACAGGTGTTAGTGCAAAAAAGAAAATGCTCAGTTTCGGCATTTTCAAAACATATCTGCAAATAAGCCCTAGAATAATAACAATCCAAAAGGCGATTTCCGCAGTAATAATCCAGGCAATCATATAAAACCTCCAAACTTTAATTAATACAGTTATAGTAATTAAAGTACCGTAAGTTTTTAATTAAAACAATTGTATTAAAAAAGATTATAAAGATATGCCAAAAATAGTGAATCATGAAGAAAGGAAAGCGGATATCGCAAAAGATATGTGGAATATCATTTGCAAGGGGGAAAGGCGCTATAGTACTGTCCATTACGTAGGAGGAAGGAATCGTTTTCGCGATGGCTATAGAAGAGAAGCCTTTAAATGTTTTTATCGACTTGTACAGATGGATAAAGGAAGACTCATAGAAAAATAGATAGACCTGGAAATTGCCCATCTGCTAATCCAGGTGGGCAATTGCATTTAATATATCTTCACTGACTGCATCCCAAAATTGTTGCTGTACAGAATCACAATATAGATATAGCTCTTTATTTTGAACATGCTCATATAGCTCCGTAATCGCTTCCTTTTGGAAATGGAGTCGATGGTTTAATGCTTCTCGTTCTTCCGCGATACAAAACGATTTATATATATCTGCGAGGCGCTCAAGCTTTGCCAATTGTTGTTTCGTTACCTCATATTGTGCTTTGTGAAAGCGACCTACTGCTGTAGTCATCGTAATCTTTGCTCGATGCTCAGTATTTAATGTTCGCAATTCTTCCTGACGAATAGCCACGCGATACCAAAATTCATAACGAATAGGTAAGTCTTTTAGCTCGTATGTGAGCAAGTATTTTAAAATAAAAGCAACTTGCTCATATGTATCTATAATCTTTTCTGATTCTTTAAAAATACCAAACATACAACCACCCCCGTCTAGTTTTAATACTACGAACGAAGAAGGAAATCCTTTAAATTTTTGATAATATCCGGAAAAAATGCTTTCCTTTTCGCGCAGTTGAAATATTGTTGCTGCCGCTTCGTTAACACTCCACTTTCGCACAGAAAACAGTTGTTGCTGCCGCTTCGTTAACACTCCACTTTCGCACAGAAAACAGTTGTTGCTGCCGCTTCGTTAACACTCCACTTTCGCACAGAAAACAGTTGTTGCTGCCGCTTCGTTAACACTCCGCTTTCGCACAGAAAACAGTTGTTGCTGCCGCTTCGTTAGCACTCCACTTTCGCACAGCACAAAGCGCCCAGTCGGAACGGAAATCAACCCCTCGTATTGCCGAACAGCCAAACTTTATTTAATTGGACAAATATCATTGACAAAATATAGTTTTTTAACAATATGGCACTAGATTTTTACCTCAAGGTAAGAGCCTAGAGTTTTTTGTGAATTAAAAACTTATTAAATTATCGCAAAATTCCTTATTTTTTGTTAAGAAAAGTATCGTTTATGAAGAAATATGGAAATAGCATTTACAAAATAAAAATATATGTGTTAACTTTAGAAATATAATTAGTTAACTTAAAGGGGGAGGTTAACAATGCAACATTTTTGGGTTGTAGGGACAGATACAGATGTCGGTAAAACGGTTATCACCACATTACTGATGCGACAATTACAGCAGCATAATCTACAAGTCACGCCTTACAAGCCTGTGCAAACGGGCGAGGTACATGAGAATGGGCATTGCTATTACTACGATACAGCAATGTATGAAAAGTATTCATTACAAAGACTGGAGCCAGAAAATTTAAATGGCTATTCGTTTAAGGAAGCCGCATCACCACATTTTGCTGCGCAACTGGAGGGCCAGCAAATTAATGTGGAGCATTTATTACAGCAAATTCAGAAGTTACAGCAATCAAACGATGTCGTGATTTGTGAGGGAGCAGGGGGACTTTTTGTTCCATTGGATACATTTGGAGAAAATACTCTCCTTGATGTAATCGTTCAAAGTAAGCTTCCAGTTGTTATTGTCACACGAACAACACTAGGAACGATTAACCATACCTTGCTAACTCTCGAGGCTTTACATACTCGAAATGTTGAGGTTCTTGGCATTGTATTTAATGGAGACACAGGCAGTAAGATGGAACAAGATAATGTGAAAACGATTCTACAACATCATGATTTACCATATGCGACGATTCCAAAGCTTCCAGATATTTCACAAGCTGTTGACTATTCCATTTCGGGTACATCTTTGTTTGAAAGGCTGGTCAACTATGAAACAAGCATTAACTGAATTGCAGAAAAGAGATTTACAACATGTCTGGCATCCATGCTCACAAATGAAGGACTATGAGCAATTTCCGCCTATTGTACTTAAAAAAGGACAAGGTGTTTGGCTTTACGATGAAAATAATCATCGCTATTTAGACGCCGTATCTTCTTGGTGGGTTAATTTGTTTGGACATGCGAATCCTCGTATTAGTCAGGCATTAAGTGATCAAGCATTTACATTAGAACATGCGATTTTTGCGAACTTTTCACATGAACCTGCGATTAAGGTGGCAGAAAAATTAGTAGCCTTAACGCCGGATGGTTTAAATAAAGTATTTTTTGCAGACAACGGCTCATCAGCTATAGAGGTCGCACTAAAAATGAGTTTTCAGTATCATATGCAAACTGGAAAAACAACGAAAAAGCGGTTTTTAGCTTTAACGGATGCTTATCACGGTGAAACACTTGGTGCCTTATCTGTTGGAGGGGTAGGGTTGTATAACGAAGTATATCAGCCACTATTATTGGATACGGTGCGTGCACAGGGGCCAGATTGCTTCCGATGTCCTTTCAAAGAGAAGCCTGAAAGCTGTCATGCCCAATGTATACAATTTGTTGAAGAAGAGCTTCATCAGCATCATGAAGAAATTACCGCAGTTATTATTGAGCCACTAATTCAAGCGGCAGCGGGTATGAAAATGTACCCTCCAATCTATTTGAAGCGATTACGAGAGCTTTGTACAAAATACGATATTCATTTAATCGCAGATGAAATTGCAGTTGGTTTTGGGCGTACAGGTACACTATTTGCTTGTGAGCAAGCAGATATTGCTCCAGATTTTATGTGCTTGTCAAAAGGTTTAACAGGTGGTTATTTGCCACTATCCGCTGTATTAACGACTGACGCTGTTTACAACGCTTTTTATGATGATTATGGCACGATGAAAGCGTTTTTACACTCTCATAGCTATTCTGGTAATACACTGGCTTGTCGAGTAGCTCTAGAAGTTTTAACAATGTTTGAAGAGGAGCGTGTGATCGACATTGTACAAAACAAGGGTGAACGTATGCGAAAGCTAGCTATGCAGGCATTTGAACAATTGCCATTTGTTGGCGAATATCGACAGGTAGGGTTAGTTGGCGCTATTGAACTAGTCGCCAATCGTGAAACAAAGGAGCCACTTCCAAGTGAAGAACGTATCGGTTATCAAATCTATAAACGTGCTTTAGAGAAAGGCTTACTGATTCGTCCTCTTGGCAATATATTATATTTCATGCCTCCTTACATTATATCTGATGATGAAATGCGTTTTATGATTGATACAACAAAAGAAACGCTTATGCAATTTTTTGAGGAGTGGGAGGGAGTAGTTTGTTCAAACGACAATCAACACTGTCACTTGTCATGATTGCGCTGTTTGCCGCTTTAACCGCAATCGGGGCGTTTATTAAAATACCGCTACCTGTAGTGCCCTTTACACTACAAATTGTCTTTGTTTTTTTAGCAGGTTGCTTGCTCGGCAGTCGCAATGGATTTCAAAGTCAGCTCGTCTATATAGGCGTTGGTTTAGTTGGCTTGCCCGTTTTTACACAAGGTGGAGGCATCACCTATGTACTGCAACCAACATTTGGTTATCTTATTGGCTTTGCACTGGCAGCTTTAGTCATTGGTTTCATCATTGAAAGAGTGGATACTCCAACGAAAAAACATTTTATCGGTGCAAATATTGTCGGGCTTATCGTTATTTATGCGGTGGCCGTTCCATATTTATATGTGTCTTTGAATTTCTGGTTACACATGGAAACTAGCTGGTCACATATTTTCTTAGTTGGCTTTTTAAACAGTATTGTTGCAGATTTTTGCTTAGCAATCGCTTCTGCACTTCTGGCTGAGCGACTTTACAAAGTATTTAATTCAGCAAGGGCAATACCTTCTTTCAGCAAATCTCTTTTGTAGCGAAAGCAAAGCGTCAGCTACAGAAGTCTCCCACCTCTATAGGTAGAGAGATAAATGCAGATTTAAGTTGTTTTTTAGCGGATATCCAACATTAGCTGAAATAAGTTATAGCCTCCGGCGGATGTCACGGAATCGGAAAGGAATACTTAGGGGATGTTAGCCCAAAACCATCGCATCCATGCGATAACGGCTAACTGACCTGCATCATGCTGCTGCCGATACGTTAGCACTGCGCTTTCGCACAAAAAACATCTGCAGGCCTAAGCACAAAGCCGATTCCGGACGCAATTATGCCGTGGCATATTTGATAGATTGTACAAGTAGAGAGGGAGAATGTCTAATGAATTGGTTACAATTAGCAGAGGAAGTTATTGAGGGGAAGATCATTAGCAATGAGGAGGCTCTTGCTATTTTAAATAGTGACGATGATGAGCTTTTGAAGGTGATGGACGGAGCCTTTGCCATTCGTAAGCACTATTATGGGAAAAAAGTAAAATTAAATATGATTATGAATGCTAAGAGCGGTTATTGCCCAGAGGATTGTGGCTATTGTTCACAGTCATCTAAATCAACAGCTCCGATTGACAAATATCCATTCATTACGAAAGAGGAAATTTTAGCGGGGGCAAAACGAGCATTTGACAATAAAATTGGTACTTATTGCATCGTAGCAAGTGGTCGTGGGCCAACTCGAAAGGATGTCAATGTCGTAAGTGAGGCTGTGTCAGAAATTAAAGAAAAGTATGGCTTAAAAGTATGTGCCTGTCTTGGCTTATTAAAAGAAGAACAGGCACAGCAATTAAAAGAAGCGGGGGTAGACCGTTACAACCATAACTTAAATACATCTGAACGACATCACTCCTATATTACTACGTCCCATACGTATGAGGACCGTGTAAATACGGTTGAGATTGCGAAAAAGCATGGAATATCACCTTGCTCAGGTGCCATTATCGGTATGAAAGAAACAAAAGAGGATGTCGTGAATATTGCACGTGCACTTCATCAATTAGACGCGGATTCTATTCCTGTCAACTTCTTAAACGCGATTGACGGTACGAAACTAGAAGGAACGAAAGAATTAAATCCACGCTATTGTTTAAAGGTTTTAGCGTTGTTCCGTTATATTAATCCAACAAAAGAAATTCGTATTTCTGGTGGTCGCGAAGTCAATCTTGGGTCACTTCAGCCACTAGGTCTATATGCAGCAAACAGTATCTTTGTAGGGGATTACTTAACAACTGAAGGTCAAGAAGCAAACAGTGATTATCGTATGCTTGAGGATTTAGGCTTTGAAATTGAATTATCAGCGAAGCAAGAAGAAGCGTTCTGCTAAATAAAACTTATGAAATAAAATTTACTACTACTACTTAATTATCATCGAAATTGAAAAGCCGTATGTGCGTCGTGGAAAAGGCGTACATACGGTTTTTTTGTATTGAACGGATAAGAAAGGAGAAAGTAATCGATAGTGTACCCCGAACGACGGATAGACAATATTGAAACGGTATAAAGATTGTTTTTATACCTTGAAAATTTAGGTTTTCACAAATTGTTCAATGAAAGCGTTTTGAAATTGAACAGTTTGTGAAGGGCTTCACATAATGCTTTCTTTTTAAAAAAATCGGTGTAAAATAAGAATTGAGCAAGAGGTTGTTGTGATACAGTTAGAAAAAGTAGCACGATTTTCATTGATTGTTATATTACAAAAACGAGTTGGAAGGGAGATTTTATTAATGTGGGTTATTACAGTATTTGATAAAAAGGACGTTCGAATTTTTGAGTATACAAACAAAAATGAGGCAACACAAGCTTTAGCTAAATTCAAAAAAAATGCCGTTTTAACATATACAAAATAATATAAGTAGTGAAAGATCAGCAACCCTCTTTGTGCGCTATCGCGTCGAAGAGGGTTGTTTTTACGTTGTACAAAACTATGAATGAATGAGAATTGAAATGGCACTACACACTCATAAAAGCGCCATCACGATATTAAACGGTTGCTGGTACTGCTTGAAAAGCTGAACCAAATAAGGTCCAACTGAATGTACTGATTACACCTACTATGCCTTTTAACACGATTAAGTATGACCATCTATTATCCTGTATAATGTAGAAAACCGTACAAGCGTTCAAAAGCGCTCATACGGTTTTCTCTTGCTTTGATTATAAAATACTACCTAAACGTTTAATACCTTCACGGATCACTTCTGGTGTTGCATTTGTATAGTTTAGTCGCATTGTATTCACATTCGTTTTCGAAGTGTAGAATGGGTCGCCAGGTACGAAAGCAACTTTTTGCTCCATTGCTTTATGGAAAATATCTAAGGATGATGCTCCATTGTTCATTGTAGCCCAAATGAACATTCCACCTTCAGGTCGTGTGTAGTCCACATGTGCAGGGAAGAACTCTTCCATCGCATCTAGCATTGCCTGTGCTTGATTTTGATATAATGCTTTAATTTTTTGGACATGCTCCGTATAGTCATTGTTTGCTAAATAATCATAAATGACATATTGAGAGAAAATATTTGTGTGTAGGTCAGTTGCTTGCTTGGCTGTTTCAATATGCTGCATTAATTCTTTATTTTTTGTAATGATAAAGCCAAGACGCATTCCTGGTGTGACTGTTTTAGAGAAAGAACCTAGCAAAATACTATTTTCTAATTTACCAGCACCAATGTATGGTAGTGGCTCACCTTCGAAGCGTAATTCTCCATATGGGTCATCCTCGATTAACGCTACATCGTATTTTGAAATGATTTCGTAAATTTGCTGACGTTTTTCTTTAGAATACGTTAGTCCTGTTGGGTTTTGGAAGTTTGGTACTGTATAAATGAATTTTACATTTGGTTGCTGAAGGGCTTTCTCTAATTCTTCTAAGTTTAAGCCATCATTTTCGAGAGTTACTCCATAAAATGTAGGTTCACTTAATGTGAAGGCTTGAATGGCACCTAAATAACCAGGTTCTTCAATAATAATGCCATCACCTTTGTTAATTAGTACTTTCCCAATTAATTCAAGAGCCTGTTGTGAGCCTGTAGTAATAAATACATCGTCAGCATGGATGTCTAGTCCGTGTACACGTTGATATTTTGCAGCGATGTATTCACGTAAAGGCGCATAACCCTGCGTAGATGAATATTGGAATAGACGACTGCCATTTTCAGCAATGGCATGGTTCGCAGATGCCTGTAACGCATCAATCGGGAACGAGATTGGGTTAGGAAGACCCCCTGCAAAGGAAATGACATCCTCTGCATCAGTTACTTTCAAAATATTTCGGATGAATGAAGATGGGGTTTTTAAAATTCTTTCTGAAAATTGCATAATGTATCGGTCCTTTTTTCTGATTTTTTAAAAATTATATCATTGTAATCATTTGCATACAATATTATCATTGTATGCAAGACAATTAAATATTGTATGCAATCAAAGAGAAAGAAGGGGCTGTGCTAATGCCAGTAAATTCGTTTGAAGAATATCCGATGAGTTGGAAGCCCGATATAAGCAATATTTCGGCTCCGTTATATATAGCAATTGCCGAACAGCTTGAACAAGATATAAAGAATGGAAAATTATCGCCAGGAACTAAGCTTCCTCCACAGCGGGAATTAGCTGACTTTTTAGACGTTAATTTAAGCACGATCACAAGGGCGTTTAAGCTTTGTGGACAGAAGGGGCTTATTTATGCCTCGATTGGAAGCGGAACATTCGTTTCATCAGACGCCGCGACGAATAAAATTTTATTACCGACTAGTAATTCTTCTCATATGATTGAAATGGGGTCTGTATTACCAGAAAATCATGCAAATGAGGACATTACACGGTATATGAAAAAGATGATGAATGACCCGAATTTTAGCAAATTATTTCAATACGGACGACCTGAAGGTAATGCGTGGCAAACGGAGGCGGCAATGAAGCTTTTGGAAAAAGTCAACTATCAAACGGATCAACCTATATTGCTTGGAGCGGGGGGACAAAATGCCATTGTTGGAACATTAGCTGCTTTGTTTCAGCCAGGTGATCGAATTGGAACAGATCCCATTACATATGCAGGGATAAAAACAGCGGCAAATATGCTTGGTATCCAACTCGTAGCCATCCAACAAAGAAATGGAGAAATGACAAGAGAGGGGCTATTATACGCTTGTAAAAATGAGCATATTAAAGGTCTTTATGTTATTCCTGATTTTCATAACCCTACTACCCATACAATGTCGATGGAAACAAGAAAAATGATTGCGGTAGTTGCAAGGCAGACAGGCTTAATCGTCATAGAAGATGCGATATATAGTTTTCTGAAGGAGCAGCCATTTGCACCAATAGCTTCCTATGCACCAGAAAAGGTTATTTATATTGCTAGTATGTCAAAAACCATCTCGCCGGGCTTACGACTATCCTTTATTGTTACACCTTTAACGCTTCGGAAGAAAATAATGGAAACACTTTATAATATAAATATCTCAGTGTCTCCGATGATGGTGGAGTTAACAGCGAGGATGATTCATGATGGTGTTGCACAATCCATTTTAGAGAAACATCGATTGTATGCAAAACAACAAAATTCACTAGTCAATCAATATTTAGGGGATTATAACATTTTAGGGGAAGAAGAATGCATATTTAGATGGCTTATACTGCCTGAAAAATTTACTGGTGTGCAGTTTGAATTGCTTGCATCAAAAGCAGGTGTGCAAGTATATGCAGCTGAACGCTTTGCTGTGGGAAATGTGAAACCGATCAATGCGGTGCGTTTGGCCATCACTGCACCGGAAAATCAGCTTGAACAAGCACTAATTATATTGAAGGATCTACTTGAAAGTGATGGGGATTATTCATTTGTTGATTAGAATATGTTAGGACAAGTGATACTTTTTCAAAATGAAAGCTTTTCTTCAGTCAAAAAGTCAACATTTAATATTTAGAATTCTTTTTCATAACAAATGATGAATTAGTTATTTCGTAGCAGCTTGTGGAAGTCATATATGCTGCTCAGTGCAAATATATAAATAGAAACAAAAAAAATTAGGACATGCCCACCCTTTTGTTTTATTTTCTTGAGCAACATATTTCTGCTATATTTGCAATGTCCAAGAGGATCTAGTTGTTAGGTTTGATTTCTAGATAAGAAGGAGGTCGTTCAAAAATGGGTTTAAATAAAGGCTTTGATACTACCTTTTTAGGCGAAGAGTTTCCTATCCCATTTCCACGTTTACGTGAAGATATAGGCCAAGTAGCATTGGAAGGAGGTAAAGTTTATCCATTTACGCACTTTTCAATTGTGATGAATAAAGAGCGGAAATTTGCCATTTATGGAGCGAACAATACGGATAAAGAACGGGATATACAACTTAGAAGATGTAATAATTGGCATACTGACGATCGGATTGGAGAGGAAAACCAGGTAGGTGGATGGTTATATGAAGGAGGGCAAGCAGACTTGTGGGATAGAGGTCACCTTGTTAGAAGAGATGATGTAGGTTGGGGAGAAAGAGATGAAGCAAAGGACGGAGATTGTGATTCATTTTGCTTTGCAAATATTGCCCCTCAACATAAGGAGTTTCATCATACAAAATGGGGAGACATCGAAGGGTGGATTATTAATCAAACTAAGAGCAAAAATAAAAAATTCTCAATTTTCACTGGGCCGATCTTTACGGAAAATGACAGGGAGTACTGTGGATATCAAAAACCCTTAGGTTGCGGTATAAAGATACCGGCCGGATTTTGGAAAGTAGCTTTTTATATAGGGGTTGATGATAGGCTCCGTTCAGTCGCATTTAAAATATTACAGGATGATTATTGGAGACATAACGTAAAGGCGGAATTTCGTTCTTCGACAAAAAATCGCTTACTAGAGAAAATGGATGTACTAACACAATACCAAGTTCCTTTAACAACAATAACTGAAATTACAGGAATACAATTTGATGATTATCTATATGAGACAAATCCTTTATATTACCATGCTAACGCTATGACGGAAAGAGCCAATATTGCTACTCCGGAAGCATACATTATTCGAGATCAAACAGATTTAATATTAGATCGGTCCAAATGATATGCAGTGTTGGCTTTCTGGATTGCTTACATCCTAACACGTCACTTAGAGCATCTTTTGGCGACTACTTGTCACAATCTCCTCTGGTTGCCGTAATGCAAAAAAGCTGAGAGTTTTCATTTAATTGAATACTCTTAGCTTTTTAATTTTTACTATATGATTCAAAAATATCACTAGCAAGTCTTAGGATTAGACGCATTTCTTTTAGCAGATTTAATTGGAACAGCAAATATCGAGATAAGTTTTAATGTTACTGTGGTATTAAAATAAAGTTTGATAAGAAATCCTATTAGCTTTCATGTTAGTAGGATTTCTTTTAGTTTACTAACGAAGCGGAATCAAGAAAATGAAAAAAATTTGTTAATTTCAGTTGGTGCTAGCGAAAAATTATTTGCTTGTTCATTAAATGAAGCTACATTTGAAGTCGATGTACAACAAGAATGATCAATAAAACAAGTGATTGAATTAGTATATCCGCCTACTTTGAAATGGAATAAAGTGTCACAACAATGAATACTGCAAGCTTTAATGCTTCAACGGGAGAATACATTAAACCAAGTAGCTAACGGGGACAGTTTCCGATGAGAAAATAGGTGAGGAATGTCGCTTAGTGATAGCCAAAACATCCCTTTTGATGATAAAATAAGAACAAATATTCTTGTTTTACGGAGCGTAGAATTTTGCCTATCGTTTCGCATCTATCTAAACAAGAAATACACATCATTAAATCGATTTAGATGTTGCCGAAAATACGTTATTTATGGAGGGAATATTATGGCTAATAAATCAAGAATCATTCTCCATATTGATATGAATAGTTTTTATGCTTCAGTAGAACAGATTTATGACCCGAGTTTAAAAGGCAAGGCCATAGCTATAGCTGGGAATCCTAAAGAGCGTAGAGGTATTATAATTACTTGTAGTTATGAAGCAAGAGCAAGAGGTGTTTATACAACTATGAATGTCGGGGAGGCGCGGCGAAAGTGCCCAGAGCTAATTGTACTACCTCCTAATTTTGAACGATATAGAGCTGCGTCTAAGTCTTTTTTTAATTTGTTAAAAGAGTATAGCGAAATTCTTCAACCAGTTTCAATCGATGAAGGTTATTTGCAACTTCCTATAGTCGATGGCCAAAATGTATTGCAACACGTACAAAATATTCAAGATAGAATCTGGAACGAACTGCAACTCCCTTGTTCAATCGGCATTGCGCCAAATAAATTTTTGGCGAAAATGGCAAGTGACATGAAAAAGCCGATGGGTATTACAATACTCCGTAAGCGAGATGTACCAACAATACTATGGCCGATGAATGTAATTGAGATGCATGGGGTTGGCAAAAGTACAGCGGAGAAATTAGGTAATTTAGGTATTCAAACAATTGGAGAACTAGCTGTAGCTGATGAATATATATTAAAGCAAAACTTTGGCATCAATGGTCTACGTATGAAGCAAAAGGCAAATGGCGAAGATGACAGACCTGTTGATCCAGAAGCAATATACGATACAAAAAGTGTAGGGAATTCTACAACACTTTCTTTTGATACGACAGATAGAGATGAATTATATAAAGTAATCGCAACACTTTCTGAAAAAGTAGCGGAAAGATTAAAGGCTAAGAAACTTGCAGGGGTAACCGTAAGTATCATCATTCGTTCAGCAGACTGGGAAACATGTACACGGAGTAAGTCCATCAATAACGCGATTCATTCAAAAGAGGATATCATTGAGCAAGCGTGGTATTTATTTAATAAGCATTGGAGTGAAGAGCCTGTTCGATTACTAGGTGTTACCGTATCGAATGTCAGTGATATTAAAGAAACGACACAGCAGCTAACGTTATTTAACTTTGAAGAACATATAAAAGAAGAACCAATCATTAAACTCGTTGATCAAATGGAACAAAAGTTTGGAAAAGGAACGATCGTTAGAGGTTCAGATATTGCCAAACCAGTTGGGAAATATCATGCGAATACGAGTTTTAGTAAGGACTTTTGGGACGAACATAAGTAAAAGGAACGAGTAAAGAATTTAGTTTCTTAAGGAATACTATATAATCATGGCACCACTTACGTCTTATTAAGCTAACTAGTACTTGTTTAATTTCATAAAGAAATAGTTAGTTAAAATCAAAAGAAAACCGTCATTTCGATCAAGCTTTTTTCGAAATAACGGTTTTCAATTTGTAGTTTTCTATATCTTAATTGAATATCTTTGTCGATGAGTAATGTTTTAACTTAAATTATTTTAGCTGTTCGTAAAGTGTTCATTTTCCTTTTGTCCATAAATTTCGCTGCGATTTTTGATTTTTTGTAATACACTGTCTAGAACATTCCGTTCAGACAGCGTTTGATAAAGGACATTCTGTACCTCTGCGGCTTCCTTGTTTTCTGCTTGATTACTTAGAAATTCACTGTAGGTAACCATATATTGATGATAATCTATGTTGGAAAGTGTCTTAGCCGCTATTTGTTTGTGCGCAGTTAAAGCAGAAGTAAACTGTTTACGTGCCTCATCTGGTTGGGCAGGTATTATTTTGATTTTACCTCTTGTATCTGAGTCTTCTTTGAAGTCAAGGAATTGATAATCAAACGCCAACGGTTTAGCAAGGGCGATATGAGCATGAAGAGCAACAGCATGGTCACTAAGTTTTTCTGTTACCTCACGAAGGATATCGTTCCCTTTTTCAAAAAAACGGCTGCCGTCAAATGCAAGAATCCGGCCGACTTCTTCAGAGAAATAATCTTGAGCAAGGAATTCCTGATCGTATCCTGTAGGTGGTAAAACTCGTAGCCTTAAGTTGTTAGATACGATGTTATGGCCGTTTATTTGCAGGGCTACTTGAATGTTATAGAATCCTGGATCATCAATTAACCAGCCATTTTTCCCTACGGAAGCGAAAATGGTTTCATACAGTGATTCTCCAGGCATAATTACCTTGTTCTCTAGGTTCCTTAAAAATTGAACATAAGGTAGTAAGCGACGACCTTGTTTGCCATCTTTTTTAACCATTACAGACATTCCATATAAATCGGATAAAATATGTTTATTTATTATCTGAGGTTGATTTGAAGTATTCGTTAGTTTGATTTCTATAACGGTAGGTTCTAACCATTGGAATATAGGTGTTTTACGGTTAACTCTCAATTCAAGATTAAAAGAAGGGTGATCAGAAATGATCGGTTGTTCAAACCCATGATCAACAGCCCAGTCAGCATTACCCATTTGTACGAAGAGCTCAGGAGCGTGTCGCAAAAATAAAAGCTCTTGATCACTAAAACGATACTCAAAGTTTTTAAAGAACTCCTGTTGGTTGCCATCAAATTTGAAAGGATAATTCATAAAGCTTAGAGCCTTAGGTTCTGGGGTAAGAGGGCGCTCCAACGGTTCCCAAGGATGACCTAGGTGTTTTTGCCAAGAGTGCAGGAGATTGAAAGCATGTCCCATCTCATGGCAAGTACACCAAAAACGATATCGCTGTACCCAAGCTTCTGGGGAGGGGTCACCTTTAGGTGGATCGGAAATAAATGAATTATTAAAAATGGCTGTTCCTTGACGATGGTTCGGACCAATGCTATCAAACATAATACCGCCCAGACCATGGCCTTCTTCAGCTTCCGAATTTGCAAAGAATGTCCACATGGACCATTGGGGCTTATTATCAAAGTGTGACCAATATACTTGCATGGCATCATGCATCTCTTGAGTGTTCCACTTTTTATCAGTCCCTGTATAGTCTTTGGAAACAATATTATTACCTTCTGATATTTTTACATCAAATCCAGTGCGTTTAAAAACTTCTGAAATTGACAAAGTTTCATCCGGCAAAGATGTAGGCTTGTCTGGATGGGCATGTGTTTGATAGGTTATGAATGGCGTTGTACCTTCTTCAGCATCAAATTCAAATTCTACAGGGTGGAAGTGAGGAGATTGAAACTGGAAAGTGCTAGTTCTGTCTGTCTCCCCTCCGATAAGAAATATGACTTCTGCAGTATGTTGTTCAGGGATTGAACCGCGTGTTACCTGTATTTTTACATTTGTATAAGGAAATGATTGTATTTCGTCTAGGTATTTATTTCGAATATTGCCTGTCCAAGTATTTGTACCATTAGCTGTTAACTTGGCAATCCAATGAATAGTAGAAGACGTGTTTGAAATAATAGTTCCGCTTGCTACCATTTGTGGGTAGTATCCGTCTACGTCAAGGCGAAGTTCCTCATGGATTAGCTGTTCACTCCATGCATATAAGCCACTAATTGGTGCGAGGGGAAATTCTCCTAAACTGGAAGGGTTAATGGCTTTTAATAATTCTTTTGGTTCATTCGTTTTGTTTTGATCCATCTGTATTACCTCCATGTTTATTATTTTTTTGTCTTTCTTCCTCAATCCCAAGAGCCACAATGCTTCATTAAAAATGCAAAATGTTTTTCAAGTATTATATATGCAGCAGTAACTATAAATATGACACTAAAAATAGTAAAATAAATACAGTGTATAAAATGAAAGAATAATCTGATTATTTCCCGAGAAATACAACAACGAAGAAAGAAGGGGTGGTGAAATTATCTTTTCCGCTGATAAAAAATAAATCATTCGCGAAGCTTCAAGCTCAATGCGGTATTTTAGTAACGGTTGGTGAAAAAGAGAAGGGCAACATGAAAAAATCAGCCGCCCATCTTGTCAATAGCAATCCAAATTGTAAAGGTGTTGTGTTATCTAACATCGGCCACGGTGTCTCACTAGCAAACCCCGAGTTCTTTAACTGTTTTGTAGAAGAGTGGATAAAGGCTGACAAATTACCAGATGGCAAGGTGATCAATTAGTGCTAGATAGTCAATTTGAAAGAGTGTTCTAAAAGTTACATATAATGTGCTCGTAAAACTTAATAAGCTGCCAATACATATAAACTCCATTTTGAATAAAGATGACTTCGAAATGGAGTTTTGTAAGGAGAAGAACCAAAGTTAATTTATTTTATTTACTAATATTTCCTTATGCTGCTTAGAAAGATTAACCAATTTAAATTCACCTTTACTTATATCTCTTTTTATACTGTTTAGTTCGTTCCATGCCAATTCATAAAGAGATTTATCAATGATACCAGCTACATAAGCTTCTTCTAATTCATCAGCATCTTTTTCAATCAGCTCTCCTGACGGCAACAAAATGAGGTCTAAAAATAAATCATCCATCCAAGGCACATTATTTTCGATTGAGTTTTTATTGCAAATATCAATATACCATTGAATTATTTCTCCGTTAGCATCAAACATTGTTGTTACTGCATGGTTTTTCTCAAGAGGAAATTGTTGCAACCATATATAGCCATTATCGACAATACATAATCTTTTCTCTCCATAATTCACGGAAAGGGGTTCTGTCACTTTTACTGTTTTTAATAAAGTGATATAACCCTTAAAATCTTTAGAATCAAGGTATGACTGGCCATATTTTCTTTCTATAACTCGTTGCCATTGTGAACGGTCTCCAAACTTTCTTTTTAGCATACGAATCCTCCAAACTCATTTAAAATAATAAGGATACAAAACTTTAAATACATTAAAAAATCTTTCTTAAAGAAGGAACCTGCTAATACATACGGGCACCTCAAAGCATTCGCAATAGGTGGAATAGAACCTGAAGACATATTGAGCAAATTGTTTCCGAAGTTTTAGATGAAAAGCTGTGCTAAAGTATCTCCTTGCTAGAATAGGATGGATATTCTTTTGTTTATTCCATTTTTTCCTTTATAATGAAAACTAGATTCATAATTTTAGACGATCATGGGTAGACACAAGGGGAGAATAGGATGGAAATACTTCAAGCAACAATGAATGAGCTAGAGGAGCTAACAGTGCTTTTTGATGAATATCGCCAGTTTTATGGGATTGAGTCAGATGTAAGCAGTGCGAAGGCATTTTTACAATTACGAATGGCCTTAAAAGAATCCATTATTTTTGTAGTTGTAGAAAATGGAAATATAATTGGCTTTGCACAATTATATCCGACATTTTCGTCCATTGCATTACAGCGTGCATATATATTAAATGATATTTATGTAAAAGAAGAAGCTAGAGGCCAAGGGGTGGGCAAGGCATTGATGGAAAAGGTATTTCAATATTGTGAACAGCAATATGCTCGCTACGTGACGCTTCAAACGGCAACTGATAATGTTCATGCACGGAAGCTATATGAGAATCTTAATATGAAACAAGATCAATACTGTAATTATGTAAAGTATTTTAGCTAAAAAGAGGTATCTCATCCATCACGGATGAGATGCTTTTTTAGTATTCGCCTAACATGGATGAAATCGATAATGATAAAGAAATCCCCTAGATTTCATTATCTAGGGGACAATCCTTCAACTTATTTTATTTCAAGTGTATATGGTTGTGTACTTGCTTTGCCGTCAGCTTCACTTACTTCAATAAAGTATGTTCCTTCATCCAGTTCAACTGTACCTACTTCAGCATCTTCTGCGCCGTAAAGATCTAAGGTTTCTACTGTTTTTCCTTTTGCATCAATAATACGGATGACGCCATCTAGTGCTTTTTCTGTTTGTAGAGAGAAGAGCACATCGCGTTTGCGGTCATTATTAAATTCGAAATAGTCTTTATCTCCAAATGGAACACCTGCATTTAGATAGTGCGTCGCTACCCATTTGTCGTCTTTTTTCGTAAGTGTAGATGGTTTTGTTGGTATACCATTCACTACCTTGGAATCTGCATCTTCATCTACTTTTGTATGATCAAACAACGTTAATGTATATGGTTGAGTTGATACTTGTCCAAGTTTCATTCCGTTAACAACAATAAAATAACCGCGATCCTTTTTCGCTTTGAAAGAAGTATTTACATCTGATGTCCCTGAAATACCAAGTAGTAATTCAAAGATATTATCAGGTTGTCCAAAAGTAATTTCTGTTGCCATTTCTTGTGGATCAATTTGCATATTCCCATTTGTGTCTTCAATAATGGAACCTGTGAATTTTAAGTTATTTTGAAGCTCTTTAGGTAATTTATCTAGCTGTTCATTTTTAAGTAGTTCAGAAGAAACAAGAAGACTCATGACTTCATCTTTGCCTTGTTGCTTGTAATAGTAGAAATCACTATCATCTTGATAAACTAGATAATCTTTATAGCTGTTACCAAGTTGAATCGTTTGAGCTGTTTTTTCTGTATTATTTTCTTTATTATAGCCTTCTGGAATAGCTGCCACTTTACTTGTTTTAAGTGTATATGGTTCAGAAGAACGGTCACCAAAATTACCTACTTTTACAACGTAGGTTTTGTCCTTTTTCAATGAAATTGTCTTTGCAACGTTTTCATCACTTGTTGATCCAAGGAATAGACCCATTAGCCCTAAATCATTTGTTAATGAAGAAACTGGTAATAATTCTTTTGTTTCTTCATCATATTCAAATACAGTACCAGCTGGCATTTGGTTCATACCTTTTTTAATGTTGAAACCATATATGCCATCTTCTTGGGCTTTAAATAAGAAGTAATCTTTATCATAATCTGATTGGAAGTATGCTTTTTGATCTTTACCAATATCAAAACGAATCGCATGCTTCATAATTGCATCCACGTCTTCTGGATTTTCCATAGCATCGGGATTCATGAACATATTCATTAAATCATCTATTTCATTGCGTTTTGTTATTTTAGATTCAGCTAAAGGTACAGAATCCATTTGTCCATTTTCTTCTGGCATTTCCTCAATTAATGGAAGTCCGTCTTCATCTTTAGGAAGGGTAACGGCTGCTCCTGTTAACGTGTAAGGAATAATTGATTCACTTACATTTTCTTTCGTATCAATGCCGCCGCTAAAGAACATTTCAAGCGAGAAGTCGTTTCCGTTTTCATTAGATACGCTTAGTACATACTCTTCTTCAGGCATAGCATCGACAATAAGGCTTACTCCGTCGCCTTTATCCATACCGTAGGATGCTTGGAGAGGATAGGCCTCTTCTGGTTCCTCAGTATCGACTTGTTCTTTTGCTACATTATCTAAGTCTTCTTTTAAATAAAGTTCCATAGATGCTGTAACACCTGGAATACCAGATAAATCAAATTTCAGTGTCGTTGGTTCTTTTACTGAAAATGTAAAATAATCTTTGTCACTTTTCTGATCTTTAGAAAGTAGGGTATAGTTTTTCCCTGCTGTATTGAATGGGAATTTTGCAATTTTCTCCATTTTGTCTATTTCTAATGAATCAACTGGTAATTCTTTAGTTGTTTGAGCTGTGAAGATGTAGTTAGATTTACCCTTTAAGTCGTAGCTGCCATTATGATCCTTTACGCCAACAAGAAGGGTTCCTTTTTGATCTGCTTTATATAGGTATCCTTCTTGCTTTCCAATACGAACATCATTCACGTTGATTGGTTCTGCTTTCCCATTTTGACCTTCAGGGTAGAAGTACAAATCAAATGCATAATCGTATTTATTTGCACCTTTTAGTGTCAGTTGTGCGTATTCATTTGCTTCTAAATCAACCTTGTACCATTTCTTTTCGTCTGGCTGCTTGAATTCACCTTTTTCTGTATTTAGTGTATTCTTTTTGAGGACTTTTGCGTTTTTCATACGCTCATCTGTTGTTTCCGAATACTGTTTAGGAAGATTTTTTAAATCAAACTGTAATGCTTTCACAGGGTTAACAAGGCCATGTCCATATGTCAAATCATAGTCCTTCTCACCTAAATCTTTTGCCGTCATTTCGAGAATAGCTTCTATTTCATGAGGCTTTAAATTTGGATATTTTGATTTTAATAGGGACGCCACACCTGCAACAACAGGAGAAGCCATCGATGTCCCACTAAATTTTACATAGGAAGATCCTTTTTTCTCATCATGAACTGTACTGTATACTTCTTCACCTGGAGCTACTAGGTCAACCGATGGGCCATAGTTTGAATAGCTTGATAGTTTGTTTCTATCATTCGTAGAACCTACGCTAATAACGCCTTCGTAAGAAGCAGGGAAGGAGTAATTATCTGTCGATTCATTACCAGCAGCCGCTACAACGGTAATTCCTTGATCAATCGCTTTCTGAACAGCATCTTTCATTAGTGGAGATTGTCCATACCCACCAAGACTCATGTTAATAACATCAGCGCCTTGCTCAATAGCGTAAAGGATACCTTGTGCAATGACGAAATCATTGGCTCCAGCTTTTCCGTTGAATACATCAATTGGAAGAATCTTGGCATTTGGATTAATCCCATGTCCTCCCACAGCATTATCTTTTGCCGCAGCAATAATTCCTGCTACGTGTGTTCCGTGATCACCAGTATTAGTAGTATTGGCAGGTGCTGCTGCATTATAAGGTGGAAGCACTTGAGATTTTAGATCTGGATGTTTAAAATCCACACCAGAATCGATAACCGCTACTTTTACTTCGTTATTGCCTGCTAATTCTAGGGCCTTATCAATTTCAAGTAAGTTTAAATGATACATATCATTTTTCTTTGGGTCTCCGCCATTGCCAAAGGAATGATACATGTAACTTGGGGAAACATTTTTAACCCCTTTTTGATTTGCATAATATGAAACTGCTTTTTCTAAAGTTACTCCTTTGTTAAGTTGGATAACATCGTAACCTAATGAAGGAATAGAGCGGATTACTTTTGCGCCAATTTTTTTATGGACATTCTTATCAAGACCAGAATGCTTGACGATAATTGTATCCTTACTAATCCATTCTTTGTGATTCTTTTCTGCTTGTTTCTGATTGCTAGCTACTTTCACTGACTCTGGGTTCTTCTCTGCTTTTTGCGGTGCTTCAGCAAAGGCAGAAGCAGTAGGGACCATTAGTGCAGCAGATGCTACTATAGCAAATGATTTCTTTTTCCAGTTCTTCAACTGTATTACCTCCTTGAGTGTTTAATATAAGTCACATCTATACTAATACGGATGAATGATAGAAAAGTTTCGTAAATAAGGTGTTATTTTTCCAAAAGTACCAATCTATATTTTTCCTTTATGTAAAATCTATGGATCATCACCATAACGTGTGGTTGATTTCCGTTCCGACTGAGGACGTGGCGTTCTTAGACTGAGTTCCTCTATTTCAGTAAATGATTAGAATATATTAACAATTAACCACATCCGTATTTATCTCACAACCTTCAGAGGTGGGAGTCTTCTACTGAATGAAGATAAAAGGCATACGTCTTAATAAATGTCATCCACAACTTTTGGTGATGAGCCTAAAAACACAACTATAGTCCAAGAAATGTTACATCCTTAAAACATCGTCTTAAAGCTGCTCAATAAGTCTTTGTAAATCTTCCTTCGAACGAGGCATTGTAATGTTTTTGTCAAATAGTTTCTTATTTTGCAAGGCAATCGCCATTTCAAAGACCCATGGGCGTTCGAGATGGGCCCGTTCAAGCAATTGCTCTTGAAAGAACAACTCAACAGGGTCCCCATTATAAATGATTTTTCCAGCTTCCATCACGATTATTTGGTCTGCCCATTCATAAGCTAATGGGATATCATGCGTTGCCAGTAAAATAGTCCGTTCACCATTCTCTAATTTAGCTAAATACTGTAAAACTTGTGCAGCATAATAATTATCAAGTCCAGCAGTTGGTTCATCTAATAATAAAACAGATGGTTCCATCGCTAGTACTCCAGCCATTGCAACACGTTTTTTCTGGCCAACACTTAAAAAATGGATCGGTTTATCGAGTAATGATTCAACTTCAGTTTGAGCAACAGCCCATGCAATTTTCTCTTCAATTTTTTCTGTTGTCCAACCAAGGTTTAAAGGTCCAAACGCAATATCTTGCATAACAGTACCTGAAAAAAGCTGGTTGTCTGCATCCTGAAAAACAATACCAACCTGTTGGCGCAATTCTTTTAATGCTTTTCTATTATAGTTAAGTTCTTCGCCACAAAAGGATATACTTCCAGTGGTAGGCTTTAAAATGCCATTTAAATGCTGAAATAAAGTCGATTTCCCAGCTCCATTATGACCAAGTAAAGCGATTTTTTTTCCCTTTGGAATTTGGAGTGTCATATCTGTCAAAGCATGGGTTCCATCTGCATAAGCGTAGGATAATTGTTTTAGTTCAAAGTATAAATCTGTCATCAGAAAAAACCTCCATAAATGATAAGGGAAATAAAAATAACAGCCATACCTAGCCAGTTTTTCATGCAATAGGTACAATTCTCCTGCCAATAGACAGTTTCTCCACCGCGTGCTTGCATTGCATTGTTTAGTTCACGACTTCGCTGGAACATCTCGGCAAATAAAGCTGCAATTAGCATTGAAATTGAGCGTAGCCATTGCATAGGGGAGCGGTAACCTAATCGAGCCTGCTGGGCAAGATGGATTTTTTGCATACTGTCTAAAAAAATAAAAATAAATCGATACGTTAGTTCCACTAACTCTACAAATAAAGTGGGAAGTCGCCATAGTCGTAGAACATAGCAGATCGATTGTACTGATGTTGTAAGAATTAAAAAATACAAACAGCTAATGCTACCAAGGACGATGAAAAAAAGCTGCTGGGCTGTTTCTATACTCGCGCGCCCTACAAAAATTGTCCAACCATTAATAGAAAATGACCAAATATGGGTAGGAAGCGTGCTTGTTGATGGGGCTATAGAAATTAATATGGATACTAAACTAGAAAGTAAAAAAAATCCCGGTAGTAATAGAAGTTTTGCATAATATTTAACTGGGATTTTTGCGCTTAAAATGGTAAAAGCACTCATTACAATAAATGTAATGAGTGAAATTCGTTCATCTCTCATGATAAGCGACAATAATAGTAGTCCTAAGGATAACGTCATTTTTTCTAGCGGATGAACAGACGCTAGCTTATTCAAATAAGCATACTTATCAATGAGTAACATATCGTTTAACCTTCTTTATGTTTGCCGCGCATAAAGCCGATGAAATAGCCGATAAATCCAGCGCCGATAGCAGCTTGTAGAGCGAATAATAAGCTTTCAATTTCACCACTTGGTGGCTCCCAAATGCTTTCAAACCATGGTTCGTAGTCAGCGTTAATTTCACCAATTGCTGCTTCCGCTTGGCCATCAGCACCCTCAAATTCTGCACCCTTTTGGATAAATAGAGGAATGATAGCTAGAAACACAACAATTGCCAAGAGCAGTAAATTTTTTTTCATTTTAGTGTGCCTCCTTAGCTGAGAAAACACGTAATGCTTTTAGTTCGCTCACATTATATTTTTTCAAGAAATTCATAACAATCACTGTTAAAATTCCTTCACTAACCGCGAGCGGAATTTGTGTTAATGCAAAAATACCAGCAAATTTTGTGAATGATGCCATAAATCCTCCTACTTCAGAAGGGAAGGCAAGAGCTAATTGTACAGATGTAACAACATATGTACCTAAGTCACCAAGCATTGCTGCTAAAAAGACAGCTACTGAAAATGATAGCCCCATTTTTTGTGCGCCTTTAAATACAGAGTAAGCAATAATAGGACCAACAATTGCCATAGAAAATGTATTTGCCCCTAATGTTGTAAGCCCGCCATGTGCTAAAAGTAAAGATTGGAATAATAAAACGATTGTCCCAATCACACTCATGGCTAGTGGCCCAAAAAGAACAGTCCCAAGTCCAACTCCTGTCGGATGCGAGCAGCTCCCCGTTACAGAAGGGATTTTTAAGGCTGATAATACAAAGGCGAAGGCACCGGATAAACCTAGTATCATTTTTGTTTCAGGATTTTCATCAATGGTTTTACGAATAGAGCGTAATCCTAAAATAATAAATGGAATCGATAAGACCCACCAAAAAATCGCCCATTCAATCGGCAAAAAGCCCTCCATGATATGCATAGCAAATGCACGATTTGGCACAAGTAAAAATGCCAACAAGAAATAACTAAGCTTCCAATGTGAGAATTTCAAAATCTCTCCTCCTAACATTATATTTTTCGAATGTAGCGTGCGAACGAAATCAATTTCGCCTTGGCGTAATTGCGTCCGGAGGCTTTATTTCCATTCAGGAGGTGTTTTGGTTATATCTGTAAACATCTACCACCATAAGATGGGGTCTCTTCTGAATGAAAATAAAAAGCACTTCTCCGACTTTGGAAAAGTGCATAGCTAAAAGAGGCAAATAAAATTTTAATCTGCTAAGCCGCACACCTATCCTCGTAGGTTGAAACGATCACATATTTTTCGGCAGGTCTCCTGGCTTTAGTTCAACGTTTTATAGGCCTTCCCATCCTTTGGACAGTGACATGATCTATAAAACTCCCTAGTACAGTGGCGGGACCGCGCCGGACTTGAACCGGCTTCCCTTTTAAGCGAAATGGTATACACTTCGCACCGAAAAAGTATGAAGTTGTGAGATTTCACGACAAAGTGTAACATGAATTTCCACATATATGCCATACTTTTTATAAAAATTTTAGAATTAAAGGTCAATGTCGAAAATTCAGATAAATACAGATAGAAATTTCGCGTTTTCTCTGAATTTTTAATAAAAATGTCACAATTTGAGAAAGAAATATTGAAATTTTTAAAAATTAAGATATGATAGAGACAGTTTTCTATTACATAAAAGATACAATTTCATATAAAACATCAATAAGTGCTTGAATATTTTCGAGATAATAGGGAAATCGGTGAAAATCCGATACAGCCCCCGCTACTGTAATAGCTGATGAAATCGCAAATGCCACTAGTGAAAACTTAGGAAGGCGCGAAAGTAAAAGGAAGCTTAAGTCAGGAAACCTGCTTATTGTGATAAATGCATGCAAACTTTTCGGAGGGAGAAGTTGAAGCGAGAGCGAGTACCTGTATATATTCGTTTTAATTTGGCTTCTACAAAACCTTTATTCTTCGTCTAGAGTAAAGGTTTTTTCTTTTTCCTAAAAGCAAATGAGGGGAGAACAACAATGACAACTTGGAATTTAGAGGGGATGAAAACGCATCTTTTTATTTGCAATGGCAGTAGCTGTATGAAAAAAGATGCAGAGGAAATTACACAGGCAATCCGTGATGAAATACAAATGCAAGCGCTTGATCAGGACATACATACGACTAGGACACGCTGTAATGGTAGATGTAAGGATGCATGTGTTGTTATCGCTTATCCTCAGGGGAATTGGTACCGTGTGCCGACTACAGAGCATGCGCGGGCACTCGTACAAGATTTAAATCATGAAGTATTACAAAATGAGCATGTCTTTACACTGCGTGAAGGTTCGTTACAGCGTACAGCACAAACAACAGCCATTAAAGGCATTGAAAAGGTGAAAGAGGGGTAACAAAATGGCGCAAAAAGGAAAGATTTTCGTAGTTGGTTTTGGACCTGGGGATTTTAAACATATTACGACTCGTGCTGTTGAGGCACTTCAACAAAGTGATATGATCATAGGCTACAAAACATATGTTGAGCTTATTCAGGATTTAGTTAGTGCAAAGTCAATTGTTAGTACTGGTATGACAGAAGAAGTTTCACGTGCACAAGAAGCAGTACGCCAAGCAGAGGCAGGAAGTATCGTATCGGTTATATCGAGCGGTGATGCTGGCGTTTATGGCATGGCAGGCTTAGTATATGAAGTTTTAATTGAACTAGGCTGGACGGAAGCAACTGGTGTTGAGGTAGAGATTGTTCCTGGTATTTCTGCTATCAATTCATGTGCAAGTTTACTAGGTGCTCCGATTATGCATGACGCCTGTACGATTAGTTTAAGTGACCACTTAACACCTTGGAATTTAATTGCAAAGCGAGTAGAAGCAGCGGCAATGGCTGATTTCGTTATTGCTCTTTATAACCCAAAAAGTGGCCGTCGTACGAGACAAATCGTAGAAGCACAACGAATTTTATTAGAATATCGTTCTCCAGATACACCGGTAGGACTTGTGAAAAGTGCGTATCGTGAACGTCAGGAAATTACGATGACAACTTTAGCGGAAATGCTAGAACATGATATTGGCATGCTAACAACTGTTGTTATCGGGAATTCATCAACGTTTTTCTATGACAATAAAATGATTACGCCACGTGGTTATCAGCGTAAATATACACTTGGCGATGAAAAACAACCGTTACGACCACATCAACGTCTAAAAGAAGAAAATGAACCATGGGCAATGAATCAAGAAACAGGGATGGCTCGTAATGATTTTGCGACAGATCCCAATGCCAATCGTATTAAGCCCAGTTTAGCTATAACATCAGAACCAAAGCCTAAAAAAAAGTCATCACTTGAAATGGCGACATCAGCACTAGCAATGGTGAAGGGAACAAGTGCAGTGAGGGTAACACCGAAGCTTGTTCAACAGAAAATTGAATCCATTTTTGAATTAGCTGTGAGTCCAGGAGTAGCTAATAAGTTCTTTACTCCTCAACAAATGATGACGCTAGCAGAGGTAGTTGGTGAAGAAGGAACGATGGAGTATACACCAGACCATCAAATTCATCTGAAAATTCCGACGACTGATCCTGCAGTGATTACAGCAAAGCTTCGAGAAGTTGGCTTTTTACTAGCACCGATTGGTGACGTGCTATCGTTAAAGGCTTGTGATTTCTGCTATGGAGAAAAGACTGATTCGATTCCTTATGCAGAAGAGATTCAAGAAAAGCTTGGCGGTATGTCGTTACCGAAAACGTTGAATATAGGTTTTAACGGCTGTGGTATGGCATGTTATCGAGCGGTATTTGATGATATTGGTATTGTGTATCGCAAAAGTAAGTTTGATGTTTTTATTGGGGCTAAGCCAGTTGGTCGTACAGCACATGCCGCTCAGCCTGTTGTGGAGGGTTTAGAACCTGAGCAACTTATACCGCTGATCACAGATATTATCGAAGAGTATAAAGCAAATGCACATCCGAATGAACGTTTGTTTAAATACTTTAAGCGTGTGAAAAAGATACTTCATTTTACGTATCAGGATATGTCTTCAAAAATAAAAGTTGAGCCAGCTCCGTGCGGCGACTAGTGAGGAGTAATGAGGATGAAAGCAATTTTATTTGTTGGCCATGGGAGCCGTTTAGCAGCAGGAAATGATGAGGTACGTACATTTATCGAGCAAATGACACCTCGTATTGATGATAGTTTTTTAGTAGAAACATGTTTTTTAGAGTTTGCCTCGCCAAACATTGAAGAAGGTATTACGAATTGTGTCAAGAAGGGCGCTACTGAGGTACATGTTATTCCGATTATTCTGCTTCATGCGGGACATTCAAAACTGCATATTCCTGCAGAAATCGAGCATGCGCGTGAGCATTATCCAAATATTACATTCACATATGGCCAAACTATTGGTGTGCATGAAGAAATATTTGCGATTCTAGAAGACCGCCTAACAGAGATTGGCTTTAATGCGGAAGAAGAACATAAGGATACTGCCATTTTATTAATTGCACGAGGCGGCAGTGACCCATATGCGAATGGTGATTTTTATAAAATTACACGTTTGCTATGGGAAAAACTACCTGTACAGTACGTAGAAAGCGCCTTTATGGGAGTAACAGATCCTCGTGTTGAAGAAGGCATTGAGCGCTGTGTAAAACTTGGTGCTAAAAAAATTATTATGCTACCGTACTTTTTATTCACAGGTATCCTAATGGAACGCATGAATGGTATGTGCAAGCAATTTAACGAGAAATATCCGGATTGTGATATTCAAATCGCTAACTATTTTGGCTATCATGAGCGTTTGCAAAATGTGTTATTAGAGCGTATTGAGCAAGCTGTGAATGGTACATCAACAGGTATGCAAGATTTAGAAAACTATCGTGCTTATGCGGCGGTACATGGACATGCGCATCATCATCACCATCATGACCACGATCATGGGCACGACCACCATCACCACGATGATCACGACCATGACCATCATCACGACCACCACCATGAAGAGGAGCCAGTGAAATGATTTTCATGTTAGCGGGGACGAGTGATGCAAGGAATTTAGCACTAGAATTACAGTCAGCAGGTTATGTTGTGACAGCTACAGTCGTTACTGAATCAGCCGCTTCAAGCCTTGCAGAAGTGGGTCTGCCTCATTTAGTCGGTCGATTAACAGCTGAAGAAATGGCGACAATCATCACAGAGCAAGGGTATCGTTTAGTTGTAGATGCCTCTCATCCATTTGCTGAGGAAGCTTCAAAAAATGCTATGGCTGCAGCTGAGCAAGCAAATGTACCATATATTCGCTATGAACGAGCACAGGAGCATTATTCACACCCACTAATTACGGTTGTGAAAGATTATGAGGAGGCTGCTCACTTAGCAGCGGAAAAACGTGGTGTCATCATGTTAACGACGGGCAGTAAAACACTTGCAACATTTACAAAAGTATTACATGGCTTAGACAATACACGAGTAATTGCGCGTATGCTTCCTCGACTCGATAATATGGAAAAATGTGAAGCACTTGGTGTGGCACAAAGAGATATCGTTGCGATACAAGGTCCGTTTTCAAAGGAATTAAACGAAGCGCTTTTCCGTCAATATGATGTGACATTGATGATCACAAAAGAAAGCGGCAAGGTTGGTTCTGTGGATGAAAAGCTAGATGCTGCCCTAGCATGTGGCATTGAAACGATTTTAATTGCAAGACCAAATATAAAATACGGACAGCAATACTCTACATTTGAAGATGTATTACAAGCTGTACAAAACACACTTTAGGAGGCAATCCAGATGGACTTTAAAACAGATTTCAAACCATTAACAGTAGACCCAGATAAAATTTACGATTACAGTTTTTCAATTATTGCAGAGGAAATGGGCGAACATAATTTCTCAGAAGACGAGTGGAAAGTAGTACGTCGCATCATTCATGCTTCTGCTGACTTTGAACTAGGACGTAGCGTAATTATTACACCAGGTGCGCTTGAAGCTGGTATTAAATCAATTCTTGCTGGTCGCCATGTCATTGCAGATGTGCAAATGATTGAAAGTGGTTCAGGGAAAAAACGCTTCCAAAAACATGGTGGCGATTTACACTGCTATATTGCAGATGAAGACGTGTCGATTGAAGCGAAAAAACAAAACACTACGCGTGCGATTATTTCTATGCAAAAGGCAGCTAAATTACATGAAGGCGGCATTTATGCAATCGGTAATGCACCGACAGCATTGCTGGAATTAATTCGTTTAATTAAAGAAGGCTTAGCGAAACCAGATTTAATTATCGGTATGCCAGTTGGTTTCGTTTCTGCTGCTGAGTCGAAAGAAGAGTTATTAAAACTAGAAGGTATTCCGTATATTACAAATGTTGGTCGTAAAGGCGGTAGTACAGTGACGGTTGCCGCATTGAATGCTGTTTCACTTTTAGCGGATGAACAGGCGAAAAAATAATGGAGCGGAAGCCTAAAAAGGATCCCAAGGACATGCGTCACGGTTATACAACGGGAGCCTGTGCAACTGCAGTAACGAAGGCTGCATTACTGGCCTTAATTACAAATGAAGAGCAAGAAACAAGTACAATTCATTTGCCGATTGGGCGAGATGCAACCTTTACGATAGAAAAATGTACATTTAAAAATAATGCTGTAAGTTGTGAAACGATTAAAGATGCTGGTGATGACCCTGATGCAACACATAAGGCACTTATTATTGGTACAGTGAGCTGGGCTGATACACCTGGCATTCATTTAGACGGAGGGATTGGTGTCGGGCGCGTAACAAAGCCCGGCTTACCAGTGCCTGTTGGAGAAGCAGCGATTAATCCTGTGCCAAGGAAGATGATTCATAGTACTGTACAGGGTGTGCTTAACGATTTTGAAATTGACAGAGGCGTCAATGTAGTGATTTCAGTACCTGAAGGTGAGGAAATTGCAAAGAAAACGTTAAATGGGCGACTTGGTATTATTGGAGGCATCTCCATTTTAGGCACAAGGGGAACCGTCGTGCCTTTTTCGAGTTCCGCTTATATGGCAAGTATCGTTCAAGCTATTAGTGTTGCAAAGGCAGCTGGCTGTGAGCATTTAGTCGTGACTACTGGTGGACGCAGTGAAAAATTTGGGATGGCACAGTACCCTCATTTGCCAGAGGAAGCGTTTATAGAGATGGGCGACTTTGTTGGCTTTACATTAAAACATTGTAAACGACTTGGTATTAAAGAAGTATCACTAGTTGGTATGATGGGTAAGTTTTCAAAGGTTGCTCAAGGTGTGATGATGGTGCATTCCAAAAGTGCTCCGATTGATTTTAACTCTTTAGCACAATTGGCAGTGGATATAGGTGCAGACGAAGAGACAGTAGCTGAGGTACGAGAGGCAAATACTGCTTCACAAGTCGGCGAAATTATGGCAGAGAAGGGCTATGATGCATTCTTTCACCATTTATGTGAGGCTTGTTGCTATTCTTCATTACATCATGTTAGAGGCGGTTTAACGCTTTCCACATCGATCTATTCGATGCAGGGACAATTATTAGGAAGGGCTGATGACATTGCATCGATCGATGAAATTGATTGGGATCGGGGATAACGGACAAGAAAGCTTGCTACCACAATATGTACAGTGGATTGAAGACTGTGAGGTGCTTGTTGGCGGTGAGCGTGTTCTAGAATTTTTCCCGAGCTTTACTGGAGAAAAAATAATAATCAAAGGTGGTCTTTCAACGCTTGTTGAAAGATTATCTACAGAAACAAGAAACACCGTTATTCTAGCGTCAGGTGATCCGCTATTTTATGGAATCGGTGGTTATTTAGCGAAAAAGCTAAACGTTGAAGTTTATCCATATATGAGCTCGGTACAGCTTGCCTTTTCGAAGATGGGAGAAAGCTGGCAGGACGCTTATGTAACAAGTATTCATGGGCGCTCTATGAAAGGCTTAGCACAGCGTATTGATGGCAAAAAGAAAGTGGCGCTTCTAACAGATGCTGAAAATAACCCGAATGCACTAGCACGCTATTTAAAGCATTTTGGCATGACAGAATACAGTGCATTTGTGGCAGAAAATTTACAGGGCATTAATGAAAAATTTGGCTCGTATTCTCTTGATGAATTAGAGACTACAGACTTTTCTCCTTTAAATGTCGTGATTTTAAAACAATCATTAGAACCAAAACGCTATACACTCGGGATTGATGATGAAGAATTCTCACAGCGTAAGCCAGATAAAGGGCTTATTACGAAAAAAGAAATTCGTGTCTTAAGTTTACAAGCAATGCAGCTACAAAAGGATAGTATTGTATGGGATGTCGGTACATGTACGGGATCTATGGCGATTGAGGCTGGTAAGCTTGCGCCAGAAGGTCAAGTTTTTGCGGTAGAGAAAAATGCACCTGATTTAGAAAATTGCCTGCAAAATCAGCAAAAGTTTCGTGTTGATATAACCGCTATTCATAGTAAAGCACCTGCAGGACTTGAAAACTTCCCTGATCCGGATGCGATTTTTATCGGTGGAACAGGAGGCGAAATGGTGGAGCTATTGCAATTATGCTGTACCCGCTTAAAGCCAAAAGGTCGCATTGTCTTAAATGCTGCAACAATTGAAAATTTATATAAGGCAGTCGAAGCGTTTAAAGCTTGTGGCTTTGCTGTTGACATCTTACAGGCACAGCTTGCGCGCAGTAAACCAATTTTAGATATGACACGTTTTGTCCCATTAAATCCGATTTATATTATTTCTGCATATCGAAAGGAAGAAAATCATGAGTAATCTTGGTATTTTATATGGCTTGGGCGTAGGTCCTGGCGATCCAGAATTAATTACAGTTAAGGCATTCCGCGTTATTCAGGAGTCGCCAGTTATTGCGTATCCAAAAAAATTAAAAGGCAGTAAAAGCTATGCACATCGTATTGTAGATGTTTACATTAATCCAGAAGAAAAGGATATGCTTGGCCTAGTATTCCCAATGACAAAGGATGAGGCTGTATTAGAACGTGAATGGACAAAATCTGTTGAACTTGTCTATAGCAAATTAAAAGAAGGCAAAGATGTCGCATTCGTAACAGAAGGAGATCCACTATTATATAGTACGTTTATCCATATGATGAAGCTTATGCAGGACATGCACCCAGAGGTTGAAATCCAAACAGTACCAGGAATTTCTTCGTTCAATGGTTCGGCATCGCGTTTAGGGATTGCGCTCGCAGATGGTGATGACCGTGTTGCCATCGTACCTGCCTATGATAACTATGATGCAATGCGTGAAGCGATTGAAAGTCACGATGCGGTGGTATTCATAAAAGTGGCGAAGGTGATTGATTTAATGTTAGAGGTGTTACGTGATTTAGATCTACTTGATAAGGCATCTGTCGTAACGAAGGTCACATCTGACGAGGAGATTATTTGGGATGTACGCGAGCTAGACGGTGTCGATTTAGAATACTTAACATTAATGGTGGTGCGAAAATAATGAAGAAAATATATATTGTCGGCGCTGGTCCTGGCGATCCGGATTTAATTACAGTAAAAGGTTTACATATGCTACAAACAGCGGATGTTGTCATGTATACAGATTCGTTAGTAAATGAAGATCTTATTGCCAAAGCAAGGCCAGATGCGGAAGTTATTCGCACAGCGGGTATGCATTTAGAGGAAATGGTAGCCGTAATGGCAGACCGTGTCAATGCAGGTAAAGTAGTGGCTCGTATGCATACAGGAGATCCTGCTATGTATGGTGCCATCATGGAACAGGTTGCATTATTAAAAAAAGAAGGCATTGGCTACGAGGTCATTCCTGGTGTTAGCTCTGTCTTCGCTTCGGCGGCAGCAATTGGGGCAGAATTAACGATCCCTGACTTAACGCAAACACTTATTTTAACGCGTGCAGAAGGGCGTACACCTGTGCCAGAATTCGAAAAACTACGCGATTTAGCAAGTCACCATTGTACAATTGCCTTATTCCTAAGTGCAACGCTAACGAAGAAAATCGTAAAAGAATTGCAGAGTGCAGGCTGGGCTGATGATACACCTGTAGCGGTTATTCAAAGAGCTTCTTGGCCAGATCAAAAAATCGTACGTACTACGTTGGTTGAGCTAGATGAAGCAATGCGTGTGAACGGTATTCGTAAGCATGCGATGATTTTAGCTGGTTGGGCATTAGATCCGACTATTCATGATAAGGATCAATATCGTTCGAAGTTATATGATGCTACCTTTACACATGGTTTTAGAAAAGGTGTGAAGACAAGTGATTGAGTTACAAGAAGGTATTTTACCAGCAGTTGAGCAACGAAATGCTTATGCTGTTGTAGCCATCACCAAACATGGTGTTCAACTCGGACGCCGCTTGCAGCAAACTTTTGCTGCGAGCGATTTATATTATATGAGTAAATTTGAACAGGGCGATGAAGCGGAAAAGCATATTCAAATGTTTACAGGGACTGTGCGTTTGCTACTGCCAACCTTGTTTAAGCAATATAAAGGTTTAATTTTAATCATTTCACTCGGTGCAGTTGTACGCATGATTGCACCGATATTAAAGGATAAGAAAACAGATCCTGGCGTTGTTGTCATTGACGACCGAGGTGAAAATGTGATTAGCGTGTTATCTGGACATTTAGGTGGTGCCAATGAGCTGACACATGAAGTGGCCGCAGCACTTGGAGCCAATCCAATAATTACAACAGCTTCAGATGTGCAAAAGACAATCCCTGTTGATTTATTTGGCGCACGATTTGGCTGGGTATGGGATAGTGCCGATAAACTAACACCAGTTAGTGCCTCTGTTGTCAATGAGGAGCATGTCGCAATCGTACAGGAAACGGGTGAACGCGACTGGTGGATGCGTGACACACCAATGCCTGAGCAAATTAAAGTCTATCCGTCAACGTATGCTGCGATTGAAGCTAAACCACATGCGACATTGCTTATTACAGATCGCATAATAGAACCTGAAGAAGAAGTACTTCTTGAAAATGGTGTCATTTATCGACCAAAATCGGTTGTGCTTGGCATGGGCTGTAATCGTGGGACATCTGTGGAAGAAATTGAACAGGTCATTGATGACACACTTGCAGAGCTTAAACTTTCGAAAAAAAGTGTCAAGGCACTATGTACAATCGATTTGAAGAAAGATGAGCAATGCTTCCTTGAGATAACAAAGAGATATGATTGGGAATTTGTAACATATTCACCTACTGAATTAAATGAAATCGATTTTCCAACACCTTCAGAGACGGTCTTTCAATATACAGGTGCATATGGAGTGAGTGAGCCTGCAGCGATGCGTTATGCGCAGGTGGAGTCGCTTGTGTTACAGAAGAAAAAATCGGGCAATGCTACGATTTCTGTTGCTAGATTAACATTTTAAGGAGGAAGCCTATGCAAACAAATCGCTTTGTACTTGCTGGTACTGGCAGTGGAGTTGGTAAAACGACTTTTACCATTGGACTCATGAAAGCATTACAAGAAAAGGGCAAGACTGTGCAGGGCTTTAAATGTGGTCCCGATTATATTGATCCAACGTATCATACTGCCGTAACAGGACGGGTATCGCGCAATATCGATAGCTGGATGTTTTCACATGAAGCCGTGCGTGATATTGTTGCGCGCGCAAGCGTTGATGCGGATGTTTCAATTATTGAAGGCGTTATGGGCTTTTATGATGGTAAAAGTCCATTATCTGATGAAGGTTCTGCAGCGGACATTAGTGTAGTAACAGAGAG
This sequence comes from Lysinibacillus sp. RS11, assembly GCF_042019215.1. Taxonomy (NCBI): domain Bacteria; kingdom Bacillati; phylum Bacillota; class Bacilli; order Caryophanales; family Bacillaceae; genus Lysinibacillus; species Lysinibacillus sp. RS11. Next base: position 2,887,997 of record NZ_CP168124.1, on the reverse strand, counting down.
CCCTGTTATTTTAATTGTCAATTGTGCAAGTATGGCACGAAGTGTAGCAGCGGTTGTGAAAGGCTTCCAATTGTTGTCTGATAAGCCGAATATCGTTGGTGTTATTGCCAATCAGGTCGGTAGTGTCGGACATTATGAAATTGCGAAAGCTGCCATTGAGCAGGAATGTGGAATCCCTGTTATCGGATACTTGAAGCGTGAGGTAGGGATTGATATTCCTAGTCGTCATTTAGGATTAGTGCCTGCGATTGAACGAGGAGAACTCGATACATTTTTTGAAAAGCTAGGCTCATTAATGGCAGAGACGATTGATTTAGATCAATTACTTGCATTAACAAAGGCTCCTGTTTTACAAGAATCAGGGCAACTATTTGTGGAAGAACCCTCTCAAAATATCTGCATTGCTGTAGCAAAGGATGCCGCGTTTAACTTCTATTATGAAGAAAATTTGGCACTGTTACGTGCAAAGGGAGCAACACTGCAATTTTTCTCTCCACTAGCAAATGAACCTGTTCCAGCTGAAGCAGATGGATTGTATATAGGTGGGGGCTTCCCAGAGGAATTTGCTGATATCCTGGCAAAAAATACTGCTGTAAAAAAATCTATTCGTGAAGCAATCGACAAAGGGTTACCAACATTAGCAGAGTGTGGGGGCTATATGTACTTGACGGAGGCTATTACGAATAGTAATGGGGACCGTTATGACATGGTAGGTGTTATTCCAGGTGAAGTAGCAATGCAAACAAAATTAGCAGCCCTTGGTTACCGTGAAATCTTTGGCACACAAGGTAATTTCTTAATTGGTACGGATGAAGAGGCAAAGGGACATGAATTCCACTATTCAAAGTATAGCGGCACACATAACACACCAGCTTACCAAACGAAAGGGCGATTTGGTAACAAACAAGAGGGCTACCAAGCAGGAAATCTAGTGGCTGGCTATACGCATTTTCATTTTGTATCTAACCCAAAACTTGTTGACAACTGGTTAACAGCTTGTAAGAAGGTGAAAAATTATGACTAATTATTTTCCTATTCATATTAATGTTGAATATAAAACGGTAGTAATCGTTGGTGGAGGTCACGTAGCAACACAGAAGGTAGCATCACTGCTTCCGGCTAAAGCAAATATTGTTATAGTAAGTCCAACCCTAGATGATTCATTACTACCTCTTGCTGAATCAGGTCAAATTACATGGCGTGAAAAAGCATTTGAACCACGTGATTTAGATGATGCAATTCTCATCATTGCGGCAACAAATGATACGACAATAAATGAAGCTGTACAAGAAGCAGCACAGCATTGGCAGCTAATCAATCGTACTGATGCACAAGCGGAGAGCGATTTTATAACGCCAGCAACAGTGCGCCGTGGTCCATTAGTGTTAACTGTATCAACGTCAGGTGCCAGTCCATCACTAGCGCGTAAAATCAAAGCGGATCTCGAAGAGCAATTTGATAAGATTTATGATGACTATGTATGCTTCTTGCAGCAGGCACGTTTAATGATTGCTGCTAAGTTTGAGAAAGGTCCACAAAGACGTGCTTTATTACAAGCATTACTTGAACCGAGCTTACTAGAATGGACACGTAGTGGAGAGATTGATAGACGCGAAGCTTATTTACAACAATTACTGATGGGAGAAGCGCGATGAAAGACGGAATAGTGTATTTAGTTGGAGCTGGACCAGGAGATCCAAAGCTCATTACAGTGTACGGGCTAGAATGTATTCAAAAGGCTGATGTCATTGCGTATGATCGTCTTGTGAATCCTAAATTGCTAGAGTTTGCAAAAAAAGATGCTGAGCTTGTGTACTGTGGTAAATTACCTGGTAAGCATCACCTCATTCAAGATGAGATTCATACATTACTTGTCGAAAAAGCACAAGAAGGCAAGATTGTCACACGATTAAAGGGTGGCGATCCATTTGTTTTTGGTCGCGGCGCAGAGGAAGCCGAAATCTTAAAAAATCATGGTATTGCTTATGAAATCGTCCCTGGTATTACTGCAGGAATTGCTGCGCCAGCATATGCAGGTATACCTGTAACACACCGAGACTTTGCGACAAGCTTTGCTCTAGTAACAGGGCATGGTCGTGAGGAAAAAGGACAGGACTTTTTAAATTGGTCTGCACTTGCAACAGGTATTGATACAGTTGCCTTTTATATGAGTGTTGGCAATATTGCTTATATAACTAAAAAGCTCGTCGAAAATGGTCGTAAGCCAACTACCCCAGTAGCAGTGATTGAATGGGGAACAACAGATCAACAACGTACCATTACAGGTCAGCTCGATGAAATAGCCAACATTATTGAACGTGAAGGCTATCATAATCCTTCCATGATTGTTGTGGGTGAAGTAGTAAATGTCCGCGAGAAAATTAAATGGTTTGAAGAGCAGGGACTTGCTTTATCGTAATGAAATGAGGGCAAAGATTTTAACAAAGGAGGAAACATCATGCCAGTAATTGAGGCTTTAAAAAATCGTCGGGCGATTCGCAATTACACGACACAGCCTGTTGAACAAGAGAAAATCAAGAAAATATTACAAGCAGCTACCTATGCTCCAAATGACCGTATGCGCGAGCCTTGGCATTTTTATGTTATTCAAGGCGAAGCGATGAAACGCTATGAGGAAATGGCTAATGCTTATTTACAGGAGCGATTCCCAACAAAGCCAAATTTAGTAGAAAGTTCATTAAAAGTTGTGCAAACGACACCTGTTGCCATTGTTGTTACGGCAGATATGGTGGAAGATGATGCTGATGCGACAGAGGATAATGTCTTTGCTGTATGTAGTGCGATCATGTCGATGTGGCTTGCTGCGGAGGAGCTAGGACTTGGCTTTGTATGGCGTACACGCGGAGTAGGGCTTGTTCATGATGCAAGAATGCATGCATTTATCGGAGCGAATGAATCACAAAAAGTAGTAGGTACTATTTTTATTGGCTATCCAGAAGAGCAGGAGCTTAAAGACAAGAAACGCACACCATTTGAAGAAAAAACAACATGGCTTTAAGGGAGGCTTGAACAATGGCTAGAAAAGGCTTGTTTTTAGTTTATACAGGTGAAGGGAAGGGCAAAACAACAGCTTCTCTAGGTGTCACACTGCGCGCAATTGGTCGAGGTCTAAATGTACGCTATATGCAGTTTATTAAATCACCAGAGCGTACATACGGAGAGCAAATCGCACTTCGTAAGCTTGGCGTAGAAATGGAGCAGATGGGCATTGGCTTCACTTGGACAAAAACACCGGAAGAGCATCGTGCTGCCTTAGCAAAAGCATGGAAGAAAACAAAAGCAGCATTGCAAGACGACAATATTGATTTACTCGTACTAGACGAGCTGAATAATGCACTGGCAATAACAAAATTCCCTATTGATGATGTGCTACCACTAGCCGAAATCATAGAAGCCATTCAACAACGTCCATCGACAATGCATTTAGTAGTTACCGGACGAAGCGCAAATCCAGCACTTATCGCGATGGCAGATTTAGTATCGAACATTGATGCGACAAAGCATTATTATGACGAAGGAATTCCAGCAGTCAAGGGCCTAGAATTCTAAGCAGTTATTAATAAGGAGAATATCCGCGATTCGGGGGGAAATACCCGCGGAGGCAAGGAGAATATCCGCGCATCGGAGGGAAATACCCGCGGAAGCAAGGAGAATATCCGCGTTTCAGGTGGAAATACCCGCGGAAGCGAAGAGAATATCCGCGCTTTAGAGGGAAATACCCGCGGAAGCGAGGAGAATATCCGCGATTCAGGTGGAAATACCCGCGGAAGCGAAGAGAATATCCGCGATTCGGAGGGAAATACCCGCGGAAGCGAAGGGAATATCCGCGCTTGGGGGGGATACCCGCAGAAGCGAAGAGAATATCCGCGATTCGGAGGGAAATACCCGCGGAAGCGAAGAGAATATCCGCGATTCGGAGGGAAATACCCGCGGAAGCGAAGAGAATATCCGCGCTTTAGAGGGAAATACCCGCGAAAGTGAGGAGAATATCCGCGATTCGGGGAGACATACCCGCGGAAGCAAGGAGAATATCCGCGTTTCAGGTGGAAATACCCGCGGAAGCGAAGGGAATATCCGCGATTCGGAGGGAAATACCCGCGGAAGCGAAGGGAATATCCGCGCTTGGGGGGATACCCGCAGAAGCGAAGAGAATATCCGCGATTCGGGGGGAAATACCCGCGGAAGGAAGCGAAGAGAATATCCGCGATTCGGAGGGAAATACCCGCAGAAGCGAAGAGAATATCCGCGCTTGGGGGGATACCCGCAGAAGCGAAGAGAATATCCGCGATTCGGAGGGAAATACCCGCGGAAGTGAAGAGAATATCCGCGCTTTAGAGGGAAATACCCGCGGAAGCGAAGGGAATATCCGCGCTTTGGGGGGGGATACCCGCGGAAGCGAAGAGAATATCCCCGCTTTAGGGGAAATACCCGCGGAGGCAAGGAGAATATCCGCGCTTTAGAGGGAAATACCCGCGAAAGTGAAGAGAATATCCGCGATTCGGAGGGAAATACCCGCGGAAGCGAAGAGAATCCCCGCGCTAAGAAGCTGAGTACCTACGCTTCAACTATAGATACGGAGGAAAAAGACTATGCCAGCAAAATCTATTATGATTCAAGGAACGGCTTCTGATGTTGGGAAAAGTATGATCTGTACTGCGCTGTGCCGTATTTTCTCAGATGATGGGCTAAAGGTAGTACCGTTTAAATCGCAAAATATGGCCTTGAATTCATTTGTAACGCATGATGGTGGAGAAATCGGCCGTGCACAGGGGGTACAAGCAGAGGCGGCACGCGTTGTCGCCACTACGGATATGAATCCTATATTGCTTAAACCGAAGCAGGATATGGTTTCAGAAGTGATTGTTCATGGCAAGCATTTTTTAAATATGGACGCTAAAAGCTATCGTAATCAATTTGTACAAGAAGCGATGCCGATTGTTGGAAAGTCTGTGAGAACTTTACAAAATACATATGATGTCATTGTCCTTGAAGGAGCAGGAAGCCCGGCAGAGATCAATTTAAAGGATCGTGATATTGCAAATATGCGAATGGCCCATTTAGCAGATGCTGCAGTTGTGCTAGTTGCCGATATCGATCGAGGTGGTGTATTTGCATCGATTGTTGGAACACTCGCGTTGCTTGACGATGCAGAACGTGCACGTGTAAAGGGTCTCATCATTAATAAATTTAGAGGAATGCGTGAATTACTCGATGATGGTATTGAATGGGTAGAGCGTGAAACTGGCATTCCTGTACTTGGTGTTGTGCCGTATGTAGAGGTCAATATTGAAGCTGAGGATTCGTTGGCACTCTCTTCATTACGCTTTAAAAAGCCAAAGCCAGGGGAATTCTCTGTGGATGTAGCAATGATTCGCTTGCCACGTATTTCAAATTTTACGGATGTTGATCCATTTTTTGATGAGCCAGAGGTTGGTGTACGATTAATCGGCAATGTCAATGAGCTTGGTACGCCTGACTTACTTATACTACCTGGAACAAAAAGTACAATGGATGATTTAGTATGGTTAAAGGAGCAAGGCTTTGATCAAGCGATAACTAATTTACGTCAACGAGGGACAAAAATTATTGGCATTTGCGGTGGCTTCCAAATGCTCGGTGAAACGTTATTAGACCCTGATGCAGTTGAAGGGAACGGCGATTCTGCACAAGGTCTAGGGTTATTGCCAATGGAAACTGTTTTTGTTGGTGATAAAAAAACGGTTCAAATGACAGGAACAAGAGGACAAGATACGTTTACTGGCTATGAAATTCATCTTGGACGTACAAAGATTTTGCGTAACGAAGTGTCACCATTTTTACAACTTGCAGATGGGCGAGTGGATGGAGCGGTAAGTGCTGATGATCAAGTTATCGGAACATACTTCCATGGCTTATTCCATAATCGCACCTTTACACGACAGCTTGTCAATGACATACGCGTGAAAAAAGGGCTTCATGCTCTACCTAGCGATGTGAAAAGTGACGCAGAACGTAGAGAGGACGCTTACAATATGCTAGCAAAGCATGTGCGCGCGAATCTCGATATGAAAAAAGTATACGAAATCATGAATATAGAGGTATCTGTATGACAAGAAAAGGACCGTTAGCTATTAATTATGAGGCATTATGGCAGGAAGGTATGAAGGACTGGTATGGTCATATGCCCGAAAGAATGGTTAATGATCAGTTAGAGGAGCAATTTTGGGCGCAGTCAATTGCCCGAAAGAAAACGGGACAGACAGATCCTTATGCTGCAAGAATTTTTCAAGAAATAAATAAAAGTATTGAGCCGGAGCACTCTGTATTGGAAATTGGTCCAGGCTGGGGCAATTATACGTTTCCTCTAGCTAATAATGTGCGACAGCTAACTTGTATAGATAGCTCCGAAAGCATCCTTAGCTATTTACAAAATTGCATGCAGGATAAGCAGCATGTGTCTTATATTCATGCGAAATGGGAAAGCCTTGCTGAGAATGAGGTAGAAGCTCATGATATCGTGATTGGGGTCAATTGCTTTTATCGTATGTATGAAATCAAATCAGCACTTTATCATATGAATCGTCTTGCTAAAAAGCGTGCAATTATTGGCATGACAACAGGGCCGATACAGCCCCATTATGAAATTTTATACGAAAAGTATGGCTACGATATTAAATTTCCACGAAGAGATTATATAGAATTTTTAAATTTGCTATATGAGATGGATATTTATGCAGAGTGCAAAATCATCCCATTAGAACGAGTGTATGAATATGAAAGCTATGAGCAGCTTGTAACAACACAAAGTAAAAAAATATTAAATGATACTTTTAATAGAGCACATGTTGAGGAGGCGCTCTTGCCGTTTATTGAGGAAAAGAACGGACGTTATTATTATCGTCATGATTTCCATGCTGCACTCGTATCATGGGAACCAAAATAATATTAAAACCTTTGGAAAGCTAGTCACCAAAGGTTTTTCTTATTGTCAACGATAGGGTACAATAAAGCCATAGAAATAGAAATGAGGTGGCATATGTGCAACTACATTTTTTAGGGACAGGCGCAGGAATGCCTTCAAAGGAACGAAATACAAGTGCCCTGATGGTAAAGCTTTTAGATGAAGTGGGCGAAATGTGGCTTTTTGATTGTGGGGAGGCGACTCAACATCAAATATTGCATACATCGTTAAAGCCACGTAAAGTAACAAAAATATTCATTACACATTTACACGGTGACCATATTTTTGGATTACCTGGTTTTTTAAGCTCTCGTTCATTTCAAGGTGGGGATGAGCCATTAACAATTTTTGGCCCGCAAGGTTTACAGCAATGGATCGAGCAAACCTTTGCCTTGTCAAAGACGCATTTAACATATCCATTACAATTTGTTGAAGTCCATGAAGGTGTAATTTATGAAGATGAACATTTTACTGTAAGCGCAAGTGAATTGCGGCATGTAGTTCCATGCTTTGGGTACCGTATTGAGCAAAAGGATTTGCCTGGTGAGTTATTAATGGGAAAAGCTCAAGCTCTTGGTGTTCCAAAAGGTCCTCTGCTAGGACAATTAAAAAGTGGGAAAGATATTGTACTAGAGGATGGCACCATTGTTCATGCGCAAGATGTTGTTGCTCCGCCGAAAAAAGGCTTTACGCTCACTATTTTAGGAGATACAAAATATTGCGAAGAGGCAATTTTATTAGCCAATGGTGCAGATATCGTTATTCATGAAGCGACTTTTGATGGCACTACGACAGATTTAGCAGCCAGCTACGGACACTCTACAAATCTCGAAGCGGCAAAGGTGGCACAACAAGCAGGAGCAAACTATTTACTTCTGAACCATTTAAGTGCCCGCTTCTTACCTCACGATTTACCACTATTATTAGCAGATGCACAGGAGATTTTCCCACAGACCTACCTAACATCTGATCAATCAGTGTTTACATGGCACAACAATAAATTATCCTAGAATAACATTATTGATAAGGGAGAACCTTTTAGATGATTCGTCATTTAAAAGGTTCTTTTCTTTAAATTAGCACTTTAAGACTAGTGGGATTTCATTCGTTAATTATTTATATTTTGTTAAAAACGTCTTATATATGTTACGCTATTGTCTTTATTTCTCTTTTGAAAAGTTGTTTGTTTTATAGTCTTTTTTATCTAAGTATTTTCTCCTGATTTTAAAATGACAAAATTGTGACGATTTTTATATTATTGAAAATTATTATATTAAATTCGAAAGAAAAGTAATGAAAAACCTAAAATTGATATTGTATGATGAAATGGAAATAATCGCATATTTTAGGGGGTATTGTTGAGATGGGGAAAACAATGAAATGGAAAATGTTGCTGGAAATCATGGGCATAGTCGTAATTATTATCGGTGCATTTTCTGTTTATATTTATCAAGCAACATATAAAAGTGTAAAGAATAACGGGGAGGCGCTCGCTAATTCCATTGTTATGGGGATGGAGGGTGCTATTCAATCAAGAGAAAAAGCGGAAGAAATAATGGAAAAGGAAATGATTGCTGAATCAGTAATGGCTTCTTATATTATCGATAAAGGCGCTACATATGAAGATTTGAAGGCGATTGCTGAACGTGGAGGCATTGATGAAATATGGAGTACGGATGATAAAGGAAATACCACCGTCACTTCTGTAGCACCGACAATTGATTTTAACTTCGGTTCTGATCCAGACGGACAAGCAGCAGAATATATGCAGCTAGTAGATGGACGTGCAAAAGAAATTGTACAGAAGGCGCAAATACGTGATGTAGACGATAAATTTTACAAGTTCGTTGGGGTAAGTAGTTGGAATCCAGCAACACCTCAAATTGTACAGGTTGCTCGACAAGGACAGCAGCTATTAGATTTAGAGACTAGTATCGGTAGTGAATATTACATTGATCAGCTTAACAAATCATTATCCTCAACGGTCCTTTATGCAGCTGTCGTGAATGACAAAGGCGAAGCAATAGCAGCTACAGCAGAAAGAAATCTAGCGGATATTGGTTTTTTACCAGCTACATTTTCAACACAAAAAGCATCTGACTTTTCGGGACGTTATGATGGAACTCGTGTTACTCAATACGTAAAACCGTTATCAAATGGTACATATTTAGCTATCGTTGTTTCAAATGAAGTACTTTCACATATTTTGATAGGAACAATTATTGCTTCATTAATCGTTGTATGTGTCATTTTCATCATTACTGGATTTTCTATTTCTAAACAGGTCTCCCGAATTGTAAGTGTACGCGATTCACTTGAGGAAATTAGTAAGGGCGAAGCGGATTTAACTAAGCGAATAAATGTAAACTCTAAGGATGAGATTGGTCAATTAGTAGTATCATTTAACGGAATGATGGAAAACTTTCAATTCATAATGCGTGAATTGAAGCAGGAAGCTAGCCAAATTCAGGAGGCAACATACATAATTCAAGAAAATGCTCATCATACACTTGATTCATCTGAAATCATTCAGAAAGAATCTAGTCAGGTTGCTCAAGCATCTTGTGCGCAACAGCAAAATACAGAAGACAGCGCACTTTCAATGGAAGAATTAGCACGCAGTATCCAACATATTTCAGAATCCATTGTTGAGATTTCTACCATTTCTCGCAATACAGAAGAAAATGCGAATAATGGCTTACAAATTATGAACAAGTTACAGAAGCAATTAGTAGAAGTTAATGAAAAGACAAATCTTTCAGTAGAAAGTACAAAGGAATTAGAAAAATTATCTGGCATGATTGGTGAGTTTACAAATGTCATTACTGGAATTTCAGAACAAACAAACTTATTGGCGCTAAATGCATCTATTGAAGCGGCACGAGCTGGTGAAGCGGGTAAAGGATTTGCCGTAGTGGCAGAGGAAGTTCGCAAATTGGCAGAGGATTCAAAACTAGCGGCTGAGCGTATTTCTCAAGTTGTGATGAATGTACAAAGGGAAACAGCTAACATTGTATCAGTCATTTATTCTACTGCTGATGTATTAAATGCTGGTCGAACTATTGTCCATGAAGCACAGCAATCTTTTGAAGGCATTAACAATGATGTCCAAGTAATAGCAGATCAAGTAGATTTAGTATCGAGTACGACAGAGGAAATCGCAGCCAGCACAGAGGAAGTCACGGCTACAATGGAAGATGTATCATTATTGGCAAAACAGACTTCAGCAAGTGTCACCGATGTCGCACAAAAGGCTAAAAATCAAGCAGTAAATATGAATGAAATGACATCAATTATTGATAGGTTAAATACAACAGCAGACAATTTACAACAATCAGCAGGCAAATATAAAGTCTGAAAAATAGATAGTGAAAACAAGGATTTGGAATATTAAAGAAATATAATGCGGTTAATAGTAGATTTTCGTATAATTGAATAAAGGGGAGTGGTTTATATGAATCAGCAAAAAATGCCACCAGCACTATTACGTTTAATCGTTATTTTTCCAAATGTGCTGAGCTATTTATTACTATTTGGACTTATTGTTTTTGTTAAAACTAATTATGACACATTAAAAGCAACGGACAACTTGACGGTTTGGCTTATTTTTATCGTAGTGCTTGCACCAGCTGCTGCCTACACGACATTCAGCATTGTGAAGAAAATTCGTGCTGGCCATATGTAAGTTAAATTACAACACGTGTATTTATTAGATATCTAATAAATACACGTGTTTTTTTCTATTATTAAATTCCCTTATACGCAAGCTCTCTGAGGTATATTATTTTATTAATCTAAAAAAAGGAATCGAAAATTACGTAAAGATAATTCCACGATTCCTCTTTTCTATGTTTATCAGGTTGAAAGATGGGTGTAACTATGTTTGTTAAACAAATCTAATGCGAATAAAAAAATTCCATTTAGGGAAACTACAGAAAGGGATGTTTCACATTTTTTGAAAGGGGTGTTTTCGTGGATCCAACGAATTGCGATTTTTCACCAATGAAACAAACATTAAAGGAAGAGCTTCAGCAGGTGATTAATTCATTACAACAAAGTGTAGATGCGATGGATACTGATACAAACTGTCTTCTTGGGGACTTTGAAAAAATTAAAGAGAAGTTTGTCACGATTGAAATGAAAGCTGCAACGTTTTATTTAAATTGCTATCTTTCCCCGTTTACTGAAAAATATCCTGAGCTTTCGCATAGTGTACAAAATATGTCTGCAAGAAAACATGGTGGATTAATTGTGATTGAACGAAAGGATTCTTTAAAGTCTCTTATTCAGCCTGGTATTCATATTGGCGCAGAAGTAACACATTCCTTATTAGAAACTATTTTTTTTCCTGGAAATCCGCTTCACGATGGAGCAGTTTTAGTAAGCAAAAATTTAATTCAGTCAGCAGCCAATGTACTGCCGCTTTCAGAGAGAGATGTTGGAGAAAAGAAATTAGGCACAAGACATCGAGCAGCATTAGGGCTCAGTGAAGTAAGTGATGCGCTCGTCATAGTGGTGTCTGAAGAAACAGGGAGAATTTCGTTTGCCTTTCAAGGAAACTTATATCCAATTACTACGCATGGCATTATATAGTGTGATCTTCACACTAAAAAATATCTCGAATTCAAGATATTTTTCTTGCATGTTTATTACTTGCGTAGTAAAGTGATATTTGAAAGGAGGATGAAGCGATGAGAAAACACACACTTGGATCTCTGACATGGATTCGGATGATGCGCTTTACAAATCAAAGTAACCAGCTATCCAATGAATTTTTAAAACGCTTTGACTTAACGACTGCACAATTTGATGTCCTTATACAAATAAAGACTTATGCACCGTTAACGCAATCACAATTAGCGGAAAAAGTGACAGTCACGCAAGGCGGTATGTCTCGAATGCTTGCTCGACTTGAAAAAGAGGGACTAATTGAGCGAAAGCAAAATTGGAAGACGAAAACAATCTCGCTCACAGCTAAAGGCGAGCAGATGATTGATGCGGCGACGCCAAGTCAGCTTCACTTTCAATCCTCATTTTTTGAAGAAATATTAACAGAAGAAGAAATGAAATCTTTATATACACTTATGTCAAAAATAGAAAAGCATAGTCGTGAAAAAAAATTACCACCAGCGTGATTTTTTTACACTATCACTTGCTTAATCAAGTGAAAACAAGGAGGAAATATAATGAACAAACTAAGCGGACATCATCATATATCCATGCTAACGAAAAACGGCAAACGTAATAATGATTTTTATACAAAGATTCTTGGATTACGTCGTGTGAAAAAAACAGTCAATCAAGATTCGCCATCCATGTATCATCTATTTTATGGAGATTTAACAGGGGCGGCAGGTACAGAATTAACATTTTTTGAAATGCCTGTAGCAGGAAGAACCGTTCGAGGCACAAATGCCATCACACGTATTGGCTTACTAGTGCCAAGCTATGACAGTCTGCAATATTGGAAAAATCGTTTTCAACAGCTAGACGTTGAACATAGTGAAATTTCCACATATGCAGATAAAGATGCATTGTTTTTTGAGGATCATGAAGGGTTACGAATGGTGCTTTTAAACTACCATGGTCACGAAAAACCGGCTCATTGGCAACCATGGGACGGCTCCGAAATTCCTACAGAACATCGCATTTTAGGAATGGGTACAGTTGAAATTACAGTTCGTTACTTGCAACGAACAGTGAATTTATTAAAAGGGCTTTTTAATTACACAGTTGTTGCAGAAGGCGAGAAAGAAGCAGTTTTACAATCTATACCTGGTGAAGTACTTGGAGAAATCGTCGTTAAAGAATTAGAAGGACCGAGTGAGAAACCTGGCCGAGGTAGTATTCATCATCTTGCGCTACGTGTCGCAAACGTCGAGGAATTGCAGGAATGGGACACCAAAATTAAGGAGCGGGGCTTAGATAGTACTGGAGTAGTGGATCGTTATTACTTCCAAAGTCTTTATTTTAGAGATCGTAATGGAATTTTATTTGAAATGGCAACAGATGGCCCAGGGTTTACAGTTGATGCGGCGGTAGAGGATCTTGGTAAAGAGCTCGATCTTCCTCCATTTTTAGAAGAAAAACGTGCTGAAATTGAGGTCATTCTAGAGCCACTAGATTAAGGAGAGAGCGTGAACATGGAAAAATATCGTATTGACCAATCAAAAGGCATTGAATTTGGCTTGTATTCATTAGGTGATCATATTCCAAATCCTTTAACAGGTGAACGTATTCCAGCTCAGCAACGCATTCAGGAGCTAATTGAAGTAAGCCAGCTAGCAGAGCAAGCAGGTATTGATGTATTTGGCGTAGGTGAAAGTCATCAATCGTACTTTACAACACAGGCACACACGGTTGTATTAGGAGCGATCGCTCAAGCTACATCGACAATCAAATTAACAAGCTCGGCAACGGTACTGAGTGTCTCTGATCCTGTACGTGTATATGAGGATTTTGCGACGATTGATTTAATTTCAGATGGACGTGCAGAAATCGTTGCAGGGCGTGGCTCTCGTGTTGGCGCATATCATTTACTTGGCGTTGATTTACAGGATTATGAAGAAATTTTTGAGGAAAAATTAGAGCTGCTGAAAAAAATTAATGAAGAGGAGCTTATCACTTGGGAAGGACAATACCGTGCACCGCTTCATAATGCGCAAATTTTGCCACAACCTAAAAATGGCTCGTTGCCAATTTGGCGGGCTGTTGGCGGACCACCTGCTAGTGCCATTAAAGCAGGCTATATGGGCATCCCAATGATGTTGACGACATTAGGCGGACCAGCTGTTAATTTTAAACCTTCAGTGGATGCCTATAGAGAAGCGGCAGAGCGAAGTGGCTTTGATCCGAAAGAGTTACCGATTGCTACAACAAGCCTTTTCTATGTTGCTGATACGACGAAAGAAGCACTACAAGGGATGTATCCACATATAAATGGTGGTTTCCAAGCAATTCGTGGCGGCTGTTATCCAAAGCAACAGTTCGCGCAAGCGCCAGATACACGTGATGCCTTAATGGTCGGAAGCAAGGAACAAATTATTGAAAAGCTACTGTATCAATACGAGCTATTTGGCATGCAACGATTTATGGCACAAATTGATTTTGGCGGTGTGCCATTTGAAAAATTGATGAAAAATATTGAAATTATCGGGAACGATATTCTGCCTGCCATTAAAAAATATACTGCGAAATAAGGGGGGGACAGTATGAAAATTGTTGCACTAGCTGGTTCCATTGTCGGCTCAAAAACAAAAACAGCTATTAGTAAAGTGGTTGAAATTTTACAAGAAAAATATCCAGAGCATGAAGTATCGTTACTTGATCTTGCCGAATACAACATGCAATTCAGTGATGGACGAAATTATTTTGAATATGATGGGGATACAAAATATGTGACCGAAACAATTATGTCTGCAGATGCAATTGTCATTGGAACACCAACATTTCAGGCTTCGATTCCGGCAACGTTGAAAAATATTTTTGACTTACTACCAGTCAATGCTTTTCGTGATAAAGTGGTAAGTATAGTTGTCACAGCAGGCACATCTAAACACTATCTAATGGTTGAGCAGCAGTTAAAGCCAATTCTTGCTTATATGAAAGCACATATTGTTCCAACATATGTATTTATAGAGGAGAAGGATTTTTTGCGGAAGGAAATTGTGAATGATGACGTCCTATTCCGCCTTGAGCGTTTAGCTGAGGATACAGTGATGGTAGCTGATGCGTTTACAGCAATCCGTGCGAAAAAAGATGCGGAATATGATTTTTAGAGATTACGTATTTAATAAAGTTTAAACGCTACATGAGAGGAAATCTTATGTAGCGTTTTTCAGTGCTTATTATTTTGGGTTGGACCACTTGAACCATCGCGCATGACCATCCGGACGTTCCATGATTCGTATAGATTCTATTTCTCCTTGATCAATAAAATCTTGATGCAGTTGTGAATCAAATAAATTGTTATAACAATGATAGAGCGGTCGTTCCTTGCTTACCTCTTTTAATTGTTCGATTAATTCAAGGCGTAATTCCATTGGGATTTGATTGGCCACATGAGTATGATAGACAACTAACATTGCATCTGGATTAATATCACTACTAATTTCCTTTAAAAGTTTAATAGCATCTCCTTTCATCAGCTGTAAATTGAGCTCTTTTAAAATAGGGAGTGCTTGATTTAATAAAAGTCTTCGTTCTTGATGCTCTGGCCAAATTAACGCTTGGAGCCATCGAAGTTCTTCTTCATCATGGATATCAATAGGATTTAAATCGATGCCAATCCTTTGACAAACTACAGGAGGGTTCGTTATAGAGGCTGGCAGCGATTCTCCACGATTTTCTGAAGACAAAACGAAAGCATTCTCTGAATTAGTTATGTGAAGCTTTTCATTATAATAGTAATTGTATCGATCCATACCGAGCTGAAGTCCTGCACTTGCTCCGATTTCTATGAAGGCTAACGGTTTTTGATGACGTTCATAGATTTCTGTCATCATCGGATAAAGGTATGAACAACGGCGAATTTCATTAGTTTGGACAAGTTTCTCTTGAAATAAAGCCTTTAATTCGTCTGAATGTGACAAAACGAACGCTTTAAAAACAGGATACACTTCATTGATTGGTTTTGGCGTTGTCGTGAAGGATGGATAAAAATGAACTAATTCGTCTTTTGATGATGACAGTAAATAATGAACCCCAGCTAAAAATAAATTAGGTACAGGTTGTCCTTGAGGTACGAATGTGGCGATTTTTAACATTTCATCATCATCAGCAATTTTATTTGCTAAATGTTCATAAAGTGGACTTGAGTTTTCACATTCATTTTTTGCAAAAGTACGGAATTGTTTACTTAATTTAGCTAACATACGATTCTCCCCTTTGAAAAAAATTAATTTATCTAATTTAGAGTTTATTATTATTGGATAATTTAGTAAATTAAATATAGTTAATGAAGTTGATTAAAAACATTAATTTCTTTCAGCGGATGTTCAAACATCCGCTGAAAGAAGTTAAAGCCTCCGGCGGATGTCAAGGAATCGGCTTTGTGCAAGCACAAAGCCGATTCCGGACGCAATTATGCCGAGGCATAATTGATCGAAAGAGGTGCGGTTTTGGATTATAAATGGATACAGTCTTTTGTAGTAGCAGCTAAATATTGTAATTTTCGAGTGGCCGCAGAAGAATTACATTTATCGCAGCCAAGTATCACAGTCCATATTCATCAGTTAGAACGATCTTTGAATGTAAAATTATTCAAACGTGAGAAAAATCGTGTGCAATTAACGGAGGCGGGAAGGCTCTTTCTAATAGAAGCTCAGCAAATCATCTCTCAATGGGAAAAAAGTATTGAACGTTTTCAGTTAGCAACGAAAGGAATTAAAGAAAAGCTAGTTATTGCCATGACCCCTTTAATGGTGGAAACAATATTGCCTCATGTTATTTATCAGTTTATCAATGAAAATCCTTCTATCGAAATATCTATTCTAGTGGAGGAATCAGCAAAAATTGAAGATTTAATCCATAATGACAAGGCACATATTGGTATTTCTTTATTGCCAACTCATTATCGACATTGGCGTCAAGAGCTTGTAGTAGAGAGTCCTTTAGAATTGGTTATTCCACTGGATGCTTGTGATGATGAGACAGGAGCTTATATTGATTATGAGGAATTATTTCAAACCTACACGTTATTTACGCACCATCATCCGACTATTTGGGGGGATTTATTACATAAAATACAGGAAAAATATGTAGTTACCAAGCAAGTTTCCATATCTCAATCTTATGTCGTAAAGCGCTTAATAAAAGATGGGCTCGGTATATCATTTTTGCCACGGATGATTGTTAGAAGAGAGCGTATGGAAGGGCGGTTTAACATCGTTCCTTTCGATGAAATAGATTTGCCTAGTGTTCCTGTTTATCTTTTTTATAAGGATTCTGTACAAGTTCCAGAAGAATTATTAAGTTTATTTCAAACGAGGGATTATTTGTGAGATTTTTATAAATGTAATTAAGTTTTATATAGTATGAGAGATATATTTTAAAAAGGCGTGATTGTATTGAGAATTTTAATGGTCGAGGATCATGAAGATGTAAATGCAAGGTTAAAGGAATTGTTTGAGCAAGCAGGTTTAGCATAGATACTGGGTAATAGGGGTATAAATTCTTGAGAAATAAAAGCGATGTGTTATAATAGGGGTAAGAAAAAGACCGTATGGTGCTGTAACACCATGCGGTCAAGTAACAAAACAAACGCTTTTAGAGCGATTGGCAAGAGCGAAAGTAAAAGCACTTTAACCCTGCTTAGGTTTGAAAGGGTGCTTTTACTTTTTTTGTGAAAAAGTATATGACAATGCAAGGATAGCTATAATTAAAGTACCGAGACCAATAGCTATGTTTAATGCTTCATATGTTGTCATAAGCAATCCCTCCTTTCTCTCCTAGAACTAAATAGCAAAATTTGAATTAGGAGTAGTAGAGAAGATCGCCAATCACCCTTAAATACCTTTATTCTGTTACTCTTTAATTATACCATTTCTTCTATCATTATCATAACTTTGCTATCTCTTACTAGATTCTAATTCCTCTAACTGATTAGTTATTCTCTTCTTCGATTTATTAAACTTTATCACTCATTAACTCAATTCATTATTCTCCAATTAATTCATATTTGCCGACATGATATGGTCTAAGGTAAATTCTATCTCTTAAACTAGGTAATAATGTAGTTTTAAGTATTGTGATTATCATGTGCTCGGTGAAAGTGAGAGGTTTCAAGGTTCAAAAAAATTTTATTTTGATGGTGGCTTAAGATGAATTTTATTAATGATAAACAGATAATAGCTCCGTTTTTTTGGGTGGATCGTGAGAGTGATTCTGCGTCCTTGTGTTTTTATGTAGGTGAATATAAGCAAGAGCTTTTTGATACACGAGCTGATGAGGAGTTTGAAGGAGGAGGTTATGATTGGGAATCTTTGGCGATTGTCTTTCTTGAAGAAAAAATGCCCGAATTAAAAGGAATTGTCAAGTTTGATTCCGAAGCTAGTATGTTTTGTGCTTATTCCTCAGAAAGCGTTAGAGAAATTTGCTATTTCATTTAATAATACATGTGAAGATGAATCTACTATTACGGATTTATGTTCTCGTGCAGAATTATTGGATTAAAGGTATTATTTTCAGATTGTTTAAGATTTTATAGGGCGAAACATGCGCCAGTGAAGGCAATTGATAAATAAATAAACAAATTCCTCTATATTAAAATGAAAACAGCTTGCTAGCATAAATCAACAAGCTGTTTATTCTTTTTTGATGAGTGCCCGTATACCGTTTATTTTTACCAACCTCGTACGTATTGCACTGGAGGTTTCACTTCTTCTCCTAATTCCTTGGCAGCATGTAGTGGCCAATAGGGTTCGCGAAGAAGAACACGTGCTAAGAAAATTAAGTCAGCACGATTATTTTGTAAAATTTCCTCAGCTTGGATGGCTGTCGTAATAAGGCCGACTGCACCAGTTGGAATATCAGCACCGTGCTTTATCGCTTCAGCATGAAGCACTTGGTAGCCTTGAAAAACATGCATATGTGCTTGCACGACACCACCTGTAGAAACATCCCCTAAATCGATACCCTGTGATTTCATCCAACGACTGAATTTGTAATAATGGTAGCCAAGAAGCTTATTGCATTTTGGCTATAAGAATACATAAAACGTTTACAGCGAAAACAAAATGTAATAACTTTTGTGGAAATATAAAACTATTTATGGTAATTATAGTATATGTAGTGAGGATTACGATAATGGCGATTTAATAACTTTAGGTAAACCTAAAACAATTTGGATTGGACTTGCATTAGGAGAAAAGGAAATCTTAATTGATGAGAATGTTAACTGCCTCCGGTTACGGAATTTGTTTATTTTCATTAGACGTATTAGAAGATTTTAAAATAAAGAAAAAGTTAGGTCAAAAAAGCTTTTAAAAAAGGTTTAAAAAATTTTCAGGATAATCATATTCAATATTTATCTTCAAAATGAATTAGAAAGTTTTAATGATCATGCGAAGATGAAAATTATAACTTTAATGTTGCGAATATAGTTTAAATCATAGGTTAGTATGATTCTAAGAAACTGATAACACATATACTAAAAGTTTAAAGAATAATCCGACTGGCAAAATAGATAAGAAAGGTTGATGGAATGTTAAAAAGGTTTAGCTGGAAGAAAAATGATATACATTCAATTCAATTAAAAGATAATTTATATATCATTTAAAAGATAATTTATATATCATTGCTCAATTATTAGAAAGTCCATATGTTGCATTTTTTAATATCTCGAGTGAAAGTAATAATTTTAACGAGAAGTCACTTGACTTAAATGATTTAAAACCTTTTGGGGTATGTATGGTTTTAAACGCGTTTTTTAAAAAGTGTTCTGTCGGAAAGGTAAAAAATGTAAAACCTAACTTGAATATCCCTATACCAGAGATTTTTATTAGTAGTGACAGAGGACAGTGGGGAAAGCAATCGGAATTTAGTGATGATGAACTTATATATAATTTGGTGAGAATTGATCCCACAGTCGGTGATAAGGGTCTTATGGGTAATGAAATTATCCAATATAATATCAATAGAAATGACCTGGGAATTTTAGATAACTATGAAATTGTTGGATACAACACTGGTTATGAATTTGTACGTCGCTTAATTTTATCTTTTGAGAATAGCCGTTGGATCGATCCATTAAAAGAACAGCGATTGCTTGGTAAAGATAACTATCCATTAAAAACAGTAGAAGAAATGTGGCGCTCTGGGGTTCCAAAGTATGAATAGGTGAAAATTTTTCTAAATAAAAATTGGCTTAGATTTTATTTTTTATATCAAAGGGAGGAAATGTTTTGAAGAAACTTGATTCTGAATTCAAATATTTAGTGGATATGTACGAAGATCCTTTTTTTCCAACGTTTTTAGTGGATAAACTGAAATTACATATTGTTAAAGTAGTTCATTTTATTGAGGAGAGCACTCATACTGTAGAAGCGATTCAGGAAAAGTTAGACGAAATGACTATAGCTATCAATGAGCTACAAAATGAGTTTTATGAAAATGACAGTGAAATAGAAACGTTTGCACGGGATTCAATCGGAGTAACAGTAGAAGATATTTTACAATATTTTGAGATTGATATCGATATTGAAGAAGCTCTTAGAGAACGCGATTGGTGAAAAATTGGTATAGGGTCAGCTTACTCTTGATTAGTAATCATATTGAGAGTGAGAAAGCTTCTGAAAACTGAAATTCATTTACGCCTTTTCCGAAATAGGAAAATATAAGAAAACTTTATCTATATTGCCACGATACGCAAATAGAATGGCGAAAACAATTACAACCAGTTTTCCCAATTTGCTAAACAAACAAGACTTTGGAAGGGGATAGAAAAGCGATGATGTACATTGAGCGATGGTGGGGAGAATATATTGGCGGAACCGACGATACATGCACTTTAATCGACTATTTAGTTGACAGAGAATTTGAGTCGGATATTCCAACAGAAATAAACGTTAAAAATATTTTTCAAGACTTTCAACTGAATAATGCTCGGGAAATAAAAGACTTACGCCAAACGAAAGACATTTACTTTATTAGAGAAAAAGGTTTTTTTCAAGATATAGGCTGTGTGATCAATTTGATGATGGATATTACGGCTATTATTCTGGAATGTCAAAAAAACGGTAAGGTTCATCTAACGGATTTAGCTGGCGGCATCATGGACAAAAATGCTGTTATTTCTTTAAAAGTGGAAAAAGAAGAACTGGCTTTGTTGAGGGGAATATTGGACGACTTTATTCATCACCCTTTAAGTTATGATTTGGCGGAGTTTTGCCCAGAAGATGATATGAGAGAAATTGCAAAGCAATGCAAGGAGATTATTACAGAACTAAACATGTAAAATCACAAATAAGAATTCCTCGAGAGGTGTCACTATGAGTATTGGATTGAATGAGATATGGAATGGAAAAATCCCTGCAGATGAAATGAATTTAGCGGAATTATCCGATAAAATATGGGAGATCGGCGAACTGGATGCCATCCAAGAGAAGGTGTCGCCAGAGTTATTTCAACTTCACATCGCCATCAATATGATTGGTAACTGGCAGTGTGATGGTTGGGACGGTATTATCGCGTATCAGCCGCATCTCGTGCCGTATATTTCCGAGGTTTTGGCGAAATTTGGCTTGCAGCATTTGCATCATGCTTTTGACGAAGTTATTGCGATTTTCCCAGATTTCATTACATTTAAGGATGATTCACTTTATTGTGAAATGATCAACTTCCTACATAATATGCGACTTAAGGTAAGTAACGAACGTTTGAACGCGTATACGCAAGAAGAGCGTCAAGCCATGGTGACGCAATATCAGGAAAAGCTCAATCAATTGGATAAAATGACGGGACCTCTTTGGGGATATGGTAGCCCTATGGACGGTTGGGCCATCATCTTTGAATATATACAAAAAATAGAAAAGTCTATATAAAAAGCGCTTCGGAAAAACAGCTACAATAGAAACTATAGATGACATATTAAGAATCATTTTTGTGGGAACTAAATTAGAGAAGTGAATTAGGCTTTTGTTTTCACCAAATTGAAACAAGTGTAAAAAATATACTGAATCTCTACAAAGAAATCTAAGTAAGAAAATTACTTCTGAAAAAATAAAAACTAAAACACCAAGTGATAGAATATCTTAAATGAAGGGAATGTCGTTTTTAATATGGGAAATACATTTGCGATTTTCGGAAAAGAAGGTATATTCTGTCCCACTTACCTAGAAGGAATAATACATACAGAATTTTTTGAAAAAAATCCTTTTGAAGCAAGAGACTCTGATGCTGGGGAATGGAGAACCTCAAGAAATATTATGACAGAGTTACCTGAGGAAATATGGTTTGTTACAAAAGATATAAAATATGATTTTGATTTACGATGGGGGGGTGGTGGATTTTTTGCATCGTTAGATTTTCTAAACCTTTTGCAGAAATTTGGAATTAACAATTTTCAATACACTAAATTGTATATGGTGAACAAGCATAAAAAAAGCATATCGTCAAAGGATTATTTTTATGTACGATTTTTCGATAAGTTGGAAAATGTTATAGATATGGAAAAATCAAACATTGAATTCTATAAGCAAAATGGACATCTTAAAAAAATATGGGATTTACAATTGAAAGATACAATTACTTTTCCTGAAGTGTTTCTAATTAATAATATAAAACTTTACAGCGTGATGTTTTGTTCAGAAGAATTTAAAAAAGAAGCTGAAAAACTTAAATTGAAGGGTATTACCTTTGTCCCTTCAAATGAAGCTGGTGTGTATAAACCTTAGAGTTAGTGAAAGAGCTACGTGCCGCAGCAAGTACAAAGAATACTTATCTATTGAGTCAATATGATCGAATCGCCGCCGATGTGGCCTTATTAAAATGAAAAACAGCTTGTTGCACAAGCTGTTTTTTTATGGGGTATAGTAAATATACCGTTTATTTTTACCAACCTCGGACGTATTGCACTGGAGGTTTCACTTCTTCTCCTAATTCCTTGGCAGCATGTAGTGGCCAATAGGGTTCGCGAAGAAGAACACGTGCTAAGAAAATTAAGTCAGCACGATTATTTTGTAAAATTTCCTCAGCTTGGATGGCGGTCGTAATAAGGCCGACTGCACCAGTTGGAATATCAGCACCGTGCTTTATCGCTTCAGCATGAGGTACTTGGTAGCCTGGAAAAACATGTATATGTGCGTGCACGACACCACCTGTAGAAACATCCACTAAATCGATCCCCTGTGATTTCATCCAACGGCTAAAGACGATAAAATCTTCCATTGTAGTGCCATCCTCTGCATAGTCTTCAGCGGAAACACGCACAAGTAATGGACCCTCCCAAACACTACGAATAGCATCAATGACTTGACGAAGGAAGCGATAACGATTTTCTTGAGAGCCACCGTATTGGTCATTGCGTTTATTCGTTGCTGGTGATAAAAATTCACTAATTAAATAGCCATGTGCTCCATGTATTTCCAGTACATCAAAGCCTGCTTTCGCTGCTCGAATAGCTGCTAGCTTAAATGCTTCTACAATATATTCAATATCTTCTAAAGTCATCTCAGTTGGTGTTTTATAAGCATCGCTAAATGCTATGGCTGATGGTGCAAATATTTCTCCCTCTACAGTTGCTTTACGGCCAGCGTGTGCAAGTTGTATGCCGGTTTTTGCCCCGTACGCCTTCATGCCTTGAACTAATTGGCTTAACCCTTCGATATGAGCGTCATCCCAAATCCCAAGATCGTTACTAGATATACGCCCCTCTGGAACGACACCGGTAGCTTCGACAATAATTAAACCTACTTGACCAGCCGCTCGCGTTGCGTAATGTACTTGGTGGAATGGTGTGACCAGCCCATCATCCTGTGCTGAGTACATACACATCGGTGCCATAACAATACGATTTTTTAAAGAAATAGTTTGTAATTGATAAGGTTCGAATAATTTAGTCAAAATAAAGCCCCCTAATTCCTAGTAATATACTTTACCCCGCATTAACGTGCAGTAATACGCCCACCTCAAAATTTTAGCAAAAGCAAAGAAGTTAGTTAAATGGGAGATAAACTGTCCGTAAAAGCCCGATTCGTTCAACTAATAATTAGTGGGGGAATGAAGAAAACCCCCACTGATTAAAGTTTCACTTTATTTTGCACTCATTACTTAACTATTTGCAAGTGAACGAGATCTCGCCTCAGCTTCTTTAATACATGCTTCAATGGCCTCATTAAATTGATATTGTTCAAGTGCCTTAATTCCGGCTTCCGTTGTGCCACCTGGACTTGTTACTTTTCGACGCAATACATCAGGCTCGTCAACAGATTGCTTCAACATTTCCGCAGTGCCAGCAAGTGTTTGTGTCATTAATAGTCGTACAGTATCCTTTGAGAGCCCGACCTTTGTACCGACGCGTTCAAAAGCCTCCATTAAATAATAAATATAAGCTGGACCACTACCTGAAAGGGCCGTTACCGCATGTAATTGATCCTCATCCACCTCAATGACTGAACCAACCGCCTCTAAAAGCTGTAAGAAAATTGAGCGCTGTGCAGCTGTAACTTTGTCATTAAATGCAATCCCACTTGCAGACATCCCAATCGTGGCAGAAGTGTTAGGCATAACGCGTGCGACTGGACGGGCACCTAAATGTTCTGTAATAGTAGTAATAGCAATACCTGCTAAAATTGAAAGAACGGATGATTGCTCTGTAATTTTAGGCTTTAACTCACGCATCGCTGCCACGGCATCCTTAGGTTTCATAGCTAAAATGATTAAATCAGCCTGTTGATAAATATCATGGCTAAAATTGCAATTTACACCATATGTGTCGTGTAAAAAATGTAAACGTTCTTTGTCTGAGCGATTGGTGACGTAAATTTCTTGTGCTGTAAATACCTTTTGTTTAATCCAGCCCTGAATCAATGCCTCTGCCATAGAGCCTGCACCAATAAATAGTATTTTTTTCATGATTAAAACCTCCAGTTCTCAAAATCAATTTCGCCTTGGCGTAATTGTAGCTGACGCTTCGCTTTCGCACACAGAAACGATTTGTAGCTGACGCTTCGCTTTCGCACAGAAAAAATTTGCTGAAAGAAGATAAAAAAGCGTTTTCGTCCTTATATAGAAGGACGAAAACGCTATTGTTTCCGCGGTACCACCTTTGTTTGCCAATTGGCACAACTCACAGCCCTTTTATCGCAAGGGAGACGGTTATGTTTTCATAACTGCTCAGAAGTAGGTTCGGTAATGGGAGCGGGTGATGTTACTTTCAGCAAATGTAACACTCTCTAAACACCTTCACCAAATACGTACTTGGCTTCATCAACGCACAAAAATAATTTGATTATTCAAAATTATATTGATAATACGTCAACCTGTCAACAGAAGGATGACGAACAGAAGAAAAACTTGTAAAATAGAATGAATCGGTATTCACTAGTTGCACAAAAGGGGGAAACAGCTTTGTCTATATTCAAAATAGAAATACCAACACCCTATGAAGTAGGAGATGTCAATGCTTTTGTTGTAAAAGGCGATGCATTGACAATTTTTGATGTAGGTCCAAAAACAATGGATGCCTATGATGCGCTAAAATGGGGTATTCGCGCAGCGGGCTTTGATATGCGAGATATTGAACAGGTTGTGTTAACCCACCATCATCCTGATCATGCAGGTTGGGTGGATGCCTTTCCACATGCAGAAATTTTAGGGCATGCCTATAATGATAAGTGGCTTCGTCATGATGAGGAATTTTTAAATTACCATGAGCAGTTTTATAGTGAACGCTTGTTTGAGCACGGTGTTCCTAAACAATATATCCAAACAAATGTACATGTACGTCGTGAATTAGAGCTTGTAGGTGAACGACCATTAACACAAGTTCTATATGATGGTGATGAAGTGCCAGGACATCCGGGATTAAAGGCAATTGAAACATTGGGTCACGCACAAAGCCACCTCATCTTCTGGGATGAAAAATCTCATCATGTCATTGGTGGAGATTTATTGCTTGAAAAAATAACGCCAAATCCATTAATTGAACCACCATTGGATCGGACAATCGGGCGTACGAAATCGATACTACAATATAATGAATCGCTTGAAATTTTACGTCGATTACCAGTAAAAACGATGTATACAGGTCATGGTGCGGAGTTAGAGGATATTCCTCATTTAATTGATAAACGACTAGAACGCCAACATCAGCAATCTCTGAAAGTTTGCGAATTATTTGAGGACGAACCATTAACTGTCGTGCAAGTAACGAAACGCTTATATCCGGCAATTTTTCAGCGTCAATTTGGATTGACACTGTCCAAAACGCTTGGCCATATAGATTACTTAGAAGCAAACAATTATATTACATCGACGAAAACCGAAGAAGGTATCTATTTATATAAAAGGAAGTAGGTTTATACAAGAAAATGAATAAAAAGACGATCTTCGTTACAGGTGCAACAAGTGGTGTAGGATTGAAAATTACAGAATTATTAGTCGCACAAGGTCATACGGTTTATGCAACAGGACGCAATACAGTGGCATTGAAAGCATTAGAACGGGTAGGCGCCAACGTGATCCAAGCAGATCTAACTAATTTAGCAACAATAGATGAAGTATGTGCACAGCTACCGCCTCTTGATGTAGCTATTTTATCAGCCGGGGTAGGTAAATTTGGCATTGCACCTGACTTATCAGATGAAGCTATTAGACAAATGGTAGAGTTAAATGTCAGTGTACCGATGTATTTAGCAAAACGTCTTGCAGCAGCAATGATACAACGTCAGCAAGGTCAGTTAATCTTTATTGGCTCACAAGCTGGGAAAGTAGCGACACCGAAGGCCAGTGTCTATGCTGCAACAAAGCATGCGATTGTCGGCTTTACAAATGGTCTTCGCATGGAACTGGCTCCGTACAATGTTAAAGTTACAGCGATACATCCGGGTCCAATCGATACACCATTTTTAGATAAAGCGAGTGATGAAAGTGGCTATCGAGAGTCTTTAGGAAGATTTTTATTAACAGCAGAAGAAGTGGCGCAGGCTACTGTAAAAACAATTGAACGCCCTGTGCGAGAGGTAAATTTACCAAGAATCATGGGGTTATCAAGCAAGCTTTATGCGATCGCGCCTGCAACAGTTGAATTTTTAGGCAAATCATTTTTCAATAAGAAGTAACGAAAATCTCAATAAAATAATTTTAATCAAACTGTAAACATACTTAAGTAAGAATTGAGTGTGTTTACAGTTTTTTATTTTTGTTAAAACATATGCCATGTTTATAGGTTGATTGGAGTGAAGGCTGGACGTCCTCAAAAAGCGCACAGCAGGAACGGAAATCAACCCCGTTATGGTGATGGACCATTTACTTTCCTAAAATTTATATTATATACATTCATGTAGCGAGTAAAAAATCGTTTTTCCGAGTGAAAATATTCACAGTTTGTACAATGGCTGAAAGTGTAGGAATGACTTACTTTTTACAATAAACATAAAAGTCTATAAATTTATAAAAATACACTTGTTTTTATTTTTATAACATGATACTATTCGTGTATAAACTTTTAAGTGAATGTATAAAAATACATACCCTATAGAGCAAATTGGAGGCGCATTTGTTATGGCAAATAAAAAAGTAGTATTAGCATACTCAGGCGGTCTTGATACTTCGGTAGCAATTCCATGGTTAAAAGAACAAGGTTGGGACGTTATTGCAGTTTGTCTTGACGTAGGTGAAGGTAAGGATCTTGAATTTGTAAAAAATAAAGCTCTTCAAGTAGGAGCTATTGAATCATATATGGTAGATGCGAAGGATGAGTTTGCTGAAGAATATGCATTAATTTCATTACAAGCTCATACTTGGTACGAACAAAAATATCCACTAGTATCGGCACTTTCTCGTCCATTAATTTCTAAAAAATTAGTGGAAATTGCAAACCAAGTAGGTGCGGACGCAGTAGCTCATGGTTGCACAGGTAAAGGGAATGACCAAGTTCGTTTCGAAGTTTCAATCAAAGCGTTAAATCCAGACTTAGAAGTATTAGCACCTGTACGTGAGTGGGGCTGGAGCCGTGATGAGGAAATCGAATATGCAATGAAACATGATGTACCGATTCCTGCAACGTTAGATTCACCATTCTCTATCGACCAAAACTTATGGGGTCGTGCAAATGAAGCGGGCGTAATGGAAGATCCATGGGTATCTCCACCAGAAGAAGCATATGGTTTAACAGTTTCTGTAGAAAATGCTCCAGATGAAGCGGAATACGTAGAAATTGAATTTGTTGCTGGTAAGCCAGTATCTTTAAACGGTAAAGAAATGAAGCTTGCTGATTTAATCCAAGAGCTAAATGCAGTAGCTGGAGCACACGGTGTTGGTCGTATCGATCACGTAGAAAACCGATTAGTTGGTATAAAATCTCGTGAAGTATACGAAATTCCAGGAGCAAAAGTGCTATTAACGGCTCATAAAGAGCTTGAAGACTTAACGCTTGTAAAAGAGTTAGCACACTTCAAGCCAGTCATTGAGAAAAAATTATCTGAATTAATTTATGATGGTTTATGGTTCTCTCCATTACGTGTAGCACTGGAGTCATTCCTTGCTGAATCACAAAAATTT
Organism: Lysinibacillus sp. RS11; assembly: GCF_042019215.1. Classification (NCBI taxonomy): domain Bacteria; kingdom Bacillati; phylum Bacillota; class Bacilli; order Caryophanales; family Bacillaceae; genus Lysinibacillus; species Lysinibacillus sp. RS11. Next base: position 2,859,817 of record NZ_CP168124.1, on the reverse strand, counting down.
GTAAATGGAACTGTGCGTGTGAAGCTTTACAAAGGTCATGCAATTGTGGAAGGACGTAAATCTCCAAATTCACTTTATAGTGAGAAGCTAGCAACATATTCTAAAGAAGACCAATTCAACCATGCTTCAGCAGTAGGCTTTATCGAATTATGGGGTCTGCCAACAGTAGTGAATTCTTCTGTTAATAAAAAATAATTTTGACAAGTAAGGTGTAGTGTAGCATTGCGCTGCACCTTTTTGATCAGTCATGAAGGAAAAGGTGAGCTGTTATGACAAAACTTTGGGGCGGACGTTTCCAAAAATCAGCAGAAGCATGGGTGGACGAGTTCGGCGCATCGATTGGCTTTGACCAACAGCTTGTTCTAGAAGATCTAGAAGGTAGCATAGCGCATGTTACGATGCTTGGCGCAACAGGAATTTTACCAGCTGCTGACGTAGAGGCAATTCTCGGTGGCCTTGCACAATTACAAGAGAAAGCAATCGCAGGAGAGCTTGAATTTACAGTTGCCAATGAAGATATTCACTTAAATCTGGAAAAAATGCTCATTGATTTAATTGGTCCTGTAGGTGGTAAGCTTCACACAGGCCGTAGCCGAAATGACCAAGTAGCAACGGATATGCATATTTTCTTAAAGAAGCGTGTGAAGGAAGCAATCGGTTTAATTGAAACATTCCAAAAAACATTGCTAGAAAAGGCAGAAGAGCATGTGGAAACGATTGCTCCAGGCTATACACATTTACAACGTGCACAGCCAATCTCATTTGCTCATCACTTAATGGCCTATTTCTGGATGTTAGAGCGTGATAAACAACGTTTTACGGAATCGATGAAGCGTATTGATATTCTGCCTTTAGGTGCAGGAGCAATGGCTGGTACAACTTTCCCAATCGACCGATTAAAATCAGCGGAGCTTCTAGGCTTCAGCGAAGTTTATGCCAATTCCATGGATGCGGTAAGTGACCGTGATTTTATCGTTGAATTTTTAAGCCATTCATCATTATTAATGGCGCATTTATCTCGTTTTGCAGAGGAAATTATTTTGTGGTCAACAGACGAATTCAAATTTATCGAATTGGATGATGCCTTCTCAACAGGTTCTTCCATTATGCCTCAAAAGAAAAATCCTGATATGGCCGAGTTAATTCGTGGAAAAACAGGACGTGTATACGGTAACTTAATGGGCTTATTAACAGTCCTTAAAGGAACACCGTTAACATACAACAAAGATATGCAAGAAGATAAAGAAGGTATGTTCGATACCGTCCATACAATTCTTGGTTCCCTAAAAATCTTTGAAGGTATGATTCGCACAATGACTGTCAAGACAGAGCGTTTGCACCAGGCAGTACACTCTGACTTCTCCAATGCTACGGAGCTTGCAGATTACCTTGCAACAAAAGGTATGCCTTTCCGTGAAGCACATGAAGTGACAGGAAAACTTGTATTCACATGTATCCAAAAGGGCATCTATTTATTAGATTTACCGCTTGAAGACATGAAACAAGAAAGTGATCTGATCGAAGGGGATATTTACGATGTATTAGCGCCTGAAGCAGCCGTTCGTCGTCGTCATTCATTAGGTGGTACAGGATTTGATCAAGTAATAACCCAAATTGAAAAAGCAAAAGCTTGTCTCGCATAACCATTACCTTAGCGTGCATGTCCTCGTGACTTTTGCATAGATATTCATTAAAGCTGTCCAGTGAGGCACTATGAAAACCATTATCCTTTTTCGTCAGAGCCAGAGGGTGAGACGGAATAGAGACCCTTACATACGTGAAGGACAATCCCCAATTCTGGAGACGCGGAATTGGGGTTTTTGTTTAAAGAAATAACAATGGGAGGGATTTCAATGAATGAGCGTTTTTCAAAGGGGTACGAAACAATAAAACAGTATGTGACAAAGGAAGAAGCGGCACGAATGATTGAGGCAGATGCACTAGCTGATGTAGCACCAGATTTACGTAAAATGATTATTGAATTTGCCTATGAAATGCTCTTCACATGAATAAACACTTATGAAACGGTTCATATTAAGTGCGGAATCACTTATTAATCTAATATGATTAGGAGGATGTAGAATGAGTAGTCTAACACCCAAAGACCAGGAATCTCAGGAAAGTCCGCCACAGTTGTATAAGGTGAGCTTCTAAAAATCTTAAGGAATTGGTGAGGCAGAGGATCTTCTGTTTTGCTGTAGCTTAAGAAGAAGCAAAAACCGATACAAATAAAATCAAATAGTAATAAGTGTTCTTGGATCCAGAATTTTTCTGGGTCCTTTTTATATGAAAAGATTGTAATGAATTTGACATTAAATACAAATCTGTATTATTCTAAGTATGACAGATTTCTGTTTGGTGATAAGCGATACAGATTGGAGGGATAAGATGCAAATTTATTTAGATCCAAGCAGTGAATTACAGCTTTATAAACAGTTAGCGAATCAGTTAATTGAGTTAATTGCTAAGGGTGAGTTAAAAAATGGTGATACATTACCGTCAGTTCGTTCAATGGCTTCGGATTTAGGTATTAATGTCAGTACGGTAAGTAAAAGCTATCATGAACTTGAAGAAAAAGGCTTAATCGAATTAAAGCCAAAAGCAAAGGCGATCATTATCGGTGGTCAAAAAAAAGAACTGGAAGAGACAGAAGTGGAAAAAGTAGAAAATGCATTAAAGCCAATTATGGCTGAAGCATTTGCACGTGGCCTTGAAAAAGATCAGATGACGAGTTTGTTTCATCGAATTTTAAAACAATGGAAGTAGGGAAAATATGCTTTTTATATTAGGCATTTTTATCTTCGTAGGAGTATTGGAAACAATAACACCACATTTAACTAGAAAAACAATCGTGTTTGGTGTTTCAATTCCAGAGCCCTATGTGCAACATCAGCAATTACGAATATTCAAAAAGCACTACAGCATGTTCGTTGGGAGCATAGCAACTGCCTTTCTTTTAGGCCAAATTTCACTACTATATACGTCCATTCAGGAAGAGAAATTTGTTTTATTATCCTTTATTTTACTATACGTCATGCTACTCATATCAGCTGGACTTTATATGTTTTATCATTTAAAAACAAAAAAGCTGAAAAAACAAGAAGATTGGGAAGCACACGTAAAGACTGTTTATGTCATGGATTTATCTATACGAGACAGAGATGAAGCACTTTCATCTACATTTTTTACATTACCAATTATTATCACTTTAGCATTGATTACCTTTACTTATATGAATTACAGTTCCATCCCAGATGTATTTGCTACCCATTGGAATGCAGCAGGTGAGGTAGATGCCTGGACAGAAAAAACATGGCTATCAGTTATCGAATTGCCACTTATGTTACTAGGGCTACAAATTAGCTTTTTCATCATGAGTAAAGGTATGAAAAGTGCCAAAATACAGTTGAGTGCACAAGACAAAGAAGCTTCAGCCAATAGAGAGCTTAAACAACGTAAGTATGGAAGCTGGTACTTAGTTGCAATTAATTTTAGTTTAACCATTCTTTTTGTAGTTTCACATTACACGACAGTGATTTTAGAGGATCAAATAGTTCCTTACTTTTTCCCGCTCTTTATCGTTTTTAATGTAGTCACTTTAGGTGGGCTTATCCTCTTAATTTGGAAGTTCAATAAAAGTAATGAACGTTTTGATGATTTACATACAAATGAAACAGCTGCTGCCGATGATCGATACTGGAAATGGGGTATTTTATACATTAATAAAAATGACCCTTCATTATTAGTACAAAAAAAATTCGGTGTTGGTTGGACCCTGAATCTGGCAAATAAATGGAGCTATATCATTTTATTCGTCATATTTTTGCCAATCTTATTGACCATCTTTAAATAGAGAGGGAGATTTTATGAAAAAACTGTTATTTATATTTTGCGCACTCTTTTTATTAGCAGCATGCGCTCAGAAGGAAGATAATGCAAAAGGAAAAGAGACTAAGGGGAACAATAAAATGAATGAACAGCTAGTAGGAAAATGGCAAGGCAATATTGAGACACCAAACGGAGCACTTCCGATTATTGTTGAGTTGAAAAAGGATAGTGGGACATTATCAGTACCAGCACAAGGCTTAGCCAATTATCCATTTAACAACATTAAATATAACGGCGATCAAGTAACGGTTGCAATCAACTTAAATGGTTCTAATATTGAAATTAACGGTACATTAGAAGATCAGCAAATTGAGGCAACATTCCAACAAAATGGTGGCAAATTCCCACTAGTGTTAAAACCTTATAAAGAACAACCTGTGACTTATGAAACAGTGAAGATTCCTGTTAAAGATGGTGATTTAACAGTGGCACTTCAAAAGGCTAGTAAGGAGCCATCTCCAGTTGTACTAATTTTAGCTGGCTCGGGTCCAACTGATAAGGATGGTAATTCGGCTTTAGCTGGGAAAAATGATAGTTTGAAAATGCTGGCAAAAGGCTTAGCTAATGAAGGGATAGCATCTGTTCGTTACGATAAGCGTGGAATTGGGGACAATAAATCTCTCTCAACAAAGGAAGAGGATATGTCTATTGACTATTATGTAGACGACGCAGTTCAAGTAATTAATACCCTTTTAGCTAATAAAGCTTATTCAAGTGTTCATATTATTGGACATAGCGAAGGCTCACTAATCGGTTTATTAGCAGCACAAAAAACAAACGTAGAGTCCTTTGTTTCCATAGCAGGCACTGGAAGACCAATAGATGAAGTTCTGCTAGAGCAATTAAAAGGTCAGTTATCGCCACAGCTTCTAAAGGAATCAACAGATATACTGGCATCCCTGAAAAAAGGCGAGCTAGTGAAGAACGTATCACCAGATTTACAAGCATTATTCCGTTCTTCTGTTCAACCCTATATGATGTCATGGTTAAAATATAACCCTGCAAGTGAGTTAGCAAAAGTGAATAGCCGTGTTCTACTTGTCCAAGGTACGAATGACCTACAAGTAACAGCAACTGATGCGGAGGCGTTAAAGAAAGGTAAACAAGATGCTGAGCTCTTATATATGGACGGCATGAATCATGTGTTAAAGGATGCCCCAGCAGATCGTGCAGGCAATTTAGCGACGTATTCAGACCCATCATTGCCACTTCATAAAGAACTACTACCAGCCATTCAGCAATTTATTATGAATGAAAATAGAGACTAAGTATGATGGAAGCCGTTGTTTGTTTTATAACTTATTTCAACAGATGTTCAAACATCCGATGAAATAAGTTAAAGCCTCCGGCGGATGTCACGGAATCGGAAAGGAGTTCTGCTAGCACAAAGCCGATTCCGGACGCAATTATGCCGAGGCATAATTGATACATGACTCCATTCCTAATCTTTGCGATCGTTTTATCTCAAGGAAAAGGAGCATTTTTACTAGCAGGCTATAATACGATGTCTGACAGTGAAAAAGAGAAATATAACGAAAAAGCACTTGCTAAATTTATGGGTAAGGTGATGTATGGCTACTGTTTTTGCTTGCTATTAGGGGGGCTGAATGAGCTATTTAAGACGGAATGGCTATTTATCGTAGGGTTAATTCTCTTTATAGGGCTTACAATTTTCGCAATTGTATACGCCAATATAGGCAATCGCTTTAAAAAGTAAGTTTCTATATGAGCAATTCATCTCCTGTTTATTAAGAGGTGAAACGATTGAAATTAGTAAATACCCGCGGAAGAAAGACGATGTCCCTACGAAACTGTATAATCATCCATTGCATAGTATCAGAAATGCTCATAATTAGTATCTAACAAAGGAAGTATGCTCAAATCAGAGCATACTCTTTTGTTTTCTTAGGGCTCTTTATATAAATCATCTTATGTATTTGGGCAAGCTGATCGATGAGACTGCGAACGGAGCAGGTCATCGAACGACCCAATCAACCCCATGTTATGGTCATACGATTTGAAACATTTACCACATTCTATCGTACGATATATAATAACTAAGCAAGGAGCGATTTGAAAGTAAAAGAAATAGTACGATTAATTGAATTCAACAAAATTTGAAAAGAAGGTTTTATTATGTATAGCATTGGAAAGTTTTCGAAACTGTGCGATGTCCCTGTAAAAACGATTCGATATTATAATGATATTGGGTTACTCGAGCCATCTTTTATAGATCAAGTGACCGGCTATCGTTATTATGATTACGATAAAATTGAAGAGCTAAAGACGATACAGGTTCTAAAAAATTGCCATTTTTCATTAAAAGAAATTGAACAGGTTACTAAAGGACAAAATGATAGGGAAGATTTAGAGCTGAGATTAACTAATAAAATTCAGGAATTAGAGCACCAACAAGAAATGATCGTGCAACAAATTCATAATATAGTCCAGGTGAAAAATTCTCTAAAGAGTGCTGAGACATTAACCCCAAAGCCAACATTATCCACTTGTTACATAGAAGAACGACCAAAAATACTCGTGCTATCCCTCCGTGAAAAGATAAATATCATTGGCATGGATAAGCTAGTGCAAAAATTATTTGAACGAATATATGCCTATCAATTAGAGATTGATGGGGAGCTTCTTGCGATTTTTCATCAACATGATAGACATCAAAATATAGCAGATGTTGAGCTACTGTTACCAGTAAAAGCATCTCAACAGAATTCGAATATAAAAGAAATACCAGAAGGCAAGTATGCTTGTATCAATATAAAAGGACCCTATTCAGAGCTACATTATGGTTATAGTTGCTTGCAGGAATGGCTTACAAAGCAATCCCTTCAGGTAGAAGGGATGTTTATGGAGCAATACATAAAGGGGTTAATCCCATCTGAACTAGTAAACCCAATAAATATTAAACCGAATATTGAGATACATCCAAATGATTTTTTGACAAAAGTGTTTGTGAAGGTAAGAAAGTCGATCAAGGAAGAACGATACTAGCTAAACTCTCCAGTAGATGGAGACTTTATTCTGTAATTAGCAAGGTAACAAGGGCTTGCTAGTAACAAACAGAATGGAGTATATCAATGAGAACTAATACAGGACAATTTACATTTCTTAAAGGCAATTCATACGAGATTGGAAAACAGCAAGCGCGAGAATTCCAAAAAAATCCTATTGCTAAATCACTTTTTTTTACGGAAAATATCACTTCTGATAAAGCTTATTTTGAAATGAAAGCACAAATAGCACAGTATTGCCCAGGTTTAAACGAAGAATTAGAAGGCTTTGCGGAAGGCTTTGGCTATAAACCTAACCAATTAAATTATTATCAAAATGCGTGGTTAATTCCTGGAGGATGTAGTTTAGGGGCTATTTTGCCAGGAAAAATGGCTGATGGTAAAACATATGTTGTAAGAAATTATGATCTTTCTCCTGATATTTCTGATATGCGCTTATGTACAACAAATGTAGAAGGGAAATATACCCATACAGGATTTTCTGTTTCTACATTCGGCCGAAGTGAAGGTTTAAACGAAAAAGGTCTGTGTGTTGCTTATGCATCGTGTGGTATGCCTATTGGCAAATATCCAGGTATGAGATCACCAGCAGTACATGGTTTACAGTTTATGGTTATCGTCAGAGCGCTATTAGAAAATTGTAAAAATGTTGGAGAAGCAATTTATATGGTTAACAATATGCCGGTAGGAACGAATATGAATTTACTTATAGCTGATGCACATGGCGACGCAGCTTTGGTTGGAACATATGACGGTGTAAAAGAAGTTAAACGTGCCGAATTAGATTATTTAATTGCAACTAACCATGGTCTGTTTTCAACAATACAAGAAATGGAGCCAGGCAAACTTGAGCATTCTCAGTTAAGATACGATATATTAGAGAAAAAGTGTAAGGAAGGCGGAAAAAGATCTAGTGATGAAATCCAAGAACTACTTTTAACAGAGTTTCCTAAGGGGTTATCTGTTCATAATTACAAAGAAGGCTTTGGCACAGTGCATTCAATTTTATTTAACCTTACTGATTTGCAACTGGCATTTTCATTTGGCTCACCATTACAAAATAAAGTTAATAAAATAGGTGTCGGTGACAACTTAGAGAAGACACAAATACCTGTTGAATTTTGTCATAAAAGCTATGGAACAGAATTTTGGAAAATCATTAAATCCTAAACAACAAAAAGACCTTTCTTTGATGAGAGGTCTTTTGTGATGTTTGGCAAGCTAATCAAAGGACTTTCTTGTTCATTAACTTAGTTCATTCGTTACGACTTGGATAAATTCATCACGATATTGAGAGTCTAAAATATAAACTCCTTTTTCTCGTGCAAGTTGGAGTAACTTTTCGATTTTAGTCTCATCTTTCTCTATAAAGACTTTTTTAACATATTGTAAATCCTGCAAGATATGATGTATAAATGTATCCCCTTGTCTTTTAATATCTACAGCAATAAAGTCAAAAGATAAAAATGCTTTAGCGGAGATATTAATTGTATCAAATAAATAATTTAACGCTTTAAAAGGTACATAGGGGATCTCTTCCTTATATTCATATTTCTCAATAATAGGCAAAATCTCATCAATAAATTTTTGTATTTTGTTTATATCGTAAAGCTTTGTATTTTCAAAATCATTCTTCTCAATAATCTGTTGTATTTTATCATACTGATTTTGTTCTAACAGTTGTTTTATATAAAGAAGTTCTTCTTTAAATTTGGAACGTTCTTCTCTACTTAATTTTCTATGATTAATTACAGCGTATTCGATTAGCTCCCAGCCAATTTCTGAACCAAAATATGGTCCTAAAAAATACTTAAGTTCTTTTAAATCACTCACTTATGTAACTCCCTTTAACATAGTTTTCTATTATTCGTACTGTAAAAACAATAAAATTTTTTTCTCTATATAAATACGATTTTAGTTTTGTTCGTTGTGAAATACCGTAGCCAATAGGATATTGAAGGGTGAATTCTAATCGAACATTTGTTGAAATATTTTCCGTGTATATTCAGGAAATCGTCCCACGTTATGGTGATGAGCCTTTGTCTTTAAATAATTTCCAATAATTATTTATTTTACATAAAAAATCATTTTATAGAAACATATAATTTTATTTCATTTTTTTAAAAATAAAGTGAACCTTTTGCAATCCTCGTTTGTATAGTTAGTGAAAATACAAAATAGGGAGGGTTTATTTTGAAGCTTATTGTGAAGGATCTTGTGAAAAATTATAATGGTGTGAACGTTTTAGATGGTGTGTCGGCCACATTTAAAATGGGTTATTGTTATTTATTGTTGGGGCAGAATGGAGCGGGGAAATCTACATTATCGAAATGTATAGCTGGAGATGAAAAAGCTGATGGAGGTTCTATTTTATTCAATGATTCGTCGCTACAAGTGCATGAGCAAGTAGCATTGCAATACCAACTTTTTACGAGTTATCAGCATCTGAAAATTCGTGAAGTAATGGCACTTTTTACTACATTAACGAACAACCAAGTTGAATTGGGAGAGCTCTATGAAATATTAGGTTTACCAACTTATGACCATATCTTGTTGAAAAATGCGTCAGGTGGTCAGCGAAAAGCAGTATCGATTTTCCTTTCTTTTTTATTAAATAAACCGATTATCATATTAGATGAGCCATTTGCTGATTTAGACTTAACGAAGAAAAAGCAATTGATGTTTTACTTACAAGGTGAAATTCGTCAACGTAACAAAATGATCATCATTATTAGTCATGAGGTGGCAGGATTAGAATCGTTATTTGATTATGTAGTGATCTTAAAAGATGGGAAGCTTATTGAAAATAGTACACAGGATGAGCTCCATAGAAAATACACAGAGGCGAAATTGCCGGGAATTGAAGGTCTTTACTATGAAGTGACAGGTCAAATTTTAGGAGGAAGAGCAGGATGATGAAACAAATTGCACGTATGTATATGTTGGAAAATATTCGTAACCTAGGAATGACTATTGGAAACTTGTCGCCAGCCTTTATTTTTTTGATCATGTCAGTTATTTGTAAAAACATGATGACCGAAGAATCATTTGATTATCTGATTAAAGGTCAGTTTTTACCAGTTTCAATTTTAATGTTAATTTTCTCATTTGCATTTTCTAGCGCTACTATATATTTGGCAGATATGAAGGCTAATAAAACGTTCCAATGGATACAACGAACAGGCGTTAAGCCACACACTTACTATATTGGTATGGGAATAGGTGTCTTTACATTACTAAATATATTTTTAGTGCTACTACTCATTGGTTATTCCTTTATCATTGATATTTCACTTTCATCTTATTTTATGATTATTTTGATTAGTAATTTTGTTTTACTGGCATTATATCCATTGAGCTTTATATTGGCAGGTCTATTTAAAAACGAGAAAGTAGCTCAAAGTATGTTAGTGCCAATTATGATATTATTTATGTTTTCAGTAACGATGACAACGATGTTTTTATCAATTGCGGGGAAGAACCCACATGATTATTATATTTTTTTAAGCTGGAATCCAATGCTTTATTTAAATGATAGCTTGCAAAAGTATTTGAATTTAATTAACGACACATGGCTTCCGCAATATCAATATTGTATAATTTTAGCAGTTCTTAGCCTGGTGTTGGCAGCCATCGCTAAAAAAGTATATACAAGTAAGTAGGTGATTTTATGGGAATTGGATTTATTGTATCTTTAATTGTCATTGGCGTTTGGAGTATTATTATTTTGGGAATTACAATCCCGATGGATAAAAAATATGTTGTTCGCGAAAATGGGAAAATTAATTATAAAAAAACAACCATTTATTTACGTTGGAATGTATTTGATACTTTAACGCTCGTTTTAGCCATATATACAATAATTTGTGTGCAGGCAGTTTTCATACTTTTAACTTCCTCTCAAACAATCGAAAATCCATATTTGCAGTTTTTTGCAAATCAATCGTCAACATGGGTCATTGTAATAGTTGGATACTTAGTTTCACGTCTTTCTTTAACTTTAAAGTCCATTAAGGCTCATTGGGGGGATGAGCTAGATGATGAACAATGAAGAGTGGATGGAGGCCTATAAAAGTGGCGATATCGAGGGCTTTGAACAGCTCTATAGTCGGTTATATGAGCCATTGTACTGCTTTTTATTTCGCTATACTCGGGAAGAACAGCTAAGCATTGATATTGTGCAAGATACCTTTGAGCGTTTACAATATATAAAAGAAGATTTGGATCAGCAAAAGGGAACGGTGAAAGCTTTTTTATTTCAAATCGCCTATCGCTTAATGATTAATAAATTGAATCGGCGCAAAAAATGGCGTACGCTCTTCCCGTTTTTAGTACCGACATCAAGTCATCGAATGTCTACTGACGAAAAATTAACGATACAAGAGGCGATACTTCAATTACCCGAAAAGCAACGAGCTGTTATTTTGCTCGTTTACTATCATGATTTGCCACAGGAGGAAATTGCACAAATTTTGTCCATTCCGCTTGGTACAGTTAAATCGAGGCTACATAATGCGATAAGGACTTTAAAGGAAGAGCTAAAGGAGGATTTCGATGCTTAAGGATGAATTTCAAAAGGAGCAATGGTTAAAAGACAGCTTAGATCACGATAAAGTGGAGATTCCCAAGCAACTAATGACATACAAGAAAAGTCGCTGGCAACGTTTTCTTCAGTATTTAGCCTCACCAACGAAGGATCCGTTAGAACCAATATGTACATCTTCAGTCGGCTACACATCTTTGAAAGTAGTGCCCATTGTAGCGGCTGTATGTATTACAATTCTTCAAATTTTATTGCAATAAAAGAATCGACTAATTTCCCCGCTGCCACAATTATAGCTGTGATAGAAGGTTTTTAAATATTTTGAAGAATTTGGAAGGTGGTGTATTAAATGAAAGAAATGATACTAAATAAATTAAAAGAAATTGAAAAAGAGTATCAAATAAAAATTTTATATGCAGTAGAATCGGGTAGTCGCGCTTGGGGATTTCCTTCCAAGGACAGTGATTATGATGTTCGTTTCATATATATTCATCAACCACAGTGGTACCTTTCAATAGATCCACAAGGAATTGGTGCTAAGAGAGATGTTATTGAAGTGCCTATTAATGATTTATTGGATATTAGTGGCTGGGAAATAACAAAAGCATTAAGGCTATTTCGTAAAAGTAATCCACCGCTTTTAGAATGGTTACGAAGCAATATTGTTTATGATCAGCAATATTCATTCATTGACAATGTACGATTATTGGAAAAAGAAGTATTTTATCCAAACGCAAGCTTATATCACTATTTAAACATGGCTAAAAACAACTATCGGGAATATTTGCAAAGTTCAGAAGTTAAAATGAAAAAATATTTTTATGTACTAAGACCGGTTTTGGCATGTAAATGGATTGAAAAAAACCAAACGGTACCACCAATTGATTTTCAAGAATTATTAAATGAAATCATTCCTGAAGGCTCTTTAAAAACGGAGATTCAGCAACTTTTAAAGAGAAAAATAGCCGGAGAAGAACTGTATATGGAGCCGAAAATTGACAGTATTAATGAGTATTTAGATAAAGAAATAAAGCATATTGAGACGTACTGTAAAAATTTAAATATCAAAGTTGATGATCCAACACAAAAATTAGATGCGTTATTTAGAAGTACATTGCAAGAAGTGTGGGGAAAAACTGAATAATTTTTACTTGCAAGGTCATACTAATTCAGATTTCACTTATGAAATCTATAATGATGAGGAGGATGGCAAATGAGTAGGTTTGAACATTTAGACCCGAAATCTCAAAAAATCCACCGCAACTGGTCAAGGATTAAGCACTCAAAATCTCAAGTTAACGGGGAAACGGAGATTACCCTTCATAACCGTATCTTGAGAAGTGAAGCAAAAGCCCGTCAGTTTTAATCATGCTAGAAAAGTAAGTGTCATCATGCCCAGAATTTATTCTGGGTTTTTTTATTTGTTGTTAATTTATGGGACTTTTATTCTTGCTCTGATAAAATGAATATATGAAGAAATAAATAGATTTTTAGGAGGGGAATGAAAATGAGCAACGTTGAAAAACTGAAAAAGGGATTAAAGGAATTTGGCTTAGAACATAAAGCGGAGGAATTATTACCTCTCGCAAAGGAATCCATTCGAATGATGGTAAACCAAAAACCTGACGAAAAAATTCAGATTGGCAGCTCAAAAATTGGTGGCTGTCCGGATGTACCATCTGATTTCTCATGGCCACATACAAACGACAATAGACCGTTATATTTTCTTTGTCAACTAAATTTAAAAGAAATCAAGCCTTACGATACAAATAGTTTATTACCTGCAGAGGGTATACTGTCTTTTTTCTATGACGCTATCGAGCAACCTTGGGGATACGATCCGAAAGACCATGATGGCTTTAAAGTTTTCTACTTTTCTCAAGAGACTAGTAGCCTGGATAGAAGGGAAATTCCTGCTTCATTACACGAGCATGGCAACATTGACAGCGCGGCACTACAATTTCAAAATGAATTGACACTTCCATCATGGGACTCGCCATACTCGATGGAATTACAAGAAATTTTAAATGAAGAGGAGACGGATAGCTATAGAGATTTTGAATATGAGTGGATGGAGGAGGATGATTTGTCTAGGGCTACTCATCGCATAGACGGTTATCCAGATGCGATTCAAGGCGACATGTATTTGGAATGTCAACTGGTGACAAATGGCTTATATTGTGGCGACTCAACAGGGTATAGCGACCCTTTGCGAAAAGAATTAGAAGCTGGAGCAACTGATTGGCGATTACTGCTGCAATTTGATTCCGAGGATGATCTAGGGTTAATGTGGGGCGATAGTGGCAGATTGTACTTCTGGATACGTGAGGAAGATTGTAAAAATAAGCAATTTGATAAAGCATGGGTTGTTTTACAGTGTTTTTAAAGGAGGATGATGGAATGCGAGATATTACATTTATTCAAAACTATCTAACTGATACTGATTATCAAAAATTTGAGGAACACGTTTTTTGGATTGACTGGCGTGAAGATAATGCTGATATTGTCCATTATAGCGAGAAACTCTTAAATACAGGGAAGCTGACGTATGAGCATGTTGTAGACAATGAGAGAGGTGTTGATTTATATATTATCTATGGTGATAAAAAATCCCTTGTGGTGATGGAGGCCGATGATAGCTGTGATCCAACTATCATTGCTTTAAACGAGATTTTACAGCCTGATTATGAAATACGCATGTGGATGGAATCAAGAGGTTCAGATACATTAGGCTTTGTTTTCCTAACACCTGCTGAATGGTCATCCCTTGAACAGCAATTCGGGTTAGAAAACGTAAAAGAGTATTTTATGAGTATTACGCCTGATACAAAAATATTCCGACAAACCTATGATGATGTCGAGCAGTTGTTGTAGAACCGTTAAAAATAAAGTTGGAAAGAAAGCTTTGAAAATAAAGCTACATGACAATGAATATATAGATGATGTTTTAATGTATAGAATGGTTCGCAAATGGCTCATCACCAAAAGTTGTGGACGACATTTTTTAAAATATATGCCCTGTATATTAGTTGATTGTAGTGGATGCTGGGCGACTCCTTGGGGATCAGCGTCACAGATGAAACCCTGCAGCGAAGCGAAGCGGCTCATCGGACGCCCCCAGGAAGCTCTGCTCTGCGCGAAAGCGAAGCGTCAGCGGCAAATGTTTTATCTGTGCGAAAGCGAAGCGACAGCAACAAAGCGCCCAGTCGGAACGGAAATCAACCACACGTTTTGGTGATAAGCCTATTTTAGCTTTTAATAGAAAGGAGCATGCAAATCACATGAAAATATATAATTTCACACAAGAGTTGGCCAATCAAATTAACAATTATCAATCGATAGATGCTTTTTATACGAAAATCATGAAAACAGTGGAGCCTGCAAATATTGGCTTCATTTATATAGAGCCAGGTGGTGTTGTTGGAATGCATGAGGCACCCGTCCCACAGTTATTTATTGTTATTCAAGGCGAAGGATGGATTTGTGGTGAAGATAGAGAGAAAGTAAGTATAAAGACTGGAGACGGTGTTCTTTGGCAAACGGGAGAGGCACATGAATCTAGGAGTAGTACAGGGTTAACAGCATTAGTCATCCAATCCGAGCATATTAATCTTGCTTAAATTACATACTTGAACCACAAACGCTGATAAAACCTGGAACATCGCTGATAAAAGTACCAGAATCGCTGATAAAACCTGGAACATCGCTGATAAAAGTGCCAGAATCGCTGATAAAACCTGGAACATCGCTGATAAAAGTGCCAGAATCGCTGATAAAACCTGGAACATCGTTGATAAAAGTGCCAGAATCGCTGATAAAACCTAGAACATCGCTGATAAAAAAATCAGAATCACTAGAACGAAGTGAGAGTATGCTCAAGCCAGCTTTTCTTGGCAATTTCTTGCACAAAAATGATGTCATTCTCTACCATCTGTCGTATAATTAATGTCAACATTTTTCACACGCAATTCTAAATTTTCTATTTATTGTAACATTAAATTACTCGAAGGGGGATGACTTCATGCAAGTTGTTGAAAAAGCGTTTGGCTATATTACGAGAGAGCATGAGAGTCGGTTACAGGTGCTAGTATTTGAGCAAAATACAGAAGGAGCAGGAATTCAAATTCCTAAAGGCACGGTAGAGAAAGGGGAAACACCGTTAGAGGCTGTAACCCGAGAGATGTTTGAGGAGACAGGTTTATCCCATTTAACAGTTAAGGCGTTAATTGCTCAAGATTATTTTAATCATCATTCAGGGGTTCTGCAAAAACGTTATTTTTATCATTTAACTACGAATGAAAATCGAGATACATGGCAGCATTGTCCTACAGGTGTAAACGAGTCAGGTTTTGTGTTTTCATTTTACTGGATCTCAAGCGAGCAGGAAGTGACACTAGCACAAGGACATGGAGATTATTTGCATCGAGTATTGGCTCGTGTGAAAAATTGATTTGTCATCTATATAAAAGCTACATTTAATTGAACAAAACCGCGTCTCTAATAAAAGAGACGCGGTTGTTTTGTCATTTTCTAAGCTTTTGCGGCAACATCTAATGCTTGAGCGAAATCTGCAATCAGATCATCAACATGCTCTAGTCCTACTGAGAAACGTAATAGTCCATCCGTAATACCGCGTTTTGCTCGTTCTTCGGGTTCCATGGCTGCATGGCTCATTTTAGCAGGGTAGGATAAAATTGATTCAACACCACCAAGAGAGACCGCGAAAACAGGAATTTTCATCGCTTCTACAAGTGCTTTTGCAGCTTCATAGCTTGGTAGACGGAAGGATAGTACTGCACCTGCACTCGTGGCTTGACGATGATGAATCTCATAGCCAGGATGAGATGCAAGTCCTGGATAGTATACTTGCTCGACAAGGGAATTTTCAGCTAAAAATTCCGCAATCTTTTGTGCTGATTCAGCAGAACGACTAAAACGCACATCTGTTGTTTTAATATTTTGCAAAAGAGTAAAGCAGTCCTGTACACCTAATATATTGCCGAATGAATTTTGGATAAAGTACAGCTCCTGACCAAGCTTTTCGTCAGCAGTTACTGTCAATCCTGCGATAATATCGGAGTGCCCAGATAAAAACTTTGTAGCACTATGAATAACAACATCGACGCCTAACTCAAGTGGACGTTGGTGTAAAGGTGTCATAAAAGTATTATCTAAAAACGTTAAACAATGATGCTGTTTGGCTAGAGCAACAATTCCGCGAATATCTGTGATGCCAAGTGTTGGATTCGACGGTGTTTCCATATAAAGCAGCTTTGTTGCTGGAGTAATGGCTGCTTCAACCGCTGCTAAATCTGTAAAATCAACGAAAGTATGGGAAATACCAAAACGTGGTAAAACTTTGGAAACAAAGCGGTACGTTCCACCATAAACATCCTCAGTAATCACAATATGATCACCTTGAGAAAGTAGCATTAATGCCGCTGAAACTGCAGCAATCCCAGAAGAGAATGCATGTGCACGTACACCACCTTCAAGCTCTGCGACTGCTTTTTCTAGTGCATCACGTGTAGGGTTTCCAGATCGCGCATAATCATATTCACCAAATTCATCGATACTCTCTTGATGGAAAGTAGATGATAAATACATAGGCACATTAACCGCACCCTTTTTATTTTCATAGCCGTCACGAACCCCAGCGTGAATAAGGCTTGTTTCAATATGTTGCTTCATCTTTATGCCTCTTTTCTAAGGATATCGAATACTTGTTTTAAGTCAGCAATTAAATCTTCAACCTCTTCTATTCCAACTGAGAAGCGCAGTAATCTGTCACATACACCACGTTCAATACGTTCTTCGTAAGGCACATCTGCATGTGTTTGAGTGGCAGGATATGTAATAAAGCTTTCAACACCACCAAGACTTTCGGCAAAAGTAATTAGCTTCAAGTTACGAAGGAATGGGTCAATCCACTCAGCTTGTTGCAAGCGGAATGATAGCATGCCACCTTTTCCTGTATACAGCACGTCTGTCACAAGTTCTTCTTCCTCTAAATAGGCAGCAATTGCTTTCGCATTTGCATCGTGCTGCTTTAATCGAAGATGCATCGTTTTTAAGCCACGAATCAGCAACCAGGAATCCATCGCACCTAATACCATACCGCTACCGTTGTGAATAAAGCCAATACGTTCAGCTAATTCTGCTCCTTTTGCAACAACTAAACCAGCTAATACATCATTATGTCCGCCGATATATTTAGTAGCTGAATGAAGGACAATATCTGCACCTAACTCGATAGGGCGTTGGAAATAAGGTGTATAGAATGTGTTATCTACAATTAACCATGCGCCATGCTTATGAGCTAATTCAGCATACACTTCTAAATCAAATTCCTGCATAAGTGGGTTTGTTGGCGTTTCGATGAAAAGGGCACGTGTATTGTCAGTGATTACAGCTTCTACTTGCTCAACTGATTCAAATTTAGAGTAAACAGGCTTAATATTATATGTCTCTTCGAAGAAATTAAAAAGTCGATATGTACCTCCATATAAATCATCAGGTACCACTAATTCATCACCAGGCTTAAACAATGATAGAACTAGTTGAATGGCTGCCATACCAGAGCTACAGGCAAAGCCCATGTCTCCGCCCTCTAAATCAGCAATTCCAGCTTCTAATAGGGCACGAGTTGGATTTTTGGTACGTGCATAATCAAAACCAGTGGATTCACCGATTCCTGTATGTTTATATGCTGTCGATAAATGAATTGGTGGGCTGACAGCGCCTGTTCTCGGATCACTTAAATTACCAAGTTGTACAAGTTTTGTTTCAATGCTTCTGTTGTTTGTCATGTCGTCACTCTTTTCTTCATCATAATAACGGGAAGTCAAAAAAATACTGTTAGACTAGAACTCATTTCCCATATTCTAAATAATTGTTATCAATTTAACATGTATACTAAAGAAGAACAAGATAATTTCAGAAAATTGGTGATATTATTTATAGGAAATCACCTAGGAATAGTAGGATATGTTAAAAGGAGGAGAATTGAAGGACGTTTTTTAGGGTTAAAAAGTAAAGTCATCAGGTTACTATTTTTGAACCATGAAATTCCTACCTTAAAGGGAATAAATCTATTAAACAAAAAGAATCTGCCTATTTCCTCGGTTGATCCAAGAAAAAAACAGATTCTTAATTAAATATAATTTAAGCTTGCTCTTTTTTTAATAAATCTCGAATTTCTTTTAGAAGCTCTTCTTTAGCATCCAATTCTGGTGCTGGTTCCTCTACAACAACCTCTTCTTTTTTACGAGTTAACTTTGTCATAATTCGTAATGCCATGAAGATAGCAAAGGCAATTATTAAAAAGTCAATGATTGACTGTAAAAATACACCTAATTGAATTTTCGCTTCGCCTGAACCATAAACAAAGCTTTTTGTTAAATCAATACCACCAGTTAAAACACCGACTAACGGCATAATGATATTTTCAACTAAGGAGGTAACAATTTTACCGAAAGCACCACCAATTACAACTGCCACTGCTAGATCGACAATATTGCCTTTCATAGCAAATTCTTTAAAGTCTTTCCACAAAATAAATTCCTCCTATTTTTATCCTTATAAAATAATCAAACTATATTTTACTATATTTTTCCCTATCTTTTCAACTATTATTAAAGTGGTAAACATATACTGAAAAATCTACTACATAAAACGGAAATTTTGGTAATATAGAAAGAGATTATCAGTTGTGTTGATTAGGAAAAATAGATTTATTATTGAGCGATATAAAAGATTTTTTTGTTGCTGTTTTGTAAATATATACCCATTTTAACTGATTGTAGCGTAGGGCTACTCGAGTGCTCCTGCCGCTTCGCTCACGTCGTAGAGCAAAGCTTCCCACGTAAAAGAGAGACAGACGAGACCCTGGGGCCAACACGATGTTGGTCACGAAGGTATTGTCACAGGACGTGACGCTCTTAGCCTTCGTTCCTTTAGCGGAGGAAGCGGCTCGGCGCTCGCTCGAAGGAAAGCGAGTAGCCCGTAGCGGAAATCAGCCTATTCGAATGTATAAAAATGGTTAATCAACACACCTGATAGAATACAAGATTAGGTGTGACATATGGCGAAAAAAAAGAAGAAAAAACCGATGTTATCGTCTTCCGCCCAATTGGGAATGATAGCATTATTAATACCAATAGCGATAACTGTTTATGTATTTGCTTTTTTTGCATGGAAGGAGCTTCAAACATTACCGATATTTGAAGATTTAGCGCAACAAAAGGCAATAGAAGAAATTCAACAAAATTTTGATATGGAAATTCCTGAGCAGTATATTCCCATTTATGTAGCGGCGGAAGAGAAATACGGTGTACCCTGGACTTTACTTGCCGCCCATCATCGAATTGAAACACGCTTTTCCACGATGAAGTCACTTGTTTCACCAGCCGGGGCAGAAGGTCATTTACAATTTATGCCCTGTACATTTGTTGGCTGGCAACATCCTTCCTGCTCTGGACTCGGAAAAGGAGATATACCGAAAGCTGAATTAATGAATCCAGGAACGATAAAAAAATATGGTGGTTTTGGTGTAGATGCTAACAGGGATGGCGTTGCGGATCCTTATGATATTGAGGACGCTATATTTAGTGCAGCGAATTATTTAGCGAAAAATGGTGCGGCAGATGGAGATGTGAAGCAAGCCGTATTTCAGTACAATCACAGTGATGAATATGTTGAAGATGTGTTATATTATTTCAATCTGTATAATGACTATCATGATGAGCTAAAGGAAGCAGTCGTTTTAAATAAAGAAAAGTAAAATAAAGTGCCATTCAAAAAGGTACCTAAGTTGGTTTACGTTCCATTTCAATACTCGGCACCCATAAGAAAGCGAGTTAATTATTCTCATCATTTCCTTGAATCAGGTTTTTCAAAAACAAATAAAGAGCCATCAAAAAAGATGGCTCTTTATTCATATTTAGGTTGCTTTGTGCATACTTTTTAAAATAATGCTTACAATGAAGATCAGCACGATAGCACCAATTAATGCTGGGAATACGTAAAAATCACTAACTTGCCAACCCCAGTTCCCAAGAACCATACTACCGATCCAAGAACCGACAATCCCTGCAACAATATTTCCAACGATGCCGCCAGGTACATCTTTACCTATAATGACGCCTGCTAACCAACCTAAAAGCCCGCCAATGATTAAATACCAAATGAAGCTAATCATTTTTTTCATCTCCTTAAAATTAAGATATAATGGCGATTGCTTAGTTATGCCCTGAAAGGAACAGATTAAACGCGTCCAGCTTCTTTGGTAATCATTACAATTTCGCGAATTGGTTTTTATGACTTAACAACTGTTGCGCCTAACCTATGGTCAAAATGACGTAATGCCCATTCATGACCTGCAGCATCAAAACTTGCAACATCATCTGCATAAACAACCGTTGAAATGCCCAAATTATAAGCATCAACTGCTGTATGTAAAATACAAATATTAGTACAAACGCCAACTAAATGAATTCCTTTGATACCTCTTTCATTGAATAAAATCGATAAATTGGTTCCGGCAAATGCGCTATAACGTGTTTTACCTTCATTCAGCGTAAAACTCCCGCCTCTAAAGGTGTTAGATGAATGCGAATGTGATTCCTTTTCAGTGGTGTCCAACAACATCTACTGGAATAGAGGAACTCAGTCTAAGAGCGCACATCCAGTGGCAATTTATCTGTGCGAAAGCGAAGCGTCAGCAACACGGTTTTTTCTGCGCGAAAGCGGCAAATGTTTTCTGTAGCGAAAGCAAAGCGTCAGTGGCAATTACGCCAAGGCGAGATTGATCTAATGCTTGACCGGGCTCACTACATATTAGTTTTCCATCAGTGGCTACAAAATCATACGTATAATCAACAACTAATAGAGCCTTTTTCAACTTTTTCACTCTCCTAATAGGTATAATTTCACTTTTTTCATGCCATATTTGGGCCTGTTTGTCAGAAAAATGATTCTAATTTAATATTAAGAATAGTTTGAAAATTGATTTTTCTGAGAGTATAATGTGAAAAAAGGAGAGTGTTTTATATGAATATGACAGCTATGAAACGTTTAAATCGACAAGGATTTCTTATTGCAGGCTTACATTTGTTAGTAATGTTAAATATAGCAGCAGATTTTTTATTAGCCTCGTAATCTCTTAAATAAAATAGAAAGGTGAGTTAAATGCTTGTCCAATTCTAAAACAACCGTGAAGACAAATTAGATTATGTCCACGGTTGTTTTTTATTGTCTTGAGAGAATTTGTGCTCATTATCCAAAATTATGGATGACATTTGTTAAGACATATACCTTGTATATAAGTTAATTGGAGTGGAGGTTGGACGCCCCAGTCGGAACGGAAATAAACCACACGTTATGATGATGAACCAGAATTTGCATAGAGGATACTAAATAGCACCTAATAAAAGGAATGTCTCTAACGAATATCAGATATATAGTACAAAAAGAGGAGTGATAGGATGACAACTAGATTTGATCGAGTGTTCCGTGAACTAGAGCGTCCATTTGCTTGGTTGGACTTTGATGCGCTAGATAACAACATTACAACTGTACACAACGCTTGTGGGGAGAAAAATATTCGCCTTGCTACGAAATCAGTTCGTTCTGTAGAAATATTACGCTATTTACAAAAAAACCTCCCAAATGTGACGGGATTTATGACGTTTACTGCGGCAGAAACAATATTTCTACTTCATCAGCATTTTGATGATTTACTACTAGGATACCCAGTGATGGAAGAAGCTGCTGTTCGACAGTTATTGCACTTTGTAAAAGAAGGGAAAACCGTCACTTTTATGGTGGATAAGCAGGAGCATGTCGAATTTTTAGCTGAGCTAGGGCAAGAGTTAGGCGTTCGTGCGCGTGTATGCATTGATATTAATGTATCCAATGATTTTAAGCTCCTTTATTTTGGTACAAAACGCTCTTCACTTCATTCACTTGAGCTACTAACACTATTTCTCGAATATATTAAAAATCAACCGTTTATTGAAGTAGTAGGTGCGATGGGTTACGAGGCTCAAATTGCAGGAGTCGGTAATCGTCCAGCAAATACAGTTAAAGGAAGAATTATAGAAGTCATGCAATTGCAAGCAAAAAAGCAAGTTACCCAGTTTCGTAGATTAGCAATTGCCCATGTAAAAGCGTATTTCCCAAACTTACGTTTTGTAAATGGTGGTGGCTCAGGAAGTATGGCCTACACGGCACAACAGAAGGAGGTAACAGAAATTACGGTTGGTTCCGCGTTTTATGCACCAGCTTTATTTGACCAATTTACGCATTTACAGCTTGAAAAAGCAGCTGGATTTGCTTTAAGGGTAACAAGAAAACCAGAAAAAAATATTGTTGTTTGTCATGGTGGGGGTTATACCGCCTCGGGTGCAATCAGTATTGATCGATTACCTGTATTCTATGAACCAACCTTTTTTTCGTATCTTAGTTTAGAAGGAGTAGGAGAAGTTCAGACACCCGTTAAAGTTAATCGTAAAAAAGTTAATGTGGGAGACACGCTGTATTTTCGACATGCGAAGGCTGGTGAATTGTGTGAAAGATTTCAAGTGTTACATGGAATTAGAGGGGACAAGTATATAGGAACTTATACAACCTATAGGGGGGATGGACAATGTTTTCTATAGATAAGTGGAAAAATGGAGAGAAGTGGACGAACTGGGCTAATAATGTCATCTCATATCCGTCCGAGATGTACTTACCTCAATCCATTGAAGAAGTTACAAAAATCGTGAAGCATGCACGTGAATCAGGAAAAACGATTCGTGTAACAGGTGCAGCTCATTCCTTTAGCGCTGTTGCAATGCCTGAGCATATAGCACTTTCTTTACATAATATGCGTGGGCTCATAGCTGTGAATAAGGAGAAGCAAGAAGCGACACTTTGGGCTGGCACGTATTTATATGAAATTGGACCATTACTTGCGCAATATGGCTTAGCCCTTATAAATATGGGGGATATTCAGGAGCAAACGATTGCAGGAGCGGTATCAACAGGCACCCATGGAACAGGTGTAACACTTGGTTCGTTATCTTCTACCGTAACAAGATGGGGCTTTGTTGATGGCACAGGGACTTATAGAGAGCATACTAGAGGAATGGATGATTTATCGGAAGCTTTGCATGTTTCACTTGGCATGCTTGGTGTGCTTGTGCAAGTAACGATTAGGGTGATGCCGCTATACAGCTTACATTATGTGGGCACCAGAGATACTTTAGCAAATGGACTGGCAATATTTTCTGAAGATATTCGACAATATCGACATGTTGAGTGGTTTTATTTCCCTGGTAGTGAAACCATTCAAGTGAAGCGTATGAATGCTGTAGCACCTGTTTATCAGAGTGATTGGAGTAAGAGAATGGAAACATTGAAACTTCAAATAGTAGAGAACGGTGCTTTTTATGCTATTTCAGAGCTTTGTAAATGGAGACCTTCGCTAAGTGGCGCTATGAGTAAATTAGCAGCAGCCAATGTTGTTGAAGGTGAGAAAACGGGGATCAGTTATGAAATATATCCGTCTCCACGTAGCGTAAAGTTCCAAGAAAGTGAATATGCTATTCCATTAGTGCAATTTGAGGCATGCATGGAAGAGATACACGCAACCTTGAAAAGAGGGATTTTTAATGTACATTTTCCGTTAGAATGTCGGACATCGGCAGGCGAAGCAGGTTATTTAAGTCCTACCCAAGGTCAAGAATCAGCATTTATTGCCTTTCACATGTATAAAGGACTGCCAGAAGAGCCCTATTTTGAATGGGTTCACACAATGATGAAAAAGTATAAGGGACGACCACATTGGGGTAAACAAAATCATTTAACAGCTAAATACGTGTATGAGTTATATCCAGATATCGAAAAATTTTTAGCGATTCGTCGTCAATATGATCCAGAACATGTGTTTTTTACAGGCTACTTAAGAAAATTATTCACATTGTAAGTGTAATCTTATTATCTAGCTAACCAA
The DNA here is from genome assembly GCF_042019215.1 of Lysinibacillus sp. RS11. Lineage (NCBI taxonomy): Bacteria > Bacillati > Bacillota > Bacilli > Caryophanales > Bacillaceae > Lysinibacillus > Lysinibacillus sp. RS11. The sequence goes on along the minus strand of NZ_CP168124.1, from coordinate 2,835,363 downwards.
TTGCTTTTGAATAATTTAAAAGATTATTGAAAAAATTTAAATTTGAACGAAATGTCAAAATATTTATCAAATCGAGATAAAAGTGATGCTTAGTCAGCATGAAAACGATTTCAAAATTTATTGGATTGTTTGAATTGTTTAAATAATTCAAAAATAGTGTTGACGAGACCTTTTTTTCGTACTATGATTACAACAATTTAACACGTTCGTTACAGCAGTTAGTTGTCTTTAAGTCAATTAACTTATACACAAATACAAAATAGACAGAACATTTTGTATAAAGCAACGAACATAGCAATAAATGAGGGGCGTTTAAAATGAGAAGTGACATGATTAAAGTAGGCGTAGATCGTGCGCCACATCGAAGTCTTTTATATGCAACAGGCAAAGTAAAAGCAAAAGATTTAGGCAAGCCATTTATTGGGGTTTGTAATTCTTATATCGACATTATTCCAGGTCACGTTCATTTACGTACATTTGCTGATGTTGTCAAAGAGGCCATTATTGAAGCGGGTGGTATTCCATTCGAATTTAATACAATCGGTGTAGATGATGGTATAGCAATGGGTCATATAGGTATGCGTTATTCATTACCAAGTCGTGAAATTATCGCAGACTCTGCAGAGACAGTTATTAATGCACACTGGTTTGATGGTGTATTCTATATCCCAAACTGTGACAAGATTACACCTGGAATGTTAATGGCAGCAGTTCGTACTAACGTACCATCAATCTTCGTTTCTGGTGGTCCAATGGAGGCTGGTACTTCTGCTACAGGCAAGCAACTTTCATTAACTTCGGTTTTTGAAGGTGTAGGGGCTCTTAAATCAGGAAAAATGTCAGCTGAAGAGCTGTTAGATATTGAAAACAATGCATGCCCTACATGTGGTTCATGTTCAGGAATGTTTACAGCAAACTCTATGAACTGCTTAATGGAGATGCTAGGAGTAGCATTACCAGGTAATGGCACAATCGTAGCTACTTCTGAAGAACGTCATCAGCTTATTAAAGAAGCTGCTAAACAATTAGTCCGTATGATTAAAGAGGACATCAAGCCACGTGACATTATTACAAAAGAAGCAATTGATGATGCATTTGCACTCGATATGGCGATGGGTGGTTCGACAAACACAGTCCTCCATACTTTAGCAATCGCCAATGAAGCTGAAATCGATTATAACATTGAAGATATTAATAAAGTTGCAGAGCGTGTTCCATATCTAGCAAAAATTATGCCTGCTTCAGATATTTCAATGGATGATATTAATAAAGCAGGTGGCGTTAGTGCCATCATTAATGAATTGACATCTATTCCAGGTGCTATTCATCCTGATCGTCCAACAGTTGCAGGAGTGACAATGGCTGAGCTTGTAAAGGATTATCATATTACAAATGATCAAGTTATTCGTACGAAAGACAATCCTTATAGCCCAGTTGGTGGTTTATCGGTGTTATTTGGCAATATCGCTCCGCAAGGATCTGTTATTAAAGTAGGAGCTGTAGACCCTTCTATTAAAGTATTCAGAGGCGAAGCAATCGTCTTTGATTCGCAGGAAGCAGCACAGGAAAATATCGATAATGGGACGGTTAAAGAGGGCCATGTAGTCGTCATTCGCTACGAAGGACCTAAAGGTGGCCCAGGGATGCCTGAAATGCTTGCACCAACTTCTGCAATTCAAGGGCGTGGTCTCGGAACAAAAGTTGCATTAATTACTGACGGTCGTTTCTCAGGTGCATCTCGCGGTATTTCAATCGGTCATATTTCACCAGAAGCAGCAGAAGGCGGTCCAATCGCTTTAGTAGAAAATGGTGATGTGATCACAATTGATCTACCAAATCGAACAATCAATTTAGAAGTTTCAGATGAAGTATTAGCTGAACGTCGTGCAAAACTACCGGTATTTGAACCGAAAATTAAACGCGGTTGGCTAGCAAGATATTCAAAATTAGTAACAAACGCTTCTACAGGTGGCGTTATGAAAATTTAACTTCTTTCAGAAGTTAAAGCCTCCGGCGGATGTCATGGAATCGGAAAGGAGTTCTTTGTGCAAGCACAAAGCCGATTCCAGACGCAATTATGCCAAGGCACAATTGAAAAAGATAAAGCGTTGATGAGGTTAAAGGTTCTAGAGCCTTGTATTTACCAGAGAGCCGGTCGTGCTGGAAGCCGGCGATACAACTAGATCTGACATCCCCTCGGAGCGAGCTATTAAACGCGTTTTCGCCATTAGATAGCTCCGGGCATAATCGAAGTGCTCGTTATTAATGAATAAATGATTTATGACACGGTATTGAATGCGAATTTTTCTCGTATGGGTGCATAAATGCTTACATTTGTTCACGAGGTAGCAATTATTTGCTATAAAGAAGGGTGGTACCATGGAAAGTCTTTTTCATCCCTACGTAAGGTAGTTCTTTGCGTGTGGAGAAAAAGGCTTTTTATTATTTTTGACGATGTTAGCAAGAGTCCCTTTTCAAGGAGACATCCAGCTAGTGACACTTCAATGATGCGCATCGCTAATGTGAAATTGAATGATAAGAAGGAGGCAGATTTGATGAGTGCGAATGTTTCTATCAATGAAAAAGAAGAATTAGCAACAACAGCAAAAGCTGAACAAACCTATCAAGCGAAAGATGGTGCGGACGTATTAGTGCAAGCATTGCATGAACAAGGCGTTGAAATTGTTTTTGGGTACCCAGGTGGAGCGGTACTACCAATCTATGATGCAATGTATAAAAATCCGGTTCGTCATATTTTAACTAGACATGAACAAGGTGCAATCCATGCAGCGGAAGGATATGCACGTGTTTCCAATAAACCTGGTGTTGTAATTGCAACAAGTGGTCCAGGAGCAACAAACCTAGTAACTGGTATTGCTGATGCGATGATTGATTCCATCCCATTAGTTATTTTCACAGGCCAAGTAGCAACCTCTGTAATTGGTACAGATGCTTTCCAAGAAGCAGACATTATGGGAATTACAACACCAATCACAAAGCACAACTATCAGGTGCAAGATGTCAATGATATCCCACGTATTGTAAAAGAAGCGTTCCATATTGCAAGCACTGGTCGAAAGGGTCCTGTTGTTGTCGATTTCCCGAAAAACGTTTCCCAAATGTTATTTGATGTGGAGAATCCACCTCAAGCACCTGAAGAAATATATTTACCGGGTTATCAGCCAACATACAAACCGAACTATTTACAAATTCAAAAGGCTATTCAAGCAATTTCATTGGCTAAAAATCCACTAATTTTAGCTGGAGCTGGTGTACTCTTTGCAGATGCACGTGAGGAACTAACAGCATTGGCTGAGAAATATCGTATCCCAGTAACGAACACTTTATTAGGGCTTGGTTCAATTCATGGAGAACATGAATTATTCATCGGAATGGCTGGAATGCATGGAACTGTAACAGCGAATACAGCTATTACAAAATCAGATTTATTGTTGAATATTGGTGCGCGTTTTGATGACCGTTTAACTGGTGATTTAGCAACATTTGCTCCGAATGCAACGATCGTACACATTGATATTGACCCGGCGGAAATTGGAAAAAATGTTCCAACCGATATTCCAATTGTTGCAGATGCCAAAGAAGCATTAAAAGCATTATTGAAAAAAGACTTCAAGGGTCCGGACACAACAGAATGGCTAGCATTCTTAAATAATCATGCAAACGAATATCCATTATGGTATAGCAAGAAGCAGGGCGATAAAGAAGTTTTACCGCAGGAAGCATTAGAGCTTGTGCATAAAATTACAGAAGGTGACGCGATTGTCACTACAGACGTTGGGCAGCATCAAATGTGGGCTGCACAGTATTATCGCTTAAACAATGATCATGGATGGGTAACGTCTGGTGGACTTGGTACGATGGGCTTCGGTTTCCCAGCTGCAATTGGCGCCCAGTTTGCGAAGCCAGACAAAAAAGTTGTATCCATTGTAGGGGATGCAGGATTCCAAATGACTGCACAAGAACTTTCTCTGCTACAAGAATTCAACTTACCAGTAAAAGTGGTGATTTTAAATAATAGCTGTCTTGGAATGGTACGCCAATGGCAAGAGACGTTCTATGAGGAGCGTTATTCATCATCGCTTATGCCGATTCAACCAGATTTTGTTAAATTAGCTGATGCATATGGCATTAAAGGCTATCGAATTGACACAATCGACGAGGCGGAAAGTATTTTCCGTGAAGCACTACTTTCTGATGATCCAGTGTTAATAGATTGTCGTGTGAAACAGCTGGAATGTGTTTACCCAATGGTAGCACCAGGCAAAGGTTTACATGAAATGATTGGGGTGAAAAAGAAGTGAAACGAGTAATTACAGTAACAGTGATTAACCAGAGCGGTGTGTTAAACCGTGTAACAGGTTTACTTATGAAGCGTCAATTCAATATCGAATCCATCACAGTTGGTCATACTGAACAGCCAAACTTTTCGAAAATGACTTTTGTTGTACACGTAGAGGATGAGTGTAAAATTGAACAGCTAGTGAAGCAATTATCAAAGCAAATTGATGTGCTGAAGGTCAATGACATTACAGATAAATCGATCGTATTACGCGAGTTAGCACTTGTGAAAGTAATTTCACCACCAAACTTACGACTGGAAATGAATTCAATTGTTGAACCATTCCGTCCACAAATTATTGATACAGCGAAAAACGTTGTCACATATCAAGTAGTAGGACATCCAGATAAGATTGATGCATTTATTGAACTAATTCGACCTTATGGTATTAAAGAATTAACGCGTACAGGAGCTACTGCATCAGTACGTGAAACACAAAAAATCTCAAATACGCAGCTCTCTATTTTAAAATAGTTGGCATATAAAATGGATAGCTTTAGATGCATAGCACTTTTTGGTACCGTGCATCTAGAGTTAAAAAAAATTAACCCAAATTTAGGAGGAAACAAACTATGGCTACAATGTACTATGATCAAAACATCAACGAGGAAGTATTAAAAGGAAAAAAAATCGCAATCATCGGTTATGGCTCACAAGGTCATGCGCATGCATTAAACCTTAAAGAATCAGGATTCGATGTAGTAGTAGGAGTTCGTCCAGGCGGATCTTTCGATGCAGCAAAAGCGGATGGATTAGATGTAAAAACTGTTGCTGAAGCAGCACAAGAAGCAGATGTAATCCAAATTTTACTTCCTGATGAGCGTCAAAAAGCTGTATATGAGGCTGAAATCGCTCCACATCTTGAAGCAGGTAAAGCACTTATGTTTGCACATGGCTTCAACATTCACTTCGGTCAAATTACACCACCAGCAGATGTTGACGTATTCTTAGTTGCACCGAAAGGTCCAGGACACTTAGTGCGTCGTCAGTTCCAAGAAGGTGCTGGTGTACCAGGCTTATTCGCAATTCACCAAGATGCAACTGGTCAAGCAAAAGATATAGCCCTTGCATACGGTAAAGGAATCGGTGCTGCGCGTGGTGGATTACTTGAAACAACGTTCAAAGAAGAAACGGAAACTGATCTATTCGGTGAGCAAGCAGTACTTTGTGGTGGTGCTACACAATTAGTAAAAGCAGGTTTCGAAACATTAGTAGAAGCAGGTTACCAACCAGAGTTAGCATACTTTGAAACACTTCACGAATTGAAATTAATCGTTGATCTAATGTTTGAAGGTGGTATGGCAACAATGCGTTACTCCGTATCCGATACAGCTGAGTGGGGTGACTATGTTGCAGGACCACGTATCATTGATGACTCTGTAAAAGCTCGAATGAAAGATGTATTAACAGATATTCAAGATGGTACATTTGCTCGCCGTTGGATTCAGGAAAATGAAAACGGTCGTCCAGAATATACAAAATTCAAAGAAGCGGGTGCAAATCACCAAATCGAAGAAGTTGGTGCTAAATTACGTGCTATGATGCCATTCATCAACGAAGGTAAGGAAAAAGTTGTGAGAGAAGTAGCTGCAAGTGCGAAAAATTGATATTTTCGATATAACACTTCGCGACGGCGAACAATCTGCTGGTATGAACCTAAACACAGCAGAGAAAATTGAAATCGCCAAGCAACTGGGGCGGCAGATGTATTAGACGCATCAGTAAAAGCGTAATTAAATGCTATTAACCGTCATTTAATTCAAGCAAGCCTTGGTGCACAGTATGTGAGTTAATTGATTAGTAGGCAACTGGTAAATGTCACAGATTTAGATGGTAGTGAATGGTATTAGTGTACTTCACATTCCAGACGCAATTAGGCCGTTGTGTATTTTAAGCATTTCAATTACGCAAAGACGTAGTTGATGACTCTCATCTATAAATATAGGTGAGAGTCTTTACTAAAATAGCGGATTCAACGCTATACAAAGAAAGGTGTTTTGACGATGGAGAAAAAAATTACAGTACTTCCTGGTGACGGAATAGGACCAGAGGTTGTTGCTTCTGCTGTTCGTGTATTACAAGTAATTGGTAAGCGATTCAACCATACATTCCATTTAGGTTATGCAACAATCGGGGGCGCTGCCATCGACCAACACAATAATCCACTGCCAGATGAAACAATCGAGATGTGTGAAAATAGTGACGCTATTTTACTGGGAGCTGTTGGTGGGCCGAAATGGGACCATAACCCACCTGAATTACGTCCAGAAAAAGGATTATTACGTATTCGCAAGCACTTTGACTTATTCGCAAATCTACGTCCAGTAAAGGCGTTCCCGAGTTTACTAGATGCTTCACCATTAAAACGTGAAGTAGCCGAAAACGTCGATTTAATGATTGTACGTGAACTAACAGGCGGCGTATACTTCGGGGAACCACGTATGCGTACTGAGAATGGCGCGATTGATACAACGGTTTACTCAACTGCAGAAGTTGAGCGTATCGTTGAAAATGCCTTTGAATTAGCACGTTTACGTGGAGGCAAATTATGCTCTGTTGATAAAGCAAATGTACTTGAAACAAGTCGTTTATGGCGCGAAGTTGTAGAAGCGAAGAAAAAAGATTATCCGGATGTGCAAGTGGAGCACAATTTAGTAGACTCCGTTGCGATGAAATTAATTACAAATCCTTGTCATTATGATGTAGTAGTTACTGAAAATATGTTTGGAGATATTTTAAGTGATGAAGCATCGGTTATTACAGGTTCTTTAGGTGTATTACCATCTGCATCTATTCGGGGTGATAATTTTGGTCTATATGAACCAGTACATGGCTCCGCACCAGAAATTGCTGGCCAAGGTGTAGCAAATCCAGCAGCAACCATTCTTTCAGTTGCCATGATGCTACAATATTCATTTGGCTTAAAAGAAGAGGCTGCAGAAATTGAACGTGCTGTCAGTGCAGTATTTGATGATGGCTATTTCACTGCAGATCTTGCACGAGATGGCGATCGTATACTATCTACAAACGAATGGACAGATAAAGTAATGAATGAGATTGATACTAGCTTTGTTTCGGAAAGCATTATGACAACATACATTTAGGAAATAGGTGAAGATGATGGGTAACTAAACTGTTACGACAAATTTAGACAAAGCTATACAAATCTGTATAGAAGCATAGATTGATAACAGAATACCCTTCGTATCAAGCGATTGGTGCGAACTCCACGTTAATTGCTTTTAACTCCTAAAGCCTTGTGACCAAAGCGGAGCTGGAAACGGCAGACGTAACGGTGCGAAAGCAGAAAAAACAACAAGGATGGCATAAGCTGAAAAAAATTACTCAGTGTCCGTAAAGGATCATCGTGACAACGGAAAACGGTGGCGCTAAGTGCTTTGGCAATGGATGTTTAGCAGCGAACTCCTAAATCTCTAATGAGACAAGGAAGACGTTCAACGACTATCTCCTTGAGGGAGAGTAAAACCGCAAGCGAATGGCGGAAGAAAAATGTGGCTCTTATTAAAAGATAAGATGAAGATATAGTCTGCGCTTATGTGAAAGCATAAGAGGTCTACTCGTGAGAGAAAGACTGCATGAAGGGTTGCGCCTTTGTGTGAACAAGAAAAATATATACAACTATAAAAATGTTAACAACCTCTCTAAATAGGGTAAAGTATTTTATCTTAGTGAAAGAGAGGTGGTGCACATGGAATTAATGTCCATTGGGAAATTTGCTAAACGCTGAAATCCTTAATTTTTATAAGCGACTTAACGACATTCGAACAAATCATTTACATCAGTGTTCTAATGAGATTGTGAAAACCAAGCCATCTCGTATTGTAATGGAACATTTAAAGGTAAAAGGGTTGATGAAAAATAAACATCTGGCGAAGGCAATGTAAAAAATACGGAATTGAATTTGTTGAAACCGACAGATGGTTACCATCATCAAAAACTTGTTCTAGTTGTGGACAAATCAAATCCGATTTGAGACTGAAAGACAGATTATTTATCTGCTCTTGAGGATTAAAGTTGGATAGAGATTTGAACACAAGCATTAACTTAGCAAATTATTCAATCTAAGGAGCTTAACTGAAACTAAGCCTTGGATGTGTACGCAACGATACTGCGGAATTTAAGCCTTTGGAGAGTCATACAAAATGGCAGTAGCTTCGGCGAAACCAGGCTCGGTGAATAAGGAAGACACAAAACGAATGTCAAAAGATATAAGTTGTGTCACAGTAGAGATGTCTACATTTTTTAAGAAATGTATATGTTTTTCGTATCGGCAAAAATATAATTGAAAAGATTTGGGATAAACATGTCGTTTATCAGGAAGAGGGCAAACCGGACCTGTTATATATTGATCTCCATTTAATTCATGAAGTAACTTCTCCGCAAGCCTTTGAAGGTTTACGAATGAACGGACGTAAAGTGCGTCGTCCAGAATTAAGCTTTGCGACAATGGATCATAACGTGCCTACAAAAAATCTACCAACAATCCATGATCCAATTGCACGAAACCAAATCGAAACGTTGGCAAAAAACGCTGAAGAGTTTGGCGTTGAGCTTGCAGGGATGGGGCATCCTGACCAAGGAATCGTTCACGTAATTGGACCAGAGCTAGGTTTAACTCAACCTGGTAAAACGATTGTCTGTGGTGACTCCCATACTTCTACACACGGTGCTTTTGGAGCGATTGCCTTCGGTATTGGTACTTCCGAGGTAGAACATGTATTGTCAACGCAAACGTTATGGCAGAACAAGCCAAAAACAATGGAAATTCGTGTAGAAGGTGAGCTCTCTGTAGGGGTAGCGGCCAAAGATATTATTTTAGCGATTATTTCTAAATTCGGTATCGGTGTCGGCACAGGACATATTGTGGAATTCACTGGAGAGGCTATCCACAAGCTATCTATGGAAGAACGGATGACAATTTGTAACATGTCGATTGAAGCAGGTGCAAAGGCAGGGCTAATTTCCCCTGACCAAACGACTGTTGACTATATCCGTGGACGTAAACATGCACCACAAGGAGAAAAGTTTGAGGAAGCAGCAGATTATTGGTTAAGTTTAGCATCCGATGAAGACGCAACATATGATACAGTTCGAATCATTCAAGCAGAAGAAATTGAACCAATCATTACTTGGGGAACAAATCCGTCAATGGGTTCAGGTGTTTCAAGTAATGTTCCAACACAGGCAGATTATGAAGATGAGTCAGATAAAGCCGCTCTTCGTAAAGCACTTGCCTACATGGGCTTAGAGGAAGGTCAACCATTAACTTCCATCGATATCCAACACGTATTTATCGGATCTTGCACAAACTCACGCATCAGTGATTTACGTGCAGCAGCGAATATCATCAAAGGACGTAAGGTGCATGAGAATGTAACAGCTATCGTTGTACCAGGTTCACATTCGACGAAAAAACAAGCAGAAGCAGAAGGATTAGATAAAATCTTTACAGATGCAGGCTTTGAATGGCGTGAGACAGGTTGCTCCATGTGTTTAGCAATGAATGATGATGTAGTACCAGCTGGTGAACGCTGTGCATCAACATCAAACCGTAACTTTGAAGGCCGTCAAGGAGCTGGTTCTCGTACACACTTAGTATCACCGCCAATGGCAGCGGCGGCAGCAATTGCTGGTCACTTTGTGGATGTTCGTGAATTCGTAAAGGAAACTGTGTAATTTTTATCTTCATTCAGAAGGCACCTCATATTTGTGGTGAGATTATTACGATTGTAATTTCTATTCAGTAGGTTACCAAATACAAAAATAAGACTGGATGAAGATAAAGCCTTTGGCAGATGTCACGGATTTTGAAAGGGGCCAAAATAAGGATGTTAGCCTAAACCTTCGCATCCTGCGAAAACGGCTAACTGACCTGCCTCGTGCAGGCCTAAGCACAATTCAAAATCCAGGACGCAATTACGCCAAGGCGAAATTGATTAGCACAGAAAGGATGATTGAAAATGGAACCAATTAATATCGTAAATAGTGTGATAACACCACTTGATCGTAAAAATGTTGATACAGACCAAATTATTTCGAAAGAGTTTTTAAAACGTATTGAGCGTACAGGTTTTGGACAGTTTTTATTTTACCATTGGCGTTTTGATGCAGATGGTAATGAAATCAAGGACTTTGTGTTAAATAAACCTGAATTTAAAGACTCCAAAATTTTAGTAGCACAAGATAACTTCGGCTGTGGTTCTTCTCGTGAACATGCACCGTGGGCAATCTTAGATTACGGCTACAATGTAGTGATTGCACCATCATTTGCAGATATTTTCCATAATAACTGTTTCAAAAATGGGATATTACCAATTAAGTTAACAGAAGCAGAGTGTGATGAAATATTAGCTAAGGGCTTAGAAAAACCGTACATGGTGGAAGTCAATCTTGAGGCACAAACAGTAACATGTGAAGATGGGGTAGTGTATCATTTTAGCATCGACCCTTACTATAAAGAAACACTGTTAAATGGTTGGGATGAAATCGCCCTAACCTTTAAATACGAAGAACAAATCGCTGCTTACGAAGCAAAACGTATTGCCTATTAATCGTTGATGCGATTTCCTTTAGACTGAAGACATACTTGATGATGTCTTCGGTCTTTTTATCGTTTTTTTATTTCCCGACAGAAGACTCCTACTTCAAGGGATGTGAAGGGGGATATCGTTCAAAGCACACCCGAACACTGAATAATCAAAGCTCATTAATGCGGAGCCTTCTAGTTATTGGGATGGATAAAAATGGTCAATCAACACACCTGCTAACATCGTGTTGGTGTTGCTGTCGCTTCGCTTTCGCACAGAAAAAACGTGTTGCTGTCGCTACGTTAACACTGCGCTTTCGCACAAAAAACATCTGTTGCCCTAATGCCTCCGGACACAATTCTGTCGAGGTATAATTGATAAGTTAATGTTTTGTAAAAATACACAACAAATTAATGAAATATTTTGATAATATATTTATGAGGGAATAAATGGATTGTTTAGTAGGGGGGCAGTGAAACGATTCGGATGATGATGAGGCTAGTTATTTTGAAAGGGGGAACTTATCATGAATATCATTCGAAAATACAGTCTGTTAATTGGGGGCTTAGGTTTTTCCAATTTAGGGAACTGGATTTACCTCGTTGCACTTAATTTATTTGTATGGCATTTAACACAATCACCTGCAGCGATGGCCGGGATCTTTATTGTCGGTCCTATCGCTAGAGTTTTAACCAACTTGGTCGCAGGCTCTTTCATTGATCGTATGAATAAACGCAAGTTGATGATTACAACTGATATGATACGAGGTGTTATCGTTTTTTGTATGCCGTTTATGGAATCTATTTGGCTCATCTATGCGCTGTTGTTTTTAGCAAATATGGCGAGTAGTTTCTTTGGACCTAGTAGTACATATTATATTACAAAATTTATTCCCTCAGAAGATAGACAACGATTCAATGCAATACTTGGCACGTTCAATTCAGGTTCGTTTTTAGTAGGTCCAGCACTAGCGGGTCTTCTCATCATGCTTTTTAATACAACAGTTACAATTTGGTTCAATAGCTTTACATTTTTTGTATGTGCGATAATTATTTACTTATTACCTAATGTAGATGATGTGAAGGAAACTTCGAAGAGGCAACGTATTACTTGGCAAATATTAAAAAGTGATTATGTAACTGTAGTGGCTTTCATCCGACAAAATCCGTTATTTATTACGATTTATTTATTGTTCCAAAGTGCGTTAATGATTGCATTTGCGCTTGATTCTCAAGAAGCGACATTTATAAAACAAGATTTAGCTTTATCGGATAGCATATATGGAGCTTTTGTGAGTATTGCAGGAGCAGGAGCGATTTTAGGTGGATTGGTTGCTGCAAGCTTTGCGAAGAAATGGTCCACCCGTTCATATATGGCTTTTGGCTTGTTCTTGACAATGGTGTTTTATACAGCCTTTTATGCTTCGACATCAAGTATATTGGCATGTGTAAGTTTTATTTTTCTAGGCTTTTTTATGGCATTTAGTAATACAGGTTATGAAACATTTTATCAGCAAAATGTACCGCCAGAAATGATGGGGAGATTCGGTAGTATTTCAAATATATTTCAAAATATTTTACAAATTACCTTTACGTTTCTATTAGGTTTGTTTGCAGAATTATTTACGCTTCAAATGACTGCAATTATTTTAGGTATTATAAGTATCATATTTTCGGTTTCATTATGCTTTGTGCTATATTCCAAAAAAATCCACATAGGTTTGAAGGAGGAAACATTATGATTAGTTATTCGCTTCATTGTATTTTTTGTAAGAAAACATTTGAAGTGGTAGAAGGATCAAAGAAATACAGACTGTATAAACAAAATATGCAAGGGAAATTTTCCTGTGAAGATTGTGATCGAAGAATTGAATTAGAGGCAAGGAAAGGTTTATTGGGAAAACTATAAATTGAAAATAGGTGTATCGAAATAATTAACTTCACTTTTATTGTAGACTTCTTTCAAGACAGCTTACTATTTTATAGGTAAAAATATATGGGTCCCATTAAAAAAGCTGGAGAATATCAGATGAGAAGCTAAATACCTCATCGTAATGATCAAATGTAAATGATCCTGTCTTTCTACTGTTTTCTCGGTTAGAATGGAAAAATAAAAAGAAAGTAGGTCAACAGATGATTACAGTTATAGGTAGCTTAAATATGGATTTAGTTGTACAAATGGAAGCTTTTCCAAAGCAGGGTGAAACAATCCTTGGTAAAGATTTTCAAACAATGCCAGGAGGAAAAGGGGCTAATCAGGCAGTTGCTGCTGCACGTCTTGGAAGTGAAATCGCAATGATAGGGTGTGTAGGCTCTGATAGTTTTGGTGAAACATTGCGCACTGTTTTACAGCAAGAGCACATTCAAACAGAAGCGATTGCAAGCACTTCAGTACCTACTGGGATAGCTAATATTCTAATCTACAATAATGATAACCGCATCATTGTCGTACCTGGCGCTAATTATGAATTAAAGCCTGACCATATAGAGGCAGCGAAAGAAATCATTCAAAAAAGTCAGATGGTCATTATGCAGCTAGAAATCCCAATGGAAACGACTGCGTATGCAATAAAATTATGTAAAGAAGCTAATGTACCTGTTTTATTAAACCCAGCACCAGCGGCTAATTTTGATGTGCAGTGGATGGATGATATCACTTATATCACACCAAATGAAACGGAGTGTAAGCAATTGTTTGGCGATCATTTTGATCAACTATTAGAAAAATATCCTAATAAAATGATTATTACGTTAGGTAGTAATGGAGCACGCTATTTTGATGGCGAATATCCAATACATGTTCCAGGTTTTATGACAAATGCAGTAGATACGACTGGCGCAGGGGATACGTTTAACGGTGCACTCGCTTATGCATTAGTAGAAGGACAATCTTTGGATCAGGCCGTGTACTTCGCAAATCTTGCCGCTTCTTTATCTGTAGAGAAATACGGTGCCCAAAGCGGGATGCCAACACTTGAAGCCGTTTACGCACGTATGGCTGGAGAAGAATAAAGTACAATGACAGATTTATAGTATAAAAGTCACTTTAATAAAATAGAGCAGGAGAGTAGGTGCTGAAAGACTAACTCTCCTATTTAATTTATAATAGTTATATATATAGTATTTCTTTTAGTCTTAGTGGGGAATAATATTTGAGATTATAGGTTTAATAGTATAAGTATGAACTCCTATTTGTGACAACTGAAAGTAAGTAAATTATCCTTTTTTATTATTAATTCTAAGTACTATGTATTAGAGAAGGGCTAGTTTCATTTATAATGAATATATATACATACGAAAAGAGGTTATGAGGATGACGAACATTGACAATCTGCCAATTGAAAATACGACCTCAGCGAATAATATTTTGCCACAGTTTGTGGATCATTTACGCCAATTACATGGCATTATTGTACAAAATACATATGTGAAAGATACAGCTAAACACTTAAACCGTATCATTCAAGATGCTAACAACGAAACGATGATTCTTCTTGTCGGGAAAGAGCGTGTTGGAAAAACAACACTAGTGAATGGACTGCTAGGACGTCAAGTTTTGTCTGTTAGTGATCAGCATTCTACAGGTGTAAATACATTCTTGCGTTACGGTGAAAATGAAGAAATAAAAGCGTATTTTTTAGATGGCGTTGTAGCCACATTCGATATGAGTAAGCTAGAATTATTGACTACTGGCGATACTTTTGCATCTGAAATACTACGCGAGCATTTAGATTACCTAGAAGTATATTTGAAAAATGATTTATTAAAATCAGTTACAATCATAGATTCTGTTTCATTGGAGGCAGGGGGAGGAGAAATGGCCTATTTCTCAGAAGCGTTGATGAACCGTGTTGACGAAATCTTTTGGGTATTACGCTCAGGTTCAATGGCTATTTATCCAGAAATATTATTGATGGAGACCTTAAAAAACAAAGGTGTTGAGCCTCTTTGTGTCATCAATGGTATTGATTCAAATGAAAATACGGAGATGTTTATCAATTCAGAGAGAGAGCGGTTTGGCCATTTAACAAGTAATTTTGTTGCTATCTCTGCAACAGAAGCACTTGAAGCTAAACAGACTAACAGTGATGAACTTTGGCAAAAAAGCCAGTACGAGCATTTAATTACAGAAATTCAACGAGTTGCAGAAAATAGTGATAAGAAAACGTATGCCATTTTAATTCGCTTTTTACAATGGCTTGAACGATTCCGCTTCGAATTAACTGTTATTCCACAAAGAGATCCTTTCCAATCTGCTGTTGAGAACATTGAAAAGTACGCAGGCGATACACAATATGAATTTTCACGCTATCAACGTGATTTAACGATTGTGACTGAATATGAGCAAGAATACGAACAGGTTGCCAATGTATTTAAAAATGTTCAAACATTATACCAGCTTTTACAAACCATTTCACAAAATGATTATTTACAAGATGAAATTGTGGAAAGCTTTACAGAAAAGGCTATTTATTATCAACTAAAGGTACGGGAATACCGCAATATGCAGAGCGAATATATGCGTGAATATGATCGATTGGACGCACAACATAAAAAAATTCATGGAAAAGGTCTGATCAAGGCTATCTTTGGTCAGCATACACAAAATGACTTTTTCAAGGAACGTGTCGACAAGTTAAATGAGCAGCAAGAACTATGTATTGCACATTTTGAAAAAGTACACGAAACGGAGACATTGATTCTTCAGTCCATTCAATCCATACAAAGTCATCTAATGGATTTATCGAGAAACCGTTTGGCACGTATTGAGCAAAAAGTGCAAGAACTTAATCAACAACGTTCAAGAGAAAAGCACCAATTACAATTATACGCTAACAAATTAAATGAATTTTCTTGTTTGATTGAGGCACAGGGCTATATTAAAGAAAAGGTTCAACCATTTTTAATGGACGAGCAAATGCCCCTTAGAACAAAGGATATTGAAATGCTAAAAGAAACAATAAACAGTTTAGTGAGCATTGACTTAACAAATAATGGTTTACTTGCACGTAGTCAAATGAACAAAAAAATGGAAAGTACGGCAATTCCTTTTGAAGCTCAGCAAAAATATCCGTTACATACGTTAGCTTTAGTAGAAGCAGATGTAAAATCAAACGATATACCAGAAATTCCGAAAAAATTAGATATCCAATATGAAGAATAGACTGTAAAAGGAAATGTCCTAAAAGTAATTTAAACTTTTAGGGCATTTTTTATGATGAGGGATGAAACAAAATATGGTATTTTTTCGTATAAATAGAAGGAGGGATTAAAATGATTCAAATTAACGGACGTTTTACGGAAGTGAAAATTTATTCTAATACAGCATTACAATCGGCTATCGATCAAATTAAAGAATTGGCAAATCAAGCCTTTATGGAAGGAACAAAAGTACGGATTATGCCAGATTATCATGCAGGGAAGGGCTGTGTTATTGGCACAACGATTCAGCTTCAGAATCGTGTAGTGCCTAACCTTGTAGGTATTGATGTAGGTTGCGGTGTATTTGTAGCTGAGTTAAATGAGACGGGTATAGATTTTTCTAAACTTGATGCTACAATTCGAGCACATATACCAAGCGGACAGGATATCCATCAGGAAGTATCGCCTGCCCGACATTTTGTAGAATTCGAAGGAAAACAGTTTGTAGCGAGTGGCTTAAAGGATGACTATACGAATTTATCACTAGGTACACTTGGGGGAGGCAATCATTTTATAGAGCTTGCAAAAGACGAAGCCGGCACACATTATTTACTTATCCATACTGGCTCGCGTTATGTCGGAGCTAAGGTAGCAAATTGGCATCAAAAAAGAGCCTATGAAACATTGCAACGAGAAGATTTAAAAGAAAAAATAGGCGAACTGAAAAATCAGGGGCGGGAAAAAGAAATTCAAGCGATGATTCAAGCTTATAAAGAGCAAAATCCTATTGTACCAAAAGATTTGGCGTATTTAGAGGGTGAGTATTTCCATGATTATATTCACGATATGAAAATTGCTCAGCAGTATGCTCGGATGAATCGTTGGACAATTGCTGAAACAATTGCGAAGCATATGAACTGGCACTTTAACGAAACGTTTGATACGATCCATAACTATATTGATACGGAAACAATGACGTTAAGAAAAGGAGCCGTTCGAGCAAATAAAGGAGAGAAGCTGGTTATTCCTATGAATATGCGAGATGGCTCACTTATTTGTATAGGGAAAGGGAATGTAGAATGGAATTACTCGGCACCACATGGAGCGGGACGTATGTATTCTCGACGTGCTGCAAAAGAAGCGCTAAACATGGAAGATTTTAAAGAAACGATGCGAGGTATCTGGACAACATCCGTAAACGAAGAAACGTTGGATGAAGCGCCAATGGCTTATAAGCCGATGTCAGAAATTACATCTGTTCTCGAGGAAACTGCTGATATATTAAAAGTGATTACACCCGTTTATAATTTTAAAGCTAGCGAAGTAGCAAAGCCATATGAGCGACGAAAGTAAACTGTGAATGAATAAAAAACTTGTTGATGAAGCATATCCGTGTTTTTTGGGATATGTTTTCTTTTTGAGAAGAACTTCGCATTTTTATTTGCATTAAAAGAAAATAAAATGAACGAAAGTGTCAGCTCGTTTGTCTAATAAATAGAAGGGAGTGAATGTGTTGGATGAACAAGCATTGGTAAAGCGTGCGATGGCTGGAGACGAACTAGCATTTTTACAATTACTTAATCAATATGAACAGACAATGTACCGTATGGCATTCGCCTATTTAAAGAATGAACATGATGCCATTGAAGCAGTGCAAGAAGCAACATACCGTAGCTTAAAAAAGATACATACCGTAAAAGAACCAGCTTATTTTGGTACGTGGCTTGTCCGAATTTTACTCAATATTTGTCATGATATGCGGGAAAAAAGTAAGCGTCTAGATTTACAGGAGAACATAGATATCGGTAACACTGCATCGAATCATGAGCGTTTTGAAATGACTGATATCATTACAAAGCTACCAAAAGAGCAACAGGAGCTAATTTTTTTGAAATATTTTCAAGACTATAAAAATCAAGATATTGCTGCACTTCAAAATATTCCAGAAGGAACAGTGAAATCGAGGTTGCATGGGGCATTGAAAAAGTTAAAACTCTATTTTATGGAGAAGGGAGAGCTGTAGATGAAACAGGTAAAAAAGCATGATTATGATACTTTCGTCAAAGAGTTGGAACAAATTGACATTCCGCATGAACAATTAGAAGAGTCGTACATAAAAAGTATCATACGCTTTCAAAAAGAGAAGCGTAATCGACAACGTAAATGGCAGGGCATCGTTGTTACTTGTGCATTACTATTGCTATTTGTAACGTCCATTCGTATATCTCCAGCTTTTGCTAGTGCCATCGCAAAAATCCCAGGCTTTGCTCCACTAGTTCAGATGATCACGTACGATAAAGGTGTCGAAGATATACTCCATAATAACTATTATGAGGAACTAGGATTGTCACAAACGAAAAATGGTTTAACTTTTACACTACTAGGGGTTATTGCTGATGAAACAGGTATGATTTTACCTTATACATTTTCCGCACCGTTTGATGTTCGTCATTTAAAAATCAAGGAAATAGAGCTCCGCCAAAATGGTAGGGTATTACCTGCAGGAATGAGTTACAGCGGGTATGACGAAAAGGAAACATTTTTGATTGAAGAAAAACTTGAGGCTACATTTAAGGATCCTATTAGTTATGACAATGCCAAATTTGAATTAAATATACAATTTGATGATGAAAAACAAACAGAATTTACGATTCCATTTTTACTTAAAAAGCCAATTGCGAAAACGAAGATCTATGAATTGAATGAAAAAATGAGCTTTGAAGAACAGCATATCATCGTCAAGTCCGTTTCTATTTCACCACTTCGTACAGGTATTACAATCGTTCTTGATCCAAATAATGAAATGCGTATTTTAGGATTTGATGACATACGTCTATTGGATGAAAAAGGGGAGGAGTGGACGACAATCAGTAATGGCTTAACAGCTACAGGTAATCTTATAGATGAAGAAGAAACGGTCTTTATGCAAAGTAATTATTTTAGAGAGCCCAAAAAGTTGACCTTATCCATTGGTAAAGTAAAAGCATTGCCAAAAGGACAGGATTTTATAGAAGTAGATTTTAAGCAAAAGAAAGTACTATCCAAACCACCACTCCCGGGCTTAAAGGTTCAAGTTAATAAGCGAATGGTAACAATAAATGTTCCAACTTCTTATAAAGATAAAAATATCAGTTTACTTGGCACAGCAATTGATGCAAATGGCGAAACTGTTTACAGTAATTCAACAAGTTTCCATAGACCTGATGAAAACATAATCGAACAAACAGAAACATATGACATAAAGGAAGTTGCCAATCCAGTCCGCATTTATTTCACCCATTATGAAAACTTTTTAGATGGAACTCAAACGGTTGAAATTCCATTGAAATAGTCAAAAAAGAATCTGCTCATACGGCAGATTCTTTTTTAATTAAATATAAATTTTATGCTTCAGCATCTGGTGAAAAAGTACGGCTAGCTAATTCAGCATCAAGCATAAAGATTGCGTTGGAATCACTTTGAATGCGTTCAATTTTACGAATTAACGTATCGAACGTTGATTCTTCTTCTACTTGCTCGTCTATGAACCATTTTAAGAAAGCCATTGTTGCATGCTCACGTTCATCTAAAGCGATATCGGATAAATTGTAAATGCGGCGAGTCACTTCTTTTTCGTGTGAAAGAGCAGATTTAAAAGCATGTAGAATCGAATCAAAATTATTTTCAGGGCTATCATAGCCGTGGATTGTTGCGCGGTAGCCCATATCACTTAGAAAATTATAAAATTTCATAGCATGGAAGCGCTCTTCTTCAGCCTGTACTAAAAAGAAGTTGGCAAAGCCATCATAATCTTGGTCTGTACAGTATGCTGCCATTGCCATATAGGCGTGCGCTGAGAAAAATTCAAAATTCATTTGTTCGTTTAGTGCTGTGTGTAGTTTTTCAGATAACATAAAAGTTTTCCTCCCTTAGTAGTAAATACCTGTTGATGTCTTATAGTATACAACGAAGGTAGGGGGTTATACAAATGATATTTGTTCTCAATTAAAAAATCCCGTAGTAAGATTCCTACCTCAAAATTAAGGAGAAAGATGGGAAGTTAACTGCTTGTAAAAGCCCGATTGGTGAGGGGCAACAGGATGTCGGTCACACAAATACTTTCATTGGAAATGTTTGTGTCCTTCTATCCAGTGGGGGATGAAGCGAACCCCAACCCCACTGAAGAAATCTTCAATTTTATTCAAATTCATTTTTTAATCGCCAAATTACTTCTAATAGATTAGTAAATAAATTAATAAAATCTAAGTAAAGATTTAAGGCCATACCAACGACTTCATCATCTGAAACGTGATTATGTCGGATTCGGTTAAAGTCATAAACTGTATAGAGACTAAATAGTAGTACAGTTACTCCCGCTATAATCAGTCCAACCATATTGCTTACAGGGATAAACATAAAAACTAGAGAAAATACGAGTACAACGATTAATACGGTGAATAAATAGCTTCCCCAATTGGAAATGTCTTTATTCATCATCATACCAACAAGTGCTAGCACAATGAAGATGGCTACGGTCGCTACGAAAACAAGTAACACAAGCTGTTGTCCTAGCTCTGCAATGAAAAATTGTGTTGTCCAAAATAGTGTAATCCCCATTAAGAAGGGGATCGTATACATAATGGAATTAGCGAGTTTCAGACTTCGCACAAAGCAGGCAATGATAAGAAGCACAATTGTAATAATGGATATCGGCATGATAATAGCAGGGGGTAAAAATGTTGCGATGTACATCCCGATTACTGTTAACACCCACATAAAGGCAAAGTGTTTCAAAATTTTGTTCAAGTTATGATTGCGGTTAGCATATGCCATGTTGAAAAATCCTTTCTTTTGTAAAATAATTATCTATAATTATACGAACCAGTTTCTAAAAAGATTCAAATTTATAAAAATTTGGCTCATTACGTGTGGTTGATTTCCGTTCCGACTGGGCGCTTTGTTGCTGCCGCTTCGCTTTCGCACAGATACAACATTTGTTGCTGACGCTGCGCTTTCGCGCAGAGCAGAGCTTCCTGGGGGCGTCCGATGAGCCGCTTGGGGCAACAGATGTTTTTTGCGCGAAAGCTTAGTGCTAACGTAGCGGCAGGATGTTGGTCCGAAGGCGTTATCACAGGACGTGATGTTCTTAGCCTTCGTTCCTCTTTCGCTAATCCCCAAGGAGTCGCCCAGCCGCCACTCCAATCAACTAATATACAGGGCGTATATTTTAACAAATGTCATCCACAGCTTCTTCGGTTTGTGGAAACAATCATGACGGATCTGGACTAGCCAGTTTTTTGGCAGGGTGATAGGGAATCCTCTGAGAAATTGTATAAAATCGAAAATTCGCCAAGATGGTATGTCTAGGCGAATTTTTGATTAATTATTTTGCATTTTTCTTTTGGTTTTTCACGCCAACTAAGTATCCACCAAGGGCAATACCAATTAATACAGTCCAGAAAATAAGCTTCCACGTTGTTGAGTGTGGAAAATCATGTGGAATTATAGCTAGTTTTTCGTGTGCTAATGCTAGAACAGCCAGCTTTACACCAACCCAGCCTACGATTAGGAAGGCAGCTGTTTCAAGTGATGGGAATTTATCAAGAACTTGCACGAACCAACGAGCCGCAAAACGCATCATGATAACACCAATAATACCACCTAAGAACATCACTGAGAATTGACCAACATTAATGCCGCCAATATCAAAATCTCCGACATGTGGTAGCGTTACTGCAATAGCAACCGCTGCTAAAATTGAATCTACCGCAAAGGCGATGTCGGCAAGCTCAACTTTCATAACAGTCATCCAGAAGCCAGATTGTTTTTTAGGCTCTTGAATTTCTTCGGGGTTTTGTACAGCCTTCCGTGAATCATAAATATGCTTACCTGACATGAATAATAAGTATGCAGCACCAAGAGCTTGAATTTGCCAGAAATTAACGAGCGTTGTAATAAGGAATAGTGCAGCAAAGCGGAAAATAAATGCTCCTATTAAACCATATAATAGTGCTTTTTGCTGTTGTTCCTTAGGTAAATGTTTTACCATAACGGCCATAACAACTGCATTATCAGCAGCTAATAAACCTTCTAGTACAATTAATACGATGAGTACCCATGCGTACTCTAATAAAATTGCCTCCAAATTTGTTTCCTCCTTTGTACTTCGAACAGAAATGAATGTGCTGCTTTTAACGTATTCTTTGCATTTTAGGCAAAATAAAAAGACCTCTGCCTAAAAAATAGGCAAAGGTCTTGCTAAGCAATTAACTGTTAGTTGCACAGAAAAATATCGTGTACGACAAAAAATGCCTTCACACCCGATGGCATATGACCATGTAATGACGAATGTGAAATCAGATGTTTCATTTACATCTGCTAGCTACTCCCCTTTGACAAAATTGTCAAAAGCTATTCAATTCTTTATACATGGATTATAACATGTTTCTAATCCATTGCAAATAAAAATGTGAAAATAAAGTGAAAAAATCCTTTACCGAACAGTTTAAACAAGTGGTACTATTGGAGAGATGCGAAAATATTAGCAGCATAGAGAGGAGACATACATGTATAGAAAGTTTTTTTCATATTACAAACCACATAAACGATTATTTGTGATCGATTTTTCGAGTGCGATCATTGTAGCAATTTTAGAACTCGCTTTTCCTCTAGCTGTTCAGTGGTTTATTGACGAGTTATTACCTACAGGTGACTGGGGCATGATTGTCAAAGTAAGTGTGCTATTATTACTTGTTTATGTAATTAGCACAATCCTTAACTTTATTGTCAACTATTTAGGACATAAACTAGGTATTAACATCGAGACAGATATGCGACAAGAGTTATTTACACATGTTCAGCGTCAATCATTCCGTTTTTTTGATAATACGAAAACAGGTCATATTATGAGCCGTATTACAAATGATTTATTTGATATCGGCGAGTTTGCCCATCATGGACCGGAGGATTTATTTATTGCGATTATGACATTTGTCGGGGCCTTTGCTATTATGTTTAATGTTAATCCAACATTAGCGTTAATTGCCGCAATAATGGTGCCGTTTTTAACATGGCTTGTTACATTTAGCAATATTAAAATGAACAATGCATGGAAAACAATGTATGGGAAAATCGCTGATGTGAATGGTCGTGTAGAGGATAGTGTATCTGGCGTACGCGTGGTCAAATCCTTTACAAATGAAGCTTTTGAAATTGAACGCTTTAAGGAGCAAAACGGCTTATTCCGCTCTGCCAAATTGTATGCTTATAAAATTATGGCAGGAACGCACTCCAGTATTTATATGATGACACGTTTGTTAACGTTAGTTGTGCTTGTTGTGGGGTCATGGCTAAGCTTTAGTGGCAAACTATCTTACGGTGAGCTAGTTAGCTTTGTTTTATATACAAATGTTCTAATTAAACCAATCGATAAAATTAGTGCATTGCTAGAGCTTTATCCAAAGGGGATGGCAGGCTTTAAACGCTTCCGTGAATTAATAGAACAGGAACCAGAAATCCTGGATCGTGAAGGGGCAAAGGCAGTTCAACATCTTTACGGAGATATTTCATTTAACAATGTTCACTTTAATTATGACACATCCAAAACGGTGTTAACGGATATTTCCTTTGACGTACTTGCTGGACAAACGATTGCATTTGTTGGTTCATCCGGAGCTGGTAAAACAACGATTTGTTCTTTAATTCCAAGGTTCTATGAAGTAAGTAGCGGTGCCATTACGATTGATGGGATTGATGTGCGAAATATGACACAGGCTTCATTACGTTCGCAAATTGGTATCGTACAGCAGGATGTCTTTTTATTTACAGGGACTATTCGAGAAAATATTGCTTATGGAAAATTAGGTGCTAGTGAGGAAGAAATTCGTGAGGCGGCTAAAAGGGCACATTTAGAGGCATTTATCGCAGAGCTTCCAAATGGCTATGAGACGCAAATCGGGGAGCGTGGTTTAAAGCTTTCCGGTGGACAAAAGCAACGAATTGCCATTGCTCGAATGTTCCTAAAAAACCCACCGATTTTAATATTAGACGAAGCAACCTCTGCTTTGGATACAGAAACAGAGATGATTATCCAACAGTCATTAACTGAGCTTGCTGAAAATCGAACAACCCTAGTTATAGCCCATCGACTGGCAACCATCCGCAATGCTGATCGAGTCCTAGTAGTGACACCAAATGGAATTGAAGAAGATGGAACTTATGATGAGCTTGTTGCACAAAATGGCATTTTCGCTAAGCTTCATCATATTCAGTTTCGTAAAGGACAAGGGGAGCCATCCATGCAGGAGTATGTTGAATTAAACTAAAAATGGCATTACTTAAATTGAAATATCCTCTCAAATAGATATGCTCATTTGAGGGGATATTTCTTATTGCCTTTTTTTCTTCATTTCTTCTCCTTGGTTTCAGCGGTACGAGTGTAATCTTGAGGTGCAAGTGCTTTATTACGCTCAGTGTAACTTTTTGCAGATAAGCGGAAGATCGATTTTTTAATAGTTGACCAATTTAAATCTGTGGCAAGATTCATGTAAGAGTAACCATAGATTCGGATATTACATAAGTAAAGAAGTGTAAGGTAAAGGGATATAAAAAATCCAAATAAACCAAAAAATGCACTGGCAAGAATGAAAGCAACACGCAATATACTGATGGTTGTGACAAGAGATTGGTTTACAAGTGTAAATGTTGCAATTGTAGAGATAGCAATAACTACAATCATTTCTGGACTTGTCACACCTGCGCGAATGGCTGCATCACCAATAATTAAACCGCCAACAACGCTTATCGTCCCTCCAATAACAGAAGGCAGACGTAAGCCAGCTTCACGAAACAATTCAAACATTAATAGCATTAGTAACATTTCGAGAGAGGAGGGGAGAGGTAGCCCTGTTTTTGCTTGGACAACTGTTGCTAAGAGCTGAAATGGTAGTTGATTTTGGTGATAAGTCGTTAGCGAGAGCCAAAATGCGGGCAACAGTAACCCAATTAAAATCCCTAAGATCCTCAAAAGTCGTTCAACAGAACTGAAAATGACAGGATATTCATTATCCTCTGCAGATTTCAGCAGTAAAAATAAATTTACAGGTGTGACGACGGCATATGCTACACCATCAACGAGAATGAGAAAGCGTCCTCTAATTAGTGACTGAATAGCATAATCGGGCCGTCCAGTATAATCAAATTTCGGGAAAAGCTTAGAGTTTTTGTTAATCCGCTCCATTAGTATATCCCCGCTAAAGACAATATCTGTATCTACAGATGCTAGTTGTTTTTTTATTCCATGTAAAATATCCATATCGACAATATCATCGAAATAAAGAATGGCCACGGTTGTTTTTGAACGTTTACCTACTTCCATTTTTTCTACACAAAACGAATTCGTTGGTAAACGTTTGCGCAATAGTGCAATGTTGACGCGAATATCTTCAATAAAATTATCTCTAGGTCCCTTAACAAGAACTTCCATTCTCGTCTCTTCCGGATTTCGATTAGGCTTTTTAGCGATATTACTAGCATATAAAAGTTCTTCTTCCTCAAAGTAAAGTAATAAGAAACCAGTGTATACAAAGGTAATAGCTTCTTCTTTATCTTTGACTTTTTGAAGAGTCGGGATATGAAGTTGATTTGTAATATTTTCTTCAAAAGATGTATCAGCTAAATGATCATAAAGAAATTGGATACGCCTAATAATGACTTCATTGAGCAGGTGTTGGTCTATCATTGCATCACAAGTTATGAATTGAACCTTTTGTTGATTAAATGTATATTCCTGAAATTGAATATCTGCTGATTTTTGAAATAGTTTTTTTAAGGTGTTTAGGTCTATAGCCTTCTCCTGCTGAGGCATTATAACTCACCACTTTCCATTTCTTGTTTTTCAGGTTTCCCTTTTTTAGAAGATTTATTTGAAAAGAAAGCTACTAGTACGAAAAAAATGGATAAAAGAAAAAAGAAAATAAAAGTAGCTGTTAATATATAGTTCCCTTTCACTTTCAAAAATATGTTTTCATTTAAAATAATTAACGGCAAACAAAGTAGAAAGAAGGGGGGAGCTAGCATTTTCCATATTCGTTTTGGATCCCCAGTCATTTTCAGTAAATCCGCTATTACATATAAAAAGAAGCCAACTCGTATAAATGTTCCAGTAAGCCATTGATAAATAGAGAAAAAGTCAAGATGCTCAATATAGCGACCAATCGATACTAATCCCCATTCCTCGTAAGCAGGATATCTTTGCTTTGCTGCTTCAGTTGGACCAAATTCTGTAATTGCACCGATCAGCGGACCTAAAGTAAGTCCCATTAAAATGAAAAGCATGATGCCAAAATGATACCAACGAATACGCTCTTTAAATTGATGTTGTAAAAATAAAAGCATTAATAGTTCAATAAATCCTGAAGCTGGATAAATCATCCCTTTCATAACAGGGGTGAATCCGTGCTCAAAAAATGGGCGTAATAACTCGTATTCTTTTACCTGTAGATTTGTAAATGCGACAAAAAAGCCAAAGACTACTACACCGAATAATACAAAGACATTTAAAATAGCAATGGTTTGTAAACTTGTTGTAACGAGTAAAATACAAAGAACCGTATATATGAGTAATAACATAATGACTGGAGTTTGGGGTAAAAATGTTGTGTTTACCCATTGCAGTGTTTCAACCATCGTAAAAGCACTGAGGATGAATAAAAATATAGCGATACTATAAATAATAATTGTTGAGCCTGTTTTTCCGATTTTTTCATCTAACCAGTCCCTGATTGGCTCCTGATTTGTCTTTTTTTGTATATAAACTAAAAGAAATAGCCAAAAGAATATAATAGCTGAGGCCATTAGTACAGAGATCCATCCGTCCCTTCCTGCAACATCAAGTAGTGGGGGAATAATTGTCACGTGATTTTTTAAGCCAATGACAGTCATGGATAAAAAAATAACATGTAAAATACTAATTGTTCCTACACCTTTCATATGAAAACCCTCTAACGTTAATTGATACACTTTAGCTTTGACAAAAAGTGAGGATTATAAGCATGACAGGCTCCTCTTAAAAGAGTGTATGATACATAAAAAAGCGAGGTATTTGACAATTTATCGTCAAATACCTCGTGTTTTGGAACTATATTTATAACAAAATGATTAATGAATATATTCTGTGCTTACAAGATCCTTTTTCAGGACATCTGTTGGGATTTCAAATTCTACTATACCCATATAGCCAGGTGCTACTTCGTATTTATCGAAGGAGATAACAAGCTTTCCTTTATCAGAAATATAGAATTGTTGATCCGCTTTAATAGCTTTAAATTCGTCAAAAAGCTCTTCGTCAGGAATGCCTCCTCCTTTTACCCAGTACGTTTTATCTGAGTCGGATGCCGCTTGCTCACGCATTTGTTCAATAATGTTTTCACTGATCGTTTTAATATAATTATCATCTTTAAATAGCATCGGCAATGTAATTAATATTTCATTTTGTTTATCAATTGTATCGTACTGCATAACTGTAGAAGATGATCCAACTGTATTGACAGTATAACGGCCAATCGATAAGATTTGCTCATTATCTGTTTTAATTTCATAACCACTATCTATCCCTGCATGACCGCCTCCAATTTCCTTTATATAATCAACTTCAGAAACAAAGTCATCATAAAGAGCCTTACCTTCTGAACGGTATTTTTCATTTAAAGTATTGGCAAGATCTTTGTTTTCTAAGTTTTCAATAGAAGGTACTTTAATGTCAGCATCAAATGTTTCTTCTTTTACCTCATATTCAGTCCATGTTAAAACTTTTACGATACTACCAACAACAGGAATTTCTGAAAGAGTTCGTGCCATTGCTGGACTAACATTTAAACTAGCTGTAAAAAGGGCTGCAGCCGCTGCCGATCCAAGTAACCATTGTGGTGCTCGATTTTTTCTCTTCTTTTTACCTTGCTTTAGTGCTTTCTCAACTACAAAATCAAGCTCCTTTGGAATAGGTATTTCATTATATTGTTTTTCTAATTGTTTTAATTTTTCATCCATGTGCTGTTTCTCCCTTCACATCTTGCATTTGGATTTTTAGCAGTTTTAACGCTTTATAAAGGCGAGATTTGGCTGTGCTTAGCTTAATGTTAAGGATATCTGCTACATCAGCGAGCTTTAAATCTTCAAAATAGTGTAAAATGACAACTTCACGATACATTTGAGGTAAGTCCTCTAACGCATGCTCTAAGTCAACGTTTTCGTAGACATCCTCTTGTGCAGGTGTTAAATATTGCAATGTATCATCGTCTGTCACCTGTAAGCGTTTATGCTTACGTAAAAAATCAATAGCAGTACGTACGACGATTTTATAAAACCAGCTTTTCATATACTCGACATTTTCTAGTCGATCAAGTGAAAGCATTGCTTTTTGAATACTGTCTTGTACAACATCAAGTGCGTCCTGTTCATTTTTCGTATAGTTATACGCGAGCAAATAAAACCGTTCTTTCTGTTCACGAATAAGCTGGACAAATATTTCTTCATGTTGAAATGCATTTCTTGTTTTCATGTCCAAAGAAGCTCCTTTTTAATTTTCAAATTGTATACAACTACTAGACGTGCAAAAGGGGAGAAAAAGTTGATAGCAATAAAAAAACTTACCTCTACTATGAGATAAGTTTTATCATTCTAAAGTAGTACCATACAAAAACAAAAGCGATCATACACAACCATTTAAGTGTTGTGATGAAAATAATTGTACTTCCTTCAGCAGATAATTTTTGTACCGAAAGCGACAGGTACAGAAGTCTCCCTTCGAACCAATTATGAAAAATAGTCATATGTATTTTTCAATAGTAATAGAATTGTCACTACGATAAATAATTTACGTACATACCCACTACCACGTTTAATGGCAAATTTAGAACCAACAATGGCTCCAGCAATTTGTGCAAGTCCCATTGGTAAACCATAGGCATAATTTATTTGCCCTAAGTATATAAACATAAGAAGGGCGGCAATATTACTTGCGAAATTTAAAAATTTGGCATTGCCTGCTGATTTTAAAAAGTCAAAGCCAACCATTAAAAAGGCAAATAGTAGAAATGAGCCTGCCCCTGGCCCTAAAAAGCCGTCATAGAACCCAATTAAGGTAATGATCACCACAAAAAATGCGTAACGTTTAGGTGTCAATTTTTTATGGGTAGACATGCTACCCCAGTCTTTTTTGAAAATAGTGTAAATAGCTACGGCTGCTAGCATTACAAGCATTAATGGTTTGAGAACGCTAGGATCCATCAGATGGACAATCCATGCACCAATCATTGAACCTATAAAAGCAAACGGGAACAATTTATAAACGGATTTAATATCTAATTGTCCAGAGCGATAAAAAGTCAAAGTGCTTGTTAGTGACCCCATTGTACCTGCTAATTTATTGGTTGCCACGGCCGCAGATGGTGGAAGACCAACAAACATAAGCGCTGGTAATGAAATAAGCCCGCCGCCTCCTACAACAGAATCGATAAATGCAGCAAGAAAGCCAAAAAAGATAAGAATGAGTAAAATGTTTACATCTAAATCGAAAGGCACAATAGGTCATCTCTTTTCTATGATAATAATTTGATATTAGCGAAATGAAAAATAACTGTAAATAGCTTAAATAGTATTTCTCTATTATTTTTTTAATAGAGTAGTATTGAAATTTAATTTAATATTTTAAAATTCTACAAAAATCAAAAATATTCTATTTTAAGTGCATTTTTTAATGTATTATGTAGGTGATAGTGTTTTTTACGTAAAGGGGACGTGATGACATTTGAGTTTAGCAAATCATGTAAGAGTATTTATTTGTGTTGTCCTTATGGGGCTACTTGTCGGATATGTTTATAATGCTAAAAAAGATATTACAGATCATGAGTATATCAATATAGTGAAAGAAGGATATTTGGAAAATTTTTCGGATGTAGCTGTTCGTAATGCATTTAATTATGCATTTTTTGAACCATATTGGCGATATTATCAGGCTAAAACGGGTGAGCATGTTGTCGAATTATCAGGTGATATTACATTTCAAGGTGAAAAGGGGCATGCGATTTTACAGTTTGTAGTAGATGAACAAACCCAGCAATTTACTGTTTATGCGACGAAGTTTAATGATGAAGTATTGAGTGCAGAACAAAGACGAATGCTTATTGGCATGGTTTATGAAACATGGCATATGGAGCAGCTTGCCTATGAGTAAGGTCTTTTACTTTGTAAAACGAACTTCCTATATTAGAGTGAAGAGGAGGACATAGAGACAAAGAGGTGTGTTCAATGAGATTAAGTATTTTAGATCAAATGCCTGTACCAAAAGGCCATACTGCGGAGGAAGCATTTCAGCGCACAGAACAAATAGCGCTTTTAGGTGAAGAGCTTGGCTATCATCGAATGTGGCTAGCGGAGCATCATAATAGTCATTCATTGGCAAGTTCAGCGCCCGAGGTGACAGCTGCTTTTTTAGCTGCGAAAACAAAGCGTCTTCGCATCGGTACAGGTGGCGTGATGATGATGCACTATTCACCGTATAAACTGGCAGAGGTCTTTAAAACATTATGTGGCTTGGCACCGAATCGAATTGACTTTGGTGTAGGCAGAGCCCCTGGTGGCGACCATGCCTCTATTTATGCACTAGCAGAAGGCCGAAGAGAACGATTTACAGAGCAATATGATAAGCTTGAAATCATTTTAAAATTGATGAATAATCAAAAAACGGGCGAAAATGTTTATGACCAAGTGATAGCGGCACCAGTAAATATTCAATTACCAGAGGCTTGGTTACTTGGTTCTAGTGGTCAAAGCGCTATGCAGGCAGGACGACTAGGTGTGGGTTATTCATATGCGCAGTTTTTCACTGGAAATATGACAAAGGATATTTTTGATGCGTATAAAACTTACTTTACACCTTCCTATTACATGGAGAAACCACAAATAATCGTTACCTATGCGGCGACAGTTGCAGATACATTAGAGGAAGCGGAATATTTGGCTAGACCTATTGATATTACTCGTCTCCAGCTTATGAAGGGACAAATCATTCAGGTAATGTCACCTGAGGAAGCACAGGATTACCCACTTACGGAATTGGATAAAATGACAATTGCCGATAATCGTAAAGCCAATCTTGTTGGAACTCCTAAGGAAATCGCTGAATTTTTAGTGGAAGAGCAAGAGCAGTATGGATTTGACGAAGTGATGCTTAATTGCAATCAATATGCACTAAAAAGTCGCATGAATTCCTATAAGCTACTTGCAAAGGAATTGTTGTAAAAATAATGTAGTTACAGATGTAAGTATATATTAAACTTTACATTTCAAAATATAGAATCATAAGTATGGTGGCATGTAATATATAAAGATACAAAAATCCGTTCCTTTGATAGTAGCAGAAATATAAGAAGTGTTTTGGAAATTAACGAAAAAAGAGCTATGTTTCAGTAAAATGAACATGGCTTCTTTTTCATACTAAACTTTATCATCTTCTTCGATGGCTCTGTAATTGAGATTAATAGTTCTTTACACATATTTAAGGTTTTGTAAGTAACATAATTCGTTTTTGATGTTTTATAGAGTGGATGTATTATAGATGAGTGGACACACCTCGGTTAAATCAATAGAATTGAGTAAAGAGAGAACGTGTCCGACCATGAGTCAAAAAAAGTACAATAAAGAATTCAAACAAACAGTAGTCGAGCTTTATCGCTCGGGTACACCGGTCAATCAATTAGCTAGCGAATATGGTGTGTCAGAAGTCACAATTTACAAATGGATTAAACTTCATTCTCCAATTGAAGGAACTGGGGAGTTAACTGCAGCTGAAATAGCCGCCATCCAGAAAGAAAATCTTCGTTTAAAACAAGAGGTAGATATCCTAAAAAAGGCTATGACCATATTCGCGAAAAAATAGATGACCAAGAGCTAATCGACCACATTACGAAAGAAAGCGAACATCAACCCGTTCAATTGATGTGTCGCATTTTAAAGATGCCTAAAAGTACGTATTATCAATCATTTCATAAAAAGCCGAACAGCTATCATGCTGCCAATGAAAAGCTACTCGCACGCATTCGCGTCATTCATAAGGAAAGTGACGGTCGTTATGGTGCACCGAAAATATTTCAAATCCTTAAACAAGAGGGCTATACAGGTAGTATTGATCGCGTTCAACGCGTTATGAGAAATGCAGGCATTCGTTCAAACATCACAAAAAAGTACCGTCCGACGCCAACACAGAAACCCTTGGAAGAGCGTGAAAACGTGTTGCGACAAGACTTTACAACCGAAACTATCAATGAAAAATGGGTGGCAGATATTACGTATATCCATACTGTACAAGATGGTTGGTATTATTTGGCGTCGGTATTAGATTGTCACACCAAGAAAATTATTGGGTATAAATTTGGTCGTAAAATGACGGTTGACCTAGTTTTAGAAGCCCTTGATAACGCAGTAGCAGCGCAAAATCCAGCACCAGGACTAATTGTACACACTGATTTAGGCTCTCAATATACAAGTGAAATTTTTGGTGAACGCTTAAAGAAATACGAAATGATCCCATCATTTAGTCGAAAAGGATGCCCTTATGACAATGCATGCATCGAATCATTTCACGCAACACTCAAAAAAGAAGAAGTATACCGAACACGTTACGACCGCTTTGAAACCGCACGCGTAGCTTTATTTAAGTACATCGAAGGCTGGTACAATCGCAAGCGAATCCACGGTAGCATTGATTATTTCACACCCGATGCGTATGAGAAAATGTGCCGAGCAGCAGCGTAAAAAAGGGGTACAAAAAAATCTACCCCTCCACATTTTTCGGGCGCAACTTCCATATATTTTCCGCTCTACATCCCGAGTAGGCGGTCAAAGGCTCTTTTCACTTTGACGGGCTACTCGGGATGTGGAACACTCCAAAAATGGACGTTGCGCAACACACAAAAAATTAACTTGAGTGTGTCTATAATCTTGACGTAGATCCAGAGGTCTAATAGTAACCCGTGCTATAATGATAGTAATAAAAAAGAGGTGATGCCTGATGAATCGAAAAGCAATACGAAGAATTCCGTTAGATAAGTTTTTTGATTTGAAGGTTGATTTTGCCTTCAAGCAATTGTTCGGTAGTGAAAAGAATAAAAAAATTACGATAGTTTTTTTGAATGCAGTTTTAAAGCTTACTGGGCGAGATACTATTAAAGAAGTAATATTTATTCAGCATGATATGGGCGGTGAATATCAGGACGATAAACAATCTCGGCTCGATATTCTTGTGAAAACACAAAATGGTGATTTTATCAATGTGGAAATTCAACTATCCAATCAGCAAGAT
Source organism: Lysinibacillus sp. RS11 (assembly GCF_042019215.1). NCBI lineage: Bacteria > Bacillati > Bacillota > Bacilli > Caryophanales > Bacillaceae > Lysinibacillus > Lysinibacillus sp. RS11. The sequence continues at coordinate 2,801,979 of NZ_CP168124.1, read as the reverse complement.
ATGACAAAGAGAACCCTATATTATTGGGCAAAAATGTATGAAACCCAACTAGTCAGAGGTATGGGATATAGTGAATTACGCCCAACCATTACGATCAATATATGCAATTTTACAATGTTTAAAGACATCAAAGATTATCATAGTACTTATCATCTGTATGAAGACAGAATATTATCAAGGCTAATGCCAGACGAAGATGTGCTGGAAATCCACTTTATCGAGATGAACAAGTTTATTACTCTCTGGCATGAAGAAAAATTGGATGCACTTGATGATATCTTAATTCGATGGTTGTTATTACTTGGTATGGTCGATGGTCGGAAAAAGAAAGTATATGCAGAGATATATCGTGAATTGGAGGAGTTAGCAATGAAAGATGAAAACTTACGTGCAGCATTTGATACATGGGGAGAAATTAGTCAATCCCCTGAAACAATTCTTGCTTATCAGTCTCGCTTAAAGTATATCTTAGATGAAGAAGCTCGCTACATTGATGGAATCAATAAAGGGAGAGAACAAGGAATAGAGCAGGGAATAGAGCGGGGAATAGAGCAAGGAATAGAGCAAGGGCGTAAACAAGCGCAAATAGAGTTAGTGAAAAAATTGCTGAAACGTCATGAAACGGTTGAAGAAATAATGGATTTATTAGGCTTATCGAGAGAAGAAATTGAAAGAATAAAAAGCTTAGATTTACTGTAAGAAACACATATAAAGTATGGATATATTCACTTTTTCATAAAATTTATAGTGACCCGATGCTTTTTCATTTTCAATGCAACCGAAATATTTATTAAACAATACTATAGTATAAAAAATGTCCAATGCATATAGACTTTTGCATTGGACATTTTTCATTTTTACACTGTAGCAGAGCCGCTAACAAACTGTGCATTTTTATAATACATATTTTTAACAAGAACGTTTGGACCTAAGCATTTTACTGCTGGACAATGACAGTTTAGTGATTTCGCTAAATCTGTTGCCATCCATTTATCAAAAATTGCAGGCAGTTCATCGTTCACAATATTTCCAAGTGCAGGTGTGTCGCCAAAGTCTGTCACGATGACATCACCTGTAAAGATATTGATATTTAAGCGTGAGCGACCATCTGGATCATTACGCATCGTAACGTTTTTTGCTTCTCTTAGTCGTTTTAAGAGCTTTTGATCTTCTTCATTCACGCTACATGGATAGAACGGAAGCGTGCCAAATAGCATCCACGTGTTTTCATCTCGAACATCAAGTAGATGATGAATAGCTTCACGTGTTTCCTCAAGTGATAAAGACGTAAGGGCACTTGCAAAGTCTGAAGGGTACATAGGATGCACTTCATGGCGTGCGCATTTCATGTCGTTAATGATTTGATTATGGATATGTTCTAAGTATGGTAAAGTTTTTTTGTTTAACATTGTTTCCGCCGATACCATTACACCGTGTTCTGCAAGCATTTTTGAGTTGTCGATCATGCGTTGGAATAAAGCGGCACGCTGCTCATACGTTGGTTTTCGCTCCATCATGGCAAAGCCTGTTTCAACAAATTCATCAACCGTGCCCCAGTTATGTGAAATATGTAGCACATCTAAATACGGTGCAATCATTAAATAACGTTCGGGCTCTATTGTTAGATTTGAGTTGATTTGTGTTCGCACGCCTCGTTCATGTGCATATTTCAATAAAGGCAATACATAGTTTTGAACGGATTTCTTAGACATCATCGGTTCTCCACCAGTAATGCTTAGCGTTTTTAAGTGCGGAATTTCATCCAGTCGCTTTGTAATCAGCTCCATTGGAAGTGCTTCAGGATCTTTAGTTTGCAATGTATAGCCAACCGCGCAATGTGCACAGCGCATATTACAAAGTGTTGTCGTTGTAAATTCAATATTAGATAGGGTCATATGCCCATGTTGTTCAACATCTAAATACGCTTCCCATGGATCAAAGACAGGCGTAATTTTTTGTAGGGTCGTCATAATTCGTACATCTTCCTTTCTAGCATTCTATTGTCTCATATTCGCTAAAAATTTCAAATACGAAATTATCGAAAGGGCTATTTTTAGGTTAGATGATCATATTTATTACCCAATTAAGGAAATAATTTTAACGACTTTTTTAAAAGACATTTCCAAAAATTCTGTAAAAAGAGAGGTTGGGTACATTTCCTGTTATTTTTTTTAAAAAACGTTATGATAGAAGTACCAAGATGGTAATATTGCACCAAAGAAAGTAGGAAATGACATGACTAAATATGAAACATTATTGTTCGACGTGGATGACACATTATTAGATTTTGACTTAGCTGAAAATGCAGCCCTTGACCGTTTATTTAAACAGGAAAATATTGCAACTACTCCAACGATGATTGCTCGTTATAAAGAGATTAATGAATCGATGTGGCGTGCTTTTGAACGGGGAGAGGTGTCTAAAGATACACTACATAACACTCGATTTTCAATTGCGTTAAAGGAATTCGGCCTAGATGTAGATGGGGAATACTTTGAAGCAATCTTCCAAAAATATTTGAAAGAGGCACATCATTATGTAGACGGTGCCTATGAAGTAATCGCACAGCTTGCAGATAGCTATGAATTATATGTCGTTTCAAATGGGAAAACAATGACTCAAAATAAACGATTAGAGGATGCTAATTTAGCGCAATTTTTCAAAGGTATCTTTATCTCGGAGCAAACTGGCTATCAAAAACCAATGCCAGCATTCTTCGATTATGTTTTTGAACGTATCGAAGATCTAAATAAAGATAAAACCCTAATTATTGGGGATTCTTTAACTTCGGATGTTAAAGGCGGATTACAGGCCGGTATTGATACATGCTGGTTTAATATACGTAATATAGAAAATACAAGCGATATTCAACCACATTTTGAAATTAAAAAGCTTTATGAGTTACATGTATTATTAGATAATAAAATAGCAATTCTGTAAGTGCATGTTTGAGCTACGCTTCAATTGCTCGGAAGTCTAAACAATTGAAGCGTAGTTTTTAAATGGCACTAAAGTGTTGGTGAATGTGCTAAAAATACTATATTTTTACATAGAGAAATCCAGTATGATAGTTCTAGATGAAAAGAAGGAGGAGTAATATGAAAGGGAAAATTCCAAAGGTAGTGTTAATAGGAATGTTAGGTTTATCACTTGCTACCCCCCTACAAGCATATGCCTATCAAGAGCCAACGAATTATGTACATATGAAAACGCCTAATATGACAGTTTACTCTGCATATGGTGCTACCATTAATGCATCTGAAAAAGGAGATATTTTTAGCATTAAAGCAGATATTGTCAATAACCGTCAGCCGCTTGAAGTGGAAATCTTCAAAAATGGTCAGGATGGTGTATTAAAGCAAGTTGCTAAAAAAGGCGTAATGGAGCCAGTTGCTTATCGAGATTTAGGGGACCGAGTGATTGTAACGCTTCATAATAATGCGGAATTAAAATTTGTGAATCCACAGCCCAATTATTTTCGTGATACAGGTCATTCAGCATACAGTACGTACATTAGTACTTTAGCGAAGCGGGGAATTGTTCAAGGAAGAACCGCAAATAATTTTGGCATTAATGATTCCTTAACGCGTGCTCAATTTAGTGCATTACTAGCTCGTGCATTCAGCTTTCAGCAAGTACAACCAACACAATTCAAAGACATTGATGCCAAAAAATCTTGGTATGGTGGATATGTTGGTGCCTTACATTCTCTAGGGATTATTAAAGGGAAAACGCAAGAATTATTTGATCCAAATGGAAAAATAACACGCCAGCAGGCAATTTTAATGCTAGGGCGGACATTAGATGCTGTTGATTTTGTACAAGAAGAATATGCCGTTTTACCTTATCGAGATACTTACAATCTCCAAGGGGAAACATTGCGTCATACGGAGACATTGTATGCAATTGGTGCTCTAGACTACAATGAAAATCTATCGCCAAATCAATATATTACACGTGAAGAGTTTGCCAAAATGCTAGTGGTGACATTGAGCGCTGCTGGAAGGTTATAATAGGATAAAATTAGCCGAGCATAAATACGTCTCGGCTTTTAATCTTTTTAAAATATGTTGTTGTTGGAGTATCCTTTTAAATGAAGAGACAGCCGCCGGAACATTTTGGAAGCTTCGCGTTGATTGTAGAAATTGATTAAATGTATAAAAATCTATAGAACGGGCAAAACCTTTTATGAGACTAGTTTCCATGAAAGGGGAAAATGACGATGAGTACTGTTTTAACCGCAAATAAACGTGAAAAAGGGCGTCAATCATCATTAACTCAGCTTAGGCAGAAAGGTGCTATTCCAGGTGTTGTTTATGGCTATCAAATGGAGCCAACAGCAATATCGCTTGATGCTAGAGTATTTGCAAAAATGTTAGCGGCATTCGGAAATAAAAGTGTCTTTCAATTAGATGTTGACGGTAATCGGATCAACGCAGTACTAACAGAAGTGCAACGTTGTGCATTAAAAGGCAATGTTAAGCATGTAGATTTCAAGTCCATTAATATGGCGGAGGAACTAGAGGTTGATATTCCAGTAACGGTTACCGGTAATGCCATTGGAGTTGCAGATGGTGGATTCCTACTACAGCCTAATCGTGAAGTTCGAATAAAAGTAAATCCAACTAAAATCCCTGAAACAATAGAGGTGGATGTGACTGATGTAGCCATCGGAACATCACTTTATGTAGGAGATATTCGTCAAAAGTTTTCCTTTGAAATTTTACAAGAAGATGACTATACATTAGTGACAATTACACCGCCTGCTGCTGAAAATGTACAGGAGGACGACACAGTGGATGGTACCCCAGAAGTAATCGAGGCTACTGGGAAAAATACACCTGCATCAGAAGAATAGAAACAAAAAAGGAGCCATCTTACACGTGCTGTAAGTGGTTCCTTGCTGTTTATTGCATAAACTGCTGTAAAGATTTGCGGTAACGGAAATAAGTCACAACATACATACCGAAAGTTGCGGAAAATAGCCAAGGTAGGATAAACCGCATGATGGCAAGGGGTGTTTCAAATAAAAAAGAAAAAAGGAAAGAAAAACCTTCTTTTTCCCATAAACCTGGCGTAAAATAAGCATCTTTTATATTGAAAGGGTAAAAGTTATCATTGGAATAAAACATCATTAGCCATATAAAAAAGAGTATAGCCCAATAGCTGGAATGTTTCATTAATCGTTTATATTTAGCAATTTGCGAATCATTATCAGAAAATAATTCATCATTGCCATCTTTTCTTTTAAACCAATAATAAGAACCATCATACGATGTTTCTTTTAATGTTTGCCATCCAAAATCCTCATATAACTGTTTATAGTTAGATCGCTCTTCTTTCTTAAGATCTTGCTGAAAATCAATACGGATAACTTGTTCAAGATCATCTGTCTTTTTAAATGTATAAAAACCGCCAGAAATCACATTTGTACAAACCCATCCTTTGGACAACATATGATTTAACCATTTTTCTTCCTTTTCGATATCAATAAAGAGTTTAAACTTGATCATGTTCATCAGCTCTCTCATATAAAGATAAAATTCGCTGCAATCTTTCTTGCTCGGCCGCTAATACTTCTAGTCCCTCAGCTGTTGTTTGATAAACCTTACGCCTCGTATCTTGGGTCTCTACAGGCGAAATCCAATGATATTTCAACAAATTTTCAATTGCCCCATACATGGTCCCAGCAGCAATCCTTACACTACCTTCGCTCATTTCTTCGATTTTTTGCATCATTGCATAACCATGAAGCGGTTCGCGTAAAGCTAGTAAAATATAGTGCATCGTTTCCGATAAAGGGAGTAATTTATGCTTTTTCACTATGTCACACCTCTTATTCAGTTCAACTGTATAGTTTGATTATATATAGTCCAACTGTATAATGCAACTGTATACAAAAAAAGACAATGCATCTTAAAATGCATTGTCCTTAAAGTTAATCCCGCATGAATTGCCCATAAAAATGGGATGAAGAACACCCCACGGAATAAACTTTCACTTTATATAACAGCGCTCTTCACGCCTGTCCATTTTGTAAATAATTTCTCGTTGTATGTTAAAGCCAATTGTACAATTGGTCCAAGCCCAAAGGCCATTAGAGCCGTTCCAACCCCAATAGGTCCGCCAAGTAAAAAACCAAGTATAGCTACTGTAACTTCCATCGTTGTACGAGCGCGCGTGACACTCCAGCCAAGCTTATGAACCATAAGAAGCATTAATGAATCACGAGGACCAATACCTAAATTCGCCACCATATACATACCACAGCCCCAACCAAGTAATACTAAGCCACATATATAAGCAAGCAGTTGCATCCAAAAGCCATTTATATCAGGAAGCCAATAGTTAAAAATATCAATAAAAATACCTGCTAAAAACATATCTATAAATGTGCCTGGCAGTGGAAACTTCTTCGTTACGATCATATCAATTGCTAGAATAGCTAGTCCAATTATAATTGACCAAGTACCAATTGTTAACCCGAACGTTTTCGTTAGTCCAATATGTAAAACGTCCCACGAACCAACACCAAAAATTTGCCCTTTAATCGTTAACGTTATACCAAGAGATAAAACCAAAATGCCTGTAAGAAAGAACAGACAGCGTGTGAAAAAAGCTTGCTTCATCATTAAATACCCTCATTCTGAAAATTCTTGTGTCCAAAAAGATATTATAACAATAGATTGAGAATAACTCCGAAGATTGATATTTCGTATTTTTCTAAAAATTTTACGGTTAACTTAACTAAATAAGGACAAAATATAAGGGGATAAGAAAGGATGGGATCACATGAGCTCTGTACGTGACGAAATATTAGAAGTTTTAAATCGAGAAAAAATAGGAACGATGGCAACTGTGAGAAATGGTAAACCCTTTTCACGCTATATGACGTTCGAAAATGAAAATTTTGTGTTATATACAGTAACGAATAAACATTCAGAAAAAATGGAAGAGCTTCACAATAATCCATATACACATATTTTATTTGGGTACGAAAATGGAGGATTTGGTGATTCGTATGTTGAAATTGAAGGAAAGCTAACAGAAATTCATGAGGAAGGACTAAAAAATAAGTTAGCTGAGTTTTTTACAAGTATTTTCGTTGGTAATCAAGATGAAATGATTACTTTAAAAATCGAGCCGATTCGTATGCGCCTGATGAATAAAAAAGGGGAGCCACCTAAAGAGCTTGAATTTACAAACGACTATTAAGATGTGGTCGTTTTTTCGGGGTGATAATGGAAATTATACAATGGGCTTCTTCATTTAACGATAAATCTTTACTACAAAATATTTTGACGTCACATGGAAAAATCGAACATTTGAAAAACGACCTAAAAGCATAACCGCTTTCAGGTCGTTTTCTTATTGAACATTTATACGTGCTTTTAACTGATTATTTAATATGGCTGCCTGTGCTAGTGCCTGTTCATCATGATGAATCTCACCAGGTATGTTTGCTTCTCCAATAATATATGAGGAAAACTGCATCTTTAAGAAATCAAAGATATATTGGAATTGTTGAATCATTGGTAGACCCTTTATATATGGGTCATCACCTCCGACAGCAAGAACGATTGCCTCAGTATTTTGTAGTTTTTCTTTTAGTTGTGGAAAGCGCTCATCACGAATAGCATGACTCAGTCGATCCACCATGTTTTTCATAATTCCTGACATGCTGTACCAATAAATCGGTGTTGCAAAAATAACGAGATCACTTGTTAAAAATGCTTGAATAATTTGATCATAATCATCATCTACAAACTGAAAGCCATTATCATCATGGCGCAAATCGTGAATAGGCTCAATCGTTAAATTTTTAAGGTCTATTTTTTCATGTCTTATACCCTCTAATACATAGTCAGCTAGTTGCTCACTATTACTATCGGCTCTAGAGCTTCCAATAAAAGCGGTAATGTTCATTTGAATCCTCCTCTGTTTTTCAGGTTATAACTAGTGTAAACTTATGTTTGTTATCGATAAAGATGAATGTTTCGATGGAATATATCGAAAAAGGCGATTTAGAGGTGAAAGAGATGGATATTAAACAGCTACAAACGTTTTTAACAGCATCAGAAACGTTAAGCTTTACGCAGACAGCACAGCTACTGGATTATGCACAGTCGACTATTACCGCACAAATTAAATCACTTGAAGAGGAGCTTGGAGTTGTTCTTTTTGAGAGGCTAGGAAAACGTATTACTTTGACAGAAGAGGGAAAGCGATTACAACAGTATGCCCAAAAAATGCTCGACTTAGATATGGAAATGAAAAAAGCAATGTTAAACGAGCAGGAACAAGCGGTGTTAAAAATAGGTGCACAGGAAAGTCAGTGTGTATATCGTCTTCCAAGTATTTTACAACAATTTCAAAAATCTCATCCCCAAGTAAAAATTATTTTTAAGCCCGTACACACAACCGAAATTGCCAAAGATTTATTACAGTCAGGCAATCTCGATGTAGCGTTTATTACAGATATTTATAGAGAGACGCCTATGTTACATAGGGAACGACTTTTACAAGAGCAATTAGTATTTGTCACAGCACCTACCGATGATCACTTTGCGAAGGGTGTATTTTCTTCACAACAATTAATAAATGAAACGCTGCTCTTGACCGAATGTGGTTGTTCCTACCGTAATCAATTGGAAATACAGTTACAGCAGGAAGGTGCACTACCATACCAAATGATTGAATTTGCTAGTATTGAAGCCATTAAGCAATGTGTGATGGCTGGCTTAGGCATCTCATTCTTACCGAAAATGGTGGTGGAAAAGGAGTTAGAAAACCATCGTTTAGAAGAATTGACGACATCCATGAATTTAGCAGATATTTTTACGGATATTGCTTGGCATAAGAATAAACATATATCTCCGTACCTCTCGGATTTTATTGAGATTGCCATTAATAGTTATAAGAAGTTTTAAGAGCCCCCAACTAGCGACTGATTAGCAAAAAGGTGCTGGCCATTGAATCGACAACACTCTAAAAGTCGATTTAAAATAAGGGTTGTACTGTTTATAAAAGAGAAACCACATTTCACTGAATTTATTACCGCCACAGGCTACAGTCAATTAAAATGGGAAGATATTAGCAAAATAGCAACAAAAAAATTCTTTTATCGCTCAGCAATAAGCCTGACTTTCCTAATCAACACGCTTGTTTTTATAAAGATTGCATCAGTGATAAAAGTGCTAGTTGAGTTATTAAAAAAGTGCGAATGAATACTATAATTCATTTCGCACTTTTTAGTTGATCTGCACAATTTTGACTTATAAAAGTACCTCAACGGTGTAGTAATTCAACATTGTGATATTCATAATAAGTTAAGAGATTACGAGTCGGACATACAACCTATTGCTTCTTCAAAGTCCCAGAAAAATTGGTTCCTTCATCATGCTCTGCACTACAATCAACCTCGGTAATTTTAAGTGCATTATGAAGGCGCTCAAATTCTAGTACACAGCGATTGCCGTTTGAGGATTTGTTCATCACGGCCTTCGTGCTAGAAGTAATCGTTGCTGTCCCATCGACACTCCCGGCCGCTGTTCCATCATTGGCAGTAATGAAAATATTAAAGCTATTACTTGTTGCATTGGAGATGATGGCATCACGGCGATTGAAATCAGTCGCACCTTTACCCCATTTATAGTAATACGAATAGGTACCTTCCCAAGCACTTTTTGATGGTGTTGTGAGCTGCATTGTTTTATCTAGCTGATTTTGGCCATTTTTTGCTCGTGTATTTAAAGAAGCATTGGTAGCATTTTCATGAATGGCTTGCGCGTCCTCTGAAATGGCATAAAAATTTCTTTCATCCATACGATGGAGCATTGTAACGACTTGAGCACGTGTCATATTGTTTGTAACGCCGAAAAACTTCTGCAAATTACGATTTTCATACTGAGGATTTTGACCAGTAGAAATGTAGTAATCGAGTAAAAATTGAATCGATTGATCTAATCCACTTTTACCATTCGTTAAATGTGATATTGCCTGTGCCACAACACCACGCTTTACAGTAGCTGCTCGAATATGGTTATCGAAATATCCATTTAATGGCACACCATAGCTTGCAAGACGATTGTAATATTCATCAGACCAGTTTGCAGCAGGGGTCTGTTTTTTTAATTCATCATTCGGCGATTCAAGCTCATAAAAATTGGCAAGTAGTTTCGCAAATTGTTGCTCTGTAATTGTTGCATTAGGTTTAAATGTACCATCTGCATAGCCGTTAACGATTTCATATTCCTCGGCCCACATAATGGCTTCATATGCATAATGATCTTCTGGTACATCTTTAAAGCCAGCAGCTTGTACTGTGTAACCACTTGTCACAACAAGTATAAAAAGCATTAAAGCGCATACTAATTTTTTCATTAGTTTCAGACATCCTTTCTAGCTAGGTATGTTAATAGTTTGCAGTATACGGATAAAAACTGCAAATTTTTCTAGTAAAGGACGAGGGAGGAAACTATTAAAGGAGACGATTCTTTTAAGAAAGCAGGAAAATTGAAAATCTGTATTTTTAGATTAGTCAAAAGTAAATTGATATTTTTCGGAAGTGCTGAAAAATCCTGACCATTTATTATTTAAGTGCATGTTTGGGTGCCCGTTGAAAAAAGATTATACTGGTATTCATCTCAACACTTATAGAGAGAGAATCTTCTACTGCATGAAGATAGAAAAATTTATTAGATTATTGTTGACGTTTCAATTGATAATGGTTATCATTTTCATATAAAGATTATTCCTCATTTACAAAACAGTGTAGAGAGGATGAACTTTAGCTACTTTTCTCCAGAAGTATTGCTAGTTCATGATTACGCTCCTAAAACCCCCCTTATTTTTTGGGAACGTGAAAATCTCAGACGATTCATTCTAAGATAGGATGGAGTCGTCTTTTTTTTATGTTTCTGGATATTTAAAAAACAACACATAGAACCCGACTGTTATGAAGAAGTAAATAATTAAACAGCACAAATCGATCGCAAACTGCCAAGCATTAAACTACTAAACGAAATAGATTGTGACTAAGGTATTTGTATCAGGAGAATACCAACTAATATGACGGATGAAATATGAAGTTGTAGAAGGAATTAGTGAAGTGGAACTGTTATAAAAGTAGAAAAATCCATGAGGGTTTGACACAAGCTATTCGTTTTTGTGTCGTGTTTTATGCTGATGAATCGAGTAATTAAAAAGAGTGTATTGATACAAACAAATGACTAAACACCAGTATTTTTTACGAAAAATGTTGGTGTTTTTTGTGCTAGGCGAAAGTAATAAGAAAAAATTTTTAAAAGAAAATTTCATAAAATGGTTGAATTTTTTTTACATTAAGCATATATCTTTCCTAAAGGAAACAAAATATCGTCCGAGAAAGAAGAGTGAGTGAATGAAAGAGTTAGATGATGTGAAGCTAACAATTCTTCCGTTGAGTATTTTGATAATTCTTACACTTTTATGGAAACTAACAGAGTCTGTCGGAGCGGGAATGATGGTAATTGTTTTCTGGATAAGCTGGCGCCAGCTTATAAGGAAATTATTATAAATTAAGAGGGATAGAAGGACATTGCTTTCGATTACAATGCCAAAGGCTGTATGGATGTTACTCCTTGTCCTGATAATTAATATTACGTTCCTGCTATTATACTTTAAAGAAATGAAGTTAATGACCTTTAACCCAGTCTATGCTGCCTCCATTGGCATTCCAGTTGTTTTTCTATATGATGGTTTTATGACAACAATTTCCTTTACTACTGTGATATTATTTAGCGAAGCTTGGGGATACGTCCATTGCAGGGATCAAGGCAACAACTGTGGGAGTTTTTTTCGTCGTTACATTAGTAAGTCAACAATCTTCGAGTACCGTAGAAAATCGCTCGTTCGTAAATTAGAAGTTCTATTATGTGGAAGCATCGTTTGATCATGTATTCAAACGATGCTTTTTTGTTATTTTATTGTGTCTATTTCAAACTTTTGCATGATACTTATTTTCTGTAAAAACAGTATACTTTTGAGAGTAAATGGAAAAGGGGAGACAACCGGATGGTTAGATGTTTTATAAAAATGGTGGATGAGCAAGAATTAGTAACAAAATACATATGCATGTAAGTAGAAAATATTTTATAGGAACACAAAAATTTCAAAGTTTGTAATTTTTGAGGGTCATCACCGAAAGTTGTGGATGGCATTTGTTAAGACGTATGTTTTGTAAGTTGATTGGAGTGAAGACTGGACTTTTGTAACGACTACAAGTGTTGATGGAATTCATCATGAAGCGCACAGTCGGAACGGAAACCAACCACACGTTATGGTGATGAGCCAGATTTATATGTACGAATATTTGTAATTTTGTTACTATTGAAGTAATTAATTGAAAGTGAATCAACAAGGAGATGCGCATGTGGCATAATCGGAATGTATGGATAATTTTATTAGGTGAATTTGTCGTAGGTCTTGGCTTGTGGGCTGGGATTATAGGGAATCTAGCTTTTATGCAAGAGGTTGTTCCCTCTGACTTTCACAAATCATTAATTATTGCTTGCGGTATACTAGCAGGTTTAGTCGTAGGTCCGTTGGCGGGTCGTATTATTGACCAGTCGAAGAAAAAAACAGTGGTGCAGCAGGCAAGTATAGGACGAATTATAAGTGTGTTATTTATGTTTATGGCACTTTATACAAATTCGGTTATTTGGATGATTCTTTTTTTAATAACATTGCAAATAGCAGCTGCCTTTTATATGCCGGCGCTACAATCTATCATTCCAATGATTGTCAAGGATAAGGATTTAATTACATTAAATGCTTGGCAAATGAATGCTCGAACGATATCTAGAATTATTGGAACTGCTGCGGCAGGATTTATGTTAAGTTTCTTTGAGCTTAAATGGTTGTACATCATTTCATTGATCGTCTATATGATGATGTTTGTTATTACGAGCTTCCTACAATTAGAGGAAACGGCTAATGAGTCGAAAACAAATAAGGAAAAGGGTAGTTTTAAAGAGGTATTACCAATGGTGAAGGAGCACCCTGTTGTATTGATGACACTTGTTCTAATGTTAATTCCAACATTATTTTTAGGGTCCTTTAATTTAGTTATTATGAAAATTTCTGAAATCCATCAGTCAACGACGATATCAGGATTATTGTATACGGTTGAAGGTATCGGTTTTATGCTAGGTGCAGCAGGTTTAAAATTGATTACTGAACGGGTGAAAATAGGAACACTGCTCTTTTCATTAGCATTTATCATTGGTTCGATGGAGCTAATGCTATTATTATCGGATATTAAATTCTTTGCGCTCATGACATTTGGCATTTTTGGTTTTTCAGTAGGCTGTTTTTTCCCAACGACAATGGTGATTTTTCAAAAGCAAGTACCAAAAGATTTTCACGGACGATTTTTCTCATTCCGAAATATGATCGATTCCGTCATCTTTCAAGTCGTATTATTGTCGACAGGCATGATGTTAGATTTAATTGGTCTAAGTGGTATGGGGCTAGTTTTCGGCGTCATTAGTTTAAGTTTAACAATATCTTTTTTACTATATTCAAAGAAAAAGAATGTTGTCATGCATGTGCATTAAGTGAGTAAAAATTAATATTTCTTTTTTAGGAACTGTCAATCTTCGTCGTACTTTTGACAGTTCTTTCTTATTTTCACTATATTTGAAGAGAGAGGTATTTAGCTATAGGCACATTATTTGAATGAAGAGAACAACCTTTTTGAATCGGATCAATTAATGGAATATGGCTTATTGAGTTAACTTTGGTTTTATTTTAGAAAAATTGGACAAACTGAAATGTATTTTTCAAAGTAGTAATATATACTCGATTTATGTAAAAACTTGCTATGTTAACTAATTTATAGCTCATCGCCAAAAGTTGTGGATGACATTTGTTAAGACGTATGCTTTGTATATTAGTTGATTGGAGTGGAGACTGGGCGACTCCTTGGGGATTAGCGGTAGAGGAACGAAGGCTAAGAGCATCACGTCCTGTGATAACGCCTTCGTGACCTACATCGTGTAGGCCCGAGACCCTGGAGCGAGCAACGCGAGTGAAGCAACTCATCGGACGCCCCCAGGAAGCTCTGCTCTGCGCGAAAGCGAAGCGTCAGCGGCAAATGTTTTATCTGTGCGAAAGCGAAGCGACAGCAACAAAGCGCCCAGTTGGAACGGAAATCAACCACACGTTATGGTGATGATCCTAATTTATTGGAGGAAATATAAAACTTGGTGCATTCTCTGTAAGTTTAAGTGTAAAAGACATTCACAAATCAAAAACATTTTACGAAAATCTTGGATTTCAAGTATTCGGGGGGATATTACTCAAAATTGGCTCATTATGAAGAATGAAAGCTGTATAATTGGTCTATTCCAAGGAATGTTCCAAAAGAATATTCTAACTTTTAATCCAGAATGGAATGAAAATGCCGAAAATCTAAATTCGTTTACAGACATTCGAGACATTCAGAAACATCTTAAAGCAAAAGGAATTAAAATATTATCTGAAGCAGATGAAACAAGCGATGGCCTTGCAAGTTTTACAATTACAACACAGATGAAAACAAAATAATATTTCTAACCAAAATAAAGTGTGCTCTTTGTAAAGGTCATTTTAAAAAGCTCTTGGCAACTTGAAGAAGATGATGTCTGCATTGTGCAGTTGTCATCTTTTTTAGGTTCCACTACCTCGATCATGATTGTAATAGGTCATAAAACTTTTGATTTCTTCTCTAGTGTCTCACATTTTTAAAACCCCCATTCCACCTGCTGTAAGTATATATTGTAAAAAAAATCCTATAAAAAGTTTGTTTTTATCAATAGATTAACATAATAGATAAATATTTCTAATTCGAGACCGTTTTTTTCTAAAAAATGTACCAAAACTCTTTTCATCTATTACATAAAGCATATATAATACTTATGTTTTTTAGATAATGGGGAAATATTAAAACATGGGAGAAATCACTTTTGAAAATACATTGGGGTAAAGGAGCATTTACATCATGAAAGAAGAAAAAAGTGCAGTCAAATGGGTTCCTTTCTTAATTACCCTTGCTGTTGGTGTGGCTATTTGGTTTTGTCCAGTACCTTCAGGAGTAGATGAAAAGGCGTGGCATCTATTTGCTATTTTTGTTGCGACAATTATAGGATTTATTACTAAACCGTTGCCAATGGGTGCTGTATCCATTATTGCTATGGCTGTGATTGCCATAACAAATACATTAACCATTGAAGAGACATTAAGCGGTTTTGGCAATTCAACAATTTGGCTAATTGTCATTGCCTTCTTTATTTCACGTGGATTTATTAAAACGGGACTAGGAGAACGAATTGCCTATCTATTTGTTCGTCTTTTTGGGAAAAAAACCTTGAGTCTGTCTTATTCATTACTAGCGAGTGATTTAATATTAGCGCCAGCTATTCCTAGTAATACAGCTCGTGCTGGTGGTGTTATATTTCCAATCATCCAATCATTATCTCATACCTTTGGATCTAAACCAGAAGACGGTACAGAGCGTAAGATGGGGGCCTTTCTTTTGACGGTAGGCTTTCAAGGTAATTTAATAACATCTGCTATGTTTATGACAGCCATGGCAGCGAATCCTTTAATTGTAAAGCTGGCAAGTGATACAGCTGGAGTAACGATTACTTGGTTTGGCTGGGCGGTGGCTATGATTGTCCCTGGGCTAACAGCTTTAATCGTTGTTCCTTATATTATTTATAAAATCTATCCGCCTGAAATCAAGCAGACACCAGAAGCAGCAGCTATCGCTAAACAGAAGCTGGATGAATTTGGTCCACTGAAAAGTTCTGAAAAGCGAATGATTGTAGTATTTATTGTTGTGTTATCGTTATGGATTGGCGGAGACTCTTTAGGAATTAGTGCCACTACATCAGCTCTAATCGGTCTTTCCTTGCTTTTATTGTTAAATGTATTAACATGGGCAGATATCAAAAAGGAAGAAGGGGCATGGGATACGCTTGTCTGGTTTGCAACATTATTTATGATGGCATCTTTTATGAACAAGCTAGGACTAATTCCATGGTTTAGTAATGAAGTTGGTGGACTTGTATCTGGGTATAGTTGGGTATGGGCTGTTGTAATATTAGCATTAGTGTATTTCTACTCCCATTATTTCTTTGCGAGTTCCACTGCTCATATTAGTGCGATGTATGCAGCCTTTTTATCTGTTATGTTGCAAGCAGGGGCACCAGCTATGCTAGCAGCTATATTATTAGCAGCATTTAGTAATTTATTTGGCGCCACTACCCATTATGGTTCTGGTCCAGCACCGGTCTTTTTTGGTGCAGGTTATATTGAACAAAAAAAGTGGTGGACAGTTGGATTTGTCGTTTCCGTTGTTACCATTCTGATTTTTACTATAGTCGGAGGATTATGGTGGAAGCTTCTTGGTTATTGGTAAAATAATGCTTCTGTATCCGGATAGAATGGAGTTCTATCCGGATATTTTTATTGTTGAAGGTGTGAATAACTAAGGGCATAGTTGTCGTCTAGGCTAATGCGCAATATCTCGAGGCTATTGTATTGACAATAGTAAAATTTAGAATTATTATTCAGCTATTCAATAAATTAATTGAATAGTTTAAAGGTGGTCATCTGTATTGAATGAACGAAATTTAAAGGATTTGTTATATCAAGAGTTCGCAAGGATTGGAAAAAGTTTATCAAGTCCTAAACGATTGGAAATTCTTGATATATTATCACAAGGCCCAAAGTCTGTAGATGCTTTAGCCAAAAGTACGGATATGTCAGTTGCCAATGTGTCTCAACATTTAAAAACACTTTTTAATTCGAGATTGGTTAAATTTAAGAAGGAAGGAAATTTTGTTATTTATGAACTAGCAGATGAAGTTATTTCTGATTTTTTAATCACATTCCATGCTTTAGCAGAAAAGCAGCTTATCCAAGTTCAACAAATTAAAGAAGAATTCTTAAATGAACAACTTGGCTTAGAAGGAATAACACTTTCAGAGCTTATTCCTCGAATGGAGAAAGGTGAGGTTTTACTATTGGATGTAAGACCGAAAGAAGAATTTGCCGAGGCGCATATTCCAGGTGCTATTTCGATTCCTATTGAAGAATTGGAGGATACACTTTCGTCTTTACAAGTAAATTGTGATGTGGTTGCTTATTGCAGAGGACCTTATTGTTTAATGTCTGCAGATGCGGTAAAGATTCTTAAGGCAAACGGAATTAAGGCATTTCGAATGGAACAGGGCGTTAAAGAATGGCTACAATTTGCGAAATAATTAAATTAGAGTTGAAGTTGTCGAATAGGCTTAAAAAATGGGTATAATTTTAATCATTTATATTAAGTAGAAAGAAGGTGTATATAAGTGTTTGGTCAATCACAAGATTCTATTGAGAGTTATATAGATTCACCTGAAAAGCTAAAAAATTTATATAGGCGTGTGCTGTTTGTTGTGAGTCTTTCCCAAATATTTGGTGGGGCAGGGCTTGCAGCAGGGATTACGGTTGGTGCTCTTTTAGCTCAACAAATGCTTGGCACGGATGCCTATGCAGGGGTGCCCTCTGCTTTATTCACGTTAGGGTCAGCAATAGCAGCTTTTATCGTAGGTAAACTATCTCAACGTTATGGACGTCGTACAGGTTTATCGACAGGTTTTATTGTAGGTGGACTGGGGGCAATTGGTGTTGTAATTGCTGCCATGATGAATAGTGTCATTTTATTATTTGCTTCTCTACTAATCTATGGTGCAGGGACTGCGACAAATTTACAAGCTCGCTATGCAGGGACAGATTTAGCAAATAATAAACAACGAGCAACCGCTATCAGTACGACAATGGTTATGACAACATTCGGGGCTGTGGCAGGTCCGAATTTAGTAGAAATTATGGGTCAATTTGCTACTTCTATTGGTGTTCCGGCACTCGCAGGTCCTTTTATTTTATCAGCTACAGCTTTTATTTTAGCAGGTCTTGTTCTTTTTATTATGTTGCGTCCTGATCCATTAGAGATTGCAAAAAGGATTGAAGCGCATAAACAAAAATATGAACAAAAAAATAAGACGGAATCCTTTAATAAAGAAATCAATAAAAGAGGTCTTACAGTAGGTGCAACGGTGATGGTACTTACTCAAATTGTAATGGTTGCAATTATGACAATGACACCTGTACATATGAAACATCATGGTCATGGTTTGGCGGCAGTTGGTATTGTTATAGGATTTCATGTAGGTTCCATGTATCTTCCTTCGCTCGTAACAGGTATACTTGTTGATAAAATTGGACGAACAGCTATGAGTATTGCTTCAGGAGTGACTTTGTTATTTGCTGGTTTATTAGCTGCATTCGCACCGAGCGATTCTATGGTTCTATTAATAGTTGCTCTTTCTTTACTAGGATTAGGTTGGAACTTTGGCTTAATTAGTGGTACTGCTCAAATAGTTGATTCGACAGAGCCTTCTACACGTGCAAAAACGCAAGGGAAAATTGATGTTTTAGTTGCACTAGCAGGAGCTTCTGGTGGTGCTCTTTCGGGGATGGTAGTGGCTAATGCAAGTTATGCAGTATTATCTTTAGCTGGAGGGCTTTTATCCTTATTACTTATTCCTGTTGTCATTTGGTCGAGACGAGCTTGAGATGACGATACGTTTCAATGCATGATACTGTCCGAACAAGCAAGTATTTTATTAATAAGAACATCTGTTAGATATAGCCTTTCCTCAGAAACATTGCTTATGACACGAACTGGGCAGTTTAGTTGAAATTAAAAAAGTTCATATTTGTGAACTTTTTTAATTTTGACCACTAAGAATTTAATTTTTCCTTAAATGCTTTAGTTTATTATCCTCGCATATATTTTATCTAGATGCTCAAGATGTTTGAGTCCCCAAGTTTTCATAGAAACTAACACTGGTATTAGTCCTCTACCATACTCAGTCATGGAAAACAATGTTGTATGTCAGTACTTAGTCCATGATCACAACATTGTTTATTTTGAGTTCAGTTGAAGAAGGAAATGGTATAATTAAAAAATGCATATGATAAATATTCCAATTAATAATACATATAATGGGTAATTATCTGTAAAAACCTAATTTAACAAAAGGAGATATCATCTCTAAATTATTTAGTGGGCGAGAAATTAAAAAAAAAGGGACATTAATCGGAATTGTAATAAAAGATAGTAGCTTGGAGTTTAGAGATACTAAATAAATACAAAGAATTGAAAATGTTTACTTCTTTGAAACTGCAATTGCAGGCAATTTATAATCTCCAGGTAGGATTTGAAAATGATTAGTATTAGGAATGATGGTATATACACCGAAGATGGGGGAATAAAAGTGGAAGCAATAATAGATCAAAGGAAATGGCATTGGCCCGACTATTTTCTTTTTCTTATGCGTACGGTATGGTTTTCTTTTAATGGATACGCGATATTCGTTAGTACGATTGGTTCGGAAAAGTGGATTGTTTTTTTATGGGCTAGTTGTTCTTATATCATACCCCATCTATTTTATCGGCCTGGGCTTATAAAGTTCCATTATTATTTAATGGCCGAGGTGTTGTTAACGGGGTCTTTGTTTATTTACTTATCAAGTCAGTATGATATATCAGTGACTTACAGTTTTTTACTTGTGCCTATCCTTACTCTTGCTTATGCATGTCAAGTTAAGCCATTAATTTGGTTAGGACCTTTCGCCGTATCTGCTAGTACATGGGCAGGCAGTCTCTTCACTAATCAGGATTTCTTTAAACTCTTCATTGATACTACTATTTTTTATGGTATTGGGTTTTGCTTAGGAAGGATGACCATCGTCAATAAAGCTAATAAAGAGTTAATTGCCTCTATAGAGGAAAAAAATAAGGATTTGAAGTATTACTCAAAAAAAATTGAGGAACTGACGATAAAGGAAGAACGAAATAGAGTTTCACAAGATTTGCATGATACGGTAGGCCATATTTTCACATCGGTCATAACAAGCTTAGACGCCCTTCCTTTTCTATATCAGGCAGATCAAAAAGAAGCAGAAAAAAGTATAAAAGAGATTTCAGATTTAGCACGGAATGGCTTGAACGATGTGAGAAAGACAATTCACCATATGTCTCCAATGGACCATCAGACACTTGTTGAATCAGTGAAAGAATTGATTGCTGATTTTATGAAACATACATCAACAGATATACAACTGAGTGTCAAAGGGGAAGCGACCAAAATCAGTGAAAGAGTAAAGTTTGCCATTATTCGTTGTATCCAAGAAGGACTTACAAATGCGAAAAGACATGGTCAGGCTACTTTTATTAAAGTAAATATTTCGTTTGAACAAGAAGAATTGATTTTTCTTATCGAAGATAATGGAAATGGTTGTCATAAATTAAATTTAGGATTTGGCTTACGTTCCATGAAAGATCGAATATCGGAATTAGCGGGTACGGTTAACTTTGATTCTAAATTGAATAATGGTATGAGGATCACGTGTAACATACCTATGGCAAAGGAAGTTTAATGATCATGATTAAAGCGGCAATCGTTGAAGATCAAGAGATTCTAAGAAAAAGTTTAAAAATTGTGATTGAAAATATTTCTGACATTGAGATTGTTGGAACTGCAGAAAATGGAGAAGAGGCAATTGCTTTATGCGAAAGGGAAAACCTTGATATTCTTTTAATGGATATTCAAATGCCGGTGATGGATGGGGTTAAGGCAACAGAAGAAATAAAAAAACGTTGGCCCAATATAAAAGTGATCATCCTTACTACTTTTCAAGATGTCACTCATGTGTTGAATGCCTTAAATGCTGGAGCAGAGGGTTATATATTAAAGGCTGTTGATCCAGAATATTTAGTTCAGGGAATTAAAATGGTGTATCACGGAGGCTCCCTCATTCCTCAACAATTAGCAAAAGAGGTGTTTGGTCAAATACAATTAAAAAATAACTCATACACGGATCAAGACCATAACTCTATGATTCATCCCTATGATTTAAATAATCAAGAAATAAAAGTTCTCAAATGTTTAACCCAAGGATTGTCCAATAAAGACATTACAGAAAAAATGTTTCTTTCTATGGGAACTGTGAAAAACTATGTTTCTACCATTTATTCGAAATTGAATGTAAAAAACAGATCTTCCGCTATTACTAAAGCAATGGAAGAGAGTCTTATAGAAGATAAGAAACATTAAATAAGAGAGCGTAGATGAAGTTAAATTGACTTTGTCTATGCTCTTTTTTTGATTGCAGCCCCTTATTTTAAAATATTTGCCAAAAGTCATAATTTGTCGTTTTATTTATAAATATATATGACTTATTAGTGACTTACCGGCACTACAATATATTACTTTTCAATTGTAGTGTATTGGGTAAGGAGGGATTAGATGAAAAACTTAAAGAGATTAATAAAATATGTCGGTGTATTCATTATTATAATACTGGTAATCGCACTTTTCAGGCCCACATGGACTTCGAATATAAAAGGGAATAACAGTATTAGCGTCTTAGAACAAGTTAAGATCAACGGTACCAAACAGCAAATCATGATTCGAGGTCGTGATCAAAATAACCCGGTCATTATTTATGTACACGGGGGGCCGGGTATGTCCGAAATTCCTTATGCAGATAAGTACGAAGACTTATTAGAAAAGGATTTCACTGTCGTTAATTACGATCAAAGAGGAAGCGGCAAATCGTATCATTTTAATGAGGATTATTCTAATTTAACGGCAGAGTTACTAGTAGATGATTTATTAGAACTTACGGATTATATTTCGAAACGCTTTGGTAAAGAGAAAGTGATCTTAATGGGTCATTCTTACGGCACATACTTAGGAACAATGGCTGCTTATAAAGCTCCAGAAAAATATGAAGCCTATATTGGGATTGGTCAGATGAGTAATATGCAAGAAAGTGAAATAGATAATTTGAATAATACGATAAGTGAAGCGAAAAAAGCCGGAAATACAGAAGATGTGAAGTACTTAGAGGGGGTCGCTGAAAAAATACATGCTGGAGAGGCAGTGACTCCAAGAGGTTATGTGTATAAGTACGGCGGCGCTACAAGACTTATTAATATGTCGGATGGCGATATACTATTAAGTCGTGAATATAATTTGTTGGATTTTATTCGCTATAACAATGGAGCTGCTAATTCTCAAGAACGGCTTGTAAAAGAAACCTTGGATAAGCCGCTATCTAAGATCGTTACCAAACTTGAGTTACCATTTTATTTTGTAATGGGTAAATACGACGCAATGACTTCATCGAATGCAGCAAAAAAATATTTTGATATACTTGAAGCGGATCAAAATGGGTTCATTTCTTTTGAGGAGTCAGCTCATTATCCACAATTTGAAGAGAAGGAAAAATTTTATAACTGGATGTGCGACACATTTAAATAGGGTAGCTTTTTTCTTACATTGAATGTGAGATTGTGAAGAATTGTACTTTAACAGGCAACCTAAGAAGAAGCTATTGTAGGAAAACTCAGGTAAAAATGATCAAACTTTTTTAAAAGCTGAACTTAAATCGACCGAAGAAGAATGCATTTTGATGATCTTCTTTCAAAATGGATTCTTCGAAAAATATGTTAACGAGGAACGAGGTATTTTTACTTTATAATTATTTATAATAGAAAGATTAAAGGCTTAGGAGTTATTTCTAAGTCTTTTTGGAGGTTTTCGGTGAAAGAAAAGGTTATGAATATAGCATTGATTTCTTATGTGTTCAAAAAGATTCGTTTGTTGGCGTTAGGTACACAAATTGCTAGCAGACTTGCACATAACGCAACAGGCAAGAGACTCTCCCTAAAAAGTGTCACAGCAGTAGATTTTTATTTTAGTTTGTAAATTGGTTACTAAACAACAACACTTGGGGCTGTGGCAGGTCCGAATTTAGTAGAAATTATGGGCAATTTTGCGGTTTCTATTGGTGTGCCGGCGCTTGCAGATCCATTTATTTTATCAGCTACAGCATTTATTTTAGCAGGTCTTGTTCTTTTTATTATGTTGCGTCCTGATCCATTAGAGATTGCAAAAAGGATTGAAGCGCATAAACAAAAATATGAACAAAAAAATATGACGGAATCCTTTAATAAAGAAATCAATAAAAGAGGTCTTACAGTAGGTGCAACGGTGATGGTACTTACTCAAATTGTAATGGTTGCAATTATGACAATGACACCTGTACATATGAAACATCATGGTCATGGTTTGGCGGCAGTTGGTATTGTTATAGGATTTCATGTAGGTTCCATGTATCTTCCCTCGCTTGTAACAGGTATTCTTGTTGATAAAATTGGACGAACAGCTATGAGTATTGCGTCAGGAGTGACTTTGTTATTCGCTGGTTTATTAGCTGCATTCGCACCGAGCGATTCTATGGTTCTATTAATAGTTGCTCTTTCTTTACTAGGATTAGGTTGGAACTTTGGCTTAATTAGTGGTACTGCTCAAATAGTTGATTCGACAGAGCCTTCTACACGTGCAAAAACGCAAGGGAAAATTGATGTTTTAGTTGCACTAGCAGGAGCTTCTGGTGGTGCTCTTTCGGGGATGGTAGTGGCTAATGCAAGTTATGCAGTATTATCTTTAGCTGGAGGGCTTTTATCCTTATTACTTATTCCTGTTGTCATTTGGTCTAGAAAAGCTTGAGATTCCTCTAAACTATAATGAGAGACGAAATGTTGTAGATGTTTTTAAATACTCAAAAGTTTAATCTTCTATCATGGCGATTAAAGCAGTAATAATGATTTTGTGCCAAGTGTAACGCATTGAGTTTAACCACTTTGCGGCTTGAACCCTGAATGCTAAAGGGATCAAGCCGTTTAATCGTTTCTGGTAGCGATGGTGATTATAAAAATGAATATAGTCATCAATAGCTTGTATTAACTCTCCCTATGAATCGTACTTATTTAAATAATACTTCCTTCACTTCATTGTGCCCCAATATGCTTCAATCGGTTCGTTATCAGTATCGATCAACACGCGACCTTCTAATCTACTTATAAATTCTATTCCACAATATGATCCTTTCCTTGAATAACATTTTCAGTTTTATTGATCAAACTTTATTTAGAAACTACACCAACATATTGTGGTTCCAGTTTTTTTATTTGATACAATTAAGTAGAATGATGAAGTTGGCAATTAGGAACGGAGGGAAAGTTTGATTAAGTGGGATAGCGATGTATGGGGTAAGCTGAAAGGTCCGTATGGTTCTGCAGACAACGTACCTGTGTTATTGCAGCAACTGATGCAGGAGTATAGCCAGGAGGTTTTTGACGAACTCTTTCAGGAATATTTGTTCCATCAAAACACGATATATACGGCTACTTACGCAGCGATGCCGTTTTTAGCACAGCTAGCATGCTCCACTTCGGATGCGGAAGTGCGCAAAGAACTGTATATCAATTGCGGTATCATCGAGGCAAGCCGTGATGGGAGAGATGAGGCACCATTCCCGGCAACATGGGCTGAACTAGCTGAGGATGTAGGTAGCTCTGTTTGCACTGAATTGTATAGAGAATATGTAGAGGCAATTGACAAGCTAAGGACGCTTACAAAGGAAGTGTTCGACTATGCATCCCAACAAACTATGGATGAGATAAAGAAGCGTTACATCCTTATGGCGGATGCTGCTTATCGCGGCTCATATATCCCTGCCAATATGTTAATGACGTTCAGTGAAGGTGATGAGTATGTCGCCGTCTGTCCGGCTTGCGAGGGAGAGGTTTATTTATGGCCTATTGAAGACCAAGCAGGAATTCTTCAAGCCTATGAACACGATCCCGTCTTTCACACGGGTCAAGAACCACAAGTGATTGTCCCAGTCACTTCATTTGCTGATGAAGAAGTACGAACATTAACGGAGCGGGCAGCAGCTATCGGAGAGCAAATATTGACCGAGCATTTGCATTATTTAGCGGGGGAAACAATATGTCCATCCTGCAGTGAGAAAATTTCCGTATGGCCGTCATTACTAAGCACCTTTTCAAAGTAGTAGCTATCTACAAGATGACAAGTCCTCTGCACCGAAACTCTTTTTCGAAGAACTTTTACGTAGTTGGAAGGATGAATGAGACATTTAAACAAATGAAAAGGGGTTTTTCTCCTCTTCCGAGATCATAAAAGTATCTTGTAAAAAGGAGAAATCACGATTTTGATATTCAACAATCGGGCGCAATTCTTGAAAAAGAATAGGCGCCAATTTTTCATTTAAGAGCCATTTAATTTAATAGGGAAAAAAGATATTATACCTGCAAAATAAACATCTGCATTTTTATTTCTTTTTTTCTAGGATATTTTTTAATGGCTTTTGAAGTACGTCCATAATGGCAGTGATGATAGCTGTTGCTAATATCCCTATTAGTCCAAGTGCTATTGGACCTGCTGGGTCATCACCCGTGAACATGGCATACACCCTTAAGTAAACTATTACTAATAAAATTAAGAAAATAATTGTAAAAGCGCATTTTTTTATAACCTTCAAGGATTTAAGGGATGACTCAGAAAAAGCGTTGTTACTATCGATATAACTCAATAGTTTATATGCTTGATACAAAGCTACAGAAAACGTAATGCATACTCCATACGCACATATTAACAACGGATATATCGAGTAATCTCCTGGACGCTCTATAGCATCTCTTCTGGCTGCTTCAGGCAACAAAAATATACACACGACAACTACCGCAATTCCAATAAGAAAAGCAACAACCTTTAAGAAAAAAGTTGAACCTAGTTTACCATTCATCTAAAGCACCTCACTGATTTAATGATTATTTGATTTTAATATAATGTTTATCGATTATCAATAAATTTATTTTGTTTTTTATTATATTATTATTGTTTTGAATATTGATTTGATTGTTATGTGGGAATCGTACGAGGTTTTGGTTTAACATTATTTTCGCGGCAGAGGGTTTAGCAATAGCAATTACAATTGCTGTCTGTAACGCTACTCGTCACACTGAACTTTTACCTGTCTTAATAGCTATTATTGTCGGTGTTCATTTTATCCCATTGGCCCCTCTATTCCAAGTTAAATTCTATTATTTTACAGGTGCACTCCTTTGTTTACTTGCTATTATTACATGACTGTTTGTGCCTGCGAAGATCACACTAGGGGGACATCAAATAAATGCATTTATGTCTGTGGTAGGCTTTGGCTCTGCCCTAATCTTGTGGAGAACTGGTCGGGCAATATGGTTAATGGGTAGAAGACTGCTAGGTATCGGTCCCGAAATAAATAACTAAAGAAGTGAGATGGTACTTTACAGCGAAAAAATATGCCCTATACATTGAGGGATAAAATTTTGTTGAGGTAAAAAAAGACTATGAAGATTTTTACTTCAACTAACTGGTGCGTTAATTGAACAGAGAGATATTTATTAAGGTGTTTCTCTGTTTTAAATAAACTAAAAATATTTCTGTTAAATTCCTTCCTAAGCTTTCCACTTAGTTGTGCATAAATCCGAGTAGTTTCACTTTTTTTATGCCCCATTAAACTTTGAATTACTTCAATGGGTGCACCATTGTTTAATAGGTGTCCAACAATCGGGCCATTTAATGGAATAATATTACCAAGCAAAACTAGATCTCTATGTTAATATTAGTATTAGATTATAAAAAATACTAAACCCGGGTGATAGTAGGAGAGATTGAGGTGATTTATTTGAAGAAAGCGATGACACTTCTGGCTTTCATTTTTATTGGCATTTTTATGATAGGCTCTTTTCCTTCGATTACAAGTGCTTGTTCGTGTGCAGATTTACCAAGTGTAGAAGAAGAATATGAACGTTCAAAAGCCGTATTTAGTGGGAAAGTTGTTGATATAAAAGAGAAACTAAGTTTAAAAGGATATACAACTAAATCAGTTCTTTTTGAGGTAACGAACACCTGGAAGGGTATTGAACAATCACAAATTATCATTACTACTGGTCAAGGTGGAGGCGATTGTGGATATAATTTTATAAAGGGAGAAGAATATTTGGTTTATGCTAACGAATCAATTATGAACGAGGCAAAATCGCTTGTATCAACCATGTGTGATCGTACCGGTGTGTTGAGTTCTTCACAGGAGGATTTGGAGGTACTTGGAGAAGGACAGCCCCCGATTGAAGAAGTTAATTTAAGTGGTAAACATAATAGAAATCATATATATATTTGGGCTGCAGTGGCAGTAGCTATTGGCATTGTTGTGTTTTTCATTTTATATAAAAGAAAAAGGTTGGATTAGTGGTTGAATAAAGCATTTTAAACATTGCGATTTATGTTGATAAATTTACTACCTCTCCAACGTGCTGTATATGGTAGCGACTTCTCGCTGGATTTGTTGTTCTCACTTCTATAAAAAAAGGTATGGAAAGTAAGGTCGCTTTTATAAAAGCAAATATGGAAGAAGAGGAAAATCCATCAAAAGCTAAATCCGTAATTTGGTGGATATGGAGTACCACTGCTTGGGGGATAGTAAGTATTTTTCTTGTTGTTTGGTGTTTTCATAATTACTTTGGATAACTGTTGGCTTCAAATGTGCTTAAAAAAACAGGTACTTTAGTATTAATTGTCTGAAGTGTTACTGTAATGTCTATTCTTGAATAATAAATACTAAATACATTATAAATTCAATAAACGTTCCCAAATGAAAGTTTGAAAACACACTTAAAGTCAACAAAATGAAGTTTAGTTATTCCGTAAAAGGGCGCTTTCATGGAATAAGAATTGCTCCCTTTTTGCTTTTAAGGTTCATTTAATTTAAGAAGAATGGTTTTATCAGTTCATATGTTAGTCTTAAATCGAAGGAGCGAAGTCTGTTTGAAACAAAATATAAAATTTAAAAATACTATTGAAACTGAAGAAGAATTACGTTCAATTATTGGATTTCCGAGTGATTTAGTAATAAGAAAGGTGATTACAGATTTAGACCATCATTGTTATGATTTTATTTCTAAGTCACCTTTTTTGGTGATTTCAACTTCTGATAATTTAGGTTTCTGTGATGTTTCACCAAGAGGGGATATGCCTGGCTTTGTTCGTGTACTAGATAATAAGCATTTAATTATTCCAGAAAGACCAGGAAACAAAAGAATAGATTCTATGCGTAATATTATATTAAATCCGAAAGTGGGTCTTTTATTTTTTATTCCGGGATTAGGGGAAACACTCAGAGTTAACGGTAAGGCTTATTTGGTAAAAGATGATGAACTACTTGAAAAGATGGCTGTTAAAGGACAAAAACCTATTGTAGGTATTGGAGTGGAAGTAGAGGAATGTTTCATACATTGTGCAAAAGCTTTTAAGAGGTCAAAATTATGGGAACCGTCTACTTGGGCTAATAAAGAAACATTACCATCTGCTGCTAAAATTTTATTTGAACACGCTAAGATTCCAAACTCTAGTGTTGATATAATTGCTGAAAGACTTCAGGAAAGTTATACAAAAAGACTTTATTGAAAAGGTGTTTTTCTTAATCAATGCTCAGCAATGATCTTCAAACGTTCGCTTTTCTGGAATAAGGAAAGTGCTTTTCATAAAGATTGTTGTTCCAGAACTTAGGTAAAGAGAATTTGAAGGGTTTTACCACAATTTTTGATAAATTAATGAGGATAAAGTTGACGGGTATGTTGGAGGTCTATGAAAAATGAAAAACGAAGAAAATAAGACAAAAAAATACGTGCCAAAAATAAACTACGATGATACAACTAACTGCGAACATGACATTGAATCTGATATAGTAGTTGGAAATTCACCATGCCCTTGCTGCGAGTTTATTACAATTCCGAATAATGGCGATGCCCCTGCTTACATTTGCCCCGTATGTTTTTGGGAGATGGATTTGTTTATTCAAAGTAATGTTGAGGCAAGTGACCAAAACAATGGCTTAACATTGACTGAAGCAAGAAAAAATTATCAAAGTTTTGGGGCAATATTGCCCATGTTAAAGAAGTCTTGCAGGCAACCAAAAGAATATGAATATCCAACAAAATGAAGGAGCAGATTCAAAGTTGATTGAAGTGGAAGACGGCGACTATGGGAGGGCGAGGGGACAGGTGAAACAAACAACGAAAGCGAAGCAAACGGGTTGGTTCACAGCACGCCCTCCGGAACGTGTCCGTCTGGAACGGAAATCAACGGTTTTACACTGTTCAAGAATCGGTTGCGATTGTTTAATGTGTCAATGTTCTTATTCAACTCCCATGAAAGAATTTAATTATCTTTCTGTGATGAGGTGCTGCTTTTTGCGCTACATAGATGGCTAACAGGTGATATGGATAAATGTACTCTCGGTTTCAAAATTGAAATATTTGATTACAAACATTTATCTCAATAAAAATAAATACCTTTAACGCAACTAACGGCGTCTTAGTAGAAAAATTCTGAGATTTTATGTTGTCCTTCCTCCTTTACCTAAACATTTTTATCTGCTTATACATTTAATAAAGTAAGTCATGTTGATTCTATGACTAACAATGACTATGGGATAAATTATTGATTAAGGAGGGAATTAATTTGAAATTAAAAAAGTTTATTGATGCATTACCGATTCCACCTACTATTAAACCAGCTGGAATACATGATGGAATCCCTTACTATGAGGTGTTGATGCAGCAGATAAAACAAAAGCTACATCGGGCCTTACCACCGACAACAGTTTGGGGATATAATGGTATGTATCCTGGGCCGACATTTGATGTTCTCAGGGACCTTCCAATTCTTGTGAAGTGGGAAAATAAACTACCTTTTACACACCTTCTGCCAGTAGATACTACTATTCACGGTGCTGAACCTAGTCAACCTCCTGTGAGAACGGTAGTTCACTTGCATGGGGGACGTGTTCGCCCTGAAAATGATGGATATCCAGAAGCATGGTTTACCAAAAACTTTGAAAACTTTGGCAGCAAATTCGTGCATGAAGTTTACTACTATCCGAATTGTCAGCGTCCGACAACTCTCTGGTATCACGACCATGCCCTTGGAATCACTCGATTAAATGTTTATGCCGGATTAGCAGGGTTTTACCTTATTCGAGACAAAGAAGAAGAAAAACTAAATCTGCCCAAAGGTGAATTTGAAATTCCATTAGTTATCCAGGATCGTTCCTTCTATGATGACGGTCAACTGTTCTATCCTTCTCAGCCCGGACAAAAACCACCACCTGCACCACAACCACCACCTCCAATAGATCCTGATCTTCCGAATCCATCGATTGTTCCGAGTTTTGTTGGAGATACAATTTTAGTAAATGGAAAAATATGGCCCTACCTTAGAGTTGAACCGAGAAAATACCGATTTCGAATCCTCAATGGTTCTAATGCCCGCTTTTACCGTATGCGATTGAGTTCTGGTCAAGATTTCGTTCAAATCGGTACGGATGGCGGATTATTAGAAAAACCTGTACTGGTTTCTGAAATCATACTGGCTCCGGCAGAACGAGCAGATGTAATCATTGATTTTTCAAAACATAGAGGGCAAAATATCATACTGACAAATGATGCTCCGGCACCTTTTCCTGATGGAGTTCCTCCTTCTCCAGATCTTTCGCAAATTATGGAATTTAAAGTTAAACAAAAATCTTCCAAGCCGGATACAAGTACAGTACCTGAAAGATTAAGTTGCTTAGAAAAACTCGAACCTAAAGATGCTATATATGTAAGAAAAAACTTTTTAGTTGAAACTACTGATGAATATGGCCGACCGTTGTTTGAACTCAATAACAAGATGTGGGTCGATCCTATTACAGAAACACCATATAATGGAACAATAGAAATTTGGGAACTTTATAATTTAACCCCCGATACCCATCCAATACATTTGCATCTAGTTCAATTTCAGATTCTCAATAGAGCACCAATTACCGTGGATGAAAATGGGAATATAATTAAAGTAGGGAAAGCAAAGAAACCGGATCTGAATGAAATGGGTTGGAAAGATACCGTACGTGCAAACCCTGGAGAAGTTACCCGTATCATTGCACGTTTTGGGCCGTTTACCGGAACTTATGTATGGCATTGTCATATCATTGAACATGAGGATCATGATATGATGCGCCCTTACCAAGTACTTCAAAATCATGATTTTGATCCATGCATCCCTATTCCAGGCGTATGCCGGGACGATTCATTTACCCAGTGCTGCGACCAAGAACTCAAACATTGTGACTGTAAAAAGTATCATGGCGATGAGTGAGTCAAGTTCTTATCACCAACACTTTGATTATATTATTGTCGAAACCGGACCTGCTGGTGCTGTTATGGCTAAAACATTGAAAAATGATAAATAACGTCTGTTCTAATTCTTGAAGCAGGGGAAAATAATGAAGAATGCTATTGATTTTTCACTGGTACTCAACCTGATTGTTTTTTAGACTTTGTTATAATTCGCGAAAATAATATTCAACATTATTGGACATTCCCATACTATGGGTTGGATTTCTACAAATACACAACTTGAAGTTACAATTCATGAAGGTTTACTTACTTGTCATGTTGATATAATTCATGAACAAGAAACCCTACAGAGTTAAGTATGTAGGGTTTCTTGCTTCTTTTAACACTTTTTACTTGAACATATTCGCCCTTTTTTAGCTTACTTACTACTGCAGAAGTAGCGTTAGCTTCTTGGCGGATATTTAAACTATCAACCGTCACTCGACCTAGTACATCACATTAAAAAAGGCAAGCTTTTCAATGCTCACGTATTCTAAATGGCTCAGTCCTCTTGGGTTAATAAGAAAACATCCCCATTTGCAGCTGAAATTTTATTTGAACACGCTAAGATTCCAAACTCAGTGTTGATATAATTGCTGATAGACTTCAGGAAAGTTGTTTATAGACGCGACTTCGAAAAAATATGCTTTGCGATAGCATCTGAACTAGCAAAGTATTTAGGGAAATCTTTAAAACAATATACACCAGCACAACCAAAGGAGGAAACTAATATGGCAAACTCATTAACTTCAACCGCAAAAGAGGATTTAAAATCATTATTAAAAACGACATTTCAAAAAGGGGTTATAAAGGTTGACCATAGCGAAAAATTAGGCTTATGACAGATGAAGAGGCATTGAGCTTATTAATTTCTGTTGTACAACGTACGTTATAACGAATAACTATGACTAGATATTCACATTATTTTGTGATACTGGTCAATTTTTTATAAACAGAACGTTAGTTCAATAATATACACAAACAAACGTTCTTGATGATAGGTGGAAATGATAGTGGTAATAATATTAAGTGGACAGCAATGATGCTCCTTACGAACACTAGCCAGATGCTGTTTATACATACATGTATTATTCACTGTTGGCTCGGATGGATAATTAAATCGGTAATGTATTGAGGGAAATAGTAAAGAGGGGCAGTCCACCCCTCTTTTTGTTACCTAATTGAGTTTTGTGAAGTATCTTATTTCTTCTTTATCCGTATAAAATCCAACTGATTCGTATAGAGATAAGGCTGATTTATTTGTCGTTAGTACCATGAGAGTAGCTTTTTGTAGCTTATGAGATTGAAGATATTTCAAAGCCTGTGTAAGCGTAAACTTTGCAATCCCACGCTTTCTCCATGGTTCACGGACAAAAACGTCCTCAATTACACCATAGTCTTCTTCCTGCCATGTCATTAGTCCGCCGACAATAGTGTCTATTTGACGTATGACCATGGATGTCCATAACTTGTTATTTTTGTATTCAGATAACCTATTAAGACCAAGTGGAGCGTCTGGCCAAATTTCAGCTTCAATATCAAGGTAATCTCTTTCCTCGCTAGATGTCTCCATGCTCCAGTGTGAGAATTGCAACTCCTCCTGAAGTTTTAACTCAAGAATCGGTTCAGTCAAATCTCTATTCATGCTATACAAACTATTCAGAGGGAGATATCCTTTTTGGATAAAAAACTGATTGTTTGCTGTTTCTTTCGAATCGTTACCAACACAAAGTATTGTTCCATATTCTTGAGGTAAAGTTACCTTTAATTGCTTTGCTCTTGTGAAAAGATATTGATAGACTTTGTCGAGCAGAGTAATGTCCTGTTCTCTTTCAGAAATGGTTTTCAGATTAATATATATAGAGTGATTGTTCTCTTTTGAACGACCAGGAGGAACAACGTTAATGATGCTAACTTGCCCCTTAGCGACCATTTTCCCATCTTCAAATGCGCAATAAACGTTACTCCAATTATCTTCGTCCCCGACCCACCAAAATGTCGCGTTGTCTTTTGCTGTTACTGATTGGTACAACTCACCAAGTAAAGGCATATCCCCATGTTTGAAGTTACGAATGAAAAACTCTGTTGATGATTGGCTCAAAATAATACCCCTCTCAATAGTAGGGGGGTTCGCAGTTTAGAGGGCTAGCTATGCGTTTTCCCCTTGAAAAATTTGCCCTTTGCTAACATTCGTTTGCTCACAGTAAACTCCTCCTTTAACTATTATTACCATTTAAAATAACACACTTTAATACTTGTATCTACATATTTTTATCTCTATATTATTTTTTTTCACCAAGTATGTAATCGAATTTCGATAACTCACTAATTCTATTCTTTTAATAAACCTTCTATGACAAATTCAATTATCTTATCCTTCACAATTGGGAATATATAATCCCCATTTTATTTTTTGTGTAGGCGTAAACTCATCACCGACTGCATGATACCCACTATTACTCTCGGGTCCTCTTCGTTTTTCCTTCACCAGAAACAGCAGCAATGGCAAGATCAACTTTTTAGCTTTAAGTATCGAGGTATAGTTATATTGTGGATCATCACCATAACGTGTGGTTGATTTCCGTTCCGACTGGGCGCTTTCCTGGGGGCGTCCGATGAGCCGCTTCACTCGCGTTGCTCGCTCCAGGGTCTCGGGTCTACACGATGTAGGTCACGAAGGCGTTATCACAGGACGTGATGCTCTTAGCCTTCGTTCCTCTAGCGCTAATCCCCAAGGAGTCGCCCAGTCTCCACTCCAATCAACTAATATACAAAGCATACGTCTTAACAAATGTCATCCACAACTTTTGGTGATGAGCCTATATTGTGGAACTTTAAATTAAATTTTCCAAGTGAAGTGGTGTGGAAAAATTAGTTCAGGGGGAATTATAATGTTAATTAGGAGAGCAAAAATAAAAGATTGCAATTTTCTAACAAACTTAGCCTATAAATCAAAAGCCTACTGGGGATATACAGAAGATTTTCTACAACAATGTAAAGATGATTTGACTGTAACTAAAGAATACATAGAAGAAAATCCCGTTTATTTAATGGAGAGTGATAACAAGATAGTAGCTTTTTATAGCTTTACAATTAGTGAACGGAAATTATATGCATTGTTTATAGATCCTAATTATATCGGTAAAGGATTAGGGAGAATGATTTGGGGCCATTTACCAAATAAAGCAGAAGCCGTTTAGTTGAAGAAGGACATTTATATTTTAGAATAAAAAGATAAATAACTGGGATTAAGGAAGCGGTGAGATTAATAGCGCAGAACAAAAAGCATCGGGGAAATGACAAAGATTAACTGATATAACATAGCGTTTTGTGGAATAAGGAGATCACAAATCACGCTAATAATGAAAAATATTACTTTGAAATTAAAACTACACAAGGAAGATTCCATATCACTGCGACATGAGAAATAAAGAGGCCTAGATAATTATCGAGTTTTCTGTTTTATGTAGCTGTTAATACAAACAAACAGATTTAGTTAATACTAGAATTTGAATACAGGATATTGCAAAAAAACAAAAACAATGGAGGTATGAAATTTGAAGATCCAAAGAATAGATCATGTGGGTGTAATCGTAAATGATCTCTCTGCAGCTAAAGAGTTTTTTCTCGATTTTGGACTTGAGGTGAAAGGGGAATGGGAAATGGAAGGAGATTTAATGGGATATGCAGCTGGGCTTAATGACGTTAAAGTAGCGTGTGTAGGTTTGGGAACGACAGACGGTCAGACATGGATAGAGCTAATCAAATTTTATACTCCGGCAGATGAAAAAGATATTCAGCAACCCTTTGCAAATACACTGGGTATCCGACATATTGCATTTACTGTTGAAGATATTGAAGCTGTTGTTGCTAAATTGAAAAAGAAGGATACGGAAATCTTTAGCGAGATACAGCAATATGAAGAAAGTTATAAATTATGCTACGTTCGTGGTCCAGAAGGAATTATTTTGGAGTTGGCTGAGGAAATCAAATAAGTAATGTTAACTTGAAAAGAAAGTACGACTCTTTGTTACTTTCTTATTTTTTTGCTCTGTTAAAGGTTAATGTAGCTTGTTTGGGGCTTGTTGTGAAGACGAAAATTGACGGTATTATAGGCACTAAATTGACATCTAATAATGTAACTTGTAACAGAAGCTTGGAGAGCCTATAAAACGTATGCAAATGAAAAAGGGATAGAACACTACCGCATTAAATCAGACGAGTACCTTGCTTGGTTTTTATTTGTAGATAGTTATAGTAATGAAAGCACAAAACATAATATTAAAGAATTTCTTTTGACGTCCTTTGTTTTTGAAATGACAAAACCTATCGAAGTTTACGGTGATCGAAATTCAACGTGTAATGCTTATTTAACTATTAGAGATTTTACGGAAAATAGTGTCATTTACGGTGACTTTCCGTCAGATTTATGCGGATTTACAATGTCAAGGATAGAAAAGTACACAAATACGATTTTGGGAACGGGATTGGACTGTTTTAACTGGAATGAAAGTTACCAAACGAGGGTTTGGTAACTTGTTTACTATCAACTAAAAAATAACCCTATAAGATGAACTTTTTCAAGTACTTATTCTATAGGTCTCATTGTAGTCTGACGCTAGTGCATTTTTTCATTTAGTTAAACATTCCTATTATTTGGTAGAAAAGTAAATGCTGCTGTCATATAATTTATGATAAGAGGTGGTATAAATGTATGGATTAGACACAAGCAAAGAAGCAATAAATGTTGATTTGGCATTGATTAAATCTTGTTTGAGGCTGATTAATCAAACTGTAATTTTAAGCAAACAAAGAGGTAAAACCTTTACGGCTTCAGAAAATGAAGAGTTACATATGTTAATTTCCAAAATTGATAAAGAGTTGAACAAAGTTAAGATGAACATACACTATGGAAATAAAATTTACTAAAAGGTTGGTGGTACTATGAAATTTCTCTTTTGGGAATTAGACAACAAGGAAAAATTTATTCGTGCTTTATGGACGGGTTTATTAACATTAGTATTTTTGTGTGTGGTTTGTTGGTACTTCAATTTTAAAGAAGACTGTTCGATCCACTTGTTCTGAATGGCGATAACATATAAATAGAATCTCATAGAAAAGGACGCTTTGGGAACCTTAAGAATCCCAAAACGTAAGATTTATTAAACTAACAGTAGGTGATTTTAATGAATTATATAATGGATTTACGAAAGAAGATTGGTACAGCTCCCATTATCATGGTTGGTGCTTGTGTTTTAATACTGAATGAAAAAAATCAATTACTTTTACAACATAGAAAAGACAATCAATGTTGGGGACTTGCTGGTGGGTCTATGGAATTAGGAGAAAGTTTGGAAGAAGTTGCAGAAAGAGAAATGGTAGAAGAAACTGGATTAATTCCAATAAGTTTAGATTTATTAAAAACATTTTCAGGTAAAGATTTTTATTATAAATATCCTAATGGTGATGAAGTTTATAACGTAGTCACTGCATTTATTTGTAAAAATTATAATGGCTCTTTAAAATTCGATGAAAGCGAAGCAATAGATATACGATTTTTCGATTTAACAGACTTACCTTCTCGAATTAGTCCCCCAGATTACTTAGTAATTAAGGCGTTTTTAGAGACTCGTGAAAAAGGAATTTTGATTAGTAAATAATACATACCTATTCAAAATAACGTTCCCAAATGAAAGTTTGGATGCACATTAAATCCCGAGAAATGCTGTTAAATCAGTGTTTCTCGGTATTTCTTTTGAAAACTGTTTATACAACATTTATACAAATAGTGTAAATCACAGATATACCAATATTTTCACTCGATAGACTTGTTCTTCCTTTTGCATAAAATCACGTATATTTCTTAGCGTTGTAGATTCGCATTATTAAGACGAACCCTCGAAATAACGGTGAACCTTAACAGATCAGGTTCTCCTAATTTAACGACTCTGCATTGCAAGCTTCCGATTCCAAGTATGTCTATTTCAGTTTGTTCAAGAAAGAACCCCTCAGGAAGCGGACACTATTTATGTTGGGGGGAGTGAATACCTTGCCACAATTGCTGCTAAATTAGTTAAAAACATATATGGTGAATATCAGATATGCTATCAAATACCGGAATCCCTACCATTTTTGTTTGTGATATTCCGATAGACTTATTACCACAAATGATTTATCGGTGTTAGGGACCATGTTGACAATCCGAAATTTATTTATTATCATGTAAAAAAACATTAATGAATTCAATAAAATTCCGTATAACCCCAATAATATGGTTTGGGGGTCTCTACCAGGAACCGAAATTCCTGATTACGAAGAAAGTACAAGTACAAAACTTGTATTTTCTTTGTAGTCAGGAATTTTTTTGTGTTTTAATCAAAAAATTTATTTCAGGAGATCAAAAATGAACTTTTTAGCATTGCCAAAAATTGAACTTCACTGTCATTTGGACGGAAGCCTTAGAGCTGAAACTATTATCGATATTGCACAGAAGGAAGGTATTCAGTTACCTTCTTTTGATAAGGATGAACTGCAAAAGGAATTGATTGCTCCGTTAGAATGTGAATCCCTTGATGAGTATTTAAAAAGATTTTCTCTTCCTAATATGGTCATGCAGTCCAAGGAGAACTTAAGAAGAATTACTTTCGAGCTATTTGAGAATGCAACAAGAGAAAATGTGAAATATTTAGAAGTCAGATTTGCCCCGTTACTTCACACATTACAAGGTCTTGGTGTTGAAGAAGTTATTCAATCGGTTATAGAGGGGATGAGGGACGCTGAAAGCTGTTACGAAATAAAGGGAAATATAATCCTGTCTTGCATGAGGACGATGTCTGTAGAAAGCGCATTTGAAGTGGTTGAAAAGGGGAAAAAGTTCCTTGGAAAAGGTGTGGTGGCAATTGATCTATGTGCATCTGAAGAAGAAGGCTTTTGTGAAAAATTTGTAGATCCAATCGCATTAGCCAAAGAATATGGCTACAGAGTCACTATTCATGCAGGTGAAACGGGAATTGGTAAAAACGTTCTAGAGGCTGTTGAACTGTTGGGTGCAGAAAGAATAGGACACGGAGTATTTATTAAAGATTGCGCCGAGGCTTATAAGATTGTGAAAGAAAGACAGGTAGTGCTTGAAATGTGTCCAACAAGTAATGTTCAAACGAAAGCTGTTCATCATTATTCTGAACATCCGATTTATAAGTTTCATAAAGATGGAATAAAAGTGACATTTAATACAGATAACAGAACAGTATCAGATACTACAATGGCAAAAGAAATCCATTTAGTTAACAATGAATTTAATTTAAGCGAAGAAGATTATCGCCAAATTTATTTAAATAGTGTAGAAGCATCCTTTGCCGACCAAGAAACTAAAGAATGGTGCTTGGCACAATATTAAAGGGAATTAGACTTAGCAACAAAAATAGTCCCCGAACTCGAACATATTTTTTAACTACCATAAAACTAATCTTTTGTAATATTAGCAGATTGGAAAGAAATGTACTTAGAGTAAGGGGTGCTATAATTTAATAAGGGTAGGACTTGTGTTTATGATTAATCTTCATATACGCAAGTCTTTTTTGTTATGCTTCCTCAATCGCTCCTATTGCCCCACAAATGGCTTAATCTAGGGGCTTGACTATGAATATTACTCAAATCTGCAAGTCCTTTTGTTATGCTTTCTCAATCATTCCTGTAACCCTACTCCTGCTAAATAATCTAATGATGAAAGAAAAGCACTCGTCTGCTTAGACATAGAAAGAATAAATTGGGTTAGTTGGAATGCCGTATGCGGTGAAAAGTCGCGATAATACCAAATACTTACCTATCTGTATGAAGAAGGAAATGACTGCATTTACATCGAAATATAATGTAATAAGCTAGATTGGAGTGCTTACAATGATTAAATTCTTTGAATACAATTGGCAGGTTAGAGATGAATGGTTTGACTGGTGCAATCAACTGACAATTAAAGAGTTGTTAAAAGACCGTAGGGGTGGAGTGGGAAATATATTATTTACACTTTTTCACATAATTGATGTGGAATATAGTTGGATTCGTGGTATTCAAGGCAAAGAAGATGTAGTATTTCAGTTTGCTGATTATAATACACTTGAAAAGGTTAAATCACTTTCAGATAATTCACGAAATGAAATAGCTGAATTTTTAAAAACAAATGTGGAAGGTTTAAATGAAAAACTAGTTAGTGTTTCTTGGGATGAAGATAAATACACTTTTAATGATATATTACATCATATTATTGCTCACGAAATTCACCACATAGGTCAACTTTCTGTTTGGGCAAGAGAATTAGAACTAAGCCCTGTACCTGCTAACTTTATTGGAAGAGAGTTAACGAGGGGGGGTATTAATGAAAATGAATGAAAAAACATATCTAAGTATAGAAGAGATTATTTCATTACCAACCTTATCAGATCCAAACATAAGTGATGATGGAAAAAACGTAGCATTTGTCAAGAAGACAGCTAACTGGAAAGACAATAAATATAGGAATGATGTGTGGATATATGAAAAAGAAAAGGGGCAGTGTTACCCATTAACAACTATGTATATAGATAGTACATACCCATTATGGTCTCCGGATTCTAGAAGTATTGCATACCTTAGCCCAGTTGGTGATGGGGATAATAAGAAAAATCAGATCTTTGTTAAGTGCATAGGTGGTAATAGTGGGGTTCAAATTACTGATGAGAAAGAAGGGGTCAGTAAATTCAAATGGGCGCCTACTGGCAAGGGTTTTTATTATGTTGCACAGTCAAAAGAATCTGAGACGATAAAGAAACGTAAGGAACTATATGGAGATTTCCATCATATAGGTAAGGAATACCAGAATAATTGTTTATATTACATTGAAATAGAAAAAATGATACAAAATGATAAAGATGAACACGAAAATAGCGTTGTTGATCAACTAACTGATGGTAAGGATTTTCATGTCCATGAATTTGATATTTCAAATTGTGGGAAAAAGATTGTATTAATGGCTACACCAAGCCCAAATATGGGAGATACTATTAATGGAGATCTATACATACTAGATATTGAAGCTAGAGAGCTGAAAAAGTTGTATATTGATAAGTTGTTGGGAGGGAGTGTTTGCTTTTCTCCTGAAGGCAGCAAAATATGTTACTCAGCAAGCATAAGGGAGAAGGATTACTATAAGACCCATATTCAAGACAGTACGCTAGAAATATATGATATTAATAATGGGGAGCTAATTCAACCTTTAACAGATTTTGATAGTACGGTTATTCCATTACAGTGGACAGCTAAAGGAATATTAATTAGATGGCAGAATAAAACGAATTATCTTATTGGATTGTTATCTGAGAATGGCACTGTGGAAATATTAAGCGATAAAGAAAATAGTTTTATAATGGATGCTTCTATAACAAGGAACGGAAATCATTTAGCCTTTAATAAGGCAATAACAAATGAATCCTTTGAAATCTATTTAGACGATAAAAAAATAACGAATGAAAATAGCTTTTTCAAAGGAAAGCTTAAAAGTACCAGGGAAATAATCTCATGGCAAAGTAGTGATGGTCTTGAAATAGAGGGCGTTTTATCAACCCCAGTCGACTTTGAAGCAAATAAAAAATATCCCTTATTAGTAGTAATCCATGGTGGTCCGGCTTGGGCATCTTTTCCAATATTTTCAGACTGTTTTAATGAGAAATATCCTATT
Organism: Lysinibacillus sp. RS11; assembly: GCF_042019215.1. NCBI lineage: Bacteria > Bacillati > Bacillota > Bacilli > Caryophanales > Bacillaceae > Lysinibacillus > Lysinibacillus sp. RS11. The sequence goes on along the minus strand of NZ_CP168124.1, from coordinate 2,761,067 downwards.
GAACAGTTTATCGAAAAAGGTTTTATCGTTTTAGAACCAAACTACAGGGGAAGTTCGGGTTATGGTAATGAATTCTTAAAAGCAAACTATAGAAAACTGGGAATTGCTAACTACGATGATGTTATATCTGGAGTGGATAAACTAGTTGAAAAAGGGATTGCAGATCAAGATAGAGTAGGGGTTATGGGATGGAGCAACGGGGGATATATATCAGCTTTCTGTTCTACATTTAGTAGTAGATTTAAAGCTATTTCAGTTGGGGGTGGAATTACTAATTGGAGTACCCATTACGTAAATACAGATATACCTTACTTTATTAGGATGTATCTAGGAGATGATCCATGGAATGATCCAGAGATCTATAACAAAACATCACCAATGACATATATTAAATCAGCCTGTACGCCTACTCTAATCCAACATGGCGAAAAGGATATAAGAGTCCCAACTCCAAATGCATATGAGCTATATCAAGGATTAAGGGATATGGAAGTTGATACAGAATTAATTATATTTAAAGGAATGGCATATAGTTCTGACCAGCCAGGAATTAATGTGGCTATTATGAAGCAGAATTTGATGTGGTTTTCACACTATATTCTTGGAGAAAGTATGAAAGATTTTAGGGTTTTATGATTAATAAATGGATATCCTCACAGGAAACATAAGGATGCAGTCTTCAAAAGTAAGCTTTTTTTCTTATTTAGCCTGTGATTGTTACTCTATGATTTCTATGTGATTTTCGTGAGAGTGGGGGATTGAATAAATGAAAAAATTTTAGTAGGAATTTTAGGCATTGGGAGTTATTTTCTATTTGGACAAAGTGGAAGTGATGAAAAGATCACTTATGAAGGGGAAAATGAAAATTGGAAAGTTGAATATACACTCAATAATATAGGTAAAGAAGAAGTGCGACGTTCTATAGAATTGGAATATCGGGGTTCAGATGTAAGCAATATTGGAGAATTCGAATTTGCAGTACAAACGAAACTTGGTAAATGGGGACAAAGTATTATTGAATTAGATGAAAATGGACTATATACAAGCTCTGATTCCGCAAAATTTAAAGGAGTATTAACCGAAAAGGACAAACCAGTTTTCACAATTAGTAGGAATGATAATGAAGAGGAGATTATCTTAGAAAGTAAATGAAGAATAACTATCTTAAATTCGCAAAAATTACATAGTTAGTATTTTAGAAACAACCTCAGAGATGTACTCTAACAAGCAGGATACTCCCTGTTATTCGGCATGTATATAAGGAGCCAGCTCTTACTGTTAGTAACATGACAGTTCGAAATAGCGGATGGTTTATGGTTGAAAAGAAATTGCTGGGACAATACTTCAATAAAATATAGTAAAAAGCCCGGAAATTTTACGAACAGTAAAGTTTTCCGGGCTTTATTGATTTAACGGCTCAAGATAGTGGAAGAAGGAAATTGATGAAAAGAGAAGAATTTTATAAATAAAAAGAGGTGAAAATTCGTGGATAAACTGCTTCAACATTTACAAAGGGTTGGCGTACATTACATAAAAAGTGATCGTGTAATTATGTTAGAAATTTTAGAGAATATACTTCATCTTGCTTCTGAAATAGATGTGCTTATAAATGAGCTTCTAGATAAATTACAAAGTAGTAGACTGAAAAAAGTTAGGTTTGAGTGTCCTAAAATTCTTTTAGATAGCTTAAATTGTACCAGGGCTAAAATGGAAGTTATTGGTGAAAGGGTTATATTTAAAAGATCTTTAAATACACCATTAAATGTTGCAATACCAGATTATGAAGTATGGTCATTTTCTGAGAATAACTCTATCTTATTTTTATCTAAAGTGATGGGTACAAGTTTTAATGATGCAGAGAAGTTTTTGGCTGGAATGAAGACCGAACTTCCGTCACAAGTGAATGAAATGTTTACAGTGTATATAGTTAACGATGAACCTGTTGGTGTAGTTTTTCCTCATATAGAACCAAATACAGATAATGAAGGACGCATTTTTTGGATAGGCATGCATCCTAATTTTCTGGGGACAGGGTTGGGAAAGAGCTTACATACAATAGGATTATACAGATTGAAAAATGAATTTAAAGCTATGTCTTATTTAGGGATGACTCAAGTTAACAATATTCCAATGAGAAATATTATGGTTTCAAACGAATGCATTCAAAATAAAAATACAGTAATTTCTTTACAATATTCTATTTAGGAATGAGTTTATTCGTGTATTATTGTTACGATATTTGCTTTTTTATATTCAGGGGTTCTTATTGAAGTAACAGAGGCTTTACTTGAAGAACTTTGAGTTGCATATGCAGCTCTTTTTTTCTTTATTGAACTAACAGAGCAGCATTTCTATTTGAAGGATGTTCGAGGTCTTGATAGAAAAGAAGCCCTCTTGTATGACGCATGAGTGTCAACGACCATTTGACCCATCATCAAACAAGGAGGACGCCATTATATATTCAGAAATTTATATTTATTATTAAAAAAGTGGCTGGGAGAAAATATGCTTATGTCATAAGCGAAGTAAATGATCAGTGCGGTCAGAGAATGTTGCATGAAGGTAGATGTCGATATTTTTCAAATTTGGTTGATAAATTAAAATAGTTGGGTGATAAATCGATAAAGTTGGTCGATAAACAATCAAAAGTTCTCGACAAATCTCAAAACTGCAGCTCATTAAAGATTTTTGTCGCTGCAGAAAAAAGAGGTTGTGCCCCAACCTCTTTTTTGTTGGAATTCTGGACATAACATTGTATCTCTAATATTTAAGGGGCCATTTCTACGTACTCTCATTGATGGGTATCACAGCAAGTGTTGCGTCTATAGTAATTGGAATTGATATTTAGGTTGTGCTATATTAACCGTTTATTGACTTTTTAATAAACTAACACCAAACCAAATTACTATATTTGAATAAAATATTCTGAAATTAAAACCTTACAAAATTATAAGTTTCATGTCACTAAATTTAATTGTTAAAACTAAAATTGTGTTTTAAAATTGCTATTGTTGAAAACTATATTAAAGATCACTCGGCCTAAAGTGACCCGTAAGTAAATGTTCGTTATAAAACTAACATATGCGTGGGGTTTTATGAAAGGGGTTTACAATAATAGGAAGAAACGTGCTAACTGCCTTCAATTATATTTAACAACTTGACAGAAGTCTATATGGGGGAGTAGTATACAATAGCTGCGAAAAAGCTACTGTGAAATAACATTTTTTTAATGCAATATATACTTATAATCTTAGTTAATATATATCTAGATTTAAATTTAAGTAAGTAAAAGGTAGGGAAAAAATGAAAAATTTATTAAGTAAAAAAGATAGCCTATTAAACAATTTTTTAGGGATCTATTTATTAGCTGTTTTAATGTTATGGATTAAAACATACCTCACTCAAACAACACAATTTGACCTAGGAGTAGAAGGATTCCTTCAACAATTCCTTTTACTAATAAATCCACTAGGTTCAGCATTGCTATTTCTAGGAATTTCCTTTTTATTTAGAGGGAAGAGAAAATATACATCACTAGTTGTAGTTTACACGCTGATGTCTATTCTTTTATATTCAAATGTAGTTTATTACCGATTTTTTAGTGATTTCATTACATTACCTACAGTTTTCCAATCGCAGAACTTTGGAGATTTAGGTAGTAGTGTTCTTTCTTTGATAAAGCCTTATGATATCTTGTTCTTTGTGGATGTATTTGTAATGTTTTACCTACGATTCTCAAAAAAAATACAAAAAGAAACCAATCGTTTTGGATATAAAAAAGCAATGACAATCATTGCGTGTGCATTAGTAGTATCATTCCTAAATTTAGGACTAGCTGAAGCTGATCGCCCGCAACTATTATCTCGAGGTTTTGATAGAAACTATATTGTGAAATATCTAGGTATTTATAACTATACGATTTATGATTCAGTAGAAACGATAAAAGCATCTTCACAGAGAGCTTTGGCGGATAGTAGTGATGTTACAGAAGTGATAAACTATACAAAATCTAATTACGCCAAACCTAATGCAGAATATTTTGGTGCAGCAAAAGGAATGAACGTCATCTATTTACATTTAGAATCATTCCAAAACTTTATGATCGACTATAAATTAAACGGTGAAGAAGTTACACCATTTTTAAATTCATTAGCAAAAGATAAGAATACAATGTATTTTGATAATTTCTTCCATCAAACAGGTCAAGGTAAAACTTCCGATGCAGAATTTATGTTGGAAAATTCTTTGTTTGGGTTACCACAAGGATCTGCTTATATTACAAAAGCACAAAATACGTACCAAGCGGCTCCAAGTATTTTAAAAGATTATGGTTATACATCAGCCGTATTCCATGGTAATAACGGAAGCTTCTGGAATCGAAATGAGATTTATAAATCATTTGGTTTCGATTACTTCTTTGATGCTAGTTATTATGATACGAGTTCTTCAGAAAACATGGCTGAATATGGTTTGTTAGATAAACCATTCTTTGAACAATCTGAAAGTCTTTTAAGTTCGTTACCACAACCTTTTTATACGAAATTTATTACGGTAGGGAACCACTTCCCATATCAAATGAATCAAGATTTAGTAACAATTGATAAAGCGGCTACTGGAGATGTAAGTGTAGATAGTTATTTCCAAACAGCACGTTATGCAGATGAAGCAATCGAACAGATGTTCAATCAATTAAAAGAATCAGGATTATATGATAACTCGATGATCGTTCTTTATGGTGACCATTACGGTATTTCAGATAATCATAATGATGCGATGGAACAAGTCATTGGAAAAGAAATTACACCATTTGAAAGTGCTAATTTACAACGCGTACCATTATTAATACATGTTCCAGGAATGCAAGGTGAAACCAACCATACTTATGGTGGCCAAACAGACCTTCTTCCAACTGTTTTACATTTATTGGGAGTAGATACACAAAAATTTGTTCAATTCGGTTCCGACTTATTATCAAAAGAGCATGATGAAGTTGTACCATTTAGAAATGGCGGTTTTGTCAGTCCAACTATTTATTCGGTTAATGGGAAATATTATGATAATAAAACAGGTTTACTACTAGATGATAGTCAATTAGAGTTTGCGAAAACTATTAAAGATGAAGTCGATCACAAATTGGAATTATCTGATAAAGTCGTGAATGGTGACTTATTGAGATTCTATACGCCAACAGGTTATACTCCAGTTGATCCTTCTCAGTATAATTACTCCAAAGATGCAAATGGAGAATCTAATTAACTGTTGCAATTTGCTGGGCAGTTCAAGAAGAGTGTTTGATATCATAAAGTTTAATTGCTTTATGGTATCTTACCATTATCTTGAATTGTCTTTTTATATGTTATATTAAGGATGGAACAAGTTTATTTCTATATTTGAAGCGAGTAAAACTTAAGAAATATTGTTCTTAATAGAATAAGTAGGTGAACACACCTTTCCAATGTAATCCCTCATCCCGATTTGTCTGAGCGGACAATCTTTAAACGGTCTATCTATAGTCTTAACGGAACTTTTAGAAGAAAAGGCTTACCATGTTGAATTTCATCATGGCAAGCCTTTTTATATGTTGAATGAAATAATTTAACGCTATTTTTTTTCAATTCTACTCTTATAACTAATAATAAATAATTCCTTAATCTAGAGTAGGATAGAAAAGATAATCAATACACCGTTGATTTTTTGTCATTAAGCACGCTTTGTGTCCTACGATTGATTACGTTTAAGACTGTAATATACTTTTGAAAATCTTCAGCTGTAAATTGCTCGAGGTTTTTCAGATATTTCCTATATTCCTCTAGACCTAGCTTCTTATGATATTCATAAACTAATTTGCCTTTTGGTGTTAATTCAATATTCAATTCCGGAGGAAAGAAACATAGTCTACTATCACAATCTGATTTTTTTGAAAAGGCATATAATAGTAGATTTCTTGGCATGCTCGTAGCCGTTGTAGGGTTAGCTGCCCTAATTCCGTATTTAATCATTCAATTAAAAGGTCTAGGCATTATCGTTTCTGAAGCTTCCTATGGAGCGATCGATCCGAAAATAACAATTTGGATTGGCACAATTGCAATGATTGCTTATGTAATGGTTTCGGGAATTCATGGATCGGCTTGGACAGCTGTTATGAAAGATTTTCTTATTCTTGGTGTCGTGTTATTCCTTGGTATCTACTTACCTATACATTATTATGGTGGCATTCAAGCAATGTGGGAAGCAATAGAAGTTGTTAAACCAGGGTTTTTAACACTTCCAGATACAGGTTTTAGTGCCTCATGGTATATTTCAACGATGATGTTAACATCGTTAGGGTTTTATATGTGGCCGCATACATTTGTTGCTACTTTTTCAGCGAAAAATGGAAATGCCCTAAGAAAAAATGCGATTATGCTTCCTATCTATGCATTATTTTTATTATTTATCTTATTTGTTGGAGCAGCAGCAATTTTACAAGTTCCAGGGTTAGAAGGAGGTGCTGTGGATTTAGCTTTATTTAAAATCTCTACGCAAACATTTAACCCAGTCATCGTAGGCTTTATTGGAGCTGCAGGACTATTAACTGCAATTGTTCCAGGTTCATTGATTTTGATGTCTGCAGCTACATTATTTGCAAAAAATGTTGTAAAACCTATTCGTCCACAAACTACCGATCAACAAATTGGTATCATTGCTCGTTATTCAGTTCCAGTGATTGCACTTGTTGCACTTTACTTTACTTTTAGTGGTGGGGGAGCAATTACGTTATTATTTTTAATGGGATATGGACTAGTAACTCAATTTGTACCAGCGGTTGTATGTAGCTTTATGAAGAAAAATCCATTAACTTTACAAGGTGTGTTTGCTGGGGTTATTGTAGGTTGGCAAGCAGCTACAGGCGCTCATTTAAGTAAGCTGTTCCCAAGCTGGCCATCCTATATTCAAGATATCAACATAGGTTTCCTTGCATTGAGTGTTAATGTTTTCGTAAGTTTAATGGTTAGTATTTTTACAAGGAAAGTATTTGTTAAAAATGATGAAACTATAGAAAGCATTTAGAAAGGGAGTCTGAGTGTCATAGGGTTTTTATATTATATTTTGGGATAGCATCTTTAAATGTATCTGTTGAAAAAACACCAAGGTATGACGCTGTTAAGATGTTGGGAAAGAAAAAGGACAATACTAAGTGATAGGAATCAAAAACTAGTTGAGTGAAGTTTTTGGAGATAATTCAAAAGACCACTCTACAAAATGAGTGATCTTCTGTATCATCTATTCCTCGAGAGAGGAGATTGGATGTTGCCGATTAATATTGGTAAATATGATTTGGTTTCTTTAAACACTCTTTTAATTTAAAAATTTCTTATCTGCTTTAGTAAGGCATTAAGTTCATTCGCCTCTTTTTTAGTCTTAATCAGTGTTATAATCCATGCAAATATATATATTAATAAAAAACCACCAAGAAAATCTGCACTTAGAAAATTATCTGTCCACTTGTTATATAAAGATATCGAGAAGACTAATAAAAACATCAAGATAAAATGGATGACTAAAGCAAACAAATAGTTAATCTTTTCAATTTCAAAAATGATTGTAAAAATACCTGCGCAAGCTGAGATTATTAACACACCAATAATCTCAGCTTCTGAAGAGATGATATTTTTTCTCGATAGTAAAACTAGTATATAAATAAATGCACCAGTTCCTAAACCTGAAAGTAGTCTATTTTTTAATTGCAATGAAATGTCTCCCCCTCAAAATTTTTATGGTTTTAAGATAGGCTTGTTTAATTCTTTGTGTACATTATATGTATAAAGAATTCCTCCAAAGAAAAGCCCTATAGAAAGACCACTTATGGCAGAATAAATTATATTGAATGAAATGTCATTATAAAATGCTGGAGAAATGCCTAACGTGACATTTAAAAGATACTTCATCATAAAATTAATCAATATAATGATTAATGGAAGATAGCATTTCTTTCTCGTGATTACTAAATCCTGTTTGTGAAAAATTTGATATTTTTTATACAACAAATAACCAATTAAAGTGCCTGGAAGTATGAAAAGGGAATAGCTTATTAAACATAACTCTAAGTGCGAAAATTGAGTGATCATTTTTTCTAATCCCCATATCATAAAGATAAAAGGAACTAAAAACATTTTAGATAAATTGATTGGTCTTTCCTGGGAAATAGCAATCCCTCTTTTTATTAAAATGAATAATAATATCCATACCCACAATGGCGTTCTTAAAAATATTTCTGTAAGGTTGTTATACATTTTTTAATGCCTCCTTTGATGTTATCCATAATGGCATCAAAGGGGGAATAAAGAAATACGTATTAACATATGTGGTAAAAATCAATACATAAGTGGACTTTTGGAATATATTGTTAGTGTCCTTTTTAAAGAAGATACATATTTTCTGGACACAATTACTTTCTCTTCGTTAGTGAGAAATGCTTCAAGATTACCATTAGGTTTAACCAAAAATTTATTTAAAAAATGAATATTGATAATGATAGTTTTCGAGATTCTAATAAAGTTATTGGGAAGATCATGTTCTAATTTATATAAAGGGCTCTTTGTTTCAAAAATAGTATCATTTGTATAAATGAATATTTTTCGTTCAAGATATTCTAAATAAAATATATTGGAAAAAGGAACCTTTTCTTGTTCGTTTTTTGATGTGGAATTTGCTATTAAATAGTTGTCAGAGCTTTTTTCAAGAGTTGATACGATATCTTGAATAAAGGATGTTAATTTATGAATGTTAAATGTACATGATTCTTCTTTAAGTTTTTCAATAATTTTAATGTTTATTTTCATTTAAGACATATATCCTTTCAAAATTGATTCTTAGTAATTTATTTATTTACAGTAAAAGTTACTGCGATATTTGTAAAGAGTATATCAAAAAAGACCTAGTTACTTGGTCTTTTTGCAATTGTAAGATAGTTTTACCAAAATAGTTTTGTGATTGGTCTCGAAAAGGTAGAGTTAAATATCTAATCAATGCGAAACTCTAAAGAATAATAGACTTAGGGACCGAGCTATTTCTAAGTGCAGAGGAATCTGTCCATTGGAATGGCTTTTTCGTATGACTAAATTTGTTTTAAAAATTCAGTCCCCTATCATTTTTAAAACCTAAAATGAAGTCAAAGGAAAGGGAGTGGTGCAGGTGAAGAAGAAAAAATTGGTCTTATTTTAGTTCTATTATTGGCAGGTTTTATAACAAATGGCGTAGTCGTACAATCTTGCTTCATTGATTATTCAACTTCTTTCAGCAAATGTTTGCTGTTTCTATTGGTGTGCCGGAGCTTGCGGGTCCATTTATCTTTCGTTTGGCTCCTTTTCTGTCTTCCATAGTTTTTTTTAGCAACCTGAGGGCAAACTTTTTTATATTGTGATCCGCAAGCTGATTTATAATTTTTGATAGTGATTGAAAAGGTTTTGTATGGCATCTTGGATAACATGCTTTAATGAATCAGGCTTCACTGTTAGAACATGATGACCGTATTTCAGAAAGTAATTAGCAATAAATTCCTCTTCTCGAGGATTATAAAATCCCTTCACGACTGTTTTACTACCAATTTCTAATTTCATAGAAGGGTAATGTTCTTTATAAAAAATATCCTTTGCCTGTGCTGAAATCTCAACTTCAAAGTCAATACTCTCCTCCGATTTATAAATTTCTAATGACCGACGAATAAGATGATCAATAGAAAAGTGTGAGTTGATATCTTGTTCTTCTAAAGAGGTTATTTTATCACATCTGAAAACTCGATGTTTATTCGTATTGAACTCTATTCCAGTAGCATACCATTGACCAAATCTAGCAGAAATTTTGAAAAATTGAACATGGTAATTTTTGTGCTCGTTATTTTTCAAATACTGAATCTTACAGGTGCTTTCATTAAGAACGCTTTTTAAAATTTTATCTAAAAATTGACTTACATGATTATGCTGATTTACTTCAAATTGTAGAACTTTTTTCATCTTGTGAATTTGCTGTATTTGATTTTTAGACAGACAGTTTTCAAATTTTTCATTTAGTTTAGTAACACTTAAATGGAATGGAGTTGATTGATATGATTCTAGCGTTAGCATGGCAAAGTACAAAGCATATACTTCATCAATCGTAAAGATAATGGGGGATAGTAATCGATTTTTTAAAAGACCATAACGTCCATGCCTGCCATGTTCAGTAAAAATAGGCATACCTAATTGTTCTAATGAACTAATATCACGTAGAGCTGTACTTTTGGAAATATTGTATTTAGCCATTAGGTCACTTAAATTAAAGTACTCCCGATTATTTAAGTATCTAATCATGTCATTTATTCTTTCTGATTTCTTCATACAAATCTCCTTAAAGGTGTCATGTTTTGATACCTTTACATCTTAAAATAAGATCAAGGTAATATCAATCGAGAAGGTATCTACCGAAATTATTTATAAAGGAGATTTAATATGAGTACAACACTAGAAGTAGCCATTTTCCTATCCATGAACGGAAAAGCTAGAGAAGCGGTCTATTTTTACAAAAAGCATTTTAATGCAGAGGAATTATTAGTCGTTACTTATGAGGACATGGCCAAACGCGATAGCTCGCTGCAGCTTACAGAACAGAATAAAAATCATATTTCTCACTCCGTTTTATCCATTGGAAGAACAAAAGTAATGTTGGCAGAAGATACTATGGATGTTAGAGAAAAATATGTAGTGGGAAATAACACTTCACTGTGTATTCAAAGTGCGGACTTAGAAGAGATCAGACATTTTTATAGAAGTCTGACAGCAGATAAGAGAGTAAGAATTATTGTTCCGTTAGCTACTAATCTTTTTAGCAAAGCATACGGAATAATTGAAGACCCGTTTGGTATTCAAATACAATTAATGTTTGATGATAGATTGCACTAATATTATGGTACATTGTTCATTTTTAGAATGCAGTTTCACGGTGTCATTTATGAGAGATTGCATCATAGCCCGCTTATTGAATAGAATCACTCGCATTCTTTAAACAACTTTACTTTTTAAAACGACTTTTTTGTAAGGGTATAAGTGCGAAAAATGACAAAGTACATTAAAGGGGGTTCTGTGCTTTTTCATTATGTTAAAGACGCACTTCAGAAATATGTACGTCTTTTTTTCGGTCCATCTAGTTTTTAAAGGGATTAAAAGGCATTTTGTCGAATAACATGGAGAAACAACTATAGGGAATAGATGGAATTTATGAGGGGGAAGCTTTGTGACGAAAATTGCAATTATTTCTGATATCCACGGGAATAAAACGGCATTAGAAGCAGTTTTAAAAGACATTCGATTAAGAAAGATTGAAAGAATTTTTTGTTTAGGAGATTTAATCGGCAAAGGTCCCCGAGGATCTGAATGTATAGAACTCATCCAAAAGAACTGCGAAAGAGTAGTTCGAGGTAACTGGGACGTATTTATTCAATCACCTACTGATAATGAATTTATACAGTGGTTCAAAGATAGATTAACAGAAAAAGATTATCAGTATCTAAGTTTGTTACCATTCAATATTGATCTTGAATTAAACGGACAATTAATTAGATTTTTCCATGCTTCTCCAAGAAGTGAATTTGAACGTATCTCGGTTAGACATCCAATTGAAAAGCGTTTATCGATGTTTGAGAATAGTGAAATAACAAATTCACTCCATTACAATAAACTTCCTGATATTGTATTCTACGGCGACATACATACAACTTTTTTACAGACATATAAAAAGGGTATTCTGTGTAACGTTGGCAGTGTCGGGAATTCACTTGACTTAACTTCAGCTTCATATGCAATCTTAGATGGAACACATTCAAACAATGCCATTCAATTTATTAGAGTAGATTATGACAGGCAGGTTGAGCTTATGATCGCAGAAGAGTTGGGTTTGCCTCAATTAGATAAATATTATGATGAAATTATGTTAGCAAATTATCGAAACGCTTAGAGCCGTTTTTATTCAATAATCGGGCGTGATTGTTGAGTAACTCAGGCAGAAAATGATTAAACGATGGCTAACGGGTAACCGATTTCTAGCGTTGATCGGAACACATTTTCATATAAAAGGAGGAAACCAATTATTAAGGGAAAAGTCTTGTGTCTTTAATGACCTCAAGACTTTTTGTTCAACTTAATGACAGGATAGTGTAGCAAGTCATGAGTCTAGAAATCCTGAATGGAAAATAATAATAAAGTTATATATTATTTGCAAGTGATTTCTATATAATAGATGTAGGTGCACTACAGTGTCTCTAGTGCCCCATTTTTATTAGATGAAAAGATGGAGGCGGAAGATTGAATGACCAATGAAAATGAAGTTTTGTTAGATAAAGGAAAACGAAATGAATTAAAAGTGAAAGAAGAAAGAAAAGAGGGAGAACCGACTCAAGCCTTCAAAGGGGCATCGTGGGCAGCGTTATTAGTAGGTGTTTCGTCTTATCTTATAGGTTTGTTTAATGCAAATATGCTATTGAACGAAAAAGGATTTTACTTTGCAGTTTTAGTATTCGGACTCTATTCGGCGATATCTTTACAAAAAGCAGTTAGAGATAAAGATGAGGGAATACCAGTTACGAGTATTTATTATGGTATTAGTTGGTTCGCACTAATTGTATCTATTTCATTAATTGCCATCGGTTTATACAATGCAGGGAGTATTGTTTTAAGCGAAAAAGGATTTTATGGTATGGCATTTGTTCTTAGTTTATTTGCAGCTATAACGGTTCAAAAGAATATAAGAGATACACAGAGAGCAAGAGAAAAAGATTGAGTTATGTACCACAACGGAGCAGAATCCTATTATGCTGCAAGGGGTTTCCGTGGCTCACTAAGGGTCTAAATTGTTGCATTGACAGCTACATTTAAATTTGAGAACGGATCACCTGCGAAAAGGCTTCAATTCATTCTTAGCTGAATAAGGCTCATTTAATTAACCAAACTTTTTTATAAACATCTCATACTTAGTTAGAAAAATTAACTCCATTTTGATCAATCTTTTTTCAAAATGGAGTTTTTGTATTTGGTGATAAATAAACTTGGGGCTGTACTCAGGTCCAAATTAGTAGATAGCTATTTTTATTTATCTTGATTTTCATAATATGCTTCATCCGCATATGTCTGGTCTGTTCCTTTAAGATTAGCACCAAAAGATACCCACAGAAATTGCTTCATATTTAAAGAAAAGCGGCCCAATTAATAACAAAGTTGATCAGAAATAAGAGAAAATCCAAAGAATAATAAACTGATAAACCAAGCTATTGCTAGGTGCAGAGAAATCTGTCCATAGGAATGGCTTTTTGTATGACTAAATTTGTTTGAAAAATTCAGTCTCCTTTCATTTTTAAAACCTAAAATGAAGTCAAAGGAACGAGGTGTGTTGTAGATGAAGATGAAAAAAATTGGTCTTATTTTAGTTCTAGTATTGGCAGGTGTTATATCAAATGGCGTAGTCATATATGCAGATGATGATGAACATGAATATAAAGAACATGAAGAGTATGAAGACTACGATGATGACGATTACGAGCACGATGAGGAATATTATGATGAGGATGAAGAAGGGGAAGAAACTTACTATTTTCAAGATGCGGTAAGTGAAAAGGGTACTTGGAATATTTGGACACGAACAGTTGTCGCAGATAAAGACGTATTACCTTTCACGAACTCTCAAAAGGTCACATTAAAGGTAGAAGGTACGAATAAGGAGCAGAACTTTTCGGTGATACCAAAAGACGGAGAATTTTTTGTGCCGGGAAAAACAGTAGCACAGGTTTTAGGAGCAAAGGCGATCTTTTACAAAGAAAGTAAAATTTTAGCTATCCAATATCAAGCGAATGAATTACTTTTCCGTGCTGGTACAAACGTTGTCTATGATAATAACGTGAAAACACCATCTCCAGCACAAGCATTTTATGTAAATGAAGAATTATATGTACCTATTAGTGCAATAACGAACGGCTTAGGCTATTTAGCGGAATGGCAAGAAAGTAATCAAACGTTTGTATGCCAGCCAATTACGAATTAGGAGGAAGCGTTATGAAAGATCCGAAAAAGGCAAAGTGGGTATTAGGAGCGTCAGGGATACTTTTATCTGCAGCGATCATCACCCAAATTAACAGCCCAACACAAGCCGAAACAACACGCACAAATAATAGTCAGGATGTAGATCAGGACAATATGACAAAAAGAGAAAAAGAGCTAGTACAGCTTGATTGGACGAACTTTGAAATGACAAGTCAACCCGCTGTTAAAAGCGAGCGAAAAACGAAAAGAACTTAATGGAGTTGGTCGTGTGGATACACTCACTTTACAAATAATGAATACAGAATTTTATATAGCTATGCCAAGAGGTGTGCATATCACATGGAAAGAAAAAGCAGAGAAATGGCTACAATACGTAGCAAAAGAGTGGTCAAGGTTTCAACCAAACAACGAATTATCACAACTTAATGATTTGAAAATGGGAGAAACGCTACACATTAGTTCATTATTATATGAATGTTTAGTGCAAGCAGATCATTATTATCAACTTTCTAATGGTTTATTTTCACCATATCTTAAATTGCAATTAGAACAGCATGGCTACAATCAATCTTTCCCGTTTTTAACAGCTAAAAGCAAGTCATTTCAAAACAAATCTCTAGTTACAGTTCAACCATTTCAATTTCTAGGTGATGGGCAAGTAATGAAGATGGCACAGCAGGAAATTGATTTAGGCGGGTTTGCCAAAGGGTTTGCCATTGAAAAAATGGCTAATTGGCTTGAGCATGAGGTATCTTCTGATTTCGGACTAATAGACGGAGGAGGGGATATGAAAATGTGGTCTTCTGGAGAAAAGACTTGGACAATCGGTGTTGCAGATGCATGGAATATCGACAAGGAAATTAGCTCAATTAAGATAAAAACAGGTGCCATTGCTACATCCAATCAAGTTTATCGAAGTTGGATACAAGGAACAAAGAAGAAGCATCATTTATTGAACGGACAAACAGGTGAAATCGCAAATACAGAAGTATTACAGGCTTCAGTCGTAACGTCCTCTTTATGTGATGCAGAGGTTGGTGCAAAACTTTGCTTCCTTATGAAGGAAGATGAGCTGCAGCAATGGTTCGAAAAAAATTGTCGGCAAAGTGCCCGCTTTATTGTGAAAGAAGGGCAAACAGCAAGTTGGAGGATGACAGGAGTGAAATAAATGCTAATAAGTACATGGGAATGGATTCGATTATTAGGGTTTTTAGCGTATTTTTACTTTACAATTTCTATTATTTTTGGTTTATTGAGAAAATCATCATTTGTAAAATCACATAAGAATTTAATTTATCATATACATCAAAATGCGGGATGGCTCGGGTTAGTCACTGTGATAGGGCATATGTTAGTGCTTTTAATTGATCACTATAAGCCGTATAGTTTAGTTGAGGCGTTAGTCCCTTTCTCGGCAGAATATGAGTCTATACCATCGGCACTTGGAACAATAGCATTCTATTTATTTCTAATGGTAATCATGACATCGGATTTATGGATGCGAACGATGAATCGCTCCTTATGGAAAAAACTTCACTTTCTTGTGTTACCAGCATGGGTATTATCACTTGCCCATGGAGTACTTATTGGAACTGATTCAGAAAATGCTTTCGTTATCATGTTATATGTAGCTTCTGGAGCGGTTACCTTGTTAATACTGATGGCAAGAACAATAAGCAAGCTCAAGAATAAAGGAAATATTTCAACATCGCACAATCATTAAAGAGAATCGGGGCTGCCCTAAAAAGCCCCGATTCTTTTATGATGATCAATAAAGTTAACTAGGAAGTTCAATATGAAATGTAGTGCCTTTACCTACTTTACTTGTTGCATAAATTTTTCCGTCATGCTGCTCTACTATTGCTTTTGCTATGGCAAGACCTAAACCAGTTCCATTTCGTTGACGAGCGGAGTCACTCCGGTAAAATCGCTCAAACACTAAAGGCAATTCCTGTACAGTCATACCAATTCCACTATCAGCAACAGTAATTTTTACAAAGCCTTGATTTTTTAAAAGTGTAAGTGTGATTTTTCCACTATTTGTATATCTTATCGCATTATCTAATAATATATAAAGCAGCTCTTGTATTTTTGAAGGATCTCCAAGTAGCTCGATGTTCTCTTGAATTTCAGAGGAAAACTGTATGTCAGGAGGCATAATCTTTTGAAATTTCGAGCTTATTTTATTGAGTAAAGTAGATAATGGTATTATTTCTTTATGAATGGAAGCCTGATGCTGATCGTGTCTCGCTAAGAACAGCAGTTTTTCTATGAGATCTTTCATTATTTCAGCTTCATCTTTTAAATCCGCAATTAATTCTTTTCCAAAGGGGCTTAACTGTTTTGCTTCCTCAACTTCTAAAATTTCAAGTGAACTATAAAAAATACTGAGTGGTGTTCGTAATTCATGGGAGGCATCGGATACAAACTTTTTTTGTTTATCGAAAGACCATTGAATAGGTATCATCGCTTTACCTGCCATATAATAGCTCAGAAGTCCGATTAAGACTGTCGAGATACAAGTTAATAGTATTAGTAAATACTTTGCATTTTTGAAAAAGTGATGCTGTGACGTTACTGATTTACCAACGAAAATATACCCGACTACTGTATCGTTGTCTACAATTGGCTTTTTTAGAAGAAGAAAATGCTCTTCTTGCCATTCATAATGTTTTATAAGTTCTTCACTTGGGTCGCTATTGCCAAATACTTTTTCAATCTGTTTCTTCAGCCCTTTGTAAGATTCGTCGCCATGAACAAACTGATGATCCTTTGTGTAAATATAGTAAAAAAAATTGCGATTAGGATTATAATTTAAAGTTTTTGTGTTTGCATAGACGTGTTCAAAAAAATCGTGCTCTTGCTTACCATAAAAGTCTTCTAATTCGTTTATTTGTTGATTTTCCATTAATTTAACGAGTGAAAAGTATAGAACAATAACGAATAATGAAAATAATAAAAAGTAAAGCGTTGCATACAAAAAGGATAATTTTTTTCTCGTTTTATGAAACATTAGTTTTCCCTCAGTTTGTAGCCAATACCTCTGATATTTTGAATACGTGATTTGGATTGACCATCATCAATTTTTTTTCGCACAAGCTTCACTAAAGCATCTAGGGAATTATTTGAAACATCATAATCGTAGCCCCATATATAAATACAAATCTGTTCCCTTGTAAGTACACGACCCTTATTGATAAATAAATATTCTAAAAGTAAAAATTCATTTTTAGTTAGGTCAATTTCTTCATTATTGTACAAAAATACTCGGGAATCTATATTTAGTTGTAAATGATTTATTTGGATAACCTGTTCAATTACTTTATCTTTTCGGCGTAGTAATGCGCGAACTCTTGCTAACAGTTCCTCTATTTTAAATGGCTTTACTATGTAATCATCTGCACCACTATCAAGCCCCCTAATGATGTCTTCTGTGTCGTCTTTTGCTGTTAGCATTAAAATACTACCATTGAATCCAGTGTCTCTTAACTGCTGACATACATCAATTCCACTAAGCTGCGGCATCATCCAATCTAAAATAACAAGATCATATTTTTCTGTAAGAGTATGGTCTAACGCATCCTGCCCATTTCCCGCCTCTGTCACATTGTGAAATTCTTTCTTTAAAATATGAACGATATTTCTTCTCAGTCGTACATCATCTTCTGCTAATAATATTTTCAAGGCAGCTTCCTCCTGTTTACTATATTCAGCTAAATATACGCATAAATAATGAAATGAAACTGAAAAAGTTCCATTCACTATCAATAAATGATGTATTCCATATTTCGATTTTCTTACAAGTATTTATCGTTTACAATAATACATAAAGAGGTGGGGGTAAATAGCTATGGAAACATATTATGCCGTAATTTTCACATCACAAAGAACAGATAAGGATGGAGAGGGCTATGCCAAAATGGCAGAAGTAATGGATGAACTAGCACAAAAACAGCCTGGTTTTCTCCGTGTAGAAAGTGCTAGAAGTGTTGAAGGGAAGGGGATTACTGTATCCTATTGGGAATCACTAGAGGCAATCCAGGCTTGGAAAGAGAATTCAAAACATCTAGTTGCACAGCAATTTGGCAAAGAAAAATGGTATACACAATATAACGTGGAAATTTGTAAAGTCATAAAAGATTATTCTTTTACAATGAATTAAATTGAGGAACGTCAAATCCTTCTAGAGGGAGTTAATATATGACTACATCTATTTTAGAAGAATGGCATGAACAAAGGAAAAATTTCAATCCTTCAAATCCAGATAGAATTAATCAAATGCATGAGTTCAAGGGAAAATTGAAACTTGAAGAACAAACGGAGGAAAATCTAAGGATACTTGTAGACGTCTACTGCATGCTTAGAATGTATGCTGATGCTTATAAAATTTTCACTTCAGTTATGGATTTAGGGAACAAGAAAGATCGGAAAAAACTCGGATCAATAAAATATTACATAGATAATCCGAATTTTGTGAAGCCTTGTATCCTTGTAAAATTAGAGAGGATCAAACAACTAAAACGGTAATACCTGAATTTAAATATTTACCAAATCCATTGCAATCCAAAATCTTTGAAGCAGAAGCAGTTGTTACCTGTGATTGCTGTGAACAGGAAGTAGATGTTTATTATACTGGGGGTATTTACGCTATTGAAGAGGTTGAATATCTCTGTCCTACATGTATACATATTGGTGCAGCTGCTAAAAAATACGACGGTACTTTCCAGCAAGATCTAATAAACGATAAGAATGTTGTAAATGCAAATTTTACTGAGGAAGTTATGTGTAGAACGCCAGGTTTTGTTAGTTGGCAAGGTAATAATTGGATGGCTCATTGCTCAGATTATTGTGCATTTATTGGCTATGTTGGCTGGAGTGAGTTAGTGGAGCTAGGCATTACAGATCAATTTGAGAATTATACTGGATTTTCTAATGAAGAGTTGTCAGAATCCCTCATGAATAATGGGCATCATCAAGGGTATTTATTTCAATGTTTGGAATGTGGTCTCTATGTCCTTTATTCTGATTTTAGTTAAATGAATATATTATTAAAGCGGGAGATGACTTTCTGTTGTTAGATTAAAACACGAGAAAAGAAACGGTCAGATATCAGCTACGTTGAATCGTCCAGTTCGTGAAAATTAAAGAGCGTTATAATTATCCCCTCCAAAGCTAGGTGGGGATTTTTAATATTTTGGAGTAAATGCTTTAAAGAGTTGCTTGATATATCATAAAATGATATATTGTTTTATGATATATCATTTTATGATATGTTGGAGGTGTAGGCAATGAAATCATTAGAGCAGTTAACAGATTCTGTTTTTTATATTATGGCGGCCTTAACGGAGCCTCGACATGGCTATGCTGTCATGAGTTTAATAGAGGAGACGACAAAGGGTACTTTTGTAGTTGGACCAGCATCCCTTTATACAATTATAAAAAAACTAGTAGCAGAACAGCTTATTCAGCTACACGATGATTCAGATTCTCGTAGAAAAGTCTATGTCTTAACGGATAAAGGTCGAGAAATATTACATGAAGATATTGAAAGAAGAAAGGTCATGATTCATTTAGCAGAGCAGGGATTACAAAGGGGGAATATATAGTGCTTGATAAGAGATATATGATATCAGATGGTTTAGCTTTTTTTGAGGAACGCGATATGAAAAAATTAAGTAAAAAAGCGGCAAAGGGCTGGCATCTAAAAAGATTTCGATTTGCATGCTATGAGCTAGAGAAAGGCGATTCAGAAGAAGTAATTTACAATATCGACTATCGTAAATTACGAGCTACTGAAGAAGAGGAGTATTTTGAACTTTTTGCTTACGGTGGCTGGACACATGTTTGTTCAAGTACTGATATGCATATTTTTAAAGCCGCTCCAGGCACTACACCTATTTATAGTGATGCTGAATCTTCTTTAGATAAATTAAATCGTCTTGCGAAGCCTGTTAATTTAGTAGCATCGGTTGCTCTTGCTATCACTATATTTTTATGGATATTTATGACATTTACCTCTGGGACAATTCAATACATTGCACAGCAAGGACTTACATATTCATTTATTTTTACAGTTCCAGCCGTGATGACTTCTTGTGGGGTCTACTATCATATGTGGAAAAACCTACGATTAAGGTCCAAATATGAATGAAGAAAGAACGGTTCCTAGAGGAAACCAGTGTTTCTTCTAATAAATAAAAGTGGGTAAAAATGTTAATTAACACACCTGATAAAATAAGAAAATCGACTGTAATATCAATCGGAAATATAAGGAGGCGCCCTTGAGAAATCAAGAGGCGTCTAAAACATTTGTGGTAAAAATTCATTCATAAAACGTTGATTTTTACGTAGCCATATCTTCAAAATCATACGATGCGTGAGAAGTCGTTGTCTTTTATGTGGTCTAGCCTTTGCCTCTATTAAACTTTGTAGCAGAATACATGTTTCTGTTGGCAATGCTTGAGGCTCAACGAGGACGTCAAGCTTGTAATCAATTAACTGAGCAGCCTGAACCTTTGCCAGTAATTGTGCAAAGCGAGTATTCATTTCTGGAAAGTTTTCTTCTAATTCTAGGTCGATTAATCTATATAATGTTTGTTCAATTTCAGCTTCGAGTGCTTGTAATTGTTCGATTGATGGTTGTGTCAAATAATCACCTCATAAATGCTGTTATACGAGTAGAAAACCAAGAGTTGCGAAAAGTATACCGAATAAAACTGTAGTGAATATATAAACAATTACTTGTCTCCATTTTTTCTGTTCTAAGAGCTGCAAGCATTCAAAACCGAATGTTGAAAATGTTGTATAGGCTCCTAAAAAACCAATCCCTATAAAATGCCAAAGCCAATCACTTAGCTGTAAAGCAAATAGTAAGCCCAGTGCAAAAGAACCCGTTATATTAATCAAAAACGTTGCCCATGGATATGTATGGGCAAGCCATTTTCCTAAATAAAACCTGGCTAATGCACCCAAAAATCCACCAATTCCAACCATGATCATACGATGCGCCCCTTTGCTAGTTTAAATCCTAGCCATGCACAAGCTAAACCGCCAAAAACACTCACTAACGTATAAAGTACAGCTTGTAGCCATTTACTATCTTGCAAAAGTAATAATGTTTCTAGAGAAAATGTAGAAAAGGTTGTAAAGGCACCAAAAAAGCCAGTACCAATTCCTAAAACAACAGGTGTACGTGTTGTAAAAGTAGTAAAAAGCCATGCTAAACAAAAGCAGCCAATTAAGTTTATACAAAGTGTTGTAAATGGAAAACTTCCTGTATTTGGGAGTGTAATACTAAGGCTATATCGACAGATGGCGCCCAAAAATCCGCCAATCCCAACAGCTAAAAATGATTTCAAATTTAAGACTCCTTACTAAATTGTCTATATAGAAAAGTGTATCATGAGAAATGAATTTTAGATATATTTCGATCGTTATATGAATCCAAATATTTCAAAGGATGTAGTGGCATTTTTAGAGTTTGGGTCGGTCCCTATTACGTGCTACAAACTAAGTGTAATAATTATCTTGATAAAGTGTTTAGCAACCTCTTTTTAGAGTTTACAGAGTAGCTCCGGTGCATGTCATATTGACTGCCATAAACCCCTTCAACTATACGAATATTCTGCCACGTAATTCGCAATTATTGTCCCCATTTCATAGTTTGATATGTATATAACTTATAAAAGGGAGGGGTGATTATGATCTCATGTTCCACCGTCTACTAAATATCCGTTAACGGAAAACCCGTGTACGGTTATACCGGAAGCGGAAAACCCGTCAACGGAAAACCCGATAACGGAAAATCCACCACTACTAATTAATAAATTACTAATTAATAAATTACTAAAAATAATGATGATGATAAGAAGGGCGGTACTTGGAAACATAATAAAATCTGAAGAAATAATTTAGTGAAGCACATGAATTGGCATAGATAGAGAGCGACAACATTTGGAACTAAAAGGGAATAATAATTTATCAGGACAAGTAATCGTTCTTAGTAACAGTAAAATGCAAGTCAATTCATTAGGGAAGACAAAAGGGCGGAAATGAAAGTGACAAATACAAATTGGAATCCCGATTCACCAGCTTTGAAAATTAAAACAGAAAATTTTATTGTACAAGCTGCTTCACATCTGAAGGATTTACAAAATGGGACAATGACAACTGATCGTTTGGCAGGGTAGTATATTACGTTTCAACAAATTCGGATTAAACAAGTACGTGTGCCAGACTTTGTATTATGCATAGTATTATGAAATATAGAATACAAGTCCTTTTCCTTCAACAATGGTTTTAGAATTGTACTTGCGAATGTCGTTAAAATAACTGTATAGATAGTCGAAAAACTGTTCTGCTTCCCCATCTTCCGCGTCGCCGTAGAGAGGGGAAATGGCCTCCTCAAGCATCTCGTCTCGTGTCATGGCTTCAATGGATACAAGTTGCTGGATTTCTTACTCTGGCAAAGCCGTGTAGTAGCCGATCATTCCCATTTGTATTCTCCTCCCTATGCGGACTGTCGCTTTTGTTATTAATAATATAACTTGAACATAGGAAGTTTTTAAGCATTTTTTATAAAAATGGCTCATCACCAAAAGTTGTGGATGACATTTGTTAAAACATATACTATGTAAATAAGTTGATTGGAGTGGAGGCTGGGTGACTCCTTGGGGATCAGCGTCACAGATGAGACCCTGGAGCGAGCAACGCGAGTGAAGCGGCTCATCGGACGCCCCCAGGAAGCTCTGCTCTGCGCGAAAGCGAAGCGTCAGCGGCAAAGCGCCCAGTCGGAACGGAAATCAACCACACGTTTTGGTGATGAACCATAAAAACTCCAATTAGTTTCCTTGCTAAATAATAAACGCATGTTTTTGTGTAAACGAAATATATGTTCTTGTTTAAAGAGTGTTGAAGGTTGAAAGAGTAATTAGTTAAAGTAATGGCACATAATTAGCACATCCTGCTACGAAAGAAGCTGCCCGATGCTCAACTAGGAAAGTGAGCAGCCCATAGCGAAAATTAGCAGTTTCTAATTAATAAA
The DNA here is from genome assembly GCF_042019215.1 of Lysinibacillus sp. RS11. NCBI lineage: Bacteria > Bacillati > Bacillota > Bacilli > Caryophanales > Bacillaceae > Lysinibacillus > Lysinibacillus sp. RS11. The sequence goes on along the minus strand of NZ_CP168124.1, from coordinate 2,737,982 downwards.
AGTGGATCGGTATGGTTAAATAATTCATCTGATACCTGATGTTGTTTTGAAGAATTAAAATGCTAAAGGTAAGATTATGACTGTAATAATTCATTGCTTTAAAGTGCTAATAATTTTCTGAAAAAAGTAAAAAATAACAGTGGAGTTGTTGACAAATATTTCTAAAGTATGATAACCTTCAAGAACACTATAACAAATTAAGCGAAGGAGGTCATGGCAATGTTAGTTTTACCAGTATCATATCAACACACAACTGCATACATTGTCCATGTCTTCTAGCTTTGTATTTTACATTGCAGCAAAAGGCATGGGTTACATCTTGCCTTTTATTAAGAGACACATGCTCTTTTTTAGGGGTATGTGTCTTTTTTGTTGTAAAAAAGGTTGTAGTGATAACAAAAAAGGAGTGTATGCAGTATGCGAAACACAGTACTAAAAATGATTTTCAAAAAGGAATGTCTAGATAGTGGGTAGTAAGCCTCAACAGCACTGGAGAAAGAAGGTTATAATGTATGTTTGATGTTTTAAGTAAATTAAGTTGGTTTTTTAAGAAATACTGGAAGCAATATACAGTAGCAATTGTACTTTTAATAATTGCCAGTTGCTTGGAAGTTGTTCCACCGTATTTACTAGGGTCAATTATTGATATATTGACTGCGGGAGAAATGACACCAGCTATATTATCAAAGTATATTTTGATTTTTGTTGGCATCATTATTGGTGGTTATGTCCTTAATTTTGTGTGGCAATTCAGATTATTTGAAGGAGCTATTAACCTAGAGAAAATTTTACGTCGGAATCTTATGCAGCATTTTCTACGCATGACGCCAACGTTTTATGAAAAAAATCGCACAGGAGATTTAATGGCACGTGCGACGAACGATTTAAACGCAGTGTCACTAACTGCTGGCTTCGGGATTATGACACTGATTGATTCCACGATCTATATGGGCTGTATTATTTTCGCCATGGGTTACTTGATTTCGTGGAAGCTTACATTTTTTGCAATGTTGCCCGTGCCGATCATGGCCATCCTTATTCAATATTTAGGGAAAATTGTGCATGAGCGTTATATGAAGGCACAAGATGCTTTTGGAGAGCTGAATGATAGTGTTCTTGAGTCCGTTGCAGGTGTGCGAGTAGTACGTGCATATGTACAAGAAAAAAAGGATGAGGCAAATTTTGCAGAGATGAGCGAAAGTGTCTATGAAAAAAATATGCACACTGCAAAAATTAACGCCTTATTTGGACCGATTACAAAAGTCGGTACTGGGATCAGTTATGTAGTAGCGCTTGGCTATGGTGCTCATTTAGTAGCGACTGAGGCTATGACAGTTGGGCAGCTTGTAACGTTTAATGTTTACTTGGGGCTAGCAGTTTGGCCGATATTTGCAATTGGAGAACTTATCAATGTCATGCAGCAAGGAAGTGCTTCTCTTGATCGTGTACAGGAAACGCTAAACTACGAGGCGGATGTTCAAAATATTGCGAATCCGCAAATAATTGCGACACCAAATGCGATTGGCTTTGATGATTTAACATTCCAATATCCAATGAGTCAGGTGAAAAACCTCCAGCGAATTTCGTTGTCGTTGGAAAAGGGGCAAACACTTGGGATTGTTGGTAAAACAGGAGCGGGGAAAACGACCTTCCTACGACAATTATTACGTGAGTATCCAATGGGCGAGGGGCAGCTAACGATTGATGGAGTCGATATTACGGCACAGACGAAGGAGCAGTTACTCGATTGGATTGGTTATGTCCCACAGGATCATGTTCTATTCTCACGTACTATTCGTGAAAATGTTTTATTTGGGAAAGAAGATGCGACACAGGCTGATTTGCAGCAGGCGATTCGTGCAGCATACTTTGAAAAGGATTTGGAAAATTTACCGATGGGACTTGAGACACTTGTCGGTGAAAAGGGTGTATCACTTTCGGGTGGTCAAAAACAACGCGTGTCAATAGCGCGTGCTCTTATTAAAGACCCTGAAATTTTAATGCTTGATGACTCACTTTCGGCCGTAGACGCCAAGACAGAGGCAAAAATTATTGAAAATATACAGCGAGAACGACAAGACAAAACGACGATTATTACAACACACCGTTTATCAGGAATTCAGCATGCTGACTTAATTATCGTGCTAGATGAAGGCCAAATTGTAGAGCAGGGAACACATGAGCAACTTCTTTCACAACAAGGATGGTATAAAGAGCAATTTGACCGTCAGCAGCTTGAAGGAGGTGCCTCATGAGTACGAGTCAACGTTTAATGCGCTATGCAATGTATTTTAAAAAACCGATATTACTTGGATTATTTTTCTTAACAATCGCTGTCTTTACGGAGCTTGTTGGGCCATTTATTGCAAAGCACATCATTGATAATTATATGACAATTGGCCACATCGAACTAAAACCAATTACTTGGCTATTACTTGTCTATTTAATTTTAGCAATAGCTACAGCTGTTTTACGCTATTTTATGTATATCTATTTACAAATGGGTGCCAACCGTGTTGTGCAAAAATTACGTAAGGATGTTTTTGAGCATATTCAAACATTGCCAATTCAATACTTCGATAATTTACCAGCGGGGAAAATTGTAGCACGTGTAACGAATGATACGGAGGCTGTTCGTAATTTATATGTACAGGTACTTTCAAACTTCGTTACGAGCTTAATTTCAATTGTGGGTGTTTATATCGCACTTTTCATTTTAAACTGGAAAATGGCATTCCTAGCATTAACGATGGTACCAGTCGTTTATTTATGGATGATTTTATATCGTAAAGTTGCTTCGAAATATAATGATGTGATCAGAACGAAAATTGCTGATATTAACGCCATGATTAATGAATCCATTCAGGGGATGACGATTATTCAGGCATTCCGCCGTGAGCAGCAAATGACGAAGGAATTTGATGACATGAATAATGAGCATTATGCATATGAGCGTAAGCTACTTTTCCTTGATTCTGCAACTTCCTTCAACCTTGTTAATACATTAAGACTTATTATGTTTACGATCTTTATTCTCTACTTTGGTACACAGTCATTTACGGCAACGGAAGTTATTTCTGCGGGGACATTATATGCCTTTGTTGATTATTTAACGAAATTATTTAATCCAATAACGAATATTGTCAATCAATTTTCTCAGCTTGAGCGCTCGCTTGTTGCAGGGAAGCGTGTGTTTGAGGTGTTAGATATTAATGGGGAACCTGTATCTGAAAAAAGTTTACCTCGTTATAAAGGAAATGTAGTATTCGAAGATGTTTCCTTTGCTTATAAAAATGATGAATATGTATTGAAAAACCTATCATTTGAAGCACACCAAGGCGAAACAATTGCCTTAGTAGGTCATACAGGATCTGGGAAAAGTTCGATTATGAACTTATTGTTCCGCTTCTATGACCCATCTAAAGGGAAAATCACGATTGATGGAATTGATATTACTTCGGCTCCTCGTCAAACAATGCGTGAACATATGGGCATTGTACTTCAGGACCCATACTTATTTACAGGTACTATTGCTTCTAACGTCAGCCTAAACAACCCTAAAATTTCACGTGAAAAGATAGAAGCTTCGTTAAAGGCTGTAGGTGGGGAAAGTGTCCTAGCGAATTTGCCAGATGGTTATGATGAGCCTGTTATAGAGAAGGGGAGCACATTGTCGTCTGGGCAGCGTCAGTTAATTTCCTTTGCACGTGCTCTTGCCTTTGACCCGGCTATATTAATATTAGATGAAGCTACTTCTAATATTGATACGGAAACAGAGGAGATTATTCAGCATGCGATGGATGTGCTGAAAAAAGGACGTACAACATTTATTATCGCTCACCGACTTTCTACTATTAAAAATGCAGATCGTATTCTTGTCTTAGATCGAGGGAAAATTGTTGAGCGTGGCACACACGATGAGCTTTTAGCACAGGGCGGCATTTACGAAAAGATGTATCAAATGCAGGCGAATTCATTGCAATAATAATATTTTGAATGCTTGTGCCTATAAAATGGCATAAATGAAGCCCCACTTTACAAAAAAAGTGGGGCTTTCTATTTAAGATGTACATTATTTTACATGTTTAAAGACATTGACAAAAAAGAATAACACTGAAATTGCTACAGCGATCCCGCCACCAGATACGAACAACTCAAATAACCAGTGTGGCACATCCATATGAACCATCATCATACCGATTAAGAGGAACGGCAAACCGAGATTGTAAAACCAAAATTGTGCTTTGGCCAGCCCCGTTTCCGCTGCATCTTTATAAATTGAATAAATTAAACCGATAAATCCAGTTGTCAGCCAACCTACTACACCAATGTGGGCATGTGTAGCCGTCCATTGAAGTTGAATTGTATAATGCATAAATAGTCCAAAAGCGAAAACAAGCATCAAATACATGACTGAAATTTTTATCCATTTAGCACCCATCGTAACCAACTCCTTTCTCGAAAGTGATTTAGCTAGCTACTACAGTTTATTCTGTCGAATAAAAAAGATGACATATTATTCTCTGAAAAATTAAAAAGTGTTTAATTGTAAATTACTAAATTTTTCCGTAGAATAGAAGCGTGAAAAGGAGAAATTTGTTATTAGGAGGTACTATGAAAAAGAAAATAATTTTATTAACAATGATTTTGACGGTTTGCTGCTTACCTATAACCTTTCTTGAAAAGGCTGAAGCAAGCGAGCAAACCATGACAACAAAGGTGGATAGTGTTCTTGCGAAAAATTGGAAGAATAATGAGTACAGCATTACCGTACGAGATATGGAAACCGGGGATGTACTTTACAATAAAAACGGTGAAAAAATGATACGTCCTGCTTCTTCTCATAAGCTTTTGGTCAGTGCTGCTGCATTAGATTTACTTGGACCTGATTATCGCTTTGAAACGAAGGTCTATGTCGATGGTCCAATTGAAAATGGTGTACTTCAAGGTAATATTTATTTACAGGGTGGGGGAGATCCAACGCTGTTGCCTTCTCATTTAGATTCTTTTGCCAGTGGATTGAAAAAAATGGGTATATCGAAAATTACAGGTTCCTTAATTGCGGATGATACGTGGTTTGATACAGATCGCTTACCGAAGGGAATTGTACCGCAAGAAGAAGCATTACCTTATGCTTCCCGTATTTCTGCATTAACGATTTCGCCAAATGAGCAATACGATATTGCGACTGTCCAAGTTAAAGTGACTGGTTCAAAGGTCGGCTCTACAGCGACTGTTCAGCTTGTACCGTTTGCTAGTACAATTCCCATTGTTAACAAAACAAAAGTTGTTAAAAAGGGCGAGAAAAGTACTGTAAAGATTACACGAGAATATGGTAAAGATCGAATTGTTGTGACAGGGAATTTACCCGCAGGTTCAGAGAAAAGTACATATGTCACGGTCTATGACCCAACCTTGTATACACTCGATGTATTTCGGGAAAAATTAGTGGCAAAAGGTATTCAAACAATGCCTCTTAATATGGGACAAGTACCTGAAAATGCTCAGCAAGTAGGTATTTCTTATTCCAAGCCATTAAAAGATATTAACTTTAAATTTTTGAAGGTAAGCAATAATGGTATGGGTGATATGTTTACAAAACAACTCGGACGAGAACTACTTGGAGAAGGAAGCTGGTCTGCTGGCATTCAAGCAATTCGTACATACGGTAATGATATTGGGCTAAATATGGATCAATGGGTTTTTGAAGATGGTTCAGGTTTAAGTCATCAAAATCGAGCAAGTAGTATGCAAGAAAGTTTATTATTATATAAAGTTCGAAGTAAATCCTGGTATTACTCATATTTAGATGCATTACCGCATGCAGGGAGAAAGGGTAAGCTTGTTGGTGCAACTTTAGAAAACCGTATGAAGGGCTATAGTGTATCTGCAAAAACAGGCTATATTTCTGGTACATATGCTTTAAGTGGTTATGTAAAAGGAAAAAGTGGCAAATGGTATATTTTTAGTATTTTAACACAGGGCAATAAAACTTCAGCAATCCCAACTATTGATGAGATTGTCAAGCAGATTGCAAATGAAATGTAAGGATGTTGAACAACGTAGTTTCATTACGTTTAGTTTAATGTTAAACTAAATGATGAAATTAGTTACTTGCTAATTGATCAGGTGTACAAGGGTTGAAAAAACAGACATTGAGTATTACGAAGTGGCTAAAAATAAGATCCCTTTAGTTGCTTTTGGTGATAGTCAATAAAATTAGATGTGCAGCTGTTTTCTTAGCTCCAGATAATTCTCAATATATCACTCAATTATTGTGGACAGGGAGTCAGTAAGCTTCATTAATTTCTCAGGTGTTTGAGGAGGATTTTTTTGAAAGAAACAAATATTTTTAAGCTTATCCATATGGTTGAACAGATGAATAATGCCAATATTATACGTTTTACAAAAGCGTTTCCGTATCCGTTGGGGATCTCACCAATTTTAGTATTAAGTGAGTTACACGCGAAAGGTCCGCAAAAGCAGGCTGAGTTAGCAGGGACGCTCGGCTATACAAAAGGGGCAATGACGAGTATTGCTGAAAAATTAGTAAAGCTCGGTTTAGCGGAAAGACTGTATGACCCATCTGACCGTCGTATTATTCGATTACAAATAACGGATGAAGGTGAAAAAGCTTTAGCGAAAGCCCAATCAATTGGTCAAGAGGTTTTTATGCAGCTTTTTGATGTATTGAATGATGAAGAAATTGCGCAATATTTGCTGATTCAAGAAAAATTAGTGCAAGGAATACAAGACAAAAGCTTATAGAAAAAGAAGTTTTACTCAGTAACATTATTATGATGGTTTATTCCTCATTACTTGTTTATCGGGTTATGATCAATGTAGTTGAATGAGGGATAATTTGCAAATAGAGGAAGTCTGTCGTACATTTAGTAAATACTAGTGTACGTCTTTTTTTCGTCTAGTATGCATATAAATAGACCAGATAAACTTTTTTTCAACTTAAAACGTCAAAAAGAGGGGTAAATTTGGTAAGCAAGAAAGGACTTATGTATGGAAAAAAAAATGAAGCGCTCTAAGGAAAAAAAGAGCAAGAAAAAAATCTGGCTTTGGATAGTAGGTAGCTTAATAGCAATTTTTTTAATTTTTATAGGTACTGCTTATTATTCGATCCAAAAAACGATGAATAAAATAAATACACCATTAGAAACGACAGATAGTGGAGAAAAAGAACAAAAAACAGTGACAAAAAAAGAGCCATTTTCTGTGTTAATGCTTGGCGTGGACGAACGTAAAGATGATAGTGGACGTTCAGACACGATGATTGTCGTTACGGTAAACCCTGAAAAACAAACGATGAAGATGCTTAGTATCCCTCGAGATACTCGTACAGAAATTATTGGCCATGATTCCGTCGATAAAATTAATCATGCTTATGCATTTGGTGGTGTCCCAATGGCGGTCGATACGGTGGAGCATTTTTTAGATATTCCTATTGATTATTATGTGTATATCAATATGGATGGCTTCCTACAAATTATCGACACGATTGGTGGGATAACAATTGAAAATGACATGGATTTAACCTATGATAAGCATCATTATCCAAAGGGAGAGATTACTTTAAACGGTGAGGAGGCACTAATTTTTTCACGTATTCGTTATGAAGATCCTCGCGGTGATTTTGGTCGTCAAATTCGCCAAAGACAAATTATTGAGGCGGTTCTGAAAAAAGCTTCAACGACACCATCTATCTTATTAAAGGCTACAGATATGCTTGATGTAGTAGGCGATAATGTCCGCATGAATTTTACGATGAAGGATTTAATCCAGCTACAAAGTATTTATAAAAAAATGGATGGCAATATCGATCAGCTGTCATTTGAAGCTGAGGGTGGCCAAAGAATTAATCACATATGGTATTACATCCCTGATGAGACGGAGCTAGGTAAAATCCAATCGGAATTAAAAGCTCATTTGAAATAAAGTATAAGAATGAATCAATTCGGTATCATAGCTGTGAATTTTTTGGCAAAGAAGGGAGGGAGATGAATGAATGGGAGGACCCAGGTGCTTAGGTATACAGCTCTCAATAATTGCATGCAAAGCTATGTGCCTAAACGTAAAGTTCAAAAAATTCCAGTCAGCTCAGCTATTCGACATTTACAACTATTGTGCTTAAAAATTTTCATGTGAAACATAAAAAATCATTCAGGTAGTGTGCATGCCTAGTTGAATGATTTTTTTATTTTGTTTGAAATATCAGAAAATTTGGTGTATAATAATATTAGAAATGGTTGAGGGAGTGATTGTGATGATTATAGGCACAATTTTATTAGCAGTTGCATTACACGCAGGGATTGTTTTAGCAGTAGATTTATTGAATGAGCAGCATCACTCTACTACGCAAAGTAACCATTAATCGTGAAAACAAAAAAATAGAAGACATCTAGGCAAAGTGATCATGTAGCTTTGTCTATTTTTTTGTGGCTCATCAGCAAAAATTGAGGATGACATTTTTTAAAATATATGCGTTGTATATTAGTTGATTGGCGTGAAGACTGGACGCCCCCATGAAGCTCTGCTCTGTGCGACAGCGGCAAATGTTTTATCTACGCGAAAGCGAAGCGACAGCGGCAAATGTTTTATCTGCGCGAAAGCGAAGCGACAGCGGCAAATGTTTTATCTGCGCGAAAGCGAAGCGACAGCGGCAAATGTTTTCTGTAGCGAAAGCAAAAGCGACAGCTACAAAGCGCCCAGTCGGAACGGAAATCAACTTCACAATATGGTGAAGAACCACTTTTGTGAACTCGAAACTATTTATGTGATTCATTCGTCAATACACTGTATAAAATGTTATACTATAAAAAAACAGTATCGGGGAATGAACATGCAAGAAGAGAAAACAAGTTTTAAAAAAGAATTACTATCCTATCTTAAAATTATCGTCATTACAGCTATAGTTGTTTTAGGCTGTAAGCAATTTTTATTTGCACCGATTAAAGTGCAAGGGGCTTCTATGTACCCGACTTATCATGATAAGGATATTATTATTGTAAGTAAAATGAGTAAAATTGATCGCTTTGATCAAATTGTTTTTCAATCACCAACAGAAGATGAACTATATATTAAACGAGTAATTGGCCTACCAGGTGATACAGTTGAAATGAAGGACGATGTTTTGTATGTAAATGGTAAAGCCTATGAAGAAGATTATGTGAATCGTCAAACAGATGATCCTAATCAATTACGTATTACAGAAAATTTCACGTTAGAGCAATTATTGAAAGAGAAAAAAGTGCCTGAAGGTATGTATTTTGTACTTGGGGACAATCGACTAAAAAGTTACGATAGCCGCCATTATGGTTTAATTTCTGAGGATGCCATTTATGGTGAAGCGAAAGTAACACTATATCCGTTTAGTAACTTCCATCTTGGTTCAAAATAATAAAGACTTTCAGTAAGAAAGAGGCTACGCATGAGTGGCCTCTTTCTTTGATTTTTTAGTTAGCGGATAATGCCGTACAAACTTTATAGTCGGGATAATGAACACAAACTGTTGAATTTTCAACAGTTTCTTTTAGGGGGATTTGCTGTTTGCTCAGACTAGGGGAAATGATTGTTGGCTCATCAATTGTGAGCTCTTCTACTACTAGTTCTACGCCATAAAACAACATCAGAAAATAGCATACTAAACCTAATATACGCAAACAATCACCTCGCAATTTTCCGTTCTATTATTATGTATGGTCAAACTTAAAAAAATATAAGTAAAATCTAAAATTTCTCTCTTTTGCATGGACTTTTTTTACGGAATGACTGGAGTTTATGGATGACAAAGAAGAGAGAAGAATCACAATAAAAAATTGTTGTCATGTAAAATTCAATATGCTACTATAGCTAAAGTAAATATTTGAACTGTATAACCTCAATGATATGGATTGAGGGTCTCTACCAGGAACCATAAAATCCTGACTACAAAAATTTTGCTTCATTTTTGTAGTCAGGATTTTTTTGTCTTTATTCGGTAGGTGTTTAGACATATAGAAAACCCTCTCTACAAAAATGAAGGTTAGAAGGGTGATTATTATGAATTGGAGAGTTTATATTCTTGCCGTTACTACCTTTACAGTAGGACTGGTGGAATTGATTGTTGGAGGTATATTACCAAAAATTGCAGAGGATTTAAATGTGTCCTTAGCAACAGCAGGACAATTGATTACTATTTTTGCTCTCGTCTATGCAATCTCTGCTCCTGTCCTTTTATCATTAACGGCAAAAGTGGAAAGGAAGCGCCTTTATCTTATTTCTTTATTCATTTTTACTTTAGGAAATGTGATGACTTATTTTAGTACGACATTTATGACAGTTATGATTGCTAGAATTTTTACCGCGATGAGTACAGCGTTGGTCATTGTGTTATCCTTAACGATTACAACAAAAATTGTTGAGCCAAGACATCGTGCAAAAGCTCTAGGTCTTGTTTTCGTAGGTGTAAGTTCGGCACTTGTCATCGGTGTCCCAGTAGGGATATTTGTGACAGAGGCATTTGGTTGGCGAGCTGTGTTCTTAGGGATCGCTCTTCTTTCAGCTATATCCATGATTCTTATTGCGTTACTACTTGAAAAAATGCCAGTTGTAGAAGTTGTTCCATTAAAGGCACAAATTAAATCACTAGCAAATTTAAAAATCCTAAGTGCGCAATTAACAACAATGTTTATGCTAGCTGGTCATTATATGCTATATGCTTATTTAACACCATTTTTAGTAGAAGCATTTGATATGAACGCCTCTTGGATTAGTATTTGCTATTTGATCTTCGGGATCTCTTCTGTCAGTGGAAATGCTCTCGGTGGTTGGTTAAGTGATACAATTGGTACTGGAAAAGCAATTTTAATTGTTGTTTCAACATTTGCCCTTGTATTATTTAGTATTCCTTATACGATTGTCGCTTTACCACTCTTTTTAATCGTGACGGTTTTATGGGGTGCACTTAGCTGGGCACTTACACCTCCATTACAAAATTATTTAATACAAATTGATCCAAAAACATCGGATATTCAACAAAGCTTAAATACAGCTGCGTTACAAATCGGTATATCCATAGGTTCAGCTGTTGGTGGAGCTATGTTTACTATTACTGGGTCTGTTATGCACTTAGCTAGCTTCGGTGCCATTTTAGCTTTATGTGCTTTAGGCTGTGCTATTTTCTCTCTAAAAAGAGCACCAGTTTCACATGACACTGAGCTAGGGTTGAACTCCGCTCACAACAACTCATAGATGTTAGAGTAGAAAATTTGGATGGAATATCCAAAAATACTGCTGAAAAAGAAGGACAATGATAGCTAGAGATAGAATGTAAGTTTAGAGGAGGTTGGTAAATACATGCAAATAGATTTAACAGAATTTAAAAGTTCAAATGTGAAAGTTGTCGCCACGATTGACCAGACGCTTTACCGCAATGTGGGTGCTATTATTTTATATGAAGAAGACTCCCACACTTTATCTGTACGAAAACTAAAACGTAAAATCGCTGATCAATATATACCAACAGACGAACTCGAAAACTTCATGTTTGACTCTCAAGCAGATGCTATAAAGTTCACGCATAAACTTACTAGAATGAGTGCACTTGATTATTTATTAGTAGCGAATAAAGAGAAACAAGTAAAATAATAAAGTAATTGCAAGACTGGTCTAATAGGGAGTCTATGCATGTGACAAAGACATTTGGAATAGCCATATTCCAAATGTCTTTTTTTAGTGTTATAGCTAGCAAGAGTAGATTGAATTTACGTCATATTTTCATCTATCTGACAAATAATTAATTTCCCTATCGATTATTATCATACTGGAATAGGACAAGGAATAGATTGTTGTAGTTACAGTATTTTAGAGGCCAAGTAGATAGAGATTCTGATAATTGATGACTATTTTTAGGATGTATATTCAAGTGAATTTATACTCTCCCTAAGAGTTCAGAATAGGGTGGATACTGAGAGTTTCTTTAATTGGCAGGATCATCTAATCATTTCAAATGGAGGGGGAATCGAATGTCAGAATATCATCAACAATCGTCAGCTGAAGTTATGAAAACTTTGAACGTGACAGATCAAGGATTGAGTGATTATGACGTTCAAAAGAGACAAGAAGTATACGGTTATAATGTATTAGAGGAAGGCAAAAAAACAAGTACATTTGCCGTTTTCTTTGGACAGTTTAAAGATTTATTAGTTATTATTTTAATTATTGCTGCTTTCGTTTCATTTCTATTAGGGGAAGTAGAAAGCACGATTGTAATTATGATTGTCGTTATTTTAAATGCTATTCTAGGTACTGTACAACATGTCAAGGCAGAACAGTCTTTGGATAATTTAAAAGCCTTAACTTCTCCAATTGCAAAAGTCATGCGAAATAATCAGCTAATAGAGGTTTCTTCGGAAGATATAGTTGTAGGAGATCTTCTTTATTTGGAGGCTGGCGATTATATAAATGCGGATGGGAGATTATTAGAAAGTTATAATTTGCATATTAATGAAAGCTCACTAACAGGTGAATCAATTGCTGTCGCGAAAATTATAGACCCCATCAAAGAAAGCAATATAACTGTTGCTGATAAAAAGAATATGGTATACTCCGGAAGTTTTGTGACAAATGGTCGCGGTATCGTCATGGTTACAGCTATCGGAATGCAAACTGAAATCGGTAAAATTGCCAATTTACTAGATACGGCGAAAGAGAAGAAAACGCCTTTACAAATAAGTTTGGATCAATTTGGCGAAAAATTAGCTTTAGGTATTACGCTAATCTGTTTAGCTATTTTCACAATTGACCTTATTCGAGGACGTGCATTAGTAGAATCGTTTATGTTCGCCGTTTCACTTGCTGTTGCAGCTATTCCAGAAGCATTAAGTTCGATTGTTACGATCGTACTAGCTTTTGGGACACAAAAAATGGCCAAGGAAAGTGCCATTATACGAAAGCTCTATGCCGTTGAAAGTCTTGGAAGTGTATCTGTCATCTGTTCAGATAAAACAGGAACATTAACTGAAAATAAAATGGTCGTGCAAGAAGTATATGTGGACGAAAAAATTATTCCATATGATCGTTTAAACACTAGAAATGCAGTTGAGAAAAATCTGATGGTAAAGGCAATATTGTGTAATGATGCTGTAGAAAGGGACCGTAAAGAAATCGGTGACCCTACTGAAATTGCTCTTGTTAAATTAGGGAAGCAATATGACTTGGACGAATTACTTGTAAGAGATCATTATCCAAGAACGGCCGAAATCCCATTTGATTCAGATAGAAAGCTTATGAGTACGGTAAATACTTTCAATCAGCAATCTATCATGATTACAAAAGGAGCATTAGATGTCCTTTTACCTAAAATTGTGAAAATCGAAACTTCAAATGGCATTGTTAATATTACAAAACAACAGCGTCAAAAAATCGAAGCAGTGAATCGCGATTTCTCTATGAATGGGTTAAGGGTGCTAGCAATTGCCTACAAAGAGGTAAAGGGAAATCAAGCAATTGATGTAAGATCGGAAAAAGATTTAATCTTTCTTGGCTTAGTGGCCATGATGGATCCTCCAAGAAAAGAATCCAAAGATGCGGTTGAAAATTGTATAAAAGCGGGCATCAAACCGGTGATGATTACTGGTGACCATAAAATTACAGCAATGGCTATAGCTCATCAAATCGGTATTTTGAATGATCCCTCAGAAGCGATTGAAGGTCATGAAATTGCAGGATTAACGGATCAACAATTACAAGAAAAGGTGAAAGATTTCTCTGTTTATGCCCGAGTCACACCGGAGCAAAAAATTCGTATCGTTAAAGCATGGCAGGAAACCGGCAAGGTCGTTGCCATGACAGGAGATGGTGTGAATGATGGCCCTGCCTTAAAACAAGCCGATATTGGTGTGGCGATGGGCATCACCGGCACAGAGGTGGCAAAAGATGCGTCTTCTATGATCTTAACGGATGATAATTTTTCAACGATCGTCAAGGCTATTGCAAACGGCAGAAGCATCTATACGAACATTAAAAATGCTATTTTGTTCTTATTATCTGGGAATGCTGGTGCCATTTTTGTTGTTTTATATGCAACAATATTAGGCTTGCCAGTTCCTTTCGCACCTGTACATCTTTTGTTTATTAACTTACTAACCGATAGTCTGCCAGCGATTGCAATCGGTCTAGAGCCGAATAATAAAAAAACAATGAAGGACAAGCCTCGAAATATTCATACACCATTATTAAATAAAGCATTTACTACTCAAGTGGTACTCGAAGGTTTATTAATTGCTATCTCTACAATTATTGCTTTTCAGATCGGATTGTCAACGGGAGATACGTTAACGGCGAGTACTATGGCATTTACAACATTATGCTTGTCACGATTAGTGCATGGCTTCAACTCCAGAGCTAAAGAATCCATCTTCGCCATTGGAATATTTTCAAACAAATATACTTGGCTTGCATTCTTAATCGGTTTATTAAGCTTACACGCAGTATTATTTATTCCAATGCTGACAGGTGTGTTTGAAGTTGCTATCTTAAGCCCTGCGCAATTAGGATTTATTTATAGTTTGTCTGTGTTGCCATTCCTAGTGAATCAGTGGTATAAGCTGTTGTTTGTGAGAAGAAGATAATATGTAAAAGAGCTCTCTTTGTGAAAACGAGAGCTCTTTTACATTAAGTTATAGCAGGGGCCAGTAACCACCCTTTATCTTTACTTAGCTGTATTAGTTTAGCACCGAGTATGGCATACCTCATATGAAGCTCTCCATATTTTATAGTATGTTTCTTCTTAACAGATACTTCTAAAGCCTGGCTGACTGTAATAACAGAAGAAGCAATATTCATTGATACAATGGCGCTGATTTCTGTATCATTAATAGCTGTTTTTCCTCGAATATCTCCCATCTTCAACTTTCCGTATTCGATTGCTGTAGGCGGGGCCAGCACGCCGTTGTCCTTTAATAACGCTGTTAGTTGTTTATTTTCCTCTTTTAAACATTGAATAAATTCTACGATGATAGCCTTCAAATTTTTATCAACAGCGTGTTTGAAAAATGCATGATTTGAAGCGATATAGCCATTATTAACACCGAGCTGTGTCCAAATCTTAAAAATCTCCTTAAAGCGTAATGATTCTAAATTTCCATTTATCAATTCCATAGTGACACTTCCTAACTCATCTTTTCGTTCATTTATTTGAGATTAGGATGTGCTAATAAATGGAATTCTAATCGTATTTTACAATAAAAGGTTCTGGCAGGGGCGTCCGATGAGCTGCGTAAAAACTAAAATTGTTCCGATAAAACAAGAAAATGTTCCGATAAAAGCTAAAATTGTTCCGATAAAATGAGATTTTGTTCCGATAAATCTTAAAAGTATTCCTATAAAAATGAATTCACCACAATAACGTGAAGTTGATTTCCGTTCCGACTGAGTCTCTTCGCTGCAGGGTCCACCTGTGAAGCTAATCCCCAAACACTCCAATCAACAATTATTCCTTTCGTTTCTTATTTTTAAAGCTATTAATGGTTGTTTTTAATGCGGCAAAGTTTCCGATAGCTGCGTACCCATAAAAAAAGCCCATAAATATTCCTGCAATAAGATCGTGTCTATGGCTAATGAAGATAGAAATAAGCAAGCCAATAGCCAGAGCGATTGTTGGAACATATTTAGGCTGAACATGCATAAATACCTTAATGAGCTGTGTAATAATTAACACAGCTGGAACGGCTATTACGGCATCCCAAAAATTTGTATGGATCACTGGAAATAATTCCATTTTCTACACCTCTTTTAAGTAGTAACAAAGCTATGACTTTAAGTTATAGATTTTCCTGTTTACTTATTTTTATTCGATGAAGGTGTAGCCGTTAAGCGATATTGTTTAGCAATTAATAATAGGAGCCATAGGAGCCATAAGGATACACATAGGGGTATTGATATGGATATGGGTTCATATAATTTGGCTGTTTAGGCTTATGTTTAGGTTTAGGTTTATGTTTACATTTACAATCAGATTCTTTTTGTTTTTCAGAAGCCGATTTTACACGATTGCAGTTTTTAGGTGGACCAATATATGTTGACGGTACAATTGGCGCAATGGTTTTCTTCCACTGTTTTTCATCTAAACAATAAGTGTGAGCCATAATATTGGCAGGTGTAAATGTTAATATATCTGAACCTAAAATGACTTCAGGAGTTGGAGCATCAAAAATAGCTAGTAAATGCGTGTCATCCTCAGTAGCTACTTCATAATGCCACCAGCCTTGCGGTACATTTGCAACTTGACCAGGCTTTATAGGGTAGTTCTCAATTTTTTTTGTAAAGGGATTAAGTATAGATACGATAGCAGCACCCGAAATACAATAAACAAGTTCGGCTGCATTTTGATGATAGTGAGGTTCTACCACATTGTCCTTACTTAGGAAAATATCAAGCAAGGACGTATTTTCTAATGTATTTAATTGTTCTACACCTAAGATATTAATATAATTCTGTTGATCTTTTTTAAAAAGAGTACTGTCATTTACATCAAAAGTGAACTGTGTTGACGGAGAAGTATAATCAATATTTGAGCTAATAATTACATCCTTTCTAATTAATCTTCAATACTTGTCATCAGCATAGAATATGTACCAATGTTAGTTTAGGCTTACATGAACGCCCATTTTATTTTCATTCAGAGAAGACTCCTATCTTTGAAGGTGGAGAGTTGAATGGGGATGTGGTTTCTTTTCAGTAGGTATCCAAACACCTACTGAATGAAAATAAAGCCTCCGAACGCAATTACGCCAAGGCGAAATTGATTTGTCCTCTAAGGGTACATCATCCTCTTTAAAAATTAGTTTAAATTACCACTTCTAATTAAGAACGTATGTGCGTATAATGGATATACAAACATTTGTTCTGTAATGAAAAACAGCTCTGTTATATTTACTTGTTTTTTGGGGGAGGGAAGTAAAGATCTAACAGAGCTAGTGAAAAGGAGCAACTAAGATGAAAGAACAGTTAATAAAAGCAATGCAGCGTCAACAAGTAGTTCGCATGATGTATGTAGCCAAGTCGGGTGCCATTACGAAAAGGCGTGTGAAAATCATGAAGATTGTTGGTGATTCCTTTACAGCATTTTGCTTTACGAGGCAGGCAAAGCGTTCCTTTATCATTAATAATGTTCTCGCTGTTACTCCTGTTTACCGAAAAGAGAGTGAAAATGTATGAACTACGAGGGTATGCCAAATAGACCTATTATGTGTATCGATATGAAATGCTTTTACGCCAGCATCGTAGCGATGTTACATGGGCTAGATGTTTTAAGAACTCCAGTTGCAGTAGTAGCAAATTTTGACCAACCAGGTAGCGTAGTGCTTGCTGCATCCCCCTTAATGAAAGAAAAATTTAATATCAAAACTGGTAGTCGTCGTTATGAAATACCTAAACATCCTGACATTAGATTGTTTGAGCCTAAAATGAGTTTCTTTATTCAAATGTCGATGACGATTACAAAATTGATCTCTAATTACGTCCCAGTTGATGCTATACATGTGTATAGTGTAGACGAAAGTTTTGTAGATTTAACCGGCACTGAAAAGCTTTGGGGCTCACCTGAAGAAACGGCTAAGGAAATACAAAGGGCTATTCTTGACCAATTTAATATACCTAGTGCAGTAGGTATGGGACCAAATATGTTAATAGCCAAATTAGCTTTAGACCTTGAAGCAAAGAAAACAGGCTTTGCTAAATGGACGTATGAGGATATTCCTAAAAAATTATGGCCAGTTCGACCTCTTTCTGAAATGTGGGGAATCGGTAAACAGATGGAAGCAAATCTAAATGCTATGGGGATACAAACAGTCGGTGGTTTGGCTAATACAGATCTAAAGGAATTAGAAAAGCGCTTTGGTGTAATGGGCAATCAACTCTATTACCATGCATGGGGAATCGATTTATCTACATTAGGGGAGCCGTTAATAACAAACGGAGCTTTAAGTTTTGGGAAGGGCCAAATGCTGATGAGAGATTACCACACACGAAAAGAAATCTCTGTAGTGCTCCTTGAAATGTGTGAGGACGTAATGAAGCGAACACGGGATGCAGGGTATGTTGGCCGTACAATTAGTATTGGTCTTTCTTATAGTCGAAATGCTATGACCAAAGGGTTCCATCGATCGAAAACGATTGCAGTACCAACAAGCGAAACACTTGTGATGTATAAAACTTGTATTGAATTACTGGATAAACATTTTGCAGGTGAACCAGCTCGGCAGTTATCTGTCCGAATATCCAACTTAGAGAGAGAGCATAGCATTCAATTGGATTTATTTGATGAACGTAAGCCACAGCGTCAAATAATCGGTCCTACAATGGATGCAATACGCAACAGGTTTGGAGCTACCTCAATATTAAGAGCAGTTTCTTTCACAAAAGCTGGTACAGCTATTAATCGAGATCGCTTAGTTGGTGGTCATTTGGCATAGGAGTGATTTATTATGATACAAGACAGAGGTAATATTAAATGGGCATCGATGATGTTGCCAGAGCATTTGGAGCTTCTTAGAGAGTACAAACAAGAGCGCACAGAACAGCCAAGAGAATTGACTGAGTGGGAACTGGAAGAACTACAGAATACAATCAATCAAGCTTTTAATCAGCAATTGGACATAAAATTAGAAGTGTGGAAAGACTACAAAATCACACAGTGGACTGGAATAATTAAATCGATTAATACTCATGAACTCATACTTGAAACACTACTTAAAACGAAAAGTATTCCAATCCAAAGTATTCAATCAGCTCAATTGGATGCTGATTATTATGATTAAAGCCGACGAAAGACAGTTACTTCATAAGTATCTTTTGTTAGAACTAGCAGTTAAATCATTGCAGGTTGACTATTGTAAATTAGAGCAGTTTAAAATGAAAACGGTATTTCTTCCAATGATGGATTCATTGCTAAAGGATCTAAGACAAGAATATTTTAACCTCAAACGAGAACTTGCACAAAAACGTATACGAGTAGTAGGTTGGCAACCAGTTGATGAATACTTTAGTGACGTGCAAGTTGCCACTGCAGGTAATGATGTAGTACTCCGTTATGCAAATCAAGCTCTTAAATCACAAGTGGAAAAGTTGTTGATTAATCATATACGTGTAGCTTTAGAATAAAGATTGATTAAAAATTTTTCCTTCAACCTTTATTTATCAGCAAATGCAAAAACACTCCATTTTGAAAAGAGATTGTTCAAGATGGAGTTAATCTTTCTAACTAAGTGTGAGATTTTCATAAAAAATTTGATTAATTAAATGAGTCTTCTTCAACTAAAGCACCCCATTAGCCATCTATCCGAAAAAAATCAGATAGATGGCCATTTGTCGTGTGTACCGAAAAGGTGCGCTTTTTTTATATTTCGGGCTTACTTTTTTATCGCAATTATTGTCGAAATAATGTCGAAGATTGCAAAAAAATAAATACAGTATTATAAATGTCACTACTCATGATGATCTTATCTGTGTATAGTTACATAAGTTATAAAATGAATATATTCTACGATAAATGAAGGGGATTACTTTTAAATGGGAAAGAAAATTGCATGGGTTACAGATACAGCAGCATTGTTAGATGAAAAGTTCATACAGGACAATCAAATTCACGTATTACCACTTAATATAGTGTTCGAAGAAGGGGCTTTACGCGAAACTGTTGATATGACACATGATCAGTTTTACGAAAAACTACGAAATGCTAAAAAAAATCCAAAGACATCACAACCTGCTATTGGTGAAGTTGTAGACTTATATAAATCATTAAAAGAACAAGGGTATACATGTGCAATTGCAATTCATACCTCTCAACATCTTTCGGGCACTTATCAAAGCGCTTTCACAGCAGCTGATCAAGCTGAATTTGAAGTATATCCAGTGGATTCAAAAATCGGGTCATTTCCGATGATGAAAATGATTGAACTCGGTCAGCAGTTAGAGCGTGAAGGTTTTGAACCTGGCTATATTGTTGAAAGAATCAATGAGATGGCAGATAACAGTGAGCTTTCATTTATTCCGGCTAACTTATCACAATTACATAAAAGTGGTCGAGTTTCAGGGACTCAAGCATTTTTAAGTAACTTGTTGAATATTAAAGTTGTCATATCATTTGAAGATGGGAAGCCCGTTATGAAAGAAAAAGTACGCGCTACGACTAGAGCTAAAACATATGTACAAAATGTTTTAAATACAGATCTAGAAAAAAGTATTGTCACTGAAGTTGCAATTATTCATTGTAATGATGAAGAAGGCGCAACCGCTTGGAAAAAAGCTTTAGAGAACGAATATCCGCTCATAAACTTCTCCGTATTACCACTAAGTGCTTGTGTAGCGGTTCATGCAGGTGAAGGAACGCTTGGTTTAAGTTGGGTACGTCTAGCAGAGCTTGCACCACTTAAGAAAAAGAAAGCTGAATTAGTTACTATATAAACATAATTGTAATCTAAATTATTGTAGGTACGTGAAGTTGCGAAATTCCTATAAACCAACTATTATACAGTCAGAGAGCATTTTAGCTTAAGTAAACTGGCGGGTGTAACGTTATTTTTTGAATGATAGCCGTGTTTTCATTCAGGTATGTGGGACTGGCTGTTTAATTTTGTTTGAATACGGATATTGTTATTATAGGTAATGTAGTCTTCGACGATTTGAATCATATGCGCATTTGTCGTGCGGTAGATTCCGTCGAGATAGAACGTTTCAATTGGAATTATCAGTGGGCGTGCCTTTGCGGGACATGCTTACGGTAATTCCTTTTTCTTTGACTGATTTTTGATACGCATATGATGTGTACACAGAACCTTGATCGCTATGCAAGATACAGCCTTGCGGTAAATCAGGTAATTGATATAAAGTATACAAAACGAATGACATATCTTGTGTAGAATTAATTGTTTGCGCTACAATTTCTCTGATATAGACATCTAGAATACTTGAAAGATACATTCTCCTCCAATAACGACCCAAGCTTGTCATCCTCTGTATTCATGTCATTAAACTTGCAACTATCAAACAGAGTTCCATTCTCCAGCACCACAATGTCTGCACCAACAGCACTCGTAATATCCTCCATACACGAATAATTTCATCATAATTACGCCCTAGCCCTAACTGATCCAACGCATCAATATAAATAAAATCCCCATTACGAATCACACTTTCTCATTGCCTGATATTGCGGACAATTAAAATCCTTCCCACTCGCACGGTCCACAAAAATATCTCGCTCATCAATCCCTAGATCCTGCCTTCGTCAGTTGCCGTTTAATATTTTAGTCCATCTCCGAAACGGTCCAGGCCCAGGAAGGTTTCGGAAAGTGATGGAAACATGGCATCAAAACAGCCGGCGAGGATGAAGTGCTACGTTATGCTAATCAAGTACTAAAAGCACAGGTAGAGGAGCTCATTCATAGCCGTTTAAACAAATGTGTGTAGAGATAGTTTGAAATCGCAGAAAACGACCCTATGGGAATAGGGGATATACATACGCAACATTTTTAAAACCTTCTTATCACATTTACTGATACAGTTAAAGTTGACGAACCAAAGAAAAAAGTTATAATCCAAAATTACGTTTAATAAAGGGTTTTTAATCAACTGTATTGAAAAATGTATATACCATAATTCGGAGGGGGTAAAATGATTTTTGAAATGACTACTCAAGTACGAGTATCTAATATCGAAGAAGGGCATAAGTGGTATGAAACACTGTTAGATAAGAAACCAGATTTCATACCACATGATGGTTTTGTAGAGTGGGAACTCATACCTGGTTGTTGGTTACAAGTAGCAGAGGGTAATCTTACTGAAGGAAATGGTCCTTTACGTTTAGGGGTTACAAATATCGAAGCGGAAAGAGAAAGACTAATAAAAGAACTTAACATTGATAACTTTGAAATTTACTCAAGACCAGAAGTTTCAGCTAAATGGGGAACATTTACTGACCCTTGGGGAAATCGTCTTGGGTTTTTTGAATACTTAGATAAGACTGAAGAACAAGCACGGATAAAAGCTATTATGAGAAAAGAGGAAGTTTAAGTATTATATTAACGGGGGCTTTACGTCAAGACGGTTTCTTTAGATTTGGCATTTACCAGGGATTTGCGATATGTTTCAACAACTTTTTAAGACTAAAAAGAAGAAGGCTATATATTGAGAATCCACTCAAAGAATAGAGGTTGCAAATCAAAAAGCAACCTCTATTGCGGAATAGTAGAAAACTCTAGAAAAACTAAAAAAGACTCAATTTCAAACTAGAATCTAATGGAGTGTTGTTCAAGAAGTTATTAGGCATAGACGATACTGAGGAGGACGATGATGAGTAAATTCGATATTTTGGTAAAATACATACCTATGATCCAGACGGCGAGCATTGGTGAATGGATTATTGATAAAGAAAACGATGGAACGTCAGAACATCCGATACATATGCCTTTTGTAGGCTATTCCGAAATGGTGCATAACTTCATCAACGATGTTTACACCTTTGAAGAAAGTAATAAAAATATGGAGCTTACCCGCTATGGAGATATTCTCAAAGATAACGATCTTGAGTGGGATACGGATTCTATGAAGAATGCGGACGTTTCAAATTTGAATGCACAGTGTGTGCTTGCACTTATTATGGGTGCTGTTAGAGCTGAGCGCTTTTGCGAAGGTGCGTTATTAGATTTCTTTAAGAGTGGCTGCATATTGAAATGGCTTGAAAGATTAAACAGTATTGAGTAAAGAAGGATTGACTTTGGATATAAACAAAATGAAAGTTCTATCGTATGTTATAGGAACTTCCTACATAGCCATTGTTGAAGTTAGTATAAAAATTGATATAGAACGAATTCCTATTATTGGAATTCGTTTTTTAGTTTGTGGAACATATTGAACTTATGGGGTTAGTAGAAGGTATAGCTGCTGATGACGGTGGGGGACAGCAATGTTCCCCATAAGTTTAAACATCTTGCAGTATGGAAGCAAGAAGAGCTACTATGAGAATTTACCAAATAGAGGAACACATTATTCATTGAATAAAAATATTATGTAAACTATTAGAAAGAAATTAAAGGTTTGAAATGAAGTGGAATAATTCAATTAAAACATTCAAAAGAGTATGTAATCCATACACATGTCATTGACATTTTCTTCTTTAAATAGCTGATTATCAAAACAGTATATCAGCAATGACAATCATATGTGTAGGTTCAAATTCCTTATATCCTGATGCCCGTCAGTAAGGGGCAAACAGAAAAAAATCACTCATGTCATGACGAGTGATTTTTGAAAATCTATTAGAAGTTTAGGTTCATAACAATTTGCTCGCCAATAGGTCCCATTCTTCTTTCCCCGTTATCGACAAAGCCAACTTTTAAATATAAATTTTGAGCGGGAATATTTTTATGGTTGACCACTAAAACCACTTCATTACATTCTTTAAATACTTTCTTAATAAATTCAGATAATGCCAGCATCCCTTTTTTAGCATAGCCGTTGCCTTGCTGTTTATGATCAATAGATAATGCCGTTAGCAGCATAGCATTTGGATTGCTAGTGTACTCTTTTACTCTTTCTGTTGCGTGCAGGACAAAAAATCCTACAGGTACATTATCGCTCAAAATAACAATCGGATACTGTCCAACCATGTCGATCGAAATCTCTTTTGGAAGGGCAGTAAATTGACATTGTTCTTCCGGAAGTTCAAAGTCATTCAAAACATCCACAAAGTCTTCTGAGAAATGTACTAATTCAATGGTGTTAGTTTTTTGCATAAAAATTTCCTCCTTTTTTAATATTTTAACAAAAGGAACACATGTTCGTCAATGTACATAAGATAAATCCTAACTAAATTCGTATAAAGGCAATGCCGATCTTCACATAGTACCGCTAATTGAACAAGCTTCCAAAAAATAATATAAAGGATATGATGCTAGCTAGAAGCAATGTGATAACGATTGAGATAAAGCTTCTAATCATAGACGTTATATTGTTAACATCTTTCATTCCAATGAGTGTTAAGAAAAAACATAGGATTGTTAATAGTAAAACAACACTCAATGGATGGAAATGAAGATAGGAGACAAAAAGGTTTATAAAAGTTGCAGAAAAACTTGCTATGAAGAATAAAAAAATGCAGCATAAAGACATGAAGAATGACCACAAATTTAAATTGATTCCCATATATATCCTCCTTTTTTACTTAAACGAACTTAAATGAATCTTTGTTCCTGAAGTTCTTTCCATTCAAAAATGATCAATAAAAAAGACGCATGATAAAAAATGGCTAAAATACTACTATCAAAACAGGATGTGATAGAGCAATGAAGCGGAAAGGAACCTTAGAAGAAACTGGCTAACGAGTTAATAGAACACCATTCAATACCTTTACACATATTTGATATTGCTTAACAGGAAAAGGAGATATAATGTAGAATATACTAATATTTCAATAAGTAGGGGGATGCAAATGGTTGTCCTTAAATATGAGATAGATGGAAAAGAGCTAATGATGTTAAAAGAAGTATATCAATCAGTAGGATGGATGAAACATGACGAACCTATCATAAAAAAAGTATTCAATGAGAGTACACACCAAGTTTTCGCAGTAGAAGATAACAAAATAATAGGTTTTGCAAGAGCTCTTTCAGATGGAGTATTTAATGCTGCTATCTACGATGTTGTAGTGCATAAAGATTATCAAGGAAGAGGGATTGCGAGAATTCTTTTAGAGGACATCATGAAACAATTAGAGGACGTTTCTTGTATTCAATTAATCGCAACAACAGGTAATGAACCTTTTTATGAAAAGATGGGCTTTAAAAAATTAAAAACGGGTATGGCAATATACAAAGATCCACAACTAGCTGAGGAGTACTTGGAAAAGGATGGCTAAAATATATTAAAAACTAGTAGGCTTAAGCTCGTAGTCAACTAATGCATTAACACTAAATCCTTTCATTTAGAAACCTTTCAATAGAGGTACATGAATGGTAATTATTGTACAAAAGAAACATTAGAGCGAAGGTTAAAAGGTATGGCGTATGAGTTGCCACAGCATCCAAAAACGTTACGCGAACAACCTTGCCCATGTGCCAACAGTGCAAAAAAATGGCGATGCTTATATCAATATTTTATAGTGATTGTGTCAGCATATATGCAAAATAACCAGCTATCCGAAAAAATTTCAGATAGCTGGCTATTCGTTGTGCGTATCATAAAGGTGCGCTCTTTTTAATGTTAAATTGTTTCCCATAGCTTTTGGCGGTTCATCAATAGCTCAATTAACTCTGTAATACTCGGAGCTAAATCTTTTCGCATATTTGCGATATTTTGGAATAAGGGTACCGCTGCACGCATTTGATATTCACTGTAAACATAGTAGCTAATAAAAGCACATTCTTCATAGCCGCGTGGTTCATTCTCTTCCCATTCTTCCTCATCTCCCTCTTCAACTACTGACCAAAGCCATTTTTCCTGTAGCAGTTCATCCATATGCTGCACAGGGCTAGATGTAAGTTCCTCTCAAGTAAAAGCAGAAGCAACTGCAATATATAACTGTATTTCTTCCTTCTTTACACTTTCTACAGATCGATTCGGCAATGTGTGTAAAAGCTGTTGAATAACCCATGGTGTAACCTGCCATAGCGTGCCTTGATGTTCAATTAATTGTGCAAGCTTATCATATTGCTCCATCTTTATTAATTCTGGAATTTTTGTACCTCTTCCGTATGCAGTTGTTAAACGATGCCAAGGTATCGTTAACATTTCTTGATAGGCAATTTGCATGAAAATACTCCTTATATAAGTTCTTTTATAATCGCCTCAAAGCGTGTTCGATATGATTCTGGGATGCGCATGAATGCTGAGCTTGTAAAGTCATTCAAATGGATGATGCCAAAGCATGTATATAAAAGCTGCGCTACAGCCATATCTTTATATTCCTCAATTTCTTCATTTTGTTCGGGAGGAATATATGGACAAAGCTCTATAAGTGGTGTCATCATAAATTTTTCGAGCCATTGTAAGTTATCATCTGTGCTCATAGCTTGTTCAAAAAAAGCATCATACGGAACTTCTTGTACAGATTGTATCGTACATACAAAGACGGGCAATGTTTCCGGTGTTAGCCCAAATGTTTCAACATAGGCTTTCGCAAAGTATTCAGGCATTGGTGAATGGTCACCATCGCATTCATACATATAGTCGGTTACGAGCTTGCCATAGGTTTTATCGTATAAACCAAGACCAAAAACGGCGAATGTACTCGGCATCGCAGCCTGTTCCTCATCGACATCTTGATAAAAATGATATTGTGCCATCGCCTTATAGCTATACTCGGCTAGTGTGGCATGTAGGCTAGGGTAGCTGACAGCTTTAGCGAAGAAGTGATGTGATGATGTCACAGGTAAATGCTCGATTGGTAGCACTAAGTTACTCTTACCTTCATAATGAATGCTATAGCTTTTAGGGAAATCTTCTTCTAATAAAGCATTCAAGTAGGCTAATGCTTGGCGATAAGCCTCTTCGCTTTCCTCTTTAATTTGAATCGTAATCTTTGCCAGCACATCATTTGCTTGGCAAAAAATTAGGTCGGATTCCATTTGTTGTTTATGTACTGGCAAAGTACCAGAGCCAATTGTGATTAATGAGTTGTAAGTTTCTGTATCTAATTCTTTAATGGTTGCTAACAATTCTTTAACTGTTAAATATTCGAAACTTGCACCATACTTTCTTAGATTTATTGCATAGTAGGTTAACAATGGTAAGTAGGCTAATGATCGGTGCTTGTTAGTGAAATTAGAAAGGCAGTAGCGCTGTGTCTCAAAGCCAAGCTCTTGACGAAATCCATCTAACAATGCGAGCTGTTGATAGTGGCAAAGTATTTCATGCAGCGTGATGTCGTTTAGTGAAAAAGAAGGGGTGATGATTTTAGAAGTATAGACGTCTGTTTCAATTTTATATTGTTTAGAAAGTAGCTCTTGTTCAAGTTGTAGCCATAATGTTTCATTTTTGGTGAATTGCTCAACTATCATGGTATTGCCTCCCTCTGTAAATGTAAATATATTAATACTGATGTAACATCACGATTAAAGCCACTGAAATCATTACATACAACTAGTCAATAGCACTGCAAAACAGTCCATGCCTTATCGAAGTTTTTATTTTTACAGTCTTCCTTGCGAATCCAGAAGTATAGTTTGCCGCTATCGCCCCACATATAGCCGAGGTCATCTTCCGAATCAAGCTGTAATAGGAGATGCCAATCCTTTACGTGTGGTTCAAGTTCCCTGCGTAACGGGTGATTGTAGGCTGTTGAATCCCCACAATATAAACCATTTGTGACAAGCTGGCATTGTAAATACATATCCCCTTGAATCGTATCAGGATGACCATCTATGCGATGTGTCGTTTGTGCCATTGACTCTTCATCGACCCAATCATATAAAAAATCATTGTAGGCATCCTGTTGTTCCGCTGTTAAAATGACTTCTAAATTTTCAGCATAGGGAGACGCCCATGAGGGTAGTGTCCATTCATTTCTAAATTGTAACGCCGCGCTATCGATATGCTCATCTAATGCTGTGGGTTGCTGCATTCGTTGTAAACGGTCAGGCGCTTGTGTGAAATGGAAAACGTGAAAGCCATCGCCATTATTTGGATCATAGCCCCAAGGCTGTCCAGCAGCATCATAGAAAAAGGATAACAGCCCCTCATCCGGTAATAAATTGTATGAATCATATGGCTTTACTTCCATTAAATTGAGCTGACATAGAAAGTATAACGGTTGATCATTATTTGTATAGGGCCATACAAAATCTGTCGGTACATCGGGAGCACCGCCAATTTTAGAATGTCCGATTTGAATGGCGTCATCTGCTGTTGGTATTGTCGTAACACGAATTGAATTTTTTGCGAACTGCAAAATTTGCTCTGCCACCTCTCCAAGCTCGAAAGCATGCAATGCAGAACGTAGCTTTTCCATGTGTATTCCCCCTCATTTTTGTCTAACATCAATATAGCACATACGTTCTTGTTTTGTAAAATTCGGATTTCGAATTATGGGAATATTGTTAAATCGATAGCTAGAGAATAAAGGTGGCGCATTTTGAGTATATAAAGATGATTTATGTCAACTTGAGGTGAGGGGTGAAATGAAAATAACAAATATTTAATGGCTAATAAATTGGAAGCGATGGAACGTTGATGATAAAACAATCATTCAAATATTACAATTACTACCTTTATATGATATAAATAACATATCGTGCATTCAATTTAATGGAGGTTTTTATTTGAAAAGAATTGTAACTATTTTAGGGATATTAATTGTTGTTTTAATACTAGTTTTTATAATTAGACACCAGCAACTTGAATTTCCTACAAATGAGATAAAATCTTCAGATGCAATGGATATACTTGAAAAATCTAATAAAAAAATCGAAATAGTTGGGAAAACAGAGGAATATGATTGGTATCTTACTTTGTTCGAACAAGGTGAAGGACAAAAAAGATTTATAGAAGAAATAGAGAAACAAGGATGGATATTCGATTCTCAAGAAGGGGCAGGGCTAATATTTAAAAGAGATCATGAAACATTAATAACAGAATGCGGTCTTTGGAATAGTAATAAATATCTCGTATGTAGCGCGCCTTCAAAATGATCTTTTTTACTAAACTTCTCAACTAATAAAAATTGAAGAAAAAGATTTAAAAGGTGGTTTAAGATGGATGGCTGAAAGAATTGGACGAATAAGCGATTGGTTTTGGGAAATAGTCAACGAGTCAGATCAGGATGAGAACAAGCTCCGAGAAATACTAACAGGAATGGATAAAAATGATATATATAGGTTTCAAGATTTTTTTGTTGAGGCTGCAGTTGAATTAAGATACGAGCCGTTCACAAACTTTACTGAGAGTTCGGAGGACGGCATTGAGGATATTAGCAATTGGGTTGTGAGTCAAGGTAAAGCCTACTATGCTGAAATTCTAAAACACCCTGAAAGAATCCCTTATTCCGTAGAAGATAGGACAAATGAAAGTATTGCCCATGTTGCAGATGAGGTATATTTTGATAAGTATGGTGAAACTACAGGTATTTATTAGATGGTAGCTTTGCAAACAAAATAGTAGCATTTGGTGGACATATTTGTAATAATTACCTTGTCAAAGAGTAGCGTAAAATTCCTTAAAATTGGATTTTTATTGCTACTCTTTTGTTTCTAGTTCGACTTTAAATACTAATGGTACTTAAGATTTTGTTAGAGTTGTAATTGTGCGATACGTTTCCGATAAGTGCATAAGCGAAATGGGAGGATAAAACGGTATTTATTCGATGGAACTTAGGATTACAGCTATCGAGCATGGAGAAAAGGAAAAAGCATGGGCTTGTATCATGTAATGCGAAAAATATACGAGGGGGATTATAATGGTAGATTTAAAAATCCTTAAAGAACGAAAAGAGTGTATGATTTTTCAAGCGAGTGAAAATGATAGCCGTAATGGATGGATCGGAGGGAATGCACCAGCTTATTTTGATAAATCGGAAGCCATAGTAAATAGAGAAACTGAGTTGCATTTTTATTTGTCTATAGTTAATCCTTTTGAGAAAAACGAAATGATTTCCATTTTTGCTCCTAAAAATTTTGAAGAACGTATTTCTAAAAATAAGTATCCAAATTGTTCATTAGTAACAATTAAACACCCTAGAACAGAAGAAAGTAAATTTGATACTTTTACCAACCCTGATTTAGTAAAGCATTTTATTTCGGAAGCTAATATTGTAAGCGATAAAAATGCATTGAAAGAAAGTTTTCTTATCAAATTTTTGGGAACTCCAAAGCATATTCAGGAAGAAGACTATTATTATAAGGAATTGCATGATGATGGGTTTAGTTTTATATTCCAGGTCGATGAGGAAGGGTATCCAGACACTCTGATAAAGCCAAGAAAAAGTTATCCCTTTGCGTTCGGTGCTATATATTTATATGCACAGATTTTAGAAGATTCGATTGAGAATCCCATAAAAAGTTATTGGCAATATTCTTAATGTGAAGAGATGAAGAATACATTCACACGAACTACTTTTACATATGTTTTTTTAAATCGCTAGAAGTTTTGAGATATGAAAATGTTCGCAGATTATTAATAGCTTCGGAGTAAAAGTGTTGGAATATATCCAAATTGGACTTACTGGTGGAAATCCGACTCTACATGCGAGATAAAGGAGTTATCTGTTATTCCTGGTGACGAATTGCTTACATGGCCAGCATGTCTTGGGAAAAAATGGCCAATAATTAAATTGGAAGGTACTGGTGAAAAAATTGATCTTTCGCTATGCACTTGGTCAGGCGCACTCGGAAATGAAATAATCCCTATGTATATTCTTCAAAGAAGTGAAGAAAAGGTAGAAAATATACAACCGATTATTAACTACAGCTTCTTTTAAATTATAAATTAATTTTGGCATGATAGGGCAAGAGCAGTGATAAATCTCGAACTGGATTTATTTGCTGTTCTTTCTTTAAATTTAATAAGGTCAATGGAGGAAGTTCAATATGAATACAGAAAATGGTAGGATATATTGTAATATTTATGGCTATTGTGGCAGTGTTTCAGAATGGATAAAAAAATCTATTGAGCTGTTTTCTAACAATGGATTTCCTCTTAAAAGTGTTAGTTATGATGTGAACTATCAGAAGTTAGAGAGGAAGAGTCTTGAAAAGTTTCAAAGTGAATTCGATGAGATGCATGAAGGAAATGTGGAAAGTTTATTTTCGTTTACGATATTTAAGGGCAAAAGTCTGAAAGTTCCAAGCTCCTGGGAATATGGAATAAGGTTTGATCAACCTAGTAGAGAGTTACAGATTTTCTTTAATACCAGTTTAGAAATTAATCATAAACAAATTCTTGTAAATTTATTAAAAGCTTACTTGGATGATAAAATAGTCAATTTTGGATATTTTTCATATGAAACAATCTGGGGAAAAGGTGAGAGTCTAGACTTATATATGGAAGATAATCATACTTGGTGGCTTGCATTAAATCCTAGAAACAGAGATAGACTTTACAATTCTTCTCCTAAACTAAGACACATATATCCAGTCAACATCATAAACCGTGAATTTTTAGAGTATGAAGATGCTACTTTTTCATTTAAAAATTGGATACAAGCTCCTAGTAATGGTGTTTTGGAAGAACTAGGGCAAGGAAATTGGTTGTGGATAGTTCCGGAAGAACGCCTACATGAATTAGGGAAGTTTTTCTATGAAAAAAAACTTCTAATTGGAGTAAAAGGTGAGAATTTTGGGTTAGTTTGATCAAAATTAGCTCATGCAAGGATACAGTGTTATTTGCCAAAAACGACAGGTACAGCACAAAAGAAGAAAGATAAATAGATGTTAATGATTAAAGTAATCTCATTCAAACTGGCTCTCGATAGATTCCGATGAATAAGGTTACTTTTTAAAAAGGGGAAGTGAAATTATAGATATACAGGAAGCAATTGAAATAATTTATATTGGGTTAGTTAGTGAAAATTCAGTACCAGTAAAATTAAGAATGAATAGGGAGTTAGATTCTGATTTATTAAATCAAGTGAGCGGGGCACTGGATGTTTTAACACACTATTATAAAGATAAAAAGACAGTTCCAAAAAAGTTAGCATTGGCTATGGTTGACATCTATGGTGCATTTTCATTTCAAGCGGGATATTTTGAAGATGAGATTTTAGAAGAATTAGAGAGAATCGGAATTGAGTTACAGGAAAAGGCAATGGAACTTTTTTCTGAATGATTTATTCCGTACTATTTCAAAAGGGCAATGTGAGCCTATATCTTTAGTTCATTAAAATGAAGTATTACAATGGCTCTGAAATGTTGAATCTAAAATGAAGAAATCAGATTATGCAGCAAAAGTACTTTAAGAATGGATAGTCAACACTAAGCTGCACAACTTGGGTGAAAAAAGATTAACGTCAAGAATAACATTGCACTAGGCGCTGAAAACGGGAATTTTAGGCCAACTATTATGTACCGAGTGCTTGGTTTATAAGTCTTACTATAAGAGAGATGAAGGGCTTATGGCCGACATAATATAAAATAATAAGAATCTGCTCATTTTCTATGTTAGTAAGTGCATGTCTTGTAATGTCTACAAGGAATTTGCTTAACTTACAAGCTGCAGGAACGAACGAGCAGGTTCTTTTTCGTTTGCAGTTGAAAAACGAAAGTAAAATAAGAAGTGCCGACATCATTAGAGGTAAAAGTGCAAGGAAATCTATTTATCAAAATATGTTCAAGAACCAGCAAAAGTTGATTTGCTTGCTTTTGTGAGGATTGTTATAGTTGTTAACTGTAACAAAGGCATCCAAAAATCTTTAGTATACTTTCAGTGCATTGAAAGGGGTTTCTACGCAAATTTATTCCTTTTAATCTTTTCTCAAGTGTCTTCGAGTTATTAAGTAGAGGAGATAATGAACCATCGATTACTTGTCTTTGGGACAGTCACGTATTTTAGGAAGAAAAGAGGTTAACCCATTGACAAAATACAAAGTAGATAATAAAAATGAATTTATTAAATTAGTTCAATCTGAAATATTAACTTCTTCTGAGGTATTGGCCGAATTACAAATATCTCGCCAGGCTTTAAGCTCACTTGTAAAGCGTGAAAAGTTAGTTCCAATAAAGGAATTAACTCGAGATCGTTTATTCTTAAAAGAAGATATTGAAAATCGAAAAGAAGCAGTTAAGGAGCTACAAATAAAATATAGACCATATGATAAATAAACATAAAAAACCCAGACTCAAAATTACTTGATATGCTCACTATTAGTTTGACCTGATAGTAATTGATATTCATGCGGGTATTGAAATCAGCAATCTCTATGAAATAAAAAAGAAGAAATGTTGCATGTTTTCAAACAACAATAGGATTCGTTTAGATTAGAAAGCTTTGGGCTATATTTGTAAAAAATTATAATTACATCAAAAGATTAGCATAAATTCTTTAGGAACTATGCTAATCTTTTTGTGGTGTTTATTTTCCTTTTTTTGGCAGATTTTTGTATACATGTTTCATTAGATTGTGAATAATTATGATGGTTAGGCAATCGTTCACTGATCACGAGTAGACACAAAAGAAGAAAAAATAACGAGGGAGAGAGTAACCAAACCCCTTGTTAATAAAAATAGAAATGAGGAGTTTACTATGGGTAAGGCATTTGAATCGAGTCCAGAGTTTAAAGCCATGATAAAAAAATCAGCTAGGGATAGATATATTTACTCTGTAAAACGTATTGCAGACTGGGAAGAGGCGTGGTCTTTGAAACTAAATGAAGGGTTTGTTACAACTTCAGATAAAGAGGGAAATCTGTCGATGCCTATTTGGCCATTTAAAGAGTATGCTATGAAATGTGTAGGAGATGAATGGGGAAACTGTAAAACCCAAAAAATAGACTTACATACACTCATAGAAGAAATATTACCTAACCTATCAGAAGAAGGAACGCAAGTAGTTGTATTCAAAGTTCCGGAGAATTCAGAAGTTGTAAGAGTATCTGCTGATGACTTTAAGAATAATTTATTATATGAGTGTTCTCAATTAGAATAGAATATGAAGTAAAAATATGGATATCAAAACTTTTTAATAATATCCTCATAGAATAACTCGCAGGCTTGAGGATTTTTTTGCAAGCTTTCAGAATCAAGAAAATGACGAATTTACTGATAATGTTGACATAACACCACAGGATAGAACTGTTTATGAAAAGATATAATCAGAATCAGTTAATAATTTTGTTGAGTAGAGCTGCTGTAAAATCAAAAGAAGGATTAGTTCAAGGTCAAGTACCAGCTTCAGCGATTACATAATATCAATAAAGGGGGAGAAGTCAATGAATAAAGATAAGGCACTTAATGTAGTTTATGATTATACAATTGGTGATAACTCAATATTGGTGGAGTTACGAGCAGGGGAAGGATTAAATCAAGAAAGCTACAAACTCTTAATTGAAGCAATGACAAAACTGATTGAAGAATATAAAGATCAATCTGAAGTTCCTAAAAAACTCGCATTATGCTTTGTAGATATAAGTAATTATTTTTATTTTCACGAGGGCAAGTACACTAAAGAAGAAGAAGAGCTATTTGAAGATGCAGTTCACGAAATATCTAGATTGGCTGAGATTTTGTTTGAATGAAGTTTAGAACTAAGTTTTAAAAAGGTTATCTATATATTAAATGGGGCAAAGTGAATGAATAAAGAATATGATAATAAAAAATTGAAAACTGACATTCACAATGGTTTATTAAATCATTGTGAATTATTTGACTTGCTTAAAATCCTTAAGGAATATAAAGATGCCGGTGGTAAGCGAAATGATGCATATGCAGTGTTAGAAAGTTTAAGAGCAGTCGTTAAGGATGATTCTTATGAAGATAGAATACTCGAATTATTAGATGTTGTAGTTGGATTTTGCTCACTGCATGTAAGGATATGGGATAATAATTAGCTTGCAGTGTCCGAATACCACTAGAAAATGAGAAGCTCGCTCTTTCTGGGAGGCTTGGGTTCGTATGGAGAGTAGGTATGCTAGCCTTGGTCAGTGAGTCAATCCTCAATAATGGCAATAGAGAGGGGGCTGTAAAAACAATGAAATACTTAGCTCATTCGATTTCTAAAAATGAAAACGGTAGTAAAATTAGATATCTAGGAGTATCAAAAGAAACGAAACGGGCGTTAAAAGAAAATTTTCAACTTCCCCTATTAAGTCAAGCCCTTTTGAAATGGTACAGTGATTTACCTAAATCTAATGACATAATGTTTGATTGGACCAATGATTTCTATATTATAGGTTTGGAAAATCTAATGGTTGCTTTAGAAGGTTACAGGTTTATTAGAGAAGATGGAGATTGGAAAGATTTCTCGGAGAAAATGAAATGGAATAAAAATTGGATTATGATTTCCAGTTGGAATGAGAATCCAGTGATTGCAGATATAAGTAAAGTTGAAACTCCAATATATTATGACTATGTTGGAGGAGGATTTTCCCCAAAACTCCTAGTAGAATCACTGGAAAAGTTCGACTATTTTTTAGCTGTGTGGCTTGATAAACATGATGATAGGTACTATAAAAGTGGAGAATATCAATTTAATTTTTATGAAGTAATGGAGAAGGAGTGGAAAATTAAATTAACGAATGATGAAATTAAAAATATTTGCGAATTCCTTCCTATTGCAAAATCAAAAGAAAATTTCCCTCCAATTGAGCAACGAATTAGAGAAAAAGTAAAAAAATATTATGTGTATCTTGATGATCCAGGTAAAAATAAATCAAAAGTGATTTTAGCAATAAAAAAAGAAATGGGTCTATCATTCGATGAAATACGAAACCGATTAAATAGTAATGAATTTCTTATCGCTGAGGGATATGGGGAAAATACTTTAATTTTAGCTGACTATTTTATGACGATGGGTGCAAAAGTAAGAACTGAGACGAAATAAAATATTTTAATGAAAAAGCGTGCTTTCCGTGACGAAAACAATTAATAAAAGTTTTGTAGTGGTAAGTAAGTGCAGGTGAGCTAGATGGAAGCAGTGATTTTTAAATACTGTGCAGAAATGATTAGAGTACTTTATTCTATTAGTACCTGCTGAATTGAATCGATTCAATTCGATATAAACACCTAGAACTTTCAATTGTCTAGGTGTTTTTTTGCTATGCACAGATTGGAATAAAATCAAAGTCATAAACTAGTGGAATCAATAATTCAGATATTAATTAGCCATGTTGCGAAGAAGATACTAATAGGACATTCATGGCTTTGGATAACACAAATTGTAGCTTGGAAGACCAGGTTAAGTAGTGCTATCTACTAGACTATCAGGAAAACTTGTAAAAATCATGATTGGGATGGAAAAGGTGATTTTGTTTACGGAAAAATGGTAATATTAATTAAGGAAAATCCAAATGGAGTATATTATGGGAAATTTTAATTTTGTTTTACCAGAAGAAATCAGTGACATTTTAAGGGATTGGTTTTGGGATATTATTAGAAACGCAAATCAGAATGAGGATAAATTAAGGGAAATATTAAGAGAAATGGATCAAGCGAGTATTATAAAGTTTCAGGAACAATTTTTAGATGCGGCAGCTGTATTACAAGATGAACCATTTTTGAATTATATAGAAGAGTCAGAGGACGGAATTGAAGATGTAAGTTATTTGGTAGTAAGTAGGGGGAAGAAATACTATGCAGAGATACTTAATGATCCTAAGAAAATCCCTTTTACAGCTGAAAATTGTGAAATTCTATTCGGTATTGCAGATGAAATATGTATTGAAAAGTTCGGCGAGTCAACGGAGGTATATTAACATTTAATCAGTCAAATTAGATGACAATAAAATAAACCTTAAAAATCAATTTTTTCATTGTTGGATGGACATCAAAGGGGGTGGAAATATGCGCACCAACAAGTATTGGAAGTATTTTGATCGAGTAATGAAAGGTTACAAAAAAAGAGTAATTTCAGATGAAGAAGTAAAAGAATTACTAGATAATCGACTGAATGAAATGAAAGATTTAATTCAAAAAAATGAACGAAATCGTTTAGCTGATCGCTTAAAAATGGGAATAGGTGTTCATCTTGAAATGAATGCAAAAAATAGAATACTAAATGGGGAACCAACGGCATGGATTTTATTAGAGCAGCAACTTTTTTGGTTGATACAAATGATCAAAAGCAATCCTAGTAGAGGAAGTGTATCGGGCAGTCAAATAGGAGGACTGATTGGGCTTTCTTTATTATGGGGTTATGAAGATATTGCTGAGCTAACATACAAATATGCAACTAATATGTTCATGAAAGATCGAGATTTTTATTCTGAGAATAAGACTCATCATGTTTTTATGACATGCCTATATCATTATTGGAAAACTGGTGAAATGCCTGAATTGTTTAATATTTTACCAGAAGATCATGTCTACCGAAAATTAATGCGTAGTTGGAACGATACAAATAATTTTGGAGAGCATCTTTATGAGCTATGTGATTATCACATCTATAGTTTAAGCGACACGCCAGATAAATCAAGTGAAATTTTATCGTTCGACTGTATACCCTACGATTATTATTGTATTCAGTTAATAAGAGAAAAAGAGGGACTAGCCACACCTAATTTAGAGCATCCGTTGCTTCAAACACCTCTGGCTGAAATGCCAAAGGATAAACCAGGGTATAAACTTGATGAGGATGAGATATTGCAATTCGTCATTCAAAATGAAAAAGTGCCGGATGCACAACGCCTTATACGTTAAAGGCATTTGATTGGGAGATTTAAAAGAATAGGAGATACCTTCAACTATTAAGTGGAAAAGAGGAGTGAGTGTATGAATGCAATGCTGTTACTTGTGCAAAAGCTTTCATGTGATGCGGAAGAACAAATTTTTTCAGAGGTTTCATTAGCTATAGAAAAGCCAGAAGCCTATTTCGAGAAGTTCATAGATCGACTTGATGAAAGAGGAATAGATAGCCCGATTGAACAATTAGCATGGATTTCTTTAGTTGATGCACTTCTTGATCAAGATTTAGCATATGAAATCGATTGGAAAGAAACAGGGTTATACATTTGCGATGTTGTTGACGAATTATTGGATAGGAAAAAAATGGAGTGCGTAAGCTGGGGAGAGTTTGAAGATGGAGAATTTGATGAGCTGCCAACGTCTCAGTTTTTAAATGAAGTTTCCAAAAAATTAAAGGAAAGGGGAATATCGTTGGCATGTTTGGATATTGAAAGTGACTGTTACGTTTTAATCACTGTTCCATCATCTGACATCGATGAAATTAAGAAGTTGGCACAAGAAGCGGGATATAGAATTCAAGATTCATTTTGAAGTAGCGAACCTCTAGAATGAGTTTGGTGTAGATTCCTTTTTTTGACATTTGAAATACGATAAGTAGATGGAATGTGGTAAACCATTTGCAATAGTTGAAAATATGACACTTGCGGTGAAATCAAGAGTTCCCACTGGGACATCCAACTCCTTACAAAATACTCAAGAGTACTTTTCATGCTGAAGTATTAAAGCGCCATCAATATGACGAATTCAAGGTGAAAAAAGGGAAAATGTAGATGGATAAAGATTTAAAGTTATTAGTTGATGAAATAGCGCGCGCTACAGAAAAATCCTTTTTAAATTTATTTCAAAACAAAGAAATATATTATTATTGTGCACTGGTGACCACAGGGGAGGCTGTTGCACCAGTTATTTCAGCATGGTCTTGGGAAGCATTGGAGAATGTCGCTAAAAAATATTCAAAGGAAGATGTAGAGTTAATAAAATGGTCCTATGCAGATTCTCCATATTGGAATTTTGGTTGCGAGAATTTTGAAACTGTAAGAACACTATTTAATGAGCGTTTACTTGACTATACTGATGAAAATAAATGGTTTAAAGAAATAGACTTTAGATTAGAAGCTATGGTTTTAGCTATGGAAAAAATAGATAAAAAGGAAATATTTGCTTTAAATCAACCGAGAAGTAAAGTGTATGTGAACGTTGAGGTGATGCCTCCTGATGAAACAAACACAATCAGAGCATTACGTCTAAATAAAAGGGAAAATATTTTGGATTGGCTTAATGAAGCTGCAGAAGAATAGATTTTTTTGTATTTGATGTAGCTTTAAAATACAGTTTTATCAAAAAATATCACGAAAACCCAGATTTTACGATAAATAAAAAGAATCCATTTTGAAAAAAAGATTGATCAAAATGGATTCTTACCCAGCAGATTGAAGTTTAGTTTTTATAATAAAGTTTAATCACTTTCGAGGTGCCCATAGAGTTTATTTTCGGCTTGGCTTATAAATGATATAGTGATTTCTATTACGTAGCGTGAAGGTTAAGCATTTATCTTTTTTTAAATGGTGCAACTTTTTTTAAGAATCGCGATATTATTCAAAAAATCGCATCTTTTTTATAAAGTAACGGTAAGCTTATTAAAAGCATAATAATCCCTAGTGCTAAAAAATATAGTGGCATCGCAAGGACTGTTCCGTTATGGAAAACGCTCATACCATAGATTGTAGCGCTGACGAGTAGATAATAACCTAAGCTAAATATCGCACCCGCAGAACCAATGACGTCTTGAAAGTCAAGCAGCGCTAAGCTTAAACAGTTTGGTAAAGCGGTACCTGTACCAAATAAAATAATGAACACACTAACAATCATGGTTGGCATTTGTAATGAAACCTGTAAAAAATGTACCGATGTAGCGAGCAATATACCGATGAGCATAATGGCTAACCCACGTACAATAATCAACTCAGGTTTTGTGTGGTTAACGAGTCGTTTAGATAGCATCGCACCTGCGATAGAAGCGAGCGCAACGATAATGCCTAAAAAACCATACATCGCACTTGATAGTGTAAAGTATTGCATAAAAA
Organism: Lysinibacillus sp. RS11; assembly: GCF_042019215.1. NCBI lineage: Bacteria > Bacillati > Bacillota > Bacilli > Caryophanales > Bacillaceae > Lysinibacillus > Lysinibacillus sp. RS11. Next base: position 2,698,525 of record NZ_CP168124.1, on the reverse strand, counting down.
TAAATGGCGCTTCGGTATAATAGCTAAATAATACACCGTTAATACCGCCAATTAATACGCCGTAGCGCCATAGACGCTTATTTGTAATCATGCGCATCACTATTGGTAGTATAGGTTTCATTTCGATTGTAGTAAGGGCTGTTTCAGGTAAGCGTAAAAACGCATAGCAAAATACAATAACGCTCATAGCAACTAACACCAAAAAAACGACTTTAAAGCCAAAAAAATAATCGGTAAAGCCACCGATTAACGGGCCAATGGCAGGTGTGAAGGCAAGGGCAGCTGAGATTTGAGCAAACAATTTATGACGCTCAACACCAGAAAAACTTTCGCGTAAAATCGTTTGTGTTACGACAGATCCAACACTTGCACCAAACGCTTGAATAAAGCGTGCGACTAATAAAACCGCCATTTCATTTGCTACTAAACAAAGTAAGTTACCAACAAAATATAAAAACAGCCCATAAAGCATTGCCTTGCGACGACCGATTTTATCGGATAAACGACCAAAGAAAAATACTCCGAAGGCAAAAGCGATAAAGTACACACTCATGGTAAGCTGTGCATCACTCATAGAAGTTTCAAACGCTTTTGCGATAGAAGGTAATGATGGGCTAAAAATAGTTTCACTAATTTGTGGGAAGCCTACTAATACAATCAGTAATAATAAGCTAGGTGTTTTGTTTCCGATGTTTTTCTTCAAAATAATCCTCTCCTAGATAATTATAGGTTTGAAAGAAAAACATCGTAGCTTGGGAAATGGTGGCTTCACGAGTTTAATTTTTTCCAAATCACTCATGAATTCACTTCCTTCTAATAAAAAATATGTAGAAAATTATACCATCAAAAGGGATAAAACGGTGCAACTTTTTTATAAACAGTTAATCTTTTTTACAAACGATCGAACTTTATTTTAAACCAACATTTGAGTCTGTATAACCTACAGAATAGAAATAATACGAAATAAGTTGGGGGAGTGCGTTAAATGGATTTTTCAATAGTTTCAGATACTGCAGGTGCAAGAGTTGATGAATTAGCTAGTGAATTAACAGACGCATTGGAAGCTAATATAAATTCAAAATATAGGAATGTCGATGTTTCGATCGGGATCGCCTTTAGATGCTTACCTGAATCCTATGGAAGAAAGTCGTTTATTCGATATACTAAAAAAGATAACTATCTGACAATCGATATGGCAGTTACGGTAGAAGAATATGAAAAAATGTATAAAATAGAGCAACGGTATCATTTGGGGAATCTATTTTTAGAGTTTCTAAACAGGGCGTTAGAAAAACACAACTTTGAAGGGCTTGAAAAAGAGATGTTCATAAGTGACATTAAAATGTGGGCAAGAGAAATCCCTTTGAAAATGGATAATGGTTCAACTAAATTGTGTAATTGGTTTAATGAAGAGGTTGATTAGTCTGTAGATCTTGATAAATAAAGATGGTTTTAAAATAGTAGAAGAAATGTGGTAATCTACTGATTACATCAACAACGAGGAGGAAACATTGTGAAGAAACTTGATTCTGAATTCAAATATTTAGTGGATATGTACGAAGATCCTTATTTTCCAACATTTTTAGTGGATAAACTTAAATTACATATTGTTAAAGTAGTTCATTTTATTGAGGAGAACACTTATACAGTAGAAGAGGTTCAGGAAAAGTTAGATGAAATGACGCTAGCTATTAATGAACTACAAAATGAGTTTGATCAAAATGATAGTGAAATTGAAACGGTTGCACGTGATTCAATTGGTACAACTGTAGAAGAAATTTTGCAATATTTTGGGCTTGATATCGATATGGAAGAAGCTATTAGAGAACGCGAATGGTGAATTAAGTCCGAATATATTTTAACTTCCTTCAAAAGAAAAGCTGTAGCGTACGGTATCGCTACAGCTTAAAATTGGTTTTTGTCTTACATAGGTTAGTCAGTAAAGGAATTATATCATATATTAAGGCAAACTAAAAATAACAACAGCTATTTTGGATGAAAAAACACAGGGAAAAAGAATCGATATTATGAAGAGTTAATTATGTCGAAATTACCTCGCATCCTTCTGTGTTAGATGTAATCTTTGTAATAAAGTTTGAATAAATTAACGATATCAACCTTGATATGAGAAAAAATCCAGAGAGCATGTTTTGAAAAAAGATTGATCAAAACATGTTCTTTTTTTATGTGGCAGATCAAATTCTTTGCACTAAAGAACATACCTTATTCAGAAAAGGTAACAAGATGTATTGAAAAAATGATAACGTTAGCACAAGAAGCGATTGCTCTAGTTGAACGATCGCACCCGTTTAATAAGACAAAAAAGGATTTCCATTAACTTATGTAGAATTTTTACTATAATACTAAAAAAAGGTGGTATAAAATAATGAATCAAGTTTGTGTTATAAACATTTATGTGCCAAATTTAAGCAAAGCAATTGATTTTTATACTAATACTTTAGGTTTTGAATTAAACAAGCAGTATGGTCCAAATATTGCATCACTTGTGCACGGAGAGTTACCAATTATTTTAGAGGAGAACGATAATACAACCTATAATCAAGATAATAAAATTACAGGCGTTGTATTAGGATTGCAAACTAAAGATATTTATGAAACAGTTAAATTCTTAAAAGAGAAAGAAGTAAATTTTATTGTAGATGAACCAACTAATTGTCCTCCAGGAAAATATATTAGTTTCAGAGACCCATTTGGAAATATTTTAGAATACCTCCAATTTGAAAATATGTAACGAGAGAGACAGCGATTAGGGGATAGAGTAAATCTATTCCCATTTTTTTGATTCGCACCTATGGAGTGAGATGAGATAAGTAAATTAAAAAGGGTCACTGGACCAGAGTGACCCTAGCCAACAAATCGGAAGGTGCAAAGCTAAATTGCTTTACACTACTATTATTATGCTTCGAATGCTATGTTTATATAGTGAATTGCCTGAGAAATAAAATTAAAATAAAAGGAAGTATAAAATAGATATTTATAATTTAGAAGTAAGCAAAAAAGAAGCAGGTACTCGATTAAATATGAGTATCTGCTCTTTTTTGTAAATGGAAAACTTTATTACATTGGGTGATCTATTCTGAGCGATGTCATTAGCAAAGAATGAAGTATTCTTTTAAAAAAATAAATAAAATTAAATAAAAGTTGAATAAAGTTAAAGATAATGATAAAGTAAAGTTAAATAATATGAAGGAGGGGTAGTTTGAATAATAATGAAATCCCAAGTTGGCTTTTATCTTTAGAAAAGGAAGATGTGGAGTTTATTAAAAATTTTGTAATAAATTCAGGTTCATTAAAAGAGATAGCGAAATATTATAACGTTTCCTATCCGACTGTAAGAATTCGGTTAGATAAGCTGATAAATAAAATTAATGTGAATGAGAGTTCTGAAAATGAAGAATTCATAAGTTTTATAAAGAGGCTGTCAATTGATGATCGAATTAGCTTAGAGGACGCTAAATTAATAATTGAAAAATATAAAATGGAGGTACAAAAATAGTGAGCGATTGGTATAGACTACTTTTAATTTTAATTGTTTTTGCAGTGCAACATTTTTTATCTACTAGAAATAATATGTATTGGGGAGGCTTGTTACCAATTATATACATAGCAACGCTAATAAGTGTACAGTTTTACGGGATATTTGAATGGTCTATGATACAGTTCATTTTATTTGGGATTGTCGGTGAACTATTTTTAGTAGGATATTGGATGAGTGGCAGAAAAATTTTAGCTAGTAAAAGACAGAGAGAATTAGAAAAGATGAAGGCTTTTGACTTATAATCGGTAGTAATGACTAAGACCAAGATGCTAAACTGCCCCCTTTGTTAGATTTGTCTAGCAACGGGGGCAGTTCCGTATCTGGTCTTTTTATTTTCATCTAGTTAGGTTGAATAACTAAAATTATACAATTGGATGATTGAAGTCCAAATGAAACATCAGGATTTTTTACCACCAGTCTGGCGACAGCAATAAGACAAAGCGGAGGAAGCGTTTCAACGCTCACCCGCTGCGAAAATCAGCGTAATCTAATGAATGGTTAATAAGCACATGTGAGTTTATAAAAATGAATCACCGAAAGATAGATACAAATCACTAAAACTCAAACGCTAATTCTGTTATTTGAGAGTTTAATAAAAAAATTCAGGCGTGTTGATTAGGGGAAAATAGGTTTATTATTGAGCGATGAAAAGATTTTTTTGTTACCACTTTGCCAATATATTACCACTTCAACTGATTGTAGTGTAGGGCTACTCGACTCTCGCAGGAAAGCGAGTAGCCCATAACGGAAATCAGCCTCTTCGAATGTATAAAAATGGTTAATCAACACATCTGAAAAAAATTATCATTTGTCCTTGAATCTCCAGTAACGTCACCTTTTATGATGAATTTGGTTACTTACTTTAAAAGGTAAACAATCAAATAATGATATTGGAGGAACAGCACTATGAAAAAAGAGCGTTTATTAAACCGAGGATTGGCAAGTTTAATGCATCTGTTCTCGCTAGTACTAACTTTTGTTTTACCTATATTGGTATACTTAGTAACAAGGAATAAGAATAAATATTTTGCTGATCATGCAAAAGAAGGGATGAATCTTCATTTTACTTTCTTCCCAGTATTTTTGTTTTTAACTTTTATCTCCGAAAAATGGAGTGCAGCTTCTACTCTTTCTTTTGTCCTTATTATACTTGAAACAATATTAATCGTAATTGCGGCAATTTATACTTTCAATGGAAAAAAGTTTTCTTATCCCGTTATCCGTTACTTTAAAGTCAATCATTAAGTGAATAGAGGAGAGAATAATTTGTTGGGAAAAGGTATATTTACAATAGGTGAACTTGTGCAAAAGTCTGGTGTTAGTATTAGGACACTTCGATATTATGACAGTATAGACCTACTTAAGCCAAGTGATTATACAGAGGGTGGACATAGACTTTATTCAAATGAGGATTTAACTATTCTACAAAACATTAAGTCATTACAGTTTCTCGGTTTGTCGCTAAAAGAAATTAAAGACATGCTTCAAAAAAATACTGTTAAAGGGGAAGTAATCTTAAAATCTTTAATCGATCAAAAACAGTTATTTGAAGCAAAAAAACTTGAAATTATGAATACATTATCTGATTTAAATCATCTTATTGAAACAGTAAAAGATGAGGAAGTTATCAATATCGACATATTTTGTGCGATGCTACAAAAATTAATATTTGCTGAAAATACTGAAATATGGTTTAAAGAACACTTTTCAGAAGATATAACTGATGAATTATTTAATATAAATAAATCCGAAGAAATCGATTTAGATAAAAAATGGACAAAGGTTTTATTTGAAATTAAACATTTAACGCTCAATGAAGCTATACCTTCTTCTAAAGAATCCCAAGAAACTGTTGGAACACTTTTAGTACTTATGAATGAAACCTTGAAGGGAAAGTTAGATTTGATTGAAGAAAAACTACCATCCACAGAATCATACAAATTTCCGAATCCTTTTACAGAAAAAGAGCAAATATTTTTAAAAGAAGCGATGAAAATATATCAAAATAATTGTAGCAACACCCAGAAAATGATGAAGAATTAAGATTTGAAAATCCAGCATGGAAAACACAAGTTGAAAAATTGCTAATATGAAAAGGTCACTCATTTGAAAAAATAATGAGTGACTTTCTTTAATTTATAAATATTTATCGTAGCTACCTGATTAAGGTACATCCATGAGAGGATATATTTTATACCCGACTCCCCCAGTAAAAAATTATTCACACCCCATCTGTGCACCACATAAGATTAAGATTCAAAACATATAAATAAAGGTAGTAGAAAAATAAAAAGCACGCAAACATTGATTGATTTAATCATAGTTAGCCTATTAAAAATACAAAAAAATTAAGAAATTTTTAAGTTTCTATAGAGGAAAAAATTAAGATTTGAATTATATACTTATAAAAAAAGGAAATTAACGAAACTATTTGAAGATTCAATCCGTATTGGTAGTAGTAAAGAATATTAAAGTAGGTGAAGAAATGGCATACACCATTTACATAGTATTAACAAAAACAGGAACATTATTATCAAAAGCTATTGGAATGTATACTGGGAAAGAGATGAATCATGCATCTATTGCGTTCGATGAGGAGCTTTTCGATATGTATAGCTTTGGACGTAAGCAGCTAAATAATCCTCTAAGCGGTGGTTTTTTGCGAGAAGATGCAGAAAGAGGATTGTTTGAGACCGCAGATTGTGTCATTTATCGTTGCAGAGTTTCACAGTATCAATTCTTAGAAATGATGAAATTCGTAACTTATATGTATTTGAATCGTGATCGCTATAAATATAATTTTATTGGACTCTTTGGAGTTGTCATGCAAAGAGAGGTTCGAAGAGAGCGTGCCTATTTTTGCTCACAATTTGTGGCGATGCTTTTAAAGGTGGGTGGTTTGAAAATTTATCAAAACCCAGCATTAATGACACCGCATTGTATCGCACAATTACCCTATTTAGAAAAAGTATACGCTGGGAAGCTTGCAGACTATTTACAAGGTGTTCGTGCACCAGCCATGTTATATGGATAAGGCTTATATCATTACCCTTATTTTTTACCTCGCTTTCAAAAAAGCCTCGGAGAGATTAGCAAAATGCTAACATCTACCGGGGCTTACCCCTTTATAATCTCACTAGTATTTTACCTCATATCGCTAAGTTAACATTTTTCCTTTAAGTGGTTATAACCTTGAATCGCACTTATTTACCAGATGTCCGCTAACGATTGTATGAAAATAAACCTATTCCGTTATAATATTGCGGTAATGGGATGGGTAATATTCTCTTTTATGTGTAAATCAATGTTTAATTAGTAGAATTCTAGGGGGGGACCATGCTTTAATTAATGGTATGTGAGATATACATAACGAGAAATCCTCCGTAGTTAAGCATTTATCATTTTTATAAAGGAGGTAATACATTTGTGTACAGGTGTTGCGCTTTACGACACTAGTGATAGTAGTCCATTGGCCGCTTTTTACATTGGAAAATCTTTTTTTGCTGCCATTGGAATGTCGATTACAGGAGCTAGTTATTACGAGTATTTAAGTGATGGGGATCATGATCTTTTTGAGGTGGCTATAGAGGAACTAGAAGAGCGAATTATAAATGGAAAGGTTACTTCTTACTGGATTTACAGTGATTTACGAGGTGGATTACCCTGGGATGCCGCTTTTACCTATCAGACTGGCGAATATGGTAATTTTCCGCATATAGGAGCACATTGTGACGGGAACATTAAAGAGGTTTACGGGAAAATAACTGATTGGCTTAAGAATGTAGCAGAGCAATTTCATGTTTCATATGGCATTGTATATACAGCTGAAAAAATCACAGCTGCATTGCATTATGCAGCGGGAGAAAATTGCACATCTATGTTCCCGTTTGAGAATGGCTTTGCTTTTCAAAAAGAAGCGCCTGGAATGTATGCAGGTCTTGGGCGATATACGACAAGTATGCTGAGAATGGTGTATCCATACAATGTGTTAAATGGGAAGCATTTGCAAATCAAAGTAGTTCATCAAACATTGCTCGATTGGATCAATGATGACAAAGAGCGAGGAGTACTTCGTCTACTCGGCAAAGATCGCTGGATATGGGAAGTGAAGGACGAGCATCTGACGGCTGTTAATATGGCATTAGGCGAAATAGGAATTTTAGTAGCTTGGCAGCCTGAAAGATCAAAAAAACGAATTCGTAAATTACCTTAAAACAAAAAATTTAAAAAATACATAGGAGGCGTTATGGATGAGCGAAGAGGTAAAGGCAACTGGCTGGGATGCAATTGATGAGGAGTTATTAAAAATTTACGGGGAACAAGAGCCAAAGCATTATGGCACCATTCTTCCATATTCATTAGGAGGCGACGATCCACTGCAAGGAATTAGTGCCTATAAAAGTGAGACACCAGTTCCACACTGGCATTTTGTAACATATGGGTTTTCTGAGTTATATGAAAAAGAATCAGAGGATGCAGATTACAGTGGATATGGGTTTGAGCTAACATTTCGACTTGTCCGTAATAAGGATGAGGAGGAACCACCAGCTTGGGCGTTGAATTTGCTACAAAACATGGGAAGATATGTTTTTAATAGTGGCAATGTTTTTAAATCTGGTGATTATTTGGATGCAAACGGTCCAATCTGCTTAGGTGAAGATACGCTTTTAACGGCTCTTGCTTTTACGTTTGATCCTGAGTTGCCTGCTATTGATACACCAAATGGACAAGTGGAGTTTATTCAAATGGTAGGTATTACAGGGGATGAGCTTGAAGCGATGCAAACATGGAATACATTAGGTGTGCTAAATGCAGGTCTAGCGTATATTCCAAGCTACGTTACTGATTTAGACCGGGCATCTCTTTTACAGATTTCATCAATTGCGGAAGCGGTAGAAAAAGGAATGGAAGAAGAAGGTTCGAACACCGGCTTTTTATTCGTGGACCAACTGGCATGGGAACAGGGGAAAAAGGGATGGTTCAGCAAACATTCTGATAAAGTCATGCTAGGGGCAAAGCAGGCGGGAATCATCGGCAAACTACTGCGCGGCCGAATTTTAAAAGGAAAAAACCTCACTCTCGTTGGTCGGGAAATTCGAGTTGTATTTAAACCAGGGGAAAAATCCGAGTTCCGTGTAGAGGATCAGGATATTATCATTTCGTTGAATGAAAAGGCAGCCATGGAACTTGGCCAAAGCTTGCTACCGCAGGAAAAAGAATTCGAATTATCTACTATAACGGGGCTTTCGTTCCAAATAATGAAAACCTACATTAAAGATCAGGAAGGAAACGTTGTAGAAACAATCGGATAAATATGAAGAGAGTTGTCTCCCGCTAGTAGATTTAATTGGTGCGGGAGATTTTTTCATCAGTGATTGACAGGTAAGGGGAGACAAATGGACTGGTTAGAAATTAGTCAATCTAAAGATATTGAAATTGTTCGTGCAGGCGTGAATCAGCTTGATCCGAATGAACGGGATGCAAGGGGAAGAACGCCTATAATGCTTTTTGTCACGAATCGAATGCCGCTTGAAGGAATTAAACTTCCTTGAGAGAAACGTAGAGTTAGAGGCGGTAGATAAGTTAGGAGATACGGTCCTAAAGAAAGCGGTCAAGTTCAAGCAAGTAGGGGTAATTAAGCTACTACTTGAGTATGGAGTGGAGTTGAATTCCCCTAAAGGTATTTTGGCGACAGCTTGGAGCGCAGCAAGAATAAATGATGTCATTGCTGATTTATTGCTGAATACAAAAGGGGCTATCCACATTAGATTCGGAAGAACAACGCAAAGTAGATGATATTTTATATGAAGAATCTCTCGATAAGATGAGTAATATGATCAGAAAACTTTATTCTCCGGTACGACTACACGCAGTTGTTAACGGCTATAACTGGGATACGGACCGGAGCCGATGATTGCAGCTCTTGGAAATGTCCTTGGAGAAGACTAGCAGAGGAGCTAACGGAGAAAGTCAATCTGTTAAATAATCGCATTTAGTGTTCAAAAGGAGAAAGATTAGTATAGGCATAAATGGGGCGAGAGATTAATGCTATTAAATTGATTAAATGTAGGTGATTTGTGAATATGAGATTGGATGTTGAGCTTTTTGAGCAGTTAAAACTATTGAAGATTGTGAGTAAGCAACTTGTGGCGTGGATCGATGTTGAAATGTTTGATCCAGAATATATAGAACGTGAGCAGGTAGGATATAGCATTGATCTTGAAGGGAACTCTCTTATTCATGAAGAGGAGGGGGCATGGCAGGCTGATTGGCTTGTGATTGGGCATATGAAACTGACAGGCGATCCAATGATTATAGAGACGGCAGAACCTGGGCAACCAGTAGCTGTTCTCATGCATGGTATGGGTGACTGGCATGCAGGCAGTTATTTGGCTGGTTCAGTTTTAAAGCTTCAAGTAGCTCTACAGCGGTTTCTACAGCTAATTGCTCAGAAAAATGATAATCAATCGACATGGAAAATAACGTGTATGGAGCTTGAACGAATAATTGAAGAGATTGTAACAGCAGACGAATATGCCGACAAAGATTTATGGGAGTCTCTATTGAACCCTGCTTTTCAAGCGGCCCGAGGCATGGAAGTTGAATTGACTAAGCAAGTGCTGATAATGAGCAAGCGTGGAATGTCTATCAAAGAAATTGCTGACATGCTGCAGTTACCGCTGAAAGAAGCGTATGGTTATTTGAAAAAGGCTAAAGAGCTTCAGTGTTGAAGTTGTAAAAATGAGCAAATGAAAGATAATAGAGCGCTTTTTGAGTTTTGAACCAATGAAAAGAGGGATATGAATGGATCGCAAAGCAAAGAAAATTCTGTTTAATACATTTTGGCAATCAGGCGGTTGGAGGCGAGGTGGATATACGTTTACAGATGAAGATTTCCAGTATGCCAAAAATCATGGACTAATGTTTGATCCACTAACGCTGACACATGGTGAATGCGTAAAAAGACTTCGGCAACTTCATCAAGAGGTCATTACGAAGGAAATTGTAGTGCAAGCATTTTTACATAGTTTATCTACTCGTAAAGTGCATTTACGCAGTGCTCTGTCAAGTTGGGCCCTCACGCATAAATTGCCTGAACATACATACTATGAATGGTTAGCAGAACAGCCATCTTACAGTGCCTGTGGGTATTGCAATGACCACAAATTGATGTCAGATGAAACTTATATTGACGAAGATTTGAATGTACTGAATTTCGAGCGTGTAAAGTGGGGAGGCGTTCGTTTAAACTGGTTGGTTTATTGTCTGTTGGATCTTGAATGTCTTAGCAAAGAACAGACGTTTACAGTTAGTGAGGAAGATGTGGACATATTGAAACGGATGATTGAGGCTATTGAATCTTGTGGAGATAAAGATGCAGCTCGACAGCTTGAGAAACGTTGGAAGGATATTTTACCGTCGAATCAGCATGAACGTGACGTAGTGCTGGAGATTTGGGGGTATATCGATTTACTAGAATCTAAGGATGATTACCGTAAGGAGCGTGGACGGGGTACCGATTTTATGTCAATGGCAACCTGGAGAGGTATAGACGGTTATTCGCAAGAAAAGATGAAATATTACTTTGGCACTTATTTGTAAGGGGAACTTTAAGGGTGAGGTATTTAAATGAAAAAACATACAAAAAGAGCATTGAAAATTGTTGATATTGCTAGGGAGCCTTTAGAGAAAATACCATACGTTACCGCAACATCAAAGGGAACAGGGATTTCTTCTGAATTGCTTCCTATTTATTGGGGAGAGATACTTGGATTGCCAGAGGAGCTAGATGCCCTGATTATTGCATCTGATTTACAAGGCATCGTGGATTATAAGCAAGAGCAGGTAGAACAAGCACCAAAGTTACTAGGTGAGGAACTTGCGGAAGTGCTTTCCCTTTTGTTCCAAATCCATATGTCAGATTTGGACCCAGCTAAGGTGATGGTGTGTTTATGTGGAGACTTGTATACGGACCTAACCAAAAGGGGGGCTAGTGGAAATCCTTTGCCTGTATGGAGTGCTTTTAGAAATTATTTTGGATTTGTAACGGGTGTAGTTGGAAATCACGATCTATTAACAAATGAGGAACAAGCTGAATTGGGTTCTACCACAGGTATTCATTACTTTTCGGATGGAGGGAAGATGATGTACGCTAATCTTGCAGTAGCAGGACTCGGAGGAATTATTGGTAGAGTAGATAAACCAAATCGAATGGAAGAAGACGATTATTTAGCAAGACTTCGACACATTTTAAGGCAAGTTACTGACATCCTGCTACTTCATGAAAGTCCGAAGATTAGCTCACAAGGTCTACCTGGAAATCCACATATTTGGAAAGAACTACAGAACTCTGCTGAGCTTTTGGTCTGCTGTGGACATGTTCATTGGGATACACCATTGGTTGAAACGAATCACGGGCTACAGATTTTAAATGCGGATGGACGTGCTTTTATTTTTACAGCTGCACTCTAGTTTAGAAATAATTAACAATTGAGTGAGCAACTCCATAATGTATATGATCCTAGCAGTTTCTCTCATAGTTTTTAGAGAAGCAAAGATTAAGACACTTGTAGAATTGTTATATTTTAATAGGTATGTTGATTAGGAAAAAACAGGTTTATTATTGAGCAATAAAAATATTTTTTGTTAATATTTTGCTAATATATTCTCGTTTTTAACTGATTGTAGCCCGTAGCAGAAATCAGAGCATTTAAATTAATTAGGGTGAATAAAAATGGTTAATCAACACACCTGATATTTTAAATATGAGGAGTGACTGAATGTGAAGTATGAATTTTGGATTATGGCATCAATTACAGAACTTGTTGATTATCCTGATGAACAGAGTGATGATTACACCCCTCAAGAGAATTTCCAGGAAATTATGGATGCCCTTGATATTTGTGTACCTATTAATGAAATATACGAACATTATTTTAATCAATCTGTACATACTGGGCATGTTTTAGTATTTGCTAATAAGCTACAACCAGATACATGTATTGTCTTTGATACCTATCGGAATCCCACAGACCAGCATGCTATGATTCAATTTGGGTGGAGAGTTAGCGCAAAGAAAGCTAACCTATCAATAAGACAGTTATCACGGCGATTTTATGATGAATGCGAAGATGCTGTTCGCTACGAAGAAGGCCAATCCGTCCTCTATAAGGTGTTACAGGAAGAACGCTATCCGCGCAAACTATACTATGAAAAAGTGTTTGAGCAGCAAATCAAAAGGTACCTAGTATGATCACTGTCTATAAAAACCATACCCTGTGAGAGTATTTGTCAGCCAACTATGGTAGGTGTCTTGAGAATACCTACTATTTAAGAGGTAGAATGAATCAGTAATGTAAATAAACCTTTTCTGCTATAATTAACGACTATACAGATAGGGGTGAGACAAATGCATATCGTTACAATTGGAGGCGTACCATATGATTGGTTGAAGCAGTTGCAGGAAATTCATGCCCATGTATTTGATGGAACAAATCTACCACTAGAAAAACTTGAAAGTAAAGAAGGGCTAATTTGTTTATTAGCTGTAGAGAATGAGAAAGTAATAGGCTTTAAATTAGGTTACACTCATCCTGATGGTGTTTTTTATAGCTGGTTAGGTGGTGTCCATGAAACGCAACGTGGTAAAGGGATTGCAAGTCAGTTAATGAGACAGCAGCATGAACATCTACAGACTCTTGGCTTTAAAAAAGTTCGTACATATGGTAGAAATGAGCGAAAGGCAATGCTTATCACAAATCTTAAACATGGATTTGACATTGTTTCAACATTTGTTGATCATAAAGGTCGACATAAAATAGTGTTTGAAAAAAATATTGGAGGAGTTTTAGCATGAAAGCATACTTAGCAAATGGATTATTTTCTTTAGGAGATCGTTTAGTCAACGAACAACTTGCTACGGCAATTAGAGAGGCAGTGCCGGGTATTGAATTATATGTACCACAGGAGAATGATGCGATCAATGATAAAACCGCATACGCAGATAGTTTGGCGATTGCACACGCGGATTTAGAGATGCTACAAAATAGTGATGTATTAGTAGCTGTTTTAGATGGTGTTGAGATTGATTCGGGTGTAGCAGCAGAGATAGGTGCATTTGCGATGCTGAATCGACCAATCGTTGGCGTATTTACAGATGTTCGTCAACAAGGTCGAGACAATATGATGAAAATTGAGGCACTTGTACGTGATGGAATGGAAAATCAATTTGTTTATCGGAATTTATTTGTTATAGGCTTGATTAAACGTAATGGAATCATTACATCTTCCATTGAAGAAGCTGTTCAAGCCGTTCAAAAATATAAAAAATAGAAGTTTTGTATGCTCAACAACAGATTTTGTGGCAGGCAAAGAAATTGTAGAAACAAACTCTATACAATCAAGAAACGATAGTCGTAATATCATAGTGAGGCTTTGCAATATGGTTGGAGGAGGGGGGAGGAGTATACAGAAATGCTCGTTCGCTTCCGAGAAATCGCTACCTAAGCTATGGAGGAAGAAGCAAGAGTTTTTTACTTCATCTGTACTGGATAGCACATTAGTAAGAGTAAAGGAATAATCTAGTTAGGACTTCAATCAATAAGATTGAAGTCCTTTTTATGTGTAAAGGCGCAATACATTGTAAAATTAAAGTTAATTATAACAAAAATATAGTATATTTAGTCTGTTTTATGATATTTTGTTGATAAATTAGTATAGTACCAATTATACCTATAATATAGAAATTCCGTAGTTAAAAGGACTAATAGTGTCCAACTCATTTTGTATAATGGGGAAGTAACTATGAAGAAAGAGTGGGATATATGGTAGATTCACAACAAAATAAAGGCTATCGCGTCATTTCAATGTTTGACAGACTGATGGATGGTCAAGGAATTAACAAAAAACAAGAAGCATTTACACATAATGTTGGGGAAAAAACCATACAACGGGACTTGAATGAAATTCGCGATTATATTGATAAAGCTAAATTAAATTGCCATTTAGAATATGTGCGAGTAGAAAAGGTGTACAGGCTGACGAATACAGGGAAAAGTATTTTATCAAAAGAGCAAGTGTTGGCGATTGTCAAAATTTTGATTGAATCTAGAGCCCTTCTAAAATCAGAAATGAGTGATATTATAGATAAACTTATTTCGATTGTTGCAGCCGATAAACAGGAATTTATTCACAATATTATTTTAAATGAAAAACATTTGTACGTAGATTTAAATCATAAAAAATCTTTATTACATTTAATTTGGGGGATTTCTGAGGCCATTCAAAAAAAGAAAATCATTAAAATTGATTATTTGCGTGAATGTGAAACAATTCCTAGAGAAAAGATTTTAAAACCGCTCGCCGTTATTTTCTCAGAATACTACTTTTATTTAATTGCTTATGATGATAATAAGCATGAAAAGGATTCGCCCATTGTCTATAGAGTCGACCGTATACAACATTTTCTTGAGCTCAATCAAAAGTTTCAAATACCTTATGCCGAGCGTTTTCAAGAAGGAGAGTTTCGTAAACGCATCCAGTTTATGCATGCTGGCGAGTTGATGCGTATAAAATTTGTCTTTAAAGGAGCATCTCCGCAGGCTGTATTAGATCGCTTGCCAACTGCAAAAATAGTATCCAAGAAAGATGGACAATGTTTATTTGAAGCAGAAGTTTTTGGACGCGGCATTAAAATGTGGCTGCTGAGCCAAGGAGCAAACATAGAGGTGTTAGAGCCAATTGAGCTTAGAGAAGAGATCATTGAAACGATTCAATCGATGCAGCAAAATTATCGCTATATATAAACATTCGGACAGTCCATAAGTATGCTAGAAGCTTCCTATGTAAATGGTAAAAATCCGCGTAGGCTTGAAGCGGATTTTTACCATTGGTATGGTATTTATAGTTCTTAAAAAAGTTCCTCAATAAAGGTCGTATTTAAATCCCCTAAAAGCTCATAATCTTTCATATAGTTTTCCTCATATAAATAAACAAATAGATGCTTTGCGTCATCCAAACGTAAGCCAATTTCACGATTATCGTTAATATGTAACGTTAACCAATAAGCCTCATCATAATCCGCATTAGCAAAATATACTTTGCGAAGTGGCTGGGTATCAAATTGTTGCATAATTTGATTGATTTTATTCGCATCTGTAATCGTGATTGTTTTTTCATCCGAAGCTCGAATTACTTCAATTTCCTTAATTTGCTTGATATCAAGTCGTTCAATAACCTCTTCATCAAAAGTTGAATCGCGAGTTAGTAGCATTGTTGAAACAAATAAAATGATAAGAGGTAATAGGATCGCAATTAATATTTTGTATCTTTTTTTCATGTTAAACTCCTTAAATTCTAAAAATTCGCACATATGCATTATTTTCCACGCTATAATTGAGCATATACTGAATTGATAAAGGATGGCAATCAAATGACACATAAATATGAAGAAAAAGAGATATTTTATCCAAATGGTACATTAATGTATCGTGGCAGTGTGAAGAAGAACGACTTTGGGCATGACATTTATGATGGAAAGGGGACGATATTTGACCAGGAAGGTGAATTATTATTCGAGGGTGAATTCGCCAATCACATGAAGCAAGGTAACGGGATCATGTATTTAAAAGGACAAATGATATATCAAGGCGAATTTATTCAAAATAAAAAACAAGGGAATGGAATTTTATATAGGGACGGTAAGGTCTATTACGAGGGGCATTTTCGTAATGATTTAATGGATGGTTACGGAATTTTGTATTTTGAGGAAGATGTTATTGCCCCATTTAAAGAGCTTCGTACACTGCATCCACATTTAAATCAGCCACTATTTGAGGGTGATTTTGTCCATGGCATGAAAAAAGGCAAGGGAAAACAATTCTATCCAAGTGGTTTTTTACAATATGAAGGTGATTTTATTTGGCACCATATGCAAGGAGCAGGAAAGCTTTACTATGCACCAGAGTCGCCAAGTGCAGAGGAGCTTGCAAATGGTGTAACAACGCTTCAGTATGAAGGCTATTTCTTTGAGGATATGAAACATGGAAAAGGAAAAATCTATTCTAGACTAGGTGAGCTCGAAGCGGAGGGTCAATTTAAAGAGGATGCTATGACAGGACATGGTACGCTTTATTATGCTAATGGACAGGCTTGTTATATCGGGGAACTTGCAAATGGTGAAAAGCATGGTCGGGGAGATTATTTTAATGAAGAGGGAAAGATTATTTATAGTGGTGAATTTATCAATGGTGAACGTTTACGAATTACACCAGAAATTGAGCGAGAGATTGAAAAATTACAGAAGCAGCTAGATGGGCTTGTAGGACTTCCTAATGCCAAGAAGGAATTACATAATTTAATTAACTTTATTAAAATTCAAAGCTTGCGTGTTGACCATGGTTTAACAAGCTTCCCGATAACATATCATCTTGTGTTCTCTGGGAATCCAGGCACAGGGAAAACAACTGTGGCGCGTATAATAGGCCAACTATATAAGTATCTTGGCGTGCTTTCAAGCGGGCATTTTGTGGAAACAGATCGTGCGGGCTTAGTGGCAGGGTATGTGGGTCAGACGGCATTAAAGGTGCAGGAAGTCGTGAGTAGAGCAAAAGGAGGCGTGCTTTTTATAGATGAGGCCTATTCACTAATCAATGATAAACAAGACGCATTTGGGAAAGAAGCGATTGATAGCCTATTAAAGGCGATGGAAGATTTACGTGATGATTTAGTGATCATCGTTGCTGGTTATACAGAGCTCATGGAGGAATTTTTGCTTGCCAATCCAGGGTTCAAATCGCGCTTCAATCATTTTGTCAAATTTGATAATTTTAGCACGGATGAGCTTTATGATATTTTCGCGATGCTATGTAAAAATAATGATTATCAATATGGTGAAGCATTTGCACACCATATGAAGGACCAATTACATCAAATTCCAGTTGAATCGATTCCAAATTTCTCAAACGGTCGTTATATCCGAAACTTATTTGAAAAGCTTGTAACCATTCAATCCAACCGCCTCATTCAACAGGAGAATATTACGAAAGAGAAATTAATGGAATTTACAGAGGAAGATATTTTACTAGGCATAACAGAAAATCTATTTGATAATACATTCTAGTTGTTGTGAACCATGGCCAAGGTAACTAAATAACCTTGGCTTTTCCCACAAAGAAATAAGAAAAGAGGATGAATAATGAAAAAACTTGTGTCAATAATTTTACTATGTGCATGTATTTTACCAAGGGTGATAACGATCAATGTTACGATTAACAACAACATTAAAGTTCATAAAAATAATCAGAATGAATAATTGACAAAAAATGAAAATAATTGTAATATAACGTAAAACATACACTACCGTATTTTATTGGAGAGATGACATGCAATTAACGAGGGAAGATTGGATAAAAGCAGGATTACAACAATTAGCTGATGAAGGAATACATAAAGTTCGTATTGAAGCACTTGCTCGATTGCTAAAAATAAGCAAAGGCAGCTTCTATCACTATTTTCGTGACCACCAAGAGCTGTTAGATTCCATGCTCGATTATTGGGAAATGCATGCAACAAAGCTAATTGTTCAAAGTATGGAGCAACAGGATGCCTCATTAGAACAGCTACTACAGATTAGTTTTAATCGAGATAAAAAAATGGAAATTGGCATTTATACTTGGGCTAAATATGACCCTGTTGTGGCAGCGCGATTAGTGGATATTGAAGAACAGAGAATTTCTTGTGTTGCAAAATTGTATCAAAAATTGGGCATAAACGAGACTGAATCAATTGATCGAGCGAGACTTGCCTATTTAACGTATGTAGGATGGATGACAAGGTTCGAAGCAAATCCTAATTTTGATATTGATAAAATGGTTGAGCTTTTAATACACGATAACAGGTGTATTGATTAACCATTTGGATCCATTGGAAATAATTTGAGGACACTAAATTTTGCTACAATAAAATAGGCATACATTGGCATAATATCAACGAAAAAATCCTTTTATGGGCCAATAATAAACCTACTAATCAACATACCTGACACGATAATAAACGTCCCTAATAGGGTTATAAAACCTGAAGGGACAAAATTTTTTACTATAACATACGGTAGTGTATGTTTTGCTTGAAATTACGACATGGGGGGCGAATAAATGAAATTACTATTAATATTAATAGCTGTAGGGCTTCTATGGTTGATCAGTTTGATGCATATTTATTGGGCTTTTGGAGGTCGTTGGGGCTCTGTTGTTGCTATTCCTGTAAAAAAGGGAGAGCAGAAACTGGCTTTTACTCCGAAGAAATGGGGAACATTAATCGTAGCTATTCTCATTCTACTAGCTAGTGTCATTATTATTGTGCAAGCAGGTTATTCGCAAGGGTTCCAAGCAAATAATTTATCTAAAATTGGAAGTATTGTTTGTGCTTTCGTTTTCATATTTAGGGCAATTGGTGATTTTAAGTATGTTGGGTTTTTCAAAAACATTAAACATTCGCAGTTTGCTAGATATGATACTTGGCTTTACAGTCCATTTTGTTTATTCTTAGGCTTTGTCTATATCATTTTGTTGTTTTAAAATGAATCCCTTAAAAATAAGTTTGCTGTCAGGACGAGGGTCGGGGCGGTAGCAAAGGGAATCGCTCCTAATATTATACTGTCAGTTTTGTAGGTGTAGGGGATTGACAGTGAAACCATTTATGTCATTCTACATCTTTATTTTTAAAGTATGCTCAAGTGACCGCCAGTTGTCACAATATGTGAAGCTGGCATTTTTTTTATGATCCTGACGGCTAAAATATTTCAGCTTAGAATACATTAAAGGATATGTGAAGGAGGATAGACTATGGCTAAAACGATACTGATCGTTGATGATGATCCTGATATTGTAGACTTGTTAAAGCTTTACTTACATGCGGAAGGATATATTACATTAGAAGCTTTCGACGGCAAAACAGCTTTCGATCAATTGAAAAGTCAGGCGATTGACCTTGCCATTCTAGATATTATGATGCCAATCATCGACGGTTATCAACTGTTGCAAATGATCCGTCAAGAATATAAAATCCCAGTTATTTTACTTTCTTCCAAAAGCCGGGACTACGATAAAATAGCAGGTTTGAAATTAGGAGCAGATGATTATATTTCGAAACCATTTAGTCCTTTAGAAGTGACAGCTAGAATTCAAGCCCAATTACGGAGGTTTTATGAGTTTAATGACTCATTATCAGTTCAACAACCCTCTCAGCTGAAGGTGGGGGATTTACGTTTGTCGCACCACGAATGTGTGCTATATATTAAAGACAAACCGATTCTGCTCAGTGCTCGAGAATATGAACTGTTAAAACTCTTGATGAGTGAACCGGGACGCGTTTTTACAAAAAAACAAATTTTTGAACGTG
Organism: Lysinibacillus sp. RS11; assembly: GCF_042019215.1. Classification (NCBI taxonomy): domain Bacteria; kingdom Bacillati; phylum Bacillota; class Bacilli; order Caryophanales; family Bacillaceae; genus Lysinibacillus; species Lysinibacillus sp. RS11. The sequence goes on along the minus strand of NZ_CP168124.1, from coordinate 2,678,568 downwards.
CATGGAATGAGTATTATATTGCTGATGACAATGCCATTATGGTCCAAATTAGCAGACTTCGTGAAAAAATTGAAGAGTGCCCTAGGAAACCAGTCTTTATAAAAACTATTCGCGGCCTCGGTTATCGGTTTGCCAAGAAAGATGAGCTACTTCCATGAAATCACCGAATCGACTCCAACGCTTATTAATTATTACATATATTTATTTCTTCTTTACAATTGCAATGATTGCTGCCTTTTCATTTTTTGTATTAAATGAGCAGATTCTTCATTATTTTGCAGACAAAGCTCATGAAAACGATACAGTCCTATCGTCTAATACGGATCACACTATGGATGGTCAGGGTAATGAAAATAACGAACAGATCTTTTACAAAATGCTCTTGCAAACTCTTCTTCTTTTTCTCTCTTTATTGACAGTTGCTGTTTATATTTTTGGGAAATGGACATCCTCTAGGCTCACCACCCCACTTCGTTCAATTGCAGATGGTATCCGAGATATTGCTCGTGGTCAATACAATAAACGACTAAACTTAAAAACAAGTTATGAGCTTGCCCAAATCCAAGAGGATTTTAACGTCATGGCGAAACAATTGGAACGAATGGAAAAGGAAAAGAAGTGCCTAGAAGAGAACAAGCAACGAATGCTTGTGGATCTCTCTCATGATCTAAAGACACCGATGACCACCATTAGAGGTTATATCGAAGCGATGGAATTAGGACTAATTAATGAAGAAGAGCGAAGGCAGCGAATTTTGCGCTTAATCTCTGATAAAGCTGAGCTTGTATCAGAACTCATTGACGACATTTTTGAATTGTCTAAACTGGATAGCCCTAATTATCCTTTTACCGTTCAAATAGCCGATATAGCAGAATTCATAAGAGAAATCGCTGCAGAATATTACGAAGTATTTGCAGAAAAAAATTTTATATTTCAATTTGAGATTCCTAAACGTGAAATCAATTTTTCATTCAACTATACATGGTTATACCGAGCTGTATCTAATATTCTTTCGAATGCATTAAAATATAATCCACCAGGAACAACCGTACGATTAAAGCTTTTCACAACAGAAAAAGGTGTTGAAATTCATATTCAAGATGACGGGGTCGGGATTCCACTAGCCATTAAAGAAAACATATTTGAAGCTTTTGTTCGTGGGGATCAATCGCGCAAGAGCGATGGAGGTACAGGGTTGGGACTTGCGATTGCTAAACAAGTTATCGAAAAACATGGTGGAAACATTACGCTGACAACAAATGGTGAGACGAGTTTCGTACTCTTCTTGCCAAAAAAATATCCTCCCATCTAACTAATGTATTGTTCTAAATATACACAAGGAGAATTGTAAGATTATTGAAAGGAAAATGAAAGCAAGAGGAAAGAGTCATCCTGTAACCTACAATAGAATATTTATGAAATAGATCGTAGGTAGGGGGCTTAAAAATTGGAAGTATTAAAAAGGAAACTTACTTATTTTGTTAGAAAGGTCTATGCAAAACGAAAGCGTTTAAAGCCATTATCATTAGGTTGGAAAGGTGCAGCTATCGCTTTAAGTACCGTCTCACTTCTATTGATTTTAATTCAAGGTAAGTTGTTACTAGGGCAGCGTAGTTTTTTAGATTTCACTATTGGAATACTCGTTTTTATTTTATCCGTAGTACTCATAAGTGGTTTTATCACACTTCTATTACATGGAGTGAAAAAAATTCCTGGTCGTTATATATGGGTCCTGTTTAGTTCACTTCTATTTCTATTGTTCTGCTTCCCTTTGGATGTAATAATCCCATTTATTCTATTAGTAGCGGTTGTCGTTTCCTTGTGGGGGGCGCTATTATCCAAATGGTTAAAAGGTAATTATAGAAAGGCAACCAAATATAAAAAAGTTAATGTCCTCACCTGTTTATTTATGATGACTATTGGAATTGGAACATGGAGTTATTGGCTGATTCATCCAGGGGAGGTGAACACGCCAGAAGTTGTATTAAAGCAGTTGAAAACATCGAAACGATATGACAATACCTTGCTTAAAAATCCAGCGAAACTGGGCAGCTATCCAGTTAAAAAGCTTACTTACGGCAGTCCGAATACTTATCGGGAAGAGTTTAACCAAGAAAATTCTTTGACAACTAAAACAGTAGACGCTGCCGATTTTGTAGAAAAGTGGTCTTCTGGTCGGACGAAAACACTTGGTTTTGGGCCTGATGCAATGCCGTTAAACGGTCAGGTGTGGTACCCAGAAGGGAAAGGAGACTTTCCGTTAGTAATGATTGTTCATGGAAACCATTTAATGGCGGAGTACTCTGATCCAGGTTACGAATATTTAGGTAACCTTCTTGCGAGTAGAGGTTATATAGTTGTATCCGTAGATGAAAACTTTCTTAATGCTTCTCCATATAATGATTTGTTTTTGGTCAGTCCGCTAAAGAATGAGAATCCAGCGAGAGGATTATTATTGCTGGAGCATTTACAGACATGGGAAGAATGGAACAGTACTAAAAACAATCCATTTTATCAAAAAGTAGATATGGAAAACATTGCGTTGGTCGGGCATTCCAGAGGTGGGGAAGCTATCGCGATTGCAGCTGCTTTTAACGAAATGCAACACCCACCTAGTAACGGAAATATTCAATTTGATTATAATTTCTCTATCCGCACGCTCATTTCTATTGCTGGAATTGATGGTCAATATATGCCAGCAGGGAAACCTCTTCCGTTAAAAAACGTAAACTATTTGGCACTACAAGGGGCGCATGATATGGACGTGAACAGCTTCGAAAGCTCTAATCAGCAATATCGGATTTCCTATACTAATAAGGAAGATTATATGAATGCGTCCGTCTATATATATGGAGCTAATCATGGGCAATTTAATGAAGAATGGGGACGAGGCGATGGAGCTGGCACAGCGAATCAAATTTTTAACCTAAAACAAATTATGCCGCGCAATCAGCAAGAAACTATCGCGAAAGTATTGATATCTGCTTTTTTAGATAGTACGTTGAAAGAAAAGAAACAATATAAAGAGATCTTTAAAGATTTAGGTTATGCTAAAGAGTGGCTTCCCGACACGCTGTATATCAATAATTACTATGATTCACAAACATCTTTTATTGCTACGTTTAATGAAGATATTGATCTAAATACGACCACTGTTCCAGGCGGCAAACTGGTCGGCAAGAATTTGAAAGAATGGAAAGAGGAAAAAGTCAAATTGAAATTAGACGAAGCGGATTATAGTGCCGTTCGTTTAGGGTGGAATTCAAATGACCCATCTTCTCCAGCATTTTACACGTTAACTCTTCCCGATAAAGGATTGGAGATTAGGCAGAACACTTCTATCGTATTTTCACTTGCAGATGATAGTAAGGAAAGTCAGGAGGAGCTGATTGATTTGACAGTCACCGTAGAAGACAGCAATGGCAACAAGGCAAGCTTGCCTCTTAGCTTTATTTCCGAATTGACACCTGCTGTAAAAGGGGAATTATTGAAAAAGCCCTTTTCCAATGCAGGTAATACGACAGAACCAGTGTTTCAATATTATGGATTTTCATTAAATGATTTTAAAGAAGTGAATCCACAGTTTGATTCATTGAAGCTAAATAAGATCCATTTCCAATTTGATATTACTAAACAAGGGACGATACTAATGAATAATATTGGGATTAGAAATGAAAATATTTGAAAATATAAAACTACTGTTGTGTTAATATTAATATCAACTCGGGAGAATTTATAAGGGGGAAGCAACATTGTATCAAACGTTATACTTACTTCGTCATGGTGAAACTGAATACAATACACAAGGACGATATCAGGGAGAGCTCGATTCTCCGTTAACAGAAGTTGGTATACAGCAAGTACAACAAAATGCTCTAATGCTGAAAAGTTTGATTGGCGATCCTAACGAATGGAAAATTGTGTCGAGTCCATTAGGAAGAGCAATGCAAAGTACTGAAATAATTTGTGAAACAATTGGATTTGATTTGAAGAATGTTGAAAAAGATGATCGTTTAACCGAGGTCGCTGTGGGGCAATGGGCTGGGTTAACAACGAAAGAAATAGAAAGTTCTTGGCCAAACCTTTTTCATAACACAGACGTGTATAACTGGTATTTTAATGCTCCTCAAGGAGAAGCCTATGACTCGGTAGTGAGCAGACTAAGTGCTTGGCTAGAAGACATTCAACATATACCGAAAGTTATTGCTATTTCACATGGTCTAACAGGTCGCATCTTACGTGGCGTATATGCTGATCTAAAAAAGGAAGATGCACTGAAGCTAGAAGTATCTCAGGATGTATTTTTTAAATTAGCAAATAAAACAATCACGAGAATTTGTTCAGATTTCGATGATTTTTATGAATGAAAAATCAATTCTTAAGAATTTCTTCATAAATCTCCTACAGGAATATTCAGAAATGCCTCCTATTATAATGTGTGGGAGGCGTTTTTTTATGAAAAAATTTATCTTATTTTGTTGTTTATGTGCGGCAGCAATCTTTTTTTATTATACAAATAACACAACGGAACAATCGCAAATAGACCTATCTTCGTTACATAGCAAAAATGCTTTGTTACTGAATAAAAATGGAGATGTATTATACGAAAAAGATGCAGATGCCATTATTTATCCTGCATCATTAACGAAAATTATGACAGCAATCGTTGCCATTGAGATGAGTCCTGATCTACAGAAGCAAACAATTGTAGAAGCACAAACGATTTCAAAATTTACTGCTCAAAATGCTTCTATGGCTGGGTTTAAGGCAGGGGATTTTGTGACGATAGAGGATTTATTATATGGGACATTGCTTGCCTCTGGGGCAGATGCTACAGGGACACTTGCCGATGCCATTGCAGGTAGTGAAGAGGCATTTGTGACGTTAATGAACAATAAAGCGCATGAACTCGGGATGGACGATACACATTTTGTAAATGCCAGCGGATTACATGATGATGCTCATGTCTCAAGTGTCCGTGATATTAGTAAGCTTTTTCGTTATGCGATGGAAAATCCTACATTTTATCAAATTTTGACTTCTAAAAGCTATATAACCCATGTACCAAATGAGCTAACAATATCAAGCTCACTTTTCACTAAAATTCCAAGTGGAGAAAGTGCAATATTGGGGGGGAAAACGGGCTACACACCTGAGGCTGGTCTTTGCTTAGCCACTATTATCGAAAAACATGATGAACAATATATTTTCGTTACGACTAATGCGGCAGGGCAAGCTTGGACACCACCACTTCATATTGAAGATGCACTTACAGCGTTTGATGCACTATAAGAGGAAAAAAATATGAAAAAATTAATAACTTTTTTAAGCCCTTCAATCGTCTTATCAATAGGGTGACTTCATGCACCCAAAAAGAGAAGGCATTTTGGGAGCCTTTGATTGGCACAAATGTTGGGAATCATTTGGATGTCGATAAAATAGCTAACAATGTATTCACGCTTGGGGATACAATCAACCATTTTAATTTAAGAGGGGAGGTGTTATATCAAAATAACAATGAAAGATTTTTTAGAAAAGCATCAGTAAACATTTCAACAACATGCCGTTGTTCCTAGCTACCAAAAAACGTTAATAGAGAAATTTTTAATCACAAAAACTAGTTGATTCCTACTATTTTCTGGAATAGTCTATTCATCTATAATAAGAGTCGAATCCTAGAATTTTTTAGAGAAAACATACGAAAAAAGACTTCAGTAATGATAAGGGCGGTGTTGAACAATGAAAAAGCTTTTACCCTATGCAATATTTTTGACATTTTTAATCAGTTTTGTGTTTGTAGATTTTACTTCAGCAAAGGCTGAGGGTACAACCGTTATTCAATCAGTAGCAAAAGACACAGCAGTTTATGCAGAAGCTTCCATAGATAGTGCCGTAATTGGGCAAGTAGCAAAGGGGAGTTATGTAACTGCTATACCTGTAAATCAGGAATGGACTTATATTAAAGTTCAAAAGCTTGAGGGATACGTAGAAACGGTAACATTAAAAGACCTGACGTCTGAAAAATATGTAGTGACGAAAAAAGGTGGTACAACTTTATTTACATATCCTAGTCCAAGTGCACAAAAAACAGGACAGCTTAATGAAAACACGCTAATTTTTGTTTATGGATCAGCACCTGGAGGTTGGTCTTTTGTCCAATATGGTCATGAAACAGGCTATGTTGCTACGAATTCAATAAAGAAACCAGTTGCAACAAAGAAACGAATAAATGCTGTAAATGGTGCTGTGCTTCATGCAACTGCTAGTCCAAGTGGCGAGATTGTTGGGACACTTGCCAATAAAACGGTCGTTCAGCACTATACAACGATTGCAGGATGGGCTTATGTAGAAGCAGGTGACCAAAAGGGTTATGTGAAAGCTTCAGAGCTAGCAAATATTCAAATACTTGATAACAAAGTATACAATAAAGGTGTACCAGTAGCGAAAGGGCAAAAGAAGCGTGTGGCTTTAACGTTTGATGATGGGCCGGATGCAAAAGTAACGCCTCAAGTTTTAGCGATTTTAAAGAAGTATGATGCAAAGGCCACATTTTTTATGGTTGGGACAAATGTATCGAAAAATCCGGCAATCGTAGAACAAGTTTATGAGGCTGGTCATGAGATAGGCAATCATACATGGAACCATCCGAAGTTAACAAGCTTATCGACAGCAGCTGCTAAACAAGAAGTTGATAAAACTAGCAATGCTATATATAACGCAATCGGTCAATATCCAACAGTTTTCCGTCCACCATATGGGGCAACGAATGATAAAGTTCGTTCAGTCATCACGATGCCATCTATTTTATGGTCAATCGATACACTAGATTGGAAACATCGCAATGCTGATAAAGTTTTATCGTATGTGAAAGCGTCAGCGAAAGATGGAAGCATTATTTTAATGCATGATATTCATCAATCGACAGCCAATGGTCTTGAAAATGTTATTCTTTATTTGCAAAAGCAAGGCTATGAATTTGTTACTGTTAGTGAAATATTACAATAATTTATAGGTTAATAGAAAAGCCGTGCAACTGTCACTACATGACAATTGCACGGCTTTTTGATTATTTAAATAAATTGATCGTCGTAATAATAATCGGAATACCGAATACGTCGATTAAAAACGCTCCTACGATTGGTACGACAAGAAATGCTTTTTTAGATGGACCGAAACGTTGGACAACCGCTGACATATTGGCCATTGCATTTGGTGTTGCCCCTAAACCGTGACCTGCAAAACCGGCCACCATAACCGCAGCATCGTAATTTTTCCCAAGTAATTTAAATAATACAAAGATACTAAATATGACAATAAAGAATACTTGTGCAAACACAATGATAAATAGTGGAAGTGCTAAATCGGCAATTTCCCATAATTTAACACTCATAAGTGCCATTGAAAGGAAGATCCCTAAAGTAACATCACCAATTAAAGAAATACTTTTCATGTTAATTGCTTCAGGTTTTACTTTATCCATAATATTGCGCACTAGCACAGCTACAAACATTGCACCGACATAGCTAGGTAATACGAAGCCAGTAGCTTCTGAGAATAATGTTCCAACATATGTACCTACTGCCATACAGAACGTAATTAATAATACTTGTGTAAAGAATGAATCAGATGTAATTTGTTCATGTTTATTTTCATATTCAATTTCTTCCGTTTCTTGTTCATCTGGCGTTAAATTATATTTACTAACTAAGTACTTCACGATAGGACCACCGATTAAGCCACCAGCGACTAAACCACATGTAGCTGCAGCCGCACCGATTGTCATGGCTGATGAAATACCTAGATCTTCTAAAGTTTGTCCAAATGCTGCTGCTGCACCATGACCACCTTCCATAGAAACAGCACCAGCCATCATCCCGATTAATGGATGAATGCCCATCAGCGATGCAAGTGAGACACCAATAACATTTTGCATTAAGGCAAGGAAACCACAAGCCAACCAATAAATAACTAATAATTTTCCACCAAGCTTAACAAGTTTAAAGCTTGCCCCTAAGCCAATTGTTGTGAAGAACGTAATCATAAATAAGCTTTGTAATGACGTATCAAGCGAAATTTCTAATACGCCAGTTGTCTTTAAAATAGTAGCCAAGGCGGCGAATAGTAAGCCACCAACAACAGGTGCTGGAATACAAAAGCGTTTTAAAAAACTTATTTTATTTATGAGCCAGCCGCCCAATGCGAATAGAGCGACTGCTAGAAATATTGTTGTGATTTGATTGAATTCGATCATTAACCTTGCCCCCTAAGTAAGTTGTTAAGTGCTTCATAGACAAAATAAGCACCTAATTTAACTGTGCGTCCGTTCTCATCAAGTGAAGGATTGACCTCACAAATATCAAAAGAATGTGTATTTGGGTGCGAAGTTACTTTTTGAAGTATCATGCGTACAGTCGTTGGATCTAGGCCGAACGGTGATGGGGCACTAACACCCGGTGCAAATGCAGCATTTAGCACATCCATACATAGTGTTAAAAGAACATAATCATGATTATCCATAAATTGCTGCAGCTCATCCATAATTTGCGCATTATTTTCTGGTGTCATATTTTCTTCTAACACATAATTCACTTGCCATTCATCGGCCTTTTCAAATAGCTCTTTTGTATTGCCGTATCGTTGTATGCCTAGAACAAAATAATCTGCATGTGGGTCCTGCTCTAAAATCTGACGGAACATTGTACCAGACGATGGTTGTTCATCATAAGGTCGTAAATCGAAATGAGCATCGATATTGACAATGCCGATTTTCGCGTCCTTTGGTAATGAGGCACGAACGCCTAAATAATGTCCGTATAGTGTTTCGTGTCCACCGCCGAGCACAACACATTGTAATTTATTATTTAGCAATGTTTCGACAATTCCGCCGAGCTCACGCTGCGCTTCTTCTAATGCATGGTTAAGACAAATAACGTTACCGACATCTATAATTTGCTGCTCATCATTAAATGTCCAAGGTAAGCTAGATAAAGCTTCACGCAGAGCATTAGGGCCACTCGCTGCCCCTATACGTCCTTGATTTCGACGTACACCTTCATCACATATAAAGCCAACAATTCCGGCATGCTGATGATTTGAAGCGCTTACATCATTAATAGGAATTCTCTTTACTTTTTGATGTAAACGAAAGCTACTCAAATTTGTCGTTGAATCTATACGACCTTTCCATTGTTTTTGTTCTGTCATTGTATACATAGTTATATCAACTCCGTTTTCAATATTATTGTAGTGTTAATATTGTTATAAATTTATTATATATTCGCATAATTATAATTACTAATATATAATTAATATTAATCTATAGCTTTTAACTATAAATAGGGGAGAAGGATGTTTTGGATTTTAAACAATTACAATATTTTATAGCAGTGACGGACCAAATGAATTTCTCAAAGGCAGCTGAAAAACTACATATTTCACAGCCTTCCTTAAGCAATGCTATAAAGAAGTTAGAGCATGAAGTTGGTTCACCATTACTTGAAAGAAATACGAGAAATCTGCAATTAACAGAAGCAGGTGAGCTTTTATATGAACGGGCAAAAGTTATATTGAAAAACATGGAAGTTTTAAAAATAGAAATGGATGAGGTAATTGTACATGGCACAAGTGAAATAACGATTGGCGCTATGGAATCGATTAAGCATTGGCTGCCAAAAGTCATTTCAGAATATAAAAAGGGATATCCACAAATGATGATTCATCTAGTGGACATTTTAGGAAGTAAGCGTGTCAAAAAATCGCTCAAAAGCTATAAAACACACTTAATTATTACCAACCAGATCATGAATGATGAAGAGCTCGAAGTGAAGAGCTTATATGAAGAGCGACTTGTAGCTGTTTTACCATTAAATCACCCTTTAGCGGAGAAAGATAAACTGACGATCGGTGATTTAAGTGATGAGCCTTTTATTATTGGTACAGAGGGCTTTCAAACGAGACGTGACATTTTAGATGCATTTGACAAGGCTGAAAAAAACATTAATATCCAATTTGAAATCGAACGTTTTGAGACGGCTGTGTCTCTCGTTCGTGAAAACTTAGGGATTACCATTCTACCTGAAAATTATTTAAAAGGCCCGACAGCTAAAACGATTGTACAAAAAGAAATAGACTGTCCAAATTTACGACGCAATGTGTATGTAGTGTACTTAAAAAATCGTCATCTACCTGTGGCTATTCGCCAATTACTTACGGATATTGTGCAGTTTTTTGAGCACTAGAAGATCAAGATAAAGCTATTGTATGAAAACAATTCCTTATACAAGAACTGTTGTTTGTGAATGAATTTTCTTTACAATACCATTTTTCATCCAATAAGGAGCTATAAACCTAAAATGGAAAAATACAGATTATCCGACAGTATATATTATACTTAAGTATATATACTCGCACCAAATTTATTTTTATAAAAAAACAAAATATTCCCGTGAAGAAATTAAAAGAGTGGGAATGTATGTTCTTATTATATCATATTATGATTCATGAAGAAAATGTTCACAACATAAATTGTGAGAAAATGAATTCTTCCAATAAGATTCACTTTCTTTACTCATTTTATCGAGAAACTCAAAGTATGTTCAAAAGACAAAAGATCAGGTTCACAAATAGGAGCCTGATCTTTTATGTTTTTGTGCTACTAATCCCACGTTTGATCTAGCTTATCACTGTAAAATTTAATAGCCGTACTGTAATCTTTAATCTTTTTATGATTTGTTGTAAGTAGTAAAGTATTCAATATAGTTTCCATCGCCTTTGAATGTTCACCAAGATTATAGAGCGTCATAGCATAAAAAACCTTTAAATGTTCAGCTTCTGGAAACTCGCTTATGGCTTGATCAAAAATATTTTTCGCCAGTTCATATTGTCCTAATGTACGATAGGTGCTACCTAATCCTAAATAAGCATCTACTAATATTTCGGGTTTAAGCCCTAATTGAATTGCTTTTTCATAGTGAGGAACTGCTTCTCTTTCTTTTCCTAATGAATCATAAGTCCATGCACATTGAAATTGATAGAATCCATTTTCAGGATCTTCTTTAACTAGAGCTACCATTAATTGATTTGCTTCTTCTAGTCGACCTGTTTCTCTTAATGTGATTATGTGTTGTAATCGCTTATCCATACCATTTATCCTTTGCTTTATTTTTAGTAAAAGTATCAATCTGTGTTTCTAGAATCTAATTTAAATAAGAGGCTGATTACCATTCAAAAAAATTTTCAACAATCATTTCCTCGAATGAATCAGCTAATAACTCGATTTCTCCCATATCGTTATAACAAATAAAAACTTGCCCTGCCTGATTGGTAAAAATCGGATTGCCTGAACCTTCCAAAGAGATTACATAACTGGTATTTACAATCTTTGCAGGAAAATGATTTTTGAATTGCTCTCGGAATTCAAGCGTTAAATCACCAACCATTTCCTTTTCTAGACTTAAGCCATTGGAAAAACATGAACTGTTAGTCCTGCAAATGCCCCGCCAAATGTTTGAATAAAATGCACATAGTGCTTAAGAAAACATCCATTTAGCTGACTTTGTGCATCTCTTATTTCTTTTTTTGCTCGCTGGATGGCCCTCTAGAGTATGATTATCCTCACGATAAAATTGCCCTTCTAGTAATTAATCCAGCATTATAAGGTTTGTACTTAAACTAAGGGGACAGGTTAAATAAATTTCATAAAATACCATAAAATGATAAAATAAGAATATACATTCTATTTTGATTATATTGTCAATTTTAGGGGAGGGCAAATGAAAGACATGAAACATAGGATTGCTTTACTAGCAGATGTCCATGGGAATGCAAGTGCTTTAAAAGCAGTTATCGAAGATTCGATCAAAGAAGGTGTCACTGAATATTGGTTTTTAGGGGATTTAATCATGCCTGGGCCTGGGGCAAATGATTTATTTGAAATATTAGATAGTATTAAAGTTGCTACGTATGTTAAAGGAAATTGGGAGGACTGCTTCCTTGACGTACTGAATAAAGAGATTGACTTTGATAATGCTTCTGATATCTATGTTTCTAGGTTAGTCCAGTATCAGTGTGAAAATTTGGATGAAAACTATATTAATCTTATTAAGAATTTACCATTACATCTAACAAGACAAGTTAATAATCTATCTATCAGTATTAGCCATAATTTACAAAACAAAAATTATGGAGGGGATTTATGGCCCACGAATAATCAGAAAAATTTTGATCAGTTATTTGAGCATGATTACGATATTGCAATTTATGCTCATACCCATCACCAATTGTTACGCTATAGTAGCAAGGATCAATTGATTATTAACCCAGGAACTATAGGACAGCCCTTTTATAAATGGGACAAGTTGCATACTGACCTACGTGCTCAGTATGCAATTCTTGAAATTGATGAGACGGGGATTGCTGAGGTGAGATTTAAAAAAATTTCCTATGATGTAGAAAAGGAATTAAACAACGCTATTAATAATAAACTTCCTTATATTGACTTATATCGAGAAATGCTTGAGACAGGTAAAACTCATACCCATGATATTGAGTTATTACAAAAGCTCAATGATAAATTTAACTATAAAGATGAGATAATTAATTTTTTTGAAAAAAATTACTGGGAATATAAAGGGATAAAGTGAACTTTTTCAACTAACGACAGATTAATTGTATAAGACATGTACTTATGATCTTCCACAATCGGAGCGATTGTTTAATAAGCGTTGCTGTTCTCTTAAACTCCCATGAAAGAACTTAATCATCTTTCATTTTCTGTGGTGTGGCGCTGGTTTTTGCGCTAGATGGATGGCTAACGGGCAGTTTAATGTGATGAATATATACTTAAAATGGATTAATATGGAATAATAATGATGATGTAAGTTCATGAATGATTGTTGTAAAAACCAAAAAAAGGAGAAATGTAGCATGGGAGTTTCTGTTTATTACACTTGTATGAGAAACCTTAACCTTACCAACAGTGAGGAGCAAGAGATAACGGCCATCATTGATAAATACAATGCGGGTTTTGAAATGAAGGATATTGGAGAAACATTTTGTGTTTATGACTATGATCAGGATGAACCAACAGTGATTTTTGCAGGTTCAACAAAGCTACCCTTTTCAGATGATTTTGAAGATACATTGCATGCGCTGTTTTATTGGTTGACTTGTTTGACGGATATTAGAAGAAGACTTTCTAATGGGGATTGGCATGTGCATCTAGATGATACGGATGCCATTTGGGATGAGGAAACGGGTTGGCAAATGCCGGAAGATTAGTGTTCATATTCCAAACAAAGTGATGGAAGGTTCTTATTTAAGTGCATGTGCGAGGCAACACGAAAATGCGTCAATTATTAACTGAATTAAGAATGGGAGACATTCCGCTAAATTTACTGTTTTCTTCATACTGTCTGTTACTGAACTAAAGTAGACTATGTTATACAGATATAGAGAGATATTATAATTAATTTGCGGTAAGTTATGAATAGTTTGATTTGAAACTAAGTAGAAGAATAAAAAATGTATGTGATTTTTTGCAAATCCCATACGTCTTATTCTATGGAGGAAATATGTTTAAAGACAATTTTAAAATTAGTAATATTCCCGCAGTTTTATGGGGAGAAAAGAGTGAAAAAATTTTTATTGCAGTACATGGAAATATGTCAAATAAAGAAGATACAGTGATTCAAATAGTAGCTGAAGAAGCCAATAAAAAAGGTTATCAAGTATTAAGCTTTGATTTACCTGAGCATGGAGAAAGAAAAAATGATAATACTCCTTGTAAAGTACAGTTTTGTGTTAGTGAATTATCTATAATTATGAATTACGCAAAAGAACATTGGAAAGAAGTAAGCGTGTTTGCATGTAGTATGGGAGCTTATTTTAGCCTTTTAGCTTATCAAAACGATGTGTTAAAAAAGGCATTATTTTTATCACCGGTAATTAATATGGAACGAATGATCGAAAATATGATGAGATGGTTTAATGTAACACCAGAGCTTTTGCAAAAAGAAATGACTATAGAAACACCTATTGGTCAAAAGTTATATTGGGATTATTTATGCTATGTAAAAGAACATCCTATTAATACATGGAATACAAATACATATATTATGTATGGAGCCAAGGACGAACTGTGCGAATATGAAACTATTAACTATTTTACAAAAAAACACAGTTGTGAATTAGAAGTCATGGAAGCAGGTGAACATTACTTTCATACTGAAGAACAGTTGAAAGTATTTGAGCAGTGGGTACACAAGCACATCGATTAAAGTGAATAAAGAATAACTACCTTAAATTTTTATTCCTTCATGATTAGTTGTGGGAATTACTGTATTTAATAAAGTTTCCATAGCATTTGAATGTTCACCGAGATTATAGAGCGCCATAGTATAAAAACCTCTAAATGTTCAGCTGCTAGAAATTCGCTTATTACTTGTTCAAAAAAACGTTTTGCCTGACCATATTGCCCTAATTTACGACAGGTGCTAACCAATCCTAAATAAGCTTTTATTAAGCCCTAATCGAATCGCTTTTTCATATTGGGGAGCAGCTTCTTTTTCTTTTCCTAATGAATCATAAGTCCATGCACATTGATATTGATAGTATCCATTTTCAGGATCTTCTTTAACTAGTGCTACCATTAGTTCATTTGCTTCTTCTAGTCGGCTTTTTCTCTTAAAGTTTACTAAAAACGTATGTAAGGCTATAATTTATTATTGCATAATTAGGAAATAAGTGCTTATTTTAAAAATTCTATTTTGACTTTAAATATTACATAGAAAATTTTAATCGAGGTGAGTCGAATGCTAGAACGTTCTATGGAGAAAACGCGGGAATGTAAAAAAGAAAGGATGTGATAGAAAGAAGAGCACTTACGATCGCTCTTCTATATAAAAAGAAAAGAGGACTATTATTATGAATAATTATCAAAGCATCCAGTATGTACAAAAGGTTATTTTATTAAATTCGGCACCAACAAACAGTCAAGACAGACAAAATCAAAGTTTTTCCTTTTTTACTGAGACGGCCAGTACGGAACGAAAAAAGCAATTTGAGCATGATATTGCAATCTTAGAAAATGATATACACAATGATCCGGAAAGACGCTTTGTGCATATGTGTATCCGGATGGGAGCCCATAGCTTTTATGATTATACGTTCAACGCTGCTTCTATGTGGGATGGTGTATATACCAATATGGAAGTTATTGATTACCTCTGGGGGATAGCATTTGCTGAACGAAATCTAATCCAATCAATGGCTCATTTCGATAAACCTATTTTTTTAGGTTTAGGTCGGTATGATTATTTAGTAGCTCCAGTTTCACTCTGGGATTCAATTGGTTATGCCTATGAAAATGTGAAGAAAGTCGTTTTTGAAAAAAGTGGCCATAATCCAATGTTTGAAGAACCAGATACTTTTGATCGAGAATTAATTGATTGGATGAATAAATCGTAGTTATACTTTATAGGTGATCATTATTTATCAGAAGGTCAAGTAACATTTATGTTTGTTGTACAAATAGACGACGTGTCGTTTTGTAGGCAGGCACCCTAAAAATAAAATCGCTAGAGAAGTAATATAATTCTCTAGCGATTTTCCATTTAAAGTTAATGACCCAATTCCTTAAGATGAGCACATTTCTTAATATTTCTTAGTTACAAGCAATTCCGTCTCGGTTTGCATCCAAACGATGGTCTCCGAAGCCAGCAGCCTTTGATTCTTTCATAAATTTAGTTGCTTCAGAAGCGTTACTAAAATCGGAACAATCCTTATCTTCTTTAAAATTGTAAATAGGAGTAGACGAGGCATTGGCTTTTTCATTTTGTTTAGATTCGTCTTCTTGTACCTTTCTTTTAGCAAGATCTTCCTGTGTTTCTTCATGAACTTTCTTCATATCTTCTTCCAATTCTTTTAAGTACTTTTCACCTTCAATTTCTTTTTGCTTTTCTTCTAACTCTGTTTTCTTCATTTCAGCAATATGTCGTTCGTAGACACAGGGGCCAATAAACCAAATGGCTAATAAAATTAATATTATAAGTAAAAGGATTCCTTTGGCATATGTTTTTTCTGTTTTCTTTCTATAATAGCACCATACTACTGTAAGAATGATTGAAATAAATAACAAAATATTCAAAATGGAACCTACAATACATTCTAATACAAGCATTAGCATGTATAGGCACACGAGTATAAGCAATAATTTTAGTACGTATATAAAACCCTTGTCTTTCATTTTGTTCCCCCGTAAATTCTCAAATCAATTAGCACCAATACATTTTATTTGTAAACATCTGATAAGTAAATTAGAAATTTATACCAAGTTAGTTTGAAACATTTTTATTGATCATTTAATGACTAGTGAGCAGAAACAGATGATGAAGCGTGTGTTGGAAAATGGAAAAAATGAACGTGCAGTGTTGTCGCTTTGCTCGATTCTATAAGTAAAAAGGCTAGCTTAAATTAGAAAAAAACACCTTTCGTTGTTTTTTTAGGTTTTAAAAATTTGCTATACATATATGAAAATGAAAATTATAGTAAATTTTGGTATACTGATATTGTTAAAGGTTTTTCATTAGTATCAAAATTAGTAAGGAGTATTTAATAAATGGATATGAGGAAGAGTATGTTGCTTTTTATATCGCCACTATTTTTTTTAGTTTCTTGTAGTGGAGAGGAACAAGTTAAAAGTGATGAGAAAACGTATATATCATCAATTCAAGAAAAGGAAATATATGAAATTAAACAACCCGCAAAGGTTAATGTTTCTAGAGGATTGATACTGGGTAATATGAACAATTCATTAAATATTAATGAAATTGAGAAAGGACTAATGAATTTATCAGTAAATTACTTTTCTACAAAAAAATTTTATATGCAGGAAGGTCAATATTTAGATGAAAAGATTATTAATCAGTGGTTAGATCGAAAATCAAAAGACGGTTTTGGTTTAAACCCATCTATAAAAAATAGTACTGGAGATGTTTTAGAGGATGAAAAAAATAATCCTAAGATATTATCTCATGTATTAGAACAAAATTTTATTAACAAAGAAAATGGAGAAATAGAAGGGATGTCTTTAGCCATATCCTTAAATGAATTTTATGACATTAAGGTAGCGGATGATAAAGGTTTAATTTATACAGATCAAGTAAAAGTAGATACTAACGATGATAATGTAAACGATGTAGAAAAATATGGGAAGGAAATAGCCGAAATTATAATAAAAGATATTAGAAATAACAAAAAAATACCTAATGTTCCTATTTATATAACTTTGTATCAAGAATCGAATAAAAATGATATAATTCCAGGAATATTTTTAGCTGAAACATTTATTCCTGAAGAAGAGGATAAAATAGATAAATGGACTGATATAGATATAAAAAATTATACATTCCCTTCAGATTCATTATTTAGTTTAGACAAAGATACATATGAAAAATTATTAATTTTCAAAGAAGATATTCAAGAAGGTTTTAAACATTTAAATCCTAAAATAACTGGTCAACTTCGATATGAAAATGGGAAATTAATTGATTTAAAAATAGATGTTAATGTACCTTTAATAAATGATACCGAATTGATTGGTCTTTTACAGTTGGTTGGCACTAGAATAAATACTATTTTATCTGATTATATCCCGGTTACTATTCGTATTATAGATCAAAAACAAGATGTTGGGATTGTCATATGGGATCCAATAGAAAAACAGATTTATGCAACTCAAATTTAAAGCTGATTATAGGAACAGGATAGTTGAAGTAGGATCCCAAGTAAAATGCTTTGTATATTAATTAAAAATTAGAGATTCATGGAGGAAATGATGAACTACATACAAACAATTCGCCAGTTAATTGGAAATGACATGCTAATGACTGTAGGTTGTGGAATTATTATTGAACATGAGAATCAGATTTTACTACAACATCGAAAAGATCGAGATGTTTGGGGCATCCCAGGGGGCGTTATGGAGCCTGGAGAGACGTTTCTTGAAACTGCTGTACGAGAAACATTTGAGGAGACAGGATTGATAGTTGAACAATTAAAGTTGTTTGGTCTTTATTCAGGTAAAGAAGGATTTTCAGAATACCAGAATGGAGATAAGGTTTTTAGCGTTCAGATTATTTTCCATTCAAGTTGTTTTTCAGGAGAATTAACTCATAACACAGAAGAAAGTCACGAACATCGATTCTTTCCTCGTAATAACCTACCTCATTTGAATTCGCATCAAGAGCGATTCATAAAGGATTGGGTAAATCAGATGACATTGCCTGTAATAAAATAATCTGACGAATTTTTATCACAAAAAAAGATAGAGACAACCAATTTCCTTATTCAACTATAGGAGGCTATAGTTGAATAAGGATTAAAACGAAAATTACATTTTTTTGTAAAAAACATATATCAATTCACAAGGAGCGGGTAGTCAGTGAAATAATAATCCAAATATAAAGTGACTATAAAACCTAGTGAAATGATAATGTTAAAAAAGGTGAGTTGTTTTTTTATATTCTAAAATTATAATGTTTATTTATCTTCGAAGAGTAAACCTAAGTACCACCTTATCTAATACAGTAGCGATTATTATCCCTGCTGTATATCGAATCAAATCCATTGTAAGAAAACCTTTGCCCAATACCAAAGCCCCGAGCAATGTCCCACGAATCTGATTAATCCAGTCTTCCTGATACAGCTGGCTAAATTCAATGCCGAAGCTAAACAAAAAGCTGAGCACAATGGCTGGGAGGGTGTTCTTACGCACTAGCAACAATCGAAATCCGAAATAGACCATCATAGCCCATAATATGTCCCCCGCGTTCTGCGCAACAAATGACAGAAGTAGATGGCTAAATTTTCTAGAAGCTAGGCCTAATAAAATGGTGATCACAATAGCGATCAAATAAGCTATTCGCATGTTACGATATTGGTGGTTAATAGGTTTTTGCTCTTTAGTCAATAGAATCACTCTTTCGGCGTGTGGATAGTATGTATTAATTTGGCTCTTCACCATAACATATAGTTGATTTCCGTTCCGACTCGGCGCTTTCCAAGGACAAAATATTTTCTGTGCGAAAGCGAAGCGTCAGCGAACAAGTAACGAAGGCATTCTCACAGGACGTGATGGTTTTATTTCATTCCAAAAAGGCTGCTTCTAGATTAGAAGAGCCTAGATTGTTACTTTTTTATCCTTTTTAGCCAGAAAGATATTAATTACGAATGGCTTCTATTTTTTCGCAGTCAATCATCAGTCGCATTGCAGTTTCTCCAATTTCTAGGAAGTGTGCGCTGCAGCTTTGGCTATCAAAATATAGGAAGAATAGGTTGATAAAACTACTGCCATTCGATAAGAAAACATCTACTAATGTTCCAGGTTCAACGCATTTTAAATGATTGCAAACGCAACCCTTACAATGATCGTTATTTTTCATTTTTTTTTTCTAGTTCTTGACTATATTTCTTATCAAGGTCCTTGCGTTTTTGTTTGAGATCCTTATGATTGTAATATTTTATTTTATCATAATCATCTTCGACAGCTTCATAGTCGTCTACTTTGCTATGACATGGATCATAATAGCATTTCTCAAATTTATGGTAATTGTTAAAATCCCTATCCATCCGCTCTAAATATCGATTATCACCCATTTTTTCACCCTTTTTGTATGAAAGTAATGCTAGCGCCAGCCAGACATTATTAGTTTATGTTGAAAAACCTAGCTGAATTGGTAATATGTCTATCAGCAAAGGCCCAATACTATTGTGATAAGAGGGGGGATATTATAAATTTAGATTCAAGCCAATAAACTCTAAGAAAATTATCTATTTAATGATTTCCATTTTACTCTTCTTTAAGCAATCCGTATATTTCTAAATCCACTACGCCTTTACCAGACCAAAACGTTGCTTGTCTTAAAAGTCCTTCTTTTAAAAAGCCATTTTTCAGGAGAACCTTTTTGGATGTTTCATTCAAAGGCATAACCTCAGCCTGTATTCGGTTAATATTAACTTCCTCAAATAAAAATTTTATGAGAATTTTAACAGCTTCAGATGCAATGCCCTTACCCCAATAATCCTCTGCCAAAAAGTAACCAATCGTCACCATGTTCACTTTTTGATTAAAGTCCATTGCTTCGATTATGCCAACCAACGTATCGCATTGAGACTTTTGGAAAATGCCCCATTTTACTCTGTGTTTTTTCTGATAATCCCTGTCAAAATGACCAATCATTTTACTCACTGTTTGGATATTATGCTTAGGGATTATCCCACAATATTCAAAGATTTTGTCATTATCATAGATTGCAAATACTTCCTGTAAATGTGCATCTTCAATTTTTTTCAGCACTAGATTTTCTGAGCTTAATAATGGGAAAGCTGCAAACACTTTTTCTACATTCATATGATTCTCTCCTTGCTTTTTTATCGTAAATAACTGGGAGTAAGAACTCCACTTTTAGTTGATGAAGTTGAATCAAAGCGATTCAACGAAGACTACTGCTAGTAAATGCCTGATTCGTTCGGGCAATATTTTTTTGATAATTTGTGTTAATTCGTACATTATATTGTAGAAATGATTGAAAATAAATCCTTTTTTAGAAGGAAGGTCTTCAAATTAATCAAATTTGAAATCATTCGCACATATAAAATAGTCATATTGTGTTATGTTGATTGAAAGTGTATAATTTTCCTATATTTTACTGATAGTGAGTGATTTTATGTATAGTTATTACGGTCCTTTATGTACAGAACTTTATGATTTGACAAAACCGGTAGGATATTCTATTGGTGGAGATATTGAATATTATCTTGAACGATTAAACGGAACAAAGGGAAGAGTACTTGAAGCAGGAGTAGGCTCTGGACGCTTCTTAATCCCTTTACTTGAAAACGGATATAATGTTGAGGGAATCGACTACTCGCCTGAAATGTTAGATTTATGCCGAAAACGCTGTAAAGAAAGAGGATTTAAACCAAATCTATATGAAGGTGACTTGAGCAATTTTTCATTAGGCTCGATATATGAAGCGATTGTAATGCCGACAGGTTCGTTTTGTTTAATAGAGAATTCAAAAGATGCGATGGATGCATTAAAATGTATGTATAATCATTTAATACCTGGAGGCCGCCTAATTGTAGACTTGCTTTTACCTACAGACTGGCGAACAGGGGAAATTGCTTCATCCTACTATGAGATTTCGAAAGAGCAAGGAATTGCATTAGAAAGAAAATCCGTTGAAATGAACTGGATCGATCAATATACGTTAACCATTTTAAAATATGAAAAATGGAGAAATGGTAAATTAATGGATACAGAATTACAAAGGTTTCCGTTACGATGGTACGGAATAGAAGAATTCCAGCATATATTAACAAGCATAGGTTTTTCTGATATTACTTGCTCCGCTGAATATGTTTACAACAAGAAACCTTCAAAAGAACATTCATTACTTACATTTGAAGCTGTTCGTAAATAAATAAACCTGCTAGATTTTAGCTAAGTAAAACGCTAAAATCTAGCAGGTTTTTTCTAATAGTTTTTATCATATTCCATTTTTCTAAGTGTATAAACTTGTCCAATACTAAATTATCGGCTTTCTGCTACGGGTAGCTTAATGCTAAATTCATTCCAGATTGAGTCCTTTTCACCCAGCAATTCCTTTCCATTCCAAATGATGTCGTAGATGTCACCCTCATAAGCAATGCCTCGGCCAAATGCAAATGAAATAAAATAGTCCTTCCAAGATTGGAAGTAAGGACTAGCGGCATCAGCAGCTCTCTCTATATAGCTCCATGCCTGTTCTTCGGTTAAATAACCAAGTATGTAGCTCCATCTTGCAATATTTATGGCTCTATCAAAATCCCAGGCAGCAATAGTGTCCACCCGGTCAAAATCGGATTTCGTAAAGGAAAGCTTCTTTATCATCGCTTCTTGGGCTGATTCATAGCATTCCTGCGATTTACCCACTTCCTCCTCTGTAAAAGATTGGCCAGTTTTCAACGCCAGAAGAAGCTCATCATACTTCGTACGGTGCCCTTCCGAAAGCAGCCATTCCAGCGTTTGAACAGCCTCCTCCGGATTACTAATGTCCCAATATGAAGAAAGGCCTTCTTTCAAAGCTTCGTGATCTACCTTCATCTGCAGTACCCGTGGCGACTCAGAGCGGTAAAGGGCGAGATTAGCACCGTAGGCAAGCAAATGCTGTTTTTCCTTCGGCAAAGGGTTAGCCTTTTCCATTTCTGCTCGCATTTTTTTATTCTGTTTTTCAATTTTCTTGCTCGCTGAGATTAAACCGACGATAAGTAAAATTACAATTGCTACAATAATCCCTACAATAACTAAAAAAATCTTCAAACTGTCACATTCCTCTCCATATTTTTATTTTGCGCCATTTAAATTAGAATCACTCACTTTCAGTAAAGTATAGTAAAATTATACAATTGTAGAAATAGTTTTACAATGTGACTATTTTATTACTTATTATCATTACTGAGGATGACATTTGTTGATTGGTGTAGAGGTGTTTGCACGATGGGTTAAAAGGAACTAAAGGGAGGGGCATGAAGAGGAAGTTAGCTAACAAAGTCACTAGTTTTGAATTTTTGCTTGCTATATTTCTTTACAATCCAATGGGAAGTAGGGTTTTCCATGCATAAAGATATGAACTATGGTAGCAACTTTAAATATATTCCCAGAACTTCAATTTTAAGTGGAGAAGGTATAGAAGTATTGTCTGATCAATACCAGCATACGATTCAAATTGTTCATATTGTGCTTTATGTTGAACCTAATAAAAGTGAATTTGTATTAGTGGAGGCTGATATGCCAAAAAATGCCTATAACATTATTTCAATAGCAGATAGGGGTTTGGATCAAAGAATCGATCTCAAGCATTAATTTTGACTAACGGTCACTTTTATTATGTTTGGGCGATAATTGATTTAATTGAACACAGGGGGATGCTGGTGGGTTAAACCCATCCTTTAACTGAGGTTTGGCGATTTTCCTTCATAAATGTAAAAAGCTGTAGCAAATAAATTTGCTACAGCTAAAATTGATTCATGCCCTTTGATGGTGCAATATCATTTATTATATCATAAAAATATTTATTGTGTTGTATTTTGTTTTTTCCGAAATTTTAACTTAACCTCTAAAAACCTATTGACAAAAAAATGCAGAATCGTTATAGTCAATTTATTCAACGTTGAATATAAAAAGGTGATTATTATGACAAGGTTATTAGTTCTTGCTATGTTGGGTCTAAAACCAATGACTGGCTATGATATTAAAACAATGCTTGAATTAAATGATGCTGAACGATGGGGTGGTGTACTAATCGGCTCTATCTACAATGCCTTAAAAAAGCTTGAAAAAGATGGCTATATAGAGGTGGCTAGTATTGAATCGACGGGTCATAGGCAAAAAGCAATTTACCAAATTACAGAAAAGGGAAGGGCACATGAGCAAGAATTGATTATCGAGGCTCTTGAAAAATCTTCTGTAGTTTATCCCACAACTTTGTATTCTGGTGTATCATTTGCGTTTAAATTACCAAATGATAGAGCTATTGAAGCATTAGAAAAGCAGAAAAAGATTTTAGAACATGAAGAAAAGGCTATCAATGCTGGTTATGAGGCTAAACTGATTGCTATGCAAGGTGAAATGCCAGCGTTAACACAACTAGTATTTGATAATATGTTAGAAATTGTAAAAGTACAATCGAAGTTTGTTAATCAAGCGATTGACATTATGAAAAAAAATAACTCTCTCGAATGAGGGAGTTAAAAAATAGCCATATAGTCAACGTTGAATATACAACGTTGAATCATTTCTGCAGGTGTTTAGAAAGTTAAAGCTTGGCTGGTTCTCGACGCAATTATGTCGAGGCAAAATTGATAGGAGGAGAGAAAATATGAAAAGGCTAATTAGTGCTAGACAATTAACGAAAAATTATAAGGCAAGGTGTGTCGTTGATCATATAAATATTGACATTCAAGAAGGTGAGATAGTTGCTTTAATTGGCTCAAATGGTGCAGGGAAAACAACAACTATCAGTATGCTTCTTGGTATTGTTCCTCAGGACAGTGGAACAATTGAATACTGGACATCCGATTATAAAAAGGAAATAGGCACGCAACTTCAATCAACACCATTTTTCGAAGGCTATTCCGTAGAAGATAATATGAAATTATTTGCTGCATTTTATGGAATTACATTAACGAATAAGAAGATTGATGACAAGCTCGCAGCCTTTGATCTACTGCATGTTAAAAAAACGCCTGCAATCAAACTGTCACTAGGACAGCAAAAACGCTTAGCCATTATCGTGACAACTTTGCATAATCCAAAGCTAGTCATTTTGGATGAACCTTCTGCAGGATTGGATCCAAGGGGGCAAAAGGAAATTCAACATATCATTAAGCGCTTAAAAGAAAGTGGCGTTGCCGTGTTATTTTCTTCCCATGATATGTTGGAGGTTATGAATGTAGCTGACAGAATTTTAATTATGCATCACGGTAAAATTATGGCAAATGGTTCACCTGATGGTTTAATAGTGCAATATCAAACTCAAAATTTAGAGGATTTATTTTTTGAATTAACAAAGTGAGGAGCGAGAGGATGAAAACTGTTTTTTTATTAAATTTAAAATCTAGCATGAAAGATATGTATTTACTATTTTGGTCAATTTTAATGCCGTTCGCTGCAATTATTGCGTTAAGGATTTTTTTACCGAACTATTCAGGAGATTATATAGAAGGAATCATTGCTGTTAGTGTATTTTTTTATTCATTTATGACTACAGCTTTTATAGCGTTATCACAAAGAAAACGAGGCGTTTATAATTTACTGCACGCAACACCCTTGCCTTTATGGAAATATATCGTCAGTGTTTCGAGTTCATGGTCTGTCATAGCTATTATCCTATCATATATAGTGCTTTTATTCGCTTTAGTCGTCAATCAACTGAAATTTTCCTTTACAGTCCTCTTATATATGACGCCAATTATTCTAATAGCTTCGTTAAGTTTTGTATTTTTAAGCTTTTTTATTTCAAGTCTCGTGAAAAATGAGGGACATTTGAGTATGACAGCTAATGTTCTGATGATTCCAATGCTCCTTTGTAGTAATGCATTTTTTACAATGGAAAAGGCGCCAGACTTTATACAATATATTAGTCTAGTAAATCCATTTGAATGGTTTTTAAATGGCATTAAAGCTGCATTTCTAAATAATTTTAGTTTATGGGGGGAATCTTTGCTCCTCTTAATAGGATGCCTTACTTTGACACTAATTATTTCCTTAAAAACATTTAAGTATAGTGATCAATAATTGTAAAAGCAATAAATTAAATGACCAGAACTCTAAGTCTGGTCATTTTGTAATGTGCAACAGCATACTCAACAACTAGGTGGTGAAAGTCCACTACAGGCTTTATAGCTCAGATTACTTCGTTTCGTTTTTTAAAATTTTGTCTACTTGACAGGGGTCACTTTAACTTCTTTCAATAGGAATCTAAACACCCACTGAAAGAAGTTAAAGCCTCTGGTGGATGTCACGGAATCGGAAAGGCGTTCTTAGGGGATGTTAGCCTAAAATCATCGCATCCATGCGATAACGGCTAACTGACCTGCATCGTACAGGCCTAAGTACAAAGCCGATTCCGGAAGTAATTATGCCGTGGCATAATTGATATATTCAGGGCTCTTTTGAAAATCAACTTTATCTACAATTTTTTCTGTATCATTTTATTTGTTATATTTCTGAAGGAATACCTTGAGCTTCTCGTAAGTAATTTGGGTATTCAAACTTCCTAGTACTCCATCATAAACATGTTCAGCTTTCGGAAGATAATAGATTTCATGAGAAACATTATTCATTGAAAGTTCCCTGTCCAATATTATAGCTTGTTTTGTTGGGACAAGACTATCGCTCGTTCCTAAAAACATAATGGTAGGTGGTGTGTGTTCACCAATATAATTGACAGGAGAAAGCTTTTGATAACGATCAGGAAATTGTGAAGGTGTGCCCCTTATATACTCTTTCATAACCTTTTGCACATAGCCCGGACTAGGGTTATTCTGATAAAACTTTGTCATATCTGACGGTCCATAAAAGTTAATCACGGTATTAATAGGTACTGAAGGTACATCGGTGGACGGTGGTAAAGTTGTGTCACCCATACTATAAGCAGCAAGCATAGCTAGATTTCCACCTGCTGAATCACCCATTAAGTTTATTTTTTCAGGATCAATTTTGTAAGTATCCACATGTTCTACTACCCATCCTATTGCAGATTTTACATCAGCTACCTCATCTTTCCATTCTGCTTGGGGAGGCATGCGATATTCTATATCAAAAACAGTAAATCCTAATTCACTTAACCATTGATTCCAATAAGGGGCACTCCCTTTACTACCTTCAACCCATCCGCCTCCATGTACCTTAATAACAGCGGGGGTACGTGTTTTTTTAAATTTTTCATTGGCGGGCCACATATCAAGCTTTAACTCAACGCCATCTGTAGTTTTTCCGTATACGATATCTTTTATAAACGTTGATGATATTTCTGATTTGTAAAAAAAGTGAGAGTAAAGTGAAACTTGAACATTTTCTTTTTTAGCATAGTTCTCCATTTCTATAATTGGCTCTATAATTAAAAATGTATTTATTAACAATAGTGGGATCGAAATAAATTGAGCGATTCTAGCTTTCTTCCAAGAAGCAAGTATTAATAGCACTATGATAAAAAATGTTAGCATTAATAAAAACCATGGAGTGTACAATGCAAGCGATCCAAGGAAACCAACTACACTAAGAATATTAGTTGTATTAAAAATGGCATATGTTATCATGGCAATAAGAAGTGTTAGTACTATTGAAAAGCCTGTAAGTAGCCACTGAAAAAAACCTTTAGGGCGCCATAAGGTTAATTGTTTTTGTTCCATATTTCAAAATTCCTCCATGCTAAAGAATATAGTTTATCTCCGACAGTACATATCCATCCTCCAAAAAATTTATGAATCAAATAACTCGGATATTAAAGTACCTTATACAATCCTCTCTCAATATTATATAGAATCAATTTTTTTATTAGTATAGTTAATCTACAAAAAAGAAATATAGATAAAAAAATAATAGATAGTGGATTTACGTATTAGACGCACACATAAATTATTTATGATTGAAAATGTTATAGATTCTTTAAAGTTTATGAGACCAGAACTCGGAATTGAGTCTGGTCATTTTAGACTGTAGTCAAACACTGTTTTCCAGACTAAACTTAGCATTTTGTGAGGATGAAATTGTAGCATTGACTTAAAAGGGATATAAAACCCGAAAATAGAATAATTCACTAAGGACATAGGAGAGGGTGATGGGATGAGTGAAACGTTAATAAAAATAGGAACTACTTATATTCCAGTTAACAATGTAGAACTGTCATGTGATTGGTATGTAAATAATCTGGGAGCAAAATGTAGTTATCAAGATAATGATAAAGCCATTCTAAATTTTGCCAATCAAAGTTTTTTTCTTGTTAGGTCAATGAGCAATCAAAGTTCAAATTTCATTGATTGCTATGGGGAAGAACATTTTTCGATAACATTTGAGGTGGATGGATTAAGTGCATTAACGACTATCCATAAAGATTTTATCGCTAAAGGTATTACAGTTGGAGAAGTTGAAAATAGGGGACATGCGGGAAGAAATTTTGATTTCTGGGATTTAAATGGAAATAAATTCGATGTGTGGAGTGAGCTGAGTCCTACTTTTAAAGAAAAATTCAAGGAGGAGAAGAATGAGTAAACCTATATTGAAAGGAGTAGAAGCCATTTTTATTCCGATTAAGGATCCTGAATTATCTGCTACATGGTATGAAGAGAAACTGGGATTTACACTTCTATATATAGAAGAAGGCGCGGCAGTTATGAAAATTGATGAAGAATCTCAAACGGTCGTATGTTTAGTAAAAGCAAAAAATCATACACCACTAAATTTCCAAGACAATTATTTTGGCGTCGGAAAATACTTTAATTTTATTTCGCAAAACATTGAAGAAACTTATCAATCATTAATTGAAAAGAATGTAAGAGTTAATGAAATAGATGGAGAAGGACAGACAAAATTTTTCACCTTTTATGATCCTGATGGAAATCCACTGGGAGTTTGTCAATTAACTATCTAGCAACTCTATTTCCTGAACAGTATATTTATAGAGGGTCACTTATTATTATAAGTGACCCATAGTAACGAAGCTTTGGAGGTGTAAGACTAAACCATCTTACATTACTAACATATGATACGATGTTATTCTTACATAGTTAATTGCCTGAGAAATATTTTGAAAATAAGTAACTCACTTTAAAGCCATAAAAGTTGTAAGATTCAATTGTTCAGATTCTATCACGATGGCAGTTAATCCTTTATCCAATTTTGTTCCAGTCCTTCTCCCAAAAAATTGCGTCACCTGTTTGGACCTTAAAATATTGTTCCTGTTCATTTCTTACATACCCCTCACCATCTAAAATTAAGAGAAGCTGGGGGACTACAGCTTGATGATAGCCTATAATACCGTTTTCTTCTAAATACATGCAACCGATACTAGCTGATGCATCGGTTTTTATAATCCGAGACATGATAAATTTTGAGTTAAACTGTGAGATGTTTTTACAAATACTTCATTAAATTCCTCCCAAAATTTCAATTTATTTTTTCACAGCATGCACGTAATGGATCGTTTCAAAGGCTGTTAGATAATCTTCTCGATTGTCAAAGTAAAGCTCATTAATGTTACTTGGAGATAAATGTTCATAAATAAGTAGTCCTGAATTTTCTAACATTTTTTCCATTTCTTCATAAGTAAAACACGATTTCATCGGTTCACCACTTGCTGCAGCCATTTTCACCATGTTGTCCACTCGATTAGAGAGTCCTTTTTCTTTAAATAAGTTTTCGTCTGCATAATCCATTACTATAGAGCTTCCAGATGGTAAATTGGCAAACAAATGCTCGATCAAACTTGAAGTTTCCTCTTTCGTTAAATAATAAGAAACACCTAGTAGACTAAAGAAAGTTTTATTGTTGTCAAAGCCGCTATTTATTAGATTTTGATGTAAAAATTTTTTTGTGAAGTCCATCGCAACAAAATGTACATTACTAGGAAGTTTAAAATGAGCTTCATTTAATCTTGTCTTTTTAAATTGCTGTGTTGCTGGATGGTCGATTTCAAAGATTTCCAAAATATGTTCAAGTTCTGGGTGTCTAAAACTAAAAGTATCTAATCCTGCTCCGAGAATGACATATTGTTGTAAGCCTAGCATTACTTCATTCAGTAAAACCTTTTCACAATATGCTGCACGTGCTAAGGGCGTAGGGGAGAGTTGAATTTGCACAATCCATTTCAATAGTTCTTTCGTATTTCCGTTTAGTTTTTCTGCGATTTCTTTGTTGAAAAACTGTATGCCTTGCACCATATTTGTTTGAATATCATTAAATTCTTTTTCTGTGATTAAATCTTTTGCTATATAGTCATCAAAAATTTTAGGGGTATCGAATTGGCTATGATAAGCTCTGCTAAAGGCTGAGATTAATGAAGTTAAACTGGATTCACCTTTGTTCATGCTAATACACTCCTTTAAAAAAAAATAGGATTCCCCTGGCCAGGAGAATCCTATTATATAAATTTATTCTATAAAAGTAAATTATTGCATAAAATAATTATTTTGTCAAGTTTTCGGTCTTGGGATCATTGAGATTTTGGTTTCCTAATTCGTAAATTTCCAAAAAATCCATTCGCAAGGTCCATGTAAGCGAAAGTAAATACTAGAGCCACATAGATTTCAGTGACCCTAGTAACAAATTTCATAGGTGTAAGGGCTATATTAGTTGAAAGAACCATTTCTTTAAACTAGTCAGATTCAATTCGGAAAGCTTGAATATCTTGGCAATCGACAATAATCGTTGAACCAGGTTCAGTGGTTGGATCTGTGAAAAACGCGCAACAATCTTTTTGATCGAAGTTAATAAATACAACATCTTCAATTATTTGACCCCCAATAAGAAAAGATCTACTTCTGTCTGAACTGGTAATTTCCTTAATTGATTACAAACACAACCTCTACAACGATGAATAGTTTTCTGAACATGGTTTTCTTTTTCACCGCAAGATAAACATTTTTTCCGTGTATTACTATTAATATTTCTATTAATGCTCATATTCAATCCTCCTTACTAGTTTATTAAAGAAATAATAGCCTTACACTTGTAAGATATGGTTCTAAGATGAAGATTGATTGGCAATTTGTCTATGAACAATTAAATTAATTTTGCCAAAACAACAATAAAGTAATGTAATGACGGAAGTATTAGAAGGGCTTATAAAAAAAGGCCGTAACGGAGGATGCTGTATATCTTCTATTGATTACCTCATAGTGATTAATATTGAAATAGTAGGAAATCATCATTATTTCACATAACCAATTTAATAGAAATTTATTAAGCGTGTTGATTAGGGAAAAATAGTTTATTATTGAGCGATAAAAGGATTTTTCCGCTATTTTTGCTAATATATTCTCATTTTTAATTGATTGTAGCGTAGGGCTACTCGAGTGCTCCAGTTGCTTCACTTTCGTCGCAGAGCAAAGCTTCCCGCGGGAAAGCGAGACAGACGAGACCTTGTACGTAGCGGATGTTTTCAGTGCGAAAGCGTGAGTGCTAACGTAGCGGAAATTAGAGCCTTCAAATTAATCGGAGTGGATAAAAATGGTTAATCAAATACCTGTTATTTAAGTTTCTTGTCATGGAAAATTATGATAAAATTTTATTGTCTGAAAATTTTTAAAAGACAATTTTGTTTAGGGGGTATGTATGATGACAAACAAAAATAATGTTAACGTAATAAATAAAAAGAGGAAAACGTCTAACTATTGATTATATAGTGTTTCCTCAAAATGAAAGGGGAAAATTGTGTGAATCAAGCATTACTCATTATTGATGCTCAACAAGAGTTAATTGACGGTAATCAGGAGGAAAGAGCTGTTTTTAATAAAGAACAGCTTGTTAGGAATATCAATTTAGTGATTGAGAAAGCAAAGGAATCCAATGTTCCGGTTGTGTTTGTAAGGGATCTCGATGTTGCAGAAGGGAAAGGTACTGGGTTTGATATTCATAATGGAATTAATGTACCTAAAGAAGCAAAGATTTTCGATAAAGCGGCAACAAATTGCTTTCATGGGACAGGGCTTCTAAATCATATACAGTCTCAATCGATTATACATGTTGTTGTGATGGGTTGTTCAACGCAACATTGTATTGATAGTGCAGTAAGAACCGCGACAATTAATGGTTTAGATGTTACCTTAGTGGGTGATGGGCATTCAACAGTGGACAGTGATGATTTAAGTGCGGAGCAAATTATCAAGCATCATAACAGAACTCTTCATGGTCATTACAATGTTGACCGTTTTTCTGTTGTTAGGAATGCAGAAGAAGACTTATTTCAACCTACACATGATTCTTATCGATAAAAATATCAAAAGGCACTCATATTTGATTACGGGTTCGGCTGATGGGGAGAAAAACACTAAAAGTAATGTGAAAAAAAACTTAATTGACACTCATTTTAATAGTAAGTTAGTAGCATAAACGGCAGAAAAAAAGCGCTTAGTAATCTAAGCGTTTTTTTGTGTAATAATTTATTAACCTAATTGAACTAATGCCCCGTTTGACTGACTAAGGTTATTAAGTATCACCGTAGTATTCTGCAAAATGTAAAAATCCAAATTTCCTTACAAGAAAGTTTTTTAATTCGCCCTGAGTAGCTTTTTCTATTGGAGGATTTGTTAGGGTGTACGCTTTGGCATTTAATTCAGCAAATTTATCTTTATCTATTTCATTATGTTCTTTATCTTCAATAATTCCTGAAGAAATTGCGGCTTTTGGATAACCCATAAAAAATATATGTGTTCTTAATGCCATACTTGGTGTTGAATGCATCAAGATAATTACAACCAAAAAAGAAACAATAATTATAACCTTTTTCTTCAAGTCATCCTCCCCACCAATTGACGTTAATAATCTATAAAATATTTTAACATAAATTTCCCATTACATTAAAAAATTAATTCTCTTAAAAAAGTTAAACACCTTAGATAAATTATATCTTTTAAATCGAATTTTTTATCAGCAATTCCTAATCGTTGTTCGGACGTTTCCATTGTTCTGTTAGATTTATATGCGAAACAAAAATTATAATAGGTTCGACGGATTGCGATGGTTATTTATACTATTTTATCCAGTTTTGGCACATGTTTTAACAGAGGCTGGGACATAGTATATAATTAAAGTAAAAATAAAAAATTTCAAATTAAAAAAGCGCGAGAAATCAACGTTTCTAAAATTGATTTCTCGCGCTTTTTATGTTATCCTAGCCTACTTTAATTTGTATGCTAATTAGCGCATTAAAACTTTACTGTACATTATATCGCCTATTGCAAATTGCATTCATTATGTTTAATATATATTAAACGTAATGAATATAAAGAGGTGGACGACATGAAAAACATACTATTAAACGATGAGCAGAAGGTATTAATAGAGGATTTTGGAACTTATATAGAATCCTCAGGTGGTGCAAGATCACTTGGCAAGATATGGGGCTACTTGTTGATATCGGGTATTCCGAAGTCACTCGATGACATGGTGAACGATTTGCAAATTAGCAAAGGGATGGCGTCATTGTCCGTTCGACAGGGTGTTCAAATCTCTTTATTTCGTAAAGTAGGGATTCCTGGTAGCAAACGAGATTTCTATCAACTGCATGCAGACGCATGGGCATCAACTTTGCATACGAGCATTGCTCAGGGTGTATTGATGGGACAATATTTGCGTCGAGCGAAAGAGTTAGTTCTTGAGGAACAGGCTGTATCAACCATCGATGAGAGTATCGAGTTTTTTGAATTTGTTATTCAACAGACGCAGCAAATTTTAGTTCAGTGGGAAGAACGAAAGGGTAGTAAGTAGGAGGAATCTTTATGCCAAAAGTTAATGCGAACGGTATCATGATCCATTACGAAATTAAAGGTCAAGGGACGCCTATATTGTTTTTGCACGGGAGCGGAGCATCATGGAAAATGTGGGAGCCTCAATTTGAAGCATTTTCTTCGCGCTATCAAATGCTTATGCCCGATTATAGAGGACATGGTGAAACGACAAAGGATTTCCCTAATAATAAATACGATCATCATATTATTGTGGAGGATATCAAATGTTTTCTAGATGTACTTGGAATTAGCAAAATTCATGTAGTCGGTGTATCGCAAGGCGGCCAATTGGCTACACTGCTCGCGATAAAATATCCAACATATGTAGATAAGCTCGTAGTCTCTAATAGTTATAGTGAGATGCCGACAATTGCAGCTAACTGGGTACTATCCATATCAAATTTTATATTCAGTCTACTTCCATACCGTACAATTATAAATCTCATGATGAAATTTTATAAGGACGACGCTTATACTCAGCGGATTTTAAGGGAGTCTTTTTCAATTGATAAGAAAATGCTTCTTGCAATGAAAAAAGCACCATTTCCAACGCATACTGATCAATTGCATCGAATAAAATCGCCTACGCTTGTAATGGGTGGTGAAGGAAAAATGATGACGGGCGTTGATGAAGGGAAAGGATCCCGAACTATTTTTAACCATATTCAACATGCACAACTGGCATTATTCAAAAATGCATTCGATCCATTAAGTACGATGCGCCGAGATATATTTAACGAGATGATTATTGACTTTCTAGAGAATCAACCTTTGAAGGAATATAAGGATGTAGAAATTTTTAGTAAATAAAATGGAGATAAAAAGGCGGGATCGTATGACCATTTATATCGCACTACTTAGAGGCATAAATGTAGGCGGACACAATAAAATAATCATGGCCGAATTAAGAAGTTCCATGGAGCAACTAGGATTACAAAATGTGAAGACATATATCCAAAGTGGAAACATCCTTTTTGAATCAAATGAACATGAGGACATTTTGCAAAAGAAAATTCACGATAAAATTAAAGAAGATTTTGGGGTATCTAGTGTTGTTGTCATTAGGACAGCAGAAGAATTACAGCAAATTGTTCGTCAATCTCCATTTTCAGAGGAAGAGGTTTCAGCAGCGAGTAATTCCTCTAATGGGGAATGTTTGCATGTTGCTTTGTTACCTGAAGCTCCAACTAAGGTCGATAGTGACAAGTTCTTATCTTTTACAAATGAAAGAGAACTCAGTGTCATAAATGGAAGAGATGTGTATCTTTTATTCTATGACAGCATTCGCAATGCCAAACTTATTAATAATCTAAAAAAGCTTGAGGTTCCAGCAACGGTCCGTAATTGGAAAACGCTTATGAAGCTTTCTAATATGGTCGTAGAACTCAAACAATCTAAAAATAAGTGATCTACAGTAAATAATTTCATGATCTGTTCAGAATCAATTGTGAATGATGTGGAAACCAATGTCATGGTGAACAAATGAGCATGCATAAAACCAAAAGCCCGGGCAATCACCAAATTTTTGTGAGCCTGCCCTTTTTTCGTTTTGATAAATTGGGCTTTATAAAGTTGTATCTGGTGGCTAAGCAGAGCGGCTTATTAAGATGACCTGTATCTTAATAAGATAAACTTATGTGATTCTATAAATATTCATCACTTTTCTTTATGTTTTATATTTGATAACGTAAAAGAAAGGAGGCGGAAAGATGAAAATTTTTGATGCACACTTTCACATTATTGATTTTGATTTTCCTATTACTGAAAATCAAGGATATGTACCACCGAGTTATGTTGTAGAAGATTACCAAAAAGACACAGCGACTTATACTATTGGAGGGGGTGCCATTGTATCTGGTTCTTTCCAAGGTTTTGACCAAGGTTATTTAGTGAATGCTTTAGAGAAAATGGGTTCGGCATTTTGTGGTGTTACGCAACTACCATTTTCGGTGACCGATGATGAGATTATTGATTTACATAAAAAAGGGGTACGCGCACTACGATTCAATGTGAAGCGTGGGGGCTCCGAAGATTTATCGAAGCTCGATTACTTTGCGAGACGAGTTCATGATTTAGCCGGTTGGCATAGTGAACTATATATAGACGCAAAAGACTTGCCTGACATTGCCCCAACGATTGAAAAATTACCGGCTATTTCGATTGATCATTTAGGGTTATCCGAGGAAGGCTTACCTCATTTGTTAAAGCTCGTAGAAAAAGGTGTACGAGTAAAGGCGACGGGTTTTGGTCGTGTGGAGCTTGATGTAAAAAATGCTTTGAAATCCATTTATGCTACCAATCCTGAGGTGTTAATGTTCGGAACAGACTTGCCATCCACACGAGCAAAAAGACCTTTTGCTTATGAGGATGTTGAACTAATTCAAGAATTGTTTGATGCAATGGCTGCGGAAAAAATTCTTTATCAAAACGCGATGAATTTTTATTTCAAGTGAGTTTTTTCGCATCTAAATCGCTAATTGCCTTTCACATAATTGTGAAGGGTTTTTATTATGCGGTTTAAGAGAAAAAGAGGGCGTAATGATTTTCAAGCATTTTTAAAGTTAAATAGGGCAAACAGGTGTACATGTTCCAATCAAGCATCATCTACAAAGGTTAGAAAATGCCTCTTGAAAAATGACAACAGGTATGGAAATAATACCTGTTGTAATGATCAACGGAGCAATTATTCAAGTTAGTTTAAACTTTGAGCATTATTAACATCTTCTTTCTTTATGTTTGAAATAATTACACCTGCTAAAGTAATTAAGCCACCTGTTATGGCAGAAGAATGCGGAACTTCACCAAGCCAAATCCATGCAATAAGAAATGCAAAAACAGAAGTTAAATAAAGCGTACTTGTTGCTTCAGCTGCTCCTGTTCGTGAGGTAACATAGGCTAGCATAAAATAAGGAATGATTGTTGGGAAAATTCCAAGATACAAAGTGACTAATGTTGCATTTAACGGCGCATTCAAAATTGCTTCACCAAGGCCAGGTGAAAAAATTAACATAAAAATGGTACCTGACCAAATGGCGTACATTGTGAAGGGAATAGCTCCGTATTTTTCTAGAAAACGATGTTGAAAAACAAAGTAAATACTTTCTGAAAGAGATGCTACTAAAACAATAATAATCCCCGTATTAAAAGAAAAACCTTCTGTTGAACCTCCAACTGTAATAAATGCTACACCAGAAAAGCTAAGCAACGAACCTACCCATCCCCATAATCCAAGCTTCTCACGATAAAAGACTACTGCTAATAAAGCGGTGAATATAGGGGTAGTTGAAACAAGTAAACTTGCAACGCCAGCACTAATCGTTTGCTCTCCATAATTTAGCGCTACTTGATACACGGTGAAACCTAAAAAGCCAAGAAATAAAATAATGGGGATATCTTTTAACGCAGGTAAAGGAGTTTTTGTAATAATTGCTATGATTATTAATATGAATGAGCCGACTAATAATCGTAAAAGTGATATATGTTCAGGAGAATATGCTGTCAATGCCACCCGTATTCCTGGAAAAGCTGAAGCCCATAAAATGATTGTTATGAAATGAGCCGAAATAATCTTAATATCTAATGTTTTTAACATGAATACACCTCTTTATCCAACTAATTAAATTCATGTTTTCAATATTAATAGGATTTTGGTAAAATTTCTCCAACAGGTAAAAATGAAAAAAAACAACCAGTTTAACTTCTTTCAGCTGTTAGGTAAACATCCTCCGGAATAGAGGAACTCAGTCTAAGAACGCCACGTCCTGTGGCAATTTATCTGTGCGAAAGCGCAGCGACAGCAGCAGGTTATCTTTCTGTGCGAAAGCGCAGCGACAGCAACAACAACATACGACTGAGTATCAACATCATGATGCTGCCGCTACGTTATCACTACGCTTTCGCGCAAAAAACATCTGTTGCTGCCGCTGCCGCTGCGTTAGCACTAGGCTTTCGCACAAAGAACATTTGCAGGCCTAAGCACATAGCAGATTCCGGACACACTTATGCCTAGGCAAAATTGATTTAAATGAGGGCATACATATGAAAAAACCAAAATATCAATTGATTATTGATTTTATTAAAGAAAAAATTGCTAAAGGGGAGTGGGCAATCGGCAGCCCCATACCAAGTCAACGTAATCTGGCAAAACAGTTTGATGTTAATCGCAGTACGGTTATTACAGCATTAGAGGAACTAATGGCAGACGGGCTACTGGAAGGTAAAGCAGGGAAGGCAACAATCGTCACTAATAATACTTGGACTTTGATGGGGTCAAAATCTTCAACTAACTGGAATGAAAATGTCACTGTAGGCATTCATAAGCCTAGTGTTTCTATGGTGCAGGAGATTAACGAAGCGGAATCGAATTCGAATCTTATTCAATTGAGTAAAGGGGAGCTATCACCTGAGATGTTCCCGTTAGAAGAGATGAAAGTCATCGTGCAGAAGGTATCGAATCAATTAACTTCATTTGGCTATGAAGAGCCAAAAGGAAATATAAAATTACGCCAAGCAATTAGTGACTATTTAAAGGTAAGAGGAATAGAGGCATCTCCGTCGTCCATTCTTGTAGTTTCTGGTGCGCTCCAAGCCTTACATCTAATTTCAATCGGACTCCTAAAAAGAGGTTCGACGGTATTGTTAGAAATGCCGTCCTATCTTTACTCGTTGACTGTTTTTGAGTCTGCAGGGATGGAGCTGCAAGGATTAACGATGGACAATGAGGGGATTATTATTGATTCCATTTATCCGACAAAGGAAAAAGGGAAGAATATTTTATATACGATTCCAACCGGCGCCTTAATGAAGGAAGACAGACGTGAAAAATTAATTGCATACTGTGAAAGAGAGCAGCTGCCAGTTATAGAAGATGATGTGTACCGTGATTTATGGATTGATAATCCACCACCTATACCATTGAAAGCAATGGACCATTTCGGAAATGTATTATATGTTGGGAGTTTATCAAAAACCCTTAGTCCGGGATTACGAATTGGCTGGATAGTTGGTTCGGAGTCAGTCATTAATCGATTAGCAGATTTAAAAATGCAATCCGATTATGGATCAAGTACGCTTTCTCAGCTAGTTGCAGCAGAGTGGTTATCTAGTAATTTCTATGATGATCACCTTCATAAAGTAAGAGAACAACTTAAGACTCGTAGAAAAGTTGCTCTAGACGCAATGGACAAATATTTGAGTCCTTACGCTACATGGGACATCCCAAAAGGTGGATTGTTCATATGGGTTAAAATAAAACCTGAATTTAAAGTAAAAAGACTATTCGAAAAAGCATTATCCAACAATATTCTTCTAAATCCCGGTAGTATTTATGCTGAAAAATCAGGACAGTTTATACGAATCTCTTATGGCTATGCTTCACTCGACGAAATTAACGAAGGGATTTTTCAATTAAGAGAAATTATTAAAAATCAATAGATTGTAAAGTTCTTGATTTAGATGGAGGGGTTAAATGAAATTACTATACAAATTGCCAAAAAGTAACCCAAATCTACATTTAGATTTAATTAAAAATGGTTGGATTCCTATGAAAGAACCTAAGAATTTAATAAGTGCTATATTGTTATCTATCCCTTTAATGATTGTCGCTTCAATGATCTCTATTGGGGTAATTAATATTTTTTCTAGTATTTCTTGGAGAGATTTTGGATTTACATCCGGTGGAATATCAATAAACATAAACTTAAGCGCAATTTTGGGGATAGTCTTTCTATTAATAATTCACGAATTACTTCATTTGATGTTCATTCCTAATTTTATGAAATCGAAAAAAACTTCTATAGGGCTTACTCTATTCGGAGCATTTGTAATAACAGAAGAAAAGATTTCAAAACCAAGATATATGTTCATTACTATTGCTCCTTTTACGATTATTTCAGTAATTTTCCCACTTATTTTAAGTATATGTGGACTATTAACTGCGACAATAAAATTCTTGATCATACTAAACTCAATGGGATCATCAGTGGATTTGCTAAATGTTCTACTAATAATGAAACAAGTACCGAAAAATGCAACTTTAACAAGTAATGGAGCAAACACTTATTGGAAAAACGCTCAGGCGGAACAAGAAGGGTAAAGAGAAAGTCATCTTAAAAGGAATAATATCGTTAATGTCGAGACTCACTAATCGAATCCAAAAGCATCCATAATGCTACATTGCTAACAAAATGGAATGAAGATTGTATGGAAGAATAATTATTCTACGAAAAAAGGGGAGATTTATAGAGTAGAAAATAGTAAAATATACAAGTTGATAGCCAAAAGAGTATTTGTTTGGGAAATTTACGAGTGTTAATGAAAATGAACAAACACTTCGAGGTTCTTGTCAGAGGGATAATGAATTAAACGTAAAGGTGGGACTATT
Organism: Lysinibacillus sp. RS11; assembly: GCF_042019215.1. Taxonomy (NCBI): domain Bacteria; kingdom Bacillati; phylum Bacillota; class Bacilli; order Caryophanales; family Bacillaceae; genus Lysinibacillus; species Lysinibacillus sp. RS11. Next base: position 2,639,141 of record NZ_CP168124.1, on the reverse strand, counting down.
GGAATTGTTTATAGTGGCAATATTGATTACATTAATTTTTGGCAGTATTTCTTATATGCTGTTGAAGCATCCTGAGGGTGCAATACAGATGAGTTCCTTTTCAGATAAATTCAAAAAGAAACCATTTTTAAAGATGTTTATAAAGTTTATGGGTTGGTGGTTTTTATTACTTGTGATAGCAGCGTGGATTGTTGCAATCATCTCCTTATTCGAATAGCTTCGTAATACGCTTCAGCTTAGCTTGGTTATGCCCTTCTATGGCTTGTTCGTCATAGGAGGGCATAACTATAGAAAAAATACAATTAAATGTATAGTTATTTTTTATTATCAAACTCATATTGGAATACACACATGCGAAAGGCGTCTCGATATTTGCCTTCCGTAAAAAATTCTTCTTGAAGTTCTCCCTCAATATGAAATCCTGCTTTTTTGTAAACGTAAATAGCTTTTTCGTTTTCCTTATCAACAATTAAATATAATTTGTGTAGGTTTAAAATATGAAAGGCGTATTTCATTGCCAAAGTAGTAGCAGTATAGGCATATCCTTTTCCTTGGCAATTAGGATCAATAATAATTTGAAATTCTGCATTGCGGTGAATCAGGTCAATTTCAACTAATTCGACTAATCCAAGAATTTCATTTTCTTTTTCAACTATAAAACGTCTTTCACTTTGTTTATGGATATGCTTTTCAAATAGGTCTTGGAGTTCTACAAAAGATTCATATGGTTCTTCAAACCAATAGGACATGATTCTAGAATCATTATTTAATTTATGAACATACTTTAAATCTTCTCTTTCTAACGGTCTTAACTTAATACTTTCTCCCATAATCAATGATCCTCCTAAAATGATAAAGTTGTATGTTTTACATACAATCAATTATGTTCGTTTCACACTTTAAGCTATATAGTAACTATATAGTCAAGGGGCAAAAAATTATAAGTGTTAATTTTTTTAAGCATATCATTTTGTTTTCTTATATGTAAAGATTTAGAATACATAGTAAATAACAATGAAAATATAGGGGGCATTTATGAAGACATTCATATATATGGTTCGACACGGTGATTCGCCAAAATATGGGGACGAAAGAACAAGAGAATTATCTGAAAAAGGCAGATTAGACGCTCATCTAATAACTGACATATTACAAGAAGAGGGGATTGACATTGTTATCTCAAGCCCGTATCGTCGGTCAATCCTAACTGTTCAAAAAGTAGCTGAGCTAATTGAAAAAGAAGTAATTGTCTTTGAAGACCTTAAAGAGAGAATTTTTAATGCTGAAGACACGCGGATGTCTGACAAGGAATTATTTCCTTTAATACAAAAGTCATTTTCTGATTCAACTTTTGCTTTAAAGGGAGGAGAGTCCAATGCTGATTGCCAGAAACGAGCTATAACAGTTTTGAAAGATATATTAAACATATATCAAGGAAAGAGAGTAGTGATTGGCACGCATGGGGCTGTTATGACTTTGATGATGGGGTATTATGACAGTAAGTACGATTTGAACTTTTTACTTCAAACAACAAAACCGGACATATACAGAATGGAATTTGATGGTCAAGAATTGGTGGAGGTCAAAAGATTGTGGGAAATTTCTTAGTTTTACATACATAAGTCAGTGTAGTAGTGGAATTTGAATTAATGGCCCTTTATGGTGCAATTTATGCGAAAAGAAGGTAGATTAATGTTATGTTTTTAGGATTTGAATGGTTACCTAAAAAATGGGGAAAAAGAAAGGTTTCAGAAGAGTTTCAACAAGCAAAATTTACTGAAGAAGGTAAAGGGATAACGATTATTACGTATGCTATTGATTTATATGTACTATCTATTCCATTAGTTGTAAAAAAATATAATTCACTTTTATAAAACGAATTTAGCAAGAGGCTTTACCTTGAAGGACTTACAGAATAAAAACGCCCAGTCGGAACGAAAATATGATGAGGGGCCTTAAATTCCCTTGATTATGCTTATAATTAATATAATAGAAATATTTTAATATTAAAATAATGGAGGATTAGAGAATGAAAATTGCCATTGTTTGTTTCGATAACTTCACTGATATAGATGTTTTTTTACCATGGGATATATTAAATCGTGTACGTCTAGTTGGTGGTATGTCAGAATGGGATGTCCAATTATTGGGGACAGAAACAACACATATATCTATGTCAGGTTTGAGAATACCAATGACAGGAAACATATCCGATATTCCTATTGCTGACGCTGTAATATTTGCCAGTGGTAAGGGAATACAAGACTTATATAAAAATCAAGAATATCTCGATAAAATTCATATAGATCCTCAAAGACAATTAATAGGTTCTATGTGTTCAGGTGCTCTGCTACTAGGAGCTAAAAATTTGTTAACGGGTAAAAAAGCAACAACATATCCGACTGTAGTAGATCAACTTAAACAATTTCATGTAGATGTAATTGAACAAAGTTTCGTAAATGAAGGCAATGTCTCTACTGCAGCTGGCTGTTTTGCAGCACAAGATTTATCAGCATGGATAATAAAAACTCTTGTTAATGAAAAAATGGTTGACATTGTACTTGAAACTGTTCAACCAGTAGGACAAGGTTTATATTTCCAAAAAACGCAGATTTAATTCGCTTAAAAGACAAGTGGAAGAATTACTAGTCATCTAAATAAAAAGACTAGGTACTCATTAATATGAGTACCTAGTCTTTTTAAGTGTCACCCAACAGGAAGCTCTACTTTAAATCCTGGTTGATTTTTAGCGTGGTTTGGATTAATGAATACAGAACGGTCATTCTTTAGTACAATAACTTCAAAGAATGGTTTGAATCTTTCTTCAGAAATTCCGAAAGCATTTAAGAATTTGCCGAATAATTGTTGTTCTTCAATTTCAGCTTCGCCATCAGCAAATGAAGAATCAATAATATTAACTAAAATACACATTTTTTGAGCATCCGTTAAGACTGGTGAAGCTTCGCTTAAAAATTGTTCTACAGAATTAGTTCGCACATATTTTATAGCTTTGTCCATTAAATCACCATTATTACCACCGATATATACAGAGTTACCTTTTTTCGCCCCACCGAGAACTGCTAATAATTGACCTAACTCCTCGTTATCGTATTCTCCATCTGCACCCATCATATAAAGTAAAGATGTTGCGAATGCGAAGTGAGGGTTCATACCTTGTTCGTTGTGTTCTTTGTCACCTTTAAACATATCAAATAATCCCATAATAAAAGCCTCCTATGATTTTAAAAGAAATTTATAAAAAATTACATCGTTTTATACAAAAATGTAATAGTTTATCATATTATAATAGTATTTTTATGTACTAATATAACCCCTTAAATCTTACAAAATACGATCCCATTAGTATGAACTTGCTTATTAGAACGTAAAAGAATTCCGATTGGAAATAACCAAGTACAGGGCGTCCAAGATTAAGCAAACCGAACATATTCATTTCCCTTTATATATTAAAGAACGAAAAGAATTGGAAAAGGTTTCTGCATCACTTTTGTAAAATAACGTTCGTACCATAAAAGCTGTTTAATCAGACATTGATGTCGCGAAACGTTTCAAAACAGCTTTATACTGAAAATAAAATTAACAATGTACATTATTAATATTCAATATTATTTAGTTTTGTAGGTATTAAAAAAATGTAAAAGAGGCTGGGACATAGGTACATATTCGAAAAATCCCATCAGAAAAGCGCGAGAAATCAACGTTTCTAAAATTGATTTCTCGCGCATTTTTAGGATTTGTTCAGCTTTGTCTCTACCTCTTGTTCTCATTCTGGCAATGTAAAAAAGCAAAGATCTTTGCAACTATAATGAGCCCAAAGTTGAAATCAGACTTTTGGTGCTGGAATACATGACTAGGTATCCAAACTATCGAATTATCATAGTAAGTAATAGTTTCGCGGTATGCGAGAGGTTAGAAAGCTTGTTATAGGTAATCTCCAATTAGTCCATTACTTATCTAGTTTATCCGCTATACGTTTTAGAATTTCAGTTTGTTCATTTTGTATGTTAATAATTTTAAATACAAACCAAACTATAAATACTAATGGTGCAAGATAGAAAAGTAATAGAAATAGAATAGGTATAAAACCGAGTAATAGTTCCATAATTGTATAAAAACCTCCTTATTGGATTATTGTAACTTAATATTTTTTGGTTTAGATGTCAACTTTATACTGGTGGTTGTTATTTCTAGTATTTGTGGATTTTGTTAATAAGTCTGTGAATAAGTTCAGAATATTGTGATTACAGAGGGCGCAATGGAGTAGAAGCATCGTACGAGTAGAAAAAAATAAAGGCTATACAGTAAAGCTGGATATGCTCCTGACTATCAATATTACTGCACAATATGAGGATTTTGAGGAGTATTCATAATAAAAAAATGTAAAAAAAGCGCCATTTACTGGCACTTAAGATTTTCCTTTAATATCGTTTTCTTTTTTTTCAAAGCATAGATTTACTGTTCTTCCAGTTGAACGTGTTCTATGTTGGGTGAAAGCTGGTACTTTAAATATTTCACCTGGAAGTAAAGAAATAGTTTCGTTATTTTCTAGATCAATAAATAACTCTCCTTCAAGAACCATAAATAATTCATCTGTATCATGTTCATGCCAATGATACTCACCGTCTATAACGGCTATTCTTACAACATGATCATTTACTTCAGAGACTATAAAATTTGTATACTCTGAGATATCAGAAACTGTTTGTAGTAGATTCATTTTTTCAAGTATTGGATTCATTTAATTAACTCCTATCAATAATGGGTATTATTGGTATTTTATAAGATTAGTATTAAAAATACAATAATGAAGAAATGGCTAAAAAACAATTAAAAGAATTGGGGGAATGTGAAATATATGGATTGAGATACAACTACGAGTGTATGCAAGCAAGACAACGCATTAGTGAATATGAGTTTGTGGAAGAAACAGCAAATAGAGAACAACCAGTGCCGTTATATAACTGGCTTCATAACGTGATAGTCGTACACAAATAAATAGTAGATCAAATTTAGAAAATTGGTTTGAATGGTCGATAGATGAAGTTATGTTATGGAAAAACAATCAACTTTTTAGATTTTTGACATCCTTAATTTCTATTGGTAAAATATTAGCTTTACTGGTATATAGTACTAATAAATTATCCTTTCTAAAATAAAGGTGAGGGGGAGAATAATGAAAAAATTATTTATTGTGTTCCTAGCAGCATTTGTATTTGCGGTAGTAAATCCAATAAAATCAGAAGCAAAAGTGGTGTATAATGGAGCAGAAATTGTCAAAGGGCAAACAGGGAAAATGACGTTTTCAAAAGATGTGAAAGTGTACAAGAAAAACGTCAATGGACAGTTTGAATCGATGTTAGTTAAAAAGGGAAACTACTTCCGCGTATATAATATCGAAAAATACAATGGGCAAACGTATTATTGGATGAGCTCTGGATATCGTGTACAAGCCACAAATTTAACAGTATTTACGGCGATTCCATTTGAACAGCGTGTACAATTTTATGATAACCCAGCATATTTGTGGATAAATAGAGATAAACCATTTGAATCATTTTACATGGAAGATGATAGTTCGGGGACTCATACACATTCCTATTACACGTATTTAAATATTTGGGGAGATTTTGAAATTGAACAAGGAGAGCTTGTCCATACCTATAATATGGGTTTTGTAGGTGGCGGTATTGAAAGAAATAAAATTGATCCAACTGACATTCAAATAATAGAACCTGAACTTGTTAATACGGATAAATTATTTATTGTAACAAAGGATACAGTGCAGCATATAAAACCATATTTAATTAACAATAATGATTATTATCAAAGAATTGCTGGTAAATTGAAAGCAGGAACTGTTCTAAAAAGTGAAGGCTTTAAAATTGGCAACTATTACGCAGTGAATTTAACTGAACCACATCCAGAATTTTACACCAGAACATTTTTCATACCTCAAAGCTATGTAATTGAAAAAGCTACTTTAGAGAATTAAGGTGCCAATAGTATAGAAGGTTTATTAAAAGAACTAAAAAGATTTCCATGAGGAAGAGTCGTTTTCAATCGAGACAAAAGAAGCCATGAATAGCTTTATATGAAAAAAACCACCCATTATGAACTGCCACCCCCAATCGTTAGACTAAAAATCTAACGATTGGGGTGTTTTATTTTGAGTGACTTGTGATAAGCCTACCGCAATTGTCTGTGAAGAATGATATGCTATTTAACTTCTATTTCAAATACTGTGGCATCATCGAATGAAATAACAGGCTTATAATGAATTTCGATTTTTCCACCTTCCATTATACCAAAGTGTTGAACTCTTGAACTTTCTTACCACTGGCAACGGCTCCTATACTGTTATCTAAAGCATATGATTACTAAGTTTAGGTTTAGCTGGATGCGGAGAAACAGAAAAAGACACTACACAACCCGTACAAGCAGATGCAGAAAAGAACAAGGAACCAAAAGATGCTACCTAGCATTGTAAAAGCGAAACTAGGACATAAAAAACCTCATCGATGTGATAAGTGCGAATACTGTCGGCTACAAAGAAGTTAGAAAGTACATTCGAAATTGAGAATTTACTAGATTAGGTGGGGCAATTGGATGAATGATGTACAGACCAGAGATTTATTTCTGGCTTGGATTTTCAGAAATGCGGAGGGTGATGATAAAATCAGTCGCTTGTTGCTGGAATGTAAGACTAAACTTGTCATTTCTTGCGCTTACCCGGGAAATTATTTCTTATTTCTTTACCTGAGAAACCACTTTCCATATAGCTTTTGGTAAAACAGTTAAAAAATATTGCGTAGGTTGATGCTTCACACGTTAGGTGTAGTTGATGCTGATATATTCAAAATTACCGGTACCGCATCGGATCAAGATGCTAATCAAGTGTAAAAGTGACAAGACGCATTAATGCAGGAAATACTGTCGGAATTTACAGTGGCCAAGGTGGAGAGTGGGAGTTTGAAGTTTCGCTCACTGACTTATCATTGAGTCACAAAATCCACTTAATATCGGGGGCTGTTGAGTAATGGAATATAAAAAACGCACAGAAGATGGGACTCTTGGTGAGCCAATCAAAATTGGCACAGGATTGAAATTGGAGGAACGAGTGGCATCTCTAGGGGAGCAGCTTGCACAAGAAAAACTAAAGGGTATTCAGAAAGATTTGCTTATTAATAGTCTTGGTGAAACTAGTTACTAAGCTAAAGCTAGAAGTAATGGCCTTGAAAGGTGGTGGGCATAATGAAATTCTGGCAAATCGCTTTTATGTATAAATGGGTGACAGCAGCGCAATTGCGATTAGCAGTAAAAACGGAAGCTCATCCATTTGGAGAAATCTCACCTGAACAGTACAAAGAAATAACAAAACAACTAAAAGAAATACCTATTGAAAATTTAATTGAATCATTTGAGTTTCAAAACTCAAGTGAACCACCTAACATCAGGATTGGAACGGGAAATACTGTCGGCACCGTATCTTGAGTGAAAACCGCTGGAATAGCTTCGTGAAACGAATCGAACAGGCTATGGAGCCAGCAACAACTATTAAACCAAAGGAAGAAACATAGATGGCAAATTCATTAACATCAACAGGTAAAGAGGATTTAAAAGGATTACTGAAAGAAACTCATAAACGAGGTATTTTAAAGGTGGATCATAGTAATAGAGTAGGCTCTATGACGGATGGAGAAGCGTTAAGCTTACTAATTTCAGTAGTGAAACGAACGTTATAATAAAATTTACGATTAAAGCCCAGGTACTCAATTAATTTTGAGCCCTGGGCCTTTTTTGTTAAAAATTAAATTTCTTTTTAATTTCTTTAGGTAATTCATCTTCGTGAATGACTTTAATTTCTCCTGTGTATCCATCATAGCTTCTTGGAACTAGTAGAATTGTTCCTTCTTCGAACATTTCTTCAACGAAGAAAGAGACTATTTTCTCATTTCCATCTTTATCATATCCGTTTAAATTATATACATACTGTCCTTCGTTATTTGTTTTCTCTGCTTTTCCTTGGATTTGAACATAGTAATCTTTTTCAAGTGCTACATCGTTAGAACTACAGCCTACTAAAGTAAAAATAGTTAAACAGCTCAGTAAAGTTAATATTTTTATTAATTTCATTTTTCTTTCTCTCCTTGATATTGTAATTACTTTAACTATAACTAAACGGGTTAACGTTTAAACTTTCTATACATGACAGTAAGATGACAAAATTGACACAATAAAGCCCAGGTACTCAATTTAATTTTGAGCCTGGGCTTTTTGTGTTTTATTTACTTTATTTTTCTTCAATTTTAAATTTAGATTGAGTTAAATTAATAGGCTTTTTGGTTGGATCATTATCCGGGAATTGAACAGCTGTAATAGTATAGTCCCCAGCCTTTAAATTATCCTCTTTTAATTCCAATACAGATTGTGATAGTTCTCCAACTTGTTCTTTAGTATAAAATATTTCGTTAATATATATGTATGTTTCAACACTACTATCGAAGTTTTCATAATAGATACTAATTTCCTTTAGAACATCATCTTTTGATACAAATAGCACTGGTACATTCCCATCTAAGCTATCATCTTCAGGAGTGCTAATAATAAATGATGCGTCCCCAATTAATTCACTATTTGGGAAAGGGTATTTACTTTCTACCTTTTCTTCTTGCTTCGATGTTTCATTTGTTTTATTTTCAGAAATTGGCTTTTCAGCTTCATCGCCACAAGCTGTAAGTAGTAGTGTGGATAATGCCCCAATATAAAATAGTTTTTTCAACTCCCTACACTTCCTTTCAATCCCCATTTTAAGTGCGCGACTGAAAAATGTACATCATAAAATAGAGCAACATTTAAAAATTACCAAACAAACATCAAGTGGTAGATAATAACAACTTCTTGAAATCTTAGTCATTTTTAAGAGGACCAAGTGCTACGATATGCCAATCATGCTCTGAAAACACAGGTTGAGGAATTAATTTTAAGTTATATAAACAAATGACCAGGACTCACTTCAAAAATGAGTACCTGGTCATTTAGATTAGTATACATAAGGAGTTTCTCTGTGAAGTTGCCAATAAAGTTGAGCTAGTTGGGTTTCATACTTAAAATGCTTTTCGTAAAAATACATATGTTTTTCTGGATCAATATGTTCATAGTAATTTGCCAAAGATATAAACTTACCTTTTGAAGTAATTGTGCTAAACGTGGATCCATTAACTTCTGCCTGTCTTTGTCATGTAGACATAACATATGCTATTTAAATAAATTCTGTATAGGCAAGTGTAATAGAAAAAAGCAGAGGCCTTTTAACAAGTAGCAGAAATACGTTTAAGCAACTTATATTGTGAATTAATATTAGATATTAAAGAAGAATAGAATGGAAGGACGTAAAGAATAAAGGGGATGAGAATGGTTGTCAAATTATGTACAGCATGCATTATTTGAACATAGATTTTGGTTAGAAATAATGAAAGATCATGGTCAATTTATTCATGATTCTTTGTATCCTTCAGAGACGGAGGATATAAAAAGAGCAAATTCATTTATTCAGCAATTTTCCCAGCTACTTGCCTTTGTAAATTCACTTAATGCCCCTGATGTAGCAATTTCCTTTTCAATCACTGTCGATGAGACTGTTGAACAATTCAAGCAATTTAAGTTTCATATTCTTAGACACCAACTGACAGGTGATATTGGTATTCATTTAACACCTACTTTTGTCAATCATATGGTCAATGAATTAGAGGAATATCAAAATGTTCTTAGTTATCTAAAAAAAGGTGAAGTTCCACCGATCTTTCATGAACTACATCATCACTTAGTCTGGCTATTAGATGCATCAGGACATGCTGGCGCCATTAATGACGGGTTAGATGGTGTAGAAAAAAGACTGAAACAAAAGAGTAATGCTTTTACCCAACATTTTGAACACTTTTATTTAAAGGCAGTAGAGCTAACTGGTTATTTACGTTCCAATTTACAATCATTTCCGGCGTTAACGCGCTTTAATAAAGATGTAGAGATAGAAATGACTTTATTTAAGACCTTTTTACGAGAGTTAGAGGAAATGGATCTTAGCGCTGAAGTATTAGGAACATTTACAGCGCCAATGGCAGATCATATGTGGAGGGAGGAACAGTATTATTTATCGAAGCTAGCACAAGCAAGTGGTGAAAAAGGATAGAGTTCATACAACTGTTAAAGATGACATTAACTGCACCCCAATAGTTAGACTAAAAATCTAAATATTGGGGTACTACAATTTAAGCGATTTTATCATTTCAATCCCTCTGGACACTAATTTCCAATAGCGTTCTTTCCGCCTGTTATTTTCTACTACATTATTAACACCTAAGTCAGTCAAATGCTGCGTAAAAAGTCTGTACCCCAATTTGTACCCCAAATTCATCTAAATATGGCTTTTTTCTCGTTATCCACCTGTTGCAAATTGATTCATTAATTCAATTGATTTTATTTCGTCTTTTTCAAATGAGTGAACATATTCTTTTAGAATAGTATTAGGATCATCACCTAATACCTTTGCCACAGTGACAAGTGTTTCTCCACGTGAAAGTAAAACAGACGCAACTGTATGTCTTAATCCATGAGGAGAGATTCTTCTCAATTCGTATTTTTTACATATCATATCAATTGCATCCTCAACATAAGTCAATCCTATCGGACGGCAGCCCTGACGAGATATAAATACGTAGTCTGAATCTTCGTGTTTCAAACTCCGTTCCCATTTCATTTTAATACACCACGCTTTATACTTCTTTAATTGGGCAAATAATTCATCATTCATACTAATTTTCCGATAACCATTATCACTTTTTGGTGGCCCAAGTCCAGTGCGTGTGCGCGCTTTATTAATGTTAATAATCCTGTTTTTAAAATCAAGATCATTCCATGTTAATTCCATCATTTCTCCTTTACGCATCCCGGTCATTGCTAAAGTTAAAATAGATGAATATCGAGTAGTAGGGTCATTTTCTTTAACACGTAATAAGAAAACCTCTAACTCTTCTTCATTATAGTAGTTTTCTTTATCACTGGTAGGTGCAGCACTAAAGTCCATTTTTTTAAAACGATCACGAATAAGAATTTCTTCTTCAACAGCATAGGAAACCGCTGATTTAAAAACTCGAAATACTCCTTGGACAGTAGGAAGCATTAATCTATAAGAGACTAGCTGCACCTATCATGGAAGGTTGGAAACACCTGCTTACAAAATTGCTCGTGAAGCTTTAGGTGGTGAAGATCATGAATAACGAGAAGGACATCATAACTCAAATCGTCTTAAATCATCGAAATCATTACGTCTATGGTGATGAACATTACTTCAATGAGTTTAAAAAGTGGATGCTACGTCTTCAAGAATTCAAAGGGTTTAAAACGATCCACGAGGCTATGCTTATTACCAAGCTGGAGAAAGGGAGGTTGCTGCATGAGTAGAGAGATTAAGTTTCGTGCTTGGGTTGAAAATGAACACGTCAAAAATGGTCCATATCCGTTTATGAACCAACATATCGAATTTATGGGAGGGCTAATAAACGATATTTTTGCCACAAGTGGTAAAGAGCCATTAAATCAACTTCACAACAAAATTACTTACATTCAATACACAGGCTTAAAGGACAAGAACGGCAAGAGATTTATGAGGGGGATATTATTTATTGGGAAATCGACAACGGCGTAGGAATCGAAAGTTACGCAGCTATTGTTAAATGGTCTGAAAACCTAGTTGAAGAAGGTTGGAACCAAACTTACAAATGGCTTGTTGGTTATACAGGAAATTACTACCGTGGTTCTTATGATGAATGATCTACACCTGCTGCATATAACGATGGATTGCAAGTAATCGGCAACATCTACGAAAACCCTGAATTACTGGAGGGAACAGCATGATCAACCGAGTTTGCCTTACTGGTCGGCTTACAAAAGACGTTGACCTTGCATATACACCACAAGGGTCTGCAAAGGCTCAATTTACATTAGCAGTTAACAGAGCATTTGCTAATCAGAGTGGTGACGAGAGGCTGACTTCATCCAAATACAACCTTGGAGAAAACAGGCGGAGAATGCAGCTAACTTTCTGAAGAAAGAATCACTGTTTGGGATTGATGGAAAGATACAATCTGGTTCGTATGAGAGAGACGGGCAAAGAATCTATTTTACGAACGTTGTAGCCGACAGCATTCAGTTTTTAGAGCCGAAAAACGGCACAGGAGGCTCACAGAACACTTCAAACTACGAATCTAGAACAAATACAGGTGAAGCGTATCAAGGTAATCTACAGGGGCAAAATGGCGGTAATAATCAGCCGAGTTATACGAGAGCAGATGAAGATCCGTTTGCTAATAGCAAGGGACCGATTGAGGTATCTGAGGACGATCTCCCATTTTAAAAGAGGTGATACAAATATGAACACTTTAACATTTGAAATACCAGGGGTCATTCAACCGCAAGAGCGACCTCGATTTAGTAAGCGAGGTAAGAAAGTTGTCACACATGACGCACCAAAGAGCAAAGACTTCAAAGACTTCGTAAAGATCGTAGCATGGCAAAAATAAGCCGTCTGAACTGATTACAGAGCCTATTAAACTAAAAGCTGATATTTTTCTCATACCTCCAAAGAAATACCATACAGGTCCAAAGAGAAAGCTTATAGCAAGTGGTGAATTACGTCCATTGACAAAGCCTAATCTCGACAACTTGATTAAGGGTATCAAGGATGGGTGTAACAAAATTATTTGGCATGATGATTCTCAGATTGTAGATATGACCGTGAGAAAATTTTATTCAGAGCAGCCTAGAGCAGAGGTGACGATTGAGTGGTAAATTTTGGGGATTAAAATCATAAACCGGCAGAAAAAATCTGCCGAATAAAAAATTAATTTAAGTTATTTCCAAAACCATAATTTGCTTTAGGGCCAGAAGCTCCTTGGAGGTACTCTGCTTCCACATTTTGAATTTGTTGTCTTACTTGGTTCGCATCAGTCTCAGTTCCGAATTCTACGTTGTTCGTTGATCTCATAAAATTTTGATTTGAAAAACGACCAGAAGCTTGATTTTTGTTAGCTTCAGCTTGCTGGATTCTTTGTCTAATTTGGTCAGCAGTTCGGTTCTTGTTTCGATTTTTTGACATGGATTTCACCTCCTCAAGTTAGTCTGTTCAGAAGAGGTTTTATTATCACTAGAAATTATTATGTAATACTCATTAAGTTACCAACATTTACCAATGACACTAGTAAGTGATCAAAAAAATCTAAAACCTATCAGGAGCCATTGAACAAGTTCGAAATTATTGGGGCTTAAAAGGATATGAACAAGAAGAAGTATTGGGATATGTGGCATCACATATTGGTACACAACATGTAAAGGGCTTAGAAACCGGCATTCTGATGAAGATGCACAGGTAATTATCCAAAGTGAACAAAATGTAGAAGTCGAAATTATAGAAATCAAAAGCAAATAGTTGTTGAACGATTGAAAGAAATTGTGCAGGAAGGGATAGGAGAAGTGATGTATTGGGAGCCGTAGTTAACAGCTCCTCATCATAATGAATTCTGTGTTCAACGTCTATAATTCAAAACGCATTCTATGGTTCATATCTTTGAACCCATGTTTTTCATATAAAGTTATAGCGCCAATATTTTCAGATAATACGTTTAACTCCAAGTATTCCAAATTGCGATTTTCTGCCCATTTTTTGGCTTCTAAAAGTAAAGCTGAACCAATTCCTTTACTTTGGTATTGGTTTCCAACAATTACATCGATAATAAAGGCATATTTGTGTTCAACCAGACATGAATATGGAGGTGTTATCGTTTCTTTAATAAGCAAAAAGCCTAATACTTGATTATCTTTTTCAGCAATTAAAATATCTGATTCGTTTTCATTTATTGAGTTCCTAATAAAGTTCACATCTTGTTTAGCAGGTTGCATATATTTTGGTTGTAAGATTGACATTTCTAAAAAAAGCTCTTGGTATAGAACCTCAATTTGTTGAACTTCATCTAGTGTTGCAATTTTTATTTCCATAGTATACCTCCGTTGTGTGTTTTTATATCAGAAGACTGATAAATTGGATTAAGTAATATTTTACATTATTGGTTGATTAATAGATATATTTATAAATTAAACTACTGAACACTTTGAAGAAAGAAACTAAGAAAGGGTCACTCAAGATGGAAGTGACCCTGTAGAGGGATGATGTGACGGTCAACTAGCGTCACAACCTAGTAAGTGCGTGCTATACACTCAACGTTAATTTGTGCAAATTGAAGTTCCTTATACATTAAAAAAGCCGCAGCGTCGTCACACGCTACAGCTCAGAATTGGTAATGCCCTTTGAGGTTTCTCGAAATTATTATAACACACCGTAGGAGGGCAAACCTATGTTAAAAGAGAAAACAGAATTAAATCGCTACCAACTAGACAAGGCAATTAAGAAGTACCACGACATCATGTGTAAGTTCATGAGGATGAAGGACGAGCTTGATTCTTTAACGGCTGCTGCATCTACAGCACAATACGGAATTGAAGCAACAATGCCAAAAGCTGTAGGAAGTACAAGTGATCCAGTGCATGCTCATGTTCAAATCAGAGCTTCACGTGAGGTTCGTATTAATAAAATTAAAGATGAATTAATAATGGTTCAAAATCTAACAGACAAGGTTACTGGCGACATTGAACAAGAAGTGCTTTTTTGGTTGCTAGAGGGCATGCCTTTCCATTGGATTGGTGCAAAACTTAATAAGAGTCATACAAGTGTGCAAAGAGTGCGTGAGCGTATTTTAGATATGATGATGAAGTAAACCAAAATAACCCTGTCCTCATTTTAAGACAGGGTTATTTACAAAATGTTTTACACTCTCCGAACAACGGCCAAATAAATAGATGATGATATACTTTGAATGAAAAACACAAGCATTACATAATAAATAAAATATTCTTTATCTATTAATTTAAACATTGCTACTAGTGCTACTCCAATTAATATACCAACAGTTAGAACAGAATAAGAAAATGACTTGATTTTAAAGATGAGCATTTGACCTCTCTTAGATATTAAAGAATTGGATTCGTATAAGGATTCATTAAAAAAATATAAGATATTTGTTCTGGATGATTTGGATTATCAATTAATCTATGACAACACAAGTAATTTAATTGATAGTTATAAAAGATACCTAAGAGTTAATTTCATAATTCTAATCCCTTTAGCATCAGGGGTTCTGAAACAATAAAAAACGGGCACCTCCCCAAATTCGGTATAATGATAGCGACGAAACTAACATACTGAATGAGGTGAATGCCCTATGACTATTGTAAAGCAAATGAGCCTATTTGACATCCAAGAATTATTGGAAATGGAAAGTTCCCGTCGTTTTGATGCGATTTTTGCCACTTTCGACGTACAACCTATTTTTCAGTTATTTTTAAAAAGGACATTGCGTGGTGCCCCACGTGAACTAAACTATGGTGCGATGATCCAATCACTGATTATTCGCATTGTCGAGCGTATTCCAACGATTAAGGATTTAATCAAACGTTTGGTCAATGACCCTTTATTCCGCTTAGATTGTGGTTTTCTTGTTTCAGATGTTGTGCCTTCTGAAGCGTCTTATTCGCGTATGATCGACGTCATTAGTCAATCAGATGTCCTCGATTGCATGCAAGATACATTGATTGAAACAGCCTTTATAGAAGGGTTTCTTTGTGATGAGCACCTCGCGATTGATGCCACGCATTTCGAATCACGCGATGCAGCGAAACCTTCTGAGAAAAAAGAACCTACACCACTTAAAAAACGAGGACGGAAATCAAAAAAAGAACGCGATGCTTGGCTGACGAAACAAGTAGAAATCAAAGCCAATCAGTCAACTTATGAAAAAGAAATCAAGGACCAACTCGACACACCGCTGGAGACACTGTGGCAAGATGCGCCCATCGAACCGAATTGGGGCATCAAAAAGAACAGTGACGGCAAAAATACGTTTTGGTTTGGCTTTAAAGGTCATCTCGCCGTGACAACAAAAGGGCAATATATCGTTGGACGCCTTATGACATCTGCCAATTTGTCAGATAGTAAAGCCGCGATTCCTCTTTTAAAGAAAGTAGAAAACCAATTTCCTGAACATTTCACGACCGCTATATTCGATGCAGGGTATGATTATGAACCAATTTACCGTCAACTACATAAGTATCAAATGCGTGCAGTCATTCCCTATAATGTCCGCAATGAAGGCGAATATCTTGGATTTGATGAGAATTTCAGACCGACTTGTGTACGTGAACATAGCTACCGTTACGACAGCTTCGATGAAAAGTACCGTACACTAAAATTCACAAGACCAAAGCAATGTGCAACCTGTCCGTTACGTGATGATTCCCTCTGTCAGAAAGGTTTCAAAATCAAATGTGACACGGATTTACGAAAATTCACTTATCCAGCACGAGGCTCCGAACTATGGAAGCAACTTTATAAGGAACGTACAGCCGTTGAACGTGTAAATGCATACCTAAAGCAATATTTTCAGTTAAACAATGTCCGTCACAGAACAGGAAGAAAAGCTAAACTACATTTCAACCTGGTGACGTTTATTTATAATGCCTGCAAGTTAGCGGTGGATCGTCTGAATGCTTTTTCACAAGTACAAATTCAAGCAGCATAATTTTTAAAAACGCAAGTTTTCTTAATAGGAGTAGTCTAGGCTTTTGAAAAATATGATTTATGAAATTGATTCAAATGAATTTAAAGACATAAAAACAGGAGTGCGGACAGATAAATTACGAGTTGTACAAGATAAATTAATAAAAGATTATGATGCTGCTCATAAAGATTTAGAGGAAGCTTTAAGTGGATCTGTTGAGTGTCTCGAAAATGAAATAAAAAACCTTTTGAAAATGGGATAAAAGCATACAGACGAGGCTGGGACAAAACCCATCTCTAAACTAAAAGCCGGTGAAATTTTACGATCAGTAAAATTTCACCGGTTTTAAATTTGATTTTACGCGTGAGTTTAAGATATATGAATGTGAAGACTGTTCCGGATGTCCCCTCCGTTCATTATGTACAAAAGCAAAAGAAGGAAATAATCGTAAGTTAATGGTGAATGAGAAGTGGGAACAACAAAAAGAATATGTGCGAGCAAAGCTTTCAGAAGAAAAAACGAGTACCATTTATCGTCAACGTAAAATTGACGTGGAACCAGTTTTTGGATTCTTCAAGGCTAATTTGCGTTTCACTCGATTTTCTGTACGAGGAAAATCGAAGGTTGAAAACGAGATTGGTCTCGCATTAATGGCCGTGAATTTAAGAAAATTCACAGCCATTAGCTAAGGACTATCCGGAGACAACATAAAAAATAGAGAAATCCGAATTTGAATGAATTCAAATTCGGATTTCTCACTAATTGAAGCTAGTTATGTCCCAGCCTCATTTTGTTTCTACCGCATATATGTTATTGAAGTTGAGTTTATTTTAAATTATCAATTGCGTATTTCGCTTCTTCTGCAGTAAATTTTTCCCCGTGTTCAGAAACCAATTGGTCGTAAATATCTGAATCTGACATACTCATATTTTCTGCGTATGATTGTGCTTTTTTCAATGCATTTTCTTTCCAATCAAAAACAATGTTATCTATAGCGTATTGAGCTGCTTCTGCAGGGAATTTCTCTCCATGTTCAGAAGTCAACTGATCGTAAATCCCTGCCTTTGACATTTGCATATTTTCTGCATAGGACTCGGCTTTTTTTAACGCTGCTTTATATTCTCTAGGAACACTGTCCTCTTTAGCTTTCTCTTGAGGTTTTTCAGCCTCAGCTGATACAGCTTTTTGAGTTTCTTCTTTCGGTTTTTCCTCTTTAGCTGAATCTGCGCCACACCCAGCTAGTCCTAAAGATAGTACCAGTGCTGCGCTAAAAATTAGTTTTTTCTTCATTTGTAAAGTAGTCTCCTCTATTGTATATATTTGCAACATTAAAATTATATCAATATTGGTAAGTGTTGTCAGTATTGTTTTTAAGGTACCCACTAATTTAATGGATAGTTCGTTGTTCTCAGATAATAGAAATGGACATAAAAATCACTTATTCGAAAAAAATGAGTGATTTTTTAATGATTTTATATTTATAGTATTGTACCTGCTCAATGCTGTTGTATTTTATGTTTAAAATAATGGTACCCCAGAAAGTACTCCAATTAAAAGATTTTATACGAGTTTATATGGAATAGAGATAAACATATAATAAATTTGTTTTTTCATTAATCATCACACTTAATCGAACCATTGTTTTTCACCTCACAAAATTCAATAGAGCAAAAACCCGCCAAATCAATATTTTTACGCTATAATGAAGGACGAGGTGAAGAAAATGTTTGTTAGTGAGAAACAAATTGAAATTCGATATGCTGAGACTGACCAAATGGGCGTGGTGTATCATGCCAACTACATCATTTGGATGGAGATTGGTCGTTCACAGTTAGTAAATGATGCAGGCTTTGAGTATGCAGCATTAGAAAAAGATGGTTATGTATCACCAGTGATGGATTTATCCATTTCTTATAAGGCAGCTATGCATTATGGTCAAGTAGCAACTGTGCGTACATGGGTGGAAAAACATGATCGTTTACGTACAACATATGGCTATGAAATTTTACATGAAGATGGCACAATAGCTGCGACTGCTCAGTCCGTACATATTTTAGCGCATAAAGATACGTTACGTCCGGTATCCCTGAGTAAAATTGATCCAGCATGGGATGCGAAATATAAAGAAATCGCATGTGAGACGAAATAGGAGACGTATATATGGAAATGTTATTAGTTTTAGGGGCTATTATGGCTTGTCTTGGTGTTGTGCTAGGTGCTTTTGGGGCACATGCACTTAAAGATAAATTTGCGTCACCACATTATGCGGCCATTTGGGAAAGTGCGGTACAATATCATATGTATCACTCATTAGGTTTATTGGGACTTGGTATTTTATCTAGTGACGCCCTTTTAGGAGCATCTAGTATGCTTTCGTGGGCAGGTTATTTAATGTTTGCTGGTATTGTGTTTTTCTCTGGAAGTTTATATGTTTTAGCCGTTACAGGCGTGAAAAAGCTTGGAGCGATTACACCAATAGGCGGTATGTTATTTATCGTTGCCTGGGTGCTAGTTGCTATTTCAGCATTTGCTTAAGAAACAATTAAATATCGATCTAAACAAAATTAAACGAGGTATACTAGCAGATGGTATGACCTCGTTTTTTTGCATGTTGTTTGAAAAATATGAAACATATGGAGATCCCTTCATTTCACCGCTTCGTGTTAGAATGGCTATCATTTTATCATTGTGAGGGATTTTACTTTTTTAACATGAAAAAAAGGTAATGCGACAATAGCTCAATTACTCTGAATAAATGGGTGAACGACCGAAAATATAAGTAAATTGGATGAATAACTCTAATTATCACGGCATTCGTGGCGGTTAGTTGCATAAATTATAGTGATAAAGAAATTTTTACATTCTTTACTCAACAGTACAAGAAAAACAGTGATCCTTATTTAAAGTGATGGTGAATTTAGCAAATTTAATGTATTAGAAACTTAATAAAGTTTTAGGATCCCTTATTGTGAAAATGAATTGGTAGCTACCTCGTTTTAAAAAGAGTTTGGTGATTTTTATCTGAAAATTCAGAACTGTTATTCCCATCAAATTTTGCCAAGTGAAGTTGCGAATTTACCATAAACGAATTATTATACAGTCAGAGAGCTTTTTTTATGAAATGAGCTGTGAATGTAATGCTATTCTTGAGTAACAGTTTTGGCGTTATTCATGTATGGGGGTTTCGACAATGGACGCAATTGAAGTGTTAACAAATTTAGATCAAATACATGGGTATTTTCAACCTATATTTAGCGCAGATGCGCATACGGTGATTGCCTACGAAATTTCCGGACAGTTACAAATTGAGGGTCAACAAATTAATTTAAAAGATTTTTTAAATAATGAAGATATTCCAGAAGAGTACCGTATTGACATGGAACATAAAATTCTACATGCTGCTTTAGCCAGAATAGAAGAAATTGCACCGGAATTTGATATTTATATTCCAAGTAATCCGAACGTACTGATGCAGGATTTTGGCGAAAGTCACTTTAATATTATTCAACAATATATAAGTGAAGAAGAGTTACATCGTATTGTGTTAGTTGTTTCTGAACACCGTTTTTTAGGTGACATTAATAAGTTGCATCATGCACTACGTTATTTTACGACTTTTGGTGTGAAAATTGCTGTGCAAGAAGTGGGAGCGGAGAGTCATTTAGAACATATTGCTCTATTATCCCCACAAATTTTAAAGGTTAATATTCGAGATTTAAATTATGATTCTTGGTCTGCGCAGTCGGATATGATATCAGCAATAGGTAGTCTAGCTTATAAAATTGGCGCAAACCTCTTATTTGAAGGAATCGAAACTGTTTATCAATTACAGTTTGCCTGGAAAAATGGGGGGCGCTTCTATCAAGGGCGATACTTAGCAAATCCTGCACTAACATTTGTTGAGAAGGATATCTTAAAGGAGCGGTTTAAAGAGGAGTGTCAGCAATTTATTACTACTGAAAAGAAAATATTAAATGCGCAATATTTTCAACTGAAAAAACTGCGGGAGGAGCTAGAGGCAATTGTTCATCGTATTAAACCTTCTAGTGATAACATCTCACATTTAGAGCATTTAGCTAAGTTGTTGGATAGTTATTCATTCAGATTATATATTTGTAATGAAGATGGCTTCCAGCTATCTCCAAACGTAATGCGTATAGATGGACAGTGGGAATTGCAGCCTAGTGCTATTAAGAAAAACTGGAGTTGGCGTCCATATTTCCTACAAACCATCATTAAAATGCGCAACGATCAAAGCGGGGAAATTTCAGAGCTTTATCGAGATATTGAGACAGGGGAAATTACGAGAACGTTTTCGATTGCTATCAACGAGCATGAGTATTTGTTCGTCGATCTTTCCTATGATTACCTTTATGAACACAATATATTTAGATAGCCTTTTAAATGCTTATATATCAATGTTTCAGGGGTACAAATTAAATTTGTACCCCTGAATTTGAGTGAAAATAAGTAATTTACTCAAGTTTTATTAATGATGTAAGAATTTTAGTGGCTTTTAATTCTTCATCATCAAGCGAATGTGCATATGCTTTCATTGCCATTTCAGGTGTATCTCCCAGCATACGGTAGATGCGACTAGAGCTAAGTTCGGTCCGTCTTTCTCTTTTAAGAGCTATGTCTTTTACTGATGCTGGAACAGCGCTTAAAAGTCATTTAGCTTAGTTGATAGTTAATAAATTTGCTTTTACACTATACAAATATGTTTTTTTAACATATAGTTGATGTAATAGAATCGTTTACAAAGGAACAATGAATTCACATATTACAAAGAGTAATCGTGTTTTGTTAGATACTTTTTGTAATATGTGAATTTTTTCTTTTGAAGTAGTATGATTTTATTTAATACAATTAATGGAGGTCATTTAAATGGCACAAGGTACAGTGAAATGGTTTAACGCAGACAAAGGTTTTGGTTTCATCGAAATGGAAGGCGGGAATGATGTATTCGCTCACTTCTCAGCTATCCAAGGTGACGGATTCAAATCACTTGAAGAAGGTCAAAAAGTTGAATTCTCAGTAGAAGAAGGCCAACGTGGACCACAAGCTGCAAACATCGTAAAACTTTAATTTTTAATGAAGAAAACCACTCTTAGTTGAAGTGACCCCTAAAAGTTAGACACGGTTATTTCATTAAGCAGCGGTTTGGGCATGAGTTCGATATTGTATCGGGCTCATGCCTTTTTATCTTGCCTTAATTCTTTTTGTATTGTAATACGTTATATATGTTTGTACCCCATTTTGCACCCCAAATTTGGGTAATTAAAGTGATTCATTAATGGCTGATGACGCGAACCTTTTTGAACATTTCAACTTTCACTTTGGATGTGTTCTTCTTCCGACCATTCTTCTCATAAAATCTCAAAGTTCTGATTTAGTAGTTGAATAAAATTTTACCGTTGTAATTATTGTGCTCAACCCACATAATAACCAATCGAATCAGTATGAATCATGCTGTAATATTTAATCGGACTGGTTCGATATTGTTTCAAAATAGTCCAGAACGACCTCGCGGAATTCCAAAGAAGCTTGCGTCATGTACCGACTTTTATGCCATAGTAAAGCGATATCGCGTACAAGTTCGTGATTCTCAACTTGAAGGTATTTAATTTTTTCCCATGGCATCTTTGCTGTGCTTGGTATGAAAGCAAGTCCTATTCCAGCTTCTACAAGATTGATCAGCCGTGTAGGTTCATCGCCCTCATACACATATTTAAGGTCAATTCCGGCCGATTTACATACAGAGTCCACTAAATCGCGAGTGCCGTAGCCTCTCTTCACACCGACAAAGCATTCATCCTTTAGTTCTGTCAAAGTTACGCTACTTCGGTCTGCTAGCCGATGCCCAATAGGAACAGCTACAAGAATGGGATCAACGAAGACAACTTGACATTCGATGTCTTCCCCTTGGATAGGAGGGGACGATAAGCAAAAATCGACTTCACCTCGATGTAAAAGCGTGACCATTTCCAGCGTGGTGAGCATTTGCACATGAAATTGGATATTAGGCCGTTTTTTACGAAACTCTCGCAGAATCTGGGGCAATGTGCTTGCTGTGGTTACTGCCAGCTTGAGTGTGCCAAATTCTGCGCTGGACAAATCGCTAATCTCCTGCTTCCCTTGTTCCAACTCGAACAAAGCCCTTTCCACGCGACAAAGGAATTTGTTGCCAAACTCATTCAATCGCAGTTTCCTCCCTGTTCGATCAAATAATGGTACCCCTAAATCTTCTTCCAGGCGTTGAATCGTTTTACTTAGCGATGATTGCGTAACGTGGAGACTTCGTGCAGCTTCGGTTACATGCTCTAATCGAGCTACCGCTAGAAAATATTGTAGTTGAAGAAGTTCCATTTTTTTCTCTCCATTCATTCCTTTTGATCAATGATAACATAACTTGAAATGCGTTGGAGTGAATGTTGAATTTCAAGTAAGATATCAATATAACAAATATACGAGGGGGGATAAAAATGAATTCTTGCAGTAGGTGGTTAATGATATCCGTTGGACTAGGAATATTATTAAACCCTTTAAATTCATCGATGATTTCTGTTGCTATTGCTAGGTTGCAACATGTGTATCGCATTGATTTTACCACTGTTTCTTGGATTGTATTTTCTTTTTATATTGCTAGTGCTATCGCGCAACCTGTAATGGGGAAGGCTAGCGATTTATTTGGTCGAAGGAAGATATTTCTGGCTGGTCTTGTTGTATCCTTGGTTTCTTCTATTCTGGCCCCGTTTTCTCCGAATTTTGGATGGCTTATCGTATCCCGAATCGTGCAATCAATCGGAACTAGTATGCTGATCGCAGTTGGAACAGCAATTGTACGCATTCATATTACAGATAAGCAAGCAGATGCGTTGGCAGGATTATCGATTTTTCTATCCGGTGCGGCAGCTATAGGACCTTTTGTAGGAGGAGTACTTATTCAGTGGTGGGACTGGCCAGCGATCTTCATCGTCAATATTCCGTTTGTAGTGGCGAGCTTTCTTTTAGCTTGGAAAATGATTCCTAAAGACGAGCCGGTAGCATCGGTTTCACGTGACATGTCGCTTCGAAAATTATGGAGTGTAATTGATGTGTCAGGAATTCTGCTCTTTGCGGTGGGACTGATTGCCCTTCTAGTTGGCTTGCTGTCAGCGAAATCATCCGGGCATTTCTCTATGTGGAATATCGTTGTTGGGATAATCGGCCTCGTTGCGTTGGGGATATTCGTACGACATGAGTTAAGAACGGTGTCGCCCTTTATTCCTTTGCACACCTTCGCCAAATATCCGGCGATGACTTGGGTCAATATACAATACATGCTCGTTAACTTGCTTTATTATGCACTCTTTTTCGGGATCCCATCATACCTGCAAATGGTGCGGCATGTCAGCGAATTTCAGACAGGTATTCTTATGTTAACCTTGGGCTTGAGCTCGATCGTAGCTTCGCCGATAGCTGGAAAATGGGTCGGTAAATCGGGACCCAGACCTGCATTGATCGTATCCTCATTACTGATGGTAGTTGGTTCAGTGTGGATCGTGACATGGACGCAAAATTCACCGGTCATCAGTGTGTGCCTGGCGTTAGCTGCATTCGGTTTTAGCAACGGGCTAAACGCTGTTGGTATGCAGGCGGCTTTGTTTAATAGCTCTCCAAAAAAAATTGTTGGTGTAGCATCTGGCCTATTTAATACCTCGAGATACTTGGGAACAATTTTATCTTCACTGATGACAGGCATCATCATGGGAGGGGAGTTCAACTTTACAGGATTTCGTTTGCTTGGAGTTTTCCTAACGGTCATTGCATTGGTCTTAGTATTTATAAGTCTGCGGCTCAGATATTCAGAGCAATTGGACGAACTGAGTACAAGTAAGTAAAATAAAAATAGGAGTATAGTGACAACTGTTGATATCAAGGATTGGTCCACATGGAATCGAACTTGGCAGGAAATGCAAAAGGATCAAAAACCCCCAAGGAGAGAAAGTCATCCAGTAGTGCAAGGCGAGAGCGCAAAATTTCGCCGCGAATACCCTTGGAAATGTAGGTCAAAAACGGACGGAACACGTAAATTCAAAGGATAGCGTCTGGAAAATGCGTATTTACAACTCTAAGCCTATTTCACTGATGATTTTACCAAAGTATTCAAGGTGTTGATGGCATTGATGATTATCTTGAAAGCACTCGCTCTTTGAAGCTGATGTAAAAGTTGCGATTGCTAGATATTATGGAATGTAGTTTATACGGAGGAAATATAAAGTGAAGAAAGAACTTATGAATTTAGAATTACCAGAGCGATACATTGAAAATCTTTTTGAATATCAACATACGCTCGATGGTGTTCCAGAATGGATTGATTTTGCAGGAGAAGGTTATTCGATGCAAAAGTACCGTAAATTTTTGAAATTATATACGATTGAGAGAATGAAATACATCTTGAACGAAGCTATTCAAGATGATGAAATGGTTGAAGTGAATAAACTGATTCAGGAAGCCATTCAAGAATATAATGAAATGAGCACTTAGCCACTTATTAAGAGAGCTGAGTGTTTTTTATTTTCATGTAAAGTATGTCATAATCAAATGCTTAGAAAAAGTGTGACTCAATATATGGGAAGAAAGCTTTCGCTTTGATGTTTTTTTATGGCATTGAACATTATCACAATGTAACTCTACTTATTGGTTTTAGATTTGCGGTAGTAATACGTAATCTGTCCTCTTCTAATTCACTATCATATTCTTTCTTTTGTTTCCGCACACCAATATTTATATCGTTTTTGAGATGCTTAAGCTTCAGCCTTTTGATTTATATTCGGCTAATATAACGGTTGTTACATATGACAAGATGGGAACCCGTTAACATCGCTAATCATCCGAAAGTCGTATTGTTTTATTGCAAATTGACTTTGATATAAGTATTCCATCACTTGTAATTTCCCACCAGAAACCCCACACAATACTCCAGAAGTTCCTTGACCATTTGTAAAGGAAACACCAACTGGCTGACCTAATAAAAATCTAATCTTATATTGCCAAGGCATGTTTGCCACTCCTTTCAATTGCATTATATGTTTTTGGAAAGTATTGGTGCTTGTTTGATAAAGATTCGAAATAACGGAAAGACAATGTGCAGGAGGACAAATTTGAAAACTAGTTTATTGGTAATGGTTAACAAAGTTAAAGAACGGCTCATTATCATAACGTGTGGTTGATTTCCGTTAGGACTTATATCCAAGGCATATATCTAAACAAATGTCATCAGCAACTTTTGGTGAAGAGACTAAAGAACATAAAGAAAAGCCGATTGCAAAATGCTTTTGAAGCAATTGCGCAGTAAACAGATGAAGTTTTCTAAGGAACAGTATTGGAAGGGAAATCAAGAAATTACTCGATATTAAGCCATAAGACGAACTTGATCCATCCACTCCAAAAGAAATGTGGGTAGTACTTATCTTTTAGAAAATATTGAAAAAGGGCGAGAAGAGACGGAATAGAGCCAGGTGGCAGTAACATTACATTGTGATTAATACAGATGAGCCATTAATCGATGTGATTGTAGAAGTGATGAAAAAACATGGACGTTGTGATTAATCGAAAGAAAATGTGCAGTAGTGGGATAGCGTTGTACAAAACATTCTGGAGCGATGAATAAGGTAATAAAAAGGAAAAAACCCCAGTTTATACTGGGGAGACGGTTTGTCAGGTAAATAAATATTATTTTTCTGGATAATCTACGTGTAATGGTGGTGGAACTAACCAACCTTTACTTTTATTAAGACGTAGTAGTTTAGCGCCAATTTGAGCTTTTGCTACATGGAATTGACCATACATTAATGCGATATCTTCTCGAGTAGAAGTGCCCATCGCTTGACTGCATGCAACTAATCCAGCAGCTAGATCGGCAGTAAGCGCTGCGCTTATTTCTGGATCATTAAACTTTGCTCCTGGAGGGATATCTTCCAGTCTGGCTACAGGTCGTTCAGGTGGAGCAGGAGGTAAACCAATACCATTAGTTTTTAGGATTTTTTCAAATTGTTTTACTTCTTCCCTGCAAAGTTCGATTATATCTTCAATAATTTTTTTTAGATCTTCGTCACCTGCGTGATTATAAAATGTTTGATATCCAGCAATCATACCATAGTCTGCAACTAAGCCTGACCAAACACTAAACACTTCACCATAATGCAATGGTTCATCTTTTGGATTTCCGCTAAGTATTCCCATCCTACACTTCCTTTTCTGGTTTTTCGCCATTTTTTTAAACAAGGATAGTATGGATGAAATGAAAAAATTTATTCTTATAAAAAAACAAGGTTACTGAACAATTTCTTTCTTATCAAGACCTCATTTAAAAAAGATAGGAAATTTAAAGGGTTCTATATATTAGATAGGACTAATATGTAGAACTCTTTCTTTTTTTACTAAAGCACCCGTTGAATAAGAAAAGATAATCTTACTAAAGAAACGTATTTACTTATGATATAATTCTCCACCCTTGTTTTAAGTGCATTTTTAAAAATTTGTTCAAAGAATTATCTATATGGGGGTTCTGTCACACTAATATCTGTTAAGAAAAGCTAATCCTCCAAAACGAGAAAATTGGCATCTCCATGTGAAATTAAGTTGATGAGCATGTAGTGCTCCCCTTATAAAGGTACACTCACTAATAATTCTACTCTTACAAAGTATTTATTTATATTAGCTATCACTTTATTTTTACAATAACTTTCCCCTTAGCTCTACCGGACTCGGAATATTCAAAAGCTTTTTGAATGTCATCCATTAATACTACTCGATCAATAATAGGTACAATTTTTTTTGCTTCAATAAATTCCCGGATAATTTCTAGTTGTGTTCCACTCGGCTTCATAAATAAGAAATGATATTCTACTTCATACTGTTTTTCCAGATCAGTCAGTTTTCTAGTAGCAAATTTAAGCAGTAATGATTTCCATAAATTTAAACCATACGCTTTGGCAAAGCGATAGTTAGGTGTACCTGAAAGAGATACAATTTTCCCACCAGGCTTAAGAATTTTAAACGAATTTTGTAATGCTTCCCCGCCTAATGTATCGTAAACATAATCATAATCAGACAATATATCTTCAAAATTCTCGTTTTTATAATTGATGACTTTATCCGCACCTAAACGTTTAACTAGTGCTTCATTTCTACTACTCGTAGTGGTTGCTACGTATGCTCCCATTAACTTTGCTAATTGAATAGCAAATGTTCCTACACCACCTGAACCAGCCTGAATAAGTACTTTATCATTCGGTTTTATTTGCATAATATCATAAAATGCTTGATAAGTGGTCAAGCCGATTAATGGAATAGCGGCAGCTTCTTCAAAACATAAATTTTTTGGTTTTATAGCAATATCATCTTTATGAATGGCAATGTATTCTGCAAATGTTCCAATTCTAGACTTTCTTGGTCGGCCATATACCTCATCACCTACTTGAAATTCAGTTACACTTTTCCCAACTTTTACAATAACCCCTGAAAAATCATTACCTAAAACTAGTGGCATTTTATAGCTTAACAGTAAGCCCGAAATATAAAAAAAATAAGCGCACCTTCTCGGTACGCACGACTAATGGCCATCTACCCTGAATTTTTTCGGATAGATGGCTATTTTGCACATGTGGCTTGGATTTTTTTCGACCAAGGCATGTAATTATTTAAAATCTCTGGCTGCTGATGAATCGGTAAATTTGGCAATTCTGTCATTAACGTCACTAGGTATTGATAGAAATCGATGCCGTTTGCTTTTGCCGTTTCAGCCAAACTTAAACAGATGGCATTCGCTTTAGCGCCTGCTTCACTAACAGAGAAAAGCCAGTTCTTACGACCAATCACATTTGGACGAATCGCATTTTCAGCCGGATTATTATCGATTTCAATTCGACCATCGAATAGAAAAGCCTTTAATCCGTGTACACGATTTAATGTGTATTCTGCAGCTTTTGCGAGCGCATTTTTCCCAAAGAAAGGCGATTCGTCTACCCATTTTAGAAACTTCTCTACAATCGGCTTTGAATGTTTTTGCCGTGATTTTCGGCGTTTACCTGGTGAAAGATGCTTGAATTGACGTTCTAGGTGAAACAGTTGATCACAGTAATCCACGCCAATTTGCCCGTTTTTGCTATCAGCTTTCAGCCAATAGCGTCGCACATGCGCCCAACAGTTGGCGAACGTGACATCAGGTAGATTCCCGTATGCAGAATAACCATCACAAATCACAGTTCCTTGAAAACCAGCTATAAAGTCTGCTAATACAGAACGGCTTCTCGATAAAGCGCTTTGGAAAAGAACGATGATCGGCCCTTGACTTGGCACACTTTGGGACACCCAATTATAGGCGTTCGATTGACCGGATTTTCCGTCTGAACGATTGATTATTTGCGCATAGGTTTCATCCACATGTAGAACAGATTTTGCTGTTAATATCTGCTTCATCTGTTCATAAACCGGTAGAAGCCAATCTTCAGCTACACGGATCACCCAGTTTGATAAGTTCTTATCATTCGTAAGCAGGCCATATCGTTCCCACTCCTTTACCTGACGGTAAAGAGGTAAGTATTGGACGAACTTATTATAGATGAGTTTTGCTAGAACGGTAGGCCCCGCAATGCTTCGCTGAATGGCAGCTTGTGGGGCTTTCCCACGTTTCATTTGTGCTTTTTGTGTGGCATCCATTTTACAGTGCTTGCACTCGTAGGCATGTTCAATATGCTGGATGCGCATCATTTTTGCCGGAATGAATTTTGCTTCTTCACGCGCAATAGTTGTACCGGCTTCGGTCATTTGGCCAAGGCAACAGTCGCATTGTGTATTGGTGGGGTGATGATGAATTTCTTCTATTTCAATCCCTTCATGAAAAGAATCATTCCGTTTTTTCTTATGTAGTTTACGGTTAACAGTGTAAGTAATCGTCGCTGTGCTTTGTTCTTCTGTGTGCTCAGATTCGTTAAAAGACGCATCGTCATCGAATAAAGAAGCTTGTCCGTCTGGTGCTTGATACTTTGATTTTTCCGATTTTGAACCGTATAAAGCCTTGGTTAATTGGCGAACTTGTTCTGTTAGCACTTCGATTTGTTTCAATGATTGATCCAACTTCTTTGTCAGTTCATTATTTTGCTGATTTGAATGAGCCAATTGTTGCTCAAGTAATTGAATGAATCGTTCATTTTGGTCAGAAGATACGTTACCCACTGTATTCACCACATTTCGTTCAGTATAAGTCATGGATGATTATACCACTTTGGTGAAAAGATTTAAAAGACACCTTTTGCAGATTTCATAATCGCTTTTGGTTGCTGAAGCGATAAACCTTCTAAAAGCCAGCGAAGTTCCTTTTGTGAAAGGTTACGTACTTCCTTTTCATCTTTTGGCCATTGCAGTTTGCCATTATCTAATCGTTTATAAAGTATGGCGAAGCCATCTCCATCAAAATACAAACATTTATAACGGTCTTTACTCGTTCCAGAAAATAAGAAGATGGAATCACTATATGGATCGAGTTTAAAAGAATCCTGAATGAGTGCTGCGAGACCGTCGATACCTTTACGCATATCGGTCTTACCGCAAATAATGTAGATGTTCTGCACGCTCGTAAAATCTTGCTTCATTGATTATTCAACTCCTTCAGGATCGTTTGGATGATGTGCTCATCTACGCCATTAAAGAAGGAAATTTCAGCACTAGTTGTTTTAATGATGCAGCTCGGCTCAGGAGAGTTTTGTGGTGAAGTTGTTGATGAAGAGTTGTCAGTGATCGGATCTAGTGTCACAGGGACAATTGTTAGTTTGGTAGTTGACATAAAGAAGCACCTCCTCTAATTTTGATACATATCAATCGTACCGGAGGTGCCTGGCTATTTATATGCGTTATTTGATTACGGGCTTACGCTTAACAGCATCTTTACTTTACCATCACGTACTTTATAATCAATGGGATTTATACTTGCTGCATGGATCTCTACTAATACATCATCAGAAGAAATCTTCGGAATTTCTATTTTTGTTAATTCTAAATTTTTTTGACCATAGCGATGGATTACTGCGGCATTCATATATTTATTCATTGTTGTAACCTCCATTTTCGGTTTAAAGGTTTAATCATTTAAACTAATAAACATATTACGGTGGAATATTTAAATTGTCAACCATAGCAGCATCTACTGATTTTTTGACAATAATAAAGACCGATGGTTTAATGGTTTAATGGTTTAAAAATACAAACTAAGGAGAGGGCTTATGGAAAGATTAGAACAATTAAAAAAAGAATTTAACGATGTTAGCGACTTTCTCATTGCTTTAGGTGATGAGAAACGTCAATCTATTATCATTACGCTTTTACAAAATAATTCATGTAAAGGGCTACGTGTCAACGATTTAACTGATGCGACTCAATTATCACGGCCAGCAGTGTCACATCATTTGAAAATTTTAAAACAAGTTGGGCTTATCGAAATGCGTAGTGAAGGAACTAAAAATTATTATTTTCTATCGCATACAACTACCGAAATTGATAAGTTAAAAAATTTATTAAATCACGTTACAACTATTATTGAAAAAAGTGAGGGGAAATAATGAAGAAAATTTTAGTAGTTTTAACTAACATAACAAGATACGCAAATACAACTGAGGCTACAGGATTATGGATTGGTGAAGCTACTGAATTTGTTGAGGAAGTTACCAAAAGTGGACTTGAAGTAGATTATGTCAGTCCTAAGGGAGGATTTGTACCTGTTGATCCACGTAGTATGAAATATGCTGATGAATCCACATTTTCTATCTATGAAAGTGAAGATTTTCAAAATCGAGCATTAAGAAATTCTATGCACCCTTCAGATGTTAATCCCAATGATTATATTGCGATTTATTATACAGGTGGCCATGGTGTTATGTGGGATTTTCCTAATAATCCTGAATTACAACAAATTAGCTTAACCATTTATAATAACGGTGGTTATATTGCATCAGTTTGTCATGGTATAGCAGGTTTATTAAATATTAAAGATAAGAATGGTGATTATCTTATCAGAAATAAGAAGATTACAGGCTTTACTACAACTGAGGAAATTTTAAGTACTAAAAAATCTATTGTACCATTTTTAAACAAAGATATAGCTATTAAGCATGGGGCAATTTTCCAGAAAGCTAGAGCCTTTCGTTCTTTTGTGGTGCAAGATGGCAACCTAATAACTGGTCAAAATCCATTTTCAACTAGAGAAGTTGCTAAAAAGTTGCTAACTAATTTATAAATTAATTAAAGTAATAGCGACTTTAAAAAGATGGTAAGAGTAAGAGAACACAGACTCGATATGCACTCTAGTAGGAGGCAGGCACCATACATCCACCATCACTATCAAACTAAGGTTTTTACACTATCCATAAAGCCCAAAAAACGTTATTCTTTCTGTAGGAATTATAAGAAAGGATGGCGTTTTTTTATGAATTTAACTAACCTGCACCGTTAGTTGAATAAGAAGGGGAGAATCCTCCCTCATAACTTCTTATAAACTTCTGCGTAAGCAACTTTCAGTGTTCAGCAGGTGAAAACAAAAAACCGGCAAAAAAGGTTGCCGGTTTAGGATCAATCAACTTAATTTGTATTGTTATCGTAACCATTATTTGCATTGCTACCAGAAGCTTGGTATTTGTTAGCTTCTGCTTGTTGGATTTGTTGTCTGACTTGGTTAACATCAGTCTCAGTCCCGAATTCTTCGTTCATTGAGTTCATTGCATTCGGAGTTGCGAATCGACCGGATGCTTGATTTTTGTTAGCTTCTGCTTGTTGGATTTGTTGTTTGATTTGGTTAACGTATTGGTTGTTGTTATTATTTGGCATGGATTTCACCTCCCGAATTTAGTCTGTTCAGAAAATGTTTTATTATCCTTAGATTTTTTCTGATTTGAAAAATTACTGAATCAACAAACTATATTTAATAACCAAAAATCCATAGATATTCACAGAATAAAATATGGCAATGTTGCTCACGATAAGCTGAATATTTTCTCAAGGAGATGGATTTAATGTTCAATCGTTTATCAGCACATAATGGCGTATTTAGATTACCACCAATACAGCGGAAAAACGACACAGAGTTAGATATTGCTATTGCTGATCTTGAAGCAAGAGGGTTTCGTTTAGTAAGGCGTGGTACTCAAAACGAACGATTCAAAACGCTTAATCGAAATAAATGTGATACAACATGCAATAAAGTCTGGGCCGTTATGGAAAAACTTATGTTTTGAACGTTTTGAGAAAAGTTAGTTAAAAAATAAAAAAAGCAACAGCGAAGGGAAAAGCTGTTGCTTTAAATCAAGAGAAAACTTCATGACAATATAAATACACAGTTTGTTTATTTATACATAAAAAAAGCCACGGCGGTCAACCAACGCCACAGCCTTTCTAAATGCGTGCGATACACTCAATATTAGTGTATGCAAATTAAAGTTACTGATACATTTAAAATAGCCACAGCTTGATCAGACGCTACAGCTCGAATTGGTTTATGCCCTTTATGGATAGCATCTAATATGGAATGAAGACATACACATATTACTGTAGAGAAAACTATTTAAAGACAGAATCTACCATCAGTTCTTTGTTTTTGTTAAATGTTGTATAATTTTCTGGAGGTTGGAATTTTAACTTTTCATTATTTGGGGAGGATAAAAATGTTTGTCACAACATTAAAATTAGAAGATTTAAGTGATAATAAGATTTTAATCAAGTTACCTCGTAATAATTTGTTTAAAATACATAATTTTTATCTACTAAGTGAATGGAGTACTAATCGTTCAGGTTCTATAAATACTTTATCTATTTATGTAGATGTAGAAGATAAAGAAAAAGCGAATAAAGATATACGTTTTATGATAGATTTATTAAATTTTATGTACAATATAGATTTAACTATTACTACCAGTTATATGATCTCAGAAACGAAAAATTTACCAATGACCAATTGGATCCATTCTAACGAAACTAAAAACAAAAACATAATTAAAATAAATAATGCTCTAACTCTGTTATTTGAGACGGAATCTAAGAAACAAAAACTTATCAAAAAATCTCTACATTATTATTCTCGCTCTTTAAAGTTATCAGAACTTGAGTTGTATGAAGAAGCATTTTATCTGTATACAAACCTATTAAATTAATTTCTAATGATGTTTACAAAAATCATCATCAAAAAGATTTTAACGATGCCATATCTTCAGTAATGCCTAATTTACTCAAGGAATTATTTGATGAAGAATTTAAAGAGGAAGGAAAAGATGATGATATTAATAACTTGATAGTTCCGATGTTAGAAGGAATATTAACGCAACGTAGAAAAATTAAAAATACCCTCCTTTTTTTAAAATTGGAGAGGGAGGTTGATTATTGCGGTAAATTAGTTAGACTTCGGAATAACGCTGCTTCACATGGGAATTCAAGAAATTCTAATATAGGGATCTATGAATATGTAAACTGTATGATTCTAAGTAAGGAAATTATCACAGCATATCTTTTAGGTGAAAAATCTGATTTAACACAGTTAGATGTAAAAAGAAAAGATTGGTTTAAAAACGCTGCAATATTCAATGATAGGAGGGAGAGGACCAGATGAGTATATACAAAACACAATCGGGAAGAGAAATGTCTTTAAAGCTTTATGAAGCTCAATTGAATAAATTGGATTATTCATGTAAGGATGTTTACGTTCATACTCGTTTTGGAAGAACCCATATCATTGAAACTGGCAATCTATCAGGTGAACCATTGCTTGTATTTCATGGCGGGAATAGTACGACTGCCTATAATTTACTAATGTATAGATTCTTGCTTAAGGATTTTCACATCTATGGCGTTGATATTATTGGTCACCCTGGAAAAAGCGATGAAGTGAGCCTCTCTCCTAGAAATTATGATTATGGAAAGTGGGCAAATGACGTTATAATAGGACTTGGATTTGATAAAATAGCTTGTTTTGGGGTTTCGTTTGGAGGTGGAGTTTTGGCAAAACTGATGTGTTTCGCACCGGAAAAGATAGAAAAATCCGTATTAATTGTGCCATCAGGTATTAATAATGCCTTTCCAATCAGTACCGTGAAAATGATGATACCACTACTCAAATATAAACTAACAAAGATAGAAAAGTATATAAAAGAAACGGCTTTATTTATGGCTCTTAAAGAAGAAGTTCTTGATAAAGATACTTTGGATATGGTGAAAGATAGTTTTGATCATGTGAAAACAAAAGTAGGGATGCCATCCAATGTGAATGAGAGATTAATGCAACAGTGTAAAGCACCGACACTTATTATGGCAGGAGAAAAAGATTGTTTATTTCCCGCGAGAAAAGTATTACCAAGAGCAAAAAGAATCATACCAAATAACACAGTTCATATGCTAAAAGGGTGCGGACACATGCATATGTTGCCAAAGCGTGAAAAGAAAATGATCGTTGATTTTCTTAAGAAGTAACTAATGAAGTACACCAGCTGAACAAACTATATAGATGACTGTAAAATAAAATTCGATTCTATTAATTCATCATTTTGGGTAACCATTAATGTAAAGTAAGAAACAATATTTTAGTTCAGATGATGAAGTAGCCAAAAGGTTGCTTCTTTTTAGTCTGTTTTCTTCCTTTCTTCCTAACATTTAAGTTTAGTTGAACGTAAGCCCGAAATATAAAAAAAATAAGCGCACCTTCTCGGTACGCACGACTAATGGCCATCTACCCTGAATTTTTTCGGATAGATGGCTATTTTGCACATGTGGCTTGGATTTTTTTCGACCAAGGCATGTAATTATTTAAAATCTCTGGCTGCTGATGAATCGGTAAATTTGGCAATTCTGTCATTAACGTCACTAGGTATTGATAGAAATCGATGCCGTTTGCTTTTGCCGTTTCAGCCAAACTTAAACAGATGGCATTCGCTTTAGCGCCTGCTTCACTAACAGAGAAAAGCCAGTTCTTACGACCAATCACATTTGGACGAATCGCATTTTCAGCCGGATTATTATCGATTTCAATTCGACCATCGAATAGAAAAGCCTTTAATCCGTGTACACGATTTAATGTGTATTCTGCAGCTTTTGCGAGCGCATTTTTCCCAAAGAAAGGCGATTCGTCTACCCATTTTAGAAACTTCTCTACAATCGGCTTTGAATGTTTTTGCCGTGATTTTCGGCGTTTACCTGGTGAAAGATGCTTGAATTGACGTTCTAGGTGAAACAGTTGATCACAGTAATCCACGCCAATTTGCCCGTTTTTGCTATCAGCTTTCAGCCAATAGCGTCGCACATGCGCCCAACAGTTGGCGAACGTGACATCAGGTAGATTCCCGTATGCAGAATAACCATCACAAATCACAGTTCCTTGAAAACCAGCTATAAAGTCTGCTAATACAGAACGGCTTCTCGATAAAGCGCTTTGGAAAAGAACGATGATCGGCCCTTGACTTGGCACACTTTGGGACACCCAATTATAGGCGTTCGATTGACCGGATTTTCCGTCTGAACGATTGATTATTTGCGCATAGGTTTCATCCACATGTAGAACAGATTTTGCTGTTAATATCTGCTTCATCTGTTCATAAACCGGTAGAAGCCAATCTTCAGCTACACGGATCACCCAGTTTGATAAGTTCTTATCATTCGTAAGCAGGCCATATCGTTCCCACTCCTTTACCTGACGGTAAAGAGGTAAGTATTGGACGAACTTATTATAGATGAGTTTTGCTAGAACGGTAGGCCCCGCAATGCTTCGCTGAATGGCAGCTTGTGGGGCTTTCCCACGTTTCATTTGTGCTTTTTGTGTGGCATCCATTTTACAGTGCTTGCACTCGTAGGCATGTTCAATATGCTGGATGCGCATCATTTTTGCCGGAATGAATTTTGCTTCTTCACGCGCAATAGTTGTACCGGCTTCGGTCATTTGGCCAAGGCAACAGTCGCATTGTGTATTGGTGGGGTGATGATG
The DNA here is from genome assembly GCF_042019215.1 of Lysinibacillus sp. RS11. NCBI lineage: Bacteria > Bacillati > Bacillota > Bacilli > Caryophanales > Bacillaceae > Lysinibacillus > Lysinibacillus sp. RS11. The sequence continues at coordinate 2,602,466 of NZ_CP168124.1, read as the reverse complement.
AATTTCTTCTATTTCAATCCCTTCATGAAAAGAATCATTCCGTTTTTTCTTATGTAGTTTACGGTTAACAGTGTAAGTAATCGTCGCTGTGCTTTGTTCTTCTGTGTGCTCAGATTCGTTAAAAGACGCATCGTCATCGAATAAAGAAGCTTGTCCGTCTGGTGCTTGATACTTTGATTTTTCCGATTTTGAACCGTATAAAGCCTTGGTTAATTGGCGAACTTGTTCTGTTAGCACTTCGATTTGTTTCAATGATTGATCCAACTTCTTTGTCAGTTCATTATTTTGCTGATTTGAATGAGCCAATTGTTGCTCAAGTAATTGAATGAATCGTTCATTTTGGTCAGAAGATACGTTACCCACTGTATTCACCACATTTCGTTCAGTATAAGTCATGGATGATTATACCACTTTGGTGAAAAGATTTAAAAGACACCTTTTGCAGATTTCATAATCGCTTTTGGTTGCTGAAGCGATAAACCTTCTAAAAGCCAGCGAAGTTCCTTTTGTGAAAGGTTACGTACTTCCTTTTCATCTTTTGGCCATTGCAGTTTGCCATTATCTAATCGTTTATAAAGTATGGCGAAGCCATCTCCATCAAAATACAAACATTTATAACGGTCTTTACTCGTTCCAGAAAATAAGAAGATGGAATCACTATATGGATCGAGTTTAAAAGAATCCTGAATGAGTGCTGCGAGACCGTCGATACCTTTACGCATATCGGTCTTACCGCAAATAATGTAGATGTTCTGCACGCTCGTAAAATCTTGCTTCATTGATTATTCAACTCCTTCAGGATCGTTTGGATGATGTGCTCATCTACGCCATTAAAGAAGGAAATTTCAGCACTAGTTGTTTTAATGATGCAGCTCGGCTCAGGAGAGTTTTGTGGTGAAGTTGTTGATGAAGAGTTGTCAGTGATCGGATCTAGTGTCACAGGGACAATTGTTAGTTTGGTAGTTGACATAAAGAAGCACCTCCTCTAATTTTGATACATATCAATCGTACCGGAGGTGCCTGGCTATTTATATGCGTTATTTGATTACGGGCTTACAGTTGAACAAGGGGATTATGGGTTTTGTAAATGATTAAATATAATCTTCTTTATTGTTTTTTCAAATTCAGTAACAAATTAGATAGGAGTGAATACATTGCACTTTGAAAACGATGGTGAAATATATCCTCATTGTCCATTTATCACCAGAATAGTGGAAGTTGGCGGACTTACTAAATCACAGCTTATTCAGAAATTGCAACAGTACTCTATTTTGATGAATGAGTATGGAGAGAAGTTATTTGCTGATGATAAATTTACGACTTCTAATAAGAAGTACAGCCTGCAGACTGTTGAACTAACTGTTGGAAATCTTGGCTTTCCTGATGGAGCTAATACGAATCGAATCTTTAAAAAAGCTGATGAACTTGGGTTGAAATTGTGTCCACTTGAGCTGGGACCGCATCTAAGGATGGAGTATCTGGATCAGCTTGAGGGTAATTCAGGAAATCCTTTAAAGCAACAACAAGCTCCATCAGGCTCCATCACAATAGCATCAGAGATACTAACTGAAGATGATGAGTTTCCGAAAGGCTTCTACCTAAGACGAATTAACGGTGTTTTGTGGCTTCGAGGATATTGTGCTGATCATCTACACGTTTGGAACCCTAATGATCATTTTATCTTTTGTAAAAAAACGCTACAGGACAAGTAATGCGTTGTTGCAGCAAAAGGAACAAATGCAAAACCTAAAACAAACTTACTACTAGACCCGATAGTGTAGAACTTTCTGAACTAACGGATACATTTACTTGAAGATCAAAGAGTTGCATATGCAGCTCTTTTTTTATTGAAATAACGGGGGAGGTTAGTGAGAGGTGGAATTGATATACTATCAAATATAATAAACAAAATAGTTAGGTGAATATGGTGAAGGATAAAAAGGAACGTTTAAAAGAGTTGCTAGACAAGCAAAAACAAAAAGGAATTAAAGAACAGGAAAAAAGAGAATACGAAACTGTTTTAGAGGAAGTTAAAGAGTTATTTCCGAATACTGGTTCTGAAGAGAAAGTAGAAATATTATCAAAAGAGGATTCAAAAAAAATTACTGATGAATTATTCAAAGAATTTCCATTTTACAGAAATGGAATTGAATGGACACTGATGTTTTACAAAACTTTATTTTCTAACTTTGTTGACTATGAAGGTGCATTAGCAGAACTAGTCATTAAAAATCATAATGTAAATAATGAAATATGCTATATTATTGACCTTAACTATCAACATGTTATTAAAACAAAACTGATTAGAATTATACACAGAATTGAAGAAGTTAGAAATTGGGGCAGATATATTTATTCACCTCAAATTAAATTGGTTATTGAATTCCCCTCTAATGATATAGCGGTAGGATGGAAGAAATAAGAGTCTTTTTTCCGAGATTGGCTTTGGAATAACGTTTCTTTTTCTTACATCATTGACGAGGATTAACGCAAAAGGACAGACCTACTCTGTAACCTTAAGAGGAATTTCCTAATTCAACAAACGGGCGCGATTGCAATAAGAGCAATCGCTTTTGAGCTAACGATGGAGGTTGTTCAATATGGAAGCGGTGGAAAGTAACGACTATTTATTATAGAACCACGTGACGTAAACACTCGTGGACAAAATGATTTATTTGTCACTGATTGGTGCCAGATATTGTTAGGCTCACTGGTCGAATATTTGTCATTCGTCAAGACATCCTATTAAATGGAGATGTGATTAATGGCAATTAGGGTATTATTATTAATACTATTTGTTAGTTTTAACTTTTTAACAGGTGCTTCTGCTGAAGTTCCACTTAAAGCTGCTTTTATACGAGACCACCAGCTTTAATGACGAAGATGGCAAAATTGTTGATCAAATTGGTTACGCGGAACACTGTTTGATTGATGAAGATGGTGAGCTAGATTCTTTTAAAGTTGAATGGATAAGATTATAAAATAAAAAGCCGTAGCGTCGTCACACGCTACAGCTCAGGGTTTGAGGTTCTCAAAAATATTAGCACACCTATGTTAAAAGGTGGAATGTCAAGGCCAAAACAAGGTAACGTAAGAAAATTTACTTCAACGATATTGTTTTTTAAATTCTGTAACAAATTTGATAGGAGTGACTACAATTGCGCTTCATGGATGGCTAACGGGAAGGTTAGTTCAAGAAGGAGTACAATGAATTAGGAGAATTTAGTTCATCAAATGGAAAACAGGGGGAACTGTGATTTATGGATAAAACTGAAGAACTTTTAAAAAATTTTGGTTTAGTACCTAAGATAGATTTTGTTGATAGAATCAGAAATTTATTAAAAGAAGAAATAGAGAATGAATCATCTGAAGATAATGAATACTTAAAAACACTATGTATTCAATTATTTGCTTTAGGATGTGTTGACGATACGCTGTTAATTTGGAGAGCAAAGGAAAAGGACTTTGATACACATGGCTATGTTGATGTTCAACTATTATGTGGTGCAGGATTGGAAAAGACAATGGGTTTTCTCAAAAAAATGAATACTTTAGAGGCAAAGGAAGAATTAAGCTATTTACGGAAATGTAAAGAAGATTTTGAGGATTATAATGTAGAAGAAGTCCTGAATTTTTATAAAAAGTATTACGGAATATAGGGATTTTTGTAAAAGATCATTATAATTCATTGTTGAACTAACAGGCAGAATAATTGAAGATATTGGCTAAATTACTTGAAGGTTAGGAATAAAAAACCCAAAAAATGGGAAGTGAATCCAAAAATTCTAATCATTAATCATTTACTTTTTCTTTATGATATTTTGTAAATGCGGTGGAAGTCCAAAATTTTCCATGTGTTTAAAATCTTTAAGCTTGATTTCATTTGGATTTATAGAAAACGTTAGTTGGTCTCTTCCTACTGAGTTATGTGCACCTAAAACTGGAGTGACTTCGAGGGTTACTAAAAACATAAAACTTGTTCCTATTATTTCCAAATTTATAATTTTTATTTCTTATAGATACACCAAAGGACTGCTTCTTGGATATTGGGTAATAGTAGTGAAAAAAATAAGGAACTATAATAATTTTTTTCATTTTTGCATCTCCTTTTTTATGTTTATTTTGTTCGTAAAAGATTAATTTATCTCAACCAAATATTTCATTTTTATTCAATATAAGCTATCGGACGATTTAGGTTAATAATAAGTTAGAGATATCCATCATTTTAGGTAGTTAATAGGGTCAACTAACTGCGCAGGCTTGTTTACTATTGCATATTTAAGTTTTTTAAACGATGGACATAACATATCAAAAACCTCACACAATAAAGAAAAAGGAGGTTCGATATTGAAGTCTATTTTTAAAGGATTACTTCTTTTCTTTACCTTAGCTTTATTTTATTCATTAGTAGTCCATGCGGAAAAAAATGAACAAGAACAAGGGAAAAGTGACGAAGGAACTATAGTTTACCATGTCAAATACGATTATGATGCAATATCTAAATTTTTGGGAATAAGTCTTGATCAATATAAAAAATATTGGAAAAAGGGACTTTCTATTTCGGATATGGCAAAGAAACAGGGAGTATCGAGACATGATTTGGTGGGTTATTTTTATGATTTCCACTATAAAGAAATGCAAAAGTGGAGAGTTGAAGGTCCAATGACAGAAAAAGATTATTTTCACCTTGTTTTTATGTTATCGGATGAAATCGATGAGTTTATTGACCGTAATCCCAATCGTTAATTCAACTCCCATGAAAGAAATTGAATTATCTTTACGACGAAGCAGGTTAGCTTACTAATTTGTTCGTATGATATTATCAAATTCAGCATTTAATGATTAGATTTCTTATAGTGATTAAAAGTAAATATTGGACAGAAACGAGAATGATCATGAATTTATGGTGACAAAAGTAATGATTTTATACGGTGATGTATTACCTCCATCTAAACATATTTTGAAAATCCTAAATAAGTATGGTCAATACTATTTAAGGGATATGAACAGGGAAGGCTTTCAAGAAGATAGATATTGTGATGTAAGGATAGAGGAACAGTATACTGGTCTCACATATAGAGAGCCTATTTACGCTTGTCCTGTCATCCCAGTGAAGAAAGAATATTTATCTAAATTCTTAAACATCTTCAAAGCTTTAAACGGAAATGTGTCCTTATGTAAAGAAAAACACGAGCATCCATATGCTTGGGTTCTAGGGGTATATTATGAAGGTTATTGTTATTATTTAGATAATGAAGATAAAAAGATACTTTTCTTACAAGAATACAGTGACAATGGAAAACAACATTTTAACGTTAAAGAACTAAGTTGGTACAGTCGAATACCAAAAGATAAACGATGGATTCAGATAGACGTCAATGAAAATACAGAGGAAGTATTTTTACAATGGTTGGAGAATCTCATACCGTCAGAGTAATACCAAAAACAAAAAGGTTAGAATAAGTCTTAAAGAACTAATCGAATACTTTACTGAAGGTCATTGAGCTGCTTAGGTAGCTCTTTTTCTTATTATTCTAACGGAGCAGCATTCCTGTCCTGTTTGAAGGATATTCAAGGTCTTGAAAAGAAAAGGAGCTCTCTAGTATGATGCATGAGTGTCAACGACCATTGACCCATCATCAAACAAGGAGGACTCCTTTATGCATTTTAAATGGAATAATAAATTTAATCAAGTTACTGAAAATACACTCGTTGTCGGTATAGATATTGCAAAGCGTATTCATTACGCATGCTTTGTCGATGAACGCGGGTGAATAATAGAAAAAGCCTTTGCGGTACATCAATCGAAAGAAGGCTTCGAAAACTTGTATGAAAAGATTCTTCAAACGATGAAGGAACTAAGAGAACTGAAGAAATAATAGGGATTGAGCCTATAGGTCACTACTGGATGGGGAGGGTACGTCGTCATAAGTAACGCAGAGATCCATTATACATCACATAGTGGATTAAAAAGCTAATGATTTCCATTAGTTTTAGCGAAGCGTACACTCAGAATGTAAATTATAACTATAAATTAAAAATACGATTAATAAATCAAGTGGAAAAATATTTTTTCTTCATCACTGAGTGGTGGAAACCGTTGATACATCAATGTTTATAGAGGGAGGATAGTTAAAGAACATTTAGGGTACGTTACTTTTAAAAAGGGAGTAACCTATATGAAAAATCCATTCTTAATTAGTTTGTCTACGTTTATATTTTCGTGCAGTCTTTCCATGTTAATAGGAAATTCTGTTTATTCACAATCTACACCTTCAGATAAAATTGAATATTTATATCCTGTAAATAAGGAAAAAGTTTTTGATGAAACTGTAGATGAATTTTACCAGGCATTAAGGGACTTAAAGTATCCTGTACATCAGGAGGTTTATCAAAGATATAAGCAACGGTCAAAGGAACAGCAAATCCATTTGGATACGGTTCTTTTTAAAGAAATGCCTGATGCATCTGTAAGTATTAGAAAAAAGTTATTGTTTAAAGAGGTAGAAAGATTAAATTATATAACTTTGGATGGAAATATTCTTCGCTCCTACCCTGATATAGATATTAACTACCATCAGACTGTTAGCCCTGATAGGCAAGTTTATTTCTTTTATTCCTTTAAAGACACAGAAAAAGAATTTAGAGGAAGATATGCAATTTATGATGTTGAAACAAAAGAAACGGTAGCAGGTGGAGGTACTTATATGCCAAAGCTCAATCTTACAAGAAACACTTACGATAAATAAGGATAAATTTAGGTGAAGTAACAAAAAGGTTAGGCTCGTTTTGTTCTACTATCGAAGGCAAGAGTTTAAGATCAAGCTGCCGAAGTCAAAGGCAGCTTTTCTTATTGAGCTAATTAAGCAGGTTAGTTAGTTTCGGTGAACCGTATCATATGTAAGTGAGGTTTATAATAGAGAGCCTTAGTAAATGCATTTTGAATGAGGCTCTCTTAGTGAATACTTGAAAGAACATGTGCAGCAAGGGAGGAAAAATTTTGCTGCACATTTCTTTAAATATGTTGAATAATAATTTTACTAATCCAAGCAGCAAAGATAATCCAGATAATTATAAAAAGTATTCCAACAAACCAATTCTTTGGTTTTGCAGATAGTTTCAACCTCTCAGCAGCTTCTTTATTATCCTCAATTACATGTGGAGGAATTAATTTTAAAGCGAGGATAATTCCAAAAGGTACAATTATTAAATCATCTAGATATCCTAGAACTGGAATGAAATCTGGAATTAAATCTATTGGGCTAAAAGCATATGCAACTACGAACATTGCCACAAGCTTAGCATACCATGGTGTTCTGGGATCTTTATAGGACAGATAAAGTACAAATAAATTTTGTTTTAATTTTTTTGCAAAGGCTTTTAATTTTGATATTAAACTGTTGTTCATTGAAAATCTTCCCTTTCGTTACTATGAAGTATAAGTTATCTTAGTAAAAAGGGAAATAAAAACTAATGAACAAGTATGAGGGAAAAGGGTCACTCGGCTGAAAGTGACCATAATAAACTGATTATTTGAATTTTTCGGGCTTAGCAACTTTGATTGAAGTTACTTCCCCACAATTTTTGCAAAATGACAAAATGAGGGGGGAACCAGAAGCAATTAAAGATCCTATAGGCCTAATATTACTATCTGTAGTAAAACTACCATGACCAAGTTGACCAGTTGCAAAAGAGTCGTAACCACAAGCCTTGCAGACTAATTTATTACTCTCCATAATATCACCTCATAATGAATTTCGTGAAAATTGTAACACATATTGATGGAACTAATTAATAAATTTGCCGTTACAATATTTTGTATTCGTAGAGGTAAAAAATAATGCTTATTATGTGCAATGGGAAATAAAACAAATAAAGAATCTGGGACAGATAAAATAACAAAAGATGGCGAAGTGGAAATGGTGGAAGTACAAATTGAGTAATAAGTTAGAATAAGATAAGTATACGCAGGATTGAAGTACAGATCGTTAAAGCTTGATGATTAATTATTCGCTGCTGATAGAAAGGAATTAGGGTGTTTATCAGTAATTTACTTTTCTATATTAAGGAAAATTACTGATCCCGTATCATTCTTTATTTGGAAATAATTATTATTTTTTTTGAGTTCCAAAGATTCGATAACCTATATAACAAATGAAATTTAAAAACAGTAAAATTAGACACTGTATTATTGAGATGGCAAGAATCATTATCAAATCTGCCCCTAATACGATTTCGCCTGGAGGTAGTTCTTGAGCAGGTCCTATGATTACTAATTTCAATATAGAAGATACAATGACGTAAACAAAGAAGGCTAGATAGGCAAATAATGTGTGTTCATAAAATTCTAGTTTGAATTGGCTAAACCAAAGAAAAAAATTGATAAGTACAAAAAGTAAAGGGAAAATCAAAAATTCAAAAATTGCAATATTTATTGATTCTTCAAGTAGTGACTGGTAAAAAATTTGGGCTAAACAAACAATAATTATATTTGTTATAGCAACTATGTAGTAGGAACGGTTATTTCTGTACATTTTTTCACTCCGTTTACGAATATAGGTTTCTTTTTTAATACGATGTACAATTATAGTTAAAATATTTAAGAGAATCGTACCGATGAGCAGGATGGTTACAGCAACAACTGTACTTCCTGATGTATCCATAAGAGCAGTCCAATCCTCAATTTTCACTAGTTGGTCATAATAAAATAACTGGAAACTTATCGATGTCGTACAAGCACTGTAGCTCAACATACAAATTATTATCCCATTATTATGAACTTGCTTATTAGAATGCAAAAGATTTCCGATTGGTAATAGTCAAGCGATTATTCCAAGAACAAGACTTCCTAGATTAAGTAAACTGAACTTTTTCATATCTCCTTTACAAAGTAATAAACGATTATAATTGGAAAATGTTTCTGCCTTTTAGGCTCATCATCATAACGTGTGGTTAATTTCCGTTCCGACTTAACGCTTTGGTGCTGACGCTTTGCTTTCGCACAGAGCAGAGCTTCCTAGGGGCGTCTGATGAGCCGCTTGGGCAACAGAAAGAAAATGTGCAGTAGAGAAGAGTATGTTGTTCTTACAATGCAAAACAACCGTCATTTTATACGGTTGTTTTGCACTGCTATTTACTTACTTTAATGATAGTACCTTGATTGATTCTTAATAAGTCTTGAACACTTATTTTAACTAATGAGTTCTCAGAACCACCACCGGTATATATGTAATCCATATTTATTACTTTGGGGTCAACTAAAAACTTTGCTTGAAAACCAAACGAAGGAACTCCACCTGGGGGGAAACCTGTATGTTCAATAATTTCATTTCCGTTAGCAAGTCTTGGTTTTTCTATGTTTAATGATTTGGCAACACGAGTTGTACTAGCTCTATTGTTTCCTTTTACAATAGCAACTATTAATTCATTATTTGAGTCAATCATGCAAATATTTTTTACAAAATCGTCTTCCGAACCATTAACTGCTTCAGCAGCCTCTTTTACGGAGTGGCATGATTGATTAAATACGAAGTGTTCAGCTTTTACATTATTAGAGTCTAAAAATTCTTTAACTCTAGTTTCATATGAATTCATAAAGGTCTCCTTTTAATATTCTTATTTGTGTAAATATTAGCACAATAACGCGAACTTTAATACCTCTATTACTAAACAATATGAGGATTAAATGAAAGGGGATTGGAGGTAACTGGTCAAAACCTTAAAAAGCGCGAGAAATCAATTTTAACGTTGATTTCTCGCGCTTTTCTGATGTGACTTTTTTATTTTGCTGAGAAAGGATACTTATGTCCCAGCTTCAATCCCCATAGGTAGTTGTTTTTCAAAAATCTTACCGATCTAAGGAATTAACAAAAGTGGTGGGATAGCAAAATGCGATTACAGCTTGGGGCGATGTAAAGAAGCTATCCCGAAACTAATATATGTAAAGGGATCTAATAACATGACAATTATAGAATAAAGGGCAATTGTAAAGTGGAGAAAGCGTCCAAAATACTTGAGCGTGACTGTGTGTCAGGCTTATCATTCCATAGTTATATACTATATTTCTCCACATAAAAATTGCACCTCCTAGTGTCCTAGGGTTAGTTATGTCCGACAATTGAAGGGCAGTTTAATTTTGAATCTCATATAAATTATTATTTTAAAGGAATTCCAAGTCCTAAGGCAGAAGCAATAGTTATAAGAGAGGTAATTACACCAAGTATTTCAGTCAATTTCTCTAATGGTTTTTTAGCTTTCTCTTTATCTCCATTGTTTATATGAGTTTGAAGGAGTTCAAAATGCGCTTCTGCAATTTCTCGTTGTTCATCTGATAGGCATTGAATATCTTCGTGAAGTTGTTTTAACGCAAGAATAATATCATCAGATCGGCTAGCTATTCCTTGATTCAGTGTACCGTTGTTCTCAATCGTTATATTACCTTTGTTTTCTCCGAAAGTTAAACCACCATATTTACTAGATTCACCCATATAACCATCTCCTAAAATAATAGTGACTTGCCCGAGTTTCGATACTGTATCTAATAATTGACCAGAATTTTCTTTTGCTAAAATATCAATAATTTCTCTTAAACTCTCAGGTTTATTTTCTTTACTTAACCCGACATTAGCCCTTTTGTTATTATTTTTTTTTTAGAAAAACTTTGTTTGAAATCTTCACTTAATTTGATGATTGGAATAGCGTTTAAAGGATCAAAACAATTTTCGGCCCCACAATACTTACAAGTAAGTGAATCCATATTTTCCAATTCATGTTTATTGGCGGTTAAAATACTTCTACTACATTCCTCACAGTGGAATTCTAATTCTATAACGAGCGCTTCTTGTTTTTCTAATTCAGATAATTTATCAATAACTACTCCAAGAGGTAAGCCAGTTATTTCTGCAATATAACTATGGTAAAATTTATCAACTTTACTTATAGCAATTGCTTCGAGTGCATTATCTATTTTTTGAGAAATTTCCCATGGTTTTAAATTGCTCAAAACTTTTACCTCGCAGAATCAATTTTTCTCTAATATAATCCAATACATGTTCAGACGCAAATACATTGAACTTAAATGTCTTTGTAGTTACGCCAATTCGAATAGAATATTCTTGTACCACACCACCAACACTATGTTCAAATAGTATTGATCCTTTTTGTTTGGATAAATAAGGCTCTAAATAATTATACAATGGTAAGCCTCTTAACTCTCTAATGCTTCCTAATCCTATTGTTTCAAGACCACTTAAAAGTAACAAAGTAAAAGGTGTTGTTTCTAAAATACTGGTAATATCTTCGCTATTTAAGTTTTGCTCAAGAGCTGATAATTCACCATTAGTATAGTATTCATCAATTGCGGAAAGTATTCTTACAATAGATTTACCTTGCGTTTCTTCAAATGTATTTACTAATCCTGCTGGTCTTCCTGTAGCATCAATAAGCCTTCCTTGAAGAATATCAGCTAAAGGCTCAAGAGTTCCGCCATACTTCTGTAAGAAATCATATTGTTTGAATTCATATTCATCATCTACAATTTTAGCTAATCCAGCAATAATTTTCTTTGCAACTGCTGAACTTGCTCGTACTTCAATTATTCCCTTAACTTCATCAATATAAACTGTCGTAATTTCATGTTTAATGTATTCTCTTCGATGAGTTAAAAAGTAATCTACATTTACCCCGGTTCTATGAATAAACCTTAAATAATAAGCTTGTGAACCATCGATTTCAGTAGCAGCAATAATGGCAGGTTCAATGGGAACATTTTCGCAATTTGGTGTAATTACTGTTTCGAAAGGGTTAAATGGCATTTTATTAATAATACTTTGTTTAAGCCCAGTTAAACCAGCTGGATTTGTAGTTCGATACCAAACTAAAGAAACGGCCCCAGTAAAAATATTATTGCTTATCGTTGTAAGAACATCTCCTTCAATACGTTCAAAAGCGTTCCATACTCTACTTGCTAGTTCATTTACATTACCTGTTGCTTCTAAAGTCATATCACTACAAACCTCTTTAAGTAGAGTTTTGGTCAATCTATTCAAGTCTTGGGGGAAAATTAAAGATTTAATTGTATTCATTTAACACCCTCCAGAATTATATTCTTCATTCAATGAATGTATGCCGTTTATATTAATTAATATTATATGCATTGCATACCCAAAAAATTACAAAATAATACTAATAGAAAGAAGTCGAGATGACTTGAAACTTGTATACGTAAAAATGAATAAAAATTAGACGTAATGACTTGAGCGTCAAGATGATCCACGTAATTAGGAATATTTAGATATGCAAGCAAGATTGAAAAGAAACCTTATAAGAACTATAAAAAGTCACTCATTTAAAAAATAAGTGACTTTCTTCTATTAATATATAAATTTTGAGTGGGTACAAGTGAGGGGTTTTCACAAAAAGAAGAAATGACTTGAGCGTAAAGATGATCCAAGCAATTCGGGATATTTAGATAAGCAAGCAAGGTTGAAAAGAAATCTTCTTAGAACAATAAGAAGTCACTCATTTAAAAATAAAAATAAGTGACTTTCTTCTATTATATTTAAAAATTTCGAGTGGGTACAAAGGGAAGTGTTGAATTAACTTTAACCTTTAAATGAAAAATCCTGTTCTAACACTTAAAGAATTTGTGTTAATTCTGAGTTAACAAATCTTTGGGCAGTAATGATAACACCTGAAGCTGTTAGCCCGTAAACACTAAATAATCCGCCAGTTTGATTTGGAGAAATTTCTACTTCATATTGTGCTGAGAGTCCTAAACCTCGAGTGAAAAAAGTAGAAGCATTTGCACCTACGCTAAAGGAAGTTGTTGATAGTAGTTGTCTTGTGCCATTCAGTCTGAAAACTCTGATTGTTCCAGTGAGCGTACCTCCAGTGAGATTAAGAATTTTAATACGAACGCTATTTGCATTTGCTGGTTGATTCCCTGTATTTTCAACTGGACCTGTAGTCAAAGGCATTTGAAATTCACCTCCTTGCGAAATAAAAGTTTTATAATCTGCAGATTACATAATCATAATATTCAAACTCTATTGTAATGCTTTAGACATATGAATCAATTTGCTATAAATAAAAAGAAAACATATGAAAGCAAACCTATTCTGGATCCATGTATTTTAGTAACTATACATAAGTAATGATATGTCTTTATCCTATTTATGAGATTTACCATGCCAGTTCTAGGGCAAGGGAACTCATACAATTCAACGCTCGTTTATTGATAGAAATTTCTATTCTGTTATAATTAACTGCGAGAGAGGATGATAAATTTGAGCAAAAATATCGTTGTTATAACAGGCGCTGGCAGTGGATTAGGTGCTGCACTGGCAAAAAAATATTCAGGTTTAGGCTATTACATTTGTTTGCTTGGTAGAACGAAATCAAAGCTTGAGGAAACGGCTAAAACTTTAAGCAATGGTTATTCTATTTATGAGGTTGATGTTTCTTCAAAACAAATGGTCGCTCAGATCATTCAAACTATACAAGATGAATTTGGATCAATTCAATTACTCATTAATAATGCTGGTGTTGGGTATTTTGATAATGCTGAAAACTTGAGTGAAGATTCAGTGCATCAAATGATTGATATTAATCTAAAAGGAACAATTTTTTGTACACAAGAAGTGTTAAAAGGTATGAAAGAACGTAATGAAGGAACGATCGTCAATATAGTTTCCACAGCTGGTAAAGAAGGGAAAGTAACGGAATCTGTTTATTGTGCAAGTAAATTTGGAGTTAAAGGATTTACAGAGAGCCTAGCATTGGAATTAAACGAAACAGCCATTAATGTATGTGCTGTATACATGGGTGGCATGAGAACAGAGTTTTGGGACGGGATATTTTCGGAGGAACGTACAAAGAACTTAATGGATCCTAATGATATCGCGGATATTATCATGGATAATATTAAACCAAGAAAATTACTAACTGTTACAGAAGTTGTGATTAAAAATAAACGATAACACAGCAATTTGCTGCGTAAAAGATGATGACCATGCATCAATTAATTTTGAGCTTGGTCTTTTTTGTTTACGTAAGATCTCTTTCTAATATGTGGTCGTCTATACAGATTTGTAGCAAAAGACCTGTACGTTACAAAATTGTCATGTAGTGTCGTTTTTAGTCATGTTGAACGATGGTTCCGCTACTAATTGCCTGTTATAGTAAACAATGTTGTTAGCTAATACCTAGCGATACTTTTTGAAAGTATAGATCCAAAGGAGAAATGAAAATGAAATCATCCAAAATCTATCTGTTTATGATAGCCATGATAGTAGCGTTTTATAGTTTTTCGCCAATAATCGTAAATGCAAACTCAGATGAAAAAATTCAAAAAATTGAACAATTTGTCGAAGAGCAGATGGCGATTAGTAAAATTCCAGGGATATCGTTAGTAATTGTAGAAAAGGGGAAGACGGTCTATGAAAAAGGCTTCGGATATGCCGATGTTAAGTCCAAAACACCAGTTACTTCTGATACATTATTTGAACTTGGATCGACATCGAAAGCATTTACAGGACTAGCCATTCTACAATTGGAAAGGGAAGGATTGTTAAAACGATCTGATGATGTCCAAAAGTATATCCCATGGTTGAAGTTAAAATATAATGGGGAGCAACAGTCGATTACGATTAATCAGTTACTATATCATACAAGTGGGATTCCAACTATCACTATAGCTAATATCCCTGAAAGTAATGAAAGTGATGCCCTTGAGTTGACTGTGAGAAAATTACTTGATCAGCCATTAGATCGAAAACCAGGTAGCTCATTTGAATACGCAACGCTCAATTATGATGTTTTGGGACTCATTGTGGAAAAGGTATCAAGACAGCCCTTTGATGTGTATATCAAACATCATATATTAGAGCCACTCAATATGAATGATTCATTTGTTGGTCTTCATCAAGTTAATTCTAATGAGATGGCGTCTGGTTATAAAATCGGACTTATGAGAGAGCAGCCTTACACACCGCCTATCTATCGTGGAAATATACCTGCTGGATATATGATAAGCAACACGAATGATATAGCGAAATGGTTAAAACTACAGTTAGAAAGTAGCCAAATTTATTCTATTGATAAAAAATTAATTCAAGAATCGCATATTCCTGATCAGTCTGTAGAGCCTTTTGATAAGGATACATACTACGCTAGTGGATGGGGAGTAATGGAAAGCGACAAAAAACAATATATCCTCCATGCAGGTGAAAATCCAACATTTACATCTTATTTCATCATGCAGCCTGATGAACAATTAGGAGTGGCCGTCCTGTCCAATATGAACTCGAGCTATACAACAGCTATTGGTCAAGGTGTGATGGATCTGTGGGAAGGGAAAAATGTTAACAATAATCATTCTGACAACTTACAAAGGATAGATAAAATCATGACGCTTTTGTGTGTGATTGTCGTTGGACTGGTGATGTTTTTAAGTATTTTATTGCTAACAACGGTGAGGAAGATTGTTAAAAAACAGCGAATTAGAGTATCGTTCAATGCACAAAGGACGTTCTTCCTAATTATACATTCTTTAGTTGTAGCAATATTTTTAACACTTTTATTGATGTTCCCTAAAATTGTAATAGGGGTAAATTGGGAATTTATTAAAGTATGGGGTCCAACTTCAATTTCTATGTTATTTTATAATGCGATCGTGACAAGTGTTATATTTTATTTGTTAGGGTTATTGCGCATTTTTACCAAAAAGGAAAATAAGTAAGAGATTTGATTGTTTATGAAAAATATGGTAATGTAAAAGCTACTTTAGGTGGAAGGGGAGAGTCCAAATGAAAAAAAGATCATTGCGTTTTTTAAGTATGGGTATTGGATTCTCAACTGCTGTTTTTTTCTAAAATTGAGTTTATAGGGAGAAGTCTGCCCTTTTTTAGAAAAATAAAAACCTAGAGGAGATTGAACATGAAAAGTAGAATTACACGTAAAAATCCAATCCAAGTACCTAGCCCTGTTGGCAATTACAGCCATCTGACCATCATCCCTAAAGATGCAACAATGTACGCATTATCCGGACAGATTGGGGTAGGGCAAACCGGGGAATTACCATCACTACTAACTGAGCAGGTTAAGAATACATTAAAAAACATCCAAATTATATTAGAAACAGAAGGACTAAACGCAGACAATGTGGTGAAAGCTAATATTTGGGCAACAGAAGAAATTGATTGGGATGATTTCTATCAACACTGGGAAACCATGTTTGGCAATCCTTATCCTTCTATGACAATCGCTTATATTACTGCATTAGGACTTCCTGATATTAAAATAGAAATTGATATTTGGGCCGCTAAATAAAAAGTAAAAATCGACAAAAACCACAAAGGTTTTGTCGATTTTTTAATATAATCATCTTCATAAGCATTGGACAACAAAAAAGGTCACTACCTAAGTAGAAATGCCCAAAATAATGAGGTTTGTTTTTGTCGAAGGTTTGAGTAAAGATTGGATTAAATTAGGTTCACTACCATTATGTTTATATGAAAAACTTGCTGTTAGGTCTATGCCATTCTTCATTCTATTTTTTTGAACTATTACGTAATGATGGTATTGTCAAGTACGTGCCCATTCGCCACAGCCATTCAAATGGACCAAATCTAAAGAATTTCAGCCAAATTTCGCTAAATAATAATTGAAAAATGTAAATGCCTATGCAAATCCAAAGAGATTGGATAAAACGAATGTTGCCTATCAGGTGAAAAGCATTGCCGATTAGTAAGATTAGCGCTGTTTGTCCTAAATAATTTGTTAATGCCATTCGGCCATAGTTTTTTAACGGTGAAAGCAAAGACTGACATACAGGGTGTTGCAGTAAAAGTATTAATAATCCCACATAAAATGCAGATACAAATGGGCTAAATTGAAGCCCGATTAATGAAAATTTCTCAATGTTTGTCACATGTTCTGTAAATTCAACTTTTGTCAAATTGTCAACATTCACCATTGCCTCTGGGACATAATGCCATTGATACAGCAAGCCCCCGATGCTAATAAAGAACATTATAATTGTAAAGATAAATATGCTTTTACGATTGTCGTTGATCTTTTCAAAAATTTGATACTGTCCCGCAGCTAATCCCAGTAAAATAAGTGGAAATGGCATAGCAATTTTGATGCCATAAAAAGCTGTCACAGCTAACAATATAAGTCCTATAGTTACGTTTATTTCTTTACGAACTTTGTAAAATGGTAACGCTATTAAGCCAAAAATTGCATAGACGGTTAATGCTTCTCCAGGTTGGAAATAAAAATGTACAAGCCCGATTAACAATAAGATAATCATTCTTCTAATAAATAAAAGATTTGCGTTATTATTTTTAGCCATTGCACGAGATATAAAAATATAAAAACCTACACCAAATAAAAATGAAAAAATGGAGAAAAACTTTCCTTCCACAAAAAGTGTTAAAAATCTATTGTATGCAATATCTATAGATGTTTCTGGTGGATTAATCCACAATAATGCTGGGATATTTACTAAAATAATTCCTAATAAAGCAAATCCCCTTAAATAATCTAATGTATCAATTCGTTTATTTAATTCAATTGGTTGCATGTTATCTCCTCCTCACTTACAAAGTATAAGGAAATTATCCATAAAGTAGTAACGATGAATGTTACGCCAATCTTACAAAATCGTCATATAACATTAATCATTTTCTTGATACAGAGATAGAATGTCTTTTGCCTGCTGTCGTAAAATATTGATTAATTCTTTAGGTTCTACAATTTGAGCATGCACACCAAGTCGGTAAAAGAGGGGGCTGATAAAATTAAGCTCACCTTTGTCTATGATGGAATCAATATAGCCTGTGCCGTCTTGTGTTATGACGACAAAATCCCCCAGGCTTGGATCGCTTTTACATTGTCTTACACCTTCCCTTGATAATAAAACGTGTAAACGAATGGGTTGTTTAGTTTCATATGGACTGCCAAACCACTCCTCCAAATTTAAGAATTTTTCTTTGTTTTCTTCACTTTCTACGATAGAAAGAATACGATCTACACGAAATAGTAATATTTTTTGTTTAGTGAAATCAAAGGCAGGCATATACCATAACGCATCATGTGCATAAACACCTAGTGGATGAATATGTTTCGTAGTAGTACCTGATTTGGATTCATATTGAATATAAAGATTATTATTTTCTATGGCTGCCACTAAAGCAACTTTCAATAAAGGTGTTTCAATTGCTCTTTTAGGATTCCAAAAGGCGATATAGGATTGAAGTTTATCTACTTTACGCTTCGCTTCCTCTTGAAGTGAGCTATAAAGCTTATGAGAAGCGGATTTAATTTCCGTATTAAAAGGTAAATCACGGTAATAGTGCAGTGATTGAAACGCAAAGAAAATCGAAACTACCTCATCTTCTGTAAATAAAATAGGGGGAAGAAGTCTGCTCGTTAGGACAGTATAGCCACCGTTTCGTCCTTGTTCTGCGTAAATAGGCAAGCCCATATCGCTTAAATCTAAAATATATCGATGAACAGTGCGAATCGATATATTGAATTCATCAGCAACTTCCTGTGCAGTAAATTTCTTTTTTGCGCTAACAAATAGAAGAATATCTAATAAACGTTTTGCTTTTGACATTTTCTCACCTTTTTTCATTTAATCATGCCAGTAATTGTCATGTTTTAGGTTTATTATAGATAGTGTTCATGAGTTTTTCAAAAGAGAAAGGGAGATGACGATATGTCTCGAGAAATCATTTTATATGTTGCGACTAGTGTGGATGGATTTATTGCGAAAGAAAATGATGATTTACAATGGCTGGAAGAGGCAGAGGTGGAAGGGGATGCTGGCTATTCCGACATGTATCAAGCCATCGATACCATTATTATGGGGAAAAGAACGTATGATTACGTTATAGAGCACTCGGAGACTTTTCCATATCCCGATAAGAAATGTTATGTTTTCTCGACTTCATTAAGAGGTAAAAACGAACATGTTGAGTTTGTGAATGAGGATGTCGTAGCGTTTTCGAAAAAATTAAGGGAACAGGAAGGCTCGAAAATTTGGATGGTTGGTGGAGCTGACATACTTGATGCATTTATGAAGGAACAGTTAATAGATGAACTGATAATTACAATCACACCACATCTATTAGGTACTGGCATTCCGCTGTTTAAGTATAATAATCCATTTCAAGATTTGAAGTTAATCCATACGACTCGCTATGGACAAATGGTGCAAATGCATTATATGGTCATGAAAGAGGCTTGATGATTTATATAAGGGTATGGAATAGATAGATCTCCTCAAAGTCCATTCTTTTCACCTCCCTCACATATATAACTTCTAGAATTTAATTATGTTACAGAATTTAGAGCTTTTTTACACGTAGAGCTATATATATTTTCTCAATCACCAATCTCTAACTAATTAGGTTCATCATAATGTAGTTATTTCTCATCAAAAAATAAGCATTTTCGAAAGAATAAACTTTATCATTTATTTACAATAACACTAATAGCTTTTGATATGATTCATCACAACCTATTAACTGGCGATTTTTTTAATAATCACCAGTTATTTTAATTTCCCGGATCACATACTAAATCGATTCACCTCCAATCAAGCCTCTTACTACCCTCCTAATTTTCTATCAGCAACTACACCGGCGATTGCACCTACAACTCTTGCCTTGATAGGATTAATTGAAAAAATTAATGAATTACTGTAAGTCATTTCTCATATGAAAGTTCTACTTTTTTTAAAATTACTAGGAAGATAGATTTAATCTATATTTGATAAACTGATACTAATTATCAATATTTTAAAATGTTTAAATATTCCGATATTAGTATTGGTAATTTTGTGATAAATTTGAAATATCGCACTATACTGAAAAGTGCGACAACTAAAAGCAGAAGGGGGAAATGAGATTTGAAAAAGTTTAAGTTTACGAAGTTCTTAAGTAGTATTCTAGCTTTCGTTATGGTGCTTTCTCTATTGGTTCCATTGTCGAGCGCTAGTGCTGAAGAATCGAAACCATTTAAGCAGGATAGTCAAAGTGAAAGTATAATTCAACTAAAGGCGGCCATCGCTGAACAGCTAAGCTTGTCTAAAGATGGTCCAACTCTTCACGAAAGCTTACAAAATGTATCAGGCAATCAAGATGTTGCAGTCATCGTTCATTTATCTGAAATGCCTGTGGCACTAGAGCAAGGAATGAGCCAAGTCAAAGGCAAAAAATTCTCTAATGCTCGAGCAAATGAAGTTCGTTCAAATGTAAAAGCACAACAAGCAGAGGTTAAACAAGAGTTAGCTGCTAAAAAAGTTCAGATGACTCAAGGATACACATTTGATACTGTTTTAAACGGTTTTGCGGCAACTGTGAAAGCAAATGATCTCCCGAAACTGCTTACAGTAGAAGGAATTACATTAATCGAACCTGATGCAATTGTTTACGCATCAGAAGATAATACAAAGAAATCATCGGAACTTATTAAAGAAGATCAATTAGAAGCTCAAATGAATACAAGTAATTCTTTCCTTGGCATCGAACAGCTTTGGAAGGAAGGACTTGAAGGACAAGGAATAAAAGTAGCAGTATTAGATACGGGTATTGATGTAGATCACCCTGAGTTTGCCGGAATTTATAAAGGTGGAAAGAACTTCATTCCGAATTCAGCAACTTACACGAAGCCTCGGGCAGATGACGATGCATCGGAAACATTGCCTTCGGAGCGTCCAGTCGGGACACCTGAATTTAATGAAAAGGGAAGCGCGTTCTATACTTCTCACGGTACACATGTTGCTGGAACAATTGCAGCAATCGGAGCTAACGAATTTGGTATTAAAGGAATTGCTCCAAAGGTAGACCTTTATGCTTACCGTGTTCTTGGAGCATACGGAAGTGGATCTACATCTGGTATTGTGAAAGCAATTGAAACTGCTGTAATCGAAAAAATGGACATTATCAACCTTTCACTTGGCGGGGGAGCTAACTCTGAAACGGATGCTGGTTCATTTGCTATTAATAATGCAATGATGGCTGGAACAATCGGAGTACTTGCAACAGGGAACGATGGTCCAAATCGCGGAACAATGGGCACGCCTGCAACCGCTCGTTTAGGAATTGCTGTTGGTAACACAACAAACCCTGAAACAATGTATAACGGTGAAGTGAATGTTACAGTTGGCAACTACAACTTAAAAAAGCAGCTTCCATTAATGGGAACGACCTTTGCGAAAAATTTAGCAACACAGCTTCAAGGAGAATTTGACCTAGTTGCTGTTCCTGGAAACGGAGAAGTAAAAGACTATGAAGGAATTGATGTACGAGGTAAAGTGGCATTGATTTCTCGTGGCAGTATCGCATTCGTTGATAAAATTGCGAATGCAAAGGCAAATGGAGCAGTCGCAACAATTATTCATAACTTTGCCGGTGGAACGAATGCACCGAACATTTCAGGTACATTCCTTGGTGATTCTTTTGAATTTCTGCCAACATTTGATATGTCCCAAACGGATGGCGATGCAATTCGCGCTGCATTAGCAGGCGGAACCGGAAAAGTAAGCTTTAGTAAATTTGCTTCCACAAAGACACTAGGGGATGATGTAAACTCTTCAAGTTCACGTGGACCATCTACACCAAACTTTGATATTAAACCAGATGTAAGTGCACCTGGAACAAATATTATGTCAACGATTCCAATGTATAAAAAAGATTTCCCTAATGCAGATTATGGGGAAGCATATGGTCGTAAAACAGGAACTTCTATGGCAACACCGCATATTGCAGGTATTGCAGCATTAGTTAAACAAGCAAATCCGGATTGGAATGCGTTCGATGTAAAAGTGGCGCTTTCTAATACAGCAAAGGTTATAGATAAAACCAAATACGATGTGTTTTCTCAAGGTGCAGGTCGTGTAGATCCTTATGCAGCAGCTCATCCAGAAATTCTTGCCTATGCACTTGATAGCGCAATTTTAGATGGAACTGGTGTAGTTACAGAAAACTTGAAAGGTACAGTTACTTTCGGTCCACAATCGCTTAAAGACCGAGATATTTCTGTAACAAAACAAGTTTTAGTAAAAGATATTAAAGGGAACGGCGGCAATTATAACGTATCAATAGATGTAACAAAAACTTTTGGTGATGCAACTGTTACAGTAGATCAGCCGACATTTAATCTAGATGGTGAGCAACTTTTAAATATTACATTAACGGCTTCACAAGCTACAGCACCAAACGGCTCTGAAATACTGGGATATATTGACATCAGCGGTGGAGATACAGAAATTTCATTGCCATTCGCAGCTGACTTTGGCGGCGCGGCAGCAACTGAAATTAAAGATTTCAAGATTACAGAAACAGACCTATCCTTTAACGGAGATGGAGTAAAAGACTCAGCTGTACTTTCATTTACATTAACTGGAGATGTAACAACTAACTATATCGAGCTTTGGGATATTATGAATCCTAAAGGTGGAGAATACGGAGACGGCTACATTGGTTATCTACATGCAGGTACTTCACTAGGAAAAGGCTCTTATACGCTGAAGGTTGGTGGGCAGTACAAACCATGGGGGACAGCATCTGCCACAAAGATTCCAGATGGTCTGTATACAATTGACTTCACCGGTCTTGCAGCATCAGGAGTAGTTTCCGATTATGTTGGACCAATTATCGTGAAAACGACGAAACCAGAAATTACTGGTTCAGTAGCTAAAGGTGTCGCTACAGGACAGGTAACAGATAAGTATATCGACTACAATGAAGAGTTATATTCATATGGTTTAAATTACAATTTAAATGATAAATTAAAAGCTTCCTATATTTCGACGGTAAATGGCGAAGTACAAGCTCCAGTTGCTTTTGAATTAAATCAAGATGGTAGCTTCACATTCCCAGTAACAGCAGAAACTAATGCTGTATCAGTAATAATTAAAGACGCTGCCGGGAATGTTGGTGAAGCGAAGATATATGAAAAAGAAGTAGTAGAACCAGTAGTAACACTTTCAGTAAATCCAACTGAGCTAAACCTAACAGCTGGAGAAACTGCACAACTTACGGTAACAGAAACGACAACGCCTGCAGAAGGTGATGCAACAAAGCAAGACGTAACTTCAAAAGCTACTTATGTTGTTGGAAATGAAAATGTTGCAACAATAGTAAATGGATTAGTAACTGCAGTAGGTGAGGGCACAACTACAATTACTATTTCATACGGTGATAATAAAGTTACTTTAAATGTTACAGTTAAAGCACCTGTTATAGAAAAACCAATAGTAACACTAGAAATTGATCAAGCTCAGGTTGAAACTAGAATAGGTAAAGAAGTTCCAGTTAAGATTACTGAAGTAACTACTTTTGATGGTAAAACAACAGAAAAAGATGTTACAAATCTTGCAACCTACGAAGTAGCGAATGATAAAATAGCTACTGTAAAAGCAGGGGCTGTAAAAGGAAAAGGTCAAGGTAATACGACGGTTACGGTAACGTATGGTGAGCATACACTAACATTTGATGTGTTGGTTGTAAAGCCAGGGAATGACAACGGAAATGGAAATGGCAACGGCAATGGAAACGGCAATGGCAACGGCAATGGAAACGGCAATGGAAACGGCAATGGCAATGGTAATGGCAATGGTAATGGAAATGGTAATAAAAATAATAATGAAGTTACCGAGGATGAGTTATAATTATTTTCAGTTCAAGCAAAAAAGAGAAATTGCACAGCGCAATTTCTCTTTTTTGTATTTATTGTGAAGCAATCGATTTAAAAAGATTATCCCTTACTAAACTAACTGTGACATATTCTTTCTGATTTTCTCGCCCTATTTGATACAAATCAGTTCCTCTTTAACTCTCCCAAATCAACGTTATTTGTTGTAGAGGCTCTTCCCATGTTTGCTTTTTTTCTTTCGTTACTTTGTCATGATCAAATTCTTCATAATAGATAGAGTCCGTGTATTGACTGTCTGGCAAAGTAAATTGATCTTTATATATTATGTTGAATCAATCGCTAATTCTTCAACTAGAAATAACTTAATAAAATCGGACAGTAAGGTTTCCAAAGCTTCTGATCTCCATCTATTTCAATTTCTAAAGGATGTATCATATGTGAACCTGCATGACTTTCTCCAAAATAATTAAAGATAAGCGTTCCATCTGCTGTTTCTTCAATTATAACTAAATCTGCTTAGTAAGAAATTCCTCATTCAACTAAACTATTCCGTGAGTTGTTGTCACCCTAAGATAAATCATCCAGCTTTTTTTCGGTTATTTGTAAAGCGAATGATAGATTTCTCCCATAATTCCCTTCATTTGATGCACCCCTGTATCAGCATTCGTCATCATAACAAGTCCTTGTTCGAGATGTGGATAGGCTACGAGCATACATTGAAACCCAACACCCCAGCCAAGAGATGAAAATTCGAGTTTCTTGTCAGCCCCATCCAGAAATACACCAAGGCCTGACCATTCCTTACATCCTTGAGGTTGAAACAATTCATTTACTTGTTTTGTCGTAATACCAATTTTACTTCGTCCTTTGACACCATTCATATTATCCAGTAATAATTTTGCTAAATCGTTTGGAGTAGTCCATATACCACAAGCTGCAAGATATGGATAAATAGAATATTTCCCTAAAATTAACGCACCATTTAGATCATGACCGCAAGCTAAATAGGCCGTATTGAATGTTGGAATATTGGTAGAAAATATACTGTTTGTCATGTTTAACGGTTTGAAAATAAGTTCGTCCATAAGAATTGAAAATGGTTTGCTCATTGTGTCTTCAATAAGTAAATGAATGACGCAAAAGCCTGCATCCGAATAGTGAAATTCACTTTCGGGTTCATACGTTACCTCAATAGGGGTATTGCAATAAGGAGTTTTACCATTCAGTATTTCAACCATGGATGGCATGTCATTGAAAGTTTCTACCGTCGTAAAACTGCCTTCCGGGTCTACAATACCGGATTGATGACAGAGTAAGTTGCGTAATGTAACTTTTTTATGCTTTGTAAATGCATTGTCAGGTACCTTCCATGAAACTAGCTTCTGATTGACATCTTCATCTAAGTCTACTAGCCCTTGTTCTACTAATTTCAGCACTAAAATACTAGTTAAAAACTTGCTAATCGAACAAGCATTGAAAATTGTGTGCTCATTAATTTTATGATCGGTACCTGCTTCAGAAACACCAAAATAATCTGCCTTACTGATTTTTCCTTTTTCGATCGCTACAAGGCTAAGACCTGCTATTCGATAATGCTCCATGCGTTCAAGAATGTTTATCATCTATTTAGCTCCTGGTTTTTTCTTTATTATAACAGAAAAGCAGAACGAATGTTTGTGTTATGGGTTTTGTTTTGTTAATCGCGCATGTACAATCATAGAAGGACTATCCTTCGTAAATTCACTTTTTTTCCATGAACCGTATAGATTTAATAATTCAAACCCATTTTGTTCTAATAGCCTTTTCAATTCCATTGGATATGTATAGCGAAGTAGAATTGAATCTTCGAAAGTTGAATGTTCTAGCTTATTTATAGAACGACAAGTTAAGATTTGTGTGACAGGATTATATTCTTCCTTATGCTGAATGGTTAGTTTTTCTCCTTTACTATTGACTGAACTTTCTTCGTATTCATCCACGATAGACAGTTCATTTAGAAGAGCATTTCTCGTATCAAATACAAATTCTCCACCTGGATGTAAGTGCTTTTTTACGGATTGGAATAAAGCATTTTGGCTTTCATTACTTAAAAAATGTTGAAATGCATTTCCTGTCATATAGACAAAATTTGATGTGATTGGTAGTTGAAGTTGCGTGCAATCTTGCACAGTAAAATGCACATGTACATTTTGTTTTTTCGCTTTTTCAATTGCCAATTGAAGCATCCCTTCATGGATATCTACTGCATAAACATTGAAGCCTTGCTTGGCTAGTGGAATAGCTAACCGACCAGTGCCACAGGCTAATTCAATTATCGTATCGTTATTCTTGCTAAGAAGATTTTCAATAAAAAGTAAATCCTCGTTGTAATTTTCATGAAGTGCATCATATTCAATAGGATTTTTATATTTTTCTAAATTTCTACTAAATTCATTTTGATACATACCTCTAACTCCTTCACCGTTAACTTTATTTAATAGATATTGTATAATAAATCCAATATTCACACAAATTAGATTTGCACCATAAATGTAGGGTTGATTTCCTTTCTAGCTTGGACGCGTCGGTGAGCCGCTTCACTTGTGCTCCAGGGTCTCATCTTAACTAATCCAAGGAGTCGTCTAGCCGGACCTTAGATCAACGTATATAGTGAATCTTTTTACTAAATTGCCATCCTAACTTTTGGTGATGAGCTACAAAATAATAAACTATAAAGGATAGGAGGGTTCGTTTGAACAAGAAATTTCCGAGCAAAATACATATCATTGGCTCTGTTGGGAGTGGGAAAACAACTTTAGCGAAAGAATTATCCGCGAAATTAAATATCCCTTATTATGAACTAGATAATGTTGTTTGGTTAAGGCAAAATTCCGGTGACATTAGAAGAACCGAACAACAAAAAGTTGCATATTTAAATAATATCATTCTTACAAATGCGTGGATTATTGAGGGTGTTCATAATGAAGACTGGGTAACACAAAGCTTTTCGAATGCCGACTTAATTATTTTCTTAGATACAAAGTATTTCATCAGAATCTATCGAATAATAAAGAGATTTACGTTACAAAAACTAGGTTTGGAAAAGTCGAATTACAAACCTACTTTTGCAATATTCATTAACTTGCTTAAATGGAATCGCCGTTTTGAAGAGATTGTCAAACCCAATTTTTATCATAAATTTGAAATGTATTGTGACAAGCTATTGGTCGTATCTAGTAAGAGGCAAATTCTTTAAAAAAGCATATCCAAAAACAATGGATACGCTTCTTAAATGTACATTTTAAGCATTTTTCTTCGTTTTGGTTGCTCGTTTTCTTGTTGCTGGCTTTTTCGTTTTCTCTAATGAGGCTTGGAGTGCTGTCATTAAGTCCGTTACATTATCAGGTACTGGACGTTTATCACTAGTCGATATTGTATTCGTAGCTTTTTTCTCTTCTATAAGCTCCATTAAAGCATTGCGATAATCATCTGTATATTTTTCAGGATTAAATTCTGTTGTTAATTGATCGACAAGCATCAGTGCGGTTTCTAGCTCTTTTGGAACAATGTTTGGTTCGCTTGGAACATTTGGTACATCACCAACACTTCTAACTTCATCAGGGTAATGAATCGTTTCCATTACTAAAGCGTTTTGATAAACGCGTACAATTGCTAGTTGCTCTTTTGAACGGATCATAATTTTAGCAACGCCTATTTTTCCGGATTGCTCTAATGTTTGACGTAATAGGGAGTAAGCCTTCCCGCCAGTCGAATCAGGGGATAAAAAATAAGTGCGTTCAAAATAAATAGGATCGATTTCGGTTAATTTCACAAAATCAATGATTTCAACGGCCTTATCTTCATTTTCCTTCCGTAAGTTCTCTAACTCTTCTTGATCTAATACGACAAACTTATTTTTGGCATATTCATATGCTTTAACAATATCCTCATCTTTTACTTCTTGGTTACAGCCTTCACAAACCTTTTTATAGCTAATAGGTGTATGACATTCTTTATGGAGCTGTCGCAATTTAATGTCTTTATTTTCTGTAGCGGCATGTAGTTTTACCGGTATATTGACAAGACCAAATGAGATACTGCCTTTCCAAACTGTATGCATTTGTATCACCTCGTTTTTCTTACTATGATATATTTTACTTATTTTTATGTATCTTAAAGTGAAATCGTCAAAAACTGAAGGTAAAAAGCAAAGTAGGTATTCAAATGAAACCAATGCTATTAACAGAAGTACTCGAAACGCCTATTGGTGAGGAATGGTTGTACGAAACAAAATATGATGGATTTAGATGTATGTTAGTTTGGGACGAACAGCCATTGTTAATAAGCAGAAATGGCAACAACTTAAATCACTTGTTTCCGGAGATACTCGATTTTTGTAAAAGTATACTAAATAAAATTAAAAAGTATTTACCATTAACATTTGATGGTGAGTTAGTTTATTTAACGAATGATTTTAACAGTGATTTTTCGTTAGTTCAAAAAAGAGGGAGGATGCAAAATAGAGAAGTGATTGCTGCGCATGCAAGCTCCTTTCCGTTTCATTATATTGCTTTTGATTTACTAAGCTTTAAAGGCGAGTCACTGACAAATAAATATTTAAAAACACGTAAACAGCAACTTTCAAAGCTCTTTACGATCTTAAAGCTCCCTGTGACTGTCAATTATGAGGATCAACGCCCTTTGCAAGCGATTAGCAGTGTGGAGCATAGTGAAACACTTTGGCATGCTATAAAGGTTTACAATGGGGAGGGAATAGTTGCAAAGAAGAAAACGAGTAAATGGATGGAGAATTCTCGCTCTACACATTGGGTGAAAATTAAAAATTGGCGCTATGTAACGGTCATAGTTACTAAATATGATCATGGAAATGGTTATTTTCACGGCTCTGTTTATCAACATGACGAGCTAGTAGAAATAGTAAGTTTTAAACATGGAATGTCAGAGGAAGAGCGTAAAACACTCATTGCATTTTTTCAAGCAAATGGACAGAGGAATAATGAAACATGGGAACTGGAGCCATCCATTTGTGTTGATATAGCATGTATTGATTTTGATGGAAGCAAACTTCGAGAACCACGTTTCCATGCATTTCGCCTGGAGATGTTGCCAGAGGATTGTCAATGGCAGCACATGCAGCGTCAACTTTTTCCGATTCCAGATACTGTTCAGATTACGCATCCTGATAAGCCTGTTTGGCCAGAAATCGGTATTTCGAAGGATGGGTATTTGCATTATTTACAAATGATTTCTCCGTATTTATTACCTTTCCTGAGAAATCGGCCACTTACATTAATTCGGTTTCCACATGGGATTCCGGGTGAAAGCTTTTATCAAAAAAGTAGTCCCGAGAAAATACCTGCATTTGTATCAACGGGAAGGGTAGAAGACATTAATTATCTTGTATGTAACAATCTAGAAACATTATTGTGGCTAGGCAATCAGCTTGCGTTAGAGCTACATATCCCATTCCAAACGTTGCAAACAGAGCATCCGACTGAGATTGTTTTCGATCTAGACCCTCCATCCGTAGAGCAATTTTCACTGGCCATTCGTGGGGCGCTAGATTTAAAGGAAATTATCGATTATTTTAAGCTACAATCTTTTGTTAAAACATCGGGAGGTAAAGGGTTGCAGCTATATATACCGTTACCTGAAAATGTATTTTCCTATGAAGAAGTACGAGTATTTACTGAATTTATTTGTCGATTTTTATGTGAGCAAAAACCGGACTTGTATACAATTGAGCGTTTAAAGAAGAATAGGCATAAAAAATTATATTTAGATTATGTACAGCATGCAGAAGGTAAGACGATTATTGCTCCATATTCAACTAGAGGTAATGAAATGGGTTTAGTGGCAACCCCATTACACTGGGAGGAGGTCAATGAACAGTTAACGCCAGATCTCTTTACAATTCCAGCTGTACTTGATCGAATGAAAAAGATGGAGAATCCATTTCGGAATTTTCGAGAAATAGGGGAGGAGCAGGATTTTCGATCTGTCTTGGATCATTTAAATGAATAAAAGAGGAGGCCAAATTATAAGCCTTCTCTTTTACTAAACTTGAATATTGTAAATGCAATACTACAAAAACTAAAGTTTTGACAACTCTCTTATTCGTTTTATATTTTGTAGGTAAAACTCCGGTGAACTCCATTTTTTAAAGATTTCAGGGATTTCAATATTCTCATTTGAGCTGCTCTTTTCTGCAATGGAAGTTAATTTAGAAATATAATTGATTATTTTTGAGATATCTTCTTTTGTACCCGTTGGACCGTGTCCGGGTACCGCCACATCAATTTCTAGTCTTTCAACCTCTTTTAAAATTTTGCTCCATTTCACAGGGTCAGACTCTTCGAAAAACGTTGGGTGACAATTCACAGATAATAAGTCCCCCATAAATATTACTTTCTCATCCGGAATATAAAGCATAGCATCACAAAAAGAATGACCTCCTCCTAATGTGAAAAGTTTTGCACAGCGTTTGGTTCCTTGTAAGGTTATTTCATTGTTAAATGTTCGGTTCGGTAATACTAATTCCAAAGTAGGTATAGAATCTTTTAACTCACTCAGTGAATTTATCTGATATTGTATTTTGATATCGTTGGTTTGATTTAGCTGGTCTTTTAAGGATTGAATATAGTCTTTTAAGCCTTGAATATCATTTTTCTGTTTACTGAATCTAGAAGGATGCATGTCTCTTATTTTTGAGTGTGTAATTTTGCTTGAAATAATAATACTATCTTTAAATGTTTGGTTGCCTCGAATATGGTCGCCGTGCCAATGACTGTTAAAAACCCATGTAACGGTTTGATTAGTAATTTTTTCTGCTATGAGTTTTAAGTCTTCAGATGCTTGTTGTGTGTTAAATGTATCAAAAATGATAATTTTATCTCCTAGATCCACAAAACCTGCATTTGCCACAGCCCCGCTACCTTCTTTGGCTATTGCTGCAAAGATACTTTTACTAATTTGCTCTAGCGTAAAGTGTTTACTATAAAATGCATCGTTCATTTAACTCACCCCGTATTTATTTAAATTACCTATATTTTCTATATTCGATCATGATTAAAACAATACCTTTTAGATATTAACAAAGCTGTTCTGCATCTTAATAAAAAGATTGTATGCATATTCGTCTTGCACTTTAATGAATGGCGTTTTTGTATGGTAAAATATGAGAAGTTATTAAATAGAGTGTAATCTATGCTTATTTATAGGTGAGGGAGGGAAGCTTACTCTAGTTTTGAATATTTAAAGCTCGCTGTTAATGGATATATTCACTACTACAACGGTAAGCGTATCAAGAATAAACTCAAATGTAGTCCAGTTCAATATCGAGAAAAGATGGCTATATAGAGTGATAATGCTAACATTTGAAAGGCAGGGATTTAGATGGATAAACAAAAGCAAGACATTACATTCCCGACTAAAGATGGTGTATTCAATATGAGGGTGGGCGCAATAATTCTCCGTGATGGTAACGTGCTGATGGTTAAAAATAGTCGTGACCTTTACTACTATTCTGTCGGGGGAAGAGTAAAATTACAGGAAACGATGGAAGAAGCCATCATCCGCGAATGCTTTGAAGAAACGAAAGTGCATTTTGAAGTTGAGCGTTTAGTGTTTATTCATGAAAACTTTTTCCCCGTTCAAAGTGGTCCATATGGAGAAACGCAATTTCATGAAATATCATTCTTTTATTTGATGAAATCAAGTGAAGTCGAAGTAAAAAGTGAAAGCTACACCAGTGAAGGTATGGAAGAAAGATTAGAATGGTTACCTATTTCGAATCTTAAGGATGCCTTTCTATTCCCAGAGTTCTTTAAATCAGAACTTACTTGCATGCCTACTGAAATTAAACATATCGTAACAATTCAAGAAAAAAGAACATAAAAAAACAGAGAGGAATACTCCTCTCCAAGTAAGTCTAAAATACAACACTGCCGATGCTTTAATTTTTGGAATTCTTTTTCTCTAAGTAACCGAGAATCCCCATTGCCGAAACATTTGTATCGAGTGGGATGTTTTGATAAACGGGATGACTTTCTTCAATGCCATTTTCCTGTAAGTAGTTGTGTAAAAGCTTCTTTAAACGAGTATCTAAAAATTGTACTTGTTCTTTCAAATCACTTGAGACAGTTAGTGCCTTTTCCCCTTCTGCTAGAAAGAACGGTGTCCAGTAGCGCACTTGTCTATAAGCTTCAGCTGGATTTTTATACGCTCCGTAATGACCGAAATACAATTCTGTAGCATGGAGCTTCTCATAAAGCTGAATAGATTGTTCCATTGTATCTGGGTCGTACTGATTTGGTGAAGCGGACGGAATGATTAAATCAATGGCCTCTCCGTCCATCTCTGGGTAACGTACACCTGTTGTATCTCCAACAAACAAACCATTTGTCGCAGAATAAAGCATGGAAACATGATGCTTTGCATGTCCTTCCGTATGATAAAACGTTAGCTGATGTTGACCTAACGACAGTACTTCCTCATGTCCAATTTCTATAATACGTTCAGCATCGATAGGAACAATTGGATCAAATAGACGTTCGAATTCGGCAGTATAAACACTTTTTGCACTTTCGATTAGACGACTAGGATCAACCATATGAGAGACACCTCGTGGATGTACAACGAATGAAGCATTTGGACAACTTTGTAAAAATAATCCCGCACCTCCAGCATGGTCTAAATGGATATGCGTAACAATTACATATTGAATATCCTCTAGAGAAATATGTAATTCCTCTAAACCCTCTATTATATAGGGTATAGACGGACTAGCAGAAGTCTCAATTAATGCAATTTTTTCATCGATTAGCAAATAGGAGCTTGTACGTTGTTCCCGATTTAAATCATGTGTATCAATACAATAAAAGTTTGATGCAAGTTGTTGGACTCTCCCCATTTAAATAATCCCCCCTCGAATGTGTATGAAATATTCTCTAAGGTGCAATTTTTATCTCGAAAATTAGTTGTTATCTTTTATAATAATAGAAAAACAATCTGAGTGTCTATTCATTTTTTCAGGGGGAATCAGTCGTAGAATACAAACAAAGATAGAAAGCTGAATAACATGACTGAGCAAAATGTAACTTCCACAAACATTTGACTAAAGTCTTTTCAGAGGAGGGTTTTAATTGCAGCCAATACAGATAGGTGAAATACCAGATGAAATAGGAGAATATCTAAAAATCATTAACTCAATTAAGTTTCCAAGACAAGGATACACCTCGGATGTTGGGATTATTCACAATCATCAAGGCTCTTATGTCCTCAAAAGAACAACAGGTGAATGTTTTTGTTCTTTGTTAAAAAGAGAGGTTTCAGTACTAAACTGCTTGGCCAAGGAAACAAAACTACTTATTCCGAAAGTAAAGCTATTTGTTGAACAAAAGCAAAATAGTCAAAGTTGGGCACTTTTTGAGTACTTACAGGGTGATACGATCCGACTTGCTTTAAAAGATGAGAAAAATAAGGAAACTAGGCAAGAAATAATATTTAACTTTGGCAAACTCTTAGCTGATATTCATTCAACGCCTTGCCCGAAGGAACTAATTTCTAATAAAAACTGGCTTGAGCAAATGATAAGTCAAGCACACAATCATCTTATGAATAATGAAGTAGATGGAACGAAGGAGTTATTGGAACAGGTTATAAAGAATAGACCAGATCATTATATGCAGACGTTCATTCACGGAGACTTTACAATTGATAACGTATTGGTTTCCAACGGGAAAATCAAAGGTGTGATTGATTGGGGGAGTGGAGCATATGGAGATCCAAGATATGATGTCTCACTAGCGATTCGACCAAAGCCAAATGTCTTTGAAAACGAAATCGAAAAACAAATCTTTTTTGAAGGGTATGGTGAAAATATTATTGATGACAAAATATATGATTATTTTGTTAATGGATTATATGAGTTCTTTTGACGCTAAATTTTGGAGGTCGTTTGTTTAATTATGGATATATCTATAGCTGGATTTTTTTTATTTTTAATTTTTTTAATTAATGGTGTGTTTTTATATTTGAGTTAATTTCATAATTCTAATCCCTTTAGCATCAGGGGTTCTGAAACAATAAAAAACGGGCACCTCCCCAAATTCGGTATAATGATAGCGACGAAACTAACATACTGAATGAGGTGAATGCCCTATGACTATTGTAAAGCAAATGAGCCTATTTGACATCCAAGAATTATTGGAAATGGAAAGTTCCCGTCGTTTTGATGCGATTTTTGCCACTTTCGACGTACAACCTATTTTTCAGTTATTTTTAAAAAGGACATTGCGTGGTGCCCCACGTGAACTAAACTATGGTGCGATGATCCAATCACTGATTATTCGCATTGTCGAGCGTATTCCAACGATTAAGGATTTAATCAAACGTTTGGTCAATGACCCTTTATTCCGCTTAGATTGTGGTTTTCTTGTTTCAGATGTTGTGCCTTCTGAAGCGTCTTATTCGCGTATGATCGACGTCATTAGTCAATCAGATGTCCTCGATTGCATGCAAGATACATTGATTGAAACAGCCTTTATAGAAGGGTTTCTTTGTGATGAGCACCTCGCGATTGATGCCACGCATTTCGAATCACGCGATGCAGCGAAACCTTCTGAGAAAAAAGAACCTACACCACTTAAAAAACGAGGACGGAAATCAAAAAAAGAACGCGATGCTTGGCTGACGAAACAAGTAGAAATCAAAGCCAATCAGTCAACTTATGAAAAAGAAATCAAGGACCAACTCGACACACCGCTGGAGACACTGTGGCAAGATGCGCCCATCGAACCGAATTGGGGCATCAAAAAGAACAGTGACGGCAAAAATACGTTTTGGTTTGGCTTTAAAGGTCATCTCGCCGTGACAACAAAAGGGCAATATATCGTTGGACGCCTTATGACATCTGCCAATTTGTCAGATAGTAAAGCCGCGATTCCTCTTTTAAAGAAAGTAGAAAACCAATTTCCTGAACATTTCACGACCGCTATATTCGATGCAGGGTATGATTATGAACCAATTTACCGTCAACTACATAAGTATCAAATGCGTGCAGTCATTCCCTATAATGTCCGCAATGAAGGCGAATATCTTGGATTTGATGAGAATTTCAGACCGACTTGTGTACGTGAACATAGCTACCGTTACGACAGCTTCGATGAAAAGTACCGTACACTAAAATTCACAAGACCAAAGCAATGTGCAACCTGTCCGTTACGTGATGATTCCCTCTGTCAGAAAGGTTTCAAAATCAAATGTGACACGGATTTACGAAAATTCACTTATCCAGCACGAGGCTCCGAACTATGGAAGCAACTTTATAAGGAACGTACAGCCGTTGAACGTGTAAATGCATACCTAAAGCAATATTTTCAGTTAAACAATGTCCGTCACAGAACAGGAAGAAAAGCTAAACTACATTTCAACCTGGTGACGTTTATTTATAATGCCTGCAAGTTAGCGGTGGATCGTCTGAATGCTTTTTCACAAGTACAAATTCAAGCAGCATAATTTTTAAAAACGCAAGTTTTCTTAATAGGAGTAGTCTAGGCTTTTGAAAAATATGATTTATGAAATTGATTCATTTCTATAAATTAAAAAATATTTCATTGATACGTATTGGATTATTCGGTGCAATTTTGATACCAGTTGTTTTCCTATCTTTCGTTAAATTAATCTCAAGTATTTTTAGTATCGGTGACGATTTTACTTATATTAGTATGTTTTTCACTATTATCTGTTTTAATAGGATTTTTAAAGGTTCAGACTAAAGATTGATGTAAATGGAAAGTGTTTTTAATATATTTATTTCATTAATAGAGATGAAATAGGAGAATATAGAAAATGATTAAAGGTTTATATGAAGCACATCTACCAGTTAGTAATCTAGAAAACTCGATTGTATTTTATAAAAAGTTAGGGTTAGAACTTGCATATGAAAAAGGAAAAGTTGCATTCTTTTGGATAGTTAAAGGTGAAAGCTGGTTAGGTTTATGGGAAAGTGATCGTGTCCAATTAAAATACCATCCATCAATCCGACATATAGCGTTTAAAATTGATGAAGAAGATCTTGAGCGTGTAGCAGGGTGGTTAAATTCAATTGGAATTGAAATTCGAACAGAATTTGGTTTTACTTCCGAACATCAACCTCTAGTACTACCAAACAATCCTCATGCGCATGCTGCGATCTATTTCTCAGACCCAGATGGGAATTCATTAGAATTAATTACACCATTGAGATTAGATGTTGATGAAGAATTTAAAATGATGTCTTTTGGAGAGTGGAGAAAGCGTTAAAGCCATTTAACAGCATCCTGAAGTAACTGTAGGTAGCAAGTATTTCTACTAAAGTAAAAGAGCCTTATACCAATGAACAGTAAGGCTCTTATTTGTACTTGAAAGTAAGCATTGTGGTGACATCCTTGACATCTCGAAAAGTGAACAAATTATTGGTGTTAGAGAGACAAAAGAATTCAATTCATAATCTATATTCTTTTTTGAATTTTCATTTCATTGCTGTCATTTGTATATTTAAATGTGATCGCAAAAATTATGGCTAAAACGAACGTATAGGCTCCGAAAAATAACCAAATATTTTGCCAATTCCTTACTCCGTCAACTGTGAAATAGTCAACTACTGTTCCGCTAAAGATAGCCCCCACATAGGCGCCGATTCCATTGACCATTGTGCTGAATAATCCTTGAGCGCTTGCCCGCATTCGAGGATCGGCTTCTTTTTCTACAAAAATGGCCCCCGAAATATTAAAGAAATCAAATGCACATCCGTAAACGATCATCGATAACAATAACAAGAAGAATCCTACACCGACTGGACTTCCGTATCCAAATAATGCAAAGCGTAATGTCCATGCAACCATGCTAATAAGTATTACTTTCTTAATACCAAATCTACGTAAGAAAAAAGGAATAGTCAGAATAAAGAATACTTCTGAAATTTGTGACACTGATAATAAAATAGCTGGGTATTTAACAGCAAAGCTATCCTTATATTCTGGGTTCAATGCGAAGTCGTGTAAAAAAGGATCACCAAATGTATTTGCAATTTGAAGTGCAACACCTAATAGCATTGAAAAAAGGAAAAACAATGCCATTTTTTTTTGTTTAAAAAGAATAAAAGCGTCAAGTCCCAAAAGGCTTACCAACGACTTATCCTTTATTGCATTGGAAGTTGGACAATTTGGAAGAGAAAATGAGTATAGTGCAAGTAACATCGACGCTCCACTAGCTATGAAAAGCTGAATATTACTTAATTCAAGTTTAGCAAGACTGATAATCCACATTGCAAGTATAAAACCAATTGTCCCGTAGACACGAATAGGTGGGAAGTCCTTTACAATATCAAACCCTTCTTTTTCTAGGCTAACATAAGAAATTGTGTTCGATAAGGCAAGTGTTGGCATATAAACGATTGAGTTAAAGAACATGATCCAAAACATGAAAGTTGGATCTGAAATTTGAGCAGCGACAAATAAGGTAATCGCACCGAGAAAATGTAATATTCCATATAAAATATTTGCTTTTACCCAACGATCGGCAATAATGCCTATAAGACTTGGCATAAAAATGGCAGCAAGACCAATTGAACTATACACAATTCCAACTTGTGAGCCAGTAAAATTCAACGTATTGATCATATAAGAGCCGAGTGTAACAAGCCACGATCCCCAAATAAAAAACTGCAGAAAAATCATTATTTTTAGACGTAATTTTATGTTCATTTTTTCCTCCTATAGAAGGTGATGAAGTGCTTTTTTTTTTGCGTAAAAATGGCACTAGCGCTATCCTGAGATATTTCCTTTTATAATTTGAGCTAATACTGTTGTTTTTATGAATTTTTTCATGCATTATTCGATCATCAATAATTTCTTTGTTCTTATTTGACCACGGACTCTACAACTGTGGACATACCTACAGCCTTTACTACTAATCAGATTCATACGAATTACTGTCCATTCGATGTACATGGTCTGTTGCTTGATATTCAATAGTAGGATTCCAAAGTTTTCATTTTTCCAGGGTGAAGAATTCTTTTAGCCCAACTATGATTTTTAAGTGCGATGCATAACAATAATAATTTATTGTTTTTCGATAAAAAAGTATTGACTAAGGATTAGGGTTTGGATATTATGTTTATAGAAAGTTGAGAAAGCGGTGGGGCATAAAACAGTAAGAATTGTCAAATTGGTTGAAATTTATAATTGTGTTTTGCACATTAGTATGATTTTTCGATTCAAAATTAAAACAGGATAAAACAAATAAGTCGTTAGAAAATAAACTAACTTTAATGGAGGAATATATTATGAAAATAAAATATGTAATTGCATCTACACCAATTCTTTTAGGAGTAATCTGCTTGCTTGCAAAGGCAATCATTGGAGGTAATGTAGCTGCTGATGGCACTTTAGAAGAACCTTTCTTCTTGATTCCAATTGGATATTTATTAGTTTTCTTAGGGATTGTGTCATTAGGAGGAGTGGCGATGATTTCAATGTTTAAGAAAACACAAGTTTTAAACTAATATAATGAATTCTTCTATAGCAGGCTACCAACTATAAAATATCTTTAAATTGAAATGATCAGGATTCTCTAAATGAGATCCTGGTCTTTTTTATGTATTCATCTTTAAAATTAATAAATTTGTAAGGAATGAGTAAGAAAAAAGAGAAAATCGATTCGTACTATTAAAGTACAAAATGAAAGGAGAGCGAATCCGTGCTTAAACTAATGGTTGTAGTCATTTCCCTTGCATCCAGCTTTATGGCATTAGGATCTACAGTTGGGATGGGACTGAAGGTTACAAAATATTTAGCATTCATGAATATACTCTTGAAATTCGCATTTATCATTTTTTTAGCTGTTATGTTTTTCCATATATTATTGGGTGAATACAAGCATAGTGATGGTTTACCAATACTTACTTTAATGACCGTGCAGTGAGATGACTATATGGAAGAGGAGAGACATGTTACAGCAACTAAAGCAGGGATTGAAGAAATTTTGATTTTGGTTGGTATGTAAAAGGTCGATTATCGCATTCGTACTATTGAAAAAGAGGGTGCGATTTAACTTGAAGTACGGACAATCAAAGGAAGGTGCAAATGGGCAGTCATTTATCAAATCTAACTTTAAGGAGAGATTGTGATGCAATTAGAAAGTATTTTTTTCAATCCATCATTTAGTACTCCGTTTTTTATAATTTTATCAATAGTATCTATAATGATTGGATTAAGCTTGATCATTTTTGGTCTTGTAAAGCAAAAAAATGATAAAAAGAGTACGGTAGCAACAGGTTGTATTGTTTTAGGTTGTTTAATTATTATTTCACATATAATTCAAATCATTGTGAGAATAGTCTAATTTAAAAAAGGGCTGTCCTAAAAGAGGATTTTTGCTAAGGAACAGTAAATAGGGAAAGGCAGAAACGTTGATTTAACAACATTTCTGCCTTTTTAATGTCACACAAATTATTTTAATAGAGACTTGTTGGACGATCTTAACCGTTAAGATCTGCTTTTAAAGTTAAAGAATCTGTGTTAACTCTGAGTTCACTACTCTTTGGGCAGTAATGATAACACCTGAAGCTGTTAATCCGTAAACGCTATATAATCCGCCAGGTTGATTTGGAGCAATTTCAACTTCATATTGAGCCGCATTTCCTACGCTTGCATTTATAAAAGTAGAAGAATTAGCGCCTACATTAAAAGCAGTCGTTGATAGTAATTGTCTAGTACCGTTCAGTCTAAAAACTCTGATTAATCCGGAAAGTAAGCCTCCAGTGAGATTGAGGACTTTAATACGTACGCTAGCAGCATCAGCTGGTAAATTTCCTGTGTTTTCAATTGGACCAGTAGTTAAAGGCATTTGAAATTCACCTCCTTGCCAAATCAAAGTTTTATAATCTGCAGATTACATTTTTATAGTATTCAAACTCTATTGAATTGCTTTAGTCATATTAATCAATTTGTTATAAATTAAAGGGAAATGTGAGTGGTTTAAAGGAAGAATAATTTAAGATAAATCTGGAGTCCGTGAGAAGAAACATACACTAAGCCTAGTTTCTAATTGAAAACAACCGATATTTTTTTATCATCAAATATACAAAAGGTATATTAACCTAGTGACATTCTGAAATCATTGATTCGTGTTTTTTGATAATATGTGTAACGAGCGGCGCTGGTTATGTGGGTATTCAAAATAAATCTTGCTAGGATGGAATCTTAATGATCGTCGTAGTAAAATAATTAACAAAGAACCCGTAAAATAGACGGTCCATTCAGAAACGCCAGTTAAAAACATTCACATTCAAATGTATAAAAATATCCTTTTAGCAAAACCTTCATATTATGCACAACTAAAAATCAAATGCATTAGATTAGAAATTAAGGTCATAAGAATTACTTATTGAAAAAGATAATATTAATGTAATTTACTTATGAATATTAATGCGTTATCATGGGTATTGGAGAAAAGATGCTTTAATTTTTTTAAATAGGCCTTTTCAAAAAGATATTTAGGGGGATCCGCAAATGGCACAAGGTAATTTACACAACAGCCGCGCATCATTCGAAGTTAATGGTAAAACTTATAATTATTATGACTTAGCTGCGATTGAAAAAGCTGGCGTTGCAAAAGTTTCAAACCTTCCTTACTCAATCAAAGTATTATTAGAATCTGTTTTACGTCAATATGATGCATATGTTATCAAAGAAGAGCACGTAAACGAATTAGCAAAATGGGGTAACGGTGCAGATCCAGAAGCAGAAGTACCATTCAAACCTTCTCGCGTTGTATTACAAGACTTTACTGGTGTACCAGTAGTAGTTGACCTTGCATCTCTTCGTTCAGCAATGAAAGAAATGGGCGGCGACCCAAGCAAAATCAACCCTGCTATTCCAGTTGACCTTGTAATTGACCACTCAGTACAAGTTGACAAATACGGTAATGCATCTGCATTAGCAGCAAACATGGACCTTGAATTCGAACGTAACGCTGAGCGTTATAACTTCTTAAAATGGGCTCAAACTGCTTACAACAACTTCCGTGCTGTACCACCAGCAACTGGTATCGTTCACCAAGTAAACTTAGAGTATTTAGCTCCAGTTGTACACGTAAACGAAAATACAGACGGTACATTCGAAACATTCCCAGACTCAGTAGTAGGTACTGACTCACATACAACAATGATCAACGGTATCGGCGTTCTTGGATGGGGCGTTGGTGGTATCGAAGCTGAAGCAGGTATGCTTGGTCAACCTTCATACTTCCCAATCCCAGAAGTTATCGGTGTTAAATTAGTTGGCGATCTTCCAAACGGAACTACTGCTACTGACTTAGCATTAAAAGTAACTCAAGTATTACGTCAACGTGGCGTAGTTGGTAAATTCGTTGAGTTCTTCGGACCTGGCGTAACTAAATTACCACTAGCTGACCGTGCGACAATCTCTAACATGGCTCCTGAATATGGTGCTACATGTGGTTTCTTCGCAATTGACGAAGAATCATTAAACTACATGCGTTTAACTGGTCGTGACGAAGAGCACATCGCGGTTGTAGAATCTTACTTAAAAGCTAACCACATGTTCTTCGATCCAACTTTAGAGCCAGTTTACACTGACGTATTAGAAGTAAACTTAGCTGAAATCGAACCAAACCTTTCTGGTCCAAAACGTCCACAAGACTTAATTCCACTATCTCAAATGCGTACTCGTTACAAAGAAGCAGTAGTGGCACCACAAGGTACACAAGGTTTCGGTTTAACTGATGCTGAATTCGCTAAAACATCTGTAGCTAAATTTGCTGAAGGTGATGTAGAAATCCCAACAGGTGCTGTAGCAATCGCTGCCATCACTTCTTGTACAAATACATCTAACCCATACGTATTAATCGCTGCTGGTTTAGTTGCGAAAAAAGCTGTAGAAAAAGGCCTAACAGTGCCTAAATGGGTAAAAACTTCTTTAGCACCAGGTTCTAAAGTAGTAACTGGTTACCTTGAAGATTCAGGTTTACAAACATACCTTGACCAAATCGGCTTCAACACTGTAGGTTACGGTTGTACAACATGTATCGGTAACTCAGGTCCATTACTTCCTGAAATCGAAGATGCTATCAAAGATAACGACTTATTCGTAACATCAGTTCTTTCTGGTAACCGTAACTTCGAAGGTCGCGTACACCCACTTGTAAAAGCTAACTACTTAGCTTCACCACCACTTGTTGTTGCTTATGCACTTGCTGGTACTGTGGATGTTGACCTACAAAAAGATTCATTCGGTAAAGACAAAGATGGCAACGAAGTATTCTTCGCTGATATCTGGCCTACAACTGAAGAAGTTAACGCTGTATTAGGTACTGTAGTTAACCGTGAATTATTCCAAAAAGAATACGAAACTGTATTCACAGCGAACGAAAAATGGAATGCAATTGAAACATCAACTGAGTCTCTATACACATTTGATGATAAATCAACTTACATCCAAAACCCACCATTCTTCCAAGGTCTTGCGAAAGAGCCAGAAGCTATTAAAGGCTTAGAAGGCTTACGCATTATGGCGAAGTTCGGTGACTCAATTACAACTGACCATATTTCTCCAGCTGGTGCAATCGGTAAAGATACACCTGCAGGTAAATATTTAATCGAAAACGGTGTTGCAATCCGTGACTTCAACTCATACGGTTCTCGTCGTGGTAACCACGAAGTTATGATGCGTGGTACATTTGCAAACATCCGTATCCGTAACCAAGTTGCTCCTGGTACAGAGGGTGGATTCACTACTTACTGGCCAACAGGCGAAGTAGAGTACATCTATGACGCATGTATGAAATACCAAGAGCAAGGTACTGGCTTAGTAGTACTTGCTGGTAACGACTACGGTATGGGTTCTTCTCGTGACTGGGCTGCGAAAGGTACATTCCTACTTGGCGTGAAAACTGTTATCGCACAATCTTACGAGCGTATCCACCGTTCTAACTTAGTAATGATGGGTGTTCTTCCACTTCAATTCATGCCAGGTGAATCAGCTGAAACTTTAGGCTTAACTGGTAAAGAAGAAATCTCTGTTAACATTACTGACAGCGTAAAACCACGTGAAATCTTAACAGTTACTGCTAAATCTGAAGACGGTTCAGTTAAAACTTTCCAAGCTTTAGCTCGTTTCGACTCAGAAGTAGAAGTAGACTACTACCGTCATGGTGGTATCCTACAAATGGTTCTTCGCGCAAAAGCTGCTGAGTAATCATTTAAATATAAAAACCGATCTCTTAGGAGGTCGGTTTTTGTCTATACATAGAAAAAATTCGTATTGGGGGGCTTTGTTTTGCAAAGGTGAACTAAAAGAACGGGCTTTATCAATGGTTCCATTAACAAGTCATTATAAACTAATGATAGAAGAGTATTCAGAAGATAAAATTGTGATGTTTTCGTGGGTAAATGAACAACAAGATGAAAGTATGACTGTAGAATTAGATTGCACTGGAAACCTCATATACTTATCAATTGAAAGAAATGATTCTGTTGCTGAGGCTGATTCTTTATCTATTGATGAAAAAAGAAAAAGTGCCGAACAATTTTTACTTAGTCATTATCCATCTGCTCTGGGAGATTTAACGTTTTCAAAAGCTAAAGAACTATCTAGAGTGGATCGTTTTTATTTTGAACAAATTTTCATGGATTTACCGTTAGAACATGCTGGTTGTTATATAGATGTTGATGCATTAGGAAATATTGTTCGATTTAGATACAACGGAGTGAAAATAAGTCCTACAATCCCTTCAAAGCTAGTTTCGAAGGAAGCTTTAATGGAGCATGTACGAAAAACATTAATGCTTCAACTAGTAATTACAAATCTAAGTCATGATGTTTACAATGTGAAGAAAGACGGACTTTATCTAGTTTATGAAGTAAATTCAATTTTTAAGTATCATGCAGATTCTCTAGAACCATCATTAACGATTATTCATGATGAAAATGAGCCTGAAAGTTATGCTGCTCTTCCTCCTTTGCCAACTAACTTAATTGCCAAAGAATTTACGAAGGAAGCAATCATTGGCATAACAGATGAACTAGAGCTGATTCGAGAAGTAGACATGGGACCAGAGATAGGGATTGTGTGGCGTAAGCGGGATTGGGAGATGAGCGATAAAGATTTATCGATGAATAGCTTTTTTAAAATGCGGTCAGAAGATACAGTAAAAGCTATGATTTCAAAGAAAACTGGTAAAATACGAAGCTTTGGTTGGCTGCATGAACGTTTAGGAAATCTACAGCTTAGTCAAGAAGCATGTTATCAAATAGCAATAGACTTTTTACTGAAAATAATCCCTGACTACTATCCGTATCTTCAACGATTAATTCAAGAAGATGAGGAAGAGGAAGAAAGAAAATCAAAAACATTTATATTCCATGCCCATAATCAAGGTGTAGCTATTCTTGATATGGTTATCGTCGTTGTGAATCGTACAACAGGTCAGATTGATTATTATAGTGGACCAAATTTTGATATGGATGAACTTAGCCAAATTCCTACAGTTCCAGCTATTTCTATGGAAGAAGCGTATCGTCAATTTCTAGAAAATGTCGATTTTCAATTGGCTTGGGACAAAAATTACGATGATGACAAAGAGTCCTATCACCTTGTCTATCAAGCTTGTGATCGGCATACTAGATCACCTATCCGGTATATTGACGCGACTACTGGCGAAATTATTGTCAGTGTTTAACTTTTCAGGGAATTGTTTTTTGTTGGATGATGAGTAATCATTAAAATATAAAACCGATTTCCTGGGAAGGTGGTTTTTTTATCCATCCTAGGTCAGTATAGAAATCAATTAAGTAGCGGATAGAACTTCTGAAATGGCGAATA
This sequence comes from Lysinibacillus sp. RS11, assembly GCF_042019215.1. NCBI lineage: Bacteria > Bacillati > Bacillota > Bacilli > Caryophanales > Bacillaceae > Lysinibacillus > Lysinibacillus sp. RS11. The sequence goes on along the minus strand of NZ_CP168124.1, from coordinate 2,557,911 downwards.
GAACTATGAGTGATGGATAGAACCTCCGAAATCGTGGATAGAACTGCTGAAATGATGGATAGAACCTCCGAAATCGTGGATAGAACTGCTGAAATGATGGATAGAACCTCCGAAATCGTGGATAGAAACGCCAAAGTGACGGATAGGGTCTTTAAAGTGTGGCTGAAGTGGTGGAAAGAATCATCAGAGCGACGGATGGAACCATCGAAACGACGGAAAGAACGGCTAAACCGACGAAAGAATCTCCAACGACGGAAGGTTCCTTCGAAGTGACGGAAAGAATCGTCAGAGCGACGGAAAGAATCATCAGAGCGACGGAAAGAACGGCTAAACCGACGGAAAGAATCTCCAACGACGGAAGGTCTCATCGAAGTGACGGAAAGAATCGTCAGAGCGACGGATGGAACCATCAAAACGACGGAAAGGACGGCTAAACCGACGGAAAGAATCTCCAACGACGGAAGGTCTCATCGAAGTGACGGAAAGAATCATCAGAGCGACGGAAAGAACGGCTAAACCGACGGAAAGCCTCACCCTGAAAAGAAGGATAGAAACACGAAATAGCGATTCTAACCATCAAAGTGATGAATAGGATCATCAAATCCATAGTTAGAACCGTAATTATTAAACAAGTTTAAATACTAAATTTGTTTGTTCTTCAAACTATAAAACTGTAAACAAATTGCGAATGACATAGAGATAACGGCGAAATAAATCAATGTTATAGTTCCCATCTGTAAGGACAATACAATTCCACCTAAGCTTGCACCAATTGCGCTGCCTAAATAATTTACAGAACTGTTTAATGCCACTGCCGAACTCCCGTTGTTCGGCTGATATGATAGTAAAATATGTTGTTGAGGGGCTACACATGCCCACCCCATTGCTCCCCAGACAAAGAACGGTAAGTACTTTAATATTGGTAAGTTAATCATTAATGGTAAACAAATTATGGATAAAGTTAAAGTAAATAAAATGATTGTAACCAAAGTTTTTGGTTTTCCGAAATAGTCGATTAAGTAACCGATCATTATACTTCCAACCAGTCCACCGAATCCCCATGCCCAAAGATATATCGTTAAGTTACTTGAGCTTGCTATTTCTTCTAATAGGGGAGATAGATATGTATACAATCCTAGGCTTGCAACACTGGCGAAAAATGTTATACCTACAGTTATAGTTACTCTTTTATCGAGGAACATCTTTAGTCGTTCGTTAAGTGCAGGGGGAGGCATTGTTGGAAAATCGGGCAGGAAAATATACATACATAAAACAGCAATGACACCGATCATAACTAATAGCCAAAGTGTTACTTTCCAATCAAATAAGTTTGATATATAGATGCCTAAGGGAACGCCAAGCACTGTTCCCATACTCATTCCTCCAATAGTCAACCCTAGAGCGCTCCCTCTCTTTTCACTAGAAACGAACTTTGAAGAGGCCGCAACAGCTAATGGTGAAAATAAACCAGCACCTGTCCCTGCAATTGCTCTCGATAGTAGAAGAATAGAAAAGGTCGGTGCTAAAGCTGTAATGCTATTCGCTATTGTGAAGATAAGCATTGACCATATTAAGATTTTTTTTATTGGTTTTCCCGCGAGTAAAGAAGAAAATAACGGCGCTGAGATAGCGTAAAATAATGTAAAAATGCTCACAGCTTGGCCGACTTGTGATGTGCTTTTTTGATACGTATCGCTAATTCCTGGAAGAAGACCTGCAATTACATAGGCATCAAAGCCAAGTGCAAACATACCGAAAGATAATAATAAAACATTTTTCATATATTGAACCTCCATAAAATATTAAAGATGTTAAGTATAGACGACCTATAACGTTATGTTATAATCGAAGCACCTTTTATATTTAATAGGTTACTAGAAAAACAAGAATATGGAACAATCACTATTTTATAAGGGTATAACAAATCGTTATAGGATGTGGAGGAATATAATGAATGTAGAATGGTTACACAGTTTTATTGCTGCAGCCAATCAGAAAAGTTTTTCAAAAGCTGCTCAAATCACTAATCTTTCTCAACCGGCACTAAGTAAACATATACGAAACTTAGAGAATAATCTTGGCATCGAGCTATTTCTTAGGACATCCATTGGTATTGAATTAACTGAGGCTGGCGAACGTTTTTACACTCGCATTACACCAGTTTTGACTGAAATAACAGCTATTCGTGAAGAATTACAGCAATTTAGTCAGAGCAACCCAATTGCAATTGGTGGTCTGCCTAGCTTAGCAACTTACTATTTGCCAAACAAGATGAATGAACTTAAGCAACTAGATCGGCCTATAACATTAATGATTCAAAATACTTCAAATGAACTGTTGCAATCTTTACAAAAAGGTAGACTTGATGCAGTCTTTGTGGATGTGAAATATTCCGAAGAATCTTTGTGGAGTTGCGAGTTGTTTACGGAGCCTTACTATGCTGTGTTTCCGTTGAATCATCGTTTTAATTCAAGAACAGCAGTGGATCTGGAAGAATTGTGTGAGGAGCCGCTTATTGTTCATCAAGCTCCTTGTGATTCAAGGAAGGATATAGTAGAACAAATACAAGCGCTTGGCTATAAGCCTAATATCAAAAGTGAAGTGAACTTTGGCGATTTTATTTTTGGGGCTGTAACGTCAGGTATGGGGATTACAATTGTACCAGAGTTACTGGCTAAAAATATCGGTCATCTTCAGCTTTTTGCCTTACCGATCAATAATTTTGGGAGAACTAGAACAATTTCATTGGTTACGAAAAATAAAGAATTTGGAGCGAAATTATATCAATTAATATCAAATTAAATAGAATGAAGCTGTCTCAACTAAACGCCTTAAGACAGCTTCAATTTTTTATGAGTTAAACCCCATTAAATCCTTTACCTTTTTTGTATTTTCCGCGGAGGTCAGCATTTCCAGTAAGCGGAATGCAACGTCGAATGCAGTGCCAGGATTTGAAGATGTAATAATATGCCCAGTTTGAACAATCCGTTCATTCTCGATATCTGCACCATAAGATTGTAGCTGACCTAATCGTTTACTAGTTGGATGATTATAAGTTGTAGCTTTTCGATTATGTAGTATTCCGCTATGACCTAGAATTAGGGAAGCTACACAAATCGTAGCAATAGGTTTTTTATGTTCATCAAAATGACGAACAATTGCCTGAAATTCCTCACTAAAGGCATCATCATAAAAGCCAGCTTCCTCAAACCCTCCAGGAATCGCTAGAGCATCAAAGTCCTCTAATGAAATTTCGTGAAGTAATTTTTCTGGGGTAACGTTAAAGTTCCATGTACATTGCAATTGCTGATGCAATCCTACTGTCACGACCTCTGTTGTGCCGTCACCTTCCCACTTATTCCAGCCAAGTACATCTGTAAAAACACTCGCTTCTACAGCTTCAAATCCATTTGCTAATAGTAATAAAATTTTTTTCATATTGTTTTGCCTCCTTTTGTACGTTTAATTGTAGTGAATAAAGCTTTACATTTACAGAAGCTGTATAATGTAATTTGAATGATTTGCTTTATAATAAAAGGAATTTTAATTAATCTAATTTATAAAAAAAGGTGGATACATATGGACCAAATAGATACTGAAATTTTACAGCAATTACAGCAAAATGCGAAAATCTCGATGAAGGAATTAGCGGCGACGGTTCATTTATCATCTCCAGCTGTTATTGAACGTGTAAGAAAACTGGAAGAGCAGGGGATTATTGAAGGTTATAGAGCAAAAGTAAATTTAAAAAAGATCAATCGTGATATTCAAGCTATTATTTTATTTAAATCAATTGATTGTAAAAGTCTTTCGGATTTTTGTAACGCACATCCCGATGTCCTTGAATGCTATCGGGTAGCGGGGGAAATTAGTTATATTGTAAAAATTGCAACTAATTCAGTGGAAACATTAGAGCAATTTATCGATGATGCGATGCCTTATGGAACGCCTTCAACGAATATTGTGCTGTCTTCAACTGAAAAAACGGTCATTACGCCTTTTTCCGATAAAAATTTAGAAGAATGAGTCTGGAATTGCTCGGGTAGCAAAGGGATACGCTCAGGAAAAGCCCTTATTTGCTCGGATAAGGAAGGAGAACAGCATAGCACATCGATTCATACATTCTCGAAAACCCAAAATCAAGAATTTAATTTAAAAAAATACAAAAAAGCAAACCTCTATACTATGAGCACCGTTTATAGGGCAGAGAGGGGGAGAGATGTTGCTTGAAATTAAAGAACTCGAAGAAATAATGCAGCAGCATACAGAAAGGCTCATCCGACTTGCCTTTTATTACGTCAAGGATTTACAAAGTGCCGAAGATATCGTGCAAGATGTATTTATTAAATTTTACGATAATCAGCAAAACTATGAAGAAAGAGGAGAATTACGGGCCTATTTATCGAGGCTCGTCATTAACAAAAGTAAAGACTATTTACGCAGTTGGACATACCGTAAAATACAAGTGAAACAGAAGATTTTTGCCAAGCAGGCTGTCACGAGAAGGGACATGCTAGTGCAGCAAGACGAACAAACTTTAATCGAAAACGCCATCTTAGCACTACCATTAAAACAACGTGAGGTCCTCATCTATTTTTATTTTGAGGAAATGCCTGTTATTGAAATTGCCGAGCTTTTAAGTATCCCGGAGAGTACAGTGAAAACAAGGCTACGTCGTGGACGAGAGCTATTAAAGCCAAAGCTTCAGCATATTGAATGGGAGGTCCTACTGCATGAGTAAAGTCGATGTGAGGGTATTAAAGGATTTAACCGAAAGCAAAAAACGTGTTATGACCAATGTTGTACAGCATTTAGAACAGCGTGAGATGAAAAAAAGGTCTTGGCGTTGGCAGTATAGTGTAATGTCTATAATATTGACAGTTTGTATTGGCATATTTTTGTATACCCAATTCAGTGGAAGTCAGGAGCAATCAGCAAGTATACCAATTGTTTTTGATGAAAAGTTATTAAAGTTCTCTCTGGGAATAGATCCTGAGGAAAAGGATCCAATATTAACGTCTGATGAAAAACTAGAATTTGAATCCTATTTAGAGTTGGAATCTTTATATGCTTACGCACAATCAAAGGGGATAGTACCTACTCAAGAAAAAATAGATAAAGAGCTTGAAACATTGATTGAATTTAGTATAAATGAGAACAATGCGAAATTCACTGAACAATTGGAGAAGGTGAATCTTACAAAAGAAGAATATATTGAACAATACACTAAACCAATGAATTATAAATATACTACTATCAATTCACTATTAGATCAGGAAAAAAATCAATACAAAGACGTAGAAAGAATGATGCTACTTTTCCTAGTGGAAAGAGATGCTTTGAACTATTTTGAAGAACATTATAGTCAAGAAATAGCATACCTACGTGAAAAATATGATATTCCAGTGGGCGAAAAAGGAATCTATTCAAAACGTGGGGCAGTCGTAGCAATCAAAGAACATGAATTTTTAGTCGTTTCACATGCTGATGAATCAAATATTGGGAAATTATCAATAGATGAAATCGTACAAAAACATGGTAATGGTACGTGGTTCCCATTAATTGATGTTCCTAAAACATTGTCACCTGGGGATTATGTAGAAGTTAAATATAGCAGGGATCCCAGGAAAAATGCTGATTCTATAATAAGGATTGCGGATTTAGATAGCATGGAAATACTCGAAGAATACCCATGAATCAAGGCTAGACATTCAAAAGCTTCAAGAATGTCTAGCTTTTTTTTAGAAAGCTGTTTTTACATTTGCATTATGGTACAATTATTGTAAGTATTTGTATAATCAGGGGGAGTAGTAAAGGATGATTATGCAAGTTCTTACTAAAACAAAAAGGTATGGGGAGAAAGATCGAATATGATACTAAATAAAAACTTACTGAAGGAAATTGAATTAAAAAAAATATTAACAGATATAAGCAGTGGAAATAAAACGTGGCAACAAGAAGACCAAACACATCTCGTACAATCAATGATGCTACATATCGGCTCACTAGATAGTGAACTACGAGATAACTTAATTTATGGATCGTTTTATGAATTGATCCATGAAAAAAACTTACTAGAGCATGCACTTTTAACGGAGCTTTTAGAGGATTCTTTGAATAATATATTATGTAAGGGTATTGAAGAAAGTGAATCAGATTTAGTTTTTACCCGTACATTTACGTCGCTATTGATCGCCCTCATATTATTTAGAGATAACGCAGACGATTTTTTATCCCAAAAGAAAATCGCTGATTGTAAAGATAAAGTACTCGCTTATTTAGCGGCAGAAAAGGATGTAAGAGGCTACGTGCCGGTGAAAGGGTGGGCTCATAGTGTTGCCCATATGGCTGATGCAATCGATGAATTGGTGAAAAATCCGAAATTAAATAAAGCCTCTTATAGTGAAATTGTAAGCGCATTATACAACGTCGTTTTGCAAGAAAATCATGCTTTCATACATAATGAAGATGAACGGATTTTAGTACCTATCTTCACAATGCTTGAGCATGGTTTAGAGGAGCAAGAAATCATTAGATTACTGCAAGAATTACCTGCAACTTTAAAAGTAAAAAAAGAACAGCTCGATGTACAGCATCACAGAATTTTAGTTTTTAACTGTAAATCCTTTGTGAAAAGCTTTTATATTAAAACAAATGGGAAGCCTAAGTTCGCAGCACTTCATAAATGCATCGAAGCATGTCTCGATGAATTATAAGAAATTACTACCAATATTAGTACTTTGAAATTATTGACAGACAAAATTTAGTTTGTTAAGATGAGTGACAATAAAAGCATACAAATTCGTTGATGAGAAAGAGTAGTGTTTCATTTTGTTCTACAGAGAGCCGACATAATGGTGGAAGTCGGTGTGCACATGATACATGAAGATCCTCTCTGAGAAGATTGGCTGAACATAGTAAGCTAATCCGGGTGTCTACCGTTAAAAAGAACACGTATGATTGTACGTTGCTGAGTGCTATTGAACGGTTGATTCAATAGAATTAGGGTGGTATTCGCGGTTAACCCCGTCCCTTGCTTGGGACGGGGTTTTTGTATGCCTTTTATACATTTGTATAGGAGGGAATTACATGCAAGGTGAAAAGAAAAAAGAAACGGCTGTAGAGAGGGAAACGAGGATTCGCCAGTTGTGGGAACAAGAAAAAACGTTCCAAGCATCTGTTGCGAATCGTGCTGGTCATAAGCCCTTTGTATTTTACGAAGGCCCACCAACAGCAAATGGATTACCACATGTAGGTCACGCATTTGGCAGAACAATTAAGGATGTCGTGGCTCGTTATAAAACGATGCAAGGGTATTTAGTTGAACGGAAAGCTGGCTGGGATACACATGGTTTGCCTGTGGAACTCGGTGTGGAAAAAAAGCTAGGTATCTCTGGGAAGCAAGAGATTGAAAAATATGGTGTTGAACAATTCATTCAGGAGTGTAAAGGAAGTGTCTTTACCTATGAGAAAAAGTGGCGTTCCTTTACAGAAGAACTTGGCTATTGGATTGACATGGATGACCCATATTTAACGCTAAGTAATGACTACATCGAATCCGTTTGGCATATTTTAAGTCACGTGCACAAGGAAAAGCTTTTATATAAGGGGCATCGTGTCTCACCATATTGCCCTAGCTGTCAAACATCATTAAGCTCTCATGAAGTTGCACAGGGCTATAAGGATGTAAAGGATTTATCTGTCACAGCAATGTTTAAGCTAAAGGGTAAAGATGAATATTTTCTTGGTTGGACAACGACTCCATGGACATTACCTGCCAATGTTGCATTAGCCATGAATCCTAAGCTCATGTATGTTCGAGTGAAGCAGCACGATAAAGTCTATATTTTAGCAAAATCACTAGTGAATAAAGTTTTTGCTGATTCTGTTGAAGTGTTAAGTGAACATGAAGGGCGTGAATTTGAAGGTGTATCGTACACCCCACCATTTTCCTATGTAACAGTTGAGAAGGGGTATGTCGTTGTACTAGCGGATTATGTTACAGAGCATAGTGGAACTGGAATCGTCCATATCGCACCTGCATACGGGGAGGACGATTATAAAACGGTTCAGCAAAATGGGCTATCGTTTGTCAATGTTGTTGATGTAAAGGGTTGCTATACAGAAGAGGTTCCAGAGCTTGCAGGTAAATTTGTAAAAGATTGTGATGTCGATATAATAAAAATGCTCGCTAAAAAGGAGCTATTGTTTGATAAGGAGAAATATGAGCATAGCTATCCTCATTGCTGGCGCTGTGATTCACCATTGCTTTATTATGCAACTGACAGCTGGTTTATCAACATGTCTGCATTAAAAGACCAGCTTTTAGAAAATAATGACCAAGTAACGTGGTATCCTGAGCACATTAAACACGGTCGATTTGGAAACTTTTTAGAAAACTTAGTGGACTGGAATATTAGTCGTCATCGCTATTGGGGTACGCCACTTAATGTGTGGGTTTGTCAGGATTGTCATCATGAAGAGGCACCAAATAGTCTTGCTGCCTTAAAAGAATTAGCAAAGGGCACTTTACAGGATATTGAACTTCATAAGCCGTATATCGATGAGGTTGTTTGTACTTGTCCGAATTGCAATGGTGATATGGAACGTACACCTGAAGTGATTGATGTATGGTTTGACAGTGGTTCCATGCCGTTTGCTCAGCAACATTATCCTTTTGGAAATCTTAAAACTTTTAACAATCAATTTCCAGCGGATGTTGTCATCGAAGGTATCGATCAAACACGAGGCTTTTTCTATAGCTTATTAGCGGTTTCTACTTTATTTACAGGAAAGGCACCTTATAAAAATGTCCTTTCATTAGGGCATGTTTTAGATGAACATGGACAGAAAATGTCGAAAAGTAAAGGAAATGCATTAGAGCCAGTTGAATTAATTCAACAGTACGGGGCAGATGCTCTAAGATGGGCGTTTTTAGTAGATAGTTCTCCTTGGAATCCTAAACGTTTTTCTAAGAAAATTGTGATGGATGCGAAGTCAAAGCTAGTCGATACGCTAGATCATACGTTCAAGTTTTATCAGCTTTATGCAGAAATAGATGGCTTCCAGTACGATGCTACCAATACTGGCATACGCTCAAAGTTAGATGATTGGATCGTGTCTCGCTTACATCATACCATTCAGCTTGTGACAACTTGTATGGATGCTTATCAATTCACACAGGCAACACGTGAAATTGGCAAGCTTGTGGAAGAGCTAAGTAACTGGTACATCCGACGCTCAAGAGCAAGATTTTGGGCAAATGGGCTGTCAGAGGATAAACGAGGAGCCTTTAGTACGCTGTATGAATTACTCACAGCAATTTGTCAATTATTAGCTCCATTTACACCGTTTATTGCCGAGGATTTATATCGACAATTATCTGGAAAAAGTGTGCATTTACAAGACTACCCTCACTACAACGAAGCACTCGTGAATGCTAAGCTTGAAAAAGAAATGGCCAATATTTTAACAATTGTAGAGCTTGGCCGAAGCATACGTAATAGTCAAAGCATCAAGGTGAAGCAGCCTTTAAGTGCAATCATTGTTTCTGTTGATGGGGAGCTAACTGATTATCAACCGTATAGCGAGCTCATTCAAGATGAATTAAATATGAAAGAATGCATTTGGACAAATGATTTCTCAGCATACGAAACCGTTCAATATAAGCTAAATTTTAAAACAGCAGGTGCAGCATTTGGAGCTAAAGTGAACAAAGTAAAAGATAACGTAATGAATTTAAGTGAGGCGGAGAAAAATTTATTACAGCAAACAGGGTCAGTTACGTTAACGATCGATGGAGAACAGGTAACCTTGTTAAAAGCGCATGTGTTAACTGAATCTATTGTGAAGGAACATTACATCTTAGCCGAAGATGCTTCATGTCGAGTCCTTTTGAATGTACAGCTGACAACTAACTTACTTGAAGAAGGGCAAATTAGGGAACTAATTCGGACAATTCAAGATACACGGAAAAAATGGAAACTTCCTGTTGAACAGTATGTATCAATTTCGATTGCTGGAAGTTCCAAAGTAACAACGATCATCCAGCGGCACGAATCGTTATTGAAAGCAAATGTATTGTTAAAAGATATTCACTATGTAAGTGACTGCAAAAGTGAACGGTATTTGCAAACGGAAGTGTTTGGTGAAAAGGTAACCGTATATTTTAAGCTGTGAAAACTATATTACTCAGGTCAGCAGAAGAAGTAATCGAGTAATCCCCCTCAAACGCTCTTTAAACGAAGGCAACGCTCAGGTACCCAAAGATTTGGGTATCCTGAGCGTTTTTATGTAAACAAAATTTACAGTAAGCCAGTGAAAAGATAAATAGCGGTTGCCCAGATAAAGATAGCGGAACATTTATTAAAAATAATCATTAGCTTTCCAGAGTTATCAAGTTTTTTAAATGCTGCTCCTACGACTGCAAGACCTAAAAACCATAACCAAGAAATCACAACGCATGCAGTAGTAAACAGAATTTGTTCGGTGCCGCTATATTTTAAAGCACTCGTCCCAATAACGCCAATTGTATCCAAAATGGCATGTGGATTTAAGAGTGATACAGAGAGTGCGAATAAAATTTGTTTTTTGACAGGGAGTGCTTCGTTTTGATCGGTAGTTGCCGGTTTTGAACGCCAAATTGAATAGCCCATATAAAGTAAAAAAAGTATACCAACAGTCATTAAGGTAATACGTAACCACTCAAATTGTAGCACGATCAGAGATAATCCAAAAACAGCTAGTATGATAAGTAGCGTATCACAGATGGCAGCTGTTATGCTGGCCGGCAAGGCTCGGGCTAGATGTGGCTGTGTAGCACCCTGTGAAAAAATAAAGACATTTTGTACGCCTAAGGGCAAAATAAGGCCAAATGCTAAAATCATTCCATGAAGAAATGCTTCCAATGAAATTCCTCCTTTCATTACATTAATCATTCTAGTTGTGATATAACTAAAAGAAAACGACCAATTGGTTGGTTTTTCACCCATCCAATTTTGAGGTGATACATATGAACTGGCAGCCAAGCAGACAGGGCGAAATTACATTACAGCAACAAATCGAGACGTGGATTACGGAGCATATAGAACGAGGAGATTGGGTAGCAGGAACAAAGCTGCCAACACAAAGACAGCTTGCTATGCAGCTCGGGGTAAATCGTAGTACCGTTCAGCAGGCATTAGAGGAGTTAAAGGCGGCTGGAATATTGGAGGCAAAGGTAGGATCAGGTATTTATGTAGCTCATAATTCTTGGCATTCGCTCATTAAACAAACACAGCCAAATTGGCAAACCTATATTGACACAAGTCTCCATAAGCCGAATTATCTTACCATACAATTAATTAATGAATACGAGCAGCGCGATGATGTCATCCGATTAGGTACGGGTGAGCTCGCACCAAGTCTATTGCCAACTACTGAAATTGAGGCATCGTTAAAGGAGCTCTCCTTACAGCCAAAAGCTTTAGGTTATTCCTCATCACAAGGCAGCAAACAACTTCGAGAAGCGATTTGCGAATATGTGAAAAAAAGAGGAATCCATGCAAAGCCGCAAAATGTTTGCATTGTATCTGGTGCACTTCAGGCATTGCAACTTATTGCTGTTGGATTGCTTGAGCAGGGTTCCATTGTGTTCCAGGAACAAACGTCTTATTTAAATTCAGTCCATCCATTTCAATCAGTCGGGATGCAAATGATGCCGATTAATCGTGATGAACAGCTTGCAAAAACCTTAGTACAAAGGAAAAGAAAAAGACAGGCTGTGTATTATGCAGTTCCTACGTTAAACAATCCGACTGGAGAAGTGTGGACAGAGCTTGAAAAAAAACAGCTTTATGAAGCGTGTAAACAATCTCGCATTCCCATTATTGAGGATGACGTCTATCACGAATTGCTCTTTGAAGCGGCAACTTCTACCATAAAATCAATTGATGATAGCGGGCAAGTCCTTTACATTGGAAGTGTCTCAAAAACATTAAGTCCAGGACTCCGCATTGGCTGGTTAATCGGTCCAACAACTGTGATTGAGCGGTTAGCAGATATAAAAATGCAAACAGATTATGGTTCAAGCGCGATCTCACAGGAAATTGTACTGCATTGGCTGCAAACTGGAAAGTACGAAAAGCATATCAAGAGTTTACGAAAAGAATTATTACGAAGAGCTAATTTTGTTGAGGGGATATTGCAAGAGAGTTTTACGGAAATTGCTAGCTGGAGTCAATCCAAAGGGGGCTTTTATATTTGGCTAAAGTTTGATGAACCAATCGTTGATAAAGAATTGTTTACCAAACTATTGCAGCGACAAATCCTCATTAACCCTGGCTATATTTACGATCCGCAAGATGCCCAGCATATTCGATTATCATATGCTTATGCAACAGATGAAGAGTTGAAGATTGGCTTGCAAATAGTATACGAATGCGTGGTTGAAGCGGTTGTAAAACGACATAAAGAATAAAGCATCTGTGAAATAAAAAAATTGTTTGTTGACAATAAAATTGTGTAAAGCATGTGAGTCATTCTATATTGTTTAGTAAAAAATTTATAAGTGAAATGGAATTCTCTTAAAATGGAACCAATTTACAGCTCATTCGTAATATTAGATAGTAGGATATATCAAAAAAATAGTTGGCTCACATATATAAGGGGAGGGTTTCGAATTGAAGAATACTACGAAAGTAATTGAATGTCCAAAATGTGGTGGGAAGGAACTAGGGAAAGGCAAGCATAGTGGATATGGAGTTATGTACCCAGAAAATAAAATGAGTTTAGGCTCAGATGTTGCATACATTATTTGCACAGAATGTGGATTTATAATCGAAAGCTATGTAAAAAAGCCAGAGAAAATTAAGGATACATTTTTTTGAGGAATATTTATAAATTAGACTAAACACATAAAGGACTATCTTTAAATTAGCATAGAAATTATTGAAGTAACGTGGCTATTGTTATATTTTGTAGTGTAGTTAAATATCTTATTTCAAAAATTAGACAAGCATTAGCCTATCCTAAATTTAGAACGGGGTAATGCTTGTTTGGCTTTTAAAATTAAATACCTTTATCTCCATTTTACAACACGACCTCAAACGGGATGTTTTAAATAGTAGATAATTACCTTTTAGTACTTAGTAAATTGTACTTGAATAATAGTGTTATTCCTAAATTCATCAAAAAGTGTGCAAGAATTGGTACTAAAATATTGTTTGTTTCAAAATATATCCAGCCTAAAATCAAACTTGGAACGGTTATATTTATTAGCATTATTGGCTTTTTGAAGTATTGAATATGAATCCCTAAGAACAGTAAAGTTGTTATTACAATTGCAGTCCACTGATGTTCTATAAATACAAAAAGCAAATTTTGAATAATTCCTCTAAATAAAACTTCTTCAAATAACGCACCCGTAAACATAAAGGCAAAAATGCCTAATAACGAATAGTGTTGATAGTTTTTGTTAGTTTCATCAATATATTTCGAGGGAAAAAACAATGTTAAAATTATCCCAAACATAAGCAAAGCAAATGAAGCGAGAACTACGCTCATTACCATTCTGAATGGCTGATCGATTGATAGGAAATTTTGTATTGTGAATACATCATAAACTATTAAAGCGAAAATGATAGCTACACAAACGAATGTGAAAGAAGAGAATACAAATGCAGCGTCTTTCGGGCAAAAATCCTTCTTAGTTTTTTTTGTATTCTTTGTTATGCGCCATATCTTTCCTTCTTTCTAAATGGTTATAGAGTAAAGAGATATTTTACCATAATATTTTAGTGAAAAATATTGCAATTATTAAAAATGATTTCTAGAATAGGAAATGTATTAGCGTGGTAAAATTTACAAGGGAAAAAGGAGAGGCTTGAATGAAAGTTAAAGGTGTTTTAAAAGGAATTACTATAGGAATTTTTTGTTCAATTTTCATTCCATACCTTTTTAATAGTGTAGGGGATACTTTCGCAGGAGGTCGTATAAACTACTGGGGAGCAAGTTGGGTATATATAGCATTTTCTATTCCTATGATTCTATCCATGGTCATAATGGGGTATTATCTATCTACTCAAAAGAATATCCCAAATAAAAAAATGTGGTTGATTAGTTTCTTTGTAACTTTAATTGTCAGCTTATTAACCGGCACATTGGGTATTTTAATTAGTGAAATGATATTGCGCGGTAATTTAAATACTTTTAATCTAGAAGATTCAATGATATGGGGCGTCATTTACAGTATTATACTCCTTCCAATAACTGTACCTTCAGGAAAGCTTATTTTAAATTCTTTGCATTATTGGATTCATAAACCTGCAATTTAAATACGAGACCAAGATGAAATGAATCATTTTGGTCTTTTTTTGAACAAAAGAGCATTTAGTCTTCCACAACTTTTAGTGACGAGCCCTAAAATGAATTAAATTCTAATTTTCATGCGGATTACCATATGCTCTTGTATAATTAGATATTTTCAATAAACATTCGTTTTTTCTTAATTTTCAGAAGAAATCAACAAAAAAGTTTGTTAGAATAAATTGGAAATTGAATTGATTTTTTCAGAAGGGAGCTTTTAAATGTTTAGCAAACTATCCATTATTTTTGCAGTAATTGGTGCTGTTGTATTAAGTTCCTCTTACATTTATTCAACCAACTTTGAGATTCTTATGATATCTGGATTCAGTTTATTATTTATCAGTTTATTGTTAAGTTTTGGTGCTGTGTTCAAAAGAGAACAAGGAAAAATAAAGTTTTTACCTGTTCTAACAGTTTTCCTTTTTAGTTTCATCATTACTTTGTACGACCCATTTCAAATTGTGAGATTACTTACTTGGATGAAAAATTAAGCGTTGGACTCACTCATGTTTTATTTTTTAAATGAGTGACTTTTTACTTTTGTTAAAACGTATGCCATGTAAATATGTTGATTGCTAAGGGTTTTAGAAAGTGAGGTTTATCATGTTAGAAACTAAAAGATTGAAACTTAGAGATTATAACGAAGCGGATTTTGATTTTTTACAATCACTTTTATCAAATGCACAGGTGATGCAGTACATTGGAAGCGGCGAAACTCGTAACGAAGAACAAGCTAGAATTTTTTTTAATTGGATTTTTGAGTCTTATGAAAAGAATGAAGCATATGGATTGAAAATAATTGAATTAAAAGCAACCAACGAACGAATCGGACATGCCGGTCTTGTGCCTCAAAGAGTTATTGAGGAAGAACAAATCGAAATAGGCTATTGGATTGCACCCAATTTTTGGGGGATGGGTTATGCAACAGAGGTGGCGAAAGCATTGAGAGCTTATGGTGAAAAAGAATTATCATTAAATAAGTTAATATCCCTTATTCAAATTGGCAATTCAGCATCTCAAAAAGTAGCAATTAGTATGGGCATGAAAAAGGAAAGAGAGATTGAACTAAAAGGGAAACAAGTCATTATTTTTTCAACACTGGGTGGTTTTATTTCGTGAACCACGTAAAGAATAATTCAAGTAATGAATCCATACTTTTTTTAATAACGATTTCTTTATGAAGAGGTGGATCATTGGAGAACAGGGCCAAGAAGGTGAGCATACAGAAAAGCAGGTGAAGGTACAATGTCTTCACCTGCTTGTTTTTTAATATTGATATTTATTTCTAGTAGTAAGTAAAATAACGATTGCTGGAATCGTACAAATAAGCATTGCGCCAAATGATAGTCCAGGCGAAATTTCGTATAAATAGCCGCCTAAAAATGTAAGGATCGCTGTACTTAATCCCATTGCTAATGCTGAGTAAAGACCTTGAGCATTTGGAATTTGTTCCTTCGGCAATGTTTTTGTTAAATAGCCAATAAAAGCGAAATGTGCGAGTGCAAATGATAACGCATGCAAGGTTTGAGAAGCGATAAATACCCAGACATTAGGGAACAGGTAAATCAGTAACCAACGTAATGAGGAACCACATGCTGCTAAAAGTAATAAAGAAGATGAGCGCCATTTTTTAAATAGTGTATCAGCCTTCAGAAAATATAAAATTTCGCAAATAACGGCGATATTAATAATCATTCCCATATAGAATGGATCGACATGGAGATCACCTAAATAGATATAGCCGTAGCTGTAATAAGAAGCATGTGCGCCCTGCAATAGGATCACGATTACTAAAACAATTGGGAAGCCTTTAATACTCCATAATGATTTCATCGACAATGATTTTGCACGTTGTTCTTTTGTTGGGACAACAAGTAACTCTTTTGGTGTAGCCAATTGTTGCATGAACAGCATACCAATAAGGCTAATGACCAAACTCCAATAGATAACGTTCTGACCAAATACACCAGTTAGCATACTAATAATTAATACCGCAATGACAAAACCAATAGAGCCATATGAGCGACTTTTACCATAGTGTACATGTCCATGCTGGATTAGTGTTGCAGCACTACTTTCTACAGCAGGTAACAAAGCTGGATAAAAAATGTTAAATAAAAGGGTAACGATAAGTAGCGAGATAAAGTTTGTGCTTGGTATGTAAAGTAAAGTTGTAATTAGGGCACCTATTGCTAGGATGCTACTGAGTCGTTTATTATGCACATATTTAGCAAGAGTCGGGAAGAAAAAAAGATTTGAAATGGCTCGTGCTAAAAGACCACAGCCCATCACGACACTTGCCTGTGATACTGTAAGGTGTTTAACATCTACAAGCCAACCTGTCCAATAAGGTAAGAAAATACCCCATGTAATAAAAAATGCAAAGAAATTTTGAGAAAGCCATCGTTGATTGTTCATTTATTACGTACCTCCATTAACTATGTTGAATAATAGCACGTTCAACGCTACAATAATGTGAGATATCTCACATTTTATTGTAGGAGAGAGTAATAAATGCATATACTGACAGCTGAAGAACGTTCCTATTATCTAGAAAAATATCCAATTGATGATTTTTTCTCCTTTGATATTGATCCATTTCTGGAAGTGTGTAAATTTGAAAAAGGCGAATGGATTTTTAAGGAAGGATCATTTCCAGATACGCTGTACTACATGATCGAAGGAAAAGCGAAACTATATATGACGCATAAAAACGGTAAAGTTTCGCTTATTGAGTATCTTGAGGCTCCACTTTTTATGGGTGAAATTGAGTTGCTTAATGAAGCAAGATATACAAAGGGGATTCAGACCGTGACCGAAACGATTTGTCTTTCTATTTCTCAGGCCTGTAAAGAAAAGTTACTTACTGATGTGCTCTTTTTACGTAAACTCTGTGTGTTTTTAGGGGAAAAGGCGACAATTATGACTTCTAAATATACACAAAATCAGGCATATCCACTTGAAAATCGGCTAGCTGCATTTATCCAATTATCGTCTGATCAAGGGATTTATAAGGAAAAGCATACTGAAATCTGTGAATATTTAGGGGTTTCTTATCGACATTTATTATATGTACTTGCACAATTTTGTGACGAAAAAATTTTAGAGAAGAGAAAGAATGGCTATCACATTATTAATGAGAAGCGTCTTGCGCACTTGGCACAGGAAATTCAGTGAGGAATACTAAAGCTTATTGTATTCACTTTTTTTAACTAACCAGCGTGCAATCTCCTTACCGCTATGGTAGAAGTTTATTTCATGGACTCTTTGTTTTTGTGTGGAGGTGTCTAAGGTTTCTTCCATAACGCCAAAAGGTATAACCCCTATACATTGGTATTGATCGGTTGAAAATCTTTTACGCATTGCCTTATTTTCGATGTTTGTACCATGAGTTTTAGCAGATTTTTGTGCATTTTGGAATGGACAAGCAAGTAATTCTCCTTGTTTCAATGTTGTGCTTGGTGAGTAACAATTACTTTTCATTCATCATGCCCCCTTTTGTCGTTAGTTTTATTGTACAAGACATGTGGTGGGAAAAGTCTTTATTTACAAGGCTTTTACGAAAACTTAAAGATTAGTTTATCAATTATGCCGAGGCCTAATAGCGTCCGGAATCGGCTTTGTGCTTAGGCCAGCAAATGTTTTATGTGCGAAAGCGCAGTGTTAACGTAGCGACAGCAACAAATGTTTTATGTGCGAAAGCGAAGCGACAGCATGATGTTGGTCACTCAGTCGTTGCCACAGGACGTGGTCATTCTTAGACTGAGTTCCTTTATTTCAGCTGATGTTTGTACACCCGGTGTAAGAAGTTGTAACCGTATTCATGTCATGAATGGATAGATATCATAGAAAATTTGCATAATTTACTAGACAAAAATACGTACTCAAACTATTGTGAATTTTCCTAACACGACGTATTATTGTAAGTAGATTTAACGTGAAGGGCTTCACATAGTCACGTAATCGTGAGGAGGAATTTTAATGAGTGCAATTCGAGTAGGTATTGTAGGGTATGGAAATTTAGGGCGCGGAGTAGAATATGCTATTTCACAAAATCCAGATATGGAATTAGTAGCGGTATTTACACGTCGTGATCCTTCAACTGTAAACGTTGCAAGTAATGCCAACGTATATTTAGTGGACGATGCTGAAAAATTCCAAGATGACATTGATGTAATGATTTTATGTGGTGGCTCTGCAACAGATTTACCAGAGCAAGGACCACACTTTGCACAATGGTTTAATACAATAGATAGCTTTGATACACATGCGAAAATTCCTGAATTTTTTGAAGCGGTAGATGCAGCAGCACAAAAATCTGGTAAAGTATCAGTCATTTCTGTTGGTTGGGATCCAGGTTTATTCTCATTAAATCGTTTGCTTGGTGAGTCCGTTTTACCAGTAGGTACAACATATACATTCTGGGGAGATGGCTTAAGTCAAGGTCACTCAGATGCTGTGCGTCGTATTGAGGGCGTTAAAAACGCTGTACAATACACTTTACCAATTAAAGATGCTGTAGAACGCGTTCGAAATGGTGAAAATCCTGAGCTGTCGACACGTGAAAAACATGCTCGTGAATGCTGGGTTGTTCTTGAAGAAGGTGCGGATGCAGCAAAAATTGAGCAAGAAATTGTGTCAATGCCAAACTATTTCGACGAATATAACACAACGGTTAACTTTATTTCTGAAGAGGAATTTAAAGCGAATCACACAGGTATGCCACATGGTGGTTTCGTTATTCGCAGTGGCGAAAGCGGCGCTAACGATAAACAAATTCTTGAATTCTCATTAAAACTTGATAGCAATCCAAACTTCACGTCCAGTGTTCTAGTTGCTTATGCTCGTGCGGCGCATCGTCTAAGCAAAGCTGGAGATAAAGGTGCAAAAACAGTATTCGATATTCCATTCGGTCTGTTATCACCAAAATCTGCTGCTGAATTACGTAAAGAACTTTTATAATAGTAAACTATTTCTACCCGATTATCATGTTATTTGATAATCGGGATTTTTCATTTTAAGTAAATCACTCAACTTTGGGAGTGAAATAAAGGATTCTAAAACTGGATATACCAGCATGCCTACAACAAATGATACGTTAAACAAACTGAGTTGAAAGCTCAAAGGTAAAAGTTGAAGTCCTAAGTTTACGTTTCAAAGTTCTTTTGATTAAAGTTAAAAACTTAAAGAAAAAAATCTTTTAAATCCTGGTTATTGGTTAAAGTACTGATTTTTCTGGACCGTCCGTCATCCACTAGGTAGTAAGAATAATTATTGTAAATCTTGCGATGAATCCAGATGGAATGTTTCATATTGGCGATAGGGTAAAAGTAGGCTATGATGGTAAAATAAAGGATAAAGTACCGATTGGAAATATTACACTTTCTATAGAATTAGTTTAGTAAGATCTACTAATTTGGTTGTGCCATGTAACGTTGCTGCTTTGTAAAAAAGGGGAGATTTGGGGGAGTTTTATATGGAGAAAGTAAATTTTTTTAATAGTGAACTATTTCATAAAAATGCTGAGAAAGCTTTTTTGATACACAAAAATAAAATAACAGAATTACTACCAGCGGCCGATATCCAGCATGTAGGTAGTTCGGCAATTCCTAATAGTGTTACTAAAGGTGATTTAGACATCCAAGTACGTGTTAGTGCTGAACAATTTTCGAAAGCAATAGAAATTCTATCAATTTTATATGAAAGAAATGATGAAAGTGTCAAAACAGATACATTTAGGGCCTTTAAGGATGATACAAGTAATCCTCCTTTAGGAGTTCAATTAACTGTAATTGATTCTGAGTTTGATTTCTTTTGGAAATTTAGAGAAGTTTTACTGGCAAATAAAAAATATCGAGATGCATATGATAATTTGAAGAAGGAATACGAAGCCAAATCA
Source organism: Lysinibacillus sp. RS11 (assembly GCF_042019215.1). Taxonomy (NCBI): domain Bacteria; kingdom Bacillati; phylum Bacillota; class Bacilli; order Caryophanales; family Bacillaceae; genus Lysinibacillus; species Lysinibacillus sp. RS11. Next base: position 2,537,669 of record NZ_CP168124.1, on the reverse strand, counting down.
ATGGATGCTTACAGGGAAGCCAAAGATATCTTTTTCCAAAGACTAATGGAAACGCCTGAGTTTAAGGATTACGAGAAGTAATTTTTGAATGGAACAATTCCACGTTATGGTGATGGGCTCATAATTTTAAACTTTGAAGATTTGTAACCTTACATAACCAGTTGAATGGGGAGGTTATCACAAAATGACCACAGACATTATTATCCAATCGAAATGTATTCCACCGCGGCCGTCCAATCATTGTATTAGTAGAGCTACATTAATGAGAACATTAAAAAAAAGCCTAGACCATTCTTGCACACTTATTCATAGTGGTGCTGGATATGGCAAAACAACCATCCTTACACAATTTCTACACACTGAAGCTAGCAGATTTTCTTGGTATAGTGTATCGGAAGAAGATGATAATATCTTGCCGTTTTTAAGGCATTTGTTTTTTAGTATTAAACGAGTCGTTCCGGGTTTCGGTCAAGGATTTGATGCATGGAATCTATTATCACGTTTTCCGAAAATAGAAGAACTCAATCGCTTATATAAATTATTTGTTAATAATTTATGTGAAATTGAAGAGCCAATTTTAATCGTCATTGACGACTACCATCTCGTTGACCATGAATTTCATATTAATTATGTGATGGAAAAAATTATTGAATTTTCACCACCGAATGTACATTTTATAATAGCGTCTAGAACACTGCCAAATTGGGATATTACAAGAAAATTAAAGCTGCAAAAAAAATTACTCGTTATTTCTGAAGCAGAATTAGCATTTTCTTCAGAGGAGATTGCTGTTTTTTTTGAGGATTATGTAGCTGTGCGTTTAACAGAAGATGAAATTGCTAAGGTTTTGGAAATTACAGAGGGATGGGCAATTAGTATTTCTTTATTAGCTGAGCAATGGAACAACGAGACATTAGATCATTGGTTAAATATCTCTACAAATGATCTTTTCACCTATTTATCGGAGGAAGTTTATCTTAAGATGTCTACATTCGAGCAAGAGACATTATTAAAGTTGGCGATTTTCCCCACTTTTTCAGAGGAGTTTATTACACAATTTTATGGTATTGAAATAGCGGAGGCGCTCAGTCAATTTGTACAACGGCACTTATTTATTCAAACTATAACAACAGATGGTTTATATCGTTTCCATGCCTTGTTCAGTCGATTTTTAGAGTTGAAATGGCAACAACATGCTTTACAGTATATTGCATTACATAAACAAGCAGCATTGTATTATGTAGAGCAAAACAATATACAAGCTGTTCTTCATCATGCATTTAAAACGAATGATCAGAACTTTTGTGGTGAGCTATTACAAAATCATGCTGAAAGTCTTGTCCGTGCTGGACAATTTGAGTGGTTATTAGAAAAAATAAATCGATTTACAGCTGCCGAAAAATCGGAATATTACAAAATATATTATTTTGAAGGTGAGTGCCATCGCTACCGTGCGTATTATGAAAAAGCGAAGCAATCCTATGAAAATTGTGCAATGTTCGCGAAAAGTAAGAATGATTATCTCTTTATGACAAAAGCGCAGGCAGGTTTAGCGCATATTTATCTCGATACAATCCAGCCAGCATTGGCAGAGCCGCATTTAAAAAAGGCATTAGAGTTAGCGAATCATACACCGTTAAATAAAGAGGAACTTTTAGAATTACAGCGTCAATATGCAGAAAATTTAGTTAATTTAGGAAAAGCAAAACATGCACATATATTTACAGAGGAGGTTGCCTTGACGGAGGATGTGCTGCAAAGAGCGAATGTCGATGTTCGAATACTGTTAAGAACTGGACAGTTATTGGAAGCTAGAACTTTGCTGGCGAAGAGATTGGAATTACCACCACAGCTAGTGGCGACACATAGAGAGAGTGAGCTGTTAGCGTCATTTGTCTATGCACTATTAGGGTTGGGCAAGGATGCTTGGTATGCCGCTCAGCATGGGATTCGTAGGGGGCAACGTGAAAAGTCTATTTTTATTGAGGCGGTTGGCTATATTCGCAAAGCACATGCTTTACTATTAGTAGATTTTCCTGACTATCAAGGAGCCTGTAACGCTTATGAGAAGGCCCTAACATTGATGAATACCATTAATATTTCTCGGGTTAAGGCTGAACCATTTATGGGGCTAGCAATTGTCAAGCATGCACAAGGAGATATGATCTCTGCTAAAAAATATTTAGCACTTGGTCTACAGGAAACGGAGCAAGTACAAGATGCATGGATGACTGCCCTTATATTAATTGCTGAGGTGAAAATCATTCTTTCTCAACATGAATTTGCTCGAGCAGGGCAATTATTAATAAAAGCACAGCGACTTTTCCATAATTGTGGCGACCAGAACGGTGAGATGCATGTACTATTCTATCAATCTGTGATTGCCTATAAAGAAAATGATGTTCAACAATTCAATCTTTCTTTTCAGCAATTTGCACAACTGTGTATCACCAATGGCTATGACTATTTTTTACAAAGAAAAACCATTCTCGGTCCGCCTAATAGAATGATTTTTTATGAGCTTTTACAATTTAGTAGAAATAGTGGTGGTGAAAATGCGGCTATTTCGGCAATGTGTCGTTATTTTCAAGTAGATGAAAGTGTCGTTTATCCACATGAAGAGGTGCAAGTAAATTTTTTAGGAAGTTTAGACTTAATCAGAAAGAATCGAAAGCAGAGGATAAAGAATGGCAGCGCGATAAATCGAAGGAGCTCTTCGTTTATTTATATTGTCATCGCAATCGATTTACGCCAAAGGAAGAGATTGCGCAGGCTTTATGGCCAGAGCGGAATGTTGATTCACTAGATCGGGATTTTAAAGTGGTATTGAATGCGTTATTAAAGGTTCTAGAGCCAACTAGAAGTGCTCGTCAAGATAGCTTTTTTATTCAGCGAAAAAATAATATGTATCAATTACAGCATATTCAATTTTTGCAGATTGATGTTGAACGTTTTCTCTATTTTTATGAATTAGGGATGGAGGAGTTCGATCCACAATTGTCAAATGACTGGCTGCATCTTGCTGAGATTAGTTATACCGATGCACTCTATGCTGAAAAAAAGCAGTTAGATTGGCTCATGCAGGATCGTGAAAAGCTGCAATCGTTATATATTGAAGTACTTGAGAGATTAGCGCAAAATGCGACAAGGCAACAGAATTATAAGCAAGCTATTTTATATGCAGAAAAAATGCTTCGTGAGGATGCGTTATGGGAAGAAGGCTATCGATTGTTGATGTATAGTTACTATCAATTACAAAACCGTTCCCTTGCGTTGAAATGGTATGAAAAATGTGTAAAGTTATTAAAAAAAGAGTTAAATACAACACCAATGGAATCGACGATGGTTGTTTATGATTTAATTATGGGTTAGTGTATATTTGGAGTAAATACCGTTTTTTAGGCTCATCACCGAAAGTCGTGGGTGACATTTGTTAAAACATATACTATGTAAATTAGTTGATTGGAGTGGAGGCTGGGTGACTCCTTGGGGATCAGCGTCACAGATGAGACCCTGGAGCGAGCAACGCGAGTGAAGCGGCTCATCGGACGCCCCCAGGAAGCTCTGCTCTGCGCGAAAGCGAAGCGTCAGCGGCAAAGCGCCCAGTCGGAACGGAAATCAACCACACGTTTTGGTGATGAACCATTTTTTATAATAATATTTGGAGGAACTACTATGGCATTTTGTAAGGTAAGGAAGGCGAATATTTACTATGAAATCATTGGGACTGGAACACCAATCGTGATGCTTCACGGCTATTCGCCTGATCATAGATTAATGAAGGGTTGTATGGAGCCTGTTTTTGTAGAAAGAGAAGGCTGGAAGCGAATTTATATTGATCTTCCGGGGATGGGCAAGACAACAGACTATGAAACAATCAATAACTCGGATGAAATGCTAGTGGCCGTAGTAGAACTAATATACTCTTTAATCCCAAATGAACGTTATCTATTGGTGGGGGAATCTTATGGTGGATATTTAGTGCGAGGGATTCTGAGGGAGTTTCATGAACAAATATTAGGGGCTGCATTTATTTGTCCATTGATTATTCCTGATAAACCAAGTCGAACAGTAGCAGAACAAAGTATTGTCTCGGCAGATAAGGAATTTTTATCAACATTGACAAAACAGGAACTTGATGATTTGAGCTCACATCTAGTTGTTTTAAATGAAAATAATTGTCATCGATACACAAATGAAGTGTTAGCAGGTCAGAAAATGGCGGATGTGGAATTTTTAGAAAAAATCCAAAAAAGCTATGGTTTTTCTTTTGCTGTTGACGAAATGATTTTTGACAAACCTAGCATTTTCTTGCTTGGCAAACAGGACTCTATGGTTGGTTATAAAGATGCTTTTGATATTATCGATAAGTTCCCAAGAGCGGCCTTCACAATTTTAGATAAGGCTGGACATAATTTGCAAATTGAACAAGCAGATCTATTTAATAGCCATATGCATGAATGGTTAGATAGGGTAGAGGGATATAATGTTTAATCTTTATGCCAAGCTAAAAGGATTCACTGAATTAGGTGAGTCCTTTTTTTATGCCCCATCATGAACGAAATTTATAGAGGATAATCCCGGAAGCACGAAGACTGTAGAAGGGCGGGTTTTACTGGTGAGCGCAAAGTAGATCAGGAATGACAAGAAATCTATTTTGGGGATGCGCATTATTTAGTACATGATGTTCAGCTTCAATCTGAGAGTGCTAGTGTATCAACATATCAAAAGTTTGAAGTGTCTAGTAAAAACAACAACAGGAAATATACAATACCCGCTAAATTGTTAAATTAAATGTAGGCGACGCAAACTTCAGTGTGGTCAGATATACTGTATTTTCTAATGTTCCGATAAGTTGATAAAACATTCCGATAAAACCTGAAATTGTTCCGATAAACCTCAAGATTGTTCCGATAAAACACAAATTTATTACGATAAAATTCTCAACCCCGGAATTGATGATAAAAGGGTGCTACTGAAAAAGCGGAAAGTAAATGACTTTAGAAATATCCCTTTGATTAAGTGAAGCACCGCAAACTATCAGTGCGGTCAGATAGCGTACATGAAGGTAGATGTCGATATTTTTCAAAAGTTGTGTGATAAATTGATAAAGTTGGTCGATAAACAATCAAAAGTTCTCGATAAATCTCAAACCTGTTTCGATAAACCCTCCTCCCCGGAAAAACCACTCTTTTGTCGCAGAAAAATGAGGCTGGGACAGAACTCGATTATTTTGAAAAATAGCGAAAACAGATAATAACTTTTTCGCTTCAATGAGTAGAGTGTTCCTTCCTAAATCAAAAAAATGTTAGACATTTCAATCGGTCTAACATTTTTTCTTTTTGTCCCATCCGATGCGCTCCGCTGTACTTTCGTGACGGAGAACACTTGCGACTGCCGTTGCGCTCCGCTGCACTCTCGTCGCAGAAAAATGAGCTCCCTTAAGGGCAGCTCATTAAAAGATTTTGCAGCTGCCGTTGCGCTAAAGCTACACTTTCGCTGCAGAGATAGTTGACTCAGTAAACTGACCCAACTATCTTGTAACTAATTTGTAACTACAGTTTTATATAGTGGATTTAGCAACGAAAGCGCTTTCTTTTTAACTTATTATGAAAGGGGTTATGGGATGAAGAAGCATTGGTTATTTGTGCTTTTATTGATGCTGGCGATGTTGATGGTGGCTTGTAATTCAGATGGATCGAAGGATAGTTCTACAGATGGTAAGGCATCGGAGGATGATACAAAGGGGACTGCTGAGGAAGGGGGTACTATTAAAATCGGTGTACTTGCGTCATTGACGGGAGCTCTTGAGTCGTATGGAAAACAAACGCAGCGTGGCTTTGAATTAGGGATTGATTATGCTACTGGCGGTACGGTGGAGGTTAACGGTAAGAAAATTGAAGTTGTCTATGAAGATACAGAAACAAAGCCTGAGGTTGCGGTACAAAAAGCGACAAAGCTATTGGAAGATGACAAGGTGGATTTCTTAGTAGGTTCCTCTAGCTCAGGTGATACGCTCGCTGTATTACCATTAGCTGAAGAATACGAAAAGATTATGGTTGTGGAGCCTGCGGTAGCGGATAGTATTACGGGCGCAGAATTTAATGAATATATTTTCCGTACAGGTCGAAATTCTTCTCAGGATGCCTATGCAGCTGCCGCGGCAATTGCTGGGAAGGGTGTTAAGATTGCCACTTTCGCACCGGATTATTCTTTTGGTTGGGACGGGGTAAATGCATTTAAAAGCGCGGCGGAAAAACTAGGCGCAGAAATTGTCTTAGAGGAATATGCTGATCCTGCAGCAACGGATTTTACATCGAATTTGCAAAAAGTAATTGATGCAAAACCAGATTATTTATTTGTTGTATGGGCAGGAGCAAACTCACCTTGGAATCAAATCGCGGATCTAAAAATTCAAGAGAAGGGCATTAAAATTTCTACAGGTGCACCTGATATTATCGCACTTAAATTTATGAATCCGTTAATAGGTATGGAAGGCTTCTCAGTTTATTATCATACGTTACCTCAAAATGATGTGAATAAATGGCTAGTAGAAGAACATCAAAAACGCTTTAATGAGGTTCCTGATTTATTTACACCAGGAGGGATGTCAGCTGCAATCTCTATTGTAGAGGCTCTGAAAAAATCAGAGGGGGATGCAGATGCGAAAAAACTGATTGGCATTATGGAAGGAATGTCATTTGAAACGCCAAAAGGCAAGATGACTTTCCGAGAAGAAGACCACCAAGCATTACAGTCGATGTATTCGATCCGTCTTGAAAAGCAAGAGGGGGTAGATTATCCGGTACCAGTTCTAATTCGCGAGCTGAGTCCTGAAGAAACGGCACCTCCAGTTATGAATTAGTGAAGGTGGAGACAGAGAAAATTCTGTCTCTCTTCATCTAATCTCAATGAGAATGGATGAAGAGTGATAGAAGTGCTAGAAAGGAGAATATGATGGAGCCTATTTTACGAACAGAAAATTTAACGATTCGTTTTGGCGGACACACAGCTGTCGACCATGTGAATTTTAATATGCCAGAAAAGCATTTGAAATCAATTATCGGACCGAATGGTGCTGGTAAAACAACCTTTTTTAATTTAATCAGTGGGGAATTAATGCCGTCTGCTGGGGATGTCTATTTTAAAGGACAATCACTTGCGCAAAAATCGGCTATAGAAAGAACTCGTATGGGGCTAGGGCGATCGTTTCAAATCACCAATGTTTTTCCGAACTTGACGGTTTTAGAAAATGTCCGTTTGGCTGTGCAATCTAAGGAGAAAGTGCGTTACCAATTATTTCGCCATTATAAAAGCTATAAGGCGATTACAGAAAAAGCAGAGGAGCTATTAACGCTTGTATTACTCGACAATAAAAGAGATGCCCTAACAACCATGCTGTCTCATGGAGAAAAGAGAAAGCTTGAAATTGCGATGTTATTAGCACTGGATACAGAAATCCTATTGCTTGATGAACCAACGGCCGGCATGTCCTTAGAGGAAGTACCAACGATTTTAGAGATCATTCGCACGATAAAAAAACAGGGGGATAAAACCATTCTCCTTATTGAACACAAGATGGATATGATTCTAGATTTGTCGGATTCGATTATGGTGTTGTTTAATGGCCAGCTTCTTGCGGATGGAACCCCGGAGGACATCATGAAAAACGAAACCGTACAAAATGCATATTTAGGGGGTCTTTACGATGAACACCTTACTGAAATTAAATGATGTCCACACATATATCGGCCAATACCATATTTTGCAGGGAGTCAATTTTGAGGCAAAGGAGGGGCAGGTAAGCGTACTTCTTGGAAGGAATGGCGCAGGGAAAACGACTACTTTAAAAACGATTATGGGATTAACGCCTGCCTCAAAGGGAGAGGTAAACTTCCACTCACACTCTATTAAAAAAAGCCCGACTTATAAAGTGGCAAAATTAGGTATAGGTTATGTGCCTGAAAACCAAGGAATCTTTGCAGATTTAACCGTTGAGGAAAATATGAAAGTGGCGATGCGTAAAGAGGATGCGGTTACCTTAGAGCGACAAAATTATGTGCTAGAGCTGTTTCCAGATTTAAAGAAATTTTGGAAAAAGGCTGGTGGACATCTTTCAGGTGGTCAAAAGCAAATGCTGTCCATGGCAAGAGCATTTATAAATGATAGTAAGTTAATTTTGATTGATGAGCCTTCAAAAGGACTGGCGCCAATAGTGGTGGAGAAAGTAATGGAGGCTATTGTTGAAATGAAGAAACAAACGTCCATTGTCCTTGTTGAGCAAAACTTTATTATGGCGAGTCGAATTGGCGATACCTACACATTGATTGATGATGGGAGAACGGTTCACTCAGGTAAAATGCAGGATCTTATCCATAATGAAGAACTAAAAAGAAAATACCTAGGAATAGGATAAGGGTGGTGTACTTCATTGGAGCTATTCGTAAATTTAGTCGTTAATGCCTAGCGACGGGCATGTTAATTTTTTTATTGGCAGCCGGTCTTACGTTAATTTTTGGATTAATGGATGTTTTGAACTTTGCACATGGTGGATTATTTGTCTGGGGGGCTTATGCTGGAATATTTACGTATATGTTCACAGAGAGCTTTTTAATCGGCATTATAGGGGCCGTTGTCACAGGTGCACTTTTAGGACTTATTACAGAGAAATTAATTATTACCCCTGTTTATGGCAATCATATTCAACAAATTTTAATTACTTTAGGGCTCATGCTTGTGTTACAGGAGATGATTAAAGTTGTCTTTGGACCTAATGGTGTGGCAGTGAAAACGCCAAGTTATTTAGCAGGTAGTTGGGAAATTGGAGACGTTATTATCATTAAATATCGATTATTTATTATTGTTGTAGGTTTTGTGATTTTCGGTATTTTCCAGTACATGTTGAAGCGCACAAAGATTGGGCTAATCGTTCGGGCCGGTGTACAGGATAAAGAAATGGCACAGGCACTCGGGATTCATATAAAAAGAGTATTTCTATATGTCTTCATGGTTGGTGCAGCATTAGCGGCACTTAGCGGCATGTTAATGGCTCCGTATTCTGGTGTTATCTATGCAGAAATGGGCATGGAATATGCGATTTTGGGCTTTATCGTTGTCGTTATTGGAGGAATGGGTAGCTTTTCGGGCTCTCTACTTGCGGCAATATTAGTCGGTTTAGCAGGTAGCTTTATGGCTTATTATGTTCCCGTATTATCGCTTGCGGTCAATATGATTTTAATGGCTATCGTCTTAATTTTCCGACCACAAGGCTTATTTGCAATGCGAAAGGAGCGATCCACATGAAAAATAAGCTGTCATTAAAGTATGTAGGCTTTTTCCTCATGCTGGCCATTTTAGTGCTCCTTCCTTTCGTCAATGATTCAAGAACACTCATGATTTTATTAACACAGATTTTTATTTTCGGCATTTTAGCGATGAGTTATGACATTCTATTAGGCTACACAGGCATTGTGTCATTTGGTCACGCCATGTTTTTTGGTATAGGAGCGTACACAACATCTGTCATGCTGAAACAAATGGATAACACGCTGTCGATCTTTCTATTGTCAATCGTTGTCGGCATATTGATCGCAGGGTTCATTAGCTTCTTAGTGGGGTTACTAACACTTCGGTTAAAAAGTCATTTCTTTGCAATGTTGACGCTAGCCTTTTCGGGACTATTTTTAGTAGTGGCGGAAAAATGGCGCTCTATCACATACGGAAATGATGGCTTTACATTTAGAGCACCAGACATATTTAGAGACAGAATAACGTTTTATTTCTTTGTATTAGCATGCTTAGTCTTTATTTTTATCGCACTATATCGCTTCGTTAACTCACCAACAGGGCGGATTTTAATCGCTGTTCGAGAAAACGAACAACGCACAAAATCATTAGGCTACAACACCTTGCATTATAAAGTGATTGCATCCGTTGTTGCAGGTACCGTTGCCAGCTTAGCGGGCGCCTTATATGCTATATCACTTCGCTTCGTTAATACGAGTGTGATGACAATGGATATCACATTAGATGCATTGCTAATGACAATTATTGGTGGTGTTGGCACATTGGTTGGACCATTGCTCGGAGCGGCTGTAATTGAATATGCACAACATACACTCTCAGGGTTAGCCCGTGATTATCCAATATTTGAGCGTTGGATTATTTTCTTTGGGATTCTATATATTTTAGCTGTTATCTTTTTCCCGAAAGGAATTATTGGGTCACTGCGCATGATGTATTGGAAATGGCGATTAAAGCTAAAGGAAAAAGACAAAACATCAGTTGCCCAGCCGCAGGAAAAGGAGCGATTTGAATGACTGTAGGTATTGTAAGTACCGGAATTTATATTCCACAAACAAAAATGACATCTAAAGAAATAGCAGCCCGTTCTACTATTCCAGAAGATATTATTCGACAAAAAATGGGCATCCATGAAAAGCCTATTCCGGGTGAGCATGATCATACAGTGCAAATGGGTGTGTGGGCAGCTCAGGAGGCAATACGCAAGGCTAATATCGAGCCGAAGGACATTGATGTTGTTATTTATATGGGAGAGGAGCATAAGGAGTATCCTCTGTGGACGGCCTCTATCAAGATGCAGGAGGAGCTTGGGGCCGTCAATGCTTGGGCATTTGATGTGCAATTAAGATGCGGCACGACGATTATGGCTCTTAAACTAGCAAAAAGTTTAATGGCATCAGACGATTCTATTCAAACCATTCTATTAGCAGGTGGCTATCGAAATGTTGATTTTATCGACTATAGCAATCCGAGAACACGGTTTATGTATAATTTAGCGGCTGGTGGAGGCGCCATCCTTTTACAAAAGAACTATGACAAAAATCATTTATTAGAGGCAGCTATTATGACGGATGGCTCGTTCTCGGAAGATGTTGTCGTGCCCGTTGGTGGTACTAAGAAACCGTTGACGTCTTTTGATTTAGAGAATAATTTATATCAACTTGATGTCATTGACCCAATAGGGATGAAGGAACGTTTAGAACAAAAATCTTTAAGCAATTTTTTGAAGGTCATTCGAACATCTTTAGCGAAAAGTGGATTGAACGAGGGAAATATAAGCTATTTAGCGATGCTTCATATGAAAAGATCTGCTCATGATTATATTTTATCTGAACTTGGTCTAAAGCAGGAGCAGTCCATCTATTTACAGGAGTATGGTCATATCGGACAGATTGATCAAATATTATCATTGCAGCTGGCGCTAGAAGAAGGTCGTATTCACGCTGGGGACATCATCACACTTGTGAGTGCTGGTATTGGTTATGTATGGGGAGCTATGACAATTCGATGGGGATAAGGGGGCAATGCGATGTTAAAAACGGTTCAACTATCAAATGGAGAAACGATTGCATATCGTAAACGTCAAGGGGGCGAACATGTTTTATTACTTATTCATGGCAATATGACATCCTCTAAGCATTGGGATGTTTTAATAGATTCATTGGATGAGAAATATACAATTTACGCGATGGATTTACGAGGATTTGGTAGTTCATCTTATCATAAACCAATTTCTGCGATAAAAGATTTTAGCGATGATGTAAAGCTATTTGTGGATGCCATTGAATTGCAACACTTTGACATGATTGGCTGGTCAACGGGCGGAGCAGTATGTATGCAGTTTGTCGCAAATTATCCAGGCTATTGTCAGCAGCTTATTTTACTAGCAACTGCATCTACGAGAGGCTATCCATTTTACACAGATTCAGGTACTGGCCATCAAACATCATTGAAGAGAGCATTTACCTATGAAGAGGTGCTCGTTGATACATCTAAAACAAAATTAGTACAAGGTTTCTATGATTCGAAAAATGTGCAAGGCTTACAGTCGATTTGGAACGCACTTATTTACACACATCAGCAACCTAGCGCGGAACACTATCAGGAATATGTGGAGGATATGCTGACGCAAAGAAATTTAGCTGAAGTTTATCATGCATTAAACGGCTTTAATATTAGTGCAGTTGATAATGAGGTCGCAAAAGGAACTCAAGAGGTACAACAGATTACCATTCCGGTCTTAGTGTTAAGAGGGGATCGCGATTATGTCATAACGGAAGAAATGAATGATGAAACAATGCTCGATTTAGGTGCTAATGCACAGTTTGTCAGCTTAAAAGACTGCGGTCACTCCCCATTAATAGATGATTTACCACAGCTTACATCTGAAATCGAAGCTTTTTTAGAAATTGGAGGAAAGAATTATGCGTTTAAACAATAAGGTTGCCATTATTACAGGAGCTGCGAATGGGATTGGCTATGCTGCTGCTGAACGATTTATAGAAGAAGGTGCATTCGTTGTCATTGCAGATTTTAATGAAGAGGCTGGTGTTTCAGCGGCACAGCAATTAGGGGATCAGGCATTATTTGTGCAAGTAAATGTTGCGGAAAAAGAGTCTGTTAAGAAACTGGTGTCAACCGTTATAGAGCACGCAGGCAGAGTTGATATATTAGTAAATAATGCAGGCATTACTCGTGATGCGATGCTATCTAAAATGACAGAGGAGCAGTTTCAACAAGTACTCGATGTGAATTTGACAGGTGTTTTTCACTGTACACAAGAGGTGATTCCACATATGGTGGCAGCCGGTGAAGGCAAAATTATTAATACATCTTCCGTTAGTGGTGTATATGGAAATGTTGGCCAAACGAATTATGCTGCAACAAAGGCTGCTATCGTCGGCATGACCAAAACATGGGCGAAGGAATTAGGGCGTAAGGGCATCAACGTTAATGCAGTGGCACCTGGCTTTACAGAAACAGACATGGTGAAAAAAATGCCAGAAAATGTGCTGGCACAAATGCGCTCTATCGTGCCACTGCAAAGATTAGGCACACCTAGAGATATTGCCAACGCTTATTTATTTTTAGCATCTGATGAGGCTTCCTATGTCCACGGTCACACGCTTCATGTGGATGGAGCAATTATGATGTGATAAGGGGGCTTTCAAGATGTTTGTAGAGCAAGCCTGGATTTTAAAACGAGCATCGTTAACACCTAAGCGTATAGCATTGGTGAATTTAGAAACACAGGAACAGTGGACTTATCAGCAATTAACAAAGGAAATTACAAAATGGAGTTGTTTTTTTGAGCGTCAAAATTTACAGGCAGGGAGTCGTGTAACTGTATTTTCGAAAAATCACATCCAGCTTTTAGCGATCGTATTTGCCTGCGGATTACGAGGTCTTATCTACGTACCATTAAATTGGCGTATGAGTACGAAGGAATTAAATGATATTTTAACGGATGCTACGCCTTCCTTACTGCTTTACGATGAAGAAATGAATTGCCCTTTAATTTTAGAAAACATGCATCCCCTTCGTTTAGCTAATGAAGTAGGTGCGCTCAACATTAAAGAAGTAGACCTTAATGATCCTTGGTTTATGATTTATACAGGGGGCACAACTGGCAAGGCAAAGGGAGTTGTCCTATCCTTTAATTCTATTAATTGGAATGCGATCAATACAATTATTAGCTGGGGTTTAAATGATACTGATTGTACGTTAAATTATATGCCGTTGTTTCATACAGGAGGTTTGAATGCCCTATGTATTCCACTGCTAATGGCTGGCGGTACGGTTGTTATTGGTGATAAGTTCGACGCAGAAACCGCACTTAAAGCAACTAATCAGTATAAGGCGACGATTTCGCTTTTTGTGCCAACGATGTACCAAGCGATGATTGCGACGGATTACTTTAAGGAGAGTAATTTTCCTTCCGTGAAAGTATTTTTATCAGGAGGGGCACCATGTCCGTATCCGATTTATGATGAATTTTATAAAAAAGGGCTATTTTTTAAAGAGGGCTACGGCTTAACGGAAGCAGGTCCAAATAATTTTTATATTTCTCGAGAGGATGCTTATTTGAAAAAGGGTGCTGTGGGGAAGAGCATGCAATTCAATGAAGCTAAAATTATCAATAGTGCGGGAGAAAGCTGTGCGCCAAATGAAGTGGGAGAGCTATTGGTCAGAGGAAAGCATATGTTTCGCTTTTACTGGAATAATCAGCAGGAAACTGAAAAAATCATGCATGATGGTTGGTTAAAAACGGGTGATTTAGCCATGATGGATGAGGATGGCGATTTTTATATTGTCGGTCGCAGTAAGGAGATGATTATTTCTGGTGGTGAGAACGTTTATCCTCAAGAAGTAGAACAATGTATTTTGCGCCATCAGCAAGTGCAAGAAGTTGCAGTGATTGGAGTGGCTGATGATTATTGGGGAGAAATCGTGACGGCAATTATTGCTTGCAAGGATCAGGGAGATTCGATAATAGAGGAAATTAAAGAAATCTGTGGTAAGCATCTAGGTCGCTACAAAATTCCAAAAAAGATTATTTTCATCGACGAATTGCCAAAAACAAGTGTCGGGAAAATTGATAAAAAAGCATTACAAATGTATGCGAAAGCATCTTCTTGAGTAAAAACGCTTGGGTCTCCAGGCGTTTTTCGCTTTTATAAATGAAATGCTTCCTTAATGCTCAAGGCAACTTCTTCCTAGATTCATCCTTTGAGAATCCTTTATGTATTTATGTTAAAATATTGCGAGTGAAATCAGGTTCTTAATGTTTTTATCTAGTATCAAGGAATAAAATTCGGAAACGAAGAAAAGGTAGTGCTACTATGGAAAACGTATCAAATGTAGAAAAATTGGAATCAATAAAATCTTTACAATCGACAATTAGAAAACTCGAAAACGCTTTGTCCCAAATGACTCAGAAAGGTGCAAATACTACCTTGGTAAAGAAGCGACTTAAAGCTGTTTGCATTGGCTTAGCAATGTTAGAATACGTTTGGAATCAAAGCCCCCATCATTATACCCAGGAAGATTTAGTAGAAGCTCGCCAAGTTCTTACTGGTTTATTTCCATCAATTGAGAACATATATAGTAAGTCAAAGGTTGGTAGTCCCCAAAAAACGCTTTTAGAAAGAAGAATGAAAGCGTTGAAACTAGCTGTTCAAGCGATTGATGAACGTTATTTATCTAACTAAATAGAGTATCGGGAGCTTTCATAAGAAAACATATTACTTCTTTTAAAGTTGAAGAACATACAAATGAAGAACTAAATATATCGTCGAAGGCTACGGAAAAGTTTTAAACCGGTTATTTTAGCTATTTCCTGACCAAGAGTCATTTTCCTCATTGCTTCAAATATTGAAAAAACCCTCTCCCTTATTGCTGCATTTTTACCACTAACAGTCCATATCGATTAATAATAGTAATTTATTGATAAAGTGTTGAAACTATAGTCAGAATCATGTTTAATAAAATTGGTTTACATTTTATACATAATATTCCTGGAAAATATGAAAAAGGAGAGAGGGGTTTTTTGCGCACTTTTAAAATTAGTACAAAATTTAATTTGCTTTTAGTGGGAGTCATCATATTTTTAAGCATGATGATTGGAATTGTCTCTTATATGCAAGTGAAACAAATTATGCATAACAATTTCGAGCAGAGTATAACCTATGTTTCGAAGGTTGGTTATATGTTACTAGAGGAACGATTTAAGGGAGATTGGGCGATAAAAGACGGGGAACTATACAAAGGGAATACGAAAATAGTTGACCAGAAGGCCTTTGTTGATGAGGTAGGAGAAAGCATCGAAGGTGGTGTAACTATTTTCCAAGGTCGAAAGGGCTTATTACCAATTTACAGCTAAATGGGGAACGTTTAGTTGGTAAAGAGGCAGATTCAAATGTCGTTGAAAATGTGATGAATAAAGGGGAAACTTTCATAGGTGAAGCCGATGTAGTAGGAACAAAATACTTAACACTCTATGCACCAATTAAAGATGCAAATGGAGACATTATTGGGATGTGGTTTGTCGGTGAACCTATAGACGAGATGAATGCTATTATTTTTGCATTTATTGGCAAGTTGCTCATAGTGTTATTCATAGGAGCTATTATTGCTATATCAGGTAGTTTACAAGTATCGCCGATCAAACGAATTTACTTGCTTTAAACGCTGCTATAGAAGCGGCTCGTGCTGGTGAACAAGGAAAAGGCTTTGCTGTCGTTGCAAATGAGGTTCGTAAATTAGCAGAACAATCAAAGGAATCTGCAGATCAAATAGCATCACTTATTCATTCTATTCAACATAATACGGCGAATGTTATTACGGCCATTTCGAGTAACTCGAAAGAAACAGCAGCAGGTAGGAATATTGTTGATGAGACAAAGCAGGTCTTCCACAAAATCATGCAGTCGATTAAGAGAGTTAGTACACAGTTACATGACGTCTCTACTGTAACAGAGCAAATGTCCGCGGGTGTTGAAGAAGTAACTGCCTCAACAGAAGCAATGGCACGCATTGCAAGCAAGGCAACTGAAAATACGGAGCATGTTACGTTAACAGCGAAGGAGCAATTAGCTTTCATAGATAATATGGCGTCTTCAGCCAAAGAGATGGCACAACAAGCACACGAGCTTCAAGGCTTACTAAAAAAATTCCAATATTAAAAATGTCTAAAAAACGCTTGGATTTCCAGGCGTTTTTTATATTTAAGATGCGTAGTAGGATAAGGAGAGATATTTATTTGCTAACTGTCATTTATTTTTTTCATAAAGGTTCCCATAATACGAACATACAAGTAAAATAGTGTAGGTTAGGGGGATTTTATTTTGAAAGATCAACGCTTTAAAATTGCGCATCGAGAGGCGCTTATCGGCATCGGACTTGTCATTGTCAACTTTGCCATTTGGTTTGGCTTTGCTTACGGACTAGGCTCTGGTGATCCGACAAACTATACGTATGTATTCGGTTTCCCTGCATGGTTTTTCTATAGCTGTATCGCAGGGACAGGCTTCATGATTATTTTAATCTGGGTTGTCATGAAACTCTTTTTCAAAGAGGTACCATTTGACGATGAGGAGGTGGATCAATAATGCATTGGCAAGTTATTTTTCCACTGTTATTATTTTTAGTCATCATCTTTGGTATTGGTATCTGGTCAAATAAGCATATACGCGCTTCCAATTCATTTTTACAGGAGTACTTTCTAGGTGGTCGTGAAATGGGTGGCTTCATTTTGGCCATGACCATGATTGCCACGTACGGTAGTGCAAGTAGCTTTATTGGTGGTCCAGGTGTTGCTTACACGAAAGGGCTTGGCTGGGTATTGTTGGCGATGGCGCAGCTTCCTGCAGGTTATTTTGTTTTAATGATTTTAGGGAAGAAATTTGCTATTATCGCAAGACGTTATCAAGCCATCACATTAATTGATTTTTTACGAGAACGTTATAAGAGTCATGTCATTGTTATTCTATCAGCCATTAGTATTATCATCTTTTTATTTTCAGCGATGATGGCACAATGGGTAGGTGGTGCTCGTCTAATCGAATCATTAACTGGCTTAAACTACACAACTGCACTCTTTATTTTTGCCATTTCCGTATTAGTTTATGTTATCATTGGGGGCTTCCGTGCTGTTGCATTAACGGATACAGTACAAGGCTCGATTATGGTCATTGGAACAATTATTTTATTAATTGGGACAATCATTGCTGGTGGGGGAATCGATAATATTATGGCCTCCCTTGTTGCGGAAAATCCAAATCTTGTGTCTCCTTTTGGAGCAGAAGGTGAATTAACGCCATTATACGTTTCTACATTTTGGATTTTAATAGGGGTTGGCGTTGTAGGCCTTCCACAAATTGCAGTTCGTGCCATGAGCTATAAAGATTCAAAAAGTATGCATTTAGCCATTATCATTGGCACTATTGCCATAGGGACAATTATGTTTGGGATGCATTTAATTGGTGTATTTGCGCGACCAGTTTTACCGGGCATAGAAATTGGTGATAAAGTTATGCCACTGCTGACATTGGAGGTTTTACCGCCGTTTTTAGCGGGCATTGTCTTAGCAGCACCGATGGCAGCTACAATGTCTACCGTCAACGCGCTACTGATGCTTGTAAGCTCCACTGTAGTAAAAGATATTTACTTAAATTATATTAAGCCGACAGCAAACGATACGGAAATTAAGCGTGCAAGTTTTATTGTCACAACAGTTATTGGTTTAGCCGTTGTCGTTTTTGCACTAAATCCACCAGATTTATTAGTATGGCTGAATTTATTTGCTTTCGGTGGACTTGAGGCTGTCTTTATTTGGTCCGTTGTATTAGGACTATACTGGAAAAAGGCCAATAAATATGGTGCAATTGCGTCGATGATTTCGGGTATGACCTTATATATTATTATTGATCGTTTTTACCCATCCGTCTTTGGTATGCATACCGTAACAATTCCAATTGTCGCTTCTTTATTCATATTTGTTTTAGTTAGCTTATTAACTAGTCATAAATTTAAAGATGAAAAGCTATTTATTTAACTAAGAAAACGTCGTAGAGATAGAATATCTACGGCGTTTTCTATTGGAGATGAATAGAACGTTCAAAGTCGTGGATAGAACCTTCGAAATGATGGATAGACCGTCCAAAGTTGTGGATAGAACCTTTGAAATGATGGATAGAACCTCTGAAATGACGGATAGCCCCTGGAGCGACGGAAAGAATCTCCGGAATGACGGAAAGAACCACTGGAGCGACGGATGAAACCTTTCAAGTGACGGAAAGAACCATTGAAGTGACGGATAGAACCTTCGAAATGATGGATAGACCGTCCAAAGTTGTGGATAGAACCTTTGAAATGATGGATAGAACCTCTGAAATGACGGATAGCCCCTGAAGCGAGGGAAAGAATCTCCGAACTGACGGAAAGAATCATTGAAGTGACGGATAGAACCTTCGAAATGATGGATAGACCGTCCAAAGTTGTGGATAGAACCTTTGAAATGATGGATAGAACCTCTGAAATGACGGATAGCCCCTGGAGCGACGGAAAGAATCTCCGAACTGACGGAAAGAACCACTGGAGCGACGGAAAGAACCTTCGAAATGAAGGGGAGAACGCCCCAAAAGTTTGTTGACATGCAAAAACGCCGTAGATAACATATCTACAGCGTTTTTTTAATGAACTATTATGTAATCATAAGCATTTTTAGTTAGCAATGTAATCGTTACGATAATAAACAGCACACGTACAAAGCCGCTCCCTTTTTTATCGCTACGCGCGAGCCTACCATTGCACCACCAATTTGAGCTACCCCCATCAATAATCCATAAACATAATGAATGTGCCCTAAGTAGGCGAACATCAAAAGACCCGCAACATTACTTGCTAAATTTAAAAACTTCGCATTTCCCGCCGCTTTTAAAAAATCAAACCCGATGAGTAAAAAGCTAAAGATTAAAAAAGAGCCAGTTCCAGGACCAAGAAACCCATCATAAAATCCAATGCTAAATAACAAAATCATAAATAAAAATAAATGAGTACGTGATAAATGTTTAACTGCAGATACAGAGCCCCAATCTTTTTTAAAGATTGTATAGATTGCAACAGCAGCAAGCATGATGAGCATGAGTGGTTTTAATAATTCAGGATTGATTAAATGAACTGTCCATGCCCCAAGTAGCGATCCGACAAAAGCTAGTGGAAAGTATTTGAGTACGGGACGGATTTCTAGCTGTCCAGAACGATAAAAGGAAATAGTTGATGTTAAAGCGCCCATTGTACCGGCAAGTTTATTGGTCGCAACAGCTGCAGCCGGATTTAAACCAGCAAACATGAGGGCAGGCAAGGCAATTAAGCCACCCCCTCCAACAACTGCGTCTACAAATGCAGCTAGAAATCCGAAAGATATTAATAAGATTACTAAATTTAAATCTAATTCAAATGCCATGTTTGCACCTCTATATTTAGTTACTACTGAAATAGTAACTAAATTTCGAGTCGCTGTAAAGACTTTTTCGTAAGTAAATGATCTACAAAATTTAGATTCATGTAAACAGATTGAGGGTATTATTATTTTAAAAACGATACTATTAAATTAAGTCTAGACTGTATTTGTATCTAAGTTGAATTAAAGAGATTCCCATCACTTGAAGTAAAGGGAAAAGAGGATAGGGTTAAAAAGGCATATATTGTGAAGTAGCCTTTGAATAAAAGGAAGAATAAAAAATATGGAGTGAAATTAGATTTCGCTCCATACTTTATATAAAAATAATAGTGTTGTACTGCCATTAAGAGTGCTAGTTTTGGCTAATTAAAAAATACTTGCAACTTTAACAGCCTTTTCAAGTCCTGTTGCAATAATTTCTTCCGCTTTATCAGGGAATTGATTGTGACCTTCAATCACTATTTTCTCTAGATATTTTACACCGAAAAAGTTCATCATGCTTGCTACATATTTAACAGCCATTTCTAACTCTGCTTTTGGTCCTTCAGAATAGACACCGCCACTCGCGTTTAATAATACAATTTTCGTATCTCCAATTAGACCTACTGGACCGTCTGGTGTATATTTAAATGTTTTGCCCGCGCGGTTTAAATAATCAATATAAGTGTGTAATACAGCTGGAATTGTTAAGTTCCATAATGGGAAACCAAACACAACTTTATCAGCTGCAAGGAATTGATCTAAATATTTATCAGCGACAGCAACAGCTTTTGCTTCTAGTACTGTTAAATCTAATCCTCTACTAGCCTTGAATGTACCATTAATCATATCTACTCCTACATATGGCAATTCTTCATTGTATAAATCAAGTTCTACCACTGTATCATTTGGATGTGATTCTTTATAGCTTGCTAAAAATGTTTCATATAATTTCACACTCACCGCTTGGTCTGCGGGACGATTGTTCGCTTTTACAAATAAAACTGTTGTCATTTTCTTTTCCTCCTGGTGCTACTCTTATGTTGTTTTAAATAGGGAACCATATATCTTTACAGTTTCTTTGTGAAACTATACTCCATGTCTCCACCTAGAGCTTCAGCAGTATCACCAGTTTCTCTGAAGTCATGTGTATGAATTTTCTCAAACGGACCAAAATTTACTTGCTTATAAAATTCAAAACAAGGGAATCCGTCATGTTCACCGTGAATATCGACAGTACCATCTTTTTTGACATGTACAGTTAATAGATAATCAACGGGAGGTGCATATACATTTAATGGGTTGCTGGCACTAGCACTCATTTGAAATTTGACGTCATCTGATCCCCTTATAATATCAGTACACAAAATACCGTCAGTACTAGCTTTTCCAGTTTTTTTAATAACGGATCCATCGGGAGTTATAATTCTTTCCGTTGTTATGCCTGTATTTGCATATGTGAATATGTCTTTTTTATAAAAATCTACAACCACTTCTTGTTCAATTCTGGAACGCATTGCGTTTACAGCATATGGTGTAAATTCACGTGAGTCACCTTCAAATTGAATCACGTTTCCTGTTTGAGTATCCTTCTTAGGTTCAGTCCAAGACATTGGAATAAATACACTTGCTCTAACTTTAACGATAGTATTCATGGAAACCTCCATAATTTATTTGATTAATTTACTAAATTTGTTTGGGTGTATCCTATTTATTTTGTAATCGAATTATAGTCAACTTGATTGACTACATTGTGTATAGTACAATGTGTTTCAAATAAAGTCAACCTAATTGACTTTATTTGAGGAGGGTTTAAGTATGAATCATGAAGGATTTAATGAGTTGGATCTTACATCACTTTTATCATTATCCTTTAGCACATCAATTAATGAACTGCATGACAGATTGAGTGTATTGGGATTTGAGGATATTAGACCTGTACATGGCTTTATGTTTAAAAGCATCATTCCCAATGGAGCTACAGGTATAGAAATAGCCGAATATTTAGGCATTACTAAGCAAGCTGTGAGCAAAATGGTGGATTATCTTGAGCAACGTGATTATGTAATGCGCAAAGCTCATCCCACTGATAAGAGAGGGAAAATTATTGTTTTGACCGAACGAGGTTGGTTAGTAGTTAATGCAAAAAAGAAGATACTGGATGAGATTGAGCAACAGTGGATTAAAAAAATAGGTGTGGAACGACTACAAATGCTCAAAGAAGATTTAAGTAAATTAGTTTATGAAATAAATGAAGGTGAATTACCAACGAAAATAAGACCTGTCTGGTAATTATTATAGAGCTTATTACAGGAACTATTTGTACACCCGAAAATAAGCGTTTTTTTCAAAATCTGGACGCAATTACGCCAAAGCGAAATTGATATAGGTTGATTGGTGTGGAGACTGGGTGACTTCTTAGGGATCATCGATAGAGGAACGAAGGTTAAGAGCATCACATCCCGTGATAATGCTTTCTTGACCTACATTGTGTAGGCCCAAGTGGCTCATCGGACGCCCCTATGAAAGCGCCCAGTGGGAATGGAAATCAACCACACTTATGGTGAGGAGCCCGAAATATAGTTATGGAGGAATTGGATGGATGCATTAATCGCCCAATTAAAAGAACTGGGATTTACAGAATATGAAGCAAAGGCCTATACAGCACTCGTACAAAATAGTCATGTAAGTGCCTATCAAGTGAGCAAAAACTCAGGTATTCCACGGGCTAGAATATATGACATACTTGGTGTACTTGTTGAAAAAGGGCTAGTACTGAAAGAAGAAACTACAGATCAAACGACTTACTCTTCCATTCCTGTCGCTGTGTTTTTACAGCAAATTCAGCAACGTTGGCAATCGAGTTTTACGTCGATTAGTACTCAATTAGAAAAATTAGAAACGAAAGAGCAAGAAGTGGAACATAAGGTTGTCATGCTAAAAGGGAAACAGGCAATCGTCAATTACTGTCAATCATTAATCAAAAAAGCGAAAAAAAAGGTTATTTTATCGATGTGGGAAGATATGTACGATGCGTTACGGGAAGACATTCATCAGGTGGCAAAACATATTCCTGTTCATGGGATTACCTTATATGTGGAGGATAATGAAGCTTCCATTGACCAGCACCGTATTACGCAATATACGAGGAAAGCTTCCACGCCCCATTGGTTTATCTTATCTGTAGATGGTCAGGAAATGATTTACGGCCATTCACCGTCCAATCAAGAAACGGCATTTATTACAAATGATCCAGTTCATATTTATTTATTAGAGGATTATATATGGCATGACGTCCTTGTCAATCGTTTGTTAAAGCGTGATGATAAGGGGCTTGAGGAATGGATTACAAAAGAACGTAAAGCCTTTTTCGTAGAGTAAATAAAATGGTATTAAAAAAGAATCTGTAAGACATCTGAGATATTTATTTAGATGGTGCGCAGATTCTTTTATTTTTATGTGAAAAATGGCTAATCGCCAAAAGTTGTGGATGACATTTGTTGCTTTGAAATAAAGTTTGATCAAAATGGATTCCTTATCAGCAAATATTAGTTTCGTTTTTTTAAAAGTTTGATCATTTCGTCATGGTGTTGCTCAACAATCGCGCCCGATTGCTTAACAAGCACTTTACATTCTCCTCGTGGAAATTCATTTCCACATTAGAAGTCTTCAAAAAAATACTACAAAAAGGGTAGCGCCAGAAAAATACAGACTTACAATGTTTAGAAATAACGTGTAAGCCCTAAACGTGTAAATATTGATGTATCCAGTGTTTGCTATTCTTTCATAAAAAGCTGTATAAATAATGTTCATAGGAAAAGCCACGAAACGTTGATATCACAACATTCGTGGCATTTTGGTGTATGTCCAAACTTTCATTTGGGAACGTATTAACGTTTACTAGTGTATAAAAAATATTAATCTTGAGATAGATGTAACCAATCGAGTTAACCAAAAGGACTTTTTAATATAGGTCTTCGTTAAAGAAGTATCAGTTAAATGAAATGATTAAACTACTTTTTAACATCCATTACTTTGTATCCTACAAATAAGATTAAAAACCAAACAGGTGCGACGGTTAGAGCAACACGCATATCTGGAATAAACGCCATTAACACAATAACCATTAATAAGAATGCAATGGCAATATACGTAGAAAGTGGATAAAGCGGAATTTTGAATTTCAGTTCGGCTACTTCCTCTTTCGTTTTTGACTTTCTAAATTTTAATTGTGCTAATAAAATAATCATCCAGCTTGTAATGACTGCAACAGTCGCAACAGCAGAAATATAGATGAACACTTTTTCAGGGACTACATAGTTTAAGACAACCGCAATTAATAACACCGCTGAAGAAAATAAAATCCCTCTGCGCGGACTACCATTTTTGCTTACTGTTTTAAAATATTTTGGAGCATTTTTTTGTACCGATAAGTTGTGTAGCATACGTCCTGAACCGTATAAACCACTATTAAACGCAGACATTGCTGCTGTAATTACAACAAAGTTAATAATGTGAGCCGCAGCAGGGATGCCGACGTAATCGAAAATTTGAACGAACGGGCTACCTTCTGAACCAACTTCGTTCCAAGGATAAATAACCATCATAACGCCTAATGCACCAATGTAGAAAATTAAAATACGCCAAACGATGTTGTTAATAGCTGAAGGAATTGACTTGCTAGGGTTTTTTGCTTCTCCTGCAGAAATACCAACTAATTCAACCCCACCGAATGAGAACATAACTAATACTAGTGACATTAAAATACCATGGAAACCGTTTGGCATGAAGCCACCGTGTGCCCATAAATTATCGAAGCCAATTGCTTCACCGTGGTTGCCCACACCGAAGAAAATAATGGCTAATCCTAGAACGATCATACCGATAATCGCAACAACTTTAATCATCGCAAACCAGAATTCGAATTCTCCGTAAGCTTTTACATTTGCTAAGTTTACAAGCGTCATAATAATAAGTACTACAAGGGCAGATACCCATTGTGGAATATCAGGGAACCAGTAGTTAATGTATACACCGACTACTGTTAATTCTGCCATGCCAACGACAATCCACATGAACCAATACGTCCAACCAGATAAGAACCCAGCAAAGCGTCCTAAATATTTATTCGCGTACGTACTGAACGAGCCTGATACAGGTTCCTCTACTGCCATTTCGCCTAATGCACGCATAATTGTGAAAATAACTAATCCGCCAATTAAATAAGCAAGTAAAATAGATGGCCCAGCCATTTGAATCGTTGAACTAGAACCATAAAATAAACCGACCCCAATGGATCCGCCAAGTGCAATTAATTGCATGTGACGAGTACTTAATCCGCGCTTTAGCTGTGAATCTTGATGATTGTCTTTCATAATGTCTTACTCCTCATACGTTTAGATTTTCAAATACTTTGCTCAAAAAAGGAATAAAAAAAACGCCCTTTTGGATTTACCAAAAGGACGATTCAACTCGTGTTACCACCTTTAATTTATAAGCAATTCACATTACTTACCTTAAGAAGTACGGTCATTTGACGATACTCTCGCACATGATTACGGGTGCTTGCCGGCGTAGCCTACTTAGAATGATCCTTTCGGTACACAGCTCCAAGATGAATTCTCAATCGTTTTACATGCACCTCTCATCAACTGGTAACTTTCTGTTCGTAAAAATAATTGATACTATTTCTTTTCATAGCCTTTGTTCTATACAAATATTTTTGAATTGTTTTTCATTTTACAGAAAAAAATTATTTTGTCAATATATTTTTTTGGATTTCTTCATAACCCGCTTAAATTTTACTATATAGATACAACTCAAATGATCAATCTTTTTTATAAAACTACCTCATTTGTAAAGACGTATGTTTTGTATATAAGTCGGAACAGCAATCAACCATACGTTATGGTATGAGCCTGAAATATAATAAATAAGTATAATTATGGATGTTATAAGAAGGCGGGGATACATAGTGAAAAAAATCATCATTTTATTCATGTTGACCTTAACTATTTTAGGAGCATGTAATACTTCCGCATTTAGTATTAGTGAAATTGCTGTTGTTCCAGAAGTGCGAAAGAAAATAATTTCCGATGATAAGCTCCAATTAATCAGTGATGGAAAAGATACTTTTTACATTGATTTTTATTCGAAAGGAATGGCACATGCTGATTTGGAGGTAGAGGGAGACACATTAAAAATAAAATTCGAAGAAATGAATCCATCCGATGATGTTGCTGAACAACAATGTTTATAAAATTACAAAAGACCCTAAAACAGGAAATTAACGTGGTGTACATAAACGGTAAGTCCACACATTTTAATCATGTAATAACAGGTTTATAGGAAGAATACACCTAAAGAAAAACCGAAACCCCTTAAAGGAGATTTCGGTTTTTTTGCTAAAGATTAATAAAATACTTTATCGACATTGTATTTAGCACGGAATGAATTAATCGCGTATGTCTCGTAAATTTCACGTTCCATTGGATCTTCCACTTCGTACACTTCAATTTTGAAAATTTCATTACGATGATTTTTCATCGGTGACACATTGTCCTCAAAATGCTTTTTAATACGTTGACGAATTTTACGTGCTTTACCTACAAATAATAGCTCGTTTTCTTCGTTGTAGAATAAGAAAATGCCACCTTTTTCACGTGTGATTTTATGGAAATCAATAAAACCATGGTACGGTGTGATTGGTACATCACCTGGCTTTAAATCTTGTTCGCGTTGGCGAATCACTAAATCTGGTTTTGGAAATTCAATTTTAATCAAACTTTTCACGTTCCTCTCTATTACTAAAGATATATGGTAACATAATTACGGCTTGTTTACCATAATATTTCATAGCGTCAACATGATTTACATCAAGATTAGTGTTCATCAATTTAGAGAAGAACATGCATGCTAATAACAAAATATTCTATGTATTATTGATATTCTTAATTGTTCATGTTACAATTCTTTTTAATTAAATAATCTTATCAAGAGAAGCTGAGGGATTTGGCCCGATGACGCTTCAGCAACCTCTAACAAATGTTAGAAAGGTGCTAATTCCAGCAAAGGATTTGTCCTTTGAGAGATAAGAGTGAACGTGGTTAAAATCCCTCTCATTCTATCTCAAATGGAATGAGGGGGATTTTTTTAATTTAGATCGACTAATAAAATTTTTTATATGTAGAGAAATTCAAGAGAGGGGAATGCAAGATGCCAATTAATATTCCAAAAAATTTACCAGCTGGAGAACATTTACGTGAGGAAAAAATCTTCGTCATGGAAGAGGATAGAGCGAAAACTCAACAAATCCGTCCGTTAAATATATTAATTTTAAATTTGATGCCAGAAAAAGAAAAAACGGAGCTACAATTACTGCGATTACTCGGTAATACACCGCTACAAGTTAATATTACATTTTTAAACACAGCCACACATGAATCGAAAAATGTGAGCAAATCACATTTACAGCTATTTTACACGACCTTTCATCAAATTCGCCATCGTCGCTATGATGGCATGATTATTACGGGTGCGCCAGTTGAAAAAATGGCTTTTGAGGACGTGAACTATTGGCAGGAAATTGCAGAAATTATGGATTGGTCCAAGGAAAACGTGACATCGGTCCTTCATATATGTTGGGGTGCACAAGCAGCGTTATACCATCATTACGGTATCGGCAAAATTGAGCTTCCCGCTAAATGTTCAGGAGTTTATTCCCATGTCATTACGGATTTAACAGTGGACTTAGTACGTGGCTTCAGTGATTTATTTACGGCTCCACATTCACGATATACTTCTGTTTCTATTGACGAAGTACGCAACCATCCTGATTTACGATTACTATCTTACTCAGAAGATGCTGGTGTCTTTATTGTGCAATCAAAGGATAATAAAAACATTATGATTACAGGACATCTTGAATATGATGCGACTACATTAGCAGATGAATATAGTCGTGATGTCGCAAAAGGATTGGATATTGAGGTTCCAGTGAATTACTTCCCAAGTGATGATCCATTAAATGAACCGATTAATACGTGGCGTGCTCATACTCATTTATTATTTTCAAACTGGTTGAACTATTACGTTTACCAAGAAACACCATATGAATGGGATTTCGTTGATGAACTTGAATATCATATTTAGTTCATGGGTTCTGTAAACTCTCGATGGCAAATGTAAAGTAAAAAGATGACCTTGATCATTTCATGGTCATCTTTTTTTATTCTAATATGTTGTTAATTTTCTGACGGATTTTCATTGATTGAATCATTTAGACTGTTTGTATTACTTTTGTTCTTTGCAGTATTTTGGCTGTTACTATTACTAGCATTAGTAGAAGCATTTTGGCTGTTGCTATTGCTAGCGTTATTAGAAACATTACCGCAATTGCAATTACTTCCATTCTGTACAGCATTTTGGCTGTTGCTATTACTTGCGTTATTAGAAGCATTTTGGCTGTTGCTATTGCTTGTGTTATTAGAAGCATTACCGCAATTGCAATTACTT
This sequence comes from Lysinibacillus sp. RS11, assembly GCF_042019215.1. Lineage (NCBI taxonomy): Bacteria > Bacillati > Bacillota > Bacilli > Caryophanales > Bacillaceae > Lysinibacillus > Lysinibacillus sp. RS11. The sequence goes on along the minus strand of NZ_CP168124.1, from coordinate 2,509,411 downwards.
CCATTCTGTACAGCATTTTGGTTGTTGCTATTGCTTGCGTTATTAGAAGCATTTTGGCTGTTGCTATTGCTTGCGTTAGTAGAAGTATTTTGGCTGTTGTTATTACTTGCATTAGTAGTCGCATTTTGACTGTTACTATTACTAGCATTATTAGAAGCATTTTGGCTGTTGTAATTACTAGCATTAGTAGTAGAATTTTGGCTGTTCTTATTACTAGCATTAGTAGTGGCATTTTGATTGTTATGATTACTCGCATTAGCAGTAGAATTTAGACTATTGTTATCACTTGCATTATTAGAAGCATTACCGCAATTGCAATTACTTCCATTCTGTACAGCATTTTGGCTGTTGCTATTGCTTGCGTTATTAGAAGCATTTTGGCTGTTGCTATTGTTTGCATTAGTAGAAGCATTTTGGCTGTTGTTATTGTTTGCATTAGTAGAAGCATTTTGGCTGTTGTTATTGTTTGCATTAGTAGAAGCATTTTGGCTGTTGCTATTGCTTGCGTTATTAGAAGCATTTTGGCTGTTGCTATTGCTTGCATTAGTAGAAGTATTTTGGCTGTTGCTATTGCTAGCATTATTAGAAGCATTACCGCAATTGCAATTACTTCCATTCTGTACAGCATTTTGGCAGTTGTTATTACTAGCGTTATTAGAAGTATTACCGTTATTACTACCACTTGCATTCTGTGGACAACAATTACAGTTTGTAACATTTTCATTCCCTTGACTACCATTAATATTGCGAATTTTCGCGGCGATTAGTAGAATAATCGGTAACAAAATTGCAATAGTACCAGAAAACAAAGGAAAAATTTCTTTATTATAAATATTTGAATGAACGATATTAGGATGAATAATTTGCGAAAGGCCAATAATAGTCATTCCGATTGGCACAATGAGCGGACGATGATCTTTGATTTCACATATTTGCGCTATGCCGATAACGGAGGCATAAAAATACATAAACGTTTTAATAAAAATAGATAAGATCCACATGGCTGCCATAATCACTTCAACACGCTGTAAAAAATTCCCAATTGAAACTCTTTGCGCTAATGCATAGCTAGGAAATGTCCGATTAGAGGTAAGTTCTGGACCTAGGACAAGGATACATAGTGTGACGATGATAATTAAAACAATGCCTCCAATAGCTGTGCCAATATAAAATCCTTTTTGTGCTGATTTATGAACATTGACAGCGGAAGGGAACAGTATTAATAGCACGACAAGGGGGAATGAACAAATACTCATAAATCGAATAACACTTATAAATAATGATTTTTTTGAAGTTTCCAAAATGGGCTGTACATTTTCAAAATTGATTAATGGTGATATACAAACTACAAAAATTATAAAAACCAAGATAAACACCGGAAAAAGTATTTCTGCTAAACGCGCAAAGACTTCGATTCCTTGGTATGCAGCATAAATGATGATAATGCCAAATAGCAATGAAAAAGCCATAGAAGGCGTCTCTGGCATCACTTCTGTAGACATAAAAGTCCCAATAAAATATAATAATTCGCCTGCAGCAAAAAAGCTAAGAAGGATAAAGCCAATTGCGGTCAGTTTTCCAAAAAAACGACCTAGTATTTTTTCATTCGCCTCTGTAAATGTAAGTGTGGGAGTCTGATTTCCTAAAGTAACAAGTAGCTTCACTAAGAGAAAACTTAAACCGACACCGATGATTGTTGCGATCCATGCATCTTGCTTTGCTGCACTTGTTACACTTGAAGGGATAATTAATATGGCTGTACCAACTGTAAAAAGAAGGGTAATGATTGTAAATTGTCTTGAACTAATGATTTCTTTTTCCATCATGAACTACCCCTTCTTTTTAAAGTTACTTCATTTATTTTGATAGTGAAACGATGAACTCTCTAATTGGAGTAAAGATAAAGGTAATCAAGTCTGTTGGGCTTGGAATTTTGAGATTTAAAGCAACGCCAATATTTAATGCAGTACCGATGAATAAAAAAATCGAAAAAATAACAAGCGTTTTCGTTTCGTTATTTTTTTGAAGTTTAGGAATAAAAGCAAAGGCAATAACAATTGAAATAATGAGTATGAGAATTGTTATTAACATAGCTTATTCCTTCTTTTTTTTGTTCAATATTGAATTTTGCATTGTTCCTAGTCCTTTTGTTTTGACATGTACTTCAACGTTAACCGCTAGATCTTGGAACATGGTTGGCCAATCATTTTTGATTTTTTTCCATTTTTTTGGGTCTGTACGATGTAATTCCTCACCAAATCCCAAAATATCGGATCGATAAGTTTGCTGAATTGTACTGATGGATTTTTCGATTTGTTTTTTGATAAGTTCTTCAGTTTTTTTATTTACGTAATCAATGGATTTTTGGGAAGTAAGGTTAATAGTACATTCAACTTCTCCGACATTTTGCTCAACATCTATATGAACATTAATTTTTGGCGTACCTTTTTCAAACTTTCCCTTTATTTTTGTCTTGGATTTTGTAATTTCTGTTGCTAATGTACCTCCCTTAGGACAAGCAATAATTTCAATCGTACTTTTTATTTTGTCACTTAAAAAACTTACGCTTTTACTTTCTTCTTCTGTTAAAAGCCCAATGTATTTATCTTTTTTGAATACTGCTAATCCGGCATACTTTAATACCACTGGCGTTTTTACTTTATCAACATTGGTTGCACCCATTCCTAATGTCGCATCTCCTTTTATTTCAATGGCAGAAAGGATTGGACTTGTTTCAGAACTACTTAAAGTACTTACTAATTCATCAATATTAATGGCAATCGTTGAACCCCAAGCTTTTTCAGATGTATTAAGTGAATTGATCAATTTATTTGCAGGCACTTTTTCAATAGGTGTTAATATATTTAAGACTTCTTTTGCAGTTGTCTCGTGAGCGATAATAACATTGAAATCATTTCTGAATTCATGATCTCTAGAGATTAAATCTAATGCCTCACTAATGCCTTCTTTCGCTAATTCTTCTCCAAGAATAACTACTTGTGTATGGGCGAAATAAATCTTCCTAGTCGATAATGTTGTCATTTTTCGAATAGCTTCGAAGATCGTTTTGCCCTTTGCGTAATTGGTAATAACAGGTGATCGACCGCTAGTAGGGGCTTTTGATGAAATTTCACCAGGAACCACAATTTGAACAGTGACTTCAAATTCATCGTCTACTTTATCTATTCCTAGTGCAGAGACAATTGCTAATTCATTGAGTTCACGTTTACTCCAGCAACCACTTAAAAATAAGGTAACCATCAAAAGTAAGCATATCGTTTTATATTTTGACATGGTCCATTCCTCGCTTGTATATCATTGTTAATTCCTTTTTTTAACACTAAAAAATTTATGCCCTCTAACATTGTTTTTTTGACTGATTAAACTAGGTCGAGTTAATAGGGCTCTACGAGGAAACAATACTAAAGCATCTTTTTGATCCTTTAAGATTAATGGCCCAAATGGACTTAAATAAGGAACACCAAAAGTTCGAATGCTACATAAGTGAATAATGATCATCATCATCCCAAACATCACGCCGAATAAACCTAACATCGCTGCTAATATCATTAATGGGAAACGTAAAAGACGAATGGTATTCGATAAGCCATAAGCAGGGAACAAGAAACTACAAATCGCTGTTAATGCTACAATAATGACCATTACAGCTGAGACAATCCCTGCTTCTACAGCGGCTTGACCGATGACTAAAGTTCCTACAATAGATACCGCTGGACCAATAGTTCTTGGCATTCGAAGACCCGCTTCTCGTAGTATTTCAAAGGCAAGCTCCATCATGAGTGCTTCGACAACTGCAGGGAAGGGGACTCCTTCTCGTTGAGATGCGATACTGATGAGCATCGGTGTTGGTAGCATTTCTTGATGGAAAGTTGTGATGGCCACATAGAGTGAAGGTGCCACTAATGCAAGACTAATACCAAAAAATCTTAATATGCGTACTAAAGAACTAATGATCCAATGCTGATAGTAATCTTCAGCAGAGTGTAAAAAGGACGTAAAAAGAGCAGGTACAATTAACACAAAGGGTGTACCGTCCACTAAAATAGCAATTTTACCATCTAATAGTTCTCCCGCAATGACATCAGGTCGTTCAGAATTATAGACAGTTGGGAATATAGTGAATTTAGAATCTTGAATAAAATCTTCGATATAGCCACCTTCCAAAATTCCGTCAATATTAATACGATCTAATCGCGCAAGAACCTCTGCTACTATTTTGTCATTGGCAATGCCGTTTAAATACATAACCGCAACATCCGTTTTAGTAACCTCACCGATAACACGAGACTTTATCCAAAGATTTGGACTTTTAATTTTTCGACGGATGAGGGCGGTGTTGGTACGTAATGTTTCTGTAAAGGACTCGCGCGGACCTCTAATAACCGATTCAGTTGATGGATCAGTAATAGCTCTATCTTTTGCGCTTTTTGTACTTGTCACGATGCCTGCCGAAACACCATCTAATAAGATGACTGTATCTCCATTCAAAATAGAATTGTAAAGTGTTGAGAAATTCGAAATTTCATTGACATCGCCGACTGTTAAACAAGTTTCTTTTACATATTGTTTTATAGTCTCTACGTCTGGGTTTTGAGCTTCTTCAACTTCTTGTATCAGTTTATCAATCACAGAATCAGAAATGGTTGTTTTATCGGATAAACCATCAATACTGATCATCACCATCGCATGTTTTTCAGCTTTACCAATTGTAATTTCACTTGTTACTGTATTTTTTTCAGCTTTACCAATCGAAATTTCTCGTATGATAATATCATTACTATTCCCAAGTGTATGTTTAATCACCTTCATATTTTGAGATAATGAGCTATACAGTAGGTCATTGTTTGAATTTGATTGGGAGGTATTCGTAACTTTAGAAATGGACATTTTTCTTGCCTCCTCAAGTTTGCGTTCACTACCTATAGAATGTACAACTTTCAGAAGAGATAAACTAAGTATGGGATGGAATAAACATAAATCATAGGAAAAAGAAAAGCAGTATTTCCCTCGTATAAACGAAGGAAACACTGCTTTATTTGCGATAATCATACTTTAATTCATCTATTGTAGCATCTACATCTACATGTAAATTGTGATCATTGAAAAACCATAAATCTTTTTCATCGATGTAGTAGGTGACATCGTCAAAAACTGTCTTAACACCAATTTCGATTGGTTCTTCACGAGTCATTCCAAGTGAAAAGCCTTCGTGAAAGGGACTGGAACCACCATATCTTGCATAAAAACGAATCGTATCTCCGGATTCTACTTCCATCTCTCGTTTAAACCATTGTAGGGCTTCATCTGTTAGTGCAATATTCAATAGAATGCTCCTTTCTTCGTTACAGCCATTTCACCTTTGGCTCTGTCCCATTTTTAATGCGGACAATATTTGCTCGGTGACGATAAATGATAAAGCTAAATAAACATGCTACTAAAAAACCTAAAGCAATATCACCTGTAACAAAATAATAAACGATTGAATAAATTAGTGCTACTAAAGCGGCAATCATAGAAGTTAAGCTGACAATTTTCGTTAGTTTTAATGTAACGAAAAAAGTAATAAATAGTAAAACAAATAGAGGCCATGAATAGCCTAAGAGAACTCCTGCTGATGTTGCCACAGCTTTCCCTCCGCGGAAACTCGCAAAGACAGGGAACATATGACCAACAACCGCTATAAGTCCAAGAATTAATGCGTGAATGGATACTTCAGAAAAAACAGGAAGAGATACGAGTAATACTGCAGCTGTTCCTTTTAAAACATCCATAATTGTGACAACTATTCCTGCTTTTTTTCCTAAAATACGGAATGTATTCGTCGCCCCTAAATTCCCACTACCATGTTCACGAATATCTGTTTTATAAAAAATTTTGCCTATCCATAATCCCGAAGGTATAGAGCCGATTAGATAAGCACATAAAATAATAAGTCCATTAAGCATAGCTGGACTCCTTTCATTTATAACTTGGTACTAATAATATGTAACAAGTATTTTACACTTTTTCTCTCTAATCTACAATGCAATGAAGGAGATTTCCTAGTGTATCTTGAATTCAATACAAAAGATAAATGTATTTTAAAGATTTCTATCTGTTTATTCGAACATAAGTTAGGTTTTTTGACATGAGTATTTCCAGTAGGCCGAGCGTCTAAAATATAGGTAAAATGGCAATTTTGTCATTCACCCGTTCCTTTGGTAGAATAGAAGTCTATCTTTAATTTCGCGGAATGGAAGAAGTACATTGTTATTAACATACCTGAATATTTTACAGTGGGTATTGAAAAGCTTCTGTATGAAGATATTAAAACCATTATGCGGTTGACAGTTAGCAATTAGTCATCAGTATTTATGCAACTAAAACTTATTGCCTGCGTCAAGGAAATTGGACAGCTGAAGCAATAATGGCAAATGATTCTATAAAAAAGTAAAAGTTGTGAAGGATTTTTAAAAATTTTTTGGACCTGCCACTAGCTATTGACAAGAAATGCTATTATTATTAGGAAGAGAACATAAATAGAACATGCGTTTGTTTTTTGGAGGGGAAATATTTGGCGAATAAACAGTCACCAAGCGTCTATAATGATGACGCCATTCAAGTATTAGAAGGATTAGAAGCGGTACGAAAGCGACCTGGCATGTATATCGGTTCTACAGATGGCCGTGGACTTCATCACCTTGTATATGAAATCGTAGATAATGCGGTGGATGAAGCACTGGCTGGCTTTGGTTCTCATATCATCGTCACTATTCATAAAGACCAAAGTATTAGCGTTCGAGACTTCGGCCGTGGAATGCCCACTGGGATGCATAAGATGGGTAAACCAACTCCTGAAATTATCTTTACCGTCCTACACGCTGGTGGTAAATTCGGACAAGGCGGCTATAAAACGAGCGGTGGCTTACATGGTGTAGGTTCTTCAGTTGTTAATGCTTTATCTTCCTTTTTAGTAGTGACGATTCACCGCGACGGTAAAAAGTATCGACAACGTTTTGAAAACGGTGGACATCCTGTGACGACACTTGAAGAAATCGGACAAACAAAACAGACAGGAACACAGGTCCATTTTCTACCGGATGACACGATTTTCTCGGTGACAAAATATAATTATGATACGCTTGCAGAACGTTTACGCGAGTCAGCATTTTTATTAAAAGGCTTAAAAATTGAGTTAATCGATGAACGCGAGGAAGGCAAAGGTGATGTTTTCTTTTATGAGAACGGCATTGAAGCTTTCGTTGCGTATTTGAATGAGGAGAAAGATGTACTTCATCCTGTAAAGTATGTGGAAGGGATTCAAGATGAAATTGAAGTAGAGTTCGCCTTCCAGTACAACGACGGCTATTCAGAAACAATTCTTTCATTCGTTAACAATGTTCGTACGCGAGATGGCGGGACACATGAAACGGGTGCCAAAGCAGCGTTGACGCGTGTTTTTAATGAATATGCACGAAAAATTGGTCTGTTAAAAGATAAGGATAAGAATCTTGAAGGGACAGACATTCGAGAGGGCTTAGCAGCGATTGTTTCTGTTCGCATTCCCGAGCACTTACTACAATTCGAGGGCCAAACAAAGGGTAAGCTTGGGACGAGTGAGGCCCGTTCGGCGGTAGATAGTGTTGTCTCAGAGCAAATTTTATATGTACTTGAAGAAAACGCTGAATTGTCTGCATCGCTTGTACGAAAAGCTATTCGTGCGCAACAAGTACGTGAAGCGGCTCGTAAAGCGCGTGAAGATGCACGAAATGGCAAGAAAAGCAAAAAAGGCAGTACGATTCTTTCTGGAAAACTAACACCTGCACAATCTCGAAATGCTGCAAAAAACGAGCTGTATTTAGTCGAAGGTGATTCTGCAGGAGGTTCTGCTAAACAAGGGCGAGATCGTACGTTCCAAGCGATTTTACCATTGCGTGGTAAAGTTATTAATACGGAAAAGGCGAAGCTTCAGGACATTATGAAAAATGAAGAAATTTCAACGATCATTCATGCCATTGGTGCAGGCGTTGGAACAGATTTCTCTGTTGAGGACTCATCCTATGATAAAGTCGTGATTATGACCGATGCGGATACTGATGGAGCGCATATTCAAGTGCTGCTACTAACGTTCTTCTATCGTTATATGCGACCATTAATTGAAGCAGGAAAGGTATTTATCGCATTACCGCCGCTTTATAAAGTGTCAAAAGGTACTGGTAAAAAAGAAGTGATTGAATATGCTTGGACCGAAAGTGATTTACAAACAGCCATTAAAAAAGTTGGAAAGGGTTACATATTACAGCGTTATAAAGGTCTTGGAGAGATGAATGCTGACCAGCTATGGGATACGACGATGAACCCTGAAACGCGGACATTAATTCGCGTAACAATTGAAGATGGTGCACGTGCTGAAAGACGTGTCACAACATTAATGGGCGACAAAGTTGAACCACGCCGAAAATGGATCGAAGCCAATGTCAACTTCGGTATGGAGGATGATTCTAATATTTTAGACAATGAATTCATCCAACAAGAGGAGGGCCAAGCATGAGTAGTACGGAAAAGTTTCAAGATTTACCTTTAGAAGAAGTAATGGGTGACCGCTTTGGTCGCTATAGTAAATATATTATTCAAGACCGCGCGTTGCCTGATGCACGTGACGGTCTTAAGCCTGTACAACGTCGTATTTTATATGCGATGTTTACAGAGGGGAATACGAATGATAAACCATTCCGTAAATCAGCCAAAACAGTCGGTAATGTTATTGGTAACTACCATCCACACGGTGATAGCTCCGTATACGAAGCGATGGTACGTATGAGTCAGGATTGGAAGGCACGTCATATGCTCATTGAAATGCATGGTAATAATGGTTCTGTTGATGGTGACCCACCTGCAGCGATGCGTTATACAGAGGCAAGACTTTCTGCCATTGCAGCCGAGATGCTACGTGATATTGGCAAGAAAACCGTTGAATTTGTGCCGAACTTTGATGATCAAGATATGGAGCCAACTGTTTTACCAGCGCGTTTCCCTAATTTACTGGTTAACGGCTCGACAGGTATTTCTGCCGGCTATGCGACAGATATCCCGCCTCACGCGTTAGATGAAGTGCTAGACGGCGTTCTAATGCGCTTGGATAACCCGAATGCTACGGTTGATGAATTAATGACCGTCATCAAAGGGCCTGATTTCCCAACAGGTGGTATCATCCAAGGTGTCGATGGCATTAAGAAAGCGTATGAGACAGGCCGCGGCAAAATTATTGTGCGTGCTCAAGCAGCTGTTGAACCAATCAAGGGTGGCAAAGAGCAAATCGTTATTACAGAATTGCCGTATGATGTTAATAAAGCAAACCTTGTGAAGAAAATTGATGAACAGCGTGTGGATAAGCGACTTGAAGGAATTGCGGAAATTCGTGATGAATCAGATCGTACAGGCTTACGCGTTGTGATTGAGCTGAAAAAAGATGTACCTGGACAAGGTATTTTAAATTACTTATTCAAAACAACTGACTTACAAGTAGCTTATAATTTTAATATGATTGCTATCCATAATCGTCGTCCGACAATGATGACATTGCCATTGTTACTGGACGCGTATATTGCCCATCAAAAGGAAGTCGTGACAAACCGCTCCATTTATGATTTGCAAAGAGCTAAAGATCGCTCACATATTGTTGATGGCTTAATTAAGGCGCTATCTATTTTAGATGAAGTCATTGCAACGATTCGTTCTTCCAACGATAAACGAGATGCGAAAACGAATTTACAGGTGAAGTTTGACTTTACAGAAGTGCAATCAGAGGCAATTGTAAGCTTACAACTATACCGTTTAACGAATACGGATATTACAGAGCTTCGCCATGAACAAGATGAGTTAAATAAACTCATCGCCAAGCTTGAAGGCATTCTGAATAGCGAAGCAAAACTTGTACGTGTCATTAAACAAGAATTGCTTGATATTAAAAAACGTTTTACAGAGCCACGTCGTTCGAAAATTGAACGAGAAATTGAAGAAATCAAAATTACATTAGATGTTCTTGTACCAAGTGAGGAAGTCGTTGTTACAGTCACAAAGGATGGCTATATTAAACGTACATCTACACGCTCACACGCAGCATCGAATGGCCAGGATTTTGCGATGAAAGATTCCGATTATTTATTATATGAGGAAAACTTAAATACGCAGCATCATTTACTGCTGTTCACAAATCGAGGGAATTACATTTATCAGCCTGTCCATGAGCTACCAGATATTCGTTGGAAGGATCTTGGTCAGCATATTTCAAGTATTGTGCCGACTGGCGAAGACGAATCTATTCTTGCTGTATACGGTTTTGAGACATTCGAACAAGCCAATACGTATATTTTAACAGCTACGAAAGATGGACAAATTAAACGCTCACCTCTAGCAGATTATGCTGTAACTCGTTATTCGAAGCCGATTAAAACGATGAATGTCAAAGCAGGAGATGAAATGATTTTTGCGGATTTCGTCACAGATGAAGCGGAATTATTATTAACGACAGATACAGCTTATGCGATTCGCTTCCCAATTGAGGAGTTACCAGTAACAGGCGTCAAAACAGGCGGTGTTAAAGGGATTACGCTAAAAGAGGGAGAAGCTTTAATCGGGGTCAATATCTTGCAGCCAAATAACACTGAATATGTTGTCATTGTGACGCAACGTGGTGCTGTGAAGAAAATGAATGTAGCTGAAGTAGAGATGACAAGTCGTGCGAAACGCGGCTTAAAAGTGTTAACAGAATTAAAAGCGAATCCTCACCGTATCGTCTCTGTTGTAAAGGCGACTGAAGAGGAACAAGTAATAATTGAAACAGAAAAAGGTGTGCAAGAGATTCTCGATGTTCAAGCATTGACTCGAGCAGATCGTCATTCAAACGGCTCCTTTAAAGTAGATATTGCTACAGACGGTGCCATTTCACATGTGTTAACAGTAAAAAAAGAAGAGAAATAATACCAATTGATTTTAATTTGAGATAACATCACCATACTTGGTGGTGTTTTTTCATGGAGGGAAAAATATTTAGAAAATTGTGCAAATGCAACGTTTTTTATATTATAATTCTATAACTACCAAAAAAAAGGGGGATTATTCATATGAATGACTGTTTTATTTGCAATAAACACGTTGGAAATATTGAAACTTCTGGAGTTATGATTTATGAAGACGAATATGTATATGTAGGACACATTGATCGAAATGGAAAACCTAACTATTTAGGTCATATTATGATTGACCTAAAAAGACACGTACCGACACTTGCTGAAATGACAGTAGAAGAAGCAAAAGCATTCGGTGTCATAATGGCTAGAGTCAGCAAAGCTCTAAAGGAAGCCGAAAACGCAGAGCATATTTACTCACTTGTTTCAGGAAATTCTGTTCCGCATCTTCATATGCACCTAGTTGCTCGTTATCCTAATACACCAAAAGAACATTGGGGACCGATGGAAGTTTACGATTGGGAAGATGCACCTATGGGTGACAACAATGATGTTATTGAACTTTGTAATCGAATTAAAACATATTTAGAGAACAATCAATATGAATGATCACTTCAAAGATTTTAGTTGGGTTGGAAGTCAAGAAAACTTTGTAGATCAAGTAAACATTCAGCATATAGAACATATAATTGTGGGTCGATATGGCGGCAATTCGAATGCAGGACAATATAAGAACGAAGATGGATGCCTAGTATGGTTTAACGAAAGAGAAGATTGGGAATTCGTTATTGTTTTAGATGCACATAACACAGCCGAGAGTGCCGAAAGAGTAGTAGCATTGTTCGAAAATGAAAAACCTCAAATAAGGCATTTATTGTCTATGTCGACAACTCAAAAAACTTTTAAGATGGTAGAAGAAAAGGTATTAAGTATGTTTCAATCTAAGGAATTCTTATCTACTTGTCGAAATGTTAAAGGAGAAACCGCTTGTTTGATTGTTGTTAGAAAAGATAAATATATTTGGTGGTTTTCTGTTGGGGATTGTGTCCTTTATGTATTTCACCCAGAACTATCTGCACTAGGTCAATATCAAATCAATCAAAGACAATTCTATGAATGGATAGGACAAGTTAATACTTTTGAACAAGAGGTACCTTGTTACAGTGTGGGAATAAAAGAATTGAGACAAGGGGAAAACCGCTTATTTCTGACCACAGATGGCCTAATTGAATGCCCTAATGAACCATATTCAAACCCAACAACAATTGATCATGCTTTCTTTCATTCTAAAGATGAAGAAAGCATTAAATCAATGTTGACAAACATCCAAGAAAATAATGTCAGAGATAGTACTACCATAATTTCTTGGAAAGTAAATATTCTAAAAGAAGCTACTCTACCAAGTAATCACAGGTGAACAAATACTGATTAATATGCTAATTAATATAAGTTTTCTCCCTGTATCGAACCTGTTAATAGTAAGTTGCGACACTTATGGAGAACAATAGAGACCTTTCCCAAAATCAGAAAGGTCTCTATTTTATACTTGTTCTCAAAAAATCTACTATGTCAGTTTGATGATGTTGTACAAAATATTTTTAAGAAATGAAGGGAAGTCCGTTAACCCTTTTTCATCACATGCCTAAAGAAATAACATATACGTTAGCATTATAAGACGCCAGATAAAAGAAAAAGATACTTTCCTCTTTCCGTAGTTCAATATCATCTTCTAAATGCTGAAAAAAACTTTAACGTTATCATACTATAACAGTAAAATTTTCACTCTAGATTTATTTTAGAATAATCTAGGGATCGATCAGACCTTTGATATCTGGTCATTTTACTTTATTTTTCTGGCTTAATATAAGGAACGATTGGTGCAGTGGCGCCTACTGAAGCACCACGGATAAAATCTTGATTCTCTAAGGCTTTAAAATTATTTGTTTTGCCAGTGAGCATGACCCCTAAAATTTTCACTTCTTCAAACCGTTTATCTTTATTTGAATTTAAAAACTCTTGGATGGTTTCGTCATTTTTATTCGCATCATATTCTTGAAGTGTATCAATAAAGTCATCGTAGGCCTCTTTCGGTGAATCGGCTGGATCAAAGCCATAAACCTCTAAACCAGCAGGTCCATTACTTTCATCCGTAATTCGGGAAGTCATATATAACCATACGATGTTTAAATTGCTAGGAATTTTCTCTTGTATTTCTTGTAATGTATAAGGTTTGTTGAAAGAAACGGCAACTTCTGCAACGTGATTCTCCAGTTGCGAAATTTCGCCGAGTTCGTTTGGTACATCGTTAAAGTATTTTTGAATGGATGGATGATAAAATGTCGCTGATTTAGTTTTTGTCTGTTTATCGTACTCATAGTACTCTGTATCAGACCAATAAAACCCTGGTACTAACTCGTTCGTATCAATATTGAGGCGAAGCCAACCGTATGAACTTGTAAGCGTGCTCCATGGAACGACATAACCATTAATATTCTTCGAACGGTTTGTGATAATGTTTCCACCAAACATGGAAGAATTACTCGTTACTTGAGAGTCGATTTGTATATTAGGTTCAGCAATAGCATTATGTAAAAAAAGCTGTTCGTGCAGTCTGTTAGAACTTTTTGCTGCAAAGTAGTTACCGGTTTTATAAAAGATAGGGCAGAGAAGTAGTACTACAATAATTGAAGTGATGATAATTTTTAATAATTGTTTTCGCTTAGCTTTTTTTAAAGCGACATTTAACGAAGTTTCCATTAATAGGTACCTCCTGTTTTTGAGTGAATGCATTTACGTGCGCGATATAATTTTTGCTTGACGCTATCTACTTGAATATCTAACAAAGTAGCAATTTCTTCATATGAAAAATCATAGTAATACTTTAAAAAGAATATTTCTTTATATTCTTTTTTTATGTCTTTTAATAAATAGAAAATTTCATCCTTATTTAGCAACGTATCAAAGTGATCATCGATGTGTTGGAGCTTTGAATATATTTCCTTGGTGATGTAAATGTTCTTATGCTCCTTTTTCCTTTTCAAGTCAATATACTGATTGAGTGCTACTCTAAAAAACCATGGACGCAGATTAGTCTCAGTTAGGTCATCCAATAGTGTGTAAACTTTGTAAAAGGTGTTTTGAATGATATCTTCTGCATCTTCTTTATTAGCTCCTTTCATTCGTAATAGTTTGAACACTTCCTCTCCTAAATGGATTAGATAGGAGGTCAGTTCATTTTCTTTTCTCATTGTTGGTCCTCCTTACACTTATACAACGAATGAGTACTCACAAATGTATACACTTATATATAAAGTTATTATAGAATAAAGGCTGTGTTTCACATTGCCTTCTGAAATGACATTACATTAAATATGAAATAGAGCCTTGTCTTTTAAAGATAGGTATGGTTATAATAATCACGAAAAGTTCATATGGAAAGAATGTAGGGGGGCTGGTAGTTGCCAGCTGAGATTGTGTCCGATAGACGCTGACCCTTTGAACCTGATTTGGCTCGTACCAGCGTAGGGAACATCTATTCAAAAAAAGAAAGTTTTTGATACTGATTGTAAAACGTCTGGGGGAATCCTAGGCGTTTTTTTATGTTTTTGTTATACGCGATAACCTTGGGTGCATACTGACTATGGATACGCTTTCTTATGGTTAAAACATTCGTTCATGAACACTTTCAAATTACTTTCTAGGAGGATTCAGCATGAAAAAATGGTTATTGATCCTAATGGCTGCGCTTTTAACACTTGTGGGCTGTAGCGAAAAAGAGGAGACAAAAGATACTAAGGATAAAAACGATGCGAATGCATTAAAAAAAGTATCGGTCGTGCTAGATTGGACACCGAACACAAATCACACGGGGTTATATGTAGCAGAGAAACTTGGTTACTTTAAGGAACAGGGCTTAGATGTTGAGATTTTATTACCTGGCGAAACGGGTGCTGATCAGCTAGTGGCGTCTGGTAAGGCACAGTTTGGTGTAAGCTATCAGGAAGGAATTACACAGGCACGTGTGCAGGGTGTACCTTTAGTATCAATTGCAGCGATTATTCAACATAATACTTCTGGCTTTGCGTCAATTGCATCTAAAGGGATTAAGTCACCTAAAGATTTTGAAGGGAAAACATATGGTGGTTGGGGTGCACCGGTTGAACAAGCTGTCCTGCAATCACTTATGCAAACAGAAAATGCGGATATTAATAAGCTAGATATTGTTAATGCAGGCGATTTAGATTTCTTCACAATGATGCAAAAGGATATTGATTTTGCGTGGATTTATTATGCATGGACAGGCATTGAAGCAGAACTTCGTGGTGAAAAGCTGAACATGCTTTATTTAACAGATTATAGCGATCAACTTGATTATTATACGCCTGTACTTGCTACGAATGAAAAAATGATTAAGGATGATCCAGATACGGTAAAAGCCTTTGTCGCTGCTACTACAAAGGGCTATGAATATGCGATAAGTCATCCAAGTGAGGCAGCTGATATTTTATTAGAAGCGGTACCTGACTTAGATAAAGAGCTTGTGCATAAAAGTCAGGAATGGCTAGCAGATAAATATCAAGACGATGCCGCTCAATGGGGTGAGCAAAAGCTGACTGTTTGGGAAAACTACGCAAAATGGATGGCTAGCAACAAGGTTTTAGAGGGCGAATTTAACGCAGAACAAGCATTTACAAACGACTTTTTACCGAAAAAGGAGACAAAATAGTATGGCGAATTCATTAGTAAGCGTACAAATTATCCCGAAAACTGAAAAATATGAAGATGTGATCCCTTATGTCGATGCGGCAATTGCTATTATTGACGCATCAGGAGTGAAATATGAAGTACACCCGCTCGAAACGACGATGGAGGGTGAGCTATCGTCGTTGCTACAAATCATTGAAAAAATGAATGTTAAAATGATTGAACTTGGTGCGATCAATGTTATTACACAAGTGAAAATTTTATATCAGCCATCAGGTATTACAATGGAGAAGTTAACGGAGAAATACCATTGATGAAGTCGGCAATAAAACAAGGAAGGACGATAATTTTTATCGCCTTCCTCTTATCTATATGGGAACTAATTGTCCGTTTTGCAGACGTTCCGCATTGGTTATTGCCAGCACCGAGTGCCATTTTGAAAGAAGGCTTTCAATCGTATGATACGTTCTTGCCGCATGTATTAGCAACTGTTCAATTAGCAATTCTAGGTCTTGCCATCGGGATATTGTGCGGGCTAACGGTTGCTGTGATATTACATCGTTTTACGTTTATTCGGGAGCTATTTTACCCTATTCTCATTATGTCGCAGAATGTTCCTGTGCTCGTCCTAGCACCGTTATTAATCATTTGGTTTGGGTTTGGTTTATTGCCAAAGCTTATTATTATTTGTCTCGTGTGCTTTTTCCCCATTGTGATCTCGGCAATGGATGGCTTCCGTCAAACCTCGCCAGAGCTGAAGTATTATTTTGAGATGATTGGTGCGACGAAAGCACAAACCTTTTGGAAGCTTGAATGGCCGTACGCGTATCCAGCGATTTTTTCAGGCATTAAGATTGCGGCGACCTATAGCGTTATGGGAGCTGTTATTGCCGAATGGCTAGGGGCGAAAAAGGGGATTGGTGTCTATATGACATTGGCACAGTCTTCATTTCGAACAGACCGCGTATTTGTTGCGATTTTTGCCATTGTTTTTTTAAGTTTACTATTATTTAGTGTTATTCGATTAATAGAAAAGCTTGTTGTGAAGGGGAGAGGATTACATGCTCAGCATTCAAAACATTGATAAATCATTTGATTCTCTTCAAGTTATTCGTAATTTATCGTTTGAAGTGAAGGATGGGGAATTTGTTGCGATTATTGGTCCGTCAGGGAGTGGGAAAAGCACACTCTTTCAACTAATGGGTGGTGTGTCTTCTATTGATAAAGGAGCTATCTTATTAAACGGTACAGATATCCAGCAAAAAAGAGGAACGATTGGCTATATGCCTCAGCAACCATGCTTACTGCCGTGGCGTACGATAGTAGAAAATGTCACGATTGTTGAGGAGCTCCAGCAAAAACCGAATATTGAACGTGCCAAGGAATGGTTAGAGAAAGTGGGACTTGCATCGTTTGAAAATGCGTATCCAAATGAGCTATCTGGCGGTATGCAACAACGGGTATCATTTATTCGTGCCATCATCAGTGATAAGCCCATATTATGCCTAGATGAGCCGTTCTCTGCACTTGATGAATTTACAAGGCTTGAAATGCAGGCGTGGCTTTTATCGATATGGGAGGAATACCGAAAATCAATTCTATTTGTGACGCATAGTATCGAGGAAGCGCTTTTTTTAGCCGATCGCATCATTGTCTTAACGAAACGACCAGCTACGGTTAAAAATGAGATACTCGTTCCTTTTGCTAGACCGCGAACAGAGGAAATTCGCCATTCCGCGACGTTTACTGCTTTAAAGCAACAGTTATTTATGTATTTAAAAGAAGAAAAGGATGACGTAAATGTTGATTGATGCGCATATTCATTTAGAGCAGTATAAGGAAAGTGCTATACCGGCTTTGCTAGAGGAAGCTGACTATGTGATTGCCGTGAGTATGAACCTTCCATCGTGTGAAAGAACGTTGAGGTTGTCGAAAACCTATGCGAAGATCAAGGCTGCATTTGGTTTTCATCCTGAACAAGCGTTACCGAGTGCTGAGGAGGAAGAGGCATTATTTACTTGGATACGCCAGCATGCTAAAGATATGGTTGCGATTGGTGAGGTCGGGTTACCTTATTATTTGAAACAAGAGAAGGCTATTGATGATCGTCCTTATGTGGCATTGTTAGAACGTTTTATTATGCTGGCAAAGGACTTACATAAACCAGTTGTTTTACATGCTGTTTATGAGCATGCGGCTATTGCTTGTGATTTGCTGGAAAAGCATCATGTAACGAAAGCACATTTTCATTGGTTTAAAGGCGATGACAAAGTGATTGAACGGATGATTTCTAATGGGTATTTTATTTCTGTCACGCCTGATTGTACGTATGAAGCGGAGATTCAACAGCTTATCAAAAAATACCCAATTGAGCTGATGATGGTAGAAACCGATGGACCATGGCCGTTTGAAGGCCCTTTTAACAATAAACGAACGTCTCCTTGGATGATGGATCATTCTATTGAGGTTATTGCTTCTATCAAAGGGATTACAACGCGGGAAGCGGCACACATCGTAACAAATAATACGACAATATTTTATAATTTATAGCAAAAAACACAGCTGTTCTCTTTTAAAGAGTAGCTGTGTTTTTTTAAAAGTAATAGAATCGCTGATAAAAGTGCCAGCATCGCTGATAAATCTCCAACATCGCTGATAAAAGTGCTAGAATCGCTGATAAATCTCTAACATCGCTGATAAAAGTGCCAGAAATCGCTGATAAAGCATCAAACATCGCTGATAAAAATATTAGATTCACGATAGTCTGTATACGGTAACGAAGGTGTTTAAAGGAACGTTCACTATTAAGCGAAAGTTTAAAAAGGGATCTATTTATTAACTCAACTAATGATCAGATGCAAAAAGTAATTTCATATTAAAATTCTAGAACCTTCTTCAGCTATTAATTTATTTAGGGATGACTTTATCATTATGATCAGCCACATCAGGATAGCTCTTTTAAAGCAAAACCCAACCACTAATAATCTTCAGAGTGGTTGGGTTTTCTATGCTTTGTATAATTTTGGTCGATGCTTTCTTTTTTCGTTTTTGTTAGTCGTTCATGTGTGCTGAAAGGAGAGAACTGACGATTTTTTTCAACGTCCTTACCTTTCGTCCGTTTTACATGCATGCGTTTCTTTTTTGCTTTTGATTGTGTCATGATCGTTACCTCCAACTGGTTTTGTAAATATAGTACCTAATACGGAAGAAAAAGTAAAACCTCGTAAGTATATAACTTACGAGGCAGTTGTCATATGATTAGTGAGATACGTCCTGTACAGAAATACCTGTGTTTGCTTTAACTTCCACTTCACGATATTTTTTGGCATCGGTTTCTTTAGAAAGTAATGTTCCGATGAAACCTCCAAGGAAACCAAGTGGTACAGAGATTAAAGCTGGGTTCGTTAACATAATTAACGGTTCACCTACGAAAATGGCTTTTCCTTCAACTGGATTCCAGATGTTTGGTGAAACTGCCACAAGTACTAATGCAGAGATTAAACCTGTTAACATTGCCGTTACAGCACCAGCTGTATTAAAGCGTTTCCAGTAAATTGTATAGATGATTACAGGTAGGTTAGCTGAACCAGCAATACAGAATGCAAGTGATACTAAGAACGCTACGTTTAATGTTTGTGCACCAAGTGCTAATAAGATAGAAACAATAGCGATTGTAATAGAACCAATACGTGCTGCAAGTACTTGCTCTTTTTCTGTAACTTTGCCTTTTTTAATGATTTGACCATAAATATCATGCGATAGGGCAGATGCGCCAGAAAGTACAAGACCAGCTACTACCGCTAAGATTGTTGCAAATGCTACCGCACATACGAATGAGAATAGAATGTCGCCACCAAGTGCTTCCGCAAGA
This sequence comes from Lysinibacillus sp. RS11, assembly GCF_042019215.1. Classification (NCBI taxonomy): domain Bacteria; kingdom Bacillati; phylum Bacillota; class Bacilli; order Caryophanales; family Bacillaceae; genus Lysinibacillus; species Lysinibacillus sp. RS11. The sequence goes on along the minus strand of NZ_CP168124.1, from coordinate 2,489,869 downwards.
AGTGGAGCCGCCATGTTACCAGCAGCGTTTGCAGCAATAATATCTTCTTTACCAACGAAATAAGCTGCACCGAAGCCTAAGAAGATTGTAAGAATATAGAAGATACCTACAATCCAAGTAGCCCAGATAACTGAGGAACGAGCTGTTTTCGCATCTTTTACTGTAAAGAAGCGCATTAGGATATGTGGAAGACCAGCTGTACCTAATACTAAAGCGACTAACATTGAAATAGTATCAATACCATTTGTGTATTTAAGACCAGGATTCAAATAAGCTGCACCGCTATCAGTAGCAGTTCCCATTTCTTTGAACATTGACGTAATACTAAAGCCGAACTCTTTTAATACTAAGAATGAAATAATGACAGTACCCAACATTAAAAGACAAGCTTTAATAATTTGTACCCAAGATGTTGCCGTCATACCGCCGAATAATACATAAGTTGTCATCATCACACCTACGATTAAAACTGCGATCCAATAGTCGATTCCTAAAAGTAATTGAATAAGTGCTCCTGCACCAACTAGTTGTGCAATCATGTAGAATAAAACAATTGTAATAGTGCTTAAAGCTGCTGTACCACGAACTTTAGAGCTGTCGAAACGCGCAGTGATCATGTCAGCTAATGTGAATTTACCAAGGTTACGTAATGGCTCAGCAACGATGTATAATACCACTAAGTAAGCTACTAAATAACCAATAGAGAAGAAGAATCCATCAAATCCAAATAATGCAACTGCTCCGGCAATCCCTAAGAAAGAAGCTGCTGATAAGTAGTCACCAGCAATGGCTAGTCCATTTTGCCAGCCTGTTAATCCACCACCTGCAGTGTAGAAATCACTTGCAGAAGAAGTGCGTTTAGATGCCCACCATGTAATAACTAATGTTAAACCAACAATAGCTACGAAGAAGAAGATCGCTGTAAAGCTCATTCCGTTAGTCATCGGCGGCCACCTCCGTTTTCATATTCTTCGATAATCGCCTTTGCCTCTTTATCAAAGTTATTCGCTTTTGCTACATATAAGTGACATAAACTCCAAGTCATGATGAATAATCCTGCTGAATATACCCACACCCAAGTAATTTCCCCAAATGCCTTTTGGTGTAGGATCGTCGTGTACGAAGTAAGAATTGGAAGTAACATGTAAGCTGCTAAAAAAATTACAGTTATTGACCAAAGAAATGAATTCTTTTTTCGTACAAGTGATTTAAATGATTCTTGATGTGCAATTGCATCATAGTCAATCACGACGGCCTTGTTTGTTTGATTGTTCGCCATTAACATTCCCCATTTTGTGTTTATTTTTACTGCTTAAATACTAAAATATGCTAGTTTAGTGAATTCACATCTTCATTTTATGAGAGAGTTCACAAAATTGCAATACATTTCAGAAAAATTATGAAAAAATAATTTTCAGAAAAAAAGTCTTGAAAGAGAAAATATACAACAAAGCCTAGAAATTAAAGGGTTATAGAAAATTCAGATAACTAAACAAGTTAGGTCAATTCTAGATTTTAAAGCAAAAAATAGGGTTGCATTTTGAAAAAAAGAATGATTTTTTCTTAAAAAATAAACACTATTTACTTTGTGAGAATTGTTTTTTCTTCGTTTTTTTTAAAAGTGAATAGTATTGTTCAATAAGTTAATTGGTAAATTTTTTGTAATAAAAAAATAAAAAACTCGACCGAAAATCGAGTTTTTTAATAGGATATTTTTATTAAATGGATAAGAAAAACGATAGTTATAATTGTAATAATATGGTTTTTAGTGAGAAACGTCAGAAACAGATACACCTGTATTTGCTTTAACGCGAATTTCTTTATAAATGCGATCTGCTTCTTCCTGTGGTATTTTGTTTGAAGATAGAACAGAGCCTAAGTAACCCGCGATAAAGCCAAGTGGAATCGTAATGACTGCTGGTACTGCTAAAGGCACGATCGGGTTACCAACAAAGATTGCTGCACCTTCAACAGGACTCCATACGTTCGGTCCCATAGCACCTAAAACTAAGCATGATACTAAACCAGTTACCATTGCTGTAATAGCACCAGTTGAATTGAATTTCTTCCAATAAATTGTGTAAAGAATAACTGGTAAATTTGCAGAAGCGCCAATACAAAATGCAAAGGATACTAAAAACGATACATTCAAGTTTTGCGCAAATAACGCTAAGATAATAGAAACAATGGCAATAGAGATAGAGCCAGTACGTGCTGCTACAACCTGTTGCTTTTCCGTTAATTTACCACCTTTAATAATTTCACCATAAATATCATGAGAAATGGCAGAAGCACCTGTTAAAACTAAGCCTGAAACAACAGCTAGAATAGTTGCGAACGCTACTGCACCGATAAATGCCATTAGCACATCACCACCCAAATAGTGGGCAAGAAGTGGGGCAGCCGTGTTACCTGCCTTACTTTCAGCAAGAATTTTATCTAATCCTACAAAGTTTAATGCTCCAAAACCTAAGAAGATAGTTAATGAGAAGAAAATAGCTGTAATCCAAGTTGTCCATGAAATAGAAGAACGAGCAGTTTTGGCATCTTTCACTGTAAAGAAGCGCATTAAAATATGTGGTAAACCAGATGTTCCTAAAACAAGCGCCATCATCATCGAAACAGAGTCAATTGTACTTGTATATTTAATACCGGGTACAAGGAATTCTTCACCATGTTCCACAGCAACCGTATCAAACATTTTCATAAGAGAGAAATCGAATTTAGCTAATACTAATGCAGCTAATAAACCTGTTCCGAATAATAGAAGACTAGCTTTAATAATTTGCACCCAAGAAGTAGCTGTCATCCCACCAAATAATACATAAGTAGTCATCATAACACCTACGATTAAAACCGCAATCCAGTATTCAATACCAAATAATAGTTTAATAAGGGCACCTGCACCTACTAATTGCGCAATCATATAAAGGATAACGATGATAATTGTTCCTGACGCAGCAACACCACGAATACGTTTTTCGTTGAATCGTGATGTAAGCATATCAGCTAAAGTATAACGGCCTAAATTACGCATTGGCTCTGCAATTACATAAAGAAGCACTAAGTTAGCTACTACATAGCCTACAGAGAAAAAGAAACCATCAAAACCAGTTAAAGCAATCGCGCCAGACACCCCAAGGAATGCGGCAGCGGATAAATAATCACCAGCGATCGCAAAGCCGTTTTGCCAACCTTTAAGGCCTCCGCCAGCAGTATAGAAATCAGCGGCAGAAGACGTACGCTTTGCTGCGATATATGTAACAACAAGTGTTAAACTAACGATTGCTAAAAAGAAACCAACGGATACTAAGTTCATTTATTTTCCACCTTTCGCGTGATACTCTGCAAGCACTGCCGCTGCAGCTTTATCGAATGAAGAAGCTTTTTTCACATAGACTGTACAAAGAACAATTGTCATAATGAATAATCCTGCTGAATAAATCCAAACCCCCGTAATATTTCCGAAGACTTTTTGTTGTAGTACAGGTTGGAAAGCAAGGATTGGTAGCAAAATATAAAGTATTAAAAACCCTGCTGTAATCGAGAAAAGGAAGGTATTCTTCTTTTTCACGAACTTGTTGAACGATTCCATAGCTTCAATTGCATGATAATCAACTGATTCTATATGTTTGTTCCCAGAAACGTTAGCCATTATTATTCCCCCTAAAGTGTTACATTTCTGTTTTAAACGACATATTTCTTTTTAAGTCGTCGTTATATTCACTTATTTTATGGGGTAGTTTCTTATAATGCAATACTAAATTTTGAGTTTTTATAATTTTTAATCTCTTTTGGAATGTGGAAATAACATAGAAATATTAAGGATTTAATAGAAATAATCCGTATGAAAGAGAACGTAATTATCTATAAGAATAATATTATTAAAATAGTTTAATAATGATAATTTCGAATGGTGGAGAAAAAATGTACATAAAAGAGAATTTTGTGGAAATTGTTATTGTGTCATTAAATAACGGAAGATAGTAAATTGTAAAAAACTTTGTTATATAACAAAGGATGTGGTGTCTCGGGAAATAATTGAAATAGTAAAAAAAGCTTCGAAAAAATTTTTAAAAAAACATAAATTCTTATGCCAAAATCATACAATGAACAAAGTTTTGACATAAATAAATGAAAGGATATGGTCATAATCTTGTATTTGATTACTATAATTTATACAATTAACAACGATGGTAAATTGAAGGGAAGTGAGCAAATTAATGAAAAAGAAAAGTGTCATGCTTGTTTTGATACTAGCATTAAGTAGCGTGTTAACTGCTTGTGGTAGTTATAAATTTGAACCAGAAATGAATATAGAAGTACAAGACTTTTCGGTAACAAATCAAAAAAATGAACAGGTTAGTCTTGATACTTTTAAAGGTAAGCCATGGTTAGCCATGTTTATTTTTACTAATTGTAATACGATTTGTCCACCAATGACGTTTAACATGACAGAGGTACAAAAGGCACTTCAGGATGAAGGCGTAGAAGACTATCAAATCGTAGCTTTTAGTGTGGATCCTGAGGTTGATAAACCAGATGTGTTAACAAATTACTTAAAATCATATTCAGTGCCTGATGCAAGTAAATGGCAGCTCTTAACGGGCTATGATCAAAAGTTCATTGAACAGTTTGCAATGAAATCGTTTAATTCACACGTAAAAAATGATCCGAATTCTGACCAAGTTATACATATGGGAAGTTATTACTTAGTCAATGCTGATGGGATTGTTGTGAAGGATTATAGCGGTAACACAGAAGTACCAGTTGAGACGATTGTGGCAGATATGAAGGCGTTAACTAAGTAAAAAGTGATAACTCAGAGGTTTGAAGGGCCTCTGAGTTATTTTTTTGCTGTAATTGATAAAACAAAAATTGAACATTCTATTACTACCATACATAACACAGTCAAAGGACATCAGGAGCAAATTAATGAATGTAGATAAATAAAGTTGCTTAAAGTGTCTTTTCTAATTTAAGGGCATACACCAGTAGTTGTTACAGGTAATGAAAAAGACATCAAAGAAGTATTAATCCAAGACTTATTGTGACATGAACATTTGTATTCTTTCATTCAAACCAGGTACTCACATGGTTACATTGAAACACACGCTCAAGAACATGGTCTTGCGTTTTAAGAGGGCGAGGCATATATAACGGTGTTGATAAGGGTGACTACATCTTTATGGACGCTTATGCACCGCAATCAACTTACTTGCAAAATTAGATAATGAGGCATAAACATCAGATACTAATGTGACAATTAAGTCAATTTGGAATGGATAGGCTTTTGGTCAATTGTATTCCATAAAAAAATTTGGTAAGATAAAAATACAATTTATGAGAGGACTGATGGATGGACAATGATTAACTAATCTATATTTTAATTGAAATGAATAACTTCAAACTACAAAATATAGGATTAGTCTGTCCATTTTTATAAATCAGTTTATACTTTTTTGTCATGATTCTAATGGCAAAAAAAACTTATTTAATATAAGTGAACCATAAAAAAATTTGGTAAGATAAAAATACAATTTATGAGAGGACTGATGGATGGACAATGATTAACTAATCTATATTTTAATTGAAATGAATAACTTCAAACTACAAAATATAGGATTAGTCTGTCCATTTTTATAAATCAGTTTATACTTTTTTGTCATGATTCTAATGGCAAAAAAAACTTATTTAATATAAGTGAACCATAAAAAAATTTGGTAAGATAAAAATACAATTTATGAGAGGACTGATGGATGGACAATGATTAACTAATCTATATTTTAATTGAAATGAATAACTTCAAACTACAAAATATAGGATTAGTCTGTCCATTTTTATAAATCAGTTTATACTTTTTTGTCATGATTCTAATGGCAAAAAAAACTTATTTAATATAAGTGAAAGTCTAATCCTTCCAATGACAAATTGGGGGGATTTTTTATTCTCTCATAGTCACTAAAATCTAATAAATAAAGGAGCTAGAGAAATGAGCGAATCAGACACGATTGTTACGCATGTAATACTCCGTATAAGTCGTTAATATCCATCAAACTTATACGGAGAAATTTAGAATAGATGGATGTGCCGACTTTGTATAAAGAGTAAAAAGTGTTGATATACAAAGGAGGAATTATCATGTCAATGATTAAAGTTCAAGATTTAACTTTTTCTTATCCAGGTAGCTTTGATAATATTTTTGAAGGAGTAAACTTTCAAATAGATACGGATTGGAAACTCGGATTTATTGGTAGAAACGGACGAGGTAAAACAACATTCTTTCATTTATTATTAGGGAATTATGAGTATAGCGGGAAAATCATTTCTTCTGTAGAATTTAATTATTTTCCTTATCCAGTTTCGGATAAAAACAAATATACTTATGAAATCTTTGAAGAAATTTGTCCTCAAGCAGAAGATTGGGAATATCTTCGTGAAATATCCTATCTGAATGTTGATGCCGAGATCATGTACAGACCATTTAAAACATTATCAAATGGAGAGCAAACAAAGGTGTTACTTGCTGCGCTTTTTTTGACTGAGGGTCAATTTCTATTAATTGATGAGCCAACCAATCATCTAGACACGGATGCACGAAAGACGGTCTCTGATTATCTAAGGAAGAAAAAAGGGTTTATTTTAATTTCACATGACAGAATCTTTTTAGATGGATGCGTTGACCATATTTTATCTATCAATAGGGCAAATATTGAGGTGCAAAGTGGTAACTATTCTTCTTGGAAGTTAAATTTTGATAGACAGCAGGAACACGAAGCGGCAACAAATCAGCGTCTACAAAAAGACATTGGGAGATTAACACAGTCTTCGAAGCGTTCAGCAGGATGGTCTAATCAAGTGGAAGCTTCCAAGAATGGGACGACGAATTCGGGTTCTGAGTTGGATAAGGGTTTTGTAGGACATAAAGCGGCAAAGATGATGAAAAGAGCAAAGAATCTTCAATCAAGGCAACAAAAAGCTATTGAGGAAAAGTCACAATTGCTAAAAAATGTGGAAAAATCGGAGTCATTAAAAATAGAACCATTGGAATTACATTCAAATGAATTGATTGTTTTGGCGGATGTGTCTGTTAAGTACGATGATCAAATCGTAAATAAGCCAATTAGCTTTAAAGTTGAACAAGGTGATCGAATTGTACTGGATGGAAAGAATGGAAGCGGTAAAAGTAGTATCCTCAAACTAATTCTAGGAAATCCGATACAGCATTCAGGCTCAATACATTTAGGTTCAGGCCTCATTATTTCCTATGTCCAACAAGATACTTCTCATTTGAAGGGACTGTTATCGGACTTTATTGAAGAACATGAGATTGATGAAACGTTGTTTAAATCCATCCTACGTAAGATGGATTTTGACCGAATTCAATTTGAGAAAGATATAGCTCATTATTCTGGTGGACAAAAGAAAAAGCTGCTTATAGCCAAAAGTTTATGTGAAAAAGCTCATTTATATATTTGGGATGAACCATTAAATTTCGTTGATATTTATTCTCGCATGCAGATTGAAGAGCTTATTCAAAGATTTAATCCGACAATGGTTATTGTTGAGCATGATCAGGCATTTCAACAAACAGTTGCAACAAAAACTATAAACATTTGTTAAATGGATAAAGCATCGGTGTAAAAACCGATGCTTTTTTGGTGCCAGAACGTTAGAGATGAAGTATTTGAAATAAATATTAAAAACGAAGAAGCGAACACGAATCATTTCATTTCATATGAGCTGCGCTTGGAAATTAACAACGTGTACAGGCGTTATCTGCATTCAAATGAGCTACTGATGTATTTGTATGAGAGGATTCGGTGGAACCACGGGTAATCAACGTATGCTCGTCTTTCAGTAATGGAAGCTATGTGGAAATTCTGGAAGCGGCAATTGAAAAGAAGGGGATTGAAGCTATGAATTGTTAGAGACGAGTGTTCGTAATCAATCCTGAAAAGATAATTAACGAACTATTTAGCGATAAATAATTAATAATGTTCGTGTTTTGTTCGTGAAAATGCGAATTGTCCACCAGCTGGAGACTTCACTGATTGAATAAAACACGAACATTATATATAAAAGTAATTTCTTTACTGATTAAGGATGTAACGCCTGAATAATGAAACACAATTTATTAGGAGAATACATAAAAACTGCTTTAAATCACTAAATGTTAAGATCTTCTAGAGAATTGAAACAGCTTGGTATGGCACCGAGATTTTACTGAAACAGTTCGTGAGACTGCATTAGACATGGAAGATAAATTTGGTGTGTGCTAATGGATTTGAAACAATCTATATAAGTCAGAGATTAAATAAAATAAAAAGCGAAAGTTCAACTTGAGATGAACATTGATATTTCAACGAATTGCCATGAAAATATGCAGTCGAATGAGGACTTATCGATGGACCAATATATATAGTATATTTAATGGAGTCGATTCATCGATTGACATGCTGTTAAAATTCCACCAATTTTTATCATTCTGTCTCAATATTATTAGTATACTTTTCATTGAAACATAACTTCCTATAATTTATATTATGTAAACTAAAATTATTTGACGTGGAGGAGGGCTTAGATACGTCAACTACCCATAATATCTGTACTTTTCGACTTGTAATTCTGAAGTTCCTTATAATTTTCATGTGAACGATAACTCTCCTTTTTTACGATAATGGGATGATTTTGTACAGATAATAATTATTGTTTAATACGATATCTGGAGGTTTTATACTTGCAACTACATGCTGCCATTGATGAATTTGTTTTGTATATCGAGATTGAAAAAAATTACTCAGTTAATACAGTCACTAGTTATGAATACGATTTACAACTCTTCTTGACCTTTTTATCGGATCATGGCTGTTCAACCTGTTTAAATGAGATCACCAAGACCCAAGTACGTCGCTTTATCCAATATTTATTAGGATCATTAAAACAAAAACCTCGTTCGGTGAACCGAAAAATTTCTTCATTAAAATCATTCACAAAATATTGTTTAAAGGAACAATACCTTGCTAATGATTTTACGCACGGGATTGAATCGCCAAAGACCGATGATAAACTTCCTGTCTATATGACACTAACCGGATCTAAAACAGCTATTTGACTATTTAGAGCGCTCCCAATCACGTTTTTCGATGCGGAATGAGCTAATGTTTAAATTATTAGCAACAACAGGTATAAGACGTTCTGAACTTGTTTCATTAACATGGGAACAAGTGGATTTGGTAAATGAAACGATTCGAATTGCTGGAAAAGGAAAAAAAGAACGGATATTGCCCCTTCATCCACACTTAATGCCGCTTCTGGCATCCTATAAAGCTTCTTTAAGATCATATCAAATTTATCCAACAGAACCTGTTTTTCTAAATAAAAATCGTAAAGCATTAGATCCGCGGGGTTTACATGTCATTTTTTAAGATGTATTGAAAAAAGCAGGCATTCCACCTACCCGCTTCTCGCTACATCACTTAAGGCATACTTTTGCAACATTGATGTTACAGCAAAATAAAGAAAACGTTGATTTACGAACACTGCAAGAATTACTTGGCCATGAAAGTATTACATCAACTCAAGTCTATACACATGTTGAATATGAGCAGAAGAAGAAAGCAATTGATTCTTTTCGAATTTTTTGATCCCTTGCTAGGAAAGAAAACACCCGTAATTGGGTAGTTATCTTTTATTAAATATTTCGTAACCGTTTAAATGCGTTGGATAATTAGGTTGATAATGATTAGTCATCGACTGCGGTTGATATGGATAATTCATATTTGTTGAGGGCATTGAAAATCCTTCTGATTGAAACCCGACTTGTTGATGATAAGAATTAGGGTTTACTTCAGCAAACTGAAATGGTGATTTTTCAATATTACCTTCGTTTGAACTAGTAAAATAATTAGTAGAGTAAGTACTTGGATTCGATAACATTGCGTGTTCCATTTTCGAAAAAGTAAGGCGAATTAGCTGATCTTTAAATACAATAATATAGGATGAATTTTTTAATAGGTTTTCATATGCAGTTGGTAGTTGTTCGTAGATAGATTCTAAATCCATTGGTACACCAAATCTATCTTCCATTTCTAACGCAGTCTCTAGAACTGTTTCCAGTAAAATCTGTGCTGCACGAAGTTGTTTATATTCTCGAGAATATCTAAAAATATAGCGACTCATCCCCGAATAGATCCACTATTCGGGGTTCCGTTCAAAGTAAGGTTCACCTTGATAATTTAATAGGTATAAATCACGTGATTTTTATACTTACAAACTGGCGTATAGGCGTATTCAGCATACTATCATTTAATAATCTATACTCGATTTAGTTCCACAAAATTTTCTTTGGAATAGATAATTTCACCATCGATCATAGTTTTTTCTACTTTTAAATCTTTAATTTGGTCTGGGCTGACATTTAAAATGCTGTCATTAAGGACTACTAAATCGGCTAACTTACCAACCTCGATGCTCCCTTTTATATCTTCTTCAAAACTCGCATAAGCACCATTCCATGTATATAGTTTTATAGCCTCCATAACACTTATGCATTGACTGGAACCAATATCCATACCCGACCGGCTTTTTCTATTAACAGCAACATGAATTCCTAATAAAGGGTTAATATCAGTAACTGGCGCATCTGATCCACCTGCTGCAATGATCCCCTGATCAATATAATCACGGGCAGCGTACATATGTTGAACGCGATCACCGTAATGCCTTACATAAATCTCTCCGAATTCATACGGAAATGGAGGATTTGGTATCGGTATAATTCCAAGTTTTTTCATTCTTTCTTGTAAATCTGGCGATGAGATTCCTGCATGCTCAATTCGATGGCGATGGTTTGTTCTTGGTGATTCCTCAATCGCCTTTTCCACACAATTTAAATACATTTCAATGGCTTTATCACCTTGTGCATGTACAGTGAGTTGATATCCTTTTTTATGTGCTTCTCCTAAAACTTCGTAAATTTCTTCCTCACTTTGATATAGAATGCCATAATTGTTTGGGTCACTGTCGTATGGCTTACGGGTCGCAATGGTAGGCCCAGTGCTACTTCCATCTGTAAACATTTTTGCCGGCCCTACTTTAAATCTTTCATCTCCCGTACCAGTTACTACACCAGATTCCATCATTTTATGGACAAATTTTTGGGAGTTATTTATCTGACATATCATTGCGTATACTCTGACACGAATATCCCTGCTTTTCACAGCCTGTTGCAGTATGCGGAAACTATCAGGTCCTTGTCCTCCAGCATCATGTACACTTGTTAAGCCATAAGCAATGAAATGATCTGATGCAATTTTTACAGCCTGTCTTTGTTCATCTTCTGTATGTCTTGCAACATCGCTCATTTCCATATTTGCTGCTTCAATTAATTTTCCTGTCAATTTCCCTTCAAGATCTCTTTCAATAACTCCCCCGTCAGGATCTGGTGTATTTTCGTTTATTTGCGCTAGTTCAAGTGCTTTACTATTTAAAACACTGATATGGTTACAAGTACGCGATATCATAATTGGATGTTCTACTGAAATTGCATTCAGTTCATCGATTGTTGGATACCTCATTTCCTTTACAGCGGTTTCATTGAATCCAAAAGCCCGTATCCATTCACCCTTAGGCGTCTCTAAGGATTTCTTTTTCAAATCATCTAATAAAACCTCAATGGAATCGATATGCTCAGCTTTGCAATTTATCGCCAACTGATTCAATCCATAATACGTTAAGTGAATATGAGAATCTATAAATCCAGGAAGAAGTGTTTTTCCTTGCAAATCGATGACACTCGTTTTTTCTCCTATAAAACGATTAACCTCACTATTTAAACCTACAAAGATAATGCGATTATCTTTAACAGCTACAGCCTCTGTTACTGTATTCTTTTGATCTACTGTGATTACTTCTCCATTAATAAATACGACTTCAGCTTCCCCTTTTGTTACGCCCATAGTACACCTCCAAATTTATTTCAAATCAATTTCTTGGTTTAATATAAAATTCTTTTTTACAAGGACAGGACAATCCCATTCACAGACAAGATCTTTAGCTAAAGAAACTACCCATCCCTTCGTAAGATGATATTTTTTTTCGTCAACGGTAATGAACACTTCTCCATCTGTTACATAGAAAACCTCTTGTTCTTCTAGGTGCCACATTCCTTTATCAGTTTCACCTACCCATGGTTCCCACGTATCAACACGTAGTTGTTTAGCTTCTTCCTCTGTTACTTCTTTCGCAAAAAACATTTTTAACATCCCTCTTTCGTTTGATAGATTAGCAGGGTTCTATAAACTTAGCTTATTCGTATTCATTTCATTTAAATATTTGAATTCTTTATTCGCACTCATGCCATTTAAATATTTAAATTCTTTTCTAATAAAATAAAGGGCGATGAGTACACCAGGTATTTCTGCAACAGGAGCTGAGTACCAAACACCTTCAACACCCCAGAATTTCGGAAGTATAAACATTAACGGGATCATAAACACTAGCATTTTACTTGCTACAATAAATGTTGCCGTCCAGTTTCGCTCCTGTGCTTCGTAATAGCCAGAAATAAGCGTATTAATCGCATTAAATGTAAACAATAAATTAAAGACGATAGTTGTCCAAACACCTAGTTGATGTAATTCTGGATCTCCGCTGGCGAAAAACGCCACGATTGGATCCACAAAAATGATAAGCATAGTAGTAGAAATTACAAAGAATATTGTCGTAAAAATGAGTCCGAACTTGATGGCCTCTTTAACACGATCAAAATTACCAGCCCCGTAATTATAACTAATGATTGGTTGAAGTCCTGTCATTCCACCGAGCGCTGCTAAGGCGAGCAGGTTTGTAATATAGCCGTTTTGAATAGTGAAAGCGGCTACGTGCAACCCACCACCGTGTTCTTGAAGTAAATTATTCGTGAATATTATGGCAAAAAACATCATAACTAGACCCGAGAAAGAGGCAAATCCCGTCCAAGCCACTTCACCGATTTTTTTGAGTTGAATCTTAATATCTTTCATTTTTGGCTTTAGTTTTGTTTTACCAAACCAAAAATATAATATTAGTAGGGCGGGAATTGATTGAGCAATTGTGTTGCCCCACGATGACCCCATCATTCCCATGTCAAGTTTCGTAACCATTACCCATTCTACAATTACGGCAACAACAGCAGCCACTAACCAACTGTTCATGGATAATATAGGTTTTTCATCGATAGTAGTTAGAATACTAAGTACAACAGCTAATATCGTTAATGGCAGTGAAATCCATAATAGGCGGCTGTATTCTATCGCATAAGGAAGAGACTCACTGCTCGCACCAAATAATAGCATCAATTCTTTTTCAAAGATCAATCCTAATACAGCTATCAAAGTAGAGACGAATAGTGTGAACCATAGGGTTTGACCCATTATTGATCTACCTTCTTCTACCTTCCCTTTACCTAGTCGGAGAGAAATAACTGCTCCTGCTCCTACTCCAAAAAGAATCCCTACCATACGAGTAATAACCATGACTGTGAAACCAATTCCGATCCCTTCAATTTCTAAAACTGAAAAATAGCCGACGAAATGACCATCAATAAGGGCAAAAACCCCCAGAATCAAGTTAGCCATGATTCCTGCTAAAGCAAACCGAAAATACAGTGAAGGAATACTTTTTGTTCCTAGTATTGAATCCTTCTCCAAGTTATTTAATACTTCTCCTTGATCTTTCTTTAGAGAAGGGCGATTTTCTTTATCCCCCATAGGCATATCCCCCTATATATTCAATTTTATTAGCAAGTTAACTCTAATTTTCATACCAACCTACAGGCTTAGCTTTCTGATGAATATTAATCTGCTTCAATTCCATAAAGTGTTCTAGTCCAGCAACACCCAATGATCTGCCAATTCCACTTTGCTTATACCCTCCCCAAGGGCTATCAATATAAGCTAAGTGATAACTATTTATCCAAGTAATTCCTGCCCGCAATTTACTAACCACACGTCTTGCGCGATCCATATCTTCCGTAAATACAGCAGCCGCTAATCCATAAATGGAATCATTCGCTTTTTGGACTGCTTCTTCCTCATCTTTAAATTTCTCTACTACAAGAACTGGACCAAAAATTTCCTCCTTAACAATACGCATGTTCGAATTTACATCTGCAAAGATCGTTGGAGCGACAAAAAATCCTTTATCAAGCCCATTTTCCGTTATGCGATTACCACCACATACTAATCTTGCGCCTTCTTCAATTCCAACTTTAATGTATTGTAAAACCTCATTCATATGGGACTCACTTGTAAGTGCCCCCATTTCAATGACCTCACTTTCCCCATTGCCAATTACAATTTTGTTTGCACGTTCTGCCAATCTCTCTACAAACCTACCATAAATACTCTCATGTACTAGTAAACGTGAAGCGGCTGTACAAACTTGACCCGCATTGTGGAAAATGCCGAACATTGCATTTTCGACTGCCGTTTCAAAATCCACATCATTAAATACTATCAGTGGTGATTTCCCCCCCAGCTCAAGCGTGACATTTTTCATATTGCTAGCAGCAGCTCGCAATATGCTTTGTCCCGCTGTTGTTCCGCCGGTAAGGGTTACCTGGTCAACTTCAAAACTCTCAGCAAGCTCGTTCCCCATTTTGGATCCAGGTCCTAAAATCAAATTGGCCGCACCTGCTGGAAGACCGACCTCTTCGAAAATTTCAAATAATTTGTATGCGCTTACAGGAGTGACTTCAGCAGGCTTAAGTACAACTGTATTTCCTGCAGCAAGGGCCGGAGCAATAGACTGAGCAGCTATCATAAGTGGAAAATTCCATGGGACAATTAAACCACAAACACCGATCGGCTCCTGAGTAATAATCGTTTCCGAAGAATCCTCGCGGTTATAGGATGTCTCTTTAATAAGTTTGATCTGGTCTCCATAATAGCGGAAAATTTGAATAGTAGCGGGAATATCCACATTTGTCGTTGCACGGATAACCTTACCGTTATTTTCCGTTTCCAAGAGTGCTATTTCTGCCGCCTTTTCTTCAAGACGATCTGCTATCTTATAAAGATAATTCGCTCTTTCATCTGCTGATAAATTTGACCAGATGCCACTATCAAACGCTACACGAGCTGCCTTGATTGCCAATTTTGTATCTTCTACTGTTCCACTAGCAGCCGAAGCCATTACCTCTCCAGTTGCTGGATTTAAAATGTCTTTTCTTCCACCTGATAACGATTCTCTCCATTGCCCATCAATAAACATATCAATTTTCATTTGTATCTCTCCCTTATCTAATTTTATCTAGCACTTTGAATCCGATATGTGCGAGGTTTACCAACATCGTTTTTTGATTATAAAATGGGATTGTTTTTAAACGTTCCTTTTCAAAACGATATCCTCCTGCATCTCCCGTAACAATCCATTGAGCCAATAACTTACCGAACAAAGTGCTAAGCGATGCTCCATGTCCAGAATAACCTGTTGCAAAATAGGCACCTTCTTTAGATCTACCTATAACCGGAAAAGTGTCCATAGTTACTCCAATAAATCCACCCCATTGGTAATCGATCTTGCTTCCAGCCAATTTTGGCATAGTTGTAACCATAGCATTATAAACACTCTGGTAGACGCTATCTCCTAAGTTGGGTCGGATATCCCCCCCTCCAAAAATCATTCGATTATCAGGTGTACGACGGAAATAGTATAAAAAATTGCTTGTATCGAAAACCATACGATCTTTAGGAATAACGGCATTTAACAGTGCTTCCGGAAGCTGTTCTGTAGCAATAATACGTGCTGAAATAGGGAGTACACCTTTGTTTAACTCATTTACGATTTTCCCGGAGTATCCATCTGTAGCCACAATAATATCCCTCGCCGTAACAACCCCATTTGCTGTTACAACTTTCACACTTGATTGGTCATATTCAATTGATAGCGCTTTCGAAAACTCAAAGATTTTTGCACCAACTGATTTAGCGGCTTCTGCCAAACCAATTGCATAGTTCAACGGATGGAATGAGTAGCTTGAATTGTCAACTAAGCAACCATGATAAATTGGAGAATCAATCTCTTCATGTAACTGACTTTTATCAAGTACACTTGATTCATATCCGAAATTTTTATTTAAGTATTCGCTTTCAGCTTTCAATCCTTCAAAATGTTTCGCCTTGAAAGCTGTTACAATATGACCTGTCCTTCTAAAATCACAGTTAATTTGATGCTCTTCTATAATTTCTTTTACTAGCTCAACACTAAGTAATGAAAGATTATTTAGTTGTTCCGCCTCGACAGACCCATATTTTTTAGAAAGTTCCTGCATTGTTGGTTTATAGCCTGGTAAGACCATTCCACCGTTACGACCGCTAGCACCATATCCAATCGATTCTTGTTCAAGCACAATAACGCTTCGCCCTAATTTTTGTAAATGATACGCAGAAGAAAGACCTGTAAATCCTGCGCCAATAATAATGACATCTGCCTCTTGATTTCCTTCAAGAGAATTCTCTTTTTTATAGCTGTTTTCAGTCGCTTTCCACAATGAAAGCGTATCCATTCGATCCATTTTATTCATATTGTAATTCTCCTTTGTTGACTAATATGTTAAAATTACCCTAACAATATTCTGATTGTTTAAACTTATTAGAGTTATCATAATATTTGGAGCTGACTCAAGGTCAATAGTCTTTTTTCACTTTTTAGACACATTTCAAAAAAAAAAGTGGAGTAACTCCACTTTTTTACTGGGGGGAATTTATGAAAATCGGTACATTTGCAAAGATTTACAATGTTTCAATCGATACTGTTCGTTATTACATCGAACTTGGTTTGTTACTTCCAGACAAAAAAAACACTCAATATCAAATGAATCAATCGAGCCACAATGATATGATTTTTATTGCTAAGCTAAAAAAGCTCCATTTTTCACTGCTAGAAATACAACAAATTCTATCGTATCAGCGTGTTACAAATTTCATGGACCCTGAAGATCTCGTCTACTACAATACCTTGCTAATTGACAAAAAGGACCAGTTAATCCGGAAAAAAGACGAGTTATTAAAGGCAATCCAACTAATTGATAAATCGATTCACACTAAAAATTCTGCGTCCGAAAAGGAATATTTAAAAGGTGTCCCGCTATCCTTTGTAAATATTCTCTATTGTCCAAAGTGCCACATCCCACTTGAAATGAAAGATGTGTCGATTAGTAATAATTCCATTCAAAAAGGTTATTTAACTTGTACTTGTGATTACGAAGCAGTTATTGAAGAAGGTATTATCATCACTGCTAACTTGTATGAGACTTCTCCATACCCGTCCTATTTTTACGACATACAAACCATTAAAGAGATGAATCACGGAATGATAAATTTGTTTGAAAAAAGTAACTTTTGGTTTCAAAAAACACTGCAAAATATAGATTTGAAAAACAAATTAATTGTGGAAACCAATATCGATGCTTTTGTGACACTACCCAAATATAGTGATAATTTTGACTTGAGTGCATCCTATGTATTCAGTGGCTACTCACTTGAGATGCTCAAGAAGGTTAGAAAAAGGATTGAATGTATCAATCCTTTACTTAACGTACTTTATATTTTGAATTCCGATTTAAACCTGCCATTAAAACCACTTAGTATCGATGTTTTTGTGGACAGTTTTACAACAAATGATTTTTCATTACTCAATCCACAGTTTCCTATACCTATTCTAAAAGATCGTTTCCACAGCGATTCAATTATCGTTGGGGGTTACTCTTATTACGAAAGTTCGTCCAATTCATTGAAAAATATTTCATCCATCTATCCAGATTCTCACCAACACATTTTATATCCTAATTACATAGAGGAGAATTTACTAGTAAATGGCTTTCAAATAACACAAAGCGATCATATCGGTTATTGTACAGATCCTGGACCTTTTTTTGATTATCATGTTAAGGATGAAAAGTTCCACATGTTAATGTATTTAGCCCGTTCGGTAACGTAGAAGATTAAAAGGACACATCTCGCCCATTTTAGAGCGAAATGATGTCCTTTCTTCCTTTCTTATCTACTAAAAAAGTCCTGAAATGACTAGTTTACTCATGCCCAGACTTTTAGTAGAAGGTGTGTTGTATTTAGCGCTTACTTTTAAATAATACAAAATCCTATTGCATTCTTCTCCACTTTCACAAGGTGATTACATGCCATGCGTAAGGAGCCATACTTTGTTCAATTCGCATTTTACTACCTCAGGATACTCATATGTATGCTGTAATTGATTAGCTGTTAGATTCTTAAGTAAATATATCCAGCGTTCAAGTAGACAATCTTTTTTTCAAACAGTACGACTTTATTTCAAAGACACAACGATCTTACTACACGCTTTTTATTTATCCTACACTCTCATCTGCTAGTACTACTATTTTTTATTATCAAATTAGCCGTTTCACTCGGATGGTTAAGAGGAAAATGATGACCATATGGAACAAAATCAACCTTACCCAGATGCGAAGGAGCAGAATAGCCTCTGTCATAATCCCCCCAAATAATGCGAAGATTATACTTTGTTACTTCATTGAAATCACCTTGAACGTTTTTCAATAGTAAGCTGTTAAGCTGAACCGTAGTATTTAAAATTCTAGGAGAAGTAAAACTGTTACTTATTTTTTCAATATAATGTTCAGGGATGCTCTCCGTACTTTCAAATAAACCATTACTTAATAAATAACGCTCGATCAAATGAGTAGTTGCCAATTTCAATGTCCATTTGTACATAAATTGAGGAACATTTATCGATTTAGCATTTTTTTTAGCAACAGGTGGCTGAAGTAAAGTAATTGTAAACTTCTCATCTATATACTTTTGTACTAATGCTTCCAAAAGAATATACGCACCAAATGAATGGCCAATTAGATGGGCACCGTTAGTAGCTTTCTCTAATAACTTTTTCACTACATTCAAATAGATATTTAAAAGATTTTTCTCTCGTTTAAAAGGAGAACGTCCCAAACCTGGAAGGTCCATGATCCATACAGGTCGACCCGTTTTTTCATGAAGCTCTTTCCCTAAAGGAAATAAATCCTCTCCATCACTTAATAAACCATGTAATAAAATAAACGGTATACCCTCTCCTTGTGATTGGTAAATGGTCGTATTATTACATAATGTTCGTTTAAATAAATGACTGTGCTGGCCATTTTGATACATCATGCGATAATCCAGATCAGCTATTACCGCTGGGAAAAATTTCATTACATTTGTCTCCTTAAACCAATCTTCTCCCATAATCTTCTTCACTGAACCATTTGAAAATGTTCGATTTGTAATAAAGTTTAGCCCATCAGCAGGAATATGGGTTATTTTGCTTACGCCACTATTCATAAGTGTTTTCATAAATGGCATTGGGGCAGAAATTTTAGGTGCAGTCATATTCATACTTTCTGACATAGCATCTAATAATTCTGAAATATTCTGATCATGTTGTTTATCTTCAACAAGTGTATATGTTTGTATAGTTGGTTGCTCCAATCTGAAAACCTGCACAATAAACTTTGCTAGTTCATCGTTTTCAATAAGTGGTAATCTATATTTCTTACCTCCAGGGATCACTGGCAAGAGCCCTTTTCGCATACTCATCACAAGCAATCCTAAGTTTTCTGTTTGCTCCGTACTCCCTGTTTTACTACTACCAACTACAGTTGGTGGATTAATTACTGAAAGCGGATAACCTACTGTTGATGCCTGCTGACGGATATAAAGATCTGCTAAAAACTTTGTTCTCTCATAGGGATTTTTTATTTTCAAAAAATTGTTTCCTTCTTTAAACACATCTATCGCAATCTTGCTATTTGTATCATCAAAGGGACTCATATAGCCTACAACATGAATAAATTGTTGCAATCCCTTCAATTGATGAATATTTTTTGCGAATTCACTAATATGTTGGGCACCATTCAAAAATACAGAAGCTGCCTCTTTGCTAGTCGCTTGAATATCCATGGGGCCTCCTGCGTGAATAATCACATCCGTTTTCAATACCAACTCCTTATCTTCAGCACTTAGACCTAAGTCTATTTTCGTTAAATCACCTTCAATAAAGTGCATATCTGTCTCTTTTAAGATGCCTCTTTCTTGATAAATGCGTGTTGCTTTACTTTTCGATCTCACTAAAAGAAGAATTGTAACATGCTCTTTGGCTAATTCCTTGACTAATTGCTTTCCGATAAAACCTGTTCCACCAGTTAAAAATACTGTTCTCATAAAAAATCCTCCTTGTAGTACTGTTTAGTACTAATTTGATGTAAAAAAAATGCTTCTTTTATCGAAGCAAGTTAAACAAATTATCTGCTGTTTTCATGATTACAGTTGCATCCTCCAGTGTTTCTGAAATAAATAGCGCTCCTTCAAGATTTGTAATAAAAAGAGATGCAACCTCGTCAATATTTATTGTCTTTCTAAATTCACCATTCTCTACCCCTTGTTTAAGTAATAGAGAAACTTTCGTTTGTAATCCTTGAAAAAAAAGAGCTATTTTTTCTTTTACTTTTGTGGCATTTATAGGGCTTTGAATATAAAGCGTAATAAATGGACAGCTCCCCTTATATTCTCTCGTCTGAACTCCTTGTGATAATTGCTTTAAAAACAGTTGGATACGATCTTCAACTAATAATTGGTTTTGAGATAGTAAGTCATCAATTGCAGATTGATACATTTCAATCCAATAATCAACGACCCCTTCCAACAATTCTTCCTTATTAGAGAAGTGATAATACACATTAGACTTTGAAACTTTGCTTACACGAACTAATTCATCCATGCTTGTATAAGCAAACCCTTTTTCTAAAAATAATGTTGCAGCTACTTCAATCACACGTTTTTGATTCATTAATTTTCTCCTTGTTATAATTAGTACTGTACAGTACTATAATAGGTGTTGCAAGTATTTTTGTTAGTTTAATAAAAAAATTGATCAAAAAAGCTATACTTTAATTGATTTTACTGCTAAAAATGAATCTCATTTTGAACAAAGTTGAACTGAACCCCAAAACTGCTTTGGATGGCTTGCCATTTTTCACATGTGTTTTAACGCTAGATTCATATATTGTTGAAAGAAAAAAATATGTTTTTTTGGAAGATACATACGAATTTATTTTTGTAGTTACTAAATTGTTTAGAGGAGATGCTTTTATGCCCATTTCAGTACAGCATATTCGACATGCTACATCAATTATCTCAATAAATGGAAAATGATTACTGATTAATCCGATGTTGAGTGAAGCTGGTAAACTTTCACCAGTCCCTTTCACTAGAAATTATCGCAAAAATCCATTGACTTCATTGACTGTTTCACTTCACATTTTCGAAGATGTAAATGCTAACCTTCTAACACATCCCTACACGCTTCACGTTGCATCACTTACGGCATACTATCCACTTATCTTAGCCGTTAAGTGCTTAGAAAAGTGGATAGTATTGTTTATAAAATTGTTTATTGGATTCGTTAAATATGTTAGCGCTTATATTCGGGCTGTTCTAAAATAATCGGATTCGGATTGCTAAGTACCCATTGCACTGCCAACTCGCATAGTCTCGCAGGTTCCTCATCTCCATTGCCTTTGTGAAGTTCTTTCGCTAAAGTGATAGACTCCTGAAGTACAGCGGGATGTAATGGTGTACCTAAGCTAAAGTAATGGTTCAAACTTTTGAGCATTTTACGAAAATCATTATCCCAGTTGATGCCGCCGTTATCTAAAATTTCGTATGAGACTTTACCAGTAATACGAATAACCTCTCCTTGTACAGTTTGCGCATGTCCTTGCGAAGGAATTAATAAATTCCATAGTTCATTATGTTGCGCCTGCCAGCCCTTTGTAGATACTGTTATTGGAGACGTACCATCATGCGTTTTTCGCTTCTCTACTGGTGGAACATCAAATAGCTCATAAAGACGGGAAAGTGCCTCATCCGTTTCGTTCAAATATTCTTTATTAAAACCTTCTCTGTGAAATTCGAAGTCTTTTCCAATTCGCTTAATAGAATTTTTCATTTTCGGCGTTACAGCTATACCCGCGCTCAGAAAAATCTCAGAAACTTCTACTAGATCAACAATATTTATATTTCTACATACTGCTAAAGCTTTGTCCAAAGGCGTCTCATTCATCATATTTACCGCGCTAATATTTGCCCCTTTAGAAATTAATGTGCGCACCGCATTTGGTTTAAAAAAAGCAGCCGCAGCAAATAAAGGTGTTTCGTTTTGATAATCCAAGGCTTCTATATCTGCACCTAACTCAAGAAGCAATTCAATATTCCCCCGCCGACTTATTGCCTGATTATGTAAAGCCGAACTTTTGTAATTGTCTCTCGCATTTATATTTGCCCCCTGTTCCACGAGCCAGCGAACCAATTCATCCGGTACATTGAAAAAACTTAAGGCTGTTGTTTTACTATAACCACCATATGCATCTAGCTCGCACTTTGTAAATACCTCTTGTAATGCCGCAATATCACCTGCTTCAATTAGTTCATTAAAATTTTTCGGTAACGTTTTTCTCTTCCTCGCCATATGTATTTTTGCTCCTTACATTAGATTATTGAATTATAGTTCATTACGTCATTTACCATATATATCAATCTATATTCTAACATGTTATAATTTCTTTGCTAAGAGAGATACTGAAAAGAAGTTACACTTATGCAACCATTTATGAAAATCATGAAGCATTTGATTCACCCTGATATAGTTAGCGACGATTGTTTGCTAAAATCCTATCAGAGGATTAAAAACGAACTTTCCGCAAAAGATAAATACGGATGTTCGTTTTTCGCTATTGAAAGTGCTATTTGTCCATCGTCTGGATCGTGCATAAATCGAATAAAACACGAATGTTATTATGGGAAGTCATTTAAAAGAAAATAATAAAGGTAGTAGTGGCGATGTCAAATTTTGTATTTTTATATATGGATAAGCAATAAACAATTGTCTAAATTTATTTTTCAATATATGCATACGTTCCCTATTTTTATATGCTAATGAAATATCTTGAAGTGGGATAAATGTCTGTTTCAATCCCCTATATAACATGTGCGGAGTGTATGGGGCAATACAATGGATGTTGATTGGTTTATGTAATTGACTAGGTCCTACCATCGTAGAACCCAGTTTTTTCATTTAACTTCAAATAGTATTTCCGTTATGCTTTCACTTTAGATCCAACGAATTGATTCAAAAATGAGAGGATTTTTTGATAGACAGCAATTTCATTTTCTTTTTTAGAGAACCCATGTCCTTCGTCTTCAAGAAGCATGTACTCGACATCACGACCTTTATCTTTTAAAGCTTGCACGATTTGATCAGATTCCTCTTTCACAACACGTGGGTCATTCGCCCCTTGGATAACTAGCATTGGTTTGACCATGGTTTCTAGATACGTTAATGGTGAGTATTCAATGAGTTTTTGCTTGTCTCTTTCAGGGTTTCCTACCCATTGATCCATAATTGGCTTCCAGTCTTCAGGAACCGAGTTGATAAATGAGAACAAATCAGATGGACCAAATATATCCACTACGGCTTTGAAATAATCAGCATGTTTACCGTGAAGCAATAAGGCCATGTATCCTCCATAACTTCCGCCCATCAATAAAATATTGCCTTTTTCCGCGTACTTATTATCAATGAGCCAGTCGAGACCAGCTACATTATCAAGGCGTGGACCGTGTCCCCAATCCCCTTCTACCATTTTCGTGAATGCCAATCCATATCCTGTCGAACCTCGGAAATTCGGAGCAAAGATGCTATACCCATGATTTAAAAAGAATTGGAAGGAAGCTCTAAAAAATTTACGCTCTGCAGCTTGCGGACCACCATGCGGCCAAAAGATGATTTCACCATTATCATTTTCCTTTTTAGCTTTGAAAAATAAGGACTCAATTTCAAGTCCGTCAAAAGAAGAATAAGTAATCACATCCGGCTCAACTAATTCGCTTTGATCTACACCTGGAACTGTGTATTCCGTTAAAGATGTCCATCCATTTTCCTTAAATTGATAAATATTAATCGGCTTCGTAGCACTTCTTCCTAATAAATATAAACTACCGGATTTTGTGACTATAAGCTTTTCGATGACACTGCAGGGTGAATCTAGTTCTTCCCAATTATTCGATAGCAAATCAAGCATGTATAAATGATCTTCTACACCTTTTTCACTAATTACATACAGGCACTGCTTTTCTTTGTTATATTTCAACGTAGTAAAGCTTTCATTCTCTAAATCTTTCAATTTTACAAACTCATTTGTCTCTAAATTATACGAAGCCAAATACGTAAAATCAGCATCGTAATTCGTTAATAAATAAATGAGCTCGTCGGATACAAAAACTGCGTCACTGACCGTATGTTGCTGATCTGTTGGTGGTGTCAGAAGAATATGTTCCTCTCCTCGTTTGGCGTATAGGAGTGTATACGTATTAGCAAAATGTTTATAGTAGAGGGCTACCTCTTCATTTGGGCTAAAATCGATTAAAAAAGTTGGCGCATCTTTTCCCTCAAGAACTGTTTCTTCCTCGCCAGTCACCAAGTCATAGGCATATGCATTTAAATACGTTGGATTTCCTTTCGAAGATGTATAATAAAGCTTGTTCCCATCTTCGGATAAAATTGGCCCAGAATTGCGAGTTCCTTCTTCATAAATAATTTTCTTCATTGTCCCACCTTGAAGTGGAAGTCCATAAAATTGCGTATTTTCATTCCCGTTTTGGTCAAAACCGGCAATGATGAACCGTCCTTGTTTATCATAGAGAAGGCCTTGACAGCTCTGGTTAATAAAAGTAAGCGGCGTCGGGAACGTATTTGGTAAATTCATGGCCCATAAATTATACTTGCCACTTAAATTTGTACTGAAAACTAGTTGTTTTTCATCTGGACTAACCGCAAAATCACCAATCGAAAATGTTCGTAAAAACTGTTCTACATCTGGTTTAGAAAAAGATAACATACTGAAAACTCCTTCCTTTTTAAAATTGAGTGAAAAGTCTATCTTTTTATACAATACCATTATTAAACTTTAATGTATAACATATGGTAATTAAATGTACTACATGTTTAAACTTTTGTTTATCATAAAAATAATAATGAGTACTCCTGTTTGAAACGTTTTCGATGATTTAAAATAATATCTCAGGCGTGTTGATTAGGAAAAAATAGGTTTATTATTGAGCGATGAAAAGATTTTTTTGTTACCACTTTGCCAATATATTACCATTTTAACTGATTGTAGTGTAGGGCTACTCGACGAAAAGCGTATTCGAAAAAATCCCGAATACGCTTCATTTAATCTCCCATCGTTTCTAAATAACCTTGCTGTAAACATGTATCCGTCAAAAACTGCCTAATCCCCGTAGCAAATGACAATTCAATCGTACTACTCGTAACGGCTAATATTTTCCCTTCTATATTGGGATCTGCAGTTAATTAAACCCTTTATATAAAACCTTGAATAATAGTTATTCACGAATAAAATTCTTTGGAATTATTTTTCGTTTCAATTGAGATATTTGTAAAGCTTGCATCTTTTATAAGTACTATCTTTCCCATAAATATTTAGGATTTTATTATATGCACCTATACTATTTCCTTAGAAAATGGATTAATAAAACTGATTCTATTAATACATTCTTTGAACTTTTAATTAGAAAATCACTTATTAAATTAATACTATAAAGCATAATATAACAAGAATATTTGATATGAATCAGACATATATTGTTTTTAGTATTTCATTAAAACAGAAGTCTATAGTTATCCTAATGATGGAATGATAATATAAGCGAAAAGATTTTATAAAGATAGGATGATGATAATAATTGAAAAATCGGTTCTTGCTATGGTTATATTACGTGTATTGTCTGGAAGTATCGAAGTAAGTGCTGGATTGTTGATGCTAAAGTTGAATAATTTAGAAAAAGCATTCTATATTAATACAATGCTTGCATTGGTTGGTCCAACAGTTTTAATCGTAACGACAGCAATTGCATTATTTGGACTAGCTGATAAAATTCCTGTGGCGAGAATCATTTGCCTATTTACGGGAATAACACTTATTCTTATTAGCTCACATATTAAGTAATAACAAAGTATTCCTAAAATTTATGATTTTCCTACTAATGTTTTTACAGTTACTAGAAATTCTACATTGCTGTAGCGTTTGACGACGCTGCGTTTTTTTATGTATAAGTAACCTCTCTGTACATGCTGCCATTGATGAATTTGTTTTGTAGAACACCCCCAATCACGTTTTTCGATGCGGAATGAGCTAATGTTTAAATTGTTAGCAACGTAAGCCCGAAATATAAAAAAAATAAGCGCACCTTCTCGGTACGCACGACTAATGGCCATCTACCCTGAATTTTTTCGGATAGATGGCTATTTTGCACATGTGGCTTGGATTTTTTTCGACCAAGGCATGTAATTATTTAAAATCTCTGGCTGCTGATGAATCGGTAAATTTGGCAATTCTGTCATTAACGTCACTAGGTATTGATAGAAATCGATGCCGTTTGCTTTTGCCGTTTCAGCCAAACTTAAACAGATGGCATTCGCTTTAGCGCCTGCTTCACTAACAGAGAAAAGCCAGTTCTTACGACCAATCACATTTGGACGAATCGCATTTTCAGCCGGATTATTATCGATTTCAATTCGACCATCGAATAGAAAAGCCTTTAATCCGTGTACACGATTTAATGTGTATTCTGCAGCTTTTGCGAGCGCATTTTTCCCAAAGAAAGGCGATTCGTCTACCCATTTTAGAAACTTCTCTACAATCGGCTTTGAATGTTTTTGCCGTGATTTTCGGCGTTTACCTGGTGAAAGATGCTTGAATTGACGTTCTAGGTGAAACAGTTGATCACAGTAATCCACGCCAATTTGCCCGTTTTTGCTATCAGCTTTCAGCCAATAGCGTCGCACATGCGCCCAACAGTTGGCGAACGTGACATCAGGTAGATTCCCGTATGCAGAATAACCATCACAAATCACAGTTCCTTGAAAACCAGCTATAAAGTCTGCTAATACAGAACGGCTTCTCGATAAAGCGCTTTGGAAAAGAACGATGATCGGCCCTTGACTTGGCACACTTTGGGACACCCAATTATAGGCGTTCG
Organism: Lysinibacillus sp. RS11; assembly: GCF_042019215.1. Lineage (NCBI taxonomy): Bacteria > Bacillati > Bacillota > Bacilli > Caryophanales > Bacillaceae > Lysinibacillus > Lysinibacillus sp. RS11. The sequence continues at coordinate 2,462,735 of NZ_CP168124.1, read as the reverse complement.
ATTGACCGGATTTTCCGTCTGAACGATTGATTATTTGCGCATAGGTTTCATCCACATGTAGAACAGATTTTGCTGTTAATATCTGCTTCATCTGTTCATAAACCGGTAGAAGCCAATCTTCAGCTACACGGATCACCCAGTTTGATAAGTTCTTATCATTCGTAAGCAGGCCATATCGTTCCCACTCCTTTACCTGACGGTAAAGAGGTAAGTATTGGACGAACTTATTATAGATGAGTTTTGCTAGAACGGTAGGCCCCGCAATGCTTCGCTGAATGGCAGCTTGTGGGGCTTTCCCACGTTTCATTTGTGCTTTTTGTGTGGCATCCATTTTACAGTGCTTGCACTCGTAGGCATGTTCAATATGCTGGATGCGCATCATTTTTGCCGGAATGAATTTTGCTTCTTCACGCGCAATAGTTGTACCGGCTTCGGTCATTTGGCCAAGGCAACAGTCGCATTGTGTATTGGTGGGGTGATGATGAATTTCTTCTATTTCAATCCCTTCATGAAAAGAATCATTCCGTTTTTTCTTATGTAGTTTACGGTTAACAGTGTAAGTAATCGTCGCTGTGCTTTGTTCTTCTGTGTGCTCAGATTCGTTAAAAGACGCATCGTCATCGAATAAAGAAGCTTGTCCGTCTGGTGCTTGATACTTTGATTTTTCCGATTTTGAACCGTATAAAGCCTTGGTTAATTGGCGAACTTGTTCTGTTAGCACTTCGATTTGTTTCAATGATTGATCCAACTTCTTTGTCAGTTCATTATTTTGCTGATTTGAATGAGCCAATTGTTGCTCAAGTAATTGAATGAATCGTTCATTTTGGTCAGAAGATACGTTACCCACTGTATTCACCACATTTCGTTCAGTATAAGTCATGGATGATTATACCACTTTGGTGAAAAGATTTAAAAGACACCTTTTGCAGATTTCATAATCGCTTTTGGTTGCTGAAGCGATAAACCTTCTAAAAGCCAGCGAAGTTCCTTTTGTGAAAGGTTACGTACTTCCTTTTCATCTTTTGGCCATTGCAGTTTGCCATTATCTAATCGTTTATAAAGTATGGCGAAGCCATCTCCATCAAAATACAAACATTTATAACGGTCTTTACTCGTTCCAGAAAATAAGAAGATGGAATCACTATATGGATCGAGTTTAAAAGAATCCTGAATGAGTGCTGCGAGACCGTCGATACCTTTACGCATATCGGTCTTACCGCAAATAATGTAGATGTTCTGCACGCTCGTAAAATCTTGCTTCATTGATTATTCAACTCCTTCAGGATCGTTTGGATGATGTGCTCATCTACGCCATTAAAGAAGGAAATTTCAGCACTAGTTGTTTTAATGATGCAGCTCGGCTCAGGAGAGTTTTGTGGTGAAGTTGTTGATGAAGAGTTGTCAGTGATCGGATCTAGTGTCACAGGGACAATTGTTAGTTTGGTAGTTGACATAAAGAAGCACCTCCTCTAATTTTGATACATATCAATCGTACCGGAGGTGCCTGGCTATTTATATGCGTTATTTGATTACGGGCTTACTTAGCAACAACAAATAATAGAGCCATGCTACATTTTATTGTAGTAAGGCTCTTTAAAGTTGTTTAATTCCCATCAAATAATGTATTTGCGCTCAAAATCAATCTTTCTTGAACAAACACTCCCGTTAGCCATCCATGTAGTGCAAAAACAAGCGCTACATCACAGAAGATGAGAGATGATTAAGTTTTTTCATGGGAGTATAAGAAGAACATAGAAGCTAATTAAACAATGAGTCCGATAGTTAAAATGATTAAACAGTTCTGTTTCCCATTATTATGTAGAAAAACAATTTTGAAACGATAGATCCCATAAACCATCTTCTAATAATCTCGTACTTATACTATATACTTATTTAATATTTCTTCTGGAATATGACAATAATCATTTGGACATCTAGCTAACCTATCTTGATGTTCTTCTGCACTTCTTACATAGTTTGTAAGAGGTAAGACTTCAACCACTATAAGGTCATAATCATTTCTCTCACTAAGAAATGTCTTCGCCTCCTTTAAGTGTTTAGGATTATCACTATATACGCCTGTTCTGTATTTCTTGCCCACATCCTGTCCTTGTTTATTCAAACTGTAAGGATCAATGATTTCAAATAAATATCCCATTAATTCACTGATTGTTACAACTGTCGGATCAAATCCTGTTTTTACACATTCGGCATACCCATCATAATCGCCCTCAAGAGTATGACTTGTTCCATTAGCTCTACCTGCTTCTGTAAACGTAACTCCAGGTAGAGTTTTTATAAAAGCTTGTACTCCCCATAAACATCCACCTGCCAAATATACTACTTCCATATTGACACTCCTCTGTTCAAAAAATAAGATCTTGTTATTGTGTTGCAGAAAGTGTGTTTAATGCCTATATATAATACAACTATTAATACAGTCACTAGTTATGAATACGATTTACAACTCTTCTTAACCTTTTTATCGGATTATGGCTGTTCAACCTGTTTAAACGAGATCACAAAGACCCAAGTACATCGCTTTATCCAATATCTATTAGGATCATTAAAACAAAAACCTCGTTCGTTCAACCAAAAAATTTCTACAATAAAAACATTCACAAAATAATGTTTAAAAGAACACTACCTGACGTATGAATTTAAATCTTTCTGTTTATATGACATTAACGGATCTAAAGTAGCTATTTAGCTATTTAGAACGCGCTCAATCACGTTTTTCGATGCGGAATGAGCAAATTGTTAGCAACAACAGGTCTGGGACGCTCTGAACTTGTTTCATTAAACATGGGAGCAAATTGATTTGATTAATGAAACGATTTGAATAGATGGAAAAGGAAAAAAGAACAGATATTGCCCCTTCATCCACACTTAATCCCGCTTCTGGCATCCTATAAAGCTTCTTTAAGGTCATATCAAATTTATCCATCAGAACCTGTTTTTCTAAATAAAAATCGTAAAGCATTAGAGCCGGGGAGGTTTACATGTCATCTTTAAAGATGTGTTGAAAAATGCATTTCTTCATTTTCACTCATCGTACCCCTTATATTTAATAATTAGTATTTAACAAATCTCAAAATAGCAACAGCTTGTCTCCTTTTATGCGCTGAAATTATATATTCTCCAAAAAAGGAAATTTAACATTCTAATTGCTAGTTTAATAAGACACCCCAAAATAAGATAGACCTCAAAGGAATTAATAATAAATATATGCTAAACTTTAATAAGACAATAGAAGCTGTCCATAGTATCTATGCATAAAATGGACTTTTGTTGCAAAGATTAAAGTAATTCATTGATATGTTTATTCTATTTGCATACAATGAAGATAGTAAGATTCATGCGTGATGGATCTACAGCAGTACGCGGCGATTGGGTGGCTCCCAATCGCTTTTTTTGATTATTTTTCTAAAAACACCGCTTGGTTGGCTAGACAAAGCGGTGAAACGTAAGTTTTTTACAGCATCATCCGAAAAAGAAGATACACAGTATCGATAAAACGGAATAAATCCGTAACTTGGCGAAAATGGCTAATCTTTTTTCACGTTTCTTTTTCGTTTCAGCCTTGGCCTTTTTAACGCGTGATGGATAAGACACAGCAGCACACCTCCTTCCTAAAAAGGAGTCAGTTGGATGCTGTGAATCTATTGTAACACGAAATAGAATTGCATTTATTTAATGATTGAAAAACGAAAATGAAGGAGTCAATTATCTTGCCCACTTCAAAAGTACTAGTTTTATACCTGTAATATATGTTTCTTCATACGGTTGAACAATGACAAAGCAATCGCCTTCGAATCACTTAACAAGGAATTGCAGCTTGTCGAGCAGTGGCTGCTATCCTCTTAAATAAACTATTTAGGTCATACGTCCAACCCAAACTCAGATATTAGGCATAAACTGGTTATATGTATACTTTTAGAAAGGGGGAATCTGACTTATGCGATATATGGAAGAAATGCCTTTCTATGGCCAGAATACAAGGGGTCTTCAAAATTGTATATTTCGTTTCACGTATATGTGGCTGAGAAATGGTGACAATTTCTGGTTCTTTCTGACTGCTGTTGGACACGAAAGAGCTTATGGCTACAGGTTTTTCGGTGGAAGATGGAATCAATATTCGATTGCTTTAAGAGACATTGACTCCTTCCGTTGTTCTCCTCCGACTCCGACTCCATATTAGAAAACCGCTCCTGACCTTTGTAAGCGTTCAGATTTACTTTAGAAACGTGCGGACTTTCATAATTAGAGATTGTTTTTTGAATCAAATACAGTAAACACCAGATACACTTGCGTGATCCCTACCATCATGTATAAAACGTTAATCTTTCGGTTAGCGTTTTTTTATATTGAAATTAGAATGAATGCCAAAACGAACATAAGTTTAATTCTTCACAACTTCAATTGAATTATAAAAATATGCTTTTACTTTCCTCAACATAATTAAAGGACAAGCCATGTTAGACGTGTGCCTCGAAATTTCAATTAAATTTAAATAGCTTAAAAAAAATTTACTATAAAAATCTTGTTTTAATTTTCCGCTTTGAGGAGAGGATAAAAAAAATCAATAAATATCAAAAAGCATAAGCTTTTATGCTTACGCTTTTTCAAAAATTAATGTTCAGACATTGTTATTCTTTTACAAGCTATTTTTGCTGCTGGCATTTCAACACCAGCACCAAGTGCTGCTTCTACTGATTCTCCCCAAGAACCACTGTTAGCCTTTATTTCGTTCCCTGCTGTTAAAACTCCCTCTGCTACAATTGTAACGCAATCATAATAGTCTGGATTAGGATTACTTTCAAGATACTGTGCAGCTAATTCGTCTGCTTTCTTTTGTATTGAAAGTCGACCTTGTTCAGCCAATGAACTAAAAACACTCTCGGCTTGCCCACCAAAATGTACTATTTCGTCGTTAATGTCTTGACCAGTACGATGCATTTCTCCCATTTCAGATGACATATATAGTCCTCACAATCCTTGAAATTTGAACTTTTCACGTTCACAAATATTTTGTCCAACTGAGATTGATCTATCCATCAACACTTATTTCTTATTGGTTTAAATAAAAAATTTAACATGTTTGTCTGGATATTTTATACATGTAACTACATGCTGCCATTGACGTATTTGTTTTATATTAGTGATTAAGTTAATACAATATCTATTAGGATCATTAAAACAAAAATCTCGTTCAGTGAACCGAAAAATTTCTGCCTTAAAATCGTTCACCAAATATTGTTTAAAAGAACACTTACATGACGTATGATTTTTCGCATGGACTTGAATCACCAAAGACCGATGATAAACTTACTGTCGATATGACTTTAACAGATCTAAAACAGCTATTAGCTTTTTTAGAACGCAACCAATCACGTTTTTCGATAGTTAAGTAGCATTTTTCACCTTAGCAATACATAATCCGTTATTCTATTATTTATTTCGATTATCTTCATACCATTCCAGTGCCTTTAGTTCTATATTTTTAACAAAATAATCTTTCCCATTTATGTACGATTTCTTATTAAGAGGAAATTGTTGTGCCAATTTTTCTTTTAATTCTCCATAATTCTTCATTTCATCTGGGTGCGATTTTAAATAATCTCGAAAAGCCAGGTGTCTATTTATTTCACAACTCCCGATCTGATAGATGTGAACGTGATGAGTACGATTGTCCCCACCTTTTTGAAAGTATCTACGTTTAACTATCCCGTTTTCACCTTTAGGGACATATCCAATTTCTTGCATCTCTATATTATATTTCTCAACATTATTAATATCTTTCACAACAGGCATGATGTCTATTATTGGTTTAGCTTTTAACCCTGGAACAGAGGTACTACCTATGTGATATATGTCTACGAGTTCGTTCCCAAAAATAAGATTCAGTTTTTCAGCCTCTTCTATAAACATTTGGATCCATTTCTCATTGTATGAACTTACTTCCACCTTTCGCAAATTATCTCCCCCCATATCATTTCATTAACCTGCATCGTTTGTGTAAAAACATCTTTTCACAAACTTATCATGGGTTTTGTTAAAACTCTTTAGCAATGCTACGAATTATTCTAACTCAAAATAGGCAACATCCGATTACTTGAAAGTTGTGGCTAAGGTATTTTTTTTATTTAAACTAAAATTATTTGGCGTGGAGGACGGCTTGGATACGTACGTCAATTCCCCATAACTGTACTAGGATGTATATGGACAAGAATCTTTAGACAAATTATTAAAGATTGCTTATCTAATACCATTTTGAATGTCCAGACGTTCTTGACCATGAATTGGTATGGAGAAAACTTCTCCAATCATAGCTAGACTAAAAATATTAAAACAGATGTTCAAAAAGGCGCTGCTTTTTGAACATCTTTACTTTATCGCATTGGAATATTCAGTTCAATATTTTCTCCAATAGGATTGAAGAAATAGTTGATATATAATTTTGCTTTGCCATCATAATTTTCAAAGTTCTCCGTCTCAAATAGGTACTGCTCATCATCTGAGAACGAGCTACCTTTATATTCTAACGTCGTGCCATCTGCTTTTACAGCACTATTTAGAAACGAATGTGACCTTCTATCATCCCATTTCTTTGCAGCAATTGATACACTTTGCTGCGTTACAGAAATATCCCAATCCAAATAATCAGGCTTCGTGAGTACTTTTTTTGTACCAAAATCAACTTCGATAAAATCCTCGCCCTTTGGAACGGCATGAACAGCTCCAATTAACATTTTGAGTGAATCTGAATCATGGAAATAATTACTTTGCAAATACATCGTGAATTTGCCGTCGCGAATATCACCACCTAATGACAAGCCATATTTAATGCCTTCTCTTCGCTCCCCATTTTCCGTCTCGACCGTAATATCATCAAGCGCTAAAATTTGCATCGTATTCGCTTCATCTACTTCAATATCAATTGCCGTTTTTAAAGGAGATCGGCGAATTTGTGTAATCGTAAATTTCTGACCACCGACTTCTACAGTTTGATTCGCAGTAATAATTTTTTCCTTTGCGATTTCATTTTGTAGTGAAAACGGTATCGTAATTTCAATATTCCCCTTATCTTTGTCATTAAAAAGAAAAACCACTTTAAAATCCTTTGAAGTGTAAGCAAAAGACTCTGAAAAATTATATTCTACTGAAGAAGAGATGTGTGTTTGATGTGATTGATTGCTTGTAAATGACCCCCCTTTAATTTCTTCGTCCCCTTGGAACAAATGAACTTCCTCCAAGTGTAATTCTGAAATATCAAATGAGGCATCTGCGTCATAGTAAAGTACTAATCCCGAATTATCTGCAATCACGCCTTGCAATGTAAGCGATAGGCCATTTTTAGACTGCGTCACATTGATATCTTCATAGTAGTCATTATCCACAATATCTTTTATCCCTTTATCTCTTACAACCGCAGATACAATTGCTTGAAAGCCTGGTATTTTTTCAACATAGCTAGCAATCGTAGGAGAAACACGAATTGAAAATAAAAGGCTTAAGCAAAACAAAAAGACTATTGCAGCCGAAAAAATGCGCTTCTTTGTTCGTTTTTCTCGCTGTACTTTACGGAACATATCCATCCGAACTTGTTGAAGTTTCTCCTTTGGGACGTCAATCGGTAGTTTACTCATAGCCAGTCCTCCTTTTCTCCAGCGAAGTTTCTAAGCTTCTTTAGTATGTGATGAAGCTTAGACTTTACAGTACCTTCAGGTATTTGATTTAGCTCAGCAATTTCTTTGTTTTTTAGTTGCTGAAAATATTTCATATAGACGAGTTGCTGCTCCGACAAGGATAAATGTTCCAATAACCGCTCCATATCAGAGTAAATGACCCATTCAACTAGGTGATGTTCCTCAATTGAAACGGTTGGTTGGCGTTTTCGTAAATGGTCTTTACAACAATTGATTAAGACGCGCACGAGCCATGTTCTGGCATATTCGTGCTGTTGAACGGTATGCATTTTTTTCAGGGCCTTGTAAACCAGGTCCTGCATCACGTCTAAAGCGTCTTGCTCATTTTTCATGTATGTAAAAGCCATGCGATATAAAATTTCTTCATCCATTTCAATAAGTGAAAGTATCGCTTGATGATCCCCACGAATAGCACGCTGCACGATTTCAAATTCCATCCTTTTCGCCTCCTTCCCTAATTAGACTCATCGATGCTTCATTTCGTTCAAAAATTTTAAAATTATTTAGGGAACCGTTATTAAAAACATAAAAATCTGGAAACATATGACGCGTAGCTGTATATCTTTGATAGTATCATCAGATATACAGCTACTGATTTTCCACAGGTCGATTGGCTAGATGTTGACCCAGGTATGAACTTATCTGAAATATTCCTGTCCTGATGGAATGGTACATTCGGCCACTTAGTGAGCTGTTTTTCTATGTATCGATAAAAATCTTGGTCCGGACTATAATTTCACCTAGAACAAATGGTTGTCCTAATAATATTGGGGGATAAATAGAGTAGAAACAATGATGACAATAATCAAAAGGTATATTAGTGGCTTGCGGGACAATACATAGGCATTTGGCTTTAATTTTTTCATTAAAAGATGTTCCTTTGCAAACATAAGTTTTTAATTCCTTTTTCCACTAAACTACCCGGTTAATACAAGAAGCGATTGCTCTAATTGAACAATCACCTCTTAAGCTTACTTGTATTGTCCTTTTTCTTGACATAGTCCAGTCATGTGCTACATTCTTTTTTAAATTCTTTTAAAAGAAGGTTTCCATTCTGACAAATCCTGATAAACAAACGTTATATTGTCACAAATTTTATCTGCAACTTCGTACATATGTTTTATATCATTGGCCGTAAATAATATATATCCTTTTCGCCCAGTACTGTCTACAATAGTTTGTATGGTGTCGCCCTCTTTTACTAATAGATCAATTAATACGATCTCGGATATGTTAGCTAACCCTTCATACTTGATTTCTTTTAAGCAACCTGGTTTTGGAATCAAACTTAAAGACATCGCTTGACATTTTGAAGGTACACATCTAAATTCATCTATAGTTTTAGCAGCTAACGCATCATAGTAATATCCGAACTGAGATATGCCGGTTGTTAATTCTACCATTTTCCAAATGTTACCCCCACCTATCCTGACTTGAGACTCTATGATTATTGGTTTATTTTGTTTGTTAATCTTTACTTCTGTATGAGTAATGCCGTCTTCCAGTTGCATATCGTCCAAAAATAGCATTACTTTCTCAATGATTACCTTTTTTTGAGATTCATCTATAGGTGCCGGCATAATAGTATAGTTTATTAAAAACGAACCTTCTTTAAATATTTCAGCTGATATAGCTAGTATAGAATGTTTTTTATTATAAGAAACGGCTTCGACCGTATAAACTACGTCTCCTTCAACGTACTCTTCCACTAAAATAGGTAGTTGAATCCCGTTATCTTTAATAAATACCTCTACGTCATCTCCTATGTCTAGCTTAGATACACCTTTACCACCTGCGCCAATCGGGGGCTTTATTATAATACTATCTTTTTTGTTCAAAAATTCATCTATGTCTTTTATGTTGTTGCAAACGATCGAATCTATCGAAAAGTCTTTGCCTGCTAGAATTTCACGCATTATGTCTTTATTGCGGGTGATCATATTTGCGTTGTAAGAAAATCCTTTAACATTAAAAATCTTTGCAATTATAGAAGCTGTATCTAAGGCTACTTCGTTGAAAGATACAACCACATCAAACGCTTTCTCCTTGTACAATTCTTCAGCATAGTATATACACACGGGTATGTTTGTTGTATCTATTTCTTTTTTATAAAAACACTTTTCTAAGACAGTTCCATCGAAATATATGTGTTTAGTGTAAGACCCCATATACGAGACAGTGTACCCCCTGTCTAAAGCATCCTGTATAGGCTTTGTCCAACCCCCTATAAATAAAACATGTGGTTTATTTTCTATGTCAGCAGTTCCTTTTGATAACTTATTCATCATAATCATCTCCTCTAAATTGAACTCGTATTTTCAATGTTGGTTCCTTTTATTACGCCTCGCCTTAACAACACTATTAAACACAATGTTGTTCCGAAACCCCCTATAAATAACGTTGTTTGAAGCCCAACTATAGACACTAAAAATGCACTAGCAAAACTTCCCAATGCCCAAGCTCCCCAATTAAGCGTACGCTGTACAGCATTTACTCTGCCTAGCATGTGACTTGGTGAGGCGAGTTGTCGGATGGTTGCAGCGTAAGGACCAAATACACCTTCTCCCATCCCATGTATGATACTAGCAGCTACTATACCGAAAACGGTTCCGAAATAGCCCATTATCGGTATAAAGAACAGACCGATAACTGATACAGTTGCGCTATAAATAAGCATTTTTGTATTATTAATTTGTTGGCTTCTTTTTACGAGTATCGTATTGCCTATCAAGAATCCGACTGCTGCCGAGCCTATAACAAAGCCTATTTCAAGTTCAGATAGACCCATTACCTTATAAAGGAAGATTACTAAAATGCTATTTAGTATGTATTTAAAAAAACCATAAACAGCGCCACAGCTTACAATTGGTTCCAATACAGGGTGGCTTTTAAAATAGATCAAACCTTCATATATGTTTATATAGATTGATTTTATATTTACGTTTTTTAAAGAGCCTTCTGTATGCGGTTTAAACCTTGAAATAAATAATACACACACAAAACAAACAAAATACGTTACTGCGTCAACAGTGAATAAGCCTGTTAATCCAACTAGAGTAATAACGATTCCTGCTAACATAGGTCCGATTACTATAGAAAGAGACTCCGAAAGGGCTAGCTGAGCATTTCCTTTTTTTAAGTTGTCTTTATCTGTTATTATTTCCGGTAAGAAAGAAGGAATTGTAATATTGTAAAACGTGGTAAATATTCCGTTTAAAAACATGAGTAACACCAATAAAGGGAAGGTTATTTTATTTGTTACAGTCAATATGAATACTGATAAAAATAGAACGCCTTGACATATACTACAAATTAGCAAAACCTTTTTTCTATGTAGGATGTCTATCAAAGCACCGGCTACTAATCCGAAAAGTAGGTAGGGTATGAATATAATTCCGCGAAGCAAGGCCGCATTCGCCTCACTTGTTTCTAGCACCTGTAATGCAAAAAGAGGCAAAGCTACTACTGTAAACTGTGTACCTAACAAACTTATAGACTGCCCTAGCCAAAGCTTGTGAAAATTAAACTGTTTGTTATTTTTCATAATACACCCCTATTATTTCATCTAATGTTTGTCCCACAGAAAAAATCAAAACCTGTTATAAAAGTGATTTTAGTTCCAAAATGACCTGATGATTACTATTTATAACGCTAGGGTTCGAAACCCTTCTGGCTAATGAAAAGTTCTTCTTCCGAAAAATACTGCTGCATTCGTTTATATACCATTTGATAGATGGATGGATCATACCATTCTTCCATTTCCAAATTTCTATATAACGCTTGTATGCCCATCTTGTGTGTTCGTTTACCACCACTGCCGTCCCCCATAAAATAATCATCAATACATATTCGGTTAACCAAGGGACGCAATATTTCTGCAAATCGCTCGCTACTTGGTAATACAGGTGCGATGGCAACCTGTGCAGGAATACTGGATTCAGCAAGCAATTGGAGTGTTTTAAGCCTTGCTGGAATAGGAGGAGCATAGGGTGTAAAATGCTTGCGAATATCTTCCCTATCAGTCTCTACTGTCATACTTACCCGAACTTTATCTTTAAAATGTTGCAGCAAATCGATATCTCGACTTACAAGTGGGCTTCTAGTTTGTACAAATAGGAAGTCAGGGGGATCTTCTACCATCACTTCTAGTAAAGATCGCGTCACTTTTTCCTTATGCTCTATTGGTTGATACGGGTCTGTACTTGATGACATGAAAATGGTGACATTTCCTTTGGTTTTGGCGCGATGGAGCTCCTTTTTTAGTAAATTCGCAGCTCCGTTTTTAACATCGACCCAATTTCCCCATTCTCCTTCTCGAAAAAGAGATACAGGCATTTCGCGTACATAACAATAGGAACACCCAAATGAACAGCCTGTATAAGGATTTAGTGAATGAGTATATCCAGAAAGAAAGCCAGTCCCTTTATTTAGAATGGTTTTCGGACTTTTATAGAATAATTCACTTTTCATGACGCTACCTCCATTCATAGTACGGTAATAATTACTCATTGCTAGATGAAGCTCGCTTTTCTAGATCCAGTAGCAGTGTCTTCATTTCTAATCCGCCCCGATAGCCAGTTAATGAGCCATTCTTTCCTATTACACGATGGCAGGGTACAGTAATTAATACCGGATTAGCCCCAATAGCCGCTCCTATAGCACGAACAGCTGCTGGTTTATTTATATCATTTGCAATGTCGGAATAGGATTTCGTCTGTCCATAAGGAATTTCACAAAGTGCATTCCAGACTGCTAACTGAAATTGCGTTCCTACGTACTCAAATGCAACAGTAAAGGTTTTCCGCTTTCCTTCTAGATACTGAGCGATTTCAACGACATAGGGTTCAAGCTTTTCATCATCTTCAACAAGAGGACTTCCTGGAAAGCGTTTCTTAGCCCAGTTGAACAATTCCTCGAAGGGTTTGTTCTGTGAACCTACAAATACTAGCCCCTTGGAAGTTGAAGCAATATAAAAATTCCAATCATTAAACTTTAGTAAAGACCAATAAAGGGTAGGTTTATTCTTTGTTTCCATTGTGCTTTTCCTCCATTTTACTCAATTGACGAAATTGTGCTGGTGTCTGTCCAGTTTTCTTTTTAAATAAAGTAATAAAATAAGCCGCGTTAGCCATACCCACACATATGGCGATATCTCCAATCGCTTTATTTGTCCGAATCAAATACTTTTTAGCCGCGTGTACTCTCACTTGTTGTATATACTCAACCGGCGTGATACCTTTAATTTTTTTAAATGTTCGATGCAGATGATACGGACTCCCATGACAAATATTTGCTAACAATTCCAGCGTTAATTTTTCTGTGAAATTTTTATCAATGTATTCCGTAATTAAATCCACCCACTCGCTATCTGGCAGATTTTCATTAGTGGGCTTGCAACGTTTACAAGGGCGAAAATTTGCGCGGAGTGCTTGTTCTGCGTTTGAAAAAATGCATACATTTTCTTTTTTCGGAACGCGAGATTTACAGGATGGTTTACAGAATATCCCTGTCGACTTGACAGCGTAGAAAAATTGATTATTGTACGCTGTATCATTATTTATAATTGCTTGCCACTTTTCATCTGTTATCATTTCTACATCATTCGAAATTCGATGATCATGGCTCTCTTTATGTCCGTCATTAATACTATCCGGCATATATCTCACCTCTCCTTACAATATACTCCCTATAAATTCAGAATGTACAATTCTGGGAATGGAATAGCAAGATATTGAAGTTTATTTTTTATCCCGCATTAACGGACTGTAAGACTCCAACCTCAAAACATAAAGAAATCAAAGAAGTTTAAGTGGGAGATGAACAGCCCGTAAAAGCCCGATTGGTTTAACCAATGATCAGTGGGGGATGAAGAAAATCCCCACTGATCAAAATTTCACTTTATTTAGAATCGTGAAAAATGATCCCCAGACCGTATCGTTCTCCAGCAGTAACTGTGCTTACTCCGTGACGAACCGTATTTTTGTAATATCCTTTTTTACCTTGAACAGGTCTATGGTTAGTAGGAAAGATCAGCGCACTGCCTTGTTCTAAAGTAATGACATGTCCCCTACTTTGAGCACGAGGAATTTGTTCCACTAATAGAGATTCTCCACCGCAAAAGTCTTTCTCTCGTTGGTTTAATACAAATACTACTTGAAACGGGAAAAATATATCGCCATATAAATCTTGATGCAAACAATTAAACCCGCCTGTTTCATACTTTAATAGTAAAGGTGTCGGTCTAGTTTGTTCATTTTCTTCACAGGTGTTCAAAAAATCTTGAAGTTGATCTGGAAACTGTTCTGCTTTCTTTAAATAACCTAACCATCGATTGGCTGTTTTGGCCAATTCTAGATAAAAGGACTCTCTTAAACTTTGGATGATATCAGGTAATGGATAGGAAAAATATTTGTACTCTCCATTCCCGAAGCGATATCTCGTCATATTGATTGTCGTTCTGTAGGACTCTTCCTCATAATACAATGCTATGAAAAATTCACATTCCTCTTTTGTTAAAATCACTGGAAGCTTTGCAAATCCTTGCGTATCTAATTCATGTTGGATGAAATCCCAATTTAAGTTTTCGACACGCGTTTTTATATCTTGGACCATTTTTATCCACTCCCTCTATTTAGCATTCTTGATAACTAACACTATAACCTCATAAATAGAAAAAAATAAGGTATTTAGAATGTAATAGCAAGATAACAAAATTAGTAAAGATTATTTTGTGATAAAGTAAAATTACAGTCAGTGTGAGTTTTAAATAGTATAGAAAATCGTAATAAGATGAGGAGAATGAAAAAGTGACATGGCATGAAGAGAATGATGTTATTGTAATTACATTACCTGAAAATTTCGATATAAATGCAAATCTTGGCTATCTAACAAGGGAAAAAAATGAATGCATGTATGAAATAGAGAACGATATCATTACAAAAGTTATAGCCATTGGGGGCATTCGGTCCTTAGTACAGCTAAGCGTAATCAATAATAAACAAATGCATGTTCAATTCCTAAATGAGTCTAGACCTATTGAAAAGTGGAAACGGGAAGTGATTGTAAAATATATTCATGAATGGTTTGATCTTGATAACGATTTAACGCCATTTTATGAAATGGCAAAAGCAGACCCATTACTTAACATGCCTGCTCGAAAATTCTATGGATTGCGAGTTATTGGCATTCCCGATTTATTTGAAGCTTTATGCTGGGGAGTTTTAGGGCAACAAATTAACTTAGCCTTTGCATACTCCTTAAAGAAGCAATTTGTAGAAGGATTTGGCGATTCTATCGAATGGAATGGTAAAAAGTATTGGGTGTTCCCAACGTACGAACGAATTGCACAGTTAACACCTACTGACCTAGCAGATATTAAAATGACGGTAAAAAAAAGTGAATATATTATTGGAATTGCGAGATTAATGGCAAGTGGAGAATTATCAAGGGAAAAATTAATGAACATGAACTTTAAAGATGCTGAAAAAAACTTAATTAAAATACGAGGAATCGGTCCTTGGACAGCCAATTATGTGCTAATGCGCTGCCTTAGGTTCCAGACAGCCTTTCCAATCGATGATGTGGGTCTTATTAATTCGATAAAACTATTATGTAATATGAACCGAAAGCCTACGAAAGATGAAATTTTAGAAATATCGTTTCCATGGAAAAACTGGGAATCATACGCTACCTTTTATTTATGGCGTGTCCTTTACTGAAAAATGACAACTTAATCCGGAATGTTCTCAATAAAAAGAGAGTGAATTTTTACCGAATCCCTGTAGTTTTGTAATAAAGTTTGATTAAATTAATGATATTAACCTTGATATAAACAAATCTAAAGAGCCTGTTTTGAAAAAGATTGATCAAAACTCTCAACTATTTATTCTCTTTCAAATTACGATCCATCTTTAAAATAGAAGTTCCATTTGGTGGTAAGACAAAGATGAGCAATGACGTTTATTTTTCCAGCAAGGTACCGCTACATAATAGCATAATAAAAGCGTATTCGAAAAAATCTCGAATACGCTTCATTTAATCTTCCATCGTTTCTAAATAGCCTTGCTGTAAACATGTATCCGTCAGAAACTGCTTAATCCCGCTAGCAAATGATAATTCAATCGTGCTACTCGTAACGGCTAATATTTCCCCTTCTCCCAAAATCACATGCTTTACTTTTGAGCCAACAATTAACGCCGACTCGGTTGTAATCGTCCGCTCATTACGGTATTGCTTTAGTGCTTTCTTCGGACTTTTCGGCGCTTTCTTTGGCAATTCCTGCGGTGAGACGATTTGTTTTAACGCCTTCATGAAAATCGATGGCACCACACTTGTTTTAAAGCGTTTACTATACGAGATTAATTCCAAATGGCGGATCGCACGCGTGATACCGACATAAAAGAGTCGTGTTTCTTCCTCGATTTCTTCTTCCACCTCACTAGGTAAAATCCCCTCAATCAAGTCAATCAAATACACACGGTCAAATTCCAAGCCTTTTGAACTGTGCAATGTTGTCAGTGTAATTGCATTCAATTCATTATCCATATGAGACGAACGTGCTAAATTTTCAAGTTGCTTCAAACGACCCGCAAATTCGGTCATCGTCGGCGTATGACGAGCAATTAAACCAAGTACATCCACAATATCTAGTAAATTTTCATAATTAAAACCGAGTGTCTCACTCATTTTCTTTAAGGTACGCTCATAACCAAAGTCAAAACGGATATGCTCTAGCATGGCTGTTGGCGTTGTTTTATCAAATTGAATGCTATCATACGTTTTGCGAATCCGCTTAATATATTCAGGCTGATAATCTTTTAACTCAACATGCTCTAACAACTGTGTGAATACACAGCCATCCTCCGGCAAATTCTGTAGCGCCTTCATTTGCGTTGGTGTAATATAAGCATTCATTTTTCTATAAACTTTTTCAAATATCGTAATATTTTTTGTGTTGTACGCTAGCCTCATGAAGTTCATAATATCCTCCACGACCCAATGCGTGAAAAAGCGAATCGTGGAATCTTTCATATAGAAAGGCAAACCTGCTCTGTCAAATGCGTCCATAAGCGGAATGGCTGACGTATTATTTCGATATAAAATAGCCGTTGAGCCACGCTTAGACAGATTTTTCAACTGATCCACTATATATTTGGCCTGTAAATTGTAATTCTCTAAGATTTTAAACGAGATTGGCTCTGCTGCAGGATTTTCTGTAAACATTTGTTTGTTATAACGCTTTTTATTTCGCTGAATGAATATATTGGCTGGCTCTACAATCGTCGCTGATGAACGATAGTTTTGCGTCATAAGTAAAACCTGCGCCTCCGGATATATCTTTCGGAAATTTAACAAATAATCTGGCTCTGCACCGCGCCAGCTGTATATGGCCTGGTCCTCATCTGCAACGACGCATAAATTTTGATGGACTGCGACGAGCTTCGCGATGAGCGCATGTTGAACGGGCGATGTATCTTGACTTTCATCCGTTAAATAATAATCGTAGCGGCGTCGGTATTGCGCCAGCACCTCTCGATTTTTCGTAAAAATATCGTTCGCCATTAATAGCATATCGTCAAAATCAATTAACAAACGGTCACTACCTGTGCGTTTATATTCTTCATAACGCTGTAAAATCTCGACTTTTTTTGGCACCTTTACTTCTGCAATTGCCCATTCTTGTTCTGGCAACATTTTATTTTTGATAAACGTTATGTACGTCAGTAGCTCGTCTAACTGATCTTCGGTAATTTTTGAGCCATTTAATTGTTCATAAATCTCGCGAAGTACTCTTTTTTTTGAAACAACACCAGGCTTGTCCGATTCTTCAATGATACCGTACGAAATGCCCTGACGTTCAAGTGTCTGCCGTACAACTTGAAATGCTAAACTATGAATCGTCGAAAAATCAACCGGTGGCAAATGCGGGAAAAACTTTGCAAAACGGGCCTTCATATCACCGGCTGAAGCCTTACTAAACGTGACAGCCTTTATGCGAGAAGGATTCACACCAAGTGCCTCAATCATATAGCCAATACGCATAATAATCGTAGTCGTTTTTCCTGAACCGGGAGATGCCAATAGTAACAGCGGGCCATTCGTTTGCAACACCGCCTGCGTCTGCACATCATTTAGACGAACGCCAAGTGAACGCTCTTTTTCTTCAAAAAACGCTTTTTGCGTTCCATTCATATCAATCGCTCCGTTCCAAAAAATCTATACTTTATTATACCAAAAGATGATTAAGTGCCTCAATTTCTAGAATGGCATTTGGTGGCACTTACATTTACGCCATGTGCTTCAATACCAGCACTTTTAACTGCCCAATCAGTGACGGCAAGAAATCCCTGTACATAAGAAATAAAGTGTATTTATCATGAAAAGTACTCCCTATAATTTAGTGGTTTTAAAATATTTCTTCTCCCAGCGTAAGGCAACCCATACAAGTCCAATAAGTACTGGTACTTCGACAAGTGGACCAATAACAGCAGCAAAAGCTACGCCACTATGAAGTCCAAAAACACCTACAGCTACAGCAATTGCTAACTCAAAATTGTTACTAGCGGCTGTAAAAGAAAGGGCTGCTGTGACAGGATAAGATGCTCCTACTTTACGAGAAGAAAAGAATGAAACAGCGAACATCACAACAAAGTAAATAAAAAATGGAATTGCGATTCGAACTACATCAAGTGGTAATTCCACTAATTTCTCACCCTTTAATGCAAACATCATCACGATAGTGAACAGCAGTGCAATTAGTGTGAGTGGTGAAATCTTCGGTAAGAACTTTTCCTCATACCACTGTTTCCCTTTTGTTTTAATACCGATCGATCGAGTGAGGAACCCTGCAGCAAATGGTATTCCTAAGTAAATAAGGACGCTTTTCGTAATTTCCCACATGGAAATCGATACATTAAAATTCTCTAAGCCAAACCAACCAGGTAATACATTTAAGAAAAAGTAAGCAAAAATTGAGTACGTTAAGATTTGAAAGATAGAATTAAATGCGACTAGACCAGCTACATATTCACGGTCACCACGTGCTAGATCATTCCAAACAATCACCATTGCAATACATCGAGCTAAGCCAATCATAATGAGTCCAGCCATGTACTCTGGATAGTCATGCAAGAAGATAATGGCTAAGAAGAACATTAGAAATGGACCAAGTAACCAGTTTTGGAATAGTGACAGTACAAGAACTTTCCAATCCTTGAACACACGCCACATTTCCTCATACTTTACTTTTGCCAAAGGTGGATACATCATCACAATTAGCCCTATAGCAATAGGTATCGATGTTGTACCAACCGACATGGATTCTAATGCTTCACCAATATTGGGCATTGTGATACTTAATAGAACGCCAGTACCCATTGCAACAAAAATCCAAAGAGTAAGGTAGCGATCTAAAAAGGAAAGCTGTTTTGTTAAAGATTCATTACCCATTAATTTTCCTCCCCTATATTTGTACAAACAGAGCTACAATTGCATCCCGTTACAGGCTTAATTTGTTCTAAAATACCTTTCATAAGTGGCGTTTGATCCTCCACTAAACGATAATGTTTCCATGTACCAACCTTCCGCTCAGTAATTATGCCTGCCTCCTTTAATTTTCGAAGATGCTGACTAACTGCTGGCTGTGAAATCCCTAGAACATCCACAAAATCACATACACATACCTCCCCATTTTTCATACATGCAAGTAATTTAATGCGGTTCAAGTCAGCTGCCGCCTTTAATTGTTTTTCAATTAGTGTGTTTTCCATTTATCTGCTCTCCTTATATAATCATTCTCTTATATAGTATCTAAAATAAAATCACCGATAAAGACAGATGACTTAATTAGTATATAACTATAAGCTTATGTTATGCTTCCATTCCTTTATTTGCAATAGTTGAATGGAAATAAATTTTTCTTTAATGCCGATTAGTTTAGTAGAAGCTACCTTTTCAATGATGCCTAACTAATCCAATTTCATAACGCTTCAATCAATTGTCTTTGTATTGCCTATACAATTGTGGAAGCCTTAAAAAAATAAACGTTCCTAATGTAAAGTAACTCAAAAGGAGAAAAAATATTGATGAGGTTCTCAATGAATTAATGATTAGATAGCTGTGGGAATTACGTAGCTCTTTTGCAAAAGACTAAAACAGGCTGGGACATAAGTATATTTTCCAAGCAAAATGAAATAAATTTCACATAAGAAAAGCGCGAGAAATCAACGTTTCTAAAATTGATTTCCCTCGCTTTTTAAGGATTTAACCAGTTATGTCCCAGCCGCTTTGTGATTTATTTTTCATCAGTGGTTGGTGTATTCTATTATAAATTATAGTTTAACCTTAACCTCAGTGCCGTCCTTAGCTTTGACATCTACTAGCACGATTCCCTTATAATTTTTAAGTTCCTTGACGATAGGCTTTAGTGTTTCTTTGTCTATTAGCGGAAAGGTAAAGTCCAGTTTTTTTCTTTCGAAGTGCACTTTCGTCCACTTGTTTACATTTTGCTGAATAAATTTTGAAGACAAAATTGAAATCACGATATTTAAAATAGCATATGGAATTGGGATGGTAATCCGAACGTCTTTTGCTTTCACTTTTACATGCATCATAAGCAAATCACTACTCAATGATGACCGAAACGGTATCCCCGTTCGCTGATTTAATATCAACAATTTGGCCATCTAATTCGTTTTCGATTGCTTCAATAAGAAGGTTTATGTCAATATCTTTCACGTATTTTTCCGATTGAGGAATACTCGCTGCGATGCTATGTCCAGCCATTAATACTGCCTTGACAAGTTTTATCGGCAAATTGACCATGACGTTATCATTTTCGGTTGATACCACACGGATTTTTAATGTTTTATCTAAATATTTGGGCTTGTTAGTTGTCTCTTCTTTCTCTTTTAACACTTGAATCAGTTCGGATCCCTGATCGGCATCAATCTTCCCATCTTGTATCATGGTTAACACTTTAGTAATTTCCTCGTTCATGATAAATTCCTCCCTATTCCTCTTTTAAGAGCTTAATGGCTTCTTCTGGTGTGATTTCGCCATTTTCCAACATGGTAACAACTTTTTTCTCGTCTACTTCATTTTTCTTCTTCTGCACATATCCAAGAGATGAAATGATGTCTGTTAGCTTGCCTCGAACCGTTGGATACGAGATTCCCAGTTCCTTTTCAACATCTTTAATATTCCCTCTGCATGTTAAAAATACTTCCACAAAATGAAGCTGTTCCTTTGATAACGATGCCAGTTTAGATAATTCAAACTCATTTTCAATCGTAGTGTGACAATGAGAGCACTGCAATTTTGTGATTTTCAATGTTTTACTGCAAACAGGACAATTTGTGATTACTTGATAAGCCATAATGAAATCCCTTCCTTCTAGTTAACTTGATTATACAACAAGGAATAGAAAATACAAATAATAAAATTTAAATTTTTTAATTAAAAAAATCAATAATGTTAATTAGAGAATTGATATTATTAATTATTCATTTTCATTACTCATTCGAGTATTCTATTTACCATGATGGTTAAATTGTAGACATTCCTCTTAGTGAAAATCCCTAGGAGCACGATTCCTTAGACTGTCACTTTAGGGATTATTTTGCACCATAAATAAATATAAAAAGCCCAATTTCTCCATATTAAAGGAAATTGGACTTTTATTAGTACTTCTGAATAGTACCCTATTCCGAAACTGTTTTAAGCCGTTAAAATCACCAGAACCCTCCATCTGAATGAATAATTTGTCCCGTAATCCATTCAGATTCATTACTTGCTAAAAAGACGACTAACTTTGCAGCATCTCTAGGTTCACCGAGTCGTCCCATCGGAAATTTCGATAATAAGAAAGAATACCTAATAGGCATTCGCTCGGTGAGTTTATAGTACATGAACCCAGCAATCCTAAAATGGTGTAAATTAAAATGGAAAATTACCCCTCTTTTAATGAAGGGGGAATCAATAACTCCATACAATTACTAAGCCATTAAAGAATATCTCCCATTAAAGTCCATGCTCCTTTCGTACATCTCCATGCTTATATGGTATCGCAATTACCAATTTTAGTAAAGAAATCCCAAAGAATTACTTTGCAAATTACTTGCCGTTTGTTCACTGGGCCTTCCTTCATTTATTGCTGAACAAAGTGAACAGAGCTGTTCGAAAGTTTCTCCATAGTAGAAGTAACTTTTGAGACAGCTCCAGGTACTCTCTATATGTTACTTATTTTTTTCTGCTTGCATAGATTCTGTTACTTTTTCAGCTTTTGTCAGTTTGCCTTCTTTTTCAAGCTGAGCAATCAATTCGTCTACTGTGATTCCTTTTTCTTTCGCCATCTCTTCTAAGTTGACAGGTTCGCTAGAATTTGTGACTTCACTAGTTTTGCTGGCCGTATCTGACTCAATTGTGCCTTCAGCTTTCGTAGATTCAGTTACATTAGCCGCTTTTGTTAGTTTGCCTTCTTTTTCAAGTTGAGCAATCAATTCGTCTACTGTGATTCCTTTTTCTTTCGCCATCTCTTCTAAGTTGACAGGTTCGCTGGATTTAGTAGTTGCCCACATGTCGTTGTTGCTAGCAGCATATGCAGATCCTGTAACAATCGATAATCCTAGCACCAATGTCGTAATTGTTAATTTTTTCTTCATCATAAATTCCTCCTAGAATGTTTTTAGTTACTACCCAAGATGTGTAACTATGTTAACCGTTCTGATTTTCGAAATTACTCTTAAAATGTTCATTGTAACCTTAGAGTTGGTTCACCTGTAATTTTTACTATCCCCCTATCTGATTTAGTCATCTATTTTCTTCACAAGAGAAAGTCTGCCATCGTTTGTACCACAGACTTCATCGGCATAGCTTGCAACCTTTCTACTTGATATCACCAGTTTATAATAATTCATGTTAAATCCATGTTAAGAGGAATAGTTTTTATAAATTCACAAAAAAAGGCTTTAAATAAACAGTTTTAGCTGCCATTCAAAGCCTTTTCTTTTTCTTATTTTATTTTGCCAAGCGTAATTTCGAAACAAGTACCGCCGTTTTCATGATCCGTAATTAAGATGTTTCCGTTATGCTTTTGTATAATACTATGCACAATAGAAAGTCCTAATCCTGAACCGCCCATTTCACGAGAACGTGATTTATCCACTCTATAAAACGGCTCAAATATATTCTTTTTTTCCTCATCAGGGATCCCGATTCCCGTATCTTTAATTTCAACGACTACCTGCTTTTTATCCGTTTTAACAGTAATGATTACCATACCACCGTCAATATTGTATTTAATACCATTTTCAACAATATTATAAAGCGCTTGATATAGTAAGTCGGTATTACCGTAAACAACGCTTTCATCGCAATCCAAATATAATGTAACATCTTTTTCTTCAGCAATATGAGAAAGCTCAGAAACAATATCTTCTAAAACATCCTTCAAGCAAATCGTTTCATTCGCAAGTTCATCATTCATATTTGTCATATTCAAAAGGCTACTAACAAGCTCAGAAAGTCGCTGTATTTGCTTTTCAAAAACATAAATCAGCGCATTATATTCTTCTGCAGAATGTGTATGTTTCTTTTTAAATACATCCACCTTTGTTTTTAAAACCGCAAGTGGCGTTCGAAGTTCATGAGCTGCATTTGCAGAAAAGCGACTTTGCATCATAAAAGTATCGTTTAGCTTATTCGTCATTTCATTAAAGGACTGTGTTAGTTCAGCTATTTCATCATTGGTTGAAGGAATGTCCATCGTTTCCGATAAATTATGTACAGTCCTATTTTTAATTTGACTATTTAGTATATCAAGTGGTTTTAACACTTTGCCCGATATATAGTATGTCAATACGCCACCACCGACTATAACTATAAGCAGATAAACAATACTATTCATCTTAAAGTCCGTTCTTGCTTGTTGTGATTCTTCAGATGGTGTAAGCATCATGACATCTGGTGGCGTTTGGAGACTGTCCATATTATTGTTATCTTCACCAACCACTTGTGCAGGTAGTAAAGTGGCTGCATCAATTCTTGTAGCCATTATACCAGCAGAAAAATTCAGTATTAATGTAAGTCCTATACAACAAATCGTTAATAAAATGATCATCATTACAGTAAATCGCAGCCGAATTGGCATTTTTTTGAACATCAAGCGTCACCATCATTTTTAGTTATAAAATACCCTTCACCAATCTTTGTACGTATTGGATCATAATCTAAAAGAACTTTCATTTTTTTTCGTAATGTAGCGATATGAACGCGAATAGCACCACTAAAGCTATCGGCATTTCCATCCCAAACGTGTTCAATCAACTCTTCTTGACTGACTACTTTTTCTTGATTTAGCAGAAAGTATTCAAGCAATGCGAATTCTTTTTTTGTGAGTATCAGCTCTTTTTCATCCACAAATGCGGTGCGTTTAGATAAATCAACATTTATGTTACCGCAAGATAAAAGGCTATTTTCCTGCACAAATTTTCGCCTTAATAAATTTCTTATTCTTGCTTCCAATTCTGCAAATTCAAATGGCTTAGTTAAATAATCATTCGCACCAATATCTAAGCCTTTAACTTTGTCGTTTACGCTACTTCTTGCACTAAGGATTAAGACTTTTAATTCGTTATTTTCTTCTCGTATCTTTTCTAAAACCTTTAATCCGTCCATTTTCGGAAGATTTAAGTCAAGTATTATTAAGTCATAGTTTTCAACGTACGCCAGTTCATAAGCATCTTCTCCATTACTACATGTATCAACTGCATACCCTTCAATTCTAAGTCCCTCTGAGATAGCTTCCTGTAAATCTATCTCATCTTCAACAACTAGAATTCTCATATCGTCATCACCTCATTTTCTTATTATAAAAAGGTTTGTGTTAAATCTATGTTAAGCAATTATTATCAAATAATATTTTATTTCTGTAAAGCAAGATTGTGGATAATTATATGTAAATCATAAAATGACAAAGACACCAAAGCAGAATCCTTGGTGTCTAAATCGTTATTCTTTCGTTGCTAAATGAGCTATTGCTGATCGCTACTTATTTGAAATTCCCGACTGCATTTCGTAATTTCTTACGAGCATTCCGTTTGATTTTATCATGCCAAAATTCTCGTAATAAGGAATTAAGTCATCATCACAACACAAATCAATCATATATATATCATCAAGTTCTTTTAATATTTGTTTTACTAATTCCTTGCCAATACCTTTCTTTTTATACGCTGGCAACACTTCAAGGAACGGAATGTAGGCAGATAGAACGCCATCGCTAATTGCTGTTATAAATCCTACTACTTGATTAGTGTGATCATCTATAGCAATAACCACTTTACTACTGTTTTTTAACAACTTTAAATGAGTTTGTGGATTTGGCGGATTTGGCCAATCAACAAAAAAGCCATTCAACATATCAGAAGAAATTCCATCTATAGATTTTTTATAAATCATCATATATCAACTCCTAAATTATTTAATAATTTTTTAGGGAGATGATCGATCAATTATAAAGTAACATCATTGCTACCTCCAAACATTTCCTGGGATACTATAAAATATTCTACTCAAATTCTAAAAATCCTTCTTTTTGTTTAATAAAATACTAGTATGATTAACCATTGTTTTACGAGATGAAAAGTATGAAACTGCAAACATCACAACAAAGTATATTCATGTTGTGATTTATGATAAATTCAAAGCACAACATCATTTTTTGAAATAGACTTCAACTGATAATGAAAGTATAGCAAATAATGGGAAAATTAAAAACAAAGATTTTAGATCGTTATTTTTCAATACCCACACGTTAAGACACACGATCAACACTAAACCGATGCTATTGAATAGGATAAAGTATAGTATTTTGTTTTTTAACCTATTCATTAAATAAAGATCAATAGGTGCTGCAACGATTATTGTAAATAAATAGAGACCTAAAAAAATGAATGCAGATACATGAGATTTTCAAACATTGTGAATCCGATTAATTCCGATTCTGGCTTCTCTTCAATGAATTGAATAATGAATGTAGTAACTAACGCCACTATCAAGGGTGAAAACAGGAGATTGTATTTTCTTTTCATTTAGTTACCTCGAATAATTATTATAAACAAGCCCTTACTAGAAATTTGTTTATGTAAATAATTATAGGTTATATGGTAATATTTTCAAAGTTTCACTATTGATCTCGTTTACTTTTGCCGTTTCAGCCAAACTTAAACAGATGCATTCGCTTTAGCACCAGCTTCACTAACAGAGAAAAGCAAGTTTGAATAATTACAACTTAAACTGGAATGTACGCAATAAAAAGAGCGAGAATTTTAAAACCTAATCCTTGTAGTTTTGCTTGAACCATCTTAATGTATATGGACAAGAATCTACAGATTTCAATTTCAAATATCCCTACTTTAATGTCTCGAAGTAAAGAAAGGCCTAATTTTATTGTCCAAATACAAGGGCGTAAAAGTTAGGACTTTCTTTTTTTAAATCCCTATATTAAGCTGATTTTTAGTCCTCATAATTAAAGTGGTTGTTCTTTTTTAACTGGCTGTCTCCAATGCTATCTTCATGATAATACATCGAATACAAATCATTTAATGTAACTTTCCCAAATGCAAAATCCACCACATTTCTCTCAACTAAAAAAGATGTAAGCGAACTTAATAAACTTGCTTCAGAACTTGGTAAATGAATTAGTGTCATTCCATTTGTAAGTGTTTGAAGTTCTAGATTTGGAAATAGCTCGAGAAGTTGTTTTATAGTATTACCTTCCATGTTTTTTACTCGAATAGTTTTAATATGCGATTGACTAAATCCTTCTATTACTTGATTGGTATTAACTAGCTTTCCATTATTAAATAAGTAAATTCGGTCTGCATATTTCTCTAAATTATCAAGTAAATGGGAGGCAATAATAATAATCTTACCTTCCTCCTTTTTCTTTACTAATATTTTCGAAATTATTTCTACATTATTTGGATCAAGTCCGTTCATTACTTCGTCCATCATCATAATTTCCGTATTTGAGACGATTTGCATTGCAAAGCATAAACGTTGGCGCATACCAAGGGAATACGTGCCGGTTTTTTTATTCACATAATGCCCCATATTTAATGCTTCGATTGTTTCATCAATCAGTTTTATATCGGATTGCCACATGGTTGCAAACATTTTTAAATGCTCGCGCCCACTTAAGTGATTATACAAGTCACTTTGATCTGGCATCATCGACACGAATTGATGAATTTTCACTTCATTTGATTTATTCGAGTAGCTTAGACCATCTTTGAAAACTACCTTTCCTTTCATAGGTTTCACATAATTCATTAATACATTCATAAATGTGGATTTTCCCGTTCCATTTGGTGCAACAAGCCCGATCATTTCTCCTTGCTCAAATGTCATTGAAATATCATTTAACACTTTATTTCCCCCAAATTGCACGGTTATATTTTGAACTTCAAGCATCTTTACGCCTCCTATTTAATTAGCTTATATCGCCTATTCAATGCAATCAGTATCATTAAAAAAATGATCACCCCTGCAAGTCCAAGTAACAGCTGTAATCCTAAAGTAAAATCTAACTGATCGTTCATATAATAAAAATTTCGCCTTTTTGAAATAATTTGTCCGACTTGAATGTAAGATGTCGGATAGTTTTGAACGTCCCAAAAATAGCCGACGTAACGGCTGGAATAAAAATTCTCGCCGAAAATAAGGAGCAAGCCAACAGCGAAATTTACCATCTCGTTGCGGAAGATAATACTGCATAATAGCACAACGTTGATCATGACGATAAACCAGGTAAAAAGCAAAATGAAAGATTGTCCTAAAAACGTACCTAATGTCATCATTTCAAATTTACCGTCCACACGCCAATCAAGATGAGCTGCATACACAGGAGATGGTAAATTGAAATTCCCAAAACCGGATTGTAAGCCTATGATAAAGACGCCAACTATAAGCGGTACAAATAATACCATGCTACCTAGTAGTGCAACGAACATTTTCACAAGTAGCTTTTTCCAATCACTAATCGGAAATCCCTTTAAAATAGATGGATGACGTTGATCTTTTTTAACAATATCAATTGATAAAAGAAGGACACAGACAATTAAAATAATAGGAAGTACACCCTTTAATAGGCGTTCGAACGTTTGAAGCGCTGTACGTTGTTCAAAAATTTCCAATGATAACTCATAATCTGCTTTCGAATAAGCATCATAACGGACAGCCTGCTCTAAATAGGCGTAAAAGGCATCATCTTCTGCATACTTGTTATTTTTTATAAAATACTTTGAGTTATATGAAAATACCTCATTTCTATATGTAATCGAATTCGTAAAGTAGTACCAATCGCTAGTTAAATCTGCATATTTTTTAAAATTGCCCTCATCTAATGCATCTAATCTTCCTTTATCTATAGGGTTAATTTCCTTAAATATTTCAATAGCATAAATAACGGAAGGATGTACATTATTTAAATCTTGTCCTTCCATATGATCTAAAAATTCCTGACGTGTTAAATAGCGCGCCTCAATTTCATCATAGTCAACTCTTTCTATCGGATTGTAAGTTGGCGCTATTTTAAATACATAAAAAAAGGTTGCAAAAGCAAGTAAAAAATAGATGGCTACGTTTTTCTTATTCGTAAAAAACTGCTTGAATTCAAATTTAAAATAACTCCACATGCTTAATACCCCCTATGCCCTATTGATTTTTCCTGTTGAGAAAAATGTTTTAATAACGAATAACATTAAAATAATACTTATACATATAATGATTAAGCCTAAATTCATAGTAATATCTACAGGCTTCGCTAAATCTACTGGTACGCCTAGTAAAATATCATTGAAATTCATGAAATTAAAAGGATTATAGGGTAATAAACTAATAAGAGATGGAAAAATCATCGGTAAAAAGAATAAAATAAAGTGTACAAATAATGTTAAATACATATTTTTCAGTAACACATTTAAAATAATCGACAATAGCATTACAAAAATTGAAATTAATAGCATATAACCAACGCTCATTGCAATATATTGAATCGTAGATATTAATGTGGCATTTCCTACATAGATCCCAACAGGCTCTGATGGGTTTCCAAGTCCATTTATGATCCACAATGGAATTGCACAAATAAAAATGAGTAAAATACTTGTAACTATGGTTAAAAAAGCAATGATGCATTTAGATAAAATATAGTGATCGAATCGGACAGGAAAGCCCTGAATTATACTAGAATGCTCAAAATCATCAAGCAAAATAGAACTTGTATGGAAGCTAATAAATATGTACCAGCCTGCTCCAACGTGTAAAAAGAAAAATAATAAAAACGGCATGTACTGAAATAAATTGGATATTGTATCCTTTCCCTCATCAACCATCCTCTTAAAATAAAGATAGTCCATCGAATTTTGCAATTTAGAAGGTAATAATTCTGCAACATTTTCATATCCTTCTAATTCGAATGCTTCTTGTCTTAATTCTGCAAGTTTAAGTGAAGTCTCATAATACATAGATTGTTTGTCCATCGTTAATGATGCTATTTGTAAAGCAATAGTGCTTTTTTGTTTAACTAAATTTTTATATAAGTCGCTTCCGTCACCTGTTTCTGAGGCATCTTTAATTTGAAACTTTGATAGTATAGCTTGTGCTGAATAATAATCACCCTTTTTCTCGACAATTTGATTACCAACGGCTTGTGCATTTATATAAAACATAAAGCCAAAAACGATCATAACAACAGCTAATAGTGCGACTAAATTTTTCCGATTCGCTCGCTCAATAACTAGACCTACTCTTAATGCTCTTAACACTGTCATCCTCCTCACTTATCAATGAAAGCATTTACAGTACTATAATAAGATATTATGAATATTTTTACAATTCTTACATTTTAGACGTTTCGAAGGAAAAGATATTCATTGTGGTCTCAATTAACTTATTAACCGCCTGTTTTGCGAGGAAAACTCACAAGTTTGTGGTACAAGAAAAAATCCTGCATTTATCAACACAGGATTTTTAATCAAACTTTTTTATAAATGTCGAGTATCTCTTGCCATTTGAGCAGAAGGATATTCCCAAGCAACTTAGAAACAGCTCCTTTTCTTGAGCAGAAACACCACCTATTACTAAGGAATTTCCTCCTCTTTTAACACACTTACTGCACTAAAAGTCGGTATCGAATAATCCGATATAATGCAGTCCATTATAAAGCTTGTTAACATCAGTAATTTCTATTTCCGGATCAAAATAATAAAACATTGTGTTTACTTTCTCTATTCCTTTGTGAATACAGATCTTTTTTATTTCAACCATCTTCTCACCCTCTACTGATAGTTCCTCAATAAATTCATCCACGTCTGTTAATTTATCTTGCCAGTAGACACCAATCCAATCCTCGTCATAAAATTTTTCATTAATATCCCTACAAAATTCACATATTTTATATTTTGGATCATCAATATCCATGTCTGGATCACTATAATCGATTTCAAAATACGCATTAAAAGTATCGTTATCTACGTTGCTAATTCCCATCCAAACATGAACCTTACTCATTATCTCCACTATTATTTGCAACTCACTTTCGTATGATTTATTATTCTGGCTTCCCTGTTAGAATTCGCCCCACTTAAAGCCTGAGACAATTGACTATGAAAACTACTCGATTGCATTCATAATTATTTTCCCTAGAAAACAAAAATTTACTTTTTTGTTTTCTGAGGAGGATATCCTTTCATTCTAAACAGGTATTTTCCTTTCATTTTCCTCACTTATTTTAGATTCTAGTGTTTTTGTTATTATGTAGAACAAAAATGTACCCGTTAATCCTAGTACAAGAAGCAATCCTCCCATATATACTGGAGGAATCCACTCCCCAACGATGATCAGCAGCGAAGAAACAACTATTGCTCCATAGATCGTCATACTATTAAAAGCCATATAGGTGCTACGAGCGTTTGGTGGTGCAATTTCCCCTATCATCGCTTGTTTAATAGGAACATACATCAGTTCACCAATTGTTCCAATAAACATAGCAATAAAAAGAATCAACACGCTATTTGTAAAGGCAAAAACACTAAAACAGATCGAAAATATTAACATCCCTGTAACTAAAGTCCAACGATCACGCCACTTTTTAAATACGAATAATACGACACCGGATAGGAGGACTACAAGAATTGTATTCTCCGTTCGAAGAAAACCTAGCATCTTTGTGCCATCAAGTATGAAATCTATTCCAAACAATGAAGCTGACTGATGAGGTATATCTTTTTCGAGACGAATCCCAATATAGTTAGTTAATGACTGTTCCAAAGAAAAAATAAAAATTGCTCCCAAAATATACAGCATAAACAGCTTATCTTTTAACACGGTAGAAAAGTTTTTAAACATCGCTTTTAATGCAAATTTTTGTGTTTGATTTGAAGTCTTAGAAGAAGGTTCGGGTGTGTAGGTTTCCGTAATAAAAAATAAGGTTATTAATACAGATAATAAAGAGATGAGTGATATCCCAATAAATAATTCGAATAAGTAATTTTTGAAAAGAAATGCGCCAATAATTCCTCCAATAGCAGTTGCTAAATTAGCTAACCAATAGCAAATTGTAAATACAACCTTACGCGATTCGGAATTAGTAATATCAATAATCATGGCCTGTGCTGCTGGTTGAAACATTCCACCCCAGAACATATTGATGATAAAAAATGCTGCAGATAAATATGGTAAGTCAAACCAAGGGGAATTACAAAATGCTATAAACAGATATGAAAGCAATAGACCCAGTTCAGAATAAATCATTATTTTTTTTCGACCTATTCTGTCTGAGACATGACCTCCGATTAATCCACCAATGACCCCACTTATCACAATGATAATAAGAATAATACCTGTTTTTGTAGCGCCGATTTTTTGAGAAAAATAGATTGCTAGAAAAGGTATGACAGCCATCGAAATAAGGCCGCCTAGAAATTGCATAGCTAGACGAAGTTTGACATTTGGATGGATCTCTCTCAAATTCATATCAATCACCCCTCATTAGTGATAGGACCAAATAATCTTAGTGCTTGTCGCGTTATATCCTTCCATATCAAGCTTGTAGATTCATCTACAAACGTTAAGCGCATCCCATTTAAGATGGATAAGTATGACTTAGCAATTAATGACGTTGGTTCTTCATAAAAGTAACCAAGCTTTTGCCCGACTTCAATAACTGGATGAATACTGACGATAAAGCCATTTACGAAATCGTTTAGTTCATTAAAAAGTTTTGGAAATCGATCAGGTCTCGCAAGAACCTGCTGAATTATACGAAGGTATTCATTTCTCTTTGAAAACAGTTGTACATGGCAATCTATCATTTCCTTCACGACTTCAAGAGGCTCACCTTTAAAGTGTTTTTCTATCTCGATAAAATATGTTTTGATTTCCTCCAATGGCTCTAAAAACGCTGATTCATAAAGAGCTTCTTTTGAATCAAAGTACGTAAATACAGTACCAAAACTAACGCCTGCCTCCTTCGCTATTTCGGCAACTTTTGTCTCTGCAAAACCATTCTCGCTATATAATTTGATTGCGGCGTTTAGAATAGTAGATCTTTTTATTTTCTTTTTTTCATCAATAGTAAGTTTAGGCTCCATTTAGAAACTCCTTTCAGAAAATGATTGACGAATCAATCAGATTATATTGTAATTTGTTTCCATTGTCAATTTAATTTCCAGAATTATTTTTATATTTTCAGTTCGATAAACCATGAAAGAAATAGTCTGCGCACAATTTCAAACAAATAAAAACGGGTGTTGCTTGAGGTAAGCATCACCCGTTTTCTAGCTTAATTATTGCTCATTAACAGTTTCTAAATGTTCCCCATCCGTCTTAACCTCGTGAGGAGGTTTAACTCTTTTAATAAAGAATGCAAGAATAAGGGCGATAACTGCAATTAATGTTGAAATGAAAAAGGTAAAATTAATACCATGTAACATCGCTTCATTCATGATGTGTTGTTGCATTTCAGCTGCAGCCTGTGCTGATGGTTGAACTGCATTTGCACTCATGTTTGCCATTGCGTCAGCAGCTAGTTCCTCTGCTTTTGCAGTCGTTTGATGGTTCATTACGGTAATCAACACCGCGGAACCAATTGCACCAGATACTTGTTGTAGTGTATTATTCATAGCTGTTCCGTGAGGATTATTATGCGCTGGCAATTGATTCAAACCATTTGTCATGACTGGCATCATGACCATTGACATCCCAAACATACGTAAAGTATACAGCAAAACAAGTGTAGAATAAGCTGTATCCATACTAATTTTACTAAAGTAATAAGTTGTCACAATGGTAATGGTCAAACCGATCACAGCCAAAATTCTTGCTCCATACTTATCAAAGAGTTTCCCTGTAATTGGCGACATAATCCCCATAACAATAGCTCCAGGAAGCATTAGTAGGCCAGAATCCATTGGTGAAATCCCACGAATTGTTTGTACATAAATGGGCATCAAGATCATGGCCGAGAACATTGCGACAGCAATGACAATTGAAATGGCCGAAGATAAGGCAAACATTGGATATTTAAAGATACGAAACTCAAGCATAGGCTCATCCAATCGAAGTTGACGAAGTGTAAAGGTAATTAAAGCAAGTGTACCAATAATAATCGTGCCGTAAACAAGTGGACTATCCCATCCTTTTTCCCCCGCGGAACTAAAGCCATAAAGCAAGCCACCAAATCCTATGCTAGATAAAACAAGAGAAAAAACATCAAGTTTAATAGCACGTTGTGGTGTTATATCTTTTAATTTAAAGGCTGCAAAAATTAAGGTTAAAATGGCAATTGGCAGAACAAGATCAAATAACATTCTCCAATTGTAATGCTCAATCAACCATCCTGAAAGAGTCGGACCAATCGCTGGAGCTGTAATCATAACAAGTCCAAACATCCCCATCGCTGCCCCTCTTTTTTCGACTGGAAAAGCAGTAAGCATGACATTCATTAATAACGGCATCATAATGGCGGATCCTGCAGCTTGAATCATTCGAGCCCCTAATAACACACCAAACGCAGGTGCGATACTAGCTAGGAACGTTCCTAAAGTAAACAATGACATGGCTGTTATAAATAACTTTTTATCAGAAAAGCGCTGAATAAAGAACGCACTCGCGGGTATCAAAATACCGTTAATTAGCATATAGCCCGTTGAGAGCCATTGCACTGCCGTGGCTTTCACTTCGAATTCTTCCATAATAGATGGAAGGGCAATGTTTAGTAATGTTTCATTTAAAATAGCAACAAAGGCACCAATAAATAAAATGGCAATCATGCCGTATGGCGCTTTTTTCTCTAAAGAATGGGTTTTCTCCGACAATAAAATCATTCCTACTTTCTATATAATTTCTATGTTTTTCATCACAATTACTTCTTTGTGAAGTCTCTCTAATTTGTTATCTCCATCCAACGTCCTTCAGAATTCTGGATGCAAACTACATAGGTCCTCCAATCTGTTTGCTGTTTTCTCCTGCTCAATTTTCGAATTCATAGCAACCACTCCTTAAAAAAATAAATATAAGAGTTGACGAAAGGATAGATTTCATTATATAATTAAAATAGGGATATCCAGCTGAATTTCATTTATATAATGTCTATCTATCTAAATTTAACACAAAAGATTATTTGTTTCAATGTGTTATACATAATTTTTTTGACTGTGGATTCTTTTAATTTCTATACATCTAACAAAGTCGGTTCCTTTTCGTACAGGAATTCGACTTTTTTTTAAACATTTTCTTAGTGCGTTTCCTAGTTTGAACTATTTGGTTTCTAATCTCCTTCAATCCATTTTAGATTTGGAGCTTCATATAATGATGCTGCCCCCATTAATTTGTCTTGTCCCCTATCTCAGCTTTTGACCGAGTCCTTTCATCCATTCTTCATGAAAGTGCACACGATTATTATACGGTAAGGTAAAGCTATAGCGAAGATCGTTTTTATCTAAAGGTTGTCGTTATTATATTAAACAAAGTTGACCTGGAAACATTCAAGAGTACATAAAACTCATTTGCAAGTTATCATTGAAAATGAGTTTTCTGAATCTAGCTCTATGTTTATTTATTTCCCTCAAGGAATTGGTAAATCGCCATCATGTTAGCTTCGTCACAAATGATTAGCCGTGAAAAACCGTGTGGGACACAAACACATAATAATGGTGTTAAAGGAGACAATTAAGAGAAAAACATAAAGTGAAAAAGGACGTGTAGGAGTGGATTTCTTAAATGGACAAGAAACATTTACTATGGTGTTTCTCTGTTTTAAATAAACTAAAAATATTTCTGATAAATTTCTTCCTATTGTGTTTTTAGGAATCAAGATCGATTGTACCTTAGCGTACGAAATTCGCGTTTTGTTGGTACTGTCGTTGTAATTCTTCAGCAATCGGTTGAAGTTCGTCAAGAATCGAAAGATCCATAAAAAACGCCCTCCTTTCTTATGATTCTACAGAAAGGATAACGTCTTTTTTGCTTTATGGGTAGTGTAAAACCTTAGCCTGATAGTGATGTGGTGCTACCCATATATAGTCTTTATCTAAATTTATTCTTATAATGAAGCTGAAACTTTTGTTTTCTTTTCAAATGATACTATGTCAAGAAAATGGACAGGGAAAATTGAGATTTTGCTTTAAATCTAAGCGCGCTATCGCTTGCTCGCCTCACAAACAATTTAAGGGGCGTAACCCTTAAATTATTTGTAAGGTTAAAGGGGTTTAATTATATGACCTTAGTTTTCTGTGAAGTTTTGAAATATTGCTTTTCGTATGCAATGGGCGACATATAATTTGTAAAAGAATGGATACGCTTGTAGTTATAAAAACTAACGATGTATTCAATGATACTTTTCTTGGCTTGATCTCTCGTTTTATACTTTTCATGAAAAACTAACTCTCTTTTGATGACGCTATGAAATGACTCGATACATGCATTATCGTAACAGTTTCCTTTTCTGCTCATACTTGTAATCATTTTGTTAGTTCGTAATACTTGTTGGTATTCCTTCGACGCATACTGGCTCCCACGATCTGAATGATGAATGAGCTCAGGCGTTGGAGTCTGAGTTCTGATTGCTCGTTTTAAGGCGAGGATCACTAATTCCTTTGTCATTCTCTCATCCATTGCCCAACCGATGATTCGTCTTGAAAACAACTCCATAATCGTTGCTAGATAGAGCCAACCTTCACTGGTCCATATATACGTAATGTCAGCTACCCACGCTTGTCCAGGGCGTTCTACTTTAAATTGTTGGTCTAATAGATTTGGATATACCGGTAGATTATGTTTTGAATTCGTCGTCGCTTTGTATTTTTTCACTGTTTTTGAGCGAATGCCTTCTTCTTTCATAATTCGCGATACTGTTTTTTGCGATACAGAGACTCCTTCTGAATTCAATTGTTTTGTGATTTTCGGACTACCATAATTTCTTCTTGAGTCCAAATACACTCGTTTTATTTGGCTTGTTAACTTTTCTTTCCGTTCTTTTTGATTACTCTTTGATCGGTTCAGCCACTCGTAGTAACCACTTCTTGAAACACCTAATACTTCGCACATCTTTGCCACACGGAATTCATGTCGGTGCTGTTGAATAAAGTTGTAAACTACTTCCGGTCTTTTGCAAAGATGCCCATAGCCTTTTTTAAGATGGCATTTTCCTCTTCTAGGTCACGTATTCTTTTTTCTAATTCTTTATTTTCCTTATCCTCAGGCTTTAAATTCCCACTACCAACAAATGCAGCTTCGCCATCTTTACTAAATTTCTTTACCCAATTGTGTAATGTCTGTTCTGCAAGATCCAGCTCACGTGCAACCTCGGCAACCCTCTTGCCACTTTCAACTAATTGTACTGCCTCTAATTTAAATTCTTTGTCATAACTTTTTCGTTTTGTCATCTTAGACACTCCTCGTAAATTGTTAAGATTATTATACTTTATAAACTCCCAATTCTCTGTGTCCATTATTTAGACTAACATCAAAACGTAAGAATCCAGAAGCTGTTAGAACTCCTAAAATAACTAAACATGTACCTACTATTTGAGGTAATGAAATAGTAGCACCAGTTATGATAGAAAGAATCATCGTGACTACTGGAACTAAGTTAAAAAATAAAGACGTGTTACTTGCACCAATAGTAGCCATACCTTTATTCCACCAAAGGTAGCCTAAAACGCTCGTAAATAGAGCCATGAATAAAATAGCACCCCAAGCTGAGAACGTAACGTAAGATAAAGGGTGAGGACTTGGTAAAAAGACCGCTAGTATCGTAAGGCAAAGAGCCCCAATTACCATCGTATACGTGGTTGTCTCCATTGAAGAACTACCATTTAAATATTTTCTTCCTAATACACCGTATAAAGCCCAACATATATTCCCTGCTAAGATAAGTAAATCACCTTTAGAAATAAATAAAGTTCGAATAATTTCTAATGAACCTTGAGTAAGCACTAATATAACACCTACTAAAGCAAAAGCCATGCCAAGCATTTGCTGTTTTGTAATCGAATTTTTTAAAATAAAATATGAAAAAAGTGCAGTTACTAAAGGATTAGTTCCCATAATCAATGCCCCATTTAAAGGTGAAGTATACTTCATCCCTAAAAAGAAAAAAGCGTTGAATCCAAAGATGCCTATAATACCAAGTAAGATATACATTTTCCAATGAGTCTTAATGATTCTTATCTTTATTTGTTTTTGAAATCCCAAGATAAGTACCAAAACCAATGCAGCTATACCAAATCGCCATGCTGCAGCACTTGCAGCTGAGAAATAGTGAACAGAATACTTAGCCAGGTTGAAAGTAGCCCCTGTAAATACAGCAAAGCCTATTAACATAAGATATATCTTACTCTTCACCTTTTAAGTCTCCAATCATCGTTTCATATGTCTCTAATTTCACCTTCGCCACATTCATAACCGTTTCAATCTCTTGTCTCTGCTCTTCTAAAAGGAGTAGGTGTTTCTTTAAAATATCTACTCGGATTTGAATCTTTTTTAACTGGATGTCATTAGAATCAATATTTTCTAGAAGACAACCATCCTTTAAAAATTCTTGGATATCTTCTAAAGACATCCCTGTTTGCTTTAACATTTTCATGAATTTAAGTAATCTAATTTCACCTTCTGTATATCTTCTTTTCCCACCTTTTCTTAATGGAGAAGACAGTAGACCAATCTTTTCATAATAGCGCAAAGTATGAGCCGTGAATCCTATTTTTATAGCCGCTTCTGATATACTATACATTTTCATTTCCTCCTTTCTTTACATGCTACTACTTAGACTTAACTCTAAGTCAAGGATTAAATGACAACTAGAGGAAGAAATAATAAAAAGGCACGGAATTTTTCCGAACCTTTTCGTTTAATTTACATAAATCTCATTATCAGTAGTCAATAATGAATAAAATTTTCGTTATGTGGGGATTTTGATTCTTTAGCTTGATGGCGATGTGGTGCTACCCCATACCCATGAAGTTAAGTGATACTATGTCAAGAAAATGGACAGGGAAAATTGAGATTTTGCTTTAAATCTAAGCGCGCTATCGCTTGCTGATCGACGACAATCCGACGAACGGACGATAGTTCC
Organism: Lysinibacillus sp. RS11; assembly: GCF_042019215.1. Classification (NCBI taxonomy): domain Bacteria; kingdom Bacillati; phylum Bacillota; class Bacilli; order Caryophanales; family Bacillaceae; genus Lysinibacillus; species Lysinibacillus sp. RS11. Next base: position 2,424,389 of record NZ_CP168124.1, on the reverse strand, counting down.
AGCCGCTTATGTCCAATTGTCATACAAGGGGGCTGCTGTTCGAAAACAACGAGCCTCCGCTTCGTACCGAACGTCACCCGATCCGACGTACGGAACGCTTGTTTAGCTGTCTGCCATTTGCGTACCTTCTCCGCATTGCGCTCCCGGTTGCAGTCTAGCAAGTAATTCGCCACAACCACTTCACGCGCATAGTCTTCCAAATCGAGCCGGTATATCCCTTTGGCAGTGCGTACATCGTATACGGACATCCACGAAGTGATCAAGTTATTGCGGCGGTAGTATTCCTGATCCTTCATTGAGATGTGATACTGCAAAGTCCCCCAGTTTTTTCGCCTGCTATTCTTCATTCTGTTCACCTCTGCCGACTGAATGATTGCTACACCATGACGTAATAAATCGTTGAAGTTAATATACCATAAGTGGTACTGTTAGGGAAATGTGGTAGCAAATGAGTTCATTTAGAGGTCTAATAAACAAAAAAGTACACCACTTTTTATGAGTGATGTACTAAAATTATTTAATATAATGTGTGACATTAAAGACAACCCCTTGATACTACTGTTTTGTAATACATTCACTTGTCTTTAATTTTACAGAGTAAGGTAGCTTTTCAATATCAAAGGTGATCACTTTATATTTTTTAGATAATTGTTCAACTTGATAAACAAAAGTTGTGCATGTCAGTCATGGAGGATGAATAAAGACAATGGGCTTCCCCTCACCCTTTACATGATTGTATAAGCTACTACCTTCTACAACTAACATTGGCACGACTATTCAGCCCAGATAATCAAATACTTTTAGCATGCTGATTGGTAGTATGTATTTTAAAGAATAATACTATTCGTTTTGTTGTGTTAATTTGGGTTTTCAGTCCTAAATCCTTGAACTACTCCCACTCATAGAGGTGAGTGTAGTTCAAAGATTCTATTTTGCATTTACATCAGGTTGATGAATGCCAAAAATATTGCCTTCGGTATCATGATAGTATCCTTGCCACGCCATTCCAGGTAGTGCATACTTTGGCATTGCGACCGTGCCGCCATTCTCGATAATTTTAGCTTCCGTACTATCGTAATTTTCCACACCCATGGTACAAGCAAATCCATTCAAAGCTTGATTTGTTTCAGGAGGAGAACTTTGACGTTGCATTAAAGCACCATTGATTCCAAGTTCATCGTCATTACCAGTCACTGCACCAAAGTAAGGCATTCCGGCATAATCACTCCAATCTTGAAAGGTCCATCCGAAAACCTCTCCATAAAATGCTTTTGCGCGTTCCATGTCACTTACATGAATTTCAAAATGAACTAATCTTCCCATAATTTCCTCCTAAATATCCGACTACATTGACTATAAATTATTTTAAGGAGAAAAGGAAAGAAATAACTTGCGAAAGAAGAAAAATACTTCAAAGGCTACAATATTGATGGGCTTAGTAAATCGCCTTTTTGACAACTTATTTCGTGAAGCGGCCTATTTTGCCATTTCACCTTAAAAAGCTAATATATGAGCTGAAGCAAAAGGGTTTAGTTCATCCTCTCGCTCTTCCTTCGTTCTAAACTAGCTCTAAAGGCAAAAAAGCATATTCCCCGTCTTTAATAATATCCCCTTTACGAACTGGAATCGGATTTTTAAAAATTGGCCCATTTAATACGGTAGTATGGAACTCTCCGCCTTCTCCGCAAGGGTCAATACCACGAGCTTCAAGCTCCTTCACGTATTCATGGGTTAACGTCCGCCCTAAATCTTCCTCTCGCATTCCCAATGATAAATTTACCGTTACAAGGATCGTTACAAATCCTAAATTTATGAATTCTTCAACAGCTTCCCGATGGTTCATTTCCCATAAAGGCATGCCAAGCTTTAATCCAGCATTGTTTGTAACCTTTTCATGCCAACAGCCATGTGCAGGCATATCTAAGTCGCCAGTTACTAACACCTCTGCACCTTGATTTTTAGCATTTTCTAAAAGGCGCATAAATTCTTTTTCATAATCAGTCCAGCTTGAAGCGGCAGTATAAACAGGCAACCCGATAGACTTTGCTTGGGCACATATAAGCTCTGGAGGCATTCCATGAGATCTAGAACGTTTCCCTTCTTCCTCCAGCATGACGATCAGTCCAATCGCTTCCCCAACCTTCGCTGCTTTATATAGAGCTAAGACACTATCCTTCCCTCCGCTAAAAGAAGCTATAAATCTATGCCCTCGAGCATTGTTTTTCCAATCTATACATTCTGTCATAATATCTTTCTCCTTTATTCTAATTCCTTGTTCTCGCTCCCTACTAATAGCACCACTAATGAATCTAATAAGTTATTACTAGATTCATTTATTTTACCGTGTACATTAGCAAGCATGTCTTCACCTCAATGTCTTTAATGATGGTTATAGCCAAATGGAATGGTTTGTAGCTTCTGTTTAAAACTGTTTTCAATTTCAATCGCTTCTAATGCTGTGATATCTTTTGGAAGCACTTTTAAAATTGTATATTGGAACTGTAAATGCGCTTTGGGATTGTTTGCATGTAGCTGCTTAAAAGCTAGATTGCCTCCATGAATCGTTGTCGCATAATCTGACCATCGACCGAGTAAACCGTTTTTATTGTAGGAAGAACCGATATATATTTTTCCGTTAGAGCAATCTGTGATAGCGTAAATCGCATTAATCGAGCTTAAAGCAATATGCCAGTCCGCAAATGTTTGAGGATCATCCACGATTTGTTGTAGCTTATCAAAAGTTAATAGAACATTTTCATATCCTGGAAAGACAAATTGACTCGTATTAACTAGCTGCGTGATGAATTTTTTATTCGTTCCTTTTTGATACCATTTTACAGCAGCTTTGCCCCATTCAATAAATAGTTTATTTTCATAAGGACTTAATGGATCATTTGGGATTTCAAATAAAGGGTGCATGATTTCATCTTTATAAGGCTCTAGCAAAAATGGCGAACAATCATCGGAAACATTTGGTACCTCTCCATGTCTCACTTCATACGATGTTAAATACTTAGCAGTTGTACGATCATCTGCTGAAAAGACAATCACATTATCATAAGCATCAAAAAAATGAAGCGGTTGTTTTTGCGTATATTCACGTAAAAATCCGTCGCGATACGCTTTGATAAATCGCTCGTGTTTTAATGAATGACGAATAAGTAATGTTTTATTCATGTTATAGTTGCAACGCTGTAATAAATCAGATAAATAGAAATGAGCCATTTTCTTATCCCCTTTTTAAAAGTTTATCACTTTGTAAATGCTATGCTAATTCGTGCTTTATTTTCGATCCTCTCATTAGTTTACATAATATATTTATTGTTTTATGAACAACTAGACAAGATCAAGCCTCTGGATGATGTCACGAATTTACACTTTTAACACAAAGGTTTTCTCAGTCATCGAAACCAATTCACCTATTAAATTTCCCATTTCTTTTATGCATATTGACGGTTCATCAACAGCAGGTTGATTTGCTAGTTCTAAATAAAATATGGTGTTTTCTTCATCCACTTTTTTAATTACAATTGGTTGATTTATTGTCATGACATCATCTTTTACTTGTAGCTTTACAAATGTTTTATGGAATGTCAGCTCATTCATTACAACCATATTCATTGGATCAAATCCTACAACTTTGATAGAACCGATTGCTACGATTTTTGAGACATTTTTCTTTGTAAAATTTTCGATTTCCTTTTGCTTACGTATATCCATTTCTTTCGATAACTGAAATGCTTTTTCACTGATTTCAATGGATGGGACCCGAATGGTACTAACATACTGTAAAAGGATTTCAAATAATGGCTTGGATGTACAGAAAAAATCTTTCTTCCAATTTGGTTCAAATATATCGAGCAATAGGCAGCACGTTAATCCAGATGAATAACAACTTTGTCGAATATTCAGTGTCGAAGCTTCAATATCGTGCAGATCATGGATAAAATCACTCAGTATATCATCAGGCATGACGTTTTGATAAGCCTGATATTCTACATAAAATGCTGTGCCTTCAATTGTTTCAAGAAAATTTTCATACGCTACATATTCTGGGAATTTCTCTTGTCTACTTTTTCTAAAAGATACAAATTGTTGAGTATAGTATTCTTTTTCATATATTTCTTGGACGTTAAGTGCATTCCATAGTGCGATCCTTTCTTGATTTCTTATTTCAATATTTTCTGGGTGATTTGTATATGTAGCGCCCACTACTTCATTGGCAAACCTTGATTCCTCATTAAGATATTGAAAACCATGAAATAATTCATGCACTAAAATTGAATATAATAATTCATCTGTATCGTAATATGAAATATCGATAATAGCAGTAGGTATTTTCTCAAATAAGATAAGTGTACACCCGTTGAAATCATCCGTTTTTTCAAGAACTACATATGATTTAGGATTATGATCTGTATAATTAGGATGATTAAATAAATAGACAATCCTGTCATTAAAAATTGCAAAAGGTATCATTTTAAACCCTACCCAATAATCATGTAAATCGAATGCTTTTAAATACTTTTCTAAAGTGCTAATTCTTTCAACAATATGCATTTTTATCTCCTAGTATTTATGTCGTATTCAACCTTTATCAATTCATACCCTTTAGCTTTTTTAGTAATTTTGAGCAGCTATTAATCTTTCAATAACTCGCTGTATAGTAGAAGTTATATCCTCTGTAAAAAATCAATAAATTTCTTTAGACTTTGCGATTGCTGTTTTCTATGTTTGATAATGAAGTCTATCTTGATTGTTTCAGAAAGCTCCTTATATTGAATTGATTTTTTTCGACTATTTGCGACGTCTGCAGGTATTATACTGATCCCAAGTCCATCGTGAACTGCTTGAAGAATAGATTCTAGTGAATCAAACTCTAGTATGGATTGATTCTCTTTGAAAAGATCCAATGTTTTATTTCTATATAGGCAATTTTTATCACTATTTACAATTAAAGTTTGACGATGTTGCTTTTCACAATCTTTATTTTTAGGTGAAATAAGTGCGAGCTTCTCAAAATAGCTATAAACGGTTTCAAACCGTGCGTGATTACATGGACCCTTTATAAAAACACCATCGAGCTCTCCAAAAGTAAGCATGTCTTGTAACTTTTCCTGATCATTCGTTTTTACTTTTACATCAATATTTGTTTGTTCACTCAAAAAAGAAGAAAATAATTGTGGTATTTTAACTGCAGAAATCGTTTGAGAAGCACCTATTGCTAGAGATTCTCTCCATTTTTTAGGATTAACTAATGACTTGGCTTCATCCATTAAAAGCATTATTTGAATTGTATACTCTAGTAAGACTTCTCCCTCCTCCGTTAATGTTACTCCTCTATTATTACGCTTAAATAATCTTACCCCCAGTTCTTCTTCCAACGCTTTAATACGCTGACTAACATTAGGTTGTACATAACCCAATTTTTCAGCAGCTTTTGATACTGACTGTAGTTCTGCAACATGTTTAAAAATCCACAAATCATGACTTTCCAAGAATTATATTCCTCTCATTGATATCATTTAAAATGATACCTTCTTCATTATTCAGTATTATACACTTCATATTCATAAAAATATAATAGAAACATGATTCATCACCAAAAGTTGTGGGAGACATCATTTGTTAGCCCGAGACCTTGCAGCGAAACTGCTTATCGGACGCCCCTAGGAAAGCGTACGGTTGGAACGGAGATCAACCACACGTCATAGTGATGAGCTAGAAACATATTAAAAATCCAAATAAAGTAAGGATGTTTTAGCATGGAATTAAAAGATAAAGTAATTTTAATAACGGGTGGCGGCACTGGTGTTGGAAGAGCAACAGCTGTAAAGTTAGCAGCTGCAGGTGCAAAAGTTGTCATTAATTATAGCCGTTCTGAAAAAGAAGCTTTCGAAGTTGTAAATGAAATTACACAGCTAGGAGGAACTGCTGTCGCTTATAAAGCAAATGTGGCGAATGCAAAAGAGGTGAATGATTTAGTATCCTATATTGCAGAAACTTTCGGGACGATTGATGCATTAATAAATAATGCGAGTATTACTGCTCAAATAGCTTTAGATGATTTAGATGCTGTAACAGATGAAATATGGGATTCCCTTTTCAGTGTAAATGTGAAAGGAATGTTTCATTGCGTAAAAGCTGTTGTTCCTTATATGAAGAAGCAACAATCGGGTGTGATTGTAAATATGGGGAGCGTAGCGGGAATGACCGGAATAGGCTCATCAATCCCCTATGCAGCAACAAAATCTGCCATTCACACAATGACTAGATCGTTAGCTATTGCATTAGCGCCTTCTATTAGAGTAAATTGTATATCTCCTGGTGCAATTGAAACGAGATGGTGGTCTGGTAATGAAGATAAAATGTATCAACTTGCAGGTAACTTACCACTGAAAAGAATTTCAACACCAGATGATATTGCAGAGGCTATACTATTTCAATTGACTCAAAAATCAGTGACAGGACAAGTTTTTACAATTGATAATGGTCAAACACTTTGAAATGTTAAACACCCTCTTATTCGATTGGTAAGAGGGTGTTTGGATAGTAGTATGCCTGAGCAAACCAAACTGTATGTTTCGCTTCATTTCCACAGCAAATACACTAAATATCTGCTCCGAAATGGTATTTTGATGAACAAATAGTCTTCAAAAAGCGCATCAACTGTTTCTTGGTCGTATGCTTGCTTCAATTCCTGTAATAACGCTGGCACATTCTCTCCAGAGCCCTTTGGTTCTGTCAGATTTCCCCATACTGCACTCGTCAATTCAAGCAAAACATACACTTCTCTTTAATTACCACTCACGCCAATCATCTGTTAACTCATAACGCCCCAGATTCTGGCTTTTAGCAAGGTCATCAACATCAAGTCCACAATGAATCAGCACTTGGTCAAAATAGTCGCAAAGCTCCTCTCGTTCTTCAGTTTCAATTAATCCGCCTCCACCCACCTCATTAATCTCATTTAGGGCAAGTACCGCCGTTTCAATAGATTTCATAATTGCAGGATAGCTATCTGGGTGATTTGGTAGTTTCGCAATGGATGCTGCATACTGCTCTAGCACCATTTCTGTCTGATGAATAAAACTATCTGGAAACAATTCCGCGTAAATACAGTCATCTTTCTCAATCAATCCAGCAGTAAATTCTTCCTCTTCTTCTCTTTTAGCATTGCGCCAGCGTGATGTTGGTCGAATATCTTGCATAGTCCATTCCCCTTTATCTTGAGTTTCTAATTAGTAAAAAATCCCTCTATAAAAGCCTTTATAATATAGAGTATTGCGTAGATCGTAACAGTTATTTTAAACATGACACACTACCATTCACGTTCCTTAATGCGTGTCTTCAATATCCATTTACATATGATGTTGATAAAAAAACCTTATCGTTTCGTCGATTTTGCCTATAAAACTACCAGTACAGTGGTTGTTGATGATCCCAGAAGATCCAGCGGTACGATTCACGTATTGAGCTTGTGCTAATCTCATACGGACTTGGCTCTGTACTAGTCAAATCAAGTACATGTAGCGTTCCATTGTATGTACCGACAAGCAATATTGTCTTCTCAGAGTTTAATGCCATACCACTAATTGTCCCAGATACGAAGTAACGCCAAAGTTCATTCCCCTCCAAATCAATCATTCGTAAATAACCATATGCGTCACCCATAATGTTGCCCCCTTGCACTGCAACACCGGCATATACACGCATACTATTATCTATTGAAGGGGGTTCTTGATTATTGTACTGTTCTAGATCATGGAGTGAAATACCTAGCGTACATCCATTGTAAAAATGACATGTATTGAACAAAACATGCTCATCATTGGCACTGAACAAGCTGTAATGCGGATAACTCGACATCGGTTCAAACGAGTGGGTAACATACTTTTCCATATCCAGCAACATATGCTCGCTGTCTTGACTTCCATAAGCCAGCCATCTGCCGCTTCGCGAAACAGTTCCATGTGGCATCGCTAAACTTGCTGTCAAGTCATCATCTTCCCTTGCCCACTCCCGTATATTTTCCACTGTCGGGTGTAACAAGAGGGCACCTGTTTCCTCAATCAAATAGATGCCGTCATGCGACACCATCAACAACTTCGTGCCATCAGCGAATGGAATGACATCTGCGCTTCGATAGCTTTCTGGCTGTAAGGTCTCAATGTTGGGGTATTTTTCGCGCAATTGGTCGATGATTGTCGCCCATGTGTATGTAGCCAGCAGAGCACCGTTCAACTCTCGATCAGGCTCGCGTACGATACGAACTCCTTGGTCATCCATCAAAGCAATGTCGCGCCCATCCGCAGAACAACTTGCCGCTTGTACATGCTCGATACGGTTTGCTTCCTGTTTATCCATCACATAGACAGTGCGTGATAAATCTTCATTTTGCGCTGCAACAAGGAATGCACCATCACGTAGAAGCGCAATTGGATAAACAGCTCGCATTAGTTGGCCGTGCGTTTCCTGAAAAGGCCAAGAAGCAGCTGGAAACTGTTCACGGAGCGTTTCTAGTTCCTTTGTTCTATTCGCTTCTTTAATAAATTTATACACTTGCGAAGCTAATTGTCTTCGTGAATCTTCAGATGGCTCCTCTCCAGGTGTCTCCCAGTTGCTTTCTAATCCTCTGCGCACGTAGGCATTAATCTCACTTGCATAACGTAACCCCTCATCTCGCCATTTCTGGGATAATTGTAAAGTATCATTTGTCATTGTAGTAGTCTCCTTGTTAATTAACTGACCTAATCATGTTTTACGCTTTTCTCATTATTCTGAACGCATCCTAACCGAAGCCAACTATCCGGCATAAGACCATCACATTGAAATCGGATTGAGGCTCCTTTTCTAACAGATAGAAGATGCCATTTCGCGTCCATCCTCAGGTAAAAGCCCATAGTCGCCATGCAGCAAACGCTACACCCCAACCATCACTGACAAGCACACATTCTTTTTCTAAATCAAGCAACAAACTATGCCTAGATTGCCGGGTATCACTGTGCGACAGCGGATTAAAACATCAGCAGGTACGGTTTTTCTCATGAAAAAGGACTCTCTTCAACATTGGGTAAATCGCCGCGTTCGTAACTTTCCTTCATTTCAAGAACAAAACTGTTAACTCGGCCCGTCACAAGGAAGCCAACAATCAGCCTTACATCATCGGATGCATAGGCGGCTAGATCAGAGTGACTAGTCTGTCCAATGATTGTTTCGTAAATTTGCTTACTGGCGCGATCCTGAAGCATCTCTATCTCCTTTCGATCCGCCACCAATATACTGTCAATGATAGCTGTCAGGTCGCCATGTGCAGCCATCCATTGTGAATCAAACGGATCGGCATCCCGCTGATCCAGGTACTGATCAATTACATCAGGATTGCCATATTTCGGATTAACTTCATAAGTGGACAACAACTCGATCCAAGCAGTAGTATGATTAATATCTAACAATAGAATCCTCCTCTTTCTTGATTTTTCACCAACTCGAAGGTGGTGAAAAAATTTGATTTTTTAGCAAAAGCAACTGCGATTTTAACTATCTTGCAGCTCTTTTACTCTCGATGCTAAAAATGACATTTTGCTAGCATCTCCTCAACATTGCACTTCCTACTCTACAGAGATGTCCTGCCTTTTAAAGTACTAAGGAAAGCTAACCCATTAATAATCTTCCATCCAACCTAGTAATTTTTCTAGCATTTCTTGGATTGGCGCTGATTCTTTTTTAATGCGCTGTGCTAGATCCTCCATACTACCAAAAATTTGATATAACACATAGCTACGTTGGTAATCTTCTTTGTTCTCCAGTTGATGTATCAATTCAGCTAGCAATTCCAGTTCATCAACGTGAATTCCTTTTAACTGCTCGAGCTCCCCCTCATTTGCGCTAAGTAAAATGTCAATCAGTACAGGCATCCGTTCTACTGATAGTTCGTGCATGTTAAGAAAAGCTTCTGCATAGTTATTTTGTACAAGCTGGTGCTCTGAATCAACAAGTGACATATAGCTTTGCACAAGGGGAAAATAAGCATCACTATAAAGCCCTAAACCAAATACAGCATATGTTCCAGGCATAGCGGATAGCTCGCTAGGCTCCACGTCTTCATACCATGCATATTCCTCCATTGCCACTTTTGCATAGTCGGCAATCAATGGGAACAGGTTTGGATACGCAAGGCAATTTGCAAAAAATTGATGCAGCTCAGTTTTCGCAAGGCCTTGAATCGGTAAATAATTTTCTTCCTGACTCTCTAACTGTAAGCTATAGCTTTTGATAAAGCCCGCTTGTAACAAATCGATGATGTATTGTAACGCTTCACGATAGGCTTCTTCTTCCTCAACAATGATGTGAATTGAAATGATTTTTCGAATATCATTGGCTGTTCCTTGAAAGCACGCACTTTTCCTACTATGTTCAAAATGATTACTGCCATTTTGTAAATAATCCTCCGCCTCTTGTGACCCAAGTTGCTGCGCCAATTCAAGATATTGCATACGTGTATCAGGTTCTTTAGATCCGATTTGTAAGGCAATATAAACGAAGAACTCTAGCTCCTTCTGTTTAGGTCTAGCCTCTGAGTTTAGTATCCATTTCGTTGCATATTCTCCTGTTTCCTCAAAATAAACCGATAAAATATACTCCTCTGCCCAAGCTTTAAATGCCAATGTATAATCATATATCCACTGTTTTAAGCGTTCTTCATTCCCGCTATACTTCTCCAATAACTTTTGCATTAATGGTTCGATATCAGCTACGTGCTGATGGAAAAAATGAGGATTGACTAGGAAACGAGCAAAGAAAAATCCATCTTTCTTAGCAGGATATACAGGTAAATCAGCCATCACTTTTGTTTCAATAAAAGTAGCTAACGTTTGTTTCGCTAATGTGAATTTGCCGTTATTTAGTAGCTCTTTTTGAAAGCAAATCGCACGCCCCTCATGCTCAAATTCCAATATAAGTTGAAGGCGATAATCAAAAAGCCTCGCATGATATTCATCGGATTGGAAAACCGCATCCATTTTGGCACATAAAGCGGAAAATAATTCTTCTATTTGGTTGATGTCTGTTATTTCTTGCATGTAATCGCCCGCTGCTACTTATAAGCATCATCACGCCAACTAAATGGCTCGTATGTATAAATCGAAATCGTTCCATAATGAGGGGTTCCCCATTGTAATTTATTCAATTTTTCTGATGTCCATTTAACCTTTACAAAATCCGTAACCCCTATATGGAGCCGGCTCCAGTCCTTCGTTTTACTAATTCGGTCGTTTTCCTGCTGATAAAAGCGCTCTAACTGTTGCCACACATTCGCCAAAAACTGTTCTATATACTGTGACAAATTCATTTCCCCCATTCGATTGTTTGGATATAAAGTTCCGTAATTATTATTTTGTCAGTATTTATCTTCACTTCACAAAAAAAGGACAATCGTGATTTCTTAATTATCAAACTACAAGTACCTAATTTTTGCACCAAAACCACGACTATCCTTGTATTACATTTCAAAATCCATCAATTAATCTTGTACCAAAAAGAAGTCAATGTACTTTTACTCACCATTCTTTTACATAGAGTTATTACACTAGTTCGTCCTGAACAGCCAATTGACGAGGATTATCGCAAGGATGAAATCGATGCCTTACCGACTATCCAGATGCTTGAAAAAGACTTCTTCCAATCTATAAAACAAGTGAATTTCGCTAAAATGAAACAAATAATCTCCATGAAATTCATCTATTGTTTCTTGGTCATTTCTCCACACTAACTAGTGTAGTAACTCTGGTAGATTTTCTCCAGAGCCATGGTCAACTTCCCCATACTTCACCTATGTAACCTAGATTTAATCAAAGTCGGAATACAGAATGTATTGCTGACAATCTAAGCATTGAAATAAATAACCTTGATGCGAACCATTATTACGCAAAGTAGCGGCTAGCTCATCTTTGGTATGACCATTAAAATGTTCAAACTCCTCCGTAATGCCCATCTCCACTAGCTCTTGCCAGCCAACATAACCAATAAATGCGCAATAATCCGTGCAATGGGCTACCCAGTCATTTCCTTGCCAACTAATATAGCCAGGTGTTCGATGCAACACTTCATCTGTATAGTCATCATTCTTCACAAGCTCGGCATTTAATAAATCTTGCTGAAATTGACCGTCAAATTTTTGTGCAGCAAGCCCACTATGAATACAGCTTGGACAAAGATATTCCACCTCTTCAATTGCATAAATGCCTATAGTACAATAAATGTCCACTTCTTGCGCACAGCAGTCGCAAACAACTAATTCACCCGTTTTAAAAATATTCGCTTGTATTGGATTCGGCATATATTTAAATGTTGGTAATGGTATTTTCATCTCCGCTTGCTCCTGAATGACACGTGGCAATAGTGGCTTTACAGTTTGTGGATTGTCAATCCAATATTTAATCGCGCCGTATTTTTTCTGATCTTTTTTATTACGTAAATCCATGACGGATGTAAAAATTTTGTATGCCTCGTCATACATTTTCAACATGCAGAAAATTTCGACGAGCATGCGCAAATTTACCTCTGTTCGCTCCGCTTTTTGAACTTGCTCCCTTAGCGTATGCATGGCGTTAATTGCTTTGTCATTCTTTGCATCAAATGTCTTTCTTTGCTCTTGCCATTGCGCAATAAGATTTTCTGTCATTTCTTATCCACCTCTCGACATACGATTTAAAGATTTAGAAAATCTCCCCCTCACCACTCACATTAAAAAAACCGACTCCATGCTTTTTGGCAAGCTCCTTCATCGTACTATATGCTTCATCCGCTACAGACCAGGCAAAAGCTGTGTAAATCACGGCATAACCAATACTATATTCAGTCAAACGACTCTCTAACTCGTCATCTTCATCCTCATCCAATAATTCCTCATCCACCAGATTCATATTGGGGAATTGTTCCACCATACCCTGATACCATTTTTGTAATGCTGGTGTTGTAACTCTTATTGTTGCGTAATCATGTGGTTCAGCCCATTTTGTTTGTTCATCATACCATTGCAAAAATGTTTCTTTATTGTTTGGAGCTTGCTCTTTATCAAAGACCATTAAATCATAACTCATTGTTTTCACCCTCCGCGAAAAAAAGAATATATGTTCTGTTTTTATTTTAGCATACAAGTATTTTTTTGAAAACACAGAAAAAACATTGTAGAATCAAGATAAAAACACACCCTGCATTTCCAGATGGAAATGCAGGGGAAAACGAGTCGTAAACAAACAAAAACAAAATTGAAAGAATGTCCCTACTGATATGACCACCGTCATTAAGGAATAATAAACAGTCTATCGTTCAGACGAAATCTAAACAATTAGAACAATTTTACAAGACTAAACAACAAGATTTAGAAAAAATAACAGCCGTCACAGATAATCTGTATATGGATTGGAAATATGAAGATATTACAAAAGCTGAGTACTTGCGTGTGAGCAAATTTGACCTTAATATGCCTGAGCAAACCAAACTGTATGTTTCGCTTCATTTCCACAGCAAATACACGTTGTTTTAGTAGTTGGTGGATGAAACGGTATATTACGAGAAGTATACTTAGTCTCTTCTTTCACTTTTTCTTCGCACGCATCATTTCCACACCATCCAGCAAGCACCCAGCCTGAAATAGATCCATTTTCCTTGGAAGTATTAATATGCTGCTGTAATTGAGGTAGCGTATCAATATGTGTATGAGCATTTGCATCACGGAATTGGCGCGCTTTGTCAAATAAACGAGTTTGCATCGTTGTTAGTTCTTCTTCAATTGCAGAAACAATGTTGTTAAGATCAATTGCTTGTTTCTCATCTTCATCGCGTGCTTTTAACATGGCTTGATTGTTTTCTAAGTCACGAGGTCCTAATTCAATTCGAACCGGTACACCTTTTAACTCCCATTCATTAAATTTGAAGCCTGGTGATTGGTCGGTGTCATCAAGACGTACTCGAATTCCCTTCTTCTTAAGGACTGCATAAATGTCATCTAGTTTCTCCATAATTTCAGGGGTCTTTTTCCATGGACCTACAGGTATTAAGACAACTTGGGTTGGTGCGATTCGTGGCGGTAAAATAAGCCCCTGCTCATCACCGTGAACCATAATTACTGAACCTATTAAACGTGTGGAAGTCCCCCAAGATGTTGTGTGTACATATTCATGCTGATTGGCTTTATTTAAATATTTTATATCAAAGGCTTCAGCAAATTTTGTCCCTAAATAATGAGAGGTACCGGCTTGTACGGCCTTCCCATTTTTCATCATTGCTTCGATAGAATAAGTATCTACAGCCCCTGCAAAACGCTCTGAAGGTGTTTTTTGTCCATCATAGACAGGGATTGCCAGCAACTCCTCTACAACTTCCTTATAGATAGTTAACATTTGCATTGTTTCTTGACGCGCATCTTCTTCATCAACATGCGCTGTATGGCCCTCTTGCCACAAAAATTCAGATGTTCGAATGAACGGAAGTGTTTTTTTCTCCCAACGAAAGACATTTGCCCATTGATTAATCAAGACAGGTAAATCACGGTAACTTTTGATCCAATTTGAATAAAGGTGTCCAATCATCGTTTCAGATGTCGGACGAAGCGCTAAACGTTCTTCTAATTTCTCACCTGCTGCCTCCGTTACCCAAGGAAGCTCAGGTGAGAAACCTTCGATATGATCCTTTTCTTTTTGGAAGAAGGATTCAGGAATTAACATAGGGAAATAAGCGTTGCGGTGACCTGACTCTTTAAAACGACGATCCATTTCTTCCTGAATATGTTCCCAAATTTCATAGCCGTCTGGTTTAAATGCGATACAGCCACGAACTGGTGTATAATCCATTAAATCGGCCTTTTGGATTGTCTCAATGTACCATTTTGAAAAATCATTTTGTTGTGTTGTCATATTCTCTCCTCCATTTCTGTAACTTTACTTACTGAAAAAATAAAAAGCACAAAGCTGTCCTCCAAATAAGGACGTCTTTGTGCCAAATAAACGTGGTACCACCTTGAATTTAGTTTTAAGAAAAATCTTAAAACCCTCTAACGTTTTGTAACGAAAACGACTCGGTTATGTTTGCATAACATCTCCGTGGTAGGTTTCAGATAAGAAGCGGTGATATAGCTCTCAGCCATTGCTATATTTTCTGTTTCACATTTCTTACTTACTTGGCCACATCATCGATTGATATTTCATATAACTTTAGCAAAACTGTTAAATAATATCAATTATTTTTCGGGAAATATCAGAAAATTATTTCTATTGCTTGTAAACAGAATTGCTTTTAACTAATTCATAAATATTTCAAAGCATTCTTAATTAACAAAAAAGGGTTCCACAACAATAAAAAATGAGTGTCAAATACATCTGCAATTTGACACTCATTTTAATTGACATTTTCTGTATTCGCGATAGCAAGTGGATCCAGTGAAAGAAAAATAGCGTTCTATTTTATTGCTAATCTTAGAGTTATTCCACAAAGTGGTTTATCACCAAAGTTAGGGTGATGAGCCACAAAATACTCATGACTGGAATAATGCTCCCTTCGAATGCTTACTTCATCATGAAGACTTATTTTTTAACTTCCATAATAGAAAGAGAATCAAGATAACAACAATGCTTACATATTTCCACTTAGAATCAATTTGCATAAAACCATATATTGCGCCTGCTTCAATAATAAGTGAAGGGATTTTCCCTAACGTACTAGCAACTGTAAATATACCAAGTGAAACTTTTGAAAATGCACTTCCTAACGTTATAACACCAGATGGAGTAAATGGGAGAATTCTTAAGCATAAAATAACCCAAAATGCATTAAATCCCTCAAGCTGCTTTAATTTTAAAATAACAGGATGTTGGGTATCTGTATGTCTCCATTTCTTTAACCCTTTTCGATATAAAATAAAGCTAATGAATGCGCCTAACCCCTCACCAATAATAGAAACGATTAAGCCATTATATAGACCAAAAATTGTTAGGTTTCCTGCTGTAATAAATACACTTGGTAATATACCTATAATGCTCACTAATATATTAATGAATAAACTTAAAAAGACTGCAAACAGACCAGCCTGTTCTAATAATTGAAAAAAAGTTTCTTGCATAGTATATCTCTTTCTTATTTTTATATTAATCATAAAATAAAATTACAACATAAACAAATCTGGTTGATTTCTAATTAGTGACTATGACAAAAAAATCATCCATGTCAAAATTGACTATTTAAAATCTATAAATATTATTGAATCAGTTATTTTATCACGCGTGTTGATTATCTAATTTCTTCCAATAAAAAATGAACAAAAGAGAGATTCTCAGTGTGAAATGTTAGTTACGACACAAACAATTACGAAATGAGGAATCTCTCTTGAACAAGAATAACACGATTTTTACGCTCATTCAAAACTTACTTTCAGAAGCAGAATGGCAATCAATCTTAAATTTCAAACAAAATCTCTATCATTCACAGGTTTCACATGCCTGTTTCTTTGTTTTGGCCAGACACTGGAAAGACGAATTAGGGAGAAAGAAATCCTAAATTTTCATTGGGACATAAACTATTCAACAACTGTAAAATTTTGCTTAATAAATATGTTTGTTATTTTATCTTAATAATCTATGAACACTTAGAGGATCTTGTCCAAAACTAAAGACAAGATCCTCCGTATTACCTACATACAACTATCTACAATCAACTGAGTAAAATCCTCTACGGGTAATGGCTTACTGAAGTAATAGCCTTGGACGAATTCACAGCCATACTCACGCAGCACGTTTAATTCTGCTTCTTCTTCGACCCCTTCAGCTACTACTTGAAGATTTAAGGCATGCGCTAGAGAAATCATGGCTGAAATCATGGCAATTCCTGATTTTTCAGGCACAATATCTTGGACAAATGCACGATCTATTTTTAAGACATCGACCGGGAATGTCTTTAAATAATTTAGCGACGAATAGCCAGTTCCGAAATCATCTATTGAAATTGTAATACCAAGTGCTCTTAATTGGTTAATTGTATTGAGCAAGTCTTCCGTATAGTCCAGCATACTCATTTCTGTAATTTCAATTTCTAAAAAGTGCGGATTAATTTTTGTTTCTGCAATCACTTCTTGCACCATATCGACAAATCCTGATGTACTAATATGAATCGGAGAAATGTTTACAGCTACTCGTAAATTTGAATTATGTATCGCATTCCAAGTACGTGCCTGGGCAGATGCTTTTCTTAATACCCATACACCTATGTCATTAATAAGACCACATTCCTCAGCAAATGGAATAAAACGATCTGGTGACATATGGCCTAGTTCAGGATCATACCAGCGAAGTAATGCCTCCATGCCAGTCATTTTATTCGTTTTTAAATTGATTTTTGGCTGATAATGTAACTCAAAACTATCTTTTTTTAACGCTTGATGTAATTTTGTTTCAAGTAAGAGCCATTTATCATTGATTTCATCCATATTCTGACGGTATAAGTGATATTGATTACCACGTGAAGATTTCGCAGCATTCATGGCTATATAGGCATTCTTAAATAATACCTCTATGGAGTTTGCATGATCTGGGAAAATACTAATCCCCATACTAATGCTTGCATAGAATTCATGTGTATCTACAATTAAACTTTCATTAAAGATGTCGATTATTTCCTTGGCCTTTTCCTCAATACGGTCAACATCGTTTAGTATAATAACAAATTCATCACTGTTATGGCGGTAAATAGAATTGGATGTAAAATCAACGTTGCGTAAAAGATTCGCCATTTCCACTAAGAACATATCCCCGATGCTATAGCCAAGTCCATCGTTTATGTTTTTAAAACGATTTACATCAATGAAAAATAACGCAAACTTTTCGCCAGTGCATCGAGATTGATGGAATTCATATTCTAAACGTTGGTCTAATTTACGACGATTGGGTAGCCCTGTTAATTCATCGTGAAAAGCAATATGGGTAACCTTTTTTATATCCTTTTGTGCAGTAATATCGACCCCTATAGCAATATATTGATACGGTTTACCAAAGTCATCAAGAAAAGGAAAGATCGTTGTCTTCACCCAATAAAGACCGCCGTCCTTTGCGCGATTGCATACTTCGCCATTCCACGTTGCACCCTTACCTATAGTTTTCCACATCTCTCTATAGAAAGATTTTGGATGGAATCCTGAATTGAGTAATCGGTGATCCTGCGCTAATAATTCTTCACGAGTATATTTAGAAATTTTGCAAAAATGATCATTAACAAACGTGATTTTCCCGGTTCGATCTGTAATCGCTACGATGATTGAACTATTCATTGCTGAAAAGATATCTTGTTTTTCTTTTAGACTGTAGGTAACTTGATTGATATTGCTAGGCATGATATTCATAATTTTCATTCTCCGTTCATTAAAATAAGAAGGGTTTAGTACTTTTGATTTATATTAAAGCGAGGTACATAGTTTTGTAGTTCTATTATAATCCGAGAAAAGCAGTTAATTCAACCCAAATATTAAACCTATTCTATGTATTATATTTAGCCTATATTTATGAATTTTCTGTAATTTTTCGATGTTTTGCAATTTCTTAATTTATGATTTGCACATAAAATGCCTTACTGTCAATACGGCAGTAAGGCATTTTATAAGTTAAGAGACTTCATATTCTATTGGACCTCCCAATGATTTGGCTCGTTCATTGTAAGCATTTAGTTGCTCATGAGATAAGTTTAAAATATAATAGTGAAAATTTATTGGCTCTAGATCGTGTGTCTCACATACTTGTCGATAAAATTCATAGCCTTCACGATAATCTGTCATCCTAATAACTTCCTTTCATTTGTGCAGCTTCGTTATAATACTCTAATTGTTCTTGCGATAATTGATTGACATAATAATAGAAATTAATCGGTTCTAAATCAAATTGTTCGCATTTCTCTAAATAAAATTGATATCCAGCTTTATAATGTGACATATACATCCCTCTTCTTTGTTGTATAACAGTTTTATTATTTTTTAATAATATATAACAGTTTGGTTATTATTTCAACGAATTATCTGATATTTCTTTTAAATATACGAAAGCCCAGTCCATTTTAGTTAGTATGGCTGGGCTTTTCATAAAATATTCACATCAGCTTCCGTCATAACCACATCCTTTATTAACGATAACTATTAAATACCTAATTGTTTTGCTTGCACATTATAAGCTGACAGTTGCTGCTGTGATAACTGTAATACATAATAGCGGAATGAAATTGGCTCCAATCCATAACGCTCACACATTTCACAATAAAAATCATAACCAACACGATACTTTAGCATTAGAATTCCTCCCTGATTCAAACTGTTTTATAACAGTCTGTGTTATTTTTATTTAATATATAACAGTTTGTTTCTTTCGTCAAGTGGCTGATTCAATAAAAAAAGGCCAATTTCTCAATAGTAATACTGAGAAATCGGCCCCTTCACCATCTATTATTCCATTTAAAAAAAAACATCAACATATTCCAGACAAGTTCTATTACGATTGAATTTTTGCTTGCTAGTATCATTTCTTTAACGAACCGGCTTATATTGCTTGTATTCCGTCTCCTGTGAATTCATTAATGCTCAACCTCTAAACACATTTTGATTTCTAATATTTGCACGATATGTCGTTGCTCATGTAAATAAATTTGTTCGACCCATTGATCAAGAGGTAGTTCACCAAGTGCAGGATGCTTCACGGATTTTTCGGCTAAGATGGATTTATCTTCAATTGTATCAAGGAAAGTTGTTAATTTTATTCTCGAATCGTTCAGCATCTCAATGATTTGTTGAACTGTAAAGAAGTCTTCAGCAGGTTCAACAATTTTTGGAGCTGTTATTTTCTTTGTTCGATCTACGATAAGCTGAACATTTTTACGCTCCGTTTGCTTACTCTCTACTTGTGTTAATCCCCATGTAATCGCCTTTACTGAAGACTCTTCCACTAAGGCTAGGTGATGGCAAATTTGGGCGATACTCCAACTTTTTAAATCAGGCTTATCATTCAATTGACGATCACTTAATAACTCAATTTCCTTCACTAAAGTATTTCTCGTTTCACGCAGATGATCATTTATTAATGGATTCATAAACTACTCCCCTCACTAAAAGTTATTAGTTCAGTATAAAATCTATACAATGTAAAGTATTCTCTTCGATTACTTTGATTTCCTTTAAAATTTTGGAGATTAGTTTCGAAATTTATCATTCTCGCACAATATTGAACGGATTATTTTCGAGTACATGTTGCAGTTCTTCATCTTCAATATGTGTGTAGATTTGTGTCGTCGCAACACTTGAATGGCCAAGTATATGCTGAAGACTTCGAATATCTGCCCCTGATTTATACATCATCGTTGCGGATGTATGACGTAACTTATGTGGTGTCAGTCGTTCTTTTTGTAGCCCGGATTGCTGATTGATTCGTTTAACGATTTTAGCAACGGTTTGACGTGTAAAGCGTGTGCCCTTTTGTGAGACGAAAAGAGGCTCTTCTCCCTCACCTTTATACGGTGCCTTTCCACTATTTTCATAGTCTGCAAGTGCCTGCATACAGCTATCATTCAAGTATACGGTCCGTTCCTTATTACCTTTACCAACAACAGTTAAGTAGCGCCCTTGTATAGATGACCTATGTAGCTGACATAGCTCGGTTACCCGAATCCCTAAATTTAAGAAAAACATCATCATACAATAATTTCTTGGAGATGCACTATTTGGCTGGATGCCATCAATAAATTGAGTGGCTTCTTCAAGATTCATATAAATAGGTCTTTTTCGTCCAATCTTTGGTGTTTCTAATTCATCAGCGGGATTTTCCTCAAGAAGTCGGCGTTTTCCTTTAAGGTATTTAAAAAATGATTTTAACGTTGCCACCTTACGTGCTCTCGCGGATGCAGAATTTCCGCGCTGTACTTCGCAATACTCCATAAATAAATAAAGATCCTCCAGTGTAATCTCTCGGATTTCTTCTATTGTAATAGTAGAAATATCTATTTTCGTTATATCTGTTATATCCAGATCATTCTGGATTGCTATGTAGAAACGGAAAAATAATGTCAAATCATATTCGTATTCTTTTCTTGTGCGCGGAGACTTCCCTTTAATCGTCGTTAAATAGACAAGGAAGTCCCTCATTATTTTAGGGAGCTTGGTCTTTTCCATAAAATCACCTCTATTTTCTCTATTTTACCACGAAAAAACGTTCCCAAATATAAATTTGGGAACTTTATGGTGAAAAAAGTGCCTTTTTTCCGCAAAACGGAACATATGTTTGTTTAATTGAGAATAAAAAAAGATGATTCTCTTTATAAAGAAAATCACCTTTTTGAAAGATTTTTTGAAAGATCTACCTTTTCATGCATAAAGTGCAACGAAAATGAATATTTAAATCTAGTGTACTAAAATGCTTTGAGACGATTCGAAAAAAGAAAAGATGGGTAACTATACGTGTCGATTTATCTCACAATGCGCATGGAATTATCTGGCTTTGTTGATTCCGGACGCAATGTTTTCTGTGCGGAAGTGAATTACTTAACAAAAACACTATACGTCCCATCTACTTGTTTTGCTAGAGACCAGTTTGTTGATAGCATATGTTGAAGCTTCACGATAGTTTCCTCATTACAAGTTAAATGTTGGATTCCTGTTTCTAATAATTGATAATCCTTATCTTCTTCTAATGAAAAACGAAGATGCAGCAAACGCTGAATGCCTGGCAAAGTTACATATTTGATACGATAGTTACCATGCAGAGCATCTAAGAACAATTGTTCCCCTTCTTTAAAAAGTGCCATTGTTTCGGAAAATTCATAGTTTGGTACTTTTTCTTGCCAGACTGATACTTCCCCTGTATGCAATGTGCCTACAATCTCCTCATCAGTTAAACCTAATTTTGAAAGCTTGTCTAGCTCATAAGCTTGCATTAAATTAATGATTGTCATTTTTTCTAGCTCCTTTTATGTATTTATCTTCATTCCTCTAAAAGTGGAGAATGAATGCAGTTGTGGTTCCTTTTCAATTAGTGCCCTAACACCAACTGAATGAAGATAAAGCCTCCGGCGGATATTACGGATTTTGTATTGTGCACACACAATTCAAAATCTGAACGCATTGTTTATCTGTGCGAAAGCGAAGCGACAGCAACAATTACGCCAAGGCGAAATTGATTCTTATTTAGTGTAACACGTTTTCTCTACTACTTAAATTCGGAGGGCGATCCATATGATGAAGTTCTATGAATCTGGTATGTTTTTTGATGAAATGTTTGATGGCAATCAACCGAAGCCTCATTATCGGTCTTTCCATCATAAGCTTAATGCTTTTCCAAAGGAACAGTTAGATGAAAAATACCAACAAGCACAATCAAGCTTCCTTAGACAAGGCATTACATTTACCGTATATGGAGCTCAAGGTGGTACAGAACGGACAATGCCCTTTGATTTTATCCCTATTATTATTCCACATGAACAGTGGGAAGTAATTGAAGCTGGTATGAAGCAACGTGTCAAAGCCTTAAATTGCTTTTTGCATGATGTCTATCATGAACAGTCCATTTTTGAGGATGGGCTTATTCCGAAACGGCTTATTGAAAACAATCCGTACTACTATAAAGAAATGCTTGGTATAAAAGTACCGATCGATAATCATATTTTTTTAGCAGGCATTGATTTGATTCGTGATGAAAACGGTATTTACTACGTGTTAGAGGATAATTTACGAAATCCTTCAGGTATCTCCTATGTTTTTCAAAATCGATATGTCATGAAGGAAGTCTATCCAGAGTTTTTCTCTAAGCATTCCATTCAGTCACTCGACAAACAAATGGCCTTTATGAAAAAGGCACTACTTGCTCATCGACCAGCTTGTATGAAGCCAGGTGTAGAACCTAAGGCTGTTCTATTAACAGCGGGCATGTATAATTCAGCTTATTATGATCATGTTTTCCTAGCTCAGCAACTCAATATTCAGCTTGTTGAAGGGCATGATTTAGTCGTTCAAGATAATAAGGTGTATAGGAAGACAATTTATGGCCTAGAGCAAATCGATATTATTTATCGTCGAATTGATGATGATTTCTTAGATCCTGTTGTTTTTCGAAAGGATTCTTTACTTGGTGTCCCTCATATTATGGATGTTTATAAAGCTGGAAATATTACTATTTTAAATGCTGTTGGTAACGGTGTGGCCGATGATAAAGCGATGTATGCCTATGTGCCAGATATGATTCGCTACTATTTAAATGAGGAACCTATTTTACGAAATGTGAAGACCTATCATTTAGATGATGACAAGCAGCGAGCTTGGGTACTTGAACATATGAGAGAGCTTGTCATAAAAAATGTTAGTGCCTCTGGTGGCTATGATATGCTAATTGGTCCGCATGCGAGTGATGAAGAAATTACTAAATTTAAAGAAAAAATTATAGAAAACCCGTTTCAATATATTGCACAACCGACGATTAACCTGTCTAGAGCACCTGCTTTTCAGGATGGGAAATTCTACCCTTGCCATGTCGATTTGCGTGTATATGTCATAAAAGGTGATGATATTTATGTACTCCCTGGTGGGTTATCCCGTGTGGCACTGAAAGAAGGGTCTTTAGTCGTGAATTCGTCACAGGGCGGAGGAGCAAAAGATACATGGATATTAAAGGAGGAATTACAGTATGCTAAGTCGAGTAGCCGATGCACTGTATTGGATGGCAAGATATAGTGAACGAACACAAACGAATGCACATATATTACAAGTACAGCTGTTGAATATGTTGGAGCAATCAGGTAAAGAAAATGAATACATCGACCATTGGGAAGCGGTGTTAGATATTTGTGCCTCGAAGGAAGAGTATTTGACTTTTTATGAATCCATTCGAGTTAATCTACTGATCGAATATCTTCTATTTTCTGATAAAAACTGTAACGCCCTTCATGCTACTTTACGTGCGGTTAGGGAAAATGCGCGGGTAACCCGAGATAGCATCCCGATTGAGCTTTGGGAATTGCAAAATGCCTTTTATTTATCTTTACAGCAAGAAATAATCGGACGTGAAAGACCCATTCCACTTATCGTTCTGAATTCTTTTTTGCAAAATGTTCGAAAGACTTCATTAACGGTTACTGGGCTTATCGAAGGCTCGATGGATCGAGATTTACCTTATTATTTCATGCACGTTGGGAAATGGTTAGAACGAGCTGAAAAGACGATTCGTATGGCTTTAATTATACTGGAGCAACATAAGGAGGTAGCTATCTCCTTATTTGAAGTGGACGGAACGTTTTTACTTGATTTATCGGAGGCGACGGAGTCTTATTTGCGGAAGCATCGCCAAACAAATTTACTTTGTGTCATTCAATATTTATTACAGGATAAGCACTTCCCACGTTCAGTGATGTTTTGCTTACAAAAATTAGAGGAATCGTTAAGTTGTTTAGAAAATGATCCTATTTCAGCAAGATATATAGAGCTTCATACCCCATTAAAGAATTTATTATTTGCCATGATGAATGTGGACTTATGGAATATTACCTTAGAGGAAACGATTCTGTTAATGGAGGAAAGATTGTGTCAATGTATTGATTTTGGAAATACATTTGCAACAATTTATCATTTATATGAACCCAGCGTACAACCTTGAAAGGAATCACCCACAGCTCCCTTTCAACAAGCAAGTCAGTAATCAAAAGGAAGCGGACACCATGAAATTTGAAATTCAACATACTAATATTTTTCAATATGAGTCTGAAGTCGATCAAAGCTTAAATACTATCCGCTTGAAACCAAGAGGCGATGAGCGTCAGCGCTTATTATCCTATCGAATTGCCATTACACCTTCATCTTTAACGCGTGAGCATACAGATATTTGGGGCAATACGGTTGGCACTTTTTATATACCTGAGCAGCATCAAGAGCTAGAAATTCAAACGACCTCTATTGTCAGCATTCAACGTGCACCCTTTATTCATCGCATTCAATATTCACACGAGATGCAAACAATTTTTCATTCTCAGCTGTTTTATGAACATTATTTGCCCTATTTAAAGTCTACACATTTTACGTATATGACAGAAAATCAGTTAGAGGAAGTTTATCATGCGATTGGTCATGCAGAAAATCCCGTGTTATTTTCGCTGAATTTAATGCAATATTTATACTCGACATTTGAATATGATCCTGGTGCGACTGATGTTACGACAACTGCAAGTCAAGCCTTCGCCCTTAAGCGAGGTGTTTGTCAGGATTTCACCCATGTCATGCTTGCGGTATTAAGAGCAAAAGGAATTCCAGCTCGCTATGTTAGTGGTTATTTATATGTTGATGAAAACTCTGCTTTGGTCGGTGATATTGCAACCCACGCTTGGGTAGAAGTCATGATACCAGGAATCGGCTGGATTGGCTTAGATCCAACTAATAATGTGGAAGTATTAGAAAATCACATTATTTTATGCATTGGCCGTGATTATTCCGATATTAGTCCGGTTGAAGGTGTTTATTCAGGTGGAAAACATGATTTAACAGTTAAAGTGAGCGTCAAAGCAGTGAATCATTTGTAGTAAAACGTACAATGGTATAAATTAAACCCCTGATTTTTCTATGTTAAGCAGAAGAATCAGGGGTTTATTAAGATCTATTGTTTCAGATTTTAATCTTCAATTTTACAATTGTCCAACAGCAATTTAGCGATTAAACATCTTTTTAATATTATTAAGTTCTATTAAAAAGGTAAAATAACTATAATAATCTTTCAAAAGAGTTGACATTCTTTATTATATAAGGATTATACAATACCCATTTCTTTTCCTATTTTTTTGATTTTATCAATGACTGTATTGAGCTGCTCCTTTGTATGTGTGGCCATCACTGTAATCCGCAACCGGCTTGACCCTTTTGGCACAGTTGGTGGTCGAATTGCTGGAATAAAGACACCTTCATCCATAAGTTTCTCAGAAAATTGAATAGCTTCATGGGAATCACCAATAAGAAGAGATATAATGGGCGTTTCCCCTTCCTTAACTACAAAACCCGATTCCTGCAATTTCAAACGTAAATATTTAGCATTATTCAGCAATTGTTCCCTTCGTTCGGGCTCATTTTGAATAATGGAAATTCCTTCTCGCGCTGCTTCAATCGCACTTGGAGATAAACCTGTTTGGAAAATAAATGATCTGGCGCTTTGAGTAAATAGTTCTTTGCAATTGACGACGTCGACACAAAACCACCTTCTGCACCAATCGCTTTACTCAACGTGCCTACTGTAAAATCTATCGCATCTTTCAGTCCAAAATAATCAGCAGTACCACGACCGTCATTTCCTAAGACACCTGTCGCATGCGCATCATCAATCATTATGTAAGCATTGTATTTCTTTGCTAGCGCAACGATTTCGGGAAGTGGAGCAATATCACCATCCATACTAAAGACGCCATCCGTCACAATTAACTTCTTTCCATCTCCATGTGATTGCCTTAATTTATACTCTAAATCCACCATATCCGCATGTTCATAAACAATTGTTTTTGCTTGACTAAGTCGACAACCATCTATAATACTCGCATGATTCCACGCATCAGAAAATATCATATCCCCTGCCTTCATCACACTCGAAATCACACCAATGTTTGCTAGATAACCACTGCTGAAAACAATGGCAGCTTCCGTTTTTTTAAAATCGGCAATTTCAGATTCAAGCTGTTCATGAATGACGAAATTTCCGGTTGTTAATCTCGAACCACCAGCTCCTGTACCGTATTTACTAATACCTTCAGATGCCTTCTTTATTAATCGAAAATCTGTTGCAAGACCTAAATAGTTATTAGATGAAAAAAGCAAAAATTTCTTACCATTTATGATTACCTCGCTTTCATTTCCAGTTGAAAACGAACGTAACTTCCTTGTCAATCCTTTCTCTTCTATTAATTGTAGTTCCTTTTGAAACCAATGATCCATTTTTTAATCCCTCCTGATGAGAACCGGTACGCTTTCTAAATAGTTTATAAAAGATTCTAGGTCAATTTCATCTGACACAAAAAAAGCACGCCCCCCACTCTCGCAGCCTTCCCTTTTTAACGGTGTAATTCTGACATAACCAATATCACGACTACTTACATATCCAGTCACATATTCTGGATCATCAGACCAACATAATTCTGCAATAGTAAACGGAGAATTTGCCACTTTCGACGCCAGAGCCAACGCTTCACGGACACGCTCATTTAAGTCCTCATTAGCATCTTGCCAATCGATTCGTGATACACGAACCCCTTTTTGTCCCCGGTCGTCAAGCCGTAAGCCGGTTTTACTATTTAAGATGATGGCCCCACGGAGATTTTGATTACTACTAAGTTGATGAAAAGCAACATTCAATGCCTCTTCTGAAACACCTAAGGAGGTTAGTATTTTTCTTGCTTCACTATGGGCCTTTTCAATTGAAGCCGCCTCAACTGTCGTTATTTCTAAGGGTGGTATATACTGTATTTGATCACGCGCAATTTTTTCAATGGTAATTTGAATAAAGTCAGCATCTCCACGTGAATGATTACTTGCTTTGTTCAATAACTGTTTTACAATTGGTTCTATCTGAGATTTACTACCTATCCGTTCACCACCAGATATATGCTTTTCCCCTAGTTCAGGACTTCTTTCAGCCGCACGCATTCGTATGCTATAACACGTTTTTAACATGATTATTACCTGCTACTTTCCTATTAATTGTCTGTAACATTTTCGTTATTGGATAAACACTAACAGCTGTGATTATCATGCCTGGTATAGCCAAAACGAATAATGGTAAAAATGGAGTCCCTAACGTAAAGGCCAAACCAAATCTAGCAATCGTTGTTCCAATTGGGCCTGCCAAAACAAGTACCGGAATAGAAGTCCCAAATACAACAATGAGTAGACCTACAGTCAATCGAAAAATTAATGAGATCTCCACATTTAAGATTGAGTGTATACCGAGTAAAAATAAAATTAAACTTGCTATGATGCCCGCTAGAAAATATCGCTTAAATCCAAACACAGCTGCAATCGCAACTGCAATGGGTGCTGATAATTGAAACTCAGAGCCTGGTATACCTGTTGGAATTTTAAACATGCCTGAAACGATAATAAGACAAGCTAACAATGAAATCTGGGCAAGATCATATGTAGAAAATTTTCGAATCATTTTATTCCTCCATCTTAAATAATTTGCACATAATTAACTTGTAATAACTTTATGTTATTTCCTCCTATTCTCCTTGAATTTGTGTTAACTTAATTTAATAATAAGTTAACACAAATGTGGGTTGGATAGTAGATAAAATGGTAGGATTTTTTATTATTTGTGTAAATACGGTTTTGTTAATGTTCACTAAGTGAAGTTCGTGTTCCTCTGACTAGAGAATTGCGGCTTGCTTTTTAAGATTCCACATCGCCACGAGCACCCTTGCACTTGGCTTCGTAGTTCAGCTATATATTCTATTGATTACATACATCCTGCTGGGCGCACAAAAAAAGTATAGGCCAAGTTAGCCTATACTTTCACACCTTCCCAAATTATGATCTTTTCCCTATAAACGTTGAAATAAATATGGACAAAAATGCTTGTTTAACCAAGTACATTTTTAATTTTCTTTGTATATTACCACTTTATAGGGAGTGGCGAGCATGATAGTCTTGACCGGTTAGCCAGCTCTTGATATAGCAGAGTTCTAGGCTATCGAATCATGCGAGTAAAGGCTCGGATTCACGCACTTGTATAGAAAGGTAGTTGATCAGCGAAAGTGTACATGCTTAGACTAGCAAAAATGTACATTGTTATTTCCACATTTACATCCCTTTCGATTTGAAAGTTTACAGCATGTATTTGATGGAAGCTTAAAATGAATAATGATAAAACTATACAATTTCTTGTAATGGCATACTATACACCTCTTTTATTCCCCCAAACAAGGGCATGCAACTGTGGCAGTACTTTAACATCTCTTAATTCCTCATCGTTAATCACTTGATCAATCAGCGCATGATATTTATCTAATAAATGTAGTATTAATCGTGTATTGTCAGTCGTCGTGAGATCATCATTACCGACCTGTAGATAAAAAGGAATCATTGGATACCGGTGGTGAATTTGTTTAGCATAATCGTAATCCGCTTGATTAAAGACGACTATTTTGAGGGATATATGGTGATTACTGTTTCGATTTTTAAGTTTTTCGAAGATATCAGAGAGCACCGAATAGTCTGTGGTCATTCCAGAACTAGGTGGCTTTGGTGAAATTGTCAACTCATCAATCTCATACATCCATTTTTGCCACCTACTTCCCTGTGTTTCCACCCCTATCTTTATATCATTTTCTTTTAAAATGGCAATGAGCTTCTCCAAATTTTGGATGAGTGCAGGATTGCCGCCTGAAATCGTGACAAATGAAAAGCCACTGCCTCCAAGACGTTTCAACTCAGACCAAATCTCTTCCGCCGTCATTTGAACAATAAGATGCTTTCCGCTGCCATCCCACGTAAACGATGAATCACACCAAGAACAGGAATAATCACAGCCCGCAGTTCTCACAAACATTGTCTTTTGGCCAACTACCATTCCCTCACCTTGAATCGTCGGTCCAAAAATCTCGATAACCGGTATCTTACTCAACTTCCATCCACTCCCGTCTCGCTTCTGCATAGCTTGTCGGGGTTTCATATAGCCGGATAAACTCTATACGCGCTCCGTTATATTTTTGTTCATCAAGCAAGGCCTCAGCCAACTTTTCGTAAATCCAAACAACAATGTTCTCTGCCGTCGTATTCATGGGTGGAAGCGTTTCATTGAGATAACGGTGATCCAAATGTATCTCTATTTTTTCTTTCCATATTCCTTTTATATCGCCAAAATCAATCATCAAACCGCGTTCATCTGTGTATCCACTCAGTCCTAATACTACGCGATACGTATGACCGTGCAGGTTTTTACATTTCCCCTCATAATTATGTAAATGATGGGCAGCATCGAAGGTAAATTCTTTGCTTACGAGAACACGCTTTGCATGATACTTTAATTGATTTCTTTGAATATCTTCATCTATTTTTTGGAGCTTATCGACGATTCTAAAATCTGGCATGCCTTACGACTCCTTCCTGTAACTCAAATACTCATCAAGCCCATTTTTTCGCAGTGTACATGCTGGGCAATCACCACAGCCATCTGCTATTACACCGTTATAGCATGTTAACGTTTTTTCCCGAACAAATTCAAGTGCCCCAAACTGATCAGCAAGTTCCCATGTCTGTGCCTTATTAAGCCACATCAATGGTGTATCTATCACAAAGGAATCATCCATCGATAAATTTAACGTTACATTCAAGGATTTAATAAAAACATCTCGGCAATCTGGATATCCGCTAAAATCTGTTTCACAAACACCAGTTACAATATGCTTTGCCCCTACTTGACTCGCTAAAACGCCCGCAAATGAAAGAAAGAGAAGATTTCGGCCAGGTACAAAAGTCGATGGAAGCTCACCATTTTCTCCGTCTTCTACCTTTATGTCTTGTCGTGTCAATGCATTCGGAGCAAGTTGATTTAGGAGTGACATATCAAGAATGTGATGCTTGACACCGAGCTCCTCTGCTATCCTCTTCGCACATTCGATTTCAAGAAGATGCCTTTGACCATAATCAAAGGTTACTGCCTCAACCTCTTTAAAACGTTCTTTTGCCCAGAACAAACAAGTTGTACTGTCCTGACCTCCACTAAATACAACAATTGCTTTTCCCTGCTTCATCTATAAAACTCCCTTGTATAAAAACCAGCACTCTAAGAAAAGTACTGCTTTCTTCTTAGTTTTTTTTGAGGATAGCTAAATACCTCTTTCTTCATTGAACTATTCAAGTCCGCATTTCAATTTTTTCTGGATGAAGATCGTGGTTCATTAAATGAAATATGAATATTGTGTACTTTGGTTACCCAATAAAGTTAAATCCGTTAGTCCTTCTTCATGGCTTTGGACAAACAAAAAAACCTCCTTGTAAAATGTTTCCCAACACTTTTCAAGAGAGGCATCACCAATCATTCTAATAAAACATAAGTAAAAACATAAAAAAAGCCACGTCCGATATGGACATGGCATATTATCATGTTTCCATAGTTTTTTATAGAGGGTATCAGCTATGAACCTCTCCCGTTCTAGTCCGGGCATTCTTTTTTCAATATAATACTTAAAATAGTACAAAACGTCAAATGTTTTTTTTATAAAGTCTTCCCATAAATGCTTCTCTGGAAAAACCACTGTCCTTTATGTTAGTAGTACACTAAACACTTTGCTGAGCTTAGATTCATTACTATTTTTTCAAACAGAATAACCTCAACTATTTATGATGTGTTCTCCTTAAGGACGCTTTATAACATTTCAATACAGACGAAAAAACTATCCTTTTCTATTCAAAACGCCCCTGTCTTTCAGTAAGTACCCACTTTCGAACATAGCCCATCTTTTCCTGAATATTTTCGATTGTTTTTTCACTTTGAAATGCCTTTTGCATGACCGTGTAGCGCAAATCTGTTGCTCTCACATTTGTTCCGATATCCTTTGACATCGTTTGGAAAATTCGCTCAATTGTTTTCGTTGAGATGGATTTTGATCGACTAGCCTCGCTCACCCATACCCATTCACTTAGTTTTTCTTCATGTAATTTCTCTGTTGCCTCTTGATAATGCGCTAGCATATTCATTAAGATCGGAGAAAGCTTGATTTCTCGACGCCCATTGTGGTTAGAAATGTAGATGAAGGAAGAGTCGATGTTTAGATGTGCCCATTTCATTCGAACAAGCTCAGCTGGTTTACATCCTGTTTCCATCAGCATTTGGACAATACAACCATTACGTCTTGCTAGCCAAGCATGTTCCATCGTTTTCGCAAATTGAAAATAAGTCGGCCAGACATTTGTAATTTGCATCAATTGCTTCTTTGTCAGTACTTTTAAAGCCTCTTTGTGCCTCTTTTTTGGTTGTAAAATGCTCTCGTAATCAAAAGGCTCCACCCACTCTCGTAAAAAGACAAAGTCTACAAAGCCTCGCAATGTAGCAATTTTATGATTATATGTGTTGACATTTTCATAGGTTTCCTTCAGATAATTACTATATATAAATAACAATTCTTTTAAATGACGATCCACATGTAAGTAGTTTTTTTCATGAGCAAACGCTAAAAATTGCTGTCCATCGATATTGTACTGCTTTTTGGTAGCAGCACTTTTCTTTAAAGAGTTTAAAAGTAATAAATAGCTGTTCCATGCCGCCTCTAGTGTGATCATCTGGCTCCCTCCTTGTAAACTGTGCGTGTTTTATCAATAGTTTACTATATTTTGTGTGCGTACGTTTAATTTATTTATACAAAGAGCAATGTCGGATAATCTGTATTATTCAAACACGATCCCGCTTCAAGTGTTCAAATGCTCCTTTTACAATGAAGAAACAAATGTTCCTATAGCAGTGTCTCACATCTTTTGTTTTCTTACAATAGCAATTTCCCGTACTCTGTAGTAGTACAATTTCTTTAAAATGACCCTTTTCTTGTATAACACGGCTAATTTACATGAAAATTCGTATAATTTAGTGTTTATTACGGTTTCTGTTATATAATAAGTGTATTAAATTTCAACTATAGGGGGATTATCAAGTATGCAAGTAAAAACAACTCGTCTTGAGGCAGAAGAAGCAAAAATTATTTATCAAGAAACAGCTGGGCTAGCGATTATTACGATTCACCGCCCCCAGGCTAAAAACGCACTTACAGCCAATATGTGGGATCAATTAGCCAAAATTGCCCTTCAAGTATTAGATAATCCGAAAAATAAAGTACTGATTTTACGCGGATCTGGTGAAAACTTTACTGCTGGCTCTGATATTAAAGAATTTAACGCCATTTCCCTTGAAAAAGCGGAAGAAGCCTTTGTACATATGGAAAAAACGATCTCCACAATTGAACGTTTACCAATTCCAACGATCGGCGTTATTAATGGTCCCGCAATGGGTGCTGGCTTAGAACTCGCCTTAGCATGTGACATCCGTATTGGCTCCGAGAAGGCTAAGCTTGGGATTCCTGTCGGTAAATTAGGGATTACCTTAAATAACAAATTTGCACAGCGTTTAGTACAACTTGTAGGTCCTTCAACTACGAAGGATTTAGTATTTACTGGTCGTATGTTTAAAGCGGAAGAAGCCTTTAAGCTTGGTATGCTTAATTATTTAGTTGCTGAAAAAGATTTAAATAAATACATGATCCGCATGGGTAAGCTTGTGGCTGGGATGTCACCAGAATCGTTACTAGCCGTGAAGCAATCTGTTCAAGAATGCGTGGATAGTGTGCCAACATTATGGAACGGTTCAACACCGTTTGTAGGAAACGATTTTGAAGAAGGCTGCCGTGCCTTTGTGGAAAAACGTCA
The DNA here is from genome assembly GCF_042019215.1 of Lysinibacillus sp. RS11. NCBI lineage: Bacteria > Bacillati > Bacillota > Bacilli > Caryophanales > Bacillaceae > Lysinibacillus > Lysinibacillus sp. RS11. Next base: position 2,390,947 of record NZ_CP168124.1, on the reverse strand, counting down.
GCCTCAATTTACACGTCAATCAAAATAAAAAATAGGTACTCTGCTCGCCTTAATCGTTGCGAATGGAGTACCTATTTTTTATGATTTTCGCTTAATTACTACCGACTTTATGTGAAGATGAATCGCATCTAATTCATAACCAAAATGCTGAGAAAATTCTGCCTGTATCGTTCTCTGTAATTCATACAATCGGTCTGGTAATGAATAATTAATTGGTAGCTTAAGTTGTAATGTAATCGTTGCTTGTGCTAGCTCACCAAAGTGAAATTGTACTTGCTCGACCTTGTGTACAATATTTTGTTTTGTACAGCAATACGTTAATAACTGCACATAAACATGCCTGTCAATAGCTATATATTCCTGTTGGAAATCAGGGCGAACAATTGTCGTCTCCCCTATTTTTTCACGCTTTGAAGAGAAAATCTCCTTCCCTTTTTGCACGAGCCGTTTAAAAAAGTTTTGCTCGACTTGGCGGTACGGTATTGGCATGACGTGTTTCCCTTGCGTCTGTCGAATAAAGCGAGCTTTGGCGATTTCTTTCGGCGAACGTACATCCTCGACATAGTAATATTTCTCGATAGGATCAAGCTCTAGCTGTCGAGCGATCGTCTTCGTCATTTTATCGGACGTGCCGATTACTAAAATCGATTGTACTTTATATGTATCAAGTGCTTTTTTTACTTCCTCACGGTGGACATCATCTGTAAAAATGGCTCGACGAACTGCTGTAATCGTATTTTTCTCAAACTTGGCCGAGATTCCTGCTACCTTCACACCATTTACAATTAAAAGTCCATCATCAATAAGAGCCTCTACACCGATTTTATGGGCAAAAACAAGTGCGCTTGTACTTTTCCCTGTTCCGCTTGGGCCACTTAACGAATAAACATTCATAGTTTTCATAGCCTCCCTTCCATTTCATTATCATAGCAGAAATGTTATTCATTTTCCGTCATAATTATTATTTCCAGCATTAGCAAAATTATTTCCGCTAGCCTACGCACACATCTTGTCCATTATTTAAATATATTCTTTTTTCAGAATAACTTTCCCTTTATGTGTTTTAGTATGATAAAATGTGTACTACTATTCTGTTATACAACTATAAGGAGTGTACTAGTTTGAAAATCGTACCATCTAAAAAAATGTCTTTATTTACACCAGCAATTTTCGGAGATTTAAAAAAACATGCCAAACAACAAGAAGCTAAAGGTATGTCAATGATTGATTTAAGCTTAGGTAGCCCTGACCTTCCCCCACACGCTAAAATCCGTGAGCATTTATCCTATAGAGCAGGTTTAGCAGAATCTTACGGGTATACATTAACAGGCACACAACGTTTTTATGAAGCCGTTAGCCGCTACTATAAACGTCGTAGTAATGTAGATTTAGATCCCGCTTCTGAAATCATTCAAACGATTGGCTCTCAAGAGGGCTTAGTGCATTTACCAATCGCCTTTTGTGACCCAGGTGACATCGTACTATCCACTAACCCAGCTTACGTTGCCTATGATGCAGGGATTCATTTAGCAGGTGCAACTCCATACTATATGCCACAAACAGCTGACAACGACTATTTACCAGATCTTGACGCTGTACCTGAAGAAATTGCACAAAAGGCAAAATTATTAATTTTAAACTTACCAGGAAACCCAGTGCCTGCAATGCCTTCCTTAGCATACTTTGAAAAGGTCATTACCTTTGCGAAAAAGTACAATATTATCGTTTTACATGATGCGGCTTACTCTGAATTTTACTTTACAGGTGATGGTCCAATTAGCTTCCTAGCCGCTCCTGGAGCAAAAGAAGTTGGGATGGAAATTAACTCTTTATCGAAAAGCTTTAGCCTAGCGGGTACACGTATCGCTTATATCGCCGGCAACGTTGAAATGATTGACATCATCAAGCAATTAAAATCAAACTTAGACTTCGGTATTTTCGAGCCGATTCAAGATGCTGCGGTCGTAGCGCTTGATAATGCAGAGGAAATTACAGCAAGTTTACGTGAAACATTCTCAGAACGTCATAAAACACTAATGAACGGCTTACGTGATTTAGGATGGGATGCAGCCCCTTCTGACGGTGGCATGTTTGTCTGGGCAAAATATCCGTACGACATTGACTGTACAGAGCTAGCCTTTAAACTAATTGAGCAAGCCGGCATTGTGACAGTTCCTGGTACAGTATTCGGCTCTGCTGGACAGGGCTATTTACGTTTAGCCTTAGTACAACCAAAAGAATTGTTACAGGAAGCTATTGATCGATTAGCACAAGTACAAGTAACCCTACAAAAATAAACACGTAAACAATATGAAAACCCTTCTAACTTTACTTGTTGGAAGGGTTTTTGCTGTAGCTTACTATGTAATCATCTAGTATCGGTCGATCAGGGGGACTAATGTTTTTGGGTAAATCATCTAAAGGGAAAAATTGAAGCATCGTTGCCTCGTTCCTATCATGAGTGAGTAAACCACTATATTCTTGACATTCAAAAGCTGTAACTACGATACACTTCATCACCATGAGGATATTGATAATAAAATTCTTGTCCCGAATAAGTATTCTTTAATTTTAGATTTTTAGCTGTTAGCCCTGTTTCTTCAAATAATTCTCGATGGGCGACTTGTTCTAAAGTTTCACCTAGCTCCATTGAACCACCAATCAAGCCCCAACACCCGTTGTCTATTCGAAGCTGTAATAAAACTTGTTGAAGATTATTGATGACTAATACACAAGCACCGCATATGAATCAATTATGCCTCGGCATAATTGCGTCCGGAATCGGCTTTGTGCTTGCACAAACCACTCCTTTCCGATTCCGTGACATCCGCCGGAGGCATTAACTTCTTTCAGCGAATGTTTTTGGACACCCGCTGAAAGAAGTTAATGGTTTACTTCCAACTAATTTACGCAAATCCTTTATATATCCCATAAAGCCCTCCCTATAAGTTAAGACATGATTTGAACCAACTGTTTATTTCCAATTTTTGTGATATAATTAACCTTAGAAAAGTGGAATATTTACCAAACATTACTAACCTTAATATTAAAGTACTTCAAAAAAATTGATGTTTCAAGTATAACCCACAACCAAAATGCAATATTCCTAACTTACAACTTCTACATGAACTCGTATCTTACAAACTATACAACGCATTTAAAAAGTATTTATAGCTATTGCTATATTTTTTTGCCACTCTAAATAAGAAAGGATGAAGTCTTTTGCTGAGAGAAATGATTAAAACAGATCGTGGAGAATTTGAAGTATTTATTGGTGGAAAAGGCAAAGACCCAATTTGCATAGCACATTTATACCAAGAATTTTTATCTGGTAAAGAGCCATATTCCGCTGCAATTGGAGAATGTTATAAAGTAATATTAGTAAATTTAAAAAATACGGGGTCTTCCACTAAAATTAGATCAAAAAAAGATTTAAGCATGGAAGAAACTGTGAAAGATTTAGAAAGTATTCGTAAGGAACTTAAATATTCTAATTGGGCTTTTGCTGGACACTCAACAGGAGGTTTTTTAGGTTTAACTTATCTTTCTATGTATCCAGACAAACTTTCTGAAATTATTTTATGTGGTACAGCAGTATCAAATAGAATAAACCGATCTAAAAACAATTTATTCAATGTGGAAAATGGTAAATACAAAAAAGATATGATAAAAATCTTCTTTAAAATGTTACCTTTTATGAGTAAGAAAAGTAAAGAATCTGCAGCAAAAAAATTCTTCGAGTTGTGCATTCATTCTAAAGATAAAGTTGATGAATACTACAAAGAAATGCAATTCGTCGCTATTAATAAATCAAGAATGGCAGCTTATTCATCTGAATTACGTTATTATGATGTCAGTGAAACCATAAATAATAATCCTGTTCCGTCTTTAATCTTATGCGGAAAATATGATGTTCAGTGTCCTGTTGAATTTTCTGAAGAACTACATAACCTGTTGCCAAATTCAAGCCTTCAAATATTTGAAAATAGTAACCACTTCCCTTTTATTGAAGAACATGAAAAATTTTTAGATGCACTACATACTTTTACAAATCGACTAACTTCAAACACTTCTCCCCCTATAAAAAAATGACACAGTTGCTTTCATTCCTTCACGTTGAATAAGCTTGTGAACTTTGATTTTAATCAAAAAAACAGTTACTGCACTTTCGCAGTAACTGTCTCTTCTTACACCTCATATTTTTGCTGTTCCTCATCTTCATAACGATTATAACGTTGCTTAAATAGCTTGAATAAATGTGTCACTAGTACTTTTAAGATGGCATAGCCTGGAATCCCTAAAATAACACCTGGTACGCCAAATAATGAACCTGCCGTTAATAACACAAAAATAATTGTAATTGGATGGATACTTAGTGATTTACCCATAATTTGAGGAGAAATAAATTTCCCTTCAATCAGCTGTACAACTGTCCATACAATGGCTAATTTAAATAGCATGAACGGTGATGTTACAAGAGCGATTATGACAGCTGGTGTAATCGCAATGACTGGCCCTAAGTATGGAACCACACTCGTGATCATCGCAAGGAACCCTAGCAATAAAGCATATTTCATACCGATAATTAAAAAGCCGATTGTTACCATTGAACCGATACACATGGATACTAAAATTTGCCCCTGTATGTATGAACTAATTTGCTTGTCCATATCGTGGAAAATTTCATGTACTTCTTTACGCATACGTGGTGGGCATGCTTTTAAAATAAAATTCGGTAGTTTTTCACCATCTTTAAGTAAGTAAAATAAAATAAATGGCACCGTCACTAATGACAGAACAATTCCCGTTAATGTTGAAACGAAGCCAGTAATACCAGATGCTACGCCTTGCGCTAAATTGGTAGCCGTATCTTTTACTGTTTTCACCATATCCGTAGTAAAGTTCTTCACTACTTCATTAAAATTCATTTTATCTAAGTACTCAGTAATGCGTGAATTATTGAGATAATCAACCGCATTTTGCGTTAACGCCATAAAATACTCTGGGAATTCCTTTGCTAAATTAGTAAACTGGTCTCGCAAAAACGGATAGACAAGTAATATTAATAACGTTAATATGCCAATTACAGCGATATACAGAAGTAAAATACCCCAAATTCTTGGGATACGCCACCTTTCTAAAAGCCCTAATAATGGGCGTAATAAATAATACGCAATACCGGCAAGTACCCCTGGTAGAATTACTACCTGAAATAAAACTTTTAGCGGGGTAAATATAAAGGCAACTTTTTGGAACATAAAAATAACGCACGCAAGTAATACTAAAATAATTAGTGTAAAAAATAAGTTTTTACCACCTAAAAAGCGAATAAACTTCGTTGAAAAGAAATTCGATCGCTCTCTTGGTCTTTCTTTTTCCATGTACTCACCCCAATACAAATCCTATACCTTTATTTTACAAGAAAATGTTAGCTTTGGCGAAACATCACTCCAAAGAAATACCTAAAAATTTACGTAAAAATTCTTTGTTTTTCTCTACATCAATAACAATTGAATCCCCAGCATGACTAAAGTATTTGTAACTAAAGCTTCCTTCAATTGGAATCGTTGCTTTTTCTATGTTGACTTTACCTTTAGACACCATTTTAAGCACTTGTTGAACCTCTTCTTTAGATGAAAGGTCCGTTGTTATATAGCCTTGTGCTGCACCAACGAATTTTGGTAAATTCACTATATTTTGAGGCGCTAATATTTCATTCTTTAAGGCTTCAATAACTTTTTGCTGACGTGCGACACGACCAAAATCGCCTTCAGCATCGTGGCGGAATCGTGCATAGCCAAGTAATTCCTTACCATTTAAGTTTTGCTCACCTTGCTTTAATGAAACGCCAATTTTTTCAGACATATCCTTCTCTACATCGATTTTTACTCCATTTGGCGCTAAAATATCGACAAGTGATTCAAAATTTTTGAAATCGACAATCGCATAATGATGAATCGGAAGACCAAACATATTGCTAATCGTATCCTTTAATAATTGAACTCCACCTAGATAGTAAGCCGTGTTTAGCTTATAGGATTGGTAACCAGGGATCTCCGCATAAATATCTCGCATAAATGATACGAGTTTGACATCATTTGTTTTCTTGTTCCAAGATAATACCATCATTGTATCTGTTCGTGATTTCTCTTCACCACGTGTATCGATTCCTAATAATAAATAGTTTTCAATATCGCCATTTACTGTGTCGCCGCTGAAATCCTCCTGAGCTACCTTTGTATCGCTTGCTAATTCTAGCCCATTTTGATATTGCGTAACAGCATAGCCCACGCCGCCAATGACACAGAGTAATAACAATGTGAACAATACTCTCCCTTTTCGCAATCGACGTTTTTTGGGACGTTGCGAGCGTCTTGTATAATCTTGCTCTTCCATAACTAATAACTCCTCTATTTTTTATAGTTAATGTAACGATTCATCGTAAGGAAAGTTTCATTTTAAACGTTGCTGCGCCTATCATCAACTACCTTTTCGTTATTTTACACCTAAAATGCCAATAACGAGCAAAATAATGCTATAATTTCTTCAAAATAGAGTGGAAAGGATGATCAATATGATTGAAAAAGCAACGTTTGCTGGTGGCTGTTTTTGGTGTATGGTTAAGCCATTTGTTGAATGGGATGGTATACATAAGGTTACTTCTGGCTACATGGGTGGCCATTTAAAAAATCCTACTTATGAGGATGTCAAAAAAGGTACTTCTGGCCATTTAGAAGTAGTCGAAATCGAATTCGATCCTAGCGTTTTTAGTTATGAGCAGCTTCTTGATATTTACTGGATGCAAATCGACCCAACGGATGCCTATGGTCAATTCCATGACCGTGGTGAATCATACACGACGGCCATCTTCACTTATTCAGAAGAGCAAAAGCGCATTGCCGAATTATCCAAGGAAAAACTAGCAAAAAGTGGTCGCTTTATTAAACCTATTGTAACCACAATTCGCGATGCCAAACAGTTCTATCCTGCAGAAGATTATCATCAGGACTATTATAAAAAAGAGTCGGAGCATTATAAGAAAGATCGTGCGCTGTCAGGTCGAGATCAGTTCATCACTGAGCATTGGAATAAAAATTTATCTCTTTCAATCGAAAAATTTAAATGACGTGTATAAAAAATAATTAAAGGTCTATACTAGTAAAGATTTCACTTCAAATCCAATGACAAGGAGGGTTAACCCGATGAGTGGGGCTGACCGGTAACTCAGAAGGACCATCAAAACTGAATGAAGCTAAAGCACAGATTTCTTAAAAAATTTTAAGATTCAATGCGGAAGCGAGGCAGTGTGTCATGGAGCACTATAAGTAAGTGAGAATCAAGCCCGGAAAATTCTTTCCGGGTTTTTTGTTTTGTTGATTTAAGGACATCATGGCATTCGGCCATCAAGTTGAGTAAGTTCACATCTACTTAGAAAAAAAGTGCATAATTCTTTTGAATTAAGCACTTACTTTTTTCCTCGATCACTTTCAACTAACTATTTGATGTTATTTTCAAAAAAGACTGAAGGGCATCGAAGAAACGCTTGCCGTATTTTTCGAATTTTACTTCACCAATCCCACTAACATGTCGCAACCCTTCAAGCTCCATTGGTTTTTTGTCGCATAGCTCACGTAATGTTTTATCAGAGAACACAACAAATGGTGGTACCTGTTCTTCATCAGCAATCTCTTTACGCAATACTCGTAAATGCTCAAATAACGGGTCATTGTCTGCAAGTTTACGCACAGTAACCGCTTCTTTTCGCATAACCGTTCGCTTACCCATTAGCACTTCCTTGCCTTCCTCAGGTACATAAATAGTTGGAAACGTGCCATGCTTAACGGCCAGTAAACCTTCAGCGATTAAAAATTCTATAAAGCTTGAGACATCCTTCGAGGAGTATTGGCCTTTTAAAATGCCATAGGTAGACAGCCTTGCAAAGCCAAATTCAGTCATTTTTTGATTTTTGGAGCCAATTAGCACTTGAGCCACCATCGTCTTGCCGAATTTTTGCCCCATCCTTACGACACAGGCTAACACTTTTTGTGCATCTACTGTCACATCTTTGACTTCCCGTCCATCATTACAATTACTACAACGACTACAAGGCACCCCTGCTTCTTCGCCAAAATACGTTAAGATCGCATTTTGTAAACAGCCTTCTGTATGACAATAGTCAACCATCGTTTGTAGCTTTGCTAGTTCCTGCGTAATGCGAGCTTCATCCTGCGTCTGTTCAATTAAAAAGCGTTGTGTTTGGACATCCCCTGATGCATACAGCAAAATACATGCACTTGGTAAGCCATCACGTCCTGCACGCCCTGCTTCCTGATAATAGCTCTCCATATTGCGCGGCATTTGATAATGAATGACAAAGCGCACATTACTCTTATCAATCCCCATTCCAAACGCATTAGTTGCTACCATAATACGTGCCTCATCTTTTAAAAAACGCTCCTGCTCTGACGTACGCATGTCCTCTGGTAGTCCCGCATGGTATTTAGCAACAGATTCACCCAAACGACTTAAAAGCTCATATATGGCGTCGACTGCTTTTCGAGTCGCTGCATAAATAATGCCCGCTTCATTTTTATTTTTCACTAAATAATCTTTAATGTAACGTTCTTTATTTTCACCAATTAACACAGAGAAAGCTAAATTATCACGCGAAAAGCCAGTGATCACCGTTGAATGCTCGTCAATTTCTAATAATTGTCTAATATCTTCACAAACTGCTGGTGTAGCTGTTGCAGTTAGTGCTAGGACTGTAGGCTTTTGGGGCCATAATGTAAATAATTTTTGAATTGCTCGGTAGCTCGGTCTAAAATCATGCCCCCACTGGGATATACAGTGGGCTTCATCTACAGCAATCAATGGCACAGATAAATTCGCTAATACTTGTAAAAACGTTGCACTCTCTAATCGCTCTGGCGCTATATAAAGTAACTTTAAATAACCTGCACTCGCAAGCTGCATCGTTTCATTTACTTCTTGTACAGATAAGGTGCTATTAATATACGCGGCCGGAATATTGGCGGCACGTAATGCTTCTACCTGATCTTGCATTAAAGAAATTAAGGGGGATATGACGACTGTGAGCCCATCTAGCATCAACGCCGGAATTTGATAGCAAATTGATTTACCTCCGCCAGTTGGCATCACACAAAGACTTGATTGACCTCGTAATGTTTGCTCTATAATTGGTGCCTGTCCATTGCGAAATGAATCATAGCCAAAATGATGTTGTAGCATTTGTCTTGCTTGCTCCATCCAACTTTTCACTCCTCAGTTGTTAGACGAATAAGCTTATACTCGCCCTGTTCATTTTTATTTATTTCATATACCATCAAAGAATTTGCAAGTGCTTCTTGACCAGCAGCATTCGTTAGTACATATTCCGTTTTTGCACGAACTACAATAGTTTGTCCATCCATTTTAATGTTTTTAATCGTCGTATTGGAAAATTGAATTTTCGCGTGTTTGGATTCGTAATACGCAACCATATTATTCAGTGTGCTTTGTAACTCGTCTGTACCTGCGAAAGGTTTCATTACACTAGCATCATAAATCTCAACAGCTGCTTGTAAATGCTTATGAAATGTATCTATAAATAGTTTTACTTCATCACTATTATAAGCAAAAATGTTCTTTCCATATCGATCAATCGCTTGCTGGACGGCTTCTTTGTCACCCTGTTCTATATATGGATATAAATTTTTTGACTGAGATAGCCGGTCTCTTGTCTTCATACCTTCTTCAATCCATTCATCTAAAAACTGCTCAATATCTTGAAATGGCAGTATGTACGGCTGTGAAACATCGTTTTGCTGGCGTTTAAAATAGATGCCTACAATTTCACCACTCTCCGCTTCTAGAACAGGGCTCCCTAAAGGTATGTTTTGTTCTGCATCTATGTAATAAGCTGCTTTTCTGTCACTATATTTTTTAATGACGTGCGGTAAACTATCGACAAAAACAGCTAATTGATTTAATTCCCCGTTATAAACAGTTGGCACCTTTACCGATGCGTTGTATGTAACTTCTAAAATGGCGATATTATATGCTGTAGACATATAGTGCACATTGGCTTCCACAAGCTTATTATTATTAAATTGGACGAGAGCAGCTGGCTTTGAAGCTACGAGCGCACCATTTGTCACAATATAAAGCTTCGCATCCTCTTTTTTTACAATAATGCCTGCACCGATTCCATTTTCTCCAACTATTTTTACTTCTGGTACAATTTTTTCTTCTTTCTTCATAACAACTTTTTCCGATTTTACCTCGGCCTTTTTAGTATGAAACATTTCTGCCAATGAATCATTTTCACAGCCTGTTAATAGTAAAGCTGTTGCTCCAAGAATGAGCATCTTTTTCCGCATACGTTCACCAAAACTTTCTTAAAGATCTTTCTTCTCTATCATAAACAAGGTTTTTATACGTTTCAAGTTTACATAATAATATTATTAGTTTAGACATGTTGTGAAAATACTACTCATCCCTTTTATTCAATTCGTTATACCTATAAAAAACGACTCTTTTCTAGCTTTACTATGAAAAATGACTTATAAATCGCGTTTGAAATATTATTTATAAAAAAAAGACATGCGCATAAATTCTCGCATGCCTCAAAATTATTTTTTCTTTAGAATAATTGTAGTAGCTACTATGCCAAGCATTAACAGCATAAATATGGCATAGGTAAATGTATGATTACCCGTCACATCATAGCAATAACCGATTAGTATAGGAATGATGGCACTTATCATAAAGCCTCCGGAAAGCACCATTGATGACCAGCTATTGGCCTCCTCATCATTTTTTGCCTCGTCCAATGGTAACAATAGACCAATTGGAAATAAGCCACTTAAAACGATCCCTATTATTAATACGGCAATCCACAACATAGCACCTGAACTTAACCATAGTAGTGCAAAGCCGATAATACCTAGGATTCCTAAAGAGAAAAGCCAACCCATTCGATTCGCCCACTTTTCCATTAGTATAGGGACAGTGATATTTCCAATCATTTGAACGATCGACATAAAAGTTAGCATAGAACTTGCAGCGACAAGTGAATAGCCCTTATCCTGTATCATCGGTACTAACCAAGACATCATTGAGAAAAACAAAGATGTTTGTAAACCAAAATAAATTAAAATAGTCCAAGCACGAACATTATTCCATGGATTTCGCGCATCATTTTTACTCAATACATCTGTTTCTGATAACTCGTCCTGGTCTTTTTGTATTGTCAGTAACCAAATGACAAGAGCGATCATTGCTAGTACTGCCCAACTGCCAAGCGCCATAGTCCAGCTCTCATGAAAATGATTATAAAATGTTACTGTTAGTGCTGCACTTAATGTTGCCCCTGTTCCTATTCCAAACGAATAAATACCTACAACTGTTGTAAAACGGGTCGGGAATTTCTTTTTTATATAGGCATTTAACATTGGACCAATAAGCGCAATGGCAAACCCTGCAGCAAAGCTTGTGACAACAAGTAGTCCATAGCTTTCTTTAAAAAAGCGTAGCCCATTTGCTAATGCGATGATGATTAGTAGTAGCGTGATCGCTGTTTTTGTTCCGAGTTTCCTTTGTAAGGGTACAGCGAATGGTGCAAAGAGTCCCATACAAAACACCGGAATAGACGTTAAAAAGCTCATTTTTGTATTGGATACATGGAGTGACTCCAAAAGTACATTAAATAGTGGTCCAATCCCTGTGACTGCTGGCCGCATATTGAGTGCAACGAAAAAAATACTGACAATCACAAGTAGCGCGGAAACACGCCATTGCTTTTTCTTCATACTTTCTAAAAACCTTCTCTCTATATAATTCGAAAAATTCCACTAAAGTCTAACATGCTGATAAGACCTTAAATTTCACACTATTTCCTTGTACCATTTTTTCTAGTTGCGGTCAATTTCATGGCAATAAATGACTGAAAATGCATCTACAACGATGATATAGAAGTGCCTACATATTTTTAGGCGCTTCAATTCCTAACAATGCTAACGATTCTTTTAAAACAACAGATACACATTGACAAAATGCTAATCGTGAACTTCTTTGGTTGTCATCGACCAATACTTTATTTTGTGCATAATATTTATTAAATAGACGCGCTAATTGTAGGGCATATTTAGCAATTTGTGATGGATCAGCTTGCTCAAAAGCGTTGGTAATTACATTGGGAAACTGTTCTAGTAATAAAATGACTGGCCATGCTTGCTCACCTAATGTTTCACAAAATACTTCGTTACCGTTGTCTTCTGCTTTTTCTAAAAGAGATGAAATACGTGCATAAGTATATTGAATATATGGCCCTGTTTCTCCCTCAAAATTCATCATGTCCTCAATGGAAAACTCAATATCGTGTAGACGATCATTTTTTAAATCGTTAAAAATGACTGCACCAACACCGACCTGATGTGCGATGCTATCTTTCTGCTCAAGCATTGGATTTTTTTCATCGATATTTCGCTTCGCTGTAGCAATCGCTTCCTTCAGTACATCTGCTAATAAAACAATTTTGCCTTTACGCGTCGACATTTTTTTCCCCTCTTGCAGAATCATCCCGAAAGGAACATGCTGTAAGTCTTTTGCCCAGTTATAGCCCATTTTCTCAATAACTTTAAATAGTTGTTTAAAATGGAGAGATTGTTCATTTCCTACAACATAAAATATCTTTTTAGGGCCATATTGTTTTTGTCGGTAAAAAGCTGCTGCTAAATCACGGGTAGCATAAAGCGTAGCACCGTCTGCTTTCGTTATTAAGCATGGTGGCATATTGTCTAATTCAACGACATACGCACCATCCGATTTCACTAGCAGTTGTTTTTCTTCTAGCTCTTTCACAACAGCAGCCATTTTATCATTGTAAAAAGCTTCCCCATCAAATGAATCAAAATCAATGCCCAGCAGTTGATAAATGGTCTTGAATTCTACAAGTGATGCATCTCTAAACCATTGCCAAAGAGCTAATGTCCCTTCATCCCCATCCTCTAATGCTTTAAATGCGGCACGTGCCTGTTCATTGAGTGTGTCATCCTGCTCCGCTTCTTCATGGAACTGCACATATATTTTTAATAATTCCTTTATGGGAGCAGCTTCAATTTTTTGTTGATCTCCCCATTTTTTATAGGACACGATTAATTTTCCAAATTGTGTTCCCCAGTCCCCTAAATGATTAATACGAATTGCTTTATAGCCATTTTTCTCGGCAATGTTTGCCAAAGCATTACCGATTACTGTAGAACGTAAATGGCCCATTGAAAAAGGCTTCGCTATATTAGGGGAAGAAAAATCAAAAACTACATTTCCTTTTGATTCCTGTTGGGTTCCATATAAATTTTTTTCTTTTACTATTCGGCTAATTACCTGTTTTGTAATCATCGGCTGATCGTAAAAAATATTGACGTAACCACCTACTACTTGAACATCTTGCACTATTTCACAACTTATATTGTTTTTAATTTCGGAAGCGATACTGTGAGGCGATTTCCCTAATTTCTTAGCTAGTATAAAGCATGGAAATGCCACATCCCCTAAGTCCAATTTTTTCGGTTTCTCCAGTAAATGTTGAATTTCGTTGACAGAAAGCTCATTCTTTAATGCCTCAGCAATGCTTTTCGCAATTTGTGTATGCATGTTTTTTTCTCCTCCCAATATATAATCAATTTCGCCTTGATGGAATTGCGTCCGAAGGCTTCATTCAATGGAGTTGGAAACTCACTGATAAAGAAACAAATCCCCTTTTCATCTCTTACCTTTAGAGATAAGCGTTTTCTGCTGAATGAAGATAAAAAAAGCCCTCGTCTCTAAAATAGAGACGAGAGCATAGTTATCCCGTGGTACCACTCTAGTTGCCAAATTATATGACCACTTTCCGTTGTTAACGAGGTGACTCCCCGGTATTCTCTACTACTCATTCGAGAATCTTCTCCAAAGTGCGTTTCATTTATGGCTGCTGCATTAGGCTCACACCGTCCCTAAATCGCTTTCCAGTCCCACCATAAACTACTCTCTTTTTCATCGAATTTTTTTATTGATTTTGAAATATTTTACAGGCACAACTTTCTAAAGTCAATGGTTTTTTCTGAATTATTTGATTTAATTAAACAACGCCAAAACATCTTCTCAGGGCAATGGAGAGTATTTTTGTAATGTTTTTCGCGCAAATAAAATTTAGCTAGATTGCTCTCTTTATATTTGGGCGTTGTACTAAGCACTCTTTACTCATTAAAAATTATCAGCTGAATAGTTTACAATGACACTTTTTTCAGCCCGCCATATATTTTTAACTTTCTGTTTCGTAATGTCATAGTATGAAAGTACGCTCTCTTTAGGTATTTTCAAAATACTATAACCCTTTTCTTCATCAATCACACTAGATAAGAAAAAAAACCCTTCTTTTTTTTCATCGAATTTTACGAAGCGAATTTTCGAATAAATACCACTACGATCTAGTAAAGGCTTTACCTTTTTTGATTTAATATCTATTTCTACAACATGCGAAATAGGACTGTCTATAGCTTCATCATAGCTGATGATAACCGAATTAGCATCTGGCGCCAATGATGCTCCACTTATAAATCTCTCCACATTCGCTATATGTTTCTTTTTTTGTCCTTCAATATCATAAATATCTAAACTGTATTTGGTTGGTTGTAATTTGGTTTGATTTTTATTAGCCTCGTCAAGTTTCTTCTGATGTTCGTCCTGGGAGAAAGATACTACAATTAATTGATTATTGTTTGGGTTATAATTAAAATCTAAAACACTTCTATCCTTATTTTCTTCTTCCCAAATTTGTATTTTCTGTGTTTCAAGATTATAGGTAGCCATATGAAAATTTTTAAATTCATCTCTTAATAAGACTCTCATAAAGATCATTTTTTGTTCTTTGTCTATTTGGATAAAGTCAACGTTATTAAATACAGTGGTTAACTGTTTCATTTGATTAGTATTTAGGTCATTTTCAAATAATTGTATTGTACGATCTGATATACCATCTGCAAAATACAATTTATTATTACCTTCAGTATAAGCGAAAGAAGTATAATCTGCCGTTTCCTTACTTAATAATAATTTACTTTTATTTTGAATCTGGTCGTATTGATAAAATGTAAACATCAAGCTATTAGGATCAAAAACATTTATGTAAAGCTTAGATTCGGAAGGACTATTAGCAATTGAAAATATTTTATTACTAAAGACTATACAAATAAATACAATAATTATCAAAAAAACGAAAAAATTATTCAAAGTTTACCCCTCTTCCTAATAGTTTTGATTCTTTAACCTCTCTAATGGCGGTAATTCTATTAGATTTTTTCCATTGGTTCATACTTCTATTAATGTACCCCTCACATTAAACATCTAGAACACTTTCCAAAGGCTCGCAACTCCTATCAAAAATCCTATGAAATGATTGCCTATCCTTCGATTCAATTAAAAATGAAGTAGTATCGATGATTTTTTATATAATAAAAACAAAACCGGTACTATTTGGCAGTCGTCTAATGTATGAACAGGTAAGGAGGGATGAAAATGGAGGAAACGATTCAAATAAGCGCATTATCACGAAATTCGGTGATTGAGGAGCTAATGACAGACTATGGTCAAGAAGTTCTACAGCTCGTTTATACATATGTACATGATGCGGCCCTTGCTGAGGATTTAACACAAGAGATTTTTATAAAGTGCTATAAGGCCCTTCCTAGCTACCGAGGGAAAGCTAGTATGAAGACTTGGTTGTGGCGTATTGCTATAAATCATTCAAAGGACTATCTCAAGAGCTGGTACAAGAAAAACGTTGATGTTACCGAAACGAATGTGTTAGCGGAAACACTGGAAACGGATAATTTGTTAGAACAGGTCGTTCAAAATAGTGAGGACGAGGCATTGTTTGACCTTGTGATGGCACTCCCTGTTAAGTATCGTGAAGTGATTTACTTTTATTATTTTGAGGAGTATTCGGTTCAGGAAATTGCCAGTATTTTATCAATGAATAAAAACACGGTGAAAACGAGACTTCATAAGGCACGTACTTTGTTACAAAAAGCGTTAGGAGGGAATCCATTTGACGGAAACACGTTTTAAACAAGCGATGAAAAATCACTTTAAAAAAGTGCAGTTTACAGAACAACATCGGGAAGCGATACGTAAAGGCATTCATGAGGAATTTTCTGATCAAATGCTATTATCAATGCTACAAACGACACGCACAGGCTATGAGCTCACGCAGCTACTTTATACTAACAACAAACAGACAGTCCATTTAAATGAAGGGATGATTTATGCCATGCTTCATCGCCTCGAACAACAGCAGCTAGTCGTTAGTGAATGGCAGGAGAACGAAAAACGATATGTACTTTCTAATAAGGGCGTCAAGCTATTGACAAAGCTTAACAAAGAAACGCACAAACTCCCTTCTATTCAGCAATTACTGAAGGAGGCACGCTATGCGAACGATTAAGGACTATATTCAACACGTAAAGGGACATATTCGCAATAAGGAGGCACATGATTCGGTTGAAAAGGAGTTGACGTATCATTTAGCGAAGTCGAAGCAGGCTTGGCAGGAAAATGGATACAACGATACCGATGCGGAACATCAGGCGGTGCTTGAAATGGGTAATGCAACGAAACTTGGTATCTCGCTCAATCAGATACATCAGCCGAAAATCGATTGGCTACTAGTTATTCCATTTGTGCTGGCAGCAATGTGTAGCTTCTTACCGCTCCTGCCGGCAGAGCTCTCGTTACGAGATTTTATCATACGTAATTTCGTTATTGTTATTGCTGGCATTGCTGTGGCAATTTTCTTAATGCGATTCGATTTTCGCAAGCTAGAGCGCTATTCAACGCATATGTATATACTTGCATTTCTTTTGTTTCTCATTGTCTTAAATGGGAACGAAGCGATCAATGGTGTAATTTTCTTTAAAGCAGGTCCTCTTGAAATTCAAGGTTGGATGACGTTGCCTCTCTTTTTAATTTCTTTTGCTGGGCTTTTCGCTAAACAAAAAAAATCATTATGGTTTCTACTTATTCTTTATGCGATAGGCGTATATTTTTACTTACGATTATCGGACATTTCTTTACTCAGTACCTATACAGCGATTGTTGCCACATTATTTTTTACAAGCAGCTTTTCTCGTAAGCACAAGCTAGCCATTACTGCAGCATTTAGTTTTCTATTTGTTGTTTTTATCGGATACTTAATGGTTGCGCCATTAGAACCGTATCAGCTTGCACGAATGAAGACGATCTTTACACCAGGTTTAGAAGATTCTTCTAACGTACTATTTATTTCAACTGCGATGAAGGACCTCACTTGGTTTGGCTCCAGCAGTCAAACATTTGCGGGTGGAGCACATACTGATTTTGTATTACTCACGATTTTACAATCATATGGGATTATTGCAGGAGTAATCGTTTTATGTATTCTTGGCTTCATTATTTATCGTATAGCACACACACTAGGTTTCATTCATAACGAATATGGTCGTTTATTAATTATAGGTGGGCTTGCCTTTTTAACAACACAAATTGTCTACCAAGTATTCATGTTATTTGGCCTTGTACCCGTTATGTCAATGCCAATCCCATTTATTAGCTATGGTCTTTTTCCAATGCTCCTAGGAAGCGTTGCTATCGGCTTGACGCTGAGTATTTATCGAAGAAAATCATATATTTAAAAAATCGAGCATTATTAACTTAAATAATTGATCAAAAAAAAGCTACCCAATTACAGGTAGCTAATTTTATTATCTTTCACAAGCCCATCCATCTCCATCACGATCATGCTTTTTTTCATAAGCTGGGTGATCGCTACCTACTCCATTTGGATGATCCTTACGAAGTTCTGTACAATTTTTATATTTTGACTTACTTCCGTTTGAAGGTGTTGATGAGCCACTTGAACCATTACTAGTTTTAGCCGACGGATTTTTAGAAGTTAAATGTGAATCTATTACATAACCTCCGTACAGTGGCGTTGTTACAAATGACCAACCAGCAATTGTAGAATGAACTAAAACTTCTTCGTTTTTCGAAAGTTCTCCGATATTATCTCCAGAAGGACTAGCGATATTTCTAACAACAAGACCTTGTGTTACTACATATTTTGTTGTTGGTTTAGATTCACTCATAAAACTTGTAGTAGCATAGCCAATGACATTACCGTATTGTACCAATGACCATCCGTTTCCAACAGAACCGAAGTCTTTCACAACCATTTTATGTTGTAGAGTCGCAACTGTTTTTCCTTTCAATGATGGTGTTTGTTTCACTACCAAACCACTTTTAGAACTAGCTATCTGAATACCGTATAGAGCATCATCAAGTGCAATATCAGCTATATAGCCATTTACTATTTTCCCATCTTTATTTAGATAGGATATACGTGAAAATGTACCATTATGTCCCTCGCTGATTTGTGTTACAAGCGTTCCTTCTGTCACAGTTCCTAATACTTTTGAGGATGCATCGGGTTTTTCATATACTTCAATAGATGAACTTGTAATAACTTTAACTTCTTTAAATGAGCTCGCATCAGCTACCTCAAAATTGAATGCTAAAAGTAGCATAACGAATAATGCTGCGATTGTTTTCAGTTTCATTGTTTCCTCCTACTATTTATGTCTAGTATATTTTTTGCTATCTTTCTTTTTGCGTCTGTTTGAAAATAATGTAAGAATACTTATCATAATAACTATACGTATTTCGAAATGAAGTAACTCAGCTATTTGTCACAAGCCAATCCATTTACCATTACAGTCAGACTTTTGTTAAAATTCCCCTCCTTCAAATTCATTATACATAAATAATTTCCAAAATTGGTGAATTAATCAATAATTTTCAAATAACTAGGACAAATCATTAATTTTATGATAAACATTCATTCAATAATGTTTATAGACTATGGAACATATTTCATGATGTACTATCGAGTTAACGCAGAATTGGATTAGAAAGTGCTGTCATCTAACTATATCGAGGATTTTTGGGTGCTTGAATAACAAAGTCTTGCAAGAACTAATTTAAAAAACAGACATAAATGAAATATTTAAGATTAAGGAACAGATAACTACTCTTGGTTGTCTGTTTATTGCATTTATTTTGTGAATGATAAGAAAATCAGTCTTAAGGCTGAGTGGTAGCACCGACTCAAGTTCGTTTCCAATAAAAAGAAGAAGAATTATAATTAAACCATAAAAGGAAAAATACGAAAAAAGATTGCGATTCGTCACCAATAGTCGAAAGTGACATTTGGTTAAAGAGCGTATGAATTTTAGAGTACTAAGTGATTTCGTTCCTGGTTTCTCCAAAGTGATTACAGGAAGCACCCTAGAAAGTGCCCCGCTGGAACGGAAAACAACTCTAATTTATGGTGATGAACCAAATACAATTATAGAAAGAGGTTGATTATTATTAAAATCATGTGGTGGGCTATAAATATTGTGTGGCTAATTATTTTTGCTGTTGGAGCAATATTTATAGGAGTAAGAGAAGTCGATGCTGCAGGAGTAGCTCAAACGCCAGAAATTAAAATGATATCATTCGCAGTTTTGGGTATTGTATTTATAGTGGTTGTACTGTTTCAACTGATTTTTCTTTATTTTGTTAGAAAAAGTACAACGCAATAATTCGATAAAAAGATTATTTTGACTCAACGGGGTTATAGTTTTTTAAAGTCACTTCAAGTGGCTTTTTTATATGCACTAATGTACTGTAAGTATTGCATGACACGAACACAATCACAGAAAAACTAATATTTGCTGACTTAGGAGCAATGCCTAAACAGCTCCAACTGTTTGATGCTACGCTAACAAATCAAGGTGAATCAGTACTTGCAATATGTGCATCTGTTAAAAGAACGAAAACCCTTTTAATATCTTTCCTTTTTCTATATCCTACTCGATCTTTCAAGACATAATAAAAAGCCACACCTGATTGAGATGTGACTAAATACATTGGATTAATCAAATGTTAAAACATCTTTTTCTACTACTACCTTATAAACATCTTTCGTACTAATAAAAATCGTTTTATAATTTTCTGTCTCCGTAAATGAATACCAGGGTTTCTCATTGAATCTATTCGACATTTCTTCTGTAAATGTTTCTTGTTCAATATTTGTCTTGATTTTATAATCTTCTTCACGACCTTCGTCAAAGTAAAACTTCATTTTATATTCATACTCCATTAGTCAACACCTCCATTCACCTACACGATAGTATAAATGGAATGTACTATAATTATACAAAGAGACGACCGATTCAGTAGCACACATACAAGCGTGCATGCCTTTGATGATACGTTTTCAATGTATTGCATCATACGCATACTGTTAAGGTAATTTATCTTGGTGTAATTCGTACTGTAAATAGTTTATATAACGTCAAACGTTGATTTAATAATGTTTATAGACTATGGAACATATTTCATGATATACTAGGTGCATTGTGAAAAAAAGGAGGAACTTGCATGATTCAAGTAAGTAATGTAGGTCTTCGCTATGGCGATCGTAAACTATTTGAAGACGTAAATATAAAATTCACACCGGGGAATTGCTACGGTTTAATCGGAGCAAATGGTGCTGGTAAATCAACATTTTTAAAAATTCTTTCTGGTGAAATTGAAGCGCAAGAAGGTCACGTATCAATGGGTAAGGACGAACGTTTATCAGTCCTTAAACAAAACCACTTTGAATACGATGAATACAATGTATTAGATACAGTTGTTATGGGGAACAAACGTCTTTGGGAAGTAAAAGCTGAAAAAGACGCAATCTACGCAAAAGAAGACTTTTCTGATGAGGATGGCATGCGTGCTGCTGAATTAGAGGGTGAATTCGCTGACCTAAATGGTTGGGAAGCTGACTCAGAAGCAGCAACATTATTAAACGGGTTAGGGATTGGCGACGAGCTTCACTATATGCTAATGGCTGACCTTGAAGGTTCTGACAAAGTCAAAGTATTATTAGCACAAGCTTTATTTGGTAAACCAGACGTTCTATTACTAGATGAGCCTACCAACCACCTTGACTTAAAAGCAATCCAATGGTTAGAAGAATTCTTAATTAACTTTGAAAATACGGTTATTGTTGTATCCCATGACCGTCACTTCTTAAATAAAGTATGTACGCATATCGCGGATTTAGACTTCTCTAAAATCCAATTATATGTTGGTAACTATGACTTCTGGTATGAGTCTAGCCAATTAGCACAAAAAATGATGGCAGACCAAAACAAGAAGAAAGAAGAAAAAATTAAAGAGCTACAAGCATTCGTTGCTCGTTTCTCTGCGAACGCTTCGAAATCAAGCCAAGCGACTTCTCGTAAGAAAATGTTGGATAAAATCGAGCTTGACGACATTAAACCTTCTAGCCGTAAATATCCATTCATTAACTTCCAAACTGGACGTGAGATCGGTAACGATGTGTTAACAGTGGAAGGTCTTACAGCAAGCAATGAAGGCGAAACACTATTTAAGGATATTCGCTTTTCAATGAACAAAGAAGATAAAATCATTTTACTTGGTAATCCAATGGCCAAAACGGCTCTTCTTGATATTTTAATGGATGAAAGAAAAGCAGATGCTGGTACGTTCAAATGGGGCGTAACAACTTCTCAAAGTTACTTTGAAAATGATCACGATAAATACTTCGAAGGTTCAGAGAAATCATTAGTTGAATGGTTACGCCAATACTCTCCTGATGATGAAACAGAAAGCTTCTTACGCGGCTTCTTAGGTCGTATGCTATTCTCTGGTGAGGAAGTAAAGAAATCCCCTTCTGTACTATCAGGGGGAGAAAAAGTACGTTGTATGTTATCTAAAATGATGCTTGCCACAGCAAACGTTGTTTTATTAGATGAACCAACGAACCACCTTGACCTTGAATCTATTCAAGCACTAAACGAAGGACTTATGCGCTTCAAAGGTGCGATGCTCTTCACATCTCATGACCATCAGTTCATCCAAACAATTGCGAACCGTGTCATCGAAATCCGTGAAGACGGCACAATTTTAGATAAACTATTAACTTATGATGAATTCTTAGAGTGGAAAGATAGCCAAGGCTTAAACTAATGCACAAAACAGGGTTCTCCTATTCAAAAAGGAGAACCCTGTTATTTTATGAAGTAAATGAATCATGTTGAACTATGAATGATTGTATTTGAGTAACTAGTACCTTCAATCTTTTAATCACTACTTCCCCGCTTCCATAGATTGTCATCCTTCCTACATATATAACCCGCCATCTACCGCAAGCACTTGCCCCGTAATATAACTTGCTTCTTTACTTGCTAAAAAAGCAACGGCAGCAGCTATTTCACTTGGTTGCCCCATACGATTAATCGGCTGATTGCTAATTTCATAATTGACACCTTTTGTGATGCCTGTTTCAGTAGCCCCTGGTGCAACAGAATTACACGTGATATGAAGGGTCCCTATTTCTTTTGCAACCCATTTGGTTAACGCAATGATGCCACCTTTTGATGCAGCATAGGCTGGGCCCGATCTTCCTACTGTTTCGTTCCCAGAAATAGCACCGCCATTCATACCTGAAATAGAGCTAATATTGATAATTCGTCCATATTTTTGTTCTTTCATATGCGGATACACTACTTTTTGAATAAATAAAAAGGTACTCTGTAAATTTGTTGAAATATCGCGTGTCCATTCTTCGAGTGTCATTGTTTCCAATGAACTTCTACCGCACGTTCCTGCATTATTTACTAAAATATCAATTTTGCCAAAATGCTTGATTGTATTCGTAATGACCTCATTGATAAAGGCTTCAATATTGATATCACCATTATGTTCAAAGAAATCACCTGTAAGCTGCTGAATCGTTTCTGTACATGGATTTTTATCTACTAGAATTGTACTTATCTTTCTTTCTGATAGAGCAATAGCAATTGCCTGTCCAATACCACTTGCAGCCCCTGTAATAATTGCCACTTCTTTTCCCATTTGTTTCACCCCTAATTGTTTACTTGTCTCGTATTTCCTTTATTAAGCTACGACTTTGCCGAGGTCATCGCCACTTCTACTTGAGCATCTGCCACCTGTTCATCTTCATGTACTTTCTCAACAGGTTCTTCATATTGCGTGATTGTACGTGTATCAGGTGAAAATACGGCAAGTAGCAGTGATAGAAGGAGGCCTACGATCATTAATGGACCAAATAAATAAGGTGATGCCCCATATTCTGTTGCTAAAGATGTCCATAGCATAGGTCCGAAACCAACTATAGCCGCAGCGATTTGATAGCCAAAGGATAATCCTGTATATCGAACATTCGCCGGGAATAATTCAGAGAAAAACGTACCTTGAGTTGCGAAAATAGCTGCCCAAACGACACCTAGTAAAACGACTTGCATAATAAAGAAATAAGTTGAATGAATCGGAATCATGACGAAATATGGAATGGCTAGGAGTAACATCGATATAAGTCCGCCAATATAAATTTTCTTACGACCAATAAAATCTGATAAATACCCTACAATTGGAATCGTTACAATCATTGTGGCACAGCTTATTGTCAGGGCAAACAGTGCGACATCTCTTGTATAGCCAATATACGTAGTCGCATAAACCAAAATAAAGGACATTAAAAATACGTTGAAAAATCCGTCTCCTATTTTTAAGCCAATAATGCGAAAAATATCTTTTTTGTTATATTTAAATACTTGGACAATTGGTAATTTAGCTAATTCACCATTGTCCTTTTTGCGTTTAAATTCAGGTGTTTCTTCGATTCCGCTTCGAATCCAAATGGCTAAAACAATTAAAACAGCGCTAAAAAGAAACGGTAAGCGCCATCCCCATGCCATAAATTGCGCTTCTGTCGTTAATGAAGAAATAAGTGTAAAACTAAATGTTCCTAACACTAAGCCAATCGGTACACCAAGCTGTGGAATGGAACCGAAAAAACCACGCACACCTTTCGTAGCGGATTCAGTAGCTAATAACACCGCACCACCCCATTCACCACCAAGAGCAACTCCTTGAATAAGTCGCAAAATGACTAATAGCGTTGGCGCGAGTATCCCGACTTGTGCATAGGTAGGTAATAAACCTATCAAGAACGAACTACCGCCCATTCCTATTAAAGTAAGCATTAGCGAGGCTTTCCTACCGACACGGTCACCCAGATGTCCAAAAATTAAACTGCCAATTGGACGTGCTGCATACCCAGCTCCAAATGTAGCAAAAGCAATTAAAATAGAGATTGCAGGGTTAGTCGAAGGGAAGAATAATGTAGTAAAAACTAATCCCGTTGCAGTCCCATACAAATAAAAATCGTACCACTCAATGATCGAGCCCGCTAAACTTGCTAATAATATTTTGACATTTTTCATATAGCCCCTTCTCTCTACATTCAATTTTTGGTCATCAAATACGAGTTACGTAGAACATGCTTTTGAATTTTGCCAACAGCTGTACGAGGGAAATCCATCATAAATTCAATGCTATCTGGCACTTTAAACTTTGCGAGACGTTCTCGACAATTCTCGATCAGCGCCTCTTCACTGACAGTAGCGCCGGCCTGTAAAATGACATAAGCTTTAATAGCTTCATCACGCATCTCATCTGGTATACCGATGACTGCTGCTTCAAATACCGCTGGATGTTTCGCTAATACACCCTCTACTTCATGCGCTGCAATATTTTCTCCTGAACGTTTAATCATATCCTTTAAACGATCCACAAAATAAAAATATCCCTCTTCATCGATTCGTGCATTATCACCTGTCAGTAACCAGTTATCTTTCAATGTGTCATTAGTCGCTTCTTCGTTTTTAAAGTATCCCTCCATTAAAGTTCTTCCTGGAATCCCTTTAACAGCTATTTGACCAACTTCCCCTTGTCTCACCGGGAACCCATGTTCATCAACCAGCTGAACTTCATAGCCAATGCTTGGTCTACCTATACTCATATTTTTTCGTTTACCGAATAGAGGATTAATAAGCGGTGTCCCAACTGTTTCGGTCATACCATAAAGTTGCAATAATTTCACATCAAATTGTTCTTCGAATTGAATTAGCTGGTGTTCGGCTACTGCTTGTGCAAAAAGGACAAGTCGTAACGGATTATCCTTGATATCTTCGTCATAATCTTTTGCTAAAATCATCCGAATAGGTGCCGCAAATAACGAACCAACTGTTCCTCCTAATGTCTTTGCTTGCTTAAAATATCGCGAAGCACTAAATTTCTCAGTCACAGCAATACTCGCTCCTACCATGATGGCAGACATCGTTGAGTAATATTGTGCATTGCCATGGAAAAGCGGTAAGACAATAAAAGTTCGATCCTCTGATGTTAATGCAATGGTACGAGCCATTAATTCACCTGTGAAAATATAGTTAGCATGTGTCAGTTGAACACCTTTTGGTTTCGATGTTGTGCCAGAGGTATAAAGAAGTGCCACAATGTCCTCTGACAAAACGGTTGGAAAATGCGAATTGTTAACGCTTTCATTATTAATAAGCTCATTGAAATTTAACACTCCCTCAAGTTTACCTTGATGTCTCGTTATGATGATATTTTGTATAGTTGGCGTTTCGCACTTAATACTTACAAACTTTTCGATGTAAGCCTCTTCCGTAATAACAAGGACAGCTTCTGAATGTGTAATCATATACTTCATCTCATCTGCTGGTGATAAAATGTTAGTTGGCACCATAATGCCTCCAATTTCAGCAAGAGCAAACCATGCTGTAAAAAATTCCATGTTATTTGGTAAATGTAACACCACATGATCCCCTTTTTTTATGCCAAGCTTAAGAAGTGCATTACTGAAACGTAGGACCTCTTGAAAAAAATCCTCATAATTTTTTTCAAAAAGTATGCCACTTTGATCTTCGAAATGAAGAAAACTTTTTTCAGGTTGTTGTTCAGCGCTCTCTCTTAAAACAGAACATAATGTTCTATTTCCAATTAAATCCATTATGTACACCCCTTTTAAAATAGTTTCATAGACTATAGTCTGTATATTAATTGGCAAGACGATTATTTGTCAATATTTTTCTGATTATTCCAAAAAATAAAATTATTCACAGGCGCAAATTATGTTAAAGTTAAGTAGAATATATTATCTTCATTCAACTGGTGTTCAAACACTTATTGAATGAAGATGTAGCTTCCGGCGGATGTCATGGATTTACGCAAAGGCGAAATTGATAAAAATTGGGTGAGCAGAAAATGAAAAAAACAAGACAACAACAAGCGGTAGAAACAAAAAAACATATATACGAAACAGCACTTCAATTATTCCAAGAGAAAGGCTTTGATCAAGTAACTGTTGATGAAATTGTTCTAGAAAGCAAAAGCTCGAAAGGAGCATTCTATGGTCATTACTCTTCTAAGTACGATATTTTCTTAGAGAAATTTAAAGAAATTGATCTTTTTTACGAGGAATTTACAACGACATTACCAGCAAATCTTTGCTTCAAGGAAAAGGTTATTGCATTAATTGAGGCACAAATGAAGTATTTAAAAGAAGATTTAGGAATGGATTTAATGCGGTCCGTTTACAAAAGTGGCTTAATTGAAAACGAAGAAAATTTCTTTACCCATTCCGAACGCAAACTCTATAAAATTCTCCATTCTTTTATACAAAAAGCCATTACGGATGGCGAACTATCTGTACAAACGGACGTTCAGCAAACTGCTATTTATATTTCTCGTTGTATGCGTGGTTCTTTATACGACTGGCTAGTTTTTGGAAAGGATTTCGATTTATTGCAAGAGAGTAAAGGCTTTATCTCAATATTTTTAAATGGTTTATATAAGGGCATCTCTAATTCAGAAGTATGTTCATAACACTTATTCTATAACCTATATGATTCATCATTTGCGCCAAATAAAAAGAGGCAATTCCTTTTTAACTTTACATGGGAATTGCCTACTCTTATTTGATTTAATTGATACGGAATATCTTATATTTGGAAACATAAGGTGTGATGTTTGAAGAACAAACCTGATTAGAAATTATATTCCCCAACATTTATAGGAGAATAAAAAAGGTTGATCATTTTGGTAGGCGAACAAGATGACAATTGCCCCTTTATTCTAGTTTTTCTAAGATCTTATCAATATCATTCCACACATACACATATTCTTCTAATACTTTTCCACCAATAGTAATTTGCATTGTTTTGACATATTCCGCTCCATAATATTCATAGAAATAACGTGTTTTATTTTCTGCCAATACTTCTACAAATATGGACTGATACCCTTTCTGTTTAAAATACATAAATAACTCTTTCAATAAAAGTTTTCCAATCCCTTTTCCTTGATATTCTTCTAGTAGATAAATGGACGTTAAATCGCTTGAACATGGTACGACATTCGATTCTCTAGTCGAGGCATCAGCAAAGCCAACTATTTCTCCAAATTCATTTTCTGCTACTAACATGTGATTATCTTTTTTTGTAATATTCCTTTTCGCTAGTTCTGTTCTCTGTTCATATGAAAGGTTATTTAAGAAATGATCCGGAATAATATCCTTATATGTCGTTCTCCAACTATCAACATGAACCTTTCCAATACCTTGTGCATCTTGAATTGTAGCTTCTCTAATGTTCACCTTCATCACCCCATTCATGTAATAAAAAACGTCTATCATCACCTAAGAGACGACAGACGTAACTGACGTGGTACCACTCGAAACGTATAACGAACATCAGCCGTTAAGACCTTATCCGTCCTACCACTCTAGAGCAAGTTTAGGAAATTTCTTTGTAATCTTGCACCATATGATTTCTCTATAATGAAGATAAAAATCCTTACTACTCTCATTCAATACGTTTCTTTTATTTCTAAATATTCTAAATAAATTACATATAAATGTCAATTTTTTCTTGTTCGTTGTTTGAGATAATAATATGAATGCTTCATTATGTAATAATTTGCTCAAAAATTATTATAAAATAAAAAATGTACACCACTAAAATTGAATTTAGTCATGTACATTTTCAAGCTGCATTTATTTATTTTGCATTTCCTTCGTTGGTCCCAATACGCCAGGTACTGGCAAGCCCGCTTGACGTAGAAGCACTGTCATCTGTCCGCGATGGTGTGTTTGATGATCGACTAGTACACGTAATAATGCACCTCTAGCTATTGGTCCAGTAAAGCCCTTTACTTCCTCTACTAAGTCTTCATTTGAAAGCTTTGCCGCTTCCTCTTTCACACTATTTGCTACTTTTTCGTAGGCAGCTACAATTTCAGTAGCTGTAGATGGAATTGGATCTTCTTGACGAGTCATTGGTACCTGTAAACCAGCTAAGTAACTGAAATAACCAGCAGCTCCAACTAAATGCCAGCCTAACCAGCCAAGAGTACTGTGACCTTCTACGATGCTTTGCTCTAGCTTGTCATCCGTTACAGCTTTTAATACTTGAATCGTACCTTGTGCTGCGGCTGACCATTCATTAATAAAATCATCTACTTGTCGATACATGTAAACGCCCCCCATTTTCATAAAAATTCTCCTCTATCATATTAAATAATAAACACGCTTACAAGTTTCAATCATCAAGTTTACATAATATAATTATGTTTATTTCTGTTATAACAATGCATTTCACTTACTTTTTACCTCTCTTTACTAAAGTTCAAGTCTACGATCATAAAATTGTAAAATCATGTATAATAGTTTTGTCTTATTAGCAATTATGCCTCTGTATAATTGCGTTCTTAATCGGCTGAAATAAGTTAAAAAGAAAGAGGTATCTTATGTTTTCCCCATTAACTAAAGGCGATATCATTGGTATTTATTCGCCTTCCAAACCAGCTACAGCTATTGCAAAGGCTCGCTATGAACGCGGTAAGGCGCGTCTGCAAGCGCTTGGCTTTACATTAAAAGAAGGTTCTTTAACTGGAAAAGAAGATTTTTATCGCTCCGGTACACCAAAGGAACGAGCAGAAGAGCTTAATGCCCTACTGCGTGATCCCCACATCAAAATGATTTTACCAACTATGGGTGGTACGAACGCCAATAGTATGCTACCTTATTTAGATTACGAAGCCTTTCAGCACAACCCCAAAATACTTGTTGGCTTGTCTGATGTAACTGCCATACTTCTAGCGATGTATGCAAAGACTGGACTTCCCGTCTTTTATGGACCTTCTGTAGCTTCTACCTTTGGTGAATTTCCACCTTTTGTCCATTATACTGAGCAATATTTTAAAGATTTATTTTTACGTTCATTATCGATTCCTTATAACATGCCAATTCCACCAATATGGACAGATGACCGAGTAAATTGGTTAGAAAAAACAACTGAAAAAACACAGCATCCTAACTCATGGATTACCGTCCAATCCGGTATAGCTGAAGGTCGTTTAATTGGTGGAAATATTAATACGATGTACGGCTTTATTGGCACACCCTATTTCCCTCAAATTAAAGAAGGAGATATTTTACTCCTAGAAGATACATCTAAAACCATTGCTGTTGTTGAGAAAAACTTTGCTATGTTAAAACTACACGGCATTTTTGACAAAGTTTCTGCAATTATTTTAGGAAAACATGAACAATATGATGATTTAGGCTCTGGCAGAAAGCCTTATGATGTGTTGTTAGAGCAGCTAGATGGACGTAGAATTCCTATTATCGCTGATGTCGATTGCTGCCATACACATCCCCTTCATGCCATGCCCATCGGCTTACGAGTTCGCCTCGATTCGACTAATAAACAGATTACCTTTCTAGAAAACTGGTTTTCATAACATTCGTATAACATATAGACTTCGCGTATAATGATAGAAAATAGCTGAAGGAGTTTGCATATGAGACTTAATATAATCGTACTTTCTCTTGCAGTATTACTCTTTGGTTGTAGTGAAGAAAATCGAACAGAGCATGAGGATCAGCCTAAACATAATGTGGTGGACAAAACACCTGAAGTCAAACAGCCTGTTGAACAAGAAGCTAACGAAAAAGCCGAACTCGCATCCTTTTTCCCACCTGATGGTTCAACAGCCTTTTTTCAAGGAGAAGGGAATGAATTTGCTAGTTTCACACTTCAAACAACTTACATCGGTGCAAATCATATCGCACAAGTGGAAGATAACGGCGGTGTCACACTTTTAAAAGTGTACCGGATTACGGATCGAGCGATTGAGCTTGTCTATAAAGAAGCTGTAGACGCTAAACCCACTCTCCCTACAGCACAAGAAGCTGCTTCCTTTCCAGTACTCGAAACAATTTTGCAAAAACCTTTAACAGTAGGAAATAACTTTAATGGTTGGACAATTCAATCGACAACGGCTTCTATCACTACTGCAACAACTGTCTATCATAATGTTATTCAGCTAACACATTCCGAAGATACACTAACAACAACGAAATATTTTGTAAAAAACATTGGCCTTATCCGTACAGAAGATATGATGGTGACATCTAACAAAGAACAGTTTGTCATAACGTCAACCTTACAAAAAATTGAATAATAGTCACACTACAGGCGTCCTGCTTGGGCGTCTTTCATTTTGGATAAGGAGGTAGTTTTTATGAATGATATACATAAATCAGCAGCTGAAGATGAATTGACAGAAGAAGAATTCATTGAGTTAGTCCTTTCTGAACAGCAAAAGGCGTTAGCAGAAGAGCATGAACAGCGGCAGCAAAATAAAAAGCCCAAAAAGCAAAAGCCTATTGTAAGATGGATTGTTTGGAGCATGGCATTTGTGTTATTTTTGAATACATTCGCACTGATCTTTCAAATTTACTCTATTCCAGCGATTGAATTTATCAAAGTATCAACACGGCTATCAGCACAAGAAAATATCAAACTATATAAGAAGGCTGTAGTAGAAGTATCGACTGGTTCTAGTAAAGGCACTGGCTTTGCTATTTCGCCAGATGGTCTGATCGTAACGAATGCTCATGTTGTAGAAGATGCCGATACTTTATCTGTCATTTTTCCTGAGGAAGGTTTAATGAAAGCTGAGTTACTGCAAAGCTATCCAGATGTTGATTTAGCGTTATTACAAGTATCTGGCGACAATTTCCCCTTCCTTTCCCTTGCCGAAAACCCTAGCTATAACGAGCATGAGCATGTATATTTTATCGGTAATCCGCTAGCCTTTACGGGTATTGCGAATGAAGGTAAACTACTTGAACCGACATACCTTAACGATTGGCAGGAGCCCGTAATGATGATGAAGGCCCCTGTTTATCGAGGGAACAGTGGGAGTCCTGTCATAAATGCTGATGGAGAGGTGATTGGAATCGTCTTTGCCACGATGGAAAAGGAGCCATACGGTCGTGTAGGCTTATTTGTTCCTATTGAAGTGTTACAGCGTAAACTACAATAAAACGTTTAAAGCTACTTGTCCTTTATTTATATAGGACAAGTAGCTTTTTAGTTTACATAATAAAATTATTTTTGACCTTTACTTTCTTCTTTTATAAAACGTCCTAAAACTGATTTTACAGGGATTTTATTCGTAACCTCATCACTTATTCCGGCGATTTTTTGCAGGACATGAAGGAGATTGTCGTCACCTGTCCAGTGTTTTTCAATCACTTCGGGTCCTAATTTATTGATGATGGTATTAACAATAAAGGTTGCTATGACAAGATCATCTAAGTATCCTCCAAAACCTATTAAGCCTTCCGGTATAAAATCCACTGGCATGATAAAATAGGCTATAGAAGCACCTATTAAGGCACGATTTTTCTTATCGATTTTAGAATCTGTAAGTGTTTTTACTAATAAGTGAAATAAATCTGGAACAAACATTAAATATTGTGCAAACTTACTTTTCTTTCCGGATTTTGATGCAAGAAAGGATACTAATTTAGCACGTAATTTATAATAAAAATCTTGTTGCTCCTGCTCACTCGGTATTTGTGGCGATGTATTCAATGTAATCTTCCTCCTTTACTTCATTCATTTTACATCAAATGTTGCGGTATAGCACAATTCGAAGCCTCCTTAAACGTTGCTGTGTACATTCTTCCCACTATCCACACCTTTTATTTCTAGCTTCCCAAACGCAAGGTGGCTACGACTTTATACTTGTAACCAAAAAAATTTCCACTCCTTTAATGTTTGAAAGAATGCAAAAAAAGGCATCCTATTTACATAGGATGCCTTTAAATTAACGAAAGTAATTTTAATTACTGAGAATTAAAGTTTAGTTACGTTAGCAGCTTGTGGTCCGCGGTTGCCATCTACAACTTCGAATTCCACTTTTTGACCTTCGTCAAGAGTTTTGAAACCTTCGCCTTGGATAGCTGAGAAGTGTACGAATACGTCGTTTTCACCTTCAACTTCGATGAATCCAAAACCTTTTTCTGAGTTAAACCATTTTACTGTACCTTGTTTCATTTAAGAAAACCTCCAAAAAATAAAAGTGAACAATATGTAATTTCTTCAGCGATTGAAAAAAATTCACATATTACAAAGAGTACCGAACTAACGCGATCACTTTTTGTAATATGTGAATTCATGTATCCGGTGAAGCAATTAAATTGTTAACCTAAGTATAACCATCATTCATAATTTTGTCAAATAAAGAAAATTGTTTTTTTAATTAATTTCAAAATTTTATTTCAATTCCCAGATTTCGTTGCAATAATACCATGATATATTTGTACATCATCATCACAGGCTTCGCAAAAAACACTTTCTTCCTCTGACCAAAAAGCCCAAAATCCCCCATCTTTAGTTGCCTCATTGTCATACGTTAATCGGAAATGTTGCAACTTTCTTTGTAATGCCAATTCAAATTGCTCTACCGTTTCAAACGTTTCATTTGTTTGGATAAAAGTCTCCCAGCCTTCGAATTTCCACCAAGGCTCATAATCAGCTTTCATGTAAATAATTGTATACATATTTGCCACATTCCCTGCTGTAATAAGATATTTTCATTTTAGCAAAGACATCTGAAATGTCTATTAAAACCCCCTGAAATATGCTATTATTGCCTTATTATTCATTATTTTTAGGAGGTATTTTTTATGTTTTCAAGTATTCGACCGAAAGCCGAGCTTGAGGAATTATTAAAGCGTGGTACAAATTTACATGCAACAGGCCGTTTCAATAAAACACTTGCATTTAACCATTTTAATTCTCAAGATGAGGAAAATTTAAAAACTCTCTACAATAAGTTAAAAGACATCACACCTTCTATGAATGCTATTTTTCATAATTATTTGAGTGAAATTTCCCCAACCTCTCAGCTAACGATTAGTGAAGAATATATTAACCGATACTTAACGCAATTTTTCTTAGGTACTCGCGATGATGAATATGTGGATGAAACCGTTAAATTTTTCAACTTATTCCGAAAAAATCAATACGAGCCTGGTAAACTAATTGTCGTATTCAATCAATTCGCATTTTATATTACTACATACATATTACATAATTTCGGTTTAAAACCTTATAAAGCCTTTGAATATATGAAATCTTTTCAATCAGCTGTCAATGTCGATCAGGAATTACTGGTTGAAGTATTAACGGAAAGAATTATTGAAAATGTAGTTGCTGAGGTTTCTTCTTTAATGGATGTCAACGCTAAAATCATGTATATGAAAGATTTAGTATTTAGCTTAGATAAACAAAATGAAGAAATCCAATCCTCTACCGCAGCAACTGAAGAAATTGCCGCTTCTATTAATGAAGTTGCTCGAATGTCTTCTCGTATTTCAGAGAAAACAACTGAGTCTGTTGATCACGCTGTACAAGGAAAAAATGCCATTGAGCATGCCCTATCTGAAATCTTTAAAACAGAAGAGACATTCACAAGAATTGTTGAATCCTTTTCAGAATTGCAAAAACGGGTTAATGATATAGAACATGTCGTAACGTTAATCAACCAAATTGCTGATCAAACGAATTTACTTGCTTTGAACGCTTCTATTGAGGCTGCCCGTGCGGGTGAACATGGCAAAGGTTTTGCTGTAGTTGCACAGGAAGTTCGCAAACTTGCTGAGGGAACTGTATCAGCACTCAGCGAGGTCACTACAAATGTTCATCATTTAAAAAGTTATTCAAATGATGTATCCAACTCCATTACGGGAACGACAGAGATTATTAAAGAAGCAACAGTTGAAGCGAAAGAGTCGTTACCATTATTAAATGCAATTGTTAGTGCGATTGAAGATATTAATCTGGATGTCACAAATACAGCTGCAATTTCTCAAGAACAAGCAGCTGCAATAGATGAAGTTTCAGCAAGAATGATTGAAATTTCTAGTCTTCAGGATGATATTCGTGAGTATAGTCATAACACTTCTAGCGATATTCACTTATTAGGAAAAGAAATTAATCGTTTCCGCAATGATATTATTGCCAATAATAATGTTCAGCTATCATCTATTGCGCTTTTACAATTATCAAAAGCAGATCATATTTTATGGAAATGGCGAATTTATAATATGTTCCTTGGTCTAGAAAACGTAGAGTCACGTGATGTTTCTTCTCATAAAGAATGTCGTCTAGGTAAATGGTATTTATCTCCACGCTCTGTAGAACGATTTGGACACTTACAAGACTATCGTGAATTAGACGCCTATCATATACGTGTTCATGAATCTGCAAAATTAGCGGCGGAGGCTCACAAAGTTGGTCAAATTCAACAGGCTGAAATTCATTTAAAAGAAGTAGACCAAGCTTCTAAGCAGGTACTTTACTTTATCAATAATCTAATTTTATATTTAGAAAAAGAACGTGTTATGCACTAAGTACAGGGCGAACTCTTTCCCCTTAACGTAAAGGAGGTTTTAGCGTGAACAAGCGAGCGCTAATTAGATTTTTCGGAGATGTTTATGGGACTGGCTACCGTTTTTTTATTAAACAAAAGGCGATTGAACTGGGGTTAAAAGGTTATTGCAAACTAAACAATGATGAACAAATAGAAGTTGAAGTTGAAGGTGCACAAAAAGCGATTGACGAATTCCTAGTGTTTGTTCAAAAAGGAGTTAGCCCTCAAGCCGATTCTAATTCATTTACGTTAGAGCTATATGATGATTTAAAAGGTTATGTACGTATGGAGTCAGACATTGTTTAGTCTGGCTCCTCCTTTTTTGTATTGGAGCAATACCAAGGTTTTATCAAGCTTTTTGGCTATATTCATTATTGTATGAATACGGTTTATATAAAATGACTTTGCTGGGGGCAAGTTTTTACCAATACGGTTTTCTAAATCTCTCATTGTCCAATAGACTTTCGATCAATCTATCTTGTTGTAATTCTTCAAGTTCAACTTTTTTGATTAAAACCATATCTTCTGGTATTGGTATTGAAAGGGTTACATTTAATTGTTGTTTATTCATCTAAATCTCCTTATAAAGATATAAAAAGCGACACTATTTCATCTATAGTAGCTATCGCTTACATCTTATCTTAACAAAGGCCACCCATAACGGAGTGGTCTTTTCATCTAAACCTAAGACATCGACAAACATCCTATCTGTAGGTCAACAAACCATAAAAAATAGCCCCCTATCAAATAAATTAGAGAGCTAAATAATTCATAATCTATCACATCTTCAACTGGCTTTAGTAGATTGGCTTTAAAATACCTACCGGAAGCCAAGTACATTGTTCATCATTAGCTTCTAAGTCTTCCTTTACACATAAATACGCATTAATGGAATCACTCACTGAATAAACCATACTTCCTTTCGGCATCGCTTTTTCCGTTTTAGAACCTACTAATGGATAAGTTTTCGCTTCAGAGTCTTCCGTTACTTCATAACGTACACCGGCTTTTCTAAATTTTGTATCGGCTACTTTCATATCTGAACCAGGATAATGCTTTTCGCACTTTAACCCATTTCCTGTATCCCTGCAATAACTCAACATTTGATCACCATTCATATCCGTGATGGAAGTATCACGCCATTCCGTAAAGAGTTTGCCATATTCGCCGCTATTACGGTTGATATTAATATACGTTACATTTGGATAGAAAGATGCGCGAATTTTCATCGGTATTTCTTTAAAAACTACTAGATTTGTTGCTTGTACACGATATGGCCCCATTTGATAAAATGTTTTGCCATCATATTTTTCAATTTCATACGTTTTAAAATAATTATTGCGTTTCACCACTAATGAATCAAATGTACCATCCTCATTTTTCTTATAAATCTTAATATCTTTTGTAAAAGTCATTTTCCCCGTTTGGTCTTTAAATACTTCTGCTCCATCATACCTGACAGCCTCTGATTTTGTTGGATTTATTACCGCAAATACAAATGCTGCTAGTAACACAATAAATATTTTTTTCATTATTCTCCTCCTACTCAATTTTAAAAACATAATATCTTAGTATTATATACTAGTAATCTACTATTCTACCAATGGATGTTAAAAACCCTACAAAAGTATAGTGTTTTTCCATAACATTATTTTACCCATCTACCATTCTACCCAATTCTCTAAATTACATGGTCTATTATCTATTGATTGTGGAAGACTATCCATTTATAGAAATGTACTGGACGTTCTCTATGCGCTTTGTCCTCCACATTTTTCACCAATACCTTTAATTAAACCATTGATAACATCTCGTCCAATTTGAACCATACTATCAACACTAAATACCTTTTTAGCTGCTTCCCAACTTTTTTTAACTGTGGTTTCGACTTCACTCATCCACTTCTTGACTCCGGTGAACATTTCGTTAAAGCTTTTAATAGTTGATTCGGCGGTTTCGCGAACGGATCTACCTACATCTTCTTTGAGCATTCTCCATTTAGTTTTAACTTCACCAGTTTCCCAGTTAACCTGTTCAACATGTTCTCCAGCTTGTTTCTTAGCTTCTGATACTACATTCTTATGCATATCTTGAGCGTTCTTAACAGCATCGTCCCTAGTTTTCTCAGCATCGTTCTTCAGCTTTTGATATTGTTCCTCAGAAATGATACCAAGCTCGTCACGTTGCATTTGAAGATTCATAACTGTTTCGTTGTATTGCTTTTCGGCGGCACTCACTGAATCCTTACGTTGCTTCTCTGAGTTCTTAACAACCTCAGCCGCTTGAGTAGCTGTGATAGCAGATGAATCAGTTTTCAAACGCTCTAATATTAACTTTTGTTCACGTTCAGATTCCGATAAATGCTTAACCGCATTCTCCTTCATCTGAGCGTTAATCAAATCAATTTGAGCTGCTTCATCTTTAGTAATACCTCGCTTCTTATTAGCCGCTGTTTGCCATATATCTCTCATATAGTTCCTTGATCCATCATAAAATAGAAAAAATTTGAATTTAAAAGATAAAATGCAAAGAGGTTTTTGTGGATAATAATATGAAAAACGGGGTGATTTAAATGAAATTTATACAAAAATTAAGTGTGATCGGACTGTCAGTATGTCTATTGAGTATCGTTTTTTCATCTGCTAGCATGGCAACAAAATTCGTTACAGAAGAGTACCTGAATTCAGTAAATAATAAAAACAAAAATGAAGTTCATAATTACAAAAACGACTCCGCCAAAATATTAGCACAAGAAACAAAAACGGTGCTGATTAAAACAGAAAGAGAAGATAAATCATTATTAGAGCAAAAAACAAAAGAATTTGAAGAAAAAATGAAAATGGAACAAATAGCATTTATTGAGGAGGGATTGAAAAAAGCAACAACACTGCAAGATGTAGAAAAAGTAAAAAGTGAGGCAGCTAACTTATTAAAAAAAGAAAAAGAATTGTTTAAAAAAGAAAGTGAAAAATATGTAAAAAAAGTGATTGATACAGAAAAAGTGAACTTAGCAATGATTTCAAGTTCATATAAAACGCTTATAGATGACTTTTTTACCTTTAACAAACACAGATTCTATTACTATGATGTAAATAAAAATGAATTTCTTCCAGATGATAAAGTAAAGACCATAGAAGAGGTAAAAGAATTTGAAAAAAACCACAAAGAAGATACTATTATAAAAGATAATCCAATCAACACCTTAATTCTGTTCATTCTCCTTGGATCATTATGTGTCATTCCTCTTTTCATAAGCAAACGACAGAATGAGGCTTGGTCATAAGTATATTTTCAAAGTAAAATAAAAAAAATTCACAACAGAAAAGCGCGAGAAATCAACGTTTCTAAAATTGATTTCTCGTGCTTTTTAAGGTTTTGACCAGTTATGTCCTGGCCTCTTTTTTTAATTACCTTTCTTCATTTTATTGGACGTTTATTTTTTGCTCAATACATTTTCCAAATCTGAGAAATTAACACGCCATGTAAATGATCGATTCATGTTGAATCACTCTCGTATTAAAACCTTAAAGTCACAATTTTTTCGCCTTGCCGTTGATTCCTTGGTAGATAATCTCTAAACTGTAAAACCGCTCTACCATAAAATCTTGGTCTGGAATACTTAAACACCCTTCCATTTTTTCTTTATCAAATGGAATGATTCAAGGGTGCAACTTTACCACAAATGCTCGTTTGCTAATACCGATTTGTGGTAACGCAAACCCTGCTGAACGAATAAATGCAGTCGATTAACCATAATTCTTTAATGGTCTATACACCCATAATAGTGCGAGTTG
Source organism: Lysinibacillus sp. RS11 (assembly GCF_042019215.1). Lineage (NCBI taxonomy): Bacteria > Bacillati > Bacillota > Bacilli > Caryophanales > Bacillaceae > Lysinibacillus > Lysinibacillus sp. RS11. Next base: position 2,352,398 of record NZ_CP168124.1, on the reverse strand, counting down.
ATGTCTTTTTTAATGTGGAAACGCTTGAAAACTATACTTTCCTTTCCACTGTAAAAAACACTTCCTTTTACATACATTCCCTTATGGACAGCCCCTTCTACAGGACTAAGTTGCCCATGTATATCCACTATTAGCTCAGAACGCAAGCATGTTTTCTCTTTTTAAGGTTTGAGTCCTAGTTCCTTACTCGCCATTCACTGGCTTCAGTAGATTTACTGGAATGTAATTAAAATAATACTCATTGAGACCCACCTCAACATAACCATTGATCTCAATCCCTGATAATTGGAATATAGTTCCCTTCAACATTTTTGTATAACTAGGTGCCCCCTTCATTGGAGCACTTAAAAGTTCTGTATCTTCAGTTAATACATAGGAACCTTTGTTTATCTTTTCGAAAATACGAACGTCAGTGCTATCAATAATAGTGGTATTAATTACCCTCCTTCAATATCTCCAGCACAATAATGGTAATTTAATTTGCCTTTCTCTATAGAAACTAAGCTTGATTTTGGACCAGTACAAACCTCTTCTCGTTTTCCGACTATTAAAGGTTGACCATATGCGATGTCTTGATATTGGACAGGAATTTTCACGCCCTGATGATTAATCATGACGTAGACTGGATTGTTATAGAAAGATGAACGAATATCGATCGGTACTTCTTTGAAAACCACTAAATCTGTTGCTTGTACTCGATATTGCCCCATCTGGTAGAATGTTTTGCCATCGTATTTTTCAATATCATACGTTTTAAAGAAGTTATTTCTTTTAACCACTAAAGAATCAAACGAACCATCTGGATTTTTCTTATATACCTTGATGTCTTTTTTAAAGGTCATTTTTCCTGTTTGCCCTTTTACAACTTCCGCTCCATCATACATCACTTTCGCTTCTGATTTTGTTGGACTTACTACCGCAAATACAAATGCTGCTAGTAACACAATAAATAATTTCTTCATTATTCTCCCCCTCAAACATAATTAATTAGTATTATATACCACAAATATAATATTATGTTTTTTTATCAAAAGTCTTGGATGACATTTGTTAAGAGATATGCCTTGTATATAAGTTGGTCATCGTTCCGACTGGCTGACCTCCTGGGGATCAGCGATAGAGGAACGGCTCATCGGACGCCCCTAGAAAAGCGCTCCATCGGAACGGAATTCAATCACACGTTTGGTGATGAGCCACTATTCTACCAAGACTTCTATTTCGTTTGCCCCAATTCTCTATTATAAAGCAACGGATTTCCTCGTTTTTATGTATTATCATTGAGAAACTTTACAATTAGCAGTAAAATTTATGTAAGGGTTTTATTTTATTGAAACTTTATGTCGATTATTTCGTATAAGAATATAGACATATTTAAATGCTAGGAGGAAGAAACATGCTCAGTGTCGGACAGTTTTTCTCTAGACATACCGCTAGCGTCTTTATTTCGCTATCAACTGTTTCTATCGCAGCAATTGCCGCAGATCCAGGATTCTTCCTTGGTGGTTTATTGTTTGCTGGTACTTATGCGCCAAGTACAGCGTTGTTGAAACATAGACAGAAAAAGAAAGTCAGACAAATTGCAGGTATAACAAAAGAAGAATACAAACTAATTGAAACACAACTTAAAGCAGCCAATAAAAACATACAAACATTAAGCCAAAACTACTTACGTGTACGTTCTGTTTCGGCATTTAAACAATTAATCGAAATGACACGTATTTCAAAAAACATCGTGAAAATTGTGAAGGCAGATCCACGAAAATTTTATAATGTTGAACAATTTTTTTATGCTCACCTACCTTCTGCTGTCGAATTAACGGAAAAATATACGATGTTATCGAAGCAGCCAGTGAAAGATAAGGAAATTCAAATAACATTATCAAAAACACGAGAAACACTGACAGATTTAAATGATACGATTCAAATCGATTTAAAGGATGCGCTTTCTAATGATATCGACCATCTTCAAATGGAAATCGAATTTGCAAATCGTTCTAATAGTAGACGAAAAGAACAATTGGAGTGGCGAGGCGATGATAAGTGACAGCAAATGATCACGCATTTCAACTAAATACAATACAAGGTCTTTCTCCCCTTGTACAATCTTATTTAGAAACTACAAATAATGAGGCGATGGCGACGTATGAAACGCTGTCGCCTCTTGCACAAAGTCGTGCACTTCTATATGCTAGTCAAATCGACCTAACAAAATTCGAATCAGTGCTATCTTTAGGGCAAGATTCACAGCGAGCTCTTTCTCAATTTGCTGATCGAATGCTTGTACAAGTAAAACAAAAGGACGTTACAAAAATTGGCCAAATGTTAGATTCATTAATGCAAACGTTAGACCGCGTAGATCCTAACGCGTTAGAGCCAAGAAAGCAGTCTTTTTTTAAAAAAATATTTGGTAAAACTGAGCGTCCTATTAAGCAAACATTAACGGAATTTGAACGTATTAGTATCCAAGTAGAGCGAATTGGGGTTCAGCTCGAACGTGCTCAGCTTCAAATGATTAAAGATGTAGAAATGCTTGAAGAACTTTATTCACATAATAGAGGATTTTTTGAAGAGTTAGCAACTGCTATTGCGGCTGGGCAAATGAAGAAGCAACAAGCAATCGAAGTGGAGCTTCCTGCAAAGGTGACTAGTGTCCAGGCATCCAATCAACCACTTGCGATTCAACAGCTTAATGACTTTGCCGCTCAAATCGAACGACTCGATCAGCGCATTTATGATTTACAAGTGTCGCAGCAGGTGGCTTTACAAACGGCACCACAAATACGGATGATTCAGCAATCAAACCAAACGCTAGCAGAAAAAATAGAATTTTCAATTGTTACCCTCATTCCGCTTTGGAAAAATCAATTGGCGATGATGTTATCCATGAATATGGACCAACACTATGCCCAGCTAGAGGAGCGGTTATCTCGCACGAATGACCGTTTTGCAAGCCCTTCTTTCGAACAGCAAGTATCGAAATTCAAAGAAACACAGCACGAGCTTCAAACAGCTATCCAAGACGTCTTTGCCCTACATACAGCTACAGAACAGGAAAAACAGCATTTACAGGATGTAGCAGAATTAAAGGGCTATAAGAGGGACTGATTCTTTTTTCCAACGAATAAGGGTGGCTCAGAAATCATCTGAACCACCCTCTTATTTTCATTCAAACCTATTGAATGAAAATTAAGCCTCCGGCGGATGCCACGGATTTTAAAAGGAATGAATAAAAGGATGTTAGCCTAAAACCCTCGCATCCTGCTAAAATCTGGACGCCATTACGCCAAGGAGAAATTGATTTTTATTATTCAAAATAATCTTTATAGTAGCCACCGATATTACCAGTGTTATCGATAATAAAAACGAATTCTTCTGTTTCATTTTTTACATCATATTGTTTCCCTACTGTTAATACGTTTGATACTAAATATTTTGATGCATTTGTATGCTTACATGTAACTGCGCGTAGTGTTGGTGCATCTTTCCATTTTAAATGTAACATAATCTCTCTACCTTTCTTTACTAGCATGAAGCTAATGTCTAATGCTTATTTTATAATATTTTTGTTCTTTTGTGGAGAAAAAAACCATAGAAGTCCGTTTTTTCATCCAATTATATAATTAAATCTTAACTTCGAGGTGTTATTATGAGCTTTGGTGGTGTACCGCAATGGTTTTTTATCATTGCCGTAGCATTTGCAATTTGCTTTGTTTTATATGCAGAGTGGAATTCTAGAAAATAAGTGAGCCCATTCATCTGGACTCACTTTTTTGAAATTATTTTAGTGTACGTTTTAAAAACTCTTTTGTACGTTCATGTTGAGGGTTTATTAATACCTGTGATGGTGGACCCTCTTCTACAATAACACCTTTATCCATAAATACAACACGATCAGCTACTTCTTTAGCAAATTCCATTTCATGTGTAACAATTAACATCGTATTGCCACCATCCGCTAGCTGGCGCATAACCTTCAACACTTCCCCAACCATCTCTGGATCTAATGCAGACGTAGGTTCATCGAATAGCATCACATCGGGGTTCATGGACAATGCGCGAGCAATCGCTACTCGCTGTTTTTGCCCACCAGATAGCTGACGAGGCTTTGCATTGACATATTGATCCATGCCAACGATGTGCAAATATTTTAAAGCAATTTTCTCGGCCTCTGCCTTTGAACGCTTTAATACTTTCACTTGTCCAACCGTACAATTATTTAACACATTATGATTATTGAATAAGTTAAATTGCTGGAATACCATCCCTAAATGTGTACGGTATTCTTGGATATTATGCTTTTCGTCTAAAATATTTTCACCTTTATAAATAATTTGACCACCACTAGGCATTTCTAGTAGATTAATGCAGCGCAGTAGTGTTGATTTACCTGATCCTGAAGAACCGATTAAACAGACAACCTCACCCTTTTCTACTTGAAAATTGACGTCCTTTAACACTTGGTTACGCCCAAATGATTTACTTAAATGCTCTATTTTAATAACGGCCATTTGTTCGTCCCCCTATATTGCTTCTTTCTGTTCTTTTTGATAAGCATCTGGTCCATCAAGTCGTCTTTCTACATATAGTAAAATCCTTGATGCTGTAAATGTCATGATGAAGTACATGACACAAGCTACGAAGAATGATTCAAAATAGCGGAAGTTATTACCTGCGATCGATTTTGTTTGGAAGAATAATTCCGTAACACCGATCACATTTAATACTGCTGTATCTTTAATATTCATAATTAATTGATTACCTGTTGCAGGCAATACATTTCTCGCAACTTGTGGTAAGACTACATTTAGCATGATTTGAAAATGATTCATACCGATTGCTGAAGCAGCCTCATACTGTCCTTTATCAATCGATACAATACCACCACGTACAATTTCCGCCATATAAGCCCCAGTATTCAATGAAACGACTAAAATACCTGCTGTAATAAAGTGCATATCAATACCAAATGCCATATCTAATCCGAAAAATACAACCATTGCTTGTACAATCATTGGTGTACCACGGAAGAATTCAACATAGCATGTTAGTATAAAATTAATGATCTTTAAGCTATAGTATTTTACACCCTTTTTACGAACCTTAATAGTATGCATAATTCCGATGAAAAATCCGATAAGTGCACCAATAATTGTACTAATAATCGAAATAAGTAATGTATAATACGCACCTCGTAAAAACATTTGCCAGTTGTTCTCAACAATTGAAATAATCCATTCAAGACTCATGATGTGCCTCCTTACAACGTCGTGTTGTTTGCTTGTTTTTTTGCCTTAGCTATTTTATTGCAACTTACTTTTTCTTATTATTTTATGATTCTATTAGCTAGGACATTATCATTATTTAAAGAGGTACTCATTGAATAATGATGAAAAGATATTGCACGGACTAAGCAAGTAGTCCGTGCAGTCTTATTATTGTGCTGCAGGTTGTTGATGAATTGCTTCTTCCATTATTTTTTGACGATCATCTTCAGAAATACCTTTTAGAATTTCATTGATTTTACCTAGATTTTCATCACCTTTACGTAAACCAACTGCGATAGAAGTGTTTGAAATATCTGTATCAAAGCCTTCTTCAAATTTTACATATGTGAACTTATCATTTGCTGCAGCAGCGGAAATTCCTTCTGGACGTTCTGCTACATAGCCATCAATTTTTTCAGCTTCTAAGGCTACACGCATAGCAGGGAAGTTATCCATTGCAGTTTGTTTTTGAACGTCTTTGATCTGATCTATTACATCGTAGTTAGATGTGTTTAATTGTGATGTGATTTTAGCTCCTGAAAAATCTTGGATTGATTTTGCTTTTTCATACTTACTACCTTTTTTAATAACCATAACAAAATCAGATGTATAGTAATTTTCAGTGAAATCAATTGTTTTCTTACGCTCATCAGTAGGTGACATCCCCGCAACAATGGCATCAATTTTATTTGATTGTAGTGCAGGTACTAAACCATCCCACTCCATTTTCACAATGACCAATTCTTTGCCTAAGCCTTCAGCAATTTTTTTCGCCATTTGCACATCGTAGCCGCCCGCATATTCAGCATTATCCGCGATTTTTACTGCACCATTTGCATCATCTTGTTGCGTCCAGTTAAATGGAGCATAACCTGCTTCCATCCCAACACGGAATTCACCTCCGCCATCTTTATCTGCACCAGCATCACCTGTTGCTTCATCCTTTTTGTCGCCAGAACCACATGCTGCCAACATAATTGCAGTCATTACCGTTAACATTAATAACAACCATTTTCTTTTCATGAAAAACTCCCCTTTTCTGTAAAAAAATAAGACAACTGTACAAAAAAAGACCTAAGAATTGAACTTAGGTCTTACTTTAATTAACAGTTGCCCAAATCCTCACTATAATTTCCATGTATCCGAGATAGCACAACCTAGTAAATCTGGAAAATAATTCACTAGGACAGTCCTGCACTTATTCACTGCAGACCCAGCATAAAAGTACGAGCTCCTTTTATACTTCGGCGGTAGTTCCTTCTCCATTGCGTCTTCGCTTGCTTATACTCAACAATGAACTAATAAATACCGCGCCTCTACCTCACCGTAGAACAAATGTGAGGTTTGTTTATTTAATTGATACTAAGATACTACAATAAAAGTAAGATATTCGTCAAGATAATTTTATCATTTTTCTGATTTTTTACAATATTAGGGTATTAATCTTCTTATACCCATTGCCTATTTTTGAAAAATTGAAAATCATTATTGTATTTTTTGGTACAATCTTTAACATTTATTACCAAACTCAAATTCCGTCGCTTCGGGTTCCTATCCGTCACTTCGACTATTCTTTCCGTCGTTTCGATTGCTTTATCCGTCACTTCGACTATTCTTTCCGTTGCTCTAGCTTTTTTATCCATCGTTCCCTTCAATGTTCAACAAAAAGAAAAAACCCTGCGAAACAAAGTTCGCAGGGTTTAAATATGATTTTGGTATTAAGAATTTAATAATAAATCTTCTGGGTTTTCAAGTAATTCTTTTACAGTTTTAAGGAAACCTACAGAATCTTTACCATCGATAATACGGTGGTCATAAGAAAGTGCTAAGTACATCATTGGGCGAATTTCTACTTCACCATTCACTTCAACTGGACGTTTTTTGATTGTGTGCATACCTAGGATACCAGCTTGTGTACCATTCATGATAGGTGTAGACATTAATGAACCGAATACCCCACCGTTTGTAATTGTGAATGAGCCACCTGAAAGATCTGCTAAACCTAATTTTTTGTCACGTGCTTTTTTCGCTAGGTCTGCAATTGAATCTTCAATTTCAGCGAAGTTTTTGCGGTCAGCGTCACGTACAACTGGTACTACTAAACCTTCTTCTGTTGATACAGCTACACCGATATCAAAGAAGTTGTTTAAGTGAATTTCGTCACCAACGATTTGCGCGTTCACATATGGATATTTTTTAAGTGCAGCAACTACTGCTTTAGTGAAGAATGACATGAAACCAAGTTTAGAGCCAGTTGACTCGAAGAATTGGTCTTTTTTACGAGAACGTAATGCCATAACGTTTGTCATATCTACTTCGTTAAATGTTGTTAACATTGCAGTAGATTGTTTTACTTCAAGTAAGCGTTTTGCAATTGTTTGGCGACGACGGCTCATTTTTTCAACTGTCACACGTGATTCATCTACAGCTGCAACTGCTTTAGGTGCTGCTGGAGCTGCTTGTGGTGCTGCTACTGGAGCTGTACCATGAGCTGCAACGTCTTGTACACGTACACGTCCTTGTGGATCTACTGGAGATACAGCAGCAAGGTCAATACCTTTTTCACGAGCAAGTTTACGTGCTGCTGGAGATGCGATTACACGCTCTCCAGAAGTTTCTACAACAACTGGAGCTGCTGCAACAGGAGCTGGAGCTGCTTGTGGCGCTGCAGGAGCTGGTGTTGCTTCAACTGGAGCCGCTGCAACAGGAGCTGGAGCTGCACCTTCGCCAGCTTCTACAACTGCGATTACTTGACCTACAAGTACTGTATCGCCTTCTTCAGCTAAAATTTGAGTTAATACACCCGCTTCTTCAGAAATGATTTCAGCGTTTACTTTATCTGTTTCAAGTTCAACGATGAATTCACCTTTTTCAACGCGATCGCCCACTTTTTTTACCCACTGTGCGATACTACCTTCTGTAATCGATTCTGCTAATTCAGGGACTTTAATTTCAGCCACTTTCATTTCCTCCTTTGATTAACGTGCATTATGTGCACATAAAAGGGCTACTGCCTAAGCAAGTAGCCCGGCTTTTAAAATTATTATGTGATTGATTATTTAACTTTTACAGGCTCAGCAACTGCTTCTTCTACAAGTGCGGCTTGAGCTGCTTTATGAGAATCTGCATCACCTTCAGAAGTAGAGCTCATTGCAGGACGACCTACATAACGTAACTTTTTACCTTCAGAAAGGTCATATAATGTTTCTAATGCATAATTCCAAGTACCTTGGTTTTTAGGTTCTTCTTGTACCCAAACAACTTCTTTTACGTTAGGATACTTAGCAATAATACCAGCAACTTGCTCTTTTGGGAATGGGTAAAGTTGTTCTACACGTACAATGTGTAAGTGATCGAAGCCTTCACCGTCTTTAATACGGTCTGCGATGTCGATCATTACTTTACCTGTTCCTAATACAACGCGCTCAACAGCTTCTGGTTTTGAACCTAGACCAGGTTGCTCAATTACTTCTTGGAATGAGCCATTTGCTAATTGATCAGCATTTGCAGCAGCTAATGGGTGACGAAGTAGGAATTTAGGTGATACCACTACAAGCGGACGAACACCTTCTGTTCCTAATAATGCTGCTTGACGACGTAATAAGTGGTAGTAGTTGCCTGCATTTGAACAGTTTGCAACGAACCAGTTATTTTCAGCTGACATTTGTAAATAACGTTCCATACGGCTAGATGAGTGTTCTGGCCCTTGACCTTCATAACCATGCGGTAAAAGCATTACTAAACCAGATTTTTGACCCCATTTAGCACGTGCACCTGAAATAAAGTTATCGAACATTACTTGTGCCATGTTTGCAAAGTCACCGAATTGAGCTTCCCAAACTGATAATACATGGTCATTTTCTAAATTATAACCATATTCAAAGCCTACTACCCCTGCTTCTGTCAGTGGAGAGTTGTGCACTGTAAATGAAGCATTTGCACCTGAAATATGGTGAAGTGGCGTGAATAAGTTACCATTGTTTTTGTCATGTAACACTAAGTGGCGTTGAGAGAACGTACCACGTTGTGCATCTTGACCTGTAAAACGTACTGGTGTGCCATCTTGGATAATTGTTGCATAAGCTAAAGTTTCTGCATGACCCCAGTCGATTTTTGCAGAAGCAAATGCATCACGGCGTTTTTCTAAAATTTTGCCAAGTTTTTTCTGTGGTTCGAAGTTTTCTTCAAACACTAAAAGCTCTTCATTAATTTTTTCTAAACGTTCCGCACCAACTGCTGTGTCAATTTGTGGGAATTCCACTTTTAATTCTTCTGGCATTTCTAGATGTTTGTGCTCATCTTTAGCTGCCATTTCTTTTACGTGGTCATAAGCTGCTTGCATTTCTGCATAGATAGCTGTATCTAAAGCTGCTACATCAGCAGCAGAAACAACACCTTCAGCTGCTAATTGTGCACCATATAAAGCACGAACTGGTTCATGTTTAGCAACTAATTTGTATGTTTCCGGGTTTGTAACAGTTGGATCATCCGTTTCATTGTGACCGTGACGGCGATAACCAATTAGGTCTACGACGATATCCTTACCGAATTTTTGACGGTAGTTAGCTGCGAAACGACCTACTAAAGCAACTGACTCAGGGCTATCTGCATTTACGTGCACAACTGGCACTTCGTAACCTTTTGCAGGGTCAGAAGAGTAAACAGATGAGCGAGAGTCTTGTAGTTCAGTTGTAAATCCAATCATGTTGTTAGCAATGATGTGAATTGTACCACCAGTCGTGAACCCTTCTGTTTTTGCAAAGTTTAATACTTCTGTTACGATCCCTTGACCTGGGAATGCAGCGTCACCATGTACAAGAATACCTAATCCTTTTGTGCGGTTATGAATCGCTTGCCCTGGCTTAGAAGTATCATCTTGTGCTCCACGAGTAGTACCTAAAACAACTGGATTTCCTACTTCTAAGTGAGATGGGTTGTAAGCAAGTTTAACATTCATACCAGATTCACGGTTGTAAGAAGCACCCATGTGATATTTTACATCACCTGTCCAGCCTTTAGTTATTTCAAGGCGACCATCTTCTGGTAAAAATAATTCATTAGACACGTGTGCAAAGTCAGAGAACATCATGTCGTATGGTTTATTTAAAATATGTGTTAACACATTTAAACGACCACGGTGAGCCATTCCAATACGTACTTTTTCTACGTTATATGCTTCAGATGTTTTTAAAATTTCATCGAATAGAACGATTTGAGTATCTAAACCTTCACCAGAGAAACGCTTTTGACCTACAAAAGTTTTGTGGATAAACTTCTCGAAGTTTTCAACACGAGTTAAACGGTCTAATAATGCTTTTTTCTCATCAGAAGCTAATGTTTGTTTAAATGAACCTGATTCAATTTGTGCTTGAATCCAATCACGTTCTTCTGTTGCTACTACGTGATTATATTCAAATGCTACTTTTTCTGTATAAACAGATTTTAAGTAATCGATTGCATCCTTACCATTTTTCACGTTTGCTGGCACATCTTTGAAGAAGACAGCTGCAGGAATTTCAGCTAAATCTGCAGCGCTTAAGTTGAACGCGCTTTCTTCAATTTGAGCTGTTTGTAGTTCACGGTTTTTCAGAGGGTAAATATCTGCCGCTAAATGGCCGTGTGTACGAATTGCATCTGCTAGTTTCACAGCTGCTAACACTTTTTTGTAATCGCCAGCAGGAGCTGCTGCATTACTAGCTACAGCTACTTCACCTTCAACTACTACTGGTGCACCAAATTGTTGGAATAATAATACTAACTCCGGTTCTACTTCTTCAGGAGACTGTAAGAATAAGTCGTATTGCTCCATCACATATCCTAGGTTAGGACCAGAGAAAGCTGACCATGGAGAACTTACAGTTGTAACGTTGTTCGACATGAAAAATGACCTCCAAATTTTGCCTTTCGGCAGTTCCATTAATTAAATTGCAATTAATTATATAATATTTTTCTGTTCTTTAAAAGGATGTTTAACACAACTTATCCATTATTTAAAGAACGTTTTTTCCATCTCAATCTTACTACTCTTCACAAAAAATACAACTCTTTTTATCAAATTAAGCAAATTTTTTCGCAAAGGCTAAAATAATTAAATAAAGTGTGGATTTTTCTTAATATTTTAGCGGGAATTTTAAGAAGAAAACGGTTCCAACGTTTTTCTCACTCTTGACTTCTACAGTACCATTATATTTTTCAAGCAACATTTTGGTAATACTAAGTCCTAAGCCCGTACCGCCTATTTGACGATTTCTAGCCTCATCAACTCGATAAAAGCGATCGAAAATGAAAGGAATGTTTTCTTCCGCTATCCCAATTCCATTATCTTCTATTTTTAACAATGCTTCCTTATCAGAAGCGGATAGTGAAATTTGAATCTCCGGAATTATTTCACAATAACGAATTGCGTTTTCTATTATATTACGAACAATTTGACTCAGTGCATTTTCCGTAATGAATAAATGACCTATTTCTTCGTTTTTCGACAGCGTTATTCGAGCTTCTGGGTGAAGATATTGTATCTCTTCTATTACCCCTGTAATAACCGTTACTGCGTCAGCCTCACTCGTGTCATCTTTTTCTTCACGACGTGCAAGCTCCAATAGTTCTTCAATCATTTTACGCATCCGTGCAATTTCTGTTAGGGAAGTATCAATAGATTCTTCCAAAATTTCTGGATCATCCTTCCCCCATCTTTTCAATAGAGAGAGATGTCCTTCGATTGCCTGAATTGGCGTACGTAGCTCATGAGAAGCATCTGCGACAAATTGCTGTTGTTTTGTAAATGAAATTTGCAGTTCATCCATCATTGCATTGTACATCTTCAATAAATCACCAATCTCATCATGTGAAGTGTACGTTAATTGAATGGGCTCATTAAATCCCTTATCCATAACCGTTTTCATGGATGAACGTAACGCATGTAATGGTTGCATTAAATAGTTAGCAAGATAATAACCTATCGAGGCTGATAACAACAATGCTCCTAAACCTGCTATAAGCATCGCCGTTAATAAATAGTGCATCAATGATTGGAACCCTGTCAGTGGATGAATAATTTGAATATAGCCTTGAAAGAAACCTAGCTGAATTGGTACATTTATGACAAAGGCATCCTCATTATCAATCGTCACTTCCATAATTTCTTGCATTGAGGTAATGGGTGCAGCCTGTGAAGCATTATTAATACGTAAAATCTCTACACCATCTAAATTGAACACTCTAACAGTTTGATCACGATCGACAATGGAATTTAATAACCCTGTGTTTTGTTGAATTTGCTGAATTGTAAGATTGGGTCCTTGTGACTCTAAAAAAGACACCAAATCATCGCTTGTCCGTTTGATTTTACTTTCCTCGTCATGTAATAGCCATGTATGGAGCGAAATATAAACGACAATACAAATAATCGTATAGCTAAAAAATATTACAGCACTCGATGTTAGCATCCATTTTCTTTGTAAGGGTTGATGAACTAAATAATCTCTCAATCTTTTCATTCACGCATCACGTACCCAACCCCACGAACGGTTTCTATATAGGCATTCATATCTCCCGGTAGTTTTGTTCGTAAATGTCGGATATATACATCTACAACATTTGTCTCTATATCCGTATCATACCCCCAAACAGAGGTTAAAATGAGCTCTCGTGTACAAACTTTATTTTTATGCTCGATTAATAGTTTAAGTAAATCGTATTCCGTTTTCGTCAAATCAAGCTTAGTCCCCTGCACGGATACTTCATAGGCCGCTATATCGATTTCGATATCACGAAAACATAATGATTCTGCACTTTTTTCATCAGGTGTTACCCGACGTAAAATAGTCCGAATTCTTGCTAGTAGTTCTTCAATCGCAAATGGTTTTACTATGTAGTCATCTGCACCGGCATCTAAGCCCGCTACACGATCCATCACAGCATCTCGTGCCGTTAACAATATAATTGGTACCTTTGATTGCGTACGTATTCGGCGACAAATCTCAATACCATTTATCCCCGGAAGCATAACATCTAATAACAGAACATCAAAATTTTCAGATGACGCCAGTGCAAGTCCTTCACGTCCATCAAAAGCGACCAATACTTCATAGCCCTCATGCTTTAATTCGAGCTCCACAAAGCGCGCGATATGCTTCTCATCTTCCACTAAAAGTATCTTTTTAGGCATTCCATCACCTTCTTTTCTAAAAATAACGATAAGGATTTCCTCCTTAGCACTGTTATAGCATAACATCAAACAAAAAGTCTGTACCACAAGCAATTACTTGTTTGTACAGACTTTTTTAATGTGCATCAGCAATATAGAAATTATTTTTCCCTAATTCCTTCGCTTTATATAAGGCTTGATCCGCTATTTCTAGCAATTCATTTAATGTAGTACCGTGATCCGGATAATAAGCGATTCCAATAGAGGCAGTTGGGGAAAAATGATGATTTTCGATGATCCAACCTTTTTTTAGTTCATTACGGATGCGATTATAAATGTGCATGATTTGAGTATACCTCTTGTCATCATCCCGAGTTAAACCTGTTAAGACGATGATAAATTCATCGCCGCCAATGCGAATAACTAAATCATGACTACGTACAGCAGTATTTAAAACTTGGCCAAACTTCTGGATAAAATCATCCCCTGTATCATGGCCGTAACAATCATTAACATTTTTAAAGTCATCCCCATCGATATAGAGAATAGCTAAACACACAAGTTGTTCTTGTGCTTGTGTCAGTAATTTGGGGAACTCCTTTTGTAAAAAACGACGATTTGGTAGCTGTGTTAACGTATCGTGATAAGCTAAATATAATAGATCACTCTCCCGCTCCTTACGACGGGTTATTTCACGGGACACCATCATAATTTGTGAAACTTTTTCGCGCTCAGGATCATGTACGACTGTTGCATTTCCTTCAGTCCAAACAGGCGTACCGTCCTTTGCTTTAAGCAGTAGCTCAAACTGCGTATCTGTTTGACCCGAATAATTATTTAGAAATGTTTGCCACGCCTTCTTACTTTCGTCCTCGATCATAATACTGTAAAACTGCCCTTGCAATTCTCCGTTTTCGTACCCTAAGAAAATCTCATAGGATGGCGAAGCATAAATAATGATGCCATCCTCGTTAGTAATGACAATCAAATCATTTGTATTTTCTGTTATGAGACGAAATGTTCGTTCAATATTTTTCAATTCCGTTAACATTCTTTTCTTGTCTGTAATATCATAGTTAATGGATAAATACTGTTCTGTCTTGCCAAATTCATTTTTTAATGGAACTATAGCTGCTTCTACCCAGTAATCAGCGTAATATTTTGTACGGTAGCACAATTCCCCTCGCCAAATTTCCCCCGCTCCAACCGATGCATTAATCGATTGTATGAAGTCCTCCGTATGATATCGAGGTTTGATTAAATGATAAGATTGACCAATTAGTTCTTCTGCCGTGAAACCAGACGCTTTTAAAAATAGATCATTAACTTCTACAATTTTTCCATCCATATCAAAAACAGCAATAGACGTTGCAGAATTTAGTGCAGCTTTAAAAACCTCTAAACCATGCGATTTTGAGCGTAACTCCGCTTTTTGTTGAGTGAATTGTGTGAAATCCTGCATGATAAGAAAAATAGCGAAAGAGTTATCTCCTTGCATCAAATGAGAGAGCGAAAGTAAATACGTGCGCTCTTTTTTATCCAGTGTATGAAGCTTGATGAGTTTTTCTCCAATATTTTCGCCCATTGCTGCCCTTTGTAAATAGTTTTGTATGTTTTCTACCTCATCTTTAGGAACAATTGGTAAATCCACGAATAATTTGTGTTTGACCGTTTCATTATCTAAATCAAAGTCCTCCATGAAGCTGGAATTCACTTCATAAATAGCTCCTTCAGCTGATAGGATGACCGTAGAAAAAAAGGCATGATCAAACATAGAGCGCATAAATAAAAACTTATCTTCAATACTGCGATCATAAAGAATCTCTTTTGTTATAGCTAAAATATAGTCTTCATTATTATTTTTAAACGGACGAACAGATGTCTCATATTTACGAACTTCAGATTTAACATAAGCATAATCAACATAATCAACTTGACTATGCTTCGCAATTGCTTGATTGTAATTCTCTAGAATTATCGAAAAATTACGACTCGAGGTACATGTAGAAAGCATTTTCCCAATCGCCTCATGTGATAACAAAGCTCGAGCTGCTTGATTTAAGCGAATATATTGATAATCGTCTCCCACTCTTTTCATTAGAAAGACAAAATCTTTGCCAATAAACAATTCATTAAAAAATTCTTCACTTAAAAGATATTCCATGCTGTCACCCCCATAAGTCGATCATATAAAAATAAAATTTCAGTGTGTTGATTAACCATTTTTTATCCATCCTAATTAATTAGAAGATGCTGATTTTCGCACGGGCTACTTGCTTTCCCAAGGGAGTCAAGTAGCCCTACGCTACAATCAGTTGAAAATAGGAATATATTTCAAAATAGCAATAAAAAACTTTTTATTACTCCATAATAAACCTATTTTTTTCCTAATCAACACGATTGAAAAAATTTATTAATATTGTTTGTTTATACAAAAAATCAATACTACTATTATAACATATTATCAAGGAATCACCTTTTCCAAACCGAAAAAATTGTATCCTTTTCAGGGTATTTTTTGATATTTTACCTCTTTTGAAGAAAAAATATAATTCTAAAGAAACACTATTTAAATATTTTTATACAGAAAATTGTTATTTTAGCCTTAAATCTCCTAAAAATTAGTGTATAACAATTAATCTTTCAGAATTTACTGACTAATATATTTATTTTTTGTTTTTTCGTGGAAAATGATTGCATAAAGCAGTAAGAATGTTATATTATATTAAAAAAACTAGCCTTTTTTCGGTATGGGCGAAAAATCAGTAAGACAGCGGGAAATTATGGATATCATAGTTATAACGTCTAGTTCTTTGGGTTTTAATTCCAGTACGAATTGTAGTTTTCTTCTTTATGTTTCAACGGAATTGTTTTAACTACCCTAGTAAAGGAGGCGTTTCGTATGCTTAAACATCGAGACCTTCATGAATGTACAGAGCTTTATGAGCTATTATCACACCCTTCTGTTTTCCCATTTGTCCGTCAGAAAGCCACGTCAGCTGATGAATACTGGTTTATGACAAAACAACTGATTGAAGAGGAAGCGAAGGGACTCGCTATTTCTAGGACCATTACTGATGATTGGGGTCAACCAATCGGCACCATTAGCATTCATGATGTTGAGGACGGTGCAGGCTTTTTAGGAACGTGGATTGGACTCCCTTATCAAGGTAAAGGATATAACCAAAAGGCAAAAATGCTTTTTTTGAATGAACTCTTTTATGATTATAACTTCCATACGGTATTTCTCCGTATTCGTGTTGAAAATATAAAATCACAGCGCGCAGCCTTAAAGCTACCTTATGTCGTTTGTGCAAACGAAGATCACCCGACATTATTAGCACAGGTAAACAAAGGCGAAGCACAATTTAATTTATTTAAAATTCCAAAAGACTTGTTCTATTTGACAACAGCCTATCAGACGCAAGAAGGCGAAGAGCAAGCAATGTAATCTACCAATAAAAAAAGCTATGTGTTCTGTCGTAATGACAGGCACATAGCTTTTATTTCGGGCTTTGCATGCAGCAAGGCCCCTATTTTGTGGGTATTGGCTAAAGCATATCGAGTAAAGAGCTTACTTTTTATATTGTAAAATCAATTTTGCCATTTCTTCTGGCGTTTTAGGTCTTTGTGTTTTTTGCATCGTAGCAACCATTTCTTCTTTGTGCTCCGTTAACACATGCACCGATTTTTTAAATGATTCCTTTGTTAACTCTTCCTCTTGTAATACTTCTGCATAACCTTGTCTTTTAAATAGGTTGGCATTTAATATTTGATCACCACGACTTTTTTGTGCAGATAATGGCACTAACAACATCGGCTTGTGAAGTGCTAAAAATTCAAAAATCGAGTTGGAGCCTGCACGTGAGACGATAAAGTCTGCCGCATGTAATAAATCTGGTAATTCTGTTGTTACATACTCGAACTGCTTGTAACCAGACATTGACTCGAATGATTTGTCATAATTTCCTTTACCGCACAAATGAATGATCTGAAACTGTTTGACAAGCTCTGGTAAATTTTGACGAAGTGCATCATTCAAAACAACTGAACCTAAACTCCCCCCCATTACAAGAAGAACAGGTCTTAATGTTGTAAAGCCACAGAGAGATAATCCTTCCGCTCGATCACCCATAAATAATTCTTCACGAATAATGGAGCCTGTGCAAGTTGCCTTTTCTTTCGGTAAGTGTTGCAATGTTTCTTCAAAAATCGTAAAGATATGTGATGCAAATGGTAGCGCAATTTTATTGGCCAAGCCCGGTGTAACATCTGATTCATGGATGGCCACTGGCACACCAGCAAATTTCGCTGCCATGACAACGGGTACAGAAACAAAGCCACCTTTTGAAAAAATAACTTGTGGCTTCACTTTTTTAATAATACGAAAAGCCTGCATCATTCCAGCAAGCACTTTAAATGGGTCGGTAAAATTTTTCATTGAGAAATAACGACGCAATTTTCCACTTGAAATACCGTAGAACGGAACATCAGGAAATGCCTCGCCTATTAATTCTTTTTCAATGCCCTGATCTGACCCAATATAGTGGACATCATAACCTAGTTCTAGTAAAGACGGGAGTATCGCTTGATTGAGCGATACATGACCAGCTGTCCCTCCACCGGTTAAAATGATTGTTTGTTGTTTCACATAAATTCTCCTATTCCTTAAAAAGCCGTCACTACTTTTTGTTTACAGTCTTTTATTTTACTATATGCGAACGAAAAGATATAGATGAAGCTTTTAATTTTTCAATTTATACCTATTTAAATATGCTATACTTATTCATTATATTTATGGAGGAAGTTAGACTAAATGTATCAAACAACGACGATAAAAGATAAATATAAACTAATGTTAAAAATGATTGTACCCATTTTAGTTACGCAAGTAGCGATGTATCTAATTTCTTTTTTCGATATTTTAATGTCGAGTCGCTACGGCACAGCAGACCTAGCCGGGGTTTCGATCGGTTCTTCCATTTGGATGCCTATCTACATAGGACTTTCCGGAATTCTTCTTGCCATTACACCCATTGTTTCTCAGCTTGTAGGTGCTAAAAAAGAACTGGATGCAAAAAAGGCTGTTCAGCAAGGCATCTATGTAGCCATTTTATTAGCTGTACTGATTTTCAGTGTGCTATTAGTTGGAATTGATTGGATTTTAGGGAATATGAATTTAGAAACCTCTGTACATAACATTGCTAAATCATATATTTACGCGATGTGTGCTGGTATTTTACCGCTCTTTTTATTTTGTGTATTGCGCTGCTTTATTGATGCTCTCGGACAAACACGCGTCACAATGATTATCACGCTACTTACTACACCCATTAATATTATGTTAAATTATATTTTTATTTTCGGGAAATTTGGAGTGCCCGAGCTTGGTGGAGTCGGTGCAGGAGTTGCAACAGCAATTACCTACTGGCTTATCTTCTTTATAACCGTTTGGATTATTGCAAAACATGTTCCCTTTGAACGCTTTCGTATATTTCATGAATGGCCAAAATTAGAATGGCTTTGTTGGAAGGAAATTTTAATCATCGGCGTACCTATCGGTATATCCTTATTTGCAGAAACAAGTATTTTTTCAGCAGTCACAATGATGATGAGTAGCTTTAGTACAGAAATCATTGCCGCTCATCAAATAGCTTTAAATTTCACCAGTTTGCTATACATGGTACCACTTAGCATTTCAATGGGCGTTACGATATTAGTAGGTTTTGAAATAGGTGCTGGTCGAATGCAAGATGCTAGAATCTATAGCTATTTATGTGTTGCGACTGCGATTTTATTTAGCTTTATATCAGCTTGTATCCTTTTTTTACTGCGTGAACCCGTCGCCAATATGTATACAACAGATCGAGAAGTATTAGAATATGCCGTACAATTTTTAGTATTCGCAGCCATTTTCCAGCTATCTGATGCTATTCAAGCGCCAGTACAAGGGGCTTTGAGAGGTTATAAGGATGTGATGATCACTTTTATTATGGCTATTATTTCGTATTGGGTTATCGGCTTACCTGTCGGATATACGCTTGCATCCCATACAGATTTCGGACCGTTTGGTTACTGGATTGGACTTGTTGCAGGACTGACAACAGGAGCAATTACTTTATTAATTAGGTTATTACTTGTTCAAAAAAGATTTACAAGCACGTCCAAAGTAAAAATAGCAAACTAGACATTGTTTTAGTTTGCTATTTTGCATAATAGAAGAAAAACCTCAAAGCATTCATCAACATTGATTATCCCCTCTTCTAAAGAGGGAACTTCATATACAAAGCTTCCCAATCTCTTTCCTAATTTGCATCCTCTTGAATAGTAAAGAATATGGTTTTATAAACTAATGGTAAGATTTATTTCTTTTTAGTACTTCCTTACAAGCTTTTCTCATCGCTCTGGTGCTCTATTCGAAAATCCCAATACAATTGCCCATTATTATTATTTTTAATAGGAGGAACTCGACTGTTCATGTCTTCCAAGTCCTTTTTTTCACAACTTTCATTACAGTAAAATTTATCAGCTTGAGTGTTATAAATACTTTTTGCTCTATCTATTATTAATTTACCGCATTCTCCACATTTTATTAATATCATATATCACTCTCCTTTTTCAGTTTATTAACGCAGCCCTATAGCCTCTTAAATGAATTTTGTTCATCGCTACAGTAAATTATTCAACTATTTGCTAGATCGCCTAGTGAAGGCATTTTTTCAACATATCTAATGTATTCAATTATCCCTGGTAATGTACTCACTTGTTTTTCAGTCAAAATAAAAAGGATGCCCACTAAGTATTTTACGACTTTAGTGGACATCCTTGTATTCAATGAAGCTATTCAATTTACACTATTATTTTTGGATAAATTGTTGTGTCCAGTAGTTACCTGTTTTCACATAACCTACACCGATATGCGTAAATTTCGCGTTTAAAATATTTGCACGGTGACCTGGTGAATCCATCCAAGCTTGTACTACTTCTTGAGGTGAACGTTGACCTTGTGCAATGTTTTCACCTGCACTCTTATAACTAATACCTAAAGCTTTCATACGATCGAATGGTGAACCGAATGTCGGGCTCGTATGTGAGAAATACTTTTTAGATTGCATATCTTGTGATTTTTCACGAGCAGCAGCCATCAATTGATTATCTGTTTTTAAAGGTGCTAAACCAGCTTTTGTACGTTCAGCATTCGTTAATTTTACTACCTCTTGTTCAAAAGCATTTACATCTGAAGTAGTTGTAGATGGTGTTGATTTAGATGGTGCAGTTGCTGTATTTTCTTTTTGAGTTGTTTGTGTATTATTATTTGTAGTTTCTTTTGATGGTGCTGATGTTTGTGGTAGTTGTACATTCCACTTATTATTTGACCAAGTATAATAATAGACTTTACAGTTATTCGTTTGTTGAACAGTATCCCCTTCTGTTGTATTTGAAGCAGCAGAAGCCATTTGAATTGGAGCTGCTAATAGAAATGTTGCACAAATTGCAGTTAGTGTTTTTTTCATGTTTGCAATTCCTCCTTCTCTGCAACTAATCGTAAAGGACGTTTTTATTTAATTTCTTACCAGCATCTGCTAACAACACCATTACAGAAACAGATTCGCGTAAAATAAGCGTTTTTTTGCTTTAGTTTTTAACAGGTTTCACCAGTCTATGAAATACTTACGTTGTAAATAGGGTTGACACTCCTTAAAAACTAGCAAACTTTTTCAAAATTTAAACAATTTTATCAGACTAAAATTGAGTCAAATAGCTTTTATTCTTCTATCAATATTATTTGATAAAAAAATAGTAAGAAGTGTAATCGGTCGTTTTTTGAAGGAGTTTTTCATTAGGAGCATAAAAGATCGTTGTGTAATTATCAATGCTTTCCCTAAGAAAGCACTTTTATTGCTATAGTATTCTCCTTCACATTCTCGATCGAGTAGAAGAAGACACTTCAAAGCCAACTTCTCCATCTAATTCATATTTGTAATTCCATTATTCAATCTTTAATAAGGAACGTAAAACATAATAGCTAGAAATTGTGACTTTTGTAGTGAAGCCTTAAAATGTCTAGTTTTTCATCTTTTAAGTACTTACTTCGAGCCATAAAAAAATGCTCTCCCTTGATAAACAGATTTATATTTTTTCTGTCTACCTATTGGAGAGCATATTAATTTCATAAGTATAATATTGAAGTCCACGAGTAAATCTCAGCAAATTTGAGCATTGTTTTTTACCCTTAGTCCATACCTATTACATGTAAAGAAGCTACATTTTCACCGATGATGACAAGTTTTGCAGGCATTTTTACGTACTCCGGAAGCCATTGGACCATGCCGTAAGCATATTGAAACAACATAGGATTTTTTACACCTTCAATTGGCACGTAGCCTTTCATTCGATATACGGTTTCAGGTAATGTACGAATCCAATCCTCAAATTTCTCTTGCGTAAAGTCAACGTCCTTAAATTCAACTAATCGTGAGCCTAAATGCATCGATGCGATTGGAGCTTTCACAATATCTTGTGTGTCTACCTGTGCAGTTGCTTTTAAATCTTCTAATAAACGCAATGGTACTCGGCCATTGGTTGTTTGCAATATAAAGGCATGAGGATTAAAACCTTGTAGCTCATAGACGACTTTGGCTTGCTCTGCCTCTGTAAGTAAATCCGTTTTATTGGCCAGTAATAAATGCGCGTGACGGATTTGTTCCATAAATAAGGAACGAACTTGCGGGGTTAAGGTCTCACGATCCAACCACAGCTTTGAATCAGCAACTGTGACAATTCCTTTGACATTTAACTTTTCCGCAAATAACGGTGAATAAACAGCGTCTAATGCTTCTACAGGATGTGCAGCACCTGTTGTTTCAATAATTAGGACATCAAAGTCACTATCTAAAAGAAGAGATTGAATCTGCGCCTCTGTTTTTTCAGCGCCTGAGCAGCATATACAGCCCTCTAGCATCTCCTTTAGTGGAATATCCTTTTCTACAGCCTGTGAGTCAAATGGCAGCTTTCCAAGCTCATTCATGATGACAGCAGGCTTTAAATTTTTTTCTTTCAGTTGTCGAATAACATCTGTTAGCATGGATGTTTTCCCGCTGCCTAAAAAGCCACTAAATAAGTATACGTCCTTCACATTCATTTCCTCCTATGAAAAAAGCTGTCGCCAGAGGTCGTTAGAAACGCCTGCTGCGACAGCTACTTTGTTAGTTTGTAGTTTACTCAGTTTTTGCTGGCGTACCAGTAAGCAGCTCTTTTGCTTTTAACAATTGAGGATCCTCTGCTTTTATTTTTACACGTAATGCATCCATTAAAGCATACGTTGTATCGCCAGTTAAAACACCCGTTTCTTCAAGATCATTTGCAGCTTGCAGTTTTTTCACTGCTTGTTCTGTAGATTGACCAAAAAAGCCGTCTGCTTTACCTGGCTTGTATCCTAGAACTTCTAGCATCTCTTGTGCCGCTTTTACAGAGTTAGACTGCACGCCCTTTTTCATTTCCACAGATGGATCCAAGTATGGTAATGATGCATAAGGAGGGTATGACACTTTAACATCTGGTACAATGCCCTTTTCATTAATCCAGTTACCATTTGGTGTTAACCATTTAGCTGTTGTGAATTTAAGGTTAGAGCCATCTTTTAGTGGTATCACATTTTGCACGGTACCTTTACCGAATGATGTTTCTCCAACAATTTTAGCACCAACAGATTCTTTTAATGCAGCAGCTAATATTTCAGATGCAGATGCACTACCACCATCGACAAGAACTGTCACAGGAAGATCATATTTTTTACCACCAATTGCATTTGTGATTTTTGGTTCTTCACCTTTTTCTTGAACCTGAACAATCGGTTTACCTTCTGGAACGAATAGATTCGAAATTTCTATTGCAGCTTGCAAGTAACCACCAGGGTTTTGACGTAAATCTAGGACGATCCCTTTCATCCCTTTGCCTTCATAATCTGCAAGGATTTTTTCTAGCTCTTTTGCAGTTTCTTCGCTGAAAGATGTAATTTGGATATGAGCAATATTGCCATCAAGCATTTCACCATAAACCGTTTCAACTGGAATTTCATCACGAACAATTGTCATTTTAAGAGGCTCAGTATTTTCGCCACGTTTCACGGTTAATTCCACTGATGTTCCTTTTTCACCACGAATACGTGCTACCGCTTCTGAAGCACTGAATCCTTGAATGCTTTTCCCATCAACCGTTAAAATAATATCTTTCGGTAATAAGCCAGCCTTTTCAGCAGGAGAATTTTTTATAGGTGACACTACTGTAATAAAGCCATTACGCTCTTGAATTTCCGCACCAATTCCTTGGAAACTAGAAGATAAACCAGAATTAAATTGATCTGCTTCTTCCTTCACCATAAAATCAGAATACGGATCATCTAAAGCATCGAACATGCCGTTAATAGCACCATCGACCACTTTTTCACCATCGATATCTTTGTAATATTTGTTATTAAGTAAATCGAAGGCTTCGTACAATTTTTTAAATTCTGCACGTTCAGTCGGTACTTTCACTTCAACAACATTCTTATCACCGAATGTTAACGCAAATATCGTTAAGCCTGAAGTAATAAGGATTGTAAAGAACATCAGCATGATAAATTTAAACGGTTTTAATTGAATAAATTTCCCTGCCGGTTTTACTTCAGCCGGTTTTTGTTCTTGTTGCTGCTCTATACCATCTTTTTTCTGTTCATCCATCTTGATTGTCACCACTCTCATATACACTAACTTGTTGTCACACTATTACCATCTTAACAGGTTATGGAGAAGACGAAAAGAAAAAGACTGTCAAAATTTCAAGACAAATCTCGTCTTTCAACGATCTTCATAAAATCCAGCATTTTAAAGCAACTTTTCTACTTAATCGCTTATATTGTTTATCCACTTTATTCTATGTAGGCGTTATTGCTTTAGATTTTAATTAAAGTAAAGGTGCTTTTAGACAGACTTTCTAAGGCACCTTTACACTCTGCTAAGTTAAAGGTATATAATGGTACTGCTTTTCTATTTTACTCGTTTCTTAGAAGCAGTCAACTAAAATCCTCATAGATTAATAGAAATCAAATATCCGCTTATGCATCATTTATATACGTAACTTGCGCCAATTTTGCGGCTTTTATTTTGTTTTCAGCATTTTTCGCTGCATTGATTCCTGTAAAAGTTCCTGTTCTAATTCGATAGTTTGTGTCATCTTGCTCAATGTAAACAACCCAACCAAATGTTGTTTTCATCACCTGTGCCGCGCTTTCTGCTGCTTTCAGGGAATTATAGATTCCCGTAATGACACGATACTTCGACGTCTCCGCTGACGGTTTTGGAATATCTCCAGCATTTTTTATCATTTCAATAAATTGAGACCAAGAGATTTTTCCATCGCGAATATTTCGAGGGCAGTTTTTCCCACTAAAATAATGATGTTGAACAATATTCTGAATTGCGATATTTTCATCTTTTATTATTTTTGCAATAAGAGTCGCAGCATTTTGCACAGCTTTATAATAATCCCCATCGCTATTTACGCAAATTTCCACATGAATGCCTTGCTTATTACCGGTATATGTTCCTGCCGCCCAGCACTCCCAAAAATGTTCAAATGATTGAATAGCTTCCTTATCATCCACTTGCCAGTGCCAGCTAGCTTGCCTGCTATTGCTATTGCTATTGCTCTGTAGGCGAGCATGAGCATCCGCATCGGCTCCAACGCCCGTATTATCGGTTTCATGAACGACAATATATTTTTTTTCATTATTTTTACCACTTGTAATTTTAACTGCTTGTGAAGCTGATACTAATTTTTGGCGAATCGTTACCAAAAGGTTTACCTCCCTTCTCTTTGTTCTATAGCCAAAAAGCAGGACGTTTAAAATACTTTGTAAAAAATCAAACTATCTTATCATTCGTGCCGAAGATAGATAATTGATTTCACTCTATATTATGCACCTTTTGTAACTTCTATTGTGTTTTTATAAGCATTAATAACCCCACGAGTTTCAACCGAATTTACTAGTATTTTTATAGTAAATGCACTAAGTTTTTACGTAAGTGCTTTTAATTTTTTTATGACTGAATGAACTGTTAGCCTATGAAATGAAATAAGCTGTCCTTTATAAATGACCGAAAAAATACCATACGGAGTTGGCGATAATGCCATCAACTCTCCTCTATCTTGGAAATCAATAAGTTCAACCGGTATATTCAATTTTTTGGCACCAGCTATAATATTTTCAGTTGCAATTTCAACGTATGGACACTGGAATGAACGTAGGATCGTTAAATGATTGAATTTTTTTATTCTCTCCTCCCAATCGGTTGGAAAATATGGTTTTTTGGCTTCGTTGCTCAATGGATAGACAAGTAATTCAAAATCATATGGCGCTGAATCAATAACTTGAAAATCATTTTTTAAAAATATCTCTTTACTGGGCGTCCAAGATGTTTTTGAATTCGTGATCACGACAACACCTTTTTTTGCTAGCTTTTTTGCATCTTCTACACATTTACGGATCAATCGAGTCCCGTAGCCTTTTCCAACTTCACTTACCCACAAACAATGAATCACTAAATAACCATCAGCGTGAACGACTCTTGAGGAATTTTCTGCTTTAGTATATTCAATAAATCCTACTTGTTTTTTATTATCGATTACTTGCACATATTTCAAGCCCTCTTCAAAGCTATTATGCAGCCATTTATTTTTATTGATATAACCCGTCGATTTCTTCTTACTTCTAAGACAAAAGCTGCCTACCCCCTCTAAAATTTCAGGATTTAATTCAACCAGTTCAACTTTACTCAATGCCAATCCCCCCCTATATATGATAGTAATTATACCTTTTTTTGGTATTATCACCATGACGTGTAGTTGAATTCCTTTTCGACTGGGGGCGTCCGATGAGCGTCATCACCACAACTTTTGGTGAGGATCCTTTTCTACGCTCTAGTACCACAGGAAAAAACGCTATAATTTCTCCGCTGCGTCAATTATCCATTTTTACCCACCGTGATTCATAAGAAGACTCATATTAAAATCCTTTTACCGCACAACAATTAACCTATTTTTCATAAATCATTTCCTTAACAATAAAAAATCAGGCTATATCCAGTTTAGCCTGATTTTCATTATTCTTGTTTTATTGCCTTTTTTAGTGATTATTCTGCACGTCGAGTAATTCAGAGACTGTGACAAATCGGTATCCTTGCTTTTCAAGTTCGGGTAATATTTTTTCCAGTGCTTTGACCGTTTGCTGACGATTCCCGCCTCCGTCATGAAAAAGAACGATATTTCCTTCTTTTACACCTTTTAACACAGTATCAACAATTCTATTCGTACCAGGACTTCTCCAATCTAAAGTATCTAAATGCCATGACCACATTACAACTTTATATTTTTCTTTTGCAATCGCTTCAATCATCGCATCAGAATACTGTCCTTCAACAGGTCGAAATAAAGTAGGACTAAATCCAGTGATGGTATGAATGGTTTCATTCGTTTGCTTAATCTCCTTAAGTAGGTTTGGAACATTCGTCCTTAATGGATGGGTAAATGTATGGTTGGCCAGCTCATGACCGTCATTATACATTCTTGAAACGACTTCAGGATTTTTATCTGCATTTTGACCGACAATAAAAAAAGTTGCTTTTGCATTGTATTTGGCTAATAAATCTAAAATCTGAGGTGTATACTTTGGATGTGGTCCATCATCAAAAGTAATGGCAATCATCTTTTCATTCGTTTTAACTTCCCAAACAATTTGTCCTGCTTCTTCATAATACTTTCGTCCTTTATTTTCATATGTGGCTGCACTAACTTTTACATAAAAAAAAGAGACCGTTAAAAGGCAAATAGGTAATAACAACAGGAAAAATTTTTTCAAATCTTCACTTCCCCAAATAAAATATTTCGTACTTTATTATTTGAGGATTTAAAAATAACATGCTTTATTTTTGATTTTTACAATGTGTAAAAATTGGAGAACTCAGGGTGGAGGTTTTGAATAGCAACGGAATTAGAAAATAGAAGTCAGCTACTTATAAAAGCTTAAGTAATAGTCAATTAATTTTATGACTTCATTTATTTTTTTATATTCTTTTTCTATTTTATAGGAGATAAACAAAATAGCTACATTAAAGCTTAAAACTGCTAAAGCAAAAATTTGGACAAGTGAGATCCCAATGACCAGTTTCGTATGGATGGCAGAGGCAATTATGACCATTAATGATATTATCACACCACTCAATGTAATATAAATTGGCTTAGATCGAATAATTTCATCTGCTTGCAATTTTAAAACATCTAATAAATATCGAATTTCTTTCAATGTATATCGTTGATCGAAAATAACAAAATATGACATATACACATCATTTGCTATATTTTCATTCAGTATGTTTTTATGAATTTTTGTTACTAATTGATCACAAAAATCTTTTTTTAATGCTTTTTCAGGTATAAATAATTCCTCTTTATTTTCTAAAATATTTGCGCTGGGATGTTTCAAACCCCCTCACCCTCTCATACTGGTTTACCTGATATTTAACTTCTTTCAGCAAACGTTTTGTAGCGAAAGAGGAGCTTGTGCTGTCGCTTCTCTTTCGCGCAAAAACATCTTTTGTCCAAATGCCTCTCCGGCGTAAGTCACCGTACTTTAATGAGAACATTTGTTGAAAGTCACCCAAATCTTTCAGATACTAAAATTATATGAAGGAATGAACGTTGTATGTTATTTTCGACAAAATCCATCTTTTATTTTTATAGCACCTCATGTAACTATCCTTGTTATAAATTTCGTTGACTCTGTAGGTTCTTTGAGATTGATTAGCTTCTAGACAAAATAGATTTTCGTATGAAGTGGTATGTGATGTAGGGATTTGAAATAAAATACCTTAACAAAATAAGTAATTATTGCGGAAAGTTCGCATTTTTATCTTCTTGCCTTAGAATAAAAAGCGATATAAAGTGGATAAAATAAAAAATGTGAAAAAGCCTAGAAGAAACATGATTATGTTTTTAGTCTTATTACTCACACTCATCACCCTTTCAATTCCTGTAATACCTTAAAATGTAATAAAGGTAAATGATATTTATATAGTGGTAGTCCAATGACTTTTAAGCTGGGAGACTAGCCATTGAGTAATACATTATCTCGCTTGATCATCATAATAGGCTTCATCAGCTGCCTTTTGATTAGTGCCCTTGATATAAGCTAAAATCATATCAGGCCGTTTCAGTAACATCCAGTCCCCATAATGATCAAATCGTCTGCAGGAAGTAATCATTCCGTTTTTAATCGTTCCATATTTTTTTCCGTTTTTCTTGCCCCATTCTTTTAACCGCTTTGCAAAATCAGCATCTTCTGCCATTAGCATATTTTCATTAAAACCGTTAATTGCCTGATAGTCTTTTTTATAGCACCAAAATACCCCAACCGAAATAAAACCATACTTGAACAGTAAGGGAACAATTAGTAGCATGGTTGAAACTACTATACCTAAGGACATTCTTTCAAAATTTCCGGTCACACCACCACCAATGTATTGATTGGATACTAAGTGCTTTTCAACTTCAGATAACAGGTTTTCTGTCATTCGACTATCGGCATCAATTGTAATCAGGATTTCGCCTTTTGCCAACAGAGCTCCAGTATTTCTAATTTTGGATAAGTTTTTATCTTCATTTTTTAATGTCACGCAGTTGTAGGATTGTGCAATTTCCTCCGTCCTATCCGTACAACGATTTAAGACAACGATCACTTCAACTTGATTTTTAAATGGTTGTGCAGCCTTTGCAATTGACTCTAAACACTCTCCAATATAATTTTCTTCATTGTGAGCAGGTATTATAACGGAAAACTTTACATCTTTATCAGGTATACCTTTTATAAATGGTGTGCATTCCGACATATAAAATACCCCTTTCTTGTCTTTTTTGGTCTTCTTTATGTTAATTTATGTATATCATTTATATATATTTCGCTTCAAGTCTTTATTATTGGTTTTTTATGTATATTCCGTGACGTAATGGATTGTTTTTAATACATAACAAAAGTGCTGCAATCATTTTTTGCAGCACTCTTATATCAAGTATAAAAATTGGCTTAGTTTCCAAATGCAAAAATAAGCTCGGTCTCACAAGCTATTTCTCCGTCAACAGTTGCAATTCCTCGCCCTTTACCAATAGCACCCTTTAAGCGTGTAATTTCGACTTCGAGGCGTAGCTGATCACCAGGCTTCACTTGTTTTTTAAAACGACAGTTATCAATACCTGCTAGCAATCCTAGTCTTCCCTGATTACCTTCTTTTGTAAGCATAATAATGGCACTGACTTGGGCTAACGCTTCCACAATAAGCACACCAGGCATTACTGGATAATTAGGAAAATGTCCATTAAAGAATTCTTCATTTATCGTTACATTTTTAATTGCTACCGCTTTTTTACCCTCTTCTAACTCCAGTACTCTATCCACTAAAAGAAAAGGATAACGATGTCTAATGACTTCTTGTATTTGTTGAATATCTAACATTTTAAAACCTCCAATGGATTTGTCATCTAATTCTATCACTAATTATTAGTAGTTGGTACTATTTTAATTTCTTTCAACGTGCATCCCGGATTCGGCTTATTCTTTTCCACATTCGTAACATCTTCTATCTGTATCATGTTCACCATATATTCTAAGCTCTTTTTCTACACCACATACTATACATGGCTCAAAATAAATTTGTGGTAACACGCCCGCTTCTGCGAGTGGAATCCATTTTGTTTCATATAAAGTTTTTGTCATGCCATAATCTATTAAAATCAATTGACCATGCTCATCTTTGCCATAATTACTGCTATCTAAAAAGTCAAATCCGTCATGAACACGATCTATTTCTTCGATTGCTGTCTTTAAATTAGCGGAGATACGCAAATCAGTATTAAAATCTATGTCAAATGTTTCACCATTAACCAAGGGTAACGCTTGAACATATGGTTGTATGGAGATTTTTTCATCTAAGTACAAAATAGGGGCTATGTAATTGGCTAATCCTTTCTCTTTCAATGCATGATGAATTTTTTGCTCATTTCGACTTTGTAAATAACCAATTTCGTGTAAATGCTTTTTGATAACCCAATGTTTAAATCGAAACACCTTTCGAGTAGAACCTATCCCGACAAAATTTTGCGGAACCATTAGTTGATCTACATTTCTAACGATTTCAATCACATTCTCATTCTTCATTGTTACATCTCCCTATGAACATGTTTCTAATAAGCAATAAACGATTGTACAACAACAAATAATATAAAAATTGCAACACCGAAATAGAGTATGCTTACATAGTTTTTTGCTTTTTTCCATTCTCGAAGCCCTATAATGATAAAGGTCAGTGCTAACAACACCTGTGACAAAGACAATAAAGTAAAATCTTTAGATATAATGCAATACATACTAATCATTATAATAAAAACAGTTAATATAATTTGAATGCCAAAAGAAAATTCCATCTCATTGTTTTCAATTTATCACCTCAATCCTTTCACTATATTTCAATCATACACAACTTTATATTAAAATTACTAATTTTCCCTTTTTTAATTATTAGGGCTTTTCACCAAACGTGTGGGCGTTCAGTCGGAACGGATTTCAACCACACGTTATAATGAAGAACCATTATTAGTTGCATTCATAATTTTTCAGTATTTTATCGACAGTCAGATAGCAGATAGACTATAATATTTTTGCATTATATTCTCCCAATCTTCTGATTGCATGGATGGAATGTTAAGTTTATTAGAATAGGATGGTCAAGCATGTTATCTTTTATCGCAATAGTTCTTCTCTTATTTTTAATTCCTGGTCCTGCTGTTATCATCACGATCACGCAAACGCTGAAAGGTGGTAAAAAGAACGGTATTTTCACCGCATTAGGCATTGGGCTAGGTGACTTAGTTCATACATTAGCTGCTGTATTAGGTTTATCAGCTATTTTAATGAATTCTGCCACTGCGTTTGAAGTAGTGAAATATATAGGTGTCGCTTACCTTGTTTATTTAGGTATTCAAATGCTACTAACAAAACCACAAAAACTTGAAAAACCAACTGTTGAACAAAGCCCTGCAAGTACTTCATTCCGACAAGGTTTTTTAGCAGAAATATTAAATCCAAAGACGGCATTATTTTTCTTAGCATTTTTACCACAATTTGTTCAGCCTAATGGACAATCAGTCACTGTACAATTATTGATTTTAGGTATTACCTTTGTTGTCTTGAGCGCTTTATATACTATTTTATTAGCCATCATTACAAGCTTTATTGGTGAAAAAATCTTTACGAGAACAAATAGTAGCTCTCGTTGGCTTGAAAAGGCTGTCGGTTTCGTTTATATAGGATTAGGCGTTAAATTAGCTCTTCAAACTCAAAGTCGATAAATAAAGTTAGGGAGAACACGATTTGAAACATGTTCTCCCTTTTTAATCCTATAAAGAGCTTAAATTTGGTCCTTTGCTACTTTGACTAGCCTCCACTCGTGGGAACGTTGCTTCATAATCATGTAAAAACAGCCCCTTTTCGAAATCAAAATAATCATTCACAAATTCCATTCCTTCATCGCTTTACTTATCTTCAGACAGAACACCATCCCACATTTCATATATTTGTGTTCCTGTCAGCGCTCTTTGCTTAAACTTTTCAATTTCATTAATACGATCTTCCTCAAATTCTTCACTGAATAGGTCATGATCGACAATCCAGCCTAAGAACATCATAGTATGTACGAAAGCATATTTAATTGCCAAGCCATTTGGAAAATCTCCTGCATAATGATATTTTGCCTTAGCGTAAACTCCCTTTTTTCGATAATTATGTTTCAAGAACAAGTCCCATTTCAACTCTAACTTCCCTTTTTTCAATATCATTATTTGAGTAACTTAATAGGTCACATCCAATAAGGTGAAATCCATTCTTTATATAAAATTGTATGGCGGGATAATTAGAAGTTTGCGTTTCTAAAATGATTGCCCTCACCCCTTTTTCTGCTGCTCGCTTTTTGACCAAAGCCATAAGCTTGCTACCAATCCCTTTATGTTGATGAGATTGATAAATATGAATATCATTAATTCTTAACACATTATTCCATTCTTCATGACTGAAGCTAACTATTCCCGCCTCTTTTCCATCAAACTCAGCAATATAGCATTCAATACCTTCAATATAATCTTCAAAAATGTCTCCCTCTAAATATTTATGAAAGGGTGTGTTAAAAGGTTTTAATGTAAAATCAATTACCCAGCCATTTTCGCGCTCTTTATAGGAAACATCATAGTAGTTATCGGAGGTGTATTGATAGATAATTTTTTTACCGTTAGGAAAATCTTCTTTATAAACCCTTCTTATTTGTAACAACTTTAATCATCCTTTTCATTTACATTCTTTAGACAATCATATTGTACATGGGTATAACTGTAAACATCATATATTAATTGATAATTCGTCATAATTACTCCTCATTTTTATCTGTGTTTTTTATGTAAAAACTTATAGACCATTGGAAAAAGAAAGGTCTATAAGCTTGATCTTGCTTATTCTACTTACTGTTTTGGTGTATTGGCGGTAAGTGGATTACTATTTGCTACTAATTGTACTGGTGTCGTTCCTTGTGTCATTTGTTGTGCATTGTTTGTTAGCCCAAAGCGTTTCAGTACACTAAAAATAGCAGCAGCGCCTATAATTCCCACTGTTAATAACCTCACTGATGATATCCACCTTTCTCATGCTGAATATTTTAAAACAGCTTTAGTATTGGACATTGGATGCGGTTTATACTGCATTATCTATAACTGTTTAATGAGTAAATCTTGTTTAATTTACAGATTCCACTTTGAATTCTCAGAATTTAGTTACACTCCCACTTATTGTTTAACCACGTAGACTGTCAAGAAAGATGATTGCCGTGTGGAAATTTCTTTTCGATTTGTCGGCGCAGCCAAGAGACTTAATTTGGCCTCTTTTTTAGCATACTTTTGTAGCTATAGTATTCATTCAGTCCCTTATGAAACTCTTGTCTACTTTTTCCGTCTTAACTAAAAATATCAAATTTAAGGAGGTGAGTTTGTATGGTTAGTACGTCTGTATTGAAAAAATTTATCGTTCCGATGGTATATGTAGCCGAATGGATTTTGTTCTTTTACGTTTTTCTTTGTATAGTTACTTTCAATATGGTTAATTTCACGAATGTTATTGCTGTTGATATGGCACGGGAGGAACCGATTACTTTTACATCATCTTTCGTTACTTCTTTGATGATCGTGTTAGGCATAGGATTGATTTGTTTCTTTTATATCAAATTTCTAACAGGCAATAGAGCCTATAAACGATTTAAAGAAGTTGTTTGGGGTATTTTATTTGGTTTGAATACTTTAACTTGTGTGATTTGTGGGAGCATTGTTTACGGCTTTAACATTCTTCATGCTGATGGGATTTTACTGTTGATAACGGCTTTAGTTAGTGCGTTCTTGACGATTCAAATTATTATGAAACACGATTCTGAAATGAAATAAAGAAAATAATTAAACTTTTTTACTTTAGATTGTTGTTTGAATGACAAATCTTCTTTAGCGATCGAGATTCTAGATCATGTTTACCCAGAACGCATTGCTTCTGCAATTAAAAACCATTAATCATTCTTTGCTGCAAATCCAAATTTTATCATTGCCAATTCCGTTATATTCTAAGTGTAATTTGTGCAAGCTAAAAGGTAACTAACAATAACGGAGGTTATAGCATTGAAGAAATTTTTGTATATTGGAGCAATGGCTACATTACTCCTAACCGCATGTTCTTCTAAAGATGAAGCTCCCGCTAGCGAACAAGCAGAAGCAAAGGAAAAAACCGTCAATGCTGAAACAAAAGAAAATCTTGAGAAAAATTTTTCTTCTGAAATGGCCGCTCCAACTAAATAAGGATGGATTGGATGATTAACTCTCCTCGTTTCCACAACTGTACATATTATAGGTTGTAGAAAGGAGGAATATTTATGGGATACTACGGAAATATGGGTAATTACAATTGTGGCTCTGGTGGCTCTGGCGGAGGTTACGGATCTACATTCGTGCTAATCGTTGTTCTATTCATCCTTCTAATCATTGTCGGCGCTACTTTCATGTATTAATTTAACATTCTTTTTTTAATGTTAAAAAGGCTTTAGCTTTTATTCGAAATATTCATGAATGGATAAAGCTAAAGCCTTCAACATGATCTTCTATGTAAAATATGCTGTAATAGGAAAGGAAACTAATTTATCCTTCCTCATTTCGGGGTCACTGTTATCCGAGTGACCTTTTTCTATTTTAAAACTATTTCTATTCATAAATATAAATTTCGAAAAAATAAATAGATTAGATGATTACCTTTCCCCTTTTCTACAACTATACATACTATAGATTAAAGAAAGGAGGGAAAAGATAATGGAATATTCAGGTAGCAACAACTCTAGTTCAAGATTTGCCCTAATTGTAGTGCTATTCATTCTATTGATTATTGTCGGTGCAAGCTTCATGCATTATTAATACTCGCCGACGCAAATATATCTGTTAATCATATTTTCACTAAGGATATACTAATTTACCCCTTTACCTTCAAAATATAACTCAGGGTCACTTTCCTCCGGTGACCCTAATCTACGTGAATAAGCGATTTGAAAGATGGAGAAGCTTTACTGCGAAACCTACTACACTTTCATCTTCCTTTGCTATTAGAATATCACGTTCTACGTCTTTTAATTAGCTCTTTATAATCAGATTCAGTCCTGCTC
Source organism: Lysinibacillus sp. RS11 (assembly GCF_042019215.1). NCBI lineage: Bacteria > Bacillati > Bacillota > Bacilli > Caryophanales > Bacillaceae > Lysinibacillus > Lysinibacillus sp. RS11. Next base: position 2,317,173 of record NZ_CP168124.1, on the reverse strand, counting down.
CTCATTTGCAATACAAACATCGATTATCATCAAATCCATCTCCTTCATTACAACTACTGGCTAAACGAACTATCAAGGATATAAAATACAAAAAGACCTGTACTCACATTAGATAATATGAATGCATGGCCCAGTGAGCTTGTTTGGCAAGAGTACTACTTCATTCTATAAAAGGCGTACACCACTTGAATTGGGTTAACGATATTAGTAGAAAAAATGACTAGTCAATCAATTTGAAAATATGTTCTAGTCATGTATTAACTCACAAGAAGTTTTTCTTCTTCCCTATTTCAAACAAAAAACGTTCGATGAAACTGTTGATGTAACACTGTATTTCCTTCTTGAGGCACTCCTGAATCATTAATCCCCCATGTATTAAAGATAACGGGATCAGAAGGGAAGACTGGATCACTAGGAAGGACAGGATCACCTGGGGTTATAACAAGCACCTCATAACATGGATCATTTGGAAGCCAAATATTTTGCGGAGTTGCGTGAACGACGAGAAGTTTTTTGGCTGGTATGGTAAACGTAAGAGGCGTTGGTGTGCCATAAAAAAGTGAAGGTTGAGATTCTCCACATAAGAACGCTTCTTTTGGCATCTCTGCTTGGGCACAATTTTGCCAATCTACTACCGATACTGTCACTGTCCGGGCTACGTCTGATTTATTTAAGAGAGAGACAACTATTTTCTCCGTCTCGGGATTTCTCCATATTGCTCCTGAAGTAAAATTGCTAGGAAATAAGATTGAACTGAACTACATCGACAATCCGGGCAGGAAGACAACTTATTTAACCGAAATATTTTTTTGTGACAATCACAATTGCAGCAAGAATCCATCATCACTTTACCCTCTTTTCAATCGATTGATAATAATAATAGAATATGGAAAATGATTCATAAGGTTTAGGTTATTATAAAGTGAAGAATAGACATTAAATAGAATTGCTTTTTTATCCAAAATGATAAGCTTTCTAGTAGAACTCCAAAGGGATAGTACATCAAATCAATCGTTTGATGAATCGACAACACAATTATGTACCAAGCATCATTTCTTTGTTCTGGCTGTAGATTGCAAAATAATTCTTTCTCTAAGGCAATACACTATGTAAAAGTGGCTATCCCGTCATAATCATAATATAAGCTAATTGTTAGCTTACACCGCCTTGAATTGTTACTGAGGGGTCACTTCGATTGGGTGGCCCTTTTAAATTCTCATCGAACGTTAGGTTATAATTATTTTCTAAATTTCTAATACAAAGGGATTTTTAGTTGGATAAATATCTCCTCCACTTTTTATAACGGTACATATTATAGACGTAGAAAGGAGGAATGCTTCATGGGTTACTGCGGAAATATGGGTAATTATAACAACAATTGTTACTATGGGGGTTATAGCTATGGAGGTGGCTATAACGGTTCAACATTTGTTCTAATTGTTGTTCTATTTATTCTTTTAATTATTGTCGGCGCTTCTTTCATATATTAATTTACAAATGCCTCTGTTGTATTGTCAGAGTAGAAAAAATAAGAGGGTAAAGCTTTCTAGCCTTACTCCTCTTCATTCAGGGTCACTTTGACAAAGTGACCTTTTAATTATCCTATTTTCTTTGAAATTTACCTCGGCATAATTGTGGACGTTTTAACTGATTACTATAAACGAACTGGAACGACAGTCTCTATATTGAAGGTGTTGTCGTTTCTAATTTTTTAGTAGATCCATTATTTATTAGTAGCCGTATGGACGTGGATAGCGTGGTGGATAGTATGGATAATATGGCGGGTAATACGGCGGATAATATGGTGGGAAGAATGGATAGAATGGGTAAAACGGATAACGGTCTCGTCTTCTTCGACGCCTTCCATAACTGTCATAATCCCAATCCCCATCGTTTCGGTCATAATATTGCATAATTTTCCCCCTTTCGATTTCGGTTTAGGATATGCGAAGCAAGGTTTGACCGTCTAAGCATTCGCCTATATTTGCCACCAGTGTACTTCGGTTGGTCAAATTGGGACTTCCTCATTTTGTGGTAGACGGTCGAAAAGTCGTGCACCCTGTTTAGTCTCCCTCTCGGAAATTATGAGTCCTCTTATTGGGTTTTTTGTTCAAAGTTTGTTTATGAAAATAATTTAGGATCGGGCGCAATTCCAAAGATTTAATTTCCAAAACAATAATGAATTTTCAACTTCACCAGTCTAGGGCTTGCGTATGATAACAATTCAGTACACGCAAGTCCTTTTGTTATGGTCCCCTCTTAATTGAAGATCCAATGGAGCGGTATTGTACATCATCACCGCAGACATGCTACGCTTTTCATGGCATACGTTTCACATTTGCCCCTTTTTAACGGGATAAAGGAAACAAAACGTTAAACACTAACCCTACTCACAAAGAAAAGGCTCAGGCAGGTGCTTTAATCAATGATGTAAAGTAAAGGCTAGTCTTTTTATAATTTCTTCCAACTACTAATCCCTTGATACGCTTATACCTGTAAGTATATTTAAATCGCTGTGATAATAAGTATAAAAGGATTGTACACAAGTCCTTTTGTTATGCTCTCACATTGACCCGAGAGCAGTCTGCCATCAAGTATCCATCTATCCCATACTCGAATCATCTGAGCACTGATCTGCGGGACTTAACAAAGCACCAGCTACCGGAACTTCTTCACAATTTACTTTATCAACTTACACACCTCTCCACCCCAACATTTGGAAATGTGTTAAACTAGACCAAACAACTGATCATTCAGATATCCAACGAACGGCGCAGATTAGCAGACTATAAGCAAAGAGCCATCGAAACGACGGAAAGAACAACTGAAGCGACGGAAGAACAACCAAGTGACGGAAAGAGCCATCGAAACGACGGAAAGAACAACTGAAGCGACGGAAAGTAGATTTTGGTTTTTTAAAATGAGCTCTAGGGGGGACTTATGTTAATTTCCACAATAATTTTGGGCTGGATAGGAATATTGATATTTTTAATTATTGTTTTTACATTTCAAAAGTTGGTTAAAAATAACGAGTTTGCTTTTTTGCATAACTTAATGGCATTGATGTATGCAATGTGGTTTCCTTTACCATTGGCTTTGTACCAATTATTAAATTCGGAATTTCTACATGTGGGGACAATATTTGGCTTAGTTTATTTAATTATGATAGTGATTACAATGACACTTCAAACAGGTCATATTACATATATAGTAAAACATAATGTTAATAAATCAATTACAGATAAACAAGGAGATTATATGATGGCAACATTATCTAATCCTTTCGAAGGATTGGCAAATGTTTTCAAAAGTATTTGGGCATTATTTTTAGGATTTACTTTCTGGAATAGTAGAGAATTATTAATGGCAAGTATTATGTTTTTATTCAGTTCACTAATTTTTTATTATTTATTTATAGTGCTGGATACAAGCTTAGTAAAACGAATCAAGTTTTTTTCAAAGGCAAAAGCCAATACACTTCTAATTAATCTTGAAACATTATTTTTCTTCATAGTTTTGATGATTTATATTACCTTTAATTCTTGAAGGAAGAAACGAACTTTGTGGAGATTTAAACTTAGACTAATGGGGCTTTAGTTTAATTAAGATTAGGACGAACCAATAATTGTAAATGCGCTATAATATACCAAACAACTAATTATTCGGTTATTCAACAATCGAGCCAAATTGCAGAACTTTCCAAACAACTATATCAAGAGAAAGATGAGGGGAAACAATGGACATATACTTTATTCTTAATATGCTCAGAAGTATTACTGCTACCTTTTTTCAAAATGGCATATGGGTAATAGGATTCTTTTTCTTATTAAATAAAACATACGAAAATGAAAAGCTAAAGCAAGTTTCTAAATATATTGTCGGTATCTTTTTAATATTATTATTTATTGACTCCGTAATGGTAAGTATATAGTCGTGCTACAAACAGGTGCTTCTCTCCAAAATGAACAGGACTTACGTGTATGATTCAACCTCATTACATGCAAGTCCTTTTGTTATGCTTCCTCAACCTCTCCTGTAGCTTCTCACAAGACTTTGTAGCTCCCATCAAGCAATCTCTTTCAATGAATTTAGTTATGAAAGGTTCGAGGAGGATCAAGAAAGGATTTATTAAACATAAAAAAGAAAAGATGACTTTTATAGTCACCTTTTCACTTGTAAGTAGCAATTTAGTTATTGAATATTTGTTCGTAACGGTGGAAGAATGCCACTGTGTGCGCTCTTGCTAGAGAATCATTTGGTTTAAACTCTTCATTTGTTTTAGTAGTTGTTAAACCATTATCACGAAGGAATTTAATAGCTTCTGACTGAGATACAGTCTTACCATAATGCATTGAAGCTAAGATACGAGCGAAGTTACCCCGTGTGATATCCTTCCCTGCAATGGCTTGTTTGGATGCTGTGTTTGCACCTAGGACTGGTAGAGAGTATTTTGTAGCCAGTTGGTAGTTTACGTCTCCATACCATGAAGTATTAGCTATCGTTGAAGCTAGTTCTGATGGTTTGAAGTAACGAAATAGGATAGATAACATTTGGTTTTCCGTTAAGTTATTGTACGGTTTAAGTAAGTTTTCGTACTTACCTGTTGATGGGTTTTTCACGTTTGGGTATCCACTGATGATACCGATGTTGACTGCCCACTTAAAATCCTCAGCCCAGTATTGGTTTGCATTGTAATCAGCAAACTTTGATACATCAACGTTTCCCGTTGTTGGAGGTGTTGGCGTTGGTGTTGAAGCTGAGTAGTTTAAATAACTTGATGCTACATACCCCTTTGTCCCGTCACTTCTTTTCACAGGATACCAAACAAAATGGTTTTTCTTCGTTGATACTTCTTCATATACAAAAGGACCCGTAATGGTAACAATTTCTCCTTCACGTAAAGTACCCATAGATGGACTATCCGTAGTAGGTCTTGTCCTTAATGTTACATTAGTAGTTGCACTAACTTTTTGATTTGTTTCAAAAAAATACTTTGATTTATTTAATGGTAAATCAAAATGATAGTTCATCGCTGAAAATTCAATATTTTCCCTGCTGTTAGAGTCATATTGAAAATGTTCGGGTAAAAAAGTTAGCTCCGTCAAGTCTATTAATTCCGATTTCTCAATAATTTGGAGAATTCTTTCTTGATAGGCATTTGCATTTCTTTCACCAGTTGCTTGGACAATTGGACTATTTACTGGCTTAGTACCGTTATAAGCCATGATAGCGAAGTACCAATGTTCCAGTACATCTCTTTCCCCACCGTTGATGCTAGGTAAATCCTTCCGCTTAAACATATTATTTAGAGTCTCTACACCAGCTTGAATATTATAGACAATATCGCTTTTTAGTCTATCTTGATTGTAGCCGGCTTGATTTGTAATTTGCATAACACCAATTCCATTATCAGCTGTCACAATCGCTTCACCATTCTTATCGAAATGACGCCAATTTCCACTTTCACCTTCCGCTATTGCCTTCACAATTTCAGGAGGAACATCATAAATCAGTGCTGTTTCGGTTAACAAACAGTTCATTGTGGAAAAATCAGGATTCCCTTTCGATGCCGAATCATAATCACATGAATTTGCAATATTATTAGCTAATACATTTTTATCTATATTTATAGATAGAGAGAGGGCACCAATGGCAATAACACTAATCAATGGTTTCAATATCTTTTTCATATATGAATATTACACTTCCTTTCATATTTTCTAAAGTTAAAAGATTCAGATATATGTTATCACAAACCCAATATTTAGGATAGTGGTAATAGTCAATGTTTCTTTCATTTAACAGGATTGAGTGATAAATGATAGCCCTAACATATATTGTTTAATATGGATTCTGTGAAAGGGTTGTAAATAGTGATTGTTGGATTTTTACCTTTTTGTTAAATATGTAAGCTTCCTAAAGTCCATTGAGACAAGCCCAAGCCAAATCTATCAACTGTTACAGGATCGTTAAATATCGTTAAATGGGTCTGTAAGCTTGCTACGATTGTTGTTGTAAGCTAAATCAAACTTAAAATGATTTAGACCTAATCGTCTCGCTATGAGTAACGGTCAAACGATTAAGTTGCACAAATCCTACTAATATCAAAAATACATTAATGCTCTCACTTGCTTCTTCATTTACAATTACATGTAAAGAAGGAGGAAATAGAGAATGGATTTTTTTATAGATAATTCAGTTATAAATAACATGGCAATTCAATTAGCTCTTATTCTAATAATCATGCTTGTAGCAGGTGTTGCTATAGGAGTGGTTTTGAAAATAATTAAAGCCCCACAGTGGGTTTTCAAACCTTTTATTACGTTAGCTATCCTAGTTGGAATGTACTTTGCGTTCAATATCATAACTTAACTTCACAAACCATCTAACGAATGGTCAGCACGGCTTTCATGATATTCTATTAAGGCGATCAAATCTATTATGGCATTGTGAAAGCCTCATGTGCTGAACTGCATACGTGTGGCATGGCTTTATCTGCCGTCATTCAAGTTCTGAACAGCACTCTTAGGCGAATCGAGAAATGAACATATGAATAGTTGGTCACTCGATTACGTTGAGCGCTGTTCAATCTCGTTAGAAGCAAGCAATGCTACAAACCTCTTCAGGAACATGCTTATACAAACAACCTTCAGCAAAAATATCCTAAGAATAGTGCTACGGAGCTTTTCAACTCTTTATAATCAAAAAAACCTCAACAGGCTCTCATTTATCGAGTCACCCATTGAGGATTAAAAATCTAATTAATTTTTAGTATAGTCCCTTTTAGTCCCTTTGAAATTTCTTCCAAACTACAAACCCTTGCTAAGCTTAGTCTTGAATTGCTGCTTCTAACGCTACAACGATCATATCGTTGAACGTTGTTTGGCGTTCTTCTGCTGTTGTTACTTCACCAGTTAGAATGTGGTCACTTACTGTTAGGATAGAAAGCGCTTGGTATATCAAGGTTTGCAATACTTTTAAAGGTTCATTACTTTCACACAAAATATACAAAAGCTGTATGGCGATTTTACTTTAACAAGAAAAATTTTAGTCCCTTTTAGTCCCCTATTTTTTAGGGGACATAATTACCATCGTAATGATATTATTCATGTCGTTTCGTTAGTAACTTCAATTCGTGTGAGTGCAACAGGTCAATAATATATGAGAAAATGACCACCTATATATCGGAAAACACCCCCTCTACTCCCACACTATGTAGCACTCCAATCGTACATCTGGATACACCTCTACTTCATTCTCAACGTACACAGGCTAGTTAAACACTCCTAGGAGCTACTAAAGATATCGCAAAAAGAAAAAGATAGAGCGGTTCCCTCTACCTCATATTTTGTCTATTCATTTTGAAAAAGCCAATCCAATTTCTTTACAGCATCATCGTAATCTACTTTCCCATAAATCCAAATTGTATCAATAATTTGCAACTCATTTTCAGACGTCCCAGGAGGAATCCGACATTTGCTCAGAAACTTGATGTTACTTGGTTTTCACTTAAGGTGTAATAAATTATGTAGAATAAAAATGAATGCATATATTCATTCTACATTTATACATGCTATCTGGAATGCTGTATCTCTTGTCTCTGCCTAACGCTCATTACTATAAATGTTAAACCTAATGTAGCTAGTGCTAGCCCATCATTTATATTAGGTAAAACATTTTGAATAAAATCCGAATAGTTCAAACGATACATTACATATGGCAACACATTTGGTAAGACAAAAAGCCCCACCACAAATCCAGAGATCAAAATTTTCCCAGTTCTCCTATATGATTGTTCTAATTTATTTATTTTCGATTTATCTATAGAGTCTACTTCACTATTAGCTAATTTTAACCTCATCTCGATTTTACTTGCATTATAATCACAAACTACAATAATTAGAGCTGTAATTGAAGCAGAAAACATAAAAGAAGAGTCTTCAATAATACCGACTAATTTAAGTAACGCTATAATAAGATATCCATACCCCGAATATTTAAAGATATCATGTACCTGTATATCCAAATTTGTTCCCCCTATCTATTCTTATTCTAGTAAACCACATAAAAAATAGATAGAAAATATAAATCTACAAAAGATGGAGAATTATGTATTAAAGTCGAATTTTTACGAATGAATACACATATTGAATTAAGGAATTTCTGCCGATCTTATGGAAAAGGAAATCCACGCCTTTTACAAACCCGTGGTATTTTAGTTTCACTAACACTAACTTTATTTGCACATCTTCTGTTTGGTTATAAACTTTTATATCTTTTTCTATCCAGTACTGAATGTAGTTTATCTTGGATTCTTTAGATAATCTGTATTTGCAATTAAGATTATCTATTCACAACTTCTTTAGAAACAATATGCCAGAATAACTAATACTTTAGTAGAGTCTGGTTGGAAACCTTTTATAGTAATATTTTATTACTAATTGATTTAAGGGAATTTATCTATTATTATGAAATTATTACATATAAGAGGAGTCAATATTAATGGAAAGACACATAATGTCCCCTGAGTATTACACCGATAGCTCAGCACAACAATTAGTCCAGTTTATTGGAGAATTAGAGAATGAAATTTCCTTAAATCTTCAAGAAGCCGTAATTTACTATCACCATCCTATTTTAAAAGAAATAACAAACGAAGAACTTCTTTATCCTGACGTAATGCTTATAAGCCCTTATCATGGTGTTATCTTATTTAAAATAAATAACGAGCATAAAAACCGTACATACTCATTAGAGTTAACTGACAATTATTTATCTCAACTAGAAAATGTGATTTTTTCCAAATTAGTAAAAAGTAGAACTAAAAAATTAAAGAAATCAAAGCGTGAACTTATTTTTCCCCTTGTCTCATATATATATGCTCCTCATCTTGTTGATGATGTAGATACATTTGATATCGAAAACGATATTATTGAAAACAAATCGCAAATCAAAACTATCTTTGAAGATAGCCTAGAGGTTCCATTAAGTAGCGAGCAAATTAAAGAAATTAATGCCATTATTGAAAGTACTTTAGGTCTAATCAAACAAATGGACAGAAGTTATTCTGATGAAATTGAAACTAAAGCTGATATATTAAGAAAATTAGAAGAAGAGATTGCAGCTTTTGACGAAATCCAAAAGTACGCTGCTTTTTCTCAATTAAATGGTCCTCAAAGAATCAGAGGTTTGGCAGGTTCCGGTAAAACAATAATCCTATGCCTAAAAGCTGCATTGCTACATTTAAAATATCCAGATAAAAAAATACTTTATACTTTTATGACTAAAAGTTTATACGATTTTGTTGAAAACTTAATAACTAAGTTTTACAAACAAATCGGTGATGGGCGCTTACCTGACTTAGCAAACGGGATTATCATTAGACATGCATGGGGTGGTAAAAATCTCAAAGGTGTATACTCGGATACTTGTAGATTCAATAATGTAATACCTGTTACATTTGAACAAGCAATAAAATATACTCCTAGAGAAAATGCATTTAATTTTATTTGTGAAAAATTATTAGCTGATACAAATGGTAAACCGGCTAAACAGTATGATTATGTATTAATTGATGAAGCTCAGGATTTTAAACCTTCATTTTATCAACTCTGTAGAGAAATAGTCTATAACGATTGTTTAGTATGGGGTTATGATGATTTACAAAATATTTTTGATGTAAATCTTCAAAATACTATGGGCACATTTGCTAATGAATATGGTGCTCAAGGAATAGATTTACCTCAGCTACTACAAGAACATCCAGACTTAGATAACGATATTGTGCTCTCGAAATGTTATAGAAACCCAAGGGAGATTTTAGTATTAGCACATTGCATAGGGTTTGGCATATACAATGATAAATTGATACAGTCTCTTGAGAATATTTCTCACTGGAATGACTTAGGATATTCTGTTCTGGAAGGAGACTGTACTAATGGGTCTCAAATGAAAATCATTCGAGAACAAAAAAATAGTCCATTAACAATATCTCAATTACAAAAGCCAACAGAACTAATCACTAAGTATTCTGCAGATGAGTTTGATGATGAGATAAACTGGGTTTGTGACGAAGTTGAAAAAGCTGTAACTGTAGATTGTTTAAGAGCAGATGATATTGCGATAATATGCTTGGATGACAGATTTAATAAAGGTTATTTTAATCACATTTCACAAAAATTAATGGCTAGAAACATTTATACTAATAATCTTTCAGTAAATAATTATGAAAAAGGCTATTATAAAGAAAATTGTGTGACACTTTCAACTGTATATAAAGCAAAAGGTAATGAAGCTTCCATGGTTTTTGTAATCGGTTGCGATGTATTCAATGCCAGTAAAGATACAATTAAAATGAGAAATAAAGCTTTTACTGCCTTCACAAGGACAAAAGCTTGGTTAAAATTAAGCGGTATGAATTGGATTGAGCATTCTCTATGGCAAGAAGTCGATAAAGTATTTAGTCACTCATTCTCACTAGAATTCACACATAAAGAATCAAGAATTATCCGTCGAGACTTACATGAAATGCATGCTAAAAAAGCTAAATACAGAGCGCTACAAGAAGAATATGAAAGAAAAGTTAAAGCATTGAATTTATCAGAGGAAGACTTAGCATCACTTGATGAAGATACTATTTCTAAAGGTGATATATAATGAATATTCCTTCTATAACAAGGTCTTATGATAGAGCAAAAAAATTTTTATCTGATTTCGAGCTATTAGAAACTGAAAATACTTCCAGACCTTTTAGTTTAAATTTTAATAAGTTTTCAAGTGAGTTCTTTGATTGTTTTCAAAGTGATAACTATTCAAATATTTACGCAACTTGTCTAGAAAATTCCGATTATGATTTGTTATTAAAAGACGGTTCCTTCTTTCAATTTAGCGCTTTGCCTAATTCTCCAAAAAGTATAAATATTGAGCGAGGCAATGCACGATTCGCATATTATCACAATCCAAGATTTCATTATTGTTATGAAGATTTTTTAACAAATGTTGTGCTCGCCGACGAACCTGAATTACACATGGAAGAAATAGGAGATTTATTTGCAGTAGAATATGAACAATATATTAGCGAAGCTCAATTAAAGAAAAACGTTACCCCTATTAGATATGATTATGATATTAAAACATATCTACCTAATAAACATGCTCTATCTCATTTTCATATAGGCTTTAATAATGACATAAGAATTGCTACAGACAAATTCATTTACCCTTCGACTTTTGTAGGTTTCGTAATACAGCATATGTATTACACTACTTGGAAGGAAATACATGATTTAAAGTATTTTTTCAAATCGTTTGAACCCATTTCACTGATTGACAATGACCTCTTCAATGAACATGACCGCAATTTAATCCATATAACATAAAACCATTAAAACGGGATTATTAACTAAGAAGTGGTTTTTTTGCTTCAATTAAGAATCTCGTTTTAATGTAAGACCCAGTCTTTTTTTAATATTCTTCCTCGAAATTAACCTTTAGTTTTCTTTCCAAAAGTTCTTACCGACTTGATACCTCCTCTACATACATAACAAATTACAACCCTTTTTTGTATAGCCTGTTGCTCAATCCCCACCGATTGCTTCAGGATCGGAATGTCCTACAGTTCTTTTCACTTCTTTTCTAGTATACATTTCACCAATAGTGAAAGGATATTTCACTTAAATCACCCATCCTTAAATAAATGTATTCTCACAATATACAACACCTATTATTTACCATTAAGACATAGACTTTATCGTCTCGTAAAAATAAAACAAGACCACATAAATGATGCTCATGTGGTCAAATTTGGTGTCTGTGTATAATAATAATCACAGCATTTTCATCCAACTGTTAGTTTGTTTCTCTAAAAAGTACAAGTTTCCATAGAAAACTTACACTCACCATACTTATTTCAATTTCAGTAAAAGAATGATTTTATTTGCTAGCATAATGAAGCTCAATGAATGAAGATTTTTTAGTCTCCACTTTGAGGGGAAACTAAAATACTAAGACCACACTCTTCTCCATAGTCCCACATTTTCACCCAAGGATATGTGTTTTCAGGTAGAATAAAAGTTCGTTCTTCTAATGGATGAATTGTTGACATATCACATTTTGTGCCATGTGCCTCGGTTGCTGGATGGATACTTACTTCTCTGCCAGTATCGTTATAATATACAAATTTCAAGTTTTATCCCTCCTTTTTAATTTTTGTCCGTTGGGTGGAAATAAGCATACTTCAAATCGTTTCTTGAGCTACTTCATTTCGTGTGGCTGTTAGAGGTCACAATTATATAGGAAGATACCCTATCTCAATATCGGAAACCACACCCCTACCATCTGCTCAGAACATGATCTGTTTTTATATTTCGCAAACTGAATCTTCAACTAAAGCCCCCGTTAGTTGAATAAGAACAGAGACGCTTATTAAATAAAGAAGCCACCAAAGTTAATTATTAGGTGACTTGAATATATGATTATTATTTTTTATATTACAATTTCAAACTTTAGCTTTATTATCACTTGTGATACGATACCGTGATGTATCTAAATGAATTTTTTATTGATACATAATAAATTAGAGTGTTTTTATTTCCTCTAATATAGAGGAAGTAACTATGGGTGTTAAAATACTAAATGCTTTTCTACTTAAACTTAATTCATCATTCTGTTCAACTTTTCCATGTAAGGCAGTATTTCTTATAACATAAATACATAAAAGTGTATATAAAGAAACTTGCTCGTAGTTTTTATCGGAAATGGCAGTTTTTAATAATTCAGAAATATCAGTGTTCTTCTTATCCTTTAATTGTGCTTCTGATAATACTTCTAAATCTACCAATAATTGATTGAAATTATTTTTGAAGAAATTCACTACATGAGGTTTTTGCGAATAGTCTTCTACATCCTTTTTATCTCCACCTCCTGTATTATTTATTTGATATATTGAATTAAAGGCACTCCAAACTAATCTAAACCTTTGAATATAATCAAATATATTTAAACCACTCTCATGAAACTGGCTTTCCATTATATTCAAATAAAATAATGCATATTGAATTAAATCCTTTTTTTCTGAATTAACTTTAGTTGATAATATTAATGATGCAGATAATATTTCTTCAATGTCTGATTTCGCTAAAGTAATCGGTTCAGGAATTAGTAAACCACCTTGCATAAAATTCATCTTTACAATATCCTGTACTTTTATATATTCAGGTTCACTAATTTCTGATAGTTTATTAATACTTACAACTTCTGTTTCATTGTGTAAGTCAATATTATAAACATTTCTTCTAAAGCTTTTACCTGTTGCCAAAAGAACTGTTTCAAATAAATTTCTCTCTGCGAAAAAATATGCTTTACTTATGCTATATCTAAGGAATTCATCATCTTTATAAGTACATTCAAACTCAATATTTATACTTGTTTTACCTTCAGCTCTGTCAAACAATAAAGAATTGCACTTTATTATTTGGTTGTCTTCAGTAGTCTCATTAAAAACATTAATAATATTTGTACCAATAGAAAAATTCACCTCTAAACCCTTTATATCCTTTTTTACTTTAAAACTAAATTTTTTCATCATCTACCACCCTTAATCTAGAATATTATCCAATAATTCTAATGCTAAACTATAATTACTATGAACCCAGTAATTTTTTCATTATATAGTAAATTATAACTAATATTTGCGGGTAATTAAATACTAAATATTTGATATTACTCCTTTATAATTTTATAAACTGTAGCCCTACCAATTCCATATTCTTTAGCAATATCATTTGCACTTTCACCTGATTCAAATAAAGCTCTCACACGTTTCTTAGTTTTCTCATCTATAGCTGGTCGTCCTCCAACACGTCCACGTTTCCTTGCACTTTCTAATCCTGCTTTTGTTCTCTGTTGTATAATGTCACGTTCGAACTCAGCAAATACTGCTAACATACCAAACATAGCTTTACCTGTTGGAGTAGTTGTATCAAATGCATCGTTAATTGAAACAAACTCTACGCCCTTCTCATTTAAATCCCCTGTTAATTTAAATAACTCTTTTGTACTTCGAGCTAAACGGTCTAGTTTATACACAACAAACAGATCTCCACTAGTCGCAGCTTTCATAGCATGTTCAAGTTCAATTCGCTTTTCTTTACGACTTGAAATTTTCTCTACATACAATATAAGCTCTAATCCTTTTTCTTTAGCATAGCGTTCAATAGCTTGCTCTTGCATATCTAAATTTTGTTCTTCTGTACTTACACGACAATAACCAATAACTCTTCCCATTCCGACACCACTTTCCATAAACTTATACGTTTTATATAAAATAAACAATAAACGAGTTTATAGACAAATGCAATAAAAAAATGAAGCATAAACGTTAATTTATGCTCCATCTTCAAATTGTCTATTAAACGATGGTTTTATAGATCATCTACAAATGTAATATTATAAGAAATCGGCGTTTTTTCCCACTTATTATTTTCAAAAAAACTATATGGATCACAAATTTTCTGTATCTTCGGCGACTTGCTTAAAGATTCAGCAACTAAGTAAATATAATACTGATTTCTATACCGCTCTGATGAATTAAGTTCATTCATGGTTAAAATAAAATTTGGAAATCTCTTAGTAGCAGTGCCTTTTACTTCAACATACTTTTCTACTCCATCTATATCAATGAACTTAATATCATATCCAGGCTTTTCACTTAGTTGAGCTACCCATACTACTTCTTTCATTCCTTCTTTTTTCAACAATTCTAATACTATCTCTTCTGCTCTATCTCCAATGATTTTAGCATTCTTAGAATATCTTGGAACTCCACTATTTTTATTAGGATTGGAACTTCTATGTTCTTTATTTGAAATTGGTTGTTTTTTTGTATGTATAATAATATCATCTACTACAGAAATATTTAGTTCTTCTAATTTAACAAGTGACTTTTCTTCTACAACCAAATTACTTCCTTTTACATCTTTTTCGACTTTGTGACTAGTCTGAGAAAGAATTTTTATATATACTTCCTCAGAAATTTTTCTTACTCCATCTCTCCAATGGTTTTCTCGAATAACTTCTTCATAGTAATGATTATTTTCATCCTTATTGATTACATGTTTATCAAACGGTATGAAATCTAAAATTTGCGCATAATATTGTTTTGGATTTTCTTCATCCTTATGAACCTCTCCAATCGTAGCGACTCCAAAATAATGAGGAAATCTAGTTAATCTAAAATCTTCATAAGCTTTATTTTTCATTGTTCCTTTATAATAAATTACTCTAGTTCCACTCGTTAGCTTATTAATATATTTCGTGGGAAAGTGATATAAAACGCCTGTTTTGTCATCCCATTTTGATTCATCATTCTCAGTTATAATAGCATATTCCATAAGTCTTCTCCTTTATACTTTTGCTTTATTTATCATATCATTTTCTTAATGAACCTATTGTATTTATCTACCAGACCATATCGTCTCGTAAAAATACAACAAGACCACATGAATGATGCTCATGCGGTCAAATTTGGTGTCCCTATATAATAATACTCACATCATTTTTGACCCAACGCACTTAATTTTTATTTGTTTCGATAAGCAACCTTTTCATAACTTGAAAATAATTCTCAGTATTATGTTTTACTAATGAGTACCCAAACAATCTCTCTCGAAATCGCTCTCGTTGGACATCCTATGTTTTCCCCTTATAATAGCATTTGACTAACCCTGTTTTTGACTCAAAATCACTCATTTTGATAGTTTATCGTCTTTAAATCCTTATTTAACTAACCTCTCACGACAGGCGTTTGGGCTTAGGTTTTTCTGTCTCCGTAGTGGCTAATCCTTTGATAAAATTGCTCGCTGCAATTAACATCGCTCTCGTATCGTAAAAAAATATAACAGGGTGGTGTGTGTGAGCATAATCCACGTAACCAATGATACGTCTAGGTGATTGTCGATGCGTCTTAGGTCACTTGACAGGGTTACAACACAAAAAAGCACACCACTTAATTGTGATGTGCTTAGTACCTATCTACCTTCTCTCTCCACAAAGCTACTTCAAAGGCGACAACACAAAGTCGCTAAACTGGATGAAGAGCAAAACGTGGACAACTGAAAAATAGGCTTTCTTCTTTACCGTCTGCAAAACGTATTGATTATTTTATCATAAACATTCAAGTTGTTCAAAAAATCAAAATAATAGATAATTTCAAAAGCACACCACACCATCTTAACAATCTGCTACCGCAATCACATCATAACTTTCTTTATAAGCTCACGCTTTCACACACCCATATTTGTAAATATGTTACACCAGACATAACAACCGATTATTCAGCTATTCAACTAACGGAGCAGTTTAGTTGAAAGAGGAAAAAATTACACGTAAAAACTAAGGCAATACAATGTTAAGATTTGATAGGTAAAGTATTCTATGGAATGAAATAGGAACGGTGGCGTTTCTCCAACAAGTGAGGACGCTTTTTTACTAACGGTTCAGGTTAGTTGAAGAAGGAAATACAAATAAAATAAATAACATCAAGAATGTATTAATATTAAGGAATCGTGAAAGGTTGAATAAAATTGTATAAACTAAAAATAAATAAACTTATTAATCAATATGACCAGAGGAAGAACTTTTTTGGAAGCATAAATTATGATGAAATAGAGAAAACGGAAAAATTATTAGGGGTTACATTTCCAGAAAGTTATAAATGGTTTTTAGCTGAATATGGTGGTGGAGGAAAAGGTTTTGAATTTAGTAACTGTGAAATGATGCTCTCTTATAAACAACGTTTTTCTTCAATGCCGATTGGGTTTGTTATGATCTATTGGTGTGATGAATATGGTTATTGTTTGGATACAAGTAAGCTAAAAGATGGAGAATGTCCGATTATGGACTGGAGTCCATTTGAATCTGCCATCTATCTTTTTAAGCCTAATTTTTATGAGTTTTTCTTAGATGAGATAGAAAATGCAATAGATAATGAATTTTGGGACGAATAAGAATGGACTATTGATGTATCTCTCTTATTGAGCTAACGGGGTGCTTTAGTTTAATAAGAACAGGACTTGTGTATATGATGGATTTTCGATGGATTTTCATATTGCAAGTCCTTTTGTTATGCTTCTGCTATCTCTGCCGTAGCCCCATTAATGCTCCTAGAGCAACGATTAGATGCCTGTGTGAATGTTTCCCTCAGCTCCACTATCAACACTCATTAGCTCGTTAAATGCTTCTAGAAGCTCGTTAGTTTTTTACCATTTATATACCAACTCACATTTCATTATGCTATACTGCCTATATACGAATAGAAATTTTTGTAAGTTAAGAAGAGTGCAGATTTGAGAGGTGCATGAAATTGAATAAAAGTGAACTAGGAACATTGTTACTTTTTCTAATCGTGGTAATTTTGGTAATTAATTTTTTTGGATTTGTAATTAGAAAATTGTTAGGTGTCGAGAGAAAGAAATGGTTTTCTTATAATCACCTTAACGAAAGACATAAAAAGCTAGATTGGTTAGTACGGATATTTTTCGTAATTCTATTATTTATTAGTAATTATTATACAAATTACAATGATATTCTTGGGACTTACTGGTATTTTGAAACGTGGTTTATCATAATTGTCTTTCTAATAACATCTGAATTATTACGTACATTTATGGAATGGAAATACGCTGAAAACAAAAAAGATTTTATTGCTACTCTCTCAGAAATGTTATTTGCGATTAGCATATTATTTTTGACGATAGTGACTGATTTTTTCGGCTTATTTAATATTTAAACGGAAGCTACTATCGCCTATCAATGAATCGAAACAATATCTCATAACTTTTCAAGATAGGACTTGTGCGTTAAATTACACGCAAGTCCTTTTGTTATGCCTTCAATCCCGACCTGAGAGCAATCCATGCAACCAAGTATGCGCCTAGCTAATTTTCGATTCGCCAGAGCGCTGATTCAATCTCGTTAGAAGCAAGCAATTCTACAAGCTTCCTCAGGAATATGCTTATACAAACAATTGTCTTCAGCAACGAAAATATCATACGAATGGTAATCGTGTTCAAACGAACCTCCAAAGTCTGCTATTTCAACTATTCCAACTAGTTCATTGCCGTTAAATGTGAATAGGACTTTTTCGCCCAAATTAAATTTCATCGGTGGTAAATTCCAGTTTTTTGACACGTGAATCACTCCTCCTTATTAAAAACTTCACCAACCTGAGCGTATCACCTGACCCAAGATCTGACGCTTTTCTGCAAGTGAAATATTATTGTTCAACCCATCATAACTTCATTTAGATGGCTTGTAGTGTTCTATTTGCCAAACGTCATTATCAAGACATACTTCTTTACTATCCAATGTTTAAATGTACAGTCAGTTGAATAGAAATTTGAATCATTAAGCAAAGCATCCAGAATAAAAATTATTTATTTCTTACACGCCAATCGCTGCGCTAATGGCTCTCCAGAAAATAAATAATTTTTTTCTGAATCTTCGCTTGCCTTTCAGCTCCGCTGAAAGAGCTTTTACATATCTGATATTTTTATGACTGCATTTATACAAAAAATGACTACTTAAATGAGATGGTCAAATTTGGTGTTCGCATATAATATCTATCTCATCATTTTTATCCAACTAAGTTTAAAGTAAAGCACACTAGGATTCACTAAGTGCGACGCTGCGGTTTGCATTGTTGTATCTTTCGCTTTGCTCCAGATAAAACAATACGAAACACGCTTTTCGTCCGTCCCCCCCTCGACGACCGTCATATGCTTGGTCAAATTTGTTGTCCCTCTATATTAACTATCACATCATTTTTGTCCACACACTTTGGCATCTCAATTACTCTCCATGCTGTTTTATATCGTTTTCCATCACGTTTTGTATCAAACTTCAAGATACGATAGGAAGCTTCTTTTAGTGTTAGCTGCTCATTTATCTTCTTAAAACTTTTGATCAATCGACCATTCGATTTTAGATTCAATTGTGCTGCAAACCCACTCTTTTCACCTTGAGTAAAAAATGTTACTTCCTTTGCAAAAGCTTTTTCCAATGCCACAATGGTTTCAGGCTCTAAATAAGAATCGTGATAGATGCTCCTCTGCTTGTCAAATAACTCAACAATAAATTGTCGATAACCACCTGGCATCTCCTGAATTTTGGTAATATTCCTATACCTATACCTAAAGCTTTCATAAAGTAGTTCATTCATTTTTAACTCATATAATCCATTAGGAAGTGGCTCAAAATAGACCAATTGCGATATATCAGGTGTTCGATAAAATTCCCTTTGATACGTTTTAACATCGTGTACTTGTAAGAATTTATAATGCTTCATACATTCTGTTAAATCGCTTTTAGCACGACCTAAAGAATAATTATTACGGTTTTTAACAATTAAATGAATGAAGTCTCCCTCATTTGTTATCCGCTTTCTTCCAACACATTGAACTAATACATCAGGATCAGCTATATCTGCAATTACGATATTAAGCTCAGGATCAATGATATTTACCCCTGCATCAAGCGTTTGAGTAGCAAATAAAAAGAGATCATCAAATCGTTGATTACGAAGCAATTGATGACGCTTCTCTTTGTCTACATACTTATATTTGCTATGACTTTTTCCACAAATGAACATGCTCACATCTTTAAATTGCTTGTATAAGTCATAGCACTCATTAGCTGAATCAATAAATATTATTGCTTTCTTCCCCTCTGACTTGAACTTTTCTAACCCTTCGATGATATACTGTTCATCATCAAAAAATTCTAAGGTCTTAATGTAATCATAGTTCGAAGGAACGATATATTCTTTTGGCTCAAGCGATTTGTGCTCAGACAGATAGCCTTTGATAAATTCATTTGTAGCACTCATAAGTACTACAACTCGTTCATCTGCACCCTCTATAATTTCATTAAGTGATAAGTCGGTGTATTTATTAAATGAAGAATCATTACCAAAATAATGATATTCATCGCAAATGATAAATTCATACATCCAAAGATCAATCTGATTTTGATGAATAATCGCCTTCTCAAAGCTTTGGTAAGTAATTAAATCAATTACATCAGATTTTCCTTCAGCAACAATTTCAGCTTCAAATTGTTCTATTGTATTAGTTCGATGTAAAAAGAATAAAATGCGTTTTCCTTTACTTTTCGCATGATCGTAAAGCTTATTTTTCACGAAATGACTTTTACCTTTTCCTGTACCCGCAGAAATGGTGATGATATCGCCACGTTGCCATTCCATATAGTCTTGTTGAATACATTCTGTTACATTCATTTTGGAATCTCCTCTTGTAGAAAAAGTAAAGGAGCTAACGAGTAGCTCCTCTGAAATAGTTTTAATCCCCGAGATTTATGCTATCTTTTTCACAAGGAATCCTTCTTCACACATCTCATGTGCAAAGTCTTTTAATGATCTTAAAATATGATCTATACATATTACATTTGGAGTTATATCTAGAAACTTGTTGAAATCTATTATCACTCCATCACTAAACAAATCAACTAGTTCACTCTTTAATAAACCTTTGATTGCTTCTTTATGTGAATCGTATTGCGCTTTTAACTCTGATTCAATTTGTTCCCAAAGCTCTACAGGATTTTTCCCTTTCAAACTTCTTACACGAACATTATGAAAAGTATCTTGTTGAATCAATTTTTCATAAGAAATAATCTCTTCTTTCATCTCTTGAATTTGATCACGTAAACATTCTTTATCCTCATCAGATTTATTGTAACGAGAGTCATTTGCTAACGACCTTTCTAATGTTTCTAAAAAGTTTTCTGTTATTTTTTTATGTTCTTCAAATAAAGGTTCAATACTCGACTTCACAATTTTTAACGTTACAGTGGAATCTTGATGTAAGAATGTACCTGTCTCTAAAGCATTATCTAATTCTTTATCAGATAGCTTAAACTCCTTCTTTAATTCCTTTTTCGATTTAAACTCTTGTCGTAAAATCCCTAGTGGAATCGAGTGATATGTCACATATAGAGGATTATGTATAGCCGTGTGATCTTGATTGAAAATTGCCACAACACTATCAGCACTATAATTCTCAGCCATACGATGAAAGTCTATATCTTTCTCACCATGCTTTTTTACTGCATATTTCAAACGAGTAAAGGAGTTATTTTGGTTTTCAGTAATATAAGCAAATGCTGTACGGAAAGGTGTACCATATATATACATCTCCTCGGTATACGTTCCATCTGTTTGCCCTACTGTACGGTTGTATTCAGTAATTGCCCGTTTAGCAACAACTGTGCCAAATTCAATTTCAGTCATGGTGATGACTTTCATTAAATTAAACTTTACTGAAATGATACGTGCTCTGCGTTCATAATCTGTCTTAGCCTCTTCTAAATATAAAATTAATTCATCAGTTAGATAGTTTATATTAAATGCCATATCGATTCTTCCTTTTCCTTTATATTTCATATTTAGAGATAAAATGGATATTTTACTCTCAACTTCATTAAATTTAAGTTTAGCTTTTTCATTAGTTAAGGAAATTGTGTTGCTGCTTCAAATAGATGATTGAAAAAATCTTCATCTTCCATGTCAGCATATTTATCTTGAGCATCATCAAAGAACAATTTCAAAATCTCTTCTTCGGATGCATCCATAATCATAACTGCTTCCTTCATTAGCTGGTTAGTTAAATTATCTTCATAGTTATCAAAAATCATCATTTTATAATTCTCTAATAATCTAGACCGATAACTTTCTACTAATTCTTTGACAACCAACATCTTTGGAATCTTTACAGTTTCCATTTCTCTGACACTTTCACCAACAGTCAGATCATCTGAATTTACATCAATAATTTTATCCATACAATTCCCTCACTTTTAGCCTACTTAACACATTAAAATAGTAGGTTTTATATTTGAAATATCTTATTATTCAACTACTTTTAACTACAGTGTTTTATGGTATGAACTGAACTCCCGCTTCGATAAAACGAGGTCAAATATGCTTTTAGCATAGCTCATTTCTTCTTCAAAGGAACGCTCTCTAGCTGATTTCAATAGATCATCTAATAATTGAGCTTTTGAAGCTTTTTCGTAATAATTACGTTCATCCATCAATTTAGAAATCCTCTCATCAAAAAATTCATCTCTAATGTCTTCCAGCAATAATCGTCGTATTTTATTTTCAATATCAACAATTGTATAAGCTTGAAACTTTCGAATTATTTGATTGATAAACCATTCTTCTGGAATAGTATAAAACTCTTTTGTCATTTTTTCACCTCGTGGTAGTTATTTACCATCAGCGCTGAGGTGAACTAAGAATATCACCTATTTTCTAATCCGTAAAATCCATAATAAGGGTGAAGTACCATGGTAAAATACTATATTACTGTTATTTTATTGATACTATTACACAATAAACCACTGTTTTACATATAATAAAAATTATATGTAATCAAAAAACAAAATTTATGATTAAAGGAGTAAATTCAAAGCATTAGGCAGATATTAAAACCTAGTAATTAGAATACTTAGTTCATTCTTATAAAAAAAATGGAAAAAAATTTTTTTATATTTTGGAGTTGACAATTTTTTTTCATCCTCCCTATCATGAAGGCGGTTGAGTTGAAACGGTTAAGTAAATCTGAGATTTCTTTTAGCCTATTCAAAAGTTATAATCAAATTAGTGAAAGTAATCCTATCCTTGAATCGCTATACAGCTCTAAGGAGCGATACTATGGCTAGCTATGAAATACTAACGCCTAATAAAAATGGTCAACCTCGTATAAAGGTTCTTGTTGAATATGGTTATGATGAAAATGGAAACCGCTTGAGAAGGAGAAAGACATTTACTTTACCCAAATTAACGGAATCAAATATCATAAATGTTATAACTCAATTTGAACGGTCTTTAGGAGCAGAGCCACAAACATTCGCAAAACCGAAAAAACATACCTTTAAAGCTTTTTCAATGAAGTTCATGGCTGACTATGTAAATATAGAGCTAAAAGTTAAGTCTCGAAACACGTATGAAAACTATCTTAATCAGGGCTTACTAGATTTCTTTGGAATCATCCTAATGCACAAAATTACTGCTACACAAATCAACCTATTCTTTGTACAACAGAAAAAGGAAAAGGCGGGTTCAATTGAGGGGAAGTTCATGCTATTGAATACAATGTTCAATAAAGCGATTGAATGGGGGCATATTGAGGTTAACCCTTGTGCGAAGGCTACTAAGCCTAAACGCTCTAAAACGAAACGTATTAATTACTATACAGAGCCATAAATGCAACAACTGCTCTCAATCCTTCCAAAGCTTCATATCAAACATCAGCTACAAATCAAAATTGCTATGTATTGCGGGTTACGCATGAGTGAGATTGCAGGACTGCGTTTTAATTCTTTTGATTTTGATAACAATACTATCTATGTTGATAGAACATTACAGTATGATAAGGAGCAACAGCGATTCTTCTTAGACTCCACAAAAACAGGAGAGAATCGCCTTGTATACGCTCCTGAAAGCCTTATGAACGAGTTACAAGCTTACATTGAGATAAAGCAAAAGAAGTTATTCAAAATTGGAGATAGGTTCAATCCTATTTTAGATAAAGACGGAAAACCTATTTATTTAATGTTCTCAAAGGATAACGGTTTTCCAAATCACCCTGATCGCATGAGTAAGCAATGGCAAGATATTGTACGTCAATATTCGCTACGTTCAATTACTTTTCATGGCTTGCGACATACATTTGCTTCTTACATGCTTACTAAAGGCGTTAACATCAAAGTCATCCAAGAGCAATTAGGACATGCTACAATACACGAAACACTTAATACGTACTCTCATGTTGCTCAAGACCAAAAGAAAAGAGCTACGGAGCTTTTTAACTCTTTATAAATAAAAAAACCTCAAGAGGCTCTCATTTATCGAGTCACCCATTGAGGATTAAAAATCTAATTAATTTTTAGTATAGTCCCTTTGAAATTTCTTCCAAACTACAAACCCTTGCTAAGCTTAGTCTTGAATTGCTGCTTCTAACGCTACAACGATCATATCGTTGAACGTTGTTTGGCGTTCTTCTGCTGTTGTTACTTCACCAGTTAGAATGTGGTCACTTACTGTTAGGATAGAAAGTGCTTTACGGCCATGTTTCGCTGCTAATGTGTAAAGTGCCGCAGACTCCATTTCCACTGCAAGTACGCCGTATTGAGCTAATTTTTCGTTTTGGTGCTCATCAGAGTAGAACATATCTGCTGTGAAGATATTACCCACTTGTAGGTTTAAACCAGCTTCTTTACCTGCATTGTATGCTTTTAATAGTAAATCAAAGTCAGAGATCGGTGCGAAATCGATATTGTTGCCCCAAATGATTTGGTTCATACGTGTATCAGAAGTTGCTGCTTGCGCTAAAATTACGTCACGAACTTTTACATCTTTTTGAATTGCACCACAAGTACCTACGCGGATTAATTTTTGAACGTCATATTCTTGCATTAATTCTGTAGCGTAAATCGAAATTGAAGGCACGCCCATACCAGTACCTTGTACAGAAATACGTTTACCTTTATACGTACCTGTATAACCAAACATATTACGAACTTCGTTATAGCAAGTAACGTCTTCTAAAAACGTTTCAGCAATGTATTTAGCACGTAATGGATCTCCTGGAAGTAAAATTGTGTCAGCGATTTCGCCTTTTTTTGCATTAATATGAATACTCATACTGCAATCCCTCTTTTCTGTCAGTTATCACTTTAAATAATACTGTGTTTCTCATAATTTCGCAATGCTAGACGTCTAGCAACTTAAAATAAATTCTATTGTTTTAACGTAATTTCACCCATGGTCTACGTATAAAGACCATAATTCATCAAACATACCTGTTGTTAAGTTGTCAGTGGCGAACGACTCAATATAAGTAGATAGCTCATCAAAGTCTGTGCTTTGCTTCGGAAAATTATGCTCATTGAACATTTCCTCCGCAAATCGTACCTTCGGATCTGACCAATCCCCACCTCTGAATGTCAGTACATACAAATAAAAGCTCTTTTTCATACAAATTTCCCCTCTTTACTCATCTACTTTCCGCTAGTTTATCAGAAAATATCTTCTTAGTCATAACAATGAAACATTTATTTCGGAAGGTTTTCTTCATTTCTGCTACGGGTTGCTCACTTTTCCTAGGGTCTCCTTTCGCCACAATCACCCTAGCATTTGATAGTCTGCGGAATCTTGCCTCCGAATTTAAAGTTTAAAGTGTCCCTGAAACATGTTCATAATAAATGATGCAGATTCATAATCTAGCGCAGGAGTTTTTAAAATTTCGTTCATCATTATTGTATGGATGTTAGATTATGAACGACCAATATATGAGCATTTTATTTTAATCCATGGATGGATATCGTACGATGAAAGTAGTGTCTAAAAAAAATTATTAATGATATGGAGAGAACTATGATAACGAACTTAAATCATTACTTAAAAGAATTAATGGTATATATTCCTGAAGGAGAAATCCACTTACGAGATTTTCGAAACGAGCAGAAATGGATTAGTTCAAACTATAAATTTGGAATGCCGGGTATAAGAAAAAATTTAAAAGAGGTTATTTGGAATGTTGAGATAAAGCCATTTTATCTTGCCAAATATACTGTAACAGAAGAACTTTATTCGATTATTATGGGGAAGAGTTTTTTAACAACAAAAGATCAAAAACCAATTGTTAATGTTTCATGGATAGATGCTGTGAACTTTTGTAATTCATTGTCTGATGCTCTAGGCTATGATAAGTTTTACGATTGTGATAAGAAAAGTAAATCAGTTGTATGCAATCCTAGTTCTAATGGTTTTCGATTACCGACCGATGCTGAATGGCAATATGCATGTAAAGCAAATTCAACAGGATATCGCTATGGTACTATTGATGACATTGCTTGGTATAAAAATAATTCTAAAGAACATGTACACAAAGTTGGTGAAAAAACACCTAATGAATGGGGTTTGTACGACATGATAGGAAATGTTTGGGAGTGGTGCTGGGACTTATACGATGAAGAGATATTTGGTAATTACCGAATAATTCGAGGAGGCAGTTGGGCTGAAGAAGAACGTGGATGTGGAGCTACTTGTCGACGTAAGAGTATGCCTGAATTCTTTATTGATGATATCGGAATTAGAATTGCTAGTTCAATCATTTAATATTTCTAATCAATTGTGACGTTCTATCCATCAGTTTGACGAGTTTATCCGTCGGTTCGATGACTCTATCCGTCGCTTCAGTTGTTCTTTCCGTCGGTTCGAGGGCTCTTTCCGTCGCTTGATTGTTCTTCCGTCTTTTCGACGACTCTTTCCGTCGGTTCGAGGGCTTTTTCCGTCGCTTGCTTGTTCTTCCGTCGTTTCGATGACTCTTTCCGTCGCTTCAGTTGTTCTTTCCGTCGGTTCGAGGGCTTTTTCCGTCGCTTGCTTGTTCTTCCGTCGTTTCGATGACTCTATCCGTCGCTTCAGTTGTTCTTTCCGTCGTTTCGAGGGCTTTTTCCGTCGCTTGATTGTTCTTCCGTCGGTTCGATGACTCTTTCCGTCGCTTCAGTTGTTCTTTCTGTCGTTTCGAGGGCTCTTTCCGTCGCTTTTGAAACAATTTTAAAACAGTAAAAAAACTCCTAGCACGATATAATCCTGCTAGGAGTTTGTCTTATTTAAATAATGAAAGATATTCTACATAGCCATCTTTTTCTAAATCTTCTTTTGGTACAAAGCGAAGTGCAGCGGAGTTAATACAATAGCGTAAGCCACCACGTTCACTTGGTCCATCAGGGAAAACATGTCCTAAATGAGAATCTGCTTCACTGCTTCGAACCTCTACACGACGCATTCCATGTGATGTATCGAAATGCTCTGTGACTTCTTTCTGTTCAATTGGCTTTGCAAATGCAGGCCACCCACAACCTGAATCGAATTTATCAAAGGAACTAAACAATGGCTTGCCTGAAACGATATCTACATAAATACCTTCTTCAAAGTGTTTATCATATTCGTTGCGGAATGGTGGCTCTGTGCCATTTTCTTGGGTCACATAATACTGCATGTCTGTTAATTCTTTTAAGCGTTGTTCTTTATTCATTTTTTTGCCCCCAGTGTTGCTCCTGAAACGCTTTGCGACCAGAACCGACAGCATAGCGCTCGTAATGCATTGGATTTTTCTTATAATAATATTGATGATAGTCTTCAGCTGGGTAAAACGTACTAGCTGGTAAAATTTTTACTGCAATGGGCTTATCGAACTTACCAGATGCCTGTAAATCTGCCTTAGAACGTTCTGCTAATTCGCGTTGCTCTTCATTGTGATAAAAAATTGCAGTTGTGTAGGACTCCCCGCGATCATAAAATTGTCCACCTGCATCTGTTGGATCAATGATTGTCCAAAATGTCGCAAGTAATTGCTCGTACGAATAATACTCATCATCAAACGTAATTTGAACCGCTTCAATATGCCCCGTCGTTTCAGAGCAAACTTGCTCATATGTTGGATTGATAACATGTCCACCTGTATAACCTGAAATCACTGATTCAATGCCAGGTGTTTCATCGAAGGGCTTGACCATACACCAAAAACATCCACCTGCAAATGTTGCGAATTGCTTTGCCATTCATTTCACTCCTTATTCACCAGGAACAATAACTTCCAGTAAAATCTTATCGTTTGGTAAATCTAATTCTTTTGCTTTGATACGTGATCCTGAAGCAATATCTATGCGCGATAAGTCAATATAGATTTCTGCCTTACTTGGATTGATTGTAATAAATGAAGGGAATTCCAACGAGTCTCGCATAATTTTCATCGCTGTCTCCGGCGGAATATTTAAAAGCCCAACATTCATTCCTGTCTGTTTTAAAATAATATTACCTTTCTTATCGACAATGGGATCGAAGTTCATTGAAATTGGAATTTCTGTATAGAACACCGTTAATGTACTTCTTAATTCAATATCATCATCGATGGTAAAGTCCAACGGTAATGGTGATCCTTTAGAAGCATCCTTTAAATACTTTTTCGATATAGATTCCAATTCCTTCGTTGTTGTTTGGACAACGAGAACATTCCCTTTCACTTCATTTTCACCATCTGAACTCTCTGCTAAATTTACTCCATCTACTGGTCTA
Organism: Lysinibacillus sp. RS11; assembly: GCF_042019215.1. Lineage (NCBI taxonomy): Bacteria > Bacillati > Bacillota > Bacilli > Caryophanales > Bacillaceae > Lysinibacillus > Lysinibacillus sp. RS11. Next base: position 2,289,014 of record NZ_CP168124.1, on the reverse strand, counting down.
GTTGCTAAATAAACGACGAGGAGGATTGCAAAAAGCACTGTGCCTGCTAAGGCAAAAAATGCGAATTTCCACTTATTCATTTTGTCACTCCTCGAAGCCTATTTCCTTGTTAATCTTTTCTTCCATACCACATTTCTCCATTGCTTCTAAAATACGTTCATTCATTTTCTCATATCCTTTTGCATTTGGGTGGAAGAAATCCGTATGATAAACGAGCTCCTTATTCGAAACAAACAGGTCCTCCACGGATACATAGCAAGCATTAACATCTTCACTCGCTACATCTTCAATGACTTTATTCCACTCCGTAATAATCGAATCAAATTCATTGGCTTCATTTGTCACGATCGAGAATGGGTTATAAAAACCGATTAGTAATAAGGGCACTGTCGGATTTTTTTCTCGAATGCCGGCAATGATTTTACTATAGCGTTTCTTAAATGCCTGCAATTCTTTATCAAAAGCATCTCGTTTTAAATTCAACAGATCTTTCCTGACGATCTTCATGACATCATTTCCACCCATTGTAACGGAAATGAGTTGTGCTTCTTGCAACTCTTCATCATAATGCCCTTTTTTCACTAATTTTAATAGCTGATCACTACGTCTTCCTCTCTTTCCTCGATTATCGACCTCAACTTCAGAAATCGAGGGCCAAGCTTCCAATGAATCTGCTAACCTACCTACAAAACCGTCTTCACTATACTCATCACCGACACCGGCTGTTAAAGAATCGCCGAGTGCCAAATATTGTAGTTGCTTTGCGTTTTCATCATCAATTTGCCGTAAATCCTCGGGAGTTGGTTCAAAAAAATGTTCAAAAATCTGCGTCAATACATTCCTTGAGGTTTTTTCCTCATTTTCCGTTTGTTGCTCATCTTGGCTCATATCTTGCTCCGTCCCTGCTTGCTCCCCTTCTGGTTCAGCTTGCGGATTCGGTTCATCTATTGATATTTCACAACCACTTAGTACTAAGACGGTCAAACATGACAAAATTAGCATACGCCAAATGTTCATTTGACCACCTTCCATCATTTGCTGTTTCTTCTATTATAGAATAGTTTATGCTGCAATGAAAAGTGACTAACCTAGGTATTCTGTAAAAGTGCGCATTTTTTCACAATGTATAACTTTCTTAAGGCATGCATTTTTCCATTCCATATAAAAAAAAGCCACTACAAAACTTATGTAGTAGCTATCGTATATTATTCTGCAAAAAACATGAAACCAATTGCACCTGGGCCAGTATGTGTAGAGATGATTGGTGAAGTAAAGGCAATTTCTACTTCATTTACACCTGTTCCCTCGATCAATTCTTTTAATGGTCCACCCATCGTTGTCATTCCATCGGCGTGGGAAATTCCAACTGACTTAACTGTTTTTCCGGCAGTATCTGCTTGGAATTGTTTAAATAAGTAGTTGACAACCTGTTTATGGCTACGCACTTTGGTTACGGGATTGTATGCGCCACCTTCTAAGTTTGCAATTACTTTGATGTTCAGTAAAGAACCGATAAAGCCTTTACCTTTCCCAATACGTCCGCCTTTAATTAAATTATCAAGTGTGTCGACAACTACATACAAATACGTATTTTCGCGAACCTTGTCCAGACGTGCCATAATTTCCTCGACAGTTGCACCTGCATCACGCATTTTAATAGCTTCTCGTAATTGGAAAGCTAGACCAAAGGCAATAAAACGTGAATCAATAACAGTCACATTTGCATCAGTCATTTGCGCTGCTTGACGAGCCGATTCAACAGTACCACTCATGCCACCAGTCATATGAATTGAAATAATTTGATCTCCGTCTTTTCCTAGTTCATCAAATAGTTCTTTGAATTTCCCCGGCGCAGGCTGCGAGCTTTTAGGCAAATTTTCGGAATTCTGCATAAAGCTTAAAAAAGATTGTGGCTCTATATCAACACCATCTGTATATGTTTTTCCATCAATTTGAATCGATAAAGGCACAATATGTATACCATGCTGCGCTACTTCCTCTTTTGTTAAATCACAAGTTGAGTCCGTTACTATATGAATTCGTCCCACTTCGACACATCCTTTTACATCATTAAAATTAATTATATAGACTAATGAATCATTGTAAACATGACATTTGTCATTAGACATCACTCTATTTAGTCCGTTTTGAATCACTACCTTGGTTACTATAACGTTTTGTCGAGTACTTGTCTAACAAAGACCTTCAAACAAATAACCATACCTATGACAATTTTGATAATAAATACATGACAATTGTAAATAGCAGGATAAAAATTATTGGCGTATAATAAATATATGCACGAAAGGAGTGTTCGTTATGCTAGATTCATTTGACTATAAAACATGGAAGGAAGAATTGTGGAATGCCATTACTCATGGCATTGGATTTATCGCAAGTATTCCAGCGCTAGTTGTACTTATTTTAGCAGCTGTACAAACCGGAAGTGCGCTCCAAATTACAACGTTTAGTATTTTTGGTGCCTCAGTCATCATTTTATTTTTAATGTCGACGCTGCTACATAGCATGCCTGAAAAATATAAACACATTTTCGCCATTCTTGACCATTCTTCTATTTATATTTTAATTGCCGGAACGTATACACCATTTCTACTAATTGCGATTGGTGGCACGTTAGGTATTACATTATTATGTATTATTTGGTCACTTGCGTTATTAGGCGTTATTTTTAAATGCTTCTTCATTAATCGATTTGAGAAGCTTTCTTTAATTTTTTACATCGGTATGGGTTGGTTAATTATTTTTGCCATTAAGCCTGTCTATCTTTACTTAGGTGTTAATGGCTTTGCTTTACTGTTAGCAGGTGGGCTTTTCTATACGATTGGCGCCATCTTTTACGCATGGAGATCCCTGCCCTACAATCATGCAATTTGGCACCTCTTTGTGTTAGCTGGTTGTGGCTCTATGTATGCTTGTGTTTATTTTTACTTGTAGGTATTAACAAAAAATCGCTCTCTTAGACAAAAGGAGCGATTTTTTGGTGTATTTACTATTCACTACTTATTTCCTTCGTTAATGCCTTGACTGCATGCGGAGCATCTGAATGCAGACATCCATTCATAGCGCGGCACTATCCAAGTATGAAAATGGTGTGTCGTATCTTCCATTATAGAAATAATAGACATGTTCTATACCTAATACTTCCCTTTGTTCCTTTCTAATTTTTGATAAAAGGTTTATGTAATCCATTTTCTCCTCATCGTTAAGCACATCCAAACATGTAATATGGCGCTTTGAAGCTAGAATGATTAATCCCTTGATCGGATAAGCAACATCTTGATGGGCATGAAAGTAGTCCGTTTCAATAACCACACCTCCATCTGGTTCAACTTCTTTCAGCGGGTGTCCAAACACCCGTTGAAGGAAGTTGAAGCCTCCGGCGGATATCCGCTCGTTATGGCACAGCTCAAACATTCCACTTCTACCTTTTTCCATTTGCCAATGTTATTTTCCTCACAGTTGTCCCCCCTCTTTTGAATGTAATTGTTGGAATGTTAAGCAGTAAAAAATCTCATCGATTGCCCTCAGGAACTATCCGGCATTTCGATATTTCTATCTGTCGCTTCGGTGACTCTTTCCGCTCTTTCCGTCACTTTGACTTTTCTATCCGTCGTTTCGGTAGCTCTATCCATCGCTTGAAAGTTCATCCGTCAAGGCCAGGTTTATGTCCGCCGATCGGGTAAAACGGATTTACTGGTAAGATTTTTACATTGATAGACGTCGAATGCACCAATCAACCTCACGTTATGATGATAAGCCTTATAATCATTTATTCCACAAATATTTCCAAACGCCTTCCGTTATACAAAAAAGCACGGTCATTAGATCACCGCGCTTACCAATTCCTATTTGTTTAGTTTTTACGTTCAAAAATCTGATATTGGAATGTATAGCCTTCTTTTGCTGTCACAGGCTCTTCTGAGGATATTTCCACAAAATCCTGTTCGTAGTTTGGGAAATATGTATCCCCATTAAAGGAATGATTGATTTTTGTAATGTATAGGCGATCGGCGATTTCCATGGATAAGCGGAAAATTTGCTCGCCACCAATAATCATAATTTCTGGAACATCTCCAGCAAGAGCGAGGGCATCCTCTACACTTGTCACCACTTCAATCCCATCCGCATGATAGTTTTCATCACGAGTAATAACAATATTACGACGCCCTGGAAGCGGTCTACCGATGGATTCGAATGTTTTTCGTCCCATGATCATTGGCTTCCCCATCGTTTTATCCTTAAAATATTGTAAATCCCCAGGCAAATGCCACGGCATACCATTTTCATATCCAATCACATAATTCGTATCATGTGCCACTATTAAAGAAATCATCTATTGTCCCTCCAAATACATTGTTCACTATATTATAAACATATTTTTACTTTACAATCGGATTATTTCTGCTTTGTCATAAAATAATTTTCTTTTTCACATATTAAATCCTAGTAAAATTATATGAATAGTTTATAATAGGATTAACAAATGCAATGAAAAAGGATTGATGATGATGACAACATTAAAAAATGAAGCGATCCGTTATATAAAAGCAAGTGATTCTTCTATGAAGTACTATGATTTAACACCTCAAGAAGCGCGAGCAATAAAAGTAGTGCCAAAATGGACGTCACCGCATAGCCCACAGCTTGCGGCAATCGAAAATAGCAAAATATCGGTTCGAGATGGCGCACAAATTAATGTGCGCATTTATAGACCTGTATTAGACAAAATACTTCCTGTCATTGTTTATTATCATGGAGGCGGCTGGGTATTTGGAAATTTAGACTCTACAGATGCAGGTTGCCAGCTATTAGCAGAAAAAGCCCAAGCCATCGTTGTCTCGGTCGATTATCGCTTAGCACCAGAATACCCATTTCCTACCCCACTCAACGATGCCTATGACGCTTTAGAATGGGTTGACGAAAACATCCAACATTTTGGCGGAGATGCATCAACAATCACAGTGGCTGGTGATAGTGCCGGTGGAAACTTAGCAACCGTTGTAGCTTACTTAGCCGCTACATTAAATGGACCAAAGATTACAGCTCAGGCACTTATTTATCCTGTAGTCAATGTTGATTTTACAACGGATTCCTACAGTGCTTATGGGGAAGATTATGGTTTAGACAAACAAGGAATGCAATGGTTTGCGGGTCATTACACAGATAGACAAAATTATAAAAATCCACTTGTTTCCCCACTTCATATGGAAGACTTAAGCGTTTTACCGAAAACAATGATTATTGCAGCAGAGGCAGATGTTCTTTATGATGAAGGCCTTGAATACGCGCAAAAACTTGCTGAGGCAAATGTAGAAGTAGAGCATATTCATATGCCTGGATTAATTCATAGTTACTTCAGCAAAATGGCGTTTTTTGAGGCAGCAACGATTGACACAGTTGAAAAAATCGCTCATTTTGTGAAATAAGTTTGTCTATTCATATAAAAGAATGCGATAATAGAGCAAAATGTTTTTTAAAGGATGACAACATGACACAAACAATTGCTTTACAAATTAACAAACCCTTTTCTGATCAATTAAAAAAAGGCTATCCTCTTATTTCAAAGGATGCCGTTGATGCACGTCATCTTCCAAAAGAGGAAGGCGCACTATTAAGACTTACGGATGTTCATAACCGCTTTATCGGCACTGGATACTTCGGCTTACAAAACAAAGGTATTGGATGGGTACTAACAACCGATGCTAATGAGAAAATAGACAAAGATTATTTTATTAAAAAGTTTAAAAAGGCCATTCAAAATCGTGAAGCATTTTTCAATGATCCTCACACAACAGCCTTTCGTATCTTTAATGGCGAGGGTGATGGTATTGGCGGTTTAACAATTGACTTTTACGATTCTTACTATATGGTGAGCTGGTATAGCGCAGGCATTTATTCATTTAAAGAAACGGTATATGAAGCACTTGCAGAGACTGTAAACTACAAAGCCATTTATGAGAAAAAGCGTTTCGATACTAAAGGTCAATATATGGAACAGGACGATTTCGTCATGGGAACACCTGGCGAATTTCCGATTATCGTATCGGAAAATAGTATGCAATACGCTGTCAATTTAAATGATGGGGCAATGACAGGTATTTTCCTCGATCAACGAGAAGTGAGACTTGCCATTCGTGAACGTTTTGCAGAGGGTAAAAACATGCTAAATACATTCTCATATACTGGTGCATTTTCTGTCGCGGCGGCACTTGGAGGCGCAGTAAAAACAACAAGTGTAGATGTGGCAAAGCGTAGTTTAGCTAAAACAATTGAGCAATTTAGCGTCAATAGCATTGATTACGAAGCACAGGATATTAAAGTGATGGATGTCTTTAACTATTTTAAATATGCTCAGCGCCATAATTTAAAATTCGATCTTGTTGTTTTAGATCCACCTAGCTTTGCACGTACGAAGGAAAGAACATTCTCAACTGCGAAGGACTATCCTAAATTACTGATGGATACAATCGCCATTACCGAGAAAAATGGTATCATTATTGCATCAACGAACAATGCAAGCTTCGGTATGAAAAAGTTCAAAAGCTTCATTGACCAAGCCTTTAAAGAAACAAAAACACGCTATAAAATTGTTGAAGAATACGGCCTACCAAAGGATTTCCGTGTGACACGTGAATATCCTGAATTCAATTATTTAAAGGTTGTTTTTATAGAAAAACTCAACTAAATACTACACAGACAGAATCGCTTTCTTAGCATTCTGTCTTTTTTGTTTGGGAGAATTTTTTTATGATAACCCCCTCTCGTGTCATTGTCCAAATTTTCCGCTTGTCATATAATGTAATTTACAAATTATAGTTCTTTCACCATAACGTGGGGTTAATGTTCGTTCCGACTGGGCACTTTTCTAGGGCGTCCAGTCGGAACGGACATCAACGTATCCCATGGCATACGTTTAACATATGTCATCCTCAATTTTTGGTGATGAGTTCGAAATAATAATTTAATGGAGATGATTGAATGGCATATGTTCCTGAAAAATTAATGATTACAACAAAAAGGCTTGTTCTTAGATTATTTCAAACATCTGATGCAGAAACGGTTGCGACACTTTGCAATAATTATAATATTTATAAAAGCATGATGTACCTACCTTTTCCGTATAGTATAGATGATGCATTATCATGGATTGAATTCCATTATGATAATCTTATCGAGGATTTTTCGTATGAGTTTGCAGTTACAGATAAGGAGACTGGCGAATTATATGGATCAATTGGATTATCGAACAATATTGATTTTAACCAAGGTGAAATAGCCTATTGGATTGGCGAGCCATATTGGGGAAAAGGCTATGCTACGGAGGCGGCGCAGGCGATTCTACAATTTGCTTTTGAAGAAAAGAAACTGCACAAAGTGTTTGCCCGCTATTTTTCATCGAACCCCGCTTCAGGAAAAGTAATGGAGAAGATTGGTATGAAACAAGAAGGAATTTTAAAGGATCACGTCATAAAAGATGGTAAATACGAGGATATAGTTTATTATGGGATCATTAATAAATAGCCTAGTCTCTCAAAAAGGTGTTCCTACTATCTGGTGCCTTTTCAATGTTGATTAAAACAAAGCATTCTCTCTCACAATGTAAATTAAAAAAGTGGCTTAAAAAGTATTTTCACGTTTTAAGCCACCAATATTTTCTCTTACAGATATTCCACAAACCAATCCCTAATATATTCTAGTCTATTGATTCTTAACGTTGGTTTTCCGCTCCTTGAAAGTTCGTGATTAGATTCAGGGAAGCGAACAAATTTTGTTTCTTTTTTACGGTGTTTCAAGGCGATAAATAATTGCTCTGCCTGTTCAATCGGACAACGATAGTCTTTTTCGCTGTGTAAAATTAACAGCGGCGTCTCCACATTGTCCACATATTTAAGCGGTGAATGATGCCATAGCTTCTCTATATTGTCTAGTCCCGCTTGGATTTGCCAGTCATTGAAGTAATAGCCGATATCACTTACGCCGTAAAAGCTAATCCAGTTAGAAATGCAACGTTGCGTAACAGCGGCTTTAAAGCGATTGGTATGTCCGACAATCCAGTTTGTCATAAAGCCCCCATAACTCCCACCTGTTACACCGAGACGGTCTTGATCAATAAAATCATAATGCTCCAATGCAAAATCAACAGCAGCCATTAGATCATGATAATCATTGCCGCCATAATCACCACGGACTGCATCAACAAATTTCTGTCCGTATCCATGACTTCCCCGTGGATTCGTATAGAGAACCGCAAAGCCTTGTGCAGCAAGGATTTGAAATTCATTAAAATAGGTGTTGGCATACATCGCATGCGGACCACCATGGATTTCAAGAATAAGTGGATATTTTTCCCCTTCTTCATAGCCGATTGGCTTCATCATCCAGCCGCTTACTTTCCAGCCATCTGCCCCTTCATATTCAATTGCTTCTGGCACAGATAATTCTCTCGTCTTTAAAAATTCTTCATTCACCCTAGTCAGCTGTTCCTTTTCACCAGTATTTAAATTTACGTAAAATAGGTCGCCAGGATTTGTCGTCGTGCTAATCGCGACTACCGCTTTATCATTTTTTGGATCAAGTGAAAAACCATATACATACTGATCATCATGAATAGCGGGATATAATTCTCCAGAAAGGTTGCCAAAATAAATGGCTGTATTTCCGTGATCTGTCACTTGGAAGTAAAAGCTTTCACTATCCTCCAACCATTGAACACGCGGAGCAACAACACCTTGAAGGAAATCACCCACAACAAAATCACCGACAGGCGCGTCAAATTCACTCGTTACACATGTCGTAAGGTTATGTTCCAAATCATAAATCCAAAGCTTGGCATGTGTCGCATTTTCAAATTCTCTTTCACTTCCAACATAAGCTATGTAGCGACTGTTCGGAGACCATGAAGTTTGGTAGAACATCCCTGTTCCTTCCGTTAGCTTGCGCGCATGTTTCGTTTCTACATCCAATAAGTACAGATCACTCATGAATGAAAAATCTAGATCCTCTGTTACGTCTGCACTGTAAGAAAGATATTTACCGTTTGGAGACCATGTACCAAGCTGGAAATGATGTTTTCCTTCCGTCATCAGCTCTAATTTCCCAGATTCAAGATTGACGCTTGCAATTTGAGTAAATTGCTCCATATCCAGAAATCCAGCTGCATCTGACTTATGTTTCATCTTTTCAATTTCAAGTGGTTTTAGTTCTTTGTCTTCTTTCTTATCATGTTCAGCTTGATCATCAATGCTTTCATTTTTACCAAGCTTTACAGAGAAGGCTATTTTCTTGCCACACGGCGACCAAACAGGTGATGTCGCACCGTTTTTACAATGAGTCACTTGCTTCGCCTCTCCACCTGTTTTAGAAAGCACAAAAATTTGTGGTTTGCCATTTCTCGTTGACACAAACGCGATTTTACTGCCATCTGGAGACCAAATAGGTGAATTTGTTTTATCTTCACCAAATGTCCATTGTTGAGGAATTTTTTCATCCAAGTTTATGTAATATAAATTAGACACATAGTCTTTTTTCTTGTCGTCGATATAAGTCCCTACATAGACTACTTCTGTTCCATCAGGTGATACTTGTGGATCTGCCACTGATTTTAATTGATATAGATCTTCCGGTTTAATCCCTTGTTTGGATGTCATATTTTCCCGCCCCTTTTTGTTAATTGCATTACATAGTACAATATTTCGACGCCCTAAGTATTATTCCTCCTTATAAACAGAAAATTTTTAAAATTACCCGTGTTATATCTTATTTGAGATGTTTAAAAACATACACTGAAAAAAAGTAGCTGCTTCGCAATAATGACGAAGATCTACGGATATAATTTATTTCAAAGTATGCAACTTTTACCTAAACGCTCTCCTATTACTAATACTTGAGAAATAGCTTCACGAGGAGATGAACATATTGGTGCTGGATTATTGTCAAAAATACCATGAAAGTTGGCTCGAGTATTCCAATAGAAGAAACAAAAAGATGGTCTAAAACTCAAAAAAAGTAGCGTGTTTTATCATCACTTTTTTACATTTTCCAATACTCAGCAGAATTTGTTCTGCGATAAAATTTATAAAAAGGTTCATTCGGACGAGCATGCTCATTATAGAGTCGAATGATTTCATGAAGTAAACTTTCAATACGGTCAACTGCCACCCTTTTAGCAAAGAGCGTCCCAGCTTGCGCATTTGCCCCCATTGGCACCGCCCCTAAATAGACATCAAAGCTATCTTTTTGATAAACAAGGCCAATATCATCATACACTGCATTGTAGCAGGCAGAGGCACAGCCATTTACGTTTAAACGTAATCTTGTAGGGACCAATATTCCTTCTAATGAATGAAATAGCTGTTCAGTAATCGGTGCTGCCTCCATCTTATCCCCATCACAGAAATCGCAAGCCTTCATCACAACAATTGGTCCTTGCTTTGCCACATACAGGCCAGCATCTTGTAGCTCCTTAGTCGTATCTGCTACATCTACTGTCGGAATAGATAATAATATACTGTAAGAAGAGGAGTATTTGATCGCACCAATTTCTCCTACAACCTTTGCCATTGCTTGAAATTGTGCAGGGGTATAATGTTTATTAATAATACCCGGGCTAACTGCAAGACGTGTAAACTCTCCATTATGATTTAGCTTTTCAAATGTTTTGTCCGGTATATTTTTACAAAATGCATTCATTTATAACTCTCCTTATAAAAAAAGAACTAGCAAGTCGCTAGCTCCTTATTTAGTCTAAAAGTTTTCAGGGTAAAAGCCTTTTGCTAAAATTTGAATAGCTTCTGCAGCACGAACCCCTTCTGATGCAGCAGAAAGCGGTAAGATCACAAAGTGTTCATTTTTAACAGCTTCCATTTCTTTTAAGGCAGGATCATTTTTTAAGAAGTTAATTTTTTGTTCCGCCTTTGTTTCTCCGTAATCAACAACAACAACGACTTCTGGATTACGATCTACTGCATCTTCTTTTGATACCGTAGTCCATCCTGATTCCACATCACCAAAAATATTTTTACCACCAGCAATCGTCACAAGCTCATTCATAAAGTTTTGTCCAGCAGTAAGGACATCTTTATCACCACTATCAAACACTAATACACGCAGTTCTTCCCCATTTTGTGGTAATTTCGCACGTACAGCTTCTACATCTTTGGTCATTTGTTCAATTAAAGCATCTCCACGTTCTTCGACACGGAATATTTTTGCGATATTTCGGATATCTGTGAAAATATCTTCTAATGTTGGTTTCGTCATACTTGAGGCTGTATGTAAATAAGTGTGAATCCCTAATGCCTCAAGCTCTTCCTGTGTACCAACACCTTTCTCTCCAAAGGCGCTTTTCCAACCGCCGTATAAAAAATCTGCTTCTGCATCAATAACCTGTTCCTTTGAAGGATACTGTTTAGCTAACACAGGCACTTTATCGTAGGCAGCTTGTAGGGGCTCATAAATATTGTCATCTAAATAGGCGGTACCTACCATAGAATCTTCCAAGCCTAATGCCAACATAATTTCTGTTACATGTTGATTTAAGCTAATCGCTTTTTTGGGTGCTTCTGTATACACTTGTGTCGTTCCATTATTGTCAATTGTGATCTCTGTCTTGTCAGTTTGTGCAGGCTCTACCTTCTCACCTTGTGCAGCTGATTCTGATTTGTCCTTTGCATTACATGCTCCTAGAATAGCGATTATTGCTATTGCAAAGACAAGCCACAAGCTTTTCCATTTTTTCATGTCCTCGTCTCCTTTGTGTCAAATATATAGAAAGAAATCCCTTGACTTCCTCGCTACTGAATGATCAATTATGACTCGGCATAATTGCGTCCGGATTCGGCTTTGTGCTTAGGCCAGCAGATGTTTTTTGTGCGAAAGCGCAGTGCTAACGGAGCGTCAGCAACAAATGTTTTTTGTGCGAAAGCGCAATGCTAACGTAGTGTCAGCAACAGATATTTTTTGTGCGAAAGCGAAGTGTCAGCAAAAGGGTTTTAACTGCGCGAAAGCGTAGCGGCAGCGGCAACACAGCACCGATGCAGGTCAGTTAGCCGTTATCGCAACGATGCTGTGGTTTTAGGCTAACATCCCCTAAGACCACCTTACCGAATCCACACCCGCTAAACATAAGTTAAAAAGGGCATAAAAAAACCCCTTGTTTCCAAGAGGTTCGCATAGTGAAAGATGGGTTCTACAACCTATTCACTAGCCCCATCCTCGTGGTTTAAGCAAAGATTACATATTGGCAGGTATCCTGGCTTAGGTTCATCATCTATACGCCTTCCCATAGCATGGCTACAGTGGCATCTTGTATAGACTCCCCATTTACAGTTGCGGGACAGCATCGGATTCGCACCGATTTCCCTTTTAAGCAAATGACAAATCATTTGCACCAATACATCTATTATTTTTTTAAAATGATATTGCTAGACTAGCAGAAGAAATTTATGTTCGCAATCTCTCGAAAAAATCGAAAAATAAGTATTATGAATATAGTAGCACTATTTCGACATAAACACTAACTATTTTACATGAAATATTTTTGTCCCACATAACTAGCAGACAGCCAAGAAGTTTAACGGAAGATTAACAGCCCGGAAATGCCCGATTACTTTGGGGCAACAGGGTGTTCCTCTACGAGTTGGGGTGGCGAAACCCTCACTGATTAGTAGTCTTTACTTTATTTTATTTCTGTTACAATGATATTGGACGAAAAAAAGAAACGAGGATTTTTTATGCATAAAACAATTGGTGTACTCGCTCACGTCGATGCAGGAAAAACAACATTTTCTGAGCAGTTACTATTCCATACAAACAGTATTCAAGCCCGTGGTCGAGTTGATCATCAAGATACATTTCTAGATAATCATGAACTCGAGCGTCAGCGAGGCATTACTATTTTTGCGGAACAAGGTCGCATGACGATTGGAAACGATACATATACGTTAATCGATACACCTGGGCACGTCGATTTTTCGCCAGAAATGGAACGTGTTATTCGTGTTATGGATTATGCCATCATTGTTATTAGTGCGGTCGAAGGAGTACAAGGTCATACTGAAACCGTGTGGCAACTTTTACGCAAATATCATGTCCCTACCTTCTTCTTTATTAACAAAATAGATCGTGAAGGTGCAGATGTCGAAGCCGTTATGACACTGCTTCAAAAAGACTGCTCTAAGGATGTACTATTAGTAGATGAACCGCTCCGTTCTGATTATGTTTCCAATCACATGATGGAGTGGCTTGCTGAGCGTGATGAGCAGCTTCTCGATGCTTTTCTTAACGAGACGTTGGATAGCGTTAACTGCCTGACTCATATACAAGCGATGATTAAACAGGAAAAGGCCTTTTTATGTTTTACTGGCTCTGCCTTAAAAGATACTGGGATAAAAGAATTCATTTCACAGCTCCCTCTACTTACTGAGACACATTTTAACAACAATGGAACGTTCCAAGGAGAAGTATTTAAAATTCGTCATGATGGACATCAACGCTTAACTTTTATGAAGGCATTACAAGGAACTCTGCGTGTTCGTGATGAATTTTCGTTTGGAGATCTAACTGAAAAAGTGACGGAAATTCGATTATATAATGGAAATCGCTATGAAACAGTCCAAGAGGTTGAAGCTGGGGAGATTTTCGCAGTCAAAGGGCTAAGTCTCGAAAACATCGGTGATATCATCGGTAGTACGACTAACCCGCAGCCCTATGAGTTAGTACCGACCTTGCAAGCAAAAGTCCAATATGCAGGCGATCAGCATATAAAAGAAGTGTTAAAAATTTTCCGTATCCTTGAAGCCGAAGAACCAACTTTACGCGTCGTATGGCATGAAAAATTTCAAGAGATTCATGTCCATATTATGGGCGTCATCCAGCTCGAGGTGCTTGCCGAAGTCCTTCACAAACGTTTCTCACTAGCTGTCTCATTTGGTGAGCCACAAATTTTATATATGGAAACAATCGCCTCAACTGTAACAGGCTACGGCCATTTTGAGCCATTAAAGCACTACGCCGAGGTACATTTATTGATGGAGCCAAACACACGTGGTGCTGGCATTACATTTGTCAATGCATGCCATGCGGATGATTTATCGGTTGGCAATCAGCGACTCATAGAAAAACATGTATTCGAACGGGATCATCATGGCTTATTAACAGGTTTTCCTGTCACGGATATTCGTTTCACACTCTTAACGGGACGAGCGCATATTAAGCATACTGAGGGTGGCGATTTCCGCGAGGCAACATTTCGGGCATTACGGCAAGGTCTTGAGCAAGCAGAAAATATATTACTAGAGCCTTACTATCGCTTTAAGCTTAAAGCCCCTAGTGATTTTATCGGCCGCATGATGACCGATATTCAGCAAGCTTCAGGTACATTTGACGCACCAATCTTAACTGAAAATAACGTCATCTTAACTGGACGTGCCCCTGTCGCAACATTTATGAACTACAGCACAACCTTTGCCGCCTACACCAATGGGAAGGGTGTACTCTCATTGCAATTTGATGGCTATGATGTGTGCCATAATACAGAAGAAGTTATCGCGCAAATCGGCTACGATAAAAATGCTGATCCTGACTATACATCCTCTAGTATATTTTGTGCAAAAGGCAAAGGATACTCCGTTCCGTGGCATGAAGCTGAGGCAGCGATGCATTGCATTAAATAATTCTTAGAATAAAACAGGACATGGTTTTATATGCATGTCCTGTTTTTTGTGATATATGCAAGATTCGACTGATTGCGCGTTTTACTCTGCTCCCGCGGGTATTCTCCTGTTTCGCGCGGATATTCTCTCCCCAATCGCGGGTATTTGTTCTGTTTCCGCTGATATTTCACTGCCCAGCGTGAGAAATCACCTTTACCTGTAATTTATTTACAAACTTGCACAGTTTCTTTGCCTGTTTTAATACGCGATCACACCTTGTAAAAATTGCTTATATTCACGCTCGACAATTAGTTTAATAAAGACTGATATAATAAATAGATTGCCATATATAAAAATCTAAGGGAGGAATACATATGGAAAACTTTGAAGATCTTTTGCCAAGACATAAATTTGATAATGATAGAGTAGAAATAATTAAAAAAATGGATAGAGATATAATATTGCCTTTACTGCCTAACCTCCTAGAATGGATTCAAGATATGAATTGGCCAGTGGCAACAAGCGTATTAGGATTACTTTTAACTTTTCCAGAAGAAATTGTCCCACATGTGCAAGATGTTTTATCTTCAGATGATGATAATTGGAAGTGGTTTGTTTTACACTTTTTGGTTATAAAATTACCAAGTGAGTCAAAGGTTCAGTTTAGAGAGTATTTAACAAGAGTGGCTGAAACACCTACACATAATGAACTCGCAGAAGAAATTGATGAAATCGCAAAAGAGACTTTGGCAACAATCTAAAAAATAACCTTTTTTCATCGAAATCAGCTATATTTAATTAAAATTAGGACTTGTTTTTATGATTAATCTTCATAAATGCAAGTCCTTTTGTTATGCCCCACAATCGCTTCTGTAGCAAAACACATAGCTCTTTAGCACCCATAAGACTACTTATATAAATGTTTTCCTTTCTTCTCCACTATCAATGCTCACATACTCTTTATACACATCTGAAGACTTTTTTACCATTTATCTACCAACATTTACTCTACTATGCTACAATCTTATACAGAAATAATTTTCAGCAAATTAAGAGATGGGCAGGAATTTTCAAGAATGTTTAAAACGATTTGGAAAAGTTTTTTTACTATATATATATTAATGTTACTTATTTTTGTTGTGTTTAAGTTCAATGGAGATGTATACAGCGTTATCAATACTATTCGAACCAATAAGGACAGAGGGGTTGGTGTAAATCTAATTCCTTTTAGCACAATTGGAGCATATATAAGTGATATAAATGATAGTGTCTCTATAATAAACACCTTAGGTAATATTATTCCTTTTATACCGATGGGATTTATCATACCTATGGCTTTTCCCTCGCAAAGAAATGTATTTAAAACGATAATTTCCAGTTTATTATTGATTTTCAGCATAGAGATTCTACAAATCATTTTATTTTTAGGTAGTTTTGATATAGATGACATTATACTAAATCTACTCAGTTGTATTATAGGCTTCATGCTATTTATAACGTACAAAAATATCTTTAAAGTAGTCTCTTAAAAAGAGATAGTTAAGGGGTGGATTACTATGGCAAAGTTTATTGATGACTTGGCTGGTGCAATATACGATGTAATAAAGTTTGTATTACAAAGTCTAGGGTACTTAATTGCTGGTATGTTAATAGTGGCAATTCCACTTTACCTAATTGTGTGGGTATTTGAATTGTTTCAGTGACTTTAATAGTTATCATATTAAAAATTTTTAACAAACGTGGAGCTTTATTTCAATAAGAATAGGACTTGTATGTATGATTGAATCTCGTATATGCAAGTCCTTTTGATATGCACTAATACTTTCACATAATTCGGTCCTATAGTTCCACTCATATCTCTGTAGCAACCATAAGACACTTGTACAAACGATTCTCTACCTCTTTCTCAACCCTCACAAGCTTGTATGAGGTTTGACCACTATAGTTACTCGCAATCTCAAAGTTGAAACTGTTTAGACCTCATCGTCTCCCCATGCTGTAACGATTAATCCTCTTCAATACGCATTTACCATTTCCCTACCAACAAAAACTTTGCTATGTTATGATATTTTACAGACAGAATTTTTCATTTAATTAAGAAATTGGAGGAAACATTGGAGGAAACATGAATTATATAAAATCTTTACGACAATATGTTGGAACAAGTCCTATTATTGCACCAGGTTCAGCAATCATTGTTTTAAACGAAAAGAATGAAATACTTTTGCAATTACGTTCAGATACAAATGATTGGGGGCTTCCAGGTGGTGGAATGGAAATAGGAGATAGTTTTGAAGAAACTGCTCAAAAAGAGTTGTATGAGGAAACAGGCTTAATCGCCCAAGAATTGAAATTACTTGGCTTAGCTTCAGGGAGAGAGTTATATTATAAATTTCCACATGGGGATGAAATTTATAATGCTACGGCAATTTTTAAGGCAACTGCTGTAAAAGGCACTATTACTCAAAATGAGGAAAGTAAAAACTTAGAATATTTCCCTTTAGAAAAACTTCCAAATTTAAATTATACAACATTGAAATTACTAGAAAAGGTTGGTTATATTTCAACTGATTAGATACGGGGTTATTATCAAACTCCCGTTATCCCTAACCGCTTCTGTAGATAGCTCTATAACAAACGATTAGACAACCTTGTATGAATGATTCATTCTCAACACGACAGGTGCTACAGTCATTTTCAACAGTTCTGTTGGATGCACACTTACCATTAAACTACCAATTAATGCTCTGTATGTTTTGATTCCTTAGTGGATATAATTTACAGTTATTAAGGAATAACAAGGGCTAATTATGAACCTTAAAGATGTTATGATTTATATGTTTTGGTATAGGAACTTTATTACTTATTTATTTTGGTTGTATAGATTTAATCAATTCTGCCATGAGAGATACCTTTCCAAGTAGTTGCTTCCTCATTATTTTAATTTTGATGATTGTTGTGACTTGGTGTATTGATTTAGGCTTACGCAAACATAGAATATTAATTGCTGCGAGAAGTAACTAAACGAACGCAGTTTTCAAAAATTTAATTCCCTATTTCAATTAAAACGTGAAATAATGAGTACTTCTAAGAAGGATTTGTATGAAAATTATGAAAACAAGAGACTATTTTTTAATTCCTGCTTTTCTGGTCGCTGTTTTAGCTATTATTATAAGTTTACTAATGGGCGTTCAATATATAGCTAGTCTTATTCTAGATTTTAGATTCACAAGTATATATAGCTCAATTTTTTTATCAATTGGAATCATCATTGGTTTTATTCTTTTAATACCAATAAGCATTATATTAGAATCATTTGCCCTGCATATAGGTATAAAAAGTAAGGGAATCTATTTTTTGATTCAAATTATTCAATTTACCTTGTTCCTCTTTTTTATGGATTTATTAATATCTAATTTTTCAATTGTACAATTTAGTGATATTGCTAATAAATTCATCTACTTCACTATTACCTATGGATTCGTTTATATACTTGCAAAAATAGGTGATTTGATAAAAAAATCTGATGAAGAGATTCAACAAGTGGAGTAAAATGCGCAATTTTGCAACATCCAATTCACGAAATAGGATTGAATTTAACAACACCGCCATCTAGAAAGGACTTGTGGGTATGATTTTACTCATGCACACAAGTCCTTTTATTTTGCCCTCACAATCGTTTTTAGCATTAAAAAACCACCTCTCATCAATGTTAGAAATGTGAGAGGTAGTAGTTGCTTTGCATATTAATTGTGAATAGCACAACTTCTTTAAAAGAAGTGTTGGTACGGAAATTTTAAGCTCGTTCTTCTAGTTTTATATCCTAGCTAGGAAATCATATTACAATTTCGGTGCTTTTCTAAATTTAGTTGCTTGTTCAAATGCAAAAGCGAGTTTTATAAGAACGTCCTCACTAAATGCAGTTCCTGCGAAAGTTATGCCAAACGGTCGCCCATTTTTCATATACCCGGCTGGAATTGCAATAGAGGGATAACCAGCTTTCGCACTAACTGTCGAACCTATATATGATGGAAAGATAATCGCATCTAATTCATATTTTTTCAATGTAAAATCAATTCCTTGATCTTGCGCAAAATACAGATCCTCTAATTTTGCATGTAAATATTCAGCATTTCTTAATGTATTTGATAGACCCTCTCTCATTTCCAATTTATCCTGCCCATATTTCAAACACTTTTCTTTTGAACGTTCATTAAATTGAATGAGCTCAGAGATAGAATGTACAGGCATATGAGAAGGTAGATTGATAAGGAAATTATTTAAACTATGTTTTAATTCATATCGTCCTACATCCCATTTCCAGTCTCTATGAAAAGAAGGGATATCGATATCTTCAATAATAACGGCTCCTTGCTCTCTTAAAACCTGAATGGCATTATTAAAAAGTGTTTCATCATACTCCGCTGACTCATAGTACTCTTTTAAGGCATTATTATACACGCCAATTCTAGCACCCTTCAAACCTGTAGCATCTAAAAAATTTGTGTAATCTTGATATATCCTTCTTTCACTTTTATGTGTAGCGACGTCGTCTTGATCTACTCCTGTTAATACGCCCAATAAAATAGCTGCATCTGTCACTGTTCTTGCAAATGGCCCTGCGGTATCTTGAGAGTATGTAAATGGGATAATGCCTCGGCGGCTAATGAGTCCAACAGTCGGTTTTATGCCGACTACTGAATTTTGAATAGCAGGACTTAGAATCGAGGCGTCTGTCTCCGTTCCAATTGATAAAACTGAAAAATTCGATGCTACTGCAACCGCTGATCCAGAACTAGATCCACCCACATAAAGATTTGGATCACCATAAGGATTTAGTGTTTGCCCACCTCGAGAACTATAACCCGCCCACATCGTACTCGACATTGCGTTTGCTAATTCAGTCATATTTGTTTTCCCTAAAATAACTGCCCCTGCTTCACGTAACTTTTTTACAATAAATGCATCCTGCTCAGCTAGATAATTTTCTAAAGCTATAGTACCTGCACTAGTATGCATGAAATCTTTCGTTTCAATATTGTCCTTTAAAACAACCGGAATCCCGTGTAAAGGTCCTCTAACACCCCTTGTTACTCTTTCTTCATCTAACGCTTCTGCAATAAATAGCGCTTCAGGATTAATTTCAAGCATAGAATTAATTTTTCGCCCATCTTGATCATACTTAGCGATTCTGTGTAAATAATACATTGTTAATTCTTTAGATGTTATTTCTCCCTGTTCCATAGCTACTTGAATATCTTGTACTGACAATTCTTCTCTGAAAAAGCTATTGAAATTTATCCCCATCCAATTCTGCACCCCTTTTTTTCAATATTATACCAATAATATTCGCTAATCTCCATAACGTGAGGTTAATTTCCGTTTTGACTAGGCGCTTTCCCGAGGCTAATGTATACCAACTTTTAGCTGAATAATGCAAATAGTCAGCTACAAGTTGATACTGTTATCGATACTTGTAACTGGCAATCTCTATGGTTGCAAATTTTCCAATTCCCTACCAACTTTTACTCTACTGTGCTACAATCTCTTTGTGGAATGAATTTCCATTTAGTTAAGAAAAGGTTAGATTTAAGAGGTGAATGAAATTGAATACTATTACGATCGATTTTGGAACATTAATACTTTTTCTCCTAGTACTCCTTTTAATAATTAGTATTTTTGGGTTTGTAATTAGAAAGTTGCTAGGTGTCGAGAGAAAGAAATGTTTTTCCTATAATTACCTTAACGAAAGACATAAAAAATTAGATTTATTGGTACGAATAATTTTCATGATTTTAGTATTAGCTAGTTCGTATTATACGAACTACAATGATACTGTTGAAATTGCTTGGTATTATGAAATATGGTTTATCATAATTGTCTTTTTAGTAGCCTCTGACATGTTACGTGCATTTATGGAATGGAAATACGCAGAAAATAAAAGAGCTTTTGTTGCTACTATCGCAGAAATGATGTTTATGATTAGCATAATATTTTTGACGATAAAAACAGACTTTTTCGGCTTATTTAATACTTAATTGGAAGTTGCTAGGTGGAAAACGTAAATTTAATAAAAAAAGGCTATTTTGCAGAAAATTAGTCTTTCGCAAAATAGCCTCTTTTGTTATTTATCAAATGATGTTGTTTTCAATTATTATCTATTAAATCGCTGTGTAAGCTTTTGTAAATTTTCGGCTTGTTCACATAAGTCTTGTGATACCACCGTATTGACTGCTTGCATAGAAAAGCACTTTGCTTTTCGCAAAGTGCTTTCATCATCATTATTTTAATTTCATCATACTTGAACCAGCAATACCTGGATGTGTCATTTCATATGGGTCTAAAATTAAATCTAATTGTTCTTTCGTTAATACACCCGATTCAAGGCAAAGCTCTCGAATAGAACGACCAGTTAAAATTGCTTCACGCGCAAGTCGTGCAGCTACTTCATAACCAATATGTGGGTTTACTGCTGTTAGTACACCAACGCTTTTTTCCACATATTCTTTCATACGCTCTTCGTTTGCTTCAATATCCTTCAAGCAATTTTGAGTAAATGCTCGGAAAACATTATTCATAATACTAATCGATTGAATTAAGTTGAAGACAAGTACAGGCTCCATAACGTTTAATTCTAATTGTCCTGCTTCAGATGCTAATGAAATTGTATGGTCATTACCAATTACTTGGAAGGCAACTTGGTTAAGAACTTCTGGCATAACAGGGTTTACTTTCCCTGGCATAATAGAAGAACCAGGTTGACGAGCTGGTAAAATGATTTCGCCTAAACCTGCACGTGGACCAGATGCCATTAAACGAAGGTCATTGGCAATTTTAGACATGTTGATCATACAGATTTTTAATGCACCTGATACTTCTGTATAAGCATCTGTATTTTGTGTTGCATCCACTAGATGAGAAGCGCCTTTTAACGGCAAACCTGAAATTTCAGCAAGATGAACATCTACTGATTGAATATAATCTGGGAATGCATTTAAGCCTGTACCAACTGCAGTTGCCCCCATATTCACATCATATAGGTTTGGGCGAGTTTGACGAATACGAACAATATCACGGCTAATTACACGAGAGTATGCTTCAAATTCTTGCCCTAATCGAATCGGCACTGCGTCTTGTAAATGCGTACGACCCATTTTAATAACATGTGCAAATTGCTCCGCTTTTTGGTGGAACACCACTTGCATATTTTCCATTGTTAAAAGTAATTCATCTATTAAATTCAAAACAGCGATATGAATAGCTGTTGGGAAAGCATCATTTGTTGATTGTGACATATTAACATGGCTGTTTGGGCTAATTGCTTGGTAGTCCCCTTTTTCTTTGCCTAAAATCTCTAAGGCACGGTTAGCAATGACTTCATTGGCATTCATATTAATAGATGTGCCAGCACCGCCTTGGATTGGATCTACGATAAATTCTGAATCCCACTTACCATCAATAACTTCTTGTGCAGCTTCGACAATTGCATCTCCGATTTCTTTTGAAAGTAGGTGTACTTCCATATTCCCTAATGCAGCTGCTTTTTTTACGATACCCATTGCTTTAATAAGAGATGAGTGAATCGTGTAACCTGTAATTGGGAAATTTTCAGTTGCACGAAGCGTTTGAATTCCATAATAAGCATTGCTTGGTAATACACGTTCACCTAAAAAGTCTTTTTCTATACGTTGTGTGGACATAATTGTCGTCTCCTTTGATGTAATACTCACACTTGATAGTAGCTAATTAATGGAGTATTGTAAACAGGCATTTTTCTGTAAAATGAAAAATTCTGTGAAAAAAGCTCATTTTTCGCTAAAAAATGACTGCTCCTCTGTAACATTAACAAGTAATTGCTCATATTGTTGCATATGAACTCAAGGTGAATAGCCATATTTTTTTAACATGACAACATCACCATTATTTTTTGAAAAACTTTTATATTCATATCCTACATGGTATTCATCATTTTTTTCCCATTTAATTTCGTCATACAGTCTTTCAGGTAAAGTTAATTTGCGATTATCCAACATAAGGTAATAATCACCATTTTCCTCCACCAAATTTTCTTCTCCAATTTGATAATCAGCTTCTACATAAGTGTCATTAATCAGATAAAAAAAGAATGCACCTGCGATCAAAAGGAATAATACTAATCCAAAGTAAAAACGAGTATACCTCATTTAGTCTCCCCCTTCTTTAACATTATATTCTGCATATGAGACATTTATAGTTTAAATTGCACAGTTAATGGAAATCCTATTTAACTAAAATTATAGAGCAATCGACCATACTTAATCCACCAAATCCATCCAATTTTGTAATAACAAACGATTGCTGGTCTTAGCGAAAAAAAAGACAGCATCATAAAGATTCTGCCTTTTTTGGGGTACCTATTGATTAATTATTTGAAGTCACTGTAAAACGACTGTTTACATGCTTTGGATTTTCAATTTCATCTAACACAGCAACGGCATAATCTGTATAACTAACATAACTTTCACCAGCTGCATTGATTAATAAATGGTCAATGCCAGTCGTATAGCTGCCTGTGCGTGGACCTTCAGGATCAAAGAAAGCGGATGGGCTTAAAAATGTCCAAGTTATTGTTGATTGGTGTAAGTCTTGTAGGTTTTCTCCTTGGTTTTTAGCTGTTGCAAAGAACATTTCAGGGAAGTCTGGCGTATCCATTAAGCGAACTGTTTTTTCTGTGTCTACAAACAAACTACCTGCACCACCGACAACAAATAATTTTGTCTCAATGCCCGTGAAAATATCAATTAAATGACGGCCAGCTTTTACATGTAACTCCTCTTGACCAATAGGAGCACCGAATGCATTCACAACAACGTCGAAGCTTTTTACATCTTCTTTCGTTAATTCGAAAACATCTTTTTCAATAACGTCAATAGTTGCTGTTACTTTTGAAGCAGTACGTACAATCGCAGTTACCTCATGACCATGTTGTAGTGCCTCCTCCGCAATTTTTTGTCCCGCTTTTCCTGTTGCACCGATTACTGCAATTTTCATATTTAGTTCCTCCCAATTTCATTTGTAACCATTTTAATTACAGGTTAGATACAAAAGACCGACTTCGTTATTTAACGAAGTTGATCTAGCACATCCTGTAAAGTTTGTGCTTGAAGCTGTTCTTCCATTGCATGCCAAACAGATGTATAAACACCTTCCAATGTACATTGAATTTTTCGACCAACCGTACAATCTGGATTTGGCTCATCATGAATCGCAAAAAGCTGCTCGGGCCCATTAATCGCTTGGTAAATAGCTAATAGCGTTAAATCTTTTGGCTCTACTAAAAGGTCATAGCCTGCAATGCCTGTTTGCGATGTAAGCAAACCCGCTTTTTTCAACACTCCGATCATTCGTCGTACGACAACCGGATTTGTATTGACACTCCCTGCGATATAATCAGATGTCAACTGACTT
The DNA here is from genome assembly GCF_042019215.1 of Lysinibacillus sp. RS11. Classification (NCBI taxonomy): domain Bacteria; kingdom Bacillati; phylum Bacillota; class Bacilli; order Caryophanales; family Bacillaceae; genus Lysinibacillus; species Lysinibacillus sp. RS11. The sequence goes on along the minus strand of NZ_CP168124.1, from coordinate 2,264,895 downwards.
TTATCAGATGTTGTTGCAATGAGCGAAAGTATATGGATCGCTACCGAAAACCGACTGTTCACCATATGTATCACCACCCGTTGTAACCATTATAGTTACAGGTTTGAATAAAAGCAAATGAATTGTTCTATTTGCACCTGTATTTATTTCTTCGTTTTGAGAAGTACTATTCGATGATTATATTTTATTTAAGTAAATGACTAATTCTTGTCGTATTTCTCCATCTTCTTCATAAAAATCTAAATTATGAAACTCATACTTAAAATGCCCAACCGGGAACGTCACACTTTCGCCCTGTGCCGCTGCTAATATGCCCGCCACATCATGTGACACCATTTGTAAAAGTTCTGTACCTGAAACCGCTTCTATAAAGATCACGTTCATCATTAAACACCTCCTCAGCTATTATAGCTTAGAAGGCGCTTACATTTATAGTGTTTCTTCATAACGTTTTAGGCGGATCTCCTCAATGACCTGCATCATTTTAAATATTTGCTCCTGTGTTAATGTTGCAGAGGTGTGTGCTAGCTCATGTCGTTGAGTAAATTCCTGTTCCTGTTGAAAAGTCCTCAAAAGTAATTGTCTCCTTAAATGTTGTTCATTTTCTCCTTCATCTATTTGAAACACCATTGACATCCCCACACCACTCACCTCTCCATTTTTATAAACCATTTCCAGTTTAAAACTTATATCGGAAAAAATTTCATAAATTAAAACATCCGTCTTATAAAGTGCTAGAGAATTTGGCATTTGGCTTATTCTTTTGGCATTTTATCTTGTGCTTTGAGGGTTCTTTCCGTCGTTTTGCGGGTTCTTTCCGTCGCTCTGAGGGTTCTTTCCGTCGTTTGACCTGTTCTTTCCGTCGCTCTGGCCTTTCTTTCCGTCGCTCTCCTTTCTTTCCGTCACTTTGGCCTTTTTATCCGCGACTTTAAGGGTTCTATCCACGACTTTGGCGGTTCTATCCACAATTTTGGCTCTTCTATCCACGATTTTGGCTCTTCTATCCGTCGTTCGGTCTGTTCTTTCCGTCGCTCTCATTTCTTTCCGTCACTTTGGCCTTTTTATCCGCGACTTTAAGGGTTCTATCCACGATTTTGGCTCTTCTATCCGTCGTTCGGTCTGTTCTTTCCATCGCTCTGGCCTTTCTTTCCGTCGCTCTCACTTCTTTCCGTCACTTTGGCCTTTCTTTCCGTCGTTTGACCTGTTCTTTCCGTCGCTCTGGCCTTTCTTTCCGTCGCTCTCATTTCTTTCCGTCACTTTGGCCTTTTTATCCGCGACTTTAAGGGTTCTATCCACGACTTTTGCTCTTCTATCCACGATTTTGGCTCTTCTATCCGTCGTTTGGTCTGTTCTTTCCATCGCTCTGACCTTTCTTTCCGTCGCTCTGACCTTTCTTTCCGTCGCTCTCACTTCTTTCCGTCGCTCTGGCCTTTCTTTCCGTCGTTCGGTCTGTTCTTTCCATCGCTCTGGCCTTTCTTTCCGTCGCTCTCACTTCTTTCCGTCACTTTGGCCTTTTTATCCGCGACTTTAAGGGTTCTATCCACGACTTTTGCTCTTCTATCCACGATTTTGGCTCTTCTATCCGTCGTTTGGTCTGTTCTTTCCATCGCTCTGACCTTTCTTTCCGTCGCTCTCACTTCTTTCCGTCACTCTGGCCTTTCTTTCCATCGCTCTGGCCTGTTCTTTCCGTCGCTCTCCTTTCTTTCCGTCACTTTGGCCTTTTTATCCGCGACTTTAAGGGTTCTATCCACGACTTTGGCGGTTCTATCCACGATTTTGGCTCTTCTATCCTTCGTTTGGCCTGTTCTTTCCATCGCTCTGACCTTTCTTTCCGTCGCTTTGACCTTTCTATCCATCGCCCCACCTCATCATTCAGTCGCTCTGATTTTATCCATCACTTTGCAGGTTCTGTCTGTCTTTTTACCTCTTCAATCCATCGCTCTGGCTTTTCTATCCATCGCTTCAATCTTCATAAAAAAACAGCAACCAAAATCGGTTGCTGCTTTAGGTTATACGGCAATTGGTGCTTTAATTGCAGGATATGGATCATAGCCCTCAATAGAAAGATCTTCGAGTTCTATATCAAAAATTGACGTTTTATCCGGATTGATTTTTAAGGTTGGTAGTTCCCTAGGCTCGCGTGAAAGCTGTTCGTTCACTTGCTCCACGTGATTTAAATATATATGAGCATCCCCAATGCTATGAATAAATTCGCCAACTTCTAAGCCACATTCATGGGCAATTAAATGTGTTAGTAATGCATAGGACGCAATATTAAATGGACAGCCCAACAATGTATCAAGACTTCTTTGCATTAGCTGACAGCTTAACTTTCCATTCGCCACATAAAATTGAAACATTACATGACACGGAGGTAATGCGGCTTTACTGCCTTTCGCTCCTGCATTGATCACATCCTCAGGATTCCATGCATTGACAATAATGCGTCGTGAATCTGGATTGTGCTTAATTTGGTTGATCACATCTTGTAATTGGTCAATACTTTCTCCTGTTGATGTTGTCCAATTACGCCACTGCTTACCGTAAACATTCCCAAGCTCTCCGTATTGACGTGCAAATTCATCGTCTGATAAAATTCGCTCACAAAACGATGCTAACTCTTGTTGATAAACAGCATTAAAAGACTCGTCCACTAAGCAACGACGTCCAAAATCTGTCATATCAGGACCTGAATATTCATCAGACTCAACCCATTTTTTAAAAGCCCATTCATCCCAAATATGATTGTTGTTTTGCAGTAGATAACGAATATTTGTATCCCCTTTAATAAACCAAAGTAGCTCGCTTGCTACAAGCTTAAAAGGTACACGTTTAGTCGTTAAAAGAGGAAAACCTTTACTTAAATCAAATCGCATTTGATAGCCAAATACACTATAAGTACCTGTTCCTGTACGATCTTCTCTTTTAACTCCATTATCTAATATATGTTGTAGTAAATTTAAGTACGCGATTTCTGGGTGCGTCATGTCAATCAACAGCTCCTTCAAGTATGCTGTTGACCATTATAATCTAATAACTACATTTGGTCGACCAAAAATAAAAACAATCATTCCATGTTTACAAGCCTGAGCCAAAGGAATTGTATTCTAGCTCCTTTGAAATTTCGCTTGCAGTCGTAAAGAAAAACATTGGCAACAACATAATATTAAATACAATAGGGCCAATAATAAATAATAGATCAATGCCTGGCTTGAAATAAAGACCAAACGCAGTCACTAACCCTGACATGACTAGAAAAACCATTTGCACAACAATAATTATTAACGGAACGATTTGATACATATATTTGAGCTTTCGGAACTGATGCATCGTTTCTGGATCTTCAATAATTCTCTTTTTAAAACGCCTTGATAAAAGTATACAGGCAATAAGCTGTGCAATCATAAAATTAAAATAAATGATACATTGTAGCATCATTTGACCTTTTATAACTGTTCCATTAAAATGTCCTACTCGCTGTTGTAATAGCTCGTTAATCGCTCCCTCAAATACATATTCCTGATCACTAAAATAACTGAGCGGTTCCACAAATCCGAGAGTTGTCCAATCCGTTGCGTTTACTTTCCAGTTAGTTAGTTTGCTCGCCAAAATACGTAATTGAATGGCATCATTTTCACCAAACATTCCTAGTAAAATATTATAAGGTATCGCTACCTTCATCTGCCCATCTTGTTGTTCATGAATTAAATCATTAATAAAAAAAGTATACGTAACTTCCGACTGTTTGGCTTCATAATGGGCATCCCCGACCTTCCAATGCCTCTCTAATGAAGATTCAATGTTATTCTTCATTTCATAATACGGCGTATTATTATGTAAATGTTTTGGAATCTTATAAACAAAATGATTGTCACCCCCGATAATGCAAATATCTACTTTCACCACATCATTTTCAAAGTTCTTAGCGATCGTTGTCATTGGGTACGACATTATGACGACTAGAAAAAAAAGGATCAGTGACAATCCACTCTTTTTCATGCAACGCTCCCCCTTTTCGTCACATATGCTAGGTTTACACTATCATATCCTTCTCCGAAAAGACTATTTCGTTATTCCGAAAAAGTAATAGTGGTTTTCCGAAACCCCATATTTCGGTATTCCAAAATTACCAAAAATTATGGATAATATATAGCATACATAATGAAGAACGGGGCATTTCGATCATGCAAATAGACAAGAGAATGATAAGCAAATGGACTTATAGTATTTTTATAACATACCTACTTCTCGGTATTTATGTGCTCGTAGTAGCAATACGAGTACCTTTTATTAGTATTTCCGTAGACACAACTAGCGGGCAACCAGTTATTGTTGATTTCTATTATCCTGACTGGGCACAGCAACAAAACATTGAAAAAGGTGATATTTTACTAACAATCGATGGCAAGCCAGCACAAGATTTTAGCTCAATTCAACGCTATTCTCTCGCTAGAAGTGCAAATGAGCTAACAATTTCCAAACCAAATGGTGAAATTCACAATATTTTAGTTCAGCATAAAGATATTCCCGAAGAATTATATTTACAAGTTATATTTCCACTATTTTATTTCATCTTATCTTTTGTCGTTGCCATCTACTTATGGCAAAGTAAGAAAGATCATCAACTAACAAATTTACTAATATTATTTTTATTGACATGTTCACTAGCCTATATAAGTACAGGAGCCTCAGCTAGAGGAGATGTAATCGGAAGGTTAATCATAGGTATTTGTATTGATTTATGTCTTGTGATATTTATTCACTTTTTACAATACTATTTCCGCTATCTTCATATAAAATGGCCCTATATCAATACCAAATGGCTATATGGAATACCGCTACTTATACCTTGCTTTATTCTCATTGAAGTATTTAATTCCGAATTTAATATAGCGGGTATCGTAAACCTTGCTATGTTTGCTGTTCTTGTACTTTATGCCATCTATATTTTACTAACAAGTTATTTACGAACGAAATTGGCCAAGATCCGTCTTATCGCTATTGCATTTATAACTCCATTTCTGCCCTTTTTACTGTTTTTCGTCATACCTGAAATATTAGGGCATCAACCTATTTTAAAATCTGACGTAGCTGCATTATTTTTATTGTTTATTCCTTTTTCTTTTATCTTCATTCAAGTGAACGAACGATTATTCGATATTGAATATCAATTATCTCGTTTACGATATTATTCAACATTAGCCTTTTTTAGTACATTATTATTGACTTCGAGCATGATGATCGTGTTTTTAAACCAATTGTCGATTGTTAAAATTACGAGTGTCTTTATCATTGCTTTCCTTATTTTCGTTGCTTGTTTCTATATTAAGGAGCAGCTTGATTATAAGTATCGAAAAGTTATCTTTTCTTCTACTGGCAATTATGTACATAATTTATATGGTGCCGTTAACCGTATGGGTAAAGCAAAAAATCAGCAAGAATTACTTAATCTGTTTAAATATGAAATAATAGAAAAGCTTGGTACTGCATCCTTTACCATTACAACAATAACGGAAGATGTGCCAATTAGCCCTGGTGAAGTTAGCGCAGAGGCTGACATGACTTATCTGTTATTACATGATACGGGTGAAGAAAAGATTATTTTAAAAATTAGCCATGCCCTACACAAAGAAGAACGTCTTTGGTTGGAGTTACTTGCACTCTATGTTTCCATGTTTATAGATAATTTAAAGCTCATTGAAGATTTAGTGTGTGAAATACAGGATATGAAGGATAACCATGATACACAGCTTCCTTGGCTCGATAAATTGTTATGGACGATCACTGAAAAAGAAAAGAGTATTTTAGCACAAGAATTACATGACACTATTTTGCAGGAGCAGCTTCATATAGCGAGAGAATTAGATGTGTTAGCTGGCTCATCGATGATAAAAAAGGAAAAAGTCTTAAATATTCGGGAGCAATTACTAAATGCAACGAAAGATTTACGTGAATATTGCGAGAATCTAAGCCCTCCTTTGCTTGACACATTTGGGTTACAAATGGCATTGAAAAAACTGATACAAAAAGTGAAAATACGTGCCGACTTTATATTAGCCACGGAAATAGAACGGGTTCAATTTCATGATGCAACCTTACATTTAGTCGTTTATCGCCTAGTGCAAGAACTTTTAAATAATGCGATCAAGCATGCTGAGGCTACCGAGGTATCACTAAAACTACAAGCGACCCATCGTGGCTTTGTCCTCCAATACGACGATAATGGCATTGGCTGTGATATTGAAGATTTACTGCAATCTTCAACTTCTATGGGCATTAACGGTATTCGAGAACGTGTCCGAGCTTTTAATGGAAATATCGCCATAACTTCTAGTCAAAATGAAGGAATGCATATATTTATTCAAATACAAGAGGACGTGAAATCAAATGATTGATATTCTAATTATCGATGACCATCCTGTCGTTTTAGATGGTACAAAAACATTATTACAGGATTTAACAAATGTTCGTATAGACACTGAGCAGGATAGTGCTTCTGTACTATCAAGAATGGATGCTCAAGATTTCCAATTATTTTTGATTGATATTAATATGAAACCACTCAACGGCATCCAGCTTTCAGAAATGATTAAGAAAAAGCAACCAGAAGCACTTATTTTACTCTATACTGGATACGAACTTTCCGACTATTACGAACTACTTATTGAGAAAAAAGTCGATGGACTATTATCAAAGCTTGCCACGAAAGAGCAAGTGATTCAAACGATTCAAGCCGCACTAAGAGGTGAAATCTTATTAGCAGCAGATTTTTTAGATTTTGTACATCAGCGCACAAATCGATCAAATGTTCAGCAAGACGTTTTACTAAGCGACAAGGAGCAAGAAATTTTACAGCTTGTCGCACAAGGTTGTACGAATAAAGCAATCGCTTCAGCCATTGGGGTTACTCAACGCACCGTTGAAAACTATTTATCCAAACTTTTTGTCAAACTAAATGTAGAATCTCGGGCAGAGGCAGTAATCGTCGCTAAAGAGAAAGCATGGATCAATTAATAATACAGAAAAACGATGCAATGTAAATTTTTCTTTCTAAATTCGGAATATACTGGATAAATATACAAAGTTGTTATATAATAAAAATAATAATTACATTACTTCATCTTAATCATTAAAAAAACGTATTCAAAAGTAATACGAGCTTTTGAGTTCGTGATTTTTTGCGAATGTTTGAAGGAATTTGATTGTTGAATTTTTTTGGGAGGTTGTTCACATGACACAAGGTACAGTAAAATGGTTTAACGCAGAAAAAGGTTTTGGTTTTATCGAGGTAGAAGGTGGAAATGATGTATTCGTACATTTCTCTGCTATTCAATCTGATGGCTTTAAAACTTTAGAAGAAGGCCAAAAAGTGGAATTCGGTGTAGAAGAAGGTAACCGCGGACCACAAGCAACGAATGTTGTAAAGCTATAATTTCAGCATTAGAATAAACTGTGCAAATTCAAGAGACATCCCAATTGCGGATGTCTCTTTTTAAGTTCTAATATAAATTAATGTAGCCTCTTATGCATAAGAATGTAAACCTGCAATGACTAAATTCACAAATACCTGATTAAACACGATAATGCCAAAACCAACAATCGCTAACCAAGCTGTCCTCTCTCCTTCCCAGCCTTTAGAAAGTCGTAAATGAAGGAAAGCAGCATAAAATAAAAACGTAATTAGAGCCCATACTTCCTTAGGGTCCCAGCCCCAATACCTACTCCAGGCAATCTGTGCCCAAATCATGGCAAACAAAAGTCCTCCTAAAGCAAATAACGGGAAACCTATAACAACGGCTCGATATGTAATCTCATCTATTAATGCTGGTTGTACACGGTTTGTTAAGGGCTTTAATAAAACAATTAACGGTCTTCTCGCAATGAGTAAAATGACAGCATATAAAATTGTTCCAACTATAAATGCCCATACGATCGAATTCAATTTCTTCGCGTCTATCTTATTTGTAATCTGTAAAACGCCAACCTGTTCCCCACTAGATGTTACTGCATCTTTCGTGACAATGAGCGGCTTCATCGTATAAACGGCTGTTTCTTCTTTTTCTTGTACATTTTCAAAATGAACCTCGAGTTTATCTGCTGCTAAGTTAAAATAAGTGCCCACACCGATAAAGCCAATCACGACAACTAAACAATACATGACAAATTCCAAGGCAAATGTACGAATCGAAAATTTAGAAACATCTAATGTTCTTAATAAATAAATAATACCTGTTGCGAATGAAATCGATAGTATAGCACTTGAAAATGCAACTGTCATAACGTGAATCGTTAACCAGTGACTTTGCAGCGATGGAACAAGTGGTGAAACTTCTTTTGTAAAAACACTTCCATAACCGAGAATAATTAATGACACTGGAATAGTGAACAAGCCAACAACGATTTGCTTATATAAAAAATGAATAATCAAATAACTACCCGTAAGCATGATGCCAAAAAACGTCATAAACTCATACATATTACTAACAGGTGCGTGGTCAACAGCAATCCACCTTAGAACAAAATAAACTAGTTGCAAAGTAAAGGCAATATAAGTAAGTATAAGCCCTACTTTACCAAACATTTTTCCTTTTGATTTCACGGCAAGTCCAATCGGTATAATAGCGATTAGCAGTAAAATAAAGGCCACGAACAATGAATTACTACTCAAGCTTAATAATTCTTCTTTACTCAATGTACAATCCTCCAATGTATTATTTGGGAAACTAGATATTTACTCCCAATGAAAATAACGTCATTCATTATAAAAAGTGCCATCATTTCCCTTTAAACACGTTTATTTTTTTGAATTGTTACAATTTTATGACATGAAAGGAGGATACAAACAATGCACAGTAATACTATTCCGATACATTTTAGCCATTCTTGAAAATCTGTTGTCACAGACATTTGTTGGCCATCACTTAAATAAAAAACATTCATCATACCATGTAATAGTGCGACTGGAATAATAGATTGAGCAACTTCTCTTATAATAGAAAGAACTAGTGACAAGGCAAAAAGTATGAACAAATATACAGGAACTGAAAGAACGGGGGTTGTATAAGATTTGTATAATAAGGCGATGGGCAAATGCCATAATGACCACATCACACCTATGAACAAAGCAGTAGGCCAAAAACTAAAACGTTGACGCAAATAATAATGATAATTCCCCCGCCATACCACTTCCTCCACTAATGCAGAAAACGCGCTAATCGTAAGTCCTATAAGTAGTAAGGCTATGAATTGCGTAGGTTTAGTAATGAGAAAAAAATCTCTATGTGTAACATAAAAATAGGTATGAAGCCCAATGCCCATTACGATCGGCACAATAATGCTTAGGAATACCCATTTACTCGAGGGCTTTGTCAAAGAAAATGTATGAATAGGTAGCCTTCCCCCCATTTTTTGAACGAGGAAAACAGTAAGGAGTGGAATCAACATTGTAAATCCTAAAAAGGCTCTTCCATTTTCAAAGGAATTCAAGAAAAAATGAAACACCATGGTGAGGACATATATACATAAAGTTGAAGACAATAGTACATATTTTTTCAGTTAGCTCCCTCCCCGATTTCATCATAAAAAAATCCTTTATGAGAATCCTAGCATAATTGTAAAAGGTAAAAATCCGTTTCGCTTTCCGCGGGGCAAGTCACGAGCCACATCGGTCGCTAACGCTCCCTGTTGGGTCTCGTGCTCTTGCTTTTCCCGCAGGAGTCTGCAGATTTTTACCTTTAAATCAAAAAATAACATTATAGAATTTCTTTAACCATTTTATATTTACTTTTAGGTCAGCTGCAATTGCAAAAATTGACAGGCCTCTATCTACATCTTACTAAAATTTGAAATATAAGTCTATTTCTTTTTCAATAGCTATGGGACAATAATTATGCGCAAATGTTACATAACGTTATGTAAAACTAGTGGAGGTTTGACATGAAACAAAACATTTATGATCATCTAGAATTTTTCCAACAATACCGGAAATTACGGCAAACACCTTATAACTATAACCGTTTACTGGAGCAACCGGCATTCAAATCATTGCTCCCTGATTTAATCCATTTACAAATGCTTGATATCGGCTGTGGAATGGGAGAATTCGCATACTATTGTATTGAAAATGGCGCAAAGCATGTTACAGCAATTGATGTTTCCAAAAATATGCTGTCAATTGCTCAACGTGAACATGCTCATGCAAACATAGACTACCATTTGCAAGCATTAGAGGATTATCATGCTGCCCCAGAAAGCTATGATTGTATTACAAGCTCTCTTTCATTACATTATATAGCTGATTTCAATGGCGTAATTGAAAACATTACAAGAATGCTTCGTCCTAATGGCTTGTTTATTTTCTCAGTTGAGCATCCGATTACTACAGCACGTAAAACGATAGAGGGGAACTGGTTTTATGATGAACATGGCAATAGAAGCCATTATGCAGTCGACCATTACCATGATGAGGGCAAGCGTGAGCAAACGTGGTTTGTAGATGGCGTTGTCAAATATCACCGCAGTGTTTCTACAATAATCAATACCTTAATCGCGCATGGCTTGACGATTGAAAAAATACTAGAACCGATTCCTAGCGATGAAGCTATGCAACAGCTGCCTTCTCTCAAAAAAGAGATTAGTCGCCCTTCCTTTTTATTCATAAAGGCAAGAAAATAACGAATGGCAAGTCTCGCAGTAAACATGCTACGAGACTTGCCATTTACTTCATTTTCACATAGATTATCTCTGGATCATCATCGTCTAAATTTTCAATATAGCCACTTTTTACAAATCCTGCTGCTTCAAATACTTTGTGCATACTCGTATTTGATTGGTTCGTCGAAGAGAAGATTTTTCTTGTGTCTGCCATTTCTACATAAAAAGCTAATAATGCAGTAGCAACACCCTTTCGTCTCTCAGATGGCTTGACGATGATTAGTGAAATAAAGTTATTGTCAAAAAAGTCATTTGTAAAAATGAGAAAACCAGCAATCCCCTGTTCGGACTGTTGAATAAGACAACGTTTTTCTTGAACGGCTGTGCGAATAGTTTCACTTCTTGAGAAATCTCCAAATACATCTTGATCAATCGCACATATCTCCTCAAATTGCTCCATACATGCTTCGATTACTTGTGACTCTCTTATGTAATAACTCATCACCTTAATGTCCGTAAATCCAACTGCCATCTTGCCTTCATCGACAAATCCACATTTTTTATACAATGCCTGTGCAGCAGTATTCGGTAAATTAACGCCTAATACAAGCTCATTTATATGAGGAAAATGCTTCGTAACAAAGTCCGGCAATAGCTGTAAAGTTGCCTTCGCATAGCCTTTACCTTGTTCATAAAAATCTGTTGAAAAGGCACGGATTAATATCGCCTGTTTATTGGAGGAATATGGCTTGACGCCTTCTTTTTCATGGAGCACAAAGAAAGTTACGAGTTTGTCTCCATCTATTGCCAAAATCGCATAGCGGTTTTTGTCCTGCTTCACTAATTCAATGCTATCCATTGGAGACTTCGTATAGCGAAGTTGCTCCTTAGTTATAGTATATCGTTCAATCAAGTGATCATCATTTTCTTCTAGAAACTTTAATCTTATAGAAGCTGTCCCTTCCGACATTAGTAGTCCTCCTCATAGAGCGCAGTAAATTCATACTCCCCATCCATCAGCTGCTGTAAATATGCGTCAAAGGAAGGTGCAATCACTTCATAGCTATCTGGGTCATGCATATAGCGAATCACTTGTCCTACTATCCCACAATCATTCGGCTTGAAGTCAATATATAAACTAGACGTACCCCCATTGTTCATGCAATCCGAAAAGCATAATCGTTCTTTTAGCGGTACGTGAAGATTAATACGCTCATCCACTTCTACAAAATCTAAAAAATCCTTATAACGATCATAAATACTTACACTATCTTCTACTCGGTAATCTTTAATGATTTGCTCGACGGACTTTAAATAATATGGATATTCATCAAGACCCGAGCCGAGTACAAGTACACAAATCGTTTCATCACCATGCTTACAATAGTACGTTCCATTAACATCCTTTAATAGATTCATAAGTGACTCCGGACACTCAGGAAACACTTTAAGTAATAATTGTATCTGAGACTCTGTTGCTCCGATTGCCCGTTGTAATTGAAGCTGCTCCTCTTCAGGTAAGTATTGCATTAGACCATTAAAATATGGAGTAAAAGTACGCATGTATTATTCCTTCTTTCTGTCTGATATTGTTCATAGCATTAGTACATCATATTCTATTCATCAACTAAAAATGGGCATACAGCAGCAAAAAAAATCCTTGTTTTGATCAAGAATAACTCTATATCTTCCTATTCAACATTCCTGATATAATATTGAACAAATGACAAATATAATGTATTCTAACATGATTTAGAAATTAATTTAAGGGTAGGTGTAAATTTTGGAAATATTAAAGAGAGCGCAAGAGCGAAAAGAAACTGCCTTGACGATTCTAAACGAATTGGCGTTATTAGAAAAATGGAATAAAATCGGACAAGCATATGTTGTTGGAGCTACGGCCTATGATTTACTAGTAGATCAAGATATCGATATCGAAACCTTCAGTGTCAGTCCTAATCCGGCTGAAGCCATGACGATACTATCGGATTTAACTAACCATCCTAAAGTTTTAGAGGTAAAGTACCGTAATTATTTTGAAACAGCCTATCATGGTTACTATTTTAAAATACAATATCAGCATACTCCTTCAGACATTTGGAATATTGATATGTGGCTGTTTTCTGAAACACGAAATGGCCCTTTATCAAGAGATTTAGTTTCGCTTATGAATGATTCTTTAACAATTGATCGCCGAAAGTGTATTTTAAAAATAAAAGAAGAGCTGCTACAGAGAAAGCTAATACTTCCTTCAATCTATGTCTATCAAGCTGTATTAGATCACAATATTCGAGACACGGAAACTTTTCTTCAGTGGATGGAGCAACAAGATATAAATGATCAAACAAATTGGCACCCTTCAAATAAAAGGTAATTTAAATTATATATTTCTATAAATCCCTAAAAATGTTATTATGAAAATATTCAAACATAAGGAGTTTTGCCAATGAGTGCGAAAAGTGCAGTAGATGTTTTGTTTATTCAACAAATAAATCAAGGGATATCGCTCAAACTGCAGCCCTTGAACAAGGGAGAAAACCAAACTAATGGAAAATTATTTTAAAGAATTTCTTACAGGTCAATCTATCACTTTACAGCAAATGACATCTTCTGACTTAGAAGCATTTGTAAAAATTGAAAGTGAAAAAAAATCGTTATTACTTGCGAATGACGAGATCCCCTTTCCAAAAACCTTTGAGGATCACTCCTCATTTTTTCAAAGTATTAGTGGCAAGAAAGAAGAATTTATCTTCGGGATATTTGAAAAGTCATCTAATGAACTAATCGGCTCCTGCGCTGTTTATGCAATTAACTGGCAAAATAGCACATGCTTTGTAGGCATTTCAATCGGTGAACAATGGCAAGGAAAAGGACTTGGAACAGATGCCATGAAAACCCTTATTCATTTTATATTTAATTACATTTCCATTAATAAGATTAAGCTTCAGGTGTTTAGCTTTAATGAAGCAGCAGTACGTTCCTATGAAAAATGTGGCTTTACAAAAGAAGGTACTTTAAGAAATGAGATTTTCCGCTTCGGCAAGTTTTATGATCTACTATTATTTGGTCTATTACGAGAAGAATGGCCCAGATAAAAATCCTTGATTTTCTCGATAAAACGAAATAAGGGGCTGCCACTTCAGCCAAACTCAATAACGCTCGTATGTCATATTACATACGAGCGTTTAAAGTTGGGGTTCCCTGATGAAATACATTTTCCACTCTGAGTCCGCAATAGAGCTTCTTAATGATTTTTTGTCGCTTGCAATTGAAGTTGTACAATATGTAGCATTGCTGGATCGCAAAATCTAACAACAAATGGGATATTCTGAAATCCACCTTCGTTCTCCAGCGAATTTAATTGTATTAATTTATCATACATTGGGCCCAAACTTCCACATTCTCGATAATTATCAGCCAATAAATTCTCTAAATCCGCTTTCCTCTCATGCTTTAATTGCTTTTCTAGCTTCATTATTTGTTCACATAATTCTTGTTCCACTTCTCTTATCCTACTCTCTCCAAATTCTCTGAACATCCCTTAACTCGAAGTTTTCAAATGTAAGTTCATAGACATCCGGCATGGCAAGTTCCTTCCAAAAAGTGTAATCAAATTGTGTATCAAAATAGTGCATCATCAAAACCATGATATTGCCATGTGTCCCAATTACTACATTGTCATTTGGATGTGTAAGTACTATTTTTTGCAAGGTGGTAATTGCTCGTTCCATTGCGGATTCATTTGATTCACCACCCTCAAATGCAAAATTTGGCTGACTCCATAATTGATAAATGGCATCGTCAAAATCAATGATCTTCCTATTAGATAGTATTCGTTCTCTTAAAGTATCCATCGTATTAATCTGTAGATTATGTTCCTGCGCTATGCCTTCGACCGTTTGGATGGCTCTTTTATATGGACTTGAATAGGCTGCGTGGATTATTTTATCTTTAAATAATTCAGTGACATGCTCCCTATCCTCAAACCCTTTGTCAGAAAGCGGGCGGTTGTACTCATCAGCTGTATAATAAGAATGAGCATGTCTTACAAAGTAAATTACGGTCATTATAACCTCCTCTAGGAATGCCCTTATATCACATCTCTATTTACCTATTATTCCATTTATTTCGAAAATTCTCAACATTATTAAACAAAATGAAATCTCCTCAATAACAAACAACAAAAAAGTTTATTTGATAAATTATGACAAGATACGAAGTTCCATACAAGTTAAATCTTTATAGTAAAAAAGTTGCAAATCTATTAAACCTATCTCTACACGTTTTCTATCGTCTAGCAATAAAAAACTTTAATATAGTCGTATATAAGGCATTAGAATGCATAAAATAACAATAAAAGTAAATCGAAATAGGTCTAAACACTTTATATTGAAACCTTTTATCTTTCCCCTCTTTTAAGAATTAGGATAATTTCCTGTGACTATATTACGAATTTCTCACCCCATACACAATATGACATATTTTTTATTTTAAGTGAGATACAATGAAAAAGTTGAATCGAGGTCATATAAATATTTTATTACAAGAATATTGAGAAGAAATTAGGAGGAAAAGATCTTGGGAATTAAATCGCGTAAACAATTTTTAAAAATGGAAATTGAAGTTAAAAGAAGAATTATGTATAGAAAGGCTATGGATTTAGGTTTCACCCATCCTAGTGTGGTAGATTGTAGTCAAGAATTAGATGTCCTATTAAATAAGTATTTAAATGCTTCCTAATTGTAATGAGCATTTATTGAAAATACTAAACGATCGATAAAGTAAAGCCAGTCCAATATTTCAATGATTTGACTAGTTTTATCTTGTACTAGGTTCCCGTTATAAAGAAACATTTGATCCTGATGTCATGTCTACAATTAGGTATACATCAATACAATCAGTAAAATCTTCTTTATAACACGAAAAAGGAGGCCCAACATTGGTCGATATTTCAAGCTTTTTACTACCGTAGCCTCAAGATTCAGTAGAAAACACAGCACCTACACTTAGCAAACCATCTGAAACTACATCTTAATAATATCCTAATAATCAATATCAATCATTTCGTACTGAAAACGATTTTTTCATCAATTACACCAGACAATTGATGAAGAATAGAACAAATGCTACCTTGAATTTTCGTCAAACAAAGCCTTAGAGTGTCCGAAGGCTGAGGAAACATTTCATCTAAAACTCAAATTGTATACATGAAAAATAGACCTCTCAACATACTTTTACTCATTCCAATTGACAAGTATATTTTTAGCATGCTTTCTAAATACCTATCATCGATGCTGAGACAGAAACCATTCAATAGAAATTAACATCAAAACAATAGCACCTTTTCGTATATAGTTCGTTTGTTATTTAATTTATTGTATGCTTGAAAATTGATTAATAGTAGCAAATAAATAAAAAAACTAACAATTTTAAGTAAATTACAAAAAAATAGTTTTTCACAACATTGCTTTCATGGCTTGTTTTAGCTCGACTCTAGGGCAGTGACTAATTTCGATTAGTTTCACATAAATGCCTAGATGTCGAGCTACAAGCCTTTTTATTTATTATACAAGCATCAAAGTAGTTTAATTTCCTTCATAAGATAAAGCTTTTTGTTGTATCTCTAGCTTAATCTCCTCGATAAACTGCGTTAATGATTTTTCGGATAAAGCTTGCTGACCATATTGACGAACAGTGACATTTTGATGATCCATTTCCTTATCCCCAAGCACTAAAATATACGGTATTTTTTTCAGTTGCGCTTCACGAATTTTTTTACCAAGCTTTTCTTGACGATTATCGATCTTTACACGTATTTTTTCCTTTTGGAGAGCCTCTACTACTTGCTGTACATAGCGTTGATGCTGATCGGCAACACCAATCACTGTTACTTGTTGAGGTGCAAGCCATGTTGGGAACGCACCGCTAAAATGCTCTATTAAGATACCTAGGAAGCGATCAATTGAGCCAAATACTGCTCGATGAATAACAACAGGTCTTACTTTTTCATTTTGTTCATTGATATACGTTAAATCGAACTTCTCGGGTAGCTGGAAATCGAGCTGCACGGTTGCACATTGATGGCTACGATGAATGGCATCTTTAATATGAATATCAATTTTCGGTCCATAAAATGCTCCGTCACCTTCATTTATTGTATAAGGGAAGCCTAAATTTTGAAGTACATTTTCTAACGCCGCTTCTGCCTGATTCCAAAGTTCAATATCGCCCATATAATTATCTGGTCTTGTTGATAATTCAATGTCGTAGTGGAAGCCAAAAACTTGATACACTTCATCAATAATTTTCAAAGCAAGCGTAATTTCATCCTCAATTTGCTGTGGCGTGACAAAAATATGTGCATCATCTTGGCAAAAAGTTCGTACTCGTAAAAGTCCATTTAATGCACCACTAAATTCATGTCGATGAACTTGACCGAATTCAGCCATACGAATCGGAAGATCTCGGTATGAATGCAAATCATTTTTAAAGATCAACATATGACCAGGACAGTTCATGGGCTTTAATGCGAAACTCTGGTTGTCGACCTGTGTAAAGTACATATTTTCTTTATAATGATCCCAATGCCCTGACTGTTCCCATAAACGCTGATTCATCATTAATGGCGTCCGTACTTCTTGATAATCAAATTTCGTTTGCAAATTGCGTAAATAGGACTCCAATTCATTGCGTATAATCTGCCCATTCGCTAAATAAAACGGCATCCCAGGTGCTTCTTCTGAAAACATAAAAAGCTCTAGCTCTTTTCCAAGTTTACGGTGATTACGCTTCTCTGCTTCTTCTAAGAAAACAAAGTATTCCTCCAGTTCTTTTTTTGAGGCAAATGCTACACCATATATACGTTGAAGCATTTGATTATTACTATCTCCACGCCAATACGCTCCTGACACATGCATTAATTTAAAGTGTTGTATTTTTCCTGTAGAGGGTACATGCGGTCCACGGCATAAATCGTAAAATTCTCCTTGTTCATAAACCGTCACAACTTCATGTTCAGGAATATCCTCTAGTAGCTCTAGCTTAAGCGCATCCTGAGCAAATAGCTGCTGAGCCTCTGATCGTGTTACTTCTTTGCGCTGTATTTGTATATTTTCTTGAACGATTTGCTTCATCATTTTTTCAATTTGTTGTAAATCACTAGGTGCTAGTGAATGCGCAATGTCAATATCATAATAAAAGCCATTTTCTATTACGGGTCCAACCCCAAATTGAGCATCCGGGTATAAACGCTTAATTGCTTGGGCTAATAAATGGGCCGTTGAATGACGAATAACCTGAATTCCTTCTTTTGAGCTAGCATCGTACAGGGAAATTTGTGTATCTTCCAAAAGCGGGCGCGTCAAATCAATGATGGTTCCGTTCACACTCCCTACGATTGCTTTTTTGCGTAAAGCAGGGCTAATCGCTTGTGCAATGTCGGTTAGTGTAACACCTTTTGAAAAAGCTTGTTGTTTCCCATCTGGAAATTGAATGTTAATTAATTGATTTGACATGTTCTCTACTCCTTTTAACCTTTTTTAAAATAAAAAAACACATATTCGTCCCATAAAGGGACGAGTATGTGTTGATTACCCGTGGTTCCACCCAAATTCCCACTAGATGCACTAGTGGCTCATTGATTTTGCAGTAACGTTGCAAATACGGTGCAAGTTTCCAAGCACAGCTCAAAGGTAGTAAGCTTTGATAGCTGCATTAGGAAGCTTTCAGCCAATGCCTCCCTCTCTGTAAATCGCTTTTCAAACCTCGTGTCCTCGTCATCGCCAATTCCATTGTTTGATGAAATTGTTATTTACTATAAAGAATACACCAATACTTGTCAATAGTTGAAATTTTACTTTTTTCATAATATTAATTGCAAGAATAGAGTATTTTACTAAAAAAATAAATACCAACTCAATTCATACCTATTTGCTTGGTAATGGACGCTCTGGTCTTTGTAGACAGTAGTAGCAATGGGAATCACTGCATTTTTCTTCTTTCCAGTCATTACAGGAAGCACAAAAGTATGCGTTGAAAGTATCATCAAAAATAACATGATTTTGACATGTATTAGAAGGCTCTGATTTCCGCTACGGGCTACTCGCTTTGTTGCTGACGCTTCGCTTTCGCACAAAGCAAGGCTTCCTGCAGGCGAGCGTCGAGCCGCTTCCTTCGCTAAAGGAACAAGTCACGTACTGTGACAATACATTCGTGACCAACATCGTGTTGGCCTCAGGTCTCATCTGTCTCGCTTTCCCGCGGGAAGCTTTGCTCTGCAATGAAAGCGAAGCGACAGGAGCACTTGAGTAGCCCTACGCTACAATCAGTTAAAATGGGTATATATTAGCAAAATAGCAACAAAAAATCTTTTTTCGCTCAATAATAAACCTACCTTTTCCTAATCAACACGCCTATTATTTTGCACTTCTAATGTCTCGTCATAAGACTGCCATTGAATATGAATGATGGGTGAAGTATCCTCTTTAAAAATCTGCTCACTTTCTTTTTTCGTTAAGGTTAATTGTCCTTCTGTATTTACGCGTACGTCTGACAGCCCTAGTGAGTTTTTTGCACCTTCAATCGAAATTTGTAAATCACCCAAGTCTTTGTTTTCACCTAAATAGAAAATCCTTAAACCATCCTCAGCATTACTATCATAAACAGCTTTCCAGTGCTCACTTTTCGCTATGTAATGCACTTCTTCTTGTTGACCCGTACTACAAGCAGCTAACACAAAAAACATCATAATTAGGAAGCATAATTTTTTCATTGAATTCCGATTTCCCTTTCCTTGAAAGTTATCATGATAAAATCAACTTCAATCTATCCTTCTTTATTTTTCGAGTAAGTTATTACTTAGCTTGAATAGTTATCACCAATCCAGTCGGTTTTTCCCCAAAGGCGTCGCTATGTTCTTTAAAGACAAAATCTAAACCTTCAATATTATCAGGTAACGGAGGTGAAACGATAAAAGTGCAACTGTCATGGCCGTTTGTTCCCCCTCCGCTATCTATCCAACATTCGTATTCTTCTCCTACAAACAACTCAAAACTGTTATGCGTATAATTGTGTCTGACATGAACATTTGATTCTTGTCGAGGATCCCAATCCATTAATAACTGTACAACACTTGCATTTTGATACTGCCGAATATAAGTTACCGTATAGAATTGTTCACCAACTTCAACTGACTTTAATACCGGGATATGTTTTCTAAAACCGGTCGGCTCTACGCGAGGTTTATAATACTCTTCTGTTCTCATCATCCCAAATAATGATGCAAGATAGGCTTCATAAAAACCATATTTTTTAGCCCAGCGATCGAGTGCTTCATCCGGTGGAAAACCAGGATTTTTATTTGACAGTTGGTTACGCAGATTTATTAGTGCACAAATTTGTTCATCGATAGTAAACAGCTGGTTGTCATAATAATCTGTTGGACGTTCATAAGATTCTTGATTCATATTAATCCTCCTAAGTCATAAATTGTGTAAACCAGGCGATATATTTTGCCCCAGGAATAAATAAAAGCTGCGCCACGAATGTGCCTAGCAGCCTTGAACCCATCATCATCACAGAAGCTCGTTTAAGACTTAAGTAGCTGCCTCTTTGATTGATTACATCATCAGCTAGAATGGAAATTTTAGGGTCAATAAAGATAATTAATAACATCGTTGCTACACCATTAATAAGCCCTGACGACATCACAGCAGTTGTCGATCTTTCAGGAACTAATAAAGAATCGTAAAGTGCAGATAGGACACCAATTGTATAAATGGCCGTAATGGCTACATTAACGACAAATAATTTAATAGGTATATCACGCCAACTAATGCCCTTTAAGTATGAAAAACTCGGCATATGAATATGTTTTATTCCCCGTTTGACATACTCGATACTAAAGCTTTTTTTGAATAATGCTGGAATGGAGCCTCTTTCCTCAGACAAATGGATTATAGCCCTTGAAAAAATTGCTACAAATGTCGGCAATAGAAAAATACCTACCAATGTACCTAGTGAAGCGGCGCCAATAAGTACGCGAAACTGCTGCTCCACAAATGCTAATGTGTTTTCCTTTGGTGCTGTGTCAGTCAAACTTCCAGTAAAAGGTTGCTGCATCATATTTGCAAGTCTTGAAACCATGACCATGACAATCAATTATG
Source organism: Lysinibacillus sp. RS11 (assembly GCF_042019215.1). Taxonomy (NCBI): domain Bacteria; kingdom Bacillati; phylum Bacillota; class Bacilli; order Caryophanales; family Bacillaceae; genus Lysinibacillus; species Lysinibacillus sp. RS11. Next base: position 2,244,079 of record NZ_CP168124.1, on the reverse strand, counting down.
CCTCGGCATAATTGCGTCCGGAATCGGCTTTGTGCTTGCACAAAGAACTCCTTTCCGATTCCGTGACATCCGCCGGAGGCTTTAACTTCTTTCAGCGGGTGTCCAAACACCCGCTGAAAGAAGTTAAACAAGGATAGTGCAGAGGCTAATAATTTCACACGTGCACCTGATAATCGAACTGCATACGCAAGTGTTTCTATCGAATGAATGATGAGAATAAACAAACCAATCATTATTAATTTATCTGTCAAAATATCCAAAGTATTTTACCTTCTTTTTTTGTTGTTGATTGGCTGTTACTCTTGTATGATTTTGAGTAATCGTTTGATCCAATCCCGTACATATACTTCCCACTCTTCATAAGGAATTGTCACTGATAAGGAGAGCGATTGCAATTTTTCTGGTATCGTATGCATCTTACTTCTTAACAACTCATTATCTTCGGACTCCTCATCGATAAAAAGTAAGTATCTCCCCTCTACGGGCTCTCGATAAACCTTAGAGCAATCTCTAGTACGATAAACCCTTGTGGAATATCGTTTACCATCAATCTCTACTTCATAATGGCCTCTACTCCTATGGTGAATTCTGACATGTGTCCCATCTAAACGATGGATAGCCGCTTCAAACGCTAAAAACTGCTCATCATTCATCTGAAAACCAAAAAGCCAATTATTCCTATGTGGACTATTCACATTAGCATCATATGTATCATATCTTATCTTAAATTTAGTTGGATCTTCGCTACTTTCCTCTGTTAAATAGTTTGCAATCAGCTCATCAAAGGCTTCTTCATCTAGATTATTCCCATAGGTTAAGATGGCAATGTGCTTTTGAAGCTTTTGGGCATATTGAGTAAATTCCTCCTCATCGTCAATCTCCCAAGGTTTTTCCTTATAGTATAGTAATGAATACAATATAGACACCCCTTCCTTTTTATATTTTACGAAATCCACTGGAATAGGTTCCGTTTTTTTCCTGTCAAATAAAAAAGCTATTCAAGAGGTATATTCCTCCTATGAATAGCTTTAAAATACTCTTATGAAATGACATGCGGGATAATGTGAATAGACGAAACCCTTTATTTTTTAGCCTGTAACTCAGCTGTTAATGTAAATGGGATTTTTAAATAATTGTACTTAATCGTTATGGTCTTAATATTTGGTGCCTCAACCTTTACAGCATAATGCTGAGGCTGCTTTCCAACGGCTTCGCGATCTATGTATTTACTAGGAAAAATGTTAATTTGTCTTAACTTATGACATGTAATATTCGGGTTATCCTCCAGTTTCGTTTCCGCTTCAAACGGTTCAGACTTACTAACGACAAGCTCGACATTTTCAGGCATTTTATCATTAACGAGTATTTGCTGAAGCTGAATCTCATGTAGTCCTTTATTCTCGATTTCAACAATTCTAATGGTTGAATCATCAGTAGGATTCGTATAGCTGTTCATGACAAGTGGTGGATTGCTTTTTAAATAAATGATGAAGCCCGCTCCCACCATAAGAACACTAAATAATAAAATAAATAGTATTTTTTTCATATAAATTCCTCACTTTCTAGCTCTCCATCAAGTATAGCGAGAAATGGCAGGTGATGATACCTAGAATATCAATTTCGCCTTGGCGTAATTTTAGTTGACTTTTTTCTTATGCTACAGAAAACATTTGTGAATGAAGAAAAAAACAATCTGACTCATCTAGAGCCAGATTGCTTTTCTAGTCGTATTTCATCACGTATTGGAATCCCGTCATTGCCGATTAAAGGAATTTCAGGTTTATATGCTCGTGCTTTTTCTACAGCATTCTGTAATATTTCGACTAAGTGATAGCCACGTTTTTGATAAAATCTTAACGCGTGTAAATTATCATTGGTCGTAATGAGGGTAATCATTGTACAGTTTTGTTCGGATGCTTTTTGTTCAACAGCTTGTACAAGTAATGAACCAATCCCTCTTCCCTCTACAATACTGTCAAGAGAAATAATTTCACATTCTTTATGACGAATACTATACGTTATAAGACCTAAAATAGTATTTTGTTTATCTACATAGGCAAAACCATGTAATTTGCTACAGTCATAAACTCCGCTAGAAATAACCATTTCTGTACTTCCCCAATGCTTTGTAAAAAACTGCAACACATCCGTTTTAGGTAACTGTTGAATAGAAATTACTGTCATCTATTATTCTCCTAACTAAATAGAAATATTAAAAATACCAGCAATGGCTTTTTGAACCCCAAGAAATACCGCCCACGAAACGATTCCTAGTCCAATGGCAAAAACAATATGGATCGATGATTTCATCGCCATATATATTACAAATAGCATGAACATAGTTGCTGGTAGTCCAACGATTACACCATAAGTAAATCGCTGAATATGCTCACTCGACTCACTTTGCACAGTTAGCCAAATGATACTTAAAATACTAACAAGAGGTAGTGCTGCAATCATGCCACCATAGGAAGGAAATCTTCTCGCAACTTCTGTTACAATACCGATTATAGCTGCTGAGCAGAGAATTTTCACAAGTGTATACATTATTTAGACACCTCGCTTAATAGACGAAATGCCTGTAAAATCGTTTGTTGTTGTTGTTCTGATAATTGATTTAATGCATATTGCAGTTTGTCATCATCTAATTCTGTGTTTTTCTTGACGATCTGAAGCCCTTCCGCTGTTAAATGCAGATTTACTTTGCGTTGATCATCGATGTCTCGCTCTTTTTTCACCCAGCCGTTACGCTCCAGCTTTTTTACGTGCTCAGAGGCAGTATTTTGAGAAATATTCAGTAACCCTGCGATATCGCGAACTGTTACTTCCTCTTCCTTCTGAATCATCTGTAAAATACGTACGCTTTGATGCGAAATCACATCTTCATGTGCGGTATGTAGATGATAAAAAATTGATGTAAAATAATTATTTATGTCTGTAATCATCAAATTTACTCCTTCAATATATCGTTCGATTCGATTATATCGTATAACACGATATATAAAAAGAGATTTGATAAAGTTTATATTTTCAGATATTTTTTTAAAAGCATGTCCTATTTATCGAAATATTCTCGTTATTTTTGATAAAAATCTATCTTTCTTAGTTTCTTGCTAAATACTCAAAACAAGGGCTTGTAAATAGTTATTTCGTAAAGTATTATTACACTATTCTGAACACAAGATCGAGGGTTTCATATGTTATATATTCTATATTTTATAGTGGGCGGCTCTATCATGGTATTAGCATTACTGTTAAGCCAATCAAAATATTTGTTTTTATCAGGCATCATTACGGCATTGCCTATCCTAACACTTATCAATATGGGCATGCAGATGAAAAATATGAAAGAAGATACTTTCCATAGCGTTTTACAAAATACTGTGTTTGGTGCTGTAGGCATGTTACTTTTCACGGTTCTTGCATTTTTATTAACATACTGGTTTAAACCAAGTATTTCCGTAATTAGCGCACTCGCAGTTTATGCCGTTTTTATGTTATCAGGTAAGTATATTATGTCGATGTTTGCATAAAAAAAGGTGCTGCCAGTAGACAGCCCCTTCTCTTTCGTTTATCGAGAAAACTCGTGAATTTATCGACTAATATTGTTAATTTATCGAAACTTTTTTGTGATTTATCGAGAAAATTAAAGTATTTTCACAAACATACCCTGTTTGAATTTTTCTTTAGCATCTGCATTCATTTTTTTAACTTCTTCTGATAAATCACTTGCCTTTAGTAATTTATTTCCCATATATAGTAAAGGATCAATCAGTCGCACTTTATTTTTTTGATGAATATCAAATTCTGTATGATCCACCCTCACTTTTACACATGGATGAAGTTGCTTTAATAGACTCTGCACTTGAATATCATTTGAAGATCTCATCTGTTCAATTAGTTCATTATCTTCCTTAAGAAAATCGGTGAGCGTCAGGACCTTTTTTTCTAATGATAACTTTAACGTTTGCGCCAATTTATGATAGGCATATATATTTAACGGATCCATGAAGAAATCAAGCACTTCTTGATAATATGTTTTCACAAACCATTCTGCACGTTCGATGCTTTGAAGGCACATCTTCCCTTGAAAAATAATAATATCATTTAAAAACTTTTGTATATCCTCTAATGAAACTTGTCCATATTTATACATATCTCGTAAAGTATAATCGACGCGATCTGCACATAAATCCGGAGCTGGCTGTTCAAGTAAAGTCCATTTCGAGCTATTCAACAAGATATGTTCGTAATTATAGTTATACTTTTTAAGTATCATTGGGATTTCCGAATTCCTCAGCACATCCATAAATATTTCTTCATGATAGTCTTCAGCATCATGATCAAGGACGAAATCAATGACATGCGAAAAGGCAGTATGTGAAACATCGTGCAATAATCCCGCTATTTGCTCCTCTAAAGAACCGCCAAGCTGTTTAATTAGCAGCATAACACCAACCGAATGCTCATAACGCGTTACATTCCATTGACTATTCACAAGATAACTTGCCCCACCTTGATGAATACCTTTTAACCTTTGCATCGGTTTACTCGAAATAAGTTCTTCTAACACATCCTCAATCTCGAATTGCCCGTATATATAATCCGAAATAAACACTTAAATATCTTCCTGAGCAAAATTCGAAATAACAAAAACCCCACCACAATGCGAAATTGGGTGAAACTCTAGTTGGCATAGTCCTTTTAATAAGGGGCCAATTTCCTCATAGATAAAGTAAAACTCATCATCATCCCAATAGCTACTACTGTCTTGACGACATTTTTCCAACTGCTCTTTTGTTTCAAAAGCGATATCACCAATGAAAATTTTTCCTGTGGGTGTTAATTGCTGCAATAATGCTGTGATGTATTGTACTTTCATGTCATCTGTAAAATGATGCAGCGCATAGGTACTAATAATGGCATCATATGTTTGATCCAGTAGCGCTGGTGGCAAGCCTTTTGATAAATCCCATTCCATTAAGTTAGCATCCGGCATTTTTTCCTTCGCAATGTCGATCATTTTCGAGGAGAAATCGAACCCATTAATCATATGGCCATTATCATAAAGCTTCGCTGTTAATACCCCTGTCCCAAAGCCAATGTCCAGTACAGTTGATTTTGGACTGTACATGACCTCGTTAAAAATCGTATTTAATACGGCCTTGTAACCTGCAAATGGGTATTGATTACTTTCCTCACTAAGCTGAACCGTTTTATCATAACCGTCAGCCCATAAATTAAATCCTTGTTGATTTAGCATATAGTTGTTCCTCCTGTTGTTCCCTTAAATTTTCATCCCGCTCCAAATAACCAAACTTTTATCATACATAACCTGTCTCATAAAAATTCCCCCTTTCAAACCAATATTACAATTGTACCAAATTTACCAATTTATTTCATATCTGATTTTACAAAAAAATGTGAATTACTACACCTTTTTCATTTATCAAGTTCCCAAAAGATGCTATTATAATAGTAGTTTTCTTTTCAAGGAGGAATCGAAATGGACGCATTCTTTTGTAATGCTTGCTCTAGACCAAACACTTCCCAGGTCAAAGAGGTCTAGAAAAGTTAACACAAATAACATCAATTGAAGGATCTCTTTAGGCCAAAAACCTTTATTAAAAGCCTAATATACAGGAGTGATTTCAAATGGAAAACCAAACAATTCAGCCGTTTCTAACGGTCGCAAACTATAATTTACTTGAACAGCAAATGAACAAAATCATCCAAACACTTGCAACGACAAAAGATAAAGACGTCATCCTTGCCGTACATGGTATTGTTGAAAGCGAAATTACTGCAAAAGTAGCGTTGTCCGCTGCAGATGCTCAGCTAATCGAACAGCTTTTTGATGTTAAAGATCGTGCACAAGGTGAAGCATATTTAGAGCAATTAAAACCATATGTCATCCCGTTCAAAGCACTGACTGCCAGCACACTGAAAAGCCTATTTAAAAAGGAAAAAAAGCTGAAGCTACCGAAGCTTGAGGACATGGATTTTCAACAGACATGTTATTTAGCTTGGGATGATCCTGGAACACATCGAAAATATGTTGTAATTGAACAAGATGAACAGCTAAAAGCGATTAAGGGCATTTTCTCTAACGATACAATTAAAGGAATATGCGCAATTTGCAATCACCATTCCGTAGTAGGTCTATTTACTACTTCCGTAAAAGGGCAAGTCGTTGGAACGTTCACGAATTATAGTAATTACATTTGCGCAGATAGCCAACAGTGCAATCAGCATGTTACGGATATTGAAAAAACAAAAGCGTTTTTCGAGCGCATTACTCAATAAAATTAAGCCTTCTCCAATGACGGAGAAGGCTTTTTGATATCCAATTTTCAAATTTACTTACAATGACTTAAGAATTCATATGGTTAGCCAAAGCCGTCTTTTTCAAGATGACCGAAGCTGTTTTATTTTCCATATTAATAATAGACGATGCAATAATGACGAAGCCAAGCATTAGTATAATGATTAAATCGAGTAGACCGGTATGCATAGACACCGTAAATACCGTAATAGTAAATGCATATGCGACAGTATGGAAACTACGAATACCTTCCTGTTTCACTTTATTGTAAATAAGTGAAATTAAAGCTCCGTATAAAAAGAAACCAATTGCCACTAATAAATAGCCGCCATCTAAAAACAATTGACCGATAAAGGTTGGTGTCGTTGTTCGGTTTTCACGTGTAATATTCTTACCCTTCTCCACACTTACGGAATTGACAACCTCCGTTACCTCCATACGGGGTGAAGTTTGCTCACCAGGTAATAACGTACTAAAGATACCTTTATGGATTTCTCCATTTAAATACCCGTTTTCCTGAGTATACTCAATAATTGTACTTAACACGATATGACCTGTTACACTCTCCTCATTTAGTGCACGTATCCATAACGGCGTTTGGTTAACCTTTTGTTCAGCCGTTAACAGGTTCTCTCTCTCGTCTTCCGTCAGTTCTACATCAGGTTGTTTCCGGTCATTGAATTCTAATGACCTATCTTCCGTTAACACACGAATAAAACTAAACATAGAGAAAGCTACACCAATAACTAACAGCGTTGTTAAAAACCACGTTAATTTGACTCGTTTCACTACATAGTGGAAAATGATGATTCCTGTAAATAGCATAATAATTAATGGCGTTCTATAGGCCATTAACAAGAATAAAAAGATGACGCCTGCAAAGATAGAACCATAGACGAACGCTTTTTTCCATGTCATATTCTTTTCCAAAATCATTTTATACGATAGTAGCAATAAAACGCCAAACCATAGTAATTGACTAAAGAAGTTTAGCTTTGGATCAAGATTTCGTCGATTTGACTCATCCGAAATTCCAAAGCCGCCTTCAAAAGTCATCAGTATGAAGGCACCTAAACCAAGTAACGTCAGAAACACAATAAAATGAATTACATATTTGCTTAAAAACGATAGACCAAATGAAGGGATCGTCCAATTCAGCTTATCTATAACATACACACCTATGTAATAGCAAATAACCGCTAAAATAACAGCTGGCCAAATAGATACATGTATATTGAACTGCTCAAACTTATGCCAATCAAACATACTCGTAAAGAAATAGAGTATTAATATAAACGGTAAAAAGAAATACGGTGAAAATGTATCGATTTTATTTAATTTTCCAAATAACTTTTTCATGCCTTCCACACCCTAAGATGTTCCCTCCCTAAACTTTAAATTATTCCCAAATATGTAAAACAAAAATAGTATATCATAATGATCGTTTGGTTAATATAGTTATTTACTATTTTTGTTAGTATTGTTAGAAATTCGGCTCATGATGTGTGGTTGATTTCCGTTCCGACTGAGCGCTTTCCCAGGAGCGTCGGATGGCTAGTGATGAAACAGCCAATAATATCCGCGAACCAATGCTGTTTTACCGTCAATAAATGGAACAATCGAGGATCTTCTTTCATCGACAACTAGACCATTCACATTTATCTACTTACGTAACCGTCAAAACAAACGAGGAAACGCCTAGATGTTTAAGCCACGCTTATCATAGGATGATCCTTTAGCACATGATCCAGGACATTTCGTTTTCACATTCCTAAGTCAATCTCCTCAAAGGAAGGGAATATCAACAAAAACAATTCCATTGGTCCTGTTAATTTGTTGATTATTCCTTTTTACAGAATTCCATGATCCTGTTCAAACTCTTGTTTTAGCATTCCATAGCAAATACCATCATGATAAGTTCCTTTTGTGAAAAGGATATTTCTTAGTTGCCCCTCTTTCACGAAACCTAATTTCTCATGCAAGCGCATGGATGGCTCATTGAAAGAGTAAACGGTTGTATTGACTTTTTGATATGCACGCTCTGAGAAGAAAAAGCGAAGAACCATAAGAATCATTTCTTTTGCATACCCTTTACCTCTGTATGGCTCAAATACAGCTAAATAATAATCAAAAATACCATTCTTCAAATCACAATCAAAGGTTTCAATCATACCAACAATATTATTGTCTTGATCTACTGCAATAAAGCGGAATTCATCATCTTCTTCAGATAATTGTTCCTCCACCCACTCACTCATTTGATCCGCAGAGCGAGGAAAATGTATGGAATCCATATTGCGAAGAATTTCATCATCTAATAATTCAAATACAACGATATCTTCCGGTTGTATCGCTCGTAGTGTAAGATTTGGTCCTTTCCAATAACTAACTGTCATATTTCTTTCTCCTCCATCATTTAAAAAATGTAGTAACTATAAGGTTCCTCATCATCCGTTTGGTTGATTTAACAAATGTCATCCACAACTTTCAGCGAAGCCCCAACTATAAGTATAAATGGTTTATATACCCAGTTGTTTATAACGTTTTGAGTTTAAAAATAGTTTCATAAAAATATATTTTTTATTATTTATTTCCACTTTCGTTTTTAGTATGGATTTCAGAAAATGAGAGCACATAGGACGATGGTAAAACTGAAATGAAATATGAGCATACATTGAATGAAGTAGAAGACATTCCAATTCGCATGGGAAAGACAGGCGCAACTGCTCGATCGAGAGCAATCAGAGAGTTGCGTACTTCTAATCGTCAGTTTGAGGAGATGGCTGCAGCTGAAGATTCGAGTAGATTGAAATTAGAAAAGACGCAGCTGGCAATTATTTTATCCCAATTAGCCAAATCTCCTAAACATCACACCAAACATTTGTTTGTTTTGTCATCTCCCCGTGCTAGTTGCTCTGTAAAAATTAAAAACAACATCAAATTCGATGTTGATGAGTAGAAACTTAAAATAGGTCCCCCGCTTCACAATAGTAATATCTATAATTATATTTAATAGTAAAATATTCACAAAGGCTAATTTATTTAAAATACTGGTCTATATTATAACAAGTATGGTAAATACTAAAAATTCAATTAACTAAAAAGGTGGAAAACTTTTATGATTACTTCAAGAAATTCAACAACTATGCAATATTTAATGGCACGTAGATCCTCTAAACAATATGGGCTCACTCAACAAAACAGTAACGAAATTAACCGTACTTCTAAGTGTGAAGAAAGATTAAACAATGTTAATAAAATTATCGAAGAAAGTAAAACATCTAAACTCTCTAGTAAACAGATTGAAACACTTAAAAGTGCTGCTAAGGATGGTTTATTAGGCTCTAGTACTACTAAATTAGGACCATGGGGGAAGCACAACCTCCAAAAATTTTTATCAAACTCTAAGTACAATTCAACATTAAAGGCTTATCGAAATTCAATATAAAATTAGTAAAGGGTGTTTTGAATACAATTTAACTTACAAGGTATTTTGTTTGGCGTTGTGCAATAAAAAAGACCAGCTTGGCTAATTTTTTTTAGCTTTGCTGGTTTTGATGAGTACTTAATATATTTATCATGATCGCGTTTAAGCCTCGTTGCCGTTTGTTGACACGTTAGAGCTACTGCAGGATTTGTATTTTTTCCATCACCTTTAATGATACCTTCTTTAATAGTCCATTTCCATGCGCACGCCTCTAATCTTATGGATGAAATTATCAATTTAAGTTCATTTGAAGAATCTGAGGAAATCAAAAAATGATGAATTTGGGGCACATTTTGGGGCACATGCTTTTCTCTCCCCTTCTCCTTTAAAACGGCATACAAATATAACAACTTAGCATTCTAATACAAACGTTGATATATCAATGTTTTCAAACAAAAAAACACTCGTATTTTAAACGAGTGTTTCGTAACTTTTAGGATAACCACTTCGGAGGTGTATTTTTCTCCCAATAAATATCCCCTAAATTGTTGTGTGCCATAAAACTGTCCTCTGCACTGTGGTAGTGGAAGTTGTAATAATAGCCTTCCTGCGGTCTTTTTTCTGTACGGACATGGAAGCGAATTAAATCCTTGCCTGTTTCATTGCTAGTAATATTAAAAATTTTTTCGCCATAATTCCCACTTGGCTTTTCTGAAATTGATAAGGATGCTAATGATGCATCGTCTAAGCCCGCTACTGTCATGGCAATTGCTTCTTCCATTTTAGGGAAGATAATGGCGTCAAATTCATTGCTAATTTTTGGGCCAATTTTTGTGCCGAACTTTATGTAGGATTGCTCTTTAGCGGCATCAACAAGCAATGATCCGTAGTCAACCGGTTCATGATGTATCTCGGTCTTTTCTTCTATTGCTGCATTTGGTTCAGCTGCAACGGCAGTGCTTGTCCCTGGTGATGAATCAATTGAAGAACGATTTGAAGCATTTTGATCGAATGCTTCCCATATTTCATGTGTTGGCGTAATTAATCCTAATGTTAAAAACGCAACCATGATGACGATACTCTTTTTAACCCACTTTTTCATTAATTAACACCTTCTCTTTATGTACAAATTGGTAACTCTACTACTAATATATACGCACAAGTCAATAAAAGGTTTCATATTTCCATATTTCATTGTACAATATTTATGTATAAAGTGAAAACTCACTCAGCATTTACTTCCATTTATTTGTGGGAAAAATGTGTCGTTTTTTAAAAGGAGGTACAAGCATGGAAATCGCAATGGGTATTGGTCTTTTATTAATGTTAGGTTATTTATCATCTTTATGCTTCACGGACTAATTTAGTCAACATGCAAAGTGAAATCAATTCGTTTGAATAATGCCGTGTTATCAAGGTTTTGCTATTATTTCTGAATTTTATATGATGTAAAATAATGCTTCAAATTAAGGCTTGTTGGGGCTCTGTTAAGGGTAACTTCGGTCTAAATGGGGCTAATAAAATACGGCAAAGCGTATGTACATGCATGCGTGTGTAAGAAAGGTTGAGGCTAATTTACTTCAATCTTTTTTATTTTTTTCTTGTAAATTGGCTTCAAGAAATTTAGACATTCTGAAAGCTAAAATGTCACACATTGTTATTTGTTTTGTTCTTCCACATCTACTACTCCCCTATCTACCCTTCCAGCATTCTCTATATTTGGCCTGCTATTTATTTGTGTACGACCACCACGTTGTTTGATAATTACCAATAAATGAGGTTTTTACATTTATCCCCTACTCTTAACCACATAGGATAAATACTAAAAGGGGAAAAAGTCTATGAATAATTTTGAATGTAATAATGACTCGTCAACATCTAAAAAATGCGATAAATTCGGGACATTTTCGGCTGCTGATGCCAACAGTATAAACACTTCTACCCCTGCCGATGGCTCGATTATTCCATTCTCCTCTGGCAATACACAATCCATAATTAATGAAATAATCGATGTTAAAACAGCTAGTCTTATAGGATTTAGTACCGCTATAAATGATGGAGTTATTATAGACAATACAAAAAACTTAGCGAGATTCTTTATCCAGCCTTCACAGTTCCACGTGAAGGGACTATTACAGCTATTTCAGCGTCATTTACATTACTTAGAGGGCAAATTTTTGAGTATGGTTTGAAGATATTTATAATATCTTTGAATTTTAGATATTTTTCTGACTATTATCAATTTTTGTTCAATTATTAACAAAAATTGATTTTGAAATTATTATGTCTAATGATAAGTTATAAATATATCCAGGAAAAAGTAAAAAAGGAGGTATTTAAAATTGAATAAGAAAATGTAAGTATTGACGTTAGAAGATGAAAAGTTATATGAATCTATGACTGATGAAGAAAAAGATGAAATATTACAAAGTACTCAATTTAACTCGGGACAAGCAACACTGCCTTCTGGAATTGAGTTTACTTTTGGGGTCCCTCTATATACTAATGAATTTAGTGAGGACGATACTTTTGAATGGGTCACAATTGATTCCGAACTACAAATAAAAGAAAATATAATATTAGACTCACTACCTGCAGTGACACCTTTCAGAATTGACCCAGGTGGGGCTACATATATTACTAAAGCATATTGGATAGATAGAAGTGGCGTAAAATCAATCTCTATATATCCAAATAAATCTGCCAAAGGTTGGACAAAAGAAAAAGCATTCGCAGAATTAAAGAATAACTTTTCTCACTATTACGACTGGAAAAATGAAACATCCCTAGAAAAGCAATTTAATTGTCACGCTAGACCTATTCCGCCATATACAGGTAAAATCCCTTGGAATATAGAACCTAGCAAAAAAGCAACTAGTGTTATAACATGTAATTAAACAACAATAAAGAGTCCCCATTCGCATACGATGGGGATCCTTTTTTAACCACGACAATGCCAAGAGGGTTTGAGTGTAGCAAAATTGTCAACTCCTTAAACTATCCCTCACAAGTCTATTTACAATAATTATGAACAAATGTTAAGTAATTAGTAGGTAACTTATTTAACTATTTTTCGTTTGAAGATATGAGGAGGGAGTATTTTTATGATTAATTTATTTAGCATAGTACTTGGATTAATAGCTTTGATTGCCTCATTTGTTAATCTTTTAGGATATAAAAAACAAAAGAGCAAGAAATGGGTCGCATTTTCTATTATTAGTTTTAGCGCGTGCGCAATCGCAATTTGTTTACAAATTTTTTATAGCTATATATTGGTGAAAAATGAAGATTTCCCTTCTCTGATGGATACAATGGGTACTATGGCTTTTGTTTCAGCAATACTTGTCAGCGTTACTATATTATTAAATGTAGTTTCATTTGTTTTGTACCGTGACAAAATTACAATATAATGCAATTGGGTTGATTTATTTAATAACGAAGATCGTCAATTTGATGGTCTTTTTTCATTTAAAAGCTGACTAACTGCAGAAAAAAAACGTGGTGTGCTTTTCGTTAATTAACCTCCAATAAAGCACATTTATCTCACTAGGGCATATCCTAATATGAGGTTGAGACAAAACTGGACAAAATCTAAAAAGGCGCGAGAAATCAATGGTAGAAACGTTGATTTCTCGCGCTTTTCTGATGTGATTTTTTTGAATTTTGCTTTTAATATGTATTTATGTCCCAGCCTCCTTTTTGTAAATCGAAATAGATTCATGTGCATAAATGTTTAGCTTATTTCCCCGCTGTTAATCCTTAATTGGACAATCGCTTTGTAAGATATCTTGAAGGACATTTCTCAACTGCATATACTGCTGCTCTGTAATATTCGATTGCTTTATTACTTGACGTGACACTTCAGGTAACTTTTGGCGTACTTCAATACCTGATTTTGTTAAATAGATTTGCATTTGTCGCTCGTCTTCTTTGGAACGCTCACGACGGACGTAGCCTTTTACCTCTAACTTCTTTAATACTGGTGTTAATGTACCAGAGTCTAAAAATAAACGTTGCCCCAATTCCTTCACCGTAATTTGCTCATCGTCCTCTAGAGCTAGTATGGCGATATAACCTGTATAAGTTAAATCGTATGGCTTTAATAACATCGTATATCGTCGAATGATTTCCTTTGAAGTCGCATACAAAAGAAAGCATAGTTGATTATCTAAATGATTCGGCATAGGAATCCCCTCTTTAAGTACTTTTGATATTATTAATATTAAAAATAAAGTTTCTACTTGTCAAACACAATTAAATTGTGTACAATCAATTTTGCAAAATTAAATTGCACACAATCTAATTGGTAGTGCCTAAGAAAAGGAGTTTTATCTTATGAAAGAATTGTATACAACAACAATGATTAATGACGGTGGCCGTAATGGTAAATCGTATGCAGAGGATCAATCGTTATCATTAAATATTGCACCACCTGGCTCAAAATTAGCGGATGTAACAAACCCAGAACAACTATTTGCAGCAGGTTACAGCGCTTGCTTTAATAGCGCGTTAGATTTAATAAAACGTCAAAAGAAAATTCAAGGGGCATCAACAATTAAAGCAACGGTTAAACTAATGGAACAAGCTGCATTTGACTATGTTCTTGCTGTTGAAATTGAAGGACATATTGAAGGCTTATCGATTGAAGAAGCACAGCAATTATTAGAGATTACACATACCGTTTGTCCATATTCAAAAGCGACAATGGGCAATATCAACGTAACAATTAAAGCGGTTTAATTTATATTTAGTAAAAGAGGGAAATAAAATGACAACAACTACACCAGTAAAACAAGTTATGCTCGAGCGTAAATCGGTTCGTAAATACAATGCTAACACAACAATTTCTCGTGAAACGATTATGCAACTGTTACAAGATGCAACTTCAGCACCATCTTCAAGTAATCTGCAGCCATGGCGCTTTATCGTCATCGATGATAAAGAAATTCAAAAGAACATTAACATTTTTTCATTTAATCAAGAGCAAATCGAAACAGCATCTGCCATTATCGCTGTCATTGGAGATGCAGAAATGTATCTAAATGCAGAGGAAATTTATGCAAAAAATGTTGAGCTGGGCTATATGCCTGAAGAAATTGCAAATAAGCTTGCACAAGACTCTTTAGCAATGTATGGTGCGGTTCCAAAAGAGGCACTACTAAATATCGTTCACTTTGACACAGGTTTAATTTCAATGCAAATTATGCTATTAGCGAAGGAAATGGGCTATGATACAGTCGCAATGGGTGGCTTCGACAAATCAAAATTTGCTGAATGTATGGAGTTACCACCGAACGAAGTGCCTGTTTTATTACTAGCGATTGGCGAGGCAGCTGAACCAGCTTATGGCTCTTCTCGTCTTCCGATAGAGCGACTTGTGCGTTTCAATAAATAATTCGCAGGTTGGACAAGCGGATTTGGCAATGTCAAGGCGGAGTTAAGATGGAGCCTTTATATTTGCTTCAGGACATCTTAACTCTTTCTTTTGTATTTAATGATTTAGAACGCTCCAATAAGGTAGTTGATATGATAGTTCGAGAAATTCAATCTATAAAAGTAGATCACAGAGCTCGGTGCTTTTCTTCTTTATTGCCATATCTGATATTCACAATCCCATCGTTTGAAAAATTCATCTTCATTCAACAATACTTCATAGACCGGTCTAAAGAATCGTTGCACCTGCTTTATGCTATCCACAAATGCTACTGTCTGATCTGCCAATTGCTTCATGAAAAGCGGATGATTTCTTTCCAAAATTAGTCGCTGGCAATCAAACATTTCTATAATGCATTGTTGCAATACACGCCCTTCTATTTTCTGCGTTTTTAACACCGCAAAAACATCATAAAATGCTTTTATCGTCGTTTCTAGTGTTGGATATTGATACATTTCCACAAACTGCTCTGCCAAGGCAAACTCAGCTGACGCTGTTACAAGCACTGGTGAAGTCGTTTCGAGTAATGATTGAAAAACAATTGTTTTCGGTGCCAACGGAATAATTTCTGTAAAACGAATCGTTACTATTATGTATGTAGAGATGTGTGACAAAGTAGCAGGTATCTTCAAATGAATCATATCTTTTTTTAAAGATATTTCTATTTCACTTCCTAAAAATACAACGCCATCCTCCAGTAGTTCAATTCCACAAATCTCCTGAAATGCATGCTTCATCATGCTGATTTTTTGTGCGATAGGTTTTGCTGTTAAAGATATTTCTTGTGGCTGCTTTATGAAATCATTTGTCAAAGCAACTAGTAATGAGTCTCCTCTCACCCAAAATTGATCCTGATACGAAGACACGGATAATCGATAGATGAATCTCTCTTGTATATATCGTGAGACCAGTTCATCTACGTGTGCATCGTTTTCTTGAGCTACATTCATGATTTGATCAAAAACATTCATTGATATAGAGCTTTTATTTCCCATTGTCAGCCTCGCCTTTGTCAAAATTTTATTAAAATTCCCTCTTTATTATGGCGTATTTTAGAATTGGAGTAAACGGTAATAAAAACCATCCAATTTATTCCACTTGTTTAGTGTCAATAAAAAAAGACTGCAGGTAAAGTTGCATTCCTACAGTCTGAAACGTTCCCCTTTAATAAGGAAGTATTTCATAAATATTCAAGCACAATTCTCGCAATTAAAGTACGTGGCAAAATTGTGATAATACCACTTTCTTTTCTAACTAGCTGCTTATGTTCTTCATTGTAGCCCATACTATCTAAAATAATTAGATCGACCTGGTAATCTTTAAGGTATTGAGCAGCAGCTTTAAAGTTGGCATAATCATAAGGCGAGGCTACAGCAACAGTAATATTATTCGTAACACCTTTCCACTTATTTAAAATGATTCTCCTCTGTTCTTCTAGCGGAACAATTAAACCGATGTTCGGCTGATCGGCCATTGCAGCAATAACTTGTGTAACGATTCGACCAGGGTAAAAAATGGGCTTTTCACATGTTAACGTCGGAAAATCATCTGTGCATAGTACAATGACCATATCAACCTCTTGTTCTAACTTTGATAATTCATGCTGTAATAAAGGCAGTAATTCTCTTTTACTAATGATTATCGATCTGCCATCACGCAATCGCGAAACAGTGATATTCTTCTCTTTTTTCGCAATCACTTTGAGTAATTCCGCTTCTTTTAAGGAATCTAATGCTCCTCTTTCCACAATTTCAATATTGTCATGAAAAAATTCTTTAAAAGTAGGGGTAATGTCTGAACGAGGCGATTGTCCGATTGTTAGTATCCCGACTTTATTCATTCGCAGCCACTCCTAAAGTTTGACGATGTGTCATTGAACCATATAATTTCCGCAAATGCTTACATTCATTTTCATCATAAAACTTAGCTGTACCACCCACGAATTCCTTCGCTACTTCAACTGTAACAATTTTCACAGAGTCCGTTGCCCTTCGCTCACCTTGTACCGTTTGAAAGGAGGCTTCTACCTCTCCATATTCATCAAATAGTTGTACCACTTTTTCACCATTCACTTTTAGATGAACTAATCCATCTAAAATTGTTAATGTCTGTTTTAATGCCATATTTACACCTCCACAATCGTTTCCCCTGTAATTGGCTTAACTATCATAACAGCAATATTTGGCACCTTTTTATTCCGTTCGAATTTTCAGTCTTTTCGATATATGTTTATATCTCAATGCATTGTAAAGGCGCTTCAATCCTCCTTCACTTTTCCATCATAGGAACTTCCATCACTTCAATACATGTTACTTCACGTTAAATTCCTCCATTACTGTGAACTATTATCTCCACCTTTTAAAAATTTTGCCCATGAACTTAACGTGCTTCTTGCTATTTTTCACTTAAAAATGAATGGTAAGTTTCAATGTATAGTAATTATTGTCACACATGTTCTAATATATTGAAACATCCATCCGTCAAAATAGATATAAAGAACTAGTTCGATTTCGACAATGTACACAAAAAAAGTAGACAAAGTCTGTCTACTGACTGAAAGATCTTATCTATATCTGTTCGATGATTATATTCGTCGTTTTCAGCCTTACTTTCCCTGCTTCGCTAATTCTATCCATCATTTCAGCCAACATTGCCTGAAAAATTAGACAAGGGGCAGCCTCGCCTTTGCGAAGCCACCCCTTTAGTATTTGATAGGTAACATTTTTGTAAATTGTAAAGTCTCAACCCAATCATCTGGGGAATGTTATCTTGAAACGTATATGTTTCACTCGCCGCGGTAAAATTCCACTGTGTGCCTTCTAACTTAAGCAACGCAAACCCAACCTTCTTTTGCGTCCTTGCAGCCCCAAAGCATGCGCCAGTGTGAATAAGTATCCTCAAAAACAAAAAGTAGAATGCCAGATTACAGAAACATGCCACCTAAAATAGCACGTTATATATTATACTATAGTGAATTTAAAAAGTAAAGCTTTCATTTCATATCTTACCCATGTTGCACAGACGATAAAGTTCTCACAATCGATTACTGATGTAACTCTTTATCCCCAATTTATTTTGCTACATCCTCTACTGTTTTCTTTTTTCCATCAAATTAAAAACTTCGTCCATATCCATTTCAAACATCACTGAGTCTTGTGAAATAGGCGCAAAATAATAGGTAACTTTTTCTGCCCCATATTCTTTCTCTAACTGCAACCACTCTTCCGTTGGTAGCAGACAAAAAGCTAAAGTATCACCGCCGAGTGAATCCATGTACCAACGGATTTGATAGTTTGGAGCCATAAAGTCCTGAATAGCTTTCAAGGTTGTGTCTCTATCAGTTCTTTCTTCATCATACGGGATTGCTTTCTTCACCCCATCTTTCATCAAGAAAATATCAACGCCCCTAGGCATATCATTTTCAATAAGTTCAAATTTCAGTTGATCTTCTTCAGGTAAGAAACCGTTAAAATATTCAATAATAGAATCGTCAAAATCTTTCCAATCCACCCACACCAATACTTCACTACCCCAAAACCTTTCTTCTTCCGCAGATGGATTTTTCAAAAATAGCTCGATTTCTTCATATACTTGGCTCATACATATCCTCCTTCAAAGACTTATAAAATTTTTCCACATCAACAGCATTTCCAGGTAATCCTGATACTTGCCCATCTCCAACCTCAATAATAAGCCATCGACCATCAACCGTTTTTCCTATATCGATGGAGAAAAAGTTACTGTTAAACTGACTAGCTAACTGAATAAAAATGTCCAAATTAGGTTGCCCATAATCATAAGTAATCTCTTCCCAATAATCTAGCACTTGTAAAAGCTGACGCTTAAAAAACATCAATCTATATTCTCTCGACAGCGGCATACCACTCTTAGGGTGTTCAGCTACCTTCTCTAATGAAATAAATTCACGAAAGACAATCCCACCATTGAGATCCTGACCTTGTCTCTCAATAAAATTTTGGACTACAAAATCAAGCTGTTTTTTATCAGACGCATCAGGAATAAAACAAGCGTCTTCCCACTCATGCTTTCTTGATTTCACATAGTCCTTAATGAGAATCGGTTGTTGATGGAATTCAGCAACACTCTCATAGATACTATTGTAATCTTGATGAACAGCAGCTATCTCAAGCCATCTACTTTTAGGCGTGTAATCTTTAATAATTGGATAGGCGTTTGGAAAGTAATGACAAGCTACATATTGCGTGGGGTCATTAATAAGCTCCAAGTTTTTCTTTAGCAACCCTTGATATAACTTTTCATAATGTTCAGGACTCAACATCCAGCCACGATAAATGACCGTTTCCAGTGTATGTGAAGGCTCAATAAGACGTAATGCTTGCTGCACTTTATGATCTAATACGTCTTCGAGAAGAAATAAATCAACCTTAAACCCAAGCGATTTCGCTGTATTCATTTCTAATTCATAATCAACATCAACAGATCGGTTGTTTAAAGGATCACTACAAAAAAGAATTCTCATGGCTATCCCCTTTCATCATCGAAATCAATCTTACCAATAAAGTCAATCAGGCATGTATCATGATTGACAGTTGAAATCTGCCCATCATAATCAACACCGTACAATAAAATAATCGTATTGTATGGTGTCGATAATTCATTACCTACCATTGAAATAAATCTTTCTTTAAAATGCTCGGAATAAGAGAAATCATCATTGATTAATTGATGAAGATTAATAGAAGAGGACTCATAACAAACGGCTTCACAAAAATCTTCATCAAAGGTTAATCCAAAATCATATTCAAATTGATTGTAAAATTCATCATAAAGCTCTTTAAATTCATCTTCACAAGCGCGGTGTTGATTTTGCGGTAAGAAAAGCTGCTCTAGCTTTTGGGAGAACTCTTCATCTGTCTCGTCCTCACGCTGGTACACCGTGGCAAGATAGTGATTAAGCTGTTCATCATTTTTAAAACGGCCAACCCAAATCGATACATATCCGCTGTTTTCTTCGTAGTAAATCAATGCATCACTCCCTACCTACATATGTATAATAATCTCCTATTGCCCAACATGAAGGTATTTAATGTAAAACTACCTCTTTATAAGGGGGGAGAAACATTCCAAATAAATAACAACCCATTACTGTTTCATATTACCATATTATCAAATATACCTCTGCATAATTGCGTCAAGAATCGGCCGGAGGTTTTAGGCCAACAGATGTTTCTTGTGCAAAACCGTAGCGACAACAAAAGGGTTTTATCTGCGTGAAAGCGAAGCGGCAGCGGCAGATGTTTTTTGTGCGAAAGCGCAGTGCCAACGTAGCGTCAGCAACATGGTTTTATCTGCGCGAAAGCGAAGCGGCAGCGGCAGATGTTTTTTGTGCGAAAGCGCAGTGCCAACGTAGCGTCAGCGGCAACAACATGATGTAAGTAATTTTTAGATAAAAAATAGAGGCAAGTCCAAAGTGAACAAGCCTCTTGAAAATATTTCTACACATTTAGAACACCATAATGAAATTTCGCAGTTGTTCTTTCAAATTGTTGAAAACGATATTTGGCAAACCACTCTGAGCGAAAATGAGCCTTTAACACAACCCGTTTTCTCGCTACTCGCTTCGCCTCACTTACCCAATCATCCGTTAATGTCACATGTTCCCCAGCTAAGCGTAATGCCTCAAAATTATTTGCTTCTTCAATAATCTCTTCAAACATGGGATCCATATAAACGATATCAAAAGCATTATCTGGTAAAGTCTTCAAATAGCTAATTGCTTCAGCATGCACCACTTCAATTTGGCGCATACATGCAGTTAACGGTAACTCAGTCGTATCATAGGATTGCATCCCCTGCTCAACAATAAATGCCACATTAGGATTCGCTTCCAACCCAACAACTCTGCCCGCTTCGCCAACTGTATAGGCCGCCAACATAGCATCCGCAGCAAGTCCCAGCGTACAATCAAGCACCGAATCCCCTATTTCAAGCTGTGCCGCTTCTAAAAACGGCTCCGCTTCTCCACGAGCTACACGTTTTAAGCGAAAAGCTGCAGAATTCGGATGAAAGAAAAACGGCTCATTCGCGCCAAAAGCATAATATTCAAAACGATTTTTCCCTGCAACGATCACATGCGCATGCAATTCCTGAGAAATCTTCCGAACAGAACGCTTTTTCCTTGGTTCAAACGAAGCATCTAATTGTTCACATGCAAAAGCAGCGAGCGCCAACGATAAATCGTCTGGTCTGCCCGCTGTCGTAACAATGGTTTTTACTTCTCGCATGTTTGCTCTAAAACACCTGTTAAATGTGTAACAATCTGCTCTACAGGGAATCCTTCAATTTGCTCGCGCGGAATGAAGTAAGCCAATTCCCCATCCTTTAAAATCGCCATCGACGGTGAGCTTGGTGGTACATCCTCAAAAAAGCCACGCATCGCAACAGTCGCCTCAGGATCCTGACCCGCAAAAACCGTCACAAGATGATCCGGCTTCACCGCCGCCACAGCCTCACGAGCTGCTGGACGCGCCAAACCAGCCGCACAACCACAAACCGAGTTAATCACAACCAACGAAGTCCCCTTCGCCTCCGCCATAAATTCATTCACCGCATCAGCAGTAGTCAGCTCCGTAAAGCCAGCCTCCACTAACTCCTCTCGCATCGGCTTCACTACCTGTTTCATATATTCATCGTAAGCGTTCATGCTTTTACCCTCTTTCATATGTATTCGCAAAGCTTATTATAGCAAGGTTTCTCACGAATGTACAAAGACTTGCCTTTTGCCCGATTTCATGCGTTTTCGGGGGAAATGTGACTTTTTCGTGATTATGGTGACTTTTTTGTGTAACGAAGGGTGGTTTGGTTAATGCTCGTTACACACCTAAAAAATGGGTTTTAATCCGTACTAAGAATTTAGCAGTTGCTAATCACCAGTTGAAAAGAACGGTAACTGCTCATCCTTACTTATCCAATACTCCTTGTCTATCTCCAACAATTCAATCTCAGCTTTTACTATATCATTAATGCGTAATAAATCCACATAATTCTTCATTATCTCCATCACCGTCTGGCCCCTTTCAGTTCACTTCAATGTATATTGTGTTGAACTCATCACATAGCTTTAATGCCAGTTATCACAATCCTTTGAGCAATTTCATAAAATTCAGTTCCTCACTATCTTTTTAAAGGGAACTAAATAGAAAAGTTAAGTCCTAAAATCCTTCATTGCTTTGTCCATTTGATCTTGGTTGATGCCGATATAACGCAGCGTAATTTTAGGAGATGAATGATTAAGTATCTCCTGTAATAACGCTACGTCTTTTGTCTGTTTGTAAAAATGATAGCCAAATTTTTTCCTTAAGGTATGAGTCCCTATATTTTCTTCAAGTCCAACAGCTGATGCTGCTTTGTTTAATATCTTGTATGCTGTACTACGACTAATAGGCTTATTAACACCTTCACGACTCTTAAATAAATATTCATGCTCATCCTTGCCCTCAACATATTGTTTCAACTCTCGTTTTAATTGTGGTGTCATTTCGATACGTCTGGCCTTTTTAGTTTTTTTCTCCACCACATTAAAATATGGCTTCTGTGTATCTGAAACTTTTAGCTGTAAGATGTTAGAAATACGAAGGCCACTGTTAATCCCAACCACAAACAACATGTAATTGCGATAGTTCCACTCAAACAAATACTTTTTGATTACACGAATGTATTCTGGATCGCGTATTGGTTGTACAAAATTCATATATTGATCCTCCTTCTTTACGTTCTTAAAAATCCACTTTTAAGGAAATAAAAAAGAGGACAACAAATGACAACAGCGTTTGCTGCTATCAAATGTTGTCCTTCAGTGAGCTGGTAGAACTTTAATTTACCTTTGAATTTGTGAGGCAATAAAATTCGGTTTACTAATAATTTTGGTATAGGGTACATTATATTTTTTAGCAATCATCAAGGAAGCTTCTCCTACAAAACTGATGATCCAACTATATATACCTTCTGTACTAAAATCTAGATCACTTTGACTGGCAAAGTTAAATACTCTTTTCGCATCTCTACTGTGAACTTCAGTTGACCAAGTTTTAAATACAATAACATATTCTGCAATGTATCCCAATTCAAAACACAGGTCTTGGAAATTATTGAAATCCCCGCCCGCTTTATACCATTTTTCACCAGTTTTATCTCCAGTTTTTTCGTGAAATGTGCCGGGTTTACTTTTATTTTCTCTAACCTTTTCGAAACGTTTTGTTAATTCTAAATATTCATTCCTTATTTTATCATAGTCTGTAGGTTTAGCTCTTTCTAATTCTTCAATTGTTACTCCTAATTGTTTCATTGCTTCAGCTGTTAATTTTTTTTGCATTAACTCTGTTTGTTTATAAATTTGTATTTTAGCTGAGAGAGAATATGCTTTTGTTCTTTCTCTAGTATGCTTTTGCAAAATAAATATTAAATATATCCTAGCTTCGAATATACTTCTCATAACTGCCTCAGTTCCTATCAATGAACCTTCATTTGCTAAAACTATTAAACTTTTTGATTTTTTTACAATGCTAGAAAATAAACCAATAATTACTTCATCTTCAAAATCTAAATACTTCTCTCCGTTAAATCTTTTTAATAATTTATCTAATAGTTCTTCACCACTTTGTAATACTGCTTCAGCCGCCACCTTGCTCAAAGCTCTTCACCCTCGTTCTATTTAATTAGTTTCACCTGCCCTTGGTGTGTAATGATCTTTGTTTCGGCGTTTTCTGAAAGCTCTGCTACCTTTGCCACACCTTTCAAAAGAACCATTATGCAACTCTCAGGTAAATCCATTATATCAATATAAAGGATCACAATACATGACTAGTAGAACTATTTAAGTTTTCACTTCCTCCCCAATATCGGAGGAAATTCCTCTCTCAAAAAACTTTCTACTATATACAAAATTTTACATATATGTTCTTTATTTTTATCTTTTGCGCTTAAATATCCATATTTAAAACTATACTTTTCATAGTATTTATTATTAAATTCTTTAAGTCTTAAACAATAAGTACTTGAAGATCCTGAATTAATATGATTGTCCAGTCTCTTATTTAGTGAATATTCTGATTTCCCTATATATAAAAGATACATATTATTTGAAATTGGTGTTATTTCTTCATTTAAAGCAGGTACTTTATCATTGCTTTTTTTAAAGGCTCCCCAATCTTCTTTAAATTCTTGAATATTATCTGTAATTAAAAAGAAATAATAAACACCAGCTAATTTAGAATTAGTATTATAGGCGAAATTATCAATACTTTCGAAATTTATATTTTTACCATTGTTGCTCGGAAAAATTTGATCAAAAACATTCTTCCAAAGATTATAAACGGTTGGATTAAAGGCTTTCCTAGTGCTCAAACTCGCTGTAATATAATTTATTAAGTTACTATTAAAAACATCTATTTTTTTATACAACTCTTCTTTACTGTTCAAAGTACCTATCCTCCATAATCATTGCTAATTATTTCAACATATGACTGTTAGCTTTTTTATTTTATACTAGATAAAATGTTTTCCATATTATTAATATAATACTCCAACCATTCTACGCTAGATTTATTGTTTTCCTGTTTTTGATGCTTAAAAAACAAGTTCCCATAAACTCCGTGAGAGTTACCAATTAATTCAACTGCTTCCTTATATAAAATAATATATTCAATTAAGGAGAATGCTTTTTCTGTTTCTTTAATCATTCGATTAATATCAATTAGATCTAGCATTTTCCCTCTTGTAATTAACTTAACTATTAACTCATTATAATTGTCAGCTAATTCCCCTTCTGCCTTTCCAGCTTTTAAAAACATATCAAGATCCATTTTTGATTTCTCATGAACTTCTTTAATAATGTATACATAGTTTTTAATTAATAATTCACTTTTATTATCAGTATCCTTATTCCCGACCATAAATACAATAATTGCAATACCTCCTGTAATAATTGCTCCAATGAGTGCCCCTAAAAAACTAGGATCTTTTAAAACCTCTATCAAAACTCCTCACCTTCATCCCTTTTAACTCGTTTCACCTGCCCATGATGTGATTGTCTTTGTTTCGGCGTAGGCCGGTAGCTCGGCTAACTTGGCCACACCTTTGAAAAAACTATTACTCAAGTCCAGGTAGTTCCATTATACCAAGATAGAACTTTCCATCAACCCCAATATATTACTTTTGTCAGATATTTGCTTACGCCTTTTTGACGTTATCCTTTTTTCTCATCAAATCTCGTCTGCAATGTTCTCAAATGACTCACCCATCTCAAATGAAATAAAAAAGGAGGACAACAAATGGCAATAGCGTGTGCTACTATCAATTGTTGTCCTCCAGTGAGCCAGTAGAACTTGTATTAATTTGTTTTAAAGCCTAATTCTTTCACAGAAAATGTTCTGTTTTCATTTTCTCGATGCTTCTCAAAGAATTCATTTTCAATCCCCGTAAGTAAAGTTAAGAAGATTTGATCCACTTTTAGTTCGTCCATAATCTCAGATACTGTGTATAATCCATTATCAAAAAGTAATTGTAAAATACTCTTTATTTTTGTAGGACGGTTTATCGGAATTTCTCTATCTAAAGGCTCAATAACTTTATAACCATTTTTATTAATGGACATATAGAAATAACGATATTTTTGATAATCAATAATGTTTAATTTAAAAGCTCTTGAAGCAATTGCTTGCAAAGATACCAACCACTTTTGCTTTATATCAATGTAAGCATCTGGATTAGATCTTTTGACTATGGTACTACAATCTTTTCTAAATTGCTCTTCAGGCAATAAAAATGCAGACGCAAAATCATTCGCTTCATCCTCAAGAAGTTTGTATGCTTTTTTATCTTGCATAGTAAATTCGACTTTATAATGTAACAATAAATGACCTAACTCATGTGCTAAATCAAAGTTCCTTCTTACAGCTGACTTCTTGATTGTGCCTAGAAAAATATAAGGTCTATTTTCTTCGCTCCACAAACTATAGGCATCGATAGTTTCCCCAATTTCTTTTTCAAATATAAAAACCCCGGATTTTTCTAACAAAAACAGTAAATTTTTATTAGAATTAATATCCATTCCAAGCTTTTCACGTGCTAATGCAGCAACATGATTTATCTGGGTATCTCTTTCCATATTCGAATTATTTCGCAAAAATGAAATTGTTTCATTTCGCAATTCCAACAGTAAATTCTTTGGATAATTGATTTTAGTTTCAATTTTTCTTAGAAATGAATCAATAAATCTCACATGCATCGATTCACTTTGGGATTTATTTAGTGAATTAATAGTTTCAGAACGATATGCAATATGCTCTACTTGAATATTATTCATATCCGTTTTTTTAAGCAAATCATCATTGTAAAAATATGAAGATTTGACTTTAAAAGTTGTCTTTAATTTATTTACTACCTCCAGTTTTGGAGACACATACCCATTCTCATACTGCCAAATAGCCTGTTCAGTTACACCAATTTTTTCTGCTAGTTGATTTCTGCTCAAGTCATTTAGTATCCGTATATTGGTCAAACTTTTCCCTACGAACACAGAATATACCTCCCTGGTTTTATATCATCAACCTTGGTCTTCCTTATCTTTCTCATCATCTTTTAATTCAATATCGAATTCCTCTGCATCATCTTTTAATGCAATATCGAATTTGAAGGCATCATAACTCTCATCCATATTAGTAGATAATGCATCTTTTAATTCATCATCAATAACAACATTATTCGAAGGAGTAACATATTTAATTAAATCATCAATTAGATATGCTTTATTATTAACAGGATTAGGCATCAGAAGAGAAATTTTTGAGATCAATTGATTTTCATCAATTTCATAAGTGATGATATAAAAACGATCGTATTTTGAATTTGTTTTCTCAATTTCAGTAGTATCTAGTTTACCCCAAAAATGCTCTTCAATTAATTCTAATTGGACGGAATCACTAGCATTTTCTGTTTCAATGTTTCCAAAATCAACATCTAAATTAATTTCCATTAATTTAGTCATATAAGACATTTTTGTACTACGCGTCACACCCTTAGCATCTTTTCCTTGATCAACCTGCTCTTCATTGAAATATTTCGCATTTTTCATTATGAACATTATCTTCTCTTCATCTTGATTGAATTGTAAATATTGCCAAGTTAATCCTGCTTTAGCTAATTTACTTTTCACACCATAAGATTCACAGGACTTAGCAACTTGATCATCGATATGGTTCCCCTTTACCCAAGCATAGGCACTACTTACTTTCATTGATCGAGATTTTTCTCTCCTAACTTCAAGATACTCACGGTACCCTTCCATTAACCCATCAACTATTTTTTGATTTAATTCATCTTCTAACTTGTAATTTTCCAACTAACATACACCCCCGTATTTTTCTTTAAATAAATCAATGATATAATTTTATTAAAGAAAATATGATTTGTATATGTTTTTTTTAAAGTCCGGATGCTTCTAGCACTTTTTCTTTCTTTTATTCTCTCCATTTTACTTACATTCGATTCTTAATAATCCTATTTTTACTTTTCATAGAAGATTTATATCTATTGTAATGTTTACCTACCTTGCATAAATGGAACGTAGACTATGTGCCAATTAAGAAAAGCACACCCTAAGTTAAAACTCCTCCCAATCGCTGAAGCCTATAAATGTGATTACATAAAGCTGATTGAAGCAGCTGGTTTTTCGGATGATCCTTCTTATAATCCAACATTAAAATAACCTTTCGCTCACAATCTCAGCAATGGCATAAGTCTCTCCCCAATTGCAATGAGAAGGATGTTGAGAAACTAAAAATAATTTTGGATGTAATTCATGAAGGTAGTGTTAATTAGTGCATTTCGTTCAAATTAATAAGACAACTTGGCGTTGTACTGGCGAGGGTCCACGTAACCCTTCCACTGGTAAACGTCGTCAAATTACACGTCGTGGTAAAAGTAAAAGCGAAGCACGTGAAAGAGTGGAAAAAGCAATTACTGAGCTAAAGAAAGCATATACCTTTGATACAAAGATAACGTTTGAAGAGTTTAGCCAAGATTGGCTGAAACTCTACCGTATGAAAGGCAATAAGGAAACGACTAATGACCATCGAGCTTACTGCATTTCCCTACTCAATCGTTACTTAGCGAAAAAGAAAATGACCGCTATCTCAACTATTGAATTACAAGGTGTCCTAAATCACCTATTTGAAAACGGCACAGCATTTAATACGCTGCGTGGCACTCATAATGCAGCCAAAATGATTTTTGCCTATGCGAAGGAAACTGGATTAATTGAGATAAACCCTGTAGAAGCTACTTTTGTACCAAAGAAGAAAATGACGTTAGGAGAAGTTACTACTGAGGAAACAGCAAAGCTTTATTTAGAAACAGATGAATTGAAGGAATTTTTAAGTTACGTTGACAAGCACCGTAATATCATGTACCGCACATTGATTTACACAATCGCCTTCACAGGTATGCGCCCAGGCGAAGCTGTTGCCCTTAAGTATGAGGATGTCGATTTAGAGAAGAAGGTTATCCATATCAACAAAACGGTCTATGCGAAAAAAAGTATACGAGGTGACTTTGAGCTCACTCCACCAAAAACCTTTGGCAGTATCCGCTCAGTGGATATTGATGATATTGTAGTGGAGAATTTAAAGCAGTTTTATCAATGCCGTGAAGATCGTGAATGGATAAAATCTGGTTTTGTTTTTGGTGATAAGGAAGGAATCCCCCCTACAGTCAAAATGCTCAATCAAACCGTCCGACGCCTTGGAGCCCTCACCGACATCAACAAACAATTCCGCACCTATATCCTCCACCATACTCATATTAGTCTGCTGGCAGAGGCTGGTGTGGACTTGAATTTTAATATGAGTCGTGTTGGTCATAAGAACTCTGATACTACTACGAATATTTATCTGCATATTACTTCTGGAATGCGGGCAGCTGCTACTGAAAAAATGCATGATAAATTTACTCAATTAATAAAAATCAAAAAATAGAGATGCTATAATTTATTTTAGCATCTCTTTATGGAAGTTGAATTATACCAAAGTTTAATCAAATAAAGAAAGACTTTCATATTTTATTTCTGAATTTTTTTGTATTGTTTTTGGTAGATTATTTGTATTAAAATCTAATGCATTAATTGAATTACCACAAAGTTTAAAATCAATAATGTTAGGAACAGAAAGTTCTTTTGAATTAAGGTATTGGGGTAACTCGTCTCTAAGTTCCATAAGTAAGCGACCTAAAGCATTTACCCCCACTAATAAATATTTATCTGAAGGAATGGCACCCCAGAACGAATCTTTATTAGATTCCTCAACGATATCTTTACCTTTTGTACTCAATAATAGTGAACCGAACTTATCCCAATTTTGTATAAGTTTCACACGTAAACACCATCTCATAATTATGAGCTTAATATCTTCCCAATCGCTTCTTGTATATTCACGATATTTTTTACTTTTCATTTTTGCTGTCATCGGGCTTTTCTGTAATATTATTTCTTTTTGAATTTCCGGATAATTAGGAAATCGCATTGCTTGGTAAAGTGCTTCTGATGACAAAATTTGTATATTATTAATCTTAATGGGATATCCAGAGGCCATATTAGATAATCCCCCGTACTCTTCTTTAGTCTTTCTAAAGAATATAACTTCGTTTCTTTTATAGATTCGAGTATCGCTATTAATATTATCACCCCTTCTAATTTGTGATTCTTGGAAACAATGGATACCAATTATTCACTCCAGTGTCAGCTTCAGGATCTCCCCACCAGAGTACAACAGGACAATTGTTAGCTATATTTCTATAAGTAACAAAATAGGAACCAAATCCAATCGTTCTAGAATTATCATAACCCATTGGTCTCATATTTGGATTAGGATTTGTAGCATAAGTAACAATTTCCACACCTTTTTCTAAAAATGCTTTTTCTACAATGCTACGATTAGTTGGGTTGGTAAAAAAATCATCGCTATTTGGCTCTCCATTCCTTCTAAGGAGTGGTATTTTTGCATTCTGTAAATCTGATCTCGTGTCTATAATACCATCTAAATATTCAATTGTGCTACTAGCGTAATCCATTTCTGCTGAAGGCCAATAACTTTCATATTTATATTTACAATCTCTAATTGAATCTTCAAATTCTAATACTCTCCAAAAATGAAATTTCGTTTTTGGTAATACTTTTTCTAATTCTTTTTTAATATAACCAATATTTCTATTATGTATTGCTAAAACTACAATGTCTACTCTACTAACATCTGAAACATCTTCAAATGACCGACTCCAATTTTGAAGATCTCGTATTACTCTATTTCCAGAATAAATCCCATCGTCTATATAAATATATGATAATACGTCCTCTTTACCACATTCACTTATTGAAATATTATATTTTTCTTGAATAATTCTATCCAACACACTAAGTAGTTCTTTTTGACTATTACCGATAGTCTGTGGATTTATAAACTGATACTTCAAAATCGAGTCACAAAAAATTCGTTTCTCTCCTAAAAATATCTCAAAAAAATTAGTTATAACTTCTTTAGATACATAGGTTTTCCCAAGAATATTACTTAATTCAGTTAAAATAGGGACATGATATTGTGAATCAAATTGTTCTATCCACTTTTTCACACGACTTACTGTAACAACACCTCCACCTTGGTAATCTTTAGCTATTTCAACTATCGATTGAACTAAATTAATTTCAGTATTTTCCATACAAACACTCCTATATAATCATTTTTATACATATTATAACAGTATTAACATACTGGTTCCATAATAAGTATAATAATTGTTTATTTAATATTTACAGGATCAATTTTGGATACTGATAGAAAAATAATTAAACCATTATTGGAAAAGCAGAATAAATGTTTACTTTCCGTGACTTTTTTTAAAAATTAATCTCTTTTATCCCCTTTAAACCGAGTTATATCAAGAAACATAAAAAGCATGAACGCTTATATTCATCGTAAGCGTTCATGCTTTCACCCTCTTTCATATGTATTCGCAAAGGTTATTATAGCAAGGTTTCTCGAAGTTGAATAATGTTTCGCTTTCGTCGATATTCACTTACTTTCGGAATTTTGGTTGCTTTTTATTTTTAGACAAACGTTTATATTTTTGTAAAGAAACAATGGAAATAGACCTGCTGGGCCTTCTTGGATAATAAGATAACTAATCACATTTGTCTGTTTTTCATATGTACTTTTCCCTCCAAATTTCCTAGAATGGAAATATAGAGGGAGGTTTTTATAAATGAAGAAAAAATTAATTTTTAGTGCAGCATTAGTTTTAAGTTTAGGTTTGGCTGGATGTGGAACTGATTCATCGAAGGATGAAGAGCCCAAAGAGAATGGTACTAAAACTGAAGAACGACAAAAAATTCTAGCTAAAACAACAGATGATGTAATTAAACATTTTAAAGATGATGGTCTAGACATAGGTGAAGTTTCAGAATTACCAAATGATGAATTTGGAAACATCCGAAAAGAAGGTAAACGAATTTTAATCCCTTCTCTTGGAGGTGATTCAGGCGGTCGATTATTTTTATTCGATAATGAAGAAAATCTAAAAAAAGCAAAGAGTTATTACGATGAATTAGGAAATTCAGGTCCTATGTTTTATTCTCACACTCATCAAAGTGGAAAGTTTTTATTACAGATGAATGGTAATATGGAAGATAATGAATTTGCTAAGTATGCAGCTTCACTAGAAAAAGCTGTAACAGGTTCTACAGATATTGAAATAAAAGAAGAAAGTAAAACCAATAAAGCCGATAATTTAACAGAAGCGAATGTCGGTGATGTAGTGAATGATGATTTTGCAGGTACATATACAATTACCGACTTATATGAAGTACCTACTGAAAAATATAAAAGTGCTGATGTTGAATTTTCAATTGATGGAATGAAAACAGCTTCACTAGTTGCACGTGATCCGGAAATGATTGAAACAGAAGCCGAAACAAATGTCCTTATCTTGTCGATGACAGGAGAAAATTTATCTGACGATACTTTAAGTTTCCATCCAAATACATCTAAAATGACTACTGATACAAAACGTCAAATCAATTCTATTGTTGAAATTTCTCATTTTGAGTCCGAATTTATTGGAAAAGTAATACAAAAAGGTGAGGTTATTTTTGATTTAGGTGAAGAAGGTTTAGAAGGTGTCAAAGAATTAAAGTTTGTTTTTGATAGTGCTTCAAAAGATAACAGATTTATTGGCGAAAAAGTAACAGTAGTTGTACCAGTAAATAAAAAATAGTCACTCAAATTAAATGAATGTTTTCTTTTATTTTTTCATCTGCATTCATTGCAATCATTTCAATTAAAAACACCCTCAAGCGAGAGTGTTAGTCATAATTTATATTACGTAAAGTGATTGATCTATCTCTGATTTACGTCTTTTAAGTTCGGAAAACATTTTAGAAACTATTTTTTGAGAGCCTAGTCCATTGTTTAATGCACCTCGTATTGCAAAGAAGTATTATTGAACATCTCTTTTTGTCATTTCATTAACTGCTCTGCTCCACAACTCACCAAAATCATTTGATTGTGGTGGAGTAAGATTATAAGACTCGGAGAACTTTAAAATAGCTTTTAAACACTTTGCATTTGGTATTTCCATCATAATACTTCCTCCTTATTGGGAGTAACATCCACTTAGTGATTTAATACAAAATACCCTAATATATATTTTAATAACTATGTTACTATTATAATAATTAGGGAATTTATGAAAGGATTGAATTTAATTGAAAAAAGTACTGTATTCAATATGTGGTATTTTTGTTATTGGTATTATTAGCTTTGGAATTTTTCAATATACCCGTCACTTCCCCTCTCGTGATATGGCTATAGAAAATTATATAGTAAACAATGTACCTTATGACTCAGCGCAATTAGTTGATATAGCTGAAACTGATACAACAGATATTTATTATTTATTACTTAGAACGAACGGATCAGATATTATTAATACAACTTCTAGCGTAAAGATTGAAGAAACAGTATTCGGATGGAAAGTAACTGATAGTTCTATCGCACCAAACGTAAATTTGTCTAAATATTTAATAGACTCTGAAACAAAAGAATTAAGGTAAATGACATTCCTTAAAATATTCGTCTCTCTTACAAAAAAGGCATACAGAATTTTATTACTTACATCAACAGCTGGCTTTTTAAATAAAGCAACTTCTTCTTTTCGGCGATTGACAAGTCATTGAAGTCGCTTACCACCAGCGTTGCAATAAAGTAACATCTCGTTTCCTGCTTTATCCCATTGACGAGCATTTAAATATTTTAATAGAGCACTATTTTTTAGTATATGGCAACCTAAGTTGTATTGAAAACTAGCAAGCGCATCATACTGATTTTGGTTAAGTGGTACTTTAACATATTGTTCAATTGTATTGGCATGCTCCTGTACTTGTTTTTGTAGTAGTTCCCACGCTTCATCTTTTTTTGATTGTCTGTCCTTTATTACTGCCTGTCCATTTGGCCATCTTGTCGTACTTAGCTATGCTTGAAAGAGGAAAGGATCGTCGTACTGGTAATTCTATTAAACCAACACCTGAAACATTGCAACAGATCTCTAACGCCTATAAAAGTGATTAAAAAAGCTAATTGAAGTGGCAGGGATTTCAGATGATCCTTCTTATAATCCTGCATTAAGATGCTAAACCAAACCGTCCGACGCTTCGGCGCCCTCACAGAAACGCTTTGCGGCCTATTTATCCCTTGTTTTAAGATTTTTGGACTAGAACCTCTTTTGCTAGACCCCCTTCTTTTCCTACCTTCCCCTCTGTTTCTGACATTTCTCCTTTTGTATCGTTTTCAAAAGTATCGTACATTTTCTCTTTAATGAATAATGCAGGAATTAACCCCATGAATGCATAAGAAATACCTAACACAGCTAGTCCAAATCCAATTGATTGTGTAGTAGCGATAATTCCAATAAGGATAGGAGCTAAAGCTGCACCTATTCTTCCCGTATTATAAGCCGCACCTACAGCGGTTCCTCTAATATGAGTCGGGAAGCTTTCACTTAAATAAGTAGCATTTACACCATACGGCGCTCCATATACGAAACCTAGAACAGTCATTAAAATAATGATGTTTCCTGGCGATTGATAAAAATATATGACTGGTAGCATGACCGCTGTAGATAATCCTGCAATCACGAAAACCCCACGACGACCAATTACATTGGCAACCCAACCAGCAAGTGCTTTACCAAGAATCGAAGCTGTATATGTCCCAATTAAATAACCTGTCATTTCTTTGAAATTAAAGCCCAATTCTTTAACGATATACGTCGGTAACCATGTACCTACTCCGTAATAGCCGAATTGCAATAGAGAAGAAGTTACTATCCATAATAGAAAGATTGTAAAAACTTTCTTATCCCTAAACAACGCAAGCCATTCATTTGATTTCTTAACTTTAGATGTCTTAGCTTGTTCTTTAGCCAATCTCCAGCCAGTAGGTTCAGGTACTTTTACTCGAATATAGATCGCCACAACAACCGGGAAAATTGAAATTAAGAATAACGGTCTCCAACCATATTCAGGTAGAATCGCGCCCGCTAATAAAACAGCGACTAAATATCCTAATGAATAGGAAGAACCTAATACGCCCATAATAGTTGCTCTATTTTTAACTTTTACATATTCAGCCATTAACATTGTGGCTAATGAATATTCAGCCCCCATACCAATTGCTGATATGAAACGAACAATAATAAATTGTTCATATGTTTGTACAAAAGCTAAGAGAGCGGTTCCAACTGAGAATAATATCATCATATAGGTCATCATTTTAACGCGGCCAAAGCGGTCAGATAACCAACCTCCTAAGATTCCACCAAGTGCCATCCCTAATAAAGAGAATGTACTGATCCAACCAGCAGTCTTGGTATCTAAGACGAATTCGTCAATTAGGCTCGGCATTACTAATGACAACATTTGGATATCCATACCATCAACTGTTAAACCTATAAAACTAGCTACAAATACAATTTTCCATAGATTTGAGTTCTTTTCCATAACCTATCTCCTTCCGCATCCCTAGATTGTTTTGAAAGAATTATCTACAAGCAAAATGAAGATACTGCATAGATCGTTTTGGAAAAAAAGGTATAATAGTATTGTTTTCTAGTTTAGAAAATCAAGTAGAGGGAATATACATAGATGCGGAAGATTCTTATGAAGATTGGACATCTCCTACTTGTTTAAGCGCGAATTATAGTTTTAATTTATTTTGAAACTAACGACACCAAAACAATTTATACGGTATTTATTACCTCCCTTTAAATAATTATACATTCCACTGAATTATTTAACAATTCTAAATGTTGAGTTTAATCAGAACAGATAGTAACCAGGAGAGTATTGCAACATTTGATCAATTTGGTAATATTAGAGCCATTAAAGAAATCGTAGTTACTATAAATGCTCACATAGAAAATACTAATTTAACCGCTTATTATATTGTTAAAGTAGGTGCTGCAGAGGGTAACTTTATTTTCGTTTCAACTTTAAATTTGTGCCGCTTCAGTTTCTTTTTTATGGAACGTTCCGTATTTTTTGTTTCTTTCTTTTGGAACGTTCCATTCGATTCATTCTCTACCAAACTCTGGATCTATCGGCTACTAGAACACGCCGGCCTTCTTCTGTATCTAATGTTTCTGAGATACTTCTCACCCGTAATCTAATCGATGCAGTTTTCAAAGCATAATAAAAAGCCTTACCGTGCTAGTGATAAGGCTCGTCTACTGAGGTAAAATAGTTAGTTATTGGTTGTTCTTTTTCTCACGTACATTCCGAACTATTCTTTTGTAAAATACTTTGGATCAATTTGATCAATAAGTGAAGAAGATAAATATGAGTTTTTTCAAAAAAAGATGCTATCAAGTTAACTTCTTTTTAATTGAATATTAATAAGGTACAGGATAAATATCGACAAGACAGTTTACCTGTGACTTTTCATTTTTTCTTTCTATTGTTAAGGTAACATTGCAATTAACATTTTTTGTATTCAATGTTCTTTCAAATGATTCGTATCCTCCGATTTCTTCTCCATCTATCGCTAGTATAATATCCTCAAGTTTAATTCCAGCAGCTGCAGCGACTGAATTTTCCTTCACCTGTAAAACTCTTGTACCTCTGCCCCCATCGTTTGATGTGTGTGCAATACCAATCCACGATTTCCAAAACTTTGCACGATTATCAGTACCAGTTTCATAAACACTCTTGAGATTTTCTAAGAATTGACTTGTACCAAATAACATATTTTCCTTTGTAGATTGATTCATGCCACCAAGAACGGAAGCCTGATATTCAATACTCACTAGAATACCATTTTCAACTTTTTCTAAAGTAGTAATGGTAGTAAAATCCCCATCAATGCTCTCAAGTACAAAGCGTTTCATTGGATCTATTTCTGTGAAAACACCTTCAGATGTTGCTCCCCAACCATGATTCATATAACCTCTTCCGCCAATACG
Organism: Lysinibacillus sp. RS11; assembly: GCF_042019215.1. NCBI lineage: Bacteria > Bacillati > Bacillota > Bacilli > Caryophanales > Bacillaceae > Lysinibacillus > Lysinibacillus sp. RS11. The sequence continues at coordinate 2,207,353 of NZ_CP168124.1, read as the reverse complement.
AAATTCTATCTCAGCATTTTTTGTATACCAAAGATTTAAATGCTCAGGCTTAGTCAATGCATCCCAAATTTGCTTCAAAGGTGCATTAACAACAATTTCTCTCTTTATAGAATCCTTACTCTTCTTCATCTCGAAACTCCCCTTTTTCCACATAATTTTTTAGACTTACGAGCTGATCATCAAGTAGTTCTCCGATGTATTGAAGCATTTCATGACTGGCGATTTGGAGTATGTTGAGATTTATTGAATAGATACGATACTTCCCATTCAAGCTCTCCGAAATAATTCCTTCCTCCAATAAAATATTCAAGTGCTTTTTAATTCCTGGTTGAGAGATATCAAATGCTTCAACTATCTCCTTTTGGGTTTTGCTTCCTTGTTTAAGCATACTTAATATCTGGCGTCGCGTTGCATCACCTAATGCTCGATAAACATTTGGCATGATCATTCCCTCACTTTTTACATAACTGTTCGGTTATATAAAATATAAATATACACAAAAACAATGTCAACACTTTTCTGAAAAATAAAAAAATTCTCTTATACGTACACCAGTTCGTTCATTGCTCAGCCCATTGTGTAAATCACTTAACTACAGTCAACTTAAACTCATCTACAGAACAACTTCTGTTGAAAATCTGGTGCTATCTCAGTTCAATTACAATTGAATAAATCCTAATTTCTCTACATGATTGCCTCGTATGAATAAATTTTTCATTTCATTTTTTCAACGTGAAGCATATGATACAATATCGGACTTATTCTGAAGGAGGGATGGAACATAAATAACAATAATGGTAATTCGAGTCAATCCAATGATTCTCTTGAGATTTATGCAGCCAAGTTGACCTACGTCGGCGCAGCTATTTCTACATTAGGAGATGGAATTCAAACAATCGCTGCTGGTCTAGCATTAGATGCGTTAAGAAATTCCAATACCCAAAATTCACAAAATGATGCGAAACAATCCTTGCAAAAAGATAATATGCAAAAACAGATTGATCATCTTATTTACGAATTAAAGCAAATAAAAAAAATAATCAAATAATGTACATACAATATTTCTAGATTTTATCGTCGTTTAAAAGTAAAAAAGGAGTGTTTTTCTTGAAAAAACTACTGGTATACAAGAAATAATTACTGATGCTCTAATTTTCATAAATGCAGCTTTTTGAAAACTTCAAATGAAAATAAAAAATTTTTAGGCATTTAACGTTTCTAGTAAAAATATGAATTCTTAGCCAATTGGAATTATCCAATTGGCTTTTTACAGTTTTTATTACTACAAAAAACTTACTGTGTTCAAATGAAATGTCAACATGAATCTTTTTTAACTCTCTTTCGTAAATACATTAATAACACTTCTATGGAGGTACCTAATGAAGGATATTCTTAAAGGGATTTTAGCAGTAATTTTAGCCTTAGCTTTATGGGATGGTATTAAATACATATGGAATCTTCTTATTTAAACGTCGAGAAAAATCCAATTTTCGGTTGTCTATTTATTTTAATAAATGACATCTGAGGCATGCCCTAACCCATTGGCGAGAGTTTAATTATTATTAAACCAGCCAGCGCATCATACTGATTTTGATTAAGGCAACCAACCATTTTCTACCTGCTTGACGAGAGCGAAACATACTCGCAAATGTCTAATGAATTTGTTGACATTTACCTATTTTTGTTTTATATTTACAATATCCATGTGCTGTTTAACAGGTAACTGTTAGGCAGCTTTTTATTTAATTTAAAAATACGCCGCGCTTAATCACTCCACCAATAGCTATGATGGTTAACCCACATATCGCACAAAACAAACTCCTACTGTTTTTGATCTTGTCCAACCTCTGGCATATTAAAATCATTCACTAACCACTTCACCATCTGAACCGCCGCCACTTGCCCTCTAAAACCAAGCGTCCATACATTTAGCACCTCCAACTGTTGAAGGCTATTCATAACCTTACCCACTTCCTTATCATTAATTTTCTAACTAACCTGTAGTGCTTCTAAACTACAAATAATGTCATAGGCCTTTCAATGGCTACATAGTAATCTTACATAGCGTCCATTCCGTACATCATGGTACCCGTTGCAACTTGTCCGTCTGTGCATGAATGTTGGCATATCCATTGTGTTTAATTCTTTTTCGTACTTAGAAATACGGCTACGATGTAATTTGTCTGTTAATTGTTGTTGTGTGAAATTTGCTTTTACTCGTAAAGCGTATCATTATGCGTCCGAAATCGACTTTGTAAATGGATGGCCTTTACCTTCTCTCTTTATAGCGATCTTTATTATTCAGTTTTGTAACTCTCAGCCAATTAGGTTGTCGTTCATACACGACGGTTGTCATGGACGATACAAATGTGGAATTTTTACAAATAAAGGAGTTGTAATGAATGTCTTCAAAAAAGATATCTGTCGGTCTTACACAATTTACAGACTTTACTTTCAAGGGGGTTACTGGTAAAACCTCTATGGTAAGACAAATAAAATATCAAAATGATTACAATCCTGCTTTCGATTACTGGAAACCATTACGAGATGGTATCCGAAAATTTCATGAGAAAGAATTTAGTAACGATTACCTGCTTTCTCTTGTAGAAAAGGTTTCTCAAGCTAAACAAAATAATTACCTTGAAGCAGTCAAAGCACATTTAAAATTTATTAAAAATAAAGATATTGAATGGTTTGAACCAGGCAAATCTAATTGGAGTAGCGAATATATAACCGTTCGTTCTTCACCAGAACTTGGATTAAAGATTGACGGAGTTCCACATTTAATCAAGTTATATTTCAAAGGGAAGGACGAACGAATTGATAAAAACAAATGTCGCTCCTCTTTGACACTATTAAATCAATCTGAATTCACCATTGAGCATGCTCCTGATGTAAAACCTGCAATTTTAAACGTCCAAAAAGGTAAACTAATTTCAGATAACCCCTCCACTGAAGATCACCTAATTGCTCTTGAATCTGAAGCAGCACAATTTATGGTCATCTGGAATAAAATTTGATCAAGTTCTAAACCTATCTCTTTTTTGTCCTATATTCGCCATCAGAGATTAGGAATATCTTTTCTGTAACTGGTTCAATGCTGCTGGTAAATTTAAGCCTTCTTTTTAGCAATAGTGATATAATACTTTTGAGAAACCTCAAAGGGCATAATCAATTCTGAGCTGTAGCGTCTGATCACGCTGCGGCTTTTTTCATTTGGTCCCATTTCCTCAAATTATTCAGCAAATGTTCCAGCATAATAAAGTGTTTAAAAAGCTGAACCTTAAATTATATGGGCTTTATAGTCCAATTTTAAACAACATTATTAATATCTATTTCGAGGATTATCTTCTTACGATCAAAACTAAACAACTTCCATGTATTCAACATTTGCTTCTTTAGCAGTCATGCTGGAACAACTACTATGAATGTTTATTTTAATTATTTTTCACTCTACCTTCCTTATTGTCCAAACAATTGTATTCAATATGAATAACTTATTAATAGGAGAGGAGGTGAATATCAAATGGCATCATTTGAAATTGGAGCAAGAAGTCTTTTCAATTTCCGAAACGAACGCTTTTTCCTATTTGTTGAAGATGAAATTACAATTCCAGATGAAGGTGTGGAGATTGATCCAGTTAATATCTATGAGATTGACCAACAAACTTTCAATTTTATCAGAGATGAAGGAGATACACCTGTGATTCGACCAGTTATTAAACTTCCAACTGTACCACCTGGATTTAAATTAGAACGAAAATGTATTTTTACAGTTGATAATGCATATTACGTAATTTATGATTTAGAAAATGGAACAGATAACAATGTTTTATTAAGAATCGGTGCAGCTTTATTTAACTCCATGAGAAATTCTGGTGTTCGTGAATGTGTTCCTCAAGATTTCATTAACTAAATGTTATTGCCCTTTTAAATGTAAGGGTTCAAACAAGCAACCGATTTTATTGGCTGCTTGTTTTTTATTTTGAAGGTATTTATGCATGTTTAACACTTTAAAATGAAACGACTTAATTATTACTAGACAGCAAATCAAATATCCTTAACTTTCATTACACCCACTAATTCTCGTGGGCCTGTAATAACTTGTCTAACTATCATCTTCTACATAAATTCCCCTTTCTAAATTCACTTATTTTGCCCACTTCGAAGATTACTGATCTGCTCAAGTTCTTCCCAATCCTTCTTAACTGCCTATAAGTTGCACCCTCTACACAGAATTAAAAGCTCTACGTTTTGGAGATTCTCGGCAATCAATGAAGAAAATACGTGCCTATTCACGATTTAAGTTTCTTCGAGCTAGCTGTTTAGTGTCTGCAGACATTTTTATTTTGCTGTAGTTGAGTTTGTTTCTTTTGTTGACTAAAAAGACTTTGTATTTATCTTCTCCATTTGTTTCAGGTAAAGCATAAGCGATTTCTTCAAGGACAAACTCATTAAGATCTAAATGTTTAGGTTATTTCTTTTAACAATCTTTCTCCCCTCCTCAAAGTCAGGATGTCTGTTTGGTAAGAAGCGATTAATGAGAAAACTAGGCTCATAAATATTTTCTGTTTTTAATGTATTTATTATTGCATTCATTTTATATTGCAGTTATTATTACGTTATACGTTATATCGCCAAACGTAATAAAGTTTTTCAAAAGGAGGTATTGTATGAAGAAAAAAGATAGATTTTCAGAGCCTTCATTGTTTATTTTGATTAGTCTGGCAGAAAAAGATTGTCATGGCTATGCTATTATGGAGGATATTGAAAAAAATTACAGTATTAAGTTAGGTGCTGGAACTTTATACGGCGCGATTACACGTTTAGAAAAAGCCGGCTATATTCAAGTGCTTGAATCAGATGATCGTAAAAAACCATACAGGCTAACAGATGCAGGTCGTGAATATTTAAGCAACCAAATTAAAGAAATCCAAGCAATAACTACACTCGGCGCAAAAAGGCTTGGGCTTATATGAAGTGGTTCGTTTACTTGTATCCAAAAAGTTGGAGACAACGATATGGCGATGAAATTATTGATTTATTAGAACAGCAAGATTGGACATTTTTTATGACTATCGATTTACTGAGGGGTATAATTGATGCTTGGAAAATCGAATTGAATGAACGAGAAGTTTTTGGCATTCGCATGAGCAATTTACTATGGCTTGTCGGTTTGATTAATATACTTATTATTCTACAATACAGATCATTACAGGAGGTTATTTTAATGGAACAAGTTGCGTTAATTATTGCTATGGTATCGTTTTTCTTAGCAGTATCAATTTTCATTGTGAACCTTTTTAAAGCTGGTTTTCGAAATGCTCTTTCAATCAAAACTAAGCTTTCAAAAATGGCTGTCGGATTTATGGGCTTATATGGATTAACTTTTATCGTATTTTTGGTATTAGCAAATTAACTAACGTATGAAAATAAAATTAATTTTCAGAATTAAAGAATCCCTTTTGATTTTTTTCAAAAAGGATTCTTTTTATTAGTCTTTGTTTGGGTTCATTAGATTGTAAGTGCTCCTTTTTTATTGTGTACCTAAGTAAAGTAATCAAAACCATGAAATTTTGTCAGATTATTTTTTCAAGCATACTATACATCAATAAAAGGATTGATTGGAGGCAATGATGATTAGCAACAAGAAAATTGCATCGACCACTATTGTGCTGACAATTTTACTTATTCTTGGTATCACCTACAATTATTTTTTCAATCAATCACCCATTCAAATTGAACGCTTAGGGAATTTAGGGATTTGGCTAGCATTCTCTTTATCAATAATCAATATAGTACTGAGTTTAAAGCTACTAAAAAATAAGACGGGCAAATTTAGTACCTATGTCGCTTTTATGATTGCTGTGGTTATTTTAATCATTGCTTTGTTTTCATTATTTCATTGGAGCTCTCCATAAAAAACAAACAACTCCAATGGCTAAAAAGCTATTGGAGTTGTTCACGCTAAAGAAATAAAACCATATAATCCTCATCAAAGTATTGTTGACCTATTTTCATTGCCCTCTTCTCTGTTCCAAAAACCTCAAACCCTAAAGAAGAATACAGTCTTTTTGCTGAAGCATTCGTTGACACAACCGTTAAATTAAGCTGCTCAACACCCTTTAACTCCCTCGCTTTGTTAATTGCTTCAATCATTAAATGTTTGCCAACGCCAAGTCCACGCATTCTTGGAGTAACATAAACAGCCAAGATGCTTGCCTTATGCTGTAACTTAAGCTTACTTTCCTGAACTAACGTCGTAACGCCCACTAATTCTTCATGATCAAATACCCCAAACGTAAAGGAACCCTGAGATTCAAACCTGTTGGCATACAGCTCAATTTGATCATTCTTTTCCTCCTCAAAGCTAGAACCAAATGCCTCAGGATTATTTTGTAATCCTTCTAATCTTAAATTCCGATAGGCCTCAGCATCCGCCACAGTTAAAAGTCTACAATTCATTCGTTGCCCTCCTACGATACTTTTCATTTTTATCGACAATTACCAATAGTATTTTATCCCGCATTAACGGGCAGTAGGACTCCCATCTCAAATTCAGCCAATAAGTTAGGTGCGAGTCTTACTACCCGTAAAAGCTCGATTGATGAATACTACTAATCATCGGGATCAAAAAAATACACGGATTACAGTTTCTCTTTATGTACTTTCCTAAAGGGATTTCTCCAAAATGGATTATTCCTTTGTAAAATATTTTGGATCAATTTGAATAATAACAGAATTAACTTTGTAAAAATATCCCACTTCAGATTTTTCTTCATATGTTAACCCCGTTTGATTATTAATAAAAACTAACCAATCATTTTCTAACTCACCCACACTTTTTCCATATACGTCCTCTATTTTTTCGACCAAATCCTTTTCGTTGTATATCTGTTCAAACTTTTCTATTCCATAGGTATCAATTAAATATTTAATAAAAGAAGCTGAATGCGTATAGCTCATCCATCTAAGGGTGTTCAGCTGTTCTGGATTTGTAAGGTCTGGGCGAAAATAAGAGTCGTCTTGATTCGGATCGATCAACTTGCTAATTGGAATTAATTTGTTCGAATCCATAAAATACTTCATAAACTGATGGGAACTTGTCTTCGTTTTCCCATAGATTTCTTCCATATAATCAGCAAAACCCTCTTGCGTAAAATAGCCACTGCTTCTATCAAAATTGTTGCCATAACCAAGTACGGAATGTGTTAGTTCATGGACAAGTGGATATTGATTTTCCTTCATGTCAAATATCCTCATAGGCATGAAGGAGTTCATCTTTTTCATTCCTCCTACTCTTTTTGAGTGTTAATGTTTTATGATTTTTTAGTAATTCTTCAAATTGTGTTTATAAACGACATTCACTATCCCCAAAGTACTGCTTGTCAACTTTCACTCTACTTAAAATATCTCTTAATATACTAACAACAACGTCTGGTTGATCAATATGTATCGCATGCCCAGCATCTTCAACGATAATGTGTTGCTTATTAGTTGACAAGTTTGCAAGCTCTTCCTGAAATTTCATCCAAATAGCCATAGATTCTTTTGTGTGAAAAGGCTGTAGACCGCCTGTAACGACAATCAATGGAATATTTCCAAAAGATTTATTTCGTACTTGCTCTAAACTTTCTTCAACTTCATGAAGAGATCCTTCCAAAGTAAATTGATTATAATACGATTCCTGAACTTCTTTTGTAAATAAAGGAGGCAGTATTTTATTTTGATCCTCATGAGATGAATCTAAAAGAACTACTCCTGCGACTTCCTCTGGATATGTACTTGCAAATAATCTTATATTTAATCCTCCTAATGAATGGCCCACTAATACATAAGGAGGCTTTACCTCAGCTTTTTTTAGTAATATACGTAAGTTCTCGACACTTTGTCTACAATGTCGTGGTCGATCATCCATTCCACTTTTTCCGATTCCTGCTCTGTCATAAATAAACATTCTTGAGAACTTTGACACTTCATCTTTAATCGAATTCCAGTTTTCTAAAGTAACTCCATACCCTGAATCAAAAACTAAAGTTGGACCTTCATGATGCTCCCCTAACAATTCATAGTATAATTCAATGCCACCTATATTTAATTTTTTTCCTGCTTCATTTTCAATAAATTCACTCATATGTAGTCCCTCAATTTCTATTTTGATTTTATAAAAACCCACTTCTATCCTACTTTTGTAATTTCTAAGTCAAAGAAGTTCAATTAAATTGAACTTAATGGTAACATGTAACAATTGTCTTTTCAAGCTGAAGTTTAATATAATTGAACTTGCAAATTGAATTTCAAGGGATGTTAGAACATGAATGAGTTAGGACAACGAATCAAAAAATTAAGAGTAGAAAAAGGTATGACACTTGTAGAACTAGCAGGTGATAAAATGTCAAAAGGAATGTTGAGTATGATTGAAAACGGGCGCGCAAACCCTTCAATGGACAGTTTAAAATTTATAGCGTGCCAGTTAGGCTATGACCCTCAATATTTATTAGGAAACCCTACTCCTGATGAGCTAAAAAATTTGTTTAATAAAATAGAGGAAGCGTTTGAAAAAAATAATGATGAACAGATAATTAGTTTGACTCAAGACATTTTTGACCGACAGTTTCCCATTTCATTAGAATCTGCTAGGATATTAGAAATTTCAGGGAGGACAGTTATGAAGTCAGATCAAAACAATGGAGAAATGTTGATAGATCGGGCAGTAACAATCTATGATCGGTTATCTCTTTATAGTCACAGTTTGGCAGCTAAAGTATACGTAGTAGAATACCATGCGAAAAATGGTGAGTATCATAATGCCCTGAAAATGTTACAAAATGTAAGAAAAGAGTATGATGAAAAAGCAACAGTGATTGATATGCTCGTTGAATTAGAGGCGAATTACGTTGAAATGGTCTTACTTTTCGGGATAGGTGAATATATAGCTGGGAAGGATAAGCTTCATCAATTAATTGCAATGTCTAAGAAGAAAATGGTCTATTATAAGATGGATAATATTTTCCGGATTGCAGCGTTCCAAGCCCTTCTTCATGACAACGAAAAAGATTATGCTTATTTTATAAAGAAGTCAGAACAGTTTGCGGTTTTTAGCGAAAATGATAAGTCCTTGGCTTTCACTTTGTTACTTCAAGCTCATTATTACAATCAAATACCAAAAGATTATGATCAAGCTCTTGGTTATTTAGATAAATTTACTACGGTATTAAAAGGGAATATTGGAAGTGATTTTTACTTTCTTGAAAAAGGAAAAGCTTTATTAGGAAAAGGACAGCTAACTGAAGCCTTAGAAGCATTTGAGAAGTTTAAGATGCCTAGCTCCAATAGTTACCCGCTTGAACTATGTATTCTTTACACTGCGTATTCTTATAGAGCCATCTGTCTTATGCAACTAGGGAAAGCAGAAGAAGCACTTTTTTATGCGCAGAAAGCAGCTAGCAAAATAGATTCACTACCCCAAACGCATTACCAAGATTTTATTAAAAATACCATTGAACTAGTAAATAAGAATTTTTCAAAATAAAAACGGAAAGTGCTTGTTTGTTCTTTTTAGAATATTCCAGAACAAAAATTCTTACCTTATTGAAAGAGACCTGGTAATCACTATTATCTGGCTCATCACTTAGTTGATTGGAGTGGAGACTGGCCGACTGCTTGGGGATTAGCGATAGAGGAACAAAGGCTAAAAACATCACGTCCTGTGATAACGCCTTCGTGACCAACATCGTGCTGCTGTCGCTTCGCTTTCGCGCAAAAAACATCGTGCTGCTGTCGCTTCGCTTTCGCGCAAAAAACATCTGTTGGCCCAAGCGGCTCATCGGACGCCCGCAGGAAGCTCTGTGCGAAAGCGTAGTGTAACGTAGCGTCAGCAAATGTTTTATCTGTGTGAAAGCGAAGCGACAGCAACGACAAAGCGCCCAGTCGGAACGGAAATCAACCACACGTTATGGTGATGATCCTATTATCTGTGAAATCTGGGCTTTAGTTCTATCTGCTACAACCTTAGACATACCAAAGGAAGGTAACTATACGAGGAGGATAAATTGTGAAGCGATTATTAATTTCATTGATTACGCTAGCTTTTCTAATAGGAATGGGATACTTTTATTTTACATATTTAGATAGAAACTATTATTTTTTAAATGATATGTATGATTTCCCTGTTCCTAAAAGTGCTGAATTAGAAAGCGAAAATGAAGTTGGTAAACACTATATTTGGTCAAAGGCTAGTGGTGATAATGGTATTCCATTGAGTTATAGATTGATGATTAAGAAAAATGGTTGGCGAGAGATTGAGCGTGAAGGAGAGATTGTAAAGTATACAAAAGGAAAGTTCACGATTTATTTACATTCCTCAACGGATTACATTGGTATTATGAAATAGAAGTGTATTAGTTGTATTAATCAACATTTAAAAAGCCGAAAAAGAGCCACAGATTTTTTTCCATCTGTAGCTCTGATTTCTATCATTAAAAGTATTAAGTATCAAATAATGTACCGCTCAGTGCTGCTAAATGGTTTTGTTTTGATCATTACTGCACTTATCATAATTTCTTTTACAGTGATTGCGATAGCTTTTATTGTTGCATGGGTATTTGTGGCCAGCAAAGGAACTAGTAAAACGAATCGAGGAACTTGAAAGAAGTAAGTCATCCTATTAACAATACAAACTGAGGTAATACGATGGACAATTTACCGCCGATGCTATTGTGAAGTGTAAAATAAAAGACCTCTAATTCGGTCCAATAATTATTTGAGATCAGCCAATTTTTCACCAGTAAGTATTTCAAATAGTTCTCCTGACTTCTTCTTGTCTAATTGACTATACTTACTTTGAGCATCTATTACGAGTTCCACCTTATCTTTATTTGGACTTATCCAAAGTTCATATAACACCGCTTTTGCTTCTATTTCTGGATTATTAAATTGAAAATAAAATATGTAATCTGCAGGATGTGCCATATCTACTTTTGCATTTTCCCAATCAATATCATCTAGTATTTTTTGCACCTTTTGAACTTGCTCATGATCCGTGATTTCTTTGAAGTCTTCATAATTATTTTCATCACCAATACGCATTTGAACTTCTATCATTTGCTCTTCATTTCTTACATCTGAACAACCTGCAATAAAAATCATAATTAACCCCAGAATAGTAATTAAATTTTTTGAATTTTTCAAGGACATCTCTCCCCTTTATAATTAAAAAAATCCAAAACATCAGGCTCAATTCAATTGAGTACTCGGACAGTAAGATCGTTAACCTTAATTCCAACAACAATCTTTTAACACCACAGCCTTTTTAGTTAAAATTCACCTGCTATCAAACTAACTATTTTCTGAACAATAGCTTCTAGCGATAATTTACCGTCTATTATATAATCACAATTCGGTTTTACAGATTTTTCAGCTTCTAAATAGGCATTTCTACCACTATCTAAATAATGCTCACATTCATCTAAAGCATCGGTTATCGAATTTGAATCCCTAATTATTCTTCTCGCCAGAGCGATATCTAGCGGTGTATCGACATAAAAAGATGTATCTATGAATCCTTTTAATTGATGATTGAGATATGAAAATGGATAGTCCAAAATGATATATTCTACATTAGCGTCCTTTTGAAATTCTTTTATATCCCTTACCAAAGGACTTATATCCCATTCATCATAATCCGCTCCTTGCTCAACCCATTCACATATATCATCGGGTCCTTCCAAATCATAATCATCAAAATGAAGTGACTCTGCATTCTTCAGTAGTTTTGTGAGTTCTTTAGCAATGGTTGTTTTTCCTCCACCAGATATTGCTGCAATAGATATAATTTTTTGCTTCTTCCCCATTTTCTCCCTCCCCAATTCATTATGTTTAGTTTTACACATTTAAATATTTACTGCAATATCTTAAGATAATGAAGAAAATCCTCAAAGTACTTGAAGTCAATTTTTTTCACTTCTAAATTAAAATACCACAACCCAAAGATTGTGGTAGAAAATTTTATGCGGTCTATCTTATTATTTATTACGTCTTGAGGAAGTGTTTTCGTTGCATTGTTTTTCTTTACTTGAATTGTTCTTTTGCTCTTTTGTCATATCATTTTCTTCACGTACATCTAAATCATCTGGGCTTAAATCTGATCCAAGTTCTACTTGATCTAGTTCAAGGTTATTACGCTTTTCTTTAGTCAAAATTATCACCTCCGATTTATAAATTATCCATTTTGGTGTCATTTATACACGTTATTTCCTCGGTAATAAGCTATTCTGCTATTATTTAAGCAGATCCTCATCACTCATGAGACTTTTATGATGACTGAAATTTTAATCAATAAATTTCTTCAATAAGAAAAATAAATCAGATACACCTTGTTTAAAAAGTAGTGAGCACTGGTCATTTGTCTTGATTAGTTGTTCCTTCCATTCAACTATTTTACTTGATCAATTATGCCTCGGCATAATTGCATCAGGAATCGGCTTTGTACTTATGCCTGCACGATGCAGGCCAGTTAGCCGTTATCGCATAGATGCGATGATTTTAGGAAGAAGTTAAATCATTTGATAAACATTCAATCATTTTTTTTATGGTCTTTAAAAACGTTTGTTCCCCAATCTCTTGTCGATGTAAAGGTAAAAGCATCATTATTCGAAAAAGGCCAATTAAAATTTCAGGATCTTCTTCTGTAACCCCTTTTTCTTGTAGAAATTTAACAAACTGTAATGAACTCTCTAAATCCTCCTTGGCATGGCCATCGATAAGTTCTTTCGGGAGTCTCTTAACTATTCGCTCATACTCTCCTCTTTGATAAAGACTTTGGAAAAATTCATTTTCCTCAATAGCTTTAAAGGAGATGTCAAAAAATCTCATTAAAAGTTCCTTTGGTGGTAAAGATTCACTCATGACCTCAGCAATGATGTTATTTTTTATTTCTTCTTCCCTTCGTAACACCGCGTAAAATAATTCTTCTTTTGTTGGATAATATGAATAAAAAGAACCTTTTGCAATTCCGCAAGCATTTACAATGTCATCAATACTTGTTTTCGAAAATCCGTACTGAATAAATAATTCTTTACTCTTGCTGAGAAGTGTTTCATGTATTTGCTTTCTCTGTTCAGCTGAAATTCTTGCCATTCTAACGCACCTCTTTATTTGACTATTTATTGTTTTTTAGTCATTTATCTGTTAAGTTAATTTTATTAAATTTATTCTTTTTTGTAAAGAGATGGAGATTATATCAGGAGGAGAAAACAATATGAGAACAAAAAATAGTATTCCCATTCATGGTTTTGTGGCACCGGGTTTTGAATTAGTGAAGGATGAGTTTATTAAGAATTTTACAGACCGAGGAGAACTTGGAGCTGCCTTTTCTGTGTATATTAATAACGAACCTGTCGTTGATTTATGGGGCGGATATCGAGATCGAAAAACTTCTGCACAATGGGAGAAAGACACATTAGTTCAAGTGTTTTCAGCTACAAAAGGATTTGCTGCATTAGCTTTAAGTCTAGCTCATTCAAAAGGTTACATTAACTATGATGAGACCGTGTGTACATATTGGCCAGAATTCGCTCAGAATGGTAAAGAGAAAATTACAGTTAGACAGCTACTTGCACATCAAGCTGGTTTATCCACTCTCGATGAACTTAAAATTGAAAATATAGAAGACCTAGATACTTCACGTCTATCACCTTCCCTTGCTGCATGTAAACCAGATTGGGAAGTCGGAAAATTTCATGGGTATCATGCATGGACTATAGGAACTTTAATTTCTGAACTTATTAAAAGAACGGATCCAAAAGGACGTACTCTAAAAGATTTTTTTAACGAAGAAATAGCAGAACCGCTCAATGCTGAATTTTATATTGGTTTGCCTTCAGAAGTCTCAAAAGATAGAATGACAACGATTGAAGGGATAAATCATCCTATCCAATTACTTAAGGGGCTAACTAAATTGCCACCTAAAATGTTACTTGGATTTTTAAATGCTAAGTCACTAGTAGCTCGAAGTTTAGTTGACCCTAAAAAGTTTGTTGCGAATGATAATTTTAATCATCGTCCTATACTATCTATTGAATTCCCTTCAGGTAATGGCGTTGGACAAGTAAAAGCGATGGCAAAAATTTATGGTGCATTTGCAAGTGGAGCGAAAATACTAGGATTAAATTCTTCCACTATGAATGAATTAAGAAAGAGCGCCACTCCCCCAACAGAAGGTTTTTATGACCATGTAAATTGTATAAACATCGCTTACGCTTTAGGGTTTTGGAAACACTTTTCGGATATGCCATTTGGTCGAAGTGAGAGCTCTTTTGGACATCCTGGAGCTGGAGGCTCATTCTGCTTTGCTGATCCAGATGAGGGGTTAGGTTATGCTTACGCAATGAATAAGCATGGCTTTGGCATGGCTAATGAACCAAGAGAACTGGCTCTAAGGAATGCATTATACAGTTGTCTTTAAAGATAAATAAGAATATGATGGAATTCGTATGCCACTTTATTGCTATCTTAGCCTAATCGATATGCATTCTGATTATCGTAAAATTTTTAAATAAAAGGGAGATTTAAATTTATGGTTGAAAAATATGTGCATCACATATGTATACAAACTAATACATATGCTGAGTCTGTAAATTTTTATACGGAAGTATTAGGATTTGAACTTGTACAAGAGTCACCAAATTTCCACGATAGACATTTTAACACTTGGTTAAAGCTCGGAACCTTTTATATTGAACTCCAAACGGGAAAATATAATGAAGTACTTGAGGCATGCAATTCAAATGGTCAAGGCATTGTCCATTTCTGTTTATGGGTTGACAATCTTAGTGATGAGGTAGATCGACTGAAGGATATGGATGTGAATTTTATCTACAAAAAAGGTAACATTATTTATAAGGTTGAAAATGGTCAGCTATGTAAGTTAAAAGCACCCGAAGGAACCATAATAGAAATTCGCGATCATAAAGGAATTTAAAGTGTAGACTACTAATCAGCGGGGGTTTTTTTCATCCCCCCTGAATTTTTGATTTCCGTTCCAAGCTACTCGCCCACTGGAAGCGAATAGCTTGGAACGGAAATTACCTTTATTAGAGTGCCACAACATGCAGCAAAAATCCCTTGTCCATTTTCGAACACTAGGATTGAGTCCTGATCTTTTGTTTCATAGTTTTCCAATGTTTTTCTCTACTTATAATCCTTTCATTTTTTGTCTAAGCTTAAACTGAATCAAACAAACCACTTTGCTCCTCCTAATTACACAAGAATTGCTAAAAGTAGGGATCAAACATGAAGAAAAAAATTGCATTAATAGTAAGTTTAACAGTTGTACTATTGCTTTCTGGATGTTGGGATGTCTCTGAACCTCAAAGAATGTACTATGTTGACGGTATTGGTATCGATTTTAAAGATGGTCAATATGAAGTATTTATGCAAATCATCAACTTTGCTAATGTTGCTAAATCTGAATCGCCTGCTCCTCAAACTGCACAGGCAGAGATTGGATTTGCTAAAGGAAAAACGATGGAAGAAGCCTTTTTCAAATTGTATCGTTCGATCGACCAAAAAGTTTTTTGGGGACATATGACCTACCTTATTTTCTCTGAGGATGCTTTGAAAAGTGAAAATGCGATTTCCGTTATTGACAGTTTTTTGCGTCATCGGGAAACAAGATACCAAATATTGACTTATTGTACGCAGGACCCTATTAAAGATATTCTTCTAGTGACACCGTTATTAAATAAATCAATCACAGCTTCAAAATTAAGTAATCCATTGCATACAAAAGAGTTAGAAACATTTGTAGAGCCCGTTGATTTACGCAACCTTGTTATCAAATTAAATGAACCGAGTCATGAAGTGAATATTCCATTCGTGACAATTAATAAAAACTGGGAAGATACAAACGAACCTACAGAGGAAACTGCCTTAACGGGTGTTGGCGTATTTTCTAAGGATGGTTTTAAAGGCTTCGTTAAGAATGAGGCCGCCAAAGGGGTTCAATGGATGCAAAATAAAAAAGCTCGAGGAGACGTAACCTTTAAATTAGACAGTAAAGAAAGAGATTACTTAACAGTTGATTTAGAAAAATTAAGTACAGACATTAAACCAATTATAAAAAACAATGATGTAAAATTTGAAGTAGATGTTAAATTTAATGCAATCATCAATGGTTTTAAAGGAAAAATAACCTCTGATGAAATAAGAAAAGGCATTATTGCGGCAGTTAAAAAAGATATAAAAACAACCTATGAAGAGGGATTAAAATTAGATGCTGATATTTACCGCTTATCGGAGCATTTATATCGAAAAGACGTAAAAACGTGGAAAAAATTAGAGAAAAATGGCAAGATTCCATTGACAGCAGATTCGCTTAGTAAATTAAACGTTACCGTCAATAAAGTAAATCCGGGTCGAAAATCATTTGACGAAACAATTAAAGAATAGCTATTTCAATAACATCCCTCAAATATTTTGACGATTTGAGGGATGTTCGCTATTTCTTCACTTTTTTCGGTATTCACAACGTCTGGTCGTTTTATTCTCTAGAAAAGATCTCTTTTACGGCACCTATTAGAGCACTTGGAAGTAGTGTAATGGCAAAGAATGCGGTGAATAGATTAAATTGGGGTGTGTTATATGGAGTAAACCATTCCACAAAAAGTTCTGAATTGGCTCATCACCAAAAGTTGTGGATGACATTTGTTAAAACGTATGCTTTGTATATTAGTTGATTGGAGTGGAGACTGGGCGACTCCTTGGGGATTAGCGTCACAGATGAGACCCTGGAGCGAGCAACGCGAGTGAAGCGGCTCATCGGACGCCCCCAGGAAAGCGCCCAGTCGGAACGGAAATCAACCACACGTTATGGTGATGATCCTCTGAATTAGAAATTCTACCAAATAATGTTCCTTCGTTAAATGTTCTGAACAGTGGCCATGAATAAGTTTCACAAAGGAAAAAGAATAAAAGCAACGCGAGAAATGCTCCCAGAGTTTTCATCCAATTTCGATTTCGAATAGGACGATCTTTTTTTATTATATCTGCCATTATGACTAGCTCCCCTTCTAATTTATTTGAATACTACAAAACCCTTTAAACACATATTGTATATACACTATATAAACAATATACACTACAGTATATAGTTCATCAATAGCTAAATTTACAAAATTTAGATATAGACATACTAAAAAACCAAGTTCAACATTAATTGAAACTTGGTCATATATGCTTTTTCCTTATCTTGAATTACGTCATCGTTAGTACCAATAACTAAAATTCATTCTTCACAACATTAAATCCTAACATTTCCGCTTCTTGACGCTCAAAACCTTCATCTAAATGCATACACCAAAATTTCGAGCGTAATTCATGACGAACTAATTCACTAAGTTTTCGTAATGACAAATGAACATTGCCATCATAATCTGCTTTACAAGTATCTACATATACATAATCATATAGCTTACTCGATTCAGGATTTACTAAAGCAGATTTTAGGCTATTCGTATCTCCGGTGTAATAAATATGCTTGTTATCAATATTTATTTCAATTGAATAAGAAGGGATCTCTTCGACATGACTAGATTTCTCGAATAGCACTTTACAGAAATTAAGTGTGTACTGTGTATCGGCATGTAATTTTTTTGTTAAGCAATGAATATCAGGGATGATGCCATTGATGGCCAGTAGTTCATTAATTTTCACATCATCGACGTAATAAACAGTCACTTTTGGAATTGCAAATTCTCCATGACAATAATAGCTATAAAAAATTAAATCAGCTAGGCTCCCTACATGGTCTGCATGCGTATGAGTGACCAATACATGGATGTGCTCGATCCCTTTTAGAATACTATTTTCCTTAATACGGTGAAAAATATTGCTTCCACAATCAATTAGCAACATTTGATTCCCTACTTTGTAATAAGCAGAATTGTTCCCTAATTTCGTATTAAATGCACTTCCTGAGCCGATAAATTTCAACATCAAGTAATCTCTCCATTTCTGTATACAACTACTTCTTTGCATTAATGCAATTTTACCGGTATAACGCTCGCAAATCTTCTTCTGTAGGCTCGTTACTTGCTTGGATGTCCTCTATTTAAATATTTAACTTTTCTTTTATCTTATGAACAATGACATTGATATCAACTTTTTCTGTGTCTATATACTCTCTAAAATCATATTTATTGTAGGCTTCCAAGCATTTATCAGTTTGTTGAAAACACCAGTTTCCTTCTTCTTCTCCACGTAGTCTTAACCTTTCGTAAATTGTCTCTTTACTTGCACTCAAACAAAAATGATATGTTTGTTCATCAATACTTTTGAATCCGTTGTGAATGAAATGAAAGTATTCTATTTTCCGAATAGTCATGGGCACTATTAGATTCATTTTATAGTTAGAAATTAAACGTCTCGCTACATCCACGGTTAATTCTTTCCATAAATCTAAATCTTGAAAGTCCCCTGTACAGGCTTCATTTCTTTTTATATCCTCTGGAATAACATTTCTTAACATACAACCTATCTCTTCAGGGTCATAAATCATACTATTTTTAATGTCGTTTTGAAGCATATTTGCAATAGTGGTTTTCCCCACACCAAATGCTCCATTTATCATGATAATCATTACACAATCTCCTCTTATTTATTAATATATGTATAAACTGAAAAACTCCCAAAAAGCGGTGTTTGGGGAGCTCACCAGTAGATTTACATATCAGTATTACTAATTTATCCTACCTTGTTAGCTTATAACTGAATAATCAGATGCTTTATTCTAGCATAACACATTTACAAATATTGGTGTTATATGAATCTGTATAACGACCAACTCTTAAGTGGCCCTAAAAAAGTGATAAATCATTTTATATAAAAAATGGCTCATCACCAAAAGTTGTGGATGACATTTGTTAAAACATATACTATATAAATAAGTTGATTGGAGTGGAGGCTGGGTGACTCCTTGGGGATCAGCGTCACAGATGAGACCCTGGAGCGAGCAACGCGAGTGAAGCGGCTCATCGGACGCCCCCAGGAAAGCGCCCAGTCGGAACGGAAATCAACTACACGTTTTGGCGATGAACCTAAAAAATTGAAAGATGTAAAACATATGGAAACTCGCAATTGGCAATGATAGGGAAAAAGTATGATGGGCGGTTGGTAATCTTTCGTGTACTCTTGATGAAGTTGATGAACACATCTATATATGATTAAGAAAACAATACAGAATGAAGGAGAGTGCCTTATGAATGAAATCATAGAGCAGGAGAAAGACTTCGGATTTGCTAGAGTTTACGCTATTGAACTGCTGTTTAAAGAAAAGCCAGTAGTGGACCGCGAACTACTCTACAGCAAGATAGAACAATACATGGGGAAAACAGATCGACCACAAAATGAAAAGAGTGGGCCGCTGGCAGTATGGGAGCCTATGAGCAACATGAGAAAGGTGAAATGCTTCACTTCTTTCATTTGAATTATATGGTGAAATATGCGAAAGGAGAATTGCCCGCACAAACAACGCTTACTGGCAAGAATGTAGGTCCGATATCTGATTACGAAGCCGCTTTGCAGCAAAGTTGGCATTGGAAGGAAGCACGCCAAACGTTGCAAGAGTGTAGTCACGCGTTGTTACTTGTCGATATGATGGCATCTGGACTGGAGCCCCAAAAAAGATTGGAACTACATACGAATGTTCTTCGTGCAATAGTGGAAACGGTCCCTTGCGCTGCGATTTATTTTAGAGAAAGCAATAAGTTGGTCGAGCCATCCGTGTTTTTAGCTGCAATTGATGCGGGCGAAATGTTGTATGGAGCAATGAACATTCGATTCTACAATGTTGAGGGTACTGGCAGTGAACGCCAGGAAGGTCTCATGGATTCCATTGGGCTTGCGGCACTAGGGATTCCTGATGTGCAATGCCACTTCTATGATATGGATACCAATGAGGTTGCAGACTGCTTGACTAACTTTGCTTATTATTTGTTTAATCAAGGTGATATTATTACAGATGGAGAAACGATCGGTTTTACAGAGGAGATGCGTTGGCGCTGCGAGCATCAATATGCATTGGCTGTTCCGCACCGCATAGTCATTGATCTTGATCCCGGTGAGGGAAACTATGCAGGTCACCAGGGTGGTTCTGAAAAATAGTTGCTCCTTTGGGTATGTAGTGATGTAGATCCTTTCAATCCAACCAAAAGTGCGGAGCCTAATTTCAACGGTTTTAATCCTTTAGTACTTGTTTTATCAAAATTTGTTTTTAATGCTTAGATTTTATTAATGATGCCACTACTTAGATCATCGTGGTTATCATATGTTATCAAGATCTAAATCGAAAAAATCAGAGATGCTACATATTTATACATGGCTCATATGTAGCATCCCTTTTATTGTTTCACAATCGCGCCCTTTAATGGAATAACAAAGATATGGGCGTATTTCTAAAATCGCTTATAGCTTGTTGAACTAACGCAGCCGTTCGTTTAATAGGGTATATGGAATTATTGGATTATATATGTATCAATTTCTCTTAAACGATTTTATAATTCGGATTTATTAATATTAATCTTTATCGCCTCTTAAAATAGATATATTTACATAAGGTTCAACTTCAAAAACATAGCCATCACTTAATTTAGGCTCAGGATCACCGTTATATCGCAACATTAAAGTTTCCTCTTCTGCTCACCTTAACGAAGTTGGTATTATTCCTGCACAATTATTTTCAAATCCTCCATAAGTTTCAACCTTATATCGCTCACTTTCCCATCCCCTTTAACATTAATAAAATCTCTTCTATTACAATATCAGGTTCATCATGATGTATATAATGTCCACTACGACTTGCAATCCGGAACTTACTTGACGTTGACAGCCATTGGAATTCTGCTTGTAGACTTTGTTCAATTTCTAATATTTCTTGAGAGGGCCATCCATCTTCACCATTGTCGGGTAAACCTCTTGTAATAATTGAGAGAGGGATGTCACTTTGTTTTGAATAATCAACAATTTGCTTATAACTCTGTATTTTATCAACTTTCTCACAATTTAACATAGGATTCTCGAAATATTCCCTATTTCCTGCAAGTAGATTTTCTGGTAGAACCTTTTCATAGGCAAGTTCTTTATATTCTGGTGCAGCGTCAACCAAAACCATACCACAGATGTCCCGCGGATAAAGACTGGTATACAATCTGGCGACCAACCCACCAAAGGAATGGCCTACTAATATATAAGGCTTCTCCACGTCAAGCGCTTGCAACAATTCGGAGAGCTCCTCGACAAGATCATAGCAAGTTCGCGGGACAGCTACGTCTTGACTCCTGCCAATACCCGCCCTGTCATAGGACAGGGTTGATGTTTCATCTGATATTCGGTCTTGGACCTTTTTCCATGTTTCGTGGCTATCGCCTAACCCTGCAATAAAGATTACGCTTGGTGTATTTCGATATTTATTGAACAGTATACGCCTATCATAGAAATTAAATATCTTTTTATGTTGTATAGTCACCTTTAATCACCCAATTAAATTATAAGCTTTACATTATTATTTCTACAATAAAAAAGGGTCGTTTATGCAGCTCAGTAATATTTCGCCAAAGCCCCCAATAGTTTAAGTACATTTATTCACAAACTTAAATATTTCAGAACATTACGTCTACTTATCGTTAGTAAGAGAGCGTCTCCCTTGTTGCAGAAAAACTCCCACTAGTTGAAAATTTCAATAGCCTTAGTGATTATTTTCACTTTTCCAATCATCTTTGTTAAGCATGTAATGAGAATGAGTTCGCTCTTCAATTTCAATATTTCCATTAAAGCGAAAGCCGCATTTTTGAATTACTTTTTTTGAGCTTAAATTGTGGGGCACAACAACTGTATTAAGATGTTCTACATCTGTATGGTTAAACAAATATTGTATCAATCCTTTTACTGCTTTTGTTGTGTATCCACGATTTCTGTAATGTTTTGAAATAGCATAAGCTATTTCCCGGTTTGGTTCACATAGCTCTTCTTTAATACCTGTATTGCAGAAACCTATGAATTCACCAGTTTCCTTTAATACAATTCCTAATTTCAAACAATTTTGACCACTGATATTAGGCAGGGCAGACAAAAATTCTTTATTTGATGGTATCTCATAATTTGTAACCCAGATCAATCGTTGTTCTCTTGTCGAATGCCAATCAGGCAGAAATTCATAAACTTCAGGTTGGGATGTAAGTTCATAAATGGCATCAACATCTTCAACTCTAAACTCTCTCAGTAATATTTCACCACAGTCAATTGTAAATAAATCGTCCCTATCCATCCGATCCTTCCCCTTCTTATTCTATTAGATTAAATTTATTTAAATCTTTTTTTAAATAGTAATGCTTATAATCTCTACCGACGTTATCCAAAATCCCAAACACTTGATATCCATTTTTTTCGTAAAAACCTAACGCTTGAAAACTTAACGTATCTACCTTTATGAAATCACATTCTTTTTCTAAAGCTATCTTTTCAAGCTCTTTTAATAATCTCGTTCCAGTTCCCGATTTTCGTATATCTTCATCTATGATAAAGGTGTGAATTTCTAACCAATTCCAACACACTTCAGCAAGTATACCGCCACGTACAATGCTGTTTTCGTCTTTAATAATTAAATTGATTTCTTCGTATCGACCTCTTAAATCTACTGGAAAATGCTCTAAATTAAACCTATAAAGCTCATCATTAATTTTCCGTTTATCCTCTTTATTTATTTCTTTCGTAATATACAAACTCACTATTCATTTCTCCTTTTTTATTATTCTTTTTATAAGTGTTGATTTGATTATAAGCGGATTACCTTACCTGAAAAAACCTCATAGTTGTTTCATAAAAGAAAATAAGCCAATGCGGCGCTGGTATCCCGTGAGCATTCAACATATGAGCGTCTGCGAAGCATCTAAGGTTAGTAGTTTCTATAAAGTCTTGCTGGTTTTCTCCAACTTCAAGTGCTATTACTTCATCTATGTTATCCCCGGTTATCTTTCGTAATTCAATCATTTTTTATCTCCTCTCCTAAGTCAGGCCACTTCCACACATGGCCTAAAACATTCCAAATATCATTTGCATAATTCTCCAGGGTACACAAAATATTTCCCAATGCTAACTCTTTTTCCCCTGTAATTTCTAATCCTTGCTCCAAAATGGCCCGATCGTTGAACAAGAAACTCGATTATCTCCATCCACACAAACTATAAATTCGATCACTTAAAAATATTGTATAGTCAAATACACACCGGGTTAACATAACGCCACTTTACGGAAGTATTTAGCTTCATAATAAAAAGGCTGCCTATTCTTCAACTAAAGCACCCCGTTAACTTAAATATTTTCTTTCACAAACTTTTACTTGGTGTTAATTCGATTTAATAATCTTTTGTTCAATTCCCATAACGCCGTTTTATTGCTATCCCATTTCAAAAGCGTTATCGCCTCTTCATAACATAACCATTTGTAGTTGAGGTGCTCTTTTGATAAAGATAACTCTTTTGTAGGAACTTTAACTCCAAAAGAATATTCTTTTAATACATAAATGTCTTCTCCCCAAAGGAAGTCCCCAACTACATCTTCTACTGGTAGTGAAGACATAGATTCTAATTCAATATATGGATAATCTCTTGTAATACCAGCCTCTTCAAATGCTTCTCGTTTAGCTGATTCAATAGTAGTTTCACCCTCTTCTCCACCACCAGCTAAACCCTGCCAATATTCATAATCACTTCTCTCAAAAATTGCATATTCAATAGAATTGTCAGTGATTATATAAGGAAATACCAAAACTTGATAAGGTGCCCTCATTGCTTATCTCACACTCCTAAAAAAACATTTTTAAAAATTTCTTCCTTTATTCCACCAACTACCTATGTTAGCTCAACAAGAAAAGCTGCATTTGACTTCGGTAGCTTGATCTTAAACTCTTTCAACCGTTAGTTGAAGAAGCGGGATAAATAGTTAAGTTTCTTTTCACACTTCTTATATTAGTTTATAAGCAGCACTATCAATCACAACACGAATTAAGCTGTTGAACAATTTTTGTTGAGAAGAATTTTGCCAATCCTCTTCATACTCAGCCATTAACCACATTACTTCATCGAGAAAGACGTGCTGCTTCGCCTTGTCCCAAAAACCTTTTTCATGATCGGTTAAAACAATATATTCTTTGTAGCCTGATAAAAATAATGTCCATTCATCTATTGTAAAAATCTGGTCTGGGGCTTCTTCATGCTCATTATGAAAAAGTAGTAATGCCAGAGCTAAGTCAAAGATTCTTGGTATCCAAGCAGCATTATCCGGGTCAATTAGATACGGTTCTGGGATTAAAACCAAATTATTTGCTTTAAAATCATGCGGCGTAGCAACATGAGGTAATCCTGCATGGTAGAGTGCCTGTTGACTTGCAACACTTTCTAGTAACTTTGTTTTTAACCCTGTATCAATTTCAACTCCAGCGTTGTCTGCATGTTGTATAATTGCTTCCATACTTGCTTCTACTTCTTGTTCATTAAAATCATAAACATCGTAGTCAAGAAGATTATAGGCATTTGAAGAAGGTGAAAAACTATGTATTTGTCCTAACAACTTTCCAGCTTCATAGATTTCTTTTTTTTCACCTGAGTATTTCTTGCCTTCTATATATGGATAAACAACAAAATTTGTATCCTCATACTTTTGTGGGTTATCTACTTGTAACTTAACTGGTGTTACAACATTTATCCCTTTATCTTTTAGCATAGTAATATATGACATGACATTCTTTGCTCTTTTATGCGTCCGTTTTACAACAACATCCTTATCACCATATTTTACTCGGTATACTGGTGAATATGGATAAATGCTTTTAGGCTCTTCATTAACTTCAAATCCAAATATAGTTAAAATCTCTTTTCCATTCATCATTTTTAACCACCTATTAATTTTTTCTAAAGCATCCGGTTGCAGTGGATTAAAAGCATGAAAGCTGCAAGATAAGCTCTCAGGTAACCCTTTTAAAATATCCACCTTACATTTTAACATAAATATCCAATTCATTTATTAAATGGACCGATTGTTGAATATATGTTAGATAACATTATACAACTAACCTGCGCCGTTAGTTGTATAAGAAAAAGATGGGATCTCTGTGGAATCCCATCTTGAAGTAAAGCACTCCGTTTGTTTAAGTGTATTTTTTCACATAGAACGTATATTTATTAGCATCTAACGAAATGAATCTTACAAAGTAAACGAAGTCCCAGTTCATACATTATTTTGTTTTTCATGCTAGAGTAGCCATTCCTTCCTCCGTAAACCACTTGCAGATCCTACTACTCTGACAGCTTTTTCTTTGCCGATTTCCAACGCTAAATCCTTATAGGAATATGTTTTTGCATATGGAATACGAGATAAAGTACTCCATACTGCTTGTTGAAAGTCTGAAGTTTGATTAAAAGTAATTCTAAAAGTCATGTTTTTTATTAAATGAAAAGAAAACATTTTGAACAAAGATTGATCAAAATGCTTCCTCTTCTGATAATTTGAGGTACAGTTTTTATAAAAAAGTTTGATTATTTTTTAGTAGCTCTTCTTCAATTAAAGCACCCCTATAGTTTAATTAAAAACCTCAAAATCTCTTATGATTTGGACGGTTCAAATCGGATAAAAGGCGCATTAGGAAACGTTGATTTCCAAATGCGCCTTTTTTTATTTAGTAATTGTTCGTGCTAAAAATAAAGAGAAGTGTTGGCGTGTTAATGGTTGATTCGGTTTAAAATAGCCATTTTCGCCCGTTGTAATACGGTATTGAGCTAAAATTTGTACGTATTCATAGTACCAATTCGCTTTTGACACGTCTTTAAAGGTAATCGGGGCACTTGTTTTTGGTTCTAGATTGTAAGCCTTTACTAAAATCTTCGCCATTTGTGCTCGAGTGATTGTGCCATTTGGATTAAAACCATTCGGGTTTTCGTCGATAATGCCGCCACTGACAAGCTTTTGTATATTCGTATAATTTGGATGCGTTATAGGAACATCTGGGAATGCATATGGGTCTAACATTATCGGAATATCAGGTGCATTCGCACGAGCAATCATTGCTGCAACGTGCTCACGTTTCATTGGATTTGTTGGTTTAAATGTATTATCTTCATAGCCTGTAATTATGCCTAGGCGACGAATATTCATAATTTCTTTATAATACATGTGTGTTTTTGGCACATCTTTAAAATCAGTTAATACATCTTTAAATAAAAGGGTATATTCCCCCCCACTCATTGCAGTAGCTTTTACATAATACGTTCCTTTCTTTAATTCCTTCCCATTGCTTTGTTTACTATTCCTCCCTTCCCAAATTACGTTATTGAAAGCATCAAGTATTTGTATGTTTATTGTACTTACTTGAAGAGGATCCATTATCCAAGAAATAGTTTTTGTTTTATCGATTGTAAATGTGTAATAATCAACATCATGACGCTCATCAAAATAGCCATACATCATGTTATTGAAGTGAACAGGGGAAGCGTTACTCCTTGTGTCGTTCTCTTCTTGTTCTGCATAGTCACTCTTTGTCGTTACTTGAATTGTATATGGATTGGATTCAAATGTAGTTATCCCCACATAGTAAGTACCTTTGCCTAGACCTATTGAATACGTTAGTTCGCTTATTTCTTCCCCACGGTTCAATTCACCAACACAGTGACCGTTTGCATCAAAAACCGATAATAATGTAGTTGTCGAAGCGTCTAAATCAATATGGACTACTTGGTAACCTTCTTTTTCTACATTTAATTTATAAACATTATATTGTCCTTCTCTTCCGGGTGAAATAGCACGCAATGGTGTATTGAAGGGAAGTAACTGTGCAGTTTGTTCTGAATTGTTATCTTCAATGTTTGGATAGTCATTTGCTTCAAAAGACAGTGTAAGTGCATATTTTTCATTATCCGATTTGGGTACGACCTTTAAATAATAATTGCCAGGTGCTAAGCCCATTTGGAATGATTTCTTACTGCTAAATTTAAATAATTCTTTGCCACTTTTATTATAGACATAAAAGTCATATTCTTTGTAGAAGTCTTGGCTATCTTTTTGTAAATCAATGTTAGCAAATCCTAGTTTGGGTACAGAAAATGCAAACATATCTTCATCCAAGTAGTGGTTATCGCTCGCAATTATTTGTTTGTTTAATGGTAGAGCTGTTGCTGTCTCAATTGTATTATTGAATTCGAATTCACTGTTTTTTGGAGCATCTGAAAACGAATATGTAAATTCGTAGTTATTGCCTTTGGCTTCGATAAAGTAAGTACCTTTTTTAATCGGAACTGTTAAATTACCCTTTTGGCCATAGCTTAACAATTTATTTTCGTCGCTGTATGTAGGTATTGATCTTCTTGTGAAGTGATTTTGTAATAGTCTACGCCAGGGCCTAAACTTGTTGTACCTTTAATGGTTGTATTTGCAGGAATTTCTGGAACTTTAGACGATATTCTATCATTCGGCTCAACGTCGTATGTGTGACCCGCAGTAAATCTTGTTGTAAAAGCGAAGGAGGCTTCAGGGATGCGTTCCTCAGTACTGATACGCAGTTTATATGTTCCTGCCCTTACACCGTATGTTGCAGAAAGACCATCTAAGCCAATCGATCCCCTATCTACAAAAAAATATAATTGATTACCATACAGTTCAAATTCCGGATACATTTTGTTTTGAGCACCTTCAAAATCAATCGTTAAAAAACCAAGCTCTGGAATTGTAATATCGTATGTAAGCCATTGATTTTGTTTTGCCGTTCCAGAGATTTTTTCGTCAAGCGAAATCGATGCAGCATCAGCCGATGTAGCGAATATGGTACTAAGAACAGCCACGAGTAAATAAGCGTGAATTTTTTTCATAATATACCTCCAAAAACCTAAATATATCAAAATCTTAACATAATATAAGGGTTTTTGAATTGGTAAAAAATGGTTGTTCGTTTTGGATAGTATGAAAAACCGCATATTCTCAAATGATTAGATGGATTATTAAGTAGGATTTGTCTCATCCTAAATGTTTTCGCCTTCCGCGGGGGTACGTGGCCTGTAGTTTAGTAACGGTGCTATGTTTGAAAAAGGAATAGTCAACTGAGTTTAAAAAATAATCTTTAGCATATATATCCATTGAATTTATTGGATGTTGTTAAAGTAAATGCCTCGTTAGTTGAATAAGAAAAAGATGGGATCTCTGTGGAATCCCATCTTGAAGTAAAGCACTCCGTTTGTTTAAGAAGAACAGCGAAGCTTATTAAATAATCGCGCCCGATCGTTGAAAATGATTAAACAGATCTGTTCCCCTTATTATCCATAAATCATCTTTTAATAATCTCTCTTACTTATACCTACTTAATATTTCTTTCGGAATATGACAATAATCATTTGGACATCTAGCTAACCTATCTTGATGTTCTTCTGCACTTCTTACATAGTTTGTAAGAGGTAATACTTCAACAACTATAAGGTCGTAATCATTTCTCTCACCGAGAAACGCCTTCGCCTCTTTTAAGTGTTCATGCTTTTCACTATATACTCCTGTTCTGTATTTCTCGCCAACATCCTGTCCTTGTTTATTCAAACTGTATGGATCAATGATTTCAAAAAAATATCCCATTAATTCCCTGATTGTTACAACTGTCGGATCAAATCCTGTTTTTACACATTCAGCGTACCCATCATAATCACCCTCAAGTGTATGACTTGTTCCATTAGCTCTTCCCGCTTCTGTAAACTTAACTCCAGGTAGAGTTTTTATAAAAGCTTGTACTCCCCATAAACATCCACCTGCAAAATATACTACTTCCATATTGACTCTCCTCTTTGTTTAAAAGATAAAAAATTCCTACCAAGTAAATAGGAGGGAAAAATGTGATTACTAAGACAACAACACATTAATTAATGACAAATTTTATTATTCCACATTATGGCCCGTTTGTTGAACACAAGTTAAAAACACTATTCAACTAAACTGCGTCATTAGTTCAATAAGAAAAAAAAGCTGCCTATGCCACTCAATAATCTTCAAGTAATGCACCCATTAGTATAAGTGGATTTATTCATAAACTTATGCTTCTTATTTCATTTTTGGGGTATTAGAGATATACGAAGTTCTACAAACTGACCACATTTTTTTGTTTAAGAACCTTTTTATATTTTATATAGCAAGCTATTCTCCAAGGAATTAAATAACAAATAATAAGTAAGTAAATTAGCATATTGAGTGTCCCTGGTTCGATAGAAGAAATATGTTGTCGAAAATAATAACGTAAAGCAATCATAATGGAGAAAGTAATTATAATAGCAGAACTTTTCTTAGCATAAATTAAACCATCATTTCGTATTTCATAATCTGACCATAAAATAAGAGGAATCGAAAAACCCACTCCTAAAAAAATTGCTATAGATAATTGCTATAGATAATTGAAGGTATGTGACGTGCCCAGAAGCGTTCAGAAAAAGTGAAAACCCTGGTGTTAAAAATAGAAGAGGAAAAATTAATCGCCCTCCTCTGCCTTTGGTTGGTTTGTACATAGAACGGATTCTACGAACTAAAATGAGCAATCCAATAATTAGAAACATAGAAGTATCTGGTATTGCAGTTTGCATAAAAACCTCCCTGAATTACGTTTTTTTAATATTTCTATTATTGCATAAATTTAAATAAAAACCATGTTTTTCCTTATACAACTAAATTGCCCAGTTAGTCTAAAAAGAAAATGGCTCTACCTCTTATTGAAGTAAAGCCTGCGTTAGTTTAAGTACATTTTTTCACAATCTTAGTAGTCTTAATAATTCTAAGCGTATATCCCCCATTCAAACAAAAAATAGTGGCTATCAGATTGTCCGAATATGCACTCATGAACATATCCTTTTTGTATTTGTATTGTTTCGATATGATTTAATCTAATTAAAAGTTCTTTAACAACTGATTCGGGTACATTCTCATCAGCTAAATCCCTTTTAAATTTACTTATAAAATCTCCTTTTACTGACCCTATACAAACACATTTTCTTGGATAATATTCATTAATCCAGAAATTTTTTAGTGCTGTTAGCCATTGTTCATCTGAAGAGTCTGGTTCATCACAGGTATCCCATTCTTCTCCATCATACAATTGCTTTTTAAATATTGCAGAAAATGCCTCTTGAATATTATCAAATTGACCTTTTCTGGTGAATAATAAGTCTACTTGCATTGCAGATTTATCTCTAAATTCATATACATCAAATGATAGATTTGACAATTGAACATTTGCAATTTGTCTGGAAAACAAATTGAAATCACCAAACAATTCTTGAATTTCACTTCTCAAAATAAATCTTCCACCCATCTTTCTGAAGCCTTTATTTTTTGATTGTTGATTTTCAACTAACCTGCACCGTTAGCACAAGAAGCGATTGCTCTAATCGAACAATCACCTCTTAGCTTACATGTATGTATTGACAAAATTAAACACCAAAATGAATCAACCATCTATCTTCTTTTATTGCTTCAGCTATTTTTTTCATCAATTTTTCAAGTTCTTCTGATTTGTACTCGTCGTTTGCTTCACTAACAATATTTAAAAATTGTTTATGAGAACTCGGTGGTATCAATGTTATTCCAAAATAGGCGAGGTTTTTATAAGGTCTATTTGTGTTATGTGCAAATGTATCTAGGCGATGCATTTTTTTACCAAAATCCTTAGACATAAGTTCATCAAAAAGGTCCCCATCTACACCTATGCAATTATATTTTTCAGGTTCGTAACCAACATACTTTTTATTTTTTTCTATACATTCAACTATTCCAAACTCGTGAATATAAGCCAAATTAACACATCTCCTAAGTCTTCAATTTGTATCGGCTATTTTTTCATACAACTCCCTTTATGAGCCTCTACTATACATAACGTTTCTCACATTATTTTACAACACTTTCTAGTTCATCATTCAACTAACATGCTTATGTTGAACAAGAAAAAAGAGCCGTCTAAGCAACTCGACTGTCTTCAAGTAAAGCACCCCGTTACTTTAAGTATATTTTTTCACATACTTAACCCATTCGCATTAAAAAGCTACTTCAAAATAGCCAAATCATAGAGGGTAAAACCACCAGCAAAAATAAGCCAGTGAACATATACTTTATGTATTGTCTTCTATTTACGCCTTCTTTTAATTCCCATAGCCCTAAAGTTATAAAATATAGTCCAACCAAAACCGAGATAATCGGAATTACAATAACTAAACCAACCATTCGGACGCCTCCCTTTAAAATCCTTCTTTTTGACCGTTAGTTTAAGTACATTTCTTCACAATCTTCAAATCAATTTTAACATAAATATCCATAAAAAAAATCAACTCTAAGAAAAATGAACTGCTCCGTTTAAGTACATCTTTTCAATCCCTATAATAAAATTAACATAATTATCCAAATAAAATAATTCTACTTTATTATTCATTTTATTAAAAACAACACAATTCCTATTTTTCGAGCTGTACAGTTATTTATGAGATAAAAGTAAAAGCCACTCCCAAAAGTTTGGAATGGCTTATTAATTTATTTCATGTTATCCTGTTGCCATGGTTTTTGAAAGCTTTGTCTTAATTCGTCTGCAACACGAACTAATTTACCCCTCAATCCAACAAACCAAGATGGCGTTTCATTTATTTCACCATAATCCAAAGACTTTACTATTTTGGAGAACTTATATAAGTTTGCATATCTTTGAAACTGCGGAAATTGAGCCACTACATCATTTTCTAAATCCATTTTGGAACGATATCCGTTCAAAAAAGATTGAAGCAGTAATTTTGAATGAGGATTGTCATCGTCAATAAAATCATCAAGTGCTGTTACAATATCAAGTGCATACCAGTGATATATTGCATCATCAAAGTCGATTATATTGAAACTATGATCCTTATCCTCTTCCAAAAAGATATTATCCAATTGAAAATCATAGTGTATCAATCCGAACACCCCTTTGTTAGTAGGTAACGATTGAAGCCAATTCGACACCCTACTTAGCTCTTCAAGGGCTATTTGTTCTCCTGGATGCTTTTTAAATACACTTTCCATGAATTGTACTGTGTCCAGCCAACTCTTTCTTCTTTCTGACACAGGCTCAAAAGTTTTTGACAAAAAATGAAGTGAGGCAAGTGATCTTCCCCATTTCTCCATCTGTTTTGCAGTAATAGTATCGGCATCCAAATTGATTCCGTTTGCTGCACTAAAGACAACGGCAATATATGTTCCTTCTGGTGTTTTTAGTGTTTCAATTAGTTCTCCACTTATTGATTGAATTGGCGTTACCGATGGAAATCCATTTAATCGCAAATATTGCATAAACTCTAACTCAGCTTTTATTTGTTCAAAAGATTGATCCTGCTCAAAACTAATTCTCAAAAAATTTTGAACTTGATTACGTTCAAAAGCATACACAAAGTTTGAACTTGCACGCCACAACTCCAAAGTTCCCTCGTCATATTCCCAGAATTGAACGAGACGCTGAGCAACAGCGTCGGAAGCTACTCCTCTTACCATGTTTCCTAAATTCATCATCTTTTATTTTTCCTCCCATTACCTTTGAGAGGATTAAACCTTAGTTAAGAGTAATGCCTCTCATTAGCATGCTATTTTGAAATTCTATCATTTTCAATATGTCACCCCTTCCTTAAGTTTCGGCTATAAAAACTAAATAGCCCTATATATATACTAATTATACATAAAATCACAAATACCTTTTTTGAAATTTCTGCCCTAATAGGTCATTAAGACTTACTACAAGAAGAAAAAGAGCTGCCGTATCATGTTTGTTCAGCAACTCTTTCACCGGTTGTTTAGAATTTATTAATGATTTTGACTAACCTCCCATTACCCATCCATCTAGCGCAAAACCAGCGCTACATCACAGAAAATGAAAGATGATCAATTTCTTTCATGGGAGTTGAATAGGAAATTATTGTTTATATTTACTCATTCATCGTCCTTATTCCACTTATATGGAATTTCCGCCCATTTATATAACAGAATAAACAAGAACATAATAAAACTGGACATTATGTTTTCAATCCAATTAACTTCTTTGTTAAAAATAAACTTTAACGCGGTTAATACCACAAAAAATATTAATGGCAATCTGATACTTTGCTTAAACATACTATCACCGACTTTATTAGAGTTAGAAAAACAGGGGGTACAAACGCAAAAGCGATTGAATACAAAAATGATGCAAATTTAACTGTCATGTTGCTAAGTTACATTGAAGGAACTCCTGCAGATGAGCTCATAACACATATCGAGTCTTAAGAGTTATTCATTGCTAGAGAAAATTGATAAAGGATATTCACCAGATGAAAAATACATAGTAACAATTGGTCAAACCAAGTATTTTATACGCTTATCGGACATGAAATATCATGAAAAGAGAAAAATAGAATTCTCATTGCTTAGAGAGTTAGAAAAACAAGGTGTACAAACGCATAAAGCGATTGAATACAAAAGAGATGCAAATTTATCTGTCATGTTGCTAAGTTACATTGAAGGAACTCCTGCAGATGAAATCATAAAGAACCTTTCAGATATGGAGAAATTTACGATTGGCTTTGCAGCCGGCAAAGAATTAAGAAAAATTCACCAACTACAAGCCCCACACCCTATGAATCGGGAAGCTGAACAACGAAAGAAATTCAACTATTATTTAAGTGAATATCAAAAGGTTCGCTTTAAAATTCCACAGGAGCAGAAAATACTCGATTATATTAATCACAATTTTCACCTGCTAAAAGATAGACCTGTAACCTTACTCCATGATGATTTTCATCTCGGACATATCATCATATTCAATCGTGATTTCAATGGAGTAATTGATTTTAATGGTTTGATTTTGGAGATCCCTATCATGATTTTTATAATCTTTCCTTGTTTAGCAGAAGACTTAGTATTCCTTATTGGATTGGACAAATTAATGGTTATTTCTCAACGTCACCTGATGATACTTTTTGGCGGATATTCGCCTTATATGCAGCCATGAATATATTTTCCACTATCGTGTGGACTAAACAATACGATCCTTCATCTTTTGATGATGCTTTAGAAAGAATTCATTTGATTATCCAAGATCATGATGATTTCACTTCCGCTAAACCTTTATGGTATAAAGCTCTTTAATTATCCAATTATCATATTGCTCAGACAATTTGGATGTCAGAAAGTGATGGTATAACTATTTTTAACCTCACGGATCGTAGACCTATTCTTGACGGTTTATATAAAAAACCACACCTTCTGACAGAGAGAACATATTATAGATATTCCCTTTTCAATTTTGAGAAAATAACAAGATCAACATACTGACCTTTCTCAAATTCAGGCTCTCGTAAAATACCTTCTTGTTGAAAATTTAATTTTTCCAACAATCTTAGCGATGATGTATTTTCTGGTTCGACTTTTGCTTCTATTTTATTAATGTTCATCTTTGTAAAAGCAAAATGTATGATACTTTCTAAGGTCTCTTTCATAATGCCCTTACCCCAATAAGTAGGCATTAAATCATAACCAATTTCTATACGATTATGGGCCTTTTCATAATGTAAAAATCCACATGTTCCAATTACTTTTTTAGTCATAGGATCTTCAATTACCCACCTTAACCCAATCTGTTCTTTAAAAATTTTTTCATACCAATTCATTTCATGTTTTGCATCCTCAATTGACTTAAACGGTGCCAATGGTATGTATTTCACAACACTTTCATCGGAGTAAAGCTCAAAAAGGTCAAAACAATCATTTTCCTGTGCTTTTCGAACAATAAAACGTGCCGTTTCGAATTCAGGAAAAGTTGTAAAATTAAAATTTGTGCTCATAAATGTGCCCCTTTGCTTTATAGTAAACTTCCATTTTATAGTATCATATTATCCAAAAGTCGGTATATTTCCTACATTGATACAAAAGCTTTTGCTTTAGGATTGAATTGAAAATATCTCACCTTCTACTCCTTTTAGCCTCCCTTAAAGTTGCCAAAATTTTTTGACGTTCAGCTTCAAAATCAATAGCTTTGCCCGCTTCCGTATCATTGTTATCCTCATGCCGTTGATGGAACCATTCAGGAACAATTTCTTGACGCCCTTGTTGATTGGATCGGATTGAATGATGTCGTTGTTTTTTTTGAGCGGTATATCGAAGTCGGTGGGCTTCTACCTCCTCAATCGTTCTAAATTTTTTGTTAGTCCAATCGTGTAGAATTTTCTCAACGTAATTCCAACGAAGTATATTGTTTTCTACTGCTAGTTTCATCGCATGAATAACAAGCTCTTCCGAAAGGTCATCAATCCAGTGACCGATTTTGTATGCAACATGAGCAGCTAAAGCGCCAAAGCCATTTTGCTCATAAAACTGGAAAGCCGTTTGTATTTTTGAATGATTTTCTGCTGACAAATGGCTCCTATCTTCATTGTTATTTTTATTTAGTAAATTATTATTTAGTAAATTATTATTTAGTGATTTATTAATTAGTAGTGACGGATTTTCCGTTAGCGGGTTCTCCGTCAGCGAGTTTTCCGTCAGCGGGTTTTCCGTCAACGGGTTCTCCGTCAGCGGGTTCTCCGTCAGCGGGTTCTCCGTCAGCGAGTTTTCCGTCAGCGGGTTTTCCGTCAGCAGGTTTTCCGTTACCTGATTTTCAGTAAACGGTGCAGATTGTGGTGTTTCGAAAACTAAGAGATCCATTTTGCCAAACTTTCCAAGGTTTGTTCTGCCCTGCTCCTTGTGAATATAGCCAGCATTCGTTAGCTCCTTGATAATGTTAGCCGTTGTATCACGACCACACTTACTTCGAATGGCTAAATCAGCAATAGAAAATAACCAATCATTTGGCAATGACAACATGTAAGCAAGTAAACCTTTTGCTCTCCAACTTAAACGATTGTCATTCAAAAATCCTTTATCCAACACGACATAATTATCTTTTTTTTGAACTCTAAATATGACCATGATGCCCCTCCTTTTGTTTTTGAGATCTAAGGACAATTGCGTTTCAACCAATCACACTTCTTCGCAATTCCACTTTATTAACTTATATACAGGTTTTGACAACAATAAGGGACAAAGCTTTACTATTTTTTTTGCAAGATGAACTACTTTGCTTTAGAAAGCAAAAAAAATTAGGACATGCTACAGGGGCATGTCCTAAACTTTTGCAATTAAATGCAATGTTGCTTTTTCTTTTTTACAATCTATAAACGTTCTATTGATATAACTCTTTATAAACAATTACTTTAAGTGCCGTAATTTCTTCTTCCGTTAATTTACCTTCCATTTCTTGAATGACCTGTTCTTTTGTCATCGAACCATTTTGTACTTTTACTCTTATATTATTAAGCTCCGAAATACCAACTTTTTGAATTAATACTTTTGTAGCTTCTTCTTTAGTCGTAAACGGCAATTTGCTGCTGTCTGCAGTTTTAGCCTCTTCCATATATGTTTTTAGTTGTGGGTCACTTTCAATCACATTCTTAATTTCATCTTTTTGTCCGCTGTTCTCTAATTCTGTTGATACTGTATCTGCTATCTTATCAGATGCAATTTTTGTACCATAATGATAAACCCCATAACCAATAACACCTAGGAAAATTAAAATAATCAGAAGGAATTTCATGAATCTCATATTCTCACACTCCTTAATTCTACACTTTATCAGGTACGTATTATCCTCCCTAATTAAATAGAAGGCTCTGAATTCCGCTACGGGCTCCTCGCTTTCCTGCGAGAAGTTTTGCTTTGTGACAAAAGCGAAGCGACAGGATCAACACGCCTGAATCTTTATAATACTATATAGTGTGGATAAATGAGAAATGATAACCTTTCATATATCATTCCTCATTTTTAAATCCAAGCTCATCAAGTTTTCACTTCTTTTGGCAGCAATCAAAATCGAATGAAGACAAAATGAAAAGGACTAAGTTCAAGACGATACTGAACTCAATCCTTACAAAATGTTTACCTTTTTGGGTTTACAGCCATTACTATTCAAAGAGAACTTCAGCTAAAATTAGTCCTCTAGTATTTCTTTAAATTCTTTTCCTTTTTGTACGTATGTGTCGATTGATAGCTGGATTAACTCGATGTCTTTGTCTTGCAGTTGGCGTACGACTTTTCCTGGTGAGCCCACGACCAATGAACGTGGCGGTATTTTAGAGCCTTGTGTGATAAGTGTGTTTGCACCGATAATACACTCTTCCCCAATTTCAGCATGATCTAAAATAACAGAACCCATACCAACAATCGAACGGCGACCAATTTTACAACCATGTAAGACTACTTGATGGCCTACTGTTACATCGTCTTCTACAACTACCGGTGCCCCTTCATATAAATGAATAGTTGCATTATCTTGAATACTACAGCGTTTTCCGATCGTGATGCTGTCTTCATCGCCCCGTAGTACGGCGTTAAACCAAATAGATGATTGTTCACCAATCGTAACATCTCCAATAATATACGTGCCTGGTGCTTGAAATACTGAATCATGAACATTTGGCTTTTTTAAAGCGTATGTAATCTCCATTAAATTCATCCTTTCATTCATCTGAATATTTTGCTAGAATTTAGTATAACACATTTTAAACGGAGGTGCTATTTTTGAATCAATTATATTCTGTATTAGCAATTCAATTTCCAATTATTCAAGGTGGAATGGGTAATATCAGTAGCCCTGAACTTGCGGCAGCTGTATCGAATGCAGGTGGCTTAGGGACAATTGGCTGTGGAACAATGACTCCTGCTGAAGTTGAGGAACGTATTGTAGCAACGAAGCAACTTACACAAAAACCATTTGCGCTTAATGTGCCAATCAATGTTAATCCTCATACAAAAGAATTATTGCAATTGGCTATAACACATAAAATACCGGTCGTTTCATTATCGGCAGGTAATCCAACATTATATATAGAGAAATTGCATGCTCATCAAATTCGTGTGATTGCTGTTGTAGCATCTGTGAAACAAGCTCTTAAAGCGGAGCAAGGTGGCGCAGATGTGATTGTTGTGGAAGGTTATGAAGCTGCAGGAATTAACTCCAATTTAGAATTAACAACCTTTACATTGATTCCTCAAGTAGTTGATGCCGTTTCTGTACCTGTAGTGGCCGCTGGTGGTATTGGTGATGGACGTGGCTTGGCTGCTGCATTCATGCTTGGAGCAGCCGGTGTACAGATGGGAACACGCTTTATTGCAACAAAAGAAATGCCTGTACATCCGACCTATAAACAAAGGCTACTGGATGCTACTGATGTGGAAACAGTCATTCTAGGACGCTCGGTTGGACAGGTTCGCCGTGTGTTACAATCACCGTACGCCTCCTCACTGCTTGCTGACGAAGCTGAAGGTATAACTCTCGTTGACTATCAAGAACGTACATCCGAAATCTTTCATATTAAAGGGGCTATTGAAGGTCAGGAACAAGCTGGTTTTATGAATAGCGGTCAAATTGCAGGAATCATTCAAGACTTGCCGACCGTTGCGACTCTTATCGAGAATATGATGGAAGAAGCTCAGAACTGTCTAAATCGTACATTACTGAATAATTTCAAAGACTCAGTTAGGAGTGTTCAATCGTGACCTTAATCGATTTAAAACGAGTGATTGCTGGAGAAATTAACCCACCAGCGTGTGATCAAATGTTAGGTATCCAAGTAAAATCGGCTATTGCAGGAAAAGCCGTTTGCTCTTGGGAGGTGGACGAACGTTTTTTAAATGGTCATCAAGTCGTAATGGGCGGGTTCATCACTTCGGCAGCCGATATCACGATGGCCTATTCCATGGCTTCTATATTAGAAAATAATCAAGGATTCGCATCGATTAATCTGCAAACAACATTTTTACGACCACTTCACATCGGAACTACTATGATTGAATCAATAATTGTCAAACAAGGGCGAAAAACATGCTATGTAGAGGCATCCGTTTTCCAAAATGAGCAGTGTATCGCCAAAATAACATCTTCTATCATGATCCTGTAAACAAAAAACTTATCCAATATCGGAAAGCTCTCAAAATGTTTAAAAACAAATATTTGTTGCTATCGCACAATAAAACATCTGTTGCTGTCGCTTCGCTTTCGCACAAAAAAATATCTGTTGCTGTCGCTTCGCTTTCGCACAAAAAAACATCTGTTGCTGCC
This sequence comes from Lysinibacillus sp. RS11, assembly GCF_042019215.1. Taxonomy (NCBI): domain Bacteria; kingdom Bacillati; phylum Bacillota; class Bacilli; order Caryophanales; family Bacillaceae; genus Lysinibacillus; species Lysinibacillus sp. RS11. The sequence continues at coordinate 2,168,154 of NZ_CP168124.1, read as the reverse complement.
GCTTCGCTTTCGCACAAAAAAACATCTGTTGCTGCCACTTCGCTTTCGCAAAAAAAACATCTGTTGCTGTCGCTTCGCTTTCGCACAAAAACATCTGTTGCTGTCGCTTCGCTTTCGTGCAAAAACACCTGTTGCCACGAGACCTTTCAGCGAAGCACAGCCGCAATGGAAATTACCCCCTCGCGTTACCGAAGAACTATACTTTAATACGACACCTTAATTTTACTGATTCCATAGTTTTTCAACACTAAAAAAGCTTATCCAAAAAAATATGGACAAGCTCTTTTTTCGCTTTTTAATTATCAGCATGAAATATTTCTTCAAAGAAACGGTATGATGGACCTTCTAGTAAATTATAATATTCTTGGAATAAGAGCGCAGCATGATTTCCACTCCACATAGGCGGTAATAATTCTTGTGGCAGTCCTGGATCGATAAATAAGAACTTACGATATTCATGAACGAGATTTGTACGCTCTACAAAACACTCCGCATCCGACATTTCTTTTCGTGAGATTGTGCTTTGATGGATAATGTACTGCTTACTATATTGATCCATAAACTTCTCATAACGGGCTTCAATCTCAGCCAACGACCAGCTTTTTTCAATAAGCGTTTCATGATCATGAGGGCCTATATATTCAGCTGTAAAAAAGTCTACATAATTAGCAACATCATATTTTTGAATGAGTAGTTTAACCTCTTCTTCTAAATTATTCGGAGAGATCCAACAGCCATTCGAAAAGGAACCAAATCCACTCCATAAGAGCTCTTTCCGTAATTCATCCCGTATTTGACGCTTATCTTCTGGAATTGAGTACATCAAAAGTCGCCATTGTCCATCCCACTTCGTCGGTTTCAATTTAAAAATACGATTTGCCGCTTCTTGCATCCGCTTTTCACCGCGTTTTGTTAAAAAATAATAACTACGATTCCCTCGTTTTTCTGATTGCAGCCATCCTTGTTTGACCATTCTAGATACAGAAACGCGTACATTTTGCTCTGTGTGACCAAATTCTTTTAACAAACGAATCAAACTACCAATCCAAATTTTTGAACCGTAATGCATGATATAATCGCCATAGAGCGTAAAAATCATCGACTGTGTATTTGCGCCCATTCTCTCCCTCTACTTTCTTACTCATTTTCCTTGAAATGCAGGTTGGCGTTTCTCACTAAATGCCTGTAATGCTTCAAGACGATCCTCTGTCGGAATGACTAGCTCATATGCCTTCGATTCGATGGCAAGACCCGTTTGAATATCGGTATTCATCCCTTGTGAAATGGCATATTTGGCTTGACGAACAGCTACAGGACCATTTTGCATCATCCGCATTGCGAGTGATTCACATTCCATTAACAACGATTCACGGGGCACTGTCTTTAACACGATGCCTAGTGATGCTGCCTCAGAAGCTGTAATTTTCGCTGCTGTTAGGATCATTTCTTTCGCCTTCATTTCGCCGATTAAGCGTGGTAGTCGTTGCGTACCACCTGCCCCAGGGATTATTGCCCAACTTGTTTCAGTTAGTCCGAGTAGTGCTTCATTTACTGCAATCGCAAAATCACATGCTAATAACCATTCAAATCCCCCACCTAGTGCATGTCCATTGACTGCCGCTATAGTTGGTTGTGGTAAATTCGCTATACTATTAAACACGTCTCGAATTGCTCGTACGTTCCGATGTACTTCTTGTATTGTTAATGTTTTTCGTTCTTTTAAATCTGCACCTGCACTAAATGCCTTATCACCCGCACCTGTAAAAATTACGACGCGGACATTCTCAGCTATATGTAATTCGTCCACTATTTGTTGCAGTTGCGACAACGCATCATAGTTGAAACAATTTAACACCTCTGGACGATTTATTGTTACATAAGCAATATAATTTTCTATTCTAAATGAAATACTTTTCATTTGCAAACTCTCCTTTTTCATTTGTCTATTTAAAAAACGGCACATCGATTGCGCCGTTTCATATTTTTGAAAAAACTATTATGTCAATAAAATTAAGCTGTCCTATTAAACAGTGAAAAGATTGTAATTCTGTTGTTGCGATCGCTTTGCTTTCGCACAGAAAACATTTGTTGCTGCCGCTTAGTTTTAATATATTAAAGTGACATGCCAGAAGATACATGCTAGGTGATATGGGTCATTGGAGTGGAGGCTGGGCGACTCCTTGGGGATCAGCGATAGAGGAACGAAGGCTAAAACCATCACTTCCTGTGATAACGACTTCGTGACCAACATCATGCTGCTGTCGCTTCGCTTTCGCGCAAAAAACATCGTGCTGCTGTCGCTTCGCTTTCGCGCAAAAAACATCATGCTGCTGTCGCTTCGCTTTCGCGCAAAAAACATCGTGCTGCTGTCGCTTCGCTTTCGCGCAAAAAACATCGTGCTGCTGTCGCTTCGCTTTCGCGCAAAAAACATCGTGCTGCTGTCGCTTCGCTTTCGCGCAAAAAACATCGTGCTGCTGTCGCTTCGCTTTCGCGCAAAAAACATCGTGCTGCTGTCGCTTCGCTTTCGCGCAAAAAACATCGTGCTGCTGTCGCTTCGCTTTCGCGCAAAAAACATCGTGCTGCTGTCGCTTCGCTTTCGCGCAAAAAACATCGTGCTGCTGTCGCTTCGCTTTCGCGCAAAAAACATCGTGCTGCTGTCGCTTCGCTTTCGCGCAAAAAACATCGTGCTGCTGTCGCTTCGCTTTCGCGCAAAAAACATCGTGCTGCTGTCGCTTCGCTTTCGCGCAAAAAACATCTGTTGGCCCGAGACCCTGGAGCGAAGCGAAGCGGCAGCAACAAAGCGCCCAGCCGGAACGGAAATCACCGCCTCGCTTTGCCAAAGAGTCATACTTTGTTCTTTTTAATGATCATTCAATATTTTCAATAATCGTTGCAATCCCCTGCCCTACACCAATACACATAGAAGCAAGTCCATATTGTACGTTTTGTTTTTTCATCTCGTAAAGTAATGTTGTCACTATTCGGGCACCGCTTGCACCAAGTGGATGACCAAATGCGATCGCGCCTCCATTGACATTCACTTGCGCTGGATTTAGTTCAAGTTGCTTAATAGATTCTAATGCTTGGGACGCAAATGCTTCATTGATTTCATATAAACCGATGTCATTTGTTGTTAGGCCAGCGCGTTGTAATGCTTTTCTTGAAGAATGGATAGGACCTAACCCCATAACAGCAGGCTCTAATCCTGCAACAGCACCTGTTACATATCGTGCTAATGGTGTTATACCTAACTCTTTTGCTTTTTCTGCACTCATTAGTAATAATGCTGAGGCACCATCATTCACGCCAGAAGCATTACCGGCTGTAACAGTCCCATTTTCAAAAATAGGTCGTAGTTTAGCAAGTGCTTCTAATGATGTATCTGGGCGTGGATGTTCATCTGTATCTACGATGATGTCATTTCCTTTTTTATCTTTCAAATAGACGGGTACGATTTCTTCTGCGAATCGATTTGTAGCCATCGCTTTTTTCGCACGTTGTTGACTTTCAAATGCAAATGCATCTTGTTCCTCACGGCTAATGTGAAAGCGCTGGGCTACGTTTTCAGCAGTTTGCGGCATTGTATCTGCTCCATACATATTTTGCAACTTCGGATTCGTAAAGCGCCAGCCAATCGTCGTATCAAACATCTTTTGATCGCCTCTTGGATAATCTACTTCCGGTTTACCCATTACAAATGGCGCACGCGTCATACTTTCCGTACCACCTGCGATAAAAATATCGCCTTCACCACTTTTAATAGCCCGTGCTGCGAAATGTATAGCATCCATTCCCGAACCACAAAGTCGGTTAATGGTTGTTCCTCCAACTTCAATTGGTAGTTCAGCAAGTAATGCAGCCATCCGCGCGACATTTCGATTATCTTCTCCTGCTTGGTTGGCATTTCCGAAAATAACATCCTCAATTTGTTCAGCTGACACTTTTGGGTTTCGTTCTATAAGTGCCTTAATGACAATAGCAGCTAAATCATCCGGCCGAACGGTTTTTAATGCACCTTTATAACGTCCAATCGGTGTACGTACAGCATCTACAATAACGACTTCCGTCATTTTTTCACCACCTCTTTTTGCTCGCTATAGTCATAGACACCTTTCCCACTCTTTCTCCCTAAACGTCCAGCTTGGACATATTGTTCGAGCAGTGGTGCTGGGCGGTATTTTTCACCGAGCTTTTCATGTAAATAACGTAAATTATTTAGACGTGCATCAAGACCGACTAAATCGACCAATTCGAATGGCCCCATAGGATAATTCAAGCCGAGCTTAATCGCTTTATCGATGTCTTCCGGACTACCCAAGCCTTCTTGTAACATGTAAAAGGCTTCATTACCAACAAGCGCACTAATACGACTTGTAACAAAACCTGGAAACTCATTAATGACGACAGTTTGTTTACCCATTTGTTTCGCAATTTCGCAAATAGTTTGGACCGTCTCATCACTTGTTTCCAAACCTCTAATCACCTCAACGAGTTCCATTTTATGGACAGGATTAAAGAAGTGCATCGCGATTGTTTGTTCAGGTCGCTTTGCATAGGAAGCAATTTCTGTCGGGCTCATTGTTGACGTATTTGTTGCAAATAAACAATGAGGGGATGCATACTGTTCCATCCGCTCAAAGACAGCTCGTTTAATGTCGCTTTTTTCGGGTACAGCTTCAATAATTAAGTCTGCTTCATTTGCGACAGTCGCTAAATCTGTTACATAAGTCAGACGTAACATCGCTTCTTGTACTTGTTGCGCTGTTAATTTTCCGCGTACAACGGATTTTTCGAATATGGAGTTGATTTCATTTTGAGCATTTTGTAACGCCTGTTCGTTTATGTCTATAATAGCTGTTTCGAAGCCACTAACTGCACTTACGTAGGCAATTCCACGTCCCATAACCCCTGATCCGATGACAATAACTTTTTTCATTTAAACTGCCTCCTTATTGTGAAAACCATATACGAAGAGTGGAATATCTCATCGCATATGGTTTTTGTCTTAGTTAGACGCCTAGTGGATTAAGTGGGCGGCTACCATAATATGAAATGATACTTTTTGTCTCTGTATATAAGTCTAATGTTTCGATACATAGTTCACGTCCGAAACCAGATTGCTTATACCCGCCAAACGGAGTACCCGGCATTGCAGAGAATGGACAATTGACCATCACGATTCCTGCTTGGATTTGATTGGCTACACGAGTAGCACGTGCACCGTCTTTTGACCAAACCGCTGAGCCTAAACCAAACTCAGAATCGTTCGCTAATCGAATTGCTTCTTTTTCATCGCTAAATGGCATGACAACCACGACTGGACCAAATATTTCTTCACAAACGACTTTCATGGATTGATTGACGTCAGCAATTATAGTTGGCTCATACCAGAAACCATTTTCAAAGCCCTCTACAGCTGCCACTTTGCCACCTGTTAAAATCGTTGCGCCCTCTTCAATGGCAGATTTTACATAGCCATCAATCGTATTTAATTGGTCTTGGTCGATAATTGCCCCCATATGAGTCCCTTTATCGAATGGATCACCTAGTTTTATCGCTTTTGTTTTCGCGACAAATTTCTCTAAAAACTCATCGTAAATGTCTTTGTGTACATATAAGCGTGAACGTGCTTCACAAGATTGGCCTGAGTTATAGAAAATGCCGTATAACGAGCCATCTACCGCTGCATCGATATCTGCATCTTCGAACACTAGATTTGGTGATTTTCCACCTAGCTCTAATGTAACGCGTTTTAATGTTTGTGAAGCTTTTTCCATAATGCCTTTGCCGACTGGCGTTGAACCTGTAAAGGCTACTTTATCGACTTGCTGATGTTCTACTAAGTAATTCCCTACATCTTTCCCTGATCCAGGAACGATGTTGACAACCCCGGCTGGTACACCTGCTTCTATGCAAATTTCACCTAACACGATTGCTGTCAAAGGCGTTAAAGATGCTGGTTTCACAATAACGGAGCAACCAACGGCAATGGCTGGAGCAATTTTCCAAGCAGCCATCATAAGTGGGTAATTCCAAGGAACAATTTGTGCACATACGCCAACAGGCTCTTTTTCCGTGTAGTTATGGAATTGACCCGGCATATTATTTACTGCTCCGCGATGACCAACAATCGCGCCTGCATAAAATTCGAAATCTTCTATTGCTTGGTTTACTTGACCCTGCGCTGTGCCAAGTGATTTTCCTGTATCCAGCATTTCTAGCTCGACGATTTCATTAAAACGAGAACGCATGATAGTAGCAATTTTATGAAGCACTTGTGCACGACGATTCACGGGATATTGTTTCCATTTACCGTGATCAAATGCTTCGCGAGCTGCTTGTACTGCACGTTCCGCATCTTCCTGTGAGGCTTTTGCGACAGTCGCTACGACTTTTCCTGTCGCAGGATTAATCGTTTGGAATGTCTCGCCTTTACTGCTCTCCACTTTTTCACCATTAATAATTAAATGATAAAAATCACGTTTCACTAAAACTTGCTCTTGTACTTGTTGTGCCATTGTCATTCACTCCTTTTTTATTGTCCGCTAAATTGAGGTTGTCTTTTTTCTGCAAATGCTTTCATACCTTCTTGGTGATCGTCCGTCGCTCCAGCAATACTTTGACTTTGTGCTTCGTAAGCAAGGAAGTCTTCGAACTTTAAATGTTCTGCTGCCTTAATATTACGTTTAATAAGACCTATTGCTTTTGTCGGTAACTGGACAATCTGTTGAGCGAATGTATGCACATCCTCTTCAAATGTTTCGTTGCTATAAACAGCTGTTGCTAAGCCTAATTGTTTGGCTTCATCTGGTTTAATGCGTTGACCGAATATAGATATTTCAAGAGCTTTCGCGTCGCCTACTAATCGTTTTAAATAGTATAAATTCCCTGAATCAGGAATTAACCCTACATGGATGAAAGCATTCATAAAGAAGGACTTTTCTGCCATCACGCGAAAGTCGGCAGCAAGGGCTAAACTAAAACCAGCCCCCGCCGCTGCACCACTCACAGCTGCGATTATCGGTTTTTCACAGCTATGTAGTTGTTGTACCATTGGACCATAGTAATCTGTTAAAATATCACCAAGTTTAGTACCTTCATCAATAACCGAAAGATCTTGACCTGAACAAAATGCTCGCCCTTCACCACGTAGTACAATACAACGTACCGAATCATCTGTAGATGCTTGTTTGACAGCTGTACGAATTTCGTGATTCATCTGTGCCGTGAAAGCATTTAATGTGTCGGGACGATTTAATGAAATATAAGCTACGGATTCTTTTAGTTCGTATTGAATCGTTTCAAACATAATTATCTCCCCTTAAAGTTCGCTTGACGTTTTTCAACGAATGCTTGCATGCCTTCTTTTTGATCTTCTGAAGAGAACAATACATAGAAATTTTTACGTTCAAACTGCATACCTTCGTAGAGCGAGTAGTCTACAGCTTTGTTGACTGCTTCCTTTATGAGTCGTAAAGCAAGGGCAGGTTTTTGCGCGAGCATCATCGCTGTTTTATGTGTTTCCTCTATTAATATTTCAGGCTGTACTATTTTGTTGATGACGCCATATGCGAGGGCTTCTTCGGCAGTAATCCGCGCCGCGCTCCAAATCCACTCTAATGCTTTTGTTCGCCCTACTAATTTTGTTAAGCGCTGTGTACCACCTGCGCCAGGCATTACACCAAGGTTTATTTCAGGGAAACTAAATTCTGTACCCTCTGCGGCAATTAATACATCGCAGCACAGGGCTAATTCAAAGCCACCTCCGAAAACAAACCCTTTAACACTACCGATAATAGGCTTTTTAATTTGCCCTATTCGATCCCAATCGGCGAATTGATTTAATAGCTCCAAACGAATCGTATTGTCTGCCGCCATCTCATCAATATCTGCACCGGATGAGAACGCTTTTCCATTTCCAGCTAAAACGATGACCTGTACGTGCTCATCACGATCAAACATTTCCATTGCCTGCACAATTTCACGTACCATTGCACGATTTAATGAATTGTATTGGCGAGGGCGGTTTAAGTAGATATACCCGATCCCACTGTCCATTGTTATTTCAATAAATGTGAATGCTGGCATTAGGCATCTTCACCGATTATTAGTGTGACGATATCGCTCGCAAAGCTCATTAAATCTTTACCAGATGCTTTCCCTTCTGGTGAACGTAGCCCAAGCTTTAAATCTTCTGCGCTATCATAGGTCATTTCACACATTAAGTAGTATGGCGTTTCTGTGCCCATCGGCGTTGAATTAAATTTTGTCACTTTCATTTCACGTAAGCCTGGGATTTTCGCAGTAATCGGAGTATGAACCTTTTCGTAATGCTCATCAAATGCTGCCTTATCAACTGGATGTTTATATAACGCGATTAATTTTGCCATAGTAAAATACGCTCCTTTGTCTACATCGAAGTAGAAATTAATTTCATTGCCTCAAATGGGTTTTTACAGCTTTTGCAATATAAAATACTGCGACACGCTGTTGGACCAAAAATATTTTCAAGTGTTACATACGTAGAGCCACAGTACGGGCAATCTACATGCCAAGAGCCATCTTCTTGTAAAAAACGAGGTGGTGGAGCAATACCAAATTGCTTTAGTCCTTCTCGTCCCTTCGCTGTTACTCGATCCGAAGTCCAGGTAGGATTATTTATAAACACGACACTTACTTCACGAACGTCTTCTAGTTGTTCGATTGCTTTTTTTATATTTTGTTGAATGATTGTCAGTGCAGGACATCCTGAAAATGTTGGTAGCACTTCAATACGGATATGGCCATCATTCACTTGCACACGTTCAACCATGCCAAGGTCAATAATACTCACCGTATCAATTTCTGGGTCCTTCACTGTATCGAGCACCTCATAGATGTGCGCTTCGTGCAGATCAGTAGTTGGCATCGTTCCCCTCCTTACCAGCTTGCCGCTAAATCAGAACGATACACCTCTGACATCGTTTCGATTGCCGATGTTAAATCGTCTGTATGCTGCCCGTTGCGACCATCGATCTTCGGTGCAGGTAGTCCAGGTATTGTGATTTCTACCGCTTCAAAAGTTGGTGTTACAATAGCCAACCAACGTTCTTTTATGGCCGCTTCTGACTCGATTAATTCACATGCTGCTAGATGCGTAGCGGACTTGCCAAAAGCCAATAAATCACCAGCATCCTTTATCACTTCCTGTAATGCTATCATCATGCGGGAACGTGATTCCTCTGTTGCTGTACATAATTGAGTAAACCATGTTGTCCAATGCATCTGATGATAATAAAGCTCCGTACTAATTTTCACAGCCACTTCTCGGATAGGGGCATAACTACTCGCTTTTAGCGCATCCATTTTCGCTTTTTTCGCCGTTGTATAAACAAAATTGCGTGCGATGGCGTAACCCCAGTCGTAATTCGGTGCTTCCTTGTAGTAACCTTCTCCATTCGGTCGTTCTACAAGTAAACTATTACAACGCTCCTCTTTAGGTCGAAGCTGTGCTAACGAGTCTGAAATACCTTCACCAAGTTCTTCTAAAAGTGTGTAAAATAATTTCGCATGCCCCATCGTATCTTGTGTAATGGATGAAAACGCTACGTCTTCCTCAATATGCGGCGCTAACCCAAGCCACTCGGAGCCACGATATGAAAATAAATAATCATCGTCCGCTAATTGATAAAGTAACGTAATGACTGCTTTTTTATATTCAGTCGTTACTTCGTTATTCATTTTCCTTACCCCCTCCTGCCCAAGATAGGATTTCTTTTTCATCCAACATGACTTGTTCATAGTGACGCCATTTTTTCTTTAAATAGCCATACCCCTTTGTTGTACGGTAATCTTTATTGTCTAGGCGTTGCAGCGCTTGTTTACTGTCTTGAGTTAGACCGTGTAAATGTTTGCGATTAACGACCCAAATGTCCACTACTGGCTCCCGACGCATAAAGTTTTCCTGTGCCATAATTAGCGCCATTTCTCCATTCGGCGCTAAGAGACTAAACTGATGTTGAAAATTTGATGTTGGTGTTCGTTTACTAAATACTTCAAATTCTTGATAGAAAGATTGCTTTTTCATGATGCTCCTCCTCTCTCTACTAGTTAATTTACTAGAGCCGTTAATGCTTCCCGTACCCAAGCATTATTTTCGTAAGATGAACGACGAAGTGCTAAGCGTTCTTGTGAGCATGGACCTTCGTTGCGCTGGATTTTTTTGAAATATTCCCAGTTTGGCTCTTGGTAAATCCATTTAATTTGTGCTTCATCAAAGTGCAAAGTTGAGTCTGGCACAGTTAAACCGATCGATTGAATACGAGGAATATATTTTGTTAAGAAATTTTGTCTTAACTCCTCATTCGTTAAGACACGAATTTTATATTTAATCGTTAGATCTTGTTTACTAGTACCTGTTGTATCTTTTGTTGCTGGGCCAAAGAAAAATAACAATGATTCCCACCAACGATTTAACGCATCTTGTACAAGTGCACGTTGTTCCGGTGTGCCTTCTGCTAATGCCATAATAATGGCTTCACCGTGTTGTGCATGGAATACTTCTTCCGCACAAATACGTTGCAAGGCACGCGCATAAGGTCCGTATGAAGAACCTAACATGTTTGTTTGCGAAATAATGGCAGCGCCGTCAACAAGCCAGCCGATTAACCCCGCATCCCCCCATGATTTTGCTTCCATATGGAATACGTTGTGGAATTTGAGGCGTCCTTCGAATAAATCAATCATTAAATCGCCGCGATTTTTACCATATGGCTTAAGTAAATCTTCTGCTACGCGTAATAATAATTGACCATGCCCCATCTCATCTTGAACCTTTGCCATAATTCCTAACTTACGATATAAAGTCGGTGCTTTCGGAACCCATTCTTTTTCAGGTAGAGCGCCCATAATTTCACTAATACCATGCATTGAAATTAATTTGATTAGCGCTAAGCGGTATTCTTCTGGCATCCAATCATCTACTTCAATCTTCTCTCCAGCAGCAATACGCGCCTCAAATTGCTGCTGTAATTCTTGTTCAGATAATTGTGTAACGACACTCATAGTAAAAGCCTCCTTATATAACCAATTTCCGATAATCGTTACTATTATGTTATGTTGTAGTGCAAAAAAAATCACACTTCCAACAAGACCTTATTATTATTTGCTACTTTAATGGATTCTGTTGGACAGCCTTCCATTGCATCCTCTAAATCATCATATAAATCAATCGGAACTTCTTGGCAACCTTGGTTATTGTCTAAAATAACAAATGCAATTCCTTCGTCATTATAATCAAAAATATCCGGTGCCGATGCGCCACATGCACCACAAGCAATACATGTATCTTGATCTACTCTAGTGAATTTCGCCATGTACTCACTCCTTTCACAAACTACAGCATTAGGAAAGCTGTTTCTTTTTTTCTTCCATTACACTCGTACTATGCAACGGCTGCACTTTCGATGTTGGGTCAATATATACTTTCGCATTACTAATTGCCGTAGGTGCCTCTCCGAAACCACTGACAATTAATTTTACTTTCCCATCATATGTGCAAATATCACCTGCCGCATAAATACCTGGAATGTTAGTTTCCATTCGAGAATTTACGACGATGGAGTTTTTACTAATTTCTAAGCCCCAGTCTTTAATAGCACCTAAAGAGGAAACAAAACCAAAGTTCACGATAATATCATCGACTCCATAGATGGGCTGTTGTGTTTCGTCTTTTGCATGCTTTAATTTCACATGTGTAATGTGCTCTTCCCCTATTAATTCTTTAGGTACATAAGGTGTAATCACTTCAACTGAAGATTGCATTAAGTTTTCTACACTATGTTCATGTGCACGAAATTTATCACGTCTGTGGACTATAGAGACCTTTTTAGCAATTGGTTCTAGCATCATTGCCCAATCAACCGCTGAATCACCGCCACCAAAAACCATCACGTTACGATCTTTAAACGCATTGAGGTCATTAATGAAGTAGTGTAAATTATGTTGTGCATACTTGTCTTCCCCATCAAACTCTAGCGTACGAACTTTAAACGCACCGTTTCCGGCAGTGATTAGTATTGTTCGTGAATAATGAGTACCCGTAGTCGTGACAAGTTTGAAAATACCGTTTACATCTTTTTCGATTGTTTGTACAGATTCATTCGTACAAACATCAACTGGGAAAGTATTCATTTGCTGTTTTAAATTATAAATAAGATCTTGCGCGCGAATTTTCGGAAAACCCGCAATATCATAAATATATTTTTCTGGATAAAGCGCCGCTAATTGGCCGCCCAACTGAGGAAGACTTTCGATTATTTTGACGCTCATGCCTCGCATACCACCATAGAAGGCAGCAAACATACCAACAGGACCCCCACCTATAATGGTCACATCATTTATTTGCTCAGTATCTATCATTGAAGAACCCCCTTCTGTTCTTTTCTTCTATCAATGATACGAATTGCTTTTCCTTCAGAGCGTGGAATAGCACCAATATTTTCAATGACCAGACTTACAGAAATTAAGCAGGCATTTTTTAAATCGTGCTTGATTTCCTTTGTCAGTAATTGAATTAGCGGATGATTTAGATCACCTTTTACTTTTTCATATAGTTTTGGCGTTAACTCCACATGGAGTTCGATCGCATCCATATTGCCCTTTTTCAACAAATGGATTTGATAATGCGGTGCCAAACCTTCAATTTGTAACAACTCACGCTCGATTTCAGACGGGAAGACATTGACGCCACGAATAATTAACATGTCATCCGTTCGTCCTTTCACACGCGCCATCCGCATAGTTGTCCGTCCACATTTACATTTTTCACGTGTAATCGATGTAATATCACCTGTACGATAACGAATAATTGGTAGCGCTTCCTTTGTTAAACTAGTAATAACCAATTCACCATCTTCACCGTCAGCTACAGGTTCTAATGTATCTGGATCGATAATTTCTACGAAGAAATGGTCTTCTGCAATATGTAAACCATCTTGTGCTTCATAGCATTCAACCGAAACACCAGGACCCATCACTTCACTTAAACCGTAAATATCCATTGCACGAATTTTTAATTTATCTTCTATCGCACGACGCATTTCCTCTGACCAAGGCTCTGCACCAAAAATTCCATATTCAATCCCGTTCATCGCTGGATCAATGCCCATTTCCTCCATCTTTTCAGCGATGTTCAGAATATAAGAAGGTGTACCTGCGATGCCTCGCGGTTTAAAATCTTCAATTAATGTAATTTGACGTTCTGTATTTCCTCCTGAGACTGGTACAACGGCCGCTCCTAATGTTTCAGCTCCGTAGTGTAAACCTATCCCACCAGTAAATAGACCGTATCCATATGCATTATGAAAAATATCTGATTTGCGTCCCCCTGCGGTAACAATAGCGCGAGCTAAAAGTCCCGACCACATATCGATATCATTTTTTGTATACCCGACAATTGTTGGTTTTCCACTAGTTCCCGAAGAACCATGAATGCGCACTACATCATCCATCGGTACTGCGAAAAGCTTAAATGGATATTGCTCACGTAAATTTATTTTTTTCGTAAATGGCAATTTGCGAATATCTTCTAACCTTTGAATATCAGCCGGCTTTACCCCGAGCTGATCAAACTGTTCCTTGTAGAAAGGTGTGTTGTTATAGACATTTTCAACCGTTGCTTTTAAACGCTCTAGTTGAATCCTTGCCATTTCTCCCCTTGAAGCTGTTTCTATTTCTAGATGATACATTTTCCTAGCCCCCCTTATGCTATTCCAATTCGGTACAACTATATTTATCTTTGTGTAACAAATAAATTACGAGAGTTTGTATTCCGTAATTAATTTTACGATAAACTTATTTGTCCGAATTGTCAATATATTTTATTTTCTCTATTTTGTGTAATTAATTAATTCGATTTTAGATGATTTATCTTAGTTGAAATTCATGTTGAAATACAAAGAGAAATACATTAGAAACCTTTTAAATCCGCCATTAATCAAGGATAATCAAACGTAATTACAAAAAATAATCGAAAATTTAAAATAATTTTACAAAAATACGTTAATCCATTTACTTTCCAAATAATAGATGTTAAATTATTTTTATATTTCACTTTAATATCATTCGTTTTTATTTTGTATTAATGATATGGATATAAATCACAAACAGACGAATGGCAAACTACATGCAAAGGGGAGTTTACGATGACGTTAACAGAAGCTCAACAACACGAAAAACACTATGACGAAATTTTTGAAGCGTTAAAACAGGAACCATTCGCAAATTATTTAGGGATGGAGTTAGTAGAATTAAAAGCAGGGTATGCAAAAGTCACACTTTCTCCAACACTCCACATGCTAAACACTTATGGTACTGTACATGGAGGGATCATTTTTTCTTTAGCAGACTACGCTTTCGCAGCAGCTAGTAATTCTTACGGTACAACAGCTGTCGGTGTTACGAATACCATACATTACATGAGCGCAGGCTTGGCAGAACACCAACTAACAGCGATCGCTGAAGAAGTTAAAAAAACTCGTCGTTTAGCCTGGTATCGTATTAATGTTTGGAGCAACGATGAATTATGTGCAACAATGGAAGCAATGGTTTATCGTAAAAATGAAAATTTCATCCAATAATAAAAGATGTGAGAGCCTTTTAAGCTTTAATTAGGTTTCTCATATCTTTTTTAACACGCGAAAATCCCTCACTAGTTACTAGAAGCCCTTCATGTAACTAGGAGGAATCTTTGACGAAGCTAATTTATACCTGTATTCCATCTTTCGATTTTGTCTGCGGTTTACCGAAGTATGCTTCTTGGATTTTCGGGTCATTCAACAACTCTTGTGCTGTACCTGAAATGGCCATCTTACCATGAGCTAAAACGCAGGCACGGTCAGCCACCTTCAATGCAGCTTTCACGTTCTGCTCGACCAAAATGATCGTGACACCACGTTCATCGCATAATCTCCGTAATATATTCATAATGTCTTTGACAATTAGCGGAGCGAGTCCTAATGACGGTTCATCCAGCATCAAAACTTTCGGATTGGCCATTAAACCTCGACCTATGGCCACCATTTGCTGTTCTCCTCCTGAAAGTAATCCACCTGGGCGATTAAGCATTTGCTTCAAGCGTGGAAATAATTCCACAATTTCCTCATAGTCTCGATGCACCGTTTTCTTGTCTTTACTATAGCGATGATAAGCACCGAGCATCAGATTGTCCTTGACAGTTAATGAAGAAAAAATTTGTCTTCGCTCTGGCACTAAACAAATCCCGTTAGCAACTGTCTTTTGTACACCATCTTTCGTAATTTCTAATCCTTTGAATTCAATTTTTCCTTCACTCGGTGAATAGACACCCGCTAATGTACCAAGGAGTGTACTTTTCCCGGCACCATTTGACCCGACAATTGATAGTAACTCGCCTTCTAATAGTTCGAAATCAATACCTTCTAGTACATGTAAATGGCCATGATAGGTATGTAAATTTTCGATTTTAAGCATATGCCACACCTTCTTCCGCTTCATCATCGCCTAAATACGCTGCCACAACCTTCGGATTTTTGTAAATCTCTTCTGGTGTACCTTCTCCAATCTTGACCCCGTTATCTACAACAACTAAACGATCTGAAATCGACATAACCGTTTCCATATCATGTTCGACGAATAAAAAAGTCATGCCCTCTGCGCGCATTTTTAAAATGACTTCGACTAATTGCCTTGATTCCTCAGCGTTCAGACCTGCCATTGGCTCATCTAATAAAATGAGTTGCGGTTTGGAAATAGCTGCACGTGCAATTTCAAGGAGTCGCTGACTGCCATAAGGTAATTTATCGGACATTTCATAGGCAAACTCAGCAATTCCTACATCCTTTAAACATTGCAACGCTCTTTCCATTGTCCGAACTTCTTCTTTAACGACAGTCGGTAAGCGTAGTCCAGCCGTTAAAATATTTGTTTTCATCGCAATATGCGCACCGGTCATTACATTCTCAATGACTGTCATATTATCGAATACTTCTAAGTTCTGAAATGTTCTTGTGATACCTGCTTGTGCAATTTGATAAGGCTTTTTTCGCGTTAACCGTTTGCCTTGGAAATAGACATTCCCTGATGAACTTGGCAATACACCTGTAATCATATTGAAAAGTGTTGTTTTACCTGCACCGTTAGGACCAATAACAGCGAATATTTCACCTCTATTAATAGTGAAGGATACATTGTCTACAGCAACTACCCCTCCGAACACTTTCGTTAAGTTTTCTACACGTAAGATCAGCTCATTGTTAGTCATTTGTTTTACCTCCAGTAGCACGTGTGTCGATGGAGAACGCGATCGGTGTAGAGCGTTCTTTCTTGTGAAGCTTTCCGGTAATTTTCATAAATTGAGGGACTAATCCATTCGGCATATAAATTAAAGTTAACACGAGCAATAAACCGAAGAAGACGATTTCGAACTCCCCTCCTACGTTAGGTAAGATGACTGGTACATAATGTTTTAATAGTTCACCAAGTAAAACATAAGTAGCCGAACCGACAATGGCACCCCAAATATTAGTTGATCCACCGATAATAACCATGATTAATAAATAAATTGACGTATTAGCTGTAAATAAATCCGGATTAATAAATGAGACATAGTGTGCTAGGAGCGAACCAGAAATGGATGTGAAAATAGCGCTTATTACAAAGATTTGTAGTTTATATTTCATTAAATTCACACCAACGGCATCCGCTGCAATTTCACTCCCCTCAATCGAACGTAAGCCACGTCCAACTCTTGAGTGAATAATATTGCGTGAGAAAATGAGAGCCATAAATACAAATAGCCAAATAAGATAGAAGTAACTTTGATCTGTCATAAATTCAAAGCCGAATAAACTGATACTCGGTATACCGAAGAAGCCATTCGAGCCACCTGTAATCGATGTTAATTCTTTAAAGGCCGTGTAAACAATAATCCCAAACCCTAGTGTTGCTAACGCTAAATAATAGCCTTTTAACTTAAATGTAGGAATACCGATTAATAAAGCAACAAGTGCAGAAATAAGTGCACCTACTACGATCGCTAACCAAGGAGATAAACCTACTGTTGCTGTCATATAAGCAGATGTGTAGGCACCAATGCCATAAAAAGCCGCATGCCCTAGTGAAATTTGTCCAGCGTAGCCTGTTAGCATCGTTAAACCTATACATACTAATGCATAAAACCCAATCATCGTAAAAATAGCGAGTGTATAATTAGATCCAACTAACGGAAGACAAAATAGTAGCGCGAAAAAAATGCCTGGTCCAACTAAGCTGTTATTGTAGATCAGCTTTAAGTGTTTTTTATCCATCGTTGCAGCCTCCTTACACACGTTTTCCAGAAGCTTTAGCAAATAGACCTTCTGGTTTTATAAATAAAATTAATAACAATAAAGAGAAACTCACTACATCTTTTAATCCTGAAGACCATAATCCCTCTGTAAACGCCTCAATAATGCCAATTAGAAAGGCACCCGCAATTGCCGCTGGGGCATTTGTTAAACCACCAACAACTGCTGCTACAAACGCTTTTATGCCAAGCATCATCCCCATATCGTAGGATGCACCGGAAATAGGTGCGATCACTGTACCTGCTAGTGCCCCTAACCCAGCACTTACCACAACAGCAAGCAATGACATTTTATTTGGATTAATACCCATTAAACGCGCAGCAAACGGATTTACAACGCAAGCGGTTAATGATTTTCCTGTAAACGTATAGTTAAAGAAGTACATCATCACGATTAAAATAACGATTGACAGGCCAATCGCCCATAGATTTTGTGGAAGTAAGACGGCTTCTAAAAATTCAATAGGTGTATTATCCGTAAACGGCGGTAATGTTTGGGCTTGTGTTCCCCAAATTAAAATCGCAATACCTCGGAAGGCAATCGATACGCCAATTGTAATGATAATGAGTGTTGTCATGGATGATTTACGAGCTGTATGAATGGCCGTTCGCTCAAATACAGCACCAATCGCCGCCACAATGACGATACTTAAAATAATGGCTAACCATAAGGGTAGATTTGCCTTTACAAGTGAAATACTAATTAAAGCACCAAACATCGCAAATTCACCTTGTGCAAAGTTAAGTATGCCGGTCACGTTATAGATAATGACGAATCCAACCGCAATTAATGCGTAAATGGCTCCTATTGTTAAACCTGAAAATAATAATTGCAACATTTGAGAGAATATTTCCATACTGTCGTTCACTCCATTTCTTTTCGAGATTACTAAGCTGATAATGAATGAACAGTGATGGAAAGACACCACTGTTCATTGGATTTGTATTATTTTTTTAGTCTTCTAAAGTCCATTTACCATCAACAATTCGTACCATCGCAAAACTATCTGGGCTTAATCCCATATGATTATCTGCATTAATGTTAAATACGCCTGTCAGACCTACATATTCACCTAGCTCTTGCTCAATGTAATCACGGAGTGCAGCGCTATCACTGCCTTTTGCTTCGATTGCTTTTGTCGCAATCGCGAAAGCATCTGCTGCATATGCACCGAATGTACTTGCTGGTTTATTGTATTTAGCTGTAAACGCTTCGTTATACGCTTTTAATAATTCTTTTTGTGGATTTGAATCCTCCAATTTATCCGCTACTAATAATTTCCCCGTCGGCAAGACCACATCGTTAGCTGCAGCACCGGCTACTTCGATAAATTGGTCCGTTGCAACGCCATGACTTGCAAGAACTGGTATATCTAGCCCTAATTCACGAATATTTTTAATCACTACCGCAGACTCTTGCACTGTTCCCCAAACAATAATGGCATCTGGACTTTCTTTTTTCACACGAGTTAACAGAGGTTTTGCATCTTTCACTGTCGCCTCGAATTCATCTTCAATAACTGGTTCCACACCGTAATCTGCTGCGTGTTTACCAAATTCTTCATGAGCACCAGTTCCATAAGAATTCGCAACGTTCAACCAGGCAACTTTCGTTAAATCATTCTCTTTTAAATATTGTAAAATCCGCTCCACTGCTTGTTGATCGTCTTGTGGCATTTTGAATACCCATTTTCGTGCTTGTCCATCTTCCGTCATGTAAATTTGTTTACTGGCAGCAACTGAAATGTAAGGCACTTGATTTTGCTCTGCCAGAGGTAACATCGCTAAAGAGTTCCCACTTGTCGTGCCTCCGATAACGATTGATACTTTGTCTTGTGTTAACGCTTTTTTCATGGCAAGAATAGCTTCATTTTGGTCAGATTTATCATCATATGTGACTAAATCGATTTTTCGACCGTTAATGCCACCATCCGCATTTTTTTGATCGACTAGCATTTTAAGCGTTTGCATCTCCGGTTCCCCTAGAGCGGCCGCCCCACCAGATGCTGAGAAAATTCCTGCCATTTTAATTGAATCACCTGAAGTATCTGTACCTGAACTAGCGGATGATGCATCACCTTTTCCCGAATCAGATGATGAACTACAGGCCGCCAACACTAATACACCCATTAATAGGAAAAGAGACAATAAAGTCTTTTTCATAAAACACTACACCCCTTCATTATTTTTATACCTATAAAACCGCATCTCCTTATCAATTATGCCTCGGCATAATTGTGTCCTGAATCGACTTTGTGCAAGCACAAAGAACCCCTTTTCGATTCCGTGACATCCGCCGGAGGCATTAACTTCTTTAGCGAATATTCTGCCGAAAGAAGTTAAAATGACGGTATGTATAGCCAAACAGTGTAACAAAAAATTTGCAGAAATAATAAAACAAATAAGATAAAAATAGATTATTGCAGACTAAACGATACCTAAAGTAGATATTCGTGTTTTTAGTTAATCAAAAGAATAGCATGTATGTTAAAAAATGATAAATACCAAAAATATATATTTTAAATCGTTATATATACATTTTTGGTATACCCGTATTCTAATTGTTATATATTTTTCATCAAAATTATGTAATTTAATTTCCTGTGAAACCCTTGCTATTTCTAGGTTTCTTCACAATACTTATCTAAAAAATCAGAAATATCTTACAAATTTAACGAAAACACTCTAAAAAATGTTACTATACAGAATAAGTATACGAATTGAATAAACTAGTGGATTTTAAGTATAGGGGTGAAAAAGATGGATTTAAGACAATTAAATTATTTCATTACAATCGTTGAAGAAAAACAAATTACAAAAGCTGCAAAAAAGCTTCATATGGCACAACCGCCACTTAGCAATCAATTGAAAGTGATGGAGGAAGAATTAAACTGCAAACTATTCGATCGAAATGGTAGAACATTAGAACTTACTGAACCTGGAAAGATTTTATATGAAAAAGGCAAAACATTATTAGCTAATTTCGAAGATACGATTTCGGAAATAAAAGAAGTTGGAGAAGGGCTAAGGGGGGTATTATCGATTGGTGCAGATCAAACTTGTTTATCTTACTTACCTGAAAAAATTAAACGGATGCGTGAAAGATACCCTAATTTAAACTTCAAAATTATTGAAGGAGATACATTTTTCTTAACAAATAGTCTTTTAAATAAAGAAATCGATTTAGCTATACTGCAACAACCGATTGAAGATGAAAATTTCTCTTCGATCGGGTTAGCATTAAAGGAGTTTGTACTTGCCACACCTGCACAATGGCATTTACCGAACCCTATTCAAATGGAAGACTTAAAAGATTTACCGTTTCTTTCTTTTTATCGTCATCGTAGTTGTAGTACGTTTCGCATTATTATCGATGAATTTAAAAGTCACGGGTTTGAGCCTAATATTATTTGTGAGTGTATTGATATTGCGATGGTTATTTCGTTAATAAGTGAAGGTTTGGGGATCACTATTTTACCGAAAACGAGTCTCGATAAATTTTTAATTAAAGGTATTAACATCATTAAATTTGCTAATTGTAATATCCATTCTAAAGCGAACATTGTTTGGCCAAAAGATCGCTATTTAGCAAAGCACGCGATGAATTTTTTACAATTATTTAAGGAAGAAACTCATATACTAGCTCGCGAAACAATCCGCCAGAGCCAAGGCGTTTAACAGGGAGGTTTATGCTTTGGCAATTGACAATCTAAGAGAATAGTAAATGGTACTCCCGGTTCAACTTTAACCGGGAGCTTTTTGTTATTTTACATACTTCAAATAATTTTTAACAAAATCTACAACGTAATGCACTTCTTCATCTGTCATTTTTAATAACTTGCTAACTTTTTGTATTTTTGCTGGTGATTTTAAATGTTCACGCACTTGATCAATCCACATATATTTACACTTTCGGGGATTTACACTATTTCTAATCTGTTTGAAGCGACGATAAGCATAGCGAGCAAATGCATTTAACATTTCTCGCTCCTGCTCGTCTCTTACTAGTTTATTTGCGACCCTATCAATCACTTCTGTATCAAAAGTCCATGCACCATCTGTTATTTGCATATTACCACCTCTTCAGTTCCGTAAAGTTGATCACAAACATGACTGCGGTATTCGAATGCCCTCATTCTATTCACTCTCTATTAGATGCATAAGAAAAAGCCACACCTAGTTAGATGTGACCTCTTTTTGGATTTTTTAAATAATCAATAGCAAGACAACTTGATTAATTTTAGGGTCAAAATGATCCCTAACATGTTTTATTCTTCAAATGATAAGTTTGTCGGACCTTCTAAAAGATAGTTCTCAAAACTAATATGGGTTGTAGGGGTATCGTTATCTACTATCTCAAAATTAAGCCCATCCAGCCAAACTTCCCCTTTTCCAGTTAGTAAAATACCGAACGATACTATTGCACTGTTTTCTGGGACATCAAGAACGATAGAATACTGATTCCAACTATTTGTACCAATAATTGGTCTGTTACTCATATTATCGAATTGTAGGATATCCTCTGATGCACTATCAACGCGCATCCAAAGTCCCGAGAATTGTTTTACATTATTCGTTTTAATAAATCCAGAAAGTTTAACTCTCTTCCCTCTAAATTCATCAGCCTTGAATTGTTGCATCATTGTTGCAAATTCGTCTGGAGCTTGAACATTTTTAGATGTTAAATAGCCCGATGCTTTTCCTTGATGTACATTTTTTTGATCTACTCCTATTTCGTAATTATAAGGATGACTTCCACTGATGAACCAGCCTTTAATTTTTTCTTCCATTATTGATTCCTCCTTGTTTTTCCTCATAGTTCCCATTACTTTTCTGTATTGCCCTGGTGGCAAACTGTACAATTTTTTGAAAGCACGTGTAAAGGTTTCTTGTGACTCAAATTGATAATAGAATGCGATATCAATAATTCTTTCATCAGTATTGAGAAGTGTACTTGCCGCATTTGCAAGTCTCCTCATTCGGATATATTCTGAGACAGACATTCCCACAGAAGTTTGAAAAATCCTGTGAAAATGATATTTTGAAAATCCTGTAACCTCATCAATATCATTAGCGGAAATTTGCTCATGTAAATGAGATTCTATCCAATCTATTGTTTTTTGAATGATCCATTCATATTTCAACGGTATTACACCTCCCTTTCATTTATTATCATATCGAATAATAATGAATGATTTTTGATTTTTCTTGCGATGTTTTGCCAAAATAGAAATATATATACAAAATATCTCATTCAAAACGTTTGCTGCTATTTATTTATACATACATCTTACAATTGGCTCATTACCATAACGTGTGGTTGATTTCCGTTCCGATTGGGGGGGCGTCTGATGAGCATCTTCACTCGCGTTGCTCGCTCCATGGTCTCATCTGTGACGCTGTGTATCTGACCCCAAGGAGTCGCCCAGCCTCCACTCAACTTATATACACGGCATATATCCCAATAAATGTAATCCACAACTTTTGGTAAAGAATCTTATAATTGTTAAAATGGAAATGAAATGGTTTAAAATAAGATAAAAAAGGGAAGAAGCATATGAACAATCAAATTTATGCGAACTGGAGCGGGCATCATGTTAAACTAACGTGGCTACCACATAAGAAAATTGACGATTACAGCAACGTAACAAGTGTACATGGCGTTTGTTTTTATAATGGGAATGTTTTGTTAGTTCATGTAGACGGAAGAGGATTTAACTTTCCTGGAGGTCATATAGAAAAAAGAGAAACACCTGAAGATACAATGCATAGAGAAGCATTTGAAGAAGGTTATGTACAGGGTCATATCAACTATATTGGCGCAATAGAAGTCAGTCACGAAGAGAATCCTTTATTTAATGCTGCTGGTAAGTACCCTTTAATCGGATATCAAATGTTTTATAGGATCGATATTCAAAAGTGCCTCCCTTTTCTTCGAGAGCATGAAACGATTACACGCATTTGGGTTGAGCCCGAAGAAGTAGCTTATGTAATCAATGACCATGAGATTTCACAATTAATCATACAAGAAGCTGTAAATAGCAAATTTCCTTCCCCTATAGACTAGCAACCCATTCACAATAGCGCTCCTTTTAGGTTCAGTTAGGAGGTTGGTTCATGAGGTATTTAATAGGCTTTTTCGGTGTTTTAATTATTTTATTTGGAAGTTTGTTAATGAGCATCACAAACGAAACCTTTTTAATAAGAAATATTCTTTATAAACTTTTTGGAGCAATTCTATTAGTTGTAGGAATTTGGGTTTTACAGAAGCAAATTCATCGCAAAAAACAATAAAAAAGGGTTATACGATAAACTTGCCACTGAAAATCCTATAAGATAACTCTCCCAGTCGCAATTTTTGACTGAGAGAGTTAATTACTTTCTTCCCACTTTTAATCCCATCTATCAATCTTAATGACTCTAGTAGCATTATTTGTTGTTACTTTAACTGTTAAATTCCATTCATGATCTTTTGAATATCCCACACCACAAGCTGTTGCATGCTCGTTACCTTCAATTGGTGTACTAGCAGTATAGGCTTCTAGCGTTTTTCTAATTTGTCTTAAGTCAGCTTTAAGCGTTTCATTAAAGAATCCTCTACCTTTTCCTTCCGAAGTGTCCTTTACGCCATCCAATAGAAAGAAAATATGACTTCCAGAATGTGAGATCGGCTCTTCCCCCCATAAATTTGGCGAAGTTGTAATACCATTGACCTTCACAAAATTATTTATTTGAACAGTCCATGAATCATCACTAGCGTATGAATGGCTACTAATATTCGGCTGACGCCCTTTGACATAATCAAATTCAAATACATCCGTTACATAACCAGTCCCACCAGCAACACCGATAAATGAGTAGGTTTTCCCGTTTACTTCGAGTTCGACTTTGAACGGCGTACTTCCATTTCCTCTTTCACAATAATTATGAACATAAAATCTATAATGACCAACCGGTGCATTTTCACTCCACCTAATATTTTCTACAGGGGAAGGATTTCTATGATGACCACCATTCATATCAATATCTAAAAATCCACCGAATTTATCACTTTTATCTCCATAGTAGATGTGGTCCCCTTTTGGTGTTAGGCAATGTAGATCTAAGTCGGTATAGCCTTCCCATATTAATGAAGCTCGAATTTCATTATTCTCATATCTTCCACCAGCACTTTCTACTCTCCTTTTAATTTCGCCATCAATTCCTCCGTGGTAATACCAACTAAATGTATTGTTCCATTGTAAAATATTTGGCGCCGCTTCATCAGACGCAGTTACTACTGCCATAAAACGACTAGGATTATCGACTAATACTTCCATATTTTCAGCCGTTGGTAGAATAGTTCGTTGGAATTTTTCCCACGTCATCACAGTGCTCGGGAGAGATACTTTTGATTTGGCTTTTTCCCTAAGAAGAATGTTTGAAAATATGCCCTTCTTTTGTTCAACAACTTTAGGTTCAGTTTGATTTTTCCACAGAAATGACGGAATCTCTTCAAAAGTGGCATATCTTCTTCGCAAAGAATTAGCAATTCCTAATTTTTCAACAATTTTTTCTGCTTCAACAATTGCATTTTGCGTTGGAGCAGCTTGTGAGCGCATGTAATTCGCTGGATTCATCTTCTCTGCAAAACGACGAGCAACCGATTCAACGGACATTCCTGAAGCTATGTCATCTAATAATGTACCGATCATCGAGCTTCTTACATGACAGAAGCCAACAGGAGCTGTCGCAACTGCTAACCAAACTAGATTTGTTTTCTGATTATTGTTTCCTACGCTATTTCGTTTGTCCTGCAATGATTTAAACCATTCTGCAATTCCTAATACTCTATCTGAACGGTATAATGCTTCTGATTGTAATAAAACTACTGCTTGTTCCACTGTCTCGATCGTATATTCAATCAATGCATTTGATAGCATCTTGAATTCTTCTAACTTCTCAGCCATCACTTGTCCAGCAGTTTGTATTCTAGAGTGGTTCACCATTTCTTCAGGAACTACAACGGATAAATGATTCCACTTTCCAGTATGAGGCTTTCCTAATACTGGGGAGTTTGAAATAAATACACCAATAACTTTTGAATTTAAAACTTCTGCTTTCATTGCTAAAACAGCAGCTTTAAAAAATGGAGGAGCCATATCCTCATCCCATATAGCAGATGCCATAATGCCATTTTCATCAATCGTTACAAGACCACCAAATCGCTCAATAAAATGTCTACAAGCGCTACAAGTATAATGTTGTCTAGCTTCTACTGGTAAATTATCTACATACAAATCAAACAGACCTTGAACATTTGTTTTAAATAATTTTTTACTACTAATTGCTTCATCAAAATAGCTTTTTAAATTTTGCTGGAATTCAGGATATCTATCATTTTCATTATTATAAACATTAGTTGCTATGTTTACATTCTCTTTCAATTTTCAACATCTCCTTAGTCTATTCAACTATGCCACGGCAGCAGCATGGGGTTTTTGCGCGATAGCGAAGCGGCAGCAGCATGGGGTTTTTGCGCGATAGCGAAGCGGTAATGGTTTTTTTGAAGACTTCTATAGATGACATTTCACTTTCGTAACAAAACATTTACTGAAATAATCTAAATTTCCTTCATATGTAATTTATTCTATTATACATATAAAATGTCTAGGATAGTAATTGAAATTGGTTTATATGATGGCAGTAATTTCTTGCAAATTTGTACGGTACTTCGAAGCGACTTGAAAAGAAATTTTTATTTATGAGGAAGAGTGCAGAAAAATTTTACATACCTCTTTTTCGAATGGATAAAGTACCAATACAAGTTTTTAGATCTCGGGTATCACTAGCGATGTTGCCTACTTAAATCATCTTAAAATAATAAGGAGAGCATATAGATGTAATTTACACAAAATCTATAAACATACAGTAGTCCCTTGCAACTTAAATTTTTTTAATCTAATTCACAGGCATCTCACTATACAAACATAGCTACCAAATCATATTAATAGTAGTGTAAAGCTAACTTAGCTTTGCCCTCCTAGTTTGTGGTTTAGGGTCACTTTGGTTCGAGTGACCCTTTTTTTACGTCTCTCTCATGGTTATCCAAATATCCCGATTTTATCTTGGCGATACTGCAAATTTTGGAGCGATTTTGATTTTACATATAGAGGTGCTTTAATTGACTGCATTTGGAAAATACTTATATATCGCTTTCTTTGTAACATTGTTTTTATTTTCAACGGTTTGGGTTTATTCTAGAGATGGTAATTTGGCTTTGCTTAATAACTTTTTCTACTCCTTATGGGTAGTAATTTTTATTTTCATGGCATCATTGCTTCTTAGAAGTAAAAATGATGAAACGAAAAAAAGCTAAAAAACAGAAGCTGATTAAAATTCTAATTAACTTTTTTGCTGCACATTTTTTATCAAATTGTTTAGTGAAATATAATTTTATCCCACTTCTTATTGCGAATAGCCTAAATTTAAAGGGTTATATATATACAAACTAAATCTAAAAAACGTTCCCAAATCAAGCTTGGTAACATTTCAGCGACAAACACCGATTTAACAGTGTTTGTCGCTGATTTTTATAGAAAATAACACTCTGAGACGCTGCGAAAAATAATTTTAAAGAAGGCTGTTCGATCCACTTGTTCTGAATGGCGGTAACATATAAATAAAATCTTAAGGAAATGTTACCTAGAACAATTTGGAAATAAATGTTATACTTTAAACTAAAGATTTTATATAAGTAGAAGATTAAAATCGAGCAGGAAAGGAATTAAGTTAAATGAATACATTTATTGCTCTTTTACCATTGATTTTTTGGTTGGCAATTTTCGGGGGAATCATTTTTGGTGCATATCAACTTGGAAAACGAAAATCAAGAAATCAAGATAAATGATATTAAGTTTACTAACGAGGTGCTTTAGTGTAACAAGGATTTATAATGTATACATAAATGAATCTAATAAGGTTCCTAAATAAAAGTGCTTGGTAACATTTCAAACAGCTACAAACACTGATTTAACAGTGCTTGTAGCTGTTTTTATTAGAAAATAACGCTCTGAGACGCTGCGAAAAATAATTTTAAAGAAGACTGTTCGATCCACTTGTTCTGAATGGCGATAACATATAAATAAAATCTCAAGGAAATGTTACCAAAGAGAGGCTTTGGGTGCGTTTTTTATTCAACGAACGGGGGCTTTATTGGATTTGAAAAGGAGGATAATATGTCAAAGTATATTAGTATTTTTTTCTTAACTTTAATGGTTAGTGTAATTTTCTTTTTTCTATTTACTAACGTGTTTGATGGCGGTGATTATGCAGAAACAGCGGTCTATACATTCGGTTCAATAATTGTTATACTTCTATCATTTTTGATTTCACTCATGTATTACTTAATAAATTTATTGAAAAGGAAATTTTAACCCTACTTTTTACTCCCATTAAAGAACTTAATCATCTTTCATTTTCTGTGGTGACGTGCTGATTTTTGACTTCATACATGGCTAACGGTGCATTTTAGCTCAATAGGAAGGAAAAAACAAACTGTAAGTTGAATTATAGAATTTATTGAAAACCAGTTACAGAGGAGAGGTAATAAATGGAATACTATAAATATTTACGACAGTATGTAGGACATAGACCTATTATTTTACCTGGTTCGGTTGTCATCATTTTAAATGAACAAAATGATGTACTACTGCAAAAAAGGCATGATGGTTATTGGGGTTTACCAGGTGGTTTAATGGATTTAGGAGAAAGTTTTGAAGAGGTAGCAAAAAGAGAGGTTTTTGAAGAATCGGGATTAGTAGTTGAAAACTTAAAATTACTAAATGTCTTCTCTGGTTCTGAATATTACTTAAAAGTTCCAAATGGTGATGAATTATATTCGGTTACAGCAGTTTATTATACCAAAGATATAAGTGGAGAAATGAATATTGATTATAGCGAGTCAGAAAAAATGCAATATTTCTCAATTAATAATTTGCCAAATGAATTATCCGATGAATATAGAGGGTTTATTGAGCAATACATAGATTGTGAAAAATGTACTTAAAGTAACGGGTTCTTTAGTGCAACAAGGATTTATAAAATATTTAATAAACGGTCTCAAATGTAAGTTTGGACGCACATTATATACCGAAAAACGCTGTTAAATCAGTGTTTCTCGGTATTTCTTTTGAAAACTATTTATACAACATTTATACCAATAGTGTAACGCAGATATACCTATATTTTCACTCGATAGACTTGTTCTTCCTTTTGCAAAAAATCACGTATTTTTCTTAGCGTTGTAGATTCGCATTATTAAGACGCCCCCTCGAAATAACGGTGAAACTTAACAGATCAGGTTAGGTTCCCCTAATTATTGATTTAAAAACCAACAACAATTAAATTTAACAGAGCCTTAATAAAAAAAATCCCCATTAAATAGACATGTCCATTTAATGGGGATAACTTGTCCTAAAAGTCTCATCTAAATGATACTTTTCTTTTATCTTTTCGGACAATTAAAAACATATATAGGCTATAGAACAAAATGATTGCGATGATTACTGCTAAATAATATGTATCTTGAATCTTGAAGAAGAAAAAATTTATGGAATTTAATAACCCAATTGATACTAAGAATACCCAATAGTTATTTTTTCTTTTTGTACGATCTCCGTCACCTAAATAGCTAGCAGAAACCCAAATAAAAAATGGTATGTAAAAAACAATTGAAAAAGTTAGAATGCCCCATCCAATAAACGGCATACCATCAACACCTCCTTGAACCCTTCCCTAATTTATACGGTTGAAATTTGTAATGGTTTCAATTTTATTATTCAACAAGGTGAATTAGGGTGCACGCATGCAACCGTAAGACCGTTAGAAACAATTTCTTCTTCAAGTTGTTTACTCATATTGGAATTGATTTTCCCAATAAAATTTTTTGACAGGCAATGCACTATAGAAAAAAAGCAATTCATCATAATAATAGTAGTGTAAAGCTAATTTAGCTTTGCACCTCCTAAACTTGGTCATTTTTTTGTAAGTGACCCTTTTTTAAATTTATAACTTGAATACAATTTTCAAATTTTAATGCCAAATGGAAATAATACTTAGATGATTACCACCCCTCCTTCCTATACTTAAACATATTATAGATTGTAGAAAGGAGGGATACACTATGGGATACTGGCAAGGTGGAAATGTTGGTAGCTACAATTGCGGTGGCGGAGGCTATGGCGGCGGTTCAACATTTGTATTAATTGTTGTTCTGTTCATTCTATTAATTATTGTCGGCGCAACATTCTTGTATTAATAGGTAATTTTTTTTATGATTAAGTATTAAATTTTTAATGAAGTAGTTAAGGCTATTTATCATTGTCACAATTAATTATTTCCAAAGTCGCTATTGCTAAATATCACATCATCATAGTAATAGTAAGAACATGCACCAGCCTTACACACTACAGGTAATACAAAAAGGTCACTATTGTCCGAGTGACCTTTTTATTATTTTCGTTAGAAGTTCCAAAAAACGCCCAAAAAGTTTTTTAGCATTTTGTCTATTCAATATCCTCTATTTACTTAAATAGTAAAATAATATCGCTGCAAAAATATTTGGTAAAGCAATTAGCAATGCATTCATAGTAATTTTATTACGTTCGTCCCTCTCATCAGTTGTCTCGGTTGCGAAGTTTGCCCTCATCCTATCCCCACTTACCATGGAACCTGAAAGAATCATAGATATGCCAATGAAAATACAACCGACCGTCCCAGTAACTAAATAGACTTTTTCCATTCCCCAAAAAATCATGGATATTAAAACACCGAATAATGATAAGAATACACCTATTAATAAATACCTCAAACTCAACACCCCCTACTTATTTTACGCATAATCACCATTTTTTGTTCAAACTGGCTAATTACCATAACGTGTGGTTGATTTCCGTTCCGTCCGGGGGCGTCCGATGAGCCGCTAATCCCAAAGGAATTGCCCAGTCGGAACGAAGATCAACTATATACAAGGCATACGTTTTCATCCACAGCTTTTGGTGATTCCCCGTTAAATTGAAGTAAAATTTCCCTTGGGGAATATGAGTGACAGAGAATTTAATATTCCGAGTATTATATAGAAGAAAGTGAAACTCCGAAAAAATGTTTCACAGAGAAGCATTTGATGAAATTTAGTTATTTTAAGCGAAAAAAACGCTATACAATCATCCTATGTCGATGAGCGTATAGCGATTTCTTAATTAGTATTCTGGATATCGATGTTATTTAACAAAGATTTCTTCAATTTGGTCAAGCATAATTTCAGCTGCAAGAATACCGCCTGCTGTGTTCCAAATGACATCGTCAACTTTATGGACATTGCCTTTTTGTACGGCACTTAAGTTTTTCCAAAGTGGATCTTCTGTCCATTCTTTTTCAGTAGCTAATCCTGTTTCATCACTTGTTGGCATGTAAGTGAAGTAGAAAAGTACATCTCCGTCCATTTTAGGGATTGCTTCTTTACCTACCTCAACAGCTAAATTACCTAATTTCGCATTATCTTTAAATAATTCCGCTTGCTCTGGTACACGTTTGAATCCTAAAGAATCAAAAATAACGCCTGAGAATGAATCTGTATAGTAGATTCGAGATTTATCGGCCATAAAACGTACGAATGAAACCTCTTGGTTCGTTTTATCGCCAAGCTTCTCTTTAAGAGCTAGAACTTTATCTTCGTATGCTGTTAGAACTTCCTTGCCTTTAGCTTCTTGATTTACCGCTTTTGAATAAAGTGTAAAGTTTTCTTTCCAATCACCGCGTAATGTTTCTGAGAAAACTGTTGGAGCAATTTTGCTTAATTTTTCATAGTCTTTTTCTTGTCTTAATTTATTCCCAATGATTAGATCTGGTTTTAAAGAAGCGATTTTTTCAAGGTTAATTTCACTTTCAAAACCAACAACTTCTACGCCTTCTAACTTATCTGTTAAATGATCATACCAAGGGTTACCTGAAAATGCTTGTACAGCCCCTACCGGCTTAATACCTAAAGCTAAAAGTGCTTCTGTTCCTTCATTTGTTAAACTACAGTATAGGCAGTGCTCTTAGTTGAACTTTCTTCTTTCTTGCTTTCCTTGTCATTGCCACATGCTGCTAAAGCAAATACAGCGACAACAGCAAGCATAACTAGTAGTTTTTTAAATGCCTTTTGCATCTTTTCTTCCTCCAATGTATATGATAGAATATTTAAGCAGATTAAGCGATAATGAGAATCACTTTCATTTACTTAAGAACGAAATTAATCATATTGTAAGAATCTATTACTGTCAATATTTTTTTATAAATATGCAGAAGTGTTGATTAGGAAAAAATAGGTTTATTATTGAGCGATAAAAGGATTTTTGTTGCTATTTTGCTATTATATTCCCGTTTTTAACTGATTAAAGAGAGTTGTACTTAGCGAAAATCAGCTTCTTGTTATTAAATTCATCATCAAAAGTTGGGAATGGCATTTGTTAAAACGTTTGTCATACATATAAGTTGATCGGAGTGGAGGCTGGGCGACTCCTTGGGGATCAGCGTCACAGATGAGACCCTGGAGCGAAGCGGATGTTTTCTGTGCGAAAGCGTAGTGCTAACGTAGCGGCAGCAACTGGGTTTTGTCTGTGCGAAAGTGCAACGACAGCAGCAACAAAAGCGGCTCATCGGACGCCCCCAGGAAGCTCTGCGCGAAAGCGAAGCGTCAGCGGCAAATGTTTTATCTGTGCGAAAGCGAAGCGTCAGCAACAAAGCGCCCAGCCGGAACGGAGATCAACTCCACGTTATGGTGATGAGCCTCTAATTAATAATAGGGGATAAAAATGGTTAATCAACACACATGATAAATATGCAAAGAAAGAGTATGAATTTATATGATTTTAAAAAATAATTTTTCAAAAACTATTGCACTAATAGTAGGAACAGTACTCCTACTCCTTTGTATGGGAATCAGTATTGTATACGGCTATGCAGATACGTCCATTCAAACGACTATTGAATCTTTTACACAGTTTAATCATTCTAACGAGCATATTATTATTCAAAATGTTCGGATTCCAAGAGCACTAATCGCTACTTGTGTGGGTGCTTCCCTTGCTATTACAGGCGTGCTCATGCAGACATTAACGAAAAATCCTTTAGCATCACCAGGCATATTAGGAATTAATGCGGGAGCTGGTTTCGCGGTCGTTTTTGCTATGATTTTCTTCAATGTTACAAGTTTGCAAGCATTTGCGTGGATTGCATTTTTAGGTGCTACAATAGCTGCTCTATCTGTTTATGGTATTAGCGCAGCTGGACGAGACGCGATAACGCCAGTCAAAATAACATTAGCAGGTTCCGCTATCGGTGCATTATTTGCTTCCTTTACGCAAGGGTTACTTGCAACAAACGAAGCAGCACTCGAACAAGTATTGTTTTGGTTAGCTGGTTCCGTACAAGGTCGAAAGATTGAAATTCTTATATCTGTATTACCTTATTTTATCATTGGGTGGATTGGCGCTCTGTTGATCTCTACTAAAATGAATATTCTTGCTCTTGGGGACGATGTAGCAAGAGGCCTAGGACTACCCCTTGGATTCATGAAGTTGATGGTAGGTATTATTGTCATTTTATTAGCAGGTGGTTCAGTTGCAGTAGCTGGTCCAATAGGGTTTGTTGGAATTGTGGTACCCCATTTTGCGCGAAAGTTTGTTGGCACAGATCATCGTTGGCTCATTCCAATGGCCGCTCTATTAGGTGGCATTCTTTTACTGATAGCTGATGTAGCAGCACGCTATATCATTATGCCTCAAGAAGTTCCAGTAGGAGTAATGACAGCCATGATTGGTACGCCATTCTTTATTTACCTTGCGCGAAAAGGTGGAAAAAAATAATGAAACAGTTAAAAACAATACGTTTACTACAAAATAAAATCTCGTTTTTACTTGATGTCAAAGCTTCTAAAAAACTTACCTTTATTAGCATCCTGACACTAGCCGTCTTTTTCTTTAGTGCATCATTTGGTGATTCATTTATAAATCCATTAACGGTGATCCAAACCCTGTTCGGCAAAGGTTCTGAGTTTGATCAATTAATTATTGTTGATTTCCGAATGCCTAGAATTTTTCTTGCTGCTTTTGCTGGAATGGCTTTAGCAGTGGCAGGTGCTATATTACAAGGAATTATTAAAAACCCATTAGCCTCCCCTGATATTATCGGTATTTCTGCCGGTGGTGGAGCAGCGGTCGTTGGTTTTTTAGCCATCTTTAGTGATTCCAATCATTCTTTAACAGTTAGTATTGAATGGTTACCTCTTGCAGGTTTTATCGGAGCAACTTTCGTTGGTATCATTGTTTACATATTTGCTTGGAAAGATGGTGTAACACCCACTCGACTTGTATTAATCGGTATCGGCGTTTCTGCATTTATGCAAGCCATAACGACAATGTTAATGATTATCGGTCCTATTTATCAAGCGAGTGAAGCAAATAAGTGGATTACAGGGAGCGTCAAAAGTGCTGATTGGGATCAAATCCAAATTATCGTTCCAGTGATCATAGTTCTTCTACTTATAACATTTTTTATTACTCGACAGCTAAATGTCCAAGAATTAGGTGATGATACAGCTGCTAGTTTAGGACAATCTGTACAAAAAACTCGTTTATTCTTATTACTCTTGAGTTCAAGTCTAGTAGCAAGTGCTATTTGTTTTGCAGGAGCGATCGGTTTTGTCGGCTTAATGGCACCACATATTGCAAGACGCATTGTAGGACCGTCATACGGTGTTCTCATTCCGACATCTGCAGCAATTGGCGCTTTACTAGTAATGGTTGCAGATATTATTGGACGAACTGCATTTAGCCCTTTAGAAGTACCAGCTGGTGTGTTTACAGCTGCCATTGGTGCTCCTTATTTCATCTATTTATTATTTAGAAACCCTAGAAAATAAAGGAGTCAACTGTCATGACTATTACGTTAGAAACGAAATCACTTACACTAAATTATGGTGATTCCAATATTATTGAAAATCTAAATTTATCTATTCCCATGAATGAAATTACTGTGCTTATTGGCGCCAACGGTTGTGGAAAATCTACACTATTACGCTCAATTGCTCGATTATTAAAGCCTAAAAATGGCTCTGTATTATTAGATGGCCAAGATATTTTTAAATTATCCACTAAACAAGTAGCAAAAAAACTTTCTATTCTTCCGCAATCCCCAGTAGCACCAGAAGGATTAACCGTTTTACAACTTGTTAAACAAGGTCGTTACCCTCATCAAAGCTGGCGCAAACAGTGGACAGAGAAAGATGAAGAAGTCGTGTTAAACGCCTTAAAGGCAACCGGCGTGGATCATTTACGAGATAAACCGGTCGACGAGCTTTCAGGTGGTCAACGTCAACGTGCCTGGATCGCCATGACCCTTGCCCAGGATACAGATATTATTTTATTAGATGAACCTACTACCTACTTAGATCTAACTCATCAAATTGAAGTTCTAGATTTACTATTTGAATTAAATCAACAGCAAAAACGGACAATTATTATGGTGCTACACGATATAAACTTGGCCTGTCGATATGCTGATCATATTATTACTGTTCGAGATCGCGGCGTCTTTGAAGAAGGAAGACCTGAAGAAATCATGACCACTACGTTAGTAAAACATGTCTTTGATCTAGATTGTAAAATGACGGCTGATCCTATTTTTGGCACACCATTATGTATTCCTTTTGGTAAAGGACGAATTATTTCTTAACTTTAAAAATTAGAATGAAAACACGTAACCCATGTAAATAAGCCTATTCAATATCATGAGTAGGCTTATACTTTAAAGTTTTTACAGGTTTGTTGATTAACCATTTTTATCCATCCTTTAGGAGGCTCTGATTTCCGCTATGGTCTACTCGCTTTCCCGTGGGAGTCGAGTAGCCCTATGCTACAATCAGTTTAAATCGGAATATATGAGCAAAATAGCTACAAAAAAATCTTTATATCGCTCAATATTAAACCTATTTTTTCCTAATCAACACGTTTAAGTTTTTACATACTTCCTAAATACTCTACAAATAATTCTTGCTCTTTCATCTCCTCATCAAAAGAGACCCTATATGCTTTCCCGTTAGGCTTTGAACTAACAATTTTATGGATTTCTTGATCGATAAAATGAACGGCCACTCCATCATCAACAGCAAGTCCAGATGAGAGCTTTTTTGCTTGGACCAAATCATGATAAGCTGGTTTTCGATTGATTTCTCCATCATAATGAGGGCAATTACTTCCTGGAAGAAACCCTAAACAGTTTATCGGCTGTAAATTTCCTCCGCCGTATGAATCTGTTATTCCTTCTTCAAACCAACAAATTGATCCTGCGCTAATGCCTGTCAAAAGGATTCCTTCATGCCATGCTGTCTTAAAAATGCGATCTAACGACCATTCTTTCCATAAAGCTAAAAGGTTTTTAGTATTTCCTCCGCCAACATAAATTATATCCTTGTCCAAAATAAAACTTTCCAAATCTTGAGTAGGCGGAGAAAAAAGTGATAAGTGGGACGGAATACATTGATGGGAGTCAAAAAAAGAATAAAATCTCGAAATATAATTTTCCGAGTCCCCGCTTGCAGTCGGAACAAAGCAAATTTTAGGATTAGCTTTGTTAGATTGCTGTAAAATATATGTATCTAATAATGGATTGAGGCTCCATAGAAAAGCCCCCTCCCCCTAATGCAATAATTTGTTTCATCTTATTCACCTTCCGTTTTATTATAAATACCAAACTTTTCTTAATTATATAATAATTTCAACCAATTTCAAAAAGCAAGGCTTAGTTATTATTAGAAACCAAGCCCTGACCTATTTGCGCTTTTTTATCAATAGTTATTTTCCTTCTTTTTTACTTAATTTTTGGATTTCCAGCAGCTCAGAAACCGTTACAAATTTATATCCTTGCTCTTCAAGTTCTGGTAAGATTTTTTCCAATGCTCTCACGGTTTGCGAACGATTCCCTCCACCGTCATGAAATAACACTACACTTCCGGGCTTTGCACCTTTTAAAACAGTGTTAACAATCCTCTTTTCTCCAGGATTTTTCCAATCGAATGTATCTAAATGCCATGACCACATGACAACTTTATACCCTTCTTGAATAATTGCATCAATCATGGCATCCGTATACTGACCTTCTACTGGTCTAAATAAAACAGGCGAATATCCAGTAATTCCAAAAATCGTTGCATGTGATTGTTTTATTTCTTTCATTAGTTTGGAAACGTTCGTTCTTAGAGGATGTGTATATGTGTGAATGGCTAGTTCGTGTCCTTCTTCGTGTACACGTAAAGCAAGCTCAGGATTTTTATCTGCATTTTCACCCACAATAAAGAAAGTTGCCTTTGCATTATATTTGGATAATATATCTAAAATTTCAGGGGTATACTTTTTATGAGGACCATCATCAAAAGTTAAGGCAATAACTTTTTCATCCGTATTGATATCCCACAAAATTTGTCCTGCTTCTTCGTAATACTTCCTACCTTTGTCGGCAAAAGATTTTTCATTTACAAAAAATACAAAGATCCCAAGAATGCAAAGTACGATCAACAGATAATATTTCCTCAAGTTTTCACCTCCTGCAAATAATTATTTCTAATCATTATTATTTGAGGTTTAAACTAAAAAATGCTTGTTTTTTTGTATTATTAACTGTATATAAAACCAATTACAATCCAAAATGAATGTAATGAACTGTTCAATGAATTTTACTCAGGAATCAAAAAACTGCACATGCCAATTCCAAATGTTATATCATTCAGAAAGAGTGTTGTTATTTTGACAATAGAGGTAAGTACTATCTATGTTAAAGGATGCTTTTAAATGATAAGCCTCTTTGCGTAAAGGTTTTTGTGCTTGTTGAGTTTGATGTTTATATAGAAGTGCCGAGTGAAAATCACTCTAAACTCTTGATTTCTCCGTAATTAAAAAGCCAACATTTTGAATAAAGTTTTGATCAAAACGTTGGCTTTCCTATATTTTTTGAAACTGTTTTTTATAAAAAAATTGATTAATTTGATCCCCTTATTCACCCAAACTAACCATTAGTTAGGTTGTCTCTATAAGTTAGAGGGAAGTCCAAGCCTCCATATAACCGAAAATGGCTCTACCTCTTATTGAAGTAAAGCCTCCGATAGTTGAACAAGAACTTTAGTTTCTAAATAAAGCGATATTTACGTGAAAATTGCGTGATAACCAAAATAAGCGTTAACCCAACAACGAGATACCACATTATATAAAAAGGAACTATGTACATTAATACACCAAATAATATAGCTGTTAAAGTACTAACTGTAATTGAATGTACACTCGTAAGTTTATCTTGAATAAAATAATATAAAGTGAATGGTAGTGCTAAAGTAAATATTGGAATATAAATTGTTACAATAGATGTTTTAATGAGGGCTATTGAAAGCACGGCTATTATGAAACCTATTGACGTAGTAAGCGTTCTTCCTACAAATACTTTACCAGTAAAATAGCCGTATAGCAGAATAAACATAAGCGTTAAACTGGAGCAAATCCCTGTTATTAAAACAAATGAATGACCTATGAAGAAAGCTGCTATTGAGAAACAAACTAAAGAAACGAATGGCAACAGCAATATTGAAGGACAGCACCCGCAATTAACATAAATCCTCCGCCTCGATATCCTTTAATAAAATCATAGCGGTCTTGATTAATCTCAACATTTTTAGGTACAAAAGGTATCCTCACAGTTTCCCTCCTCAATTAGACTTCCACACCATTAAATGGCTCGATTGTTGAAGACATGTTAAACAACACTATTCAACTAAACTTCACCATTAGTTCAATAAGAAATAAAATAAATAACCACAAATATTAGAAAAACATATAATGGTTCTCTTCTAAATTTATCCTTTTTCTGAACAAAACGCCGGGTCAGGCCTCGTTTATCAAAAGAGTTCTCACTGATAAATATTGATTTAACCTTCTTTTGTAACATGGTATTTACGCTCTTTTAGTTTAGCGTAACGATTCATCTTCTACACTATCTATGGCTCTTTAACCTGCATCAGACTTTAATCTACTAAAGTCCAAATTTTTCAGTCGTTCTGTTTCAATAAATATCATTAATTTATCGCCATCATGCCAACACCACTCAAGACTATCATCCGAATCAACCGTTAACAGTGAGATCCATTCTGCTTCAGGCGTTGGATCATACGCTAGTGAATAATGAGAAGGATAGCCTAGAAGATAGTCCGAACTTTTATGTAGAGAATCCCGGATTTCTGTGTATATGTCGCTCTGAACTTCATCGAAAGGCCAGTCCTTTAACTGGTATTCGTCATAAGGAATATCAATAGTCGGGAAAAACTCAATCACTGTAGTCTTGCCAATATCTGAATGGGGCGGCATTATCGTCTCTAGATTCGTCGTTTCAGGAATATAGATACCATGAATATATCCGTCCTCAAACACCTCTAGATATTCATCATCATCATAATTATCATCTGCTACAAAGAGACTTAGGAGCCCTTTCGATGGCAAACCTCTTTCAGGTGATGCGATTTCTGTGAAATTGATCTGGCCAATGAAGCGATACAGCTTCTTCTCATACGTTGGCCATTCGCTACCAATTGGTAAATCAGGTGCTCCTCCAAAACGACTACAGCCTAATCGTGGTTCGGCATTTTTATTCTTAAGAATATCAATTGCTGGCCTCACCACTTGAGATAAATACTCTTTATGATTTGCAATATTTGATTGTTCAATTATCTCTAAAAAATTATTCCTATTCATTCCATCCTCCATCGTGTGTTTTTTTAAGCGAGATTTGAATTTTCCCTATATTTAAATTATACTTCATCGTGGTTGCGAGATAAATAATTATCCTAATAATGGAAAAAATATATTTCTTTGTTTATTGTTAATACCACTTTTCAACTGATTCAGGATGAACGATTATATCTTCCACATAACCATGTACTAAGCCCATTCCACACACATAACCAAAAGTAATCAATTTTTTACTTTCATTTCTGTTACCCCAGCCCAGAAATTACAACGCTTAAATAATGTCGGGTAATCTT
Organism: Lysinibacillus sp. RS11; assembly: GCF_042019215.1. Classification (NCBI taxonomy): domain Bacteria; kingdom Bacillati; phylum Bacillota; class Bacilli; order Caryophanales; family Bacillaceae; genus Lysinibacillus; species Lysinibacillus sp. RS11. The sequence goes on along the minus strand of NZ_CP168124.1, from coordinate 2,128,693 downwards.
TTTCTCTTCTATCCCATCCAACAAGTTCTCTTAGTTTGGGTACTTCATTGTTAGAAATCGGAATATTCACCCAATCTATGGATAGTTTTTATATGGTGAAGCCTTCCCCTTGTTCAACTCTTCTGCTTACGTTAGTTCAATAAAGAAAAAGAGAATTGCCTATGCAACTCAATGGTCTTAAATTAAAGCCTACGCTAGTTTAAGTGAATACTTCACAATTCCCTCCAGAGCGGGCCCATGCTACTTAATCAAGAACCTCTCCCCTTGTTCATCAAATGATTGTTTAAAATCAAACGCAAAAGGAGTTGGACCATGCAGAATATAATAGTTGTATCTCTTAAATGCCTCCTCCCATGTGACATCCTTCACCTTTTCTGTCCACCAAACTACATAAGAAAGATGTTTCTCTGGATATGGCTCAATCCATTTGCTTCTATCTCGTAATGCTTGTATATGCTTTCCTGAATAGGTAAAGCGATATAAGGATTGAAGACTTCTCCATACCGTTAGCGTAAGAATAGGAGAACCCGTTCCCTTTACGGTTTCTTCAGGAAAAGGGACTCCTTCAGGTGAAAATATCTCTATAAGTCCTGACTTAGTTGCCTGACGATATACTTCATTTCCCACTTGATAAAATTCACGAGAGGCAGGGTGGTCATAGGGATGGTTTAGCCTACCCACTGTATAGATTGAAACTAATGCCATAAATAGCCCTCCATCGATAGTCTTTTTATAGATATATTTCAAGTAAAAATGTGAAAATTCCTTCTTCAACTAAACTACACCGTGTAATTGTAAATCTTAAATAAATTGTACTAACTCTGGATTTAATACAACTTTATGAAACCTCCAACAATCAGAGTATTCTGTACCAATTTCGTGATCATGCAAGCAAACCCTGTTCATTCCATCGCAACCGTCAAGACCACAACAACCATTTAATCTACTGCTATCTGAATGACGATTTGAATTGATTAAATCTTTAACGTTTATAATGATAGATCCTTCTAATAGTTCATAAGCTGTTTCTTTTTGAATTAAATAATAGCCTCTAGGAATATAATCATGACCATCCTTTTTATTAATCAAATTCAAGTCTTTTAATTCGGATAATGGTTCAGAAATTTCTAAATTACATGCTTTACAAATCAATTTCAACTTGTCGTTTCCTCCTTTTATATGTATATGTGTTCCAGTCAATGTAAAAATCGGTTACCCATTAGCTATCATGTAGCGCAAAAACCAGCGCTACATCACAGTTCTTTCATGGGAGTTGAACAAGGTCGCATTATGTTTGAACTGGAGCAGCACTCCAATTAATCATATTTACACCTTTAATATTAATGTTTCCTAAACTCAAAATATGAGGAATATGTGCAAACATCCCGAAGTTTACACCCTTTTTATGTTCTTCTGTGAAGTAGGCTAATGTGTCTGATGGTAAAGCTGAACATTCTGGATATGAAATGATATCAATGATTTGAATTTCTTCATCAGGTATATCCGAAGCAGGACCTATATAATTCTCTTTATTATAGAAATACACAGCATTTTTATTTTTCATTAATCTTTCCGTCGGTATTTCATAAAACATCAAATCTTTTTTAATACTTATTCCAAGAGAATGTAATGCTTCGTAAACATAGTAAGGATGAAGAGGTAGTAAAAAAATCACATCATTCCATAAACAATTTAATTTGGGGATTCTTTTCAATAATAAGCTCGGCCTTTCTGGATGGTCAGAATACTTTTTTGAGTAAGTTTTATAAAGTTCCGGATGTATCAATTTTATCTCGTTAAGGGAAATAAGAACCTCCCCCGTCATTTTTTTAGGTATCATATGATAAACGTAATCCATCAAAACGCACATCCTCCCAAACAATTAAATTTGGTACATCCCTTTTATGAAAGGAAATAAAGTTTGTTGTAAAATACAAATGCTCCAGCTATAACCACGAATCCAATTGTTATAACTATCCTCATAAGTCACCAACTTTTTATTAGTTATATATCTATATTCAATTGAACAATGTAATTCCCTTTTAAAAATCCTTTCCTAGGCAGTGTTGGATAACACTTTATTAAAGTATATGTCTCTATAACGAAATAGACGCTTTCCTTCTTAAAGAAAAGCGCCCGAATGCGGAATAGTGGAAAATGCGAAAGAGCTGCAAAATGTCATTTCTAAATTTTCCCTAATATATCCCATCCTTGATTATAGGAACATCTTTTTTAGTCTAAAATTCCTTTAAGAAATAAAACATTTTTTCAATTCACTGTGTTTACAACACCCGATACTATTAAAAGCATCAGTAAATCGATAAAAAGGCAAGACAATTACCTGTTAAAGGATAGCTAAAATAGCTTTTGCCCGTTATTTAATTTGGTGCAATTATTTCTTTACCACCCATGTATGGTCTTAACACTTCAGGAATTACGACGCTTCCATCAGCTTGTTGATAGTTTTCTAGGATAGCGGCAACTGTACGACCAATGGCAAGACCTGAACCGTTTAATGTATGAACATATTCTGGTTTTGCATTTGGCTCACGACGGAAGCGGATATTCGCTCGTCGTGCTTGGAAATCCTCAAAGTTAGAGCAAGAAGAAATTTCACGGTACATGTTTTGTGCAGGAATCCAAACTTCTAAATCATATTTCTTCGCTGCAGTAAATCCTAAATCAGCTGTACACATTTTTAGTTTACGGTATGGTAACCCTAATAATTGCAGTACTTTTTCAGCATGACCTGTTAATAGTTCTAGCTGTTCATAAGATTCTTCTGGTTTTACAAATCGTACTAATTCTACTTTGTTGAATTGATGTTGACGAATTAAACCACGTGTATCGCGACCCGCAGAGCCTGCTTCTGAACGGAAGCACGCACTATAGGAAGCAAAGCCTTGTGGTAAAGCCTCAGCCAGTAAAATTTCATCACGATAGAAGTTTGTTACAGGTACCTCTGCCGTTGGAATCATGAAATAATCTGTTTCCTCTAATTTAAATACATCTTCTTCAAATTTAGGTAGATTTCCAGTACCCGTCAAGCTATCACGATTAACAATGACAGGTGGTAGCATTTCCTCATAACCATGCTCATCTGCATGTAAATCCATCATAAATGTCATTAATGCACGTTCTAAACGAGCTCCAAGCCCGCGGTAGAATAAGAAACGGCTACCTGTTACTTTTGTTCCCCGTTCAAAGTCAACAATCTTCAAATCTGTAGCAAGATCCCAATGTGCTTTAATGTCAAAATCAAATGTTGGTACCTCACCCCAAGTATATTCCTCTACATTATCGTCCTCTGTTGTGCCAACTGGTACAGATTCATGTGGAACGTTTGGTAAACGCATCATCATATCTTTAAAGCGTTCTTCTACATCATTTAATTGGACATCTAATTCTTTAATTTCATCGCCAACCTGACGCATACGCGCAATGACTTCATCCGCATTTTCTTTGTTACGTTTCATAACAGAAATTTGTTCAGATACTTTATTTCGTTCTGCTTTTAATTCTTCTGTTTTAGCAATTAACTCACGACGCTTTGCATCTAAATCCTCAAAGTCATCTAAGTTGCTTAAATCTTCATTACGTGTTAATAGCATTTCTTTAATTTCCGCGAAATGATCGCGTACGCGTTTAATATCTAACATCGTCATACCTCCAGTAGTTTAATGACATTGCATCCATTAAGTCTTGGTTTAATTGCGTTGCAAGCTAAACTCGAATAGCTCCGCTTTGAATCAAAATAAACACAAAAAAGCCCTCATCCCTAAAAAGGGACGAGAGCTACCCGCGTTGCCACCCTAATTGATTAGGCATATACCTAATCCACTTATTTCATAACGGCATTTCAGCCGGCTACAGCCTACTTACATTACTTCGACTGTGCAACTCCAGGACGGATTCACAAGTGCTTCTATCAGCTTCCACCAACCGCTGACTCTCTAAAAAAAACGTGCTTGCTACTACTTCCCATCATCGTGTTCAGTTATTTAAATTTTAACCATACTGTACTATATGAAAACAGATTTTGCAAGCAATACCATAGGATACAAAATATTCTAGAATTCTTGAATCACAGTTAATTCCGGATGAAATGCACAACCCAATAAATGACCATTTCGCGCTAAGATAATTTCTCCCTCATATTCAGCGAATTTCAACATATTTACCGACTGCTTTAATATGAGGAGCCCGAAGTCTTCAATGGAAAGGTCTGAATAAAACGATTGAATGTTTTCAATAACGCACCCGTTAATGAAATAAGGTAATTTATTTATTTAATCTTACCAGTGTACTTGAAGTTTATTACCATTTGGGTCATAAAAATGGAAAAAGGCATGACCATTATCTTCTTTTATATCCTCGACCTTAACTCGATTATCAATTAAGTGTTGATGAAATTCAGATAATTCTGGACTTGTAAAACCAATACTAAATTCTTGTTCATTATTAATTGTAAAATGTGCAAATGTTTCATCTTCGGTAGGAACTAAGATAAGTAAGAAAGGTCCTTCATTTACTTTTAAAATCGCCAATTCCTCAGTAATGTTTAATAACTGAAGCCCTAATACATCTCTATACCATTGTGCAGACATTTCTAAATCTTTTACATGAATTCTAATGTAATGTACTTGTTCAATAAATGATTTACTCATGCCTTCTCTCCTTTATTTAATCTGGTATATCAAATAGTTCCCTTTCTATATACCTTTTTCCTTCCGATTATTGAATTAAACTGCTCCGTTAGCCGTCCATGAAATGCAAAAATCAGCACTTCACCACAGAAAATGAAAGATGATTACGTTCTTTCATGGGAGTTCAATAAAGAAAAAAGAGCTGCCTATCCAAAAACTGTACCCTCTAAGATAGACACTTTGAAAAAAGATGTCGGAGCGGAATAAATGACGAAATAATTATTTACTAAAAAAGAGCAAAAACAACTAAACTGTAATCCTAATGTGCAGGCTGCTAGTGATAAAGCGATACTTATACTGAGGAATTTAAACGCTATTTTATTGCAGAAAATGAAAAAGGAAAACTCCCAAGAACGGAATGACGTTAGAAAATCAATATGGGATTACATATAACTTAAAACGTATTCGCCGCATTATAAAGAAATCCGAGATTGTATGCCCAATTCGAAAAGCGCATACGGCACGTATAATGGCCAAAGTGATACTGTTGGGATAACGCTCCCCATGAATCCCTCTTCGGTCATTTTGAAGATGAAACCAATATGAAAGCGTGCGAAACAGTAGAAGAAGTAAAACGAGAAGTGAAAATTTATAGGATGTATTACAACCATTATCGAGGGCAATGGAACTTGAAAAAGCTGCCGCCTGCAAAATACAGACAGCAGCTTCAAAAGGTTGCCTAGCTTTTTTTCAAAATGTCCTTTACAAAGGTACACTTTAATGAACTATGTAGCCCTTTTTATTATTGTTTTGAGTAATATTCCAAAATTCCTTTGTAGATAGATTCAGCAAATAGCTCAATATATTGATCATCTATCAGTTTAGCTCGATCTTCACTATTTGATAGGAAGCCTAGCTCAACTAGAACGGCTGGAATATTCGTATTTGCAATTACAATGAAATTTCCTTTTTTGACCTTTCGATTATTCATATTTACGTTTTTAACAATTTGATTGTTTACAAACGTCGCAAGATCAATGTCTTCCTGATGCATATCACCTGGTGTTTCAGCGTAAAATGTTTCGGTACCTTGCGCAGAAGTATTAGCTGCATAATTAACATGGATACTTACGAAAATCTCACCATAATTAGCATGAGTAAAGTCAACTCGACCTTCTCGTGTAGGATACGTATCCCCAGTACGAGTCATTAAAACCTTCGCACCTGCCGCCTCAAGCTTTTGCGTAACAAGAGTGCTGACCTTTAAAGCAATGTTTTTTTCTGCGATAGTACCTACTACAGTTCCAGGATCCTTGCCACCATGACCTGGATCAATAATGATTATACGATCTTTTAACGGATTACCACTTTGATTTAATATCTTTAAATAAGATTTATGGACATACCCTTTTTGATCGTTATAAGTAACTTGTGCCCAATAACCGTTAATACTATTTACTTGAACATATTCGCCTTTTTTCAACTTACATAGTACTGTAGAAGTAGAGTTAGCTTCTTTGCGGACATTTAAATGATCAACTGTCACTCGACCTAGTAGATCACCTGAAACTGTCGGAGGAGTTTGAGTTGGATTCGGAGTAGAAGGTTTCTCTACTTTTACATCCTCAGTACTATCTGCCACGATATAGCCAGGTACACCATTTACTACAGTTAAATAGTAACCATTTACTATCTTATAAACAGGTAATTTCACTTTACTATTGACAGTCGAAATAACCTTTGAAGAAGATGTAGGTTTTACATAACTATTTATACTTTGTGTTGTAGTAACTTGCTTTTGAATATTCCCTAATGCATGACCATCTGCATCTAAAAACTGTGCATACGTTTTATAAACATAGGCAAAGGTATCATTATAGGAAACCTTTAACCAATCTCCTTCAACTTCATAGACTGATAGTTTACCACCTTTATTGATAGTACCTACAATGTTAGCTTTAGATGACGAATCTTTGGATTTACGAATATTTAATCCATCAGTTGTTGAGGAAACTAATCCAATGACCTGTGATGTATCAAGTACAGCTACATCTTTAACAGGTAGCTCCTTTTCACTTTTAAAGAAGCTAAGCTGTTGCTGTTCTACATAGCCCGAAAGCTCACGGCCAACTGCAACATCTACGAAGCTTGATTTGTTGACAACTAAATTATTGATTTCTTCATAAGCTTCATGCCTTGGAGAAATATCTTCAAAACCACCACTTGCACTTGCATTATGTATGGTAAATATAGAAGCTGAAATGAATAAGATGCATAACATAAGACTGACTTTCTTGAAATACAATGCTCTATTTCCTCCCTTTTTATTATCGAGTAAATTTTAACAAAATTTAACACTTAAAGCTACCATAATAATGTAATTACTATTATTTTTGGGATTTATAGGCTCATCACCAAAAGTTCTGGATGACATTTTTTAAATAAATCTAAATTGATGCAAGAATTATTATTACCATAAATTTCTTTAATCAAAAGCAACACAAAAAATCATTAATCTAGATCGGCGCTTTCCTATATTTCAAATAAACCCCACTTATTTATGATACGGTCCACCGTAACATATCTAAATGAGGTTTTCGTTCAAATATACTCATACATTATTCTGGCCCTACGCATGTCAGCTATTCGCTATTAGTCGCTGCTTTACTATCATCTAAAAAGATATAGAATACTCATTCTATAAAAAAGGCGAATAAATATTTGTTACCCATTCTTTCAATGGTTAACTTTACTGCCAAGTCTAAAAAACTAGAAATATGATATGACCCAGATATTATCCTTCTGATTAAATAAAAAACTGATTCTTACCTTTCTATAAGCTATGTGATCAATTCTCTTTTAGATTACGTAGATAATTATATGTTAATCCTTTTTAACTTTTCCAATGAATTGTTACTTTTCCTCTTGATCACCATTTTCACCCTTATTTATTGCACGACCGCCTCCACCAACCGCATGCTGCTGCTTCGTATTAGAACTTCCTATGGCTGAATTAGTTCCTCCCGTACTATCTAAACCGCTTCCGCTTGCTACCTGAGTAGCTGACGACTGTCTTTGCCCCCTATTTACCTGATTATTGATGATGATAACAATTTCCTCGTCACCATCACAGTCTTCATGCTGTTCGTGAGGTTGAGTCTGCTCTCCCTTCATACCGCTGTTTCTAGCTACCCCTTGTGCTCCCACACTTTGCTGTTGATCGGTATTCGAGGAATCTATTGCAGCATTACTACCAGCTGCACTATTTCTTCCTGCCCCACTTGCAATTTGCGTGGTATTAGGTGCACTAGTGAACTGATTATTTATAACAATTACAAGCTTTAACTTATCCGATACAGGAGAATCAGTCCTAATTTCTTCTCCATCTTTTTTTACAATAATCCTTACTTTTTCATTTTTACTTTCCACACTGCTTTGTAATTCCTTGGAATTAGACCCATCATTACTATCTTTATGACCTCGTTGATTTGACATTATACCACCTTCTTTTCGATTTAGAATAATATATCTTATTCGAAGAAGAAATTTAGATTTAGTCAAATACATTAATTTTACTAAAGTTTTATTTGGATAATATCTTTGTGTATAGCATTCTACAAAAATCTCCCCATGGCGAGGTGTATGTCTAGATGTTGATATTGAGTATATCTAAAAATCCAGCAGCTAAAATAAAGGAACCGAAAGCCGAAATTGAACATTTAAGAGAGGCATGTCATACTCCCCTAGAAAAAGCGATATTTGAGTTTATGTTTTCAATAGGATGTAGAATTGGAGGTTAGAACGCTCAGCAATCGTTAGAGGTAAAAGAGATAAAGAAAAGAGAGATTTATTATAATGTCCGCTGTGATATTTGGTTTAAACGATTTCATCCTGTGTCAAAACAATGATTCTTGAGGGGTTCTCTATCTTTCAGTGAAACAAGATTTAACCACTGACTATACCAAATATAACTTTAAATTCGTTACGGTTTTTCTTTTGTCTTTTAAAACCTTCTTTTAAATCTGCTATTAAAACGGTTTTACCAATCCAAATTCTTAAATACAAGGAGTAGAACTTTATTGGTCCTTTTATTCCCTTCTCCTCATATTCTGTGCCATCCTCTAACTCTGTTTCAGTCCTAATTATCCATGTGTTTCCTATTCCGAATTCAATGAATTTCAAAATCAACTCACCCCAATAACCGCACAATAATAACTGGTCTTCAACTATCCTGTGACGTTCGTTGAAGAAGAAAAAGATGGGACCTGTTAAATCCCATCTTGAAGTAAAACCGCCGTTAGTTTAGGCTTTACGCATCCTAATTTTTTAATTGTTTAGTATTTATAAAAAATGCTGTTCCCATTATAAATATGCCTAAACAAACGAACATTGCAATCCCTGAATATTCATCATCAAATATTGTTGTGTTAACCAAAATAACAAACAGCATTAGTACAAGTGATACATATAAGCCTTTATTGTATTTCATAAGTTTTACCTCCACCTTAATAGCAGTCTTGTTCTTTTACTATTCTAATTATTGCCGATATTCCATTTTAATATTAACATTAATTTCCTTTGTTTGAAATTAAAACACAAAAGTGCCCACGCTTATTCATACAGATAGGTAAACCTTTGAAATTATCGCCAGCTTTTCCCCCTGTTCACACCGTACGTGCGACTTTCATCGCATACGGCGTTCCAACTAATCCAATTCGATTTAATCATCAACACTTCTGATATCCAGAGTAATGTGACCATTCTCCATTTGAGCTAGGAACATTTCGCACAACTAAACTGCACCGTTAGTAAAAAAGCATCTTCACTTGTTGTAAGTTAAAGTGGAAAGTTTCACAAAAGATAGGAAATAGTTTATACTGGACTAACTATCATATTTAAAAGGAGCATTTCCTATGACCGAGAATAATCATTCTGAAGTACCAAAGAAAAAAATCAGCCTACATGAGGCAGTGAAACAGCAGCTTGAAAACAAAAAGAACCATTCCTCTTCTAATAAAGGAAAAAAGAATGTCGACCTTTCAACAAAAAAAATGAAAAGCCAGCAAACGAAAAAAACAAGCAATACCCGTAGAAAAATGGGCGTCTAATATACGGATAATATCCGGAAGACATATTACCAGGCAAAGCTGTTGATATTGTTAAAAGAGGAAGGAAAGATTACCAGAGATATCATTTAAGATGTTTTTACAAAATCGGGCACCCCTTCCCCACGGAATTAACGTTAGGCTTACAGACAGATTGGACGTGGACAGGAAATCCACTCTAAACAAAAGAAGTGAAAAAGCATTCAAGGGTGAACAGTTCATTCCCTGAATGCTTTTTTAAATTATTTTATTCTTTTCATTTTATAACTTGTTTAGCTAAATGCTTCGTAAAAAAATGCTGCCAATGCAACTCAATGATCTTTAATAAACACATCCGTTAGCCATCCATTGAAGCGCAATAAACAGCACTTCATCACAGAAAATGAAAGATGGTTAAGTTCTTTCATGGGAGTTGAATAAAAACTCTCTTTTAACACTCCTCAGAAATTACAACTCAACCTTAAGTTTATTTAAAAAAGTTGTACTTCTCTTGGCGATTTTAATATAATGACTTTCTTATCATTGGGTAATTGTTCAAGTTTCTTTAAAACAAAAGGTTTCTTTTCTATTTTAGAAAGTCAAAATCCAGCAATTACGGCATACAGCTTAAGTGAATTTTCTCACAACTGTATGATATTATACAGTTGAATAGAAAGACAAATTAGAATTTGGAGGTTCAATATGAAAAGTGAAGATAAACAATATGCTTTAACTGTTATTACTAATATATTAAAAGTAATGCACAGTAAAGAATATGAAAACATTTTAAATTATGTGGATGAATCTGAAGTGGATGATATTGGTGAATTATTCTATTATGTCCAAGAAACATTAAACTTAAATGGATTTGATTCATTTGATGAATATGGCGCTCTATGTAATTTTCACCCAACATACGAATATTCACAAATCAACTTCTATGAATTCAATGATCACAGTGGATTTGCTGTTGATTATGATTTAACTTCAAATTCAGAATTGGCAGATATGTGTTTGCAAATGGAGTTTTTATATACGGATGACGGATTAAAAAGTGTTTTTATCACAGTTGACCCACAGTAAAACAATAATTCGAAAGAATCGCTAGAATATTAGTAGATATGGGATATTCAAATTCAGTGTATGAGCTTATCAAAGATTCAGAAGTTTGACTTTCGGTTGAATTAGCGAATAAAATCAAGAATTAACAACTTATAAATCTAAATATTAAAAGGAGAACATATGGAAATATACAACATTAATTTGAATATTCATTATTCTGCCCCACATGAAGTTTGGGATAATTTGGAGCGTTTATATAGAGAAATGCCTAACTGGAACAACTTTGTAAACGGCTGTCCACAGTGGTATGGTTCAGATGGTAAATTGATAGAAGTAAGTATTGAACCAAGTGGATTACAATTCTATGCTGAATTACCAGCAGAAGAATGGAATGAATGGATTACATTATTTAAGAATAGCGCTACAAAATTATTGGGGTATGAAGTTGGCGAACCAGAAGACGGTTTTGAATTTCACTATTATGATTAACCCTAAAAATTCCAAGTTGTCCATAAGCTTAATTTGAAAATACATAAGACACTTCGGTGTTTTTTTATATCATCGACAATTCTTCCAGTCACACCTAATTCCTATTCAACTAACCCCATTCGTTCAATAAGAAAAAAGAGCTGCCTATGCAACTCAATGATCGTCAAGTAACGCCGCCGTTAGCTTAAAAAGGACAAAACTTACTAATTAGGTTTAATGTATTCTCCTATCTCCGTTCAGCGGATAAATCATCTATAGAACTAAACGGAACGATGGACATGTTTATTTTTTTACTTCAAGGTGTAATATATATTTTTAAAATATTTACCACACTCGTAGCAAATAATTCTCCATTAGTCATACTAGGATTCATCATTTTTAAGTATGAACCAATAATTATCTCTGTAATTTTCATCCATGTACTTTTAAAATTCTTGAGAATTATAGGCGTCTTTTACTGCTTCTGAATCGCTTTTATAACTTGTTTAATCGTTAGTTGAGCATTTCTCAATGCTTTTTCCGTCATGTTAGCATGTGCAACTTTCGCAGTTTTCTTTAAGAAAAGCTTTTATGTGGAAGCAAAAAAATTCTTGTAGTAGCTATATTGAATGGTGATAATAAACCTAGTAGACCTTTACCTTTGATTTTTAAAATGTATCTGACACTACCCCATAAATGACTAGAATATTCCACCAAATGATTTTGAACTGCTATCTAAAAAAGGAACCTAGTATCTTCTAAAAAACACTTAAGTTATTGTTGAAGAAGAGGTTCCCATTTATCCAATTGTTAAGCTATTAACGAAAAGCCGCTTTGAATTCACCAGTGATTTTCTGATGCCCGTTATCCACATCATAAGCTTGTTCTTGTTCTAGTTCGAAGCGATCCATAATCGGCAGATCGTTCACCGAGAACAGATAAGAATCTTCTGAAACTACATGTTCATGCCATGCCCAGTTTGGTATGACAAAATAATCGCCTTTTTTCCAATCAAAACGTACTCCGTTAATAATCGTATAACCAGATCCTTTATATGCATGATGGATTGTCGAATGCGTATGCCGATGAGCTTTCGTATGAAATCCTTTCGGAAGATACTGCATCCTTGAACCTATCGTTGGGTTTGCCGTCTTGCCAGTAGATGGATTGATATACTCAATCGCAAAACCTTCATACGGATCAGGATCAAAATTCATTAAACCTTTAATCGCTTCCTCTGTGCGATTCCACTTATAATTTGCCAAAGGTGCAATCGTATAATTGGCATCACCAACCGGGCGAACCATACCGCCACTATAACGAAGTTCCGAAAAGTTATCCGGTACATTAGGCTGTTGGAGTCCATCTTTATGTGGCTCAAAGAATGTCCCGCCAATGGAATAAATGGTTGGAATATCGAGCGCATCCATCCATATCATCGGTTTATTACCGACATGACCATGACCGTGCCATAGGTTTTTCGGTGTCGTCAAGAAGTCACCCTCTCGCATATAAATCCGTTCACCTTGAACGATTGTATACGCACCTTCACCATCTGTAATAAAACGAATTGCACTTTGTGTATGTCGATGCGATGGTGCTTCTTCTCCAGGAAGTAAAAGTTGAACTGCTGCATACAATGTTTGTGTTGTCGACGCCCAACCCCAAGGCTGACGGTAAGTCAAACCAGGGTTTTGAAAATAAATCGCACGACGTTCGCCACCGCGTTCTGGTGTGAATATTTGTGCTGCTTCCATCAATTTCTTAGTCAACAGTTCCCCGCTCCAAAGATATGCCTCGGCTTGTGGTTTTGGTGTTTTATTCATAATTTCAGGGATGGCTTCCCAAAGGGGACCGAGATTGTATTGTTGAATATCTTTCGTAAAGTCTTTAACAGTATCACTACTCATAAATTGTTTGACTTCTTCTTTCATTTCAGCCATTCAAAACACTCCTTTTCTTTTAGTAGTCTACTTAGTTACGTTTACTTAAATTACGTTGGATTTGAACGTAATGTCCGTTCACATGTTCTACCAGGAAATGATTGATGATGAACGACACTGGTTTGTGGCCAAACTTTTCAAAATTACGATGCGGATTCTCTGCATTAAGTTGTGCTTCACTTAAACCGATTAGACGGTCTGAAACTTGTTGCTGTATCTTTTTCAACGTCGCAATTTCTTCTTCAATACTTAGCTCATCTGGATTAAATACTGCAGCAAGTCGACTTTCATCCTCTAAACCACGTCCCCACTTCGAACCCGGCTCTGCAACTACGCGCTCCACTTCGCCAAGCCAGTACGGAATCGCCTCGTTTAAGTGCGATACAATTTGCATTATTGACCATTCTTCTTCAGTTGGATTCCAACGAAAAACCTTTTCATCTAAACCTTCTACACTTTTGAGAATGTCACAGATTGAGTTATTAATAGCTTGAATCGAGTCTTTATTTGTTGTAGTAGTCATGTTAGTTACCTTCTCCCTGTAGAACTACTTTATTTTCCAGTATTCCTACTTGATCAATTTCAATTTTCACGACATCGCCATCTTTTAAAAATGTGGGAGGATCCATTGCAACACCTACACCGCCTGGCGTTCCAGTTAAAATAATGTCACCTGGTTCAAGAGTAACTAACTTCGAAAGAAATGAAACAAGATGTGGAACAGAGAAAACGAGATTTTCTGTATTCGTTTTCTGTCTCACCTCACCATTAACTGACAGTACGACACCGAGTCCAGATGGATTTGTTAATTCATCAGAAGTAACCATCCAAGGTCCCATTGGTGCACTGCCATCAACTGTTTTTCCTTGTAGCCATTGTAGTGTTCGCCTTTGCAAATCACGATAAGTTACGTCGTTGGCAATTGTGTAACCTGCCACGTAAGCAAGTGCTTCCTCTTCAGATACATTGCGTGCTTGTTTACCGATTATAACTGTGAATTCAGCTTCGTAATCGAGTTGTTCAGAAATCGGATGGAATGGGATATCGTCTTCCGGTCCAATAACTGTATTCGCAAACTTAGCAAATAAAACTGGATTAGTTGGAATGTCGCGCCCCATTTCTAAAATATGTTCGCGGTAGTTATGCCCTACACAGAAGATCTTCCCAGGGTTTGTCACTGGTGCATTTACTTTTATTTCACTTTTATCATAAATCAGCTGGTGCTTGAAGTTTCCAGTATTGGAAAGTGCATAGTTAATCGCAGACTTCGCAATTTCCATACTGTCATTTCCTCCCTCGAGGAAGCCTTCCATTTTGGCTGGTACATATGCTTCGGCAATGGCTTCATAGCGATACTTACCTTCACTCTGAAGTTGTGCTTGGTACGCATAATTGAGGTCGACTACCTTTTCCCCTTCAACAATTGCACCAATACGAGAAAAACCTGCAGTTGTAAATGTTATCAATTTCATAACTATCTCCCTTTAAATGTTTTATTTAAACACTCCAATTCTATTAGCAATGATGCTCAATCCTAGCTCAGAACAGTAGTAATAGCAATCTTGCTAAATACTAATACAATATGTCCGCGAATTAGACGTGGTAATATGGCTATCTCATACTAAGTTGTAAATGCTTTATTATACTTAACTAGCTCTTCTTTCAACTTTATTTTGCTTATCTTCCCTGACGCTGTGACGGGTAACTCATCTAGAATGAGGAACTTGTCTGGAATTTTGTATTTGACAAACCGCTCTTTCATAAAAGCAAGTAATTCCTCTTCGTTAGATGTCTCCCCTTCACGAAGGACAACACAGGCATATGTCAATTCGCCAAATATCGCATCTGGAAGACCGATGACTGCCGCTTCCAAAACAGCTGGATGTTGATGAAGCGTTTCTTCTAATTCCCGCGGATAAATATTAAATCCACCTTTAATGATCATTTCTTTTTTCCGACCGACTATACGAACGTAACCATTTTCATCGATTGTAGCCAAATCTCCTGTATAAAACCAACCTTCCTGATCAATCGCTTGAGCAGTTTCTATCGGCATATTGTAATAGCCTTTAGTCACTCCAGGACCTTTACAAGCAAGTTCACCAACCTCGCCGACCTTACACTCCAGACGATTTTCATCGACCACTTTTAATTCCACGCCAGGTATCGGTCGACCCACTGTCTCTGAACGAGCCTTATCATCGGCATCAAATCCAGTCAGCGTAAGTGTTGCAGACGTTTCAGTTGAGCCATATGCGATTAATATATTGCAGTTCATATTCGTCCGTATTTTTTTTACAACTTCCACCGGACATGGTGCAGCAGCCATTTCACCTGTTCGAAGGGAACTTAAGTCATATTTCTCAAAATCAGAAGAATTCAGTTCCAATATAAACATCGTTGGAACACCTGGATGTACAGTTACTTTTTCTGATTCGATGAGTGCCAATGCCCCTGTTACTGAATACTTCCGCATTATTACTAATTTCCCACCACAAAATACTGCCCGAAGGAGAAATGTGATACCCATAATATGAAATAATGGATTTGGAATTAAAAACACATCATCCTCTGTACATTCCATAATTTTTGAAGCTGAACCCGAACTAAATAATACATTTTCATGCGTTAGCATCGCACCTTTTGGACGTCCAGTTGTGCCCGATGTAAACATAATTGTAAATAAATTACCTTTCGGCTCAACGCGAATATCTTCAAATTCATTACCAACTAATAAATCATCATAATAAAGATATTCCTCTGCCTGAAAACCAACAGAAATTAGGATCTCCAACGATTCAATTTCTGCACGAAGCTCTGAATAAAAACTTACTTCTCCACAAAGTAACGCTTTGGCTTCTGTTTGTTGCACTATATAGGAACTTTCCTCCTTGGTGAAAAATGGATTAAGAGGAACTAAAACAGCTCCAACACGTGCAATAGCAAATAATGATGTGACGAATTCAATTGAATTTATGAGTGCAACCGCCACGCGATCCCCGCTATTAATACCACTATTTATTAGTCCTTGTGCAAGTTTTGTCACTTCACGATCTAATTGTCCGTATGTCATTCTTCTTTTTTCATAATAGATTGCTTCCCGATTCGGCAATTTATTAGCTTTGATTTTCAATAAATCACTGACATTAGAGTGCATTACAATGTTATCCAAATTATCCACCTCTCCTACTATAGTTAGTCCCAAAACAACTGGCTATTAAATGCTCAAATCGACTTCCACGGACAACACTTAGAATTACTTATATTTTTTATAATGATTCCCAAATTGCTGCGATTCCTTGGCCGCCGCCGATGCAAACGGCTGCTGCACCATACCTTTTATTACGTCTTTTTAACTCGTAAATAAGTGAATGTGTGATTCTTGTTCCGCTTGCTGCAAGTGGATGTCCAAGAGCAACAGCACCACCATTAACGTTTCCTATTTCCAAGTCAAATCCTAGTTCCTTCTGGCAAGCTAAATATTGTGCGGAGAAAGCCTCATTAATTTCGATCAAATCCAAATCTTCCAACTGTAAATTTGCTTTTTTCAATGCTCCTCTAATTGCCGGTACCGGACCAATCCCCATATATTTCGGGTCAACACCAACAACATCCCATGAAACAAGACGCGCAATCGGTTTCAATCCATTCTTCTCTGCATAATGGCTAGATGCAATAATCACTGCCGCTGCACCGTCAACCATTCCACTTGCATTTCCCGGCGTAACAACCCCTCCCACAACAAAACGGGCTTCCAGCTTCCCGAGCTTTTCCATAGTTGTCTCACGGATATGTTCGTCATGTTCAACGATGCTATCACCTTTACTTCCTTTTACATTTACAGAGACAATTTCTTCTTTAAAATAGCCTTTTTCTCTCGCTTTGATAGCACGCTTATGACTGGAAAATGCATGGGCATCCACTTCTTCGCGTGTAATTTTATACTTTTCTGCAAGATTTTCTGCGGTTTGCGACATTGTGTATCCAGCGTTCGTATCAAGTAAGCCATCCCATACCCAGTCTTCAACTATCGGTCCTCCAAGAGGGCTTCCCCATCTCGCACCGCGAATAACGTGGGGTACTTGGCTCATATTTTCAGTACCACCGGCCAAAACGACATTCGCTTCTCCTGTAAGAATATAGCGTGCACCAGTTAAAATTGCCTCAATACCAGTACCACAGACACGGTTGATTGTGACTGCAGGTACCTCAAGAGATGTACCAGCTTTCAAACCAACATGTCTTGCTAACATATGAGCATCTTTACTCGACTGCTGAACATTCCCGAATACGACTTGATCGATGTCATCCGGGTTGATATTTGATTTACGAATTGCTTCTTTTGCTGCGATTACACCTAGTTCTGCAGCCGTAATGTCACGGAATGAACCTGAAATTTTTGCAAATGGCGTACGTGCACCTTCTAATAAAACAATGTCTGTCATTCTATACATTCCTTTCACTATTCTTGAGGCCACTGAAAATAATGATTTACCTGAAAAATATTAATGAAAAATCTACTATTTGGATCCACTACTCTGGCATACGCTATCTTTGAGCGGTACCGAGCTTCCTGAGCCAATTCGAAGTTGGTCATGAAGGCGTCAGTCCACTCAGGATGACGCGACCCTAAGCAAGCCTTCTTCTCTTTCGCTTCGTGTAGGGGCTCGACTTTCTCTCTCATTCTGAATATTGGGAAAAATTTAGGTGTGTCGATTAAGCATTTTTATACATTTAAATGACTGATTTCCGCTACGGGCTACTCGCTTTCCTATGGGCGGGAGTCTAGTAGCCCTACACTATACTCAGCTAAAATAGGAATATACAGGCAAATGAAGCAACAAAAAAATTCCTTTTATTACTCAATAAAAAACCTATTTTTCCCCAATAACACAACTGTTAAAAATTCTCCTTTTCAGTTTTTCAGTACCTCTTCTTCGTATTAATTAAATCATATAGCGTTCTACCGCAATTACTCGATCAGCAATACGCCTTTTTGTTTCAACTATATTTTCTTTACTACTTGCAATCAGGCGTCCCGTTACATGTGAGAACTCCTCATGATCGTTAAGATGATTAAGTAAATTTAACCCTGCAATTGCACTCCGTTGCGCAATTTCATGAATAAAGACTTTTGCACAATCTAATTTTTGTCCATTTTGTTCTTCCCCAGACTGCTTGATTGCTTTTTCAGCACGCAGGATGGCACTTTCACTTGTGTAAATACCAATTGCAAGATTTGCAAGGAATGCCGCAATTTCTTGCTCTTCATTCATATTATCGATACTAGCCTGATGAATCGCTTGGATTGTCACATGGTAATAATCCTTCAAAAGACGGAGTGTCTGTTTTTCATGTTGAAGTGGACCATTTTCAGGATGTACTGAATGATTTTTTGCAACATAACTTTTCAACAATGTAGAAGCTATTATGATTCTGTTTATTTCATTTGTACCTTCAAAAATTCGATTGATACGTGAATCCCGGTAAAGAGTTTCTACCTCATATTCACCCATATAGCCATACCCACCATGAATTTGAACAGCTTCATCGATGACAAAATCTAGCGTTTCGGAAGACAAAACTTTATTCATCGAACATTCGACAGCAAAACCTGCAATCGTTTCACCATAACCCACACCGTTGTCTTTCATTTCCTCAAAACCTTTTTGCATTGCACCAGCCGTGCGATAGACGCTACTTTCATTGGCATATGTTTGAATCGTCATATCTGCAATTTTTTGTTTGATCAAATTAAAACTAGAAATTGACTTGTGAAACTGTTTACGCTCATTGGCATACTTTGTCGCAAGTTCAATCGATCGTTTGGAAATACCAAGTGTTGCTGAAGATAATTTAAAACGACCAATATTTAAGACATTAAAAGCGATGATATGACCACGACCAATTTCTCCAATCACATTTTCTACCGGTACTTTTACATTTTCCAAGATGAGTGAACGAGTTGACGATCCTTTCAGCCCCATTTTTTTCTCTTCAGGACCAGTCGTTAAACCCTCGTACTCTTTTTCAACGATAAATGTCGTTATTTTAGCGTCGCCTATTTTTGCATAAACAATAAAGATATCTGCAAATGCCGAATTTGTAATCCACTGTTTTTCTCCGTTCAGCACATAATATTTTCCATCAGCTGATAACTTGGCAGTTGTTTTCAGTCCCATTGCATCAGTTCCAGCAGATGGCTCCGTCAGCGCATACGCAGCAATCTTTTCTCCAGTTAATAAAACAGGCAAATATTTATCTTTTTGTTCCTTATTTCCAAAGTAAGCAATTGGTAGTGCGCCAATTCCAGTTTGTCCCCCAAATGTAATGGAAAAAGAACGGCTAATAGCCATCTTCTCAGAAATGATTGCGCCAGACACTTTCCCAAGGTCCAATCCGCCATCTAGTTCCGGAATATCGGCACCGATTAGTCCAAGTTCTCCCGCTTCTTTAATAAGACGGACCGTTTCATCGAATTCTTGATTTTCAATTTTTTTTAGTGCAGGCATAACTTTATTCACCACAAACTTCTCAGTCATATCGGCAATCATTTTATGCTCTTCACTAAAATCTTCCGGTGTGAATATATCTTCTGGAACAATACTTCTGGATAAGAAGCTATTAGTCTCCTTTTCTTCTATCAACACTTTCTTTCACTCCCTCCATCTAGAAGTTTGGTTATTCACTGTCTGTCTTACCAAAGTTTTATAGAAAATGAAGAACCTGATGACTTTCTATATGAACGTTTCTATATTTATTAGTTTTATTAACGACCAGTATAAACTGGCTTTCTCTTCTCAACGAATGCATTCAACCCTTCTTTTCGATCTTCTGTTGAAAATGCATTACCAAAACATGCTGCTTCAATGATTAACCCAGACTCGATATCTGTATTACTTCCTGCATTGACGGCCTGTTTTACCATTTGCAGGGCAACTGGTGGCTTTTGAGCAAGTTTTTTTGCCCATTCTTTTGCAACAGGTATTACTTCTTCAGCTGGCACAACTTTATTTACAATACCCAATTCAAGTGCACGAACAGCATCGAACATTTCTCCAAAATAGAGGAGTTCTTTCGCTATCCCCTGCCCAACAATTTTAGGTAATCGCTGAGTGCCTCCTCCGCCAGGAATAATTCCAAGACCTACTTCAGGGAATGCGAACTTTGCTTTTTCAGTGCTAATACGTAAGTCACACACCAGAGCAAGTTCTAGTCCACCACCAAGTGCCATTCCATTCAACGCTGCTATGACTGGCTTAGTTGAATTTTCTATTTGTGTGAATACTGATCTAGATACTTTATTCATCTTATTGATTCCAACAAGATCCAATCCCGCCATTTCGGAAATATCTGCACCAGCAACAAATGCTTTTTCACCACTGCCAGTTAAAATAATTGCCCGAACATCATCCTCTTCATCCAACTTACTGAACACATCAGATAACTCATTGAAAACTTGAGTATTTAGAGGATTTACAGGTGGACGGTTAATCGTTATTGTAGCTATATTATTTTCAACTTCCACTAACAAAGATTTATATATCATTTTTCCACCAGCTCCTTTTTTTCTTTATAATCGTAAAATCCTGCTCCTGATTTCTTACCGAAACGACCAGCTCTCATCATTTGTTTCATTAGTAAAGGTGGTGCAAAGCGTGGATCGTTAAATTCATTGTTGAAATATTCCATTACATGGTAGCCGATATCGACACCAGCATAGTCTTGTAATTCAAATGGTCCCATAGGGTAGTTCAAGCCAAATTTCACTGCTTTATCAATATCTTCTGCAGATGCTACACCTTCTTCTAAAAGACGAATCGCCTCGATAAACTGAGGAATCATAATGCGGTTGACAATAAATCCAGGCGTATCTTTTTTGACTTCCACAACTTCTTTCCTTAGTTGAAGTGACAGCGCTTTCAAAGCAGACACTGTATCATCACTCGTTTCGTAACCGCGTACGATTTCTACTAGCTTCATTAATTGTGCAGGGTTGAAAAAATGCATACCTGCGACACGATCCGGACGTTTCGTTGCAGCCGCAATTTCTGTTATGGACATGGATGATGTATTCGTCGTTAATATGACATCGTCTCTAACAATTACATCAAGTTGTGAGAATACCTCTTTCTTTAAATCGAGATCTTCAAGAACTGCTTCAATAACAATATCGACATCTTTCAAATCTTCAAGCTTTGTAGTTGTCTGGATGCGCGTAAGTGTTTCCTGCTTTTGCTCCTCAGTCATTTTTCCTCGCTCAACACTTTTTGACATAAATTTATTAAGTCGAGCCATGGCCCCTTCTAAATACCTGTCTTCAATATCTCGCAAAACTACGTTAAAGCCATTTAATGCGGCAAGATTTGCAATACCTGCACCCATAGAACCAGCGCCGACTACACCAATTGTTTTAATGATCATTATTTATCTCCCCTAACTTTTTTCTATATTTTCATTATATACAGACAATTTTTCGCATTGTATCTACATAGTGTAGGAAAACGAGATCTTCTTTCATCAAATAATATGAATTTCTTACTTTTCATTCATAAGTGTTACCTTTGAAATCCCTTATATAAATCCATGAATCTTCATACCACCTTCTCCCTGATCATATTAGCCATAGGTAAACCTCTACAGGAATAAAGAATGCCTGGAAAATAAGAGACAATGGACAAAGGAAATAAGTTTTAACTCACATAAATCCCTTATTCAAGTCATCCTCCTTCTCAAAATAGAACTTTTCACATTACGATTCTCTTTTTCTATTACAATAATAAATAAAAAAAGCTGTACTGGAGGTAGCTCCGGTACAGCTTTTCTGTTGTAAGTTACGAAGTATAAATATGTTGTTTCATATTACAATAGATAAATCCTATTTCCATCTAGACCCACAGGTACGTGACCCATTTCAAGCAATTCAAGCAAAGGAATAAACAAATCTTCCTCACCTGCAAGTTCTGCTGTACAAACGAGAACTGCAATGTACATGGCGTGTCCTACAAAGAAATTAACCTGCTTTTCATCACCAAATTCTTGGAATGCTTTTTGAAATGTTGCATGAAAAACTGCTTGCGGTACGGATTCAATTGCTATTTTAAGCAAATCTGCTTGACCTGCTTCATCAATTTTTTTTTTCAATTGATCTGGAAGACCACTCAAAACTTTCCATAGGTTGCTATTATCAAATGTCAGTTTACTAATTGTTTCTGATGTCTGCTCTTTGGTTACCCACTGAATTTCGTAATCATCCACTTGCAACTTCTGCATTAAGCGTTGTAATGCTTCTTCGGCAATCTTTTCTTTATACCCTGCTTTTTCGTACCAGTCTATAGCAGATAATCGTTCAGCTATCTCATTGATTGACTGCGCTTTCGAACCAAACTTATTCTCACTAATCAACACCATGCGATAATCCTCCTTTTCAACTTCAAGTATTAATTACCATTAGTATTTTGTTGTCAGTTCAGGTGGACCGAATTTCGGACCATATGGACCTTCATCGAGCCAGCGTCCTAGAGTCGGAACGATTGAAACGAGTGAAGCTGCAAGTTCGCGCTTCATATTCATTTCTCGCGAATCGCCCTGTAAGTGATGAAGCGCAGTTGTCGATCCATCTCGATTCCACAATGCTGCAATTCTCCGTTCAGTGGCCGCTTCAACAATAGCTTGACAACGTTCTGCTTCACTAGTTGCTTTTATTGCCTGTTCGATACCACGAACTGCAATAATTGCATCAGGTATTCCAGAATTCAATCCACGTGCACCGAAAGGAGCGAATAAATGAGCTGCCTCTCCCGCTAGCAAGATACGGCGCTTTTCATCCGTAAATGAATCGACAACTACTTGATGGAAACGGTACGAGGACACCCAAGTAACTCGTTCTGCATATTTTGGATTCATCACTTTTGGAAGCCACTCTTTCACACTTTCTTCTGTGCCGTAATCTTCAACCTTATCTTCAGCTAACAATTGAAGATCGACACGCATGCCTCCCTTAAATGGAACAAACATTACGTTACGGCATTCCATTGCCGGGTGCTGATAATGGAAGATCCGTTCAATAGGCATTGGATCATTTTCATCCTCTTCAATATCAACGACTATGAATGTATCATTCGTACGCGGACCTTCAAATTGAATACCAGACTGTTCACGCACGACAGAGCGTGCACCATCGCAGCCGATTATATAATCTGCTTCCCAAATCTCACCAGAAGCCGTTGTTAACTTGACGCCTCCATCTGTAATGTCTAGATCCTTTGCAGATTCTCCCCATACAAATTCAACACCAGCCTCAGAACAAGCATTGTAAATATGCTTTTCTATCTTATGTTGATGAAGCGATGCAAAATGTGGTAATTTAGTCGGATCTTGAGTATTGGTTACCCCATAATTACGCACATAAACTTCTTTTCCACGGAATAAAGTTCTTTTGATTGGCCAAATAACTCCATCTTTGGACAATTCAAAACCAAGACCTTTTGATGTTTCTTCCAGTAACTTTAACGATGCCCCATGAATATAGATCGCTCGGCTACCAGCTCGCGGAGTATCCTTTTCTTGCGATTCAATTACTACACATGATATACCTTTTTTTTGAAGGGCCAATGCCGCAGTAAGTCCAACTGGTCCAGCTCCTACAACAATTACATTTCTTTTTTTCACATTCACCATTTATTACATCCCCTTTTTAAGCAATTGAAATAGTATTCAATCTGATTTTAGTGATCAAACTTCTATAAAAAAGGTCCATCACCATAAGGTGTGGTTGATTTCCGTTCCGACTGGGTGCTTTCCTAAGGGCGTCCGATGAGCCGCTTCGAGCAACAGATGTTTTTTGTGCGAAAGCGCAGCGTCAGCAACAAGTGTTTTTTGTGCGAAAGCGCAGCGTCAGCAACAAGTGTTTTTTGTGCGAAAGCGCAGCGTCAGCAACAAGTGTTTTTTGCGCGAAAGCGAAGCGTCAGCAACAAGTGTTTTTTGCGCGAAAGCGAAGCGTCAGCAGCAAGTGTTTTTGTGCGAAAGCGCAGTGCTAACGTAGCGATAGCAACAAGTGTTTTTTGTGCGAAAGCGCAGCGTCAGCAACAAGTGTTTTTTGTGCGAAAGCGCAGCGTCAGCAACAAGATGTTGGTCACAAAGGCGTTATCACAGGACGTGATGGTTTTAGCCTTCGTTCCCTTAGGTGCTCGCTCAGAGGCTCATCTGTACGCTGTCCCTAAGGAGTCGCCCAGACTTCACTCCAATCAACTAATATACAAGGCATATATTTAAAAAAATGTCCTCCACAACTTTTGGTAAAGAACCACAAAAAACCATAAATACTTTATAATACCCTTATCTTTTTAAAAAAAGAGATCTATATTAATTTTTAATGTTATAGGTCTCTTTATTTACTCAGTAAACTTCCAATCATTATTTTCAATACTTAAAACAGATATTCCATCAGGTTCAGGGCTTGCTTGTGATACACCAAAATCAAAAGTTCCCGTAGCCCCTAAATATTTTCCTAAATCGTTTTGTAAATAAGTATGAATATCTTCGGATGTTACATTTCCTGCTTTAATCGCTTTTACAACAACATTTATACCGTCCAAAAGATGTGCAGCGAATAAGTCTGGTTCACTATTAAATTCTTTTTTATATGCATCACTGAATGCCTTTAACATTTCTTTTTGATCCGAATCTGGCAATTGATCTATAACACTTAGTTTACTACCAACGACCATAATATTTTCATTGTCATCCTTCACTTGTTCCAAGAACCCTTGGTTTGCAGCAGCCGTACTTTGAATCATCGGAATGTCAAAATTCATCGCTTTAAAATTACGAGCGATAATTCCAGCTCCAGGTGTTCTCGACCAAACGATGATCGCTTCGGGATTCTTTTTACGAACTTTTGTCAATTGAATTGTCATATCTGTAGCAGTAGCATCGAACTCTTCATGAGCAATAATCTCGATGCCATTTTCCTTAGCCAACGCTTCAAATGCTGGCATACCAGTTACTCCGAAGCCGTCAGAAGCATTCACCCACGCTACTTTTTTAATATTATTCTTCTTTAAATATTCAACAATCGGCATTGCAATGACCGTTGTGCTTTGTGCCATGCTATATACATACTCACTTTCCGATTCAATCGGTGCAATTGTAAGTAATGGTAGTTTTTTCTCAATGGCTTTTGGTATAATGGCCATCGTAGTACTTGATTGAGTCGCTCCAACAACCGCTACAACATTTTCTGAAATTAATTTATCCATCGCGACTACCGCTTTTGTATCATTCGTTTCATAGTCTTGTTTGATAAGCTGAACTTTCTTACCATCAATTGGACCTGCTTCATCTAATTGTTTTTGTAATAATTCCACAGTCTTTGCTTGTGCACTACCAAGTGTTGATGCTGGACCTGTTTCAGCTACAATCACACCAATTTTTACAACTCCTTCCTCACTTTTCCCACCGCTTGTCTCCTCTGCATTCTCGATTCCACATCCCGCAACAACTAATAGAAAAACGAAAGATAAAATAGCAACTAGTTTACCTATAAAAAATTTTTTCATACAAACCCTTCACTCCCCCAATTTTTTTGTCAAAACAATTCGTTCACTTACCCTACCTTTATTCCTAGATATGCTGATTTCACTTCGGGATTCGAACTAATTTCTTCATTCGTGCCGTCCATTATGAATTTTCCTTGATCCATTACGTATGCACGATCAGCCACTTTTAACGCTGCTTTAACATTTTGTTCTACTAAAATGACCATTGTTCCCATTTCTTCTTTAATTCGCACTAAAATCTCCAAAATTTCATTCACTATTTTTGGTGCTAAACCCATCGATGGCTCATCTAGGAGAATTATTTTAGGATCAGACATGAGCGCACGTCCAATCGCAAGCATCTGCTGCTCCCCACCACTCAAATTCCCGCCAATCCTATGATAATGTTTTTTCAATCCTGGAAATAACTCCAGCATTCTGTCCAAATTCTCCTCTACATGTTTCCGGTCTTTATAGTATTTCGAGTAAATCCCTAACGTCAGGTTTTCCTTTACGGTGTGTCCTGGAAAAACTTGACGCCCCTCTGGAACAAGACATAAACCTTTCCCAACTATTTTGTGGGCAGGAAGACCACTAATTAACTCATCTTGAAGTATTACTTTTCCTTCGACTGGTGTGTAAAGGCCCGCTAATGTATTTAATAACGTACTTTTCCCTGCGCCATTAGCACCAATAATGGATACAATTTCTCCTTTGTCCACATGAAAGTCGAGCGAATGTAAAATTTGAATCTTCCCGATACGTGAACTAAGACTTTCAACTTTGAACATTAAATTGCCTCCTCTCCTAAATAAGCACTAATTACCTTTTCATTTTTTTGTATTTCATCGGGGGTACCTTCCGCAATCTTCGTCCCGAAATCAAGAACCACAATCCGATCGGCGAGTTGCATAATTGTCGCCATTTTATGCTCTACAAATAAAAATGAATGTCCTTTTTCTTTTAAATCACTAATATATCCTGCCATTGTATTTGTCTCGGCATCATTCAGGCCTGCCATTGGTTCGTCCAACATGATGAGCTGTGGTTTGTAAACAATTGCCCGTGCGAACTCCAACTTCTTTTGCAATCCATAAGATAGTTGTCCAGCTTGTTCATGTAATAGATCACTCATCTCCATCATCGTCAATACTTCATAAGCTGCTTTATATGCATATTCTTCATCTCTTTTTACCGTTGGAAGACGGAATCCAGCACTAAAAACGTTCGTTTTTATATTCACTGAAGTCCCCATCATCACGTTTTCCAAAACCGTCATATTACTGAAAATTTGCAAGTTTTGAAACGTCCTGGAGATCCCAAGGTGAGCCAAATCAAAAATTTTCCTCCCTGATATTTTTTTTCTTTTAAAAAGAACTTCTCCGTCAGTCGGTTGAATGTATGAAGAAATCATATTAAACAATGTCGTTTTCCCCGCTCCATTAGGGCCGATAACAGCTACAATTTCTCCTTCACCGACATGAAAGCTAACATCATTCACCGCTGTCACTCCACCGAACTTTTTTGTTAAACCATTTACTTGGAGTAAATTGCCCATATCTAAACCCCTTTCTCAGAAGCAACATTTTTCTTAATGGTTACATCTTTTTTTATAGAGCTTTTAACAGGTGATATTTTCCTGACGTCTAGTATTCCAACCAAGCCTTTAGGTATGAAGATCATAACAAGTATTATGATTAAACCATAAACTACAATTTCGACTTCACCATTAATATTGAAATACGTATGCCCTACAAAACGAATTACTTCATTTAAAAACATGATCGAAGCCGTTCCGATAATTGCTCCCCAAATGGAATGGACACCACCGACCATCACCATGACAAGAAGTAAAATTGAAAATGAAATGTAAAATGTCGGTGGTGCGATAAAATTAATGTAATGCGCGTACAGACTACCCGCCAATGAAGCATACATAGCACTTAATGCGAAAATAGCTACTTTATATTTTGTTACATTAACGCCTAGTGTCTCCGTTCCAATTTCACTATCATGAATGCTTCGTAATATCCTCCCAACACTCGAACGAATAATATTAGTAGAAAACAAGATAACAACAAAGACAATACTCCAAACAAAGAAGTAGAAGTTCACTTGGTTTCCTAAGTCCAGTCCCAGTAATGATAAATTTGGAATACCGACTAATCCACCAGCTCCCCCTGTATAATCGCTTAGCCCCACCAATAAAATGTATACAATGATGTTAATCGCAATAGTAGCCAATGCCAAAATATGGCCTTTTAGTTTTAGAACTTGCATCCCTATTAAATAAGCAATGATGAACGTCGCGACCATTCCAATTCCCATCGCAACCCATGGTGATACGCTATATTTAACTGTTAAGACACCGGAAACATATGCGCCAATTCCGACAAATGCAGCGTGTCCTATCGAAATTTGCCCTGCGTAACCTATAAGTAAACTTAGACCAATGGTGATGATGCAATAAATCCCGATTAAAATCAAAAGCGTAAATACGTATTGCGAACTTACAACTAGTGGTAATATCAAAATCAATGCAATAAATCCTAAAAAGCTTTTCCAGCGCCTTCCATATAAAATCGTTTCTACTTTCTCCACTATATATCCCCCCCTATTAAACACGTTCTCCAGTTGCCTTTGTAAACAATCCTTGTGGTCTGAAAAATAAAACGAGCAATAAGAAACCAAATGCCAATGCGTCCGTATAATAAGTAGAGATGTACCCGCCCGAAAATGCTTCAATGACGCCCAATAATAATCCGCCTGCAACAGCTCCAGGTATGCTGTGCATTCCGCCGAAAATCATTGCTACAAAACCTTTTATACCGAGAAAAAAGCCCATTTCATAAGTTGCATCTGTCAGTGGGGCAATCATGACACCTGCTATAGCGCCTAATCCAGCAGCAATTGTAAAAGCAATCATAGACATCGTTTTTGTGTTAATCCCCATTAAGCTTGCAGCACGTGGATTTTTTTCACTTGCGCGTAAAGCAGAACCGAGAAATGTTTTTTCAAAAAACCAATAAAGCACTATTAAAAGTGCAAGTAATACTACAAGAATCCATAAACTTTGCGAATTTACGACAGCCCCAAAAAATTCGATTGACTTACTTTCAACTAACGGTGGCAGAGATTTAGGAGATGTTCCCCATATGATCAAACCCATTCCTTTTAAAAAAGTTGAAACACCTAATGTAATAACAACCAACACTATCGGCGTTGCTTTACCAGCAGGATTTATAGCGAATCTTTCAACCGCTAAGCCGATAAAGGCCGTAAGCAAAATCGCAAGTGGAATTGCACCTAAGATTGGGATACCCAAATTGACAAATGTGACACAAGATAATGCTCCAATCATTGCAAATTCTCCTTGCGCCAAATTCAATACCCCTGTAACGTTATAAATTGTGACAAACCCAATAGCTAATAATGCATAAATACTCCCCACAGTTAGTCCAGTAATTAAGTATTGTAAAAACAAATCCATCTGATATAACCCCTTTCGAAATAGCTCTAAATTATTGTCGGTTTTGAACATGATGACAAAAATTACTTTCTTACTATCCGTCCATTTCTCTTTCACTATTAAGTTATTAGTACTACGGTTCCGACAAGACCCCCACAAAAAAGATAACGCTTTCATAAAAATAAAATTAAAGCAATTAGACACTAACGTCGCATGAATTTTAACTGAATTTTCTGTTTTCTAATTCTTCCGTTTTTGAAGAAAATGAAAGACGCTTAAGTAGAGATAGTAAACATCCATTTTTTTACTATAACCTTTGACTAGGGCAACTGCAGTTCAAAATCCTTAGGGTACCGTATTTCCTTCGATTTTTCGAAGCCAAATACGTGCTGGTTTCCATAGTGTTGCTTTTAAGTACCTACTAATTTGTAAATATGTCCGTGAACTGTTTGTGTGAAGCTTTGCTAGCACGTTTAAGCAGTAAACGATCATTGCGATGTATACCTGATTATGCACAGCTTGCTCGCTTTGCCCGTAGAACTTTTTAATGTTCAGATGCTGTTTCATCCATTTGAAAAACAGTTCGATTGCCCAGCGTGACTTATACAGTTCAGCGATCTCATCTGCACTTAAATCAAAACGATTCGTCATCAGATGTAGTTCTTTACCGTTTGGATCCAGTACTTCGATACGGCGAAATACATTTTCAGCGCGATTTTGCGTGTTGCCAATCAGAATCATTTCATCCGATAACACCGATGACTGTTCAGGTACTTCAAATGATTCAACCACACGTGTTACAGCGTTTTTTCGTAAGCGTGAGACAAAGAAAAATCCGTCATCTGTCATGCGATCAAAGCGCTCATAATCTAAGTAACCTCGGTCAAACACGTACATGCACTCCGTGTCATCAATGAGAATTTCAAGCTGACCACGATCATGTTCTTTCGCATTCGTCAACACCGCTTTATCAGGGTAGGAACAACCTTTTTCTAGGTAAACAAGGCGCAAATGTAACTTCACACCTGATTTTGTTTTACGGAATTCAGCCCATCTATGGTTGTTTAAGTTTAATGGCATTGTGCTGGAATCAATGATTTTCAGTGGTGTTGTGGTTTTTCGCCTATGCTCAAAATTCATTTTCTCATGAATTTGCTCGACTAAGTCTAGAAAAATTCGTTGGAAAAACTCAGTTGGCACTTGGGTTAATCGCCGACCTAACTGCGAAAAGCTGATGGACTCTAAATACGTTGCTTTTTGTAAGTCGTCTGATAATAGCGTGTCACTAATAGCACGTAGACTTTCGGTTTCATTCAGTTGCGCAAACAGTAATAATTTCAAGAATGAAGCGATGTGAAGCTTCTTTGTATAGTAATTTAATTGATGAATTTCAACTAATTTCTCCATTTGTGTAGAAGAAATAGGTGAAAACCATTGTTCAAATGATGTTTTTCGTGTAAACTTATCCATGCTTATGTCCTTTATTTTGGATTTGGATGGTTTACTATCACCCAACCATTATAAAGGCTTTTTTTATGCATGGATAATATTGCAGAAAATTCAGTTTTTTGAAATGCGTTGAATTATATTAATGCGACGCTAGTGGCAATTAGACTCTTTTATATTTCCTAATATAGAAGACTCTGAAAAACTCAAACCCTCAACTTTTGTATGATCCGTTTGTCTTCCGCATTAAAAGACTATCTCCATTCCTACCTGATCATATTTTTTGATGTACTGTTAGTTTTTCACGAATATGTTCTGGAATTGCAAATGCTTTTGGTTTCTCTTTAAATGAAGTCCAAGCACGTAATGTGTACCCTTCAGCAATCAATGTCTCTCCACGATAAAATGTATGAGATAATTTAAATACTTTATTGTGAAGCTCGATGACTTCCGTTTTCACATTAACCTCATCTTCGAAAAAAAGTGGCGTCTTAAATTCGCATTTAGAATCTAAAAGTGGCGTCGAAATTTTTTCTATGGATAATAACTCAGATGTTGGATGTCCCAACTCGGCAAAAAATTCATGCATTGCTTCGTCCATCCACCTATAAAAATTTGGAAAAAAAACAATTCCCGCAGCATCCGTATCGCCAAATCTTACTTTAAACGAGTAATCTACAGCCATTTTATCCCCCCTGATTTTGAATAAATCTTGTATCTACAAACAACTTGCATCGATTTTACTCTTTAATCCAATAGTCTTTTTATGCATTAAAACATTTGCAATATTTCACTTTTTTGTAACTATTCTGTAACAATGTAACAATTTTTATTGTTATCGTAATTATATTTTTCAATCATTTTATTTGAAACGTACACTCTGTAGGAATCATTCTATTTTTTTCATCAAAATTGTTAAATAAAAAAATAAACCGACCCATAAAAATCAGGGGGGCAAAAAAAAACCTATACTGCGACAATTAAATCGACTAAACAAAAAATCAAGAAGTGATTCAAAATAGTGAGGAATTTTAAGGGAATGCGAAATCACGCTATAAAATTGAAGCGAAAAATAGTGAGTTCAGAGGCACGGTTATGATGTGGCACCATCTGTGAATCTATTTAGTATGTAAAATGCAAGGGGCCCTGCCATATTGACAGTAAATCTCAAAAGAATTATGACTTTAATGAAGATGACGGTGTAAAAAATATGAAAAGGAAAAAAGGCAATTCGTTCGGTTTTGAACGAATTGCCTTTTTTTGATTTAGCTCACACTTACAAGGGCCACATTAAAAGATCTGTCGATTTAAATCGTATAGTTTGATTGCCATCATTAAGTTAAAACGTGTCTCTGAATCATTTAAATCTATTTCCAGTAGACTCTCAATCTTTTCTAAACGGTAAAGTAACGAGCTTCGATGTATAAATAACTCATCAGAGGTACCTTTTGCATTGCCGTTATTCTGCAAGTAAGTGCTGAGTGTTTGAAGCAGATCAACATTCTTTTTATCTGTAAAATCAAGCAATATGCCCAACTGACTTTTAATGAATGTAGTGACAACTGAAGAGTTTAGATCATGCAGGATTGTGTATGATCCTATTTCTTCAAACAATGAATAGCCCTTAGATTTAAATCGGCTTTTAACGACATTTAATACTTGCAATGATTGTTCGTAACTATTGAAATACTCATTCATATTTTCTACCTTACTCCCAATGCCTAAGTAAACTTCACACTTTATCATACTTTTGGATACTGCTTTTCTTACTCTTTTGTAAAAATCCGCCCAAAACTGTTTACGATTTTTTTCATCCTCTATCGGCACAATGAATAAATAGTGTTCACTCAATGTAGCCATTAAAATTTTCTTCGATTTCAGCGTAATTCCTTCATTAATGTAATCCCATACAATCGATTTTTTTACTGTTTGCTCAAATAAATTCAGTCCAGCTACTTCAGATTCAGCCAAGTCGATTGACAAATTTGCTACACGATGAGGCTTAAAAATATCCCATTGAAAAAGATTTGCATATTGCAAAATACTTTGGTCATCCTCAATATTTTTCACAAGTAATTTACTCATCAATGTATCTTTCGCCTGTTTATCGGCATCCAACACAAGTTTCTGCTTGATGAACTGAATGGAACAAATATTTCTTGAAA
This sequence comes from Lysinibacillus sp. RS11, assembly GCF_042019215.1. Classification (NCBI taxonomy): domain Bacteria; kingdom Bacillati; phylum Bacillota; class Bacilli; order Caryophanales; family Bacillaceae; genus Lysinibacillus; species Lysinibacillus sp. RS11. Next base: position 2,095,871 of record NZ_CP168124.1, on the reverse strand, counting down.
GTTCCACAGTCAATTGATCAAATTCATCTAAATCTCCATTATTTATGCAAATTGCCAGATAGCCCAATAGCGCATTCACACCATTGATTGGCGAAATCAAAAAGGGAGGCCCGCCTTGTTCCAATATTTTAAACGTCCCTGTCCTTATACGCTCATTTTCCAATACCTCTCTCAACTTACCAATATCCCCTAATTCACTTTCTTCAATTTTGTATGATATAGGATGGAAAAAACGATCTAATAAAATCACTGAACCACAATATAATTCAGCTAACATTTTCGTTACACCGTGAAAATCATCAGTGACAACCGTTTCTTTCACAAGAGCTTGCTGATAATCGAGGAGGATTTGTAAACGTTTACGATTATCTTTCTCTAAATTGTAAAGTAGCGCATTTTTGAGCAAAATCGCTATATGATCACTTAATAATTTCAGTGTATTTACATCGTCTTCTGAAAATAGGAGATTGCCATTCTTATTTCCTACTTGCAGAACACCGATTGTTTTCAAATCTACGATAATCGGGATTGTTATTTGATGCCCACCCGATTTTTCGATGAATGGAAAATACTCTTTAAATGTATTTTTATGATCCACTATAATCTTTTCATCGAAATCTTTAATACCAAATATAGGGACTTGTAAATCAAAACAATTTTCTTTTTCATTAAATAAATAGATACAGGCAGATTGTGCATTTGTCCCTAGTCCAGCTTGGGTAGTAAATTCATTTATATTCTCCTTGAGTGACTGATTAATTGATAAGTTTCGACTAATCCACTCAATTCCCTCAATTTTTCTTAATTGCTGGTCCTTACGTCTTGCCAAAGAAATCGCAATCGCAACATCTTTACCGAACTCATCAAATATTTTATCCATTTCAAGCAAAGGTACATAGGTAAAAAATCCGATAATACAATATCCAAATCGATGTACATCATCTGTAAGAGGCACTGTAAACCATGTTTTTACACCCGTTTCTTTTAACTTAGCCATTAATAGACAGTCTTCCTGTTTGTTCGTTTCTTTACTATGTAAACTTTGCTCAAGTATTAGCGGTGAGCATTTTTCTATTTCCATAGGAAAAACATGACTAAACTCATTCGCATTTCCACCCCATGCTTTCGGTACGAATTCATCAACATCCGCCAAAATCACACCAACAAAATCACAATATAGCTCTGATTTAAATGACTCTATTAAATAATGAATCGCTTCTTCTTCCGTCCCCATTTTAATCAATTGCCTCGATGTCATTCGCAAATGATGTTCAAGTCTATTTATAATCTTTTCTTTATTCGCCCCCATGTATAAGTTCCCCCTTCATGTCTAAAAGCATATTTGTAATTAACTATTCGACATGAGAAGTGGTACTACCTTTTTTGATACGCCGCTTCTAGTTGAATGGGTTATACTAGAAAAATAGACCATTGCAACAAAAAAGAACGTTCGTTCGGAAACTTTGACTATTAACTAAGAGCCGTTAGCTGTCATCGTCAGCGTTTTAACATACGTTTTTCATTACCGTTCAAATAGCGTTGAACAGCTTGTCGTTTTTCTTCTGCAGTAAATTTAGACAAAAAAACTGCAACTCCAATTGTTAGATGGTGTGTCTAATAATGGGGGTGCAGTTCATAGGAAAACGAGGTACTTTTTATAAATCTCTATTATTAACGATCAATCTTTTTTACAAAACTACTCTCTCCCTAGTAACTGGAAGCGAGTATATGGGCCTTGATTTTAAGAAGCATCTTCAAACTGACTATTATATAGATCCGCATAGAATCCTTTTTCTGCAATCAGCTCTTCATGATTACCGCTTTCAATAATGTCTCCGTCTTTCATAACTAAAATTAAATCGGCGTTTTTAATTGTTGAAAGTCTATGCGCAATGACAAATGATGTTCGGCCCACCATCAATTTATCCATTGCTTTTTGAATAAGTGCTTCTGTACGCGTATCAACGGAACTAGTAGCCTCATCTAAAATAAGCAACGGTGCTTTTTTAACCATAGCTCTTGCAATGGTAATAAGCTGTTTCTGTCCGACAGATAAACTTGTATTATCGTTTAATACTGTATCATAACTTTTCGGCAACGTTCTAATAAAGTGGTGCAAACCTACCGCCTTACAAGCTGCAACTACTTCTTCGTCGGTTACATGATCTTTGTTATAAATGATATTTTCCTTAATGGTACCTTCGAATAGCCAAGTATCTTGCAGCACCATGCAAAATAAATCGTGTACATTTTTACGAGTAATCGACTTAGTCGGTACGTCCTCAATCAAGATTTCTCCACTATCTACTTCATAGAAACGCATGAGAAGATTAACAAGCGTTGTTTTCCCAGCTCCAGTAGGCCCAACAATTGCCACCTTTTGACCAGCTTTTATCTGTGCAGAGAAATCTTTAATAATAAGTTTTTCTTTTGTATATCCGAACTTCACGTTTTCAAATTTCACATTACCTTTAACATCTTTAGCATCTAAAATGGCTTTCTTATCACTTTCATCTTTAAGCTCCTCTTCTTGTAAGAACTCAAATACACGTTCGCTCGCTGCGGCTGTTGACTGCAAGCTTGTTGCTGCCTGTGCTAACTGAGACAACGGCTGCGTAAATAAGCGGATATAAACCATAAATGAAACAATAACACCAAATGTAATAGAACCTTTCACTGTTAGTGCGGCACCTACTACACAAACAACAACATAACCTAAATTTCCAATAAAAATCATAAGAGGCATCATCATGCCCGACATAAACTGTGCTCGCCAAGCGCTATTAAATAGACTTTCATTGATTTCATTAAATTCTTGCTTGGCTACTTTTTCACCGTTATAAACTTTCATAACACTATGCCCTGAATAGATTTCTTCAATATGGCCATTTATTCTACCAAGGTCTTGCTGCTGACGAACGAAGTACTTGCGAGATTTGGATATAATAAAGGTCATGAATACAAATCCAATGAAAGTTGCAGCAATGGCAGAAAGAGCCATCGTAACATTAATATAGAACATCATTATCAAAGATCCAAAGAACATTACTGCCGCTGATACTAACGAACCGATACTTTGGTTTAGAGACTGTCCAATCATATCCACATCATTCGTGACACGGCTTAACACATCGCCGTTGGTTGTAGAATCAAAGTATTTCAACGGTAATCTATCGATTTTGTTCGAGATATCTGTCCGTAATCTTTTGGAAACTCTCTGCGTAATCGTAGCCATAATAAACGCTTGAATATAATTGAAGATAAAACTCAACCCATACAAAATAGCAAGGAACAGACCAATTTTTCCGATAGCCGTAATATCAATCTCACCAGCCATGCCTTCCATTATCAAATCGGTGATCTCACTAAGTTTATTGGGTCCAATAATCGTAAAAATTGTTCCTACAACTGCTAATACAAGTGCAAAGATAATCGCTGGCAAATAAGGTTTACAATAGGCAATCAACTTCCCCCAAGGCTTTTTAAAATTCTTTGGCTTTTCTCCAGGAGCCATCATATGACCTGGACCACCTGGACCTTTTCGAGGCTTATTTTGTGTATTAGTCATTTTCCAACTCCTCCTTCGATAGCTGCGAATAAGCAATTTCCTGATAAGTGTTACAAGTTTTCAATAATTCACTATGTTTTCCCATACCAACAATTTTACCTTCATCAAGAACAATAATTTTATCAGCATCTTTAATTGTTCCAATTCGCTGTGCCACTATTAAAGAGGTTGCACCTTTTGTCTCTTTTTTCAATGTAGAACGAAGTTGACGGTCCGTTTTATAATCTAAGGCAGAGAACGAATCATCAAAAATAAAGATTTCAGGATTTCTATTAACTGCCCTTGCAATCGAAATACGCTGTTTCTGTCCTCCCGAAAGATTTGTACCACCTTGGGCGATCGCCGCTTCATATTCGCCTTCCATTGTCTCCACAAATTCCTTACCTTGGGCAATTTCCACTGCTTTTTTGATTCCTTCATCTGTTGAAGGGATCTGGCCGTTTTCACCGTAGGCAACATTAGATTTTACCGTACCTGAAAATAATACAGCTTTTTGAGAAACGTAGCCCAGCTTATTATAAAGAGATTCTTGTGCATATTCTTTTACATTAATACCGTCGACTAATACCTCTCCCTCCGTAGCATCGTAAAATCTTGGGATTAAATTAATTAACGTACTCTTACCACTACCCGTAGAACCGATAAAAGCAACAGTTTCGCCTTTATGTGCTGTAAAACTAATATCCTTTAAAACATAGTCTTCTGCATCAGGATATTTAAAACTAACATTACGTAGTTCGATTTCACCTTCGATTCCTTTAGGCGACGATTTTATGACTCCATCAATAATTGTCTGAGGTGTATTTAGTACTTCATTAATACGTGCTGCAGATACTGCTGCTCTCGGTAGCAAAATGAATGTCATTGATAATAGCATAAATGCCATAACTACCTGCATTGCATAAGATGAAAATACGACCATATCACTAAACTTACCGATTCTGTCCATACCCGCTGCATTATTAATTACATGCGCTCCAATCCAATAGATTGCAAGAGTTAAACCTGACATAATCAGACCCATCCCCGGCTGCATAAGGGCCATAAGGCGGTTCACAAAAAGGTTTGTATCTGTTAAGTTTTTATTTACTTGTTCAAATTTTTCTTCCTGATACCCTTGTGCGTTATAAGCATGAACAACACGAATACCAGTTAAACCTTCTCTTGTTACTCGGTTAAGATTATCTGTCAGTTTTTGAACGACTTTAAATTTCGGTAGCACAAAGATGATTAGGTTACCTATCAAAATAAGTAAAACAATGACAGCTACTCCTGTTGCCGCTGACCACTCCCAACTTTTCCCCATAATCTTCAAAATAGCCCACGTTGCAAGGATAGGAGCCTTGATCATAACTTGAAGACCCATTGCAACGGTTTGCTGTATTTGCGTAATATCATTTGTAGAACGAGTAATAAGACTTGCGATTGAAAAACCATTAATCTCCTCCATAGAGAAAGATAAAGTTTTGTCAAATACTCCTTTTCGCAATTCCTTTGAAAGAGACGTTGCTACCTTTGCCGCAAAATAACCAACAATGACAGCCAATATCATACTGCCAAGGGCACATAAAAGCATCTTCCCTCCAGCTGACCATATCTCGCTCGTTTTACTGCCCTCTGTTTGGACAAGTGTCGTAATTTTAGACATATAATCCGGCAACTTCAAATCTAGCCAAACTTGCCCTACAATGAACACAATGCTGGCAACGATTAACGTCCATTCTTTTGGTTTTAAGTATTTAAATATTTTCAACATGTTTGCAGTCCTCCTTATTTAGTTAGCGTGCTAACTATATAGTAATAAAAACATCAAAATAGCATCTTCTTCAAGATTCAATATTCTCTTTCATAGCATCCATCACTTCAAAAAAAACTTCAAGTTTCTCTTCAGGGATACCTGTTAGTAATCTTCGTTCAAGTATTGCTCTACGAGTTTCGATGCCGTCATGTATTCTCAGCGCTTCTTCTGTTAAGACAATTTTTTTTAGTCTTGTATCGTAAGGAACTGATTGCCTTGTAATCAAACCATTACTTTCCATGGATTTTAGTACTCTAGACGCTGTTGATTTACGAATAGAAAATGCTCTTTCAAAATCCTTTTGAAACACATCTTTATCTTGGTTTTTGTAAAGATAACTAATTGTCCAACCGTGCATGGCAGTAAGGTTATCTTTTTCAGGTAATGTAGTACATGTGGTTTGATCCAATTGTCTTCTCATTAAAAGAGACAATGTACGCAACTCTAATCCAACCGATCTCCTTTTACTCAATTTTTCTACCTCCAAAATGTTAACGTCTAAACAATAGTATTTAAAAATAGCATCCTCCACAAATGGCGTATTTAACTCAAGACATAACAAATATTTCGTAAAGATGTTTATGTCCTTAGGTGAAAATAGGTCACTTACAGACGTATTAATTTTGCCATATTGTTTGCAAAAAATGCAACAATAAAACCAAACCACTTACTGGTTATAAAAATAAGTGGTTTTGCTTTGAAATAAAGTATGCTTATAAATGTCAAAATAATAAAGTACATAGTGTTAGTCTAAGCCTGAGTACGTGAATAAAGGACAGCTTGGCATAGAATTATTCGCGCGCCAGACCCCCGCTATAGTTATAACGGATTACCGAAAATACTAGAAACAAATATAAGTCTTATAGCAGTTGGCAGGTTGTGTCCTAGTATCAATTCTTTAGGGAGTTATGAGTCTTCGTTGGGGGATTATGATGCTAGGAAGCGCCAATGGACAATGGTATGACGAACCGACACCCGCAGAAGAATAGAAATCAGACTAGTTTTATCCGTACTATTGATAGAATAGCTGAAGATGAAATGAAAGCAATAAATGGAGTTAAGCTTCTAGCTACGTATGAGATTATTATAAAAAAGTTTGATCAATGAGATGAGCCTTAAGGCACCCCGTCAATTTAACAAGTAATTTGAAACCATCCTGTTTCTGATGGGAAATCTTTTCTGGATAAATTATGACCTGAAATTAATTGACGATACGAAGTCATGGTACCATCGTGGGAAACAATATATATCTTTTCTTTTTGTAACAGCTTGCAATTAATAATAAATTCTTCTGCAATTTTTATGAATTTATTTTCAGGCATAACATTTATTCCATCTGACCATAAATCTAGGGGGACATTAATATCAATTTCGAAAGTTGGAAAATCTTTTTGGATTATTTCTAAATCAAGTATTTGATCACAAGGCAATGTGCTTTTATCATGTAATAAAGGAAACAGCCGTGGTGAAACGAAAGGACTTACAATCTTACGACAATCTATATTTTCACTCCAAATAAATGCTGTTCGCAGAGTTCTTCTAGTAGGACTTATGATTATAATATCATCATTAGTTAAAGGGAATTGATTTCTTAACAGTTTTGCTTGCTTCTCCCCTTTAGGTGTTAATGATGGGTCTTTAATCTGTAAGCTTTTTGGCATATCTAATGTATGTTCACCTTGACCGTGACGAATAAATACTAGATCCATCTAATCACCACTCCTCATATTTGAATATCTTTCTTCAAATAACCTACGTACATTAATGGAATAAAAAACCTCAGCTATATTATCTTGAGCAAATGCATGGCGACCTTTTTTAAAACGTCGCAACTTTGTTTAAAATCTACACTAGACTAAGCAAAGCTAATTTAGCCTTCTCTCCTGCTACCCTAGATTTTTTAAATGGAAATGTCTTTTTTATGTTACTGACAATATCCAAAGAATATCATGTACTTAAAGAGTCATTTCCAATAAAATGGTATATATAAAGCCAAATGATTGTGAAAAGAGGAATCTTCATGGAAGATGTAAAAAACTGCAAGTCCTTACTAATAACAATTGGTTGGATTAATGCTTTGTTTGCATTTGTCTTTTTTCAATTGTTTTGTGGTATCATTGCCGTTTGCATGGGTATCGTTTTAAAAAGTGATTATCATGCCGAAAAACATGGGCTTATCTTAATTATTGTAGGAATCATAGGTGGGATCGCCGGATGGATACTCAATTATTTATACTTTTAGGCTACAAAAGAGTATTAAGCAAAAAAGTATGTTAAGACATGATCTGAAGGTTGCTTTACTTGAAGGGAGACGAACATGTTAATTCATGATACAGTAACAGATTTTACCGAAAACTATTTGCCTACCATTGATTATTTAAAGGGATATTATGAATAACATGCGAGCCATTTTGAAGAATACTTTCGGTATCATTGTCAAAATGTAGATGAAAAAATGAAAACTGCTATCCCAAAACATCAAGAAAAGATGCCAGCATTAATGGAAATAAAAGATAAAATGCCTAAGCTTATTCGTGAAATTGTTAGTAACTATGAACGGATGTACAATATCACATTTACAAAGGATGTACACCTGATTGTAGGTTTATATGGAAGTAATGCTTTTACACACCGACAAATTATTCCAGAAATCGCATTTTGTTTAGAGAAACTTTCCCCTCAAAACCGCCATTTAAAAATTATTATCGCTCATGAGTTTGGGCATTTTTTACACCATTTATTATCCGAAAAAAGAGGTATTGATTGGGCTAAAATAGACTGGGAGAGCCCATTCACTTGGCTTTTACAGGAAGGTATTGCAACGTATTTTTCTATAAAGGTGGTAAATGCAAGGAAAGATGAGTATTTTGCGTTTCAAGATGATTTAGAGTGGTTATCATTTGCTACAAATAATAAACAAAGAATTATCGAAGCGTTTTTAAACGATTTAACTTTGCTCGATGCAAGAGCTCTGTTCCTGGAATGGTTCTCTATTAATGGCGGTAAACGATTTGGCTTTAACCGATTAGCTTATTTTATCGCATATGAGTTAATACAAAGCTGCCTTCAAGAGCAAGCAGAATTGGATGTTATTACATTATGGCGAAACATAAACTATCAAGATATTATTTATCAACGATTAATAGAAATGCAGATGAAAAATGAATAATCTAACTCTATTTCTAAGGCAATTGGCTACGTATTAGTTTTATTCATTAAATCTAGTCTTACAAAACAGCTCACCTTCTATTGCTTGAATGTGGTCTTTAATTTTTTTTAGTTGTTTTGGCAAGAATTTAGCAGCCACTTGCATCGGAACTTGTGGAACTGGTAAAGTACCAATTTGTGCAGCTTGTAGTGGAGGAGTTTTTGAATTAGGTGGGGTTAATATAGGTCACTTTATGAAAAATAACCGCTTAATTCATTAATTGTGTAAATTGAATCATGTATTTTGATAAAAACAAGAAGCCTTCGAATTAAAAGGCTTCTTGTTTTATTCTTACTTTTTAAGGGTCAGAAATACTATTAAAAATAATTTAAGAGACAAGGAACCAAATAAATTAAAATAATACCTATAGCAAACACAGATATCACTTTTATCAGGTCTTTTTTTATTTCTTTTTTCAAGATAATGCCTCCTATAACCATAATAATTATAGTTAACTTAAAAAGTACATTACAAAGTAGCCTCCATTATTTTTTCACGTTTACAGGGGATTTAGCTCAGCTTGTTCAGTACGCAATCCCAACACGCGATTTCAAATATTCCTTGCACTGAATTTGTTGATAGGTAAATTCTGCTGTATCCGCTACCGATATTTCTACCCCACCTTTAGGTAATAAGCTTCGTTCGATACGATAGGTACCGGTATATTCACCATCAGGTAAGTATGTAGGACAGACGATTGTCCAATCCGTGTCAGATTTCTTCAATAATTCATAGACATTATGATGTTCCTGTGCTGCAAAGGTTGTTTTTCTTTTTGATTCGCTCGATTGGTAACGTAGGATACTTGGCATCATACGACTTTGTAGAATACCAGCCGTTCCAACAGTTATAATTCTTTTCACATTCATTTTATTCATTGCGTCCAAAATCAGAGTCATGCTTTGAGTTAATGTATTTGTACCATCTGTGTTTAATGCACTAATCACAACATCTACATTCTTCATGGCATTTTCTATATCTTGTTTTTCCAACACATTACCTTGTATAATATGCAAATTTTCATTATCTACTTTTACCTTATTTGGGTTGCGCACTACAGCTGTTATGATATGTTTATCCCGTAACGCAAGGGAAACTATGTGGCTACCAACGCGCCCGGTAGCACCTAAAACTAAAATCCTCAGCATGATCACCTCTTTTTTTGATTATAGCACACAATTTTCTGTACCCATTTAGATGTCTTTACCGATACTGCGCTAATTTTAATGCCATTTGTTAATGTACATCAATAAGTTTGACATCAACTATAAACATCTGAAGATTATTATTTTTCGCTATCGTGTTGACGATATATTGAATTTCACTTTCTGTACTTTTATCAAATTCATCTAAATTATGTAATTCTATAGTTACTACTTGGTTGTTTGGAGATTCAATTAAATACCCTATCGTACTATCTGGAGAATAACCTGCCGCTCGTAATGCTACGATAATTTTTTGCGTAAACTTCGTTTGTTGTAATTTCCCACCAATTTCTTCAGCGTAAACTAGGTCGGGATTTTTTTGCATGGTATATTCAAATGAAGGTTGATTATATTTTATTAATGCTGCAGTCATTAATATCAAGGAAAATAAAATAAAAATACCTTTTATTAACTTTCCCATTCATTCTCTCCATTTCATATTTTTTCAAAATAAATAATCTTATTTTTCCGCTCCTTACTATATATTTTATACAATGTTACAACATGCAAGTTGTTTTTATTCTTGTATATTCTTGATGACCATTATTTCTTCAGAAACATTTTTTCAGGCGAAAGTCTATCTATCCATCTCTAAAAATTATCTTTTTCTAACATTTATATATATTGAGCTATTCATATTTCTAGAAAAAAATTATTTTTATTCTAACTCAGGGGCATATTACCAATCTCCTTACATTTTTCAAACATAGATTATAAGTGTAAAGGTTAGCGCTACCAATACAACAAAACTAATCTAAAAGGAGACTAAAATATGCAAGATAATAGATATGGAAAACACATGAACTGGGATCATAAGAAATGCCATTGTGGTAGTTGGCACGACAAATGGAAGCAAGAACATGAGAAGCTCGAGTGCAAGTGCGATTGTAAACGTATGCATGACAAATGCAAGTGGGAACATGAACATGAAAAATTCAAGTGCGAATGCAAATGCGAACGTGAACATGAAATGAAACACGAGAAATGTCATTGTCATGAAGAAAAGTCTGAACACCATCACTGTAAAGGTTGCGCATGTGATTTCTTAAGACATTTAGATCCAGGTACACATGTAGATATTTTCTTAGCTGGCGGTGGTAGATTCTTAGGTCTAATTTTCTTATCCTTTAATCCAAAAAATTGTTGTGCATACTTCCTAGAAGATCTAGGAAAAGGTCACACTACTATTACTATTGATTGCCAAAAAGTTGATGCAATCAGAAAAGCTGCAGCATACTAACGCAAATGCATATTGCTTGTTCAATACAATAAGCGTTAAGGCCAAAGCAATGACTATTTTTTTTTGACAACAAATCTACTTATAATTTGCCAAGCTAACCGTTAAATAGCCTGGCAAATTTTTGTAAGTTTATTCATTTACGATTACTTTCACAACTGGTTCTAATTTTCCTACAAAAATATCTCCAAGGTAATCTACATCTACTACTACAGCTCGTGGCTCGAAACGTTGAATGCTTTCAATAAGGCGTGCAGTATTACGTCTTTTTGCAAGCTGAAAAGGTGGAAGAGTATCTAGTCTGAAACCAAAATCTCTGTATAATGGGCAAGGTATTACGAAAGTAGATAATATAAAAGCTACATTTTGTAATATTTCATCAACGCCTGAAGCATTAAAATCAATATTGCTTGTGGCGGTCACTTGATGTGTCATCCGATCAACCTTTCTTCTACGATACATGCAATGATGTAAGTGAACTTCCATTCATAATAGGAGCTTTTCTTCGAAAAAAGAGCACTTAGTTATTTATGCTAAATGCCTATAAGTTATGAACGAAAATACATTCACTATTGTATGTATAGGTTGCAATTTTTTCTAAACAATTGCATAGCGTCAGGTTCCACATCTATCCCGCTTCTTTGCTTGGCATTTCACACGTTAATCCACAATTTATCTTGTTATCGCATAGTAGATTACATACAACCAACTAAAACAGCCGTGAATGATTGCCCATATTATTGAATGATTTACACTCCAAGAAATAGTAATGGCTAATACCGAGCCAAAGCCAATACCGTTTTTCACTACTGTTTTACTTTCCATTCTTTTCACCTTCTTTGTTCCATTATTTTCTGGTATGTGTCGACTCATCTTCATTCCTCCTCTTTATGAGATCAATTAATAAAAAAGATGCGCCCTCATTTCACTCTTCCGTAGTCTCCATCATATCAAGGACACATAGTAGAAAGTGCCCTCAAGCCTTAACAGCATAAAAAAGAAAGATCTTATTAGAGTTTTTAGCTACTGTTATTGCTGTCACTTTTTTGGTGATTCGCTACATGTCTATTTATCAAGTTATTGTTGAGAATACCGTATTTATGACCTTTGAATTGACGCTGCTAGCTGTGAAGGAGAAATGATTTTACTGCTAATAAAAATCACAATGAACTCGCCACTCATTTAGCTCTGGATTATAAAAAAAATAGAAATTTCCATTATCGACGATATTAAAATATGCCTTTTCGTCTGAGGCAATCTGGCATACAAATGGAAACTCCTCACCGAAATCATAACCACTTTGACAAAAAGCTGGGTAGCCACCTATTTTATGAATTGCGTATATTTCCTCTACGATATCATCGAAATATTCAATATTTTCCTCGTGCTCTAGACTCAAAATTTCATCCTCCATATCGGATGGAATCCCTCCCCCATCCCATGCTGGATAATCATTATCAATATGCTTTGGAATAAGTGGGAAAGCACGAATATGTTCATGCTTCCAATTTTGCTGGATTAACCCTTCTAGAGATGTATATGCTCTTATTTCAAAAAAACGGCTAAGATCATCTTCTATAAGGTGATCAAATATTTCTTCTTTAATAAATATCGTTAGCAGTTTAAAATGTTGCAGTGATGCTGGTACAAATGGCAGTTCCTTTAAAAATAAAGTAGCAAGTGGCTGAAATCCTTCTGGCCACTGTTCCTGTCGTAATGACCATCCTACATAGCCAATCCAACTTTCTAGTAAGTCATGTGTAGGTCTAATCCCACCTGTTTCAAAGATCGTTGCCTGTCTCACCAACTGTGCCTTGATATCTTCAATTTTCATCAGTTAACCCCTCACTGCGACAAATACAATCAACGACATGATCATTAACCATTCCTATGGCCTGCATAAATGAATAACAAATAGTACTACCAACAAACTTAAAGCCGTCTTTTTTCAATTGCTTGCTCATTCGCTCACTAATTTCCGTCGTGACAGGCACATCAGCAATTGACGACCATTCATTGATGATCGGCTGATGATCCACAAAGCCCCAAATATATTCAGAGAACGAACCATACTCCTCTTGTATTCGTAGAAAAGCTTGGGCATTCGTCACAACACTGGCAATTTTTAATTTATTACGCACGATGCGAGAATCTTGACTAAGCTCCTGTAGCTTGTCCTCCGTATAGAGAACAATTTTCGAAACATCAAATTGGTCGAAAGCAGCCCGGTAGCCCTCTCTCTTTTGTAAGATCGTCCACCAGCTAAGTCCAGCTTGAGCCCCTTCTAGACAGAGCATCTCAAATAAATGCCGATCATCATAGACGGGTTTTCCCCATTCCTTGTCATGATACTCAACATATAAAGGTTCATCTAGCTTGACCCATTCACATCTTTTCATTTATAAATCCCCCATTTTTATGTATTATTTAAGCCCTGTAATACAAAGCCAGCCTTTTAGTGTGTTTTCCTGTATAGTAACGCTTTGAAATCCAACACTTTCAAATAATTGCTGTATCTCAAGTTTTGTTTTATACGCTTTCATATGATAATTAATTTTATAGAGCTTCGAAATAATGATGAATTTACCCCCGTCCTTCAACACTCTAAATACTTCTTTCACATCATTTGCTAAGTCTGGCCAAAAATAATGTGTTTGGAAGGCTGTAATCGTATCGAAAAACTTATCCGTGTACGGAATACTTGAAACACTTGCTTGCGTCACGATTACTTTTCCATTTGCTACATCTGTTTCGTTTGTTTTTATAGATTCTTGCACAGCCTGATCAGAAAAATCTATACCATAAATTGTACCACTTGGATTCATTTTCGATAATGATCGAAGTATATTCCCGCCTCCACATCCAATATCCAATACTTGATCGCCATCTTTAATTACTTCTTGACGCATTAGCCATGTGTTCATACCGTTGTGTGCCTTATTCATAATTCGCAGCATCAATGACCCTACAATTCCATTTGGTTTTTTAGCTTGTTGTATCAGTTTTTGTAAAATTGTCATTATGGTTTCCCCTTTCCATCTTCCCTTTCAAATATTTGCTGTGAACTAACAATTAAGATATCTTGTGTCGCTTGTATTGTTAGGTGTTCATCAAATTTAGCACCTTTACCTTTTAAAGCAGTGAATCTCGTAAAAATGCGAAAGTAATTGCTTTCGCTCAAATTCATTCTTAATATAGAGAATAGAAGTACTAACCTCCCTGTATTTTTTACCTTGTATCTTTTTACGTTCTGAATAATAAAAAGTTTCAATTTTTACCATTTCATTGAAGAAGGAGACTTTATATGATTAAACAAGCTGTCATAGAAGATGTACAAACAGCCGCATTATTAGCACTACAACTTTGGCCAAATCATACGTTAGAAGAATTTAGCGAGGAAATGGCACAACTAATTAACGCAGAAAACGCTGCGATCTATCTTGCCTATGAGGATGATGAAGCAGTCGGTTTTGCACAATGTCAACTCCGAACAGATTATGTGGAAGGTACCGACTCAAGCCCAGTCGGCTATTTAGAAGGACTCTTTGTCAACGAACCAAATCGACAGAAAGGCTTTGCAAAGCTCCTTGTCGAGAGTTGTGAGCAGTGGGCTAAACGTAAGGGATGTATTGAATTTGCAAGTGATTGTGAATTACAAAATCTCGAAAGTCTAGCCGTCCATCTTAAACTAGGTTTCTCAGAGGCTAATCGTATTATTTGCTTTACAAAGGAATTATAAAAATAAGGTCAATCCCCTATGGATGACCTTATTTTTATATTTATATTTCAGGTGTGTTAATTAACCATTTGTTCACTCTAATTAATTTGAAGGCTCTGATTTCCGCTACGGGCTACTCGCTTTGTCGCTGACGCTTCGCTTTCGCGCAGAGCAAGGCTTCCTGCGGGCGAGCGTCGAGCCGCTTCCTCCGCTAAAGGAACGAAGGCTAAGTTCGTCACGTCCTGTGACAATGCCTTCGTGACCAACATCGTGTTGGCCTCAGGGTCTCGTCTGTCTCGCTTTCCCGCGGGAGTCGAGTAGCCCTACGCTACAATCTGTTAAAATGGGAATATAATAGCAAAATAGCAACAAAAAAATCCTTTTATCGCTCAATAATAAACCTATTTTTCCCAATCAACACGCTATTAATATTTATCTGTTATTACTCCGATTGAAGATGCTTTAATAAAATCAAGATCCTGTAAGCTTGTGAGTGTTTTCTTATCCCCAGTGACGACAGCCCCATAAATAACAAGATCATTTACTGACAACCCATCAGCTCCGCCAATTTCTTTTTCCAATCGTTTATACTCATCTTGTAATCTTGATTTCTGTCTTGTGCCACTACTTATTGCACGTACAAATTGCTCGGCCGGGTTCTCTGCTACCTCACCATTCGCGTTAAAAAGTGAAAAGCCATATACATTTTCTTCTGAACGCAAAAGATAGTCCCCTTTCTCAACTGTTCCATCACTTTTGGCAATCTTAACATAATGGTCATCTGTCACGTTAATATCCTTCACCCATAACCAAGAAGTAGTCACATCTTTCGGCAGTTTAGCAAGCGCTTCCTGCATTGAATAACCTTTATCAAACGATAAAGCAACTTCCATTATTTTATGATCATCCATTTCAGGCAACAACGCTAAATCATTTCGCATCTTTTGATAATCTATAAATGGATAGAAAAACAACATTTCACGCTGTCCAAGTTCATTGTAATGCTGAACATCTACATCTTGTTCACTTCCGCTCTTTCCAAATGGAAGAGGAAAAGTAGAACCTTCATAAACTTTCTCATCTCGAAAAAAACCGTAGCCATACGTGTCATCTCCTGTAGGAACGATTTTACCTTCAATGAATTTAAACGTTTTATAATGCATTTCACCACCTAAAATGCCTGGGTAATTCTTCGTTGTCCCAATAAACTCATTCGCCCTTCCTACTTGGTGTAAAGTATAAAAGGAATTCTGTGCATGGCTTTGCAAAAATCTAGTAATAGCATCATTAGCTATTTTCCCAGCAGACAAAGTCACAATTAAAACGCAAAACGTGATAAAGATCGTTTTCCATGTTGCACGCCGTTGTGCTTTTTTCATAGTTTTTGTCATCTGTTCTGTATTAAAAAGGTTGTCCATATTCTAACGCCTCCCACTGTTTTTTAAATGCTTTACGCGCTCGTTGTAAATAGGTTTTTACATGCGACTCACTCATAGCTAGAATTGCCGCGATCTTTTTGTAAGAAAATTCCATATCGTATTTCAGTAAAAGTAATTGCTGAAACGTCGGCTGTAGCCCAAGCAAGGCTTCATTAATTTTTGCATTTTGCTCTTTTTGTAAATAATGTTGTTCCACATCATCCAATACTATCTTTAATTTTTCGATTTCTTCGTCACCAATCAATGTTGTGCGCTTTTGCTTGTTATACAATGTATAGTAACGATTAAGGGCGACCTTGAATAACCAAGCCCGTAAATTATCATGTTGTATTGAAGACAAACACTCTATTGTTTTAATGATGGCTTCTTGTATAACGTCCTCTGCATCTTCTTTTGTAGCCCCTATTTTTATCAAATATTTGAAAACGACTTCTGCATGCGCAAGCAATAGACGCTCCCACTCTTTATTCATATTTCACCAACTTTTGGATATCCATTTCGTAGTTAACTCATCTATATAACCTTCTAACTCCCAAAAAGTATACAACCAATTGCTATAAATAGAAAAAAATCACAAGTGCTTGTCTTTACACACTTGTGATTTTCAATTAAAAACAATAAATTATTAGGAACAAAATTTCTTATAAGTCCAAATGTTTTGGATTCTATGTGTCAAAGTCAATTTTCTCATTCCTTCGACATTTTCTAATTTAAATATGTATTATGTGAAATATTTTTTTCTCGCTCATCGATCACTAGATGAATAATAAATGCTAGCTGTTGCTCAATTCGCAAATTGTTCATATGAAGGATCTCCGCTATGGCATTTTTTTGATTCTCTTTTAAATCTACTTTCTCTAGCATTAACATAATTTCTTCTTTTGAAAGCCCAAACATGCTTTTTTCACCTCAATTTCATCGGAAATTATTATTTCATAAACATTACGCTAACTTCTAAAACAATGCACTATTACTACATCCCATGAACATTTTATACTAATTATAGGATAAATCATGGAAATTAATCAATCCAAAATCAATTTTATTTTAATAATATTTTAACTTCTCTAAAAAACCATTAATATTATTTAATAATAATTTTCATTGAAGTTACTATATCGTTGCTTGTCTTCTTATAATTCTATCATAAAAAATATTAGCTTTTTTGTCGAATTTTAACATTTTTTCATTAACACGTATAATTGCAGAAGAAATCATACATAATTGAAACTATTTAACCTAGTTTTCATTCGAGAAAAGATAGAATCTGTCACCAATATCTCATTTTTATGAATGGCTAAATTTTTATCCAAATGCTGCTTTACTTCACAGCCATTCATCGTTAATTTTGGGCGATTGAATAGTTGGATGCCTAAATCTTGCCCTTGATGAAGTGCATTTTAAACAAAATGAAACCAGCAATTACACGATTTACTCGTCAATTGCTGGTTTCACCAATTTTCTTTGCTCTATTAATAGATTTAATTATTATAATTTAAACTTTCTAGTAAGCTCGTTTAAATTTTCTGCCATGTCCGCTAGATTTACAGAACTATTGTTGATTTCATCCATAGAGCTTGCTGCTTGTTCAATCGTTGCAGAGGTTTCTTGAATTCCTGCTGCTGACTGTTCTGATATAGCTGCGATTTCGTCCACTGATTTATGAATATTAATCGTATTTTGTACAACATCTTCTAGCTTCGTCGACATGTTGTCAATATTCGTTGACATTGAGTAAACAGCCTCTGCAATCTGGTTGAATGTTTCATTTGTTGCGGCGATTTGTGTTGTACCTTTTTCAACTTCTCCAAAGCCAGTTTCTAGTGAAGATGTCACCATGTTAGAATCTTGTTGAATTCTTTGAACAATGCCCGTAATATCGTCCACTGAGACAGCTACTTGTTCAGCAAGTTTACGAACCTCGTCTGCAACCACCGCAAAACCTTTACCATGCTCCCCTGCGCGCGCCGCTTCGATAGCAGCATTGAGCGCCAGTAAATTCGTTTGCGAAGCAATATCCTGTATGACAGCTACGATTTTTGAGATTTCCTGTGTTTGTTTACTTAGTTCATCTACCTTATAAACAGCATCCTTCACAATATGATGGATAGATGTCATTTGCTCAGTAGAGGCGTCCATTAAACCTTGACCCTCTTTCGTTAAAGCCATGACATTTTGGGAATACTGATGAACATCCTTACTGCTACTATTGACATCTGACATCTTTAGGGTGAATTCTGCCATTGTTGAGGCTACATCTGATGCGTTACTTGCCTGCAATTCTGTACCACTCGCAATTTCATTTACTGTATCAACAATTTGTTCCGTACCAGTCTTCACCTCTGTCGCTGATTGCATGAGCTCTTCACTATGTGCGGCTACGTCAGTTGATACTGTTTGAATTTGCTTTAATAAACGATTCAAAATATCCGACATCGTATTAGTCGCTTCCGTCAGTTGCCCTACCTCATCTTTTGAATTCACAATAAGTGGAGGCTCACTTAAATCACCTTCCGTAATTTGTTGCATACGTTTTGTCACTGTGATGATTGGTCTTGAAATTAGTCGAGCACTAAACAATGCGATGATCATTGCAATGATCACAATCACAGCACCTACGATCATACCTGTAAGCTGCTTAGTCTCTCCCGCTTTAATAATATCTGCACCTAACGCATTTATCGAATGCTTACGATCCTCGGCTAACCCTTCAAAGCCTTCGCGTATTTCGGTAGCCTCTTCACTCATAATAGCTAAATTGTTCTTCGCTAGTTCAAATTGGCCTTGATCATAAACATCAAATACCTCTTTTTCAACATAGCTGCTCCATTCCTTAGCCATTTCAGTATATTTGTTGAAATCTCCTGAATTTGTTAATGCTAAACGTATTTTTTCGTTTTCTTCAGCATGCTTTACGTTATTCTCAAAAATCTCCTTGTACTTCTCATCACCAGAAAGGATGTACCCTCTAGCTGCGGCAATTCTTAGCCCTATCGTTTGAGCTTCCTCATACTCAGTAATTAGTAATTGCAATTCTTCATCAATAATTTGTTCCGTTGCTTTGTTACTTTGCATGACTGCATAAGAATTGTAACCAATGTATAAAACTACTATCGCTACTACAATACTGAAGGAAAAAACGATTCTTTTACTAATTGACTTAAAATTCATTTCAAATTCTCCTTAATTTCTAAATCCAATTTACATATTATTTGGCTTATCAATATTAATTTACCATTCTCAAACGGGCCTTGGATGATTTATGAATTTTTCCAATAGTTAAAGAAATAAGTAGTTAATTTTTATGTATTTTCTAGCATCTTCCAAAACCAAATTTACTAAACAGATGAACTATCTTAAAACATTTAAACAAGACTTTCGTTCTAAAAAAGGAACAGCCTCAAAAGTAAGCTGCTCCCTTCTAAAAGAAAAACGATCTTCCATCCCAAACTTCTTTCCTCATCATACTTCGCAAACGTAACATAGTACATAAGTCTGTGATGAAAAATCATAAATTGTTCATCCGCGAGTTGAATCACTGCTTGCATATAAACAACGTGAGGATTATCGATCCACCTTTATTGCGTCCAAATGTTCCTTCTAGTAAGGCAAACTGATTCCTTTAACATTATCTATTTTCGGGTAATTCGATAGTCAATTTGTAAAAAAGGTACACCAAAAATCCGCATTTTATGTACGGCGGTTAGTGTTTTTTCGTCTTTTGCAGTAATCGTAAAATGTTCATGTATAGGTAGTTTGAATAAAAATCGATTGATGGCTAAATAAATGCCCGCATCTCCAGCATGATTACTCGTTAAATGTAACTCTCCATGATCTTCGTATAAATATAACACCCCGATCATTGTTGAAAAAGGCAATGGTAGCGCAATATTCATATAGGTTGTTTGCCCTGTCGTGTGCTTAGAATAGATTGCAACAAAGATTGTTTGTTTATCGATTTGACGAATCCAAGCACGTGGAGCAAGTCGCCCATCTTGCAGTTCATCCACTTTAACAATCCTACCTGTCATCTCGATTTCCTTACTAGAAAAGGGTAAATTCAGCTGTTGCATGACACGACTTATAGCTTGATAAATCAACGCAAACGGTTTAAACCAAGTTTTCCACTGTACAGAGGCCAGCAAACGATACTGATTGGTTTCTTCATAAAAATGTGGAATCGTGTAAGGTAGCTTTGTCGTATCAACAAAGTCACTAAGCGCATCGACTAAACCTGGATGCGGATCACTTTGGTCTTGCAATTTCCCTCGAATTTGGCTAACTGGAAAATGAAATGGTTGATGTGTAGTGTCTGGTATTGCTAAAGCCCAAGCCAGAACCCCTACTCCACCGAAGAAAACACCATTCATAATTCCATGAAATTTTAGCATTTCTGGTATCCCTACATAGGAATTACCTACAAGATTACTAAATGCATACATAAACGACCATAATATCGTGATACATAAAGCACCGTAGGAAATTAGTAAAAGTAAGCTTTGTTGACGAGGAAGTTTCGTTTTTAGAGCAAGGAAAAATAAACAGTAAATAGCCACTATATAAAGTGCCACTGAAATAATTTCTAGTATCGTAGAAAACGTGATACCGAATGCAACAAGAAGTGGACCTGTTACTAAAATTACAACGACCATATTGTAACAGTTGCCCTTATGAATACGCCCAAAAAGACCAATTGAAATCGCTAATAGACAAGCTGAGTAATGAAAATGAATAGCTGTTAACCACGTTATCAATGATGAAAAACCTGTATCAATATTTGCGATAAAAGCGAAAAACCATAGTCCCCCAATAAATATGTAGATGAGTCCAACATCAATCGAAATTTCTGCCATATTGGTAAAGCCTCGCTGTAAAAATCGCTTTACACCTTGCACAGCGATAAACGCAGTATAAAGAACATAGATAAGTGCTAGAGCGATTGCCACCCAACCTTCAGACCACCAGTGGAGCATCGTAACTGCAAGCATCATTACGACAACAATAGTATCGCCGACCTTGTTAACATCTATGACCATTTTCACCGTCGCAGGAACGAAGATCAGTTGGGCAACTGTCAGTAACAACATATAATTAGGTTGAACACTAAAGACAAAACAAACGACCGTCAGCACAAATCCTAAAAGTAATACGGGGCTACCTAGATTGTTGCGTAAATTCGCCAGCATACATCATCAGCCTCCCAATCAACGGATTATGAATGGACACATGAATCGTAAAGACATTCCTGCTATCATCAAATCCTTCCTCGACAACAACACGTCCCTCCAAAATATTGGGTATCGGACATTCTAATTTCGAGACTACAAATCGTTGAACACCGGAGCGAATAACTAATCGTCCCTCACTGGTCACTGCAAAATGTAAGTCTGAATAAAAAAGAGCTGGTGAACCTAAATAGTCCTTCACTATTTTTTGAACTGGATCAACTGTCATCCTCGCATCAAAATGTCTAGTTTTGTTAGAAAAATAAAAGGTACGCTCCCATAACACTTCATGTTCCCCACTTGGCAATGTTCGACAAGTATTACAAATTGAAAATGGAACATCCTCACCTGATTCAGGAAACAAAAATCTCGTTTTTGTAGCGATCGCATAAAAGGGACGTAGCCACTTGGCACCAGACTCAATTTTGCGCATCACACCCGTAGCAAAAAAAGGTTGATCGACAGGTAATGTATAACGCCTCTGAAGCATTGGATGCAGCCGTCTAAAATCCTCGCCCAACAAAGTTTGATAAATCGTCATGTTACTTCCCTCGCTTTCGTTTACAGCTTTTGGCACTCGGCATATCTTGACAAAGAACGAAGCCAATAATGGACATTACCCATAATGCTAGATTAAATGTCACCGGATTGAACGGAGCAGTGACAATCGTTTTATCTGCAAAAATGGCCCCAAGTGTTACTAGCGGAAATAGTAAAATTTGAGCTCCAAACAAGAAACGCTTCGCTCGAGGTAACAGCCAAAAAAGTGCAAAGATCATCTCTGTAATGCCAATCCATTTTACAATTTGACTAGCATGGCTGTTCTCCCCACCAAGTAATTCCTCAATCATCATCACTTCAGTAGGATGCTGCACCATGACTTTCGGCACAAGTCCATGATATAACCATACAAAACAAAATAGGACACTGATCAGGATTGTTAAAAAGAAACGACGATACTGAGAAGAAGGATTTTCTCCCTTTTCAAGCCATCTTTTTAAGACATCGAAGCTAAGAGCTGTTGCCCAGCCCATTATTGGACGAAACACTCTATCAAATAACTCTCCTAGTTTTCCATAGCGAACATCGTAGTCATACTGTGTCAAAAATGTGAGTCCCTTGTCATTGGGAATATATCGCCAGTACCCTTTCCCTTCTGCAATCGGTGATATTTTTTGAGGCGTGCCAAAGTGTAATGACGATGTTTTGCTGCCATTTCCCTTCTGATGCTCACCCTTACTTTCTCCCCATCCACTAACTGTTAAGCCTGGCATTACCTTCGTTTCATAAGTAAAACGCTGAGGCTCTTCTGGTGAATTTTTCTCCATATATGTAATAGAGGTAAAACGTAAATCCCATTGTCGTGTAGCTTTGGATTTTGCGTATACGTCCATGCTTCCTCTATAGGTGCATTTATCTCTATCTCCACAAAAATCGGCTTTTTCTTCACGCTTTCTTCCCTCCTCGATGGAAAGCACTATTCAATCATATTTTCTTTCATAATCTTAGCAGTTGCTTCAAATAGCAACTGGTCTACTAAACGATAGTTTTTCCCGCTGTTTTTCATTTTGCCACCTGCAACAAAGTGAAATCCTCCAGCCTGATCAACCGTTAAATGAAAAGTTGTTCCTCTTTTATAGCTTGTAAGACTGACATCATAAGATTGAATATCTTCCTTATTATTCTTGTAGCTTATGTCTTTTTTTGTAAATTTACTATCTGATAATATTTTAAGATAGTCATGAACCTCTTTTTCTTCCTTTAGAGAAATAATTTTTACCTCGTCATTTTGAGTGGTTACGATACCGATGCTTCTAATTTGTTTTTCAAAAAGATCCATTGAAAATTCACTTTCAATCGATCGCTCTTTATTAAGAGAAAAACTATACCCTGCGAAAATCAATATAATGAAAGCAACAGCTACTAATATTCTTTTAATCACTAGATACATCCTACCTCCATTTGAAAATCGATTTATACTATTATAGCAGTAAATTGATTAATCACCATAAATCGGGATTTACCCATTAAATTTCAATAAAGTAAAAATAATTGAATCGAAATGACAACTTGCCAACTCTACTAGTCGAAAGTAGCCCGCCGTTAAATTAAAATTATCTAACCTCTATAGATTTCTTTTTATTGGAGATTTATGCGAACCTGACTGTGAAGATTATAAATTTTTGTACTTGAACTAAACAAAAGGATCCGATTCGTAAAAAAGACGTTCGTTTTTAGTGTAAATTATGTAAAATGTATGTAGATTGAAACTATTGAGAGAAACATTACACTTTTTACTTATATTAACTAACTGAGCAACTAGAATGTGATAGTAGGAGGAGAAATCTTTGAATCAGGCTGTGGAAGCTTTTCTGAATATGGTATGGAAGGAAATCACTACGATTTACGCACAAGACAGCAAAAGGATTAATGAGTTTAAGGATGGAAGTACTTTGCAAGCTGGCGTTCACAATTACCTCCGAGTGACGTGGAGAAAAGGCAAGTTTACCTGGGCTAAAGGTAAAATTCATATTGATTTCTCTAAGTCGTCATACTCTGGCTCGTATAAATTGGAAGTGGATACTTACATCATGGAGTTGACCGATGAACTTCTGACTGAGGAGTTCTTTCCAGCTTTGTGCGGGCTTGTGAATGACCTGTTCCGCTCAGAGGAACTGGGACCTCGTTTCTTTGATTACAAGTTTGAAGTTGTATTTGAGTTTGAGTGGGAGAAATCGAAATTAACGCTTAACAAACAACTGTTGAATGAGCCGAAGTTGATCCAACTCCAAAAGACGCTGGATCATTTTATTCAAACAATGATTCTTTCTGATTCGCTCATGTTACCGGAGAGAGACATTTTCTTTTTCGCCAAGCATTTGGTCAATCCTGATCTAATGAAACAGGAAGTGGAAGTAATTGATCCGTTAATCCGTCGTCTCTCCGACAAGCTAAATAATAATCAAGAACTAAAAAACAACTGGATTCGCCGGTATACCTCGGCCCTCGACAAATGGGCGATTGACTTTTTATTGCAGCATTTTACTCGATCCAGTAATTTTGGAATGAATTGGACTCTGAAGGAGGTTCATCCTTCCGTAGATACCATAGAAATGGAGTTCTTTCTTTATACAGCATTGCAGATTGGCAACTCAGATCCGTACATCCCGCAGAAGTATATGGAACTGGCGATCCAATTGGATTCTAAGGAGGCTGCAGATTATTTGAAAAATGGTAGCGGAAAATTTGCACGTACATATCGAGGAGAGCTGATAGAAGGAAGAAACAACGATATTACACAAACGATAGAAATCCGGATTCTTTCAGAGGAAGAACTTGCTTATAAAGAAGCGTTGGATTATATTATTGACCTTTTGAAACAAGGGTTTTCCAAAAGTTATCAGCTAAAGCTGGAGAGTAGCCAAAAGAACTTCCTACCTTTGAAGGAATTGGCGAGGTCAGAGCTACATCAGTTTTTTGCCAATGCACTTAGCTACCCTGCTTTGTTCCCGAAGCTTGCAGAATATGCGGATACAGCTATGGAAGAGTACGCATGGTACGAGGATGTAGAGCCGAGCGAGGAATCGGTCATGCCGGGCACTTATGCAGTAATGGGGCTTGGCTTGTACAGCGAAGATTATTTTCCGCTAGTCTGCCGTTATATGGAACTAGTAGATACAGAGCATCAGTTAGCGCAGGATGGCTATGCAGAGGCTTTTATTGAGGCGCATGGCGTAAAGAAAGAGCTTATACCCGTGATTGTATCCATTTTGCAGGGTGGGATTGATGAAGGCACGCTGGTCAAAAATCTAACCATCGACAGCCTTGAGCTTGCCGAGGCGCTATTCGAGGCGCTGAAAGGCAAAGAAATTTATGAATGCGAAATGGTACTGTGTAGGATTTTTGAGAGCATAGAAAATCTTGTAGAAGAAACCCAAAAGGCACAAGCGCCATTAAAAGAAGCATTTGAGCAGCTGTTGGCGCTTCAAATCGAAATGACCTGATTTGCCAAATTCAATAAGAGCATGTTTTGATTAATTTTTTCAAAACATGCTCTTTAGATTAGCTCCAAACTTTATGACAAAGATTTATCGCTCAAATTTTTCAGTTTATCAACCAACTTTTCAAATGTATCGACATATTACGCGCCCACAAACAACACGGCCTGTCCAATCGCAATAAAAAAGGCTTCATGCTGTATCGGGCTGTTGTCTTCGATTTGCAGGGTAATTTCAAAATGAGTCTCCTGAAAAATGGCCTGCCAGCGCGCAATGGGTTGATCGTCTAGAGAGAATATGGACCAGTCCTCCATCTCTTTGTTCAGATTTATTTTTTGGACGCCATCTGAAATGATTAAATCAGGGATCATAATTTGCCAGCCATCATAAGCAATCATATAGTCCTTCCCTGTGATGAAATCCTTGCCTTTGAAATGTACTCGCCCACGACGCGACACCTTTTTACAGGTGAAAAGAGGCTGACCAGCGACATCACTGACGTCGAAACGCACAAAATAACGGTAGTCCATTGAGCGGTCGAATGCTTTTTTCAGTGCGTTTGAATATACACGTTGAACAGTAGATGATACTTCCCCCGCTTCATTTAATACTGCTACCTTTTCTGTTGACTCAATCGCCGCTGGTTGCTGATATGTATAAATTTTCAATACCTTCGCTCCTTCAATACTTATGCTTTCTTAAAGCTACCATAAAATAAGCGCCAAATACAAAATTTGACGCTTTTTTCATTATTTTTGTCGTGAAGGGATTTCTACTGTGAATGGTTGGAACTTCACTTCTTTAAGCGATGATTTATCATATGGAATTTTTGTTTCTACACCCGTAGAATCGATTTGAACTCCACCACCGTCTGATGGAAGCATTAAAAACGGTGTAATGACTAATTTTTGAACATCTTTTGAAATCGGGTCAAAGGATTTTGTGCTACTAAACTTCCATTGACCATCATTAAAATGTCCTTCTCCGCCACCTGAATGTGACGTGATTTCCTTGCCATGCTCATCCGTCATACGGAATTCTATAAACGATGCGCCTACTTGTGCATTGTCAATCGTTCCCTTTTCAGTCGCTTTGTAGTCCAGTGATACACCTGAAGGACTTATTGAAATTTTGGAAACATCAAGTTGAATGCCCTCTGCTTGTTGTTGATGGTTGACAGGAACATGAACAATATCCGTAATTTTTTTAACTGGCGCCGTAAATTCCCATTTTTCTCCTCCTTTGCCCTCTAGCACTAAGCCCATGTCAAAGGAATCTGGCATGTTGTCCTTCACATTAAATGTTGCGATTCCTGTACGAACAGTCGGACTTAAAACTTTTTCACCATAGGAACCAGAACTCACCTCAGGATTTTTACCATTTATAGTCATATCAAACCCTGCACCAAAATATTCATTACTTAATTCCTTTTCAGAATCAATTGTAATGCCTACCGTAATATTTGATTCATCATAAAGTACTTCATCTACAGTTACGGAAATACCGTTAATGGTCTGCTTTTCTCCAATCGTGCTTGTTAACCCTTGTTCGCTCGCTTGTTTTAGCCCAAGTAAGCCAGAGTTGCTAAAGACCGACCCAACAATCGGTAGCTGTGATAAAGTGCTTGCGAAGGTTGGTGATACATAGGCTGCAGAACCTATCATTATACTAAATGCGGCTGCCGTGCTTGCTAGATATAATAATGCTTTACGTTTGCTTTTTCTTTTCTTTTGTACAGGTGGTTGACTCATATTTGTTTGCTCCTCTGCTTGTTGTATTCCTTTAGCAATCGCTCCTCGTACCTCATCTCTTGGGAATTCTGGAAGGGGTCCGTTTACATTAAATGATTTTTTCATTGAACGTTGCACTCCTTTCTAATTCTCGCTTCAACTGTTTTTTTCCACGATGCAAATACGTTTTAATCGTGCTTACTGGCTTTTCCATTACTTCTGAAATTTCTTTAATCGGTAAATCGTGATAATAAAATAAGATGATGGCCATTTGTTGAGAATGATTAAGATGCTGTATAGCTTCCGATAAATCAATAGGATTACCCGTGACATTTTCTTGCTCTTGTAAACGATTTAATAATTCGCTTTCTTCATAAGGAATGATTTTTTGGCCTTTTTTAAGTAATCGGTAGCACTCATTAATTAAAATGCGAAACAGCCATGTGGAAAAAAATTCTGGATGCTTTAACTGGTGAACGGTTAGAAAGGCTTTACACGCTGCCTCTTGAATCGCATCCAGTGCATCCTCTTTTTGGCCAACATAAGAAAGCGCAGTATAAAAAAGTTTTTCTTCCTCTAAAATGAGTAGCTGCTCAAACGCTTCCTTATTCCCTGCAATAGCCTGTTTGACAATAGATAGATCATGTTCCATGCTGTTTCCTCCTTTCAATACTTAGAGTAAATAACCCTATCAAAAGGTTTCACTTTTATAATTTCTTTTTTTATTGAACAAAGTGGTCCTTCTTCCGATGTTGAAATAAGATACAATGTAAAGTTTCCATAATTGTTCCAGCGCTTTGACTCTTTTATCCACTTCTTCTGTTTTTCTATCGGTCGATTTTGACTTTTCTATCCGCTACTTCGATTCTTTTATCCGGCACTAGCACTCGCCAAATATTATAGAACAAAAAAATAGACTACTTCATCCAAAGTAGCCTACTTAACTTTTCATTATTTATCCAATTCAAAAGAAATATCGCCTACACCGATTTCCGAGTGCAATTCTAGCACTACATCTGCCTTTTCATATGCTTCATTGACATACACGCCATTCCCTTTTGAAATAAAATCTTCTATATTGGAAGAGCCGATCCCTTCTTCTGTTGTCAGCTTTACCCCAACCTCTGATGGTAAAATGACAGTAGTTTGACCAACACCTGTTTCAATGTTCGCTTTGAAGCTTTTTTTCCAATCTCCACCTAAATTTACAGTGAGATCACCAACGCCTGCTTCAATCTCTAATTTTTCCAACTGCAGACCTTGTAAATCGAGTTCTGCATCCGAGGCACCTGTTTCAACGAAAAGATCCATTGGCGTATCTTCATTCAATTCGATATCCCATGTATTTTTTATTTTTCCCAAACGCACTTTCGTGGAACCTTTTTGGTCAATCAGCACTTCTCCTGTCTTGCCGCGTAAGTCATATTCAACTCTTGGTGCTAGTTTATTAATGTTATATTGAGCCGTACCCTCAACCCAATCTTTAGCACCTTTTTTAACTGTAATTTCTCCAACACCAAACTGTATTTCAACATCTAATTTCTCTGCTTTATCCTTTTCAACGAAGATCGTTTCATCTTTAGTTTTACCTGGTATAACTGAGTTGCACCCTGATAAAACAAGTAATGAAGCACTTATGACTAATCCAAAACCGAAAAACTTTTTCAAAATAATTCCTCCTACCGTATAATATACCACTCATTAAATTGTATCAAAATACCAATTTATAAATACGCCCCTCAGCTTTAAATTCATCTACGACCTAAGACGTAGTAAAGACTTTTCTCATGAATATGCACCCACAAAAATGAACCCTGTATTGTGACACATTTGCCTTCATACAGGGTTCATTTTTAAAATTTTGGTATATTTTTTTCCTCTACTAACACCTTCAAGTTGGTAAGACTAGACTCATAGCCACTCATATTAAAAGTGACAGTAGTACCATTTCGCTCTTCATCTAAGAAAATAGCAATGACTGTTTCTGGTACTTCTAAGTAAAACGAAAACTCTCGATTTGGAATGACATGGTGAATCGTTAAATTCATCGGTAATTTTTCAGAGAGCTGATTTTGTTCATTCAGCATTAACGTGAAGGTTATTTGTTCACCAGCCTCTAATTTAGGGATCTTCCATATTGAACCTGGGGCGTACCATTGCGACAGCTGCTCTTCATCCGTAATTGCTTGCCAAACTGTAGCAATACTTGCATCAATCCAAATCGAACTTTTTTCTTCATGTTTTGTCATCTGTAACTCCTCCGTTACTTGAATTCATGCCTTTTTCATCATTTTATCGCATTTAACTCCACGACACAAAATTTACCTTTTGTTACTTTTTGTGGACCAATATAAATTGAATGCACCTATGGCCACTACGACAGCGACAATGTCCATCGCCAATTGATAACTAGAAAAAATCGTTACCATACATCCAAATAACGTAGGGGCAATCACAATAAATAGTTGATTCAACGTTAAAGCTGCACTCACTGTTAGACCAACATAATGTGGATTAGATTGTTCTGTCACACAGGCAATAAACAATGAATACCAGCCAAGCGCTACAAAGCCTAATAAAAAACAAAATAGTAGCATTAATATTTTCGCTTGCAGGATAAAAGGCAATAGAACTGTGAAAATAACTGCACTCGCCATCACCATGATTAATAAATGCTCCCGCTTCTGTGCAAAAAATTGATCACTGATCCAGGCAATAGCTACTCTTCCAATCATTCCTCCTAATAATACAAGGCTTAAATACTGCCCAGCCTTCGTCAATGAATAACCACCCTCATGATGTAAATAACTCATAAAATGGGCAACAATTATCATTTGTAAGGTCATCATCACGATGCCTACAATGTAAATGGGATATAAATCTTTATTATTTTTAATGGCGTGAATCTTCTCTTTAAACGTTACAGATGTAGCGGCTACTGCATGATGTTGTTTCGGTTCTTGATAGATGAGTAAAAAAAGTAACCCTCCGGCAATAGCCACCAAGCCTTGCACAAGATGCGCTGATGTTAGGTTATAATGATGGTACATATATGTGAGGATGACGGACGCTAAGGCTCCACCAATCGGAATACCTGTCTGTCGAATACCGATCGCCAGCCCTCGATGTTTATCCGGAAACCATTTCACAATGGCCGTGCTACCTCCTGTTTGCGCACTTCCATACCATATTCCTACGACTACTAATAAAATGATTAACACCGTATAGCTATTCGCCAACATGAGCAGTAAAGCTGAGAACCCAAGTAAAACAGAGCCCCATCCGATGATTTGTTTTTCCCCTTTCTTATCCATTAAATAGCCAAAGACTATCATCGAGAAAATGGGTCCAATATTAACAGCCGAAACAATAAATCCTGTTTGGAACGATGATAAATTCCATTCAATTTGATAAAATGTAGCAATTGGCCCCATGCCGTACGTCACAAAAGTTGCTGCTGTTTGGGAAAGCGTAGCTACCAATACGATGATCCATTTATAATATGTATTCATGAAAATTCCTCCAATACCGTTACACTGATTCCTTTGTGCAGTATAACTTTATGTATCTAGAGTTTACGCTTGCCATAGCAACGCGTAAAATGGAGGAAAATGATAGTGGCTATCAAAAAATTTAATAGGTGTGTGAAATACAACATGAACATAGAAGAAATCGCATTAAAAATTGAAATTTTGGAGAGGCAAAATCTCAGTAAATCCGCAGAAATGACGAATTATACGCAATCTGCCTTAACGTCTAAAGTGAAAAAAATGGAGGCTGAAATTGGTCAGGAAGTTTTTAAGCGTACACCGCAAGGCTTAAAAATTACGGATGTAGGCATACAATATTTACACTTTTTAAAGCTGATTACCGAAGAGTATCAGGAATTTTTACAAGCAATCGGGGCAGCACAAACGAACACAAAAATTAGCTTTGGCACTTCCCATACAACAATCAAAATTTATGGCGCATCCATTATGAATAGCTTGCAAACAAATAATATACCTTTAGATGTCGATTTCACAGTAGAATCCAGTACTTCCTTAAATGAAAAAGTACACAATGCCGAAACGGATTGTGCACTAACAAGTAACCCTATTAAACATTATCCTGATTTAAATTATGACATGATTGCATCCGAAACATTTGAAGTCATATCGAATAATACACATATCATTAATTTTGAGGAACGTTCACCCGTTACATTACTTGTACTAAGTAAAGGATGTATGTATTCACGACCAATGGCCGAGTGGCTGAAAAAGCATCAAGTTCCGTTTACGATGAAAGAAATAAAATCAGTGAGTAGTATTCTTGATTTCCTTCAAATTGACAATTCGATTGCTGTGTTAAATACAAAACTAATTGATTTATATAACTATACCAACATTCATTATTACGATTTACAGCAGCTCCACAACATCATAGAAACAGTCTTTATTTACAAAAAGAGCGACAGTAAACAATCACCCATTTATCAACTAAAAAATGTGATTGAATCATTACTGGAAGCCCCTATTGAACAAAGCTAGTTCAATAGGGGCTTTATCAGTTTATCGGAATAATTTTAGAATTTATCGCCTAACCTTTAGCGAATGAAAAACAATAAAAAGTTCCTTCACCAGTTGATTGTAAGGTATAGGTAATAGTCAATATTCTTGTGATATCGTCTATTATTTTTAACCCTAGTCCAGTACTTGCATGATGCTGTTCAAAACCAATCCCATTATCGTTCATATAAACCTTGCCTTCTTTAATCGTTACCTCAAGTTTTGTAGCTTTTGAATGTTTCATTGTGTTTTGAAACACATTATCGAATAAGCGTTGTAGCCATAGCTCATTGCTCGTCCATGTTATATCGAGATCGTCTGCACGAAAGATTAGTTCAATGTTATGCATTCGATATAAATAGCTCCACTTTTTTATCATCGTTTCCAACAATACCGTGAGCTGTACTTCTTCATTCACAACATAAGAATTTTCGATTGTATCTAAGGACTGCACATTAAATTCATTCGTTAAGTTAGCCATGTATTGAATTTGCTCGTTTAAGGACTCTACCAATTTCGGTTGATCTTTATAGTGATCTTCTAGATAAAATAATTGTAAACGGATCGCAGTGAGCGGTGTATTAATATCGTGTCTTAGCTTTTGTAGAAGCTCTTTTTGCAACTCCTGTTGTTGCTTAAGCTCTAATTCTCGGTAAGTAGTTCGCTCAATTAAAATATTCACAGACTGAATGAGCTGTCCAATTTCATCCTCACTACCAACCTCTAGTGTACTCGGTGTTCTTTCATTGCTTGCTAAGTCACGAATCGTTTTGTTTAGCATATTAATTTTGGAAAGTAATGAATTGATTGACTTCGAAAATAAAAACGCTAACAAACATAATGAGAGAAAAAATACAATCAGCATGGCTGGATAGGCGAATGATTCATGGAATGGCGTGCCTTTATTGCGCGTTTTAAAGGCAACGTCATAAATAATGGACATTGACACACTGATTCCTAACAAGACGATTGGCACACTAACAATGGCAGAAAATAATAACATTCGATATTTTGTTTTTAATGTCATTTCTTTATGTAGGTATTTAATCGATACCCTTCTCCGTAAATATTTTGAAGGATGTACCCTGAAGGATCATCCATTTTTGTTCTGATCTTTTTGATGTGAACATTGATAATATTATGATTTCGATCCTCAAGTGGCCATAAATAGTCAAAAAAATGATCCTTTGTTAAAACTCTGTCCCTGTTGTCAAATAAATAAAAGAAGATTTTACGTTCAATCGCAGTCAATGAAATTTCATCATGAATCGTATTTATAAAAACCTTTCGATGCTCACCATCAATTAACAAATGCTGGATTTGCGTAAATGTTCCATATTGCTGCGTTAGCATTTTCTGTATTCTTAATAGCAGCTCTCTAGGGTCAAAAGGCTTTGTCATATAGTCTTCACCAACCGTTAAGCCTTGAAGCTTGCTGTCGATATCATTACGAGCAGACAGAAAAATAATAGGTATATTTAAGCCTAGGCTTTTAATATTCTTTGTCAGCTGATAGCCATCTTCCCCTGGGAGCATAATGTCCATTATCACTAAATCGATTTGCCGAATAATGCTCATTATTTCTTGTCCGTCTGTTTTCCATACAACATCGTAACCTTCACGCTGTAGTATTTTTTGCATCAAATCACCAATCATCGGATCGTCTTCTACAATTAAAATCGTAAATCCTTTCATTCCATCAGCCTTTCATTCGTTTGTTTCATAAATTCCATAGCAAAATGATAAATCTCATCCGGTTTATACAAATAGATGCTATGGGTACCACTTAATTCTTTCACATCTGCTATATGTATTTGCTCAGCAAATTCCGCATATTTCTGGCGATTGTACTTCGTATATTTGGAGTCTTTATTTTGTTCAGCAATGGCATCAATCAATAATATAGGTGTGTCTTTTGGTTTTGGAAGCTTTTCTGATTTCACACTATTTTCGTAGACATGTAGAAGTTCATTTTTCATATCATCATTCAAAAATTGTTTAAAGGATTGTGCTTTATAGATTTCTTTTT
This sequence comes from Lysinibacillus sp. RS11, assembly GCF_042019215.1. NCBI lineage: Bacteria > Bacillati > Bacillota > Bacilli > Caryophanales > Bacillaceae > Lysinibacillus > Lysinibacillus sp. RS11. Next base: position 2,062,166 of record NZ_CP168124.1, on the reverse strand, counting down.
CTTCATCCGTTAAAAAATTTTGCTTGATTACTTCTGGATTATACACTTTCGAAGGTGCTAGTCGGTGTAAGCCCATGTCCGTTAACAGATTCATTCCTCTAACAGTCCAAGAATCGGCTACTCCCATTTTATGCTCTATATATTGGCTTGGCAAACTGATATCAAGTGCAATAATCCCTTTTATTTCTTCTGGGTATTTTTGTGCCCAATAAATAGCTTCAACCCCCGAAATGGAATGTGGTACGAGTATATAAGGAGGCTTATTGCCACTTTTCTGGAGTGCTTCTCTTGTCTGGGCTAAAATTGTATCAATATCTCGTTCGTCGTTAGAGACATCACTATATCCATATCCCGCTCTTTCAATAACAGCAATCTTATGTTCATGCGAAAATTTACTGTAAAGTCCTTTCATCTCATAAATAGGAGCCGCAACCCCTGAACCTGCCATAAATACATAAGTGTCCTCACCATCGCCCTCAGTATACACATTCATTTTGTTATGATCGACCTCTACATTCACTCCTTTATTTTCCAAAACATTAGATTCCTTACTTAACTCGTATTGATGATAGCTAAATATCACGCCAAGCCCAAGTAGCATTAACGCAATAAAGTAGATTCCTATTTTCTTCACTAGTTTTTTCATACAATTCTCCTCTCAGTTGATACTTGAAAGGATACACGTTAAAAATAAATTTCTAATAAATTTTTTCAAGAAATAAAAAACTGTCTAAAAGTTTTTACACCATTTAGACAGCCCTTGACCCGAAGAGAATTATGATTGAGGATACGTTTTTTGTAAAAAAGATACAGATTGTTTAATGAGTGACTTTAATACTTCCTCATCCACATCTGCTAGCTTATTAATATAAACACAAGCTTTTCCTGTTGTATGTTTGCCAAATTCTTGTAATAATTGATCGCGCTCATTGTCACCTGGAGCAAAATATAAACTGATTTTAGCCTTTCGAGGAGAAAATCCAACTAAAGGTGCATCGCCTTCATGTCCAGATTCATATTTGTAATGATAGCTGCCAAAACCGATAATACTGGGCCCCCACATTTTCGCTTCATGCCCCGTTACTTCAGTAAAAATATCTACTAGTCGGTAAGCATCTTCACGTTTCTTAGGATGATCAACGTTTTCTATAAATTCAATCACACTGTCATCCGTTTCTTTCGTTTTTAATTCGTACATGTTGATCCCTCACCATCTACATTTTAGTGTATCATAACGTTTACAGAAGTTTACCACAACTGCTATACCAAAAGCTGTCTAAAAGATTTTAATAGACCGCCTACTATGACCTTACTCAACTTGCTCTAGCAAAAGCTTTTGCTGTAGATGACTATAAATCCCTTGTTTTTGCATGAGCTCTTGATGATTACCTTGCTCAACCATTCCCCCCTGTTGAATAACAAGAATTTGGTCGGCATTTTCAATTGTTTTTAAGCGGTGTGCAATGACAAAGCGCTTGTGCGTCCCTGCATCAAATGCTGTAGACCTTTTTGAATATCAACCTCTGTTTACGTATCCACACTAGACGTAGCTTCATCCAAATTAAAATATCCGAATTTTCTAAAATTTCCCGGGCAATAGCAAGTAATTGTCGTTGACCTTGACTAAGGTTTGTCCCACCTGCCTGTACAGGTGTATCATACTGTGCTGGTAAATATTTTATAAAATTATGGGCATTGGCAATTTTCGTCGCTTCCTCTACTTCTACATCCGTAGCGTCAAGCTTACCAAAACGAATATTTTCACGAATCGTCCCAGAGAATAAATAGGTATCCTGTAGTACGACACCAACTCTTTGACGAATTGTTGCCATTTTATAATCCTCGATGTTATGACCATCAATTAAAATTTCACCTGCATCCACATCATAAAAACGAGTTAACAAATTGATAATGGTCGTTTTCCCTGATCCCGTCGGCCCTACAAGTGCAATGGTGTCACCCGCCTTGGCATACTGGTATTAATTCCTAATAAATCACTTTTAGAAGTCCCTACTGAATACAAATACTTTTTAAGAGAATCTGGCATCCCACCATTTTTCGAATCAGATTTTTTTGAATAACTGAAGAAAAGCCATGTCAGCAATTTCACGCTAACATGGCTTTCTTTCTCTATCATTTTTTACAAATCATCAAACCCGTTATCTTCTACATTAACCTTCACATATTGACGAGAACGTTGCTCGAAAAAGTCTGTTTTCCCTAAGTCAACATCCTCATAAGCTTTAACCCACTTCAATGGATTTTTGCGATAGCCCTCAAATGGACGCTCAACGCCAAGCTGATTACAACGAACATTTGCATAGAAGTGCACATAATCATGGACATCTTCCACATCGAGGCCATCAATTTTATCGCCAATCACCTCATTGGCCCAATCTACCTCTAGCTGTACGGCCTCACGGAATATTTCCTGTACACGTGCTGCTCGTTCAGGTGTATCGTATTCAGGATATTCCGCTAATAGCTCTTGATAAATTTTGATGAATAAATCGACATGAAGCTGTTCATCGCGATTAATATAATTAATCATCGTTGACGTGGCCACCATTTTTTGATTACGTGCTAAATGATAGAAGAAGGCAAAGCCGGAATAGAAGAATAAGCCTTCTAAAATCACATCATAAATGATCGCTTCTAGCATATTTTCAACAGATGGCTCTTCCGAAAATGCATGGTAGCCTTTAATAACGAAATCATTGCGTCGCTCTAGCACTGGCTCTGTACGCCAAAAGTCAAACGTACGATCCTGCTCATCTTTGTTCACAATACTTGATAGCACATAGGAATAAGAGTGATTATGGATAACCTCCTGCTGCGCTAAAATAATCATTAATGCATTTAAGCTTGAATCTGTTAAATAATCTGCTACTTTACCAGCAAAATCTGTTTGTACACTGTCTAAAAGTGCTAGTAAACCAATTATTTTCAAAAATGATTCCTGTTCAACTGCTGATAGCTCAGGAAACTGCTTCACATCATTGCTCATATTAATTTCAAATGGTGTCCAGAAGTTACCAAGCATTTTTTTATACTTTGGATAAGCCCAGCTAAAACGCACATCATCCCAGTTTAAAATGTTAGAAGAGCGACCGTTCACAATCCCTGTTGAACGGTTCGGTGCTTCCTTATCCATAATTTGTCGTTTCGTAATCGTTGTCATCGTTACTTCCTCCTAGCTTGCACAAGACTCACATTCTAGCAATTCTACAGATGTTGAGCGTACATAATATGTCGTTTTCACACCACTCGCCCAAGCGTTCATATGTAGTGCTAATAAATCCTTCGCCTTAATCGTATTTTGAACATATAAATTAAGTGAAATGCCTTGGTCAATATGACGAGCTCGTGCAGCATTTTGCTTGATTGTCCAATTTTGATCGATGAAATAAGCTGATTTATAATACCAAGTCGTCGTCGGTGATAAATCTGGTACAGTTACTGGTATTTTGTAATCCTTTTTCTCCTCTGAATAACTTTTTTGGAAGATTGGATCAATCGTTGCCGTACTGCCCGCTAAAATAGATGTCGATGAGTTAGGGGCAACGGCCATTACATAACCGTTACGCATACCGTTATCAGCAACTGCTGCGCGTAACGCATTCCATTTTTCACTGTCGTAACCACGTTTGTCAAAATACGCACCAGTATGCCAATCTGAACCTTCAAATAATGGGTAAGCACCTTTTTCACTTGCCAAATCGTTAGAAGCGCGAATCGTTAAATAGGCAATTTCCTCATATAGCTTGTCCGCAAATTCTACAGCTTCCTCAGACTCCCATTGAATTTCTTTCAAAGCTAATAAATGATGCCAACCAAATGTGCCTAGCCCAATACCACGGTAGCGCAAGTTCGTACGCTCTGCTTGTTTCACTGGGATTGTATTTAAGGCAATAACGTTATCTAACATACGCACTTGAATTGGAATCAAACGTTCTAGTACACCAGCCGGTACAGCTCTGCCTAAATTAATAGATGATAAGTTACATACAACGAAATCTCCAGGCTTGCGACGTGTTACGATAACATCATCTTCAAGGGTAATAGATTCGAATTCAGTAGCTGACATATTTTGGAAAATTTCTGTGCACAAGTTCGAGCTGTAAACCATCCCTTCATGCTTATTCGGATTCATACGATTTACTTCATCACGATAAAACATAAACGGCACGCCTGTTTCAAGCTGTGAGCGCATAATACGTTTCATAATATCTATCGCTGGTACGACTTCACGGCTTAATAAAGGATTGGCGATACATTCTGCATATTTTGTACGGAAAGAGCCGTCACCTTTTTTCTCATCATAGAAATCTTCTAATGAGAAGCCCATGACCTCTCGTACTTCATGTGGGTCAAATAAATGCCATTCCCCACGTGCCTCAACTGTCTCCATAAATAAATCCGGTAAGCATAGCCCTGTGAAAATATCATGGGCACGCAAACGCTCATCCCCATTGTTTAAACGTAAATCTAAAAACGTAAAGACGTCTTTATGCCAAACATCTAAATAGACCGCGATTGCTCCTTGTCGTTGCCCAAGCTGATCGACCGAAACTGCCGTATTATTAAGCTGTTTAATCCATGGTAAAACGCCACTTGATGCACCTTTAAAACCTTTAATAGATGAGCCTCGGCTACGAATTTTGCCCATATAAACACCAATACCGCCGCCATACTTAGATAATGTTGCGACATCTGTATTTGTGTCATAAATACTTTGTAAACTATCATCTACTGTATCAATAAAGCAACTAGATAGCTGTCCATGTGTTTTCCCTGCATTCGATAATGTTGGTGTGGCAACAGTCATATATAAATTACTCATTGCCCAGTAAGACTCTCGCACCTTTTGTAAACGATTTTCTGTTTCATCCTGCATCAATGTCATCGCAATGACCATCCAACGTTCCTGTGGTAACTCGACAGGTGTTTTCGTATAATCACGAACAACATAACGGTCCATTAATGTTTTTAAGCCAATATATGTAAACAACTCATCTCGACTTTGTTCTAAATATGAAGCAAGTTCCTGAAGCTCCTGCTCACTATATTTTGTTGTTAAACTTTCATGATACAAACCAGCCTCTGTATAGCGTGCTAATTGTGCTGGGAAAACCTGATAAACATCTTTCACAGAAACACCGCGGCGCATTGCAAATTGGTCATATAATTTTTCTAAATAAATTTGCGCTGCAACAAATGTCCAATATGGCTCCTCTTCATCAATTAGGCTAAGCGTTTGTAAAATCATCGCATCCGCCCATGCCTCAAATGTGGCATTGTCATTTTTTCGTAGCCATCGATCCGATAACCTTACAAAACTTTCAAGTTCATCCTCCGTGTAACTTTTCTTTAGCTTAGCAATTTGCTGTTCGATTTGAATTGTCATATACACATACTCTCCCTTTCTATCTCCAGACAACACAAAAGCGATCACGCATCCTCTATCGGTTGCGTGATCGCTGTAAAATCGGAAATGGAAATGAAGGACATGCACACACAGAAGTGAACAAATCTCTCGCCTCCACTTCTCAATCCCCGAAGAATGTGTCGCTGTCTTGAACAAATCGGCAGGTCTCCTGGCTCATGCTTCCTCCAAATGATCGCCTTCCCATTGTTAACAGTGGCCTCTGCATCATTTGTCAGCACTTACAGTTGCGGGGACAGCTTCGGCTTAAGATGCTCTTTTCCGAATTCCCTTTTAAACCATATTGGTACCTCTTGTTCAAAATACTATATATAGTGTTTTAACTCCTAAACAAATCTAACATATGGTGTTTATTGTTGCAATAGGCGTTTTGCCCCTTGATTTTTATTACGCACTACTTTTTCTCGAAGCAAGCCCAATTACAAGGCAGTTTTACGTAGTTTCTCAAAATTTCTAAGAAAAATTTTTTGTGCCAGCTGCTCTTTTTCTGGATGTACACCAAGTAAAATGACTGCACACGGGCCAGCTGTTTTCTCAACATCTAACGAACATGTGACCTGTTGATTGCCAAAAAGTCGAGTAAATTCTGCTTGCAAACCTTTTGATCCAACTGGCCAAACTTGCTGCACGATTTCCTCTTTCCATGCCTGAAAAATAGGCTGTAGCTGTGCGACATCCTCAGGCTGTGCAAGGACTTCATTGCCTACAAGCGGCAGTCCATAAGTGTACCAAATCAGCTGATCATGCTTATAGGGTGTACGTTGCTGCTGTTCACCAAGCATCGTTATGGACAAACCAGATTGTACAGTCGGCATATTGGACTCAGTGCTACCGTCTATTTGCGGACAAATAAGACCAGCTTCATCAAAAACCTGCTGAATGCCTGCCACATAGCGAGACCATGCCACACCCCCTGAAAAATTAGCGAGTAGGACATGTGTAGGTAAAGCATTTGCGGCAAGCTGCTCTAAAAAAGTAACACGTGCTGTCAAGTATGCCGTGAGTTGATCTGAGGCAGACACAACATCTTGCGGTTTTTCACCAATTGCTGCGGCATTATCTGTCGTAGCAATCAGCTCCCCTACTTTTATGGCATTTCTCAATGTAATCGCCCTGCCTTACGCACAAATACTTTAGATAAAATTGGCATTGCAACTGCAACGATGACTAAATTAATTAGAGTTGCCAACGGTAGACTAGTAAGAGATGCCCAATAAAATGCCGGACTAATGATAAAGTAAAACGGTAATGGTGCCACAACGCCATTTAAAATAAGTGCCACAGGCCATTTCCAGAAATGCATTCCTTTATTATGCATAATCCCGAAGATCCATACTACGATAAACATCTCTACTGCGATAATAATATGGAGTGGTCCAAGTGGGAAGCCAGAAGTTAAGGCCGTAATAAAATGCCCAATTGCCCCTGCAACCCCAGCCAATACTGGAGATAAAAATACAACGCTCAAAAATGCAGGAGCCGCGTCCAGTGCAGCAGTTGTAATAAATGGTGTTGGAATTTTAATAACTGCCCCAACTGCACAAATTGCCGCTACCATGGCAACGAGTGTCAATTTCATTAATCTTTGTCGATCCATTCCATTCCCTCTTTTCTTTTAAACATTGTTCATTATAGCGTGAGGTTAATTTCCGTTTCGGCTGAGCGCTTGGAAGTGTACGATGAGCACCCCATTCAACTGACTAACTACGTCATTTGATTTGTTCCCCAATACCGTACCAAATACGTACGACATGTTCTGCTTCAGCAAATAATGCCTGGTACAAGCGCCCACATGTATCACGTAATAATCGTGCCTGTTTTTCCATCGGCACAACCCCTCGTCCCATATCGGTCACAATTATATAGAGTGCACAATTTTCTTCAAGAGTCTTTAGTCTTGTCAAAATGGTTCTGACAATGACCTCATCATCCTCCAGATCTTGTGTCACGAGCCACTTCTCTAGGTTTTTAATAACCAGTACATCACAGCTAGGAGTGTCATCAGGTACATAGCCATCTACTAGCTCAACTTTTTGATCTGCAAGTAAATTCATGACATAGTCGGTTTTTCCACTATAAGCTCCTCCGATAAAGACATGCATCTCGCCCCCTCCTCCCAAGCCTTTCTTGAAAACGATAAAGAAAACATTTTATCATGCGGTGTATGGTACGTCCAAAAGGGTTGCTCAGTCGGTGCAAATGCAACAAGAAGTGCTCGAATGACGCCACCATGCACAACAAGATGATAAACGTCTTCTCCTTTTGGTAACGTTGTAAATCCTTCAATGACTCGCGCACAAAATGCATCAAAACCTTCCCCTTTTGGAGGCGGTGACTGTACTGGATCATCTAACCATGCACAATAACGACGATCAGATTTTAATTCCTCATATGTTCGCCCTTCAAATTCTCCGAAGTTCGACTCTCGGAATCTTTTATCTGCCATGTAAGTTGCATTCGGAAAATAATGAGCGGCCGTTTCTCTACAGCGCAGTAAATCGCTACCATACACTTTCGTGACATCTTTATCTACAATAGCCAGTGAAGATACATCGGCTAATGAAGAATCTATCCAGCCAATATATCGTTTTTCTAAATTTTCCTTTGTTGGTGCATGTCTCATTAAGCGCACAATAACAACGTCACCCACAGTACAACCTCCATTCCTTCAATTGATGCACCGAGTAAATCCCCAGAAACACCACCAAAGTTGCGCACTGTAAATTGTCGAAAGACTAAAAAGGCAATCGCTAATACAGCCATCAACACTAACGGAACAAACGAAAAGCCTATTACGATCAATAAACTACTATACGCCACTACCAATGTTATAAGCATAAAGCAGATAAGTAATCCTGGCTTAATATGCGTTTTAAAAAAGTAGGCAAGCCCTTTTTCTTTTGAGCACTGTAGCGACATAAAATAAAAACTCATACCCACTCGTGTTAATAATGGAATAAAAATCAGCATCCAAAGAGCTAATTTATGCTGCACAAATAGTTCATGCAAAATAACAAGTTTACCAAGCACTAAAAATAAGACTGCAAGCACTCCAAATGCGCCAACACGTGGATCATCTAGAATTTCAAGCCGCTTCTCACGATCCCGATATGAAAAATAAGCATCCCCCATATCAATAAAACCATCTAAATGTAAACCACCCGTAAACAAAGCGAATAATCCAACAATCATAAAGGAAAGCAAGACTTCACTGCTCGTCGTCCATTCTGTTAAAGCATATATCACCGCTGCCACTATGGTACCCATCAGAGCCCCTATCCACGGCAAAAAGGCGAACATCCCCGTAATGGTTACTTTGGTTAAAGGAATTTCTTTATGTACCGGCAAAACTGTAAAAAATTGAAATGCAAGTTGTATGCTCTGCCAGAAATTTTTCATCGCCTTGCCTTCTTTCTTTTTATTTTCAAAGCGCGTTTTATTATTTCCATTTCTTTACGATTCCATAATTGATTTCATACGCCTCATCCGCTATAGAAACGAACCATTGATGTAACTTCCCGAGCATTTGTCGGTATAATTCAACTTCCTCGTTTGTATATGGAGGCTCATCAAACAATTCGTTCGAGACGACAAAAAACGTCACCCTTTTCTCAAGTAACGTCTCTACCGCCCTTTTTACAACACGGAGCTTCTCCTCTAAACAGCCTGGTTGTGCCACACACGGAGTCCCTGTTTCAAATCCTTCGTAAAAAGCATTTGTCAGCCATGTCGTGACACAGTCCCATAACACGACATCTCCATCAATCAGGTTACTCAATGTATCAGCGATTTCATAAGGTGCTTCTATCGTTAGCCATTTAACAGTTTGCGCCTGTCTGTCAGCCTGATGTCGCACTATTCGCTTCTCCATCTCACGGTCCAGCGCTACTCCTGAAGCAATATAAATAAGTCGTTGTCCATGCATGGACTTTGTTTGAAAGTGAGTAACAGCCGCATCTTCAGCAAAGTGGGATTTGCCACTGCGTACTCCCCCTGTAATGAAAATCAGTGGCAATGATTACGCCTCCTATTGTAGATGTTGAATGTTACCGATATCTTTTACGAGCAATTGATGCTCTAATCGTTCAATAATCGTTACGCTTGTACCATGAATGAATGGTTCTGACCAAAGCTGATCAATGCTTCTGCCTAAAATGGCGTTAACGACACATTTAATTGTTACAGCATGGGAAACAATTAATACATTTTCATCAGGAAATTTATCTGCAATTTCTTTCAACATATACATCGCTCGCTCTGTTACTGCGCCAAAGCTTTCGGTATGAGTTGCGATAAATTGTGCAGGATAATCGGTATATAATTCATAGTCTAAGCGTTGTGTCTTTATGATGTCCTCGACCGTTTTACCTTGCCAATCCCCTAAAAAAATCTCACGTAAATCATCCGCATAGTAAATGGGAAGCTGTCGATCACTGACAAGAATCTGCAATGTTTCCTTGGCACGACCACTCGAACTGCTAAATGCTGCAGCGAATGCAATTTCCCCCAAATGTTTTTGCAGTTTTTTCGCATTTGAAATACCATTTTCAGACAACGGAGAATCTAACCATCCTTGTAGCCGATGTTCTTTATTCCACATTGTTTCACCGTGTCTCACTAAATAAAAAGTTGTCACTTTTCTCACCCCTAATTAATAATCAATTCTACCTCGGCATAATTGCATCCGAATCGGCTTTGTGCATAGGCCTGCAGATATTTTTTTGTGCGAAAGCGCAGTGCTAACGTAGCGTCAGCAACAGATGTTTTTTGTGCGAAAGCGCAGTGCTAACGTAGCGTCAGCAACAGATGTTTTTTGTGCGAAAGCGCAGTGCTAACGTAGCGTCAGCAACAGATGTTTTTTGTGCGAAAGCGCAGTGCTAACGTAGCGTCAGCAACAGATGTTTTTTGTGCGAAAGCGCAGTGCTAACGTAGCGTCAGCAACCTATGTTTTTTGTACCGAAAGCGAGCGACAGGTATAGATGTTTGGACACCCGCTGAAAAATTAGCTTAAACCCACATTCATCTCACCACATACAGAGGTAGAAGACTCATAAGTTAAACCATGCTTGCAAACAGTTTTTTAAATAAGTCATGGCCGCAATATCTTTAATCCCGATACGGAACCATTCACCATTTAAGCCCATAAAGTTTTTTGTATGGCGTAGTACGACGCCCTTTGATAAACAATAAGTAAAAAATGTATCTGCTTGCTGTTTTTCAGGCAACGTAAAACATACATAATTGGTTACACTATTTGTCACCTGGCAACCATTTTCTTGTAAATAGCTTTGTAGCAATTCCCGCTGTGTTGTTGCATAGGCAATCGCTTTTTGACAATAATTTTCTTCATCTAAACAACCTACCCCTATCACGAGTGCAAAGGCATTCAAATTCCAATGCGGTAGACTAGACTTTAACTCAGCAACAACAATAGGACTCGCAACTAAATAGCCAAGGCGCAATCCTGGAATCGCGTACATTTTTGTCATCGAACGAACGACGATCATATGCGGATTATCTACCACATATTGAATCAATGAATAGGCTTCATCGATCCAGTCAATAAAGGCCTCATCAATAACAAGCTCGCAATTCACTTGTGCACCATGAGTAATTAATTGTAGGAGCTCCTCTTTATTTGGAAGTACCCCCGTCGGATTATTCGGTGTGCAAATATATAAAACATCTGCATTCGCCATCTCTCGTTTTAGACGCTCCATCGGAAATGTGTAGTGAACAATATCCTCTACAAGTATTGGCACAATTTCAGCACCTGCCGCCCGTAATGTTCGTTCATATTCTGAAAAAGTGGGATGTACGATAATCACCCGTTTATTGGCATAGCGTTTAGCCAGAACACTAAAAAGCTCTGAGGCACCGTTGCCTAGTAAAACGCAATCTTTCTGTACATGATGAAAAGCTGTCACCTTTGTTAAAAATGGCTCACCGTCTGGATCTGGATAACGTTGAATGAGCGGATAAAATGTTCGCCAACGTGCCTCAACGAATTGAGGTGGTCCTGCAGAATTGACATTTTCACTAAAATCATACACCTCTTTGGGCATGATCAGTCCAAGTTGATGATAGACATTTTGCGGATTTGCTCCGTGATTAGGTAATTGCAAAAATTAACACCTCCACTGCTAATATAACAAGAGTAAAGAGCAAAGTAGCCATACGCATATGAATAATAGACGTTGCAATATGCTCTTTAGTTAATGGAACTAATTTTTCTCCCATAATTGCTCGATAAGAAACGACACCCTGATATGTATTTTTTCCTCCAAGCTGTACTCCAAGCTGAACAGCTGTAGCTGCCTCCAAATACCCACTATTCGGACTTGGGTGCTTTTTTGCATCCTGTAGCCAACGTTTTAATCGCTGACCAAGAGATACTGTTGTTTCATTTTTAGTCCCTAGTACCATGAGTAAGCCTGTTAATCGGCTAGGAATAAAATTCAATACATCGTCTAGCTTTGCAGAAAACATACCAAAATCTTTATATTTCTCATTTTTATAGCCAACCATAGAATCTAACGTATTGACTGCCTTATAGCCCCATAACCCTATTGCGCCAAATAAAAAGGCATAAAATAACGGAGCGGTTACACCATCACTCGTGTTTTCTGAGACCGTTTCCACAACACCACGAACAATCTCATCCTCGTCAAGCTTCTCCGTATCCCGTCCGACAATCCAAGATAGCTTCACACGAGCTTCAGCAAAATCCCCTTTAGCAAGCGGTTCATACACAGCCATCGCAGCTTCCTTTAAGCTACGCTGCGCTAATCCTATACCAATCAGTAATCCCTCTACTAGTATGCCAAATAATAGGCTAATCTTATAGCTTAGTAGCACAATGACCATCACAACAAACATCGTTGTGCCGACTACAGTGAGCGCCATGATCATCCCACGAAACTTTCTCATTCTTCCTTTATTCCATAATTCCGTTTGAGATTGAATGAGCTTTCCAATCCAGCGCACTGGATGAGGCATTTTAGGAGGATCACCGACTACTAAATCAAAAGCAAGCCCAATGATACAAGCAATCATCAATGCCATCATAAAGGATTCTCCTCTTTATCTTTTTTATATTTTTGAATAGCCTCACGCATCGTTTCGTAAACACCATGACCAATGACTTTCCCAAGCATTGTAATCGGACCAGCATATTGATGGTAGACACCTTCCTCCGTCGAAGCAATTAACAAGCTATCTGTTGAAGTACCTGTAGCTTGCGTGCCCGTTGTTGGATCTGTAATACCTTCATCAATGAGAGCCTTGACCTTTGCCTCAGTCGTAGAGATCATTGCCTGAAATAAAGCCTCATCCGACAATTTCCCATTGATAAGTACCCACGTATTGATAGTGCCAGCATGATACTGCTCCTGACGATGAAAGGCACGCGTTATATCTACGGCATTCCCGAGCCCTGCTGTAATCATAATGACAAGATGAATGCCTTCATATGTAAACTCACGAATTGTTGCGTACCTGGCATAGACAGCCGTCATCATCGCAACCGTATTGTCAATTGGAAAGCCTTCGGACTGTAAAAATCGTTGCAATTCTAACTGCGGTTTTCGTTCATCGTACGTATATGGCACTGAACGATTGATTAGATGTGTATAATAGCCAAATCCCGGATTATGTACTGCCGAGGATACGACCTTCATTGGTGAATCTGTGCGGAAAGCAACATAATGTTCAGAAATGTGAATATCTTCCTTGCGTAGTACTGGCATTATCTCGCCTCCCATTCAGAAAATAAAAAAACAAATTCTTACAAAGAAGAATTTGTACTGTTCAATCTTAAATTTATGATTGTTCCCAAATTTGAACTTTTTGAATTTTGTACAGCATTACAACTTCCTAATACTCAAATTATTTATTTTTTTGAAATTGTATCACAAATTCGCGTTTTATAACAATTCAATTTCGAGATATTCCGTTATTGCTTTTGTTTTAAGTGTTTAAAACGAACAATGGATCCTGCAATGATAAATACCCAGCCAATACCGATGTAGACAATCTTCATTGTTTTTGTCGAGGACGGTAAAATATCCATGATCGTTAAACAAACAAATAGTATGCCAATCATTGATAGAAACATACCAATCGATAATTTTTTCAAAAGAAAAACCTCCAATCTATGTACGCCCTCGATTTTACCGTATTCCCGCCAAAAAGAAAACACTAATCCCGTTCAAGGATTAGTGTTTATCCCGCATGAACGGGCAGTAATTTGTCTGTAGCGAAAGTAAAGTAGTTCGGTCAGCGATTAACTGCCCGTAAAAACCCGATTGGTGAAGACTAATAATCAAGAAAAACCCCCACTGATTATCGTTTCACTTTTTACTTATACTCTCACATGTGCAAAAAATTCTTCATAAAGTGCTTGTAAAATTTGGTTTTCAAATTCCTGTAGCACACCGAATACTAGACTTACTTCAGATGAACCTTGATTAATCATCTCAATATTTGCACCTGTTTTTGAAATGGCCGTTGCAGCACGTGCCGCTAAACCTGTATTATTACGCATGCCTTCACCTACGATAACAATCATAGAGAAACCATGACGCATTTGCACATCATCTGCATGTAATTCATGTTTCACACGAGAAAGAATACGCGCTTCATTTTCTGGTGTTATTTGATTTGAACGCATAATGACAGAAATATCGTCTAAACCAGACGGTGTATGTTCATAAGAAATATTTTCGTCTTCTAAAATTTGTAGAAGCTTACGTCCAAAGCCTACTTCACGATTCATCAAGTACTTTGACACATATAAAGTTGAAAAACCACTGTCTGCCGAGATACCTGTAACTGGACGACCTGTTGCAGGACGACTTGGTACGATACGAGTACCTGGGGCTGATGGATTATTTGTATTTTTTATGTTAACTGGCACCCCAATCTTATAGACAGGCATTAATGCTTCATCATGGAACACTGAAAAGCCTGCATAGGATAATTCGCGCATTTCGCGATACGTAATTTCTTTAATTTCCACTGGATCATTCACGACTTTCGGATTCGCGGAGAACACACAATCCACATCCGTAAAGTTTTCATAAAGCTCTGCCTCAACAGCTGCTGCTAAAATAGAGCCTGTAATATCAGAGCCACCGCGGTCAAATGTTCGCAATATGCCCGCTTTAGTGTAACCGAAGAAACCTGGGAACACAATAATTTCTTTTGTATTTTTTAGAGGTGCTAAATTTGCATAAGCCTCTGGTAAAGCAAACGTGCGTTCAGGTAAATCATTGACCACTAAACCATCTTTCGGACTTACGTAACGAGCCGGCATACCGATAGAATTGAAATACGCTGCGATTAACTTCGCGTTATTATCTTCCCCTGCTGCTTTAATGCTATCGATAAATAATTCTTCATTTGATTTATCACCTTGCACACGTTCACGTAAATCTTCAGCTATCACGCCACAAATTGTATGATCTAACTGCAAACCATCTGCAATCGCCTTAAAACGATTCACAACGGTTTGCACTTTCTCTTCAACATCTTCTTTTTTTAATGCTGCCATTGCTAAATTAATTAATAAATCAGTTACCTTTATATCGTCACCGGAGCGTTTCCCTGGTGCAGAAACGGCTACGATTTTACGTGCCGGATTAGATTTTACAATGTTTGCTACTTTTTGAATTTGTTCTGCACTTGCTACAGATGTTCCACCAAATTTACATACGATCATATCTATCAAATCCTAACTTTTTAAATTAATTGTATTCCCCCACAAAACAATTGAATGTACACAGTGTACAAATTATCGCTCTCTACGTCAATACAATTTAAAAAATTCACGCAATTTACCGATAGAATATGGACAATTTCCGCACTGTTTGATTTATTATACGGATTTCATATGAAATAGTTAAGGTTTTTACAAAAATTTTTTGTAGAATTCACATAATCGTACAAATCTTTGTCTGAACTAGCTTAAATCATCTAAATTACAGGATTTAAGTAATCAATTTTAGCGATAAAACATGCCAATTTGAACCAACTTAACCCCGTCATTTAACAATTTTTTTGCAGCCAATTTTTCCTTCTATATTGTTTCCAATTTGAATGAAATGAAATTAACTTTCTTCTATATTAATTAATGAAAACGCTTCCTTGTTATCATATGCAGAAAAAATTGTGATGTTTGTGCTATTCGCGATTGCTGAAAGTCCTCACTCTTCAAGTTGATTCACCTGTTTTGCTTGTTATTTTTCTCTTTTCGCGGATGTTCTCCCCCTGCGTAGAAGGGCACTTATGTTGACAATCCTTTTGGAGGATAAAGAGCTTATCACCAAGACGTGTGGTTGATTTTGTTCCGACTGGGCGCTTTTTTTTGTTGCTGTCGCTTCGCTTTCGCACAGATAAAACATTTGTTGCTGTCGCTTCGCTTTCGCACAGATAAACCTTTTGTTGCTGTCGCTTCGCTTTCGCACAGATAAACCTTTTGTTGCTGTCGCTTCGCTTTCGCGCAGAAAAAACATTGTTGCTGTCGCTTCGCTTTCGCACAGAGCAAAGCTTCCTGGTGGCGTCCGATGAGCCGCTTGGGCCAACAGATGTTTTTTGCGCGAAAGCGTAGTGCTAACGTAGCGGCAGCAGAGGGTTTTGTTTGTGCGAAAGCGCAGCGACAGCAACAGCACCGATGTTGGTCACGAAGGCGTTATCACAGGACCTGATGCTTTTAGCCTTCGTTCCTCTATCGCTAATCCCCAAGGAGTCGCCCAGCCTTCACTCCAATCAACTTATATACTAGGCGTACGTCTTAACAAATGTCATCCACAACTTGATCAGCCAGATAAAGCTAAAAAAACCACCCTTAAAATGTCCATTACATTATGGTCCATTATAGGATGGTTTTGATTATATATTTTGTACAAACGTTATTTCCCTTTTTCTATTGTTCTTTGAGCTTTTTTAATAATTCTCTCAGTTGCCTTAGTTGGAGAATCCTTTTGCCATTCATCACAAAGGTTTATTACCCACTCTGGTTGAGTTTTGCTAGCATCATTTAACCAGTTGCCGACAGAATCTTGAACATACTTTGACGAATCTGATTGTAGCAAATTTAGGATAGGAAGTACGATTTGTGGTTCTTGCTTTAATCTTTCAATATGCTTTGTCCATACCCCGCGAGGACGGATTGATTCTAAACTGAACCTACGAATGTTTTCATCTTCGCTTTTCGCCCACTCCGTTAACAAGTCTACACTTTCCTCTACATTTTCTGAAAGGTCTTCCCTAATTGACATCCAAGCAATTTCTCGTACACCAAAATGATGATCTGCTGCGAAAGATCGGATATACAACAATTTCTCTTCTAAAGTATGATCGTTGTTTTTATTCATAAATGCTGCCCAACATCGGACACTATCAGATACATGTTGGGAGCATAGTTTGATTACATCCTCTTTTTTAGTCGCACTTTCATTAACCACGACTGTGTCTAATAAACCACCTATTAAACGTATAGCCTTCATTCCCGTTTCAACTTTTTGCTTCTCTATCTCAGTTGAAATAATTTCCAACTCTTCTTCTAGCCCCATTGTTGGTAGAACATTTTTGACTAAAGAAATATGGTTAACAGCTTGCCATTCCGTTAAATTAACACTCTCGATTCGGCCTTGATTCAACAACGCTAAAACGTCATTAGGGATATCGCTAGCCTTCCTAGCTCCCTTTCTATTTAAAACATCTTCTTTTACAACCATTTCACACCCCCTGAAATTAATGGAAAAATCCTAGAAATTATTAGAATGTCTCTTTCTATATTATTTTCTCTTACAAATTATTTCCACTGTTTTCCTCTATTAAAAATGAAGCACTGGACAAAAACACCATCACCTTTCAGAAAAATCCCTTTAGATTGAAACTAAATGCTCATAGCAAAAATTTCTATTTTTTTTAGAATAAGTATTGAAAGGAGATGATACTTTGTCAAACTTCTTTAGCAAATATTCAAAATATGTAATACTACTCATTTTTATATTTGAAATAATTTATTTTGGCATTCCGGATTATGTAAAACCTGTGTTTGTTTATGAGTATCTTGTATTTTTCGGAATAGCTTATTTCTTTGCTATTCTTCAAGATTTTTTTAATCCAAGTGAAAGAACAGATATATTACTTCGAGTAGCCATCATCATTAGTTCGATCGTCATGTTTATTACATCAATCTACTATAAAGCCACGTTCTCGGTTGCTTTTTCTGTAATAATGTTCGTTGCGATTAGTTTCTCATTACATTTAGCAATCAAGCATAACAAAAAAAACAAGCAACAGGATTAATACCTTTTGCTTGTTTAACTTGGTGATTGTTATAGTGAAAAATTTAAGGTTGCGATCGTTACGGGCAGTTAATACGGGATAAGGTCCTCCACCCAATTACAGGATAAAACCGAGATAGTCTACAACTTTCTAATTCTTCCGATAGTACATGATCCACATTCTCCCTTGCAACCAATTAACAGGATAACGTGATGGCAGAATGCATAACTGCTGAAGATATTATTGTTAGTTTTCCACGAAAACCAACAATTGGAAAGCGTTCTTTAGGCATTGACCTCCTCACTATTTGAATACTATCTCAATTCGATACTGTTATCGAGTGGCTTGATAGAGTCACCTATGATACGATTACCAAATAAACAACTTCATTTGGTTTTTATTAACTTTAGTGAAATCAAGTGAATAACAATATAAAAGGATGATAGTCAATTGAGTAATGAACAAAATAAAAGTAAATTTATATACACATATGTACATCATGTTGACGAATACGATTTGTGTAGAATGGAGATGCGTTCATTTTTTAGTTTTGATTCCCAATCAAACTATATAATAAGCAATGTTAAAATAGATCCAAGCCGCAGCCCTTTTATACAAGAGAGACTTGAAGTGCTATATGAAGACAATAGCGTAGAGAACATCATGACAATGGTGAAGGATACAAACATAAATGAAACAACTTTTAAAGTGGTTTGTTTAAATAGTATGGATATAGGTGAAACGAAGAAAATCCCTCAATCAGAGCGTAGATTGTTAGAACGTGAGATAGGATTATGTATAGATGGAGAACCAGATCTAAATCATCCTGAAACTATATTTGGTCTTATTTTAATAGATGGAATTTGGTATTTTGGAAAGCATTCGAAGAGTGAATCCATTTGGCGTAAACATTTACACAAGCCAAACAGTTATTCAACGGCACTTAGCACTAGAGTTGCTCGCGCTGTAGCGAATATCGCCGTTCCCCAGCCTCAAAATATTCGTGCAATCGACCCTTGTTGTGGTATAGGGACAGTGGTAATTGAAGCCCTTTCTATGGGAATTAATATGGAAGGGCGAGATATATATTACAATGTTTGTAAAGGTTCCCGCGAAAACATCGCTTATTTTGGGTTAACAGGTAACATTACAGTAGGTCCAATCTCAGAAGTAACGGAGCACTACGATGTCGCCATAATTGATTTACCATATAACTTGTTTACGCATTCATCACCAGAAGATCAATTTGATATTATAAAACATGCTCGTCGGATTGCCGATACGGTAGTTGTCGTTACAATTGAAACAATTGATGACATGATAGAAGATGCAGGTTTTATTATAAAAGATCGATGCGTTGCTAAAAAACAATCGTTTTTACGCCAGATTCTATTATGTAAATAAAAGCACGTACTTTCTATCATTATAGAAGGAAGTAAACCTACTCACAGCTTGCAATGCGGAGGCGGTTTACTTTTTTTGTCCATATGTATAGAAGGATACAAATTTATCAAATAATAAACAACTTGACCCCCTCACTAAGAACTATATATGGATTACTCGGAGACAGCATTTCCTTTAGCAATAATTTCTTTGAATATTTGATGAATCACAATTTTTTTCTGTTATTTATAGTAACTATAATGGCAATAACAAATACGATAAGACTATTTATTAGCAAATCGTAGGCAATATTCAGCCCATAGAATACTGCAAAGGCATCACGAATAATAAATAGTGCTAGTATAACGCCGATTCCACCCAATACACCTGCTAGTATAAATATTGCGAAAGAAGCAAAATATAAACTTTTCTTTTTTTTGAAGAATACAAACCCAAAAATATTTGCAATAACATTAAAAAAGACCATAAATAGTTATAATGAAAAAAATTCACTGTCTCTTTTCAAAATTAAATGTGAGGTTATTATTAACAATCAATCTTTATTATAAAACTACATCTAAAATTTAATTGTAAAATTATGCGGATAAAAAATCATCTTTCACTCACACTAATGGTGGAGGTGAGATGATAATGGGTAATAATAAACATAAAAATAATAAAACTCAAGACAACAAAAAACAGCAGAATCAAAATCAAAATGCTAACAGAGAGCGTAAAAATAAAAACAGAGAAGAGTTCGCTGAGGAAGTAGACTTCAGTAATATTCAAAATGAAAATAAACGTTAGTTGTAAAATCAAAAATTAATTTTTGAACTACCCCCCAATATTCACTTTAGAAAAAGGTGTGTATGGGGGCTTTTCTTATTCTGTAAAAACATCCACCCATGATCCATCTCCTTCAATTTCTTAATGCACAAAAAAACCGGAAATAATTCCGGGCTAATCACCATTTACTTCCAGATGAAATTCTTCGTCGTTAACATTAGCTCTGTGTGGCGTCTACGGTTATGTAAGTATTGCTATACAGAAGCATATTAATATTTTTTACATTCCACAATTTCTTAAATTCATTAATAGGAACTTTTCGATTATAGCTATTGTTATCATTATTACAATTCACCAGTTGCCTTAATGATTCTGAAAGGTAGAAATACTCCTTGTCATATCCTACGACAGGGACAAAGTGCAAATTATTACGATCCTTATGTACTCTAATAAAGACAATAACAGGAGTTCCTTTACTAACTTCGTACTTTAATGTATTGATATTTCCTTTATAATAGTTTGTTTTAAATCCCTTTTTTCTTAACACCGTACGAATTCCCTTTGGATATACATTACCTGACCTCACTTTACTAGGAAAATTAGTATATAACTCTTCACCATCTGCCTCCATTCCAAAATGACGCAACACATATGCTGTTGAAAATGCTGCACATTCCCTTTTGTTTTGACTATCTATCCTATTATTTCGTTTAATGAGATAGTTAGCCGGATAATCTCTTTTTCGTAAAACAGGTATGGGTAATGTCATTAAATATGCATTAATGATCGTTGATATAATAATCCATAAAATAGCTGTTCTAATTATAAACATACTACTTCCCCCCATTGTTTTGCGTCCATATGCAACAATATTTTAAGTCCTTCTTTCACTAAACTGCGCCGTTAGCACAAGAAGCGATTGCTTTAATTGAACAATCGCCCCCGTTAATGAAAAAGCATTCCTGCTTATAACAGAAATGCAACCTTATTTTAACAATTATTTTTCTTTCATAAAAAAGAAACCTGTTCCATTTTCCTGTGTTACAAATCCTTCTTTAACGGACATTTTTTCCACCATTTTTTGTTCCTCTGCTGTGATTACAGTAGTAATATCCTTTCTTTCAGTTGGGTCCCCTTTTACAAAAAAGAAGCCTGTTCCATTTCCTTGTGGTACAAACCCCTTTTTAGTCGGCAGATTTTCTACCATATTTTGTTCTTCTTTTGTTATAACCGTAGTAATGTCTGTTTGTTTTGAAGCAACTACTGTTTGTTCTGCTGCTGATACCTTTATGCTTTGCAAGTCTTTTGCAAAACCAAATGTTAATGCTAAAACTCCTGTTAAACCAAAGGCTAAGACTAACTTCCTTTTCATATAAAAACCTCCATTTATTTTTAATTCGCAACAATAACATATTTCACCACAAATGAATCTATATTACTTTATAACTTTTTCTTGGACTAATCTGCGCTTTTCGTCTAAGAAAAAAATGGCTCTACCCCATTTTGAAGTAAAGCACCAATCGTTGAACATCACTCTTTAATTTCAGTTACAGTAACCCCATCAGTTTTTATATCAAATGTTAAAAAGTGCGTTCATCTATATTTCATTAACACCTTTATCTTCTCTTAGTATAAAATTACATCCGGAAATATTTCAATAATATTAATGTCCATAAAAAATCACCTCATCTCTATAAAGAATAGGTATGAGGTGATTTTAATCAAGACGCCAACTTCTCTTTTGGCACTTCGTTTAGCGAGACTCTTTTGGTGGTTGGCAGACGTCACATTTACGTTGATTTTTATTTTTAAATTTTGTAAATGTTTTTTCAAAGTTGCTACCACATGCACATTTTAATAGTAACTTTTGAGAAAAACCGTGATATTCCGTCGTTAGCAACTTACTTTCCGAATTATTCTCAACAAATTCTTTAATTTTTTCAATCGTCCATTTTTTATTCAATCTCTTACACCTCTATATTTTATCTCTATGCGGAGGCTTTCTTGGCATCCGTTCAGTTATAAGGAAAAGTCTTCATTACCTTAAGTTCCTCATTATAACATGAGCTGGTATATAATTAAACAGATTGAAAATATCGTATTTGACTAACATCCTTTTACAAACATTAATATATCAACGGATTCAACCACTTTATGATGAAGTAAACATATTCCCCTCATTTTATTAATGACGGTATTTCTAATGTAACAAGTGCCTTCTTCCAGAAATTCGGAAAGTCTTACGTACACTCTAAAAAGAACTATTCTGCTGGTCCTTCACCAATAAATTATGCAATCAAATTTCCTGCTGTTTGACGATCAAACGCCAATCATCTGCTTTAAGTTTTCAAAAGGGACATATCCAATAATTGGTTCGCGTAATTTATTATGAATAATCAATCGAGTATGAGGAATGCCCATTACCTTATATTCCGCTGCAATCTCTGGGCTTTTTTCAATATTCACCCTTACAATTTTCACCTTACCATTGCATTCTTCATTGAGTTGATTTAGAACCCTCGCGAACATTTTACACGGTCCACACCACTCAGCCCAAAAACTTATTAACACCATCTTTTTAGTTTTTAATTGTTCTTTTAATTCCTTCTTTGTTGTTACATGAACAATTGACATAATCCCTTCCTCCCTTTGTGGAAATAAGAAATATAAATCTTGAAGATATAATATGCTTTTAGTTATGATTAGACCCTACTATCGCCGTTTTATATCCTTCAGCAACAGCTACTATTGATGAAGACCGGCCTAATTTAGCAGTTCCCCCCGCTGCATAAACATTTTCTTGTGACGTACGCCCTGCCTCATCCACCACAATGCTACCATCTTCATTTAAATGACAACAAAGCTGCACTGAAAATTGATTTGGACGCACAAAGTTTTTACAATTCAAATCCTGAACTAAATAATTGAGTGTCGTATCGGAATCCATGTTAGATTTTAAAAAACATCTATAATATATAAAGCTAAAACCCCAACAATGACATTTTGATATGCATTGTTGGGGCTTTCTTGTAAGGACAATGAAATAGATCTTTATTACATTAGGTTCAGATAATGCTCCCCTAAGATGAAGCATGGGAACGCTATATTTTCCATTAACCCACTTCTCATTCACCATTAACTTACGATTATTTCCTTCTTTTGCTTTTGTACATAATGAACGGAGGAGGCATCCGGAACAGTCTTCACATTCGTATATCTTAAACTCACGCGTAAAATCATACTTATCCGTTTTCGTGGTACGATATTTAAATACAAGCTGTTGTTGATTTGGGTAAGTGTATTGATCATTTTCTTCATCATAATCCCAGGTTGCTGTATTGAATTCGTTTTGCTTATACTTTTTCTTTTGTTCTTTTAAATATACATGTTGTAAGTGATTAAGGCTTCTCGCTTACGATTCGAAAGGATATCATCATAATTTTGTTCACTGCCATATCCGGCATCTGCGACAATGTGGTTTGGTAACTTAAAATAATGTTGTTCGATTTCATCTAAAAATGGGATTAATGTACGTGTATCCGTTGGGTTCGGAAAAATGCTGTAGGCAAGCGCATACTGACCTTCTGTTGCCACTTGTATGTTATAACCAGCCTTCAATTGACCATTTTTCATATAATCATCTTTCATACGCATAAATGTCGCATCCGGGTCTGTTCTCGAATAACTATTTCGTTCGTCAAAAATTTCGAAGTCTCTTTGATATTTTAGTTTGCGTCCAATATAGTCGATTAATTGTTTGCGAGCTTGCTTAGGGAATTTCCG
This sequence comes from Lysinibacillus sp. RS11, assembly GCF_042019215.1. Taxonomy (NCBI): domain Bacteria; kingdom Bacillati; phylum Bacillota; class Bacilli; order Caryophanales; family Bacillaceae; genus Lysinibacillus; species Lysinibacillus sp. RS11. The sequence goes on along the minus strand of NZ_CP168124.1, from coordinate 2,038,474 downwards.
TTCTATTCTTAAAGCCTTTCGCTCTGCTACATCCGACGAGTCCTCAATTTTCCGATCATATTCAGAAATCACTTCATCTACTTTTTCGACCATTTGAGCGAGGTCTTCCAAGGCTAATTCCTTTTCATTTTCCCGTTCAATTTCTGGCATGATTTCTTTTTCAAGCAGCTCATCGTATAGCTGGTTCGACTTTTCAATTAGTCCGTTATAATATTTCTCAATCGATTTTTTCCACACGAATGTAAATTTGTTCGCATTCGCTTCAATCTTTGTTCCATCAATAAAAATAGCTTCCTGATCAATTAATTTTTCCTGTACCAGCTGGCAGCGGAATTGAACGAAGCATTGACGAATTAGCTCTTTCACCTCTGGTTGGACACGGAATCGGTTGATTGTGCGGTAGGTTGGTTCATATCCTTGAGCTAACCACATCATCCGAAGACTATCTTTTAAAAGCGATTCAATTTTTCGCCCTGAGAAGACAGATTGCGTGTAGGCACATAAGATAATTTTAAGCATCATGCGTGGATGGTAGGCAGGACAACCCTCATTTCAAAGGAATGCTTCAAACGCTTCGGGCTGGATACTTTCGACTAAATGGTGAACATGGAAGGCAATATCATTCTTTTGTAACTTCCTTCTAAATCTAAAGGCAAAACTAATTGATTCATGTTATAATCTTTAAACATAAGGATCCTTCTTTCTGTATAATTTTGTTGTGGTGACTTAATTTTAGCAGAAGTGGTCCTTATTTTTTATGAAAAAAATTTAAAGCCGGTGAAATTTTAGTGATCGTAAAATTTCACCGGCTTTTTAGTTTAGAGATGGGTTTTGTCCCATCCTCAAGTAATCTTCACTTACTCAAGGATTTCCAATTCCCCCCACGCAAAAGTGCTATAATTAACTGTCTTTTTCCCAAAATATTTTGCATGTTCATAATTGCTCTTTGTATCTATACCAAAGTAAATATCAAAAAAGTAAGGAGTCACATCCCTTACGCAATTAGTATCTCCCATGTCATAAACCGCAAACGAATCCCTTGAAACAGAATCTGGAAAACTATCTAATTTAGTTGAAGTCGTAATAATTGTTCCTTTTGGTAATTTTGTTCCTGAAGATATATCTCCACATTTAGCAGGACGAACAGCGGCCATAACATATATTTGTGGGGTTGTCCCATGATAAGTTTTATTCCCCAATGGTGCTACATAAGCAGTTACATTTTGAGAATTATAAGTTGCAGCAAACACAGTATCTTTAATTGGTAATAATAACAATAAAGTCGAAAATAAAATCCCTAATAATAAACCTTTTTTCTTCAAATCTAACTCCTCTTTAATAGATTAGATAGCACCCCATTAGCATATTTCGCCTCCTTTTTAGATTAATCAATAGCATCTTCTGTATTACCCATATATTTTCCATCCTTGGGGTTATAGTATATTTCCATCTCTTTTTTATCTACTTGGCCATTTACAGCCATAAATATATTCTTTTCATCCCTCAAAATACGAAAATGATATCCATTTGAAAATTGATTATTTCCAGGTTCTAATTTAAATTCCGTTACTGCTTGCATTACTATTTGATCACTATCCACCTTTATATCATAATCTTTGATTGTTAATTTCTCAGAACCATCCATTAATTTAAAGTTCTTTAATTCACCTTTTTCAATTGCAAATATGAAACGCTGATTCTTATTTGGCAAAGAAATTATCCCTTGCCAATTTCCCTTTTTACCATCGCCACCACTCACTTTTTTATCATCAACACTATTTAAATAAACAAGTTCAGGTTCATCGTCATATGTTTTCGCCTTTTCAATCCCAATTTCATATGCCCTAAGCATTGTAATTTCCTGAAGAGATTCATCAACGTCATAACTCACTTCTTTTAATTGGTTATCCGAAAAGGGATTAAATTTTATAAAAAAGATTGAGCTAAATATTAAAATAATAACTATAAAAATATATATCTTTTTCAATATTCCACTTCCAATCACTTAAATTCAATAATATTCCATATTTAGGATTATTCTATACAAATACTTAATAACCCTTTTAATAATTTGTTTTTATTAATTATTAAAAAAAGAAACAGAGTAACAAATGCTACTTGCTACACTTGCAAATTGAAAACTGTAAGAAACCTAGTCTACGCAAGCCTTCAAAGAATTTCCGAGTGTATTTGGTGCTGGGGAATACTGCCCATAATAGGCTATATGAGCAGTAAAGGTGGTCGTGATTTCGTAATATATACCAAGAGGGTTCGGATGCTGTGAGGTTACTTGTAGGGATAAAAAAAGAAGCTCCATTGAAAGGAGTTTCTTTTTTTATGTTGTCTTTAGGAAATTACACCAGTTGCAGAACATGAAAATGTAACTTCTTGAGTATGTTCAGTTGTAATGCCAAGATAAGTAAGTTTACCTCCAATTGTAAACTTATAAGTTCTTCCACCTTCTATTATTACAGCGTTTACACCTGTAGTAGACCAACTTCCTTGTTGAGGAGAAACATCCAAGTTGCTATAACCAGAAAATACCATTCTTTGTTGAGTAGAATCATGTCTAATAGTAAAGTCTGCGGAAAATGAAACTACTATTTGACTTGCCCCTATATGTATATTAATCATCGTCATCTTGAACATAGTATCAGTTGAATTTTTCCTTTTAATTTTTTGTGTTTAAGGCAGGTTTACCTTTATTACCAAAGGAGTCAAACAATTTTTGATTTATTAGCCATATAAGTAATCGATAAAATTTTCAACAAGTTCATCGTTATGATTTATCTTACTTATCCTCTCTTTTAAATCCTCTATAAAGCCTTCTAGGAATTCAAAAGATTCATCATCTATTATTTCCCCATTATATTTTCCCTGTATTAATTCTATTGTAATTGAGAGGTAATCCAGAAAATCGGAAAATGAGTTTGCAATCGGAAAAAGAGCACCTGATTCATAAGAAGCCATGACTGGTGAGCCTTCTTTATCAGTTACAACCACGACTGGATCATCATTTATATCTGCAATGACAAGCAAAAATGGATTCCATTTTGGATTTTCTTTCAGATCCGTTTCAATCCAACGAAACCCCTCTTGCCTATAAATAAGATTTTCAGGAGAACAAAGATTAAGAGGTGCATTTCCTAAATCAATGCTCGTGCTTTTTAGCTTGTGACCATCATGACGGATATCACAAATTATTTCACAATGTTCATAAAAAAATTTTAATTCAGGAGAAAGATAAATTTTTTCATCTACCTGTAGTTTTACTAATTCTGACCTATAACGTACTCCACCATTCTTTACAACTAGGGATTCTTCTTGAGGATGTTTATTCATTGTCTGTATAAAATTTAATATCGAATCATCTATTTTTTTCATAAAAGCTCAATCCTCTCGTTTATTACTTACAATCCATTTTGTCATAGTCAAACGTCTCTCAGGTGTCACCAAATACCTCATAACATATAATACCATTTTATACCGTTTTAAATAAATTCAATGCTAAAAAAGAGTGGTTTTTCTGCTTCTTACATCCATATGGTATCCATTAAGTGCATCTGGAAAATAAGTATTAGATTTTATACCAATTGGACCATCAGGCATTGATTTACACTCATATCTTTAAAACTTTAAGACAAGGAATCTAACAAAAAAACATATGTAAAGAAAGAGATTGAGACATCTTCTTTACATATGTTTTAGAATTTTTGTAATTAGCTTTTAGCAAAATATTATAGTCATCCAACGATCCAACTAATTATTATCCCTTTCTCCTTGTTTACCTGCCATCATAAGCATCCCCATACGGCTCGAAATTTTCAGCCAACCAAAACCAATTTTCACCTTTACTAGAGTATAAACGCTCTAACAGTTCCGTAAAGCTTTTAGCAATAATCTGACTATCTCCTAGTGTTGCATGGGTTTCCAAGAAACTATCATAGCAATAACCTAAATGCGACTTGCTCATGTCCATGCTAATGTATTGGTTTATTTGTTCAGATTCAGCAATAAGATACCACTCATTACTAATATCCCCCTCTAGTTCCTCCCAAATAACATCATCCTCTGGGTAAAGTCTTTTACTAGTTGGAATAAACTCATTTGAAGAAACTATTTTTATTCCATAAGGCTTATCTATAAACATTTGTAAGGAGTCATAATTGCTAAAAAAATAATTCAAATCTTTTGGAAGAGCTAATTCACTTGTGAAATCTGTGATCCTTTTCACAAGTCTGCAATTACTATCTTGTTCAATTTTTTTAATAATCTCTATTATCCCCATACTTACTCCTTAAATCTCAATTTTACTTGCATTTAGTATATTGAACTCTTTAAAATCGTGCTGTTCCCTACATTTTTGCTCCATTTTCAGCAATATCAGGATTCAAACCATGTCTTGCCAATAATTCCAGTAAAAAACTAGTATTTGAGGTACAGTTGATTTTAAAATGGGTTTAGTCCACATTATCCGTTTCCTACTTGATTCTGGATTTTTTCATCTTCCACCTTAACTTTTCGACATCCATTTGATTTAGTTTCAATTGTTTTGTGTATATGAATATATCTTCGTTAACATACTCAAATCGAAATGTGGTAGTTGGGATAATATTTTTACTTTCATGATAGAAACCATTTCTTATAATTGTATCAATTGTCGCATTGCTATTATATGAATATTTATCCACCAAAAATGTTTCTTCGTTTAATTCCTCGTCTCCGTCCAAGTCAGCGTCTTTTAAATAGAATGATACTTTTTCAATCACAGTCTCTTTAAAAACTACACAATATACTTGTTCTAAAACGATTTCATCATTATCGTTATTTAGAAACCTAAGATACAGTTTCATTCCATCTTCTTTTATTACAAAAACACTGCCCCATCCCTTATTTTCATTATCATAAGAATAGTACAGTTCACCATCTTTTAACCTATTTACTATAATAGCTTCATTGGATTCAGGCTCAGTTTTATAGATTTTGGGCTTCTTTAATTGATTCAGTGCATATTGATATGGGAAAAATTCCAAATACGAATCACTCCATATAACCGTATCATTTTCTACGTCTTTCACTTGGTCAAGCATTTCTTCGTATGAGTCGTAATATTTTTCAAAAATTTCGAGCAGCAAATCGTAATCTTTTTTTATCATCTTGTACACTTCCCTAATTTTTTACTGGCCTAATTAAAATCTCATTCTTTGAATTGAGAACCTCTAAACAATTGTATTTTTGATTTGAAATTTCAATTGTTTTGCCATACTTCATAAGTTTGATATCTTGAATAACCAAAAAAAGGTAAACCATTTAGTTTTTCTCTAATGTCGTTAATAGAAAGTTTCAAATTAAAATATTTTCTTATTTCCATAATAAACTTGTTTACATCATTTGGTATTCTGACTATATACACTTTTACCGCATCTATCAAATCAAGTTCGTTTGAAGGTGAATCTTCGTCATCTATAACAGGATTATTTTCAAGCCAACTAAATAAATCAATATCTAAAGAATAAAAAGGCGACGACAATGCACCCAAATCTTGATAGAATACGTTTAGTTGGTCGCTATTCTTTTTTAAAAACACTCCTTGCCCCCCACCATCATCCCCTATCAAAATATAATCTGATGCGTAAGCACTTATTTCATACAACTCGTTCCTTTCCAATGCAATGTCAAAACCATAAATATTTATTCCGTTTTCAAATGTAACTTCCTTAAAAAATTTCCAAAACTCAATTAGTCTCGTATGTATACTAGTTTGAAAACTGGTATTGATCTCATTTGCATCAATGTTTCTTTCTGTTCTAGTGATTAATGGTGTCGACTCAAAATTTAAAATCATTGATTTCCTCCAATTCAATGTTACTTAGTCCATTAAGTATTTATAAGCTTCTCTTACACTCAACTCCCATGACTAGAGAGAGTGTTTTTGAAAACTCTTTTTTATTTAACCAAAGATTTTTCATTCGTTCTTCATCTCTATAATAGTAAATTATTATACTTAAAATATCTGTTTTTTCTTTCATTTTATAAGCATCTCCCTTTTGAACCTCGTGCTCTTGATTAAAATGGACGTTCGCCTATCATCATTACGTGCTTACAATTCAAACTCTTTTTAATTGCTTTTATCCAATTTTTCATCAGCTATTCTAAGTCCATCTGGCAAAATAAGATTGTATTCTTGGGCCACAACTTCAATAATTTCATCATAACATTCAAGAAAATAATGCTTAAATCCCTTTTCAACCAGTGTCTTTTGCTGATTCAAAAAGTCGGAATCAATCACTTCACAAAAACACGTATCCAATAAATTTTCGTTAAAATAATCAAGACCACAAAGTCCAAACTTGACTACATTTTTAAAAATGAAAGAAATATCTATGTATCGTTCTTCTGTGGAAATATTTGATGCCAACGCTGTTGCTAAATTTAACGAAAGTTCAACTTCTCTTGGAAATCGTTCCATGATTAACTTATTTAAAATCAACGCATCTCTAGCATTTATTACACCCACTGTTGTATCAATAAATCTGGTTCTCATTATGCCCTCCATTTCTTTACATAGAGCAACGAATTTCAATTCGTCCTATCGTCTGTTTCAGTGCTAAAACGTCAATTCAAAGTCCTCATAATATTCATAGCTGACTTCACTACCCACTGGATGAACATTTTCGTACACAGCCTATCTTTGTTAAAAAAGTAATAACTCTTATGACCTAAACTATTCGTAATTTCGTTATAACCCTAATTATATGAAAGTTCACCTAAAGGACATTGCCATCTCCCCATGTTTGGATTACTCATGCACCTGTAGTTGGGCCATCTTAGCGACTATCCAGATGATATGGTCTATCTATATTGTTTCGGTGCTCGGAATGAACCTTATCCTCGAAGACTGCTCGTACGTACATTAGCATCCGTTTGGAATGCATGATATAATTCTGATCCTTTTTATCACGTTCAAACATAAACAATCTAATCTAAAAATTCCGGTCTTAGGCGACTTCCCTCTTTTGCAAAGAGTAATCCTTTTAGTTTATTCTTTCTATATCCTTCAACAAAAGCCTCAGATACAACTATCATGGAAGGTCTTATGCTCATACGATAAATATGCTCTTGTCCAAGTTTTTGATAATTAAAGTATATGCTTGTAATTCGACCAACTTTTTTAGGATCGTTTGCAGTCATATCATATTCCGATTTCTGTTCATCAAAACAATCAGAAACAGCCAATATATTCAGTGCAAAGAAATCTGTGTTCATCTCGCCTTTTTCGTCTACAATAATAGCCGGAAAAAATTCACAGGCGTTGTTAGCAATTTCCTCTAAAAAACACTTCATTTTTAAGCTTACTAAAGGCGCACCAACTGATGGTAACATGTCGTATTTGTTAACATATTTATCAAGTTTATCAACTTTGTAATAAATACTTTCTATACTAAAAGATGATACTCCTGATTCTAATTCATATGATTTCACCTGATTCTTTTGATCATCTTGGTGAAAATAAACATCCCTTTTATAAATCTCCACTAATCTATAGTACTTCATTCGCACCACTATCCTTTACAATGTAATTGAATTTTTCCATTCCTCAAATTTTTAGTGTCTCTAATTAACTTTTAATTTCATCTCTATATTGCGTTTGAGTCCAATTAAGAATCAGCACGTAAGATTGTCTCTTCTTTATATGTACTTTGATTTTGGTATAAATTTTGTCTTTCTATCAAAACGGACTGCATAAAGTCTCTCTTTTAATTCGTTTTCAGAGAAACTTGATATTTTATAGATAGAATAAAATTTAAGCGCAAAGTTCCTACTTAACTTGGGCATTTAATTTAACCTCCGATAAAGATAATCCATTTTTTTCACCTACCAAGTGATCCTCTGAACCATCCCTGCCTAACTTCTCTCATACGTTTTTGTCATCTCATCAAAGCAAATTCCCTTAATGAATTTCCCTTTCATATCACGTTCAACGTAGCTCCTTTTAACTAACTGCTTAATATGACTCATGTTAGTATTTATTTGATTACTTCTTTCCAAAAGTCTATATTATCTGAGTCGAATGTTTTTATTACTATATCTAAAAACTCAGTTTGGGTGTTTTGAGTTCTATGAAAATATGCTGTTCCTAACGCTTGAATTAGTTTCGTAAAAGATTCAGCTATTTTTATTTTTTTATTAAAGGGTGTCTCTGAACCAAAAACGAAAATGTTCCCACTATTTACATCCATAATAAATGTAAAGTGATCCCCAATTGCTATACATATAAATTGATTGGAAAAATTAGCTACATCTTCATTTGACAAATGTTCATGGAAACTTATTAACTTTTCTAGATAATTTGTTTCACTCCCAAAATGTATCCCTAAAATACTAAAATCACCAAAATCGTAATTTAAAATTAAATTAACAAAATCAGCAGGGAATTTCACACCAAGTCTTCGCTCTACTTGCTCCACATTTTTTTGCAGCCCAACTTGTTTCTTTAGTCTTAATCCTGTAACAATTGACTCTATAGGAATAAAATCTCTATCTAAAATTGTTGTTATTTCCTCAATATTTAATAACGTATTATTTATAATATTTCACACCCTTCATTTACAATGCCATACTCCATCCGAACGAACGTATGTTTATTTCGGGGGGGGTACTTCTATCCCATTTCTATTCTGATAAAAAATAACGGCAAATCGGTTGGTAATAATTACCAAATTACCATTCAGCAAAATTCTCCTCGACGAAACTTTCGAAAGATTTCGATAAAATTTTTTTCTCCTGAGTCGTGGTAGTATATTACGACTTTCCCGTTAGCATTTATTGCTCTTGGATTACCTGAACCATCATCAGAAAAAATTAAGCTTTTGTTAATTTCAGGAGAAAACTCATCTCCTTCAAATGATTCTCTGCACCAATTCGTCAAATTAATAATAGTTTCATTACCCATTGATGACCCATTAGAAAATGCATGAATTGCTATTCCTGCATAAGAGCCTCCAAATCGCTTAATAAATTCTTTATAATCATCATCTAGCTTTATTTGAAGTTCTTCCTCCGCTTTCGCAATCTCATTAAGCGTAGCAGTTACTCCTTTTAATTCAGGATGTTTTTGGAGAAAACATTCTATTCTTTTCATCAGTTCTTCTTTCATTTTTCCTTAACCCCTTTTTATTTACCCCCTACAAAGCATTCCTGATATTCTCCACCGCTTCTCTCGCTTTTGCTCCAACTAAACCTTCATATACATTTTTGATTTTGCAATAAACAACTAGGGGCGAAGTATTCATGCACTTCTAATGATTCGTTAGATTAAAGGGCGATATACATCTTTCCAGTAAGGAATCATCTCTTCTGAAAAAATATAAATGAAATCATTAGAAGATAGGTTTCCTAAATTATCTAATGCAATTCCAAACTTGAAATATATTTTATAGTTTCTGTTTATAAAATACTCTTCATTTTTTAAACTATCCAATTTAGATCCGAGCTCTGATACCAATTTATGATCAATAAAAACTTCCTCTTTACAATTTAAAGCTAGTTGAATTAACTGTCCTTTTTCATTATACATCGCTTGACTATTCGTCCTGTTTTCTGTAGTTATCCCTCTTTTATTATTCTTGCTTATTTTCAAAGGAATTCCCCATATTTTTTCAATTTCACTCGGTTGCATGCCGAATGTCAATAATCCTACAGATTGATACGGAGTAATTTTATATTTTAAGTTTATTAGCTGATTTTCAATACTTCTGAATGGAAAACCTGATTTTATATCTTTCTCGTATATATTTTTTTGATTATCTGAATAAATTGTTAATTGAATTCCGTCATCAGGAAAATCTAAACCGTAAATCGACATGTTGTACTGAGGAAATAAATAACATCTATCAACAAAATACGGATCTTCTTTGAATAAGAATTGCTTTGATTCATTCATTAAATCAATTTTTTGTTTATTCAAGAAAATAATCTTTGGATTGTTCACAGAAATACTTACTAAAACATCATCAACAAAATGAAAAACATAATCATCTTGATATTGAAAAAATTCTTTTCCATTGACATTTTTCTTATCCAATTCACCTATGATACTGTTTAAGTCTGAAGATGTCATAGATAGCTTTATTTCGTTTATCCCGATTTTAGGTAATATTTTCAACTCTCTTCTCATAACTTCTACCTCATCTACAATTTGTTTTCTAGAAAATCTTTTTGTTCCCCATAGGTTATATATCCATTGTCTCCTGCGTATTCCAACACTTCTCTTATTCTATCGCAATTCAAAGACCAAAAATATCCATTTTTATCACTTTCTCAAAATAACGAATCAACCAACTATTCGAATCTTCAACATAAGCATAAAGCAAGCGTAGGATTTCCACCCGCTAGTCCAATCGATTCGGGTTATCTATACTTACTCTCCGAATGATAGTGTGGTGTTCACGAAATACATGAATTAAACCAGTTCCATTTCTAACAAAAAAACCATGTAGAAAAGAAAGTTTATTCTTCTCTACATGGAGTTTTGGAATCAGTTCCTACCGCATCCGCTAATTACAATTCCTTACACTCTAATCTAAATTCCCTATTTTTGTTTCGCATTACCTGTCACTGATGTCACTGTTTATTTTTTTTTGACTTTCTAGAGGTATACAATAGATCTTCAACAACTTTTAGATTTTTTTTCAATTGTTTCGAGTAAATACGTACATCTCCATTTTCATACTCAAATCTAAATGTCCTTGTGGATAAAATTTTTATTTTTTCTCCAAAGAAACCGTCTCTAATAATAGTATGAACAGTCGAATTGTCATTATATGAATATCTGTCAACCATAAACGTCGCTTCGTTCGTATCATCGTCCCTTGTGTAGAACAATCTTTTTTCTATCACAGATCCTTCATATATTATATAATATACTTGGCTTAAAACCATTTCACCAGCCCTATTACTTTCAAATCCAAGACTGATTTTCTTTTCAGTTTCATTTATTATAAAAGAACTCCCCCATCCCTTATTTTCAGCGTTATAAGAAAAATACAGTTCATTGTTTTTCAACTTATTCACTATAATTCCTTCCTTAGATTTCGGTTCCTTTTTATAAATTTTTGGTTTTGGTAATTGATTTAATTCATATTGATATGGGTATATTTCTAGATAAGAATTGCTCCAAATAATCGTTTCATTTTCAACGTCTTCAACTTGTTGATGCAACATATTATATGAAGAACTGTATTCCTCATATATTTTTACAATCATCTCGTACTCTTTTTCTATCATCTTATACACTCCCCTAATTCTTTAGTTATTTTGTTTCCCAAGTCCGTCCTTTATTTAGCTCCTTCTTTATTTCTCTTCAGTTCATTCTCAAACTTTTCTTTATTATCTAATCTATCGAATAGCTAGTATTTGCACTCTTTTCTATGTAGATCATCATGTTGATGAGAAGTATCTGCCCCAACTATTACTTTATCATTATTCTCGTGTCAGTAACCAAATCCCATTATATTTTCCATCTGAATCAATTCCATGTGCCTTGAATTTGTGCAACAAGTGAATTCATTCTCGGGTCTCTAGTTCCTGAATGTTAATAATGTTGACATTTTCGCTCTTACAATAAACGCAATCTCCTTATTCAACAAAAGACCTAATTTTCGAAATTTAATACTCATAGCTAAAACAAAATAATAGAAAATTGGCTCGTTATGACATGAAAAGTCATGGCGAGTCTATTTTCTATTTGTACATGGGCATCGTTTTTACTTTTCTAAACGGACGTCTACTTTTTTGAGAATAATCCAGTCCTTAATACCATCTTCTGCAGGAATATTGCTCATAAAAATTATCAACATTTTCCTGACTTAGTATTTTCATATCATCAAAAAGACAATCAAGAATATCTTCAGCAATCTCTGCGTCTTCTGCACAACCTGTATTTTTTGCCAGAAGTTCTACCGCTACTTTTATTATATACCCTCTGTCTGCTTCAGACAGAGTACTATCATTATATACTTGAATTATTAATTTTTTTATTTGTTCTTTAGTCTTTTTGTTTTCAATGTAATCTTCCTCTTCAGTTTTGAATTGCTCATTGTAGTAGTTTTTGTAGTAGTTCTTTAAAGAATCTCTAATTTTGTCGATTTCACTACCGTAATCTATTTTCATAATTTAACGACCCCTTCCCTTTTTATGAAAAGTAGAAGCACTTTTAGGTATTTCACCTTGAATGAGTACCTCCGCATCTTTCGCTACAACCTATATGCTGGATTCCCAAAAGCTTCATTTAAACAAACTTCGTAATTCCTCATATTCACCAAACCAAAATTTTAGTGCAACTTGATTTATACCATCTCTCCCTTTCCACCAATCAACGGGATATAACCAATCTGAGCTATGTCTAGATCTTGGGGCTAAACCAAGGTTTATGAATTGATGTAAAAAACCTTTATGCTCTTCTGTTTCTAAAATACTACAGAAACCAAGCGTCTCCAGTAATGCTTTTCTTTGTTCTGCATTTGATTTAAATCCTTCAACTTTTCCAATCTTTTTTTGAACTTTAGATGGTGAATCATTACTTTCTGCATTTCTAACAATTTCAATTATAGATTGAAAAATTTCAAAATCTTTTTTTGTCGGCTTTACATGCGGAAGTTTATTGTGCTGTTAAAGTATAAAAGCCAAATGATATATTCTTCCGCTGATAATTCCGCCTATATTAAATCGAATACTATTAATAAACGAAAAATCCACTAACTCATACGGTTTACTTGAACAAATAATACAATTTACTCCATTAGATTCGATGAAATGTTTTGGAAACATCCTTAAAATGTTATATGCAGACAATCCAATTCTCCAATCTAAACGACCGGAACTTAAACTTGATAGAAATAAATCTGTCATATTCTTCTTTTTACACTTATTTAACTCTTGCAAAGCAATCTCTATTGTTTCATCATGTGTTTGTGTAATACTGTCAAACATATAACCTGCATCCTTAGCAAATTCAAAATCTTCCTTTGCAGTTCTATCAGGATTAAGTAAATCGTACTCCAATAAAATTTTTAAAGCCTTTTTATTCAATTCCATTTAGATTCCTACTTTCTATCCTTTACACTTAAATTCTTTATATGATAATTCATCTAATGTAGGTATTCCACTACCCCCATCTACTGCACATTTAATAACAATTGATATCTCCATGAATAACGTTGATTTCTTCCTTTCCATACAATACGTTCTTTGGATTTATCACGATGAGTAAAACAGCCACTACTAAATAAAGAATTGCGTTATACATGATTAAATCGAGTATGTTTCCATTAATTAAGCCAATATAAAAATTAAAGAATTGGTGGATGATGATTGGGACGATTAAATTTTGATTTAAGTTATAAAATGCTGTCATGACGATCTTAGTAGACATGATTGCAATCATAAAGAATAGAATATATTTGATTAAATCACTGCCTACAAGCCCTGTAGTAAACCATATAGGTAGATGCCACATCCCCCACCAAAATCCTATGATGATCGAAGCTATTAATGGCGAATGCTTTTTTTGGAACTCCATTTGAGCGAAACCTCTCCACCCTAATTCTTCTCCTAATGGTCCAGAAAGAAGGTTTTTTATAAAGAAATAGACCAACATTCCCCATGATGAAATAGTAAAAATAGCGTCTACTTCACTATTTTTCGATACGAGAAATAGAATCATCAAAAATATGGAGGCTTGAATTATAATTGCAGTAAGAATCACTGAAAATTTTAGTTTATTGTTGAACTTATCTTTTACAAATTGGATAAAACTTTGCCCAGGATAAATTTTTTTAAAAAGTATTGCAAAAGAAAAGGTTGAGGACCAAGCTGATATGCAAAACATTACATCCATAACCCATGCAGGAAATCCTAACATGCTGATGATCCCTATTAGACAAAAAAGTGGCAAAAAAATGAGATTGGTAAGTAGAATAAAACTTGCTATTGGTTTTTTTAATATCTTTTTACTTTTCATGCATATTCCCCGCTTCAAACTAAGTATTTCGTAAATATACGCGCATATTTACCAATATCTTCAGCTTAAACCTAGGAGTTACTCACAGGTCAATACTGCCTGTATTACTTTATCCCGTAGTAACGAGCACTAAAATCCAATTTCCGTTTCACTTGATAGGTGCATAAATTTCTAAAAATACACGTTCAAGTCCATCTTCGTAAGTGGTAAGTAGTTGATTAATATATACTAGCCCCAAAAGCTCATACCCTTTGTCTTTTGCTTCTTTTCTTAAACTAGCTTCCACGTTATGGTCAATACTTTTTCCACCAGTTGCCCATCTTCCATCTTCAATAACGGTATAAATACATTTTGGATGAGATCGAATTTCTCCTCCTATTTCTTTATCTAAGTCGTCTACTTTTCTTACGACGAAAAACTGATCGTCTATAATACCTTCTTTATTGAAACTTATGACTCTTCTTAAAGATGTTAGTGTTACTGCTTTTTTTAAGTTTTCTACATTCTTTTTTAGCGTTTCATATTCATCAAACGCAGTAAAATGTTCTATTTCTCCTTTTATTTCTAAAGGCTTCATTTCTTTTACTATGTATTCGCCTAAGAATTGTTTAACTTTTTCACAATCCTCTTTTACTGTCTGGAGCTTTTTTAAAAGCAGCTTTTTATATTCTATCTCCTCTAAAACCTCTTGTTCTTTCTCTTCTAGCAATGATTTTATTCCCTCTATACTCTTACTTTTTCTTAATTCTTGAATTTTTTTAATTTCAATATCAACTTCTCGATAGAAATTTACTGTTGTTATATCGTAAATATCGAAATGATTATATTTTCTATACCCATTCTCCATATTTTGCTTAGGCTTTACTAATTTCTTTTCTTCATAAAATTTCAAGGTATCTCTAGAGACTCCTAAAAATTTAGCTACTTGTCCTATGGTGTACATGTTACTCTCCTTTAACATTGCTATAATCTTTATGATATTTAAAGTAACACTTGAAAAGCAGTGCCATGTAATAGTGGACGCTGTGAACTTTAACTGCGAACAGAAAACATTACAAAGATTAGGATATAAACGAAACATAATTTATTGTCTTTATAACCATATAATACTATTACTTATTAATAAATTAAAAATGCAGGATATAAAAAATGATGACTGTTCGTATTAATGAGGATTTTGTAACGAAGCATTTTCCTGAATAAAGAAACGCGGGCATATGTAAGCCGCCCTCTTATAAAGTTTATTCATGTAGAAATTTAGATGTCCCCATCCTACCGGGTCTCTCCGACAGTGCAGTAGGGAGCAAAGACCTCCGGATTATCGTCTCGCCATGCTCAAAGAGTCTGTTTTATTACACTGTTGACATTGATACTGCAAATACCTGGAAATTCAATTGCTAAATCGATATACTTTGAAAGAGAGGGGGAGAAAAAGATGAATAAGTGGTTAAAAGGTTGGACCATATTCATTTTTTCAATTGGAGGAATAGCGATATTACTAATATTCGGAACTGTCTTATTAATTTTTAATTTTAGGGCATCGTTAATACCAGATGAAAAAGAAGAAGCAAAGGTACTTTCACAAGCCGAACAATACTTACAAGAGAAATATCCAACCATGGAATACGAAATCTCCGGTGTCGAGTATGATACAGAGTCGCAACACGATAAATTTGATTATGCTGCAGTGATTTTAAATACAAAAACACAAAATACGTTCATGGTTTATGAAAATAGACATACGAACCAAATGGAAGATGATCTAGCATTTCAAGAGTTATCAACATTCATAGAACAAGTAAAACCGAAAGTTTATAGTTATATAACTGAAACATTCGGAGAACCACAAGGTATGGCATTTACGCCTTCAATCGATCCCCCCTCTTCGCTTACTATAAAATTAAATAACAAAAAAGAAGAGGTAAACGAAGAAATGTTTGAATCTTTTATTGATTATCTTCAGCATGAATTAAAAGTCGAACACGCACATGTAACAATTATGTATGAAAATGAACATTGGGATAAAGAGTTTTAATAAAGCATGAGGATACATTTTTCCCATGCTTTATTTTGATAGCCTCATAAATGGGATAAGAATGGTAAGGTAAAATTCAAAAAGATGTGTCATAATAATTGCTTGACTCCGGGAAGCATCATTTGTTAAACACAAGCTCAAAATTTCTATTTGTATAATCAATCACCAAACGCCCTTCTTTAGCAAGATCACTGCCAAACACCACCTAGATTAAAAAAAGTAGCAAGATTTGTAAACATCTCTCTCATGTTGTCTAAGCTGATGGATTGATTCTCATTCAGATAAACAATTAAACTTTCGATGCTGTCTAATTCTCTTTCTTTAACATCACCCAAGCCACCAAAGAAGATATTTATAGGTATCCAATACACTTAGACGTACAAAAGAATTACCTTTCTCTAAAAAATAGGAATAATCACCTGCATAAAATTAATTTTATTGGAAAATTTATGATATAATTGTAAGAAATGGATAAAGGAGGATTTTTTTGAAAAGAAATTTTTTGTATCTTTTTATGATTAGCACAATTTTATCAGTCATTTTTAGCGGTGTAAAACCACAAGAAACAAAAGCAGAAACTATAGCAAATCTTGACCCCGAAAATCTTGCTAAAGAAGAAACAACTTCAGAGAGTAACCTACGCTTAGTTACGTACTTAAATAAGATGTTTAGCGATAACAAAGAGCTAATAAAACCTTCTTCTATAAACCGCAATTCTCACATTAGAAAACTAAAAAAAAACATTTACAAACTTTCTGAAGCCAAGAAAATCGTTGATGGTCTAATAGAAATGCAAGATAAGATAAGACTTGGAGAAACCTACTATTTCACAAAGGCAGAAATAATTAAAATCTTATCTCCTGGATTCACACCTGAATATATTGATAAGTATATTAAAGAAGATATGATGTTTCTGGAAGATAACAACAAATATATATTTAAAGGCACTGATAATATAACAGCAAATCCAAACACAATCTTTATAGATTCCTGGGAAGAAAATCAATACGTTAAAAAACCTACTGTAACTTATAGCAAAAAGGATGGTAAAGAGTATCTACTTATCTCTCAATATAGGAAACCTTATGAAAGTATGGTATCTTCGCACAATGGATTTTACAGCGACCTGTATTTGATAAAAGAAAATTCAACATCTGATTGGAAAGCATATGATATGAAACACCCAAAAACAAAATAAATCCGAATAGAAAGTGAACTTCTGGTTCACTTTCTATTTTTGATTTCTCTAAGTTATTTCCCTCTTCAATCACCCCAATCATTAGACATCAAGAAATCCTATTTTCAAGAAAACATCCATCGAAAAAGAAAAGACCCACTTAAAAAACATATTTATAGATATCTAATGCCTGAAGCTTTAAATGCTTAGTCGATCATCAAACATTAATGGGATTTGAAAACCAAACAGATCTTCAATAATTCCGTATGCTTTTCTCGAACTCATTTTCAATCAATTGAGTTGAGTTTGCACGTTGAATGAATCTAAAATGGGATTATAAATACTAATGATATGTAAAGTTCAAAGGAAATAATTGTAAAATAAGCATCATTTTAAACGGCCCACACGTTGAACAAAATCATTCAACATATGAGACGTTTTTTTATACTGAATTATACATTCATATCTGTAATAGCAGGAATATTTATTTCCTTGACACATGAAACTGGTGATAGATTAATCACACATTGGACAATGGCTACAATATCTTGTACAGGAATACGTGTACCTTCATACAACTTAATTGCTTTTTCAGCCCCTTCTTCAAAAGGTACTTCAGCAGCAAGTTCTCCTGGATTAATACACGTTACAGAAATCTTATCTTTTCTCACATGCTCGCGTAAAGCATTTGTAATGCCTCGTAAGCCAAATTTAGATGTCACAAACGAAACTTGCGCATTATTCGTATGATCTAAACCTGCTGTCGATCCTATTAAAATTATTTTCCCATTCTCCGCCTGTCTTAAATTAGATAAAAGCGCCTGAATATATGTAATTGTGGAAGTTAAATTAATATTAATTAAGTTTGCAATATCCCCAACTTCATCGTTATCAAACGTATAGTCATCTTCAAAACCACGCTTTTCCCATACTCCAACATTGTAAATTAATACATCAATAGCAACGCCTTTTAAAGCTTCTTTTAAAGCAGGAATATGTTGTTGACTAGATAAATCAATAGTCAGCCATTTACGATTTACGCCATCATTTATATCTAAACTACTTGGTCGAGTACGTGACACCACCCATACTGTATCCCCTTCAATTGGTAAACCCTTTACGAATGCATCACCTAATCCTTGGCTTGCTCCAAATATAATAAAGTTCTTACTCATCCCATCACCCTTTCTATGTAACTACAACGTAAGTATAGTTAATATAAAAATTAGTAACAACTAAAGTGATTTCTAGGAATATTTGGGTAATAAAAATTATCTATGTTTTAAACCTCTTTCACCCAATAGGTTGTACAATCATCGCTACGATTTAGAAAGCCATACTCAATTAAGTATCTTCTAAGTGAAACATAATCGCTAGTATAATAGCTTTAAAACCTCATTTACTTGTTTTTCACCATATTTATTACCTACCTCAAACTTCGTGACAATGTGTGCAGCAAAATAATGTTTCTTTTTTCCTTTCTCGGAAAGTCTTCAATAGAACCATCTAAGCCAAATTAAAAGTATGTCGCTAGTACTTTTTCTTTCTCTTCTCCCGTAATCGCATAACGCTCATCGACCTTTTGACTTCGGTCTTAAACTCTTCTTTATTTACTTTCCAAGATAATCTCCTCTTCATTATCATTCCAACTCTCATTTATCCAGAATGTTTGTAAAAAGGTGTCCCCGCTTGTTGTAGAAACACCCACTTTAACTTACTAAGTATTGTTAATTCTTCATATTTTCATAGGTTTTCTGCAATAAAATTTTTTGCCATAAAATAAGCATTTGCCGTAAATAGCTGTGTTTTAATTTTATTTGCAACCATTTCATTTCCAAAATTATCAAATTCAAACAATTTAACTTTTATCTCTTCTGTATCATCTAAGTCTTGTTCATACGCTTTGAATGCTTCCAGGATTAGAAAGGTTTTTACTTTATTGTTTTGTGTTGCCGGATTCACCATAAATTCACCTAAGAAAATCGGCCTTCTTAAAGAAGTGTAGCCTGTCTCTTCTTTTACTTCTCTAATTAATCCTTCTTCGTCTGTTTCATTTCCTTCTTTTTTACCAGCAGGGACTTCTAAGAAAAAGTCTTCCCCAGCATAACGATATTGTTCAACCAGCACAATCTGGTTTTCTTTTGTTATTACAACTGCATTTACCCAATCAGCATATTCATTGACATAATAATCATCAATCAATATGCCATTCGGAAGTTGACAATGATCTTTTCTGATATTCCCGAACGGACTTTTGTGCAAATACTCTGACTTTATCCTTTTCCATTTATCCATAGTTTCCCTCCAAAATTTGTTACTTCAATCAATTATACCGAGGCATAATTGCGTCCGGAAAAGTAACTTAAATCAGCATTCATCTCACCGCCTATAGAGATGGAAGAATTGATTTCTTGTAATTGTTATTTAAACCAATTACGAGTAATTAAAATAAACTACGCTCGAAAAAGTTCATGTTAGACCTCTTTCACCCAATAGGTTGTACAATCATCGCTTCGATTTAGAAAACCATACTCTATTAAGTATCTTCTAAGTGAAACATAATCGCTATATATTGGCTTTAAAATCTCATTTACTTCTTTTTCACCATATTTACTACCTACCTCAAACTTCGTGACAATGTGTTGCAGCAAAATAATTTTTCTTTTTTCCTTGCTCGGAAAACTTTCAATAGAACCATCTAAGCCATGTTTAAAATACGTCGCTAGTACTTTTTCTTTCTCTTCAACTGTAATCGCATAACGCTCATCCACCTGTGTTGCCCCCCTTATGAATTGGCTCGTAAACTTTTGTTGTTTCCAGAGCCTGCATGATCACTAGAAAAACTTTTGCTTGTTTTTCTTTTTCATTTAATTTAAACCAATGCAGTTGAAACACTATTTGCAGAAATGCTATTAATAATTTCCTTAGCTGATGCCCCATGTGCAAATAGCTTAAGCAATTCCGTTTGGATATCTGATAATCTGTCAACCCCTTATCCAGTTGAACTAACGCTTCACCATATTCTTGCTCGATATGGAACTGTATATTTAGCTGTATACAATCGATCACTTATTTTGAAATCTTCTTGGGCATCAAATGTTTCCTTACAAAATATACATGCATAGGTATCACCAGTGTTTACATATCCATTCGATAATTCCTCAATTATCAAATCACCTACATTCACAAACACACCCTCACTTTGTTCACCTTTCAACAAACAATATACAATATGTTTACATATTTGTAAACAACATCACCACTCGTTTATAAAAAATTGAATAAAAAAGAAGAATCCATTTTAAATAGATTCCTCTTCAATATGCTCTTGCCTTGCTGAGAAAAACGAAACGAATTTTAACCAATTACAAATACGCTTGTGTTCTCAAATAATATAGTTCTTTAAAAGGTGGTAGATTTTTTATTTTCTATCATCTTTCTGATTTCCTTATATAATTAAAGTATGAAAAAATTTATAGTAGAAAAGGAGGTGAACTAGGTTGTATTCTCATAAGCCAAAAGATTATGAGTGTCCTTTTTGTCGAATTGTATCAGGTAAAGAAAAACAAAATAAAGGTACGAAACAAAGAGACATTATTTATCAAAATAAACATGTAACAGCATTTATTGCGAGCAAATGGTGGCCTAATAATAAAGGACATATTCTAGTTGTTCCGAACGAACATTTTGAAAATATATATGAACTTCCAGCAGAAATGGCTGCTGAAATCCATCGTGTTGCGCAATTAACAGCATTGGCAATGAAAAATACATACGGATGTAATGGGATTTCTACTCGACAGCATAATGAGCCTGCTGGAAATCAAGATGTGTGGCATTATCATCTTCATGTATATCCCAGATATAAAGGTGACAATCTTTACATGACGAAAGGTTTCTACACAGAACCTGATGAACGCCCTTTCTACGCGGAAAAATTACGGTCATGGATAGATAAAAATATTTAGTGCATTAATTAAGTTTTAATTCAAACTAATGGCTATGGACGTTTTTCGTTTTTCGAAAATTAAATATTAGGAAAGCCCATCTATCGATAAAGCTGATAGATGGTGCTTTTTTTCAACTAGCCAAATTACAACTAGATTTCTTACGAAGGACTTTTTAGACAATATATGGAAACAAACCCTAGAGTACACAACATACACTATGCTAGTTCTCTTCTTGATTCACCTTATAATGTAGTTGTACAAACTGTCCATATCGTCTTGTATTCATTAAAATTAAATCTATCTGTGGATTTTTTTCTTTAAACATCGGAATACCAGCGCCTAATATATGGGGTGTGACTGTAATAATATACTCGTCAATTAAATTTGCTTTTATAAAAGCATCAAGTATATCTGCTCCACCGACCATCCATATTTTAGAGCCTTCTTGTTCTCTTAATTTTTTTGTAAACTCTACTACATCTTCATTGACAAAGTCTACATATTCATTCGAACCTTTTTCTGAAGTGAGCAATAAATCCATCTAAGCTTGTAGCAATATAAAGAACAACTTCACGTGACATATTTTAAACTCTCCTTCTCTTTGAAAAACTCAAAAGGTACAAACACTATATTACCCATAAAACATGCCAAGTAATGACATGATTAAATAAAAAAGAGAAAAAATTCTTTATGAAATACACTTAATACTTTTCGAAGCATTCTTCACTTTAGTAAACTGTTCCGTAGACTAATAATTACTTCACCATTGTTTTTGTAGGCTCCTTCTTCATAGTGGCTAAAAATTATCGTTTTTCCAGATGACAAATTTACAGCCCTTTTTCCAGTTGCTGCAGCTGAATACTTTTTGTCCTTCGATCACGCCATGACCACATAAAAATCTAATCGGTATGAATTTTAATTTAGAGAAAAATCTAAGTCTAGAGAATTTGGATTCGTTTTTCCCTGAAATCAATCCAGAAGTAAATAGTGATGATGATGAAAAAGGAAGGCGAATTTCAAAAAATTGCAAGATAAATTCAATTTATACGTTTTTTTGCGGAATAGATTATAAATCTCTTCCTCTTTTACTTTTCATTAAACTCAAATTCAATTTTTCCTTCTACTAAACGGAGTGACGCATTAAATTGTTTACCATTCTTTGATTTAAATCCTTTAACCACAGCTGTTTTACCAATTTTACATAAATCATTAATGTTCTTTTCAGTTAGTTTTTTTCCTAATAACCTTCCTGGGAACGTTTGCTTACAACCATTTTTATAATTCGAGCAACCGTAAAAGCTTTTACGCAAACCTATTTTTCCTACTTTACATGTCGGACACATCACAATATCTTTCACAACAGCTGGTTTAAACTGCTCAGCATCAATTGTGAGTGACTCTAACTGTTTAGGCACCTCCGCTATTAATTGATTAACAAACTTGCCTATACTTTCAATGAAATGTTTAGCAGAGCCTTCCCCACGACCAATTTTATTTAAATAAATTTCCCATTTAGCTGTCATAGAGGGACTAGAAAGTAATGTCCCTTCAATCGCTCTACATAAAAGCTCTCCCTTTGGAGTGATACTTACGATATTTTTCTTTACTTCGATAAATCCATGCTTTTTAATCGTCTCTATAATGCCACTCCGAGTTGCTTCTGTACCAATACCTTCAATCGATTTCAGCACCTCGATTTCTTCTTCATCCTCAACTGATTTACCACATGTTTTCATCATCGTTATGAGTTGCCCTTCTGTATAAGGTTTAGGAGGTGTTGTCGTGCCCTCTAGAATAGAAACCTTACTTTGTACCATTTCATCTTGGAAAACGACAGGTAACGACTCTTCACGCTCCTGCAACTCTTTTTCACTTGAAAACAATTCTTTCCAACCTTTTTCAAGTTCTGTTTTCCCTACCGTTTTAAACTCTAAATTTTTGACATTCGTTATAATCGTTTTTTCATCGTATTCATAATCTTGATGAAACATGGCGAGTGTCGTATTGACTATTTCGAAATAAATATTTCGTTCATCAGCATTCATTGATTGTAACGCTTTTTCTGTCGGCACTTTTTTCGTTGGAATAATAGCATAGTGCTCCCCTACGTTGGCACTGTCGACGTAGCGTTTGTTATTTCCTCGATTGATCGCATTAAATGACTTTCCTACGAGCTGCTGATATTTTGCCAATGATTCATTTAAATAGGCAAATTCATTATGTGTAATGAGCTGTGAATCGGTACGTGGGTAAGAAACTAGCTTTTTCTCATAAAGTGATTGCGTAAGTTTCAACACATGCGACGGACTGTATTTCCAACGTCTATTAGCGGCGGCTTGTAATGTTGATAACGCATGTAGTTTGGGTGGTGCAATACGCTTCGTTTTGTTCGTTACACTTGTAATTAAACCTGTATCCATCGGTTCAACCCCATGTTGTTGCAATAATTGCACAGCCTCTGCACGCTCTTTTGTTTTTAACTTTGCCTTCCCTTTATACACACCATTTTGTGCTTTAAAAACCCCTTCAATTTCATAAAAATTTTCGGGTTTGAAATGTTCGATTTCCTGTTGTCTTTTATAAATTAAATATACGGTTGGCGATTGCACACGTCCGATGGAGATACTACCTTTAAAGCCTTTTTTTTGTAAAAGTAGCGTGTATAGACGACTACAGTTCATCCCTACTAACCAATCGCTAATTTGACGTGTTTTTGCTTCTTGGTACATGAGCAAATCACGCTCATTACTTTGCATATTATTAAAACCTTTTCGAATTTCCTCAACCTCTAATGAATTGATCCATAATCGTTTAACAGGCTTATTTACTTTCGTCATTTTTAAAAGTGAGTAAAAGATATTTGAGCCCTCACGTTCACTATCGCAGCAATTATAAATCATTGTTACTTGCGGATCACTAAAGATTTTTTTTACTGCATTAAATTGTGTATACATTTTAGAGACAACTTTATCCTCAAATTTTTGTGGAATGATCGGTAATGATCCAAGCGACCATTTCTCCCATTCCTTTTGATATTCTTTTGGTTCCTTTAATTCAACAAGATGACCAACTGCCCAAGTAATTACTGCACCTTCAGGAAAAGTAGAACAAGGTTCCAATTCAATAAGTATTTTCTCTTTTTGTTTAATTTTAAATGC
Source organism: Lysinibacillus sp. RS11 (assembly GCF_042019215.1). Classification (NCBI taxonomy): domain Bacteria; kingdom Bacillati; phylum Bacillota; class Bacilli; order Caryophanales; family Bacillaceae; genus Lysinibacillus; species Lysinibacillus sp. RS11. The sequence continues at coordinate 2,014,134 of NZ_CP168124.1, read as the reverse complement.
GTCTGCATAAGCTCTTGCTTGAGATGGTTTCTCTGCCAAAATTGCGATTTTTCCCATTAATCATCACATCTTCTTTAAAATATTTTAGTAGATTTTTATATAAAAACATAAAACTCAACTAATCAGATTAGTTGAGTTTATTGTGAAATACCTTACTACTATTCTACTTTAAACAATTTAAAATAGCACTTACTAAGATCTTTGTACCAGAAGCACCCTTCAAATATTTTAAATCTAACAACAAACCTAATCTTGAAACAAAATGAACATAATAAAAGAGGTGTCTTATGGTCCATAACAGGCCATTGGACAACCTCTTTTTAATTCTCAATATTAAATATTGTATATCCTTTTACTTTTCTCCTCTATATATTGTTTTGTATGTATGGATTATGTTTCCACGACTATCGTATAGTATAGCTTTACCAGCAGTTGCATTGTATTTATCCATCCCTTCTTTTACCATACGTTCCTGATATTCTTCTAATTCTTGTGGTGTTATCTTGTTACTTGATACTTCAGTGTTATTTTCTTGCGCCAAAATAGAATGAGGAACGAAAAGAACGCTGCTGCTGAATAGAATTGTAGTTAATAATTTTTTCATTTACACAGTCCTCCTTTCTCTATTATGGGATTTTTTTATTTATCAGTATATATATGTACAAGCTATGTTATAGAGCTAGGATTTATTACGTTAGGTAGATTTTTTTTGGTCAAGCTGTGAAAATTCACGACATCTATCCATGAAAATAAAGTATTTCGTTAGAAGTTCATTTCAACACTTATTTTTTCTTCCTATTTAGTTGACGTTTCCTACGACCCAGATATAAAGAATTTGTAATTCAAATTATTAAATCGGTTTACGGTATACCAATAGAACATGTAAGGAATACCTTCATATATACAAGTCCTTTTGTTATGTTTCCTCAACCTTTCCTGAAGCTCCACACATGACTACGTAGCTCCATCAACAACCTATGTAAATTTATAAGACGTCGCAGATGGTAATAATAAAATCTGCGAAATATAGTTCAGTTACTGAGAGTTTCGTTAAAAAGACAAGGGCTTCCACATCTCCTATTTTATAAATACCCTTACTATGGGAAAATAGTTTTCGAAAGAGATTCGCCTCCGATCGATTTAAGCAACTTAATTTATATTTGAACGCTTCTTTACTCAATCCTTTTTTATAAATGTGTACATACACTCCACTCTCTTTTAGATGAAAAAGTTGCGTAAAAGTATCCAAGAAATTTGCACCATACTTTAAATTATGATTTTTTCCCAATAACTCAGATGCCTCTTCTTCAGTAAGAACACGATTGAATACATCCATAATACCGATATGATTGTATAACTCACTTGGCTTTTCAAGAAGGTGAGTGTTAAATCTTTTATATTTTGAATGCAGGATATTGATTTCTTCGTTTGTTGCCAATGTTAATTTCATAATTTACCTCGATTGTTTGCTTGGACTAACATTATTTTATCATCTTGTTTAACTAAACCACGCCTTTAATTTAGCTCTACTTCTTATTGAAATACAGCTACCCATTACTTCAATAAGTACATACTTTATTCAATAAAGGAAACAATACAATTAATTAGATAAAGTCGCAAAGAGGTGTATTGAAGATAATGAAAAAGAAGATGTTAATCCGTTTTTATAGTATCCCTTTTTCTTATTACTTCTTTTCAAAAAATAATCGTTTCGGCAGCTAAACCAACTCAAGATTCTGAGGAACTTAGATTACAGGATATGCTTATGTTGATGCTTACTCCTTATATTGAAAAAGATTTGACTAACTATTATTATCCGAAGATTTTTAAGGATGTTTCACCTCATGTAACTCCGTGGAAAATTGAATTGATTGAAACTAAAAGAAATCATTACCGAGGCTTTGATTTGCAAATTACTTTTGAAATTGAACCAACTGATGGCGGTCATAATATTTCATTAGGGAAGGATCGAATGACTTATGAAATATCTGCTGGATCTGAGGTTAAATTGATAAATCACACTCACCTAGAGACGTATAAATATCCTCCAGAATAATTAAATACTTATATCGACTTTCCCCGTTTCTTTGCGAAAAGATAAAATAGCCATATTAAACAAGCCAGCACCGTTAGTTTAAGTAGAAAAAGGCTCTACCCCTTATTGAAGTAAAACCTTCACTAGTTGAATTAAAGGTAATAATTCTTATTGAGATAAATGTTTGTAATCTAATACTTCAATTTTGAAACCGTGATTACATTGCTGTTTATTAATTTTGTCACTATCACAGGATGGGGATATCCTAACTTTAACTACATCTTCTTTAGCATCCTCAAAATTTTTCGAAGGGATTTCAATTTTCACAGTAACGTCATAGGAATGATTATCATTGTAAGTAATATCTAAAATCCTTTTCCATTGCCAGTCAAAAAGTGTATCCTTCCCATACTCTTTTATTACTCTTTTATCTACAGTTGGAAATATTATGTCTGAAATAATGTCTTCTGTTGTGACATACATTTCTTCTACTTTTGGAACAGTTTCTGATTTAACAACTTGCGTAGAAGTAAGAACAATAAATAAAAATCCTAATAAGATTAAGTATTGCTTAACCATCAAGATTCACCTCTGATTTATGTTTACTCCTTATTATTAGTATCTTGCTACTTTTTATTCGATTAACCTCCATTAGTTCATAAAGAAGTAAAGCACCCGTTACTTTAAGTATATTTTTTCACATACTTAACCCATTGGCATAAAAAGGCTACTTCAAAATAGCCAAATCATAGGGGGTAAAACTACCAGCAAAAATAAGCCAGTAAACATTATACTTTATGTATTGTTTTCTATTTACGCCTTCTTTTAATTCCCATAGCCCTAAAGTTATAAAATATAGTCCAACCAAAACCGAGATAATTGGAAATATCAATAACTAAACCAACCATTTGGACACCTCCCTTTAAAATCCTTCTTTGACCGTTAACCACCCATTTAGCGCAAAAACCAGCGCTACATCACAGAAAATGAAAGATGATTAAGTTCTTTCATGGGAGTTGAGAAAAAAATAAGAGCTGTTTAGACGCTCAATGTTCTTTTCAAAAGAAAGGGCAAATGGAAGTGCGAGAGGGGATCGAGTAGTTCGTCCAAGAATGGTAGCTTTAATATCGCGAAGGCGCTGTACAACACAAACAGGTGTTGCAGTAATAACTTCCCCACCGATGATATTAGCAAGTCGTTGACAATTTATTGGACTTGCGCAACCGTAATCTTTTTCTGATTGGTAATGATTGTCATACTCCAATCTATTCACCTCCCTTTATTTTAATAGTAATAATATATTCTCAAGTGTGTAATGTGACTGGGAATTATACCGTCAAGTGCCTTTTATTCTATCTATTCCCAAACCCTCTGCCAAACCCTTTTTAACTTTAATAGCATAATTACTTTACCTATTTCTTCCACACCATTTCACATAAGATAACTAAAAATAGAAAAGGAGATAGTGAAGTGGATTCTAAACATTCAAATAATACATTTGATTTTATTGTTGTCGGGACGGGACCAGCTGGAGCAGTTATAGCTAAAACACTAACAGACGATAAAAAAACCTCAGTCTTAGTCCTAGAGGCAGGAGAAAACAATGATAGAGATAAACCAATTCGAGATTCTAGATTCACTCCTGAACTAGAAGCGCAGTTTTTCGCAGAATATTTTTGGCAAGGTGAAGGAGTGCCTCAACCTGAAGTAGATGACAGAACATTTGAATGGACTACGGGGCGGCTTTCTGGGGGCGGGTCTTCAATTAATGGTGAACAGTATGTCAGACCTACACCAGCTGTTTTAAAAGAATGGGAACGTCTTTTAGGTAACTTATGGTCCCCCGAACGAGCAAATCGTAGCTTTAAACAGTTAGAAGATTTTCATGGAGAAACAAGTAATCCTGAATTTCATGGCTTCAATGGTCGTATAGATATCAGGCAAGCCCCTAAAAATCCACCAATTATAACGAAAAAATTAGTTTCAGCGATCGAACAAGCAACAGGTTATAAACAAATTCTTGACTATAATAACCCAAAAACCCCTATTGGTCCTTTTACTCAATGGCAACTATTTCAAAAGATTAATGGAGAACGTGAAAGCTCTTCTACCGCATTTTTATCTTCAGACATTATGACTCCTGGTGGATACGGGGTGAATGGACGTAAGTTAAGGGTTGTTTATAAATCAACCGGACTTCGTATTTTATTTAGGGAGAATACAGCAATAGGTATTGAATATCTACAGGAAGGTAAAAAGGTCCAAGCTTTTGCCCGTAAAAAAGTAATTATTTCAGCAGGTATAAACAGTGCGCAGCTATTAATGTTATCTGGAATCGGACCTTCAAATGACCTACATCAGGCCGGTATCCCCGTTATTTTTAACAATCCAAATGTAGGGAAACATTTAACTAATCATACCTTAAACACTGCTACATTTAGTGTGAATCCAAAAGATATTCCTCAGCTTCAAAACGATCCCTTTGCCCTTTACACAGGAGGTGCCTTCTTACCAAATCCACTAAATAGTAGTATCAATCACCGCCGAGGAGTTCAACTCATTGGGATTGTTGCAGAAGAAAGTTTAAATATTGCTATTTTATTTTTACAACCAAAAAGTCGAGGAGCCATTAAAATACAAAATAACGACCCCTTAAAAATTGTCCTTGCGGATGAAGGTTTCTTAGAAAATGAATATGACCTAGAAGCAATAAAGGCTATTTACAGAGTTTATATTAAAGGCATTGCGGAAAAACTTTCAAAAATTGACCCAAATTATCAGCTTGTAAATCCAACATTAGAGACCATTGATAATGATGATGAACTTGAAAACTTTATTAGAGAAAATTTTGATCATAATCACCATCAACAAAGCTCACTTCGAATGGCCCCTATTGAAAAAGGTGGAGTAGTAGATCGGTATGGCAATGTACATGGCGTTAATAATTTAATGGTTGCTGATGCACAAATCATTCCTTTTACAGTTGACGGTAACACGTCTGCATCTGCATACCTAATTGGATATACCATTGCAAAACGTTTAATGGGGGGTAACGCTTTTGAACAATAAACTTATTAACATTACAGGTCTTATTCACACGGTTAATATGTATACATTGGGCGTATGTTAGAGCAGACTTTTTCTAAAAAGTGACTCATTTATGTTTCTAGTAAATGTAAACTTATCCTCCCTCTATAAACATTGATGTATCAACGCTTTCCATCACTTCATGATGAAAAAAATAATTTTTTCACTTCATAGGAAGAGGCCTGCTATGCTGCACCGGAGTCTCATAGTCTGAGTTTAGTTATTCTGCTGGCTTCTCCGTGTCATCCTTCTTGTTTGAATCCATCATAATTCAGGTTTTCATCTTCCTTTTCAATTATAAGTCCTATGTCGGTAAAATCTATTAGCTCACCACCGATATTACCAGCATACTGTACCTGGACAGAGAGTGCTGGTAAAAGGAAATCAACTAATATGAAGAAAGGAAACAAATACTTGAAATCAGCTTTAATAGAAGCTGCTCATTCTGCCAGAGGATCCAAAACCTACCTGTGTGCAATGTATAGACGAACTGCTTCGCGAAAAGGTAAAAAGCGAGCAGGAATATCCGTGGCCCATGCAATTTTAAGAATCGCCTACTATCTCCTAACACGCAAAGAAATGTACGTAGACTTAGGTAAAGATTACTTTGACAAGCAAAAAGAACAATCTATTGTACGATATTCAGTTCGAAGACTTGAAAACTTAGGGTATAACGTCACAATCGTTGAACCGGATGCCTCCTAATCCAACAAATAATTCTTTCCTAATTTTGACGCTGCAAATTTTAAAAAACAAATGAGCTGCGTCTGCTTTCGTGTTGTCTTTATTCCGAAATAGAAGAGTTTTATTTTCATGGGAGTTGAATAAGGGAACTATTCGTTTCGATTATTACACGTTAAAAAAAGCCACTGTATTCTAGTTGTTGGCTTGCGACCTAGTAGCATTTGTAGATCAGAATGTGATCCTTCTAGTCCACCTTCACGGATTCCTTTTTGTATCATGACTAGCATTGATACAAATTCTTCTGGCACGCCGGCCTCTTTTAGCATTTTTGCGTGTTCCTCAGAACTTTTCCTGTAACCTCATTAACTGCTTCAACGAAGTGTTGCTTTGTTAAGTTTTCATCTGCTAATTCGTATGCTTTATTATCGTGTTCATCACCTGCTAACACATTGGCAGTAGCTTCACCTAAATCTGGACGGTAGATCCAAGCTACATTCCCTTCTCCTACAGATGTAAACCCAAGGTGCACTGGGGATACACCATCGAATGATCTGATGATAGGAATGTTTACTAGACTATTAAAATAAAAATTGAAGCTGGAACAAAAGGATTTTAGCCAATTAAAAAAACGAACTATATTACAAAACGCTCATTTTGTGTTTCGTATTAATTCGTTTTTTTATATTGCTTTGTAAATTTAAAATTTTTCGGCTTTCATCATGGACAAATTAGTTACGTCCCTGCCTCTGCATTCATTTTTTTATTTTCAGCTACCCTTATATCCACCTTTTTCAACTTTTATTATTGCCGTAATTTTATATTATATATGGTTGTATACATCTGTTTTTTTAAATAGACCTCAAAACATACAGCTAATAATTTTTTTTATAGCTTGTTCTCCCGCATGTGCCCATTCATTTTTATTCCTAATATAACCGTCTTTATCAAGAGGATCTTGAAATTGGCTAATTCCCGTGGCACTCAATAAAGAATTTTTATCCTTGTCTAAACCAATATTTACGACATGCTTTATAACGTAAGGTTTCTGGAAAATAATAGATGCATCGTATTGGTCGAGCTCTCCTTCCAAAACTGAAAATGGAACTCTTAAGTAGATGGTTTCTCCTCCTTCTCTCCACAAAATGGAATCAAAGCATCCCCGATCATAATCCCAATTTCCTCCCAATGTATATCCTAGTTCTTTAATTCGGTAATTAATATAACCAAAAGTAGTCCTCTTTCCTTCAAGCTCCGTTTGTAACTCTAACAATACATTCCCTCCCGGCTTAAAATACTTATTGCCATTCTTACCAAAAAAATATATACGTATTCAAACTAATCAAAACAATAAATAGGACAAAAAAGCTTAAACAAAATATTTTTATAGATTAAAAAATCCGCTTTCCTTTATACAGGAAAAACGGACAGATGCCATATATTTTTAGTTGTTCGTATGCTTCTAATGCGCAAATTCAAGTAAGGAAATGATCTATGACTAACTATATTCCTTCAGCTCATTGTCGCATGTACAAATACTTCTTTTTCATCTCAAAACATAAAATCTTTTATTGATTTATAGTCCAAATCGTTAAATTTTGCACTAGGAGGTATATCCTATATGCGTGCGACTGGTCGTGCTGCTTGATCTTCACAAAAAATGTTTCTATATATATTAATGTATATTTCCGTATTTATCACAGTTAAATTCTATAGTAAAAACTTTATCAATTGATAAATTATTATAATGAACTTTTTTCTACTATTTACAGATGCGTCAGGCATTTCTAAAAAGAACAGTATCCAGATGTCTTTGCTCCTGCTTATGTCTTTAGGTTACTCTTTGGTTGTAGATTAACCAAAACACTAATTATGGTAATATTGAATGCCTTTGTATAAAATAATAAAAATATGTTAAAATAAGTATTTATTATAAAATAATAGATATACGAGGGGGATATTCAATGAAAAATTTGTTTTATTTAATGTTCATTGTGATGATTATAGCTGGTTGTAACGGAATACCTTCATCACAGTCCGATTCTGTTGAACAACCAGAGGGAAAAGTTATTGTAGATCATGAAGGTTACCCGATGATGATTGGCGAATTCGAATGGAAAGATGATGACTTTGAAGCTCGAAAAATTAGTCCATCCGATACATATGGCTTAGCAGAAGAATTTGAAACATTAACTGTTGAAAAAGGAGATAAAATAAAAATTAAAATTGATCAAAACCCATCTTCAATAATTGTATATCAGGAGAATGAAAATGGTACAATTGATAATTTTGAAATTCAAAATAACGAAATAACCCTTCCAACGGAAAAAGGATATTATATTTACGAAGTTGTTGCCAAGTGGAATGAAGGAAAATCAACTTATGTTTTCGATTTGAATATAGAATAAAAAATTCGATTTACTGAAGTACGGCTTAGTTTCAAAGCTACAAAAAAGACTGGAACTCACTTAATTAATGAGATTCGTGTCTTTTCAGGAGGAAACGTGATGGAAGGAATGCTGCTCCGTTTGTGAAAAAGCGACTGCTCTATTGAACAATCGCACTCCGTTATTGAAACAAGAACCAATATTTATTCGCCCATAAAGCCATCATTATTAAACACAAGTTCCCCATCTTCCTCAATCAGCTTATATGTTCCATCTTCGAGGCATTTTGTGATTTCGCCAAACCATTCTTCTAAGCTCCGTGATATAACTTTCCGTTCCTCCCAGTCGTGCCAGAACGTAATAACTTGACCCACCGTTCCTCCTTCATCAGGGTCTAAATCAATACAAATATCATCCCCTGTACCATTGGTGGCTATGGAAATCCATCGAGGATTCCATCAGTATTCCTCTTTTACTGGTCCCACAGCTTCGACTTCATCAAAATCCTCGAATACCTTATTATCTAAGAGTTCTTTCATTGTTTCCCACGTAAGTAAAGCACTCCGTTAGTTGAAAAAAATCCTTAACTCTCCCGCCTACATTGTATAGTGCTTTCTTTTTCAGAAATACCCTTTTGTATTGTAACTTTATTTATTTTAACACCATTTTCTGGGTTATCAGTCAACGTGATATGGATTCTATCAAAGGGAGCGTCACCATGATGTGCACTATAATTTAACGCACTTGCATGAACTATATGTCTTCTTGTATCGCCATCCATCCTTTCAACTTTATCTATTTTTGGACAAATGATAAAATCTGAATAAGTTTCAGCGAGATAGGAAAAATATCTGGTATATAAAGTTTCTTCAAGCAACTCATCTTTTGGTGCCCCAACACTTTCATATTTCCAGCCAACTAAGAGCCAATCATAAAGTTCTAGTGATTTCAATCGAACCTTTTTGTTATTTCGAGTATATATAACCTCACCATCTGCTATCGTACATGTTTTTACATGGTTTTCGGACACACAATTATATGCAGGTTCAATAACTGCAACGTCCCCATCTTTCATTTTTATTCTCATTATCGAGACTATGGGAGTTTTATTTAACTCAATTACTCCTTCGGAAGGACTTGCTGTGTTTATCCAGTTAACAACCTTACTGATAATCACTTCCTCATATCCATCATTTTCTTTAAATAAACGAGTTTCCCCATTTAAACGGTTTACTTGAATAAATGAAACAGCCTCTTTTTCTAATTTTGGTTGAAAACTCGCTTTTACTAATAGTAATTGCATCGAGAAAAACAATCCAAAAATCACCGTGACTAGTATGACTAACTTTCTCAAGAATTATCGCCACCTCTATTGTGAATTTTGTAGGTATTTTCCCCTTATATTAAAAATAAATACTTAAAGAACAAAGATGCAAATCAAACAGATTACGATACAAAAAGGAACGTCATTCAATAGCCCTTCTTGTTCATACAGATAGGTAAGCTTTTGAAGTTATCGCCAGCTTTTCCCCCTGTTCACACCGTACGTGCGACTTTCATCGCATACGGCGTTCCAACTAATCCAATTTATTCTTTCTATATCTTAAGCAGACGAGTGCTTTTCTTCCATTATTAGATTATTTCATTGTTACATTTCAGTCGTAAATTATTTACTTTTACTATTTGCTTATTCGAAAGCTTTACAGCTTTTAAGAGTGTTTTAATTTTTGCCTGGTCTTTCAAATGTATAAGTTGTTATAGCCTTATTGAAAATTATTAAGTTCGAATAACTATCATCTTTTGAAATTTTAAACGGATTAATATGATGACAATGCCAATCATTAATACCTAATTCTTCACCTAAAATGGCGCATTTACCATACTGGGCAATGAACTTACTGATTCTGTTGTCGTTGTACTCAATATGGCTCCTGTTTTGTTACTTGTTAATATTTCAATTAACATGAATAAGACTGTTAGGGAAATGGGGAATACCCTTAGATAAACTAAATTTTTTATTATTAGCTACCTTATATTTTTTACATTAAAAAAACTAAAATTATTTATATGGTTTTTATTAGAAAAATATGGTTTGCAGGACAAGTATGTAGTGTTATTATTTTTGTATAACAACTATATATTTCCAGTGATTACAAAAAATTATAAAGTAGTAGTATTACGAAAGGGGAAGTAAACTATATGAAAAAGGTAAGTTGTTGTTGCAAAAAAAAGTTATATTAGCGTTATTTAGTTTGTTATTATTCACAATGTTTTCCACCACTTCAGCTATGGCCGCTGTAAAATTTGAAATTGATAATGATTCTGATACGTATAAAAATTCCATGACTGGCAATTGGCAAAAATTAAGTCCTGGAAATTATGGTGATTCTCGAATATTTTATGGAAGTGGTTCTGGGGAATATTGGTGGATAATTAATCCTGGTGACTATAATTCATCCCTTAATATGATGGTTTACTTGAATAATTCGTCGTTCAATAATTCTAAAGCTAGTTATTATGCAAATGCCCAATTTATATGTGATTTAGATCAACAATATGCTCCTACATGGTCAAGATTATATCCATCAGTCGCATTTCAAAAAAATGTAGATAATTATTTTTCGGTGTCTGCTAAATATAGCCCTTCTAATAGGAATACAGGTGCAGATACAGTTACATTCAATTACTAAAGGAGGATTAATATGTCTAAAAAAATTAAAATGATTGCTATACCATTACTTGCTGTATCAATATCCTCAATAGGTGTATATTCATCTTTATCAAATAATGATAAAGTAGCGGATAAAGTAGAAGCTAGTTCTATCAATTCTGAGGAATTAGCAAAACAATCTATCCAAGATAAAATGCTTAATAGTGTTGATTATTTTAAAAATGCAAAAGGTTCTTTTCGTTATTATATAAAAAAGAGCAACATAGATGATACGGTTACCTTTAATGTTAACCTCAATGGTAAACCAGGTAGTTATGTAAAAACTATTAATAACCAGGATCAATCTAGTATTGAAACTACATTTGATGGAGATAATCGTTTGAATGTTGATAATGAAAATAAAACATATACCGTTGATCCGGTGCTAGAAGCTGATTCTAATAGTCCAACTCCGCCAAAGTCAGCTAAGGGACGTTACTTAAAAGGACAAGATGGTTTTATAATTTCCCGCGATCCTGCAAATATGTGACAAGCTAGTTCAGTTTTAAATAATCAATATATTGCTCTAGGCTTCTTAGAAGATTACAACAAATGGGAAATTAATGAGGATGATGAGTTTTTAGGTTTGCCAGCAACCGTTATAACTGGCGAACTTCCAGACATGTATAAAGAACGTTTTGATGGTGAGTTATTTAAAATTTGGGTTCACAAAGATACAGGCATTATTCTGAATCTAGAAATATATGATGATTCGAAGGAAATAGTAAATAACATTAAATTAAATGACATAAAATTAAATACGAATAAAATTACATCATATTCTATATCAGATGATGCTGAAGAATTTAAAATTGAAATACCTGAAAACTATAAAGAAGACAAACATGAAATCCCTAATAAGTAATGATTTTTCAAGGGAAAAACCAACTTCTATCAAAGGTCACAAATTAATATATTGGAAGTAGTATGGTTGGTGGCGATTAAGGATTCTTTTCTATTATGTTATTGAACTGTTATTTGAAAGTACTTCTAAGACGCTCATATTTGCGTTTTAAGGCGTATTTTCCTTTTAATGGAACTGAGCTTACTGATTGTCCATTCAGAAATTCACGTAGTGGGATTAATACTTAACGGGATAGCAACATCTTGCTTTGCCCCTAACTGTTATCGCACGTGCTATCCCTTTAACATCTTCATAATGTTCAGAAAAAATATTAAAAAATATTTACTACCATAAAACTGTAACAACCTCACCGTTATGTTCTTTAAATTCGATTTCCTAGGTCATCCACATACAGCAATTATAGTAGTGTTAAGCAAATTTGCTTAAGCACCTTTAAAATTTATTGACTTCAGGTCACTGTCCCAAGTGACCCTTTTGAATTAATTAGATATGGAAATTCCACCATAGAATGATTGATCTATAAAATCTTAACAGTAATTTGCCTTGTTTTATATATGTGATTTTTTCATACAGATAGGTAAGCTTTTGAAGTTATCGCCAGCTTTTCCCCCTGTCCACACAGTACGTGCGACTTTCACCGCATATGGCGTTCCAACTAATCCAATTCACTTAATCATCAACACTTCTGATATCAAAATACCCTCTATATCTCAATTCTTCCGTTTCAATAAGTCGGTGCCTCCCTTGGAAGGTGAACCTCTTTTAGTCTCACGAGAACCTTATTAACCGATAAAGATTTGCCAAGCATGATTAAGTAATTCTTCATTAGTCTAGTGGCTATCCCTCCACGTTATCAGCTTACAATGTTGAATTATATCTATTACAGAATGAACTTAGGTGCTTCCTGTAAGCCTGTTAGCGTTCATACGCCTGTAACGTATCGTGGATTTTCATATTAGTTAGTCTTACTCACCCACATCTAACCACAATTTGGTGATATACACATTTCTATGTATCGCAGTTATAAACCCGTACATTCAGAAGTTCGTCAGCTTAACCCTTTCTTTTAGGTTTATTCGCATTCTCACCATATTCATTCAACTCAAGCATCATGATTTACACCACCCCCACGGGTAGGCTTTCGTCAGCCGAACTGTTACGGTAAATTCTCACGCATTTTCGCCGAGCTTATAACACTTTCATTCTTACTAAATTCAGTGCTATTCGACTAAGAGAGAACCCTTCTGAGCGTTACCTCTTCATTTGATTCTTCGAAGGAACTGCCTAGCTTTACCAGAGTAATGTGATCATTCTCCATTTGAGCTAGGAACATTTCGCACAACTATCCTGCTCCGTTCAATAAAGAAAAAAAGAGCTGCATATGCAACTCATTGTTGTTCAAGTAAAGCACTCGTTAGTTGAAAAAGCTAACATCAGAAGAAGCTATTCTGTTGGATTAGAAAAAGATTGCTGTTTTTCCCAATCAGAAGAACCGATTTTCATCCAATACTCCCCTTTTTGTTTATCAAAAATGATAAAGTAATCGGATGCTATTGTGATAAAATCATATCTATTTTGTTCGTTATCAGTCTTTTCAATATCTATATGATTGGTTATTAAAGATTGGGAAATTAACCATGAACTTAAAACAATACATATTCCCAAGAACACAATAGAAAAAGGTTGTAAACTTTTACTCATTAACCTTTCCTCCTCGTATAAAATTGATTTCTCTAACCATTCATTATTTCCTTCTTCAATTAACCTATAAATCATAATTGCCTACGACTCCTACGTACTCGAATCGTTGCTCTGAATATTCATTTCGTTGCCCATTATGTATGAGCAATAATTCCTTAAAACTATTGGGAAACGTTATTCCCATCATTTATCAGTTTTAGCAGCTGGTTCATTAAAACTTACTACTATCTCAAGTTTTTTATAACCACTTCAATATCAATCCGAGTAATTTTCCTCACCAAAATCATTTCACTTGCCCAAAAATAACTACCTCTTAAACATTCTCCAGTTTCCTCATTTTTCTTTGCCATGCTAAAAATGTTTTGATAAATAAAGAAGGTTGCCCTCCATTCGGAACCACCCTCAAACCTTACGACAACGTCAGTATTATCATCATCTTCATTCCATAACTGTTCCCACTGTTCAGCTTCAATCCAAACGGAATACCGGAGTATTTGTCACATTTATTCCCCTCTTGATACACCTATGATATTTCAATAACTGCACCGTTAGCCATCCATGAAGTGCAAAAATCAGCACTTCACCACAGAAAATGAAAAATGATTAAGTTCTTTCATGGGAGTTTAAGAAGAACAGCGAAGCTTATTAAACAATCGCGCGCTATTGTTGAAGATCACAAAATATAAAAAGTGACGACTGCATACATACGTTGTAATGAAATAAACTAAACTAATAAAGTACAAATGATTTTGGGCTTTATTAGTTTAATTTGACTCTTCACTAGGAGTTGGATAATTACGGAATATGAGGTAGGAATTATTAAGAAAAGAAGGAGAGATAGGATGTTCGATCAAGTTGCGTATTTTATTTTTCAAGCCCTGGTAATTCTAACGGTTTTGGTTGTTGTAATTGGAATCCCTCTTGGGGATACACTGTTGAGAAAAAAATAAGGACGCTAGGACATAAGTATATATCCAAAGCAAAATTTAAAAATTTCACATTAAAAAGCGCGAAAAATCAACGTCTCTAAAATTGATTTCTCACGCTTTTTATGATTTGGGTCAGTTATGTCCCAGCATTTTTTTGATTTTACGTCTTCCTTCGTTTCTATAATAGATTTAGGGATTGGTGAAAAATAGTGGACCATATTGAAGTAAAGCCCCACTAGCCATCCATGAAGTGCAAAAATTAGCACTTCACCACAGAAAATGAAAGATGATTATGTTCTTTTATGGGAGTTGAATAAAAAATATGAGTTGTCTAAACATCTCAAAATTGTTTAAAAAGTGCTTACTTCATAGAATTTCGTACTTTTTCAGGAATCATCACTACCTCAGTTTGTAAAGCTACAGGTTTAAAGGTTTTATCAATACATTCATCCCAGTATTCAATGTGTTTTTTATCAATCCAATGTTCTGATTCATCGACATCAATTCCACCTGTCACTTGAACAACATACCAATACAAATATTCTTCTCCACCTAAAACTTCTCGAAAAATTGTTTCAACGTACATTTTCTCGCCTTCAAGGGTAACTAGTACATCTTCCATATTTTCATTCAGGAAAGCCAACCACTCATTTCCTTTTTCTGTTTTATTTTGTTTCACTCGATCTCGCGTGCACTCAATATTCATTGTACTTTGTTCTTTTCTTTTAATAATCCACATTCATTCTGCTATATTTTGCTTTATTTAAAATTCCGTACTCCATCCTTCAGTTTCATTATCATACAAAAAATTTACATATGCATGTTCAACATTCAATTCATGCTGTAAATAATCAATAAAAGATTGAAACATTTCTTCGTTTACTTCTTCTTTTTTGTTATTTAACCTAATAATAAGCGTAGGTGTACCTCTTGTATGATATGTAGGCGTAAATGAAATACTTTCCGGTTCCCCAAATGTTTTAGTTATATAACTATGAACTTTTGGTCTTAATTGTTCTATGAATTTTGCTTCTTCTTGAATTGTTATATCGTCTTCTATTTGTTTCGTATTTTTATTTTCATAAACCTTGAACGTTTTTTGTGTTTCTGTATTTAAAATCATTGCAGCATATTCAAAATCAGGGTATTGATCATCACTATCATGAAGGACATGGGAAATTTCGTATTTCATAGTTGGATATTTCTTTTGTATATATTGTTCTGCTTGTGAAATTACCTTTTCCTCCTCTTTTTCATCTGGTATCAACGATGCCTTATAATTAAATAATGAAAAGACAGTCCCGAATATTAGTAATATCACTATTCCTCCAATTGAAAAAATGAATATGCTCCAACCTCTTAGCCATTTACTCATCGTATTACCTCCTAATTTATTTACATAATGAGGTTTATTAGAACTTAGGAATATTATTGTATCCTTCAATGATATCCCCAAATCCTTGGTTGATGAGAGAATTCGCTACCGGTCGGAGAATTTCCTGCTTGGTTTCCACAAGATATTGTCATCCGTGTAAAACCTACGAATGATAAGGGTTTGGTATTATTCTTCTTCATTCCTTCTGTATGAAGAAATTTCAAACAAACATAGGCAATAAGGGCTGCGAATAGCTGATTGAATACGGCATTTTTCGTTGTACCGAATAGTACAGGTACGTTCAAGTTTTGCTTAATCCAACGAAAAAAGCATTCAATCGCCCAACGCGACTTATACATGTTGGCAATTTCTTCAGCGGTGATATCCATTAAACTTGTCACGACACGTATCTCTTTGCCCTCATGATCCATGAATTGAACGACACGATGGCGCTTTTTCGTTTGTTTTTGTGATGTTCCAAGCGTGCAAGTAAAATAAGCTGTCACATTGGAATCGCTGGTACGACTACCTTGGAGCGATTTTTTGTGATTTAATTGCACATTGTCTTTTAAACGCAACACGAAATGTTGATGTTCTTTCAGGTAACGATCGACTTTATCAATAGAAAAGTAGGCACGGTCACAAACGACGATAAACCTTTTATCTTCAAGGCATTCTCCAATGGGACCATCATGTTTTAAACCGGTTGTTTCTACGACTTTTAAGGGCATCGTAGTTTCATTAGTAAAACTAACATGTAATTTGATTCCTGAACGTTCGCCGTGATAGACAGCCCAAGGTAATCTTGTTTTGCCTACTGTAATTGTAGTTGAATCAACGGCTAATAACGTTTTTGGCATCTTCAACTGACGACGAGCTGCACGATTGAGTTTCCTGACAATCACTTCAAAAATACGTTTGATGATGCAGTAATCGAGTGCCTTTAAATGTTTAGAACGCGATGAATGATTCACCGAAACAAGACCGTTAATTGGACCCACATCCGCTGCGTGGCGTAAACTTTTCCACTTGTTCGTTGCAGCACCAATTAAATAAGAAATAAGAATAGGAACCGTACATTTTCGTGCTGTTTCTACATAACCGAATTCGCTTAAGATTGATTGCCATTCTTCCTCTGAAAGAAAGTTTTGAATGAGCGTAAGAATCGTGTTATTCTTGTTCAAGAGAGATTCCTCATTTCGTAATTGTTTGTGTCGTAACTAACATTTTACATGAGAATCTCTCTTTTTATTTAATTTTTATTGGAAGAAACTAGATAATCAACACGCGTGGTATTTTATTTAAGTTTGTTTTTTTACTTCTTATTCTGATCTCCATCAAATTGGCTTATTGCTCCCGAGTGTACCTATTCGTGCTAGTTAAATAGCTTATACCTTCTCTTTGTTTGCTTACTGAACTACTCACTAAATTTTTAACACTTAATTCCAAGAGCTTCATTAAGTTGTTTTATTGCTTCCTATATCGTTAATGTACCTGCCTCTACTTGGTTGAAAATTTCTTGTACTTAGTTTTTAGAAATCTCAACTATGTTCGCTGGTTTACATACTAGTTTTTTATCTCCCTTCATATTATATTTGCACCAACTGCACTGCCTTCTTAACCTCCTGAACATCTTTTGCTAATACACTCTTCACATTGGCTCCAAACCATTCCAATGACGCATCTACCTCCATGTTTGAATCTACTTCTGCTAGGAATTCACCATAATCAACTGCACCTTCAAACAATGGAACCATCCCTTCTCTAGACCCTGCTGCAGCATAAACATTGTTTGGAGCAAAAACACCAAGTTGTGCACGTGAGGCAATATTTTTAAAGTGAAAATGAGAGATATATGGACGAAGTTGCTTCATGGCGACAATAGGGTCCATCCCTGATTCCCATATATGTAAAACGTCAAAATTCACTCGTAGGCTTGAGTGATTCATTTCTTCGAGTAACTGCATTGTTGAAGGAAGATTATCTGTCAATGTGTTCGGATGAGTTTCAACAAGCAAATATTGTCCTTTTGACTCAAGATAATCACAGAGCATTCTAAGTCTAAAAATAAGTTCTTCCCTTTCTTTTGTACTCGTGTCTGAGCTGCCCTTCTTTCCTACAAATGTACGAATCTTATTTGTTCCCCAACGCCTTGCAAGTGAAGATAACCTCTCTGTTTCAGCCATCATCACAGAAACTGGTGCTTCTAATGGCAAATAATCACTAAGCATGCTTGTTTCCAAACCGTAGGAGCTTAGCCAATCTGCTCCATAATGAAGTTCATCTGCCAAGTTCTTTGCATGAACACCCCAGAGCTCGATTCCTTGAAAACCTTGCGTTTTTGCAAATTGGGCTAATTGGTCAATCGAGTGGAGATGGTGCCGAAACGAGATTGTACAGATAGATAGTTTCATACTATAACCTCTTTCTTGTGCTGTAATGTTAACCATGCTTGAAAGCATTCTTGTAATCCTTGCTTAATCTTGAACTCAAGGAGATTTTGTTCTTCTAACTTCACAAAAATATCTTCCGCTAATAACAAATTTTCCGTTAGCGCAAGCTTCATCGCTCGATACTGAATCGTTGTATAGCCATTCACTAGACGCTCAATTTCATCACACCATGTGTCAAAGCCTTCCTCTTCGCGGCCAAGCGCTTCCCAAAAAAATGCAAACGCATGCTCATATGCATACTTTCTAATCGCTATAACCGGCAATTGTTTTAATGCAGTCGGAAGTTTTTTCATCCTTTCTTTTTCTTTTCCTTCGATATACTCTTTAATAATTTCGGTAATTGCATCTGTCAACGGATTACAATGAAGCTTTATACATGTATTAAAATAGGCTTCAACCGTCTCTGTAGTTGGAGGAATAATCGTCTTTGCATCAAAGTAATAACCTCCTTCGACAGTTGGCTCTTGAATTGCAGCTAAAATTCTCTCCTTCGGTAAAATCCCTTCCCAGCGAAAATCAGGGTCATACATAAACCATTCTTCTTCATTTTCTGTCGATTCTAGCATCACATAATGAGGGAATGGACGTTGATGAAATTTATTCTCTCGCTCTGGAAGCATCGATAAATCCAGCATCACCATCACATATTGATGTGGAGATTTATTCTCTAATAATCCTAGCAGTTTGTTTATATTTTCTTGTTTTGATTGCTTTTCGTCATACCATTTGTAAAGCTTGATTCCATAGAGCATTTCATACCATGTTTGAAAGAAATGATGATCAATTTGATCAGAGTGGTATGCTAGCACTCCGTTATCAAGCACATCAAAGTCTGCGTCCCATACGCCAAAATAGTAGGGCCTATGATCGACGCCTTTCGTTTTCTTAATAACCTCACAAACACAGCTTACAAAACAATGAACTTTTATCATTTTTAGCCTCCGATTATTCTACCTTTTGCTGTTTTTCTAAAAAGCTTGCTAGTGTTCCTACTGTTTTGAAATCTTTTGGAACGAGAACCTCATCGGGAATGGAAATGCCAAGGTCCAACTCTATATGAAGAATCAGTTGAAGGACCATAATTGAATCCATATACAAATCCTCATTTAATCGGGCATCTTCATTAAAAGAGGACAATGTCTGCAACTCTAATGAATTTTCCATAATATCATAGATGCTCTTGATCAATTGTTGACGCGTCATACTGGTATGCCTCCAAGTTTTTTTCTACTTACTTTTCCGTTAGGCAGCTTTTCAATTTCATGAACAAACACAAACTCCATCGGAATTTGGTGTGGCGCGAGAAATTTCCGGCACCATTCTCTAAGTTCCATATTATCGACCGGTTCACTAGACACATATTGTGCGCATACTCGCTCTCCTGATAAGTGGTCTTGTTTCTTATATACGACTACTTCGACTATTCTTGGCTCATCCATTAACACGGTTTCAACTTCTTGCGGATACACATTCAAGCCCGCTACATTAATCGTGTCATCTATTCTTGCAAGAAAAGAAAGAACATTATCTTCTATATAACCAAGATCTTTCGTATAAATCGTTTGTGTAGACGATTCAATGATAATTTCGCTCGGTGTTTGTTTGTTACCAGCTGTTACCTTTACATGAGGAAGGGGATAACCCATTTCTTTCGGATCTTCCACATTAGGGTGAATTGCAACACACCCTGATTCAGAGCATCCATACTGCTGTAATACTTGGTTAGATTTCTCTCTTAACGATGTCAACCAGCTATGTGGCATCACAGTTCCTGACGTCATCACACGATCAAAATGTTGTTCTTTAGGTAATAATCGACTTAGTGTATAAAGTAATGCTGGAGCCCCATAGAGTATGTGTTTAGGATATTCTTTTAGCTTTTTCAAAATATATTTAGGATTACTGTTCGTAATAATAACTGGCTTTGCTCCTCTTCTTATGCAAGCAAGGACACCACAAATGAATCCATAAGAATGAGTAACCGGACAAGCGACAACAGAATTTGTCAAGGAATCAACAGGTAACGTCTTCACATAGCTTTCAATCTCTTCTTCTACTGAGCTCCACGTTCGTTCTATACATTTCGGAGCTCCTGTTGTACCTGAGCTCATTTGAACTAATACTCCTTCTTGGTTATTGGAATGATTGAATAGTTCAATGAAAGAATCAATTGATTGGAACAACAAAAGATGACTACCTGCTGAAGAAGCAAGCCGTACAGATCCCTCTTTTGGCGTCGCAGGATGGATTGGGACAACTG
Organism: Lysinibacillus sp. RS11; assembly: GCF_042019215.1. Taxonomy (NCBI): domain Bacteria; kingdom Bacillati; phylum Bacillota; class Bacilli; order Caryophanales; family Bacillaceae; genus Lysinibacillus; species Lysinibacillus sp. RS11. Next base: position 1,993,651 of record NZ_CP168124.1, on the reverse strand, counting down.
ATCCACCTTTTTCGCGAATGTATAAACAAAGAGCTATATATTGGAAAGTATCATCCGTACAAATAGCTAGCCTGCGATTGTTACACTCCCTTAGATGAGGTAAGCTTTCATATATTTCAAATTGCTTCTCGATATCTTCTACTGTATAAAATTGATCATTGACATAAAACATCATCATTTCCCCTTTTCATCCGCTTGCGCCAACGTATTGTTGACAATATGTCGAAAATTACCTTCTTCTTGATTTTGAACTTTCTTTGTTAGCAAAGATTCAACATAAATATGTGTGCTAGTATGCTGAAGCTGTTCATTTCTTGAGCATAATGATGGAAAACGTTCAAAGTGCTTCTGTATTCCGTTCTTAACTAGACTCCAAAAACGCGTTTCTGCAAATCCATACTGCTCTTCTAGCAAATAAGATAGTTCACTTAAATGAAACACGAATAGTGTATCCATAGCTAACTCTCGTAAAGCCTCTACAGAAGACATCCAATAATAATGATCGACAGGTGCATCTTTAAAACATTCGTGTATCGTTTCAAAGTCTGGAACGAGGCTTCTGTCTGCAATGAATTCTTCCATATATTCAATACTGTCATGGAAATCCCTCAGTACAACTCGAGTTGGCCAGCCATTTTGATGTAATAAAATCATATTTTGCGCATGTGCCTCAACAGCAATACCGTGAGCGACAAGCAAGTGCCACACAGGAATAACACTCACTTCGATCAAGCATTTTACCCACTCCTTCGTTCCATATCGGGAAAGCCAATCATCAATAAATGGACGCCCATCTTCCTCCATCATCATTAGTACCGTAAACGGTACCGCTTCCTCTTCATCCTTCATATACGAGCGCACACTTTCTCGCCATATGGAGCCAAGCTGACCTTCTAGTTTGCTGCTATGCTTTTTTACATTCGGTTCAAAAATAATCCCTGCATATTCTTCCAGTACAATAAGAGACGCTTCATTATGTAAATAGTCGTCTAATTGAATCACCCGTTTAAGCCATGCTGAAATATGAGGAGCTGCACAAACAGCATGAGAATGTAACTTTCGTAATGAAGAAGTATTCACCATATTCATCGAGCATTTTAATTGCGCCTTTTTTGGATTTGAAAAATTCCATAATGTTCGCACTGATTGGGTTGCCCTATAGTAATCTCCTTTCACATTTAGAGGTATTAGATCTTTTTGCTCCATTAATCCAGCTAGTTCTTGCTTCATGTTATGCCATTGCCAAGGATGAACCGGTAAGAACGTATATTCTTCAAATGTTCCATCGAATACCGCAAGCGTTGCAAGAAGGTCTTCCCACAGCAAATGCCCTAGCTCTCTTTTCCAAAAGTTCTCTTCCTCTTCAAGAACAGAAATTCGTACGTAGCTTCTTCTCACTGCAACCCATTGAAGGGTAAAAGATTGCTTTGCCTCAGGGCCATAGTCTTTATGGTCATCGATCGTAAAACCGGTTCTGGATTTAAAACAAGGGTGATATGGATGTCCTTCAGTAATTTCTGATTCTAATTCTTCATAGCTCGAAATTCTTCTCGACATCGGCATTGGGAGATGTCGATCATTCCATTCACAAAGCTTACTCGTCAAATGAAGTTCTTTCAGTAACCGATCTTTGTCATTACGAGTCGAAAGTAATTCATCTACTAGATCCTCAAGCGTTGCTTCTAATAACGTTCCATCTTTTCCTACTAAAAAAATACTATCTCCCTGTATTCGGATGCGATCAAATGCCATTTTTCTTCCTTCACAACGATATGTGCACTTCTGACCACCAAGAGTAAAAATTGAAATCCCTTTATCTAGACGTGTTTCTTCATATTTAATTAGTCCTTCAAAAATCATTGCTTCTACAAGCTGCCGCCTTACACGTAGCTCTTCTTGTTTAGAAGCTAAAGGCTGTAGCTGCTGCATATTCTGCCTCCTTATGTTGAAGAACAAACGGATTTGGAATTTTCGTGTATACTGCTTGTTCTAGTTCGGCTTCTAGTTCATCTACATCATGAAACCTTGTTAATAAATTTGCTTTGAACGCAAGCTCTTCTTGTTTTAGAATGTTACGAACAAATGTCTTCCCGAAACCTGTAAATTCTTTTTCTAATAAGTGCAGTTGATCGATAGACCACTTCAAAAGAATTTTTTCATCGATTAGCTGATCTGCTCCGAATCGAGATATAACGGGAAACAGTTGATTCATAAACAAATAATATGTAAATCTATCATGAATAAGGGTATCTTCGTAAAATAGCTCTTCTGTTTCATGTAAAGAAGGCTCTATTGAAAGAAGTACTTCTTTATATGTTTTTGATAAGTAATAACCTTGGTTATCACGATAAAAATAAATAGTTGGATAACCAGAAGAAATGTTTAACAGACTATTTTGCTGGTGTGCTTCGAGAGCTACCCCATGCTCATCGTATAATCTTAATAATGATTCAATAGCACATTTCCAATAGTCTTTAAACCAGTCTAAACTTACACTCTCTATTGAGCGGAATTCTGATTGAGAGATTTTCATAATGAGCTGACACAGTTTTGATTTTTCGTTTGGCAAGGGCTCTTGCACAAGAGTAGCGATCATGCATATTCCTTCATCATGCCCTTTAGGAAATACGTTTGAGCGAAAAATAACCTCAAACCCTGACTCCGTCTGATTTGGGAACTCTACAGTCATATAGGCTGGATCATCAATCATCCGGAAAGATGGATGGTTCTGTAAGAAATCAATCTTATTCATTAACCGAGCCATAACAATTCCAGCTTTTAGTTCATGAGTTCTATTTACCCTCAATGAATTCGTTATCTTTACAGGAATTGAAAACTTATACATCATTTCTTCATTTGAGCTATATACCGTTCTAATTGAAGAGGTTGCTGTATAAAATGCCCCAAGCGCACCTTCGTATTTTATCAACCCTTCAGCAATCGCTTCTTTTACATACTGTTGCTGTAAAAGCCACTGTGCTTGAAGCGGGTGCATCGGAATGAGGCAATGCTTCTCTGACATAACAAAATCAGGTTGTGATTTTGTTAAAGACTGAGTAATGAGTTCACTTGCACTTTTTTCTAACTCAGAAGACTCTTTCACAATTTTACGGTCTACACAAAAATAGTGAAGTTGGAAAGAGCCTTGTAACTCTGGAGCAAAACTCGTTTGTTGCCAATCTGCCATCCCTTGTCTGCTTTTCGGTGTCGGATGAAGCCAATGTCCAAGTAAGAGAGACTGCTCAGCTTCAATAAACGTACAGTTAGCTCCATTTTGTTTCTTACCTTCCAAACTCTTTTCAATATAATTTGCCATCGTTTGATAGCTCTCTATTATGCGAAGAATGAGTTCATCAAAATGGGAAGAAATTCCAAGACATCCATCCGCCTTAGCCATAAAATGTAATTCCTGAATGAGCATGATGAGTATCGTTAATTTATCTTCGACAAGCCATTGTTTTTGTTTCGTACAATACTTCAATGAGACACCAAATATATGTCTTCCAACAAGAGATTTGTATTCCATGCCAAATGCAAAACGTGTGTTTTGGATCGGCAACTTAATCTCTAACATATGTGCCTCTGTAATCAGGATAGATAGTCGCTGTTCTTTTATCCACTCCTCCTTTCTGACCCAATGTCCGCTACTTACCTCTCGTATATAACAATTCATAAACGCCTGAAACGTTGCATTTTCTGCAATCTGTTTAGCTATCTGTTGCATGTAATTAATCATCCTTTCACAAAGTCTTCTCCCTATAAAATGATAATGATTATCACTCACTGCAAAAAAAATTAGTCTCCCTTATAGAAAGACTGATGATAAAAGTGAACGGGCACAAATGTGTTACCGAAAGCAATTGATAATGATTATCACTTTCAATTACTTTTACATAGTATAGGAAAGTTGGAAATGACTCAACTGTCTAAAGACCTATATAGCAATATAAACCATCGAATTAGCTAAAAATGTAGAAGAATATTTCGTTTCTTGTATCACATGCGCACGATAATTGATATAAGGTACGGTGTGACGACAAAATATTATGCAGAACTAGAAAACATCAAAAAAGTTCACATCATTTATGTGAACCTTGTTTGACTTTTTATAATGAATATTTACTCAAAATAATTTATATTATCACGGCTGTGCAATTACCGTAAGAATGGCTTTCTGGTTGAACTAGAAGTGATTGCAGTTACACGGACATTTTATGAGCCAACACAATGGCATTAATCGCTGATACGGTATCTTTAGTTACCATCTGTTCATCCAGCTTCAACTGAAGTTGAAATGTAGAGACTGGTGGTATTTTAGTAGAAATCTTGAGCTCAACATCCTGAGATGAAAGCACCTTCGCTTGCACGATTTGCAGCCAGGGAATAAGATCCGGTAATGTTTTATACTCCGAAAGGCCCATTTCCTTACCATCCGTCCTAATAGGTGAATACCCATCGAAATACCCAATTCTTAGCACAGCATTAGAGGGGGTACTGTTCCTATTCAAGGTAGTGGCCGCTCCCATCCGATGACGGGAGTTTTTTTAGGACCGATAATCAGATTCCACACAATGATAAACATAGAAGGAATAAGGAAGCCGAGCACCTCCAACACTGGAGGTATTGACATAGACGGTAAGAAAAATCGCTGCGGACAGAATCGCCAGCAACCATATGTAGAGCTCCTTCCGCCATTTGGACTGCAGCTTCCCAGATGTTAGGGGAATAGACTGTGCTAGCTGAATTTCCGAATTTTGCTTTAGTTGGATTACCGTACGTTCTCTCTATATTAAATGTTCCCCATTCAGCATATAGGAGTTATCGGCTACTCCCTGCCAGACCTTCTCCTGCGATGGATGCGGCGACTGCCAGTGAGTAACGTATTTTTCAATGTCTTTCAGATAGAGAGTGGGATCACCCGTGAACGAGAAATATTGCGAAAGCTCCAGATGAATAACGGCAGCTGAATACTGCTGTACATGGGTTGATAAGGTTTCTAGCCACTCATTCACAGGAGTTGCTAGCGATCCTACATTGCTGGTGATGGTTAACGCCATTTTTGGGGTTTATGAGTTAAAAAAGATCACCCTACAATAGGTGATCTTGAATACTTCGTTTTCATAATTTATTACTATTTACCAAACGAAAGGAATTAGTTTTTTAGTTTCCTGTTTATATATTGTAAATTGTTCTCCGTACTTGTTTTATAAGTAATCATCAGACTTTGGAATATAATCAAAAACAAATACTAAGAATAAACTTAGAGGGATAAGCAAACTATAAATATTGTTGGAGATTAGCGCTAATCCTAGTACCCAAAGACAATCTCCACGATCATTCACGCTCATCTATAGAGTAAGAACAACCTTTATTTGCCATCTTTACATAATGAGGTTTATTAGAACTTAGGAATATTATTGTATCCTTCAATGATATCTCCAAATCCTTGGTTGATGAGAGAATTCGCTACCGGTCGAAGAATTTCCTGTTTGCTTTCCACAAGATATTGTGCCTTCGAACGAATGAGACGATCAAATATTTCACTTCGTTTTTCTCCAACTGCCTCCCATGATTGTTGAGACTTCAGTAAATCTTCTAAGGTCAAGAGAGGATAATCCGTTCCTTCAAATGTGAAATCACCATTTACTTGATACCACACATCCCCATTCTCTCGTAACCATTTTTCTCCGATGTTTTCAACGCCCCGTCTCATATTTCTGGCTACGACTAAATAGGATTCTTCTTTTGTTTGTTGATAGGTTTCTAGTAAGAAATTCATTTCTCCTAAAGCGTGGTTTAAGGATACATGTGTCTTCTTTGTCTGCAGAGGAGAATAATAATCGGTCACAAGGTAACCACCTTTGGGAACTTCAATTTTGTTTCCATTTTCCGCCTGATTGACCAAGAAATCCGCATAGATGATGGTTGAGTTTTTAAGTTCTTTGATGTCAAGCATGTCCCCAGCTTCTTTTAGGAATAACGCGATTTTTTCGTTATGCCTAGTATCGATATAAGGAGCATTGATTCCGTAATCCTTTTTCAACCACGTACTCGTATATTCCGTTTCCCATAACCCTTTTTTATCTCCTTGAAAAATAAATAAGTTAGCAACAGAATTTAATAGCAAATCGTAGAAGTATCGCTCCTGTGTAGTTTCATAGTAATTTAATGCTTTTCTATCTTGGACCCTCACTAGGTTTCTCCCATATCCTAACTTTGTTTCAGGTTCAATCGACCACGGGAGTTTTGTATAAGGCCCTTCGTCTGTATACCATTTGTTAGTTTCTTTGTAATGTTTGGTACTTTGACTAATCCATTCATCGAGAGCTTGTTCTTTTTTAAACAGAGGCTCTTGTGAAACTAGCATCCAGTTTTCAGATAAATCATTTCCTACTGCGTGAAGTGGAAGAGTGACAGTAAGGCCTTTATAATCTTTAATTAATTCCAAGGACTTATTTTCACTCGTCAATTCCCGGACCACACTCTTGTCTCCGTTTTCATACTTTTTAATCCGTTCTTTCGATACATAGTTTCGGCTTATCATCATATTAGTAACTAGGTTTTCGTTTTCGTGTTCGTGTTCCTTTATTTTTAACAGACCAATAGGATAAGTGGTTGGATCTACGCCAGATACATTATCGTGCTCATGTTGAATTTCCTGTCGTTCGAAATCTATCAAATCATACCGTACATTTCCGCTGATAGGGTATGAGATTGTAGCACTACACCCTTTACTGCTTTTGTTTTGTAATTGAGTGAAAATGAAAAAATCCCCATTATCGATTTCTCGAACAGTAACCTTGATGGAGCCCATGTTTTCTCCATCTTCAAATAAATTAAAGACCGTTGTTTGATCCATTGAACGAATATACGTTTTATACGAACTTGTTGTTTTTTGCAGTAGTAAACCATTGGCTTCCAAATGTAATTGTGTGGAATTCGGTAACGCTAGAGAAACCCTCTCGCTAGGTTCATATATTTTATACTCATCGTCACCTGTTCTGTTAAATGAAATTGAAATCAAGATCATTAACACAAACATGGAGCATAAAATTTTGCACCAGATTTTTCTTTTAAGCAAATTGGCCCCCCCGATGTAACTATTCTTTTATATGAAATTTCCAAAATTATACCAGTATCAAATAAGAAAAACAATGTATGAACGTTTTCTCTACCTGAAGTTTTTATCGGACAGTGGGAGGTTGGTTTGGTGTTCGATTTCTAGGGGGCAATTTATGAATCATTTGTAGCAATTGTTCCTATATCTTTTTCGGTCAATTATTAACAAAACTTGATTTTGATTAAAAAATCAAGGATAAACGGCTATTCATGATCTGTACTAAAAACCTATTAATTGTCCTCAATGCAAATTATTCATCCTTGTCCGTGAAAAATTGGAATTCATAATCTTGTATCGTATGTGTTTGTTGTTCATTTTAAGCAAAAACAAGCGCACACCTGTCATACGGTGTGCGCTTGGTTCTATAGGTGTTGGCAGCGAATTGTCCAGCTCCTTATCGCTATTAATTAAAAATCATAACCATATATAAACACGTTAAGTTTTTCCTTTGTTGAATCAAATTGAATTTCTTTTTCACCTATACGATCGAAGTTTTGACTGTCATAATATCCATAGTTACATCTATTATCTGTATATAAATATAAAGATTTCACATCCATACTTTGCGTATAATTAAACAAATCATTCATTAGAGCCTTACCAACCCCAAGACCTCTAGATTCCCCCGATACAATAAATAATTCTATACAACCTTGAAAATCATCTTCTTTGTATCAGTTCTTTATATGCCTTTTGAACCTTTCCATACTCTTTCATAAATTTTTTATTTTCCTTATTAGTTAAGAGGACTTTTATTATGGAATAGGCAAAACTGAAAATATTATGCGCTTTTTTTAAACGGTTTTTGTCCTTTTTCGCATGGCCCAAAATAATACCAATAACCTTATTGTCTTTTTCTGCTACTTTGCTAAATGAGCTTTCTAAAATGCAACCGTGTAAGTAGATGTTTAATACTGAATCTAAAAATTTCTTATCCTTAATAAATTCATTGAAACCAAATGCTTCACCAATCAATTCTTTAACCGCTTCGTAATCTTCTTTAACTAGACTTCTGTATATTACTTTTTCCATATTTAAAAACTCCCTGTTCTATAAGTAAATTTATTTAGTATTTCTTGCAAATGCCCTATAATAATCATAAGGTCTCCCCTAAGAGGAGAGTCAACGATTCAGTAAGAAAAAATATAAGGAAGTGATGATGGTGCAACACTTATTTTCTATTGGGGAAGTTTCGAAAATGAAGGACATTACAATAAAAGCTTTACGCTATTATCATAGAATGGGGATTCTTATTCCAAAATATATTGATGAAACAACAGGCTATAGATATTATTCTATAGATCAATTTATTCATATAGATATAATAAAAAGCTGTAGAGAATTAAAAACAAGCATTGTCGAACTTCAAGAAATTTTTAAGAACTGTAATACTGATGAATTACTGGCATTTTTACAATTAAAAAAATATGAAGCTGAAGAACAAATAAAGAAAATGCAGGAAGTCATCAAAACCATTGATCGTTTAAATATAAAGGTAGAGACTTCTAAAGATATTTTAATTAATGATGACATATCTATTCAGTTCTTTGAACAACGGTCTGTAGTTGTAGCACCATGTAAAGAAGTAGGAAGTTTACAGGAGTTACTATATTATTCAGACTTAGAGAAGAGCATACAAGATAAAGGCGGAAAAATGTCACTTGAAAGAGGGATCCTCTACAACGTTAATGCAGAGTCGAATGTAATACCAATGTATGTTTTTAGTAGACTTCAAGGAGATGCTGCTTTAGAAGCTGAACAAAATATAAAAACATTACCAAAAGGAAAGTACTTAACGATAGCTTATAGTAAAGAAAATGAAGAGGAGCGTAGAAATAAAATAATTAAATTTGTAAAAGAGAATAAGTTAACAGTAAGAAGCTTCATTGAAGTAGAGTTATATAACGATTTCTTTAATACAGAATCTTATAGTTGTCAAATTCAAATATTTATAGAAAATAACGAAACTGTTGATTGTTAGGATAATTCACAGGAGATGGCAGCAACTATTGGTATTAGTGAATTTACTTTACAAGATTATGTTCGTTCTGCCATTCGCAAACTGATACATTCAATCGTGTCCAAGGAGTTCCCGAAGCATTAGGAAAGCGAGTAGCCCGTAACGGAAATCCGAGTTTCACGATCGATAAAAATAGTTAATCAACACACCTGATTATGCGCAAAAGTAATAAAGTAGTATTTGATAAAGCAAAAAGAGATTTAGGTCTTAAGCTAAATCTCTTTTTATATCTTATATAGAAAGAGATTTAGGTCTTAAGCTAAATCTCTTTTTATATCTTATATAGAAAGCTACTTCAATAATGATGATTTATAAAATAATTCTTTTTTCAGTTTGAGCATCAAAATAATGAGCTTTCTCCATATTCAACATAAGGTCCATCTTTGATTGGCTTTGCACATCGGTTGAGGAGTCAACACGTGCAACGAAAGATTGACCATCATGATTCGAATAGAGATATGTTTCCGAACCCATTAATTCTGCCACTTCAATATGGACTGTTACCTTCGTTTGATGTGGTAAGTCTTCAGATGTTTGACTAACAGAGAAGTCTTCTGGTCGTATACCTAAGATGATTTCTTTATTCATATACCCGTTATTTTTAAAGCACTCTAGCTTCTCTTCTGGCACCTGAAGCTTCCAATCTCCCACAATAAAAGCACTTTCCGTTAATGTTCCTTTGAAAAAATTCATTCCAGGAGAGCCAATAAAACCTCCTACAAATACGTTCGCTGGTCTATCATAAACTTCTTTAGGTGTACCCACTTGTTGGATGATGCCGTCCTTTAACACAACAATACGTGAAGCCATCGTCATCGCTTCGATTTGATCGTGCGTAACATAGATCGTTGTTGTTTGCAATTGGTGGTGTAATTTTGAAATTTCGGCACGCATTTGAACACGAAGCTTTGCATCTAAGTTTGACAACGGCTCATCCATTAAAAAAACTTTTGCATTCCGAACAATCGCACGTCCTAATGCCACACGCTGCCGTTGTCCACCTGAAAGAGCTTTTGGCTTTCTCTCCAAATATTCTTCAAGCCCAAGGATTTCCGCTGCATGTTTTACACGTTCTTCAATCTCTTTTTTGCTATACTTTCTAAGTTTTAAACCGAATGCCATATTTTCGAAAACCGTCATATGTGGATAAAGAGCGTAATTTTGGAAAACCATTGCGATATCTCGATCTTTAGGTGCAACATCATTCATCCGCTGTCCATCAATATAAAAGTTTCCATCTGTAATCTCTTCAAGACCTGCAATCATACGTAAAGTCGTCGATTTCCCACAACCTGAAGGTCCTACAAAAACGATAAATTCTCCATCCTGCACTTCTAGGTTAAAATCTTTTACGATTGTTGTATCATTATCATATTTTTTATAAATATGTTCGAATAATAGCTGAGCCATCATTGCCTCCTAATATTGTGATTTTCAAGTGAAGATTAGCTCATTACCATAATGTTGGGTTGATTTCCGTTCCGGCTGGGCGCTTTGCCGCTGACGCTTCGCTTTCGCGCAGAGCAGAGCTTCCTGGGGGCGTCCGATGAGCCGCTTCACTCGCGTTGCTCGCTGCAGGGTCTCATCTGTGACGCTGATCCCCAAGGAGTCGCCCAGCCTCCACTCCAATCAACTTATAGACATTGCATATGTTTTAACAAATATAATTCCTAATTTTTGGTGATGAGATTAAAAATTGACGTTATCTACAATACTTATCTCTAAGCGCTATTGCATGTTTAATCGATTGTTCAGCACCTTGAATTTGTTTTTCGATCAGCTCTTCTAAATGTTCTTCAGCAGGATAGTAATAATTTTCTGGCTCGATAACATTTCGATCAAATGGAGGATCCTCTACTTTGAACGCACCTTCGCCTACTTCAAAAACCCCTCCTGTACCTTTTTCCCTTTTAAACTGAGCTACATAAGGATAGCACATTTCAATATTAATTCTTGTTAACGGAGAATGCTCCACCATAATTTTAAAGATTTCATCTAAATCAATATTCCCTTGCCCTGCTGGAACACCGCACACTTTATAACCATCTTTTGCTTCGATGATAATATGATCTTTAAAGTGGGTTGTATACGTATATGGAGCGAGCTTTCTTGCTGCTTCCACAGGGTCTTCCCATGCCATCATTGAATTTCCAAAATCACAATGAGCGCCTACCCAATAGCTGTTTACCTCATTGACAATTTGTATGATTTCATCAGCTATTTCTTCCTCGTGGTTTTCAACGGCAAGTTTAATTCGATATTTTTTTAGAAGTGGCACAATTTTTTTTATATTATTCGGTGCTTGATCTAGTAATTCTTTATCATATTTCCCTGGACAGCAATACGTCCGAATCACATCTGCCCCAATTTTATGTGCTACTTCGATAACCTCTGATAAATGGTCAGGTTCTGTTCCTCTTGCGTCAATCTCAGCGTATAATCCATATTTTTCGATTTCCTGACGTACCTTCTGCAAATGATCCGGTTCAGCGCCACCAAGAGCTCCCCACTTAGGATGCAAATATTTATCGCCAGGATAAGCAATGACATTAATCATGACGCCATCTAATCCATGTTCTGCTGTTGTTCTAATAAAATCAAAAATATCCATGTGACCATTTTGAAAAAGTAAGTGATAGGTTTCTGTTTCTAAGCCTAATTTCATCCGTTTCACCTTCTGTGTAATAAAATTTTTGAATATCAGACAATAACATTTACTAAGAGCACTTATAACCCCTTAATATTTTACTGTCTTCCTAGAAAATTTAGCTTCAGCCCATTATCTGGCTTTTTTACCTGTTTTTTATTGAGTTAAGAGACTTCTGTAGCTGACCTTTGCTTTCGCTACAAAACCATTAGCTGAAAGAAGTTAAAATAGTCATTGTTTTTAGTTGGCTTGACCTCTCTCGTTTAATAACAATGTGCTATAAAATCTTTTGAATATCTTTAACACTATCTATAATATAATCCGCTTTTCCTTCAAGATCTTCCTTCCTACATGCACCAGAAAGAACTCCTGCAACTTCAATATTACTATTTCGTGCAAATCGAATGTCAGTTAATGTGTCACCTACCATTAAAACTTCTTCATCATTCAGTAGAAATTTATCTTTGAACTTATGATAACAATCACTATAAGGTTTAGGTTTGTTGATTCCATCATCAGCACTTAAAAAATCTATATACTCGTAAAGCTTAGTCATTTTAAGTGAATGAACAGCTGCATCAATATCATCTGCTGTCACAATACCGATAATATACGCATGATCTTTTAAATATTTTAGTGTTTCTTGTGCACCTTGTACTTCTGTAAATACGAGGTCATCTGATGTTGAATGCTTTTTGAATGACGCACACACATCATGTATAAATTCCCCTTTTTTCACATTCTTTTTTTCTTCTACTATTGAATACCATGCCGCTGCAATAAAGGAATTCGTTTGACTAGCTAGTAAGCTCGTACTCTCAAAATCATTATTGTCCATTCCAATAATTTGCAAGTATTCATTTCGTTTGTTCTTTTCATTCGGATACTTTTGAAAGACGTCATGAAGTACACAATCAACGATTTTATACCAAACCGAATCGAGCTGTATTAATGTGCCATCCTTATCGAAGATGATTCCTTTTTTCATTTTTTTGCCTCCTCTAACTTAAAACCTATTATTTTGTTCTAACTGTAAGACAATAAAGGTACTTCTTCCATTCAAAAGAGAAGCACCACCATTTCTCTTCGAAAAGTTTTATTTATTTACTTTGTCTAATTCTTGCTGGGCAATTGTTGCTGCTTCATCTAATGCTTCCTTAGCAGAGATCCCTTCGATTTCTACTTTATCTTTCGCTATATCTAGTGCATCATAGATTTTTCCGCCTGTTGGATCAATAAATGGTGAAACGCCATATTCATTCGCTTGCTCTAACGGAACTAACGCCTGTGGTTGTTTTTTTACGAATTCTGCATAAGGCTTATAATCAGTGACATTATTTTGAACAGGGATATAGCCTGTTTCCATTGACCATTCAGCTGTTTTTTCAGTAGTTGTCGCAAATTTCATAAACTCATATGCACCTTGTGCTACTTCTGGATCAATATTTCTAGTTAATGTGAAAAAATATGCTTCTAATTTCGGTGCTGGCTTATGATCACCCCAGCCTGGTTGCGGAACGGCTCCAAACGTAGCCAGTCTTTCCGCCTCATCCATCCCCTCACCTAACGATTTGTAGACAAATCCTTGGTCACCAGATGAACCTGTATATCCTAACGTTTTACCTTCAACAAAATCAATAATTGTGTTATCCCAATATTCCCATCCAGTACCACCTGTATGAATGTTCATGATTTTATCTTCATGAAGCCACTTACGGTATTTCTCCCATACCTTTACCCATGTTTCATCGTTAATTAAAACTTTTGTTCCGTCTTCACTTAATACATTTCCTCCAGCACTTCGAACCGAATCAATTAAATTTGTCGTACCCCAAATTGGCATCCACCCTGCATATTGAACGTTGCCATTTTCATCACGTTTTGATACTTTTTCAGCTACCTTCTCAAGCCCTTCCCATGTCTTTAAGTCATCCGTAGTAAAGCCATTTTCCTCTAATACTTTTTTATTATAATAAAGTATTTGAGTTGTACCATATAAAGGAATTCCATATATTTTCCCATCTACTGTTGCTTGACTAACAAAACCTTTACCATAATTCTCTATTTTCAATTCTTTATCATTATTGATAAATGGATCGATTGGGACAACTAAATCTTTGTTAATGTAGTTTTGAATAACGTCTGAACCTAGTAAAGCTATGGCTTCTTGATTGTTTGCCGCAAATCCACTTTGAAGCTTTTGATAAGACTCATCGTAGTTGCCTGCTTTTGTCGTTTTTACAACGTACTTGTCCTGACTTTCATTGAATTCCATCACAATCTTATCTAAACGATCCGCAAGGGACCCCCCAACTCCGTTAATAAATGGGACAACGATTTTTTCCCCTTCTTTCGTTACCTTAACTGTATTTCCTTCTCCTCCAGAACATCCTGCTAGTACACTAACAAATAATGATACAACCATAAAAAGCGTTAATAATTTCTTCATCATGAAATGCCTCCTTTAAAATTAGTTAACCTTTTATTCCAGAATCAGAAACACCTGAGAGGAACCATTTTTGCAATACTAAAAATACAAGTAAAAGTGGGACTGTAGCGATTGTACTTGCAACCATAATGTGTGACCAATCCCTACCTAATGAGCTATTAATGAAATAATCAGCAATCCCATTTGTGATTAATTTTTTATCGTTATCTTTTAATACTAACGCTGGCCAAATATAGTTATTATAGTTTTCTATAAATGTCACTAAACCTAGTGTTACAAATGATGAACGTGTCACCGGAAAGACAATCTTCCAAAGGATTTTCCAATCACTAGCTCCATCAATTTTGGCTGCTTCTACAATTTCATAACCAACTTTAAGGAACGCTTGTCTTAAATAAAAAATCCCAAATACACTAACTGCTAAAGAAATAATATATCCGAAATGGGTATTAAGAATTCCCATTTTTGCTAACATCACATAAACAGGAACATACGATACAGCACCTGGAATCATATATGTTGCCATGACAACGCCAAACGTTAATTCTTTCCCTTTAAATTTATAAAATGCCAACATATAAGCAAAGAGCGCTGACGAAATAAGAACATAGATTGTAATCAGCAAAGAAGTATAGAAACTGTTAAAGATATACGTGTGAAAAGGAATGATTTCTAATACTTCAGAATAATTTTCCCAATGGAATTCTTTTGGCCAAAAACTACCTTGTAGTACTTCACTGGATGTTTTAAACGAACTAAGGATCATCCATATAAAAGGAAAGACAAACAAGATACTTGATACAGCTAAAAAGAGATGCTTGAAAATCAATGGCGTCTTTTTTCGATTACTCATGTCTTAATAATTCACCCACTTGTCACCTATTATCTTGTTTAAAAACGATAGTAGGATTGTAATGATTAATATGATAAATGCGATGGCTGTCGCTGATCCCATATCAAATTGTTCAAATGCTTGTTCAAAGAATAAATAGAGTAATGTTCTTGTCGAACCACTCGGCCCACCTTGTGTTAAGATTTTAATTTGATCGTATGCTTGCAGCGATACAATCGTATTCACAACAATTAAGAAAAAAGTTGTTGGTGAAACCATTGGGAGTGTGACATGTCGAAACTTTTGCCATGCATTTGCTCCATCGATACTCGCCGCTTCATATAAGCTATCAGGTACTTTCTCTAATGCACCAATATAGAAAATCATTGTCCATCCAACTAGTTTCCAAACCGTTACAATAATAACTGCTAGCATTGCGGTTTCACTGCTCTTAAGCCATTCCAAACCAGGTATTCCTACTAAACCTAACAGCTTATTGATAACACCTAGTTCCGGTTCATATAGAAGTGACCATACAATCGATACAGCTACTGTTGGTGTTACCCATGGTGAAAAAATCATCAATTTATAAATGGCAGAGCCTTTGAAATTTTTTCTAAAGAACAGAGCAAAACCTAATCCTAATACAGTTGTTGGAATAACTGTCCCAAATCCAAAATAAAGAGTGTTTAGCAATGCCTGCTTAAATGATGCCTGGGTAAACAAATTGAAATAGTTATCTAAACCAACAAAATGAAAATCATTTGTCATGAAATCCCAGTCTGTAAAACTAATACCTAAACTAAACAAATTCGGAATGATCCAAAAGAGTATAAGAGGTATTCCAACCGGTAATAAAAAGAACGCAGCCTTTGAAAATTTTATTTGCATTCATGTCACCTCCTGTTTCACATTGTAAAGCCAAATTATTAATCAGATGTTGTACTTTTATTAACAAGTTGTAAAAATAAACATATAAACAAAGTAAAACAACATAAAAACCATTTTTCACATAAAAAAACTATTTCTCGTTTTCATTGAGAAATAGTTTGATTGATTATTAGGTGTAGTTTAGTAATAAATTTTGATTATTTATTAATCCGTTGTTGCCCTACCGATCAGTTGTAAGTGAGGTTAATCGAAAAATTTAGAGACGCTCACTATTTCTTCAGTAGGAGTCAGTGTCGCTTCGGCAATGCTCTTGTTACTGTTAGCTAAGTATTTCTTAATCAAATGGTAACCAATAGTATAACCTGCATTCCCTGATAAACCAACTGGACTATACCCCTTTCTCTTAGCAACCTCATCACCAAACATATAAGCTGATACTTCCCCAAAACCTTTCGTCTTTCGTCCTTCTTTTATCACTTCGATTGAGTACGCCATCTCTTCTTGATCAAAATCTTCAATCCAAGGTCCAATCAATTCTTTCCCATACATTTCTTCAGCAAAACATTCAGCTAAACCTTCCAATACTATATATTCTTCTACAGTCACGTCACCATGATTAAATGGTTCAAATGTAAAACGAACATTATGATTAAACTCGTGAGCTAAAGCGGATTTTAATCGTTTCTTATTAAAATCATTAGGAACAGCCATTAGCAAAATATATCCCGGTATTCCACCAAAACCTGAATATCCTTTATTTACTTTCATTTCTTGACTATCTTCATCCCCTAAAAGAATAGTTATGTCGATTTTTTCTAGTGGAATAGAATAACCGATCTTTTCAAATGCATCCATTCCTTTTGAAATCACTTCCTGATATTCATCAAAAATTCTAGATTCTACAAGCTCTGGTAGATTATCTTCAACTTGTTGAATAGATTTTCTAGGCGTCCAAATCCCTAACATCTCTGATGCCATAACAACATCGTATCCATTAGGTTGTGTTGCTTTTAACGGTACATTTAAATAATCCCACATTGTTTTCATTGGTTGCATCAAGTCATAACGGAATGAATTCTCATTAACATTTCCTAGTAAACACTTTTCATAGAAATCCAAGCTATTGATTAAATTGATCCTTACTTTTCCCACGTTATCGCCCCCTTTTCTAAAAGCTTAATCCTTTACGCAACGTCAATGTAAAGCTTTTAATGTTTACTATTGCATTCCATGTACTTAGTCCGTTTCTTAATCATTCAACAAAAATATGCATACTTTAATAGTCTTCTTCTTACTCTACAGCCTTGTCGATTGTGGTGTTCTATTGATTAAGAAAGGGTTTTTCTCGCTAAAAATTTTGTGGTATGATGTTCAGGTTGTGTATTTACTCTGTGACACATTTACATACATCTAAGAAAAGAGGTATTTATGCACCCCACAAAATTAACCAAGCGACATTGGTTGCTCATTTTAACACTCTCTTTATTAACATTTGTACTCGGGACAAGCGAATTTGTTATTGTCGGAATTTTAACAGATATTTCTTCGAGTCTTCATATGACAAATGCAAAGGCAGGCACACTCGTCTCTGCGTTTGCCATTACGTTTGCCATCGCCACACCCCTAGTGATGTCAGCAACAAGTCATTTACCAAAGCGTAAATGGATGTTGTTTTTGATAGGATCTTTCATCGTCTTGAATGCTTTGTGCGTCATTTCGACGAGCTACTTCATGCTCCTTGTACTTCGGATTATGACAGCGATTGTAACAGGAGTATTAATCTCTCTAGCTATGATTGTTGCAAGTGAAACCATGCCAATTAAAAAACGCGGACTTGCGATATCATTCGTTTTTGGTGGTTTCACACTTGCAAATGTCGTTGGAGTGCCAATTGGTATTGTCATCGCCGAACGGTACGGTTGGAATGCCACTTTCATGTTAACCACTTTCCTAGGAGGATTGGCGTTTTTGGCATCCTTTTTTGTCTTACCTAATGGTCTCAGCCAAGAACGCAGCTCGATACGGGATCAGTTTTCTTTAATGACCAAGCCACGAATTTTGATGGCTTTTTTCATTCCTGCTCTCGGATTTGGCGCAACTTATGCCGTCTTTACTTACCTTGTTCCGATCTTAAAGGGGATGGGAGCACCCGATCATTCAATTAGTTTAATCTTATTTGCTTATGGGTTTATCTCGATTTTCAGCAACATCCTTGCCGGTAAAATTGCCAGCCACAATCCAATCGGTCGCCTTCGGTTTGTTTTTCTCGTGCAGGCAGTTGTTCTGACAAGTTTATTTTGGACAACAAATCACTTTATTTTAGGACTGGTAAACATTGGCTTCATGTCGTTAATGGCCATCCTCTTAACAACATCTACTCAGCTATATTTAATAGACCTCGCCGGAATTTATCAGCCAAATGCTACAGGACTCGCTGCTTCACTTATGCCAGTGGCAAGCAATGTAGGCATCGCTTTTGGTTCTGCATTAGGCGGAATTGTATACCATCAAGGGAATTTGATGAATGTAACATGGGTCGGTGGAATCGTTGCAGTCTGTGCAAGTCTACTAACTTTCTTTTGTCATCTTTTAGACCAAAAACAAAAGAAATCAGCCTAAAAATGAAATGAGCAATTATACAAATGCAACATATACTTTAGTAGAAATACAATTCCAACAGGCACGTTCGCATGAAGCGAATGTGCCTGTTTTTAAAAAACGCACTTACTTTTGATCAGGTTTACCTCATTATATCTAAATGAGGTATGGCTCAATCTAACTTACTATATCCTAGCCATTTGCCTATCTATTTTCCAAACCGTTTGCGAAATCCGCATTTTCTACATAGTTCCATCACTCCCACTCTTCGTGAAAAACCATCTACAAGGTTTTGGGCTCTAACTATCTCCAGAAATTGAATTATCATGACTATTTCCTCTCACCATCTAGGCAACAAGGAATAACGGTTCTGTTTGCTAAAAACTCCCGCTTTATTTCGTATGCCTAACAGATGCCCTTCTCAACATCTTCTTCATGGAACGCAGGCTAATGAAACTCTTAATCTTGATTGATGAAGATGCGGTCCGCAATTTTCACGCCGCTTCTTGGTATGACCTTCACTTCAATTTTGTAGTCTAAATCAAATTCTTTCTCAATAATTTCTAGTAATTCTCTGATTCGTTTTCTTTCAATATTCGTCGAATTGTCTTGTGTAAGGTTCCATAATCTTAGGGAAACCATTAGATCTAATTGGATCGTTGCTTCTCTAATAAAATTTCGCCACATTCCATTGACAGAAAATTCAAACTTGATATATACTTTTTGGTATTACCACTGTCTTTAATTTGTATTACCAAAAAAACAAAGGGGAAGAGGATTTGAAAGAAAAAGAACGCTCCTCAGATAAAATTGAGAATGAATTAATTAGATCTATATTGGCTGGTGTTTATTCTATAGGAAGTACTTTACCGCCGGAAAGAGAGCTTGCAAAAGAATTTGGGGTTGGTCGTCCAACTATTCGAGAAGCACTTCAACGTTTAGGAAAGAGTGGATGGATAACAGGGAGAAAAGGAATGCCTGCGATTGTAAATGATTATTGGCGCAATGGGAATCTATCGACACTTGTTAATATTGTTGAGAATCATCATACCATTACAGATGAATTCGTCATGTACTTATTAGAATTAAGAAGTTCTTTGACTCCGACTTATATTCGTGATGCTGTTACGTTTAATCAACCGAAAGTGGTTGCTCTCCTTGCCAATCTAGAGCAGCTTGAAGATTGTGCAGAAAGCTACGCAGCATTTGATTGGGATTTGCAAAAAAAGTGTGCTGGTCTGGCTGCCAATCCAATCTTTCTACTTATTTTGAATAGCTTCGATTCCATTTATATAGATATGGCGAAGAGATTTTTTTCTGTAAAAGATCATCGTGAGTTGTCCTTCCACTATTACCACGAGTTATTAAAAGCTGCATTAAAGGGAGATGCAATGGAGGCGGAAAGGTTATCTACGACAACAATGGCGAAAAGCTTGGCTCTTTGGAAAGATAGAAAAAAATAAAAAATGCTGGAGGCGTGATCAATGAAAATGAAATATATGAAAGAATATTTTTCCTACCCTGATATATTAATCATGAGCTGTCTATTCCTCATTAGCTTTGGTTATATGATTCTACATTTAACCTCTTTCGGAATTTTGGGTGCTTTTATTCTGGGCATGATTATGTATTCCTTAGCTGAGTATGTTACACACAGGTTTCTTTTTCATCTGAAACCACCAAAGAATGCTTTTTTGTTAAAAATGCTTAAACGCTTACATTATGACCACCATTCAAGTCCGAATGAATTACATTTATTATTTTTACCCTTATGGTATAGTGTGCCAAACATTGTAATTGTAGCAGCCATTTTTTATTTTCTTTCATCTAGCTTTATCATGACAAACGCATTTATTGCAGGCATCATGCTCTTTTTATTGTTTTATGAGTGGAAGCATTATATCGCCCATCGCCCCATACAGCCAATATCTCCATGGGGGCGTTGGATGAAAAAGGTTCATTTATGGCATCATTTCAAAAATGAAAATTACTGGTATGGTGTTACGAATCCTGCCTATGATTTCCTCATGGGTACCTTTAAAAACCAAAAGGATGTTGACCAAAGTAAAACTGCTAAAAATCTAGAGAAACGTGGTTGACCAGAAAATAGAATTATAAAAAATAATCCATTGTCACTCCCTGAGAAATGTCGAATGAACTTTTGCATGTTAGAAGAAATCTGTTCCGTGAAGTATAAGAATGTGCGGGAACACAGGGACGATATTTATAAACTTTAAATAAACATAAAAAGCCACAACCCATTCATAAAGCGGTTTTGGCTTTTTTGTGTTTTCAGTTACTTATAATAATTTTCGTTGTTTTTTTGCTTTTTAAAAGAAAAATGAAAACACGGAAGCACAATGGTAGTGACCATCCATTTTTTACTAGAATCTTAACGAGTGCGGTAAAGACAAGAAATCTTTATGGTATGGAATTTCATGCGATTTAACATCATCAAATGCAGGCTGCTTTTCTTAAGACAAATAAAAACTCGAGGAATGAGTGAGGCCGTTCCCCTACTCTCTCGCTACAAGGTCTCATCTGTGATCCCCAAGGAAGTAGCCCAGCCTCCACTACAATCAACTTATATACAAAACAACTTCTTAACAATGTCACCCACACCTTTTGGTGATGAGCCTTATTTGTAGAATTCATTTCACTTATGTTCTCAGCTTTTGCTCAACACTCCCCCTTGTCAGTATTCTACCTTGTATTGTCAACTGCTATCTTTGTTAGTCAAGTAAGATCAGAAATTATTATGAGAATCGATTTACACAACCATGATTCCTTTTTGCCCCACAAGTTCTCTAACCGTTTGACTTTAACATTGTTATAAGCTGCACTACACTTTTCCTGTACCGCTGCCTTTTCTCCTAAACTTAATTGAGGAAAATGAATAGACTCTGGCTAATATCTTAGTATAAATCCCAATAATCAAATAAAATGTAAAATAGAACTGTATATGGAGTGTTATAATAAAGTAGTCTGAAGGATGGAAGTATTATCCCGATCCGATTGTACTAATCAACGCGCGAACACTTGAAAACAATGAAAAACAAAAATCCTTAGTCGACCTGAAATAATTTGAATTTTCGCAGGTGATAATATGAAAATTAGAATAGAAGAAATAAGCAAAGAAATGAAAGAAGAAATCCTCATCAGATGTCATGAAGTGAATGACGAAATATACGAAATCGTAAATAAGCTGAAAACTGAAAACCTCATTGTACTCGGCTATCAAAATGATAGAGTTCACCGTATTAAGCTTAGTGCTATCTATTATTTCGAGGCAGTTGATGGAAAGGTTTTTCTTTACTGCAAGGAAAACGTTTTTGAGGTAAAACAAAAGCTTTATGAGCTTGAGGAATTATTACAGGGAAAGAGCTGTTTTCGTGCATCCAAATCAACAATTTTGAACATAGCCAAAATTTCTTCTATTAATCCGTCCATAAGTGGCCGATTTGAAGCGGTACTTGATAATGGGGAACGGGCTGTTGTATCAAGACAGTATGTGCCAGTCCTTAAAAATATGCTTGGATTATAAAAGGAGGGATAAAAATGAGAACTAGCGCATTTGTACAGAAGATTGTTAAAGATTTCTTGATTATCTTCGCATCCATCATCATGATCATTACTATTTTGCGACAAATGTTTTATCCCGATATGTCCTTTGATTTGAATTCGATTTATATCATTATGGCATTTTCATTTTTAAGCGCCTCAATTGGATTTATTTTGTATTCTCCTAATGCTATAAGCGAGAAGCAAATGCGGATAAGAATGGCCATACACTTTTTCACTTTAGAGATTCTATTGATTACCCTTAGTAGTATTTTTGGTATTGTGAATAGTGTATTAGATTGCATCATTTTGGCCTTACAAATTGCCGTAATCTATCTCCTAGTTCGTTTACTGTCATGGCAAAAGGATAAAAAAGAAGCAAAAAAAATCAACGAAAAACTAAAAGCATTTAAGAAAGACATATTTGAGTAGTCAATAAAATCATAAAGCAGCAGTTATCTGGAAGCAGTATATTATGAGGCTAGAACATAACTGATCAAAACCTTAAAAAGCGCGAGAAATCAATTTTAGCAACGTTGATTTCTTGCGCTTTTCTGATGTAAATTTTTTTGATTTTGCATTGAAATATTTTTATGTCCCTGCCCCTTTTTTACAACTTAGTCGCCCGTGGATACAACTTACCGTTTTTCTATATACTTCCTTTCAGCGATTACATATGATGAGTTCAATAAAAATGAATCGAAAAAAAGGAGTAACTACTATGGGAATTTTATTATTATTGATCACTTTGATTTTCGAGATTACTTTTGCAATCTACTGTGTTATAACGAAACAAAATCACAAAAAAATGAAGAGTTGGATGAGGATTGCTGTATTTATAGCCTTTGTAATACTCACACTTTCATCGGTGATTGTGTGGAATTTCCGCTGGGTAATGCCTACAATAGTACTTTTCATTTTGGCAGTACAGGGAACGTTTTCTCTTATCCGTAACAAAACAAATAACCAACAATACAAAGCTTCATCTATTATGTGGAAATCCATGATTACGATATTGGCATTGGTATTTGCATTTACACCTGCAATTGTTTTTCCACAGCATAAATCACCAAAAGTGACTGGTCAATTTCAAGTCGCAACCGCTACTTACACATATATTGACAAGAATCGTATTGAGCAATTTACTGACAAGGGGGACAACAGATTTGTTAATGTGGAGTTTTGGTATCCAAAAAACGCAGATGAAACATACCCTCTATTGGTGTTCTCACATGGAGCAACTGGTATTAAGGCAAGTAATACGTCTACCTATACTGAACTCGCAAGTCACGGTTATGTAGTCGCTTCAATCGATCATCCTTATCACTCTTTTTATACCGTTTCAAATGATGGAACGAAGGCTTTAATCAATACTGATTATAACAGTGAAATTAGCAATTCTAATAAAGAAGGCATTTACACGAAGGAAGAAGTTTATGGACTCATTCAAAAATGGATGAAACTTCGAACAGACGATATGAATTTTGTCATTGATACAATACTTACAAAAGCCAAAAGTGACAATGACCCCATTTATCAACATATCGATACAGAGAAAATTGGTGTGTTCGGGCATTCAATGGGCGGTGCTGCAAGTGTTTGGATCGGTAAAGAACGTGATGATGTAGATGCAGTTGTAAATATTGACGCACCGTTCTTTAGTGAGCTTATTTATAATAGAGAAATGGATGATTTTATAGCGCGTGACGAAGACTTTACAATCCCACTTCTTAACATTTATTCTGACGATGTTTGGGAACAACTCGAAAGCAACTCTACTTACGTAGCGAACAAACTCAATAACGAACACTTCAAAGATGCATATACTACTCATTTAAAAGGGGCAAAACATTTAAGCTTAACCGATTTACCACTTTTCTCTCCTATACTTGCAAATATTCTTCAAGGCGGAAGGGCCGACATTGATCAATATTACTGTATTGAAAAGACAAACGAACTCATTCTTGATTTTTTTGACAATAAGTTAAAAGACAAAGGACATTTTACTCCCAAAGAAACATATTGATTTTTTTCTAGTAGCTATAAAATACTTAGATATTGAAAGCGGCTCAAAAAATAATAATACTTTCTTAGTAATAGTAGCAATATTATTGCAATATAATTGACATGGACGTAAACGAATTAACATCTCCTTGTTCTTTTTCTCAGAAAAATCTATGTTACGATTATTTTAGATTAGCAACCAAGAACATGGAGGATAAAAAAATGCTTAAAAAAATTATATCAATTGTACCAGTTGCAATGCTCTCGGCAACTTTAAGTGCTAATGCTCAAGCTGCAACGATTACCGTACAAAAAGGAGATACCCTTTGGGATTTATCACGTGCACATAATACTTCTGTAGAAAATATCCAAACGTTGAATCATCTTACTACCGACCTTATTCACCCAGGGGATGTCCTAACCATTGCACAACAATATACCGTTAAACAAGGTGATACATTATGGGACATCGCCCTAGATCATCAAGTAACAGTTTCGCAAATTAAAGAATGGAACCAATTACAGACTGATTTCATTCATCCAGGTTTAAAACTATTCATCTTTGATGGTTTGAAAACTAGTAAGACGGCTGTCACTGAAAAACCAATAATGCCTGCAGCAAATGAAGCAAAGGGAACTACAACTTCAGCAGCCCCACCATCAACAAATAAAACAACTTCAAAGGATCGTACACCTGAAGCAACTGCTCCATCAACAAGCAATACTGCTGCAAAGGATCATACACCTGAAGCAATCGCTCCAGCAACAAGTAATACTGTTGCAAAGGGGCATACACCGGAAGCAACCGCTCCAGCAACAAGTAATACTGCTGCAAAGGGGCATACACCGGAAGCAACCGCTCCAGCAACAAGTAATACTGCTGCAAAGGAGATTACAGTGGAAGCTTCAGCCTATACAGCTTCATGTGAGGGATGTTCCGGTATTACCGCTACTGGAATTAACCTTAAAACAAACCCAAATGCAAAGGTCATCTCAGTTGACCCTACTGTAATCCCACTTGGTAGTAAAGTTTATGTTGAAGGCTATGGTGAAGCAATTGCAGGAGATACTGGCGGAGCCATTAAAGGAAATCGAATCGATGTCTTTTTCCCTTCTCAACAAGATGCAATCAATTTCGGAGTAAAAAAATTAAAGGTAACAATCTTAAACTAACAATTCTAATTCCATCCTATTCTTAGGATTTCATATATATACAAAAAGGTGATTTTGTATCCTTTTAATAAGCAAAAAAGAACCAGCTTCGGTCCTTTTTTGCTTATTTTTTCAGCTCTTTTAAATCAATAAATGTTATATAACTAACCTGATTGGCAATTTAATAGATGAAACTATTCGACTTCGTCAACCTTGTTCCCATCTAATTGGTGTGTGCCCCCGACTGTTTCGCCCTTCCCTTTGCAATTTATTACAATATCGATATCGTGAAGTAAATTCGGTTCTTGGCAGTTGGATATTCTTTTCCTCTAAACGGTTATTATTTCAACACCTTTTGCTATTAAAGCTCTTTGCCATTCTGCATCGAGCTTAGCATTCGTAAATAATAGATCGATATCATCAAAACTCCCACTTTTATAAAACTTCATTAAGTTGAATTTTGATTCATCGACCATCATGACAACTTGTCTTGCATTTTTCTTTAATCGATTAAATATTTGAGCGTCCTCAATATACGTGCATGTTAATTCCTTTTCCAATGAAATTCCATCACAAGAAGCAAATAATTTATTCACCGTAAAATGATCAAGTAAGTTTAATGTCATATCACCAGATAATGCTAATGAATTTGTATTTAACATTCCACCGGCTACTATCAGTTTGCAATCAAATGACTCATACTGTTCCTTTAGCTCTATAATTTTATTCGCAGCAGGTATAGAGTTTGTCAAAATAGTGAGGTTTTTTTTGTCATATAGATAGTCCAATATTTGCATCGTCGTTGTGCCAACTTCAATGGCAATAATATCATTATCCTCCACCAATTTACTTGCTGCCATTGCTATACTACGTTTTTTATCAATGTTTTCATTACGACGTTTATTAAAAAATAATTCCACGGTATGATCGTTTTTCTTTAGAGCTCCACCGTGTATTTTCGTTAGCTTGCCTTCTTTATGCAACAAATCTAAATCTCTTCGGATGGTTTCTGTCGTGACATTTAGTACTTTTGCTAAATCGTTGACCATCACTCGATTGTATTGATCTAGCTCATCAAGTATGTATTTTCTTCGTTCAAATTGTGTATAAGATTTCATCATAACACCTCTTTGTATTCCACAATATACTTTAACCTTAAAGGCTCTTCACCAAAAATGTACTGATCCTTAGTTCTATTGTAATTAAGTTACCCAGCAAATGAAAGTTTCCTATAAATACTTAACCTTTTAAACATTCCCTTTACAATTCCTTCAAAAAATCTCTGAGAAAAGTTGAAACCATTCATTTCGAACTAAATCAAATTTATTCTTGCTAAATCTTTATAATACGACTACCTTCTTCATATTCTCCCCTTCCATTCACGACAAGATAAAATCATTAAACAGAAAATATTATTGTAAGCTAGCAATAATTAGTATAAAGATGATAAAATATACTAATAAAGGGGGCTGCAAATATGGGGAAATTAAGCAAAAGAACTATACTGTGGATTGTGCCAATCGGTATTTTAGGGGTATTTTGGTATTTTTAC
This sequence comes from Lysinibacillus sp. RS11, assembly GCF_042019215.1. Lineage (NCBI taxonomy): Bacteria > Bacillati > Bacillota > Bacilli > Caryophanales > Bacillaceae > Lysinibacillus > Lysinibacillus sp. RS11. Next base: position 1,966,825 of record NZ_CP168124.1, on the reverse strand, counting down.
GGTCCACAAAAGGACATTACAGATAATGAATATATTACATATGTTAAAAACTATTCATTTGAAAATAGTAGTAAAACTATAGAATCGGGCTTTGCAAGTGCTTGTGAAAATCCGTATTGGGTGTATTTTGAAACACAAAAAGGACAAGATGTAGTGGAATTTAAAGGTGATTGTCCCGTTAATAAAAAAACGGAAAAGGTGAATGTTCAATTTTTAGTTGACCGTGACATGACTAATGTGCGGTACGGTGCCATGCTGGTTGACAATAAAATGCAGGAGGAAGCGGATCGGGACAAATACCTTTTAGCTCTATCAGGCGAATAAATGAAGATAAAGCTCTCGTGTGATAATCAGAACGAGAGCTTTTTAGATTAAGTTAAACAGTCCGTTAACAGTACGGAGGTGATGGATTGAATCTCCGTAGCGACGGATTGAATCTACCAAAAATTGAAATAGAACCTTCATTTTCGGAAAACAATTAATCATTTTACCGCTTTCCAAATGGTCCATCTGTCTTTTTCAACTATAGTACTTTCTATTGAAATTGACTTATCCATATAAGTCACTAATGCATTTAATTCTTCATCGTCTAATTCATGTAAAATGCTTCTTCCTGTTCTTTCCTTTAAATCTTTTAATAATTGCTCTTTCTGTTCATACACTTCCCTGGTTTCCCATAGTTTTACTTCTTTAATCTCGCTAAATCCTATTTCCTTCAGTGTTTCAACTACTCGGTCGCTACTATGTCTGCGTTTAATTTCTTGTTCTTTTAATTTTGGAAAACGTTCAAAGAAATAACCTCTTATATGGCAGTCATCACCTTTTAATAAACAATCTTCTGGTGTACGGTCTTGGATAATGTAGACCCCTTTATCCTCCAAAATTCGATAGGCCTCTTGAAAACAAGTTTTTAAATCTTGGATATGATGAATTAAAGCTCGTTCAAGTAATAACTGAAAGCTGTCATTCTCTAAGCCTGTATCCAACGCATTCCCTTGTTTGAACGTAATATTATGATAGTCTTTACAATTTTCTTTTGCCCCTACGAGCATGGCCTCCGAAAAATCCACGCCTATTACAGATGGTATACCTATATCTGCTAGTGCTTTTAAATAAATTCCTCCACCACAGCCTATATCTGCAGCCTTAGAAATATTTGTGATCGTGACAAGTTCTTTCAAGGTTTCCATCCATGAGTTGTCAGCATGTCGAGTTGTATAAGAAGTTTGATTGCCCTTATTGTGAAAATCAATTCCCATCTTTATCACTCTTTTCTTTATGGATATTTTTGTTATCTACATTTTACACCTATTATGGAACATAAGTAAAATTAATGTTAATTATAATTTTCAATAAGCTATCCTTATTGATATAAATCACTCTAATGGTTTTAGTTTTTCATATGCATAAAAAGCTGCAAAATAAAGTGCTTCCCAAGAAATACCACTACCGAAACATAAACAACCGTTAATAAATGTGATTATTTACCGTTATAATAACTCTTTACATAAAGGTAACTTTCAGTGTAAAATTACACTATAAGTAACCTTTATTGATAAGGATAATGTTATTTGAATAAAGATTTGATTTTTAAGAATGTTCGACTTATTCATCTTGAAAGAAGATATTCTCAAAAACAATTAGATACTGTTCTATAAAGACACTGGTTATGTTGAAAAAAGAACATCTTTTGATTGGTCGAAACGTATTAGGTCACGAGGTCAAAAAGGAAAAACATTTGGGGGAAATTATTTTGGAATGAGACCACGAAAAAAGAACGTTTATACTATTTAAATTTTAAAGGAGCAATTAACATGAAAAAAAACAAGAAAGTCATTATTTTAAACAGCCTATTAGTAGGAACAATCCTATTAAATCTTTTTATCTTTACTTCACGTATGCCCATTTTCCCTTGGTTTATTGAAGATGCATGGGGATATTTAGGCGTATTCCTAACGGCACCAATCTTAATAGGTATTTATTTCATCCTAAGACATTACCACAAGCTACAATTAGTCACAAACATCAATAAAGTAATTCCCTTATTTGTCGCAGTAACATCACTGATTATTGTATTTATGCCGACAAATGACTTTTTAAATATTGTTGCCCTTGTCATTAACGTAGCAGCTATGGTATTTTTAGCAGCAGGTTCCCTATTCACTCAAAAAGAAATGGCGCTTTAATCAACATATAGACCTTAGTAAGCACAAAATAACCAGGTACTCATTTGTAAAGTGAGTCCTGGTTTTTTGTTTAAATGTATATAATTTAAAAAGTTGATAGCCTTTGGGTTACCCGTACAATAAATAAGCAACCCCTTTAATCACACAAACAATTAACTCTATAGAAAGGATAACGTCTATTTCGTTTTATGATAAATTAATAGCCTAAAATATCTACTTCTGCTGCTGAGGCGTATCCATTTATTCCGTTTACTACCTCTAATTTCACATATTTAGCAGATACGGGATCAAATGTTGCAAATTGTTGTTTCGTGCTATTTTCCCATGTTCCAGAAGTTGCTTTTTGATAATTAACACCATCAGTACTTGTGTAAATGTTATAGTTAAGAATACGACCATTTGCAGGTCCAGATTGCCTTGGAACATATGCTAGTTGTGTAATCGTACGAGTATTGCCAAGATCAATTGTTAAATAGAACGGATATTTGTTTTGCTCGCTCCATTTACTATGCCAAATCGTACTAGTTCTTCCATCAATCGCATTCGTTGCAGGTTCCACACCTAATTCTTCACTACTTGCAATTACCTTCATGTTTTCTTTAGATAATGTGTTTAACGAAATATGTCTAGTATCCGTTGCTTCCCAAATAGGTGCAGTTACTGTTGGATAATGTAAAGCTTCTATATTCTGTCTAGTTTCTGCCGATGCTTTAAGTCCCCATTGATCAAAAAACGGAAGCAAATTTTGTTTTGCTACTTTGGATGTGTTATAAATAAATGCTTGTATTTTCTCTTCATCCGTTTTTGGAAGTTGATTTTCGGGTAATTCACGATATATTTTATGAAGATTCGGATAAAAATCATCACCATATGCTAAATGAAGTTGCCAAATCATCACAAGCTTCACAAACAAGTCATCAATATTTTTATAATCTTTATCTGTTTGTTTTAAGTATTGAAAGGCTCTTTCATAATCCCCTTCTTTTTCTAAACGTGTTGGTTCATTCGGGAATAATTGCTTTTGTGCAGCTAAAGAATATAGATTAACCGTTACTTCACCCATACCTCTAAGGTCATTCCACTTCCACGGGTGTTGTTGTCTTGCGTGTCCTGCTTCATGCATCTGTCCCCATCCAAACTTATTTACATTCAAAGCACTTTCGATTGCGTTCCCAGCAGTAGTAAAAAAGCCTCCATCAAGAGATGCATACATTCCCCAATCTGATTTGTTAGGGTTTTCTACAAAAGCCCAAAGGCGGCGAGTTGGTCGATGTAAAGGATTAGCGTCTGTTTCAGATAATCCTGATATCTTATCTTGTGCTCGAATCATTTCATCATATTTCTCTAGTAAGGGAACAGGGTCTTGATCTACGATATATTTTCTAGCACTAGCCTGAGTAACAGTAAGTACTGCTTTCTCTGATTTTAGTTGGACGGCATGTGCATCAGGGTATGCATTCATCATAGCAATCCAGTCTTCTTTCGTATGCTTCCCTAATTCAAATAATGGAACAGGGCTTCCACCTTGTGTTACTTTCACGTGAATTGTTCCTGTATTTTGATAGTTATCAAATCCTAATAAACCACCGTTCGGAGAGGAAATGGTATTAGAGCCGGGAACAAGAGTAGATTCTTTACCCCATTCTTTATCGTATCCATGTGTACCAATAATAGCTCTAATTGGTTGTGATCCTGATACTTCAATTGTAACTTGTTCATTTGGTTTTACATAGATTCCAGTTGGAGTAAATGTTTTTTGCTGTCCTCTTCTTTCTCTTTTTGCTTCCTCCCCATAGCTCCCTGTACCTGGAAGATCAAATTCTCTTTGTTCATATTGAGCTGTGGTTTGCGTAGCAGCTGTTTCAGCATGAACAACTGCATGATTTGTCATGATAGGTGTAAATAGTGCAGTTGTTAAAATAGCCGAAGTTGCAAATATTTTTATTGATTTTTCTAACATATAAGTTCTCCTTATATCACAAGATTTTTTTAACGTCGATGAAGCAAAAGCTACCAGTGATAGAATGACAAGAATTAAAACCGTCTTTCCCTTTGTGCAGAAGGAAAAGACGGTTTTAATTCTTTATTTACTCTAACACTACTAATAACACCTAACAATAATTATTAAAGCTTAAAAAGCTTGTTTTAATTAAGCGAAAAAACTACTTTTATATAAGAGTAAAGGATTAGACATACAAGCTATCCCGTTATTATTATTTTTTTACAGGCACTTAGACCTAGAACTCATTTATAGATCTAATAAAATCATTTATTTCTCCTCAAATAAAACGAAAACTTTACTAATTATACTACTTAGAATGCTGTTTTAAAGGTGTTTAAATAGAGATCAATTGAATCCATATTGTTCAAAAAATAGATAATAAAAACGGTTTCATTCCGATTTTCCCACCGAGTTTTCTATCGTTTTTGAATGTGTATTCGAATAAGTACATAAATTCTTAACAAAAAAACTCATGCAATTCATTATTTTGCATGAGTTAATCTTATTAAATTCATTTTTCTTCCTCATTTTCAGCAGTATCTACGGATTGGATAATGTTTAGCTCAAGAATTCGAATTTCCTGATTTAACTTAGAAATTGCCGCTTCCATTTGTTCAAAGCGCTCCAATTGACTTTTGCTGAGATTGTCCATTGGTATAGCTTCTTTTAACGCTGCCTGCCTTGCATATAGAATTTCTAGTAAATCCAACTTTTCAAAATAAGCTGTACTATAGTGTATTTCCATACTCAAAGCCCCTTACATTTTACTTTTTCACCACTAATAAAATACATGCTTTTACTAGTACTATAACCGAAAAAAGCAAATACAAAACCGGGTCTTAGTTAGCATCTATTATCCAATTTAAAGCTATACAAGAATATATTTCCGTAGGATTTATTATCGAAAAAATGCACCTTCCATATCTCTTTGTAAAAATGAATAGACAAAAGTATCGTGAGCTTGACCATTTTGATACATATAATCTCTCAGAATCCCTTCCTTTTGAAAACCAATTTTAGTTAGTAATTTATTTGAGGCTTCATTTTCTATAAAGACAACAGCCCCTATACGAGTCAGTCCCATGTGCTCAAAGCCATAAGTTACAATTTCGGTAACCGCTTCTAACGTATATCCTTTTCTCCAATAATCAGGATGAATTTCATAACCGATTTCTGCTCGTTTATATAGAGGTGACCAAGCGTTAAAGCCAATTGTTCCGATTATATCATTCGTTCCTTTTCTTTCAATTCCCCATCTTATTCCTCTTTTTTCAGCAAAGTTCTTTGAAAATAATTTTACTAGATTTTCCGCTTGCTGTATTTCTAGGAATGGCTCTTGTCCATAATAGCGAGTGACTTCTTCATTAGAAAAACACTTAAAAATGCTCTCTGCATCATCCTGTGTAAGCTCTCTTAAAATAAGTCTTTCTGTCTCTAAATTAGGAAACATTCAATTCTCCCCCTTTACTTTCTATTTCTCTATATTTCCATTAAAACCCTTTAAAAAATAAAAAAAGAGCACATCCAATAGAATGATGCCCTCATAGGGTTTTAGCCAAAGATTTGCGCTGCTATGGCGAATAGCGTATTATTTCTTGCTGGCATTTTTTCAGCATGAAGAATCATAACTGGAGGTATATTTGCCTTTTTAAAGCCACTTTGCTCTAAAAATTTAGTGAATTCAGCATGTCCAGATGGTACATCCATTCTTAATTTTCCATGATGGTCTTTCGCTAAAGCATCTAAAATATAGGTAGCCGTTTGTGAATCTGGCGCCACAATAGGACCTAAAATTAGATTGATTGGCCCTGCAATAGACATGCCAAAGCCTATAATATTTGCCTGATGGTCTTTCACAACGATACAACGCTGTGATTGTTGAATTCTGTTCTTTAGGAAATTACTTCTTTGATCTCCAAAGGCTGCTGCATCCAGATTAACGATGGCAGCAAAATCAGGCTCTTGAAAATCTTCAAGTGACCACTCGTGAGAAGCAAAGTTTTTTGCCCTACTATAATTGTCGGCAAGATGTTTATGAATATAGTCTACAGTGGTAAAGCCCATTTTCTTATATAAAGGCTCACCATCTTTGGTCGCAATGAGCATAATTGCTGTATGTTCTGAAACACTGTCGATACATTTTTGAGTAGCTAATTTACCTAGACCGAGTCCTCTATAATTCTCATGAACTATGACCATGCCAATTGAAGCTAAATTTCTTTCATATGTAGTAATGGCCGCACTTGATACAATTTTTCCCTCAGCATTTTTGTGACCAAATATTTTACCTGACAACATAACCGTTGTTATTTCGAATTCATCGTAATCCCACCCGACAGAGTCAGAAAGGGCTATTAATCCTGGAATATCATTTGCATCAAATAACACTAACTGTAATGGATTATATGTATTCATTTATCCCCCTAAAAAGAACGTTTGTTTCCATTTTATATGTATCGATTATTCTATTCAAGTGGAATTTCTAGAAAATTTTTACTCAATACCAAAACGTGAGATTGATTTCCGTTCTGGCTGACCGCTTTCCTTAGGTGTCAAATGAACCCAAGGTAGTCGCCCAGCCTCCAATCCAGATAATCATTAGCGCTTCCTTTTTACTGAAAATAGTAATTGACGGCCTCGTCCGCAGAATTTAACACGATATTATTTTTGGTTTTATAAATAAACTTTGGTGAAGTACAGGCTTTTTCGAGACTTTTTGCTTGTTTCAACGTATCGGTCATTTGCTCGATCATATCAGAATAGCCATCAAGATTATTAGATATTTTCGGCAGCATTGAATCCGAAATGTCGAGCTTAATGGAAACTTGATCCTCCACGTAATTATTTAAATTAATGAAAAAACATTCTTCTAGATTTTTCGAAGACTTATCAACATTAATAACAGCTTCATTATAATTGGCAATTAGTCCCGTAGATGTTACAGTTATTGTAAAACCTTGTTCTGTTAATTTTTTATTTATACTATCAAGAAATGTATTGACTTCAGCATCTAATTTTGGCGTTACATTATTTTGTATTAATGTATCGCAATTTTGATAAATAGTATCAATTTCAGCCTGCTTTTCAACGAGTAATTTAAAATTTGACATAGAGTACACACTAAATCTCCCCTTTTCTATAAGTTTGACATTCGGGCGTTTTTTTAGTCATCTTTAAGCCATATATTTTCATTACATAATCTAATTTAGGAGAGATATACATGCATATTAGGAATTCCATTAAAGCTGTAATTGTAGAAGAAAATAAAATTTTACTGACAAAAAATAAAGACACTGAAGGCTACTTTTATCTTTTTCCTGGAGGTGGTCAGGAACATGGAGAAACTTTTCACACTGCTTTAAAAAGAGAATGTATCGAAGAGATTGGTTGCTCGGTTGAAATCGGAGATCTACTGTTCATTCGGGAATATATTGGGAAAAATCATGAGCATGCAGCTTTCGATTTTGATGCTCATCAAGCGGAATTTTATTTTGTTTGTCAGTTATCACAGGGAAATGACACGAACTTTCAGCCAACAAATCCTGATAGTCATCAAATAGGACTAGAATGGGTAACGATTGAGGATTTATCTAATTATCGACTTTACCCAAAAGAATTAAAAAAGTATCTCCAGCGGTATGATAGCGGTCAAGCAACGCCCATCTATTTAGGAGATATAAATTAATAAAACAGAAGGCTGTCATAACGAAAGAATGTGACAGCCCTTTACCCTTAAACTAAATGTTTTATCATTGTGTAATAGCTACTTCCTGGAGGATAATCTTTTATTTCTCCTACAACCTGGTAGCCCCTCACTTCATAAAACGTACGTGCTTGAAATTCATATGTAGTTAACAGTGCCTTTGTAGCTCCCATTTGCTTAGCTGTTTCTTCAGCTTTCGCTAGTAGCTGTCCACCAATTCCTTTTCCACGGTATTCTTTACAAAACCAAAACTTGTTGATTTCCACCCATCCCCAATAAACCTCAGCAGTGATACCACCAATCCATTGATGTTGGTGATCTGTGACGATTAAGTTTAAAGGACGTACAGAACCTTTTTGTCTACTTTCTTTATGATACGGTGAATGTTCGTCATTGTACTCTTTTAACTTTGTATTTAAAAACGTAGTAAAGTCATCGTGATTTTCTAATAAAACCTCAATTTGATAATCCATATGAATCCCCTTTCGATACAGATTTTTACGCTTTATAACGCGCCATTAGCTTTTCCTGATGAGCTGTAAAAATTTCTTCAAGTGAAATATCATATTTATTGGCTATCACAATAATATTCCCTAGAACGTCTCCCAACTCTTCTACTAACTCTTGCTTATTTTCTTCATAAGAATTAACCTTTTCATCTGGTCGATCTCTCCCAATTTCTAATGCTCGTATAGCTCGTGCGACTTCCCCTGTTTCTTCAGCAAGAAAGCCTATACGCGTAAATATACTTAAATCAGACCAACCACGTGTATCATAGTAATCTTTCACCCATTTTTGAAATTCATTTAATTCCATTTCATCTTCCTCCATTTCTTTCCTTTTAAAATTAAATTATACTATATAAGAAAATAATTAGTTATGGAGGAAAGATGATGAATAGTATTGCAGTGTTTTGCGGATCGAGCATCGGTGCTTCTGAGGCATATAAAGAAGGGGCTATCCTTCTAGGGAAAGAATTAGCTAAACGTAATATTACCTTAATTTATGGTGGAGCTAGTGTAGGTGTGATGGGTACAGTTGCAGATACAGTTCTTCGAGAAGGCGGTAAAGTGATTGGCGTGATCCCTACTTTGCTAGAGGAACGAGAAATTTCACATAAACATTTAACAGAGCTTATTGTCGTTAATTCAATGCATGAACGCAAAAGCAAAATGATGGAACTAGCTGATGGCTTTATCGCTTTACCGGGTGGACCTGGTACGTTAGAAGAATTTTTCGAAGTATTCACATGGAATCAAATTGGCCTTCTGCAAAAGCCATGTGGTCTTTTAAATATTAATCATTATTACGATTTACTTATTGGGTTATTTGACCATATGCAAAACGAACAATTTTTACAACCCCAATATCGTAACGCATTGCTTGTCGATGAAGACGTTACAGCGCTTTTGGATCAATGTGCTGCATATGTCCCTCCTGCAGTTAAAACATATCAAACTAGTAAATGATTAAATTGGTTAAAGTAGCTTGAAATTATAAGATATTGTATTGGTTTTAATAAAAATGCTTTACTATCTTACATACTCAAAAAACAGCTGATATATGTTTATCAGCTGTTTTTCATGTTGAATTGGGGTGTCTTATTAAATAAAGTATGACTCTATGGCAAAACGCGGGGGTTGATTTCCGTTCCGACCAAGTGCTGTCGGTTCGCTTTCGCACAGAGCAAAGCTTCCTGGGGTCGCCCGATGAGCCGCTTGGGGCAACAGATGTTTTTTTGATGTATTCTTGGACTATTTATTCTGCATTTTATACATTGATGATTTAACAAAAACTTCAAATAGCAAAATAACATAAGTTAATTCCGTTTTTCTGTCGTTCCAAAAACTTCATCTACCTCTTTAGCGAAGACTTGGAATATATAGTCTTTCTCTTGTTCTTCTGAAGCAATACCTATCGCTGCACCTTCTGGCCGTTCCCCCCCTTGCATACGCATCAAAACATTATGATCATCGTCAACTCTTGAAAAATCGACCTTTTTCCAACGCTTTAATATATCTATATACGTTTCATGACGTTCATATTTATCTTTGTTTTCTTCTACCATCTGTAATAAAATGTCGATTCTTTCTGGCGTATTCATAATAGAACCTTCTTTCATTTCAGCGATAATCTTTTGGTGCGCCATCTGTTGAATCACTTCTTCTACTAGATTGCCAATGAAGAGTTCATCTCCACTTTTCCATTCATCAATCCTCTTGGAAAAAGTAGGAGTTTCCCACCCCATGTCCCTCGTATCCATCGTCGATACATATTTTTCTTTTTCATCTTCTTTTGAACCATTCTCTAATTCGTTCTCAGCACGTTCGGACTCTTCTTTTTCAAATGGGTCGCGCAGCAGACTATGGTATTCTGAGCGAACATGATAAGCATCTATTGCAGATGTAAGGGAAGCGATGGATCAAATCCATTCTTTGGTAACTTGTTTTGTACTTTGATTAATATAATGAATTAATTTGTTTTAAGGTGGTAAATTAAGTAAAATTAATAGTGGCTATAAAATATTATAAACGGTGGGAGGGGTTAAATGTGGATTCAACATATATTCTTTACAATATTGTTCCCGTAGCATTCTTAATTTTGCTGGTATATATTTTTATTGATATCTTTCTTGATTATTTTAGAAAAGCAGAAAAAAGCAATAAGAAACGAGTTATTCTGTATAGCTTTATTTTTTACTTAATCAGCCTTATTCAAATTAAATTTGGTGGATTTACACTTCATCAAAATTCATCAGATAATAGTAGAACTTTTATTTCAACGAATGATTGGTTTGGAATATTCGATACAATGAACTTTAAGATTTCTATGTGGAGCTACTCAGCTATGGTTTATAACGTCATTTTATTTGTACCATTAGGCATTTATTTATTCCTTTTATTCAATTTAAAAAGTAATAAGAAAGCCATTTCAATGGTCATTTTAAGCTGTTTAGTGATGGATTTAGCTCGTCTTTTACTTGGGTGGACTGGTTTTACTATAAGTAGCTTTACTTATACAGATATTATCTATTTGTTATTTAATATTTCAGGCGGAGTATTAAGCATATTTTTAGTAAAGTACACAGTAAATTTTATTCGCTCTTCTAAATTAAATAGCCAAGCAAAAATTGTCGAATAAAATATACACATATATACTTAAAAACGGTCCCAAATAAGACTTAGGTGACCTTACAAGGAAAGCTTTCAAAACGAGGGTTTGGGAAGGTTATAATCCAATTAACGCAGCAGGTTTGCTGAAAATAGGGAATTGCTTTTATTTGTAGATGATTGGGGGATAATTAATGGAGTTTAATATTTTGATGTATATAATGCTCATTTTAAGTCATTTAATATCTGTCAGTTTAATATTGGCTATTTTTACTTCCGTCTTTGTGAAAAGTAGAAAGAAGGGATATGTATTTTTAACAATCTATATATTACTAAGTATATATTCGCTAACCACTGGATTTAAGGACTCAATGTTATTGGGAAGTTATATGTTGATTATATACATTTGCTTAGGTGTAGTAACTTACTTTGTTATTAAAAAGAAACTTTCAAAAAGAACCGAAATTTAGAAATGGATGTTTAGTGCAACAAGCACTTCAAACCTTCCCAAACTCGCTTTGGGAAGGTTACTGTTTTATCTAACAATTACGTTATCCGAATTTTATGTTAAATTAGACCTAACCATTTTTGATGATTAAGGGGGAGCTATGGAGGCGAAAAAAAACGGTGGTTCTATATTAAGCTCAATTGGTTGGATGTCTGTGGCGTTCTTATTTATTACTTTAATGCCGCCATTATTTATGTTTTTCCCTATTTGTATAGGGATAGTATTAAGACGAGATTATCAAGAGCAGAAACAAGGATTAGCAATGATTATTTTAGGGGTTATCGGCGCACTTGTAGGTTTCCTTTTAGCAATGTACGTTAATTTAAAGATACTTCAATAGGATTATTATTAACAAATAACGATTTCTTTAGATTTTGAGTTATACAAATCCATACAAAATAACATTCCCAAATGAAAGTTTGGACATACACCAAAAATCCACAAATGTTGTTAAATCAACGTTTCGTGGATTTTCTTTTGAACATTGTTTATACGTCTTTTATACAGGTGGCGTAAACGGTTGATGTAGCAGTATTTTTACTTGTTTGGTTTGTTCTTCACTTTGCATAAAATCGTGTATATTTCTGTAACGTTATCCGTATTAATCTGACGGGACCCCATGATCGGGAATGGTATGAAAATGACGAAGATTGTACTTTTTAATGTTTCTAAAATTCATCTATGATAGATGGATTCTTGAGTGCTTTTTGTACTTGACGACCTCCAAAAAGTAAAGTAAGCTTTACGTAAAGTTAAGTTTACTTTACTTTCTGGAGGGCAAAGTTTGAAGAATAATATAAAGAATTTACGCGCTAAGCATGATTTAACTCAAGATAAATTGGCTGAATTACTTAATGTATCAAGACAAACAATTATTTCACTCGAAAAAGAACGCTACAACCCATCTATCATATTAGCATTTGAACTAGCTCGTATATTTAATTGTAGAATTGAAGAGATATTTATTTATCAGGAGGAATGAACTTTATGTCTGATGCAAAGAAAAATCAAATATGATACTATGTCAAGAAAATGGACAGGGAAAATTGAGATTTTGCTTTAAATCTAAGCGCGCTATCGCTTGCTCGCCTCACAAACAATTTAAGGGGCGTAACCCTTAAATTATTTGTAAGGTTAAAGGGGTTTAATTATATGACCTTAGTTTTCTGTGAAGTTTTGAAATATTGCTTTTCGTATGCAATGGGCGACATATAATTTGTAAAAGAATGGATACGCTTGTAGTTATAAAAACTAACGATGTATTCAATGATACTTTTCTTGGCTTGATCTCTCGTTTTATACTTTTCATGAAAAACTAACTCTCTTTTGATGACGCTATGAAATGACTCGATACATGCATTATCGTAACAGTTTCCTTTTCTGCTCATACTTGTAATCATTTTGTTAGTTCGTAATACTTGTTGGTATTCCTTCGACGCATACTGGCTCCCACGATCTGAATGATGAATGAGCTCAGGCGTTGGAGTCTGAGTTCTGATTGCTCGTTTTAAGGCGAGGATCACTAATTCCTTTGTCATTCTCTCATCCATTGCCCAACCGATGATTCGTCTTGAAAACAACTCCATAATCGTTGCTAGATAGAGCCAACCTTCACTGGTCCATATATACGTAATGTCAGCTACCCACGCTTGTCCAGGGCGTTCTACTTTAAATTGTTGGTCTAATAGATTTGGATATACCGGTAGATTATGTTTTGAATTCGTCGTCGCTTTGTATTTTTTCACTGTTTTTGAGCGAATGCCTTCTTCTTTCATAATTCGCGATACTGTTTTTTGCGATACAGAGACTCCTTCTGAATTCAATTGTTTTGTATTTTCGGACTACCATAATTTCTTCTTGAGTCCAAATACACTCGTTTTATTTGACTCGTTAACTTTTCTTTCCGTTCTTTTTGATTACTCTTTGGTCGGTTCAACCACTCGTAGTAACCACTTCTTGAAACACCTAATACTTCGCACATCTTTGCCACACGGAATTCATGTCGGTGTTGTTGAATAAAGTTGTAAACTACTTCCGGTCTTTTGCAAAGATGCCCATAGCCTTTTTTAAGATGGCATTTTCCTCTTCTAGGTCACGTATTCTTTTTTCTAATTCTTTATTTTCCTTATCCTCAGGCTTTAAATTCCCACTACCAACAAATGCAGCTTCGCCATCTTTACTAAATTTCTTTACCCAATTGTGTAATGTCTGTTCTGCAAGATCCAGCTCACGTGCAACCTCGGCAACCCTCTTGCCACTTTCAACTAATTGTACTGCCTCTAATTTAAATTCTTTGTCATAACTTTTTCGTTTTGTCATCTTAGACACTCCTAGTAAATTGTTAAGATTATTATACTTTATAAACTCCCAATTCTCTGTGTCCATTATTTAGACTAACATCAAATATCATTTTTAACTTCTGGACTTTTTGCAACTGGAATGGGGATTTTTTTAAATTATGAGGCTATATTCAAGGGAGAATTTCCTAATTATATTATACTCCTAGCTTTGGGGTTAAATCAGCTAATGCTAGCATACCTTTCACCACATATTTTCCCTAAGGATGAACGTGCAAAAGAAATTATTGGAAAAGCAATGACAGTTAATTATTTCGTTTTATTCGGTACGATCAGCGTTCTTTTTTTACTAACAAGTTCCTTAGGACCTTTAACGCTTAGCTCGACACAAGCACTTAGTGTTCTATTTTGTATCATGGCCCTGACTATTCCAGGAACAATGATTCTTTATTCTAAAAGAGTTTAGTAATTAACAATCTAGTACTAATAAATTGTTAATTACGAAGTTTATCTTACGATGTAAAGATCAATCAGAAAACTTAATTCCATAAAGAGGTGATTTAGTATTAAAACAAAAATAATTATCCCTAGTATATTAAGTAGCGCTATATAAAAATACTGTATATTATCTTAAAAAGGAGATTATATACAGTATTTTTTATTTTGCTATTTTTTATTGTGGTTCCACATCAAAAATCATTGCCCAAGTAAGATTACATATTACTCCAGTACTATATGAATTGTTTGCATAAACACGTGATGAAAATAGACCAGCATATCCTGCTGCAATTATACTTGCCCATCCCATTCCTGGAACCCAAACTGCTAAAAGAGCAGCACTACCACCACCTACTGCTACACTAGCTAAATCAGCTGCAAATTTATTAGCATCACATGAATTAAGTTTCCTACTTTTCCCCCACCAATTTGTTGTTGAGCTTGTTGTTACTCCATTACAATTAGCAAATAAAGATAAATTATTAGGTAAATATCTGAATTAGAATCTAAATTAGTGATTTCTAAATTTAGAGAATCGAAATATCTTTACTGACCTTCTAATAGCTCTAAACTAACGCCATCTTTAACAGCACTTGTTGTATCCAAATTAAATAATCCTTCATTGACAGAAACATATTTTTCCAAAGACGAAAATAGTACGGAATATGATATAGGTACAATTAAGAACGAAACTGAATTATTGTGTATACAGAATTTTATACATGGTTGATTCGAGAGTGTTTTTCGGCTAGATCATCAGATGCAGCATGTATAATACTGCATACTGATTCTTGTTTCTTTTTTAATTTCTAACTAAAGTCTATGTACATATAACAAATCGTTTTTCACATTCCAAAGTAATCTTTAAGAAGAAAAAAGACAATGATACATATTATTAAAATAAGCATACAACCAGGTGACCCAAAAAACGTTAAAAGGTGAATTAATGGATTTCTGAAAACAAACCTCTGTTAAATAAAGAGTAGGCGCTTCAGATGGCTAACTCATTTGCATATAGTCATAATTTCCTTTTCAAGAATAACTGGATAAACTCAATATCCTCTTTTGTTATGTCTTCAATCTCATCAATTGACTGAATTACTTTCAAAACTTGCTTATCTCGAGAATCTTTAGGTTTATTACTAAAATAATTAGTCATTGCAGATGTGAATATACCGACAATCCCAATCCCTACCATTAGTAATACAGCAGCCATTAATCGACCTAATACGGTAACAGGCGCAATATCTCCGTAGCCAACAGTAGTAATTGTAATCAAACCCCACCACAACGCCTCAGCGTAGGTTTCAATCGCGGGTTCAACTATAGCAATTGGTATTGGTATGAGAAATAACATGGCGACACCAAACTTAAAAGCTGTGTCTAATCCATTCGTTCTTAACACCGCATAAAAAGGTTTTAAATAACGTGAACTAATGCCAAGCAATTGAAGAACTTTAAATATACGGACGAGTCTAGCTGCTCTTAAAAGGGAATCGAAAGGGATTAAAGCTACTAACTCTAAAGGATGTTTCTTAACATAGTGCCACTTATTTTCTGCTCGTGCAAAACGAACAATGTAATCCACTACGAAGATGAGCCAAATAGTTTGTTGAAAAATCACAAATCGTTTATCAAACATGAGTGCCAGGACTACTGAGATAAGGATTAAAACAATCATAAAAATTTCATATGTAATTACAAGCTTTTTCACTAAATCTACCGCCTATATCAAATAGTTTACTAGTCAATATTTCATATCAAGCGTGTTGATTAACCACTTTTATCCACACTGATTAATTAAATGCTCTGATTTCCGCTACGGGTTACTCGCTTTCCTGCGGGAGTCGAGTAGCCCTACGCTACAATCAGTTAAAATGTGAAGTATTAGCAAAATCGCAACAAAAAATCCTTTTATCGCTCAATAATAAACCTACTTTTCCCTAATCAACACGCCTGATTTCATATTATACTTCTAAATCCAAATTGCATTTGGCACGGGCTCTGCGAGGCTATGTCTGCGCCCGCCGAAACACGATGGCACCGTCTGCTCCTGTTGGATATTTTAGGTTTCAAACCCTTCTGCATTTTAAAGAACACCGCTTTCAATTCTTCAATACTCATTTCCTCATTCTGTTTATGTTCCACGTTTAACATCCATTCAATGATTTAATATAGTCTTGAATTTCTATTAAATGATCAATGATGTAATCCGCTTCAACACTTTGCCATCCATCATTTCTTTTCCAAATAGCCACCATTCCTACTTTTTTAGCCGCTTCCACATCATTGAAAGGATGATCCCCTATGTACATACTTTCGTTTGCTGACACCCCTAGTTTGGATAGTGCTCGATGAAATATTTCAGCATTCGGCTTTTTGATGTCTTCCCATTCAGAAATAAGAATCACGTCAAAATGATCTTCAATCCCTAATGCCCGTATATTGTCTAATTGAAATTGCCCATAACCATTTGTAATAATGCCAAGTTTGAAGCCTTGCTTTTTCAAATTGTGTAACATACTATGCAAGTTTTCAAATGGAACACTGTGATGTTTAAATTGTTGTAAATAATCTTCTAACAATGCTTCTGGAGAAAGCTCAATAGAAAATTCTTCAACCATTTGCTTATAAACTGTGTCTTTCCATACGTAGCCTCCATTATCTAACTCAATAAAGCGATGAACATACGTCTCCTTTAAAATATGTGACAGATGTGGCTTTAATCGCTCGTACTGTTGGTCAATGAATACACGTACAGAACGATCACGATCTAACAATGTTCCATCTAAATCAAATATTACCGCTTTAATCAATGTCCTTGATCCCCTTTCACTACACCTCTTTACGTTTTTTCACGGCTACCGCAGCAATTATGACCGTTATTAGCTTTATCACGAAAATTAATAGGTAAATACTGAAAGAAATGATTGCTGGTAATAGCACTAACCACCAAGACCATGCAATAACACCTGTAAGCTTTAACACTACCAAGACAATTGTTAATACTTCAGCGACTCCCATGTTCACACCACCTGTCAAATATAAAGTCTCTACTATGAATGCCTGAATTTCGTCATGTCTCAGACTTTATGATGAAGTCTGTACTTAAATTAGAATGCTTAAGCTTTTTTGTTCTACAACTATTAAAGCACCAATCATAAAATATGTCTTTTCATCCACTCACCTTTTTTACTTTTCAACTTTTTTTCTAAAACGTTGAACTTTTTCAAATGGTAAATCGTCTAATTATTGGTAACAACCAATTTTAAAAATAAAAGGAGAAATAAATATGAATAAACCGATTAAAAGAACTTGGATGCTTGCATCTGCACTAACATTAGGAATGGCTGTTCTGACACCACTTTCAGCAGGAGCTGAAGAAGTAAAAACAACAGATAGTAGTAGTATTACTGTTCAACTTGAACACAAAATTACAGGAAAAATTAAAGACATCTACGGCGATGGAATGAACCTTAAAGGAAATGATGGTAAAAATTACTTTATCAGTTTCTATAAATTTTCTGCCGAACAGCTAGAAAAAATGAACTTAGTAGAAGGACAGGAAATTTCTGTAGAAGGTAGTGTTGTAGAGAGTTATTCAGACTTCTATACGTTTGAAGTTTTTAAAAAAGAATTGCCTAAAGAGGTAACTAAAGAAGATTTAACAAAATTAGAAAAAATGTTTAATGAAATCAAGAAGTTAGAAAAAGAAGTGTCCGCTGAAATAGAAAAAGAAGCGACTGATGAAGAGATCGAAAAGAAATATGAAGAAATAGAAAAAATTCACGAAGAAATGTATAAAATTGCAAAACCTTATATTTTGGCTAATTGGCAGCCTCAAACTTTTGAAGAGTATATAGAAGATTTCGGGTTTAAAGAGAACAATATCGTTATTAAAGAAAACGATATTACACAGCTTAAAGCTATTTATGCAGAATGGATAAAGCTTTATAAAAACGGTGATGAAGTAAAAGCTACTGAAAAAATGGATGAATTTTACAAAATTCTCCAACCATATTTAGATGTACTATATCCACCACAAACTTTTGAAGAGTTCATGGAAGGCTGGGAATTAGATATCCCTACCGAAACTTTAGCCAAACTAAAAACGATCTATGAAAATATTCTAAAAGCAGATAAAGAGGAAAATACGGAGTTGTCTGAAAAACTATGGGGTGAATTCGATCATATTATTAGCGAGTTCATCAAACCAGTACCATTTGAAGAATACATGTCTGACTTCGAATTTGAAGTCAATGAAGCGGATAAAAAGCAATTAAAACCACTTTATGAAGAAGCATTAGCTCTTGATAAAAAAGGGGATTTTGAAAAAGCTCAAGAAAAATGGGAAGCATTTTACAAAATTTTAGACCCATATTTTGAAGCAAATAAAGACACGCTAATCTCCGCTTCTAAAGTAACAATTAACGGCCAAGAATATCTTGCTCAATAAGTAATGGTATTTGGGGTATATCAGAAGTCATTGTAAAATGGCTTTTGATATACCCCTTTCTTTTGGTTACTCGACTAAAGCATCTTAGCGGAATAATAAAAAATACGCTTAAAAAATTTCGATTCTATTATCATTGGATTCATACACTTTATTTCTTCAATAAACATTTGAGTCTTTTCCTTCACTTCATTCTCAAACTGTTCTTTTAAAATCGTAATATCATGAAAGGATCCAAATTTAGCACCTTTAAAGTATTTTTCCTCTGTGCAAATAAGGCTATTCCATGAAGGTCCTATTTCACATTCCAATTCACTTACTTTGATGCAATCTTTTTCAACCTGCAATTCTAACCAGGTAGAGTTATTTTCTATATATTTTATAGCGATATAATGGTGATGAACTAATAATGTAACAGCCTCATTTAATAATTCAAAGTAAGTAAGAATCAGTTCAGAATAAAGTCTTTTAGCTGATAAAGGGATATGATCAGGCGGGTACGGAATAAAATCGTGTCCTCCCACTGTTAAGGTAAAAGAACCATAAATTTGGTTGTATTCTTTATCAAATGTCAACATATCCATAACTCTTAATTCTTCTACATCATCCTCAAAGATTTCATATTTAATTTCAAACAATTCATTTCACCTCTTTGTATTAAGCATAATGATATCAATAACTAATTACCTAAATATTGCAAAAATAAAATTCGAAAGAGATATCATTACTCCCCTTATCCATTAGATTATATATTTTTCATTGAAGCAATAACTGAACGGGACTAAGTGGAATGTCGATTTTCACTATGATACTATACGCTTCTATATCTGACGAAGGACCCTATATAATTAGATTCGGAAGCTCGCCATTTCTTACTTTTGGTAAAGATGTAGAAATAGTGAAAGAATATTTACAGGAAAAACACGTAATAAGAGAGTTTCTATATTTTGACCCAGACAAAGATGAAGATTGTTATGTGAATTTTTAATCATGAGCACTATCTTGGTCTTATATTTCGACGCCATATTTTTAAATACCATTTTTTGATTTTGATTTTGATTTAAGCGATTTATCTTACCCGTCATAACTGTTGATCACTTTTAGTTATTGTTAATAATCCATTGATGTTTAACAAAATGCGAATTAAGTGAATAAATAGCAATCCTATATGACACATTACATATAGGAGGTGGAAGAATAATGTCTAGAATAATTGGTGTGGAACAATCGTTAACAAACGTTGAAGACGCTTTAAAGGCAAAAGGTTATGAAGTTATTCAACTTCGTACTGAAGAAGATGCAAAAAAATGTGATGCCTGTGTAATCACTGGGCAAGACAGAGATATTATGGGCATTAGTGATCCTGTTTTGGCGGGACCTGTTATTGATGCTAATGGACTTTCTGCTGATGAAGTCCTTCAGCGTGTCGACAAATATTTCCACTAAATATGAACTGGGTGCTGTCTCTATTGTCTTCGTGACGATCGAGCAGCACCTTATTATTTTTTGTATAAAATAGAAACCTTTTTTCAATACATGCAAATACTTAAAATTATATATGGCCAACCGCTATGAAGTTCACTGTTGAGCTTTCACAACTTTGGCTGTTTCTCCTAATCAACAGGCGTATAAATTCTTCTTGGAATTCTAAAGCCTAAAGCTATAGCAGCACCTATACAACTAGATAGACATCCGATTACCAAATATATTGAAAGAAGTGATTCACCAATTAGAACAGAAGCAATACCTCCAATTACCGGAAATAACGCCACCATGTAGCCACTTTTGGCACCGCCTATTCTTTCAACAAGCTTTAAATAAAATAGCCATGCTAGGAAAGATGCGATCAATGTTAAGTATAATAAAGCTGAAATATATGTGATTGATATAGGAATCATAATTTTTTGCCCTTGCAGCAATACAATGATTGACATTAATATACTTCCTACAGCAAATCCAATAGCATTTGCATAGATTGGATCAATTTTTACTTTGGCATTCCTTGCAGAACTGGCATCACCAATTGCTGTAAGTACTGTACCTAAAAGAGCAATCATTATGCCTTTTAAATCAGCTAAGCCAGAAAAATTACTTAAAGTAGGATAAATTAAAACGCATACACCAAATACCCCTAGTACTCCCCCAAATAAAACGCGTGGATGTAGTTCCTCTTTTAAAAAAAATCGAAGAGCTAGTGGCGTCAAAATCACTTTCAATGAAAAGATTAATGTTACAATGGCAGCTGAGCTTAATATGGTTGCGTAATATAAGCATAGATAGCTTAAAGCAAAGTTACAAACACCAAAGACAACGATAAATGGTATATCTTTACTTTTCGGTTTCCCTTTTGGTCTGAGAATCAAAACCAGAACAGTAAATAAAATGGCAGTCATAACTAACCTATAGGTCAATGATAATTCTAAGCTTACTGGTGTTCCTTGAATTTTAACAGCAATAAAATTAAGACCCCATACGATTAAACAAAATGCATACATTAGATTTGTCATTAAATATTATCTTCCTTCTGTTAATCTTTATTCAGTAGTTCTAGTAAGGCGTTCTCCCTCCTAAAGCAGGACTATGAAAATTAGCTTTCATGCACTTCATCATTCTTATGGAATATTAAAATAATTCAAGTGCAATTAGGTCACCGAAAATTTTTAAATCGTCTCTTTTTGGTCTCCTACTCCATTTTCCAACTCATTTCTGAGCACATAATTCTTTAAAATTACACCCTTTGCAGTGCCATTTATCAAGGGTTTGTTCAAAATTCTCAACGTCCACTGGTTCATTTGAGAAAATATCGGCTTGATATTTTTTCATTTCCAGCACACTCCGCTGAAACGTATGTAAAATATTGTCCATATCAAATGCAGTAAATGAATATTTTTTTCGTTTACCAGTCAGTAAATATTCATTATAGACATCAATCTGCTCAAGAGCTACACGGTATTTCTGCTGAACATAGTAAGCATAGAGTGCTAATTGCTGGCGATCATCATCAGACTCTCCGCCTGTCTTCCAGTCGATAATAATCCACTTGTCAGCTATTTCATCATAATAATGAAAATCCATTACCACGAAAACCTGAATACCTTCAATTTTCATGGAGCGAAATTGTTCAGGCTCACCGATTCGTAGGGAGCTTTTTTGTGCAGTAATTTGCTGAAACGTCTCACTGTTTAGAAAGTTTTCAAATACAGCCGTCATTCGCTCCTTATAGTCTTGTATAAGTTCAGGATTTAGCTTCCCTACATAATAAATTTCCTGCATCATATAAAATTTATTAGGCTTATGTCTCCATAAATCTACATGGCTTGTAGAATCAATAAAAGCCGCATTAAGTTGCCCACGAGCACGATTTACTAACTCAGCCAAAGTCGGCACCTTGCCTGTTTGTAAATAATCATTGATCGATTGCTCTATTAAATGATGGACAATTTGCCCAAATAAAATCGGCATGGATTGTAGCTTCTTTAAGCGATAGACATGTTGATGATAGGGCTCCACATTGTAACTAAGCCAGCCGTTATGAGAAAAATAGTATTCATAGCCATATTTTCGCGCACAGCTTGTTAACGTTTTAT
Organism: Lysinibacillus sp. RS11; assembly: GCF_042019215.1. Classification (NCBI taxonomy): domain Bacteria; kingdom Bacillati; phylum Bacillota; class Bacilli; order Caryophanales; family Bacillaceae; genus Lysinibacillus; species Lysinibacillus sp. RS11. The sequence goes on along the minus strand of NZ_CP168124.1, from coordinate 1,944,481 downwards.
GACGTGACAATGACCACGAAAAAGATGGATAAGGTGTAATTTCAAACATGAATATCGCCTCCTTATAACGGTTTGATAAAATCATAGACAAGCTGCAGTATCAGTACAATTGTCACAATACGAAGTAATAGCTTTACTTGATTTGCCTTGACCTTCCTTGCAAGGATAATGCCTATTTGCGCACCAATGACAGAACCGATCATTAATACTAATGTCAGCGGCCATTCTATCTTACCTGTAGCAATATACGTAATAGCCGCTCCGGAGCACATCGCAAAAACACCTACACGCGACAAACCTACAGCTTTCAAATAGGAGATTTTCTCATGAGCATATGTATAAAGTGCCAACGTACTGCTACCAGGACCGAACAACCCATCATAAAAACCTACAGCAAGAAGGATCGGGCCGTTTTTGCGATTCATTGTAAAACTTTCCTTTTCTCCAAATTCAGCCCCACCTATAAAGGACATAATAAGTGCAAAACCTAATAAAATAATGGCAATAAGTGTGAGTGTTTGACTACTGATGAACGATGCAAATAGTCCGCCAAGTGTACCGCCAACTAGAGAAACGAGTAATACAGAACGCATTTCTGACCATAATAATTCTTTTCTCCTAAAAATCGTGTAGAAGCTTGAAAAGGCACTGACCATATTCGAAACCTTATTTGCCCCTATCGCTGAATGAACGGGTACTCCCATTAACATCATCGTCGGTAAGGTAATTAATCCCCCGCCACCAACTAACGTTCCAATGACGTTTCCAGCGATTCCAATGACTAAAAACAACAAGTATTCCATGTAATCCTTCTTTCTATGACACACATGATGTTATTCTATGATACAGTATAACAGAATGCTTTTTTTAAGAAAAAAAATGAGGTGAATCGATGCCTGAACAACAAAAAACACCTACACCGCGTTTCTGTAAGCAGCTTACACTAATAGTCGCAACCATTTTTATTGCTGGCATGACAGCAACGCTTATCCAATACAATAAGCTCCCTGCATCTATACCAATTTTACAAAGCTTTAAGAGTGAACATGCACAATTTGGCCCGAAAATCGCTATATTTTATTTACCCTTTATCGGCTTCATGCTATTTTTACTTCTACACTACTTAGAGATGAAAGCAGCTTATCCTATACTACGAAAAAATAAGCCTACTCTATCTCATTCCCAACGACAAAACGGAATTATTACCTTTTGTCTTATCAAAAATAGTATTCTATTGTACTTTACATATTCACTTTTCAATGACTTAACAGTTGCTTTAGGCCATAACCGTATTTTACAGCAATGGCATGCTTATTTATTTCTATTTGTAGTAAGTACTATATTTATCATAGGCATCGTACGAGGTATTACGTTGGGCAAGAAAGATAAATAAGGTCAAATAGTTACAGCTGTACAGAACGCGTAGGCGAGAAATCAATTATGCCTGGGATAATTGCGTCCGGAATCGGCTTTGTGCTTAGGCCTGCAGATGTTTTTTGTGCGAAAGCGTAGTGCTAACGTAGCGTCAGCAACACGGTTTTGTCTGTGCGAAAGCGAAGCGGCAACAACAAGATGTTAAAAAGACATATTAAAGATGCGATAATCTTTAATATGTCTTTACATTGCATGAAACGATTATTTTGTTTGCATTTGCATAAATTGAACAAGCTGATCTTCTTGCTTGCAATTAATTGCAACTTTATTTCGAACCGTATACCTACATTTAGTACATTGATGGATTAATTGATAACCTTTTTTAGATGAATAATCTACACCAATAGGTTTCATTAATCCTTTACATTGACTGGCTCTATCTCCGGGTAAAATATCCAAGTGTTTAGAATATAAACAATTTGGACAATGATTTCGGAAGCTGCCATTATTTAATGGTAAAACAGTAAATCCGCAATGTTCACATTGAAATGCTGTATTTTCAGTTTTTCTACTCAATTGTTCTTCCTCCAAGATGATATTTTTCATCATTGGAGAAAGGGTTCCGTTTAGTTTTTCTACATAAGTAGCATTAGGCTTTTATCAAGATTGACCCATTCACCGTTCTGCTCTACAAAACGATTACTTCTAGTTCCAACTTCAAAAGAGCCTTTTTCATCTCTTTATCCGAACCACGATTGACTTTGACACCCGCTGAAAGAAGTTAAATTGTATCAACCACTGTAAGACGGACATCTCCACCTTCCACTAGTCGGTGCTCTTTGATAATCACTAACTTAGGCATTCGTCCCCTTATGAACAATTGTAAGGAATAAATTCGATTTCACTTCATTCACTCCGATATTCGTTTCATGCTTACTGTTATTATACCACAACGAATGGTATAAATATCCAAATAAATAACTTCTTTTAATCCCTAATATTACATGTCCCTCAACGACTAGCCAAATATAAAAAGAAAAACTACCTGACACAAATAGCATCAAGTAGCCAAAATTTTTACATATCCTTTTTCATCTCTTCAAACGTATGTATTAACGCATATTTTTGTACACCTCGAGCCACTTCTATACTTTCTTGGCCAAATTGCTGAAAGGCTTTTTCATTTTTCATTTTATGCGCATAAACCGCTTCAACGGCAGGCTGCATCCAAGGCTGAGTAAGCTGTTCACTTCGCATATCTGTTGTTCGCCCCTCAAGTGCGGCGATATAACATTTTGCATAGCTTGTTAAAGGTTCTTTATTTATTTTATCAGCCGCATCCTTAGCTTCCTCTAAATTATTTTCCATAATTGCCTTCAAAAATTGATAATTATACTTCATAGCGGGCTGCTTATACTTTGCAATGACTACATCTAGTGAACGTAACTGGTCTTCTTTTGTACCGTAAGCAACTGCAAAAAGGTAGGCAAAAAAGGGGTCTTTCTTGCGATCTTTTACTAGTACATCAACTAACTTCATATTATTTGTGCGGTATAAAATATGTATATATCTGTAAACCATAGCGACAGCAACTAGCGCAAAAATACCAAGTGACAAGGATAAACGAACTCCTGCTAGTGATAGCGCTATTGCAAGCATGATAATGATCAAATAAAATATACTAAGTTTTACGATTTTCATAACTCCTCCTATTGTAATCTCTTTCGGATCTTTCGAGAAAAAATAAAGCCTGCTCCCAGGAAGAATACAAGTGCCATAAACTTCATGATAGGGATAATAAATAGCTTGCTAATAACGAAAACAACAAAAATATAATAGACGACCATTACCAACAAAAATAATGACAGCTTATTCACTGTTCTTCCTACTTTCATTCAGTGTTGTTTCAATGGCCGCTAGCGCTTTTGGTCCCATCCCATGTAATTTTTTTAATGTTGATAAATCAACCTTTTCCAGCTGTTCTAATTGAGTATATCCCGCCGCATTTAATGCACGTATAGCAGGCTTCGCTACTCCCTTTGGCCACTCTGTCATTTATGCTCGTCCTTTCCTTTTACGTCTATTGAGTATCTCAATTCCTAAAATACCTATTAATAGTATAGCTAGTGAAACGACATGATAATCAACAAAAAAAGTCGTAAATGCTATATTATAATAATGGCATATTGCAGTGAGAATACGCCCTCCAAGTAATAAAAAACCAACAATTAAGCATCCTTTTGCAATGTTCTCAATCAATTTCATTCAAACACCTCTAGCTATTATGCAATCGAAATCGATTTAATGCAAATTGGGTCTGGTCTTTAGAGCACATTAAACATTGCGACAACGGAGGCAATCAGATTGGTCATGCCATGTATGCCCCAGCTCGTTATTATGGAGCCATTGGATTTTTGTTCATTGATCCAACCCATTAAATAACCTGCCAACGCAGTAGCCATAACCACTAACACAACACCTCCAAAAGGAATAAAAGAAAACAGCATCAACCCATGTATTGTGCCAAATAGTAAACTTTGCATGATATTCCCTATTTGAAAACCAAACTTATGCATGAATCTTTTCATTAAAAAACCTCGGAAAAACAGCTCCTCTGATAACCCTGTTTGTACAATTGCATAGAATAGTGCTGGTACGAGCGCTGAAAAACCAAGTCCTGCAAAACGATTTGAAGCTAATAATGAACTGTCTATATAGAAATAGATAATTGTATTAATTGGTACGAACATTAAAACAATAATGACTAGAAACCACGCAAAATAAGTAACTTTGTTTTCAATGACAGGCTTTTTGATGCCGAGCCATTTTAAAAATGATAGTTCCTTTTTCGCTGTAAAAAACCACCAAACAAACGGTATAAGTGAAAATAAAATGACCTGAATAATTGCATTTATTGCACTTTCCATAACCATGATTTTCCCTCCTGTTTTATGAAGCTTTACATGTAGAATGACTAGCACTTGTAAAAAGATTCTTCTCACTAGTTGATGTTCGAATTTCGCCGGTGGTTACTGCTTTTCCATCGGTTTTCGTTCCTGTTGCGCCACTAACTCTTGCTTTTCCGCCGCTAAACTCACGCTTTTCCGCCGGCAAACTCTCCTGGTCCGCCGCTAACTCACGCTTTTCCGCCGGTAAACTCTCCTATTCCGCCGCTAACTCACGCTTTTCCGCCGGTAAACTCTCCTATTCCGCCGCTAACTCACGCTTTTCCGCCGGTAAACTCTCCTGGTCCGCCGCTAACTCACGCTTTTCCGCCGGTTTACGCTCCAATTGCGCAAATTGATGTACGAAGATCGCAAGTAGTCAATACTGTTGTCCTTCTTCATGTTAAGCATATTAAACAGCAGACTTAATATCAAGATTCATTTAACGATTTCTCCCCCAAAAATGCGACTAGAACTATACTAGTCGCCGATTCATTCTATATTCAGATTTCGTTCAATTTAAAATAAGCAATCACAATTCTTTGCGAAAAGAATAACACCATTTTTCATATCCTAATCGCTCCTCATAAAAGCGGTGTGCATTATTTCTTTGAACTCCTGACTCTAAAGCAATATAGTGTGCGCCGTTTTCTTTACCCCACTGATGAATATATGCTAATAATTTCTCACCATAGCCACACGAACGATAAGCCTCATGCGTTACTAAATCATAAACAAAAATATGACGTTTATTGTAAAAGTTAATGCGCCAACTTACACCGGCTACTGCAACCATTTCCTTGTTTTTGTATAATGCAAACAAGCCATACCCAGCCTTCATCATTTCTTCTAATAATTGAAGATAATTTTCTAACGTCAATTCTGTGCGGAGTTGAACCATTATGGCATATGCTTCAACCCATTCTTCTTGTGTTGTTAATTGTTTAATAGTCATTTTTCCGCCCTGCCCCCTATTACCAATATTTGATATAGTGAAATACTCCATGATCTATGTGCATTCCCAGCTTTTCATAGAGCTTTTGTGCATTGATGTTATCCGTCGCTGTTTCTAAAGCAATATAACGAGCATCTTCCTTCATACAGTACGAATAACACTGTTCAAATAAACCCTGTGCTACTCCTTGTTTCCTGGCATGTTCAGCCACATATAAATCGTTTAAAATAAATGCCTTCTTCATCGCTACAGATGAAAAAATAGGATATAACTGAACAAACCCAACTGGCTGTTCATTTACATAAGCTAGAAAAATAATCGATTCTTTCTTCTCTAAACGCTCCGTTAGAAAGTGCTCTGCTTGTTTTAAGTCGGATTGTTGACCATAAAATTCACGATATGCATTAAATAATGGCACCACTTCTCCGACTGTTGCTAATGTTACTGTGCTAATTTCCATTGACTTTCTCTCCATTTCTATTTTTATGTAATTCTTGTATTATGATAAAAAACAATCTGACATCTAAAAAGAAACAGTTTCAAATATTTCAACATGTCAAGGAGGTCCTATATGGATGATTTTATTTTTTTATTGACGAATGAAGAGCCAAAATATAAACAAATTTACCAGCAAATCAAATCGTTAATCGAGCAAGGGTCGTTGACAACGAATGATACGCTCCCTTCTATTCGAAGGCTTGCCGATACTTTACATGTCAGTCGGAATACAACATTGACTGCTTATGAACAGCTCGTAGCGGAAGGATACATACGTGGTGAAGGACGGAAAGGTTATTTCGTTAATGAAATTGAGCAAGTTTTTTTACATGATGAGGAACGTCCAAATCTTATTCAAAAAGCAAACAATCGTGAAGATATCATCATTGACTTTCGAGCAGGTGCTGTCGATCAACAGCATTTCCCCTTGAGAGCATGGAGACAAATGGCCAATCAAGTTTTACCTTTAAAAAATTGCTATGAATATGGCGACCCTTTCGGTGAACCACTTTTAAAAGAACAGCTTGTGCATTATTTGCTACAAGCACGTGGCGTTCATGTCAATGCAGAGGACATTATTATCGGTAGTAGTACGCAACAAATGTTAATTTATCTAGGCTTTCTGTTTAAACAGGACTTTACAAGTATTATTTTGGAGGACCCAGGCTACAACGGTGCACGAGAGGCATTTCAGTTACAAGGCTTTGAAATAGAGACATTACAAGTGTTAGAAAACGGTGCACAGCTACAGCAGCTAGCACATTTCTATTCGCGCTTAATGTATGTCACACCATCCCATCATTTCCCGTATGGTGTTTCCATGAGCATTCAGCAACGACAAACGTTAATTCAATGGGCAAAAAATGTTGATGGCTATATTTTAGAGGATGATTATGACAGTGAATTTCGATATACACAGCAACCATTTCCTGCTCTCGCCTCTATTGATAAGTCACGTGTTATCTATATGGGGACATTTTCAAAATCGTTTTTACCAGCCATTCGACTGAGCTATATGGTGCTACCGAAAGCACTTGTTCATTCATATAAGGAACGCTTTGCTCATTTTGAACATAATGCTTCGTCTTTACATCAACTCACAATGGCCACATTCATGGCACAAGGTGAATGGACACGACATATTAAAAGAATGCGTATCACCTATAAACATAAAATAAACGGTCTTGTAGATGAGCTTAACAAGCAATTCGGAGAAAAAATTACGATATTAGGAGAGCAATCTGGGTTATATATATTGGTGAAGGTGCATACACAACTTTCAGAAGAACAGCTCATTCAGAATGCACAACAATGCGGAGTCAAAATCTACCCTACAAGCCCCTATTTTTTACAACAGCCTAGCTCTGAACCAATTGTACAATTAGGTTTTAGTAAGTTAAAAATGGAGGAAATCATCCTCGGTGTAGATCTGTTAAAAAAAGCTTGGCTAACTCAAAAATAAGCCATAACCTCAATGGTTATGGCTACTCATTTTCTCGATAATCCTATGTTTCATCAAACAAATCCAATGTAAATCCATTTGTATCCCCAAATCTATTTATATAGGGACGATTTCAGCGGAGTAGTTTTTTTCCTGAATTAGGAAATTACTTGTTCGCATGGGCAATTCTTTGGGGACCTGAGCAGTTTTCTTTTGAACCCGAGCCTTTTCGTTGATTCATGATTCTCTCTCTTCATCAAACAACTCTGAAAAAATAGTTTCCGGTGCGCTTAAAAAACGTTTTGTGACAATGTAATGGATCGTATCCTCATAGCGAATAGACTCAATTTCCCCATGATCAAAACTGTAGATAGTAGCTTTTGGATAGCCCAGTAAAATGGGTGAGTGTGTGGCGATAATAAACTGTGCCTCATGCTCTAAATCTTTCATAATTTTCAATAGGCTAAGCTGTCTCGTTGGTGACAACGCAGCTTCTGGCTCATCCAATAAATAGATTGCCTTCCCTTTAAATCGATTCATAAATAACGATAAAAAGGACTCGCCATGTGATTGATGATGTAACGACTTGCCACCAAAAGCAGCATACTTATTTGGATGATTGTCTAATAAATCAATATGACTCGCAAATTGATAAAACGTTTCCGAGCGAAGGAAAAAGCCATTTGATATTTTCGGCCACCAGGATAAACGAATATATTCCCCAAGTGACGATTCCGCTTTATGTACTTCATATAAATTTTGGCGACCGCCTCCCGCTGTATTAAAATCACAACGATCCGCAATAGCCTCCAATAGTGTTGATTTCCCAGAGCCATTTTCCCCCACAAAGAAGGTCACATTCGTAGGAAACTCTAGCTCCTGTAAATCTTGCAAACTCGGTATGTTAAACGGATACTGGTCTTTATCCACAATGTTCTCCTGTAATACCTTACATGATTTTAAATACATTTCGTTTCCTCCCTTACTACTATTATAACGCGCTTATGCTACTATGAAACTGCCCTTACACCCTAAGTTTATGACGATACAGGAAATAAGTGCCCTGAAATCCGTGCGATAATTAAAAAACAGAATATTTTAACTCATCACAAACTCAACATTATCATTAAACACTGTAGAATCCCTAGTTGTATAAATACGATATAATGCATGCAAATCCCTTACTGATACTATAAGAACCTGTGAAATATTTCCCGAGAAATAAATAAAAAACATGTCGAAAGTTGCAATGAAAAATAATAAAATTATGCCATATAATAGCGATATAGCAAAAACATTGAAGAAGACCAATTATCCTCATTTACCCATTTAGAATACATTGTGCAACAAACCGCTCTATCAAGCACCCTTTTAATCAGTTAATTTCCCATTAACAACTACTAATAGTACAAACAATGAATGTACCCTTGTCACTCTCTAATGTGCTACTGGCTTTTCGAAATAAACGCTACTAAAATAATCATCGTTTACTTTTTTGTGATCCCTATTCTTTTACCTCTCTTTTTCTTACCGTAAACCCTTCAAACCGTGCTTTTAATCTAGCTTACCGATGTGATTCTGTATCGGAGCATTTACTTGAGCGTCTCACTAATTCCGCATATACAATCGAAAATTTCCCAAATAAAAACTCCTAAACGCTTTATAAATGGTTTGCGATGATTTTCACAAGCCTTTTACCACAACGAAACTACATTCATTACTACTTTTTTTCATTAAGCTTCTATTGATTAAAAGTACAAAATCCAAATAGCTTTCCTTACATTCATAATTGTTCTATACAAAAGGTCCTTATCATACATTGAGTAAAACCTTCACCATGCTCATACCCCTGTAACACCCCTAACTCTATTAAGTTTTAAAAGATCAAGCTTTTTTCTAGGCAAAATAAAAAAGTTATAAGGAGAAAAAAATATGTTTGTAACTCATTTTTACGAAAACAAAACGTCCGTTTTAAGCCAGCTACTTGTAAGTTTACCTGCTGTTGAAGAGAACATAAAAATTAAAGGACGTAAAGCGAAAGTTGTTCAGGTTGCTCAAATAGACAACAACAACTATCATGTGCGTATCATTTTTGAGAAAGTGCCTAAAAAAGTACCACTTAAAGAACTTGGGAAGAAAAAGAGATAGCCCCTTCCGATATATGTAACAACGCTAAAAAGTGGGGATCGAATTTTAAGAAATACCAATTGCAAACTATTCTCAATTCATATTAAATTTATTCTAGCAAAATGATTGACTTTTTAATTGATAACAATTATCATTATCAGTAGATTATTTCTTTTCTCCAAATTGCTTAATTCAGAATCCCCCCTTTTTTTGAAATAAGCATGTATCAAACGGATATTCTTACATCAGACTAAGAATATCCGTTTTTTAACTTTAATTTAGATAAAGAAGAGTTACAAGTTACATAAATAAAGGAGCTGTTTGACATGGATTATCGTATTGAAAAAGACACGATGGGTGAAATTAAAGTACCTGCAGATAAAATTTGGGGTGCTCAAACGCAGCGCAGTAAAGAAAATTTCCAAATTGGTACCGAACAAATGCCAATTGAGCTTATTCAAGCAATGGCTATTTTAAAGAAAAGTGCTGCTATCGCCAATAGTAAACTAGGCAAGCTTTCAGCTATAAAAACAAATGCAATTGTGCAAGCAGCTGATGAAATTTTAAATGGTCAATGGGATGATCAATTCCCTCTTGTTGTTTGGCAGACTGGTAGCGGTACACAGTCAAATATGAACGTCAACGAAGTAATTGCACACCGAGCAAACCAAATTTTACAAAATGCTGGAGAGTCTGATCGTATTCATCCTAATGATGATGTCAACAAATCTCAAAGCTCAAACGATACTTTCCCTACTGCTTTGCATATTGCTGCCGTGTTAAAAGTTGAGGATTATTTACTACCTCGTCTGCGCTTTCTAAAAGCAACATTTGATGACAAAGCAGAGAAGTTTAAAGATATTATCAAAATTGGACGTACACATTTACAAGATGCAACACCACTGACTTTAGGTCAAGAAATTAGTGGCTGGGCAGCAATGCTTGCTAAATCTGAACATATGATTATCCAAAATATCGAATATATGAAGGAACTAGCAATTGGTGGAACAGCAGTAGGTACTGGTATTAACGCACATCCTGAATTTGGTGAGCGTGTAGCAGCGGAGATTAATGAATTGACAGGAAAACATTTTACTTCTGCAGCAAATAAATTCCATGCACTAACAAGTCATGATGAAGCCGTTGTCGCACACGGCGCATTGAAGGCTCTTGCAGCTGACTTAATGAAAATAGCCAATGATGTACGCTGGTTAGCAAGTGGTCCTCGTTCTGGTATTGGTGAAATTACAATTCCAGAAAACGAACCAGGTTCATCTATTATGCCTGGTAAAGTGAATCCAACGCAAAGTGAAGCGATGACAATGGTTGTCACACAGGTTGTTGGAAATGACGCAACAATTGCTTTTGCCGCTTCCCAAGGTAATTTTGAGCTAAATGTCTTCAAGCCAGTTATTATTTATAACTTCTTACAATCAACTCGCCTACTAGCGGACACGATGAAATCATTTAATGATCATTGTGCTGAAGGAATTGAGCCAAATAAAGAAGTACTTGACCATAATTTACGAAACTCATTAATGCTTGTAACAGCATTAAACCCATATATCGGTTATGAAAATGCAGCAAAAATCGCGAAAAAGGCTCACAAAGAAGGCACTACATTGAAAGAAGCTGCAATTGCAACAGGTTTACTGACAGAAGAACAGTTTGACGAATACGTGGATCCTGCGACGATGATCTATCCAAACGTAAAATGATGAGGTGCAAGTTGAAACACACAACACCTTCAAAACATTAATATATCAACATTTTCAGATAATAAACTCCCTTATGTTCTTAGCAAGTTGGTATATATTACAGCCTGTTTTTGAGGATAAGTGGACTAATTAATAACGCTTTGGTGGCATGTTTATAGGAATGTGTAAGAAGGATTGGGGTTAACTCCCCAGTCCTTTTTATTTTTCCCTCACAAAAAACACCCGCGTAGCAAGTGCTTACCCTCATTTTGGATAGGATTGCATTTGTATTTAGCCAAAAAATATACCGCTAAATGTTAAGCTACTATCACCTTTTTTATTTATTGGGGTAGCTTCAGGAAAATGCGGATTAACAACGATAAGGAAATTCCAAATTAAAAAGCCCAACTTCTCTACAAATCAAAATAGAGAAATTGAGCTTTTCAGTTACTTCATTTATTTATTGAATTCATTAACTGGAAGAAGTATTCAGGTTTAAGTGTCTTATTTAGGTTATACCATGAATGTAATGCATCTGGTGTAAATACATCTATTTTTTTCAGTACCTCCATTGCAAATTCCAGAGGAGCTATTCCTGATGCAGTAATTAAATTCGCATCAGATACCGCAGATCCCAACTCATAAAACTTTTCTCCTTTATAGTTAGGACATACCATTTTAGTATATTCTAAGTTATTACTTGTATGCTTTCTAGTATCTAAGTATCCCATATTCGCGAGGCCCTCAGTTGCACCACAAATTGCAGCAACAATAGTGCCAAGTTTTAAAGCTTGGCCTATTCTTTCCAAAATAGGTTGATGAATTTCTTCACTCCAAGTAGTCCCTCCTGGTAAAATTAAAAGATCTTTACTCTCAAGAGTACATTCATCAAGGGAAATATCTGGTTTTATGCTTAGTCCTCCCATAGTAGTAATCATTTCTTTATTAGCTCCTACTGTAATTACTTTTAAAGGTGCTAAATCTTTTTTGAAATATCTTCCTGAGTTTAGTTCAGCAATTAAATATCCATATTCCCAGTCCGACATTGTATTAAATACATATAGAAAAACTTTTTTTGTTTGCATCCAATAACACTCCAATCACAATTGATATGGCTATTATAAAATAACTTCCCTGACAGTTAACGTCAGGGAAGTTATCATACTTGATGAAATTTTATTAATTCCGACAGAACTTCAATAAGTCTTTTCTTAAGACTTATTGGCTCAATAACTTTAATAGATTTATTGTACGGTAAAAGTAAATAAGGTACATATGTATGTAATATATCTTTTTCAAGAAGAAAAACTGCTTGATTTGAAGTCCGTTCTTGTAAATAATGTCCTAAAAACCAATGTTGGCAAATATCAGCCAATACACTTTTATCCCCATTAATAACCAAAGAAATAATCCCTTCCTTATCTTCTATAGTTGGAAGAAGATTTTTTATAAAAAAGTCACGTGCTGAAAAATTTTCTGGCCGGTTAAACTTATTTTCGGTTAGCATTAGACTTTCAATTCGATCTACTCTAAAACTACGGATATCATTCCTAAGATGACAAAATCCAATCACATACCACTTATTATTCCAATAGATAATTCTGTACGGATCGACCAATCTATCATTTAATTGCTTTTCGCCACTTTTATGGTAAAGAATTTTTACTGAATACCCGTCAGCTACGGCCTGCTCCAACTCCTTCAAAAAAGGTTCCATAGAGAGTGAACTTAATCGACTTACTACTTCAAGACTAGTTAAATGTTGGTTTACCTTGGTTTCTTGCTCTTGATTTGAGTATTTACTTAGTTTTGAAATGGCCCTATTTAGTGCTTCACCTCCATAATATCCGGCTTCTTCTGCAAAAACAGCAGCGTGAAATAGTGAAGTTTGCTCCTCAAAATCAAAAAAAAGAGGAGCCTCAATAAAATTGTTCAATAAAGTGTATCCACCGTTATGTCCTGGTTCTGAAATTATAGGTACGCCACTTGTTGAAATTGTATCAATATAACGATACACAGTTCTTATATTCATCTCTAACTTTTCTGAAATTTGTTTTGCAGTAATTTTTTCACCTGAACGAAGCATCCATAGAATGGCTAACATATTGTCAATTTTAGGCATATAATTCCACCTCTATATAAAATTTATTTTCTATTATATATTTCCAATTTTCGGTATAACTCATCAACTGTTCCTTTCCGATAGCTTTCTATATAATGAGGCCCTAGAATCATAAGTGCTTCCCTCCCTCATCATTTTTTTCACTCACATTGATGTAAAAAAAGACCAAATCAAGCTTGGTCTTTGTCGTTAATAATAATAATGATGACTTTATCTTATTAGAGAATAAATATAAGTGTCAATGTCGCATCCGGGTCCTGTTTTCGAATAACTATTTCGTTCGTCAAAGATTTCGAAGTCTCTTTGATATTTTAGTTTGCGTTCAATATAGTCGATTCATTGTTTGTGAGCTTGCTTTGGGCATTTTCGTTCCGTTCTTAAAGCCTTTCGCTCTGCTACATCCGATGAGTCCTCAATTTTCCGATCATATTCAGAAATCACTTCATCTACTTTTCCAACTATTTGAGCGAGGTCTTCCAATGCTAACTCCTTTTCTTTTCCCGGTTCAATTTCTGGCATGATTTCTTTTTCAAGCAGCTCATCGTATAGCTGATTTGACTTTTCAATTAGACCATTATGATATTTCTCTATCGACTTTTTCCACACGAATGTAAATTTGTTCGCATTCGCTTCAATCTTTGTTCCATCAATAAAAATAGCTTCCTGATCAATTAATTTTTCCTGTACCAGCTGGCAGCGGAATTGAACGAAGCATTGACGAATCAGCTCTTTCACCTCTGGTTGGACACGGAAGCGGTTGATTGTGCGGTAGGTTAGTTCATATCCTTGAGCTAACCACATCATCCGAAGACTATCTTTTAAAAGCGATTCAATTTTGCGCCCTGAGAAGACAGATTGCGTGTAGGCACATAAGATAATTTTAAGCATCATGCATGGATGGTAGGCAGGACAACCCTCATTTCAAAGGAATGCTTCAAACGCTTCGGGCGGGATACTCTCGACTAAATGGTGAACATGGAAGACAATATCATTCTTTTGTAACTTCCTTCTAAATCTAAAGGCAAAACTTATTGATTCATGTTATAATTTTTAAACATAAGGATCCTTCTTTCTGTATAATTTTGTTGTGGTGACTTAATTTTAGCAGAAGTGGTCCTTATTTTTTATGAAAAAAATTTAAAGCCGGTGAAATTTTACTGATCGTAAAATTTCACCGGGTTTTTAGTTTAGAGATGGGTTTTGTCCCATCCTCCTTTTGTTTGATTTAGATTTACTATCTCTATTTGCATTTGTTGAACAAGCCTGCTGCAACTGCAGCATCAAAACTTCTTCTTGCAAATTGAGTTGGATTCCCAACATTCTCCCAATGCATGTACATTAATCTAGGATTATCGAAAAGCCAATGGTTATGCACCGCTGTAACAATGAGACCTCTTTTTTGAAGTTCTGTTATAAATGGATTAATTTCTTCCTGAAGTACAACAGATTCGCCGAGGTTTAATGTATTAACCCCACTGCCTTCAAAAGAAAGTGCAAACGGGAGTGCGAGAGGAGATCGAGTAATTCTTCCAAGAATAGTAGCTTTAATATCGCGAAGACGCATTACAACACAAACTGGTGTTGAAGAAATAACTTCCCCACCAATGATATTAGCAAGTTGTTGACATTTAATTTGACCTACGCAACCGTAGTATTCTTCTGACTGATTTTGACGATTACTATTTCCCAATCTATTCACCTCCTTTTTATTTTCTATTAATACTATATTCTCAAGTGATTGACATGACTGGGAGCTTTATGTACAAGCGCCTTTTATTAAATAATTTTTTCTATCGATTCGTATTCATTTCCCTACCATTCCAGCAAATTTTTTAAATTAGATCTACTATTGGTTGATTGTGGAAGGACATCACGTTGTTCTAACCAATTGTAGAATGGCACTGGACGAACTTTATGCTCTGTGTCCCCTACCATAGTTAAATACATAATAAAAGACACCCTTTTTTCGGGTGCCCTCTCGTTGAATTTATTAATTAAGTAAGCTAAATTTGCCTCACTGCTCTTTGTTAAATCTCTACAATAATTGTATTGTTATATCGCATAAGACCCTATCAGAATGTACATCAAGCAACTCTTAAGATAACATTTGAATAAATCGGGCAAAAAACACTTTCGGCTAATCATGCAGCTGAAAGTGTTTATCTATAACCATAATAAAGCCCAGGCACAAATTAATTGAATACCTGAACTTTGAAGTCAAATAAATTATAAGGGTGGAATTATTTATAGAATAATTTCTTTCTATATTATATCTCTATATGAGGCATTGTTATTCTCACAGCTAATTCTACAATCGGCTTTGAAAAAGTGCTTGGAATCATCGGACTTGGTAAATCTCCACCACGATTTGCAAGCCCAAAAGATGCCTCTCCTATTTGAATCCAATCTAATTCATCTGTACCTTGTATAATGCCTATAAAATGATAATCTGCAGTATAAGTATCAAAGCCATCTTCATTAGGAAGAGCTCTCCAAACTTCTGCCTCTTTTGTAGGGTCAACTCCAAATTGTTTAAAGAATTTTAAAACTTCTGGGCTCGCATGTTGAATTTGCTTAGCGAAAAGTTGACAATCCTCGCAACCACAATGCGCTTTATTGGAAACTTTCGGAAGTGCTCTATACAATTCAAGAGTTTTATCCTTATCTATTTTTACAATAAAATCATTTAACGTAATTTCTTCCATAAAAAACTCCTCAGCTATGTTTTAATCACTGAATTAGAATGTTCCCTAAATATTGAGCATTGCCTGCTGAACTCATAAATTCAACTTCTAAAACATAATTTCCTTTGTCTGTTGGAAATTGAAATTCTCTAAAATCATCCAAAGCAAGTTCAGTTCGTTTGCCATCTTTTAATAAGGCAACAGTTATCTTTGGATCAGTCCATATATCCCCACCATTTTTTGGATTCTCTCTAAAATCCAAAGACATTTTTTGACCTGGAAAAACCTTTATTTCATCCAGTGATGATGCGTATTTGATAATATCTTTTTCTGTTTTCTTCACTTCTTCACTTGCCGTTTTCCAACTGATATTTGCTTCTGCTAATTGAAAATCTGAAGATAATCCCTCGAAATATATATGGGCAGTTGGCACCCCTACATCATAATCTTCACCAATACACCCTATTAATATAAAAATCAAACACAATCCTATAAATAATTTTAAAAATCCTTTCATATTCACCCTACCATCCCTTTCTCTATCGAAAGTATAGGTCATAAATGGAACACAATCCTGCTCCGCTAGTATAATAATACCTCAAACCAGCATCATTTGGAAAAATTACCCCATTTGATATATCGTTTATTCAGCTAAGCCCAGGACATCGACAAACATCCTATCCGTATGTCTGTCAACAAACCATAAAAAATAGCCCCCTTAACAAATAATTAAGAGTGCTATATATAATTCATAATCTATCACTTATCTCCAACTGGCTTTAATAAATTTACAGGGAGCCAACCAAGATATCTGACTTCTCCCTCAAATCTTACCAATAGATAACCATTAACTTCAATACTATCTGATGAAAAAATGCTTCCCTTTTCAAACATTATTTCAGGTTTAGCTTCTTTTAATGGAGTGTGTTTCGCTTCTGCATTTTCTGTTAGCTCATAACGCACGTCCATTTGTCTCACTGTTGTCTCAAAGATTTTAAGATCTGTACCAGGATACTTCTCACATAACCAACCTACTCCATTACTCACGCAATACTTAAATTGTTCATTATTTAAATCCACGTATGAAGTATCACCCGTTTCATTGAAATATTTTCCGTAATATCCGTAATTATAATTACCATCACGATTAATAACAACATAAGTTGGATTGTTATAGAAAGAAGCACGAATCTTTATTGGTACTTCTTTGAAAACTACCAAATCCGTTGCTTGTACTCGATATTGCCCCATATAATAGAATGTTTTGCCTTCATATTTTTCAATATCATACGTTTTAAAAAAGTTATTTTGTTTTACCACTAACGAATCAAATGTACCATCTGGATTTCTCTTGTATACCTTGATGTCTTTTTTAAAGGTCATTTTTCCTGTTTGCCCTTTAACAACTTCTGCTCCATCATACATCACTTTTGCTTCTGACTTTGTTGGATTTACTACTGCAAGTACAAATGCTGCTAGTAACACAATAAAAAATTTTTTCATTATTCTCCCCCTCAGCTTAATTTTACTAAACATAATCCCTCAGTATTATATACTATTAATCCTATATTCTACCAATGAAGGAATAGTAATGGCTCATCACCAAAAGTTTTGGAGGACAAACATATGCCATTTATATAAGTTGAGTGGAGACTTGGCGAAAGCAAAGCGTCAGCTACAAATTTCAAAGGTTCTATCCACGACTCTGGACGTTCTATCCATCATTTCAAAGGTTCTATCCACGATTTTAAACTTTCTATCTATCATTTCGAAGGTTCTATCCACGACTTATATCTATGCGAAAGCGAAGCAACAGCTACAAGTGTTTTCTGTAGCGAAAGCAAAGCGTCAGCTACAAGTGTTTTCTGTAGCGAAAGCAAAGCGTCAGCTACAAATGTTTTCATGTAGCGAAAGCGAAGCGTCAGCTACAAGTGTTTTCTGTAGCGAAAGCAAGGCGTCAGCTACAAGTGTTTTCTGTAGCGAAAGCAAAGCGTCAGCTACAAGTGTTTTCTGTAGCGAAAGCAAAGCGTCAGCAACAAATGTTTTCATGTAGCGAAAGCAAAGCGTCAGCTACAAAGCGCCCAATCGGAACGGATTTCAACCACACGCTATGGTGATGAGCCATAATAATGTAAAACAAATTTAGAGTGTTTTCTAGCTAGACATGACACTATTTAATGTTTTATTATAAATCGATTAGAGTAATTGAAATCAGATGATTAAAAAATTGTAGAGGGGTGTTCCTTGATGACAAATAATAGAATGAATCCGAAAGTTGATGAATTTTTAAGTAAAGCCAAAAAGTGGCAGGAAGAATATTCGGTGTTGAGAAATATCGTTTGTGACTGTGAGCTGACCGAGGATTTTAAGTGGATGCATCCTTGTTACACATTGGAGAACAAAAACATCGTGTTAATACACGGATTTAAAGAGTATTGTGCACTTCTGTTTCACAAAGGAGCCCTGTTAAAGGATACACATGGGATACTAATCCAACAAACGGAAAATGTACAAGCTGCACGCCAAATTCGTTTCACCAATGTGCAAGAAATAGTTGCAATGGAAACCATCATTAAAGACTACATTAATGAAGCCATTGAAGTTGAAAAAGCAGGTTTAGAAGTACCAATGAAAGAGCATAAGGAATACATAATTCCTGAAGAACTGCAAAATACATTCAATGAAATCCCTGCATTGAAAACTGCGTTTGAAGCATTGACACCAGGACGGCAAAGAGCATATATTTTATATTTTTCTCAGCCTAAACAATCCAAAACGCGAGTGTCAAGGATTGAAAAATACACGCAGCAAATTCTTGATGGAAAAGGATTAAATGATTAAGTTTAAAAGAAGATAAGATTAAATATGGATCAATGCACTTAACTCTAAATCTTTTAATAACCCGGCCAATAAACGGAGATATTATAATGTTTATTGGTCTTTTCACGTAATTCTCCTGCTTTAAGGGCAGCTAAAACCTCTTCTCCTTTCATTTGACCGTTCCTTTTTGCCGCCAATGCGTCTAATCATAATTATGTGAACACCAATTCATCATTACAATCTTCACTACACCTTAACATAAATACCTAATTGATCCACCAACTTTTATTCAAGATAATGGCCCGATTATTGAACACAAGTTAAACAACACTCATCAACTAACACCTGCACGTTACTTCAATAAGAAAAGCCGCCAGTATGTTGGCAGCCAGTCACATAAGCACAAATTGTAGGTTTGAAAATAAGTTTGACTGTTTATAAAAAAGTTTGAACAAAACCTCTGTCTAGATATCCTCGATTTCAGCATGAACTTCCACATCTGGTCGATACATTAAATTCGTCTTTTGGAAGAAACTTCTGTAGCTGATTCGATTGTCCTCCTTAAGTCTGAGATGGATTAAAATTAACTTACCCAAATTTAAAGAATGACCTATATTTAATCTTTTATAAATTTAATCCAAATCTCTTTAATTCAATGAAAATACCTTCCAAACTTTTTCCTTTTTCCGTTAACGTATATTCCACACGAGGGGGAACCTCTGGAAATACCTTTTTTTCCAATATTCCATGATTTTCTAGTGTCTTAAGACGGAGTGAAAGTGTTTTCGGGCTAATTCCATTCATTGATTTCAATAGGTCACTGAATCGCATTGTTCCTTCTATAAGCAGATCGCGAATAATTAAAAAAGTCCATTTAGTCCCAATCACATCGAGCGTTTTAGCAATGGGACAAGTCTCACCTGGTGCCCCTTTCGTCAACACGACTGGCTCATTAACACTCATCTGAAACATCCTCCCTAAATTTTTTTTTACGAGTTTCCCCTTATCATATCACAATAGTATATTTTTAGTAACTTAATATATTAAATATCACTACTTCCCTAAATGAAGTTACTATATATATAATATCGTTGAACTTATTATTCAATCCCTTTTTGGAGGAGGTGATCACAAATTAGTACGTAAAATCAACGAGACAAACTACCGTTAGCATTGTTAATCAGTGCTTTTACTATCGGTACCATAGAGTCGCTATCATGGGTATTTTTCCAGATGTAACAAACGATTTGAACAGGGCTATTGGTTACCAGCTAAGTGCTAGGTGGTTTATTAAAGGAACACGAAATTAAAGGAGCTAGATAAAGATGAAAAATATACTTATTATTAACGGGCACCAGAAGTATAGTTCAGCAGAGGGGAATTTGAACCAAACATTGATGGACAAATTGGTCAGTTTTTTAAGCGAAAAGAACAATGTAAAAACAACAATTATTCAAGATGGATATACAATCGAAGAAGAACAACAAAAATTTATATGGGCTGATATTGTTATTTACCAAACACCTATTTATTGGTTCAGTGTCCCGGGCTTATTGAAGACGTATATGGATGAAGTATATGCTTATGGTTTATTTTTTAAGGGTGCTGATCAGTATGGAGAAGGCGGGTTATTGACTGAAAAGAAATATATGTTTTCGACTACCTGGAATGCACCTGAAAAAGCATTTAACGATCCAAGTCAGTTTTTCGAAGGTAGCAGTCTAGAAGATGCATTAAGTCATTTACATCGTATACAGAAATTTCTTGGAATGAAACCTTTAAAGAGTTTCTCTTGTTATGATGTAGTCAAAAATCCGAAGGTTGAAAAGTTTGTATCCGAACTTGATTTACACCTGCAAGAGGTATTGAATTTTTAATCTATATAAGTAAACCTATAAGGGGAGAAAAACATGTTAAAAGATAAAAAAGTTGTAATTATCGGTGGAAGCTCTGGGATTGGTTTGGAATCAGCTAAACAGCTAATAGCTCAAGGGGTTGAAGTAATCATTGCCAGCCGTTCCGAAGATAAATTACGAAACGCAAGAGAGCAACTAGGAGTTAGAGCAACGGCTTATACTCTAGATACAACGCAAGAACAGCAAGTACAGTCTTTCTTTGAAAAAATCGGCCAGTTCGATCATCTTGTGATTAGTGCGGCAGAAACATCCAGTGGGTCATTCCTCCAAACGGATACAGCCCAAGCTCGACAACTGTTTGAAAATAAATTTTGGGGACAATATTATGCAGCGAAATACGGTGCTCCGAAAATTTCACCAAACGGTTCAATCGTTTTATTCTCTGGGGTTGTAGCCTACAAGTCTATGGCTGGTTCAGCAATTTTAGGTGCAGTCAATGCAGCTGTTTCGAATCTAGGCCAGACTTTGGCATTAGAACTTGCTCCAATCCGAGTGAATATCGTTTCACCCGGTATAATTGATACACCTTCCCGTAGTAAAATGCCCGAAGAAGCACGTAATAATTTCTATGCTACTGTTGAAAACAAACTTCCTGTGAAACGAATAGGAAGAGCTGAAGATGTTGCGCAAAGCGTACTATACTTGCTACAAAATAGTTTCGTAACTGGAACCGCTCTTCATGTAGAAGGCGGTCACATTTTAGCTTAAGCCAGCAGCTGAGGAAAAATCAAAGAATAATGGTTCTACCAATATAACAACTTAAACATTCGATTATTTCAGTTAACAACTTTATCATTTATTATTAGTTCTTAAAAACTGTCACAATAAAATAGCAGCATTGTAAAAAACACACTGCTCACACAAAAGGAAAAAATTCTGCACCTATATACTTCTCATGTACAACAATTCAGTATTAAAACATTGTTTAATTGTGATTAACCATTAAGAAATAAAAAAAACACTTATTTTTAAATAATTCAATCAGATTTCTTGATTGTGTAGAAATTTTTCATTTTCTATCGTTTTCTAATGGATTCAAAAAAAGAAAAAGCGCTTCAAACCCTTGATAATAAAGGATTCAGAGCGCTTTTCAATTGGTTCAAACTTGTTCTATCTGAGCCTTGATTCCTCCCACGAGGGATTCGAACCTACCCCCAAATAATGTGACGTAAAGCCTTATGAATAAAGTGGTAGATACTAAAGTTTACCCTTTTACTAGGAAACTACAATCAAATCTAATTTCCTTTATGTTATTTGAAGCAGATCACTTGCTCTCCAAAATGCTCACACATTTGCTCACATAACTATTTTTTGATTTATTTTTATTTAACTCCGTTTATTTTAGGTTTGCTGAAAGTCTTAACAAATAATACTTAATCGTACTGATTTTACTCGGTATAACTAGTTTGATTAAGTAACTTTATCCATTGTGAATAGATGCTTTTTGTGTGTCAACGATGTCCAAGATGAATCTAGTTAAACCTTAAGTCAATATGCTCCATCGGCCAACAGATGATATTAGTTGTCCCCATTATTTGTTCTTCAGAGATGAATCCAACTTCAGGATTTCGGCTATCATTACTTACACGACGATTATCACCTAATACAAAGTAATGCCCTTCTGGTACGGTAGTTTCACCTAAATTTTGCTCTAGCGTAAAATCATAAGTGAGTGTCCCAGTATCCTTTAATTCATTCTTGTATTGATCTAAATAAGGTTCATTGTACTTCTCACCGTTTATGTATAATTGATCATCCTTATACTCGATTTTATCTCCTGGTAGACCAATGATACGTTTTATATAATTTGTTTCTTCATTCATTTCAATAACAACAATGTCAAATCGATCATATGACTGAAGTGTTGGACCAATTTTATTGACAATCACGCGATCGTGGTCTTCAAGTGTCGGCATCATAGAAGCGCCTTTTACAAGTACCGGAGTAAAAAGGAACTGCTTGATTACAAATGAAAGCATTAGAGCGAAAGCAATTGCCTTTACCCATTCCCAAAACTCACTTTTTTGTTTTCCCTGTATTTTTTCTTCCAAAACTTTCACCTCCTAGTGTTCTATTATTTAACGCTAAACAAGGAAAATAGTTTCAACTTTCTTTTAAAATATTTTATTTTTCAGGAAATTCATCACAAATTATAGGCGCAAGACATGCCCCAACAATTGTAAAGAACAGTCCCGCAAAAAACGAGTGTGCGTGGCTCTATCCAACCTAAATATGATTAGGCTTTAAGCAGCTAAAAAAAGCCCTCCACCGAAGATTGTAGAAAAATTTTTATTTGATTCTTGTCCGTACAAATATTTTTAAGGGAGACTGGCTTGCCTCCCTTTTAATGCAAAATTTTTTTCATTCAACGGCCGTAGCCAAGTCATGTGCCAACACTTCTACCCCCGTCATTCTCCCAACGATCAATGTCCCAAATAACATCAACATCTTCCCAGCCGTCATGTATTTCTCCGTTAGGAAGGGTACAGGTTCTTACTATAGAAATCATACATCATCCTTTTTAATAATATTTGATGTTTCTATATTATGTCATGTTATTTGTTTTGTTCATCGCCAAATATGGGGGGAATTTGAGAGCTAAAAATCCAACAGCCACCGAACATTGAACCATTTCTATGGTTGCATACTCTCTGCACTATCATAAAAACACCAAAATTATAGCTGCTGGAACAAGTGCTGGAATAGGGATTAGAACTGATTGATAGTGAGATGAAAAGGATACGTCTCTTTTTTGTACTTACCTACAAAACAATTATCCAATCAAAAGGGTACCTTTTAAGTCTGAGAGTATCTGTTGCAACTGGATCAATTATCTGAATTTTTATAGCTAATAGTAATTTTCCATAAAGTTAGGGTAGCGAATCGTTAATGTAGTTAAACTAACTGATATGCTTTTTTCTGGAAAGCATATTGTTCATGAATAAATAAAAAACCCCTGTAAAAGTTAGATTGGTGTCTAACTTTTACGGGGCAGTTCACATCAGTATGTTTTTTATAAGAAAGAGTGGAAGCTTTGAGGGGCTAATAAGATAACAACTTTCGTTTTATATTTTTCCAACCTAAAAATTCTTTTATATATTCAGCAGGTGTTATGACAAGTAAGCTTTTAAATTCTTTGTAATAATGTGAAGGATCATAGTAACCATATTGGTCAATGTTTACAGGTGTCTCTTCAAAAGAAAAATGTTGAAGCAAGAGTTGAATGCGTATGAATTTACTTAGTTTTTTTGGTCCGAAACCTGTTTTTTTGTAGAAAAGTTCTCGGATATATCGCTCAGAATAGCCTGTTTTTTGCTGAATTACATCTGGTAAGAACAGCCCATTATTTTCAATAATAGAATCAAAACAAGTAGCGAATATTTCATCACTCAAACTTTTTTCCTTTTTTTGAGAACAAAAATACTCATTACAAATCTGTACTCTTTGTTCGAAATCTCCTGCTTCAAAAACAGCTTGTATAAATTTAGAGTCAAGTGTGCAGCCTAATCCAACATTAACAAACGGTTGTTGAACAATTTGTTTTAATGCGCAATTGTATTGCATCACTGTTTGTTTTGGATTTAGACGAACACCAAAATATTTACCTTTTGGGGTAAATGAATAAATTCCACGTGTAGTCGGGGTATTCCCTAAGACAACCTTTTGATCTTTGCCCATGTAAAACATTACATCTTGGCAAGCATCAGGAATGACATGAATATCACTATTAATGCCTATTGGTTCAAACTCATAATAAAATAGTATATCTTGGTTTAACTCGCTGTTTGGCGTCAGTTCTCTATAAGAATACGTTTTTTGGACCAATTCAGGTTGGATTGGATAGTAGCTACTCAATAAGCCGCCCCCTCACTTCACTCTTAGGTAAAATTAAAAGAATCCTTGCGCCTGTTCATTGTAACTAGCTAAGACACATTTAGTTGATTGATACGATTCTAAAGCTTTTAAATGATTTTCTCGACCGATGCCTGACTTTTTGTAGCCGCCAAATGCTGCACCAGCAGGGTATTGGTGATACGTATTTATCCAAACACGTCCTGCTTGGATCTCTCGACTTGCTTTATAAGTAACGTTTGTATTACGTGACCATACAGCTGCCCCTAATCCATACATAGTATCATTTGCAATTTCAATCGCTTCCTCGAAAGTTTTAAACGTAGTCACTGCCAATACAGGACCGAAAATTTCTTCTTGGAAAATACGCATTTTGTTATCGCCTTTAAAAATAGTTGGTTTAATAAAATAACCATCTACATGATCAAGGTGATTTTCGGCACCACCGATTAAACATTCTGCGCCATCTTGTTTGGCAATTTCAAAATAAGAAAGAATTTTTTTATGTTGTTCTTCTGAAGCCTGTGCACCCATCATTGTTTCAAGATCGAATGGATCACCAACTTTAATTTGCTTTACTCGTTCAATGGCTTTTTCCATGAAACGATCATAAATAGACTCATGGATCAAGGCTCTAGATGGACAAGTGCAAACTTCACCTTGATTTAAAGCAAACATAACTAATCCTTCAATCGCCTTATCTAGATAGCCATCATCAGCATCCATGACATCTTCAAAGAAAATATTAGGGGATTTGCCACCTAATTCTAGTGTAACAGGAATAAGATTCTCAGATGCATATTTCATAATTAGTTTGCCGACATCTGTAGAACCCGTAAAGGCTACTTTGGCAATACGAGGGCTTGAAGCTAACTCTTTCCCTGCCTCTGCACCAAAACCATTAATGACGTTTAATACACCTTTTGGTAATAGGTCTTGAATTAGTTCAACTACAAATAAGAATGATACAGGCGTTTGTTCTGCTAATTTTAAAACAACACTATTCCCTGCAGCAAGTGCTGGCGCCAATTTCCATGCTGCCAATAAAATAGGAAAGTTCCATGCAATGATTTGGCCAACTACACCAATAGGTTCTTGGTAATGATAAGCTACTGTATCCTCATCAAAAGGTGTCATTTGCCCTTGTTGTGCGCGAATGGCACTTGCAAAATAGCGGAAATGATCAATTGCCAATGGAATATCAGCATACATCGTTTCACGAATCGCTTTCCCATTATCCCAAGTTTCTACCCTAGCAATTTTTTCAAGATTTTCTTCCATACGATCTGCAATGGCTAATAAAATACGTGCCCGTTCTGCTATAGGTGTTTTCCCCCAAGTTTTTTGGGCTTCATGAGCGGCATCTAATGCTAGCTCTACATCTTCTTTTGTTGAACGAGCTACACTTGTAAATACTTCTTTCGTGATCGGCGTACTATTATCAAAATACTCTCCATTAACAGGTGCTACCCATTCACCACCAATAAAATTGTCATATTTCTTTTTGAATTGAATGCCATATTCTTCAATATTCGGTTTAACATTAACTTTTACCATAATGATCGACCCCTTTTAATGATGATGTTGATGCTGTTGTTCTTCCTTTACAGGTACCTCATGTTGAATCTCAAAACTACTTACTACTAGTACACAAATCATTAAACTAGCTACAATGTATATATGCTTTGGAATAGCTTTTATGAATATTGGAAACATCTCACGATTCCATACACCGATAGAAATGATAGCACTTACAATAAACATCATTGTAAAAAAGATAATGCTTAACGTTAAATATTGTGTGGTCATTAAAGTTAGCATCACGCCCATCATTGCTCCCATAAAACTAGATCCTGCACTTTCCATAAATAGGTGCATTGGTAAGCCTGTGGATAGTAAATAGCCTAATGCAATAGAAATAATGATAGATGCTATTGCACCCAGTACCATATCGGGAAGCCAGGTAGCCATATTCATCCCAACAGCAGTACTCATTGTCATAGAAATCAGCATTATACAGCACTTGGTCATGCCATGATTAGCAAAACGCTGTTTTAATAAACGGTTAGTGATGACCGTAAAAGTCACAATCACCAACATGCTTAGGAATGGTAGCATATAATCACTCCTCGTAAGAGTTTTATTGCGTATGACAAGACGATGTTGTGTGACACTTCTTGTCCGGTCTAGGAACGTCTAACGCTGGGTTTCGATCAAAGAATCCAACTGGTTTTAATTGGAAGTTGATGTATGCAGTTGGCATTACAGGCCAATCTTCAGGGCGCGGGATATGATGATGGCCCATTGTGTACCAAACGACGATATCTTCATCATCAATTGAACGGTTATTCTCAACGTATTTTGGAAGTCCATCTCCCCCAGCATGTTGATTTGGATACATACCTGTTGCATATTTTTCATTTTCATCAAATTGTGTAACGTGTAAATGGTGTTTAAGGAAACCAGCACGCTTCATAACGCTTGCTTCTTCATGAGCAAATGGGAAGCAATTTTCGCCAGGTAAAATTTTATATCCAACAGGTTGATTCACTCGGTTAAGTGAGTTTTTATTGATAATTTTCCAAGTACGCTGCGTTTTTAAATCTAAATTACGTAACGCTTCCTTCTCCGTTTTAAAGATACGTGAAACAGGATAGAAACCATTGGCATTCGGATTGTGTTCTCCCAATGTTTCTGAAACTGTTTCTGTTTCAACTACTGAGTTATTTTCACCGTCTAACATCGTATCAAGTCGGAAATTAAAGAAGTGTTGATGATGTGATGCATTTAATCCTGGAGAAATCTCAGATCCATATTTTGTTTGGATGCCATCTTCACATGTACCCGTGCTTAAAATACCTGTTAGTTTGACTTCAGCTTCAATCGTACCGTCTTGGTAGAAACTCCAATAGAATCCGTAATCATAATTTCCAACTGTACAGAAGAATGAAATCACTAGTCGACGTGAGCGCCGTACTTCTACATGGCCTGTTCGCCAATCTGTATGTTTCCAACCAATCCCGTAATCTTCTTCATGTAAGCAAATCGCATTTTTGATCGTACGTGCATTTCCTTTAACATCAGCAACAACACCATCAAAGTATTGAATTTCGCCTAAGCAGTCGCAACCTAGTTCTAACGAATTGGCTAATTGACCCATTCCATATTCACCAGCATCAAAGGCGTTTTGTGTGTTATGCGAAAATGTTGGTTCACCATAAGGGACAACCATTTCAGATAATGCTGCACGATAAAGAACTGGACGATCCTTGCCTTTGTCATGGTAATTAATTGTGTATAATACAAGGCCCTCACGTGGTGTAAATCCATAGCGGAAACTCCACTTTTGCCATTTGATCAAATTACCTTCAATTGTAAAGCTTGGACCTTCAGGTTGAATGATTTCCAATGGTTTTAAGTCATTTCTAAACACTATGGATTCATCAACTTCAGGATGATAATTACCTGATGTTGTTGGAATTGGACGTACCCCGTGATCTTCTACTTTGTAAACTTCCATTTTGTTTAGGTCTACATACGTTACAATACCTGTTAAAGGGTAAGCATATCCGTTATCTTCTAGTGATTGTTTTTGCCAACAAATCGCACGAAGTAAACGTTTACCCTCATGTTCCTGAACACCAAAATTCCCTGCTGACCAAGGATCCACCATGATTAAATCAGGATTGTCAATGCCACGTTTCTGTAAAGCTGCTACAAAATCAGGGTGGCTCTTTACCAGTTCTTCACATTGCTCAAATTCCTCTAAGGCTACATTTGGTTGTACGCCTGGAATATGTTCGTAGGAATCAACTTTTTCTGAAGTTAAATTTACAACCGCTTCAAATGTTTTCAATTCTTTATCATCTAAAATCACTAAAAATACTTGGCGATCTACTGTATTACCTGGTTTGTAATTTAGTACTTCTGATTTTTTAGGTTCATGTAACATCACCGACATAAATCGGATATGTTCAGACAACTGTTGCTGTTCCTTGACTATTTGAACAGCTTTTTCAATTTCTACTTCAGATAATGGTGATAATGGGTGATTAAGCTCAACGTTTGGATTAACCTTTACTGACATTCTATCAACCCCTTATAATTTGATCTCTTTAATTATAATCAGAAAATTCAGTGAAGTGATTGTAAATAACGGCATTTTTATAGATACGTTATTTTTAGCTACAAATATATAATATTTTCTACTTCGAGCAATATTTATTTCCATAAAAAATACTAATTGAGCTGTTTATAGTTTTCTTCAGGTTCTCCAAAATTATTTTTCTTCTTGATACAATTAGGAAAGAATTTGAAGTTATCGTTCAGCTTAGTAACTATTAAAACAACAAAACCCTCCTATTTTAAATAGAAAGGTTATTTAGTAAGGCTGTTTTCGTATAGATTGTTGCTATTAATACATAAAAACCAAGTTAATTCTACACATTTTGTAGATTAACTTGGTCTTTAGTAAATCCTTCTTTAACAAAAGGATCCGTTAGCCCTCCATGAATCGCAATAAACAGCACTTCATCACAGAAAATGAAAGATGATTAGGTTCTTTCATAGGAGTTTAAGAAAAACACAGTGGCAGTCTAGGATAGGAAAAAGTCTTAGATTGCCACTAGCTTATTGAACTACTTCACTGAACTATGGGACTCTATATCAAAGTCCACATCCTGAATAAATTCGATCACCTCTCCATTAGGACTATGGACTAGAGCGTTTCTGATAATAAGAGGAGGCTCTCCGAGAGCTAGATTGTCTGCTTCCACATAAGGTTTTGCCCCATGGGAAAGTGCCGTTTGAAACGCTTTGTCGACATCTTCCACATAAAACGCTAGGTGAAGCATAGCTCCGTAAGCAACTTCCTCTTCCGACCGCGCTTTCTTCCCTTGTGCCGGAATGACAGCATCGTCATCAAAAACCTCGAGACATGTTCGGCCGTCGGGAGAGATCAGCATCGAAGCTTCCTTGATTTGAAACGAAGGAAGGCTCCAATGATGTCCACGCTTAAATCCCAATGCTTCAATGTAAAATCGGATTGTACCCGGATAATCTTTTGCCTGAATTGCAATATGAGCAAGACCTTTGATATTCAATTATCATTTCCCCTTTCTGATGAATTTAGTATAGAATAGTGTTGTAAGGAAATACATACAATAAAAAAGGAAATTATCGCATTACACTTTCCAAAAATAACGAAAATCAATTAATTTTATTCATTTTCGAAAATGCACTAGGAGGAATTATATATGGAACATTGGATGGATGAACTGATTACCACATCTTGGGTCTTCTTCAGCAGAATGCACGTATCTCCATTTCACAAATAAGTAAAGATGTGTCCATGTCCCAGCCCTCGGTAAGGGAACGAATAAAAAGACTTGAGGAGAAAGACATCATCTCGGGTTATACGGCAACCTTTCGTCATCAGGCGCTAGGCCGAGGGACCACGGCATTCTTTCTTATTAAAACAGAGCAATGTCAAGCACTAGTGGATTTTTGCGAACGAAATCCTGTTGTAACCGATATGTTTCGAATTAGTGGTGAATACAATTACATGATCAAGATTCAGACTGCCTCCATAGAGGATATTGGTCAATTTCAAGATTCTATTATAAAGTTCGGACCATCCAAGTCCCTTATCAGCTTGAAAAACCTGATTGAGAATCGGATTCTACTACAAGCACCATTCTCAAAATAACAAAAGAATCCTACTTATGCTAAACTGCCTATTAGCCATCCATGAAGAGCAAAAATCAGCACTTCACCACAGAAAATGAAAGATGCTTAAGTTCTTTCATGGGAGTTCAATAAAGAAAAATAGAGCTGCATTATGCAACTCAATAATCTTCAAGTAAAGCTACCTGTTAGTTAAACAAGAAAGGAAAATGTTCTAATAAAAGAGAATGAAAAATTCTTAATTCTGGCTTTTTTCTTTCTTTTCCCAAGTGTTCCAAAGAGTATATACAATAGCCAACAAAACTGAAAAGGTTACAAACATAAAATAAGTATTAATATTAAAATTCTGGTTGTTCACGTGAATATCCAATCCCGAAGTAATGCTTTGCATATATTGCGCATCTGCAACACCCTCTCTATTGATTAACGCAATTTTTATGACTTCACGATATTCATTCAATTCATTTTTTTGATAAAAAAAGGAGACAGTTAAGTGAACGAGTATGCCAAGTATGCTGGTGATAAAAACAGTGTTGCTAATCGAACTCGTACGAAAAATACGAACCCATAATATCACTATAAAGACGAGTATTGGAATTAAAATCCAAACTATCAATAAAGCTGGATTACCATTTCCTGACGTATCCCCTGGATTTGGAGTCATTTGGTTAACTATTAGGAAGATTCCTAATGCTAAAATATGAACAACGAGTAGCTTAACCTTTGCAAATTTCACTGCACCAACCCCCTCTTTTAAATTGTAACCCTTTGTACACAAACTCCCTCCGTTAGCCATCCATGTAGCGCATAAACCAGCGCTACACCACAGAAAATGAAAGATGATTAAGTTCTTTCATGGGAGTTGAAGAAGAAAAAGATGGGATCTCTGCATCCTGATTCCTATAATCAACAAATAGTGGTGTGATATGACTATCTAAGTCAGTCTTTTTTATAAATCCTTCATGCGCTTAGAATTCCTAGCGATGATTGAAACATGATACACTTAATTTAATAACCAGAGTGATACCCCTGATAACATACCTGTTCCACCAACTACTAATGCGTGCTTCATTTATTTCCCTCCTCATTGTGATACAATTTTTTAAAATAACTTAGAAGGTGATTATGTGCGCTCAACAAAATTACTACTAGAAAATGATATGCTCCCCTTTAGGTAGACAGATTAAAAAATAAAAATCTGTTTATCTAGGGGGCATTTTTTTATGGCTCGAAGTAACCACTCAAAAGATGAAAAATTAGCGGTTCTAAGACTTCTTCACAAAGGACAAAAGACAATTTCAGAATTAGCTACTATATTTCAGGTTTCTTATAAAACCATTGAAGAATGGAACTACAAATATGAAATAGATGGAGAAATTGGCCTTGAAGAGTCCACTTCTTGGAATTCTTACTCGAAAGAGCTAAAGTTAGCAGCTGTACAAGACTATTTATCTGGACAATATTCTTTAAAAGAAGTTACAAGAAAATACAAGATTTCTGACAAATCCGTTTTGAGAAATTGGATTCAAAAGTATAATAGTCATAGAGAATTAAAGGATACCGGTAAAGGAATGACAAACTCTATGACTAATAAAAGAACAACGACGTTAGAAGAAAGAATACAGATTGTAAATTACTGTCTAGAACATCAGAAAAACTATCAGCTCGCTGCAGAAACCTATGAAGTGTCTTATCAACAGGTGTATCAATGGGTCAAAAAATTCGAAGTAAATGGTGAAGAGGCTCTGCAGGATAAACGTGGTCGCAAGAAAGAAGAACAGGAATTAACAGCTGAAGAAAAATTTAAGCTAGAAATGAAACGTTTAGAACGTGAAAATGAACGATTACGCGCAGAAAATGCCTTTTTAAAAAAGTTGGAAGAACTCGAAAGGAGGAATCGTTAACAAGCGTTCGTTTACAAAATAAATATAGAGCGATTCAAGAGTTACATGCGAAAGAAAATCTGCCAGTAATCCTTTTATGTGATATTGCCGGTTTATCTCGTGCTGCCTATTATAAATGGCTACAACGTACACCAACAGATAGAGAGCTAGAGAATAAAGCGATTCTTCAGGATATCCAAGCTATTTTTCGACAAGTCGAAGGAATTTATGGATATCGAAGAATGACTTTAAATATCAATCGTAAATACAATAAAAAGTTCAATCACAAACGTATTTATCGATTAATGCAAATCAGTGGTTTACAATCCGTGATTCGCCGAAAAAGAAAGCGATATGTTTCTTCACCTGCACAACATGTCGCTGAAAATCGATTAAATCGTGAATTTACTGCAAGCAAACCCAACGAAAAATGGGTAACAGATGTGACGGAGTTCAAATTAGGAAATGGAAAGAAAGCTTATTTAAGCGCTATTCTAGATCTTTACGATGGCTCTATTATCAGTTATGTATTGGGGCATTCAAATAATAATGAATTGGTATTTAAGACGTTTGATTTAGCAATGCTTACTTTAAAAGATGGAGAACAACCGTTACTTCATAGTGATCGTGGCTATCAGTACACATCACATGGATTTAAAAGAAGAATAGATGGAGCAGAGATGATTCATAGCATGTCCCGTGTAGGCAAATGTATAGATAACGGACCAATGGAATCATTTTGGGGAACATTGAAATGTGAAAAGTATTATTTACATAAGTACCAAACATTTGAAGCGTTACAACAAGCGATTGAGGATTATATCCAGTTTTACAATAACGATAGATACCAAGAACGATTAAACGGCTTAAGCCCATTAGAATATAGGGC
The DNA here is from genome assembly GCF_042019215.1 of Lysinibacillus sp. RS11. Classification (NCBI taxonomy): domain Bacteria; kingdom Bacillati; phylum Bacillota; class Bacilli; order Caryophanales; family Bacillaceae; genus Lysinibacillus; species Lysinibacillus sp. RS11. Next base: position 1,911,593 of record NZ_CP168124.1, on the reverse strand, counting down.
TAAAGCCGCTTAAAAGCTTTTTATTATTTCCACTGTCTACTTGACAGGGAGCAGTTCAAAACAGTAATGGAGTTTTCTTATTAAAAAAAGATTTCAGCCAAGAGAGCAACTGGCGTTCAGATGATTGCTATAAATTTATTTACTCTTTAATAGGAACTATAGATTACCAAACCAACAGAAGTCAGATTACTCTTAATAATCAACAATTTATTTTATTTAACCCCCAAGATGAACATAAACAATTAGCAATAGATGACAGTAAATTTTTAATTGAATTAAACCCTACTTTTCTTAGTGAAGTTTCTCAAGCTCTATATCCTGTTCACAATGATATTCAGTTTGCTACAAGTATCCAGAAAAACTCTCAGATATCAAATTGGGTTAAGTTCGTATTAGATTTCGCAAAACTTGAAAAAGATGACACAAGATCCATGGAAATATTTTTGGAACACAGTTTCACTCAATTGGCTTTAATATTACTGAAAAGTGCTGTAGGAACCCATACACAGGATATAAATATAAAAACATATAAAACAATAGATCCACAAATTTACAAAACAATACTAGCTTTAAAAGAAGATTATCAGCATTCTTGGAACTTGGATGAAATGGCAAGAGTAGCGAGATTAAGTAAATTCCAATTTGCCCATTACTTTAAAGACATCTTAGGGATTTCCCCTTACTCTTGGTTACAAACTTACCGAGTTGTCAGGAGTCAGGAAATGCTTAAAAAAACTAATAAAACTATATTAAAAATTTCAATGGACTGTGGTTTTTCATCTGTTACTGTTTACAATCAATTATTTAAGCGACTATATGGAATTACTCCTGGTACTTTTCGAGAGATGGTTAATAAGTAAACGACTGAACATATAACCATCATAATTCCACATATTATAAATAAGATTCTTGTAGACATGAATGAAGAGATGAATCCGAATACACCAAGAGAAATAGCATTTGATAAATATAAAAGAAATGCATTAAAACTAAAGCCCCTGCCTAGTTTTTCTTTGGGAAGATATTTTTGTAACAAATATACTCTTGATAAGCCAGATATAGGTAAGCCTATTGCTGCAACTAATATCCCTATAAAATACAATGGGATGGTATACGCAAATCCTAAAAGGAGAATGCCTATACCCCAAATCAATGAACCAAACAAATAAATTTTCACACTTAACTTTTTCCAAATTAATGGGATAAGTAGGTTAACTGCAATAACGGCAGCACCATACCATCCTAAAAGTAAGCTATATAATTCCTCTCCATTTGGGGTTGTTTCCTTTAGTTGCAATAATAAACCGACTTGCCATACCCAGGTATTGAAAAACACAATGATTACTGTAACTATAAATAGGGTTCGAATTGTCGTTTGTTTTTTCACCCAAATTGAAAAATCCCTTATTGAGATAAATATATCACTTATTTTTCTTTGGTTTGAACTTTCACTTGTTATATTTTTTTCTGTAAATTGAATTTTATAAATAAGAATCGCACTTATAAGGTATGTTAGTGCATCGAAAGTAAAAAAATGTATAACGTTAATTGTATTCATTAAACCTATACTAACAATAGGTCCTAATACAGTAATACCCCTTGTAACTGTGTCAAGCAAACTGTTAACAGAAGATCTTTCCTCTTCCTTTGTAATAATGGGTAATATAGCCCTATGAGCAGGATTAAAAAAACAGCCTAGGCACTGAATAAGAAAACTCACTACTATTAAATGCCAATAGTTCAGCAACTCAAATTGGTGAAATAGCACTAGTGATAATGTTAGAGGTACTCTTAAAAGGTCAATTATTAGTAATATCCTTTTTTTATCTAGCCAATCAGCAATTACTCCCCCTATTAACCCAAATAAAAGATAAGGGACTACTTGTGAAATTGCAACACCAGTTGTATATATATTTGATTCTGTCATCTGATAAGCTAAAAATAGGAATGCTAACCCAGATATAACATTCCCCAAACTAGACGTCCCAGCTCCTAATAAGTAAAGTAATACATTTCTATTGCTTTTTATAACTTTTAAATACACATTAAATCACCTCTTATTGAGTGTACTTTTTATTTGAGGTGATTTCTTTACACATATTGCTAGCTATTCTTGCAAGATTATGATGTATATTACTAGTGTTTTAATTTTCATGTAGTTTAAGGGTAATGTTTCAAGAAACTTTCATATAACGAATGGTTTCTGGTTACCCTTTTATAGGTCTTTCAAAATAAATTCATAGTATGACCCTACATACCGAACAAATTTGTTCAATTAAACTGCACCGTTAGCCATTCATGTAGCGCAATAAACAGCACTTCATCACAGAAAATGAAAGATGATTAATTTCTTTCATGGGAGTTGAATAAGGAAAGAAACGCTTATTCCACAATCGCTCTGCCCCGTTAGTTCAATAAGAATTATTTATATTTTTATCTTTCTAATACTATGCAATATTGTTCGTTATATTTTTCATGGTTCCTATTGTACATTTGTACCAGATGATTTAGAGATAATTCTTCATAGTAACATCTAATATACTTTATATTTATTTCATTATCGTCATGACCAATCCATACTCTCCATAGTTCTAATATCTGTCCTTCTCTAATATTTACTTTTAGGTACTCCAGTAATTGCTTTGCCTTCAATTCCGAATAGATAAAATTCACTTCATAAATGAATGGATAACTTGTATATCCACTTACATCATAGTAAGCGTCCTTTTTAATGACCAATTCATTTAAATCTCCTTCATTTTCAACAAATAATATTCGGGCATTAGGGCCCATCTTCTCCCAAGGTACCAACTCATGTGGTTTTATTTCTAATTCAATAGCTTCCTTAACAGTAATATACTTCGCTTTTGTTTCTACTTCTGGCATTTCATAATTTGTTGCTATAAATGAACAAAAACTCATTTAACCACCTCTTAAATTTAATCTTTATTAAATTATCCTGCCCCGTTTAATTAGAAAAAAAGAGCTGCATATGCAACTCAATGTTTTCAAGTAAAGCAGCCGTAAAAAAATTAGATTTAACTAAACATACGATTGCACCGATGAACCAAATCAAACCAATCAATAATCTGAATGTTGTCCGGTTCACTCTTTTCATCTCCATTATTTTTCAAAGTCAAAATGGAACAAGTCGTCAATTGAAGCGTCCAATTCTCTTGCGATTCGAACAGCTAATTCCAAAGAGGGATTATATTTTGCGTTCTCCAAACGCATAATCGTTTCTCTACGAACACCCACACGCTGCGCAAGTTCTTCTTGGGTAAAATCTTTTAAAAGACGATATTTTTTTATCTGAGTTGTAAAAGTTGTCATAATTATTCACCCATATCATATTTGTAAGTCAAATACGCCCACAAATTCGTTCCCAAAGCGAAGGTCAGAGCTAAAATGATCAATTCAGCTCGATATAAAAACGCATAATCGTGAGAAAGAAAACTTAATACCAAGCTGCTTAGAAATCCAAAACAGAAAGCAATGCGAAAAGCCATTGTCCCTGCAATATTGCGATTTTCGATTAAACGTTCATCTTCCCCTGCGCCTAATTTATGCCACCAGTAATATTGAAACCCTCCAAAAAAGGCAAAAAATAAATACATAGCAGGGGACCCATTAGTCCCTGAAAACCCCAAAAATCCTAACAGCCCGATGAGCCAACTCTTGTTAGTCAATGTTTGTTTCATTAGTTATACCCCTCCTAAGTGATATATTTATCTCTCTATGCGATAAATATATCACATTTACAAATAATTGTAAATGAAAAGACAGCCCCAGCGGACTGTCTTAAATAAAGGCTCTGTTAAATTTAATTGTTGATTTTAAAATAATTAATTAGAGGAACCTCAACAAATTGAGTTCCACTAATTATTTTGCTGCCATAGATTATGCTCATATCAAGTTTAACCTTTAGTTTTCTACTCGAATAAAGCATTTTTCATATATTTCAATCGCTTCAATTTGTAAATCATTTAAATTAATTTTCAACTCAACTTCGCGTTCTTCATTTTCTTCTCCGTCCCAACAGATGTAAATTTCACAAATATCACCTTTTGGAAGTAATTCTTTTAGTGAGTGACATAAATTGAGAAAAGTTTTTTGGGATTTTTTATAGTTATGTGGCGAATTAGCCTTGTTATAGTCCGTCAATTCCCAAATAGGATTTGCAAATTGTAAAATCTCATAGATATAAGGCGTCGTGAAATGCTTTTGTTTAACTATGTTACGATGTTCTTCATCGGGGCAAACATAATCAAGTTCAATTTCTTTTTCTACATCATCTTCACCTAGGTTTATTGGAAAATTAAATCCAATATAGGTTATCATACTCATTTCTTCAAACTCCTTAACGTAGGCTACCTTTGAAACCGTTGCTTTTGTTCGGTCTCTAGCGACTAGAACGCATACTTGTTCCTTGCTAATCCCTCTTAGTGAAAGATTTGCCGCCTCGCTTACGCGGTTTACGCTCACTAATGTCACGTTGCCCTTTTTGAGAATACAAAAAATAGGTCTCATCAACTTCAACGATACCATCAAATTGTTCAAAATCTATTTGTTTAAGAGCCGATAACAGTTTATGTCTCCAATAGAATAATTTAACCCAAGTAACGCCTCTGCTGATTTACGCAAGGAATATCCTTTAAACATACATTCAACAAACTTTTTAGTATAGCTCGTGCATATTAAACTTTTAACAGAAAATTATTGACAAACTATTAGCTGGTTTAGTTCAATAAAGAAAAAAATAGCTGCATATGCAACTCATTGTTCTTCAAGTAAAGCACTCCGTTAGTTCAACAGTATTTTTTCTTTATTATTTCTATTGAAGCTTCATCAATACCAGTAATATTGGATATTGATTTTAATTCAATTCCCTCTTTTAATGCTTTTCGTACAGTCGTTATGTTTTGTTTTATTTCAGATATATTATTATTTATACAAAAATGGTCAACAACTAAATAATCATCTGAAACTTCCCCATCCAAGTTGAATTCCAAGGAGTATGTCCCAATGTCTGTATTAAAGTAAAAAAAATACACAGTAAAGAACACAAATGCTTCAGCCCTGAAGAAGCTATATTTTAATTCAATGGATTTTTCTTCAACTCTAATAAATTCTTCGTATAACTTTCCGTTAAACGTGTCTAAATAGTCATATTTATCTTCCTCACGCCATTTCTTAAAACTTTCCCAAAATCCCTTAATTGTTCGATTTTTTGCATCGTGTTTTCGTTCCCATTCAAGTAAGGTTTTAGCGTTCAAATCAACCACCTCTTTTTATTATCAAGTATATACGATCCTCTGCACGTCTTCTTTGGTTAGTAACAAAACGTCTCCACTTGTTGGAGAAACGCCCCCACTCTAATTTCTTGCCATAGAATACTTTACCTATAAAATATTAACAATGTATTGCCTTATTTTATATATGTAATTTTTTCCTCTCATACAGATAGGGAAGGGTTTGAAGTTATCGCTCCCTGTTCACACCGTACATGAGACCTCTGAGCTGGAGCAATGTGGCGGCACTCTTTTATTATATTTTTGTAATACTTTTGTAATACTTATGAAAGGATTTCGAAAGATATATAAACTAATATGAACTTATCAACACCTTAAGTAGAATTCACTTTATTTTATAAAATAATAGTAAATTCGATTGTTATACAAATTTTATACTATCAAAAAAGGAGCTAGTAATATGCTAAAAAACAACAAGAAGACTAAACAAATTTTATCACTTGCTATGATTGGAGTTATTGGTACTTCATTTGCATTCGCATCCCCAAATTCAGCGAGTGCAGCAAGTACACCTCAAGTTAACCCTATAGCAGCAGGACAAGAAAACCCTTATATAGAAAATTGGGATGAGCCCTTCAAAAAGATGTTTAACATGCTTCAAAATAATGTTGAACAGTATAAGAATTATAAAAATCCACAGTTTGTTCTTAATAAGGTAGTTAAAACATCTGTAGAAGAAGATGGTTCTCCTATTACTAACGCAAAAACTTTATTCGTAGGGAAGACAGTTTTCAGGAATAGTACGGATCGTGATCAAACTTTCACTACAAATGAATTCTCAAAGACAATTGAACATTCTGTTTCTAGTTCCACTACTCATGGATTTAACTTAGGAGTAACTGCTAGTGCATCGTTTGGTATTCCTGTTATTGGAGAGACAAGTGTTGAAATATCTACTGAATATAATTTCTCAAATACAAATGAAACTACAAAGACTGAAAGTTATACTTATACCGCTAGCCCACAAAATATCGTAGTTCCTGCACATTCAGCTGTTGAGGTTTCTGTAATTTTAAATACCGTTAAAATAGACGGAAATGTAGACCTTACCTCTACTATAACAGGAACAGTTAATTATGAAGATGGTTCTCGAAAGCGCAATAATAATCTTCAGAATTTATGGTATGACGCTTTTAGATATAGCAATACCGAGACTAGTGCTTTTAATGTAAAGCCTGTCTATGAATATTCAGATGGTTTGTATGATAAAGTTACTTTAAAAGGAAAAGGTAAATACTCAGCTGAATATGGAACACAGTTCTCTGTATCTGTAAAACCTATTGTAGAGCAACCTAGAGCACTTGCTGTTCAATCTGACGGTACGGTTGCTGAAAATGGCAAATCTACTGACGAAGATTACACTACTACTAACGAAGGTTACACTTATACAGTTGAACCAGAAGTTAAACAAGGACAATAAAAATAGAAAAAAGCTCTCTCCTAATAAAAAAGTGAAAGTTCCTTCGATTTTATCGAAGAAACTTTCACTTTTTATGTATAAGGGGTCACTATGATACCCCATAGCCGTCAAGCTAAAATTTTAAAGTATCCCCTAAACGGAAATTTTGTGCTAGCTTGTAACAAAAAGCTCATTTTTTTGGTTTGGGGTAATTCTGAATTCTTAAGTTGATGGGCATGGGGTCCTACCTCCTTTGAGATTGCTCCGGCTGCCCTCTCAAGTAAGACAAATATAAATAACCAACCAATCTTTGTAGAAATTCAATTGTTCAATAGTCGTAACAAACTTAAAATCTTAACTTGATAGCGATGTGGTGCTACCTCTAATACGATTACAACCAAATTTTTGCTAGTTGAGATACTCCTTTTATTATCTTTTCTTCACATAAATTACCCAACCCAAGTTGAATATGTGGATATTGTGGTATATCTTTCGAGAAATATTTTGAGCAAGGATAAACTGCAATTCCGTGTTCATATGCCCTTTCAATTAGCATTTTTTCACTCATTTTTGTTTTAACTTCAATAATAACGAAAATTCCGGAACTACCACCTTTTATTTCAACATAATTCTTAAAGTGTTTTAGTAATTCCCTATTCAATAGATTCATTTTACGTTTATACAAAGCTTTCATCTTCCTTAAGTGTGAGTACCAATATCCTTTATTCATAAAGGTTGCCAGTGTTCTCTGATGTATAGATGAGGATGTTTGCTCAAACAAAGGGAGTATCTTTTTATATTCACTTAATAGCCTCCTAGGTAAAACCATATAACTGACACGGATAGAAGGTAGCAATGCTTTTGAAAATGTCCCTAAATAAACCACCCTATCATTAGAATCTAAACTTTGAAGAGACGGTATAGGCTGATGGATGTATCGAAATTCACTATCGTAATCATCCTCAATAATATAACCTTCCACCCTTTTTGCCCATTGAATTAACTTTAATCTTTCATTGACGGGGATTGTTACTCCGTATGGAAAGTGGTGAGTAGGAGTGACATATAAAAGTCTAGAAGGCGACTTTAAAAGGCGATCGACTTGAATGCCTTGTTCTGTTACTGGGATTGGATCAATGATAAATGACTGAAGAGCAAATAGTTCCCTTGCCACATTATATCCAGGGTCTTCTACTGCCAGATAATGATAGTCTTGCTTTAGCAACAACGACAAAAGTAATAACAAGTGTTGTGTGCTACTGCCAATAATAATCTGGTCAGCATAAGTATGAACCCCTCTTGATTGAAACAAGTAATCTGCTAGTACCTTTCTTAATTGAATATCGCCTTGTTTTTCTCCGTATGAAAACATGCTAGAGTCTTGAACGATTTTGTTTGTAAGCATTCTCCATTTTTTTAAAGGGAAATTCTCTTGATCCACTGTCCCAATCTTAAAGTCAATAGTTTTTATGTCAGTTTGATTTTTTTCATGATGCTGTTCTCTAGTGGGTTCATATGTAAGCGTCTCATCCGATATAGTTGCCTCTACAAAAACCCCTTTTTGTTCTCACTTCGAATATATCCTTCCGATTGCAATTGTTCATAGGCTACCTGAGTTGTATTTCTGCTAACCTCTAATTGGAGAGCAAGTTGTCTAATCGATGGTAACTTTGTATTCCTTTCTAATTTACCAGATAAAATCTGTGTTCGTATGTATTGATAAACTTGTTGGTACATAGGCGTGTTACTTTCTCTATTGATATTAAATAGTAGTTCATTCATCTTTGAAATACCTCATCTGTCATTTATGTTTATTGTAAACTGTACCTTTTAGAAATGTCAGTATATATGAATAATGAATTTAGAAAAAATTTTGATCTGGGAGGTGGAAATATTGGATAAACCCCGATTATGGACAAGGGATTTTATCAGTATTGCCATTACTAATTTTCTCGTGTTTACAGCATTTTTTTATTTATTGGTTACACTACCGATATATGGCTTTAAAAGAATTGCATGGTGCCGAATCTGAAGCCGGACTTATTACTACAGTTTTTTTGATTGCATCCATCCTAACACGCCTATTTGCAGGTAAATGGATCGAAAAGGTAGGAAAGTATACCGCTTTTATAAGTTCCCTCATTGTTCTTTTCGTAGCTTCAATTTTGTATTTTATTCCAGAATCTCTAATTGGCTTACTAATTCTTCGCTTTTTTCATGGAATTGGTTTTGGAATGGCCACAACGTCCACTGGAGCAATTGTGGCCGATCTCATCCCGGAATCCCGTAAAGGAGAAGGTATGGGGTACTATGGACTAACGCTAAATCTTGCCATGGCTATTGGTCCCTTTTTGGGTTTGACTGTTATGCAACAAACAGAGGCAAATGTAATGTTTATCATAAATGTATTTTGTGCCCTCTTTGCACTTGTTGCAGGATTATTTGTAAAATTACCTAAGGTAGCTTTTATGCCAGAACGGGTAATGGAACGAAAAAGAAGTATGAAAATTGGGGATTTTTCAGAAATTTCTGCCATTCCTGTATCATTGGTCTCCGCTTTCTTTGGACTGATCTACTCTGGGATTATCTCTTTTGTATCCATATATGCTAAAGAGCAAAGTTTAGTGGAAGCTGCTGGTTATTTTTTTGTTGTGTACGCAGTGGTCCTTTTAATTTCCCGACCGTTTACTGGAAAATGGTATGATTTATTAGGGGCAAATATTATAATTTATCCTGCTATTGTATGCTTTGGAGTCGGTACATTCTTATTGAGTATATCGAATACGTCCTTGTTATTTCTTACATCAGCAGCCCTTATAGGATTGGGGTGGGGAACCATGTTTCCTAGTTTTCAAACCATTGCCATTCAAGTAGCACCTCCTAAAAAGAGGGCATTGGCTACGGCCACATTCCTTTCTATATATGATTTTGGGTTCGGCATTGGCTCATTTATCTTTGGTATTGCCGCAGCTAAAATTGATCATGGATCATTATATTTTTATTGTTCTTTCCTTATAATAATCGGAATTGGTGTTTATTATTTACTGCATGGTAGAACACCTTCACATTCAATTGTGAAAGAGTTAAAGAAAGAGATTACTTAGGATATTTTTGGCCCAAACGCAAAAATTCGTGAATATATTGCATTTGTTGTTATGCAGAAAAAAACTATATAAAAAAATATGATTATTTTCACTATATTGCCGAGTATTTAGAAGTTTAAGAAATAGGCTTTAATGTACAACTAATTGATATGATCTCCTTTTAAATTACTGCAACATTAGATTGATATAATTGTTGTAGCAATTAGGATCATCTGGGGTAAAAAAAGAGGATAGATAGAGCGAATTCATTTTAGCTCTTCTATCCTTTAAATTTATATATATAATGTGTGACATTTTTAACAATACCTATTTGCTTAGCTGAAGCTGGATTTATTTTAAAATTATGCCTTAATTCTTCCCATGACAATCGTATGATAATAGTTGCCATCTGAAAGGACTTTATCATTTTTTAAGACGCCTTCAACTTCAAAGCCAAGCTTTTTATAGAGTAAAATCGCTTTATCATTTGTCTCTATAACATGCAAGGCCATTTTTTTAATGTCATTAGCGTCAGCCCATTCTACCGATGTTTTTAAGAAGTTTTTACCTATCCCATAACGCCAAAACTCCTTTAATACACCTACACCGAAATCTACTTTATGAGCAAATCTTTTTAATGGCGATCCCTCACATCTAGAAAATCCGACGATACGATTATCGACCACTGCTACTAAACACAAATTCCTAGGACTTTCTGTGTCAACTTTAATGATCTGCTCGAAACCTTTTGTATCGATAACAGCTTCCCCTTGTTCTCTATCGAAGTTTTCCGTTTCACCATCAAGCTGTAATCTTATTGCAGATAATGCTTCTGCATCTTCTATTTTGGCGGATCTAATTGTATAATGGAGTTCATTTACATAAAATTCTTGGCTGTCTATTAGCATTGTGAAACCCTTTCTACTACTTATTTATAAAAAACGTACTCGGCTGAATGTTCACGAATCGATTGTTCCAAACGGACTCGTGGTGCTTTATAATTTGCTGGGCATTTAATACGGTACTATCTAGTGTGGTATGCGCCCCTTCAACTAAAATGTTTTGATGGTATCCACGACTATAGGCATTTCGGATGGTCGTATCAAGACAAAATTCTGTTTGAGCTCCTGCAAAAATAAGCTGCTCAATTTTTTGTTCTTGTAAATATTGCGCCAATTCCGTTTGATAAAATGCATCCCACGTTGTTTTTTGTATGACTTTATCCTCTGGTTTTCGTAAAAGCCCGTGATATAGATCCCAGCCGGGCTTGCCAAACGCAAAATCGTCGTCTTCATTAGAATCCGTATGCTGGATAAAAATGATTGGGACTTCGCTATGTCGTGCCGAAGTTATTAACGTATTAATATTTTCTACCACTTTTTCATCATCAAATAAGTAGTTTTGGTCATCCAAAAAGAAGGCTTCTTGCATATCTATAATAATTAATGCCTGCTTCATCTCATTCTCCTTCAAGAATCTGACTTTAATTATCTTATTGTACAGAAATTTATTTTCCATTTAAAGAGAATTTCGAGAAATGAGGAAGGTTCCCTTTTTACCTAGGCGCTTTCAGCATGACGTCTGATGAAAAGTTAAGACTGCTCCTAAAACATTTTGGTTATGAGTGTTTTTTCCATTCTTTAAGTTCTTCAAAAAAGTAGTAAAATTTAAAAACCATAAAACTCCTAATAAAGGTACGACAAGCCAAAGTAAAAATAACATAAATTATTCCTCTCCTTTCCATTTACTAAATCTTATTCAACAAAACTGTTCGTTCGTGAAAAAGCGGTAACTCTATTGAACAATCAATTGAAGAACTATCCAATATTTCTTCCTACGCCCCAACCTAAATCAATGACATTTCAGTTGTCTTTATTATTAAATAAAGACGATACTCCCCCTGCAAAAAGGCACTCACTGGCATAACTCTTCGTTTATGGCTTCAATCATCTTGACGATAAATGCTGCTGGGCATAATAAATGCTACCATCCTATTTTCATACTTAAAACATCGTTTCTCTACCCAAAGCTTTACCTAACAATTTTAAAATAATGACTAATCATACTTAAATACATATAAAACCACACATTTCAATCGAATCACAATAAAACCCCTTCATAGATAATGCTATGAAGGGGTAAACAACATTTTATTTCATTAATTCCTCAACAAATTCAACTGGTACATATGTTTTCGTTGGTTCTAATAAAGCTGGCGCTACTTTAAAGTGACGAATTGCTTTATTATAGCCGTATTCTTTTTGACCACGTGTAATTGTGTAAGATACTGCATCTTTAGAGATAATTGCGCCTTTTCCTGTTGATTCTACTTTATAGCCCAACTCTTCGGCAATTGATCGTAGTGGTACCATTTTTGTACCTTCAACTTCATAAAAGTCATTGTTAATGATTTCTTGTATAGCCGATTCAGATGGATCCACCTCACCCGACTCTTCCGCAATCGTATCTAAAACGACTACTTTTGAAGGCGGTGTTTGTGCTGGGATGCTCATAGTTGCGATTGTATAGAACACTAGTAAATGTTGTTCTGCTAGATCTTCAGCCTTTACTTCTTTGCCAGATAGGCTAAGTAATTCAGTTTCTTCACCAACATTTAGTTTTAACGTGTTATCCGTATTCACTAATTCTTTATTAAATAAGTCTACTTCAACAGTTCCCATTTCTTTTGTTTCGACAATGATTACTTCTGGGTTATATTGTGGTGGATAAATCGCAAGCATTGGTTTATTTGCATATGTATATGCTGTTACTTTATCACCTTTTTGTAGTTTTACTTCTTTACCCGTATTATCGAATACACGTGTATCGTCATTTACGACTAAAACATTTGTATCTTCGCCCTCTTTAACAGTATAATACGTTGCATTTTTACTATTTTCAACATTGTCAACTGTTCCAGCTACTTTAATAAAAACCGGCTCAACCTGAGGATTTTGCTCCTTATTATCAGTAGTATTTGTAACACCTGCATTTCCTTCGTTTGCTGATGCGGATGGAGCTACTATAGCACCTCCAATTAATAATGCTGTCATAGCAAATGGTACAACTTTCTTCATTTTCATAATAAAGCATCTCCCTCATTTTACAAATTCATAGTAGTAGTCGGTTATAAATGAAAAAGGTTACAACATTACCAACATTTTTTATAGTGACTCAAAAAAACCGTGATTCTTTTTATGATGAAGAATCACGGCTTTTTTACTTTTGCTGTTTGGACGGGTGTTTTGTTCGGTTCGTGGGGATTCGCTTCCGTGGTATTTTCTTGCTTTCGCGGGTATTTACCTTGCTTCCGCGGATATTCTACTCCTTCGCGCGGATATTCCACTCCTTTGCGCGGGGATTCACCTCGCTTTCGCGGAAATTCTCCTCCTTCGCGCGGGTATTTACCTCGCTTCCGCGGATATTCTACCCCTTCGCGCGGGTATTTACCTCGCTTCCGCGGATATTCCACTCCTTCGCGCGGGTATTTACCTTGCTTCCGCGGATATTCTCCTGATCCGCACCGATATTCACTTTTTCCGTGGATTGCTCCGATTAAAAGCGTCTTTTTTAAAATATAGATTGAAGCCTATTTAAAACACGTTGTAAAAAATATTGATGCTCACTTTGCTTTGTTCGGATATCCAATGCAACATCTGGAAGATCGGTAATGACTCCGTTGACATTTTTCTCGATAAATTCTTGTAATGAATGATCTTTATTCAATGTCCATACAAACAAATCCATCTTTTGTTGCTTCAGCTCTGCGATTAGCTGATCTGTTATCCAAGATTCCTCAAGTGAAATAAAATCTACAGTTTCTACCATAGGTCCGATATTTAATGCATACACAATACCCACACGTAAGTTGGGTGCCAATTTTTTTAGTTGTGCCATCATTTGTAGATCTGATGACTGCACATAGTGTGTATCGAGTACCTTATAAACTTTTAGCTTTTCTACTAACTTTGGCAATACATCTTCCGTTTCTTTACCATGCACTTTCAATTCAATCAGCAAAGCAACGTCTAGAGCCTTTGCTACTTCAATAAAATCATCTAAAGATGAAATTTTATCGTGAAAGCCATTCGCATGGATTGTCAGCGTCTTTAATTCACCAAGCGTCATATTGGCTATGACACCATTTTTACCTGTCAATCTTCTTAATGTTCGATCGTGGAAGACAACGAATTCTCCATCTGCTGTTTGCTGAATATCAATCTCGATTAAGTCTGCCCCAGCACTCGCGGCACTTACAAGACCACTAATCGTATTTTCCACATTACCTGTCGTATAACCCCGATGAGCAATAATTTTTGTATCTGGTGCATAGACACTTTTCTCAAGTGAAATAGTGTTCATGACACTTAATACGATGAATACAATCAAAATAATGATGGATAATGGCTTATAGCGCCTTTTTTTAAACTTCGGTGTAAACCTAAACTTACTTAAAATAAGTGTATTATAAGTAATAGCTACCATTACTTGTGAAAATGTTGCTTGCAGTAAACTAAATAGCACTACGAAAACCATTTCTAAAAAAGCGAGCGTCATCCCCGCTGTAGCAAGTGCTGCACTCGGCATAAAACGCTCCAACAAATATAATGGCAACGTGCTTATCACTGTAATTCCTAGCATTACGAGTAAATGACCCACTAAAAGCACGGCTAATACTATAAGGAGTAAAACTAGACTACGTCTTGAAAAACGCCAACTTTGTATCAAGGATCGAAGGATCGATATCTTTGGTTGGATTGTAAAAATCGGCAAGGTCAAAAAACTACGAATACCTACTATTAGTAAGACACTTACAACAGCAGCATAGAGTAACCTGCCAGAGCGACTGTTCATTATTCCATCTGTTAAAAAATGTGGAAGTGAAATTGTTTGAGATATTGTTTGCGGTAGGATCCATGAAACTAATGGGAGTAAAAGAGCTACATAGACAACTAAAAAAATAACTTGCACACTAAAAAAAGAAAGGACCTTACGATTGAGCTGCTGCCATATGTGTAAAAATCGATAACGATTACCTTTTTGTTGGTGAAAGGCCATTAAAAAAAGAAAGCCCATTTCATAATAAGTACATAACAAAATGACCATGATCAAAAGAATAATCATCGAGATCACAAAAGGATGCGCCATAAAGCTTTGAATATTTTGCTCAGTAATATGTGTATAGCCTGTTATTTGTAGCATTACCTTAAATACGATCGTTGTCACCGGCATTATTAATAAAAACTGAAATAACCTAATCAGTGCGAAAACCTGTATATAATCAATGCGATACTTATAAATATTGTAGATGGCTTGTCGCATTACTTGTCCGGCTTTATGCATTCATTCACCCCAGTCCGTAGCTGTCGCACTTCAACTTCAGCATGTTTACGCTTTTTATAAGATATGATAATCTGCTTATTTTAAATTACCTTTATCTATAGAAATACAATTTGTCCCATATAATATGCGAGGATGATGAATAAGATTTATGTATTTATGGTGGCTCCAAACATTTTTTTGAAACTTTTTTGCATGTAACTCAGTAGATAATATAATTGACACTATTTGAAGGGGGAGAAACCATTATGAGACAAATAATCTATAACTTCGGAGATATCATTAGTACAACCGTACTTTTTGTTATTTTCCTCTCCATTTTTTTCGTGATGATTAATATGATTAAAAAAATGAAGTCTACAGCTCCCTTACCTCCTCAGCAAACAATTCAGCAAAAAGTTGAAGATTTAACATTACAAGTTAAAAGACTAGAGCAACAAGTGAAAGATTTATCAGAAAGAGGCTAGTGGGAAAAGCCTTTAAAGTCTATCCCTTTCTTTTTGGTCTAACATCACAAAAAAATCGCTGTAAAGTTTATTCTTTACAGCGATTTTTATAAACGATACGGCCATCAACAACCGTATATGTGACTTTAACTTGTGGAATGTTTTCGATATTTATTGAAAAAAGATCTTCTTCTAGTACTGTAAAGTCTGCTGTATAGCCCTTTTCAATCTTACCTCGAACATGATCTTGAGCTATTATTTGTGCAGCTCCTACTGTATAAAGCTTTACTGCCTCAAAGCGTGAAATTTTCTCCTGTGGGTTGTAGCCATCATGCGTCTCTCCAAAATTTCTCCTTGTCACTGCAGCATAGATACCGTACAAGGGATTAGGCACTTCAATCGGGGCATCACTGCCACCTGCAACAACTAGCCCACGATCAAGCAGCGATTTTAACGGATGCAAGCCTTGTGCTCGTTCCTCCCCTAGTCTAGCTAGTTCTGCTGCATATTCTCCCTGTACAAACTGCGGTTGCATATCCACTGCAACCGGTAATGAAGCAAGTTTTTCTAAGAGATCTTCATCAACCAAACTACAATGAATAACCCGATCTACTTGACCCTCTCGAGGCGGATAGGTGGCAAATACTTTTAATATCGTTTCAATGGCTAAGTCTCCAATGGCATGCACTGCTACTGTTTGTCCATACTGACGAGCAAGTTGAACATATTCCTGTAATTGTTCTGTTGAATGTACAAGCATACCGCAATTGTCTAACTCATCACAATAAGGTTGACGTAATGCAGCAGTACGTCCTCCAAAGGCACCATCGATAAAGATCTTCATTGCACCAAATTCCAAATATGGAGAAGCTGTTTCCTGCATCTGAGCAATTTCTTCAAATACTGTATGATGTTGCAATAAATGAACTTTAAATGATTGCTGTGCCTCGACGATTTTTCGAAAAGCTTTTATTGGTTGAATCGGTGGCCCATAATAGCTTAAATCTTCAGAATGACCACCAACTAAGCCGTATGATTGCAGTGATACTACTGACTTCTCGAGAGCATCTTCAATATATTCAGGCGTAATATGGGGCATATGGTTAACAATCATATACAAAGCAGCATCCTTTAATACACCTGTTAGCTGTCCATTCACCTTATCGATCACGCCCCCCTCTGGTGAAGGGGTATCATTTGTAATGCCTGCAAATGCTAATGCCTTAGAATTTGCTAAGATTAAATGGTGACAACTCCGCTTAATTATGAGATGCGCTTCACTCAGAACGTCAAGCTCCGCCAATGTTGGGAACATAGGAGCTTCAAATTGTGTCTCATTAAGCCCTATTGCGATGACCCATTGATCAGCGCGAACGTCTGCCATCCGTTCACGAATAATTGCAAGTAGCTCGTCCTTACTTCTAACGTTTGATACATCAATATGCTTTAATTTTTCCCCGTAGCCAATAATATGTAAATGACTATCAACAAAGCCTGGGTACATCACATTCCCTTGCAAATCTTGAATAGAAGTAGCATGTGGCGACAGGCTATCTACTGAGCCTGTCGCCACAATTTTTCCATCTTCTACAAGGACTGCTTCAACTGTTTCGCCAACTTGCGCCATCGTGTAAATTGTTCCACCTGTCCATAACGTTGCCAAAACAATTCTCCTCCTATGCAATCACTTCTAATCAATTGTGCCTCGGCATAATTGCGTCCTGAATCGGCTTTGTGCTAGCACAAAGAACTCCTTTCCGATTCCGTGACATCCGCCGGAGGCTTTAATTTCTTTCAGCAGGTGTTTGTAACCCGCTGAAAGAAATTAAATGAGCACTTTCTAAACGTCGACGAACAATTACGCCAACCCATGCTGCTAGAACAGCTTTCAGAATACCGACAACGATAAATGGTGCTACACCACCCATAAATGCTGCAGTCCAACTTAAGTCTGCTGCAACTTTTAACCAAGCCGTTCCAAATGCTAATGTCACAACCATCCCAATCAGGTTCGCAATAATAGCGTGGAAGATTGTAATGCCAAATTTATCTAAGTATAAGCCCATAATAACTGCCGTAACGAGGAAGCCTACAATATAGCCACCTGTTGGCCCAACCAAAATTGCAAATCCTCCTGACATACCACTAAATACTGGAAGACCTACTGCGCCAAGTAAAATATATATCAGTACTGAAAACGTACCAAGTCTTGTCCCTAAAATTGTTACGATTAAGCCTACTGCTAATGTTTGCCCTGTAATCGGTACAGGTGAAAAAGGTAATGGAATGCTTACTTGTGCTAACACGGCGATAATCGCTGCACCAAATGCCGCCAACACATAATTATATGTACTGCTCTTTTTCAACCTAAATTCCCTCCCTTTGTGCGTTAACTCTAAATGTAAATAAGTTAACACAACGATAAAGCAAATGAAAACTGTTGTCAATCTATTTCGAAAAATTGCTATAAAAAAAGAAATTACTATAGTGAACTAGCAATTTCTTTTCATAAAATCCATTACCAAAATGGTGTATTCATAGGATCGTCCGCTTTTAATACCATAACGTGTGGTTGATTTCCGTTCCGACTGGGCGCTTTGTTGTTGCTGTCGCTTCGCTTTCGCACAGAGCAGAGCTTCCTGGGGGCGTCCGATGAGCCGCTTGGGCCTACACGATGTAGGTCACGAAGGCGTTATCACAGGACGTGATGTTGTTAGCCTTCGTTCCTCTATTTGCTCGCTCCAGGGTCTCGGGCCAACAGATGTTTTTTGCGCGAAAGCGTAGTGCTAACGTAGCGGCAGCAGCACCGATGTTGGTCACGAAGGCGTTATCACAGGACGTGATGCTCTTAGCCTTCGTTCCCCTATCGCTGATCCCCAAGGAGTCGCCCAGCCTCCACTCCAATCAACTTATATACATGGCATACGTTTTAACAATTGTCATCCACAACTATTGGTGATGTGCCAGATAACCCCCTTATTTGTTTGGTTGATATACATATTGAATGTACGATTCGTTAACAATCTTCAATTAGTGTTCGTGTTTAAATAATAATTAGTCCTTTTTAGATTGAAAGTTGTTCGGAAAAAGAACCGTATCCAGAATACGAAGAATGGTTGCCTCAGTCTCCAACGTGAGCAAGCGCCAAAAATTGAACCATTATGTTTTCATTTCTAGAAAAAAATGGGTTGTTATATTTTGGGTAATATGATAATCTACAGAAGTATTTTTTCCATTATTAAGGAGGTTAATTATGAAAAATCTTGGTATCTTATTTTTAGTTTTGGGGTTAGGGGCATTCATACTACCGCTATTCGGACTACAATTCAAATTATTCACCGTTTTTGGTAAGATTTTTGGCGGAGGCGAAACCTATGCCGAAATTGCGCTTGCATGTATCGGCGCCGTTCTAATAGGCGTTCATTTATTTAAAGCAAAGAAGGACAAGTCGTCCGCAGCGTAAGAAAACATGGTTTGGGAGGAAGCTATTTTTGAAATCGTTAATTGCAAAACTATTAAAATCAGTAACTATTATAACTTTTATGATGATGGTGTGTGCGGTTCCCGCATTCGCCGAAGAGGAGCTAAAATGGATAGAAGGTGGACAGAAAGTCGACGTGGGAACCAATTTAGCGGAACTGCAGTTAGGTAGCGAATTTCTTTTTCTTGATGAAGAAAATACGAAAAAGTACATTACGCAGAACGGAATGGAAGCGAGCGGGTTAGAAATCGGTGTGGTTTTCCCAAAGGATGAAGCACAGAGTTGGACCGTTTATTTCGAATATGAAGAATCTGGACATATAAAAGACGACGAGAAAGCGGAAATCGATGCTGACGCCTTGCTGAAAAGCTACAAAGAAGGCACAGAAGAAATGAATAAAGAGGTAAGTCCTGAAAATCAGTTATTCGTTGACAAATGGGATGTTGCTCCGTTCTACGACAACGACTTACACAGTTTGTCGTGGTCTTTATTGGCACATGATTATCAGAACAACGATGTTATTAACTACAACGTGCGGATTCTAACGCGCGAAGGCAATATCTCGGCAATACTTGTCTCAGATCCAGCGAATTTGGAGGCGGACCGTAAAGTGTTTAACGACATGATCCTATCGCAGTTTCAACTAAAGCAGGGTCAGCGGTATGAGGATTTTGACAGCAAAACCGATAAGGAAGCTGAATTCGGCTTGACTGGATTAATTCTTGGAGGCGCGGGTCTAGCAGTTGCCAAAAAAGCGGGATTGTTTGCTGTACTTATCCCTCTATTGAAGAAGTTTATGATCGTGTTTGTGATAGTAGGCGGCGCGATTTTTGGCTTTATTCGCAAAAAAATCGGATCAAAGAAAGAGCAGTCAGAGGAACAGCCGACACAACCGGAACAGCTAGCACAGTCAGAGCAACCGGCACAGGACCAGGAAAGTGACCGCAGCAAGGTTAATTCGTAAGAGTACTAACCGCTAAACGGTTCGCGGATGTGGTTATTGAATTGTTTGAAAAATAGGAATAATCAAACCCCTCCTAATCGCTCGATAGCCGAGTAATTAGGAGGGGCTTTTCATATCCTTTATTCATTTAAAGAAGCACCTTATATAACGATTGGATAATTTAAAATAGATTGATTACCAAAGTGGATCGTTCATAGGATCATGTTCTTGTAAATCAAATACATATGGTGCTAACTGACGGTAATAAATAAAAATACCTGCTAAAAAGAAGATGGTCCCAATCGAAATATTTTCAAAAAAATGTTGCATCAAAATCATAAGGGGAATCGGAAATGTTAAAATACCACCCATTTGCATAGATTTTTTTGTGCGATATTGTTTTTTCCCACAATGAGGACATTCGAGTTGTCCATTTTTCCGGTACATTTTTCGAGCTTGCTTCTCTGTCCAAGTTTCTCCACACTCAATACACACCGGTAGGCCATATCCTTTCTTGATTAACACACGTTTAACAATAAAGGCAATCCCTACCAAAAAGCTAAAAAGCAATATACCTTTTACTAAATCGTATTGTAAAAATGTCCAAATGCTCCATGTATCCGCTTCTTGCTGTAAGCTAGCTGCCTGATGACTTCCAGTATGTTGGTCTTTATTCTGTGATAATAAATAACTAAAACCAACCACAAAAAGCGTAAACGTTGCTAGCACCACACGATATTGCCATGGACTACTCGTTTTTCGTTTATTTTTACTTCGAGCTTTATCGGCAATCACTTGTTTTCGCGCTTTTGTGAGTTTTACATCTTGAAGTTCTTTTAGCACCTCTTCTTTAAATTGATTCATGGCGTAACACCTCCCAATCATAATCACCAATTGCTGTTGCAAGTTGCTTTCTAGCACGTTGTAATCTTGTGCGTATCGTTGCCTCTGGACAACATACGAGCTGTGCAATTTCCACGGTTGTCATATCCTCAAAATAATAGAGAATTAGCACTTCCCTATATGCCACAGATAATGTAAACAAAGCTTCCACTAGCTCTCGTTTGGTGGATTTAGCAAGAAATTCTTTTTCAGGCGTGACTGCCGTCGTACGTCCTGTAATTTTCTCAAATAGTGTCAGTCGTTTACTTTTCCAGCTCCGTAAATAATCATGACTTCGATTGACTGTCATTTTTACTAAATATGTACGTAATGATGATTCTTGCCGAAATTGTTCCTGCTTTTGATAAAAGGCGATAAACACATCCTGCACAATGTCCTCAGCTGTTGCTTCATTTTTCACATATAAATAAGCAACCTTTAGTAAATAGTCACCGTGCTCAGCAATAATTTTTTCGATATTCATGGTTGTCCTCACCTTCTTTCTACACTACGGACGGACGTCACTTCATTTCCGATTCACTTTTTTAAAAAAATTTTTTAAAGAAAAGAATCTGCAAAATCCCAACGATGATTCGCTGAAATAAAGCAGATTCTTAATTATGTTTTTTAATCAGTTTTATGATTCTTGTGTGTCTTCGTTTCTTTTATATTCCAAAATATCTCCTGGCTGACATTCTAAGGCTTCACAAATTGCCTCTAAAGTTGAAAAACGAATCGCTTTTGCCTTTCCATTTTTCAATATAGAAAGGTTAGCCATCGTAATTCCAACCCTCTCCGAAAGCTCTGTTACGCTCATTTTTCTTTTAGCTAGCATCACATCAATATTAATTATCATTGGCATGTTATTCACCTCAGACCGTTAAATCATTTTCTGATTTTATATCGATGGCATTTTTCAAGAGCTTTTGAAGAACAGCCGCAAAGACTGCAATTACAAAGGAAGCAAAAATAATGACCATTCCGATTACAATAATTCCTGGAGCGTCGTCTAGATCCGCCATGAAATAAAATACAGGCATGCCTATCACATACATACCACTAATAATGATTGCACAAAATTTTATATTTTTTAAAGCTCTAACAGACAAATCCGAAAAAGCTTCATTCTTGTCAATATAGCTTAAAAGTCTTAAAGTCATATATAATGCAACGAAAAACGCTATCGCTGTCACATATACACCAATTAAAGTGGGATATTGCAAATAAGCTAACTTTGGATAATGTTCTGCTGTTTCATTAGCGAACCAAGGCAACCAAAATATACACAAAGCAAGAACCGGAATTCCAATAAGAAAAACAGCCGTCTTTAATAAGAGTGTTTCCCGTTTCATAAAAGCACCTCATCTATTTATTGTCAATTTGAATTTAACATATTATTTATCGATTAACAATAATTTTTTATTTATTTCAGCGACATTATTATCGTTTGCATAAATCTCATCAAGTGTGTCGATTAACCATTTTTAACTACTTTTATTAATTAGAGACTCATCACCATAACGTGGGGCTGATTTCCGTTTCGACTGAGCACTTTCCTAGGGGCTCCATTCTTCACTTCAAACAACTTATATACATGACATACGTTTTAACAAATAGTCAGCCCTAACTTTTAGTGATAAATCCGACGCTTTTCGCTATAGCAACTCTGTTCTTGCGGCGAACATCGAGCCGTTCTTTTGATGATATTATCAAGATGATTTTGAGTGCTATAATCAAGAAGGATACAATCAAAGCCCAATAGTTGTAGTCCTTTAGAATATCGCGAAAGGATGATTGCTTAAAATGAAGTCTATTGAATTAATCGTAACGGTAGATAGGCCGATTGGATACGTTGATCATTATAACAATGTTTACCCAATTAATTATGGTTATATCCCTGATCTGATAGGTGGTGATGGTGAAGAACAAGATGCATATATCATCTCAAAAAAAAAGCAAGAACCACTCGAATCATTCACTGGAAATTTAGTCGCCATCATTCATAGAAATGATGATATCGAGGATAAATGGGTAGTTGCTTTACCAAATGAAGAATTTTCAGTTGAGGAAATTTGGGAACAAGTTAGTTTTATGGAGCAATATTTTGATGCAGTAATCGAAATAATTAAATAAAAAATTGGAGAGTTTTTTTCCCCTCCAATTTACGTCTAACTTTTGGGGTTCAGTACCATATTAGGTACCCCCTTTTCTATTATCAACTATTCCCCACTTCACTATAATGATTATTAATTGTAATTTGGTTTCGTCCATTTCGCTTTGACGTATAGAGTGCTAGATCTGCATTATGAATTAGTTCCCCAACCTCAGTAATCTGCCCTTTATTATTTGTACTTACACCGATACTAAATTCCAAATGAACGACCTCACCATTCATTATTAAGGACAAAGAAGTCAATGTTTGATAAAGATTTTCTGCCATCGTTTGAACAGATTCGTTCTTCTTTAATTCGATAAGGACAATAAACTCATCTCCTCCAAAGCGAGCGACAATCGACTCAAACGGATGAAAAAATTCCTTTAATGTCGCCGCGGTAATGGTCAATGCATCATCCCCACATAAATGACCATTTGTATCATTAATTACTTTAAAATGGTCTAAATCAATCATCAATAGCGCTAGTTGCTGATTATCTAATGAAGCTTTTTCCACCATTTTTTCTGCATTCTCATCAAAATAACGACGATTATAAATATTCGTTAATGGATCAATATAAGAAGTTTTTTCAAATTGCTTCTTCTGGTCATTGTACTCCATCTCAAATAACCCATGTGTATAATTCTCCCTTTGTATTTCCAGTAAAATGTTAATATATTCCTTTTGTATCGAGCATAAAACAATTTTATTACCTTGCTCTTCTATTAGTCTCACTAATGAGTTGTAGATCGTTTGAAGCAAAGATAAATCATTATTCTCTAAGGCATAATACTTCGATTTTTGATACCAATCAATTGCCTCGCCAAAACGTCCTTGTTTTTCACAAAGTAAAGCATAGGCATTCATAACCTCCAATTGAACCTTGGAATACGGTGGTTTCTGAATCTTCATCAGTAACTCTTGCAGTATTTCATATGCTTCATAAAATTCTCCCAACCAAATTTTAGCAACTGCTAAGTTTAATTTGGGATGAATAATTCCTGTATAAGGCTTATTATCCTTCGTTTCTATAGCATTGGCGTAGTTTAGGCTCATTAAAGCAAACTCTTTTGCCTTATGATAATTCCCTGATGTAATTTCTAAATCACTTAAATTATTATAAATTTTCCCCATGCTTTCTACATGCTGAATACGCTCGGCAATATTTAGTCCCTTGATCATAAACTCTTCAGATTTCTTTAAATGACCAAATGTCCCCCAATAGATAGACGCTAAAATATAATGATGGATTAAATCAATATCATCACCATATTGAAAGGTTAATTCACGATATTGCTCAAGTACACTAATGGAAACTTGCAAATCACCTGTTTGAAAATAGCTTGCACAGCGATAGCGTAATAAAAGGATTGCTTTTTTATACATACCAAGCTCAATGGCACTTTCAATTGCGGCGCTACTTAATTCTATATATTCTAAAAAGCGATTCGCATTATATAATTCATTTAGCGTAATCCATAATTCTTCAAATTCTTGTGTGTTCATACTGCGCCCCCTCATATTAACCCTCACTTCTTTAATACTATCTTCATGTGTAAAATATTACAATTCTTCTGGCACATTATTTTCAATTTAATAAGCAAATTTTACCTAAAAATAAGATATAAGGATTAATTTCTCCCGATAAAAATTTTTTAGCCTATGTAAATAGACTCGTATTTTTATGACCGTATAAAAACTAAAATTTCCTGACATATAAAAACAAGCCCCTTCTTTTAGAGACTTGCAAAGATTCTTCAATACCTACTATCACCTTCCACGCTTCCATTAAACGACCGTTTCACTTCTTTTCAAAAAATTTAAAATATAGCCTTGACCTTGGAGCATACTCCAATGTTAGGATAAATTTAGGAGGTGTTCATATGCAAATCAAGCAGTTTGCCACTAAGTATCATGTATCCACTGATACCGTGCGTTACTATGAAAAAGAAGGATTACTACATCCCAATAAACAGGACAATGGCTATCGAGTGTATGATGTCACTTGTGAACATACAATTAAATTTATTCTAGTATTAAGGCAGCTTGGCTTTACATTACAAGAAATCAAACAACTACTCTCTCTAGAGCAAAAGCCTGTTTCAGATTCCTGCAATCAAGAAACAGTACAGCTCTTCTCTAGCAAGATCACTCACATTGAACAACAATTACTGTTTTATCAGCAGGCATTACAATCCTTACAGCTCACTCGAACATTATTAGCTGAAGGAAAATATGCGGAAAATAAACTGGTGATCGGCTCACTTATCGAGGATATGTATAAAAAATTACAGGAAGGTCGTGGTCATTATGAAACTACGTAAAATTATTTCTATAGAATATGTAATAGCGTTTTTAGTAACTGTATTTTTCTACTGGCATTTTGAATTTTCGTTCGTATATTTTGTCTTGTTTTTATTACTACCTGATGTAAGCATGTTAGGCTACATGATCAACACAAAAGTTGGCGCTTTATTTTACAATATTGGTCATAGTTTCATGCTACCAGCCCTTCTCCTGATTATTGGCTTCGTCACTATATCTACACCACTACTAATGGGCTCTATTATTTGGTTGGCACATATCTTTTTAGATCGTGCACTAGGCTATGGATTAAAATATGATGAAGCCTTTACTAAAACTCATTTACAGCAAATCGCTTAAATCAGCGGTTTTGATAGATTTATCAGCGATGTAAGCGGGTTTATCAGCGATTTTGGTACTTTTATCAGCGATGTGAGCGGGTTTATCAGCGATTTTGGTACTTTTATCAGCGATGTAAGCGGGTTTATCAGCGATTTTGGTACTTTTATCAGCGATGCGAGCGGGTTTATCAGCGATTTTGGTACTTTTATCAGCGATGTGAGCGGGTTTATCAGCGATTTTGGTACTTTTATCAGCGATGTAAGCGGGTTTATCAGCGATTTTGGTACTTTTATCAGCGATGTAAGCGGGTTTATCAGCGATGCAAGCGGGTTTATTCCGCTGACGCTAAAAAATCCACTTTTTTATCAGTGGATTTTTTAGTTTTTTTGAAGGTACGTGTAGATTGTTTTAAGATTCATTTTAATCCCGTTTACACCCTTCCATTCTTTATACTTTTTAGGGATTTCAAATGCAGAAATAAAGTCTTCCACTGGCAATTTTCGTTGAATTGCCTCTTTTGAGCTTTGAGTCAAAAAAGATAAATAATCGATTAATGTATTACACAAAGCCAAATTAGTAACGCTTCCATGACCAGGTACAATTGTATCTATATCCATTTGTTTAACTTGCTGTAAAATAGACAAAAATTCCACAGGGTTATCAATCGGTACATGCAAGTCTTCTGTCGCTATATCACCCATAAATGCTATCTTTTCTTTTGGTAGGTACATAAATGTATCACTTGGTGAATGTCCCCCGCCTAAACAGTATAATTCCACCGATCGATCGGCACCATTGATGGTCAATTTTTCTTTAAACAACAAGGATGGTAACACAATTTGTAATTGCGATAAGTCATCCAACACTTTCGACATTTCTTGATATTGGTTGATTAGGCTTGCTTGTAAAATGTTGTCTTTTGTTGAATCAATTTGATTTTTTAGCTGAAGAAGATATTGTTTCATTTCCTTCTCTTCATTCTCTAAATCCTCCATACTATTTTTTTCTTTACACAATTTCTGTGTTTCATATGTTGAAATAATCGTTGTATCCAAAAATACTTGATTCCCAAAAACGTGATCTCCATGATAATGACTATTAATCAAGTACTTTACCTTCTTACCAGTTAAACTTTCTGCTTGGCGTCTTAACTCTTTCCCAGCAGAGGGAGTACTTAATGAGTCAAAAACAAGAAGCTCCTCACCTAAATCAACTATTCCTGCATTACTCCAAGCACCTTTACCTGGTTTAGCAATGGCGGCAAATACACCGGCATCTAAAGTATGCAAAGTAAAATATTCGGTTTCTACTCTCTCACAAGCCATTTACAACCCTCCCTTGAAGTTTTTTACATATTATAACATTAATTTAAATAAACATAAAAAAAGAAAATCCACACTTGTATGGATTTTCTAATCGTCATCAATTATGCCTCGGTATAATTGCGTCCGGAGGCTCAGCGGATGTTTGGACACCCGCTAAAAGGAGTTAAATAAGTCGCTTAATCATCGTTTCATATAATGCAACAATCAGTATACCACCAAGTATAGGGATTAAAGAACTAAAGCTAAAATAAAATCCTGCTTCATTGTATTGTCCAAAGAAATGAAATTGCAGCCATGCAACGTCATATGTTTCACCTACACCATATAAAAAAGCTGTACTAAATAAAAACAACGCGAGACATTTTATAAATTCATTCCTCTCCATACAATTCACCTCACTTTACAACGGTCATTTGTTTTGCATAAGCGGCAAGGTCTTCAATTGTTAGCTCTGGGTTTACCATCATAATGCCATATTGATAGCCCTTTTCTTGCCAGCCAATATAACGGAATTTACTCTCGTCCATGACAGTACCTTTTTGACCTCGGATGTCCATTTCTTTTTCACCAAAAATAGGCTCTTCCTCAGTAACACTACTATTCGCTTTAAAAACCGTTACTGAAATTTCTTGTTGACCATTCTTTACATAATTGAAAGTGTACTCTGGTCGATCTTCTAGCCCTTTATCTAATAAAATCTCCTCTAAAGTAATACCATTTTCTTCTGGCACCATTAAAAATTCACCTAGCTGTTCTTTCACTACATCCAGTGTCACTGATTCAGGTTCTTCGACAGTTATTTCTTCCACTTTTACATCCTTTGGTAAATCAATTGTAAATTGTGTATCATCAATTTTTGCACTTTCATTCATTTTTGTATATTCAGTCGTTGTTTTATTGCCTGCGCTGTTCATTGTCATTTTTAATGTCAGCCATGTTTTTTTATCAACCCAAACTTCCATATCGCCAAATAAAGTATCATCTTTTTTGACTTTCGCTACAAGTTTGTAAGTATCTCTTCCAGCAATTTTCTCTTCGCCTGCAATCGATATATCATGCGTATCTTTTACTAAATTAAACAATGTCTCTGCCTGTTCTCTAGGTGACGGAAACGCGTTCAATGCATCCTTAGAAATATCCATCTTTAAAGCTTTATTTGCTTTGACATCATACGTAATAATTTGTGAACCATCGTTGACTGCAATGCTGTTCTCTCCATTTTCACCTATGATCTCAATACGTCGTTTCCCATCTTTAGTCCACTCTTTGATTTGAGCTTTTCCACCAGCCTCGCCCATATCCATTGTGTATTCACCGTAGTAAGTAAGTGGTTCTTTCGTTTCCTGCAACGCTTGATCAATAATTTCCTGTGGTGAATACGATGCCTCGGTGTTACAACCTACCAAGCTAAATGTTAGTACGGCAACTAAACCTGCTGCACGTAATGATTTTTTCCAATTCATGATCATATTTCTCCTTTAAATGGTGGCAACCAGCATAATACAGCTGTGCCATAGCCTTCTTTAGATATAAGCTCTACTGTCCCACCATGCTTTTCTATTATTTGTTTTGCAATATTTAAACCTAGCCCAGTGCCTCGCTCTCCAGCCTTAGTTCGCGCTGTATCTGCTTGGTACATCGGTTCAAATAACTTCTCAATATTTTCTTTATTTACACCTTGCCCGCTATTTTGCACAATAATATACATGCCATCTTGCTTTGCCAGTGCTGGTACTACAAAATCAAAGCACCATATAGGACATTTCCCTACATTTACAGCTGCTAAACCTATCGTTGTACCTATTTCCCCATAGCGCCAAGCATTACTTATTAAATTGTCGATCACACGTTGAAGCTGCTTCGGATGTACTGCATAGATCCCCTCTATGTCACAAGTAACTGAAAGCGTAAATCCTTCATTCTCACATAGATGCTCGTAATCCGACAGTGCCATTTCAAAAAATTCTTCCCCATCTACTTCAACTAGCTCTAAATGATAGCTTGTAGATTGAAATAAAGTGTACATTAGTAAATCCTCTAACATCTGCTTCATTATGTCAGCCTTCGTTAAAATAATCTGTCGGTACTCGACTTGCTGTTCTTCTAATAACGCCTCGCTTTGCAAAGATTCTGCATATGCTTGAATAGCTGTAAGCGGTGTTTTTAAATCATGGGAAATGCTAGCAATCATTAGTTCCTTTTGCTGTTGTTCAGCTTTTAAGTGACCACGCGCAGTTTCTATTTCATCCTGCATAGCAAGAAAGGTTTGAGCAAGCTCCCCAATTTCATCTTTTCTTACCCCTAAATTCGATTCCGCATGCTCCCCCTTTGCAAAAGCTCGCATTTGCCGCATCAATTCATGCAACGGCCGATTTAATTTACGGTTAAGCAGCATCATTACTGCAAAATAAATTAGGAGAAATAATAATATAGAGCCAGCTATTACAAGCCAAGAACGACTTTCTACGCCTTTTACCCAATCCGTCCTAACTAATTGAATTTCATATACCCCAAGAAATTTCCCATCTTGATAAACAGGTTCTTTATACGTAAAGGCATTGTACCTTTGCTTTAAATCGTATAAATCTTTAAACATACGATCTTTCGATACAAATCCCGAATTCAATGGATTTGAGGAATACAAAACATAGCCAGAATTCAAATACAGTGTAATGGCTAACTGATCATTGGTTAGTACTTCAATATCTTTTATATCTGCATTTTTTTTATAATACACAGGATTGTTGAGTACAGATTTTACCTGATTAAGTTCTGTCCACTTTTCGATATACTCACTAAAGTTTTTATCTTGATAATAGGCGTTAATCCACACATAAAGGCCATATGCACCAGCTATAGGTAAAATCATCACGATAAAAAAAGTGATGAGTAACCAAGTTTTAATTTTTATAGCGGTTCCCCAATAAAGCAGTAGCCCTTGCCCCATACCGTTTGTATATAATACGGCGTTTTGACTGGGTCTTTTAGCTTTTCTCGTAGCGCCTTTATATGTACAGTGACTGTATGTGTTTCAACTACGCTTGCCTGTTGCCAAATATGCTGATAGAGCTCTTCTTTTGAAAAAGTTTGGCTTGGATTTTTCGCCAGTAGTTTTAATAGTGCAAATTCCTTCTGTGTTAAGGCAAGCTCTTCTTCATCAAGGCGCACTGTTTCCTTTTGCCAATCAATCTTTAAGCCGTGTGTAAAGGATGTAACATCTTCTGATATTTCCTTTTTGTTATAACGTTTCCAGCGACGTAAGTGAGAGGCTACACGTGCCTTTAACTCCTCTAAGCTAAACGGTTTTGCTATATAATCATCAGCGCCCTGCAAGCCCTCAACCTTATCTGCCTCTTCCTTACGCGCACTCATCATTAAAATTGGCAGATCACTTTGCCAGCGAATATTTTGGCAAACAGTTAGGCCATCCATCTCAGGTAACATCCAATCGACTAATACTAAATCGAATGTATTTGCTTGAAAATCTGCTAGTCCTTCAAGCCCTGTCGTTGCCCAAGTAACTAGGTAACCCTCTTGTTCAAGCGTATCCTTTACAATACGTCCAATCGCCATATCATCCTCAATCAGTAATAGCTTTTCTCTCATCTGTTTTCCTCCTGTACTAACCTTACTATGTAAAAAATCTTTTTATCTGAACTTTACACTTTCTTTATAATTACCATAGATTTTGCTATCCGTCGATTCAATCTGGCTATCCGTCGAGCAGGGCGGCCTTTCCGTCGTTCTGCTCGAGCTATCCGGAGAGCAGGGCGAGCTATCCGTCGCTTCGGCCTTTCTTTCCGTCACTCGGTCCTTTCTTTCCGTCGTTCTGCCTGAACTTTCCGTCGCCTTCTTTTCTATCCGTCGTTCTGCTCGAGCTATCCGTCGCTTCGGCCTTTCTTTCCGTCGTTCTGCCTGAACTTTCCGTCGCCTTCTTTTCTATCCGTCGTTCTGCTCGAGCTATCCGTCGCTTCGGGTTTTCTTTCCGTCACTCTGCCCTTTCTTTCCGTCGTTCTGCCTGGCCTTTCCGTCGCCTTCTTTTCTTTCCGTCGTTCTGCTCGAGCTATCCGTCGCTTCGGCCTTTCTTTCCGTCACTCGGTCCTTTCTTTCCGTCGTTCTGCCTGAACTTTCCGTCGCCTTCTTTTCTATCCGTCGATATGTTCGAGCTATCCGTCGCTTCGGCCTTTCTTTCCGTCGTTCTGCCTGAACTTTCCGTCGCCTTCTTTTCTATCCGTCGTTCTGCTCGAGCTATCCGTCGCTTCGGGTTTTCTTTCAGTCACTCGGTCCTTTCTTTCCGTCGTTCTGCCCTTTCTTTCCGTCGTTCTACCTGGCCTTTCCGTCGCCTTCTTTTCTATCCGTCGCTATGCTCAAGCTATCCGTCGCTTCGGCCTTTCTTTCCGTCGTTCTGCCTGAACTTTCCGTCGCCTTCTTTTCTATCCGTCGCTTCGGGTTTTCTTTCAGTCACTCGGTCCTTTCTTTCCGTCGTTCTACCTGACCTTTCCGTCGCCTTCTTTTCTATCCGTCGATATGTTCGAGCTATCCGTCGCTTCGGCCTTTCTTTCCGTCACTCTGCCCTTTCTTTCCGTCGTTCTACCTGGCCTTTCCGTCGCCTTCTTTTCTTTCCGTCGTTCTGCTCGAGCTATCCGTCGCTTTGGCCTTTCTTTCCGTCGTTCTGCCTGAACTTTCCGTCGCCTTCTTTTCTATCCGTCGTTCTGCTCGAGCTATCCGTCGCTTCGCCCTTTCTTTCCGTCGTTCTGCCTGAACTTTCCGTCGCCTTCTTTTCTATCCGTCGTTCTGTTCGAGCTATCCGTCGCTTCGCCCTTTCTTTCCGTCACTCTGCCCTTTCTTTCCGTCGTTCTGCCTGAACTTTCCGTCGCCTTCTTTTCTATCCGTCGTTCTGCTCGAGCTATCCGTCGCTTCGCCCTTTCTTTCCGTCACTCTGTCCTTTCTTTCCGTCGTTCTACCTGAACTTTCCGTCGCCTTCTTTTCTATCCGGCGTTCTGTTCGAGCTATCCGTCGCTTCGCCCTTTCTTTCCGTCACTCTGTCCTTTCTTTCCGTCGCCTTCTTTTCTATCCGTCGCTATGCTCAAGCTATCCGTCGCTTCGCCCTTTCTTTCCGTCGTTCTGCCTGAACTTTCCGTCGCCTTCTTTTCTATCCGTCGTTCTGCTCGAGCTATCCGTCGCTTCGGCCTTTCTTTCCGTCGTTCTGCCTGAACTTTCCGTCGCCTTCTTTTCTATCCGTCGTTCTGCTCAAGCTATCCGTCGCTTCGGGTTTTCTTTCCGTCACTCTGCCCTTTCTTTCCGTCGCCTTCTTTTCTATCCGTCGCTATGCTCGAGCTATCCGTCGCTTCGCCCTTTCTTTCCGTCGTTCTACCTGGCCTTTCCGTCGCCTTCTTTCGTTCTGCTCAGCCTTTCCGTCACTTCGCCCTATCTTCCGGTCACTCTGCTCGTCGCTATCAATTAATCAAATCAAAAAAGGGAATGCACGTAAATTGTGCATTCCCTCTCATTATGTTAGAAAAATAAACTTAATAAGTAATAAATAGCTCCTGCCATGACTGCAGAAATTGGCATTGTGATCACCCATGTTGTCACAATTTTTCGTGCCATGCCCCATTTAACACCTTTAACACGATGTGCTGTTCCTACCCCCATGATGGATGAAGAAATAACATGTGTTGTAGAAACTGGTAAGTGAATTAATGTCGCTCCAAAAATGATAGATGCAGAAGCAAGGTCAGCTGCAACCCCATTTACTGGACGAATTTTCATGATCTTACCACCAACTGTTTTGATGATTTTATAACCACCTACTGATGTACCAAGACCCATCGCACATGCTGCTGCAAAACGTACCCAGAAAGGAATATCGTCACCTTGATGTAAGCCTCCTGCAATTAAAGCGAGCGTAATAATCCCCATCGCCTTTTGCGCATCGTTAGTACCGTGAGTAAATGATTGTAAAGCTGCTGTACCAATTTGCATCGTACGGAAACCTTTATTCGTTCGATATAAATTCATATCCTTGAATATAACTTTAAATAAAGACATCATTAAGAAACCAGCTGCAAACGCAAGTAATGGTGAGAAGATAAGCGCTTGAAGGATTTTTATAAAGCCGCTGTAATTCAAAGCGTCAAAACCTGCCGCTGCAATAGCCGCCCCTGCCACAGAACCAATCAATGTATGCGATGAACTAGACGGAATTCCAAAGTACCACGTTACTAAATTCCATGTGATCGCTGAAAATAATGCCGCTAAAATAACGACAGAACCTGTAGTATCTCCATCAAAAGCATTCAAGCTGTATGGGTCAACAATATCCTTTGTCAATGCTTTCGCTACCCCAACAAATGTAATAGCCCCGATGAAGTTCATACCCGCTGCCATATATACTGCTGTTCGCGGCTTCAAAGCTCTTGTTGATACAGAAGTTGCGATCGCGTTGGCTGTATCATGGAAACCGTTAATAAAATCGAACACAAGTGCGAATATAACGATTAATATTGTTATTAGTAATATCGTATCCATTTCGTACACTCCATCTTACGCGTTACGCATAATTATTGTTTCAATTGTATTTGCTACTGTTTGACAGTAGTCTGCAATATCTTCAAATTGTTCGTAAATATCTTTGAACACGATGATACGCATTGGATCTTTTTCCTGGATAAATAATTGCTTCATTGAAGAACGGAAAATTTCATCACATTCACGCTCATAATCTTTAATTTGAATCGCATGTTTACGCATTTCCACAAGCTTTTTATTATTTAATAGTTCCATTGCTTGTACCATTTCATCTGTACTTTTTGCAATATATGTTAGGAATTGACGCATCGGCTCTGTCACTTCAGTTAAATTATACATATCAAAGTGAGCAATACAGCCTTCCATGCCGTCAATAACATCATCTAATTTATTGGCAAGCGCTAAAATATCCTCGCGCTCGATAGGCGTCATAAATGATTTATTCAGCATGACGATCAGCTCATGAATCAATTTATCTCCACTTTTTTCATATTGTTTCATTGTATCTGCGATTTCTTTCAGCGCATCTATATCTTGAATACGTGCATTATGTGCATAGTAAATGCCTTCATTAACATTTTTAGAAATGTTTAATAACGCCTTAAAAAATGGATCTTGCTTGTTTGAGTTGAACATATTGTTCCTCCTGTTGAAAGAATATAGTGGATTTCTGCAATCATCATAACAAAACTTTTACACAATTCTACATTTTTTTAAACATAAACGAGTTGAATTTACAAAAATGTAATATAAAAATTGCCACATTTATTTTTTAGTACTTTTCCAAGTTGAAAACGTTGGTAATCTAACGATAAAAATCACCATATTTTCTTTAAATATTACCGTTTTTTCTTTTATTTTAATAAAAATACTTGAAAAAACTTTTTTCTCTTCAATTTTTTCACCGTTACAAATGTTAAGGAATTGTAAACGATTTTTACATAAATATGTCTAGTGTTCATTGTTACTTATTGCCATTTCTCGCGTTATGACAAATAATGGCTAACATGGTTGACTTTAAAAAGATTGCGAAAATAATTCTTTTTTTACTCGTTCATTGGTGCATACACCATACACCTTGTTTCACCAGCTATTTTAAAGCCTCTGACGCTTGTTATGCTCTTCCTAGTTGCAACTTATACGGTTTTCAAGAAAGTTTGGGACTATACTAATTGAACTGACGTAATTTTCAATCAATTGACAAAATTTATGTGCATGCTATAATACTTTTGGGCTTCACCGCATTGAAGCGAAGAAGTGATTGTTAGGAGGATTAGCATGTTTCGAATTGAAGCAAAAAGTAACCCTCGATTTATCGAGGCAAGCTTCATTATATTATTAATTATTGCCACGATGGCGTTCAGTATTGGGTATTTACAAGCGACACCCCATATACCTATTTTACTTGTCATTTCGCTTTTAATTGCCTATGGATTACTAAAAAAAGTTCCTTTTCGTGAGCTTGAAGCTGGTATGGTGGCAGGTGCCAGTGCTGGTCTTGGAGCTGTTTTTATTTTCTTCTTTATTGGTATTTTAATTTCAAGTTGGATTATGGGTGGCACAATCCCAACGCTTATCTACTACGGTTTCTTAACGGTTTCACCAAGCTTTTTCTTTGCCATCGTATTTTTGATTTGTAGTATCGTTGGTATTTCTGTTGGTAGTTCATTAACAACAGTTGCGACTGTGGGCGTTGCTTTTATGGGGATTGCAGGTGCAATGGACATCTCTTTAGCTATAACAGCCGGTGCGATTGTGTCCGGAGCTTTCTTTGGAGATAAAATGTCTCCGCTATCAGATACAACAAATCTTGCCTCAGGTACAGTTGGCGTAGACCTTTTCGAGCATATTAAAAATATGGGTTGGACAACGATTCCAGCTTTCTTAATATCATTTGTTCTTTATGCAATTTTATCGCCAACAGGAGCAGATACTTCATTTGAAACAGTTGAGCAATTTAAAGAGGGATTACTGTCAACTGGGCTTGTTCATTGGTATACATTATTACCAATTGTTGTTCTTGTTATTATGACATTTTATAAAGCACCCGCACTAATTACACTTGCAGTCGTTTCAATTATTGGTATTGGAATTGCCTACATACAAGAACCGATTGCACTGTCGAATGTATTCAAAATGCTTTTTGATGGCTATGTCTCTAATACTGGTAATAAAGACGTAGATGCATTACTGACACGTGGTGGTATGAACAGTATGCTATTTACAATTGCCTTAGTTTTATTAGCATTAACAATGGGTGGTCTATTATTTACGCTCGGCATTATTCAAAGTATTTTATCGAAGGTGGAAGGTTTCTTTAAAAGTGCTGGCTCTGTTATTACAGGCGCTGCCATTACAGGAATTGGTGTCAACACATTAATTGGTGAGCAATATTTATCCATCCTTCTTACTGGGGAAGCATTTAAAGCTCAATTTGAGAAGGTTGGACTTGCCCCTAAAAATCTATCTCGTGTCATGGAGGACGCAGGTACTGTAGTTAACCCTCTTGTTCCGTGGAGTGTTTGTGGTATTTTTATTGCTAGTGTACTAGATATACCAACAACTTCTTACCTGCCATATACCTTCTTCTGTCTACTCGGACCAATTTTAACAATCATCTTTGGTTGGAGTGGTAAAACATTAACGAAGCTTGAAAAATAAGATTGGTAGCTGATGAAAACGTCAGCTACCTTTTTTGTTGAGTATCTTCCATGTTAAACTGTCAATTAATAATCGTCATTACATAGAGGTGTAAATAGAAATGAGAACATGTTGTTTTAAAATGAATTTACCGTTAGAAGAAGCCAAAAAAAGATATTGCCATTGGATAGATGAGGAAATTGATCAATCAGGACATATTGCAGAACATGAAGATGAATGGACATATTTTGTAGACATAGAAGGAGAAGCGTTCTTTGGTTTAACAAATGAATCTTGGCTGGAACTTGCAATGGATCATTCTGTTACTTATGCATACTACGATGAGGATTTTAATGCAGAACTAATAGTAATAGAAAATGGCAAGTTAATACGAGAATTTTCACTTTATGAAGATGAACCAGATGCTCATGTGAATTTTGGCACTTTTAAATATGAAAAAAATGCTCCAATAGAAGATTGGAATGATATAGTAACTTTTCTTAAAACCGAATTGACTATTTAATGAAGGAGCCGTTATCGCTAATGCAGGTAAACGATCATGGCGCTACCGTACATAGCCTGCCCCCTTCTATATTCCAATGTGGAATCAAAACTGATCATTTTCCGCATTTCTGTTCACCTACACTCTCTGTTATGCTCAAACAAAGGAGATGAAGAGAAATGACAACAACATGGAATGCCAATTTATATGATCAAAAGCATGACTTTGTTTCAAAATTTGGAGGAAGCTTAGTGGACTTACTTGCCCCTCAAGAAAATGAAGAAGTTTTAGATGTTGGTTGTGGCACAGGTGATTTAGCACGTGATATTGCAGGACTTGGTGCCAATGTGCAAGGGATCGATGCCTCCCACGACATGATTATCGCTGCACAGCAAAAATACCCAGACATTACGTTTTACACAATGGATGCTGCCGCACTTCATATGACAAATCAATTTAATGCAGTCTTCTCAAACGCTGCACTCCATTGGATGAAGCAGCCGGATGAAGTCATTCAAAATATTTACACTGCACTTAAACAAGGTGGCCGGTTCGTTGCTGAAATGGGTGGATACGGTAATATCGCTTCTATTGTATGGGCACTACAAAAAAGTATGGAGGCATTAAATCTGTCTTATATAGAGGAATATTTCCCATGGTACTTCCCTACTTTAGAAGAATACCAGTCGAAATTAGAAGATGCTGGTTTTACGGTTGAAATGATTACGCTATATGAACGTCCAACCTCACTTCAAGGTGACGATGGGCTACGTAATTGGCTAGTGATGTTCAGCAATAATATGCTCCAGCATTTATCAGAAGCTGAAAAAGAACAGATCTATGCAAAGTGTGAAGAATTATTAAAGCCTATGTCTTATCAGGATAATCAATGGATTGCTGATTATAGGCGATTACGATTTGTTGCAATTAAAAAGTAAATTACTGTTGTTCTGTGAAAGTATCAATAAAAACGATACAGTGAAAATAAAAGTAAACAAAAAGAACAGGTGTGTTAATTAACCATTTTTATCCACCTGCATTAATATGAAGGCTCTGATTTCCGTTACGGGCTACTCGCTTTCCCGCGGGAGTCAAGTAGCCCTACGCTACAATCAGTTAAAAATGGGGATATATAAGCAAAATAGCAACAAAAAAATCTTTTTATCGCTCAATAATAAACCTATTTTTTCTTAATCAACACGCCTGTAAAAAGAACGTATATTTTCAATTGAGAATTTTTACGTTCTTTCTATTTTTTGAGAATTTAAAGGCTTTAAATATCTCTCTTTTTAAAGCAACTTTCTAGGTTTCAAACTACGTTAATGAAAAACTGTCCTTTTTTAGCCTTCATTTCGAAAGAATATTTTATATTTTTCTTTAGTCCATCCAATTTCACGCTTTTCCCAGGGGATATCTTAAATTCATCTACTACAACATGGCCATTTTCATCTTTTATTCTTAAAATTACATCACTATTACTATTTGCATCATTAACGATTTCCTTGTTCCAAAAAATACTATCAAATTTTAAATAATCTTTGTCGTCAAAATATAATGTAGTCCACTCTTTTTTATCATCATCTAAATTTACAGTAGCAGTGCTCATTGGAAAAAAGATTTGATGTACAGCTCCCACATTTTGAACAACACTATAGCCTATAGTTGTGAAAATAAAAGTAATCAAAATGGTAACTAAAACTTGTATACGACGCTTTTTATTAATTTTTTTAAATGGCGCTTTTGCTACCATTACTTCTTCTGGCAGCATATCATTTGTTGGCTGCTCCATTAATTCTAGATACAAACGACACTCTTCACAATGTTGTAAATGTTCCTCGACAACTTTTGTAGTATCTTCACTACAAATACCATCAATATAAGAGGGTAATAAATCCTTTATAATATTACAGTTCATTCTGATCACCTCGGATCCTTTCTACCAATTCTAATTTGGCTCGATAATATGTTACCCTTGCCCAGTTCTCACTTTTATCGAATATCTCTCCAATTTCTTTGAAGCTAAGATTGACGGAAGTTCTAAGTAAAAATATTTCACGATACGGTTCTTTTAATAGATGAATTTCTCTATGTAATGAAATAAATGTATTACGTTTGGCAAGTTTCACGTCTGGTGATTCCACATTAGATGGAACATCCAACCCCATTTCCATCATTTGTTCCACACTCATATGGCTTTGACGTTTTTCCTTTTTTAAATGATTATAGTATGTATGCTTTGCAATCTGACATAACCAAACAGACATCTTACATTCACCGTTATATCGCTCAATTGACTTTACAGCTTGATAAAAGGTTTCTTGCGTCAGTTCCTCAGCTAAATCGACATTAGTTGTTAAACAAATAAGAAACCGTTTTACTTCATCTGCATAAGATTTGTATATTTCACTTAAATTCTCCACTTTCCTTCCTCCTCTCACTAGACTTTTAACGGTGACACTTATATATAGATATTAAATAGGATTCGTTACAAAAATTTTTATTTTTTCCATTAAATTTTTATTTTAAAATAAAAATTCCTTCACAATCATGATTTTACTCAAATTGTGAAGGTACAGAGAAATTATTAATCAAAAGAAATTTTATAAGATAATATTTTTCCAAGTTATGACCGAGGTAATAAAATAACCATTACGCCAATTAAACAAATGCCTGCCCCAACCCAATCCAAGACATCGGGTTTTTTGCCGTCTATTCCCCAACCCCATAAAATAGAAAGAACAATAAAGACACCTCCGTAGGCTGCATAAACCCTTCCAAAGGTCGGGAAGGATTGAAAAGTTGCGACAACCCCGTATAAAGCCAACACAATACCACCTATAATCCCCCAATAAAATGGTTTACCTTCTCTTAACCAAAGCCATATTAAATAGCCACCTCCAATTTCGCCTATTCCTGCGAGGATAAATAATAATGTTGCACTCATCATTTTTTTCACACTTTCTACATTTATATTTTGAGCTCTATGATAATCTATTCAAATTTGACAGCGTTTTTTAACTCCTCCCTCTTCAGTACAATCCCCAGTATGTAATCGTATCGGTTATACCTAAAATGATCAGAATAATACCCGCAACGATCTGAATCACTCTCCCCATTTTCATGCTTGTCCGCATAATGAGCCTTTTTGCATCAAATAAATGAATAAGCCCTAGCATTACCAGAAGTGGCACAGAGGTTGCTAAACCAAAAATGGCTGGCAAAGCGAAACCATACGAAGAGGTTGCGACTGTTGGCATTAACCACACGAAAAATAACACAAACATCGTAGGACAGAAGGCAATGGAAAAACTAGCGCCCATCAGAAAGGAGCCAAGTTTCCCCTCTTTTAACACGGACGGAATAAACGAAGGAATTCGATTCAGGAATTTTAGTTTTAAAATGCCAATCAACACGAGTCCTGTGATCAGCAGTATCGGACCAATTACTTGGCGAAAAATAGGAAAATACTTAGTTATCTTCGTTTCAAAGGACTGTCCAAATAACCAAGCGAAAAAGCCGATAAAACTAAATACCACGACTTTCCCCAGTATAAAAAACATAATTTCTTGCCAATTACTTTTCATTTGAATTGCTCGATTCCCATAAAAAGTGATAGCACTTATATTCCCCGTTAACTGACAAGGTGCTAATGCGCCTATTAATCCAAGTAGAATGGCCATAATGAACGGAGAATGTTCATAGGAATTTAAAAATATTGAAATAGGTCCGCTTATAAACTGACTTATTTTCGACATCATACTATACATCTAGAAACACCTTCTATTTTTAATTGTATAACTCACCGATTGATCTATTATAAAAGGAATATATGAATAAATGATGCAGATTTGCTTTACAATGTTGATTGTAGAAAAACGTTGACCAAATGATGTCTAAGTAAAAAAGCTCATTAAAAATTTAGACACGCTAGTCTAAAGCCGCCCCATTGTAGACGGAATGGCAAACGGCTAAGAAGGCCTCAATATCCGCTGACAAATATTTTGATAAAAAATAAGTGTTCGATACAATATGGGAAAACTCCTGTACCGAATAGCTATGAAGCAATTGCTGCTGAAATTCCGCCTCGATCACACTCTTTGGTAAAAAAGCGATACCTAATCCTTGTTTGACGAAGTTTTTGATGACCTCTGTTTGATTGATATGCATGCTTTTATAGCTTGGGAATTGTTGCAATACTTGCTGTATGTCTTGCCAGTAAGGTGCGTATTCATGTGTTAAAATAATTTCCTGCTGTAAAAGAGTCAGTGCATCTGTCGCTCTTTTTGACATCGGAGCAATTAATTGAAGTGGTTCCTGCGCGAGTTGGACTGCTAGAATGTCTCGAGTCGATGTCAATTTTGATAAACCGATATCTACTACGCCTGCGTATACCGCTTCTCCGATTTCATTGGATTTTAACAGTTCGATCGTGATTTGAATGGAAGGTCTTTGCTGCTGAAATACGTGAATGATTACTGGTAATGTGGAATTGGCGATTTGAGGTGCAGCACCAATTGTTAACTGAGACGTATACCCATCCATAAAGGACGCAGTATTTTGTAATCCTTCATCAATTGTCGCAATCATTTTCTCTGCTTGTAGTAAAAAATGGGCACCAATACGATTTAATTTCACGTGCTTACCCTGTCTTTCAAAAAGTGTTGTTTGAAGTTCTTTTTCTAGATGCTGCATATGCTTCGATACTGTCGATTGCGTAATAAAACGTTGTTCTGCCGTCTCACGAAAATTCTCTGTTTTCGCAGCAACAATAAAAGTTCGTAACCATTCTGTTTCCATAAATAGGCCTCTCTAGTTTTTCATTCATTATATCGAAATCTATTTACGTCTTGAAACCTTTTTATGTCTTTTTTCAACAAAGCATTAACCGTTCGTTTGTCGATTTATTTTATTTATATCAGAAAATCTAAGCAAAAAAAGTAGTTGAAGGTCTACATTTACTTGTATCTCCAACTACTTTTTTATCTTATTTCATCGTCAAAAACGTTTAGTTAACAGCTACTTGTGTGAATGCTCCTCTACTTGCAAATCTGTTAGAATAATAACATTTGGATGTTGCGATAAAACACTTGCTGGTACATCTTCAGTATACTCAGACGCAAGCACACGTTCTAATACATCACGCTTTGCTTCTCCGACAGCGATTAACAAAATACACTTTGCGCGCATAATGGATTGAATCCCCATCGTCAATGCTTGGGTTGGAACTTCATCGATTGATTCAAAGAAGCGTGCATTTGCTTGGCGAGTTGATTGTGCAAGCGTCACAAGATGTGTGAAAGAATCAAATGGCGTTCCTGGTTCATTG
The DNA here is from genome assembly GCF_042019215.1 of Lysinibacillus sp. RS11. Taxonomy (NCBI): domain Bacteria; kingdom Bacillati; phylum Bacillota; class Bacilli; order Caryophanales; family Bacillaceae; genus Lysinibacillus; species Lysinibacillus sp. RS11. The sequence continues at coordinate 1,869,582 of NZ_CP168124.1, read as the reverse complement.
AAACCGATATGACCGTTTTGTCCGATGCCAAGCAATTGAAAATCTAATGTATGCTGCTGTAATAAAGATTCATAGCGTGCCGCTTCCTCTGCTGGATGATCCGCTAAACCATTCGGTAAATAGGATTCTTTAAATGGTTTATTCCGAAATAAATGTTGATCCATATAACATGCATAGCTTTGTTCATGTTTAGCACCTAGTCCAACATATTCGTCTAAATTAAAGCTAATACAATTGGAAAAATCAACATCGATTTCACGGATTTTAGCATACAGCGGTTCCATCGTACCACCTGTAGCTAGCCCGAACGTTGTAGCACCGCTTTTTTTAGCTTGTACTATCATATCTATTGCACGTGTGTATAAATCTTCTTTAAAAGAAAAACGTTCCAATTTCAATTCTTTATTCCCCCTCGTATAGGCTGTTTGCTATTTATTAATCGAAATAAAATTAGTAGAACCTGCTCGTTGGAAACCTGATTTGTTAAGTGTTACTTCTTGTCCAACTAAACTTGTGAAAACAACTGGTGTAATGATAGAAGGCACTTTGTCTTTAATATTCTCTAAGTCTACTAGTAATAACGGTTCGCCGCATTGAATGACTTGACCATCTATAACCAACGTTTCAAATCCTTCACCATCTAAGTTGACAGTATCTACGCCTCCCTTTGGTATAGTTGTCTATACCAATTAATTTACTGTCTATTATAGTCTTCATCCTGCGAAAAATAAATGTTTTTCTGAATTTTCAATATCCTCCCCTTGTATAATTCATCTTGTAAACGTCGATAGAATCTACTTCTAGTGCCTTTTCGGTATTTTTTATGGTGACGGATAAATATGCCTCTCTTGTTTTTAGTTATGAAGACGAAACTTTTTTTCATCTTGAAACCTTTTCCAAAAATTTTCGTATGTATAATTATTAAAGTTAATAGGAGGAATACAAATGTCTTTTTTTAACAAAGCACTTGCAAGTATTGGGATTGGCTCGACAACAGTCGATACAATGCTAGAAAAGTCTACATACCAGGCGGGAGAAGTTATGCGTGGTGAAATCGTTGTGCAAGGTGGGAATGTTGAGCAGCAAATCGATACCATTTTTTTATCGGTGAACACTACTTATATTCGAGAATCTAATGACCATAAATATACGGAAGTCGTAGCGCTACAAAAAGTTAAAGTAACGGAGCCTTTTGTGATTGCTGCTGGTGAAAAGAAAGTAATTCCCTTTTCTTTAACATTGCCATTTGAGACACCTATTACAGCGGGCAAAACACAAGTTTGGATTCAAACAGGGCTTGATATTAAAAACGCAGTAGACCCTCATGATAAAGATTATATTCGTGTCCAGCCTACAGACCTCGCAGCACATATTCTCGATGCCATTAATGGACTTGGATTCCGTTTACGCGAAGCTGAATGTGAACAGGCGCCAGCTCGATTCCGTGGATACTATCCCTTCATCCAAGAGTTTGAATTTGTGCCAACTGGGCAATTTAGAGGACATTTAGATGAGCTTGAAATCGTCTTTTTATCTCAAACTAATCATTCAGTAGAATTACTCATGCAAATTGATCGAAAAGTAAGAGGTATTGGTAGCTTCTTCTCTGAAGCTTTAGATATGGACGAAAGCAATGTTAGAACAACGATTACGACACAGGACTTACCAACTATTCAAGCAAAGCTACAGCAAATTATCGCTAAACATTTGTAGCCTTTAATGAATCTAAGAATTAGAAAAACACGGTATGAAAGTCGATTTCATACCGTGTCTTTTTTATGCTGTCACATCACGTTTCATGAATGACAGATAGCTTATTGCTAAGAATAAAACTGCATAGATTGCGAGAATTGTAAGAGAGAATGGCATTGTAATACCTTCTATCATTAAATTACCACTTTCATACTGTGTTAAATTTGAATGTGTTATCCAAATATATTTAACAAATTCATATCGGCTTAAGAACATCACAATCATTCCGCCCATAAAAGATAAGAACATCGTTAAACCAATGGCTAAAGAGCTTGAACGGAATACTGAGCCCACTAAGAAAGCAAATAATGTCGACATCACGAAATCTCCGCCAGAAAGTAAATAGTGATATGCCAAATCATTCCACACTGCTTTTTCAACTACCTGACCATTGACCATCTCTAACTCAACGCCCGTTGCACCACCAAATAATATGAACCCTACTAGAGCGCTAACCACTACATTGACAGCAATTAAAAAGAGCCCAAATATGAAAGTTGTCAGTAATTTTGAAGTTAATATTTTTGCCCGAGACATAGGACGTGTTAACAACATTTTAATCGTGCCTGTTGAAAACTCACTTGATACGATACTCGCTGCTAAAATCACTGTGAACAATGTGATTAAAGTTAGCATATTACTTGCAAATGTCATAAAGCTTGCTAGGCTTCCCTCTGTTTGAGAAGGCACGTCATTTGCTAATCGATACTCAGAAATAGCAATTTGCTCTTCAAAGTATTTTTTATCTACTTCTGAAACATTGTCACCCTTCAACATGTCTTTATAATTATTAATAACCTGTTGTTCATTTTCCTGCCACGTTATATCCTCTGCAGTCTTTGTTTCATAGTATTTCATCATAATACCAGGACCAACAATAGCGAGGATTAATAGTGCGACCATTGCCCAAGTTCCTTTTTTATGCCACAATTTCATCCATTCATTTTGCATTAGCTTCAGCAATTTGGCCACCTCCTGTCATTTCTAAGAATTGATCCTCTAACGTTTTTTGATGTGGTTGTACGGCGAATAATTGGATTTCTGCGTTCACAAATTGCGTAATCAGTTTCGGTATATCTTCTTTCTTTATTTCCACCACGAAACCATTATTTTCTACAGTAAAGTTATAATCGAACTTTTGCAGATGAATGGCAACATCATCTTTTGGTGCAGCTTCAATATAATAAAATGAAGAAGTTTCAATGTTAATATCACGAATATCGATGAGTTTACCATTTTGTATAACCGCTACTCGATCACACATTAACTCAATTTCGGATAATAAATGGCTAGAAACAAAAACAGATACGCCATCCTCAGCCGCAATTTTACGCAAATACATACGGAACTCACGAATGCCCGCTGGATCTAAACCATTTGTTGGTTCATCTAAAATTAGAAATTTTGGTCGATGAAGTAGTGCCTGAGCAAGTCCTAAACGCTGACGCATCCCAAGTGAATACGTCGATACCTTTTCATGAATGCGTTTCTCTAGACCGACCTGTCTAACTACCTCTTCAATACGCTCTTTTGTGACGTTTTTATGCATACGCGCAAAATGCAGTAAGTTTTTATAGCCCGTCATAAATTTATACATTTCCGGGTTTTCTACAATTACGCCAATCTTACTAATCGCTTCTTCATAATTCTCCTGTAAGGAAAGGCCATCTACAATGACTTTCCCCTCTGTTGGATGCATAAGCCCTGTCATCATACGAATTGTCGTCGTTTTCCCGGCACCATTTGGTCCTAAAAATCCAGTAATTTGACCTGGATATAAATCGATATTCAGTTGCTGAATTAATTGCTTACCACGAATGGTTTTTGATAAATTTTGCAATTGAACTATTGGTTGTGTTGTCATTAATTTCATCCTTTCTTATAATAAGTTTTCATCCATTGCACAGCATCTTTATTCGTAACATCTCGAATCGTCTCTACTTCCTCATGTGCAATAATCGAACCATTTTGCAGTAAAATAATTTGATCTAAAATAGGTTCTACCTCATATAACTCATGCGTTGATAACAATATTGTTTGGTTTTCAATATCTGTAAATTGAATTAAGCCTTTAATAAGCTGTTCACGAACAATTGGATCTAAACCAGAAAATGGCTCATCCATTAAATAAAAGGGTACTTCTCGCCCAAGAGTTGCGGCCATTTTCATCCGACCACGGTTCCCCTTTGATAATTCCCGTAGCTTCATATTTTTATCAACGTTTAAAAACTCTGCAACGATACATGCCTTATCATACGAAAAATCTTCGAATTGAGAGGCATAGTGCTGAAAAAGCTGCTCACCTGTGTAAAAATCAAAAAATAAATCAATATCTGGTAAATAAGCAATCTGATCAGCATTTCTGCGTGTTACAGGCGTTCCATTTAGCAAGACCTCACCACTAGATGGATGTAATAAGCCTGCCAATACTTTTAAAAGTGTCGACTTGCCACTGCCATTTTCTCCAACAAGCCCAATGATTCGGCCAACCGGAATGGAAAAAGACACATCTTGCAAAATCGGCTTTTTCATATAACGAAAAGAAACATTTGATAGCTGTAACATTTATTTCACCTCACGATTTTTTGTTAACACGACAAGCATCTCTTCCTTGGAAAATCCCAGTGCTTCAATAGATGTTAAAAAATTTTCAGCTAATTGGTTTTTCATATCTTCTCGTAAAAGTACAATCCGCTCTTCGTTGGTTGTAATAAATGTACCTTGACCTCGTTTCGTTTCCGTTATATTCATGGCTTCTAACTCCTTGTACACGCGTTGTACGGTATTTACATTAACACCTGTTTCAACTGCATATTCTCGAACAGAAGGAAGTCGATCCCCTAGCTCTAAATTGCCTTTCAAAATATCTCCACATATCCGATCTACAAGTTGGCTATATATGGGCTTATCACGTGAAAAGTCGATTGTCATCGTAAAACCACCTTTTCAAGCCACTTCGTCGCTACGATAAATAGAATGACGATCAAAATTATCATCACTACTTCCTCCACAACATAAAGCGGATTATAGATAATCTCAATAGTCGATACTTTTGCCTTTGGTAAATAGTGTGCCAACCAATCTAATGGAATTTCAATATGATGAAAAATAGAAGCATATAGCTGGCTTTCAGTAAATTTATACCATAAATTCATACTGAAGAAAAAAGCACCCATCATAATAACAATGGCAAAGCGACCTATAAAATGCTTCATTTGGAGATAAAATGCTAAAAATAGTAGCAGTATGACAAACATTATCCATTGGAAAATGACTAAAATTCCTACAGAAAGTATTAGTGATAATACTATTTGTCCAAAATTGGCTACAAATTCATCTTTTACATTGTACATGGCTATACTAATAAAAAATAAATTGAAGATAGCATATCCAAATAGTGAAAAAATAACTTTTACACCCACAAGCTGTGTAATCGAGCTAGTGGAGTGTAGCCATATTTCTTTGACCTTTAAATCGTGTCGTATACTAGCTAAAAATTGTAATATCGAATAAAATCCGCCTAATACAATCACTAGCATTGTGAGTGCAAAAGATAGCTGATTTTCCGGCATTGTCAAGCCATCAACAAATCGCTTTATTAAATATGGAAGCACCAATGACAACATAATTCCTGCAAAAATCGCAACAAATAGCCATGTCCTAAAAAGCACCCATTCTTTTTTGAATAACCCTGCCAATTTTTTCAATGCAAACACCTCGTGTTATAGTGTACTAGTTGAATATTACACTATAACTTTTAAGTTTGCAAGTATTAAATGCAAAAAAAGGAAGATCCTTTTTCATAAAGGACCCTTCCTTGATTAAGTTCATTTTATAAAATCTTTGATCTAGCATTCGGAATGTTACTAGTCCATTCAATAAACAGGCGGCTCATTCAAGCTAACCTCCTCGTTGTGGGACTAGTCAAAGCCTAGTGTTTTTATGGGTACAAAAAATTTCGCAAAGGACAAACAATTCACTCCCAAAATATGGTCTTTTGGCAAACTGTTTGCCCTGAAAAAAATGGAGGGTAAGCAACGGGTTTGCCCGGGCAAACTCCAAAACTAGAGTTTTGGCTTGGTAGGAGATTCCTACGACCTTTACAAATATATAGCTACTTATTTTTGCAAAATAAGTAGCTATATTTGTTGGGAACTGAGTATTGAAGAACTGAAAGTAGTGCACTTTAAAATGCAGAAGGATTTGAAACCAATAAAATATCCAATAGGAAGTTTCAATACAAAAAGCACATCCACGATAGGATGTGCTTTTTGTTGCGCCTCATGGTGAGGTTAACGTTCATTTACTTATTTAAATTATTTTTCGAAAAGTGGTTGTTAAAAAGAAGATGAAAAGTTCTTTATATAGTGTTGGCTAACACTGTATAAAAAATAAAAACAAACGGGGGAAATTAATATGACACAATATCGATATTTAACAAAGGTTATTACAGTAACACGAGATGATTTGGATAAAATGTTTACAGCACAAACAGTAGCTAAAGAGCATATCCGCAAAGAGGATGCTGATTCAAACGCAATACAAGCAAGTCTATCGTCTGTAGCAGGTATCCTTGGATTAGTATTTACAGTGGCTACAAAATTTAGTGTAGCAGCTGGTATCGCTTCAGTTATTCTTTCTCTTACTTCGACACTTAAGGCATCTATTCTACCACGTCTTGTAGATGGTACAGATTATATGATTATCTTACGAGAAGACATGAGAGTTAAAGGGTGGAAAAAGGTTGACGTTGAAATGCCTTATTACGAGTTGTATGACAATCCGACAGGTAAAACGTATTTCACTTTTATCGCAGGTGAAGGTCTTGTCAAAAAGTCTTATAAATAATAATATGATTTAAAAAATGCCCCTCTTTTACCTTCACACTTAAAGGGGGGCATTTCTATTATTTATTATCTTTCTCTTTTTTTATCAAACTTTCTATAAGTTTGTAGAAATCGCTATTACTCATTTCGTAGTTAATGTAATATCCTACATCTTCATCTTTAGTGGTAAAAATGGTTGTTTTGCCGTTGCCGTTTAAATATAAGTTATAAATATCATCTTTCGTTGATGTTGTTAGCAAATATCCAGAATCAAATGGTAAATCTTTTTTTGAAGTGCGATGTAATTTTAAATTCTTTAATGCTTGCACGATAGTGTCTTTGTCTTCTTTTTCAAAAGTGTATTCAAGTTTTGTGTCATCTACATCTTTTACTCTTATAGAATCAACTGCATTGTAATCTAAAGTGGTTAGGATATCGGTAACTGATTTTTCTTTATATTTGTTGTATTGAAAGATTGAAAATGCAATTCCTACTACCATGATAACACCAATGGTGATAAGTATTTTTTTCATTGGATTTATACAACTCCATCCCTTTGATTTTTTATAAGTTTATGATATTGGAAGAAAGTTTTAAACTCTTTTAAACAAGTAAGAACATCTAGAAATGCTCTAGAGGCTTTTATTCATGCTGCGATGTTGGCCATGTGGTGAGGCAAGCAACGGCAGTATGGGTACTCCCCAAAAACTTCGATTTTGACTTGGAGAAATTAATAAAGAGGATAAACAATATGGGATCTCGCCAGATTTATGCGGATTTACAACATTAAGCAAAGAAATGTCCCCAAATGAAGGTTGGTAACATTTCAACTCAAATACAAATCGCTGCAAGAAAGTCACTAGTTTTGAGTGTCATTTGTAAAAATCGTAACAGTGACAAACCAATCATATTCCTATTTCCCACATTTTCTCCGTTACTTTTTCGACTCTGCTATCTATACCCGTCCCATTAAATTTCGGTAGCTTCAGCTCACTGACGATTTTTCCGTCGCGCATAAACATTATACGCTCCGCCCTTGCTGCAACCTTTGCGTCGTGAGTGACAAGCATAATCGCCGTACCGTCTGCGTTGATTTCGGAAAATATGTCCATAATCTCCTGTGCTGATTTGGAGTTAAGTGCACCCGTAGGCTCATCACCGAAGATGATTTTCGGGCTATTCAAAAGTGCTCGACAGATACCCGCACGCTGTAGCTGTCCACCCGAAACTTGTGTAATATCGCGTTGTTCAAGTTCCGCAATGCCTACCCTCTTCATAAGTACTCGTGCTTTTTCTGAAATTCTTGCAACGTTCTTTCTGTTGTCGCGCATTATAGGAAGAATAATATTATCAAGAATATTCAGGGTTTTCAACATAGTTGGCTGTTGAAAAACGAAGCCCATTTTTGTTCGTCGTATATCCGAAAGCTCAATCTCTCCCACTAACGATAAATCACTACCATCAAAAACAATCTTTCCGCCATCAACGCTATCCATGCCGCTTAGGGCAAACATTAGTGTTGATTTTCCCGAGCCAGATGGTCCCATTACCGCAATAAACTCACCTTCGCTTATTTCAACGGACGCTCCGTCGAGAACATTGTGCTTTTCATAACCTTCGCCAAAAGATTTTACAATATGTTCTCCAATAATAATGTTCTTCATAAGCTACTCCTTTATATTTTCGGATATTTTTATTTTTCCTGCACCCGATGTGCCGATGATTGTTGCGATAAGCACCGAGCATACCATCATGAGTGGACAAAGCACATATGCCGAAAGTAGATTGACCGAAAACTTAAACGACGACGCCCCAAACGAGGTGATTACTGCACCCGCAAGTCCCTCTCCAAGAGTGTTTGCCAGAAGCGTACCGATAACGATTCCGATTATTAAAATGAATACCGATCGCGAACCATATTGCACTGTTATATCCGAGTTTGTAAAACCTAACGCTTTCATTACGGCAATGGAATATCTGTCTTTTGCGACAAGCATCTTCATAAATAATAATGTAACCAGTATTATTATCACGAGCGCAACGACAATTGCGGCAATGGAAGCCTTGCCGACCGATTTTATTGTCGCGCCGAATGTTTGTGTAACAAATTGTTCAATGTTGGAAATCTTCGCAAAAGCAAATCTATCCGTATATTCCGAAATTTTTTCATCGACAAGAGATTGATTTGAAAGGCTCGCACAAATAACACTCCACATGATGTCTGCCGAATTGTCGGTAAAAACAGCCTTTGCGGTTTTTCCACCATTCGTAATGTCGGAATAAATGCCACTTACCGTGAGCTCTCTCTCCTTCCCTTTCATCACAATCGTTATGACATCACCAACCTTTTTGCCCATCTCATCGGCATTCAAAGTCGAAAGTGCAATTTCATCCTCTACGGTTGGTGCCCTACCCTCGGAATATTCGATAGGGAATATTGAATGGTCGCCGAGTTCAATTTTTATATTTTCCTCCAATCCGTCTTCTGTTTTTGTTTTGAATGTTTTTGTTGTAAGAATGGCATATTTCGAAATGGAACTGTCACTGCTCATAGACTTTAAAACTTCAGCGCCTTTTTTAGAGATATGATCAGTCTGCTGTATATCAATGCGTATATCGTAGTTTCCAATACCCATATATTTAATGAAGCTTGTTGAGGAAATCGTGTTGTATAGATTCTGAGGAACAATAATGATAAATACTGAGATCACAATCACTGCAAGCATTGTGGCGTAAAGTCTTTTCCTTGCTAGAACATCTTTAATACCGAGAAAAACATTCGTGTTAAGCAGCTTATTTCTGTTTAGGCAAAAACTCTTTGCGCCTGTGTTTTTTTCCTGTGACGTGCCAAAGCGTATTGCCTCTGCAGCTGATATTTTTCTAAAACGTCTCAGCACTCCGTTTACATAGGCAATCATCGCCAGGAATACAAGCAATACGCCAGTTATTCCTAATAACGACGCAAAAGAAGCGTTTTCACTTTCCCCCATATAAAGCCGTATATTTTTAAGAAGCACGTCTTTAAACAACAACGAAAGTGCAAAACCAAGAATACTTCCTCCCGCCGCAATAGCTGTGTACTTCGCAAGATAAATCTTTTTAATGTCGGAAAGACGTAGCCCTATTGCCTTCATAACGCCAATTTCACGGTAGTCATCTTCAATTTTCGCTAGCAGCGTAAAGCGGATGCACATAAATGCGATCGCAACGACAAGTACGCTGACAAGAAGTATGACTGCAATCATCATTCCATCAGAAAGTGCGTTAAGTGTTTTGAAAAGTGGATATGTAATCGTTGGTCCATTCGCTTCAAGTCCTGCGGAGGCATAGGCAGTTTCAAATGCGCCGAGTGCCGACAAATCCTTTAATCTAAACTCAATCAAATATTCCGTACTTCCGAGGCTTTTAATTTCAGCGAAATCATTTTCACTGACAAGAAATCTTTTGGAGGAGGACAGCATGGAATTCATCTGTGAATCTCGGAGAAATCCCGCAACAGTAAATTCCTTCCCTCCTATTACTGCCTTGTCACCGACCTGTAAATTGTTCTCCTTCATATAGTTAATTGGCACATAAAGCTCGCCATCGGATACGTTTATGATGTTTCCGTCAAGATCAAGTAGATAATCAAATTTTTCACTCTGTATGCTGAACCCGTTATCTTGAACATTATTCGCAAGTGAACGCTCACCTAAAATAAGTTGCGCACCGTCCATATTGAGAAACTCTAGCACTTGAAATTCATCGACATTGCTGTTCTGCTCTGCGAAATTCGTAAGCCGTGCAGTATCAAGATTACCCGAATGCATTTGCATAAAATGCGGAGTTTTCGCCTGATTCATCAGTGTATCGATTGCACCTGAAAGATTGACGATAAGTATCGCTGATAATGAAACAAGCATAGCCGCCACAGCGACAAATATCGTTGTTGTCAACGTTATCAATTTACTGTTCGACATATCATTACGGATTATTCTGTAATACATAAGTCACCCCTATTTTCAAACTATTAACCGATTTTAAGATGTACAGCATTTGAAGTAACACTTAACAAAATATCTAGCCAAAACGACGGAACCTTGCTTCCTATTGCTGAAATCTGCTGTCCTGACCGTAGCAGAAAGAATAATCTCTTTTAATTAACCATCTTCATTTCCAATTCTTCCACTCTCATCTCCGCTGCCAAACATCTTCATCATGTACATAAGACTTCCGCTTTCAACACCGAGCAGTCTTTCTACGTTGAATACAAAAGCAGGAATACGTGAAGCACGCTCTTCCTTGGACATTTCAACCAGATCATCATCAAAAACGGTATTCGTATAGGCAACAACCATTTCCATACATTCATACGGATACGGCGTACTAAATAACCCTTGCTCAATACCCTCACGGATTATTTCCGTCAGAATCGGAGGAAGGCCGTTAATAATAACCTTTTGTATTTTCTGATGCATAAGCGCGTTCTGAGGCTTATGTATATGGTCAATAATTTCCTTGCCATTTCCACTACTTATGTTTAACGCCATTACAACACGGATAATACGCTCGTTAACGGGTATGTTCTTATTTACCGCAATTTCCTTTGCAGCACCTAAAATTTGGGCATTATACCGCTCAATAAGCGAGTCCATAATATCCTCTTTCGACTTGAAGTGATAATACAACGTTCCCCGTGCAATACCTACCTTTTCGAGAATATCGTTAGTACTTGTGCCATCAAAGCCCTTCTGACCGAACAGCTCATCCGCTGCATCAAGTATCTCATTCCTACGTTCTTGCGCCTCTTTTCTCATTTTTAGCCCTCCTTATAGACCGACTGTCTGTCTATAAAAATCATAACATTTTACAATTAATTGTCAATACAATATGCTAATTTTTGTAAAAGATGAATTACAAACTCTAATTCAAGTAAGGTGGCCGCCGCTTCGCTTTCGTCTTTAATGAAAAACGAAGGTAAAAATCTCCTTTCATAGATAATTAGTGATAGAATCATATGTAAGTTTATCGTTAAGAGGGGAAATCAATGATGTCAGAAGTAAAAAAAATAGATTACACAATGGGAAAAAAGATACGCGAAAGTTTACAGGCGGATTGCCAAAGCTGTTTCGGCCTTTGTTGCACGGCTTTAAATATTGCTGCCTCTAGCGACTTCGCGATTAATAAGGCAGCTGGGACACCATGCCCGAATCTACAATCGGATTTTAGCTGTCAAATTCATAGTAAACTTAGAGATCAAGGGTTTAAAGGATGTACAGTTTTTGATTGTTTAGGAGCAGGTCAAAAGGTTTCACAAACTACATTCCATGGGCAAGACTGGCGACAATCCCCTGAAATTTCTGAGAAAATGTTTCATGTCTTTCCTATTATGGAGCAGTTATATGAAATGATTGCGTATGTAGCAGAGGCTTTATCCCACAAGGTTGATTCATCTCTATTTAACAAGCTACGTTTGCAATTAGAACAACTACAGCGTGCAACAGAGCTGGAAGCAGATGCATTATTAGCAATAGATATTCCTAATTATCGACTGCCGGTGAACATTTTACTATTAGAAACAAGTGAGCAAATTCGCCAAAGTCTTATCGTAAAGATGAAGGAGAAAAACGCTCGCAAGTATGACAATAGAGGGGTCGATTGGATGGGGAAGAATTTAAAGAGGAAGGATTTAAGAGCAACTAATCTTAGAGGAGCTTATTTAATTGCTGCTAATTTTGAAAATGCAGATTTAAGAGGTGTTGATTTTATTGGTGCGGATTTACGTGATGCCAATTTACGTGGCGCAGACCTTTCAACAAGTATGTTTTTAACCCAAATGCAACTTAATTCAGCTCAAGGCAATCATCAAACAAAATTACCCTCCCACCTGAAACGTCCGTCTCATTGGGATCACTAATAAAAACAGGGCAGATGAAAATACCTTCATCTGCCCTTCTATTTATTTTTGTTTCTTTTTAAAGATGATCGTAACTACAACTAGTACAAGTAAAATCGCTTGTCCAATCATTGTCTCTACAGTTGGGTAAAAACCAATGAAGCTGATAACCGGTAAGCCATCTACAACTGTTGTTGAAACTGCATCCCTCAGCTGCAACGTATGCAGACTGACACCAATAATTTTAAAGGCCAGTACATAAATTAACACCGTTGCCACTGCGAAAAATTTATGAACTGGTATTTTTCCACTTGCTTTAAATAACACAAATGCAAAAATCGTTAATACTAGGAGTGCTACTACGATACCTAGTACAAATTGCGATGTCTCCATTTTAGGTGCAATTCCTGCATAGAAGACAAGTGTTTCTGCCCCTTCACGGAAGACAGATAGGAAGCTAATTGCGGCCATGGCAAACACTGAACCACTGGAGATCGCATTGCCCATTTGTTTAGAAATATAGCGATTCCAGCTTGCCACACTTGATTTACTGTGGAGCCAAATCCCAACTCCTACCATCATTGCAGCAGCTAGTAAGCCAATATAGCCTTCCATCAGCTCTCGGTTTGTATCAACTGTCGGAGAATTTAAAATTGTCGACATTAATATAGCCGCTACCGCTGATAACAGAATCCCTACAAATGCACCGATATAGATCCATTTGCGCATTGGCTTTTGTCCTGATTTCTCTAAGAATGAAACTAATGCCAAAATAATTAGCAATGCCTCCAAGCCTTCACGCAATAAGATAAGCGCTGAATCCCAAAAAGTATAATCTGAATCAGCTTGAATTAACTCTATTTCAGTGCGGAAATTATCTAATTTACTTTTAATAGCTTCTTTATCGACTGTTGATTTTAATAAATCACTAGCGATAATCGGCATATCACTTTCAATTTTAGTATATAGGCTACCGTTACGAGTCGAAATCTCAATTTCTACACTTGGCCATATTGTAATGAATTCAAGAATTTTATCAGAGGCAGCTTTATAATCACCTGCATCGATAAAATCGTTCGCCTCATCAATATAGGCAATTAATGTAGATAACGAATATTCTCCTTCGACCGCTTTCGCTGTTTCCTTACCAGCTACAAAATCCTCAATTGTTTGTTTTAACTCTGCAAATTGGGACTTCATAAGAGCTACATCAGGCTCTTCAGCGGAAATGGAAATGCGTAAAAACGCCATTTGTGTTTCAATTTGCCCGTACATCGCAATACTTTGCTCACGCACAGGTCTTTCATTTTTATTCCATTTGATATTAAAGTCTTTATAGGCTTCATCGATGGCAGCAATGTCCCCACTGGCTAATGCTTTTTCAAAGTCCGCCATGACGGGTTTAAACTTTTGTCCAAATTCTGCACGTTGCGCCGCTTCATCCACAGGGTTTTCAAGCTCTTCGAGGGCACGTAAAGCATTTGACAAAGCGGAAAGTGCCTCTAAACGTTCATCCTTTGAAGTAGCTTCAACTGCTTGTGCAAGAAGTTCATCCACTTTTTCTTTTGCTTCTGTCTGTTCAGATGTCACGGATGACCAATCTTTAGTAAACTGTTCAAGTGCCTGTTTTGCTTCGGCTTCTTTGTCTTGCTTCGTATTCATCAGTGCATCACTAATCGAGATGTACAAATGACTATAAGATTGCGCTGCCTGCACTGGTACAGCAAGTGCAAATAACAAGCATAATATTAAACTACAGCGCGTTAAAAAGTGCTTCACCTAAATAACTCCCCTTTTGTACACCAGGGAAGCAAGCAAACACTGCACTGCCTCGATGGGTAATGTACTCATTCATTTTATCCATACGCCCTAAACTATTTTGCACTGTTGTAAATTGGGCCGGGTCTTTTTGAAAAGATATGAACATAAGCCCCGCATCATGCGCGCCAGTATTCGTCATCACACCGGATGCATAAGAGTATGAGCGACGTAACATACGCGCACCCGATTTACGAGCCAAATGCACATGAGATGTATCTGGCATAATATACTCGCCATTACTATCCTTCGCTTCTACGTCGAAATCATCAAACTCTTTCTTTTTACCAAACGGTGCCCCACTATCGCGATAACGACCAAATGTTGCTTCCTGATCTTTTAAAGATGTGCGATCCCATGTTTCAAGATGCATTTGAACTTTACGAGCAACTAAATAAGAGCCACCTTTTAACCAACCTTTATCGACCCAAACCACTTTATTTAGATCTTTTTCATCAGTAGGATTGCCCGTACCGTCCTTGAACGCAAATAAATTTCGAGGTGTTCCTCCGCCAGTTGGGAAAGAGTTGAATCCTGCCTGTGACCATTTAATCTCTACTTTACCAGAAGCTGCACGTACTAAATTACGTACTGCATGAAACGCCACTTGTGGGTCATCTGCACATGCTTGAATACAAATATCTCCACCTGTGTATTCTTTTTGTAGCTGATCTTTTGGGAAATGTGGTAAATCATTTAATTCAGCTGGCTTTAAGTGCTGGATACCAAGCTTTTCGAAAAGAGATGGACCAACCCCTATAGTTATGGAGAGATTTGAGGCGTTTAATCCTTCAGCTTCACCCGTATCTCCTGTTGGAACTCTAGTATTTGTTGTTAAATCTACCATTAATTCACCATTCATTAAACGTACAACAAGAGGTGTCCATTGTTTGAACAACTCTTGTAGTTCCTTCTTTGATGTGAATAAAACATCTAAAGAAGCAAAATAAATATTCGTTTGAACGGGTGTAACAATGCCAGATTGATGTTTTCCATAGAAATCAACTTTATTACGTGCTGTCGTGCTATCCGCAACAGGCTCAAACACATCATAGCCCATTGCTTTCATAACACCACCTAAGCCTGAAGCACCGATCGCTACACCTGCTGCCCCGATGCCAGTTAGCTTTAACATGTCACGTCTAGATATTTTTTTATTGATCCATTTTCCATCATTTGACTCTGTCATTTATTATCACTCCAAAATAATCCCCATTTGACTTAATGGTTCTCCTAGTTGATTAACTGCTGCTGCAAGTGCTTTTGTGTTTTCTTCCGTTAATTCCTCGTAAGAAACATATCCACCTTCAGCTGTTGCGTGCTGTGCCAATAAATCATCCACTGCTTTGAATTTTTCATCTAATGTTGCGACTAATTCTTTATCTTTTGCTTCTAATTTCGGACGTAAGATTTCAAAGATTTTTTCTGCACCTTCAATATTTGCTTTAAAGTCATAAAGGTCAGTGTGAGAATAGATTTCCTCTTCACCAGTGATTTTAGATGTTGATACTTCATTTAATAAATCAACAGCACCTGTAATCATTAAATCTGGTGTTACTTCAACAGTTTGAACTAATGCGTGAAGTTCTTTTGCATCGGCTAATAGTTGATCTGCTACCTTCTCGTAACCTGCAGTTTTATTTTCAACCCAAAGTGCATGTTCAAGCTTATGATAACCTGTCCACTCTTCCTCGCCCTTACCTTCTTCTTGGATATCGGCTAAACGACCGTCAATACGTGGGTCAAGGTCTCCAAAGCTTTCTGCGATTGGCTCTGAACGCTCAAAATACATACGAGCAGGTGCATAGGCTGCTTTTGCCCCTTCAATATCGCCAGCTTTAACTAGGTTTACAAATTTCTCTGTTTCTAGTAAAAATTGATCCATTTGTTCTAAAGCAAATTGTTTATAGGCTGCTAGTTCCGCTGTAAGATCAGCCTCTTTTGTTTGTTCCGCTTTATCTGCTTGCTCCGTTGCGGGCTTATCTTCTTTTTTTGTTTCTTCTGTATTACCACAGCCAGTCATTAGAATGCCACCTGCAACTAATACTGACAATATTGATGTTTTTTTCATGCTAAGTACCTACTTCCGAAATAGTTTATATTGAGAATGATAATGATTATCATACTCTATTGCAAGAAGTATTTTTATTTAAAGAAAAAAACGTCATTTTCTAGTTTATATATTAATATAACTAGAAAAATAACGTATTTCCCACAATATAACGATTCTAATCTACGAAATTTTTGTTATTTTCATATTTTCCATATAAGAAATAATAAAGGAAAATTGACAGTAAAATTACGAATACCATCGCAAAGAAAATCGCACTGTATCCCATCGTTGGAACGAAGAACCCTAAGAAATAAGGACCAACACCTAAACCTAAATCATATAAAATAAAATAGGTCGATGTCGCAAGTCCTAATCGCTCATTTGGTGTAACCTTAATAGCTATTGCTTGCGCTACAGAATTGAAGTTACCATAACCAATACCGATGCAAGCAGCAGCTAGTAAAAATACAACACTACTTGTAGCCGAGCTAAAGGCATACATACCGATTGCAAAAATAACTAAACACGGATAAACAACAATATTCGCGCCCCTTGAGTCTAGAAGCTTTCCTGTAAATGGACGTGTCGCTAGAATCACTATTGCATAAATAATAAAGAAATAACTTCCCGCTGAGACCAAATCAAGCTCTTTCGCATAAAACGTCATAAATGACATAACCCCTGAGTAAGCAAAACCGATAACTAACCCCACAAAAGCAATTGGCACAGCACGCATTTCGATAAAATTGCTTAGCTTAAAGCTAGTTTTTTCTACCATTTCTTTCGCTTTCTTCGGTACGTCAGGAACTGTCACGATAAAATACATCAAAAAGCAAATTATAGCTAATACTGAATCGACTGCAAAAATCATACGAAAATCTTCAAACAGTTGTGTTAAAAGAATACCTACAAACGGTCCAATAGCAGTTGCTAAGATGGCACTTAAACTGTAATAACCAATACCTTCACCACGTCGATTAGACGGTAAAATTTGTGCAATAATTGTTCCAGTTGCCGTACTCGCCACGCCAAGTGCAATTCCTTGTACTAAACGATTGAGCATAAGAAGTGTCAAATTTACCGCAAAAAAATATGACATCGTTGATAGCATAAACAATAATAATCCACAAAATAATGTTTTTTTACTACCCCAATCCCCAATGATTCGTCCTGCCCCAAGACGCCCGAATAATGTACCTATAATAAAAATACTCGATACAAGCCCTGCCGTACTAGTTGAAGCTCCAAAGTGCTCAACCGCATAGCCTGCAATCGTTACCATCAATAAAAAAAAGATCAAAGTAATGGTAAAGTTAATAAGTGAGACGATTAAGAAGTCTTTTGTCCATAGTCTATCTCTAGTTGTTTCCACTTCCATCTCTCCTACCGATTTATGTTTGCACAAATTTTCGCTAAAACTTGTGTCGCAATCTCAATCTCCTGCTTTGATACGCCTGCAAGTGCCTGTTCAAACAACGGTTTTAAATGCGCCTTTATTTCTAGCACAAGTTCTTCACCATAAGCCGTTAATTGTACAAGCTTTTCGCGCTTATCCCTACCCGCTACCGTTTCCACATAGCCAAGTTCTACAAGCTTGTGAACAAACCTTGTGACACTTGGCTTTTCAATTGACATATAATTCGCAATCTCCACGAATGAATGTCGCCCCTTATCATTAAGTAATCGAAGAACAGCCCATTGCGAGCTATATAGTTGATATTTCTCTAATTGCACATTCACTTGATTGATAAAAGGTCTGTACATTAAGCGATACTGATTAAAAAAATCCTGTTCAACCGTCACAGTTACCACTCCTTATAAATTAGTTAGCCTAGGTAACTATATACCTGAAATAGCGATTTGTCTAGTAGGAAATTAGCGAGGATTCCTTTAGTTTAGAGCCGCTATCGTTGTCGTTGGTCTTTTCGTCGCTTCGAGACTTTTATCCGTCGGTGCCGGGGTTCTTTCCGTCGTTCTGAGGGTTCTTTCCGTCGGTCGCTCCATTGTTTCCGTCGCCCCTTTTCTATCCGTCTCTTTGAGATTTTTATCCGTCGGGGCCGGGGTTCTTTCCGTCGTTCTGAGACTTCTTTCCGTCGATCACTCCATTGTTTCCGTCGCCTGTATTTCTATCCGTCTCCTTGAGATTTTTATCCGTCGGGGCCAGGGTTCTTTCCGTCGCTCTGAGACTTCTTTCCGTCGATCACTCCATTGTTTCCGTCGCCTCTATTTCTATCCGTCTCTTTGAGATTTTTATCCGTCGGTGCCGGCGTTCTTTCCGTCGCTCTGAGACTTCTTTCCGTCGATCACTCCATTGTTTCCGTCGCCTCTATTTCTATCCGTCTCTTTGAGATTTTTATCCGTCGGGGCCGGCGTTCTTTCCGTCGCTCTGAGACTTCTTTCCGTCGATCGCTCCATTGTTTCCGTCGCCTGTATTTCTATCCGTCTCTTTGGCATTTCCTTCCGTCGTTGTCGCTGGTCTTTCCGTCGCTCCAAGACTTCTTTCCGTCTACAACTTATCTAGCAAAAATTCAGACCGCTTGAATCTTTGCTCTTTAATTTTCAATCCAATACTTCCTATTACTTTTTGTTCCCTTAGCTTTCAATGGTAACTTTTGTAGTAATTTATAAGCTGTATTCGGCGAATCTATTGCAAAAAATTCACAAAAACTTTTATTTGTTAACGTTTCGCCTACTAGTAATCGATAATCTTCAAGCGTTTTATAAACGGCCTCTTGATCAACTGCTCCGCAGCGTTGACAATACCATTTTGGGTAACGATAGTTCATTGGCTGTCCATTTAAACACCTTTCACAAAGCACACCCTTTATTAAATCCCTGACAGGCACTGCTATTTCTCTTTTGATTGGCCTATGCATGGACAATAATTTAGAAGCAAATTGAAAAAGCTTTTCCTCATCCACCACTGTCTCTTTATACTGTTGATGCAATTCTCGCACGTGATAACGTAAACCTGAAACATGAAAAATTGGTTGTCCCCTTAAACTCTTCGATAAAATAGCATTTTTCGTTGCCAAAACGACAGCATAATGAACGGGAATCTCAAGCCGCGACTGTTGTAACATACCCATCATCCACTCCTTATGTCTTCTACTTTGATGAAGTGGATTCGTCATTCCTTCTACATCACCTTCTGCTGTAGTTCGCGTAAATTGATAAAAAGATTCATCGAAATCCAGAAAGCCTGTTACATTTTTAATCTCGAGGATCAATATAAATTGAGGACATAGTAAAACAGTGTCTATTTGATGAGTAGTACCAAATTGATTAAGTATTTGTAAATCATGAAGAAAATAATGCCGATGAGGTAAATTAATTTCAAGCCATTCGGCATCTACTTTCTGCTCCCCAGCAAAGCCCGCGTGTATGCGCCTCAACTTCTCAAAATAATTCATGTATTCAATATGCGTTCTAGGTAATCTTCGTACCAAGGCTTCTAAAATTTTGTGCTGCTCCGATTCATGACGGTCTAATAAAATCATTGTTTTATCACCTCCTATAACTATTTTATAAAAAAAGAACCTTATAAAAAGAGGTTCCAAAAAACTTGAAATACATATAGTACAAATTAATTCTTTCAACAACTTTTTTAGATAGAAAGAACGGGAAAATCCCCTCAATTCGGCTCTCGCTAGTAACTTTTTGCTCGCTATCCGTCGGGGCCGGCGTTCTTTCCGTCGCTCTGAGACTTCTTTCCGGCGATCGCTCCATTGTTTCCGTCGCCTCTATTTCTATCCGTCTCCTTGAGATTTTTATCCGTCGGGGCCAAGGTTCTTTCCGTCGTTCTGAGACTTCTTTCCGGCGATCGCTCCATTGTTTCCGTCGCCTCAATTTCTATCCGTCTCCTTGAGGTTTTTATCCGTCGGGGCCGGCGTTCTTTCCGTCGCTCTTAGACTTCTTTCCGGCGATCACTCCATTGTTTCCTTCGACCCTATTTCTATCCGTCTCCTTGCCTTTTCTTTCCGTCGGTGCTGGCGTTCTCTCCGTCGCTCTAAGACTTCTTTCCGTCGATCGCTCCATTGTTTCCGTCGCCTCTATTTCTATCCGTCTCCTTGCCTTTTCTTTCCGTCGATGCCGGCGTTCTTTCCGTCGCTCTGAGACTTCTTTCCGTCGATCGCTCCATTGTTTCCGTCGACTCTATTTCTATCCGTCTCCTTGCCTTTTCTTTCCGTCGTTGTCGCTATTCTTTCCGCCACTCCTTTTAACTAAAAAGCCGCAACTGTATTAAACGGAATCTGTTCGCCATTTTTATATAAATAAATATATTCATAATTAGCATCTTTCGTTAGTTTATAAATATGCTGTTTCATAACTTCGTCGTTTTGATTTTCAATTTCGTCAATGTTTATTACAATCGTATCTTCCTTACTCTTCACGCTGACTGTAACAGTTTTCTTTGTATTTATCACAATATACGAGCGCTTTTCACCATTATTTATCATTAGGGCATAATCTTCCATTCCAAGGTCATTTAAAGTTTCTTGTAAATCCTTTGGTACAGATTTTACTTTAGTAATTGCTAATGTTGAATTACATGCTGACAATACAATTATTGAACATAATAAGACGATTAATAATTTCTTCATGTACCATCACTCCTTATTTATCATATTCAATAAATATTCCGAAAAAGCCTTTCAAAATAAAAAAACAACCGAACAGCCAAAGCCATTCAGTCGTTTTTTCGTAATAAATATAAAAAATAAGGAGCACCGATACATGCTACGACAATACCAGCTGGCACTGTCGCACTGGCAATCGCTACGCGGCCAATCGTATCCGCCAGCATTAATAAACTTGCACCTATAAACAAGGTAAGCGGTAAAAAGAACTGGAAGCGTGGTCCGACAAGCTGTTTCGCAATATGTGGAGCCATTAGACCGATAAAGGCAATTCCCCCTGTAATTGAAACAGCAGCCGCAGCTAATGCAACAGCGACCACTAATAATTGCAAGCGCTCGCGAGCAATATTCATGCCTAAACCAACTGCCGTTTGTTCGTTCATCGCCAGTACATTTAACACATTGGCCTTATAAAAAATAAATGGAATGCCTAGCACCAGCCAAGGCAATAACGCCCAGAAAAACGGCCAATCCGTTCCCCACACATTGCCCGCGAGCCATTGCGCGATAAATTGCACATCACTACGCTCCGCTGAAGAAATTAACATCATCATCAATCCAGATAAGGCAGAGGCTACTCCCACTCCGACTAAAATTAGTTGGACTGGCTGTACACCCATATTGCGCTTATAGGCGAAAAAGTAGATACACAATGCTGTTAATAAAGCACTACCAAATCCGACAAGTGGTAATACATATGCAAAGTTAGGAAGATTACCATCTACAAGGAGATAAAAAAGCGTAATCCCAACACCCGCCCCAGCATTAATCCCAATAATACCGGGGTCCGCTAAGTCATTTCGGGTCACTCCCTGCAACACGGCACCCGCTAATGCTAATGCCATCCCTGCTGCTGCCAATACAAACAATCGTGGCAAACGAACAGAAAACAATACGAATGATTCTTTAAAGCTGCCGTCTCCCAACAAGATCGGTATGATGCGGTCAATAGAAACCGAAGCAGCTCCCATGCATATGCCCATCACAAAAATAACGATTGTCAACAATATCCATACAATTAACCATTTACGTTGTTTTTTTCGCCCGTCATTAAACAAGCTGACGACCTCCCTTCCGAACAAGAAGTAAGAAGAATGGAAGGCCGATAATGGAGATAATTGCAACTACCGGTGTTTCATATGGAGCATTAATCATTCTACCTGCGAAATCCGCTGTTACCATAAACCAACCACCGATAATAGCACTCATTGGTAAGACCAATCGATAGTCTGTTCCAACAATAGCACGCACAATATGCGGCACCATCAAACCAACAAATGCAAGATTCCCAACAAGGGCAACTGCAGAGCCTGCCAGTACAACAACTACAAACATCATAATTCCTTTAATTACTGTTGTATTTTGTCCTAACCCTACAGCAACTTCTTCGTTTAAACTTAAAATGGTTAGCTGACGACTAAATATAAACGCTACTATTAAGCCTATTATAATAAAAGGAACAATCATTAGCGCTTGCCATGTTGTGCCAATTAAACCACCACTCGTCCACATCGATACATCTTTTGAAATTTGAAATAATATTCCCGTACCATCTGCAATTGCTTGTAAAAGAGCAGATACAGCTGCACCTGCTAAGACAAGCTTTAATGGAGAAAAGCCATTCTTTGTAGAAGCACCAATACCATATACAATCATCATCCCGATCCCAGCACCTACGAAACAGGCAAAAATAAGCATCATATAAGAGGCATTGGGGATAAAAGCCATTGTTAAAGCAAGTACAGCATTGGCACCCGCTGTTAGACCGAGGAGCCCAGGATCTGCTAATGGATTTCTTGTAACTCCTTGCATAATAGCACCAGCAACCGCAAGTGCACTGCCTACAAAAATAGCCGCAATGATACGTGGAAATCGAATTTCACGTAAAATCGTATAATGTTTGCCACCGCTTTGTCCGACAATAGCTTCATAAACATCTTGAATGCTAGTATTAGCCGCGCCAACACAAAGCGAGATCGTCACTGTCACTGCTAATAAGATCAGTGCAAACAGCGCCTGAAGCCAAAATGGGAATTGTCGAAACTTTGTCATTTGCCTTCGCTACTCTCTACTAAAAATTATTGTAAAAACTTCTCTTCAAAGAAATCTAATTGATACTCTAAAGTAATCGGATCATTAAAGTAAAATGCGTTGGCATTCACTTCAAATAATTGTCCTTTTTTCACCGCTTCTAAATCTTTAAACCACGCAGCATCTGTAAATGAATTATCTTGATCCTGGAACATACTAAAAATCACATAGTCTCCTGCATATTCACCTAAAACTTCTTGTGAAATTGCAAAATAACCTGGCTTCAAAGCATCTTGTTTCACTTTTTCAGGCATATTTAAGCCCATTGCTTGATATAAAATTTCTGTTCCACGACCCCAGTTATCACCATAAACATACAATTGCTTATTAAAGCTTTCTGCAACAGTAACGGTTGCATCTTCACCAATTTTTTCTTTAATTTTCGTACCTGTTTCTGCAGCACGCGTTTTAAAATCCTCAACCCACTCAGTAGCTTCTTTTTCTTTGTTAACAACCTTACCGATTTCAATGAATTGTTGTAAATAGTCAACTTTTCCGTAAGTAAATAATACAGTTGGAGCAATTTCTGCTAATTTATCCGCATTTTCAATACCGCTTAAACCAATAATTAAATCCGGCTCTAGCTCAAGAATTTTTTCAATATCTGTATTCTCAACAACCACTGCATCTTTAATATCATCTTGGAAGTTTGGATTTTTCGCAGCCCATGAATCAACGCCAACGACATTTACTCCAAGTTGTAATAAATCCCCAACAAAAGAAGATAACACAACGACACGTTTAGGGTTAGCAGGTACTTCAATGGGACCTGTTTCAGATTGATACGTAATCGTTTCTGCTGATGATGCTTCTTTAGAGCCCTCATCTGTCTTCTCTTCTTTATTGCCGCACGCTGCAAGCACTAGTACAACCATCATAAACATTGGTAATAACCACTTTTTCATTAATTCATTCTCCTTCTACACCGTTTCTAGTAAGTTATATGTAATGCACATTGGCTTGTCTGTTCGTGGATCCTTGCCAATGACTGCATCAATATTAAACACTTTTTCTAATACTTCTGGTACAATCACTTCCTCTGCCGTACCAAACTTCACAAGCTTTCCTTGCGAAAGAGCAACAATATAATCTGAAAAACGAGCTGCTTGATTTAAATCATGTAGCACCATGACAATTGTGCGTCCTTCTTCTTCGTTTAACTTGTAAAGTAGTTCTAAAACTTCTAACTGATGGGCCATATCTAAATAGGTTGTTGGCTCATCTAAAAAAATGATAGCGGTCTCCTGTGCTAATGCCATCGCAATCCACACTCGTTGACGCTGTCCACCAGATAAGGCATCAACTGTATTTAACCGAAAGTCATCCGTTTTAGTTACCTTTAAGGCCCAGTCAATCACGTCTTTATCCTTTTGTGATAAATTGCCGAAGCCTTTTTGATATGGAAATCGACCGTAAGATACAAGTTCTTCCACTGTTAAACCATGCGCACTTTCTGGACTTTGTGGCAATATAGCAAGCTCTTTCGCTAATTCCTTCGTTTTCATCTTGGAAATATTTTGACCGTCTAAAATGACTTGTCCACTCTCATGCTTCAAAATTCTTGTAATAGCTTTTAAAAGTGTAGATTTACCACAGCCATTAGAGCCGATTATCGTTGTAATTTTACCGTCTGGAATTTCCAGCGACAAATCATGCACAATCGTTTTGTTCTCATAGCCAATACGAATCGATTCAACTTGTAAACGCAAAATGTAACCTCACTTTCTTTTTACTTCTTTCCATGCTATGATACTCACAACTAACAATGATAATCATTATCACTAGATTAGTCTAGTAATCAGATCAAGTTTTGTCAAATACTTTTTTATTATTTTTCTAAGGATGTGGCGAGAAAATGCAACATATATATGATGTGACAATTATTGGTGGTGGGCCTGCTGGTCTATATAGTGCCTTTTATAGTGGTTTACGAGGATTAAAAACGAAATTAATCGAGAGTCAACAACAGCTTGGAGGTAAAGTATTGCTTTATCCAGAAAAGCTAATTTGGGATATTGGTGGTCACCCTCCTGTGTTAGGCGAACAATTTGTACAACAATTAATTGCGCAAGCTAAAACGTTTGATCCAACTATTTTAACAGACACAAAAATCGATTTCATAGAGCGTCAAGACGATATTTTTATACTTCATAGTGCCCAAGGTGATCAGCATTACTCTAAAACTGTTCTTATAGCCGTTGGTGGTGGAATCATCAACCCTCAAAAGCTTACTCTGGATGGCGCAGAAAAATACGAAATGACCAATTTGCATTATACCGTGCAATCCTATCAACGTTTTGTGGACAAGGAAGTTATTATTTCGGGAGGCGGAAATGCGGCGATTGACTGGGCAGTTGAGCTTAATCGTATCGCTAAAAACGTTACTGTTGTTTATCGCAAAGATAAGTTATCTGCCCACGAAGCCACAATTCAAGAAGCTTTGGATGCCGGTGTCCAAATTGAATGCAATACAACTATTACGAAACTAACTGCGAATGCTGACAAAACGGCTATTCAATTAGTAACGTGCGAAAACTCAAAAACGAAGCAAAGCTATACACGTCAAATTGATGAAGTCATTGTAAGTCATGGTTATAACCGCGAAGCATCATTAGAATTTGATCAAGCGATCACCATTCCTAAAAAAGATGATTACTATTTCGAAGGCACAGCTACAGGAGAAACCGCACAGCCTGGAATTTTTGCAGCAGGTGATATTTTAGCATTTGAAGGGAAAATTCATCTTCTCCTAGGAACCTTCCAAGATGCAGCCAATGCCGTGAACTCCATCAAAACATTTTTAGAGCCTACTGCCTATCGCCATGGCATCGTTTCATCACATAACGAGGCATTTAAAGAGAAAAATCGCTCTATTATTGAAAAGCACCTTATACAAGTAAAATAAACACAAAAACCTTTGCGCTAGTAGCAAATTAGGTTGCTGTCTTCTTTCAATCTAAAGAAGAGGCTGGGACAAAAAGAAAAAATGTTAGACTGATTGCATCGGTCTAACATTTTTTTGATTTAGGAAGGAACACTCTACTCATTGAAGCGAAAAAGTTATTATCTGTTTTCTCTATTTTTCAAAATAATCGAGTTCTGTCCCGGCCTCTTTATTACTATTCGTCTATAATCTAGAAAAACTACCTAAATAAACTTAAAAAATATCCCATTTGCCTGATCATATTTACTCCGTTTGTTATGGTTCCGGCATGGCCCATAAGCGTATTGAGATGCTGTGGTAATCTTCCTACTCTAGAGGTTTGAGGTTGTTGATATGGATAATAAAAGGGCTGCACGAATCTACCTTGAGAAGGGCCATAGCCTTGTCGATATCTTGGTTGGATTGGTCCCCTTCTAGGATTTGGCGGAAAATACGGCATTCATTCACCCCCTAACAAATAACTTTTAAATAGTATATGTTGGTATTTTTTCGATACTTAGACTTTCACAGATGTTTGTGAAAAGAACATCCTATATATGACATTAAAAAGCCCCGAAATCTAGTAATTTATTCTATCTCTCGGAGCCTAAAATAGCGCACTGGCAAGCGGATTTGATCTCTTACAGGAACCATACTATTTTTTATTTCATATTATAGAAAAAGACGATTAAAGAAGGGATTCCTATTCAAAATTCTAAATATCTAGAGTTTCTGTCCAAATTTGGTGTTGGTGGTGCGCATCCTGGTGGTATTAATCTAACAAAGGAAATATTCAAGACTGAGAACATTAGTAAAACTTCTCACATTTTAGATGTAGGGTGTGGTACAGGTCAAACCGCTGCCTATTTGGCTGACAAATATAAATCAAAAGTAACTGGTATAGATAGCAATTCCATAATGGTTGCAAAAGCAAAAAGGAGAATGAAAAAAAAACGCCTACCAGTAGAAATATACCCATGTTCTATAGAACAAATGCCTTTTCCGGATCATACATTTGATGTCATTATTTCCGAATCAGTTCTTTCTTTTGTCAATAAACCTAGTGCCTTAAAAGAAATCTTTCGTGTATTAAAGAATGGCGGTCGTTTTATCGCCATTGAATTTACTATTACTCAACCACTTGAAGCGAAGGTTGAAAAGGAAATCCAACAGTTTTATGGATTTGATTCTTTCTCAATGAAAAAGGATTGGATCGCTTTGTTTCAACAAGCTGGCTTTAAAAATATTCGTATTCAAAAAAACAAATCTATCTCATCGGTACCTGAATTTCATTACTCGGAGGATATTGAACCTGAACTTTATGAGGTAATGGATAAACATATGGATATGAACTTAAAGTATGAAGGGATTTTAGACTATAGAATTTATTCATGTACCAAATAGTTAAACAAATAAATGTACAAAACCAGCAGCCAATTGCTGGTTTTTTTCTTATCGAGCACACCATAAAATGACACCTGTCATAAAGAACCTTTGACTCGTGTGAATGTTTTTTTCCTTTGATTTTCCATATGATTGTAGTAAGAAAACAAAGAAAGAGTGATTTGAAACATGCAAAATAATCAAAGACTACCATTAATCGATATATTACGAGGTTTTGCTGTATTAGGGACGCTTGGTACAAATATTTGGATTTTTGCTTACCTTGGGGATCCATCATCTATTATGACCAGTAATTATTCAGGCTGGTGGTCATTTAATGACTTTTTACGAATGTTCGTTTTATTTTTAGTAAACGGCAAGCTACTTGGTTTGTTAACAATTATGTTTGGGGTTGGTCTGGAATTAAAATATCAGCAATCCATGCGACAAGGAAATGCTTGGCCAGGTATGTATATTTGGACACTGTTATTTTTATTTACGGAAGGGCTTATCCACTTTACCTTAGTCATGGAATACGATATTTTAATGAGCTATGCTGTGACAGGGGTCATCGTTGCCTTTATCGTCAAAATTGGTGATAAAGCGATTAATCGTTGTTTATATGTGTTCGGCGGCTTTCATGCCATGATGATTCTTTTACTTTTATACAGTACATTGCAAGGTGCCAATGCACTTTATGAAAGCGATTCAGTTGTTTCGCTTTATCAACACGGTACTTGGTTTGAACAAATACAATATCGCTTAGCAAATTTTCTCTACTATAGAACGGAAGCAATCTTTATTATTCCAATGAACATCTTTTTATTTTTACTTGGTGTGAAATTTATGCGTAACGGTGTCTTTTCTCAAAGTGAGCAGGGTCGCAAGGTACGAAAAAAGCTTTTATTAATTGGGATTTATATGGGGATACCATTGAATCTTCTTATTTTTATTCCAGGAGGAACTTTTGATTTTCCAGTTCGCTATTTATTTGCACCAATCCTATCAATTGGTTATATTGGTATTTTAGGTAAACTGATAGAATACAAGAAGGTAGATTGGTTATGGAAGAAGCTTGGAGACGTCGGTAAAATGTCCTTAAGCTGCTATGTCCTTCAAAATATAATGGCATCGATCATTTTCTACGGCTGGGGTTTAGGTTTAGGAGGAAAGCTAAATAGCATTGAGATTATTGCCATTTGGATGACGATTTCCCTGCTACAAATTTTTATCGCCAAACTGTGCATAAAACACTTTCATTTTGGACCATTAGAATGGATTCGTAAAAATACTATTCAAGCTATTACACGTAAATAATCAAAAGGGCTGGTGTAGCATATAAAAATTTACCCAAGAGATCAAGCAAAGCATTATCTAATTATCGATGTAGTATCGCTCATTTTTTTATTCACCATGGTATTAGGGTCAAATTCTCAATTACCATTATTGGCTAAAACAATAATCCTACTGTTATTTTTAGTAGCGTTCTATATTGCTTTATGGTTTAAAGATTGGCGTTTACTTGTAGCTTCTTTAATAGGCTTTACTCTTATTATCATACTAGGTATTTATGAAGGATCTTCTATGTTGATTTTTGGATTTACATTTGCTGATTTACTTGGAAGAGCTAAAACGAAGTGGCATATTGCAGTAGGCATGATGGCAATTGCCCTTATGTTTTTAATCGTTATTTTGTTTGAATCCGAAACATCTTTCCAATTAGAGACCGAAGCTTTAATACCTATAATGATCATTCAGCTACTATTTCCAATGTTAATCTATTATGTGGAAAAATCCAAAAAATTACAATCGGAATTAACAGAGGTCAATACGCAGTTAGTTCAGCAAGAAGAAAGACAACGTATTGCCAGAGACCTCCACGATACGCTTGGTCATACATTGACAATGATTAAAATAAAAACAGAACTAACATCAAAATTAGTCGATAAAGATACGATGCGTGTAAAAGATGAATTAAGTGATATTTTAGCAACAACGCGGACGGCATTAAAGCAAGTAAGAGAATTAGTCTCTGATATGAATTTTATTTCTCTAGAAAGTGAGCTCACACATTGTAAACAGCATTTACAAACAGCGAATATTTCCATAAAAATGAAAAACAACTGCCCAAAACTACTACTAGCCAGTGTGGAAGAAACGATGCTGTCTTTATGTCTTCGAGAAGCAACTACAAATATTATTAAACATAGTCAAGCGAAAAAATGTCGAATTGAAATGAATGATATTGATGGCATTTTGACGTTAAACATCGTGGATGATGGTGTGGGCTTACATAACCAAGGGCTCGGAAATGGACTAACATCAATGAAAGAAAGAATGACTGCCCTACACGGAAGTGCTTCCATTGAAAATGTATCGACGAATGGAACAATTGTGACGTTAACACTCCCTATCCAACACTACAGAAAGGAGCCAACTACATGATACGAGTATTACTAGCAGAGGATCAACAAATGTTACGCGGCGCCTTAACTTCCTTGTTATCGTTTGAGCCAGATATCAAAGTGATTGCAGAAGTTTCAGACGGTCAAACAGCGTGGGAATCTATTCAACAAGAGCTACCCGATGTTTGTGTATTGGACATCGAAATGCCGAACCTTACTGGACTTGAGCTTGCAGAAAAAATAAGGCAAGCAAATTTACCATGCAAGGTGATGATTGTCACAACCTTTGCACGTCCTGGCTACTTACAGAAAGCAATGGACTGTGAGGTACACGGTTATTTACTAAAGGATGAGCCGATCGATTATTTAATTGAAACCATCCGAAAAGTAATGAATGGTGAAAAGGTTGTCAGCAGAGATTTAGCTGCTACCTTATTTATGAAGGAACAAAATCCATTAAATGACCGTGAAATTGCTGTTCTTCAGCTTGTAAAAGAAGGGCTCACAACGAATGAGATTAGTAAAAAATTATTTTTAACAAAAGGTACCATTCGAAACTATTTATCAACCTCCATTCAAAAGCTACATGTCGAATCTAGACAACAAGCAGCCCAAGTTGCCAGTGAAAAAGGCTGGCTTTAAAAAAAGAAAAGCGATACTGCATTCCTCATCTAGAAAGGATACAGTATCGCTTAGTATTTTAATTGACTTCTTTTTTATTCTTAGATACCAAATTTATTATTATTTCTATCAGTACAACAGCAATTAAAGAAAGTCCGAATAGTGGCATCAGTATACCTAAAATTATCATGAAAATGATAAAAGGAATGGATACCTTTTGAGAGATTTTAGGTGGTGCAGAAAGATGATCTTTCTTCTTTCGTAGTACCCATGTTCTAATTCCCCAAGCAATAACAACTAAAAATGCTAGACATACTAATAAATTTATTAATTTATTTGGCCAGCCAAACAAGTGACCTTCATGTAAAGGAATTCCCCACGTGAACCATTTGGCAAGAATACCATAGTCCTCATATCCAACCTTGTCAATAAACTTCCCGCTATACTGATCAAAATACATCGTTGTTTCATCATCCGGACTAACATCAAGTCCTGTTATACCTGTGTTACTTGATTTTGCAACTGTATAGACACCGACTTCACTAGTAGGATAGATAATCGCGTAAGGTTTTGATATATTCATTGCATCAATTTCATGTTGTAGCTTTTCTACGCTTAGTTGGTACGGGTTAACACCACAGCCCGTATTGGCTTCCATACCATGATGTGCTGCATGTCCTGAATCTGACGTTGGAGGGATTTCTTGTCGAGTAGCCCAAGGAATCTCACTTATATCCGATGTAGGAGGCTGCTGCTGTAATAACGGCGTGCCGAAAGAAGGATAATCTTGTGAAGCTTGGTAAATATAGTTCCCCATCACTGCAGACCATGGTAAGCCTGTGAAAATAATAACAAGCATAGGGATCGTAATAATTGTCCCAATAAGCGCATGAAATTTTCTACTTTTTTGACGTTTGTTTGTCTGCTTTGTTTTCTTTAGTAGTTTTGCTTTAAATGTCATATATACACCTGAAAGCAGTAAAAAAACAGCCCAGCACGAAGCTAATTCTACTAAATAATTAACAAAAGTTCCCCCAATAAATAAAGAACTATGCAGATTTCTCATAATATTTGCAAAGGTGTAACCAGCATCTTGACCACCAATAATTTGGTTATGATCATCTAAGAACACATATCTTTCGTCACCATCTGCATTTTTCATCGTTAAACGTGTATTGTATGGCTCTTCTAACTCTATAATTTTAGTTGTTTTAAAGCCAGCATATGATTCTTCTGCAAGTTTAACAGCCTCGTCAATGGATAGTACTTCGGTTTTTCCACTTTCACCAAAAAAGTAGTTATCATATAAATGATCTTCAACATCGGTATAAAATAAATAACCTATACCACTGAGTGTTAGCGAAATAAGTAGTGGAGTAATAAATAAAGCGGCATAAAAGTGCATTCGCCAAAAACTCTGATAAAGCGGGTTTTTCATGTCTAGTTCTCCAATCTATAAAATACAATTTCGCCTTGGCGTAATTGTAGCTGACGCTTTGCTTTCGCTACAGAAAACATTTGTAGCTGTCGCTTCGCTTTCGCACTGATAAACATTTGTTGCTGTCGCTACAGATAAACAATGAGTCCGGATTTTGAAAGGAATGAATTGTGCCCGCATAATTCATTCCTTTCAAAATCCGTGACATCCGCCGGAGGCATTAGCTTCATTCAAAATGTCTTTACTGAATGAAGATAAGTGCAGAATTATTATATAAAGAAAAAGTGAAATAAGAATGAAGTCCTAGTAAAAATTTTATGTCTTCGATAGGTTTAATGTATGATTAATTTTCGTTCCGACTTGGTATTTTCCATGGGGCGTCTGATGAGCCGCTTCGCTCCAGAGTGTCAAAAATCAAATTATACTACTGTTGGGACATTAAAAGAATGGCAAAATAAAAAACCTCAATATTAAGAGGTCGTTAGTAGTATTAAAGCTCCTACTCTACTGATTTTATTTATAGTATCAGAAAAATTTAATTACCATAAATTATCAGGCGTGTTGATTAGGGGAAAAATAGGGTTTATTAATGAGCGATAATAGGATTTTTTTTTGGCTATTGAATATATGCCCATTTTAACTGATTGTAGCTTAGGGCTACTCGACCGTGGAAAGCGAGACAGACGAGACCTGCACGGAGTTTCGTGAAGACAAATAAATAATCAGTGGGGATGAAGAAAACCCCCACTGAATTAAACTGTTACTTTATCCAATTAGTTCTTTCATCACATTCGAATAAGCAGTAAATATGTCATTTTTATGAACAGCATCCTGCCCTACATACTGTTCAACTAGCTCCCTTAATGTTTGAGAAGCGTTTGTATATTGCTTTTGCATGATTTCAAATTTCAACAGACTTTCATAATACTCAATTACTTGTGGATTCATGTGAAACACTCCTCCTCTTTAAAAAGATGTCTACTATGACAAAAACATGGCATACTATGTTGATCATCATTACGAATCAATGTAGTCATGATTTTATGATCTGTACCTCTATCTTATTATCCCGTTTTAATTATTATTCCATACTGTATGGAAGTCAATTTTTAAAGTCATTTTACAGGCGTGTTGATTTAGAAAAAATGGTATATCATTGAGCGATAAAGGATTTTTTTGTTTGTTGTAACTTTTTCACTATTTTTTACAAACAAAAAAGAGCGTACCAAAATTCGCTTACCTTCTTCTTTTGAAATATTTAATTGGTTTGAGAAATAATAAAACCCTCCCATCACAGTATAAAATGAGAGAGTTAGGTATATTAAAGTTTTTCTTAGTTAGTTAAATGCTATGTACGTTTTAAACTTTCCTCATAATCTTTTTGCATATTTAAGATAGGGTAAAATTCATTAAATTTCAAGACAACTCTATCGGAATCACTTTATTCTAGCGTCCTAATAAATTCCGCTTCTCCATCTAAAATGAAAGATGTATATCGGTCACATTGAACATATGACTCACAATCTAAATTAGCTTCTTGCCAATATCTAATTTCTACTCGATTTTGAGGTCTCGGTTTTGTAGTTATTTTTAATGCGAGGAATTCATGAGGCGTTGAGTCAAAACAAAAACAAGGACAGGGCGAACTTTATCACCATGTCCTTCTTAAGGATGGTTAAGTTTGTATATTTCTCTTACTTTCATAAATCAATCAATCCTCCATCCAAAAGTCATAATCAGGATGAGAAGGATTAATTTGCATGACTCCATTCTTGACTATTACAGTTTCTTTACTTGCTACAAGTTCCTTAATTCGTTTACTATCAAGATCATACCTTTTAGGAATCTTTTCTTTTGTATCGAATTTTTCTTCTTTTAGAACTTCTAACATATCTTTATCATCCCTTTCTTTCACATTCTATCACCTCCAATAAAGTAGAATGGATACTACTACTATTATATTAGAGATTGATAGGGTTTATTTAGGAGAATTATAGCATATATTGGCGTAGTATCAAGAAAGGTTAACTTTTCTATCGACAAAAGAAGTAAGAACCACACCTAAAGTGATACAGTACTTTAATTATATATTCTATTAGTTGATTTTACTTAAAAGGTTTTCCGTTAACTCTTCTCTTGTGTCTAAATTTTTTATAATAAAATCTAATAGTACGTGTGTTGATTAGCCATTTTTATCCACTTAAATTAATTAGAATCCTCTGATTACTACTACGTTGTTGCTGAAGGTAATCATAAAAATTAACCCCTTGTTATATCAACGTTTTTTTGACATAACAGAAACCGTTCAATGGATCCGTCTGTTGCTAACATCCCCTTGTCAACATAGGAATTTTTTGTTATTTTAAAGTTAGTTATCCAACTAACTAATACTAAGGAGGAAAATAAATGGCAAAACCTACTGGTATCGAAAAGTCAGATTTATTAACTGCTGCCAAGCAATGTTTAGTTGACAAAGGAATTGAAAAATTCACCTTAAAGGCTGTTGCCGAGCAAGCTGGTGTGACACAAGGAACTATTTATTATCATTTCAAAAAAAAAGAACAAATAATTCTCGAAATTGTCCAAGACATCTGTGAAAATTCTTGGAATGAGATTTTGGCATTCGATCAGCAGATGATTCAATCCGCGCTTATCTCCGCAAAGAGCCGTTATGATCATGATGCCTTTTACCATAAATTATTTTTCACCTTAATCGTCTTTGGCTTTACGAATCCGTCAATTAGACAGCAAATTGGACAAATTTTAGCGACAGAAAATGAACATTTATGTAATGGTTTAAAGAAATTATGGGATACATCACCAATTGAAGGAGTGTCGCTGGAAACTTGGAGTATTTTTTTCAATGCCCTTATTGATGGTTTAGCTATACAAGTTATGATGCGGGATGACTTTGACGTAGATACATTCTATCAACAATTAGAAAAAATCTTACAGACACTGCATCATCTCGGAAAATAACGTTAGGAGGAACCACAATGCCATTCTTTTTATGTTGGGGGTTTGTGATTTGGCTTGTAGCAAGTGCTGTATTCCGATTAATGGGGCATTACTTTTTTATTCCTGACGAACCTTTATTCATGATTAGTGCTTACATTTTAGTTATTCCGATTATCTGGATAGTAACTATCCCCGTCTATTCTTTGAAAAAGTTATCTGACTCAAAGCAACTTCAAGCAGCCATTTGCATCGCATTACCTGGGATGCTCATCGATGCAGTCGTATTATTATTTTTTGATACTATTTTCACGAATTTACCAGCTGACGTAGATCGCTATTTTGCTTCATGGCTGTTATGGGCCTATTCCCTCATTGTTCTTACTGGTTTTATGAAAGTTTCTTATAAAACAAAAAACAGACTCATACCATAACGTAAGGTTGATTTCCGTTCCGACTAGGCGCTTTGTTGCTGCCGCTACGTTAGCACTACGCTTTCGCACAGAGCAAAGCTTCCTGGGGGCGTCCGATGAGCCGCTTGGGCCAAAAGGATGTTGGTCACGAAGGCGTTATCACAGGACGTGATGCTTTTAGCCTTCGTTCCTCTACCTGCTCGCTCCAGGGTCTCATCTGTGACGCTAACCCCCAAGGAGTCGCCAAGTCTCCACTCCAATCAACTAATATACAGGGCATATATTTTAAAAAATGTCATCCACAACTTTTGATGATGAGCCAAAAAAGACCAGACTTGGAAGGGTTTAAAAACATCATTCTAGAATTAAGTATAGAATCAATCATTTAAGGGGGAAGAAAAATGATTATTGGCTTACACCATGTTCAAATTACTATTCCAAAAGGCCAGGAAGATCAGGCCAAACATTTTTATTGTACGATATTAGGGCTAAATGAGATTGAAAAACCAGATTCTCTTAAAGGACGAGGCGGATTTTGGTTACAAGTCGGCAATAAAGAGGTACATATAGGAACCGAGGATGGCTTCGATCGATTAACGACGAAGGCTCATATTGCCTACCAAGTTGAAAATATAGACTACTGGAAACAAGTATTAGTCGAACATCATGTAGAAATTTACGATTCAGTGCCTATTCCTCATTTTGAACGTTTTGAATTTAGAGACCCATTTGGTAATAGAGTTGAGATGATTCAGGAAAATTAAAAAGCCCTTTTTGTACTGCTCCAACGATGTTAGGAAGTCCTCTAACATCGTTGGAGCAGTTTATGATTTCATGCAATCTACAAATAATACATCCTACTGAAACATTTGTAATGAAACTGTAAACTCTCGCGATGAAGCCTTTTATATCAAGCGTTGAAAGCCTATTTCAAAAAGGCGTGGTAACAATTACCTCAAAGAAGCCCTACTTTTTCATGCTACGATTAATTCCAATGGCAAGCCAAAACAGGATTTATCCTAAATAAGCTTCAGGAGGAATTAACAACATGAATAAACGATTTTTAACTACAACATTAGCATTGACGATCGGTTTTAGCACAGTGGGGATGGTACAACCTACTGTTCATCCAATAGAAGTAGAGGCTGCAACAACAAATGCCCAAAATAACGCACAGGCCGTTTCTGCGAAAGCAGATCAATTAATTCAAACCGGTAAAAGCTTAATTGGTAAGGCAACATACAGTAATTCCGTATATAAGCCTACGTATCCTTATAAATTTTCATGCGCTTCATTTTTAATGTACATTTTCGAGCAAAACGGTGTTGACCTAGGCACTTACAATGAAAATTATATGATTCAACAAGGAACATATGTAGCGAGAAATCAATTACAAAAAGGCGATTTACTATTCTTTAAGAGTAAAAAGACAGGAACAGACCCTGATCACGTAGGTATGTATATCGGAAATAATAAAATGATCCACATGGCTGATTCTAAACAAAATATTATTATTTCTGATTTAAATAGCAAGCCATATTACACAGAAAATTATGTCTCTGCTCGCAGAGTCTTACCTACCTTACTGTCAGCTAACCCTGCAACGAAAGGCGATAAAATTGTTGAAAACGCCTTAAATTATAAAAATAAAGTAACAATTAGCTCAACGAATAATGAAAAGAATCTACGTTTTACAGCACCAGGATACGTAGAGTTTATTTATCGTAAGAGTGGCGTTAATCTTGGTACAACCAATTTACAACAACAAATGAACGTCGGAACAACAGTTTCACGTGCCAATTTAAAAAAGGGCGATTTGGTGTTCTTCAATAGTACAACAGGCTCTAAAACCCCTTCAATGGTAGCTATCTATGCTGGTGATCATCGTATCATCATTCCAAATTCTGATGGTGTTATGACAAGAGTACTATTGGTTGACTATTATAAAGACCACTTTATTACAGCAAAACGTGTGTTTTAAAAAAGTTCAACTCTAACTGCTGATCATTTCTACTACCTAAACAGTGGAGTGGACCGGAATTTCTCTCCTATTAACGTCGTTTTTAGTTTAAATAGAAGTAAAAAAGCATTCCTTTAGGATGAATGATATTATCCCCTTCAAGTAGAAAATGTTAAAAGAGCTACAGTAATCTGTCATTAACATTCTACTTAAGGGGATTTTTCTATGCCTAGAAAAAATAATTCGTATTACAGTAGAAGCTTTTTTATTTGCATTTTATTATTTAAATTTGCCAAATAGATAAAATAAACCATTTTAAGTTTGTCGGATGAACTTTAATAGAAACCGACACTAACTATAAAAATTAAAAATAAAAATACCATCAGCATGAATCGC
Organism: Lysinibacillus sp. RS11; assembly: GCF_042019215.1. NCBI lineage: Bacteria > Bacillati > Bacillota > Bacilli > Caryophanales > Bacillaceae > Lysinibacillus > Lysinibacillus sp. RS11. The sequence continues at coordinate 1,832,033 of NZ_CP168124.1, read as the reverse complement.
ACAAATGCATGTCTAATTTCTTCATTACTTTCAGCTATTTTTATTTCTTTTCTATATTTGAACCAACTACATAATGTTGTAATTGTAATAAGAATAAATATAAAAATCTTCATATAATCTCCATTCATCTCTTTAAATATTTTATACGAAGCAATAAGCGCAAAATAAGTTCAATCAAAAATTTCAAACACTAATAATATATCTTTTATTTCTTTAAAAATGAATCTAATGTTCATCAATCATTTCCAATCTAGATTTAACCTCAGGCTTTTCAAAAATATTACCTATAGGATGAAGTGATACAAGTAGTTGAAGAAAATCTATTCTTTTCGCTTCCAAAAACAACTCAACCATCTGGCACCGATAGAATATCGACACCAGATGGTTGCTTAGTCTCTTATAAAGCTGTCTACTTGACAGGGGTAACCTCAGAAGCTTCTTTTTCTATTTATATATTTTTTAGGTTATTGGCAAATTCAATCATGGATCTACTAGACATCGGTCCCTTGATAAGCACTATCGTATCTTGATCAAGCTTTGGTTTCAAAATATCTAAAACGCCTGTAACATCTTGAAACTTATGAACTTCTGCGCTTGTTCCTTCCTTTAGCACTTGTTCTGCAATAGTCTCTGCTCTTTTGCCAATCGTAATCAGTGTATCAATTTTTCTTTGGGCGACCATGGAGCCTATTTCACGATGATATTTTTCTTCGTAATTACCTAATCGCTTAATATCTCCTAAAATAAGGATGACTTTTTTATCTTTTCCTATCGTATCTATAACTTTTAAAGCTGCTTCAACAGATGTCGGGTTATTTGTCCACGTATCATCTACTATCGTACTATCACCAATACCTGTCGAAAGTTCTAAATGCCTTGCCATCGGTTTATATGATCGCAAACTTGAAATGGCATGACGAATGGACAGTCCCATTTCTTTTATGGCCGCGATAGCAGCTAATGCGTTATATACTTGGTGTTCACCGTAGCCAGGGACAAATACATTGTACTTTGCATCGGAGACCTGTAAAACAAACCTCATGCCGTTATCTTGAAATTGTATTTTAGACGCTTTGTAATCTGCTTGTTCATGTAATCCGACAGTAATAATCTTTCCCTTAAAAGTATGCAAAGGGATCTTCTTGATATTTTCATCATCGCCATTGATAATCAAGATGCCGTTATTCCTTATTCCATCTATAATTTCTGCCTTCGCTTTAATATAGCCTTCAAGGTTTCTACAGCCATCTAAATGATGCACACCAATATTTGTAATGATGCCAATAGTCGGCTGATAAATCATACACTGATGCTTAATATTCCCTGTATTTCCTAAACCTAACTCAAATATTGCTGCTTTCGTTGTGTCATCGATACCTGTCAAATAAGGTAATGATTGCCGAGGTTCGTTTTTACTACTTATAGATGCTTGAACATTCCATTCTCTACTTGCTATATGTTTAATCATTTCTTTTGTCGTTGTTTTTCCACATGTACCTGTCAAAGCAACCACAGGAATTTTGAACAGACCTCTGTAATATTCGATAAACTTCCAGTATGCCTGCACAATACTTTTAACCTGTATAACAGTTGTATTCTCTAGTGCGTTTTTCAGCTCTGTTGTTGATTTATTTGATAACACTAGAGACGGACCCATACGATTGATCTCTTGCCAGTTTATTTTATCATTTTTACTAACAAACATTAGTGTATGACTTTGCGTCAAATCGTGTCGATTATAATAGATGGCATGTTTGACAGACCAATTTTCAGAACCGCTTATCAATTCCCCCTGTAGTAATTTCCTAATATCACTCACACTTATATGTTGCAAGGACTATTCCCCCTCTCTTTATCCAATATCTCTCTAATCAACTGGGTATTGTTTGGCTCATCACCATAAAGAGTGGTTGATTTCTGTTCTGACCGGGCGCTTTGTTGCTGACGCGCTTCGCTTTCGCACAGTTAAAACATTTGTTGCTGTCGCTTCGCTTTCGCACAGTTAAAACATTTGTTGCTGTCGCTTCGCTTTCGCACAGTTAAAACATTTGTTGCTGTCGCACAGAGCAGAGCTTCCTAGGGGCGTCCGATGAGCCCCAGGTAGTCGCCCAGCCTCTACTCTACTCAACCTATATAGATGGCAAACGTTTTATCAAATGTCATCCACAACTTTTGGTGATGAACCTGTTTTTTGGCCAATTTTCCAACATTTCTCGTATGGACTTCTGTTTTATTCCTTTTTATCTTCTTTCCAGAGCGCTCCTTTCTAGCAGAATACAATATATTAGTAGAGAAACACTCTGTATGGCACAGTCATGATCCCACACGATTAGTTGAGACTATTCAGCTGGGGGTACAGTTTTTACCTTTAATTTTGCAGCTAATTCAAAAATTTGTTTACTATACATATCTCCTTTAATGAGAACAATCGTATTTTCATCAATAAGTTTTTGTAATAATTTATAGACGAACGTACTATTTCTAAATGTATAAACATGTGAACTAAATCCTAACTCAATGGCATGGTCCGCCATAATGCGTGCATGCTCCCCTATTGTAATGAGTACATCGACCCCAATCCGATTAATTAACTCTCCCGCCTGCTCGTGAATAGTATATCCCCAAGAGCCTAAATCTGTAATCGTTCCAATTATTGCAATCTTTTTCTTACCTACTCCAAGCTCATTCAAAACCTTTAATGCGGCTTCCAAAGAAGTGGTCGTAATACTCCATGTATCATCTAATAACACGGAATGATTAATGCCCTCAAAAAGCTGAAGCTGCTTATTCAAATGTCGGAATGATTGCAGTTGTTCAGCTGCCATAGGAATAGGAATACCTATTTCATAAACGGCTGCAATGGCTGCAAGCGCATTATATACTTGATGCTCACCAAATCCTGGTACAAAGATTTCATAGCTCATCTTTTTATGATGAACGTTAAACAACATACCATTTTTGTGGTAGCGAATATCACTTGCTCGAAAATCACTGGATTTATGCTTACCTACTTTAATGATTTTTCCGCGAAACCTCGATAAATCTATTTTGCGTGTGTTGACATCCTCAGCATTAAGGATTAATGAGCCTGCGGGATCAATAATGTCCAGCATTTCTCCCTTTGCCTCAATATAACCCTCCAACGTTTTACAATAATTTAAATGATGGGCTCCTATATTGGTAATAACACCAATAGATGGCTTAAAATATTTTCCTGCTTTTCTGACATCCCCTGGTGTTCCAACAGCAGTTTCAAAAACAGCCGCTTCAGTTTCATCATCAATGCTCAGTAAATATTGTAAAGAAGCTGTTCTAGAATTGCTGCTTAGCGTAGTGGCTGTCACTTTTTTTTCAGCAGAAAGAATATGTTTAATCATTTCTTTTGTCGTTGTTTTTCCTGAAGTGCCTGTAATCGCAACGATTGGGATATTAAACTGACTTCGATAAAAATGTACAAATTTCCAATAGGCCTCATCTACATTTGCTACGTTAATAATGATTACTTGACTAGGAATCTCTTTTGGACTATAAGACCAATCCGTTACTAGCACTAGAGGAAAAAGTGACTCTAGACTTTTCCAATTAACAATATGTTTATCCGTAAAAAGGGCTGTATTTGTGTTTTTCACTTGCTTTAGTCGATAAGCACCATACTGAATGAGCACTTTCTCTGACCCATGCACTAGTTTACCTGCAGTAATCATGGTTAAATTCTTCACCGAAAGAGGCTTCATATTTTCTCTCCCTCCTTTCTTTTTCTAGTATATGTAGCACGCATAAAGTTGCTTGGATGTAGACATGATACATAACTAGAAGAAAACTATGTGTTTGCATATATATATAGATGATTAAGTAACTAAGTACCAATAGAAGGAGTGATATATCTGAAAGCCATTGTATTTATCGGTACAAATAAATCCGGGTCAAGTCGCGAAGCAACAAGAGCAGCAGAAAGATTGGGCTACTTTACAATACTTTTCACCAACAATGAAAAACAACTTCAACAGCGAAAAGCCTACCCCGACATTCATAAAATGATTCTTATTGACACTTTGAACATTGAAAAAATGAAAGAAGAAATTAATAAATTATCTAGAAATGGATTTGAGATTAAAAGTGTTGTTAGTTTTGTTGATCCATTTGTCCATATTGCTTCTATTTTGTGTGATGAATTTTGTCAAAACTATACATCTTCATCCGCCATCGAAATAATGGAAGATAAAGAGAAAACAAGACATCATTTAAGGGACCAAAGTTATTCACCTCAATTTGCCCTAATTAAACCAGACGAAACCATTTCTAATAATATGGGTTTTCCATTGATTGTGAAGTCTCCAAAATCAACGGGCTCCAAAGATGTGTTGTTAGCAAAAAATTCAGCTCAGCTTAATAATCACCTCAAATCTCTTCGTAGTAAGAATCCAAATGAGACAATTATGATTGAAGAATACCTTGATGGCCCACAATATTTAGTGGAAGCCATCGTTTTTCAACACCAAGCTCATGTAATAGGCATTATTGAACAAGAAATCACAAAGGGGAAACGTTTTATCATTACCGGTTATGGCGTAGTCGTCAAAGCTCCTGCGAACATTCAAACTGGGATCGAAGAAGTACTCCATTCCATTGTTAAGGCGTTTAATATTGAGAATGGTGCCCTTCATTTAGAGCTACGTTTAACACAAAATGGTTGGAAGCTGATCGAGATTAATCCTAGAATTTCAGGCGGCGCCATGAACAATATGCTACAAGCTGCTTTTGGATTTAGTTTAGTGGAAGAAACGCTTAAGTTATTTTTAGGTGAAGCCCCTAATGTCAAACCGAGGCATAGAAAATCTGTTTATACAAAATACATCATTGTTGACAGTAAAGGTATTTTAGAAAGGGTAATTGGAAAAAATAGAGCAACTAAATCACCAGGTATTGTAGAGGTATATGTCAAGCCGAAAAGAGGAACATTACTAACCCCACCTTTATCAATGGGTCATCGCTATGCATATGTCATTGCAGAAGGTAAAACATTAGCCGAAGCTAGAAATAATGCGACAACCGCAGCAAAAGAGATAAAATTTATTCTAAAAGTGTAAAATAAATTTTCAAAAAAAGAATATATTTCAAAAAAAATTGCCCGAGTACTTGTCACGTTCCAGTGGACAGTTACTCGGGCTTATAAATTATTCTTTAAAAGTTTGGTCTAAAAATTTTACCGTTTCAAACATATTCGTTTTACTTGCACCCTTTACTAAAATGGTGTCATTAGGTTTTATGATTTTCTCTAATAGTACATGCAGTTGTTCCTTATTAATAAAGTGATAAACTTTGGAAGGATTCATCCCTTTAGCTATTGCAGCATTTCCCATTTCCTCAGTTCTAAATCCGTAAGTAATGAGTAAATCTATCTCTTGCTCTTGAATGTACTCGCCAACTTTACGATATTCCTCTTCCCTTAAATCCCCTAGTTCTCGCATCTGACCTATGATTGCTACTTTCCGTTGCTTTGCAATATTCTTAAGAACATCAATTGCAGCCCGTACACCTTGAGGATGAGAATGAACAGTATCGTCTATGACGGTGATTTCATCGCGACAATTATAAATCGTTAACCTTCTTGGCGGTTTTTTGAAATTTAGTCCCGCTTTAATATCTGATGGGCTAAATCCTAAATGATCGGCCACTGCAATCGCATTGAGCGCATTATAAACATGATGTTCCCCTAAAATCGGGATATACATTTCAGTTTCTTGTCCCTGCAGCTTTATTTTAAAAGTCATACCAATATCTTTATATTGAATATCATAGGCTTTATAGTCTGCTGGGCCATGAATGCCAACTGTTAAAACCTTTCCTTTAAACTTCTGTGTTTCTAAAAGCTTAGAATTGTCATCATCTTTATTTAATACTAGTAAACCGTCTTGAGTCATTCCATGTATTAACTCTGATTTTGCCTTTGCCACCCCTCTAATATCTCCATCAAAATTACCGACATGAGCCAAACCGATATTTGTGATGATACTAATATTCGGTTGAATAATGCTACAATGATTTGTTATGATTCCAGGATAGGCCATTCCGTACTCAAGTACGACCGCTTCATGTGAAGCATTGATTTCTTCGGCGTGTTTTTTTGTATGCTCTGTCGTATTCCAATAATCTTTCGACTCAAAGATTTTCCATTTTACCGATAAGATAGAGGCAAGAAATGCTTTAGAAGTCGTTTTTCCAGCACTACCGGTAATCGCGATAATTGGTAACTTTTGCTTTTCAGTTAAATGTTTATTTTTCTGTTGAGTAATTTCACTTTGAAGTTGTTTCTTGTTCTTTGCAAGATACATTGCATATTTAATAGAATGGATCACCACATCTAATTCTAAATAAAAGGCAGGTGGGCAACCCGGCCGCCAGTTTACCTCATACATCCAAATTTTTTGATTTTCATCTAAGCCAATATCAATGCCAATTTCATCAATTACCTCACCAAATTGCACCATTTGAATGTCATCTAAATGATGGGCTAATGACAAAGAAAAATGCTCTAGCATGCGCCGGATATTATAGCTATCTTCTTCAAATTCCTGCTCCAAAAAAGGTTCTAAATAATTTGTAAAACCACCATTGTTAATATTAGGTATAATCGAGCCATTTGGGGCAATGCGCGGATAGATTGTCGTAATAATCCATTTGCCTTCCCCGTTTTTTTGCACATGCAGACGAAAATCATAAACTTGCCCTGATTTTGTTACTGATTGAATATAGGGCTGCATGATAAAGGTTCCAGTAGAAAGTTGATCAGCTAGTAATTTATCTAACTGGGGCTTCGAATAAACACTCTTTTCGCTATCCTTCCTTACCTCAAAATTAGTACTCCCTGCTTTCGAAATAAAATAGATCCCTTTTCCCTTTCGACCATCTATTGGTTTAAACACTACTTTTGGATAGGTACCCATAAACTTGTGGAACAAATCAATACTTTTCACAATCTTTGTTGGGATTAAATACTTGTCAAATTTCTTAGCTTCCCTAAGACGTTCCATAACGTTCCACTTATTTCCGATTGAATGTGTTGTAAATGGTATTTCTTTTTTTAATCTATTGATAATTCTCCTTGATACCGACAATTTTTCAGGACTTCCTGCATTGTATATTACATCTGGAAAGGGCATTTTCCTGTCGTGCCATTCGCCATCTTCATATACTTTCCCATCTATGGAACGTGTATTAAAATTCACGCTTCTTGGTGTAAAATAAAAAAATTGAGCTCCTTCTGCTTTTGCCACAGCTGCATATGCATACGATTTAATAACAGTTCTAGGATCTAAACGGTGATGTAACATCCCAATAATTATCATGCAGTAATCTCTTCCTTTCCTATAACTCTCTTTCTAATAAATTCAATCAATCCAGCGTGCATACAGACAGATTCTCTAATCATTCTGTTATTTTAGTGACTCCTCACCAAAATATGTACTTGACGGCACTCCTGCTTTTTTATATCAAGAACAGATTTTAGTATTGATTCATTTAAATAGTAAAAACATGATCATCACCATTTGGGCTCAATGATGTATTTCCCTTTTAACATATCAGGCTTTAATAATTGAATGGCCGAAATACCACTTAATTCAATAGATTTTTTTGTGGATGTTTTCTCTAACCTCACAACCTCTGTAATCAAATTCGTATCGTGCCCTTCATAATCATAGGCACGTAAAAGCGAAATAGTTCCACGACAATGTTCCCGATCAATATCCTCTATACGAAAAAACTCTGTTTCAAATTTCTTTACTGTATCCAATAGTTTTAAACGAGCACCTTTATGTGTTACTAAAAAAAAGGGTATCGTATCACTTCCGATTATATTCACAAGTAGCTGTCCAAAGTATTTAGAATGAAAATCATTCATCACATCCTGGAGTGTTTTTATGTCGTAGAGTGCTTCACATAAAAAATGATTTCTTCTGTTTTCATTATTCATTTCCCCAGCCCCTCCCAAGTCTTGTGAGACATCTATTATCAATGAACCCATTTCAACATGTTTAACACCTTCTTGTTATAATATGTAGAACTTAGGAATATGACGACTTTTTTCGTGAAAGAAACCGTATGAAGTGAAGACTACTAATGAGTGAGGATGCTCTCCATCCCCCACTGATTTTGTCTTCATCCATCGATCTTTTAGGGGAAGTTCATGAAAGAATTCTACAAAAAAAGAAAACGTCCATCATTTAAAATTTAGACGTTTTCTTGTTATGAACGCTATGTTGTCGCATTATGTCGGTCTCCTTGATTTAGAAGAAGAACACCACCAATAATGAATGTAATTCCGATGGCTGAGTAAAGATTAAAAATATCTCCCCATATAACGATTCCCACAATGACTGTTAATGCAGTGCCTATTCCAGACCAAATGGCGTATGCAAGGCTTAATGGTAACGTTTTTAAACATAAAGATAATGAATAAAACGAAATGCCATATCCAAATACGACAGCAATGGATGGACCAAAAATTGTAAATCCTTCTGAAAGCTTGAGCATCGTTGTGGCAAATACTTCGCTAACAATGGATAACGTTAAAAATAGATAACCTTTCATTAGCAACTTCCTCCTTAATGTCCACCACCAGCAAGGTTAAGAAAAACCACACCGACAATAATGAACAGAATACCAATCAATTTTTTTACATTGAATAATTCCTTATAAAACACTACGCCCACTATCGCTGTTAGTGCCGTTCCTACTCCCGCCCAGATCGCGTAGACTGTGCCAATTGCTAAAGATTGTAGGGTTAAGGATAGGAAATAAAAGGCAGTCCCGTATCCAACTACTACACCAATTGACGGTAGTATTCGTTTAAAGCCATTTGTAAGTTTCAGCATGGAGCTTGCAAAAACTTCTGAGATAATTGAAATGAATAAAAAACCAAAAGCACTCATCTATGTTAGTCCTTCCTTGTCATTTGCATGAATCGTTCAAAACACCCTCTACTGCTTCATCCGTAATCGGTGCGATATTTAATCGTTTTGCATAATACAATTCAGCAATCGTTAACCGTATAAATGATCTTTTTGCCTAATTTGAATTTTAAATGCCTTGCATATCACATTTAACGTTGACACGATTTTTGTATATTGAATATACTTTGTTCATTATACACTTCATTTTAACCGTTCCAATAAAATTCTGTATACTATTACAAAAGACAGAAAGAGAGGATATATAATTGGATTCTTTAAATACATACAGAGCCATTTTGCAAATGGACCAAAAAGGAATCTCTCCAGCTTCAATTGATTTTTTAGTTGAACATATTGGGGATGACTTTGAAAAGTTTCGCAGAAAATATAAATTTTTATCTATTTCAAAAGGATTTTTAAGAAGCTACTCCTCACTAAAGGAAATGGAATTAAAAACCGAAGTATTAAAATTAGCGCAGTCTGGTGAGGAGGCACCTTTAACGAAACTTGAAAATGACTGGTACTTTGCTGATATTATCAATAAACTACCGACTTATTTAAATTTTAAGAACTTTTATCTGATTAAAGAGCATAGCAATCATGAATACTTTGTACTCAATCGACTTAATGATGAAATTGTTTTATTAGACTATAGCCATATTGAAAACAAAGAACGCATCTATGTCAATTCATCAATAGAGACTTTTTGTCATTCGCTAGCGATCTATAAACGGTACGTCAATAAAATTACTAAATACTATAACGATTTTCGAGATCAAGAGGAAATGAAGTTTAGTGATGAAATATTAGCAATTCCTCATCAATTAAGGACGAAGTTACGAAAAATTGATTCTACTATACTTTGTTCAGAAAATAATTCTTTACACTATTGGGAGAAAAAATGTGATGACTGGGTGGAAAAACTTGCTCTACTAGAAACGTCTCATCGAAAAGGATTAGGGTTGAGAGGGTGGTAAATATATAGCGGTACTTTAAAGTGTTGAGGTGAGGACAAAATACTCATCTTGTATGAATCCCCAACAACGAAAAAATGAAGCCCTCTCAAATTAGCTTGAGAGGGCTCTTACAATTTATTTTGGTAATGTAAACGTGACTGTATGGCCTTTAGACGTATCCTTTGCATCTTTATCTCGAATTGGACCTAATTCAAGTTCAAAGGCTTTGTCTTTCCAAATTTTTTCATATTGCTCTTGGTCTAATACGAATACTTGCAATAGCTCGCCAGCTTCTCCAGCTTTAATAATGTCATTATAACTGTAATTTAATAACATACCTTCGCTCAATAAATATTGTGAGCCATCATTAACCGTTAATTTTGAAGACATAGAAGATAAGCCAATTTCATTAGCAGCTTTATTGTCTAACTTAAATTTCACTGTTAATAACGTAACACCATTTGTGAAATTGGAGAAACGAGGAGCTTCCACCTCATTTGGTGTAAATGCTGTAAACTGATACCCTTCTAAAGTAGCATTGACATCACCAATTTTTTTGCTTTCATTGATGTCGCTTTTTTCCTTCAGCATCTTCTTTTCACCCATATTTTCCATCGTTGCTTTATCTTGATAGAATGATGAGTTACTTGATACTTTTTCCGAACCAGCAGCATTTAAAGCTAGATTAAATCTTCCTTCCGAACCGATCGTAGAATCATATTTTTCTTTTTCAGTAAGCGGTAGTGGAATCATTACTGCTACAGTGCCCAGTTCATTAATTTTTGCTAAATCTGTTGCACCGAATGGATAAGCAACATATCCTGTTACCTCTTCACCCTTTTTTAGCAAATAATCTGTTGAGTAGCTTAGCTTTGTTGGTAATTGATCTTCTTCAGGAATTAACTCTTTATAGTTCGTATAATATTTATCTGCACCCGTAAATGTGATATCTAAGCTAGGCATATAATAAACATCTTTATCCATGTCATTTTTCACTGTATATTTAGCTAAAATAACACCACCATTTGTTTCCTCGTTAAATGGAATATTAAAATCAGTATGGAAATCCTTCAATTCTACTACCGAATATGCATCCAGTGAAATCGAAACATTCTCCATTTTATGTACTTGGGGTTCATTGTTTTCAAATAGAACTTTCGTTTTCCCTTGAGTTTCCTTCTCCATATAAGAAATTAAAGAAGCAAAGTCAGCTGAACCTTCAGTAGTTTCTTTTTCTTTTTTAGGCTCGTCTTTTTTAATTTTATCTTGTTCTTGTCCTTTTTCTTCCTGTGTGTTCTTTGAATTTTCATCTTTTTTTGCTTCATCTTCATTGTTTCCACAGCCACCTAGAATAATTGAAGTGGATAAAATTAGCGAAGACATTAAAAATAAACTCTTTTTCATTTCTTCCTCCAGATGTATCTTTATCATTTTTTAAGCTCAATTAAAAAACAATTTATACTAATAAAAGCAATTTTTTGAGCTGATACCCATTTTAATCCACATTTGGTTCCAAAACAACGTACATTGGAAGAAATTATACTATCGAAGCAATGACAATCCAAATATTGTTTTTTTAATAATTCAATCTTATTTTTCAATTTCCATTAATTTGCATATTCAAGCTTTTTTAAACTATTTTCTTTGAATAATAATTATAAATGTACTAAAAAAAGAGTATATTCTATAACTTTCAGAAAATAAGGATAATATACCTAAGAACATAGATACATGTGAAATCACGTATTTTCACCTTAACGTAATGGCGGCTGTCCCTTCACTTTGATGCAACTCCATCCTAAAACTAACAAAAAAGAGGCAAGGACATAACTGGTTAAAACCTTAAAAAGCGTGAGAAATCAATTTTAGAAACGTTGATTTCTCGCGCTTTTCTGATGCAAAGGTTTTTAATTTTGCTTAGAATATATAATTATGTCCCAGCCTCTACTTGTTTCATATGATGATCGTGTTACAACAGTCCAGCTTTCATTAAATATTCACGTGCCACATCTTCTACATTTTTACCTTCTACATTTACTTGATAATTCATTTCACGCATCTCATCATCTGTTATCCGATTTGCCAGCTTATTTAAAGCTGTTTCGATCTCTGGATATTTATCTACCGTCTCTTTCCTTAGTAAAGGGGCTCCTTGATAAGGTGGAAATAGTTGCTGATCATCTGCCAAAACCTTCAAATTGTATTGACGTATTTCACTATCTGTTGAATATGCATCTAATAAATCGATATTTCCTGTTTCGATCGCCTGATATCTAAGCTTGGGCTCCATTGTTGTTATATTAGACAGTGTAATACCATAACGGTTTTGAATGCCCAAATAACCATCTTCTCGATCATTAAATTCCAATGTGAAGCCAGCTTTTATCGTTTCTTGAAGAGGCTTAATGTCAGAAATTGATTGCAAATCATACGTTTCAGCCATTTCCTTTGATACAGCCAATGCATACGTATTGTTATATTTCATCGGACTTAGCATCACCATGCCAAATTTATTCATCATTCCTTCTTGTGCTTGATGATAAACATCTTCCTGATTATTATTGATGGCTTCCTCTTTTAAAAACTCAGAAATTGCCGTTCCAGTAAATTCTGGATAAATATCGATACTGCCAGATTTAAGTGCATTAAATACAAAGGAAGTTTTACCAAGGCCAGGTTTTAATTGCACCGTTAAGTCCGTTTCATTTTCAATAAGCAATTTATACATATTGATAAGAATCTCAGGCTCAGAGCCAAGCTTACCTGCAATGACAATTTCTTCTTGCTCTTTGAAGTTTAGTAGCGGCAGGATCATTAGTGATAATGCTACAATGCTAATCATGCTCAATGCTGTCATCGTTTTTCTAAAGGACAGTGATTCTAGCTTTTTTAGCAAGAAGTCGAACACTAATGCTAAAATCGCCGCAGGAACAGCTCCTAAAATAATTAGTGCTGTATTATTTCGGTCAATACCAAGCAAAATGATATCCCCTAATCCTCCTGCTCCAATTAATGCTGCTAAAGTTGCCGTTCCAACGATTAATACCATAGCTGTTCTAATTCCTGCCATGATCACTGGCATAGCGAGCGGTAATTCTACCTTCACCAACCGCTTGCGCTTGTTCATCCCCATAGCCATTGCTGCCTCTTTTAAAGAAGGATCCACTTCGTTTATTCCCGTAAATGTATTACGTAAAATAGGAAGAAGAGCATAAACAACTAAGGCAATAATAGCAGGGACTTTCCCGATGCCAAACAGAGGAATCAATAACCCTAATAGTGCTAATGAAGGAATCGTTTGTAAAACCGCACTAATCCCAATAATACTTTCCGCTATTTTCTTTTTATTCGTTAAATAGATTCCTAGAGGTATAGCAATGACTACTGCAAAAAATAGCGCTATAAAGGAAATTTGAATATGCTCTAATAAGGAAGCCAATAGCTGGCCTTTTCGTTCGCTAAATACTTCAAAAAAATTAGTCATTTGCATTACCTCTTTCTAAGGAATCCTGCGCTAAATACTGCAGCATCGATGCTCTTGTGACCATGCCAATTAGTTCTCCGTTATCGACGACACCTAAACATTCAAATTGAGCTAATTTTTGCAGAATCGTTTGTAAAGAATCGTTAGATGAAATGCTTTCTTTACAATTTCTTTCACTATCTTCATCCGTAATTGGTTTCATTACAGCTTCAAGATGGAATGGATTCATTTTATTTACCCCAATAAATTCTCTCACAAAATCATTAACAGGATTTTGTATAATTTCTTGCGGCGTTCCTACTTGTACAATTTCCACATCCCTCATCATACAAATGCGATCACCTAATTTTAAAGCCTCTTGCATATCATGCGACACAAAGACGATTGTTTTTTGTATGGCTCGTTGAAGCTCAAGAAGGTCATCTTGCAACTTCGTACGACTAATCGGATCTAATGCACTGAATGGCTCATCCATTAAAATAATCTCGGGATCAGCTGCTAATGCTCGAACAACGCCCACTCTTTGTTGTTCACCACCAGAGAGTTCTTTTGGCTTACGCTGACTATATTTGTCTGGTTCAAGTCCGACCATCTCCAATAATTCATACACTCGCTTTTGGATTTGCTGTTTACTCCATTTCTTTAATTCAGGGACTACTGCGATATTTTCTTCTATGGTCATATGAGGAAAAAGGGCAATCTGCTGAAGCACATAGCCAATATTCCAGCGTAATTCATGTATGTTATAATCACTTATTCTTTTTTCATTAATTCGAATGGTCCCTTCCGTTAAAGGAATTAAACGATTAATCATCTTTAATAATGTTGTTTTTCCACAGCCACTCGGTCCAATAAGAACAAAAAATTCTCCCTTCTTGATCTCCAAATTAATAGCCTTTACTGCGACTTGGTCATTTACATATTTTTTTGTGACATTTTCAAATGTTATCATTGTATATGCTCCTTTGGTTATGCTTTTACGTACACTATTTTTCTTCTTCATTTTCATATACGGTAAACATAGTAGATCTAGAACTAGCATTATTTTTAAAGAAACATCCTTTTTCTTCTATATAATTCACAAACTAAAATCCTTTCAAACTTTTTTTGATTCTACATCCAATGTTGGGATTGAGTTATAAATAGGAAGGATCCAAAAAAACACGAGAATGGCTCACTTTTCTTACCAGATGTTCTCCCAAATAAAAACAGTCTAATAGGCATGATGAATAGAAAATCGAATAAGTAACATGAAATTACTATTTTTTAAGAAATTAATAGCTTTTTAAAAGTTCATAATACCATTATTTGTTTTCACAAGGAACTATCCCCACTATATGTAACGGTCATTTCATTTCTAAAATATGCTGGTAATGGAGGAAACTAATTAAGTTTTTTTTCGTTTTATGAATATGTACTCTATAAAATATAAACATGACTTTATTTCTATTTATGACTCTGTAATAATTATAAATATATTAACTTTATACGAAAGGAGGGAGATGTTGTAATCTACCAACATCAATGAAACAATGAAATACGTAATAAATTTTTTTAAAGGTCTTATGATTACAATCGTAGTTATCTGTATTTCGTTTTTTATGGTGACGCAGGTGTTCAATACGAATGACAACACAGAAGAACCTGTAGTTGTCGATGATAATCCTAGTGTTGAAGAGTTTATCGGCTCCATAGCAGAAACTGCTCGGAAACTTGGTGCTGACAATGACTTATACGCATCGGTTATTATTGCGCAAGCCGTTTTAGAAAGTGATCATGGGCAAAGTGGCCTTGGCTCTTCTCCTAATAACAATTTGTTTGGCATGAAAGGTAGTTACCAAAATAACTCCGTAACATTGGAAACATCTGAGGATGATGGTTCGGGTAATATGACAACGGTAATGGCTGAATTCCGCAAGTATCCTTCTTACGAGGCATCCCTACAAGATTATGTTAAATTAATGCGCAATGGTGTTTCCTGGAACAAAGATTTCTATGCAGGTGTTTTTAAAAGCAATACGAAGTCCTATACAGATGCTACGAAGTTTTTAACAGGCTCCTATGCAACAGATTCTAAATACAATGAAAAGCTTAATGCAGTAATTGCAAAATATGACTTACAACAATATGACAGTCCTGTTAAAGATAAAAAGACGATTACCGTAGCCGACGGTGACTCCCTTATGCATATTGCGGAGGCTCATAACGTGAACGTGACGTCCATTAAACAATGGAATCAACTTCGATCTGATAGAATTGAAGCAGGCCAACAATTAAACATTTATAAATATTAACGGAAAAAATCTCCATGTACAATTTTCAACATGGAGGTTTTTTCATTACTTCTTATTTAAATAAACTACCAACAGCGGTAATAGATGTTGCCAAATCTTTTCGATATTGCGGATGCTGGTCGTCCAGACTATTTATAGTAACCTCGTTCCCACCAAGCGAAGAGTGTACATAAAGGTTATCTCCTATATATAAAGCAATATGTCCTGGGAAGTATAATAAGTCTCCCTTTTGTATGTGCTTTAGAGAGATTTCCTTGATAGGAAAACCTTCAACGATTTTGGCATCGCGATAAATATATACCCCGTTTAGCATATATGCCATAGAACATAGACCTGAGCAGTCAATTCCTAGTGGTGATTTTCCTCCCCAACGATAGGGTGTTGCTAAATAGCTAAGCGCTGTTTTTATAACATTTTCTCGTAATTGTTGGTCGAATAAGCTGTTTACTAGTATTTTTTCTTGTAGCCATTTCCTACGTACATAACCGATCTCACCTGACACTAATTGCACTGCTGCCCATTCTGGATCTAGCTCTTCAACAGCAGAAGAACAGATGATTGAGCCTTTAACAAGCGTCATCATTTTCGTGCTTTGAATTCGAGGCTGCTGCAAAACATCGGCGAAGCTTTGGGAAATAAAATGGTTTGCTTCTTGTAGCCAAGTATCCATTTTTGCTTCATCCACTAGTAAGTTAGCCTTCTGGCAATACCCTTCATAGCGATAAGCGGTTTGTATACGAACCCAGCTCTCATCAATGTCTTCCATGATTTGAACCGTCATTCCGTATAGTACCTCATCCACTAATTCTGAAGCTACATCTGGCTTTGCATGTAAATTTGCAAGCATCGACGTCACAATGGCATTCATTTAATCATCCCCTTCCGCTTCACCACATCATCATAAACAACTTTGGAAATCCGACCGATTAACTGTCTTGCCTGATCATTATTCGTAACCTCGGTAATGAATACACCGATAAGATAATCTCCAAAGTTGCTGTATACAATCCCAACATCATGATCTACCGTATCAAGACCTCCTGTTTTATGAGCAAGTTTCACATCATCTACTAAATAACGCTTTAATGATTCGTGTACACGTTGACGGCTTAAAATATCTAGCGTAAGCTCACTAAATGCTGGTGATAACAGATCTCTGCGATAAATTCGCAAAAATAGATGTGCCATATCACGTGCAGATGTCGTATTATCAAAGCCTTTTGCAAGCCTTTCAAAATCCATCATCTTGCGTTGGATTGTTGTATGCAGAAGCCCAATTTCACGAAAATATTGATTGAGTACATCCATCCCTAGAAAATCAATCAGGACATTTGTTGCTGTATTATCACTTGTAATAATCATCCACACTAAAAGCTCATAGATGGTGCTTTGCTCTAGGTGCTGCTCACTAATAACACTAAAGTCAACCCATTCTTCTGGTGCTATCTTCATTTCTTGCTCTAAGGATTTATTATTGCTTTCTAAATTGTTCAGCACAGCAAGCAGTATGGGTACCTTTATTAAGCTAGCACTTTGGAACACCTCTTCTAGCCTTTCGTTCATGAAAAATTGTTCTGTCTTCGGTTCTTTCACAAACATATGCACTTTATAAGTAGTTTCTTGTAGCATTTGTTTGATTGTCCG
Source organism: Lysinibacillus sp. RS11 (assembly GCF_042019215.1). Taxonomy (NCBI): domain Bacteria; kingdom Bacillati; phylum Bacillota; class Bacilli; order Caryophanales; family Bacillaceae; genus Lysinibacillus; species Lysinibacillus sp. RS11. The sequence continues at coordinate 1,814,704 of NZ_CP168124.1, read as the reverse complement.
CTCCATATTTCACCTACTCTACAACTTTAATCGTCTGATTTACCGTGTCCATTGTTATTGTTCGCCCTAAAGGCAGTGACATCGTAGGTAAACAGTGACCGCAAGTGATATCCATGATAATAGGTTTTTTAAGTGAACCCATTATTTCTTGAAAAACTGTTCGTAGGGATAGACTATGTTCAGGACGCTTAGGATTTTCAGGACCACAATTTGTCCAAGCCCCTAATAGTAAACCGGCTACATCATCTAGCTTACCTGCCAATTTTAATTGGGTAAGCATCCGGTCTACTCGCTGCTCATTCTCGTCTATATCCTCCAAAAATAATATTTTTCCTTTTGTATCAATTTCATAAGGTGTCCCAAGAGATGCTGTAACGAGTGTCAAATTCCCTCCAATCAGCTGACCTGTTGCGTTGCCAGCTGCAAGGGTTGTCATATTACAGCCAGGTGCATTTTCAAGATAGTAATCACTTCGGTCTGTGGCTGTCACGCTCTCAAGAAAAGAATTCCATGTATATTCATCCATCTTTTCCTGAATAAACTCTGTAGAAGGCATTGGTGTATGATACGTAACAAAGCCACATTGTTGGTTAAAGGCGATATGTAGTGCTGTCACATCGCTATAGCCAGCAAATACTTTGGGATTTGCCTTGATCATCTCGAAATCCAAAAGGGGTAAAATTTTCGTTGCTCCGTACCCTCCACGTATACAGAAGATGCCGTCAATATTGGAATCCCTAAACATCTCATTCACTTCAGAGGCACGTAGTTCATCAGAGCCCGCTAAGTAGCCATGCCTTGCTCGACACGTCTCCCCTGCAACAACTTTAAAGCCTAGCTTCTCGATACTTTCTATAGCAGGAAGAAATTTATCAGGCGGCGTGGCACCCGAAGCACTTATAAGACCAATTGTGTCACCTTTTTTCAATGCCTTTGGACGAATCATTTGCTTACCTCCATTTTTAGTGAAGTTCGGTATCTTTCCAATTCCTCTTCATTGGCTAATACAAAATGACCTTCCTCCATTTCGATAAATGACGGTGGCTGAATGTCATAACGGTGCTGTGACGGATCATAGAATTCTACGACTTTATCACGTTCCTTATAAGGATTCGGCTCCGGTACTGCCGATAATAATGCCCTTGTATATGGATGGATCGGATTAGAAAACAGTTTTTCAGTCTCTGCTAGCTCGACAATTTTACCTTTATAAATAACAGCTGTTCGATCAGTAATGAAACGTACTACAGATAAGTCATGTGCAATGAATAAATAGGTTAAATCATTTTGCTGTTGGAGATTTGCTAGTAAGTTTAATACTTGTGCACGAATAGAAACGTCTAATGCTGAAATCGGTTCATCCGCAATAATAAATTCTGGCTCCATTACTAATGCTCGTGCAATGCCAATACGCTGTCGCTGTCCTCCTGAAAATTCATGCGGAAAGCGACTAGAAAACTCCGGTAATAATCCTACATTTAATAGGGCATTACGTACCTTCTGTTCGCGATCAGCCTCATTTTTGAAATTTTTAGTATTCATAAGCCCCTCAGAAATAATATAGTCAACCTTGGCGCGTTCATTTAGAGATGCCATAGGATCTTGAAAAATCATTTGGATCTTCTGTGTAATTTCTCGATCCCACTCTTTCGAGATTTTGCCATTTACTTTCTTACCGTGATACAGTATTTGGCCTTCAGTCACTTCATTGATACGCATAATAGCTCTGCCAATCGTTGTTTTTCCTGAGCCTGATTCACCGACTAAGCCAAATGTTTCACCTTTAAAAATATCGAAGCTGACATCATCAATCGCTATAAATTTATTTTTGCCTTTACCAAAAACGACCTTTAAATTTTTTACCTCAAGTAACACTTCTTTATGGCTCATATGCGTATCGTCTCCCTTCTTCGAAAAATGCTTGTAGCGCTTCAGGAGGCTCTACTTTAGGAGCGAGTGGATCTAATAGCCATGTCCGAGCATAATGTGTGTCACTCACCTGGAAAAATGGCGGACGTTCTACAAAATCAATCTTTAATGCATATTGATTGCGAGGTGCAAAAGCATCCCCTTTAATTTCCTGAAAAAGATTTGGTGGAGTACCCTTGATCGAATAAAGCTGCTCTCCTTTTGAGCCTAGTTGCGGTAATGAAGAAATGAGTGCCCATGTATAGGGATGCTTGCCATTAAAGAAAATTTCATGCGTCTTTCCTACTTCAATGACATCACCTGCATACATGACAGCAATACGGTCAGCAACCTTCGCTACAACGCCTAAATCATGCGTTATATAAACAGTTGTTAGTCCATATTTTTGCTGGAGATTTTTTAAAAGCTGCAAAATTTGCGCTTGGATAGTTACGTCTAATGCAGTTGTTGGCTCATCACAAATTAAAATTTTAGGCTTACAAGCTAGTGCAATAGCTATCACAATTCGTTGACGCATGCCACCCGAAAATTCGTGAGGATATTGCTTATAGCGCTTTTCCACATCGTGAATACCAACATCTTTTAACAATTTCAACGTTTCTTCGTATGCGGCTTTGCCCTTTACATTCTGATGTAAAACAACACATTCCTCAATTTGCTTGCCAATCGTTTTAAGTGGATTTAAGGATGTCATTGGATCCTGTGTAACCATTGCCACTTCTTTTCCACGAATGCTCAGCCACTCCTGCTCGGTTTTAAACTGTGCTAAATCCCGGTCGTTGTAGATGATTTTCCCCTGATCAATGTAGCCATTTTTATCGAGTAAGCCCATGATTGATTTCATCAGCACAGACTTTCCTGAACCCGATTCGCCAACGATAGCAAGGCTTTCACCTTTGTATAAATCAAGGGAAATAGTACGAATGGCCGTTAGCACTCTGCCACGAAGTGTGAATTTAATGACTAGGTTTTGAATCGTTAAAATATGTGATTTAGTTTGTATCACATCCAACATCCCCCTTATACGTGATTTTTCGGATCTGCTGCATCTGCAAATGAATTTCCTATAATATAAAATGCAATCGTAATGACACTTAATACAATACTTGGGAAAATGAGCTGATATCGTAAATCGGGAGACATCATGAGTACCCGCCCTTCATTAATTAAATTCCCTAAAGACGGTTCACTAATCGGTAGTCCTAATCCGATATATGTTAAAAAAACTTCGGCGCCTATTGCAAATGGTATAGCCAGACTCATTCGTAACATAATGACAGAAATTAAATAGGGTAATAGATTTTTTAAAATAATGCGGTAATCAGGTGTCCCTAAACATTTTGAAGCTAAGTTATATTCACGATCACGTAAAATAACAATTTGATTGCGGATAAACCTTGCCATTTCTACCCAACCAGTAATACACATGGCAATAATAATGGTTGAAATACTCGGTCTCAAAATATAGGACATTAAAATAAGTACAATGGTTGTCGGTATATTATCCACGACGTTATATAGCTGTGTGATAGGCACCTCTAATTTGCGTGAAAAGCCCCAAAGTGTACCGATTGTAATACCAACGATAGCTTCTACTAAAGCAACGACACAGCCAATAAATAACGAGGTCCTTGTCCCTGCCCAAATACGTGACCATAAATCTTGTCCAATAGAGTTTGTCCCAAACCAAAATTCAGCGTTCGGTGCAATATTACGTGCTTGGAGACCTGTCTGCTCATCAATATATATTTCAGTAGGCGATTTTTGTGCTGGTAAATACGGCTGTAAAATGGTAAAGGTAACGATAATAAGCACGCCTACTAATAAAAAGACAGCGATGCGATTTTTTAAAAAGGATTTCCATGTTGAACGCCAATAGGAGTAATTCGAATAGGCAGTTTCTTCAGCTTGACGTTCATCTACTTCCGCAAATTCGAACAATGCTTCACGTGATTTGTTTGAAATATTGTTAATTTCTTCTGAATACATCCCCATTAACGTACACTCTCCCCTTTCCCTAATTTAATCCTTGGATCAACAACGGCCATTGCTATATCACCTAAAATGAGTCCGATAATTCCAAGCGAAGAGAACACAAGCACTAAGCCTTGTACAATCGTATTATCCTGTCGCTGTATAGCATCTACGAGTAAGCCCCCCATCCCAGGAATGGAATATAAGGATTCAATGTAGATGGAACCTGTAATGGTAAAAAGAATAGTTGCGGGTAAATATTGTGCCATCGGAATAAAAGCGTTTCGAAGTACATGTTTAAACATTAATGTACGTTCTTTCACTCCTTTTGCTCGTGCAAGCTTAATATAATCTTTGTTTAGTTCATCTACCATGTAACGTCGCATCCACATGGCATAGGAGGCAGTCGGTGCTAACGCCATTGAAAATAGCGGTAAAATCCAAGTAACGGGATTATACTCATCAAAAAGCATTGGTAAATGAAAAATTTCTGTAATATACATTTGAATGACTAAATAGTAAACGGCAGCTGGCACTGCAACAACAACGACTATATAGCCCGTCCCTAAGCGGTCCAACCAACGTCCCTTCATCTGAGCCATTAGTATGCCAAGCGGGACCCCGATAAGAAGAGATAGCGCAACTGCACCTAAACCAAATAACACCGAATACATCATCTTATCTGCAATAATCGTGACGACTGGTACATCTGTCCGATATGTAACGGATTTACCTAAATCACCTTGAAACAGATCAGTATAAAAATTTCCCAATTGCACAAGCAAAGGATCACGTAAACCTAAATTCGTTAAATATACCTCTTGTTGTGCAGGTGACATTTTATCCGCTGCTGACCCTAAATAACCTTCTTCTGGCATTAAACGTAATAAAGAAAAAACAATCGTGATTATAATAAAAAGTGTGAAAATGGATTGTAATAATCGTTTTCCTATATACCACAGCATCCTATCATCCCTCCGTTTCTCAGAAAGACTAAAGGAGATGCCGATTATTCTATTTCGGTATCTCCTCGAATCAATTTCGCCTTGGCGTAATGGTAGCTGCCGCTTTGCTTTCGCTACAGAAAACATTTGCTGAATGAAGATAATTACTTACACCGCTTTATCTTGAATGTAGCAATGATCTATGTTCCCATTATTTCGCTGCTTTAGCTAATGCATCCGCACGTTCCTGCTCCCACTTCGCTAAAGCTTCTTTAAACTCTTCATTACTCATTGGTTTTTCTAAAATACGTTGCCCTTTAAATTTCTCCGCAGTCACACCAAATGGAGAGTATTGAGCCTCAAATGGATTTAATTTAGAAGCAACATAGCCGCTACCCCCTACTGAATAAGGAATGACAAATGCCTCTTCAATTAAGAAGGCTTCTGCTTTGGCAAACAGCTCGTAACGTTTTGCTGGATCAATCGTTGCCTTTGCTTCGTCCACTAGGTTTTGATATTTTGATTGTCCATTTGCTTCTGCATAACCTTCAGCTAGCTCTGGTTTATTATAAGTACCATCGACAGTGAATGGATCCGTATAGGTTGATGGATCGGCATAGTCTGGACCCCAGTTTGCTTCAAGTAATGCAAATTTACCAGGTTTACGAACTTCTGATAAAAAGCCTGTTGATGGTCCTGCCTCAATAATAATGTCTACATAATCAGTACCTAATAATTTTTCAATCTGCTGTTCAACTACTTGTGAACGATTTGCCCAATCTGGACTGCCAGAATTATAAGGCATTAACACTTTTACTGGGAAAGTTGCTTTTCCTGCTAAAGCTGTCTTCGCTTTTTCCTTGTATTGTAATGCCATATCCTTGTTAAAGGTGTCATTATTTGAAATATCAGCGAATGGCGCTAATTGTGTATAGTCAACCCCCTCTACATTCACAAAGTTTTTAGGCGTGATTGTGTTGCTCAGCAAATCTTTTGGATTATAAGGTTCTAAAGTTAGCATGGCAGATTCACGGTCAAGCGCATGGAATAGTGATTTTCGGAAATCTTTATTGTTGACCGCGACTTTCCAATTTTCAGGCTCGTATTCTGCATCAAATTGCGGGTTAAAGTTTAGTGCATAGAAATACGTATAGAAGTTATTTTGTGTTTGACGAATTTGAGATTTTTTCTTTTCATCTTTAAACCACTCATCAATGATCGATGTTGGAATACTCGCTGAATCGATTTCTCCTCGTAAAAATAGTTCTGGTGCCACTGTAGCCGCTTCTTTATTGTATTTATAGCGAATACGATCAATCAGTACATTGTCTTTATCCCAATACTTATCATTTTTCACAAGTACGCGCTCATTTTGCGGTTCAAATTTATCTAAAATAAAGGATCCGTTATAAAGGAAATTTTCACGAGTTGTACCAAAGCTATCTCCTTTTTCTTCTATAAACTGACCATTAACCGGGAAGAAACAGACATAGTTCAACATAGAAAGAAAATAAGGTGTAGGCGTTTCTAAAGTATATTCTACCGTATGTTTATCAATCGCCTTTATGCCGACCTTCGTAAAGTCTGTCATCTCACCGTTAAAGAAGGCATTCCCATTTTTTACAACTGTAGCAATCCAAGCTGTCGATGATTCATTCTTGGCATCCAGCACATAATGTAAGCCATCTACGAAATCTTGAGCGACAACATCTGCGTACTCTTTACCATCATGGGTAACCCATTTTGCATCTTCACGAAGCTTGAATGTCCAAACTGTAGCATCGTCATTTGATGACCATTCTTTGGCTAAGCCTGGTTGTACGACACCATACTGATCATATTCAATCAATCCATCGACTAAGTTTGCAGCCACAGCAAACTCATTCGTTTCAGAGGTCTTTAAGTAATTTAACGTTTTTATTTCCCCCGAATAAACAACGCGATACTCTGATTTTTTTTCATTTGAAGAATCATCACTACATGCTGCACAAAGCATTACAACAAGACACACGAAAAGCAACCAATACTTTTTCATAATAAACAACCCCCCTAGTAATCTTTTTATCCAGCATTAACGGGCAGTATTTATCTGTACCAAAAGCGAAGCGTCAGGTACAAAAAACGCCTTTCAGAAGCAAAAAATATAGATGGGCGATCAACTGCCCGTAAATGCCCGATTGATGAAGACTAACAATCTACGGGGATAAGGAAACCCAATAGATTGTAGTTTCACTTTATTATGAAAATCCTATTCCAACTGCATCCGTCATCCTAATTCGATCATTTTCAAATATTGGACCCCCTGCAATAGGATCTTTCAAACATAAACTTGGTCCGTCTAAATCTACCATCGTGATATTTTTCTGCGATGCGGCAAAATGTGCAGCGGCACTGACACTAATTTTGGACTCTAGCATACAGCCAATCATGCAAGGTATGTCGTTTGCTTCTGCAATGTGACAAATTTTCTGCGCTTGATAAATGCCCCCTGTTTTCATGAGTTTAATATTAATCAAATCCGCAGCTCGCTTTTCAATAATGGTATAGGCGTCTTTTGCGGAGAACACACTTTCATCTGCCAAAATATTTGTCAAAGTATGGGCCGTCACGAATTGCATTCCTGCAAGATCATGACAATGAACAGGCTGCTCAACCAATTCGACATTCGCACCTGCATCTTCAAGTGCACGAATAATTTGTACAGCTTGCTTCGGTGTCCAGCCCTGATTCGCATCAACTCGCAATGTGATGGCGTGTCCAACTGCATCACGAATGGCCACAACTCGTGCCACATCACCTACTGGATCTTTCCCAACCTTGATTTTTAAAATGTGAAACCCCCGCTGCACCGCGGCTATACTATCCTTCACCATTTCTTCAGTATCATTGACACTAATCGTAATATCCGTTACTAATTCTTTGCGATAGCCCCCTAATAATTTATACAGAGGTGTTTGATAGTGTTTCGCAAATAAATCATAAATCGCCATATCTACAGCGGCTTTAGCACTGGTGTTTTGATAAATACTGTTGTCGATTCGCGTCATAATTTCTGTCATGTCCTCAATATCCATCCCGATAATGGCTGGCTTTATATACGCTTCTATAGCGTGTGAAATAGACCCCAATGTTTCACCAGTAATAGCTGCAGTTGGTGCTGCTTCACCGATACCTATATGCCCATCATCCGTGTGGACATAGACGCCAATATTGTGAATGCTATGCACGGTTCTTAGTGCTGTTTTAAACGGTGTTATAAGCGGTGCCTCTACCTTCCCGACAACAATCTGTTTTATTTTCATCCATTCACCTACCGTTTGTTTACTTATGTTAAGAACTGTAAAAGTCGAAGCACCTCATAAAAATCATCCGTTACGAATTCCACAGTATTATGTGGTTTAAACGTAGCGTTCGGATAGAATGAATTTCGATATGCTCGCGTATGATCCCGATAAATGATTTCCACTACAAAGCGCTCAGGCAATGTCACTTGTAAATCTTCACGTGACACCTTCATCGAATCCTCAACAAGTCGTTTCGTTTCCATAATTGTCAGCTGTGGACTGACGCTAATCGTCGCATTTCCTATCCCTTCTTTTGTAGCAAATGTAATAATGCTGTCATTGATGGAGTGAATTTCTTCAGTTAACCCCACATCCCCACTTACAAATGACACTGGTACACCATGTAAGGCAGCCGCGTACGTATTAATTAAAAATTCACTCGCATACTCACCATTAATTTTCACATCAGCAAAAACACAAAGCGTATGTGCTAATGGATTCCTTGCACTTCCACCTTTACTGTGATAGCCAATAAAAATGGCGCGATCAAAGCTCTTATCAAGTCCCGCAACCATACACATCGGATCATACGTCCAACCCCGAATGACCTTGCAGTTTACTGGCAAATTAGAAATATCTAGATTACGTGCCGAATCATGAGCATCCTTTAATAAAATTTCAGTTGCTCCGCCAAGAATAGCCCCCTCTATAGCTGCTTCTACTTCCTTTGTCATTTGCTTTTGGAAAAATTGATAATCTGGCGCATTTAGCTCCGTTTCACTCCAAGCTGTTGTCCCTGTAATTCCTTCAATATCTGCACTAATATAGACCTTCATAGAAATCGAAACTCCTTTACTTTATTGTCTTGGATAATTGCCTCCACAGCTCCATAACTAGCTTCTTGCGACCCTACACGCCTTGCCCATGAAGCATTATTGAAATCAAAATGCCACCATTCCTCTGAATAATTCGAAAAACCAACCATTGTCAAACAGTTATACAGAAGACGTCGATGTACACAAGCTTCCCAATCTTCCTCTGGATGTTGTTCAAAATAGCGTGTCGCAGACTTTTCACTGATTTCATCAAATGCTGTACCTAAATTTAAAGCATTGCCATCTAAATCGCCTAGCGTCACATCAATCGCTCCACCTGTTAAATGGGGAGCAAGATGAGCATGATCAATGCTAGGAAACGCAACATACTTCCGCGTTTCTCTAACAATCTCTTGTTCAGTAAAATGTGGAGATCGTTTTGCAATTTGCTTTGAAAAACTCGTAAACAAATATTGCTGCACTTGGAACGGACGATAGCCATCATATAAGATCAGGCTATAATTTTTAGACAATAATAACAGCGCTTGTGTTAATCGTTCATACACACTCTTACGTAAATAAATCGCTTGTAAACTGTTTGGTATTTTTTGATGATAGTAAATTGGTTCAATAAAAATCCTAGAATGTTCTTCTCCAATTTGAATTAATGGCTCGCCATTTTCATAAATTGCTGGCGTTGATTCCCTCATTGAAGTTATATTTTCCTCAATAGGTCGAAAAACGGCGTCATATATAGTACCCACCTCCAATTTCAGGTTTCGATAAAATTTTTAGATAATTCAGTTTTCATTGAATGTATCACACCTTAAATTTATTGACTAGATAAAAAAAGAAATATTACAAAACAATGGCTATTTTCTTCTTTTTTTACAAAGTAAGTCATTAAAGTCGAAAAGCGTTGTTTTTCCACTTATTTAAGAATTTTATTCATGGATCGAATCGAAGATTACTGAAATAGCACAAAAAATGACGAATGATGCTTGGTCCATCCTCACGTAGTTCTAAAATTCTATATAAAAAACTAAAACCTCCATTTTGAAAAACATCAATCAAAATGGAGGTGAACTTTTTGTATTAGATTATTTTAAAACACGGTTTGTTACTACAAGACGAAAATGGGGACTTGTTGCTATTTGAAGACGAAGAAGGCTATCCACTTTCACTACCTGTTTGGAAAAGCAGGAGCTTTGCTGATATAATAGCTGCCAATTTAGACGAGTCATTCGAAGCGTTCAATATACCACTTTAAATTTTTCTAGACCTTATAAAAGTAGTCCCTTATATTTAATTGGTAAATAATTAAAATTGAATTTTTTATTGAAACATCAGAGTAGGTTTGTTGAAGATGATAATCTATAATATGAGGTGGTAAGAGATGAGCATTGTAGATTTTAAAAAAAGGATTTCTGACTTAAGCAAGTTTATTTATTTTGATAATAACGATTATCTACGAGAAAAGACCTCGAATCCTTTGAAGTTAAAACAAGTTATCGCAGAAGCTGAAAATTTATTAAAAATTAATAATGAAGAAGATAAATATTTTCTTTATGGAACAATAGGTAATTTGTATAGAATTTGCGGGGAGCCTCAAAAAGGAATTTATTATTTAAACCATTGCCTGAGTTACGCATTAGAAAAAGGAAACATACGAAATGAAATCGTTACATTAATACGACTTGGAGAAGCGTTAAAATATGATATGAAACATAATGAAGCGTTAGAGTGTTTTGATGAAGCTCTCGATAAATGTAAAGCCAATAAGATTGACGCGTACTTAGATTTTGCTTTACAACATAAGGGAAAATCTCTGATGGAATTGGGAAAGTTTATTGAAGCTGAAAAATGCTTTATACAAGCATTCAAGCTAAGAGAATTTAAAGGTGATCCTGCTTTAATTGATTCTACTAAACAAGCATTGGATTTGGTGAAAAGATTAAAAAACCAATAATTCTAAATAGAAGTTGAGGAGAATGCTTAATGAAAGTTAGATTATCAGATTACACTGGAGATTGGAAAGTGATGTTTGAAGAAGAAGTAAAAATATTAAAAGCTATTTTTGGTAATGAAATAACATCTTTTGAGCATTTTGGTAGCACTTCCATTCCGGGTATGAAAGCAAAGCCTGTAATAGATATGATGTGTATAGTAAATGAAATCGAAAAAATAGATTCATACAACGAACAAATGAAATTAATGCAGTATGATGTTGCTGGTGAATGGGGAATTGAGGGGAGAAGGTTATTCCGTAAAGGTGGAGAAAACAGGACACACCATATTCATTTTTATCAATCTGATAACCCACAGATTAAGCGTCACATAGTTTTTCGAGATTATCTTCTTACAAATCCAGAAGAAGCTAGTAGATATAGTCAATTTAAAGAAGCTTTAGCGAATAAATATGAGTCAACTCGTGATTATAGCCCTGCTAAAAAAGCATTTGTTTCAGCAATGGAGAAAAAAGCACTTGCTTGGCATAAAAAAGTAAAAAACATGCATAAATAAATTGAACGAATTAATTGTTTGTTTTAATACAGTTTAAAGCAAAGCCGTTTTGTTTATGGGGGAAATGCTAAGAGTTCGGTAAGCCTCTTCGTAAAGATCATGCGTAAATACAAACAAAACCAGCAAAACACCTTTTCGGTGTCGTACTGGTTTAGTTGAAGTACATCTTCAAATGTCGTTAGTTCAACTTGATTGCAAATTCCGAATTCGGCGCGCCAGCAAATACAACTGTTCCGTTCTTCGGCAGTTTTACTTTGTTATTGCCGCTCACAACAGTAAAATTGACGCATACCCCCTCCTCATCATACACCGCGAACGAACTCTTTGATGGCAACGCCACGGTCATCGTTTTCCCTGTCGCCTCTTGCGGGATCGTAAACCATTTCGCATGCCCATTTGCTTGCAGCGTAACTTTGGATGATTGGCCTGCATCCAGCGGTTTTACGTTGGATTCACTTACGTATAAATATCCGGACATCTCTAAATATTCATCGCCGCCTTCTGTATAGAAACGGGCTTCCGACATATCCCGGCCACCCATCACAGGTATTTGGAACTGATGCATCGCCGTGTTAGGGCCTGTAATTTTTCTGCTTTCCCAATAGCCCTCCATGCCTTCCTTGCTATTAATTTGGTTGATAGGCATCATTAAATATTGCATAGAACTAAATTTCTCGCTCACAAGATAGAAGTTGACGCCTTCCCGCTTTGCCCATGCGGCAGTGGTTTCCTTCGATAGCACATTGTCTTCTAGTTTCTCGGCTGCATATTGAGTAATCACTGCTTGCCCTAAGCCTGGCAGCGATATAAATGTGCTCTGCCTCAAATATGTTCGTCTATTCTTCTCTGTGACGAAGTTGAACTTGGAGGTACCTTCCGCATTAATAAAGCTTCCATCCGCAGTATATACATATTTTTCTTCTGGATTAGATGGTAAGAACAGTTCTCCATTCTTCGTAATTTCTATTTTGTATTGACTGAAACTATTGCCGTAAAAACCTGCTTGCTTTACTACATCTTGAGGCATCTTGGCCTTGACCGGCTTGCCAAAGGATTTGTTCGGCTTGATATCCTTAATTATGCCCTTCTCTTTAAGCGCGGCGAGCAGTATATCAGTCGCCATCAGTTGATTTGTAGTGCTGCTACCGCCGGAGGACAACACAGCCACTGCCATCTTCTGTTCAGGAAGTACGACCAGTGAAGCATGTTGCAGTGCCGTGTCGCCGCCTTTAGCCAAGCCCTTTATCCCATATTCACTGAATGGATATAGTTTCACACTATCCCAGCCAAGACCATAGTTGACTATATTATCTCCATCCCCTGGCCACATTCCTTTTTTATATTCCTCTTGCTCCATCGCCTTGACTGCCTTATCAGAGAGGATTCCTTTTTCCTGCCCCATAAATATTTGTGAGAATCGCACCATATCTTCTGCTGTGGAAGAGATCCCTCCCGTACCAATCACATTCACCGATTCAGTAGGAAGCTGCCCTTGGAACGTTGGAAAATAAAGACCAGCTCGCTTATCGTCTGCCCATTTGTCCTGCGGCGTTTTCGTATGACTTAGCTTTAAGGGTTTTGTAAACCGTTGATGTATAAATTCGGTAAAGCTCATACCGCTGACTCTTTCCACCATAATCTCGGCTAGCGTAAAACCGTCGTTGCAGTATACAGAGAACGCACCAGGATCTGCCTTCAATCGCTGGTTGGCCAATTGCTGCAACAAGTTATCATGGGCATAGGTATCATTATCATTAAATAAAAATGAATTACTAAGCGTACTACCTTGTAAGCCGGAGGAGTGGTTCAACAGCATACGTGGCGTAATGCTTTTGTAACGTTCGTCTTTCATTTTGAAATCAGGAACATAGTGGACAACAGGAGTATCCAAATCTACTTTTCCTTCGTCGACCAATTTCATCACAGCCGCCGTTGCATACATTTTACTGACTGAACCAATCCCGTATAGGGTATCTTTGGTTAGCGGCTGTTTCCCTTTCATATCGTTCTTGCCTGTCTGACCCGATAAAATAAGTTTACCATTATCAATTAGCGCATACTGCACGCTAGTCGTCTCATAGGATTTTGTGAGTAAAGTAGCTTTCTCTGCCGCGATTTTTTTCAGTTCTTGACTAGCTAATTCTTGGCTAGCCACAACCGTAGTTTGACTGCTAGAAAGCGCCATAGCCCCTGTTGGTAGGCTCATCGTTAACGCTAATGTAGCGGCTAATACCGCAGATAGTTTATTTTTCATAAAAGTACTGCCCCCTTAGATAAGTGATCGATTTCATTGCTTATTGTGGTCCTTGTTTAGCAGTATACATAAACAAAACCAAATCAAAGAAAAAATAAAGTAAACAGATGGTAAAATTTGTGGAAGCTGCCTTTCGTCAGTACCATATGAAATGAGTGGAGCTCCACAATTTTTATCTCTTGTAATACTTATGTTTATAAACTTTTTTGTAGAAGCCGTATTGATTTCGTCGCTTTTCCATAAAGAATGGATTTAAGGCTATCAGTGTTTCATAAACATTATATAAAAGAATCACACGGTAGTATACCTTTTTATTCCAATAACTCTTTTTTCTTGAAGATTTGTATGGACGAGATGAGAACGACAATGATACTAGCAATAGTTGTAATAAATGCTAGCAAGAAACTAGAATCTAGTTCCCCTGACAACAAGACTTGTCCTGTGTGCTCAGCCATCGTAGCCGGACTCCATTTCATATACTTTCCTAGAATGGATGTAACCGTCGAAATGGCAAAGACCACAAAAATTGTAACAAAAGCGACACTGCCATTTCCTTTCATTATCGTACTAAAAAAGAGCGTCAATGTAACAACAAAAACTAACCATATGCTGTAGATCACTACACTTTGAAAAATGCGCTCAAAAGCGACTGTTTCAATGAGTAAACTCGTATAATACCAAGAAGCTACATATCCGATAAACAATGAAATGAGTGTAATTGTAAGTATGTCTTCATTAACTAACCCGCCCGTTCGTGGAATAAGAAAAAATCCTGCTTTGATACAGGATTCATGATCAATCTTTTTTATAAAACTCCAGTTGTTGATGTTATTCAGATAGAAGATCCCCTTCTTTACTTAGATTAAAAAACTCCATTTTGATATTAACTATAACGAAGGCAAACACTCCTATTTATTCCATCAAACAGGCTAACTAGATAATATTTTTATTAATATTTCCCGTACTAATGATGACGTTTCATTCACAGAAGAGCGGATATGGCATTGGACAATTTTTTCATCAAAACTAAACCAAACCCATCTTGCAGGATATTTTGTTTCTTGAACTCCATAATATACTTCAATTTTTCTAGTTTTATATGAAATTTTCAATAACCTAAATCTCCATTTTTGACGAGTTCCAATGTTTCTTCCTAAAACTTTTGGTAAATCTTGCTCTAAAGTATGCGGTGCTATTGAAATCCAACAGCCATCTGTAAGGTTTTCTTTTTGTCGATATAGTAATTGAACTTCATTCGTTTCTTTTCCAATCCCAACAGAATCTAGCTTATAATCTAATAATGTCTCTGAGAAAATATTATTCAAATCAATTGTTTCTGGTTTAAACCATTTTACTCTAGTTACTTCATCTTCTCCCCATTTTCCTTGATCATATCTAGCTGTATAACTTACGGTAGCAAATGATTTTTTGGACAAATCAGGGTTGATGCTTTTTAAACTTGAAAGATATGCAATGAACTCATCATCCGTCACATCTCCATCAAAAACGGATATCTCCACAGTTGTAAATCCTACAGAATAGCTTAAAGCCTTATTATTTTTGTAATCCACGCCAATAAAGCCAACCCTATTATTTATTATAAAAGGGCGGCCTTGCTCAATTAGATTGGTATCTGCATAAATAAAAGGGAATGCCCAATCATAAAAAAATTGTTTTACTCGAATAATTCCATTCTGAAGTTTTGCATAGAAGTAAATTGAACTACGATGATCTTTTGTTTCTGTACGCAATGAAAAATTATAGCTATTTTGCATTTGTTTATCATTCGGTAATAAAGGGCTAAAATTAATATGCTCTGCCATTTCATCTAATAATTTATCTGTAATGATATTTTCACATCCCTATTAAAATTGATAAGCTTCAACCTTATGTCCATTTCGACCAATTGTAGTCTGCGCTTGTGATAGTGAATTTACAATGGCTTCCTCAGTTGCTTCTGCAGCTGCTGCAAATAATTGATTCATGATAGGATGATCCTCTCGTAGCTGCGTGCGTGTTTCGACAAGCTGATCAGATGTATGGGCAATACGATGTGCTGTTGTGAAACCAATAACAATATCTCCACTACCATGTGAAAAATGACTGCCAGTACGCCCTAGTCCAATACCACAGCGTTTAATGACCCGTGTTAGTTGACGACTGCTAAGTGGCGCATCTGTGGCAAGTATAATGATAATGGAGCCATCTGTAGGTGATATTGTCGATTCATGTTGATCTTTTGAAACAAGATATCGATGTGCTAAAAACTCTGAGCTATGCCCGAAATTACTAAGGACCATACATCCTATCGTATAGTTCGTTGATTCATGTGTCACAAGTCGGGAAGATGAGCCAATTCCACCTTTGTAGCCAAAGCACATCATCCCTTTACCTGCCCCAACTGCTCCTTCCTCTGCAGTTTCATTTGACGCCTTACGAATCGCCTCATTCGCATGCTCTGGTGTGACAGGACATTCTCGAATGGAATTTAAAAAGCTATCATTACATTCCCCAACAACAATATTAATCGTTCCTGTCGATTGACCTATCTCACTATTCGTATCGAGCATATATTGCAGCGTCCCCTGTGTTACAGCTGGAACAGCAAATGTATTCGTTAGCATAATGGGTGATTCAATAACCCCGAGTTCATTCACCTGCACAAGCCCTGTCGTTTTACCAAAGCCATTTAAGACATAGCTTGCAGCCGTAACCTTGTGCTGAAACAAATTGCCCTCATGTGGCAAAATTGCTGTTACGCCTGTGCATGCATAAGCACCTTCTTGATTAATTTTCTCATCAAGCGTTACATGGCCTACACGCACTCCAGCTACATCGGTAATACAATTTTTCTCACCCGTCGATAACGTTCCGATGAAGATTCCCTTTTCTCGTACTTTTCCCGGCATGTTACTCCCCCTTACGAATCGCCTTATTTACGGCAGCTCGTGCATGTATCGCAGTTGTATCAAAAACAGGTACGTGAACATCTTCCTGCTTAATGAGTAATCCAATCTCTGTACAGCCTAGTATAATTCCTTGTGCTCCTGAATTGACAAGATCCTCAATGACCTGCACATAATATTCTTTCGATGTTGTCTCAATTTGACCCAAGCATAATTCTTCATAGATGATACGATTGATCTCCGTACGCTCCTCAGTCTGCGGCACAAGGACATCAATGCCAAATCCTTCTATTCTAGCTTTATAGAAATCCTGCTCCATCGTATACTTTGTCCCAAGAAGAGCAATTTTTTGTAAACCAGCCTCCGTGATTTGATGTGCTGTGGCGTCTGCTATATGTAGAATTGGGATTGAAATCTTCTCCTGAATGATATCAATAACCTTATGCATCGTATTAGTGCAGATAATAATAAAATCTGCCCCTGCTTTCTCTAAAGATCGCGCCGCTTCGCCAAGTACTTGTCCAGCCTTATCCCAATCTCCCCTTGCCTGATCATGCTCGATTTCTTGAAAATCAACACTATACAAAATACATTTTGCTGAATGCAAGCCTCCTAGTTGTCGTTTTACTTCTTCATTCATAAGCCGGTAATACTCCGCAGAAGACTCCCAACTCATTCCACCAATCATGCCAATCGTATCCATAAAATCTCCTCCTTTTACTCTACTATTAATTTACCTTAAATAAGAGAATTTTCAAAATTTAACTTTATATTGGATAAGGGGAATTATTTGATTGAAACTAATTTAGCAGAGAACTTTATGGAAATTTATTCAAAATAAATGTTTATAATATCCTAAAATGGACATTATAATAGTAAAAATATTTCAAAAAAACAAACAATAAGTGAACAAAACATATTTTTAATAATTTTTATTTTCTAAAAGTTGCTTTTTTATAAAAAAAAAGTGTAGACTAAAACGAGTTGTGAAAGGAGGAAAGCTGATGGAATGGATATCGAATATTGTAAATGATATGAATAATATTTTATGGACATATATCCTTATTGCATTGTTATTAGTTGCAGGATTATATTTTTCATTTGGCACAAAGTTTGTACAAATTCGTCTTTTTCCTGAAATGTTCCGTTTAATAGTTGAAAAAAGAGAAGGGGAGTCAGGTGTTTCCCCGTTCCAAGCTTTTACGATTAGCGCAGCCTCACGTGTAGGTACTGGAAATATTACAGGTGTTGCATTAGCAATCGGAGTAGGTGGACCTGGAGCTGTATTTTGGATGTGGATGATTGCCATATTAGGAATGGCGACTGCCTTTATTGAAAGTACACTTGCACAGGTGTACAAGGTCAAGGATGGCGATACGTTTCGTGGTGGACCAGCCTATTATATGGAAAAAGCGTTAGGTCAACGAAAATTAGGAATCATTTTTAGTATTCTTTTAACGTTAAGTTTTGGCTTTATTTTTAACGCTGTACAATCTAATACGATTGCTACTTCTGTAGGTGAAGCATTTGATATAAAACCTGCAGTCATTGGGATTATTCTCGTTGTGTTAACGGCTTTGATTATTTTTGGTGGCGTACATAGAATTGTAAAAGTTACGCAAGTACTTGTACCTGTAATGGCTGTTTTCTATTTAGCTGTGGCATTTTACGTTGTCGTGACGAATCTATCTGAAATTCCTGCTGTTTTCGAGCTGATTATCACTCAAGCGTTTGGTCTTCAGGAAGCTGCAGGTGGCGCGATTGGTGCTGCAATTAGTCAAGGTGTTCGACGTGGCCTATTCTCCAATGAGGCTGGGATGGGTAGTGTGCCTAACGCTGCCGCTACAGCTAATACTTCACACCCTGCTAAGCAAGGGCTTGTGCAAAGTTTAGGGGTCTTTTTTGATACAATCATGATTTGTTCAGCAACAGCGTTTATCATTATTTTAGCGGATCTATATAATACTGGTGAAAGTAATGGAATTATTCTTACACAAAATTCCTTAGCTGTACATGTAGGTGATTGGGCTCCTTACTTTATTGCTATTGCTATTATTTTCTTTGCATTTAGTTCCATTGTCGGAAATTACTATTACGGTGAATCTAACATAGAGTTTATCAATGCTCATAAAGGTTGGATGTTCGGCTACCGTATTTTAGTGCTTGCTATGGTGATGTTTGGTTCTGTCGCGCAAGTACAACTTGTCTGGAACTTAGCAGATCTGTTCATGGGACTAATGGCTTTGATCAATATTGCCATCATCATGTTACTTGGCAAAATAGCGTTCCTTGTTTTAGACGACTTTACAGAGCAACGGAATGCAGGCAAAAACCCTGTATTTTATGCAAAATCAATTCCAACATTGAAAAATACCGATTGTTGGGAAGAAGATCGATAATGATACAAAAACGCCATCCTCAAAAGAGGAATGGCGTTTTTTTACGTTAGATTCTTTTAATATTTAAATTGACTAACTAGTTGTTTTAGCTCATCTGCCATATGTGCTAGAGCTTGTGCTGAAGCATTGATTTCTTCCATCGAAGCTAATTGTTCCTCTGTAGATGCCGCTACATCCTCGGAAGCAGCTGCATTGCCTTTTGCTGAGAAAGCTAAATCCTCCGTCACAGCTGTCACTTCTTGTACACTCGCTGACATTTGCTCAGAAGCGGAAGACACCTCTTCCATCCTTGGTGTAATTTCATTCATGCTTGTCATAATTACTTGGAACTTAGCAATCGCTTCATCTGTTACTCGTAAACCATTTTGAACATCATCTGAAACTTTTGCCATAATGTTGACAGATTGTTCTGTTTCTGTTTGGATTCCACGAATGAGCTCGAAAATTTGTTTGGCAGATTCCTGAGATTGCTCCGCCAACTTTCTTACTTCATCGGCTACCACAGCAAAGCCTTTTCCATGCTCCCCTGCTCTTGCTGCCTCAATCGCTGCATTCAGAGCCAGTAAGTTTGTTTGATCTGCAATGCTTGTAATAACATCTAAAATGGACGTAATTTGCTGTGAGCGTTCATGTAATGTCTGAATTTTCATATTTGAATCCGTTACTGATGAATGGATCGATTGCATTTGATTCTTCGTCTCTTGTACTACCTGTCCACCTTCATTTGCTTGTAGCGTCGCGTGCTGTGAAAGATCCGTCACAGCAGAAGAGATGTCCGCGATATGCATAATTGCCTTTGAAAGTTCATGTAACGATTCTGCATTCTTATTAGCACTCGTCGTTTGCGTGTCTGCACTCGTCGCAACATCTTGAATCGAAATCGCAACCTTCTCCGTGGCAATGCTCGTTTGATTGGCATTGGCTGTAAGCTCCTCTGCCGACGATGCTACCTCCTCAGCATTTTGTTCTATTTTTTGAATTAAAGTTCTTAAACTGTCTTGCATCTCGTTAAAGGCTTCGCCGAGCTGTCCAATCTCATCTTTAGAGGTAATTGTCACTTTCTCAGTTAAATCACCTTTACTAATGGTTACGGCACTATCCTTAAGCAATCTAATTGGTTTTATAATTCCCTTCATGACAAAATAAAACACAATCGTACTTATGACAATCGCAATAATTAGCACGATTAACGTGTGTTTTAAAATGGATGATGCTGATTTATCAATTTCCTTCGAAAAAATTGTGCCAGTAATTTTCCAATTCGTTAATTCATTTGTAGTAAAGAACATAATGCGGTCATTACCGTCAAAGACATATTCATACGTGCCAGATTTGCTTTCATACATCTTATCTGCGAAGCTCTCTGTTAATTCGCTACCTGCTTCTAAAGTAGGATGTGAGATAACCAGTTTATTTTCATCAAAAATAGAAGGATATCCATTTTTTCCAATTTTAATTGAGCTTGCGGTTTTTTGAAGCTCTCCTAATTTTAAATCAACTGCTACTACCCCAGATTTATCCTTTAGCTGACGAGCCACTGTTACAACCATCTCTCCAGTAAATGCATCAATATAAGGATTCGTAATTAAAGTTTCACCCTTTAAAGCAGTAGCCTTTTTATACCATTCCCTTTCTAAAACGTTGTAATCCTTAAGATCCATTTTTGGTTCTAGAAATAATGCTCCCTCATTTGTTCCAAGATAAATACTTAAAACATTTGGATTCATCTTCATATATTGTTGAAAATTCGTTAAAATTGCTGCGCCATTCTGTTTATACTTAGAAGACTCTATTTCCTCGCTAAAAACATTAATGTCGTTTATTTTTTCACTAATGGTTTTATCAATAGTTGAATTTAACATAGTTACACTTTCATTTGCACTAAATAATATTTCTTCTTTTATCGAATTTTTCGCCGAAAGATACGAAAAACTCCCAACACTAATAACTGGAACTAGCAAGATAAGAGCAAATAATGTATAAAGCTTGCCCTTAAAGCTTCCAAATAATTTTTTCATGCATCAGTTCTCCTTTTGTCTCAATTAGTTCTTAAGATATGTATTTTTGTATTCTATTTTACTGGCACTATACTCAATGATTTAGACTCAAAAAGAATGCCGCTTCCCTTCTCTACTCACAACCTACCCTTCTTTTATCGATGAAATTTCACCCTAGGCTTTTATCGGAAGAAATAATTCATTTCAAACCCCTTTTTTCATTTTTTTGTTTAACTAACATAAATATTTCGCACTTTTTCATCGTCTAACTAAACAACATAGTATATCTCTTTAGATATGATGATTGCTGTCGCTTCGCTTTCGTCCAGAAAACATAAAAATGGGAAGAAAAAAAGGTGCCATCTATCGACCAATGAAAAATCGATATAGAACCTGTTTTGGATTCTAGAAGGCCCATTTGCGTTTCACCCTATTTTCTGTCCATGGATCATCAAAAATTGAAAACGAAATGGGCTTTGCATTGATGGTATTAAATCTCCACAAATACACTGACATTATTAACAGAGAAATAAGGTAAAGAAAATAAAACGACTTGGTCAAACAAGAAAAAAGAGAAATCGATACTGTTCGATTTCTCTTTTTCTTTCATATCAGCTAGTTATGTCCTAGCCTCGTTTATTCGTATGTCTTATTCTCCTAATATTTAAATTGACTAATTAGCTGTTTTAACTCATCTGCCATATGTGCTAGAGCTTGTGCTGAAGCATTAATTTCTTCCATCGAAGCTAATTGTTCCTCTGTAGACGCCGCTACGTCCTCTGAAGCAGCTGAATTTCCTTTCGCTGAGAATGCCAAATCCTCCGTAATAGCTGCTACCTCTTGTACACCCGCTGACATTTCTTCAGAGGCAGAGGATACCTCTTCCATTTGAGGAGTAATTTTATCCATGCTTGCCTTAATCACTTGGAATTTCGAGATCGCTTCATCAGATACATGTAGACCATTTTGAACATCCTCTGTTACTTTAGCCATGATGTTGACAGATTGTTCTGTTTCTATCTGGATGCCATGGATTAGTTCAAAAATTTGTTTAGCAGATTCCTGTGATTGCTCCGCCAACTTTCTTACTTCATCGGCTACAACTGCAAAGCCTTTTCCATGCTCCCCTGCTCTTGCCGCCTCAATCGCTGCATTCAGAGCCAGTAAGTTTGTTTGATCTGCAATGCTTGTAATGACATCTAAAATGGACGTAATTTGCTGTGAGCGTTCGTGTAATGTTTGAATTTTAATGTTTGAATCTGTTACTGATAAATGGATCGATTGCATTTGATTCTTTGTATCTTGTACTGCCTTTCCACCTTCATCCGCTTGTAACGTCGCGTGCTGCGAAAGATCCGTCACAGTAGAAGAGATTTCCGCTATATGAAGAATGGCCTTAGACAGTTCATGTAAAGATTCTGCATTCTTGTTGGCACTCATCGTTTGCGTGTCTGCACTCGTCGCAACATCTTGAATCGAAATCGCAACCTTCTCTGTGGCAATGCTCGTGTGATTGGCATTGGCTGTAAGCTCCTCTGCCGACGATGCTACCTCCTCAGCATTTTGTTCTATTTTTTGAATAAGCGTTCTTAAACTGTCTTGCATATCGTTAAAGGCTTCGCCAAGCTGTCCAATCTCATCTTTAGAGGTAATTGTCACTTTCTCTGTTAAATCACCTTTACTAATAGTAACAGCACTATCCTTTAGTGATTGAATCGGTTTTATGATACTCTTCATGACAAAGTAAATAACAATGGAACTTATGACAATCGCAGCAATTAGGACAAGCAACGTAGTATATAAAATCGGAGATGCTGATTTATCAATTTCCTCCGCAAAAATCGTTCCTGTAAGTTTCCAATTCGTCAATTCATTCGTTGCAAAGAACAGAATACGGTCATCACCGTCAAAGACATATTCATACGTGCCAGATTCACTTTCGTACATCTTATCGATGAAGTTGTCTTTTAATTCCGTACCTACTTCTAAAGTAGGATGTGAAATGACCATTCTATTTTTATCAAAAATAGAAGGATATCCATTTTTTCCGATACTAATTGAATCTGCGACTTTTTGAATATCTGTTAATTTAATATCAATAGCCACTACGCCAGATTGATCTTTTACTTGGCGAGCTATGGTAACGACCATATCTCCAGTTCCTGCATCAACATAAGGATTTGTTATTAAAGTTTCGCCCTTTAAAGCCGTAGCCTCTTTATACCAATCTCTTTCTAAAACATTGTAATCCGCGCTATTCGATTGTGGTTCTAAAATTACTTCTCCATCATTCGTTCCAATATAAACGCTTAAAACATTTGGATTCATCTCCATATATTCATGGAATTCTCTTAATATTGCAGCCTTCTTCTGTTCATACATAGAAGCATCTATTTCATCGCCAAGAACCTTAATGTCGTTTACTTTTTCACTTATGGTTTTATCGATAACCGTATTTAACATATTGACACTTTCATTTGCACTAAATAATATTTCTTCTTTTATCGAATCTTTTGCTGAAAGATACGCAATACTTCCAACAGTAATAACTGGAACTAACAAGATAAGAGCAAATAATGTGTAAAGCTTGCCCTTAAAACTTCCAAATAATTTTTTCATGCAACATTTCCCCTCTTGTCTACATTAATTCTTAAGATGTGTGTTTTTGTATAAATTTGTGTTTTCTTTTACTTGCACTATACTCGATGATAAAAACTCGAAAAGAATGCCGCTTCCCTACCCTTCTTTTATCGGACGAAATAGATAAATTCAAACCTATTTTTTCATTTTTTTGATCTTCGAATCATAATTTTTCTATTTTCGTTCTTCTGTCATGAAACTAAACATAGAACCCCTATGTATCATACTTTAGCCATGATGCAAAGGGGTTCTATTTATCTAAATCGTTTCCTATAAGTCAATCGCCATTTTTGCCAAATCTGTAGAGGCTCTGTATCAGACGCCACCAGTAACCTCAATGTATCAACTTTATTTTGCATAGAAGACAAATCAGCAAAAAATCGTAGCAACCCATGTGCTACGATTTTCTTATTATTGGTGATGTTTTTTTATCATTGACTCTGTAAAAGCCTGAGATTGTCCCCTTGCAATACTTAAAGTTTGCCACTCTGTGCCCTTTAGTTGCTTAGCAATATACACGATCTGTCCAACATGCAGTGAGTAATGGGACATTTGTCTTTCAATAGCATCTATCACGGAATGCTGTTCTCCCCTTATCGTTACAAACCCTTGTAAATCAGCTTCCGTTAATCCTTGTAAAGCATGTAAAAATACTTGCCAGCCCTGTTCCCATACTGTCATGATCTCTTCTTTTGTTTGCAGGCTATCAGTAAATTCATCATCACGATTTCTAGTTGCTTTTTCACCATCCGTCGTCAAAAAGTCTGTCCATCTCGATATCATATTTCCACTAACATGTTTTACAATAACGGCAATGCTATTGGATTCTTCATTAATAGCCCAGTGCAGTTGTTCATTATCCAATTGTGAGAGTGTTTGATCCCCTAACTCTTTCACACTTTTAAATCTTTTTTGAACAATTTCTAAATAAGTCTCCCCAATGTTCATACGTAAACGCCCCCTCATTTCATGAAATAAAAGTTCACTAGAATCATTATATCTATAAATAAGTTCAATAATTATATCTGTTTTCTTGACCTTCTGCTATATATCGTCTTCTTTATTTTCGAAGGGAAAGAAACGTTAAAATCTTTTTCTATTATTCACTGTATTACTCCTGAACGATTAAATATCAGAAAAAAAGACAACTAACACCAATATTAAGGAAAAATCAACTCCTCTATTATTTCCATTACAGCCTCTCATTTTTCGTTAATCCCATTTAATGGTAATCACTGTCCGTATCATATGTAATCATCTCATTCTGACCTTGATACCTCACGGACTAATCCTGCTGAAAGTATTCAGGATCTTCGATGATCTTCAATAAAAATTCTTCAAGAGAGTTTGCAATCTTCTTTTCGTTATCATAGACAGCATTTTGTTCTCCATCTGTTAATTCAATTAAAAAAGGTACTGATTCCCATCCAATAAAGAAGACTAATTTATTTTCTTCATCGTAGTTAGGGTAAGCATCAAAAAAACCTTGTCTTAATCGAAAATCTCTAATGTATGCTGGACTTAACACACAATTTTCGTCTAGTGCATCCTCGCCAATAAAAGACCCATAACCGATTTCCGTGAAAAAAAGCTTTAATTCTTTTGGAAAAACAATGCCTAGTTCATCTTCCACTTGTTCAACTTCACCACTTTTTATTGGGCCAAACTGAAAACGAGGATTATCTTTAATATATGAAAACTTCATTGAGCATTCCTACTTTTAAATAAATTATTATTATCTTCCCATTCATTTTCAGATTATTATTTCACCTGGTGTGTTGAAAGTCATTTTTCTATGTACATTGTGTAAAAAAAACACCTGCATCATGATCATAATTTTTATTTATAAACAAATATCCGATCGAGTCACTTAGGCTAAATAAATCATGAAATCCTTCAGGAAAATCACCGCCATAAATTTGTAGACAAAATTGATAATCATCCAAACCCAAGTTTTCTATTTGTAACAGAGATGGTATATTGCCAATCAATGAACCGCAGTAAATCTCTATTTCATCCAAATCTTCATCATCTACCGCTTCTAAATCTAAATTCAATTCCTCCCCAAAAACGAACTCTTGTGCTGGTATTAAGTAATCTGATTCATTTCGAATATTACCAGCTTCGTGTAATAAAACTTTTGTAAATCCATTTTTTATGTTTTTTAATTCTTCTTTATCTCCATGAAAAGTAATTAAATCTAAAAAATAATCATCTTTTTTATACGTAGTAAAAACGGATAGCACGTGTTCTTGTGGTAAGTTTAAATTCAGCGTTTTATTAAGAAAATTCGTTGGTAAACTTAGTACAAGTGTTAATTTATCGCCATTTGGATTTAATGGCCAATCAATATTTTCAGGCAAAAAGCTATATCCGCCAAGTCGAGGTTTAATAGATTCATTTTCAACATCTTTAAAAATAATTTCAACTGACATTTTTTCGACTCCATCCTTATATTCTACATTTTTTACTTTCGGATTCTTACCTAAGTTCTTTTGCACTATTTGCTGATGCTCCAGTAATGCTTCTAAGGTAATATCCATTTTCTTCCTTATAGCAATCGTTTTTGTGTAATGAGTTGAGCCTCTGATTATTGACCTTTATTCTCAGTGAATGATTGACTATGACCATGACCTCTCGTTAATCCAAACGGATCATGACATACTCATACAATATGTATTTTTGTCTGTGTTCCTCTTCATTTTTTCAATCGCATATACTGCACATTATCAGTATTTGAATATTCTATTCGCCCTAATCCTCCTCTCATCCCTATAATAAAATCTCCTTTATACACAACTAGTGAGTTCGGTACAAATGCACTAAATGGAAAGTGTTTGAATACAATATTTTTTTTATATGTTCCATCTTCATTAGATATTGTAAATAAATTTTCGCTAGATATTACATATAAGTTTTCATTGAATATATATAAAGCAATTGGACACTCTTTTAAATCAAGGCACTTTCCAAAAGAAATGCTAGTACCATCGTAAACTAATTTATACAAACTACCTTCATTCAGAAACATATGTTCTAACCCTTCTAGAAAATATAGATCCCCTTTATACTCAAATATTGATTTTACATTGCATTTTTTTAATAATATTTCAGTCGAGTCAGCATTAATTACTTTTAATTCTCCTCCCCATTCTCCATAATCTGTGCCAATTATTTTTAAATCAAGATATTCATATTGTATACTGTGCTTTTCATGATATCTGGAAATCACTAATTCTTCATTTTTTATTCCAACACAATACTGCTTTGAATTGTTTATTATTTGTAACCATTTACCGCTTCCTGCATTTGGAATTTCGGCAGCTATAAAATCATTCCATAATGGCATAGCGTTTTTAATACCTCCAATGACGCACAGTTGTTTTATAATAAGGGCTAGTCAAAAATTAATAAAAATTTTCCCCATAAACTTAGAGAGTGGATAATAATCTCACCAGCTAAATGATCTATCTATATTGTTTGCGGTACTCGCAATGAACCTTCTCCTAGAACGTTAAATACTAAATTTTATTTTATTAAGAATGAAATCTTTCAAGGTTTTTAAGTAAATAAAAATCCATTAGATTTGCATCATTATATCCAGTTTCCACCAAGACCTGTCGTAGTTGATGCAATAGCTTGAGCCACTCTTTTATAAATAATTCAATATTCATCGTGATACTTCGATAGTTATCACGACTATCCCAATTAATTTTAATATCACATTTTTCAATTTTACATATCCATGTCTCGAAAAATGCTTGACTTGGGAAAGTGACGACAAACCGTTCCTCTCTTTTTTTTATTGCCTCTAACATTTTAATAACATCGCTTATGCCATCAGCTATTTGTAATCCATAGTTAATTCTTAATGACATATCACACCAATTCATTGTAAAATATTGGCTATTAACATGCCTATTATCTAGTGCTTCGGATATCGTTGTATCTTCTGGATCACGTATTCCAATCCTAAAATTGGGGTTGATTATTATTTCAAATTCCACTTTACTCACCTCATGGTTCATCATTAAATTTTTTGAGTCTACGATAACTTTTCTATTTTAACGAATCTAGTAAGGTGCAATATTCTTTTCTTTTTGGATTATTTTCATCATTACAAAGACGTTCTAATAAATAAATCGTATATTCTTTAGGTTTACGTTGTAATGATTTTACTAATATATCCTCATAACCATTGTGATAAAACTTTTCTAAAAAACTACCCAATGGCCCTGGACCACCAAAATCAATATCAGGGCTTCTTTCAACTAATAAGAATATAGGCTCTACAAAATCAAATGCATTACCTAACTCTTCAATCTCATCGATTATTTCATATGCTGGGTCTATGAATAAATATTTATCTTTTTCCTGATCAGCTAGAGCTATTAATTTTTCTAATTCATAAATATAATCCTCAACTTCATTCACCATAAACTTCCACCTCGTAATTGGCCTTGTATTGTTTTTTATAAATCTTTTGCCTCTTACTTCCTTTATATCAAATAAGTATTTGGAACATGTTAAAATCTTTTTGGCTTAGCTCTTGTTTTTTAGGAGATTGTTTATAGTGTCTCTTTTATGAGAGTAATGCCTCTTCTCTGGATGAAAAGAAAATCCCGTGCAACCGTTTAAATTTATACTACTCTTCCCTGTATTCTTCTAGTATTTCAAGAAACTCGAATAGATTTTCAGCAATCTCAATGTGAGTATATGGCAAACCAGTTTCTTCATCCGGCTCATCAAAAAAACATGCACAAACTGTGGGTTCATTGAAATTAAAATCCAAATATAATATGTTACCTGATCCATCCTCTCCAAAAGGAAGATATAACCTATTTCCTAAAACATGCTGCTTAATCATAAAAAATACATTTTCCGAAATTGTACTTTCTGTTTCTTTTGCCAATAATGGATATAAAAAGCTGATATTAAATACTTCCTCATCCTCGTCATAGATAGTATTTTCTTCTGGTACCCCACCATTTGATAATTTATAAAATTCGATATAAGAATCTGGCAACTTTTTTTCTAGAGCTTTTTCTAACTTAACAAAATCATCCTCTAACACTGCTCGTTTATGATATCTATTAATGAATTTTATTTTTCTCATAATGTTCTCCTAATACTTACGCATTTAACATATGATTTGGGCTGTTGGTAATTTACAGCCACTTCCCTAACTTAAATCACGATAACGTTTGTCAGATAGTTATTATAGTCGGACGGGTTTATAGCTCAAAGCTTTATCAACCACTTCCTCAGGGAGTAAATTATCATAAAAAATGTAATTAACAGCTTCTGGATCAATTACGTTATCAAGAAATTCTTCTAATAACTGGTCATCCTCCGCCTCGGTCTTAATTTCAGCATTCATTATTCGAGTTACAAGCACGATAAGCTCTTCTCTATTCAATTTTCTCTCAGCCATTATTAACTCCTTTGTCATACTTATTTTCTACAATAATGATAAACAGGAGATAAAATCCCTTTATTTTACAAATCAATAAACTATCTATGTAAAAACTCCACCCACTACATGTAATGATGGTCGATGAGGTAGAATTTATCGAATTTTTCCGCTAAAAATTTAGTTAATTATTACTAAAATACAAAAAATAAATCATCATAATCCCTTTTAATTGTTCATTACCACTATCCTACTCTTTATTTACTGTTTTCATAATTCAAGAACACTACATTTAATTTTATAATAAATCAATTCCTCATTTATTATTTTTTCAATCTCTGTCCAGTCCCCACCTGCTAATCCTGAACCAATTTTGGGCATCTGTATCGATAATCTATTTTTCAATGAAAATCTTGCAACTTTTTTTAAACATAAACGAAGTGCATCATAATCAATATACTTTGTACTATCTTTGTAATTTTTCCTTACACCTTTTTGTGCAAGCATATTTGCAATAAAAGTATTTTTCTGTTGCCCAAGACATACAAACTGAACTTCTCCTAACCTAAATGCATCTTTGTCTTTAGACCATGTTAAATATTCCTTCTTTGCAACAGGGAATTGCTTTGATAGAGATAGAACAAAACCTTTTCCCCATAATCCTAATATGTTAACAACATGAATGATTAGTGTATTTTCTTCTAAGGGAAGAGAAGCATCACCTTTTAAGTAGTTTATTTGAGATTTGTTAACAGGATCTAATATAGCCTTCTTCCACTTACTTTCAAATTCTACTCTAGTAATAGGTACACTATCGCTTAAATCTAAACTATCAACATGTCCATCGTACAATAAAAATCCAATATTTTCGTTCCAATCTTTCAACGATGAAGAAATATACACATCATTATTGATTATGTTAATTTGCCTAGTTGCAATTCCATTTTCAAATTCTGTAAATAATTGTCCGTTATCTTTTGCAAAATCAACATTATTACATTTGTAGTATATTAAGCTACTCTCGGATTCTACATACTGTTTCACTGATATTTAGCCCCCTTTTAACTTTCAACAGATCTGATTTTCCTTTACAAGAATATTTTGTTCAAAATAATTGAAAAGGGGATGTTTTTGAAAGTCCTTTTTTAATCTTTTCAATTTCTTCAATGGCTTTTTGTTTCCAATGCTCCTTTAATCTAAAATGTTCATCATAATAATTTTTGTTATGAAGTTGAGAAATTAAATCCGCTAACTCAAACCACTCTAATATATTCATTGACATATTCAACATATTTTCAGGACTAAAATCCTCAAGATCATGATCATAAAAAAATATAGTTGGCGATGATTTAATATCATCAAGATCAATTATCCAAAAATCACCTCTACCAGTTTCGGCGAATATCCAATGGCTTTCTTTAAATTCACTAAAATCTTCGTGATACTCTTTATTATAGTTTCTTGCTTTTTCATAAGATAAAAAAACGTGATCTGCCTCAATTTTATTTTCGGCAAGTTTCTCATATAAGAATAAACAATCCTCCCTCGTAAACTCACTAATATTAGGAATTCTATTTCGATGTACCAAGCTATCAATAATTTCATCAAAGTTTCTTTTCTTTATTATGACAATCACTTCTTTCACAACTAAATTCTTATGATGCGATTAGATTTTCGTATTTCAATATAAAAGAAAAACATATAAAAAAATTGTCCCAAATGAGGATAATAATTAGTTATACCATATAATACCATTTGAATACAAAAAAACACATATAAAGAAAGACTTATGTCGTCTTCGTATATGTTACTGTTTTGTTCTAATCAAAAAGGTAGTATCATTCATTCCTTCGATTTTCAGGATCAACTACAAAATTATACTCATCGATACGCTTTGTAAAATCAAAGCTTGGTAGTTTTTCAGTAGCACTAAAATTAAAAATATAGCCAAACTCTATATTAGATTTCACATTTTCCCCACAGTAACCTGTTATTCTAACTGAGTAATTGTTCTTTGACATCTGCACACTGCTACAATTGTCGTAACTATTATCTTTTATACCTTCATAGTGTAAGTAATATTTTTTATCCCAATCAATTATAGCCGAGATATCCGAGATAATAAGATTTCCACTAGAAACGTGTAGAGGAAAAGGATTTGTAATAAAGATGTGATTTTCTTCAGGTATCAAAGCATTACCCTGTTCAGGATTAATTATTATTTGATAGTAATCATCAAGTTCAGGAATCTCGTAAATCGGAATAATGCAACCTTGAGAAATAACCTCCTGGTCTATTTTTTCATTGTTACTAAAGAATTTTAACAAATCGGTTTCAACAATGTTATTTTTCTCTAAGAAGTTATTTAAAGTTAAAGGATCGAACATTACTAACCCGGGAGCAAATAACATCAATTTTAATTTTTTTACTTCTTCCATAACTTACACCCCCCACAATTTTTAAACTCCTTATTTACTATTACGATCATTTTTGACATACAACTCATACAACTTTAGGCTGTTTTGCAGTCCCTTCTGGTGGCAATTTGACCTTTGAAAGATCTAGTCTTTTAGGAGGTCTCAAATTTAGTTTCTTATTTAACAATTATTATTATTAATGAAAATTGCATAAAATAGCTTTTTTTCTGTGTGTGGAGCGACAGTGTTTCAATTCAACAATGAGCCACAAATACCCTAATATCAAGACTTCCAGCTATTTTCGTTTCTCGTATTTAAAAAATCTAGTATCGGATGAAGCTGAGTAGTAAATACAAAAAAACATGTAAAACAGCTTCTTAATATGTGTATTAAATAACATTTTCTCTGTTGCTATTTGAACTTAAAGTTTTAAATAACGGAAATTAAAATCAATACCATCGCCATCCAGCAAATTTGCTTTATACTCTATTTCTTCCTTAGAACAATCAAAAGTAACTTCTGTGTACAATTTTTGGATATCAATCATTTCATTTAATAAATAGTCATTGAAATCTTTATATACTTTAGCTCTTTTAATGGGATCATGAGAAAACAAATATACCTGCCCAGTGTCCCTTTTAAAGCAAATAGGATCATTGCTAGGACTTTCAGAAAAAACAATATATTCATCTGTTTCTTCCTGTTTAAAATTTAATGATACAAACTCCCAAATAGAATTTGTCAATACTTCCCACTCATCAATTTTTTTAAGGTTGTACATGAAATCAGAACTTTCAATACCACCAAAATTTAAGAAATAGTCTTTTGTTTGAGACGGAATTATCCAATCTAGATATTGCTCTGTCTTTTGAAAAATTTTTTCACCTTCTAATGAAATCACTTCTACATCATGATCCTTAAGAAAGGATGACAGCTTTTCAATCCAATTGTCTTCCCCTATCTGTCTAATTGGTAATATTGGCTCTCTATTTATTTTCTCCGACATAATGTTCCACCTCCTCATTCGTTTCTTTCGCCTAAGTCGTCCGGATGATAAATTTTATGATATTTTGACTGATCTTTCTCCCTAATTCATAGATTTATTGCCGTTTTAAATTTAATTTTAATAAGGGAATAATACGAAACTGGTTACAACTCTATATATCAACTCTTCTAGGACAATTATTCATGAAAATCAATTTTTAAATCTATACTAGTAGATCAGTAACAAAGTTAAAAAACGGCAATAAACCATAATTCATGGATTTATTGCCGTTTCAAATCAAACTTCAAATCATTTGAAGAATATAAAGATTTGTTGCAAGTATTAAATATTTTAGAACTCTAAGACAAGTCATCTCACATGCTACCTCTACTGAAATGAATATATATTTATCTATTTGTACTGGCGTATAATCCTCTTGATACCAATATTTCGCCTGAGTGAAATTTTAATATTAAATTCAGTCCAATTCGGCCCGAGAAAATAAATCCTTGATGGTAGAATCATCTTCACATGTATTTTTAAATGAAATAGCAAACTTCTCTAATGCTTTTTTATCAGAAGAATATGCACAAAACATATCGGCTTCGGGATCAAAATTGACAATACTTTTTAATTCGGGCATTTTTTCTTCAAGAAAAACTATTGCCAAAGAATTCCAATCATAGCCATTCCCTTCAAATCCCTCATCCGATCGCGTATCAAAAAGCTCGTGCTTATAGTCACCAACATTTAAACACAAGGACGCAGAACCTCCATCATGATCCACCCAAAAAAACGGAGCTATTTTCTGTTTATCATCTATAATATTCATCTTAATCCTCCTGCAAAATAAAATTTTTTTACACATCGTAACGTCACGCTATCACTGAATACATGGTACATTCTCATAACACTTTAAATTACATGATTACCCAGTTCAATTTACAGCATGCTTTCTAGCTCTGCAGCTTCGTTACCCTCTGGTGCTGCACTAAACATTTTCATAATTTCATCCAATTTTTATTATATCTTACTTTTTAGATTCTTCACATATTTTTATCTATAAAATCTATTAATTTACAAGCATCCCCCTTAGCCTATTCCATATGAACCCACTCAATATCCCTGTTAGTTCAATGAAATCATTTGAAAAGGTTGTTGTATGTATAAACACCTTGTATTAATTTTTCTCATATAAAATGTAATATTACTTCTATCGCCGATTATACGTAATAACCTCCTGATTGCGGAAAATACTCCAATAACATTTCCTGTAGCGAGTTGTGTAGTAATTCTACTTCCCATGAATCATGCCAAAAAATAAATATCTTTCCTTCTTTATTCATTAAAACAGGATTCCCTGAACCATCATCTGAAATCACATAAGCCTCTTTCAATTCTTGTGAAATCATATCTTCTCCACCTTTTCTAAACCGATGAGTAAGCTCAACTACAGTGGCTTTTCCCAATGAACTTCCGTTTTTAAATGCATGTATAGCAAACCCTCCAAAAGCACCCCCAAATAATTTAATGAATTGAATATACTCTTCGTTAAATTTTACATTCAAAACTTGTTCAGCATTCAAAATGTCTTCGTCAGTCGCTGGTTCTCCTTTTAGCCCTTCAAACTCACTTTTGTTCAAAAAAAATTCAATTCTTCTAATAAGACTTGCATCCACAGACAACACCCTCCTAGAACACTTTCCATATTAAGTAAATCATTAACAAGGTTATAAAAAAAGCAATCAACCCTAAATAATGGATTTATTGCCGCATTTAAATTCAAATCAATTGTTATCTAATTCAACCTAACCGTCGAAGGTATCTCATTCTTTTAATTTTCACAAAAGTGACTTTAACGTATAAGGCGTTGTGCATCCGGCACTTTTTCATTTTGAATGACGAATTGCAATATCTCATCCTCATCAAGTTTATACCCTGGTTTATCCTTTGGCATTTCAGCCAGAGGTGTTTGAAGCAACGGATGCTCTAAATTAGGTGTGGCTAGTCCCTCTTTTTCTCTTATTAACTGAATACAATAATAATCGTAGGGTATACAGTCGAACGATAGAATTTCACTTGATTTATCTGGCGTGTCGCTTAAACTATAGATGTGAAAATCACATAGCTCATAAAGATGCTCTCCAAAATTATTTGTATCGTTCCAACTACGCATTAATTTTCGGTAGACATGATCTTCTGGTAAAATATTAAACAATTCAGGCATTTCGCCAGTTTTCCAATAATGATATAGGCATGTCATAAAAACATGATGAGTCTTATTCTCAGAATAAAAATCTCGATCTTTCATGAACATATTAGTTGCATATTTGTATGTTAGCTCAGCAATATCTTCATAACCCCATAATAAAGAAAGCCCAATCAGTCCTCCTATCTCCCTATCCGATACATTTCTTTCTCTTGGATTGCTTTTGATCATTTGATTCAACCAAAAAAGTTGCTGCTCTAATAATATCCATGCCGTTGGTTCCCCATTTAGTATTCTATTTTTTGCATTCATTTCAAGATGTACACCTATTAATAAACCTAAGCTCTCAGCTAAACAATTTCGTTCATTTTTTTGAATTAAGTCCTTCATTTCTTTCATTCGATCATCTAGTATTTCTTTCACTTCTTCATCTGAAATTACTCTTTTTTTGTACTCTTTCATCACTCGATTAAAGTACTTCCAATATTTATTAGTACGCATTCTTCCACTCCTTTCCGAGTCCATTCAGCAATGAGAAAATTGCTTTTTAAGATCTATTTTGACACCAGTAACCTTATCTTAAATCGTACGTTCCACACCCCAAACGAAAGTTAAATCAGAAACAACAATATTTCTCAGTTACTTTATAGAAAGAAATATCCGTTATTTAGAGATACAAAATTCTACTTTAACTAATAAACCTAACCTTTTAAACTTTTTGACCACCTAATATGGTAGTTGAACTGTTCTTCGATTTTTACGAACCTCAAACTATTGTCAAACTCAAATATGTCAACTACATCTTTTAATTTCGCTGGTTCTCCAAATTTTACTTTATATGCTAAACGTCCGGTACCCATCGATAGCTGCATTGTAGATGGATAAACATTTAACGCAGCCCCATTACACATAACCTGTATATGTTTATCCTCTAGATGTTGTCTCAGTCTTTGAAGTGCTAGGAAAAAGTTTTCATGTTTGAAACTTATTGTGTCACCTAATATTAATAGTTCTATTAAAACCATTTCTTCATCATCTGGAGATTCCTCATATAGTTTCAAAATACCATCAAATATTTTTCCTTCATTCATAGCAAGTTTTATAGTTTTACTTTCATAATTCAAAATATCACCTTCCCAATATTAGATTAGGAATAAATTCACTTGTAAGTGCCAATTTTCTTTTTTACATTACAGTCTACTTAAGTTTTGCCTGAATATGCTTGCAAATTTCTAAGAATGAAGGTGCTATAACGATTGCATCATCAGGGTCGTAACTTTCTTCGTAATCCATATATTTTATTTCCCCAGTTTGGATATCAATCCAAAAATCATTATCCGCATGATTATCAGCAAAAGGGATATGAAATAATACAAAGTTCTCGAAGTCCTCAGAATAATCTATCCTTCTATCTTTGGCTCTTTCAATAGACATTGTGTAATAAGAATCATCCTCATCTTCTATTAACTGAATATGAAAAAAACTCCCGATTTCAATCGAGAAATAATCCTTATTTGTTATTTCATAAAAGTTACCAGGGTAAATATATGCCCCTTTAGTAAATACCCCTCCATTATTAGCTAGGTAAAACTCTATAAAATCTTTTTTTCCTGGAAACTCATCCGATACAATGTCATTTATTTTGGAAACCGAAATTTTCTTCCAAGAATTCTCAAATAAAGTATCGCTATTCAGAAATTTATTAGTATTATCTTTAGAATTGATATTCATTTCAGCTTCACATCCTCCTTTTCCTTTATATTTAATTCTTTTTTTAGCTTCAGAGGGATTTAAAAACCTGTATCTTTTTTAATAATCAGTGCTGCCGATATGTAAGTGTTTATAATACAAAATTTATTGATGTAAATTCGTATCGAATTTTCCGATGTAAGTTAATTCGTTATAAAGTTTGTTTAGATCTGCTACAACTATTTCTGAATCTATATAAAAAAACAT
Organism: Lysinibacillus sp. RS11; assembly: GCF_042019215.1. NCBI lineage: Bacteria > Bacillati > Bacillota > Bacilli > Caryophanales > Bacillaceae > Lysinibacillus > Lysinibacillus sp. RS11. The sequence continues at coordinate 1,778,059 of NZ_CP168124.1, read as the reverse complement.
AGAATTAACATTTTCTAATCCCTTTTTTTCACAAATGTTCTGTATTTCCATCAGTGTATCCTGTGATACCGATAACTCTTCCAATAAAACACGAACATCTACAATATTATCTTCCTTATAAACGCCAATACAGTCTTCATCGTACCATTTTTCATTTATATCAAGGCAGAATCGACACACTTTATAAAGAGGATCATCCATATCCAGATCTGGATCGTCATAGTCTAATTCGAAGTACTTCTCAAAAGTTTCATCATCAACATTATTTATCCCTACCCAAACATGCACTTTAGACATATCCATTACTTTTTACAACTCACTTTCATATATTTTCTATAATACTGCCCTATTATTATTTTTCTTGCCTCTCGCTTAGTACTTGCTCCCTGTAAAGCATTGAAAGTTGCTTATGAAATTACTAGTTGCTTTCCTAGACTGACCCTACTCTTATGTTCTTCAACCTTCTTAGCTGTTAGAATGAAAGAACATTAAGTTAATCAGAAATAATTCCTTTCTTTTTCAAGAACAAGAACCAATCATCCTCTTCAAAATTCGGGATAGCTTTACAATATCCAGATCCAAAAACATAATTTTTTAAAAAGAAATCTAATTCTCCAAAACAATTCATCAGAGTATCATCTTCATCCGTGATGAATCTATAAACATTCCCATCAAACTTGTTCATTATCAATGGTTCATAAAGAATTTGGCCTATTGATAACCATGATTCTTTTTCATCTTGTATATTTGAGAGGACATATTGATTTCTTTCTAATTCACTATAACTCCATAAATCAATATCACCACAACGTGCTCCGTTTGTTAAATTTAATAAGTCGAAATATTTTCCCAACTTTAAAGAATTAACTTCATGATCTCCCTCGATACCATCATTTAATTTTCCAAAAACAATATTTGAAGGATCTTCTTTTAAACTTTCTTTTAAGCAATCAACCATTTTTTTAATATCCTCGTTCATTAACAATCAACCTCGCTAACCTGCTACTAAGTTTTTGATTTGCGGACTATTTGCTACGACCCGATATCCAACTTTGTTTGACTTTCTAAAAATCAGTTAGATTTGTATCCGGACTACCAAGTTGTGGAGTCTATTTCTAATTCTTCTTACTGTTATTCAATTGTTCTATAATATCTAGAAATAGATTGTGGGTATCTTCAACTAAATTTTCTTTATCAATAAATTTTCTCATTATATTAATTACTTCTTCTTTTAAATCATCTGGTACTTCATCAATTCTTTGTTTGATAACTAGACGAAATATACGCATAGAATCCTTTTTAGGCGGTATCTTTGGAATCGAAAGAATATATACCCATTTATTTTCATAATTATCGAATTGCGGTAAAAAGGCAACTCGTGAGGCTACGACAAATTTAATCCATTTATTTTTAGACCCAGCATGTCTCATTAAAAAGCTATACAAACTTTGAGTATTTACCTTGAACCTCTCAGAAATCATCACTAGCGTTCTAACAAACAATTCTAAAATTTTTTCATCCGTTTCATATTTGTATGCAATTTCTATTAATTTTTCCAATACAGCAGGATTAGAAAAAAAAGTTATACTATCAACACCGATTTCAGCACATGTTTCCTTATACACTTTTTTTACTAACGAAAGCGCATTTTCTGGTAATGCCTCTAAATCTTTAATTATCCTTAAAATTTCCACTTCATAATTTACTTTAGACATATCATTTCCCCATTTTTATTTACATTTACAATCATTTTCAATAGTGATCCATAAACATTTTTAATATCAAAATTACTTGCAGATTAGGTTTTTTGTGTCAAAAAATCCTCTCCCAACGAAGATGGAAAATAAATACAAAAATAGTTCCGTTATTAACTAAAAAACAAATGTAAAAAAAGGGCTTATTACTTCTTCTTTACATTTGTTTGAATAATCGAACGAAATATCCATATTTGCTCGATTTAAACTATTATTTTTTGTCTTAGAATGTTTGTCTAATAATACTTACACATGAAATTAATCCGACTCAGAAAATATTTTTGTAATCGATAGTTGACTGCCTGCAAGATTATTATCTTGGCAAAAAATTTCTGATAAGTGATCAGACAAATCGTATACCATGTTATAGTCCCTATCAATTACTATTTGACTTATACTATTTTGAATATAGCCTCTAACACTTATTTTTATTATCTTCGAGTCTTTATATTTATATAGTTCCTTAGCGAGCGTATACTCTTCTTCATTACCCTCTTCATCATTGTCTATTTCATGTTCGTAAGTTATATATTTTTGTGGATATCCTTCATTATTCAAAACTAAAATTGATATTTTATCGAGGCTTTTCATTTCAATTCCATCAGAATATCTAACTTCAATTAATGAATTTCCTTCTTTAAGAAGGAAATTTTCAGAATATATATACTCATCATTTGAATATAATTTAATGTTAACAATATCATTATCTAACTTACCATATGCTATAATTCGGTCCTTTTTTTAGGTTCTTTTTTCAATAACTTCCTTTTTTTATATCCTGAACTTTCAATTTCAAAAGGAGTAAAATTATAATAAAATCCTCCCTTCGACCATTCCCACTGTAATTCTTGAGTTTCATAATTAACTTTCAAATGGTTATACATTTTTTTATATAAATTAAACTGCTCCCTTAAGAAGGTTAATTCTTCTAATTGAATATCTTCAATGTTATTTTTTGCATTTGAATTTAACCCCATTTTTTCACTCCTTTCTTACCTTATATTATTCCTTCTATCTTCACACTTCCTGAGTTAAAACATCACCTACGATAAATCATGAAGAAGCCTGTATTAAAATTCTAGAAACGCATCATTTTCATAGTAAAAAATAAATGCACTTAGCAACTGGTCTAATGATGGTTTGCCCAACTGAGCCCTTACATTTTCTAATACATCTTCAATACTTGCACCATCTAATGTTTCTATCCAGCCATTTTCTCTAACCTGTTCTGGCAAATAAGCATCTGAATCAGGTGAAAAATCAGAACTATCTAGTGAGAATACTCCTTCTGTATCCAAACTCCATTCAGCTCGATTGGGTGGGAGATAAAACCACGTATCAGGATTTTTTTCTGGAAACAGCAAAACATCCCTAATACTAACTAAATTCATATTTATATTCATCCAAAACATCCTTTATTGAGTTTTTTAAATCCATCCTGTTGGGTAGATGAAGGTTTGATTGTACTTGTTCTGGTGCTCTATGTTATTTCTAGTTACAAGTTCTCAATTGCTTGGTCCCATCTAAAATCATCCAATCAAAACATTGTAATCCTTATGGAATTGACTATAAGAAATACTATTTCTTTATTTTAATATTTACGTTCTTCCTCTTCTTCATCTAGTAAGTAATTAAGAAAGTCAGAAAAATCCTCCCATACATCTGGCTTCGAAATAAAATCTTGCTTTTCTAATTTAGTGACTTCTACAGAATCAAGCCATATCATCGATGGTTTGTTTTCAGTATCCATAACAATAATACTTTCAGATTGTTCAGCAATAACAACAAATCTATTCGGTAAACCAACCGCCTCTCGGATTCTTAAAGTTTCACCTATAAAATTAGTCGGATCAGATAATAAAAAAGAATGAATATCTATCCCCCCAACATCTCCTCCACTGTAGAAACTAGATATTTCACGAAAGTCATTAGGTAGTTTTATTTGAAGTTCTTGTTCAATTCTATCCAAGTACTCTTTAGAAATACCATCAATATCGTATAAAGTTCTATATTTATTTCGCAAAATATTCACATCATGCATATTCTTTCTACCTCTTCTAGAAAGTATTTTTTATATTCCAATATTCTCGTGTATCGCCATCATATTTCGTGCTATTTATCGGATAAATAAGATGTGGTGTATTTCTTTCAAATTGACTATGTAATATATCTTCAACACACTTTCCATATTAAGTAATAGTTTCAAAAAAATAAAGGGCAATAAATCCTAACCAATGGATTTATTGCACCTTTTAAATCATTTAATCTAATTTTAACTCTTAATTATTTAAAAAATATAAGCATCAGACAAAATTTCTCTGTCCTTCTATACTATAAACCAGGCTAATAGTGCTTAAGATTATTTTTGCCAATATAATAAACCGTCTCTTGATTGTCGAGACGGTTCCCTTGTATCCATTATAAATTTTCATCAATGTATGTTTCTATATCTGAAGCAATTGTATCGATCGGTACATCTTCAGCATTCGCAGCATAGCCACTATACATTTTTACTAAAACGCCATCTTTATCAACTAAGAAAAATTGGTTTCCGTGTATCACTTGGTCGCTGTTCGGATCATCTTTTACCATTATTTTTGTTGATTTTACAGCAAACTGCTCAATATATTTTTGTGAATAGCCCGTAAGAAGATTCCATTTAGATTCATCAGGAACATTATATTTGCTTAAATAATCAGCTAATACTTCAGGCTTATCAACATCAGGGTCAATTGAAAACGCAACAATGTTATAATCTTCGACACCTTTTTTCTTTAGCTTTTCTTGAACTTGTGTCATATTAAAGGACATTGGTGGGCAAATTGAGTTACAATTCGTGAAAATATACATCCCAATCCAAGGTTTTCCTTTTAAACTCTCTAAAGAAACCTTTTCTCCGCGTTGATTGACATGTTCAAAATCTGGTAATTCCAAATTATAATCTGCTTTAAACTTTGTATTTCCACATGCACTGAGCACAGCTGTTAGTGCAAAAAGTAAAACAAGCCCAATTATTTTATTTCTCATTTTAAACACTCTCCCTACAACCTACATACACTACCCTCATCCTATCGCACGATATCAACGTTGACAAGGAACCTACGTGACATCTTTCGTACATCTTTGTGAAATCCATTTCACTTTAAGTAGACAAGTGCATCATGAATATCATCTAGTTTAACCACTACTCGGTGTAGTAAATAAAACGATACTAAGATAGGAAAGCTGACACAATTTCTGCCGCTGTTACTTTCGGTTTCGGTGCATCAATCGCTATGGTTGCTGTTTTCCCTGTTGCTGTTTCAAATTGCAGCTAAAAAGCGTGTGTCATAGCTTTTTCCTCCTTTAGGATAAATCTGTTGTTTCTTGTTTTACAATACTATCTAGTGTGTGTGAGGAAAGACTTACAATTCCAGAAGCTACTGCTACTAATTCCTCTGCTGCAAACCCATGAGAATTATAGTGTACAGAAAACAACAAAAGACCGCCCATATAGGTGGTCTTTCTTCTATTATATTTATCTTCCCTTAGACAAAAAAATAGCCCATCAGGGAGTGATCTTTTTTATCCAAAGAGCAACTCTACATTATACAACTACTATATTAGAAATTACTCAACTAATTCTACAGTAAGTGTAGTAATCGTAAGTGGTGCTGTATCTTGAACTGTACCATTATAACCAACTTTTACCTTATTACCAACCTGAAATGTTTATATTAATTATTCCATAAACTGGACTACCTTCAGTTTTAGTTACATAAACAAAAGCTTCCCGATCATTTATCATTTCTTCAATCACCCCTATAAAAGTTGCTTCAACTTTCCTATTTGAGTTACATGTAATTAATAAACCGCAACATAGTAGAAATGTAATTATCAAACTAATTTTCTTATTCAAAATATAGCCCCCTTTAAATCTACTTCAAACACTATCACCTACTTCTTTCAGATTAATATTAACTTAAATTAACATTTATTGGTACATTGATTTCTTTTCTATTCCAGCCAATTAAATGACTCCATAATTACAAATTTTAAGACCACCCATAAAATGCTTTTCTCTTTTAAATTCCAGTCTCGGATACGAGGTGTAAGTCGAAAGGCTTGATGTAGTCCCACACTTGACTAACAAATGTTAAACTGCTGAACCTAGCAAAGCATAGATACCGACCTTGTAAATAGATTTATCATTTTTTAATTCCATATATTTTCTCCTCCTAAAATAAAAAAACTCCGTCTCGATAAAGAAACGAAGTTCGATTCGCAGTACCACTCTAATTGATTAATTCTACATTAATCCACTTAGACTATAACGGTAGCTGCCGTTCATACTTACTTAAGTTCAGTATACATACTCCTGGACGAGTTAGGGAATTTATTGACTGTTTTGCACCAACCAACAGCTCTCTAAACAATAATTGTTCCTTACTACTCCTAATCAAAGTTTACAATATTTGGTTTAATTTTAATTTATTCTCTCTTTTTTGTAAATAATAAAGTCCCCAAAGCGTCGTTTGGAAAGCTTTCTTTGTAGAGTCACCAAAGTCTCATTAGGGAACATAACAATCATTAGCAGCCAAAATACCCCCTCATTCAATTGAATGGGGGGTATTCCCTACTTGCGTTTGGGAACGGATGTATACATTATAAATCCTTGTTGCACTAAAGCACCACTTTAGTTAATTAATAATATATTTTTTCACTAAATAATAGTAACGAAAAAATTATGAAATGCGTGCAACAACACAACCGACCATAATGAACCAGTCTTTTTATAGACAAAACCAAAAAGTAAACCTATTGCAAAAACATATATATGGGTCCCATCTATAAAGAAATCATAGAATCCAGCATTGTAAATCCAAATTGGGTAGTGAATGACCAAAAATAGTAAAGCAGTTACAATATTTGCTTTCCAAAAAGCCATTTTTTTATTGATTTCTTGTAAAATTAATCCCCTGAAAACAATTTCTTCGGCTAGCCCTGCCATAAGAAAACCATTAAGGTAATCATCAATGGATAATGAAAATTGAAATGATTGCTGATTAATGATATATGTTTCAAAAGCAAAATATAAGCCAACTAACAGTGAAAGAACTACTCCCCAAAATAAACCTTTTTTAACATTAACGTTCACTCTTAAGTAGTCAAATGGGTTAGTATGTAAATAATATTTTATGTATAACCAAGTTGGAACAATCCATACGAACCCCTTAACCAACGCCTCTAATAATGGGGAGATTATTTCACCGAACGAATAAATGTAGTCAATTAACCATAATTCTTTAATTGTCCATACCAAATAAAATATGAGTAGAAACCCTATCATTGTTTTTACATCATTATTTTTCACTTTACTTTCAACACTTAATTGCGATTCCATTTCTACCTCCATTAATGAGTTATTCCCTATTTTTGAATATTTACCAAGCTTGCATTTAGGAACGTTATAATTAAAGAACTATATTATTACTCAACAACAGGTAATGAAGGAATGATTCTTTCTCCATCTCTATAAATCAATTTCCTTATTTTGTATAAATGGTAAAACCTAAACTTAGGCATCTCGTTTACGGTAAAATACAATAGCTACTGTAATAAAGATCAGTGTCCATAACATTGAAACACCTGTCCCTTGCATTGGTGTAAGGAAATTTATTTCATCAGAGGAAGGCGGCATATACATATAATATCCTGCCGTATCCGGAAAATAATTTTTAATACTGGGTAAAAAATCTCTCAATAATGGACTGACAATGAAATAATGACCAAGCAGTACCACTAAAGCAGGAGTGGTTCGTCTGAGTAGAACACCTATAGCTGCACTGAGAAGGGTGGTTAATGTTAGATAGCCGGTTGCACCTACTAAAGTTTTTATCATAGCGTCTAATTCAATCACTAATGCTGTGTCTCTCATCATAATAAAAGCATATAGTACACCTGATGCAGCAATAATAAACGCCATAGGAATAGTTACAATTGCCAAAGCTAAATGCTTCGTGGATAGTTGAAACCCTCGCCAAGGGATCGTAGTTAAAGTAGTTCGAATCTGTCCATCCGTATACTCTGAACAAGTAGCTAAGATACCTAGAATAATGAACCCTGCTTGAAGATATCCCATAGAAGCAAGTCCTATTTTCAGTATACTTTGCGTTCCTGCTGCCCCTTGTAGACCAGCAGAAGTAAAAGCTGCTGCTAAAGCTAAATTTAGAATGAATGTCCCCATAAGAGTGAGCCATACCAATGGTAATGTAACTAATTTTTCCAGTTCAGCACCAAGGATTAGTGTTATCTTTCTACTAGAAAAGACACTCATGATGTAACGTCCCTCCTATGGAATACAATGGCTGCGACAATGAAAAGAACAGCTACCCAAGCAAACATGATTAAACCACCTGTGAATGGGGTGTGAAAACTGTCGCTCGTAAACATAAACATATCAAAGCCAGCCTTATCTGGTAAGTAAAACGCTAATTTTGTAACCTTAGTAAGGAGGTAAGAGACAGTCACAACAGATGAATTTATCATGAGCACAGCAAGCGGGATAATGCCATTCTTAGTTAGAACCGTAATCCCAAATGCTAAAAGAGCAGTAAATATCCAGTAACAAACCGCGCCGATCAGTCTAGATGCTTCAAATGCAGGGGCGTATTCACCAAGAATAAGATTTGTTGCTGACACAGTTGTTAGAATAGCAACAACGGAAAGCAGTATGCTGATCACTGTCACTGCACTTGCTTTTGCCAGCAAAAAGTGGAAACGGGATGAAACAACGGTTAAACTCGTTGTAATCTGATTCCCTCCACCAGATTCACTGCTCTCTGTCAAATACTCACTGCTGACAGCAAGCACACCAAGAATAATGACACCTTGCACACCAAGACCTAAACCAATATAGCCAACTTCCGATAGACGTGTGCTAACTCCAGCTATAATTTTCTCTTTTTGTGCTGTACTGTCCAAGGCAGCAATGACCGCTGGGGCAAATGCTCCAATAAGAAAGGCAAGCCAAATACCCGGCAGGGAGAACAATTTAGATAGTTCCGCGTTAAATGCTCTCATACAACATCACCTGCATTTTCAGATGTCAGGGCAAAAAAGGCTTCCTCCAGCGTGGAATGATTACCTATTACTTCTTTCAATGTTCCATTTGCAACGATTTTTCCATGATTAATAATCACCACATCATCAACAGTCTCTTCAAGCTCTACCATTAGATGACTGGATAGTAACACCGTGTTTCCAGACTCAGCGCGTTCACGTAAAAATGTCCGAATCCAACGAATTCCTTCTGGGTCGAGCCCGTTTACAGGTTCATCTAAAACCAATATTTTTGGATCACCAATTAGTGCAGCTGCCATTCCAAGTCTTCTCCCCATACCCAAGGAATAATTTCCAATTCTTTTACCAGCTACATTCGTAAGACCTACTATTTCCAGAACTTCCTCGACACGTGAGCGAGATAATCCTGAGGCACGAGCAATCCAACGCAAATGTGCTCGTCCTGTTCGCATACGATGAGCTCCAAATCCATCAAGTGCGGCACCCACTGTTGCTAGAGGATTATGTAATTCTGCGAATGGCTTTCCATTAATTAGTGCACTCCCTGAGGTGGCACGATCTAATCCAAGCAGGATGCGAAGTGTAGAACTTTTACCTGCGCCATTCGGACCTAAAAAACCAGTTACTCTACCTGGTCTAGCTTTAAAACTGATACCTGATAAGATTTCTTGAGTTCCGCGATGTTTGACTAAGTTATTAATCGTAAGCAACCACAACACTCCCTTTCTGTTATGGTTCTAATTATAAAAAAGCAAAGTTAAATCTCGGTTATCTTGCTGTTTACTTCTGGGTTAACTTTAGGTTAAGCTCTACCAATCGCTACTCTTGTACCATTTTTATTTGATGTAAAGTTAGCTTTCAGCTTCATTTTTTTCAACATATAATTTGAAGCCGTTAAACCAATCCCCGCCCCACCCTCATAGGAAAAGTTATCCATACCTGGACCTCTGTCTGCAACAATGATCAGTTCTTTTTCTACATCAACCACAATGTTTGTATATTTTCCCTCTGCTGCATGGCGAAGAATATTCTGAAATAAATTATCCAGAACTCGTGTCATCCATTTAGGATCTGCTTCCCAATAAAAAGTCTTCTCTGTCGGTAAATCAACATCTAACTGAATTTCTTTTTCTTCAAATGCAGGATACCACTCAGCGACAGATGCTCTTACTAATCGTACAATATCTGTTGAAGTGGGATGAAAAGGATGTTTCCCTGATGTAAGCAATGTATAGGAAAGTAAATCATCCATTAGATCTCCGACTCTTGTAATCGTATGGTTCATTTCTGCTAATGAGTCTTGCCCTTCAAAACTCATTGATCCTTTATTTAATCTGGTGATATGTCCGCTCAAAATGGTAAGTGGCGTTCGTAAGTCGTGAGATAAATTCGCAATGAGTCGATGGCGTAATAATTCCTCTTCATATTCTCGCTTGCGACTGTCTTCAAGCTGCTGAATCATCCAATTAAAAGAACTTCCTAACTGGTCTATTTCATCCATACGATCCGTTTGAACAGATATTGGTTTGGGAAATGAATTATTATTAGCTGAAAATGACATGACTTCCTGTAAGCGGGTGAGACGTTTACGAAGTCTCAAGAAGAACAGCCAAGATATTACAACAAATGCGACAATAATAAAACCAAACAAAAGTACGGTAAAGTAAAACAGATTTAACATATTCATTTCTTTTTCATTGCTAACAGGAACGAACGCAGTGAAGAAAATAAGCACAAGAAGAGGAAAAAAGATAAATAGAAAATGCACTTTTAGAAAACGACGAAATAATGATCGATTCTGTTTCATAGTTTCACCCGATAACCTATTCCCTTCAACGTTTCAATAATTTCTGGGGAATCTGGATGACGTTCCAACTTTTGACGCAATCGATGGATATGCACCATTATTGTTTTATCACCAGTTATGTAAGTTTCGTTCCATATCGCTTCATAAATTTGCTCTTTTGGTAACACTTGATTAGGGTGGCGTAAGAAATACATTAAAATTTGATGTTGCTTCCCTGTCAATATAATTTCTTCTCCTGTGTACTTGTCATATACCATTTGGACTTCTGGATCTACTTCAATATGATTTCCTAATGCAATTCGTTCGGAATGTATACCACCACTTCGACGGATTAATACTTCTAATCTTGCAACTAATTCATCCGTATGGAATGGTTTCGTTAAATAGTCATCAGCAAATTGTAAACCATCTACCTTATCATCTATTGATGTTCTAGCAGATAACAGCAATATTGGAACAGCAGGAGCTGCCTTTTTTAAACGTTTTCCCACAGTAAATCCGTCTAAACCGGGTAACATGATATCTAAGATAACTATTTCATGCTGATTTACTTCTTTTTCAGCTCCTTCGCCAGAAAGCAGCCACTGAACTGAAAATCCTCGCTGTTCCAATTCTCCTTTTACCCAACTGCCTATTTTCTCATTATCTTCAATATATAACACGCTTCTTTTCAAGTAACATCCCCCTCTCTAAATTTCAAATTTATCTTGCATCATTTACAGTAACAATTGGATGCCTTTGTGTGCGCAAGGTATCACGTTGTGTAGGAAAATTGACTTCAAGCCATTCTCTGTCATTTTTATATAAGTAAGTGAATGTTTTTTAAACTCCGTTTGAAATTGCTTTCTATTTTTTTCTGAAAATCCCCCTTTGAAACATTACTTCTGTAAAATCTTAACATAAATATCCAATTCCAAAAAAGAATGTTATTCAACAATATTATTCAACAATACGGCCCGATTGTTGAACAAAAGTTAAACAACGCTCTTCCACTAATCTGCACCGTTAGCCATCCATGTCGCGTAAAATCAACGCTACACCACAGAAAATGAAAGATTATTACGTTCTTTCATGGGAGTACAATAAGAAAAAAGAGCTGTCTAAAACAGCTCAATGATCTTCAAGTATAGCACTCCGTTAGTTGAATAAGAACAGCGACACTTATTAAACAATCGCGCCCGATTGTTGAATAACATATGCATTTGAGTAGCTCTGCAACACCTTTCAAACATTACTGTTATTGTATTGTTGATTTTATAGAACATTTATAAACAGTATCTCCAAAAGATCGAATGTCGCTTAGATAAGCGTATCCTTCAGATGAACCATAACGGTTGAGCATTCTTACTGCTACTAGGTTTTCCTCTGGAATGACGAGCAGAGCTACATTGGTGTAGCCTAGTAATTGATAGGAACCTTTTGGAACTGTATCGCCTATTTGGTTAAAACTATGGTTTGTATCTTTTACAAACCATAAAAATCCATTCTTCTGAATAGGAAGTGTTGGGTTAGGAGTTTGAATGGATGTAGCCATTTGAATGATTTCTCTAGGAATTAGCTGTTTTCCTCCCCATTTCCCTTCTGTTAAATGAATGTAACCCAATAAAGCAAGCTCTTTTGCAGACACATACATATTCATTCCAGAACCATCTACTACATCCGTCTCAGTCCAAAAAGGGTTATCTGCATCTCGAATAGCGTCTGCAATTTTTGAATGAGGCTTACTCATCCTAATCCATTCTGTCGATTGAAAGCCTAGTGGTTCAATAACTTGCGATTTAATAATTTCAGCAACAGACAGTCCCGTTGTTTTTTTGATAATCATTGTTAACAGATCAATACTTGGACCTCTATATGCCCATGATTCACCAGGTTTATATTCACTTACTAGTTTATTAACATCATTAATTTTTAGCCCATGCGTGTGAGTTAATAAGTGACGAATGGTTACCCCTTCATACGCGGACAGATGTGAATCTTCTACAAACTGTTGAACTGGATCATCAATAGAAAAGTAGCCATTGTATATAGTGTAAGCCGCAGCAAAACCTATATAAGCCTTTCTTACAGAGGCAATGTGGAATTGAGTGTCTACTTGAACATCTCGAGCGTGTTTTGCATTAGACTGTTTACCAAAATACGACTCTGTTAGGATTTTGTCGTTACGGATAATAAAAATTGCACCACCACTAGAACCCAACTTTTCAGCACTTTCCATTACATGAGTACGTACATCTTCAAATAAGTTTGTATAATTATTCTCGTTCTTTAAAATCAATTTTTTCACTCTCCTTAGAAAATAAAAAATGCCCCCAATATGATTGGAGGCACTGTGCAACATTACTGTTTTTAACCATTAAGGACACCAACACAAGTTATCTCACTTATGTCACCTGTATAACTATTATTATTGTATTTTAATTTAATAATTTTAGCAATAATCAGTTTTTTATTACAAACATCATTTATACCTTAGTCTATTTATTCAGTTAACCAGCCCATTTTGTTTAAGTTTAATCCTTCACTCTCAATTGCATTACATAAATTATTTATTTACTCCACAATATGGTCCGATTGTTGAACACAAGTTAAACAACGCTATTCAACTAACCTGCACCGTTAGTCTAAGAAGAAAATGGTCTACTCCTTATTAGAGTAAAGCACTCGTTCGTAAAACTACCCACTTAATGGTTGATATAATTAAATCTTTTTTCATTTGAATTTACGAATACAATTATCTCTTCTTGGTTTTTATCAATCCCTTTAATTATAAAATAAACTGGTGTTATATCTTTTGCTTCTTCATAGGGTATAGCGTCAAGTTCCTCATCGCTTAAGTGCCTTAACGCAACACTATTGATTGTGGTTATATTAAAGTTTTCCTTAGCTATTTTCTCAGCTTCATCAGCTGTCACACTAGGACCTACCAAATCATTATCTTCCTCATTACAACTTATTAAAGTTAGCATAAGTACTATTATTGAGAACAAAATGACAATGTACTTCATATTCCACCCCAATTCAAATTTATTTCTTCAAGTAAAGTACCCGTTTAGTTGAAGAATAACAGCGACACTTATTAAACAATCGCGCCGTTAATGGATCAACTAAGGTTACCTTTGCTGTTTCTTCTTAAAAATAATTACCTTACTCTCAGTTCAAAAATATTGTATTTCCTTTGGGTTTTGGAACAATATTGAAAAGGAGTAAAAGCCTCTAGAATATTTCGAGGGTACTGAAAAACTTACGTTTTTAAATTTGTAGGTTCATTTCAGATAAAAATAGGCGACTTCTTGTTCAACTTTGAACAGGAAGTCGCCTATTTCTTTCGGTTATTTTACTCTTTTTCTTTCAATAACGTGAGTATCCGTTTCAAATTGACGACGAATATAGTTGTGGCTCCTTGCATTTCCATGCCAAATAGACCCGCAGATGATGCTACATCATACCCGTGTCCGTTCTTTAACTCACTGTTTTTGGCTTCAATTTTATAACGTGAACGCGCCAGTCCTTTGAAATCATCTGTGTTCTGAAAGACTTCCTGTTCTGCGTGTTCCATCGATTTTATGGTCACCGAATAGGTCTTACTTTTAGCATCTTCTTTATAACAACCTTCACGCAAAGGACACACTTTACATTTTTCTATGTCAAAATAATAGGTTTGACGTTGATTCTTTCCGACATTCTTTTTATTCGTACGTGCTGTGCGAATTGCCATATGTCCTGCTTTACACACATACATACCAGCATCTTTATTAAACTCAAATTCTTCTTCTTTCGTACGTCCATCTTGTGTAATCTGCGGATTTAGTTTTGATACAAGTTGAAATTCTTCTGTTTTAGCTAATTGGAGATTATCTTTCTCTGAATAAGCTGCATCACCGATTACTGTGTCAATTTCTATACCCGTTGTTTTACTTTTTTCTATTAATTCTTTTAAGTATTTTCCATCAATTTTCTCACCTGTTGTCACGACAGCGGCTGTAATGATGCGTTCGTCGCTCATAGCAATATGCGTTTTAAAGCCAAAGAAAGAAGAGTCCACTGATTTGTGACCAACACGTGCGTCTGGGTCTGCGGAATAACTAAGTTGTACTTCAAAATCTTCGACTACTTCTTTTAAAACATTTAATTTTTCTGTGACAGCAGGGATACTCGCTATTTTGTGTTGTGCTTCCACGATTTCTACAACTTGACGGCAATAATCGAGTTCATCCTTTACTTCATTAGAAGTGGTTTTGGGACAGCTTTACGGACGTTTTTTGATTTTTCCTGTAAAAATTCCTTTGGTGATTTTTGATTGTAACGTGCATTTGTATGTGTGGCATCAACAATAATTGTTTTACTCGAAATGATGTTCTTCTCTAACGCAATCTCTACCGTTTTTCCAATCAACAAATCTAATAAACCCATATCTTGAAGACGGAGTCGGCGAAATTTCGTTAATGAACTTGAATGAATGACATCTTCTTCAGGCGTCATATCTAAGAAGTATTTGAAGGACATGTCGTATTTCGAGCGTTCAACAAGATCTTCATCGGATACATCATAAATCGCTTTTAATAATAAATATTTGAACATACGAATAGGAGGCACAGCATTGCGACCATTATCGAGACAATATTTAGTTTTCAACTCATCTAAAATAAATGAGAAATCGACAAGTTCATTGATTTGGCGAAGCATATTATTTTTGGGTACGACGATATCATAGATCGCCATAAAAGGGCTGAGTTTCAGCGTTTCTTGGTTTGAAATCATTTTAAATACCACCTACATACATTGATAACCTTAGTATAAAACAAAAAGCAGTGGAAAGTTCGATACAATCGAACTTTTCACTGCTTAAATTAAATTTTGGACTTTTTCAGTGCCCTCCAAAATGGTTGGGGGTCTTGTCAGAAAAATGCGGATTTACAACGTTAAGAATATGCACAATTTTATTCATCAAAGCCGATAGTGCAACCTTATGCTAAATGCCCGCACACCACTGCTATGACTGACTTTTAACAAAAATGCATAAAAAGCTGTATAAATAATCTTCATAAGAAAAGCAACGAAAGGTTGATGTAACAACATTCATGGCTTTTTGGTATGTTTCCTAACTTTCATTTGGGAACGTTATTTAAAATTTGTTTGCATACTATATAATCTTAAGCGAGCTAAGGTGCTTTTAAATTTAATAAAAATAGAAATGTAGGTTATTTTGATATTATATCTACCTTTTCTATTCTACGTTGAGGGGGATTCGAATCTAATTGTTGCCCATTCCAATATACAATTACGTGGGCTCCTACTTCTAAATCTTCGTGCTTACCAGTTTCGAAACCATAATATGCTCCTTCTTTTTCTTGAGCTATTTTTATTAACTCAACATCCTTCTTATTGGAAATATCTCCTTCACTGATATTTGGTACGACCAATATTTGGCTCCACCCATCTTGATTCTCTATCTCTTTTATACCCACAATAATGCCTTCTTGATGTTCCAAATTTGTTTCTTCTTGTCCACAACCAACTATTAGGAAACTCAATGCAATTGCTAAACCAAGTAGTTTTTTCATAAATCTCCCCTCTTATTGAAATTGCCTTTTTTAAAATAGTTTAAGTTACAACTTTTAATAAATAAAGCTCCCAAAGCGTCCTTTGGTAACATTTCATTGAGATTGTTTCCGCCATTCAGAACAAGTGGATCGAACAGTCTTCTTTAAAATTATTTTTCGCAGCGCCTTAGAGTGTTATTTTCTAATAAAAACAGCGACAAACACTGTTAAATCAGTGTTTGTCGCTGTTTGAAATGTGACCAAGCTTTTATTTGGAAACGTTTATTAGGTTTATTTTGTATACTTTATAAATCCTTGTTGGATTAATACTCTTTTTGTTGAATACATCCATGGAGAATCTAACCAGCAATTCCCCTAGCTAGTACTAGGAAATATACAAAAACTAAGACTCCGCCATTTAATAAAACACCCAATATTCCTGACAACCATTTCTTTGATAGTACGGCAAATACAATGCCGAATAGCGAAAGTATCCCTAGAAAATGGCCCTATTGCTGAAAAGGCACAATTCATCTTCAAGAATTGCGCCCGTTTGCTGTAGTAATGAAATTTATAGTCTGGTATCCCCAAATGATATTTAAATTCTGTTTGAATGGTAGATTAGTTGAACAACTCCGGAGGAAAAAGTCCTTGTATTCATCAAATTTAAATTCAATCTTTGTTTTATATCAACAAATAACGGTCTTCCCTCTCCCAATACTACAGGATGAACAGATAATCTAAACTCATCGACAAGCCCTAAATCAATAAAAGTCGTGATGAGACTTGCCCCACCGTATAACCATATGTCTTTACCAGGATTATTCTTTAATTTATTTACTTCCTCGGGAATATTTTTATTTACAAATATTGCTTTACTGTCAGACCCTTTTTGCGTTCTAGAAAACACATATTTTTCCTTGCCGTGAACCAACTCCCACATTTCTTTTTCGTCATCAGGAGCCCCAGTTGTTGGAGTATATTGTCCCCATAAATCGTAACTTTTTCTTCCATACAAAATTGTATCAATTTGATTTAGGAAATTAGTAAACTCCATTTCAGGGTCCATTATGCACCAATCAACTTCACCATTTTTCCCTTCAATAAATCCGTCTAGGGAAACAGCTAAATCTAAAATTATTTTTCTTGTTCCTACTTCATAGGACATTATTTTCCCTCCTTTAGTTGTTCAAGAATCTGGACCAGTTGCTGAAAAGGCACAATTCACCTTCAAGAATTGCGCCCAATTGTATGACTCTAATTTTTATGTCTATTCTTTACAAAAATCTACAAATTTTTTTGCCTGTATTAAGGACATACCTGTTTGCTCTCTCAAAAATTTCACAGCTTTAATTTCACCGACTGACTTTATTTTCTCTTTTACTAAGGCAATCAGTTCCTCATTATAGATTTTAGTATAATCCATTTTTTCGCCCCCTCGTGTAATTAAAGTTTAACATTCCAAAAGCGTCCTTTGGGTACATTTCATTGAGATTCTATTTATAGGTTATCGCCATTCAGAACAAGTGGATCGAACAGTCTTCTTTAAAATTATTTTTCGCAGCGTCTCAGAGTGTTATTTTCTATAAAAAACAGCGACAAACAGTGATTTAACAGTGTTTGTCGCTGTTTGAGTTGTTCCCAAGCTTCATTAGGGAACATAACAATCATTAGTAGCCAAAATAACCCCCTCATTCAATTTTGAATGGGAGGTTATTTTGAATTGAATTGTATAATTACCTTATAAGTTTCTATAATTTATCAAGACCTATTAGAATCTTATTTAATGATTAAGTTCTTAATCGTTACATTTAATCGCATCGCAGAATTCATTATTGTAGATCTAACCGTTTGTATTTCATTTAGGCTAGATATTGTTGCTAGTACTATTACTTCAGTTTTTACTCGATGAACATTTTCTACCTCTATATTTTGTTCAATAAGCTTATTTAGAAAAGCCGTTAATTTATCATCACTTCTTTTCCCGATATAAAATATAATTTTAATCTTATATTCTCTAACGGAAATTAAATACTGATTCAATGCCCAAATGAAAGTATCATTTTCGGCATCGTAATAGCTAGGGTCGCTAAAATTTTTCGCTTGACCACAATGCTGACAAATTGCTATGTATCGAACATGACGTACACCAATACCTGGCTGTTCAACATTTACATATATTTCATAAGGAATAAACACATCATGTGTACAAAAATTACAAATAATAGGCTCATCAAAAATCGTAATACGACTTTTTTGGGGGCGTAAAGATTCATCTGTGCCACTCATCATGGTTCTACCACAATCGCGCCGGATTGTTTCTTTAAAGTCATCCGTTTATTTCATTCATTTACTTTGCCTGGAGTTCTAGGTGCTTATTCCCCTACCATACCGTCGTTATCATTATCTTGCATATATGGGTATAACCAGTGATCACTCGATATTGGCATGCTATAACCTGCTGCTTTTGCTTCTTTAATCGTTACTTGACCATTTCCATCTGTATCCACGCTAGAAATATCTTCAGTGCCATTCAAAGCATTGGACTTATTAGAACTTGTTGACTTATTTGAGTTAGTTGATTTACTTTCAGTTAATCCTAGAGATTTATTTATTTCATCAGGGTTGCCGTTATCATACTCATCTACAATTTTATTCCCTTTTAAAGTGTAAGTGTACTTGTAATGAGAAGGAATCTGCGTTTCCGTATTAGGATATGTGATTATTGCTTCAAAATTAGTAGCTCCACCAGCTTTACGAATAGCGTCTTCCATATACGCTTGATCACCATGTCGGTTAAGCGTACTATCTTGTGGCGTAATATTATAAGCATTTGATACCCCACCAAGAGAATCTGCAATAATATGTCCTTCATCTAAATCTGCTCTTTCGACACCAGGAACTTTTGCTTCATCAGCGTAGTATCTGCCAGACGATGTTACAGGTTCGGTACGATCATCTTGTAGAACGATTTCGTTAGCAATGACACGGACTAATTGCCCGTGTTCATTCGTAAAGGACCAATACTCTCGGTCCCCAAAACCAATGTCAACGACGACGTTAGGTTCGCGATGTCCAGACAAATCACCACCATCAACTTCAATTAGTTTGTAACCTTTGAACAGTTGATCTTTTGATTGAGTTGATGTTTCCTCTACTACTTGTTTTTCAGTCGTAGTTTTTTCTTTTTCACTATTTTTTGTAGTTACTTCTTGTGAATCAGCTTTCCCATCAGTATTCGATACATCTTCTACGTTAGTACAACCAACTGTAAAGATGGCAGTTAAAAGTAAGATTAAATAGTTTATTTTCTTTTTCATTTTAGGACTCCTCGTACTATTTTTTTACTGATCGTTCTAGAGATCTTTGAATAAAACATAAATTAACATTGTTAACCTATTTAAAATAGTATAATACAATATTAATTTTATTACAGTAGATACTTTATTTCGAAGTATGTAGTGTTAAATTCCAATAAAGATTAGTAGAGTCCATTGCATTATATTTTTCAAATATAAAAAATTGTGGGAACGGTTTCAAGTATAAACACTAACCGTATTTCATTAACATGTATTATTCAAATAATATGGCCCTTTAAAAGAAAAAGACGCGTTCCTAAATAAACGCGCCCGATAACTAAATAACAGTTAGCTTCTATTAGCTGATTGTCGAATTCCAAAGGGGTTTCTATTGGCGGGTTAGTTCAGCAAATTATTTTTCTGGTACTATAACGCTATGTTGAACTCCTTGTTATTCTTTTCTATTAAACTCTAAAACATTTAAACCCTCGGATGCTTCTGGTGCTTCAAAAAATTTAGTAACATGAATAAACATCGCCTCCGTGTCAAAAGCTGCTCTTTCGGGTTGTTCGTTACGCCTTTGTGCAATTTGACTTAAGCATTGCTCGTTATTTATATTAAGGAAAATTAGTTGATGGTTTGCATTGACCTCTGATGCTATATCCAAAAACCACTTTCGCTGTTTTTGAGTGTTACCTGGAAAATCCATCACTACATCTGTACCAACACTTAATATGTTTTGGACAAGCTTTTTCACCATCGGCTTGAGCTGCGCTGAAAATTTTAGATAATCCTCAAATGATGTGATTTGATTGGGATAAAGAGATGAAAGCCATTCATCCTCAGATAACAGTACCGCATGTTTTTCTATAGCCAATTGTTTTGATTTAGTTGATTTTCCTGCTCCCATTTTTCCACAGAAAAAGTATAGAGTCCCCAATTGTTTCATATTCTATTCCTCCGGGCTTATTAAATTGGTTGTTGCCCCACCTTGTAATACTATAATTTACAACCTACGTTATTAGTAATAGTAACTGTCTTTTTTTAGTATGAATATTCAGTTTTAAATATTCAATATCTAAATCGGGTCTTTAATTTTAAATTAAATTTTTTAATGTTTTAGGATATTAACACCCCCTAAGACCTGCTTATTTTAACCTTTATTCAAGAATATGTCCCGTTTGTTGAATTAATTAACTCACATTTTTAAATCCATTTATTATTTTTCAAACGACTTTATTGTAAATTAAACAACTTTATTATCCGTATACAAGAGGTGAGATGATTTTAATCAAACTTTTATATAAACCTACATTATGAATTTTCATCGTGAAACTGCCCTTTCTAGGAACCCTATTTACGTATTCTCAAAAAAGGAAAAGTACCCCAAATCCTTGATATTAAAGGATTTGAAGCGCTTTTCAGTTGGTTCAAACTTGTTCTATTTGAACCTTGATCCGTCTCAGGAGGACATACTAAAACATTGATATATCAACGGTTTATGA
Organism: Lysinibacillus sp. RS11; assembly: GCF_042019215.1. Lineage (NCBI taxonomy): Bacteria > Bacillati > Bacillota > Bacilli > Caryophanales > Bacillaceae > Lysinibacillus > Lysinibacillus sp. RS11. Next base: position 1,757,089 of record NZ_CP168124.1, on the reverse strand, counting down.
CTATATACCTTTTGTTTACCTCGTTTTTAGACCACTCATAAACAAAGTATATTTTATTAGTTAAGTTAAATAATATCTTTAGGAGGTGTCGAAATGAAAAGGGATAAAAAAGATACAGAATTTGCAACAGACGAGTCAACAAAACAATCAAATATTAAAAAACCTAATGTGCGTGATGAACATACTGAACCCACTCGCCCACCTGGAGACGTTAGAAATGCGAAAAAAAGTAAATCAACTTCGTTATAACTAAGGCTGCTATTTAGTGTTTTATTCTTTTGACCACCCATTCGGAGTGGTCTTTTTTCTGGTTATTTAATTAAAAAAACTAATTTATTTATAAAACTACGAACTTTTTAGATGGCAAATCGTCCATTTATTGGTAAAAACTATTTTTTTTTAAAAAAGGAGAAATACATATGAAAAAACCGATTAAAAAAACTTGGATGGTTGCCTCTGCACTTACAATAGGAATGGCTGTTCTGACACCACTTCAAGCAGGAGCTGCATCAGTAGAAACAACAGATCATAGCAGTATTACCGTTCAACTTGAACAAAAAATTACAGGAACTATTAAAGACATCTACAGCGAGAGCGATGGAATGATCCTTAAGGGGAGAGATGGTAAAAATTACTTCATCAGTTTATTTAAATTTTCAGATGAGCAATTAGAAAAAATGAATTTAGTAGAAGGACAAGAAATTTCTATAGAAGGTAGCTTAGTAGAGAATTATTCCGACTTTTACACGTTTGACGTATTTAAAAAAGGCTTACCTAAAGAGGTAACAGAAGAAGATTTAACAAAATTAGAAAAAATGTTTAATGAAATCAAACAGCTAAAAAAAGAGGTGTCAGCTGAAATAGAAAAAGAAGCGACTGAAGAAGAGATTGAAAAGAAATATGAAGAAATAGAAACAATTCACGAAGAAATGTATAAAATTACAAAGCCATATTATTTAGCTGCTTGGCAACCACAATCTTTCGAAGAATTTATACAGGATTACGGATTTAATGAGAAAAATATCGTTATTAAAGAAAACGATACTACACAGCTTAAAGCTATTTATACCGAATGGGTAAAGCTTGAAAAAAATGGTGATGAAGAAAAAGCTAATGAAAAACTTGATGAATTTTATAAAATCCTACAACCATATTTAGAAGAACTAAATCCGCCAGAAACATTTGAAGAATTTATGGATAGCTATATGGAAGTCACGGAATTATTAGATATCCCCGCTGAAACTTTAGCCAAACTAAAAACTCTTCATGAGGATTTACAAAAAGCATTAAAAGTTGAAAATGATGAGATGTATGATAAACTACACGAAGAATTCTATGGACTTTTAAAACAATTCGAAAAGCCTCAAACATTTGAAGAATACATGGCTGACTTTGAATTTGAAGTGAGTGAAGTTGATAGCAAGCAATTAAAACAGCTTTATGAAGAAATCTTAGCTCTTGATGAAAAAGAACAAGAAAAAACTGAAGCAAAATGGGAAGCATTTTACAATATTTTAGACCCATATTTTGAAGCAAATAAAGAAATTCTTATATCAGCTTCTAAAGTAACGATAAACGGCCAAGACTATCTTCCACAGCATTAACCAGTAAAAATTGGGGGTTATCCTAAAAGTCATTAAACAATGATTAGGGATTAACCCCTTTCTTATCCCAGCACACGGAGTGGTCATTTTATGGTTATCATATACACAGTTTGATTATGCGAATTATTGTATATTGTTACTTTGCATTTGCTCCAATTCTTCTTCCTCTTCCCATAATAAAAAGTACATAAATATTGTATTTATCACTCCAATTAATCCATAACACCATAATGGTAATTTAATAATTTCATACCAAGTAATATTTATTATGTACATACCGATAACTATAAACAATGAATTAATAATAAAGGGAAATAAGACATTTTTAGCTTTAAACCAGGTGTTTAATTTCCAAACGGAAACAATTAAAGAAGCAACGCTCGCCATAGTTAAAGACATTATCGCAATTGAGCGTAAACTTTGTTGCTGATGAAAAACTTCAGGTGTCGAAAATACATTATTAAACATATTTACAATAAAATAAAAACCAGATAAATAGATAGAACAAATTAAGAATGAGATGGGAATCCATTTTAAATATACAATACCCCATTTTTTACTTTCACTTGGTTTTGTTCTTATTTCTTGAATAATTTCAGCAAGAGACAGAATAACCATAGTTACTCCAAGTAAATATAAATCAGGTTGAGGTAAATTTCCTTTATAGATGTCCAATATGAAAAGGAAAGCCTCTTTTATTTCAACTAACATAAAATCTATCAAACCTTTCATTATGTATTACCTATTTATACGTAAATGATTTGAAATTGTTTCAAAAAATATAATTATTCTCCATATGATAGAGGCTCGTAATGATATTTTTCGTACAATGTAACCCCTCTTACTTGCTCCTTTAGTCTTCTTCTTTTCAACAGCTTTACTAACAAATGTGGAAGGCTTTCGGTCCACAATCAGTCCATGGTCCGATTCACGGAAGAAAGAAAATCAAATATAGTTAGTTGCTCCTGTTGTTTCATGTATTCAAAATGACTCATAAATTATTCCCCTTTCTACCATTCCAACCAATTATCTATCGTTGGTCTAATATTCATTGATTGTGGAAGGCTATCACGTTCATTTAACCAATTATAGAATGGCACTGGACGTTCTCTATGCACTTTGTCCTCCCCGGCTAATGGATTAATCGTCTTACTATTTAAACGCTTTACAGCCTTACAGTAAGCCCCTACAAACACGGCTCTTAATGTACTAGAAACAGTTAGTACACCCTCTTTAATATCCATAGCGATTTTGAATAGAACATTTTTAGCTTGAATGAAGTCAGTTGCACTTTGAACCTGAGTAGCCAATACGCATTTATACAATTCATCTTTTAAGTTATCCGCTAATGGCAAGCTATTCATGAAATCAAATAGCATCTCCTGGTACTCGTTCATGTATTCTTTTTTCTTTTCAGCTTGCAAAGCCAATTCATTTTCTAATTCACATACATTATTATTTGCTTGTTTAGAACTTAAAAGATTAAAAGAGTTTAAAGATTGGTTTTCAGATTGTGAAGGACAAACGTTACTCTCACAAGGGTTTTCAGCATTTTCATGGTCGGACATTGACGGTGAGACATTGTAAGGCAAAATGATATAAATGCTTGCACCTTGACCACCTTTACTTCTTACAGTCGTTTCTTTTTTTACGATGCCTAGCGATTCCAATTTTGAAATAGCTCGATAAACTGTCTTTGTACTGATCTCTAATGCTGTAGCAATGGTACTTGCTTTTAAGTGGCACACTCCTGGATGTTCCAAACTGTGTGAAGCTAACTTGAAAACGATGGCACGTTCTGATTCTGTAAGGTCATAATAATGTGCCGCCATATGGTCCTCCACACTCTTATCCATATCTGCTACTGTTTCAAATGTTTTATAAGTTGCTAAGTATTCAAATGCCATCGTTTTCACCTCACTTTCATCCTGTTCCTGTTCCTGGTCTCATCCAGCATTCAATCAGGTATATAAAAAATCACCATTCCAACCAGTTATCAAATTGATGGTCTACTACCTATTGATTGTGGAAGGCCATCACGCTCATTTATCCAATTATAGAAATGCACGGGACGTTCTCTATGCGCTTTGTCCTCCACAAATCCATATCACTTTAAGGAGACAAGTGCATCATGAATAGCATCCAGTTTAACTTCTACCCGGTGTAGTAGATAAAACGACACTAAGATAGGAAAGCCGACATCCGATATCATGTTTAACCACTGTTCCATGTGAATTCCTCCTCTACTTTTGCTAAAAATGGTCTCCGCAGAACATTCTGCAAAGACCATTCTTGATTATTCTACTTCTAATTTAAATTCCGTCACTTGTCGATCAACGATTCGTGCCCGGCTTATGGCAACCAGAGCACCAGCTTGTCCACCAAAAACATTTTTAGTAATGATCGTTTGCATTACCTTTTGAATTTCTGCCGCTGTTACTTTCGGTTTCGGTGCATCAATCACTATCGTTGCTGTCTTCCCTGTTGCTGTTTCAAATTGCAGCTCTAAAACTTGTGTCATAGCTTTTCCCTCCTTTAGGATAAATCTGTTGTTTCTTGTTTTACAATACTATCTAGTGTGTACGAGGAAAGACTAGCAATTCCAGAAGCTACCGCTACTAATTCCTCTGCCGTATGCGAGCCGTTTAAATTACGGTACGTTTGAGTTGTGAACATTGGCTCATTTTGATCATTGTGTCCAGTGACATACTTTAAACGAAAAGTTGCACCTAAGAAATTGACATTTGCCATGAGGATCACCTCCTTTCTTACACAATATATACAGACTTATTGCTAAAAAAGGGACATTAAGGATGAATTTTTTTATTTAAGCTTTTATAATAGAGTGAGAGAAGACAAAGAGGTGAACGATTTGTTAGAAGGTTGGTTTTTATGGTTTATCCTATTTTGGGTAGTTGTGCTCATTACGTTTATGGGGATAGGCGGATTTTTTATGTTCCGCAAATTTTTAAAGGCTTTACCGAAGCAAGACGGTAAATCTGATTTAGATTGGCAAGAGTATTATTTAGATAAGACCATTCATTTATGGGGACAACCTGAGAAAGAGCTTTTATATGAACTTGTAAGCCCTGTACCTGAGCTATTTAGACAAGTAGCAAAGGAAAAAATAGCAGGAAAAATTGGCGAGCTTGCTTTAGAAGAAAAAGCATCTGCCATTAATCATGATTTGATTATTCGTGGCTATATTCAAGCAACGCCTAAGCGCGACCATAAATTTTTACGTAAAAAATTAGATGAAATGCAAATTGACATCGCTCCATATGAACATCTATTTAATTAAGGGAACGCTGCACAAAAATCTGTGCAGCGTTTTTACTATCCTTCGTGAAGTTTCATCATACAAAAAGTTTTTCAATATTCATCCTGATAGAATTGGATAGTTAAGAGTTTAGCCCCTTTCTTTCACGCGATTCTAATAAAAAACTAACTCTAAACAAAAAAACTACACTAGACTAAACCTCTAGTGTAGTTTTCTATTATCAATCCTTCAGTGGAATGGTCTTTTTAATTCTTTTAAACTGGATCAGCATTGCGATTCGCCAAGGGACTAACATGGCAAATGCCAAAATCCAGAACATTCCTGCTAATTCGCCAACGTCAATGGAGCTACTTAATATCATTTTTGCAATAATACGGAATATTAATAACCCTATTAGGATAAAAGCGAATGCTTTTGAACGTTTTAAATAAATGTCTTGCCCTTTTACTTCAAATTTAGAAGTGGCAATTAAGATTGTCGAGAACAAAATACCGACTGCTGACGCCTCCAGAATCTCCATAGGCGACACTCGAAATTGTTCAAATAAAAACATTACCGCACCTGAAGACATTGCAATAGGTGGAATGATAATTTTCTTCTCATTTGTTGGTTTCTTGGATGCGCGCATACGTAAAACCATGACAAAGCTACCCATAACAATAGCCATTATAGTTGAACCTATAACATAATATTGAGAAGGGATATTGCTAAACATAAAAATTCCTCCTCTAATGTCAAATTAATAATTTTATCCAATTAATTGATCAACTACAGCTTTTAATCTTGCTGGCTCGAAAGGCTTTGTGATAAAATCCTTCGCACCACTTTCAATCGCTTCCACGATTAACTTCTGTTGTCCTAAAGCCGTAATCATAATTATTTTTGCATTTGGAAATTCAGGGATGATTTCTTTTACTGCTGCGATACCTGTCATAACGGGCATTGTTACATCCATCGTTACAAGATCTGGTTGTAACTCACGATACATAGCTACAGCTTCTTTACCATTGGCAGCCTGACCGACTACCTCATAACCCCATTCGGTTAACATATTACTTATTGCAACACGCATAAATAGCGTATCATCTACTACTAGAACTGTAGGCACATGTTCATCTCCCTCCACGTTAAAGTACGGTATGTCTCTTTAGTTTAGTAGATTAAAAGCCCGAGAATCCACCAAAAATAGGCTGTAAAACGCGTGTTATATACGTTAATCCATCAAAGAATAACAATACCCCAACGACAATCATAATATAACCGCCGATTTTCACAATTTTTTGGCTGTGTGTACGAATCCACGTCATTCGTGAAATAAAGAAAGATAACACGAAGAATGGAATCGCAAAGCCTAGATAGTAAGCTAACATATAGCTAAAGCCTGAGCTTGGATTTGCACTTGCTAAAGAAATAATCGACGCTAATATTGGACCTGTACATGGTGTCCAGCCCGCCGCAAAAGCTATACCGATTAATATTGATCCAAAATAACCAGATGGTCTATTTTTAAATTGGAATTTTCGATCCTTCATTAAAAAGTCAATTTGTAGTAATCCCACAATCATTAAACCAAATACAACGATTAAAATGGCACCAACCTGACGTAATAATGTTTGATAATTTAGGAAAAACTCTGCTGCATATGATGCACCTAGTCCAATTATTATAAAAATAATTGAAAATCCTAATAAAAAGAATAATGTATGCAAAATAGCACGCTTTTGCATCATGCCTCGTTCCGATTTTAGCTCATCTAATGTCATACCTGTTATGTATGATAAAAATGCTGGATACAGTGGAAGGGTACACGGTGAAATAAAGCTTAAAAACCCTGCACCGAAAGCTAAAAATACGTTAATATCAGTTTCCATATTTTTCATTCGCTCCTTACAGTTACTGCCTTCATCGTACCAAAAATCACTGTAAATTGCTCCCTCTCTGTTTGTGAACGTTTCTTGACAAAAAGGTGTTGAAAAAGTGAAGTTCCAGCATACTATCATACCCAATATAATTTTCAAACGCCATTACACCAAGGTGTATTTGTTAATGTACTTATGCATTATGCGCCCCCCTCGTATTATCTGTCAACAAAATTCACCATAATTCTACATATCATTTTATGTGACTACTCCCACCGTTCATGCAGTAAGGTTTTTTGTAGCTTTTAGTTGAATAGTACACACTGACGTTTAACCATTTTTCATACTCATCCGAATTCAACAATAGTAGACCAGGTCTCTAACTTCATGATCGAAACAATGAAAGAAACACGCCGAATTTGGTTATACTCTAAAAATACAACAAGTGCAAAACTGTATGATGAACATCGACAAATTTTCCTCGCAATTAAACAGCAAAATGAGGAGCTAGCAAAGCATGCGATGGCTTCGCATTTATGTAATGGAGAAGGTTTTTGAAACGACCGAATCTATAAAGTGAAGCTTTAATCAGTGGGGTTACTTCATTCCCACTGATTTTTTACAGGATAAAATTACAGCAACTGCCTAGTTTTTATAATAGGAGCATTGCCTTTTATGAAATTCATAAGATGTAGTAGCAATATATTACCCACTAAGTCATCTGATGACCTGTTGATTCGTTGTTTATAACGGAAATGGAAACACGAAGGAGCGATTATTATGAAAGTAACTCTATTTGCAACTTGTTTAGTTGATATGTTTCAAGGAGATGTAGGAAAAGCTGTTGTCAAAGTTCTTGAAAGACTCGGCTGTGACCTTGACTTTCCAGAAAATCAAATTTGCTGTGGACAGCCTGCCTACAATAGTGGCTATGTAAAAGAATCTAAAAACGCCATGAAAAAAATGATCACAGCCTTTGAACATGCCGAATATGTTGTCTCCCCTTCTGGTTCCTGTGCTTTTATGTTTAAGGAATATGCAGAAGTATTTAAGGGAGATCCTGTTTGGGAGCCGAAAGCCCAAGCATTAGCGGATAAAACATATGAGTTTACAGAGTTTATTGTAGATGTATTAAAGATCGAGGATGTAGGCGCGCGTTTAGAGGGCAAAGCTACTTATCATACCTCCTGTCATATGACACGACTGCTCGGTGTTACGGAAGCACCATTTAAACTATTAAATCATGTCGAAGGATTACAGTATGTAGAACTTCCAGGGAAAGAACGATGCTGTGGATTTGGTGGAACATTTTCGGTAAAAATGGGCGATATCTCAGGAGAAATGGTCAATGAAAAAGTACAGAATGTTGACGAAACAGGGGCAGACATTCTAATCGGTGCTGACGCTGGCTGCTTAATCAATATTGGTGGGCGACTGAATCGACTAGGAAAGCCTATTAGAGTCATGCATATTGCGGAAGTATTAAACTGCCGCTAAAAGGGGGTAAAAGAGTTGTCAATGAAAACAAGTGATGAAGACTTTCAACATCGATTAACGAAAGAATTAGAAAATACCTTTATGCGTGGAGCTGTGTCAAGCGCACAAGAACGCTTTCAAACACGTAGGCTAAAACAAGCTGAAGAGCTAGGTCATTGGGAAGAATGGCGATCACATGGAGAGGAAATTCGAAAGCATGTGCTTGCCAACTTAGATTATTACTTATATCAGTTGAGTGAAAATGTCTCTAAAAGAGGTGGGCATGTTTACTTTGCGCAAACAGCGAAAGAAGCGACAGACTATATTCAACGTATCGCAAAAAAGAAAAATGCTACTAAAATCGTGAAATCGAAATCCATGGTCACGGAGGAAATTAATTTAAACGCCGCTTTACAACAGCTAGGGTGTGAAGTCATTGAAACAGATCTTGGTGAATACATTTTGCAAGTAGACGATCACGAGCCGCCATCTCATATCGTTGTTCCGGCATTGCATAAAAATAAGGAGCAGATTCGTGACGTTTTTAAAGAAAAGCAAGGTTATGAGAAAACAGAAAAACCTGAGGAACTAGCCCTTTATGTACGTGAAAAATTAAGGAACGAATATTTAACAGCAGATATTGGCGTTACAGGTTGTAACTTTGCTATTGCAGAAAGCGGCTCAATTACACTCGTTACCAATGAAGGGAACGCAGATTTAGTAACAGCTTTGCCTAAAACACAAATTACCGTAATGGGAATGGAAAGAATCGTTCCCACCTTCGAAGAGATGGAAGTGCTAGTAGGTTTATTAACAAGAAGCGCCGTGGGGCAAAAGCTAACAAGCTATATTACAACATTAACAGGAATCAGAGATGAAGGTGACACTGATGGACCAGAGGAATTCCATTTAGTAATCGTTGACAATGGACGCTCGGATATTTTAGGCAGTGAATTCCAGCCTATTTTACAATGTATTCGCTGCGCAGCTTGTGTCAACGTCTGTCCTGTTTATCGTCATATTGGCGGGCATACGTATGGCTCTATCTATTCAGGGCCAGTAGGTATCGTTCTTTCACCGTTATTAGGGGGCTATGATGATTTTAAGGAGCTTCCGTATGCTTCCACTTTATGTGGAGCTTGTACCGATGCTTGTCCTGTCAAAATTCCATTACATCAGCTTATACTTAGACATCGCCAAGTAATTGTTGAAAACGAAGGAAAAGCGCCTATATCGGAAAAGCTATTAATGAAGGCCTTTGGTTTAGGTGCTTCCTCCCCTACCTTATATAAAATGGCGACAAAAATGGCATCACCAGCAATGTCCCCATTTACAAAAGATCATAAAATTTCAAATGGTCCAGGTCCACTAAAAGCATGGACGGAAGCAAGAGATTTTCCCGCTCCAAATAAAGATCGTTTCCGTGACTGGTTTAAACACCGTGAAAAAGGAGGCGAGGAATAATGGCAGGTAGCATTCAAAATAGAGATCTATTTTTATCAAAAATCGCGCAACAGCTTGGGCACGCCCCAAAAACAGAACTTACACGACCAACATGGCAATATCAACCACAAGATCGCGTCCTAAAAGGTGCAACACAAGATGAATTAGTAAAGGTGTTAGTTAATCAATGCCAATACATTGATACGGAAATCCTTAAAACAAATACAGCTAATCTTTCAGATGCATTACAAAAAGTAGTTAAAAATTATGGGGGTCATTCTGTTATAACGTGGAAGGACGAGCGTTTTCAAAGCTATGGACTTTCATCATTAATGACTGAGCAGTGGCCACAAGCGAATATTCAACTGTACGAATGGGACTCTGCCCAACCAGAGGAAAATATCCGCCAGGCTGAAAAAGCTAACATTGGCATCACGATTAGTGAAATAACATTAGCAGAATCAGGAACTGCTGTACTGTTTAGTAGCAAGGATAAAGGTAGATCAGTCAGCTTTTTACCAGAAAACTCTATTATTTTGATTCCGAAAAGTACAATTGTTCCACGAATGACCCAAGCCGCTCGGTTCATTAGTGAAAAAATAAGAAATGGCGAGCAAATTGCCTCCTGCATCAACTTTATAACAGGTCCAAGTAACTCGGCGGATATCGAAATGATTCCAGTCATAGGTGTACATGGACCAATTAAAGCAACTTATATTGTGATTGAGGATCGGTAAATCAATTTCGCCTTGGCGTCATTACCCCTGTCGCTCAGGTAAATTGCCACAGGACTCGGCGTTCTTATCCTCTATTTCAGCATTGAGCACACACCAATAGGAACCATATTTGCATTGATCTTACCCTTTTCAGAGGTGGAAGTTTTACTAAATGAAGATAAACCAGGCATACTTCACGTTGAAGAAATGCCTGGTTTCGTTATCTTAATAAGATAAAAACGAATCATCTCGTTGATGGATGGTTCCGAATCGCTGATAAACTTTCAATAATCGCTGAAAAGCCTCACAAACGTGGTGACCCCCTTTACCTTCAACGCAGGATATTAATTTGCTACACTCTCCGTTCCTATCTTTTGTTCATAAAATTCTGGATGAGCTTCTTTTAAGACAGATGTTCGCAGCATAACTAACGCTATCGTCACGATAATTGCACTCGTGACAAGTAAAATAACCGTTGCTGGTAATGTATCGTACAAGAAGCCAAAAATCATCATACCAATCGGCATCATGGACATTGCCATTGTTTCCATCAGTCCAAATACACGTCCACGATATTCTTCTGTGATCAGCTTTTGCATATAAACGCCAATAGGCATGTTAATCCCCATTTCAAAAATAGCGAATATAAAATAAATCACAATGTAAAAAGTAACAACTCCTAAATAAGAAAAATTTGAAACCAATGGAACAACAGCCAAACCTAAACTACTAGCCAACAGTATTAAGCTGATTTTAGAGAAACGTAGTGGCACTTTAACCTCTGCCCGTGTAGAGAAGTAAAGGGAGGCAACTAACATACCAACTGCACCTGATGCCTCAATAAAACCAAAATGAGTTGATTTTACTTTTAGTAATTCAATAATAATATACGTCCCTCCAACAACGATGGCGGAGAAAAACAAATTAATCCATAGTGAAATCCACATGACTGTTTTAATGACTTTTTGTTGCTTAATATAATGAAAACCACTAACAAGCCCTGCCCAAATTTTTTCCTTTTCCACCTCTTCCCCTCTTGTACTATACAGATTAAAATTCATTGTCGATTCTAAGCAAAAAGCAAGCGCGTATGCTACCATATTAATGATTAAAAATACTTCCATTGGGAAAAATCCGTACAACATTCCCCCAATTACCGGTCCACCAATCATAGCCACAGACGTAGACAATTGATTAAATGACATTGCTTTTTGTAACCGTTCTGGGTTAACCAAAGTTGCAATGGAAGATGAAAACGTTACACCTGAAAAGGCAGAGCAAATCGTATTGAATATTGTTGTCACATAAATAGCATAAACTGACATTCCAACTGTTTCTGTATAAAGAAGTAAGCCCCCTACTGTCAAAATGGTACCAGCTTGTGCCATTAGAATCGTACGCTTTTTCGAATAATGATCCGCTACATAACCAGCCACTGGTGCTAGCAGTGCTCGTGGTAAAATAGAACAAATCATATTCGTCGCAAAGCTCGTTGCTGTCCCCGTCATAGCTAAAATATACAAACTGAACCCAAATGCCAGCACATGTGCCCCAAGCATAGAAATCATTTTACTAGCTGTAAATGTCCATAAATGATACGTCGCCTTTTTATATTTTTCCGCTTCAGTCATCCAAAACCCCTCCGTATTTTTAACTAAATTAAAAAGTTTAATTATATTAAACAAAATATAACACAGCTCCCACTTTTCACGCAAGAAAAAGTTTAATATAATTAAACAAAATAGTTGTATTTACTTATAATAAAAAGGAGACGAGGCAGTGGACTCTTTAGGCACACGAATTCGCAAATTAAGAAAAGAACGAAAATTAACATTAGAGGCACTTGCCGGTGATCGTCTAACAAAAGGTATGCTAAGTCAAATTGAAAATGATAAGGCCAAGCCCTCGATGGAAAGTCTTGAATATATAGCAGAACGTTTAGGCGTAAAGGCCAGTGAATTACTAGAACAAGTAACACCCTCTTCGCTACGTCAACTATTAGAGCAGTTAGAAATTTTGTATGCGGAATTAAAACCTAGTGATACGGATAATGCGCAGCAAATCGTCGAGATGATTAAACCTTATGTAGAAGAGCTTCCCCTTAGTTATGAAGGAGGTCGTTTACTGTATATATACGCTGCAGCACAATATTTTGCGGGATTAACGACATGGGAGTCACCGCTTCAAGAGTCACGTATGATGTTTAAAGAAATTAATTTACTAAGCCACTGGTTTGAAACCTATATATTACAGTTGGGTATATTATCAGAAAATCGAAAATACAAAACGGCTTATGCCTGTATTTCACAGGCGAAAGAAGAGGCAGAGCAGGAAAATTTTCAATTAGATTCGCGGGATGAAGTGAAAATGGCTTATTATATTTGCGTTTTTCAGGTAGCAATTGGCGAACTTGAAGCAGGTAAACAGCTCATTAACGAGACCATTACCAATGCACATAAAAATCAATTTTACTCTTATATAGATGATATGTACCGTATTGGGGCGTTTTGTGCCATGATTGACCATGATTTCGAGCAAGTAGAGCATATGTTGAAGAAGCTTGAGCAGTATCGGATTTTTGCCGAACAAGTGAGTGTGGATGCTTTTACTTTCGTATTAAGAGCGCATTATTATAACAATTACACTCACGATTATCAGCAAGCAATAGTGGAAATAGAACGTTTTGCTGCGATTAAGCATGACGACTCGATTACACTCGAAAAAAACCTTTATTATTCAGAAAAAGGGAAATCCTTATATTTGCTCGGTCGATATGAAGAAGCGAAAGAAGCATTTGAACATTTTACAAACGCTCCTCCGTTCATCTTACATCCATTTGACATATTAAGTTTAAATGAGTGCTTTTCCTATAAAGCACTTTGCTATGCACATTTCGGTGAGTTAACAACTGCCTATGAAATTGCCAAAATGGCCTATTTGGATTCTCAGGATTTAATCGATCTTCCTTATAAACAAAAAATTGAGGAAACGTATTTTGCCATTAAAGCACAAATTAATTCGCTTCAATAAATTAAAGGGATTGCACATTTAACACTTATGTGCAATCCCTGTTTTTAGCTCAATTTATCTTTTCTTATTTCCTTCTGAATTTTTCGTAGTGCTTTTTTTGAACCACGCTCAATATCATGCTGTAGCTTTCGTTCTTTATAGTCCACAAACAATGTCTCTACGTCATATCCTTCTGGGTATAATTCAGTTGCTGGTAGCTCTAATGCTAGTCGCCTAACATTTACCTTTATGAATTCTCTCTCATAGAACACGACAACATTATAGAAATTATCCATTTCTTCATAAACAATTCCAACGTCATCATGATCCAACAGCCTCACACGGTCGCCCTTTTTAAATTCATACTTTACTTTTGTTTTCTCTTGCTCAATTTTTGGCTTCCTGATTTTACTGTCATTTACTCGTTCAAGATGATAATCCTTATTGTCAATATAGCCTTTCGCTCTTTGTAAAACTGTGTCGTGTATATTCATCTTTTTGGAAATCCACAGCGCATTACTTTCCCCAGACGTTCCGATGATTAATTGATACAACGGTTCTAATGTGTCACTATTAAAGCGCATAGCCGCATTCATAAAATCACTATGCATTTCAGAAAAACGTTTAATTTCACCATAATGAGTAGTTGCCACTGTTATGCAACCCATATGATAGAATTCCTCTAGAATGGAAATGGCTAATGCAGCCCCTTCATTTGGTTCAGTACCACTGCCGATTTCATCAAATAGTAAAAGCGTATTATTATTGGATGCCCTCATAATATCTGAAAGATTTTTTATATGCGATGAAAATGTACTAAGTGCATTTTCGATACTTTGATTATCACCAATGTCGACAAAAACATTCGTAAATACAGCTATTTCAGTACCTTTATCCGCAACAATATGGAAGCCCGACATTGTCGCCAATGATAGCAGGCCAATTGTTTTTAACACAACGGTTTTTCCGCCAGCATTAGGCCCTGTAATGATTAAGCTGCGATAATCTTGGCCAATTTCAAAATAAAGTGGCACTGCCTCACCTGTTAACAATGGATGCTTACAATTGACGAGCTTAATATAGCCAACATCATTTAAGCTCGGTTCGACGCCTCCAATATGCTTGCTAAACTTGGCTTTGGCAAACACCATATCATATTGACTAATCAACTCCATGTTAATGTTGATTTCACGGATATTTTCCATCAAGAGCCCTGATAATGTCGCCAAAATTTGATATTCCTCGACCGCTTCCTCTGCTTTTAGAATACTCAACTCTACATTTAATTTAGCTACTGCACTTGGTTCCATAAAGACCGTTGCACCTTTAGATGAAACCTCTACTACCGTCCCTTGCACATGATTTTTATAAGAAGCCTTAATAGGGATTGTGTATCGATCATCCTTTTTACTAATAAAGAATTCCTGGATATATGTTTTATTGACACTACTATTTAAAAATTTAGTTAAACGGTCTTTAATTTTTCCCTCAGTTGTTTCGATATGATTTCGGATACGTTTTAGTTCTCTACTAGCTGCCGAATCAACTCGATTTGCTTTAATAGCAAAATTGATTTCCTCTTCTACACTTTTAAATTCAGCCATCGAATTGGCATAGGATGCAAGTACTGGCGCAAAAAATTCCTTTTCCAGCATAAATTTTTTAATTATTCTACAGCCTCGTAAAAAGTCTGAGATGCTCACCAATTCATTTGGGTCTAAGATGATACCCTTCTCTAGCTTTTTAATCGTATTGTCAATATTCGAAACGCCTAAAAATGGGACATGGCCTTCCGCATCTAAAATTGCTCGTGCCTCTGTCGTTTCATTCAAACGATTTTTAACAACTGTTAAATTGGGGCTCGGTGTTAATTTATCTAATAACTGTTTACCTAATCCACTGACACAGTATGATTTTACGATATCCTTTAATTCATTGTATTGTAACTTCTCAAGAGTAGCTTGATTCATTATTATTGATTCTCCTCACTATGATTTTTTCATCATCATTCATGAAGATACCTACTTATTAGATAGCAATGATTTTTTATTGGCTCTACATCAAAGGTTAGAGTGAAGCACTATGTGAAGTTTCACAAAGGCTACGGCGATTGCCCTCCCCTTTATTGGGGCACCTCAACAAATAGTATGGAACCTTTATTTTCAAAAATAAAACAAAAAAGCTGTGGGGATCCCACAGCTTTTACATTACAAGGCATGTGTAAAAAGCATCGTGAAAAAGACTTCATCTACATGAAGTTTAGTCAGTGCATTACACGCTTTATAAAGTATTGTAGGTATCTTCATAGGTGTTGAAATAAATCCACGACTAAATAAGGGGTGACTTTATGACAAAAATCCCCTATCGTCATTAAATTTATTTCATTAAGTTGTTCCTATTTAGAACCTACCGCACTCACAAAAAGCACCTCTCATTTATTATAATGTATAATCATTGTTATCTAATTGACTGCCACCATATTACTATATGCTGGAAGAAAAGTAAAGTTTCCTACTCAATATTGAGGTGAGCCATAATGGGGTGCTTTCACAAACATTTCGGCGACTACACCTCCATCTTCAAATTGTATGGATACCCCAACAAATATTATAGAACCCTATTTCGTTAGCCTTTAATTATATTGATAAATGAAAAAATCCTGCATTAACAGGATTTTTTATCAACATTATTAATAATAACTTTAAGCTGATTTATGATGGGCCCTTCTCGTTTCAATGATTTTCGAGCCTGAAAACAGTAGTAAGGCTGCCCAAATAATGCTGAATGCCAATAGCTCTACTTGACTAAATGGTTCTTTGTAAAGCACGATTCCTATAACTAACGTAATCGTTGGCGATACGTATTGAATAAAGCCTAATAAATAGAGTGGAATATTTTGTGCACCTTTCGCAAATAAAATTAACGGTACTGCTGTCACGATACCACTTACAATCATGAGGATGTCTGTTTTGACATCAACATGTAAAAATGAGGCATGATTCGTTGTAAAGAGGTAAACATAATAGCCTAAAGCAAACGGTAGAATAAATAACGTTTCTATGGCTAGACCTCTTGTCGCATCAAGTGAAATTTTCTTTTTTAGTACACCGTAAATTGCGAATGATACGGCAATTAGTAAAGCTACCCATGGGACTGAACCATAATTAACCGTTAAAATAATTACAGCGATAAAGGCAATTCCAGTAGCTATCCATTGTGCTCGGCTAAGCGTTTCCTTAAAGAAAATAACCCCCAAAATAACTGACAGCAAAGGATTAATATAATAACCTAAGCTCGTTTCAATTAAGTGGTTATGGTTAACTGCCCAAATATATAAATACCAGTTCATCGAAATAACGAATGAAGCTCCAGCAAGCTGCCAGAAATGCTTTTGGTGTGACCATAAATATTTTAAATCTGCGATTAGATCCTTACGCATTCCAAATACTATTACTGCTAGTACTGTAAAGACAAAGGACCAAATGACACGTGATAATAAAATTTCCATGCTCGGCACATGCTCAAGTAATTTCCAATAAAGAGGAAATGCACCCCAAAAAGCATAGGCTAAAAATGCTGACAAAACACCTTTTTTCTCATTTGACATTGCCTTTAACTCTCCTACTCTTGTTTGTATCCATTACGACTATGCATAATTTTAACAATTTACATCTTAAAGAATAGACTAATTATAGGACTTTGCTTTGTAACTGTAAATGCCAAATTTGAATTAAGGCAACAATGTCGTTACTCTTTGTTTTCAGATTCTAGCTCAGAAATATATTTACGCACCATACTATAACTAATATCTGGATTAATTTGACGTTTTATTCGAATATGAATTTCCTTAATACCTACACCCTGTTCTCGCATATCGCGTATCATAGATTTTAACGGCCCCGATAATGACTCCCTCGACAAAGCTGTATGTTTACTTAGTTCAATTAATAGCTCTGTATTTTGTTGACGAAGCTCCTTTAGTTCATTTACAACACAATTATATTCCGTTAGCTTTTTTTGCAAGATCGCATTTTGCTGCTTCATTTTTTGCATTTCTTCTACAAGCTGGACATTTTGTTTCTTTAAAGTTTTTCGCTCCTGCTCCAAAACATGATGCTTTTCATCTAAATCTTTATGCATAGCATTGTAAAGTTCTTCGATATGCATTAATTCCTGATAGCGACTTTGCGATACTAGCATAAGCGTTTCTGTCATATCTATGGCAAGCGTTCCATCTTTTAAATGCTCACACGATAATGTAGTTAAATTCATTTTCTTCATCGTCTTTTCTCCACTCCATTACTAAGTAATTCGTGTAATGGTATTGCTTTCTTTAACATCGTTCTTCTTCCTTTACGTTTGATAACCATTCTCATTTAAATCATCATAATGAGTATTTATTATTTTGTCAAAATAAATAAGCTCCTATTCCGATGTTCGGGTTAAGTATGCTGTGATTCTTCCCGAAACACATCACTTTAGGCGGTTTTTCGGGACCTATAAATAATATAGAGCTCAAAAAAAGCTTCTTGCGTAAGAGAGAATGCAAGAAGCTTCACGATTACATCTTTTTCAGTTTTTCGTATTCAAGCTGCAAACGTTCTATGCGTTTACGTCCTTCCTCACGGTTTCTCGCCGTTTCTGCTTGAATTTGCTTCGTTTCTTGAATACCGGTCATAATTGTTTGCCATGTCGTTTCAATTGTTTCAATTTTAATGCTTGGACTACCTGCCACACGTGCAATATTAACACTATTTTTACTAATATTTTCTGCATTTCGTACAAGCATTTCATTCGTACGACGGTCTAGTTCACTCATGGAATCAGAAATAAGCTTTTGGCGTTTTAACGTTACTGCATGAATAAGTCCTTGCTTAAATATAGGAATTGTCGTAACAAACGCAGAGTTAATTTTTGCAATTAAATGGTTGTTGCCTTGCTGCATTAAACGAATTTGTGGTGCAGACTGGAACGAAACTTGCTGCGCCATTTCCAAATCATAACGACGTTGTTCCAATAAATCCACTGCACGTAGCATCGTTTCATATTCCATTGCCGCTAATTGATCACCAGTTTGTGCTTTTTGTTCAAGTGCTGGTAATGACGCTCGAACCTCATCTGTTTTCACTTCAATTGCCGCAATAAACTTACTTAAAGTTTGGAAGTAATGTAAGTTTTGATCATATAGGTTTTCAAGATCGATTGTATTACGTTTCATTTCACCTTCGTACTTTTGAATCTCACGGTGAATAACATCTACTTCCTTATTCATACTATCATATTTGGATAAGAACCTTTCTAATTGTTCTTTCCCTTTGCTAAACAGCTTTGTCAGGAAGCCACCTTTTTTATCCTCTGCAAAATCTTGAGGATCAAATTTATCCATAATTCTATTTAAATTATTTAATAATACACTCGATTCCTCAAGTTTACTTGTTTTCATCGTTGCTAGCATTTTATCTGAAAAAGTAGAAATACCATTCGCTGTTTCTTTTCCAAGCTCTAACATGGCAATTTGGTCTTTTACATCAATTTTTTGTGCTAGTGCATGGATTTCAGGATTTTGCTTTAATGCACGTTGATTTTGAGCAATTTGTGATAGCTCTTGCTCAGAAACAAGTACAGGTTTTTGTTTTTGCTCTTGCTCCACCTGTAATAATGGATTAGGCTGTAATAATGGATTTTCTGATGCAAATGGATCTTTTGATTTTAATAGGTCGTTGTCGAATTCAGACATAAAGTTTTACCCCCTGCGATTTATCTCTTCTATTACATACGATTTCAAGTCGAAAAAGTTTCGTTTATTCAAGCATTGTAAAATAAGAGTCACTTACTAAATATGCACTCTCATGATTCTGTAGTTGAAAGCAATAATGAGCTGGATCAAATCTATCGACAAAAAGTGTTATGCGCTCACGGCTATTTAAGATTTCTAGCAATTCTTCACTCAAAGCTTCAATCTTTGCTTGAGATCACATAGCTTCAATCCCATTTATAAATTATAGCTTGTTTCATTAGAAAATTCGACTGAATACGCGAATTACTATGCTTTGTTTTCTAGTTTTAGCATATTTGGGCCCAATCAGCAAAAATGTGGGAGACATTTATGAAGATGTATGCCTGATGAGCCTTATTTGGACAAAAAAGCAGCCACCTATGTAGCTGCTTTAATATCATGTTGTTACTTTTAACACGGTTTTTATTTTCTGAATAACGCCACCTGTACTATATGTTAGCACGCTGCGTTTATAGAACGATAAACTAAATACGTAAGCCACGATAATTGTCGCCACTAAAATACCTAAAGATATAAGTGGTACCATCACGCCAACATCTGTTGCACCAATTCGCATCGGCATGATCATACCAGAAGTTAACGGTATATAAGAGAAAACTTTGATTAAAATCGTATCTGGATTGCCCATTCCTGAAAGCATTACATAGAATCCCATCATTGTAATAATAATGGCAGGCATTAAAACTTGACCAGCTTCCTCTACTTTTGAAACTAACGAGCCGAATAATGCGCCAATAATTAAATAAAGGATAATTGTTAACAGTAGGAATACTATAGCATATATGACATAGCCAACCGAAAGTTCTTTAACAATACCGGCTGCCATATCCCAAACAGCTCCACCTTTCACAAATTTCGCGTAGACAAGGAATACCACTGCAATAAAGCCCATCTGTGTTAAAGCGAGTAGTAATACTCCCGCAATTTTTGCTTTAAAATGGGTTGCTGGCTTGACACTTACTAGAAGCATTTCCATTGCTCGAGAACCTTTTTCAGAGGCAATTTCAGTTGTAATCATTGATAGGAAAGTAGAAATAAAGAAGTAGATTAAAATTCCGACAGCATATGATACTACTAACCCTGATTGTTTTTCTTCCTCACTTTTACCGCCTACTGTTTCTTCATTTAAATTTTTATTCGAAATAACGGTTTGTGTATCCATAATTTGCGCAGCCTGCTCTGATGATAACGACAGCTGCTGAACAGCATAATTTTTACCTGCATATTGCAATAATGAAGAAATCGTTGTTTGATCATTTAATTTTAAAGGAGTAAAAGTTGCAATTTCAGCATGTAATTGACCATTTTCATCACTTATTGTAATAGTTGCTGCGAGCTTCTCATCTTTAACCTTTTGCTCTAATACTTTATTATTCGTTTCGTCCTGAATAAACTCCATGTCCCCGTTTGACACAAAGATCTCACTAAAATCCGCTGATGTTTCATTCACAATGGCGATTTTCTGTGCCTCTTCATCGCCTGTAAAAAGCTCCTTAATATCCGACCAAAAAACGGCGACGGACATAATGGCCACGTACAGTAATGTCATTAAGACAAAGGATCTAGATTTTATTTTTGATTTGTATAATTGTGTCATTAATAAATTAAACTTCGACAACGTTGCCACCTACCTTATCTTTAAAGATTTCATCTAGTGTTAAATAATCTAAGCTGAATTTTTCAATGTACTTCCCATTTGCAAGCTGATCAAAAATGCTCTGTGCAAAACTTTCGTCTTCTAAAGTCAGCACCGTTTGCTCTTTCTCTACACGAACATCTTTAACTCCTTCAAGTGCCAGCAATTGTGTTGTCGACCAGTCTGTACGTACCGCTAGCTTAATTTTGCCGTATTGTTTCTTTAAATCTAGTAAACTACCTGAAAAAAGAGAAACACCGCGTTTTAGTAAACAAAGATGATCACAAAGCTCTTCAACATTATCCATTTGGTGACTAGAGAACAAAATGGTAGTACCTTGTTCCTTTAACAGTAGAATTGCATCCTTTAGTAAATCTTTATTTACCGGATCAAGACCACTAAACGGCTCGTCTAAAATCAAGAATTGCGGCTTATGAATAAAGCTTGCTATTAATTGTACTTTTTGTTGATTTCCTTTTGATAATGTCTCGGCTTTATCTTTTCGCTTTTCTTCTAGCTCGAAACGACTGATCCAAAAATCAATTTCTTTTTTCAGCTCAGCTTTTTTCATGCCGCGCAGCTCGCCAAAAAAGTAAAGCTGATCTTCTACCTTCATAGTTGGGAAAATCCCTCGTTCCTCTGGTAAATAACCGAGTACATCACGATTTATAGCATTCACCGACTTGCCATCCCATGTAATTGTGCCGGCTGTTGTTTCCTGTAAATCTAAAATCATGCGGAACGTTGTTGTTTTACCCGCACCATTTTGTCCAATCAATCCAAAAATTTCACCTTTCTCAATGGTGAAATTTAAATCATTGACTGCTGTAAAATCTTTATACTTCTTCGTGACATGTTGTAATTGTAATGTCATCTTATTTCCTCCCTACCCTTCAAATATATGTAATTCATGTTGTAATCCTTTTTTTCTCTTTTCAATTTTCAAAATAAGTATGCACATCGTTATCGCTACTAAAAAGTTTATAAATCCCATCGCTGAATTTAAGAGATTAACTGTTAATCCAAGTGAAAAATTAGTAATGCTCATAACAAGATTGAATAATGCTAGAGGAATAAAGAGTCGGTTTAGTGATTGTAAATAATGTATTTTTGAAGAATTGTCTGAAAATAACTCAAACGGTCCTTCTGATGCCTTTTTACGATAATAGGCCCAGCCTGCAAACTTGGAAACACACTCTATATTCATCATATCTAAAAATTTAAAATAATCTTTGTTCTTACCTTTTACTAATTCGTTGCGATAAATGTATTGACCAGGTTCCCCTTTTTCAAATACAAAGTAACCTAAAATTGTTTTCTTAAGATTCCATCCATGTGCCGCCATGTCGTTGACCCATGCCTCTTCTTTTTCATAATCTAGAAAAATGCGATAGACTCTTTTTTTCATGTAATCTCCTCACTTAGTCTGAAAGAAATGAATTTAAGATTTTCAGAAATAACTCCAGAAAATTTATCGACATAGTTGGTTAAACGGGTGAACAAACATTTAACTTCACATAAAGATAATTTTATTTTTAAAATATTTTAAATTTTCTAATTTCCCGGAAAATAAATTATTGGTATTTCCTTCTTTTCTTAAAGTATCCCTACACCAAAAATATTTTAATATTCTTTCGTTTTAACACAATTTCTTTGTAATAAATAGATTCACCAAAACTACAATATTAAAAAACAGAATTTTCTAAACGCATAATTGCGGTCGATTATTCTTAAATGTATCTTTCCTTTTAATCTGTAAATACATCTAAGTCTCTTTTTAAATGTTTCCGTAAACGAATGAGTTTGAACAATGGTATAGAAAATATCAAAACTACTAAGAGGTTCGCTATATTTAGGGACAATCCAAACCAGTCTACTTCGTACTCTGAAAAATCCCCACTGAGCCCAATGATGCCGACCATTAAGTTAAGTAAGATAACCCAAAATAGTACCGTTACTTTTTTGGAAAGATTACTGATTTTTGTTTTTTTATCCGTGTAAAGTTCAAATGGCCCTTCGTATGCTGGCTTTCTAAAAAACACAAAATTGCCAGATCGGTCTACCTGCTCTATTCCCGAGGACTTCAGAAATTCTAAGTATTCGTCTTCATAGGAGGCACCAAATCTCTCCAATTCATCATGGCGGTAAATATAGCTACCTGGTTCACCACGTTCGAATGTAAAACGAATCCAAGTGAATTTTTGCAAATACCAGCCTTGGCTAGCCATTTCATTAACCCATTTCTCAATATCATACGGGTTGACGACTAATCGATATTTATGCATTTGTTCCATCCTCCTTTGTTATACGGATGCCATTGTCAAAAAGTTCCCTTAATCTCAAAATTTCGTATTCCATAACTTTTTTTCCACTCGCTGTTATAATGTATTCCTTTTTTCGCCCATCATCATCTAGTGCCTCAATCCACCCTCGCTCGAGTAATGTTTTGATCGCCCCATAAATTGTTCCCGCTCCAAGTCGAACTCGGCCATTGCTCATTTCCTCTACAAATTGCATAATGCCATAACCATGCCTTGCCTCAAATAATGCCAATAAAATATAATAAACGCCCTCTGTTAACGGCGGGTGCTCCTGTGTCATACAACATCCCCCTCTATATCGCCTAACAATATATCGACCAACGATATATATAAAATATATCAACAGTCGATATAGTTGTCAATTCTGTTCTTCACATTACAAGCTTTTCAAAAGGCTTCTTTATTTAAACAAGAATCTTTGTTTATTTTTCGAATGATACCAATGTATCTACCTATAAGACTATGCAACGGCTTCAACTGATACCCAAGCTGTTCGTGACCGCACATGAGCAGTTCATAGGGCCATCCGTCTCACCTGTTCGCCAATATTTTTTGTTGCACAAGAAATTACTCTATGCTAGCATGTAAGTAATTACTTGCATGAAAGGAAGTATTGTTTTGTCATCGAAAGGAACTGCAGAAAAGATCATTGAAGCAGCTTTACATCTTGTCAGCGAGAAAGGTTATACTGCGGCAACAACTAAAGCAATTGCTGAATTAGCAGGAGTCAATGAAGTAACAATTTTTCGCCATTTTGGCAACAAACGTGGGATTTTGAAAGCTATTATTGAGCAATTTTCCTATTATCCTCTTTTACAGCAAGAGCTCAATAAAAACGTAACATGGGATTTGGAAACAGATTTATTAAATTTCTCTATTAAGCATTTTAACTTTTTAATGTCTATTAAGGATTTTGTCATGATTGGCTTTAAAGAAGCGATGCAGTTTCCTGAAATTAATGAAGAGATTGCCAATATCCCACTTCATATTAAAACTGAGCTAATACATTATTTTCAGGAAATGCATGATAGAGGGAAAATTAGAGAAATTGATATGGAAGCAGCCGCGTTATCACTAATTGCTATTAATTTTGGGCATTTTATGTCACGAGCTCGCTTAGGAACATTTGTCTCAAATATGCCAAATGAAGAATTGTTAAAAACGAGTGTTTCAATTTTTTCTAGGGGATTAGCTCCCTAGAAAAAATTTTTCCTTTCAATGCAAGTAAGTACTTACTTATATAGGAGGTTTATATATGAAAGGTTTACAAGCTTTATTTAAAATCCGAGAAACATATATCGGCATCGCCGTCACAGTTGCATTTCAACTAATCTTCTTCTCCGTATGGATGACTGCGTATGATGGTGTAAATGACAGAGCAGACCATTTAAAGATTGGACTAATTAGTGAAGATACGGAGATCGGGCAACAAGTAGCAAACGAAATACAAGCAACATTACCTTTTACAATAGAAAAATTCACCTCACTAAACGAAGCCGAACAGAAGTTAAATGAGCGTGAGATCCAAATGATTCTTCATATTCCAAACGACTTTACGAGTCAATTACAAGCAGGGCAAGAAGCAGAAATCATTTACTCTATTAATCAAGCAAGTGCAAGCATCACAAAAAATATGATGGAAGGAGTAGCCAAACAACTAACAGAGGAAGTTAACCACAATATTTATCCTAAACAACAGGGCAAGACCGTTGAGGTATTTTCTCAAAAGTTCTCACAGCTCCCAATGGAACCAAATACGGCACAACAAATTAATGAAACCGTCGCTACTACGATTATGAGTGTAAAGGATCGTGCAATAGATTCTACTATTGTTAAAACGAATAATGTTGACGAGTTTGCTGCAAATTTTGTGCCATTAATGATCATTATTTCGTCGTTTGTTGGTGCAATGGTCATGATTATGCAACATCAACAGGCTGCACATCTAGTGCAAGATACCATTTCAAAATGGCAACTGTTCCTGGCAAGGCAGATTATTAATGTTGGTGTAGCCTTTACGCTCCCATTATTAACAATTGGTTTAATGCATCTTTTTAATATTTCAAGTGAACAAAGCTTTTTCTCCATCTATCTTTTTCAAGCATTAATGTTCTGGGCTTTCCTCTGCTTGGCACAATCCTTTGTCATCATGTTTGGTAATCTCGGTATGATTTTTAATATTTGTGCCCTTTCGATACAGCTTGTTACATCAGGCGTTCTTGTTCCACAAGCAATGCTATCTGATTTTTACAATAAACTAGCTTCTCTTCTTCCAGCAACGTATGGGGCAGATGGCTATTACACAATTATTTTTGGAGGAAGCGCTGACAATCTAATAAGCAATAGTAGCTCGTTAGGAATTATCATTGCTGTAACTTTGGCCATTTCTACTATGGTCGTTGCTTTAAAAAGAGAAAAAGTAAAAAGCGAAAGCAAGCAAATCGTCACTGCTTCTGTTCAATAATATGGTCAAAAAAGCGATGTACTAATGACAAGTTAGTGCATCGCTCATTAATTCGCCTATTTTGTTCCACTCTTCTATCCGCTTCTTCATTACTTTTCGCCAATTCGCAAAATAGCCGCAAGTTGCTTATTCAATGTATTAACGCTATCCTCAAAATCCTGGCGATACCATTGGATGATTAGACCGATGATTGCGTTTGCTTGATAAGCACTATAATATTCAATAGATATTTCATCATGCATATTATAGTGAGTGGTTAGGTCTCTTTTCATCAGCGCATGAATTCCATCAAATAACATGTAATAGTAGGTCAAAGGCACATTTTTTGAAAATACAATGCGATAAAACATTTTAAAACGCTCTATATGATGAAAAATACGAATCGTATTTGGATCTAATTGATTCTTATCCAATGTTGTTACTGCACGATATGGTTCCTCATAGGAATTATATAAATCCTCCATAATTTCCTGAAAGTACTCCTCAAATAGCCCTTCTTTTTGCTCATAATGCAAGTAGAAGGTACCTCTGTTCACCTTTGCCACCCGACAAATTTCTGCAATCGAAATATTCTCTAAAGGTTTCTCACTCAATAAAGTTAACAGCGCATTATGTAATGCTTGCTTTGTTTTGACAATTCTTAAATCGTTCGCACACAAACTTTTCATCCCCTTACTAAACAGATTTTGTATATGTGTTGATTACTGAACAGTTCTTAGTTTTTTGCATATTGAAATCGCTTACACTATTATTATAAGATTTTAATGAACACATGTTCAATATCTTACTTAATATATCCGTGAAATGTTCTACACGGTGAAACAACATAAATAATAGGAGGTCCTTGTGATGAGATTAGAAGGTAAAGTAGCAATCGTAACAGGTGCAGCGTCAGGTATGGGAAAAGCAATTGCAGAAGGTTATGCAAAAGAAGGCGCAAAGGTTGTAGTTTCTGATTTGAATTTAGAAGGTGCACAAGCTGTTGTTGAGGGTATAAAAGCAGCTGGTGGCTCAGCGATCGCAATTCAAACAAATGTCGCATCAACAGAAGACTTACAACGCTTATTTGATGAGACAAAAAATGCTTATAGTCAATTAGATATTTTAGTCAATAATGCTGGCATTATGGATGGTATGGAGCCAGTTGGTGAAATTTCTGATGAACGTTGGGATAAAGTATTTGCGGTAAACACGACTGCTGTTATGCGTTCGATGCGTATGGCGACAGAGATTTTCCTTGCTCAAGGTCACGGTGTCTTTGTTAACAACATTTCCGCTGGCGGTCTATATGGTGCTCGTGCTGGGGCTGCCTATACTGCTTCTAAGCATGCTGTCGTTGGTTTAACAAAAAACACAGCGTTTATGTATGCAGATAAAAATATTCGATGTAACGGTATTGCTCCAGGGGCAGTTATGACAAACATTGCTTCTTCCATGACAAATATGAGTCAAACAGGTGCAGCTCGCCAAGCACTAGGTATGTCCATTAATCCACGTGCTGGACAACCAGAGGAAATCGCTCAACTAGCTATTTTCCTTGGCTCAGATGAAGCAAGCTTTGTCAACGGCCAAGTCATTGCTGTTGATGGAGGCTGGACGGCTTACTAAAAATAAATAAGCACGCACAGAATATAATTTCATGTGCGTGCTTATTTTTCTAATAAATTAATTATATTACGCCTTTTTCGCGGGGAATATGCATCCTATAATAGCACCAATTAACGCTGGTAGTATCCATCCTAAACCTATGTCATAGAAAGGTAAAAAGTCTGAATAAACTTTCTCAACCGCATCAAAAATACTTAATTTCGCCGCTGGAATGCTACTCACTAATGCTTTATAGCCATCAATTAAACTAATAAAAAATGTAAAAATCATCGCTATTACATAAACCGATTGCTTATTGTTAAATAGCGATGAGCTTAAAGCCAGTAGAATTAAAACAATCGCTAGAGGATATAAGAACATTAGTACTGGAATGGCGAATTTAATGATATTATTTAATCCGAAGTTCGCAATTGTAAATGACACAAGACACAATATAAATACAAACCACTTATAGCTTATTTTCGGGAACACTTCGTGGAAAAATTCACTACAAGATGTGATTAAGCCAATACTTGTCTTTAAACAAGCAAGGACAATAATAAATGCCAATAAAATTGCACCAAAGGATCCGAAATAGTGTTCAGCAACAGCAGCAAATATTAAACCACCGTTATCAAATGTACCAACAGCCTCAATACTCGATGCCCCCATATATGTTATTAAACCATATATTAGCATCATTAATGCCATGGCAAAAATACCAGATTTCCACGTTGCCTTAGCAATTTCTTTTCTATCAGAAATTCCTGCGCTTTTAATCGCGTTAATAACGACAATACCAAAAGCTAATGACGCTAGCGCATCCATTGTGTTATAGCCTTCTTTAAAGCCCGTCATAAATGCTGAATCAATATAGTCTCCCATTGGCTGCTGGAAATGTCCCATCGGCTTTAAAATACTAATAATAATTAAAATAAATAACATAATCAAAAAAGCTGGTGTTAAATATTTACCGATATAATCCATAATTTTCGCAGGATTCAATGAGAAATAATAAACGATGGCAAAAAATACAAAGCTAAATAAAGCAAGTAGAAGTGTTGTATGCTCTGCTTGAATATATGGTTCAAAGCCAACAACAAACGGAACTGTCGCTGTACGAGGAATCGCAAAAAAAGGACCGATCGTTAAATAGAGCGCTAATGAAAAGATGACGCCGAATAATGGATGAACACGGCTCGCTAAGTCACGCAAACCGTTACTACCTGATAAACCAATAGCTAAAATACCTAGAAACGGTAAACCGATAGCTGTTATTAAAAATCCAATTAGTCCAAACCAAAAATTGGTCCCTGCTAATTGTCCAAGCTGAATTGGAAAAATAAGATTCCCTGCTCCAAAAAACAGTCCGAAAAGCATCGTGCCAATGACTGCATATGTTGAAAAAGGTATTTTTTGTTGCATTTTGATGTACTCCTTAGATGTATTTAACTTTTGCAAATAGTTTAAATCGAATGGATTTTCTCACTACAATTCCACTATGGTATCAGGCATTTATTATAAAAACAATAGTTTTTTCTTTGAAAATTGTTAATTGTTCCGTTCCAAGCTTTAATCGCCTAAACCTAGGCAAAAAGAAAAGAGCTGTCAGCAGACAGCTCTTAGTTTGCTACAGACCACTCTATATGATCTAAAAATTTGTATACGTCCTCATACACTTTTTCACGTTCTTTGTCTAATGTAATAATATGACCAGAGTTTTCATACCAGATAATCTCTTTATCATCTGTTTCTACAGTATTTAGAATGAAAGGAGCACTTTCTTGATAAAGATCGTCATCTAGAGAACCTTGCATTACTAAAGTAGGTGCTTTAATTGTTGATAATTCATCGCGTGTTTCTGTAGTTAAACGTGTAACACCATCTAATGAATCCTTTGGTGTAATACGAAGTTCATGTAACTCTGAAATAATTTGATCTTTTGATTTATTTTCAAAGTGTTTATATAAACGAGCATAGTGATATAAGCGAGTAAATAAGCCTTTAGAATTGTCTCGTGTGATTGGTGCACACATTGCAACACATGCTTTAACAGGAAACTTCTCTGCTACTTTTAGCGAGAATACGCCGCCAAGTGAAATCCCAACTACAGCGATTTCTTCATAACCCTTACTCTGCAGGAAGTTATAACCTTCCACGACATCGTTCCACCAATCTTCTGGTTTTGTTTCAAGTAATGCTTCTGGTTCTACGCCGTGCCCACTATAAATCGGTGCATGAACAGTATATCCTCGTTGAGCTAGAAATTCTCCTAGCTTTTTCACATCTTTTGTGCTTCCTGTAAATCCATGCAGTAATAGTACGGCTTTATTGCCTCCCTCGATTGTTAGAGGTTGTGGCTTTGCAAACTTCATTTTATAATATCCCCTTCACGGAAATTTCGTAATTGTGTATTTTATGTGTCTATCTTAACACCCTTTATTCATAATGTACAATTTATAGTTTTTATCATATTAATGTATTTCATGCATGAATGATGTGAGGTTAATAGCTGTCATATCACACTTTCTGCGACTTTAATTTTTGAATTCTTCTTTTTAGTTCTCCGTCTTTTAAAAATTTTTTATGGCGTCTATACTTCCTACCCTTTTATCGTTATAATGCAGATAACTCAAAATTAATAGAAACGGGGGTGAGAACATGGAGTGGCAGCAATTAGAATATTTTGTCACGGTCGCAAAGCTTGAGCATATGACACGTGCTGCAGAAGCATTAGCGATTTCTCAGCCAGCATTAAGTCGCTCGATTTCAAAGCTTGAAGAGGAATTAGGAGTACCCTTGTTCGACAGACAAGGACGTTCGATTATGCTCAACCGATATGGCGAGCTTTTTTTGTATCGTGTCCTACGCATGCGCAAGGAATATGAAAAAGCAGTTATTGAATTACAGGAGCTGAATAACCCAGAGCTTGGTGATGTGTCACTCGGCTTTTTACATACTCTGGGGACTAGCATCGTACCTGATTTAATCCGCGCTTTCCGTCAGAACCATCCGCATATACGCTTTCACTTTACACAAAATTACTCACACTCCCAGCTGAAGCAATTGCTCGCGGGAGAGTTAGACCTTTGTTTACTTGCAGCGATTGACACGGAGCCCCCTGTTTGCTGGAAGGAGCTATGGCGTGATGAGCTTTATATTATGGTGCCGATCGACCATCCCCTCGCCACACGTAAAAGTATTAAAATGAAGGAACTTGAACATGAAAATTTTGTTCTGATGAAAAAAGGTTACGCATTGCGACGGACCGCTGATCGATTATTGAATGCTGCAGGAATCAAGCCGAAGATTACCTTTGAAGGTGATGAGGTATCAACAGTTGCTGGTTTTGTAGGTGCTGGACTTGGCGTATCGATACTGCCTGTTGACGAAGACTTGAATCCAAATAAATTGGCTAAAATTCGTGTGGAGGATATGGTTTGTGAACGTATAATAGGTATGGCTTGGATAGAAAATCGATATCTTCCACCATCAGCAAGACAATTTCAGCAGTTTGTATTCGACTTTTACGAAAAAAAATAATTGAGAGCTCCTGTTGAACTAATGAAAAAGCGAGTAACAATTTTACTTCTACGTAATTGCTACTCGCTTTTGTTATATGTTTAAATCGTTTTAGGAAATTTTAAGAGGTTTATTCATCACCATAACGTGTAGTTGATTTCCGTTCCGGCTGGGCGACTACTTGGGCACACGGTTTGGTAAGGAGCCACTTCTTTAAAAAAGAACCATTATAAAATGATTTTAGTCCTATTATACTACATGACCATATGTTCCCCTGAACTTTGCTAGAAAAATTCACCAACCAATTATGCTCGTAATTACAATACTTTTCTCTTTTAATACCTTATAATAAATGTAAGTCGTATAGTTTTGGAGAAAGAGGTGTTTGTCGATGGCAGTAAGTGATATTGTCAAGCAATATGAAGACGAGCAAGGAAATGTCTATTATAAAATGAAAACACATGATATCGAAGTACAGGCTACGCAAACATCCGGTTTAGCGCCTGTTATTACTTATTGGATGGGTGAAAAAGAGATTACGGACGATATTCGAAATTTGCGTTTCAGTCCACGTCCGCCCTCAAGTTATATTCAAGATTACGATGAATTTCAAGCCATGCTTTATTCGAAAGAACAAGGTGCCATTAACAAACTATATGAACAAATGAGTATCAAACCTAAAAATATGTCTTCTGGAAAACAAATAATATGGGGTTTCTTCGTCATTGTCATGGCGATGCTCCCACTAGTAATGGCAATTTGGTGGTTCAAGTAAACAATGATTTGTTCCCCTTCACTCTTTCCCCTCGTGTGTTCGGCATTACCTACTTATTTACTCAAAACTTTCTATCAACTTTTCTAATCAGCTTGACAGACACGCTGAAGTAGTGCATTCTTTATTCAATTACTTTTTAAGGTTTGAGGCATCAACCTAAAGAGCCCCTATAAAAATGATGTTGAATTATACAATAAAAACGTACGAAGACTAGTACCTAGAAACTGCTTGAGCAGAGAGCGATGCCCATCGGCTGTAAGGCATTGTACAAGAAAGACTAAAGAACCTACTTCGTAAAACGTCCTAGCTAAACTAGGCGCAGTCTCAAGCGTTATGAGCAAAGTGGAATGTCAATGACGTTCAATGTAGGTGGTACCACGGAAAGCAAACCTTTTCGTCCTAATTGTTAGGATGAAAAGGTTTTTTATTTTGAAAAAATCTAGTAGCGAAATCTTAGCGGCTGCTAAAGTGTAACTAATAATGCTAATGAAATGACGAATTGGAGGAATTGTGATGGAAAGAAAAAGAATCGTCGTTAAAATTGGAAGTAGCTCCTTAACAAATGCAAAAGGTGAAATTGATAAAATACGTTTAATGGACCATGTTCAAGCGATTGCTGAATTAAAAAAATGTGGCCATGAAGTGTTACTTGTTTCATCAGGTGCAGTTGCAGCAGGTTTTAAGCAGCTAGGCTACCCTACTCGTCCAATCACGGTCAAAGGTAAACAGGCTGCGGCAGCTGTTGGGCAAAGCTTACTTATCCAAATCTACAACGCTTTATTTAGCATTTATGATATTGTGCCTGCACAAATTTTACTAACACGTACTGATTTCTCAAAAAAGGAGCGCTATAAAAACGCATACGCTACATTTGAGGAATTACTAGAGCGCTCTATGCTTCCAATTATTAACGAAAATGATACGGTATCTGTCAGCGAATTAACGTTTGGGGATAACGACATGCTATCGGCACTTGTAAGTGGACTTGTTCATGCAGATCAGCTCATTATTTTAACAGATATAAATGGGCTTTATAACGCAAATCCAAATAAAGACCCACATGCCAAACGTATTGATCGTTTAACAGAGGTAACCGATGAAATGCTTGGTTTTGCAGATGGTGCAGGCTCTAAGGTAGGTACAGGTGGTATGGAATCCAAATTGCTGGCAGCTCGAGCAGCTTTAAATGCAGGCGTTAAGGTATTTATCGGAACTGGTCACGGCGCGAATAAGCTTGTCGATATTATGGAAGGACGCGGTGATGGTACCTATGTTGAGCATGAGGCTCTTGCTGTTTTAACAAATAATAAACAGTGGATTGCACTCACGGAAGTATCTGGTAAAATTTTTATAGATAGCGGTGCTGAACATGCGCTATTGGCAAATGGAAAAAGCTTGTTGCCTGCTGGTGTATGTCGTGTCGAAGGTGATTTCGTAAATGGCGACGTAGTCGAGGTCTATAGTGACAATAGGCTACTTGGCCGGGGTGAGGTCTTATATTCTTCCCTTGAGTTAGCACATGCAATGGGAAAACGTACAAATGAGTTAGCGAACTATCCAATTGAGGTTATTCACCGAGATAAATGGCTAAAAATTCAAACAAATTAAGGAGGAATTTACATGACAAGTGAAGTTCAACAAAAAGGAAAACTGGCAAAAGCCGCAAGCTATATTTTAAACATTAAAACGACTTGTGAAAAAAATAATGCACTTACAAAAATTGCTGAGCAGTTGATAATCGACCAAGATACTATTATTGCTGAAAATGCAAAAGATTTAGCTCATGGTGAGCAACAAGGAATGCCTGCTTCTACACTTGATCGTATCATGCTCAACAAAGAACGAGTAGAGGCTATGGCAAATGCCATTCATTTACTCGTAAAATTAGATGACCCAGTCGGCAGCCTTCTAGAGCGAATTGAAAAAGATAATGGATTATTGATTGAAAAGCGGATGGTGCCAATAGGTGTGATTGGGATGATTTACGAGGCGCGTCCTAATGTAACAGTAGATGCTGCAACATTATCATTAAAAACAGGAAATGCTGTTATTTTACGTGGTAGTTCTTCAGCAAAATTTTCAAACGTAGCCCTTGTAGCAACTATCCATCGGGCACTTGAAAAAACAGCAATCCCTGTAGACGCGATTCAATTAATTGAGGATACGAATCGAGAAACAGCAAAAGAATTATTCCATTTAAAAGATTACTTAGATGTCTTAATCCCTCGCGGTGGAAAGGCACTTATTGACTTAGTCGTAAATGAGGCCACTGTTCCAGTACTAGAAACAGGTGCTGGCAACTGCCATATTTATGTGGACCAGACTGCTGATTACATAAAGTCAGAAAAAATTTGTCTAAATGCGAAAACACAGCGCCCTTCTGTTTGTAATGCGGCAGAAAGCTTACTTATTCATCCTGATTGGTTTAATGAGCATGGCAAACAGCTACTAAGTGCTTTGCATCAGGCAGGTGTGACAATTATCGGTGATGAAATCGTTTGTCAAAAACTTGATTTTGCTCATCCAGCAGCCGAAGAAGATTATGCCACTGAATATTTAGATTTAAAGATCAGTGTTAAAATTGTGGAAAACGTTTATGAAGCGATCGAACATATTAATAAATATGGTACGAACCACTCTGAAGCCATTATTACAGAAGATCAACTAGTAGCGGACATCTTCTTAAATAGCGTGGATGCTGCAGCTGTTTATCATAATGCTTCAACTCGTTTTACGGACGGCTTTGAATTTGGCTACGGTGCAGAAATTGGTATTAGTACGCAAAAATTACACGCTCGTGGACCAATGGGTTTACCTGCATTAACATCTACAAAGTATTTCATTCACGGTAACGGACAAATCCGAGAATAAAGGTAGAACTATTAAGTAAAAGCCGGCAGTTGTTGTCTTACTCCTCTGTCGGCTTTCTTTACTTTTTAAAGCGGACAGATGGATTATAGTGGTTTGAGTAGAGTGTCTTGAGCTGCTGGTTGAGCGGTTTTAGTATACATCATCGTCTGTCCTATTTTAGAACTAAAATTCAAAATACTTTTAATAGAAAGAAGGTTTAGAATGAACATTTCAGCGATCATAAAATTAACGGTTTCCATGGCTCTTTTCGGCTCCATTGGTTTTTTTACTGTTCATACGGGCGTACCTGCTATCGAGCTAGTATTTGTCAGATGTATTTGCGCTACCCTCTTTCTAGGAGGAATGTGGCTCATTACAGGCGGGCATAAAACAGAGAAATGGGATAAAAAAGAAATATTACAAACACTTCTTTGTGGTGTCTTTATTGTCTTAAACTGGGTATTTTTATTTAAAGCCTTTGAAGAAATGTCGATTTCCATTGCTATTTCTATCTATAATTTAGCCCCTATATTTGTATTAATTTTTGGCGCATTGTTCTTAAAAGAGAAGATGACTATTCAAGCATTGCTAGCAACAGTAACTTGTTTTATCGGTAGTATGTTCATTATCGGCTTAAATAATTTTTTGACACTCTCTGAATTTATGAAATCAGGTTTTATTTGGGCATTACTGTCTGCACTATTTTATGCATTTACGATGCTCACAAGTAAAACGATCACAAACCTTAGCTCCTATGCATTAACATATATCCAAACAACAGTTGGAATTGTCATACTATTACCATTTGTTGATTTTTCACTATTTGAAGGCTTAACGACCACAAACTGGCTTTATATTTTAGGGACAGGTTTTATTCATACAGGATTTGTTTACTATTTATTTTTTGATAGCATTCGTAGTCTCTCTACAATTCTAGTTTCAGTATTAGTATTTGTTGACCCTGTTGTTGCTATATTGCTCGATATGCTATTACTTGATTTTATGCCAAGCTTCATGCAAACACTTGGTATTGTATTAATTTTCGGTGGCATTTTTTACACAATTTACGTTCCAAAGAAAAAGCGTGTGCCTCAGACTGATGTAAAGGAGATTATTCCGTGAGTAAACTTTATGCAATTGGTGAATTATTAATTGATTTTACGCCTACTGAACAAAATGCCTCCCTTGCTACAGTAGAGCAATTTACTAAAAATGCTGGTGGGGCCCCTGCCAATGTTGCAGCTGTTTGTGCAAAGCTTGGGCAACAATCAGCTCTCATCACACAAGTAGGTCAGGATGCTTTTGGAGATTTTCTTGTAGACACGTTATGGCAGGCTGGTGTCGATACGAGCTATATTAGTCAAACGGATCAAGGTGAAACAAGCTTAGCCTTTGTGTCACTGACAAATGACGCGGACCGTGATTTCTTATTTTATCGTCGCCACGCAGCAGATTTACTTTACAACAAAGAGCAACTACCACCAAATATATTAACAGGTAATGATATTCTTCATTTTTGTTCAGTTAATTTAGTGGAAAGTCCAATGAAGCATGCACATATAGCTTTGATCGAACAGGCTCATCAGGCAGGTAGTCTTGTATCTTTTGACCCTAATGTTCGATTGCCTCTATGGAACGATGAGAAGGCCTGTCGTCAAACCATTTTAGAATTTTTACCAAAAGCCCATCTCGTTAAATTGTCTGAGGAAGAGCTTTTGTTTTTAACGGCGATTGAGGATGAAGAATCAGCAGTCCAATCATTGTTTCAGGGGAAAGTGCAAGTACTCATCATTACACGTGGAGCAGAAGGAGCAAGTCTTTATACTACTAAGCACCATATGAAAGTGCCAGCTGACAAGGTTCATGCGATGGATACAACTGGAGCGGGCGATGCCTTTATTGGAGCTGTGTTAACCATTCTCCTTAGCAAGCAGATTACAGCCATCAATCTAATCGACTTTTGTAAACAGCAGGCTATCCCTCTCCTGACATTCGCGAACCATTATGCAGGAGCATCGACAGAAAAACATGGTGCCATTGCATCTTATCTTACCAAGCATGAACTGTCACTTAAAAACGATATTATTTTTTGAATATTTCGGAACTTATTCTATTGTCATTCGTATTAGGTAGAGACACGTTGAATAAGAGGAGGAGCTCAGGTGAAATCTATTACGAAAAAGCGTACGAAAGCATTTTTCATTGATTTGGCAATATCAACAGTTGTCGGAGCTGGTGTAGAATATGTCCTGCGAAAAAAAGTGAAAAACGAGGCAATCCATGCAATGATCACACCAACAGTCGTTATGTGGTCTCTTGAATTTGCACAATTACGTAAAAATGGACAAACCGTTGGCTATAAAACAATGGGACTCGAACTTGCAAATGAAAATGGGTCAAAGCTAACAACCCCTCAAATTATTAAACGGATGGCTTATCGAGATACAGTTAGCACCTTTGATTACTTAAAAAATCCCAAAGCGTTTGCACAACAAAACGGTCAACTTCTTCCTCACGACAACTTTTCAGGTACAGTTGTAAAGGAAGTCTAGAAAATAAGGCTGCTCAAAGATCATTTTTGAGTAGCCTGTTTTAATATATTGAGCAATTAGGGAGGAAATTTACAATTGAAATTGGATCATGTTGTTAATGTTTTACTTAAGAGTTTAAAAGATGATGAATATATCGAAGCTGTATTTTTAAGAGGGTCAATCGCTAGAGATGAGCATGATGAATTTTCAGATATTGATATGTATTGTGTTGTGAAGGAAGAACATATCGAGGCATTTTTGCCCAATCGGATTAAACATATTAATGCTTATAAGAAAACATTATTTGTTGATGACATCTATATAATCGCACCTCAGCTCTTAGTCGTATATGAAGATATGGTTCATATCGATTTATTCACTGTAACCCCTAATGGAATAAGTAATAAAGATGCAATAAAAGTATTATTTGATCCAAATGAAATTCTTACATCTAAACAGAGAAATACAACTTTGTCATTAAATCCACTTGAATTTCAAGATGCTGTAGATGATACGGTTTGGTATTTGTATCAATATTATAAGAGTGCTTCGCGTGGAAATGACATTTGGTGCGTTCAATTACTGCGGCATAGTTTAGAACATTTCGCCAAAGTACTACTCCATAAATATTGTCCTGAACGGGCATCACTTGGACTTAAAACGTTACATCATTCGTTACCTCCTAACCCATTAAATGAGATCGTCGATATTATGAATTATACGAGCCTTTTAACACATGGGATAGCCGTAAAGAAATTAGTGAACGCTTTCCACTATGAATCAAGTTGGATATTCGACAACGCGCCAGATCAAGAAGAAATTAAACCATTATGGGAAAAAATCAAAGAGCTATTACAGTAAAATAAAATAGCAAACTAGCCTCTTACCT
This sequence comes from Lysinibacillus sp. RS11, assembly GCF_042019215.1. NCBI lineage: Bacteria > Bacillati > Bacillota > Bacilli > Caryophanales > Bacillaceae > Lysinibacillus > Lysinibacillus sp. RS11. The sequence continues at coordinate 1,719,330 of NZ_CP168124.1, read as the reverse complement.
AGTTTGCTATTGATCAGGAGCTATTCCCTCTAAACTTTTTGCGCCTCTATAAAAAGTCTCACCAGTAAAACTTTGTTTCCGCCGCTAAAATCGTCGTTTGCGCCGGTAAGATCTCTTTTTCCGCCGCTAATACCACCTTTTCCACCGGCAAGATCCTTTGTTCCGCCGCTAATACCGCCTTTTCCGCCGGTAGGACCACCTTTAAAATATAGAAATAGCAGTGAAAAAACTGCACCCGATATCCTACGCTTTTGAACGTGGGTCCATAAAATCACGTAACGCATTGCTAAGCATATATAAGCCTAGCACAAGTACTGTAATAGCTCCACCTGGCGCATAAGTATACCAAGGGGCCCCAACTAAATAGGCTTGTGAGTCTTTTAACATTCGCCCCCAACTAGGGTTTGGTGGCTGCACGCCAAGCCCTAAGTAACTCAGTGCCGCCTCTGCAAGCATTGCCGTTGCAAAGGTCACAGTTGCTGCGACAATAATCTGTGATGAAATATTCGGTAATATATGGCGGAACATGATGCTATAGGGCTTTACGCCAATTAACTTTGCAGCTAATACATATTCTGCGTCACGATGTTGAACAAAGCCACTACGTGCAATTCTGGCAATGGCCGGTATGGCAATAATTCCTAATGCTATAGCAGTATTGACGATCCCTGGTCCAAATACGGCAACGAGCATTAAAGCTAAAATAATTCCTGGAAAGGCCATTAATGCATCCATCATGCGCATAAAAATTTCATCGATCCAGCCACCTACATAGCCCGCTATACCTCCAATTAAAATACCAAAAATTGTTCCTATACATACTGTCAGTAAACCGACGGCAAAGGCAGTTTGTGTTCCTTTCATAATACGGCTAAAAATATCACGACCAAATTCATCCGTACCAAAAAGATAATTACTACTTGGGCTGCGTAACTTTTGAGGTATATTCATAGCGTTCACATCATGTGGCGTATAAAAAAAGCTGACAATCATCACGATTAGAAAACCGACAATGACTAGTAGACCAATGATTAAATTGATATTTTTCGTGTACCTTTGTATATTTTTCATCGTATCCACCCCTCATCGTAATCGGATTCTAGGATCTATCACAGAATATAAAATATCGACCATAAAATTAATCATAACAACCGCTACAGTAATATACATGACGATTCCTTGCACTAATGGAAAATCTCGATTGCTAATAGCTGTGATTAGCAGTTGACCAACACCTGGCAATGAAAATACTTGTTCCACAATAATTGTTCCAGCCACGACCTCTGCCATAATCAGTCCAAAGACCGTTAATATTGGAATCATCGAATTTTTTAAAACATGTTTATACATAACATTGTGCTCTGACATCCCTTTACTGCGAATCGTACGCACGTAATCGAGCTGAACTTGCTCTAAAATAGCAGTACGAACATAGCGAAAATTAACCGCAATTTGCGGAATCGCAATGGTTAATGCAGGGAGAACAAGCGTGCTTAGCGCTCCTGTTACACTTTGCGTCCACGGAATATATCCACTAATTTTAAAAAAGCTAAATTGCATGCCAATATATAAAATAAGCATCATGCCAAGCCAGAAAGAGGGAACGGCCATACCCACTTGTGTCACTGTCGATAATGACACATCACTTAACTTATTTTGTCTTCTCGCCGCAAACATCCCTAGTGGTAAGGAAATGCATAACACAATTATGAGTGTGAGCCCAGCCAATGACATCGTTACAGGAAGTCGTTCAAATAATAAGTCTTTTACTGGCATTGAAAAACGAATAGAATTTCCTAATTCCCCTGTCAATAATCCCTTCATCCAATCCGTGTATTGCTCATAAAGGGGGCGATTCAAGCCAAGCTCTGATCGCAAATTTTCAATTTGTGTGGGGTCAGCTTCAGTCCCCAACATTGTCCGAACCGGATCACCGGGTAAAATTTGAAAAACAGCAAATGTAATAATCGACACTAAAAGGATGGTTGTTATTAACAGAATGAATCGACGTATCATATACATCATTGGACACTCATCCCTTTCTAGTTAGAAAATTTCACTTCAGACATGTCGTGGAACCAGAATGGGTAGTTCTTTAATCCTGTAACTTGCTTGTCGGAGCCCCAAACAATTTGGTAATCCGCGATGTAAACCGCTGCTGCCTGCTCAGCTAAAATTTCCTGTGCACGATGGTAATAGTCCATTTGCTTTGCCTGATCTGCTTCCTTCAAAACATCTGTCATCATTTTGTCATACTCATCATTTTTAAATAAAAAGAAGTTTTCACTCTCATTCGTTGAAATGTAATCATTTAATACTTCGTAGGCAGATGCTCGACCTGTTAAATCAATCGTTGTCATTTGATAGTCGCGGCCAAAATAAACTCGGTCTAGCCAAATTCCCCATTCTACAACTTCAATTTCCACGTCAATACCGATTTCCTTTAAATTATCTACAACGATTTGAGCGATATTCGAATACATATCGTTATGCGAAGACACTGTAATTTTTGTTTTAAAGCCATCAGGGTAACCCGCTTCCGCTAATAATGCTTTTGCCTTTTTCACATCTCGCGTATACATGCTTTCTAGGCCTTTCTTTTGATAGTCTCCCATCGCAGGACTCATATTTGAACCAAGTGGTACAGCATAGCCAGCAAACACGGAGTCAATAATATCGGACTTACTTATTGCGTAGTTAATTGCCTGACGGACCTTGACATTATCAAATGGTGCTTTTGTTTCGTTAAATGTAATGATTAACGATGAGTTATTATTTTGATGCGATACATTATAGTTCCCCTTCACTTCACTTACACGATGCCAAGGAACACTTGTTAAGTCTACTTCATTGGCCATTAAACTCATTATTGCTGCTTGATCATCTGATTGGAATGTAAACGTCACTTTATTTAAGTATGGAAGACCTTCCTTCCAGTAGTTTTCGTTTTTCTTTAGCTCTAAATTTGTACCAGGAGAATATTTTACATAAGCAAATGGTCCAGTACCTATTGGATTTTCATTATGCTTGCCATCATTGCTTTTTGGTACGATCGCTGATTGTCGAGCAGTTAATGAATAGAGGAAATTAGAATTTGGCTCTTTCAGCTTTATAACAAATGTATTAGCATCTGGTGCTTCTGTTGACGCAACATTATCAAAGCTGTTTGACATCTTTTCTCCACCGTTTTTCCCCATTAAACGATCAAATGAATACTGAATATCCTCAATCGTTAAATCCTCACCATTATGAAACTTCACACCTGGGCGAATTTTGAAGGTATATGTTAAGCCATCCTTAGATATTTCATAACTTTCTGCTAGCCCTTCTTTTAAAGATCCATCGGTTTCTGGTGCCATTAGTCCTTCAAAAATATTGAGAATCATTTGGAATGATATCGATGCAGTTGCTTTATGTGGATCTAAAAAGTCTGGGTCATCATTTATACGGACTACAATTTCTTGAGGTAACTCTTCTACTGACTTTTCACCTGAACTGGCTTCTTTCCCATCATCACTTGAGCATGCACTTATTAGTAAGCCTACTATCAATACCAACAACAGCATCAACCAATTTTTATTCAGCCTCATGACAATTCCCCCCTGTTCCCTCAATGCTCTTTATTTGAATGCTTTTATAGCTCTCTACTTCTGCTAATCTTTCAGCCTCTTTCACACCCACTACTATCGCTTCCTCCATAACCGCTGTAGCCAAATGTCCCAAATAGTCGACTGAATATGTTTTATCTCCTGTACCTAGCACGAAAACCGTATCTCCATCTAGCATTGTGTGAACAGGATAAATAGTGCGTGCGAGGGCATTTTGTGTCAGCTGCGCTATTTTTTTCGCCTCTGCTTTTGTTAGTTTGGCATTTACTGCAATGACACCAATTGTCGTATTCGTACCAGGCAGCGCTTCTGATTGCACATGTTCCTCTAAATAAGCACAACAATCCAACCATTCCCCTGTTTTTGGATTCCTCGCACCTGCTAGTATTTGTCTTGTATTTGGGTCTTTTATATCCCCAACAGCATTGACAGCAACAATTGCACCAACAACAAGATCATTTTTGCCAGCGATAGCGGCGCTACCAAGCCCCCCTTTCATACAAAATTGAGGTCCTGCCAATTTGCCTACAGTCGCACCATAACCAGCACCTGTATTACCATTTGCGAATGGCCCAACAATCGCACTTTGGGCCGCTTCATAACCCATTTTAGCTGTAGGTCTAGTCTTTGGATCACCGATAAATAAATCAAAAAGCACAGCACTAGGGACAATTGGTATTGTCGTAACACCCGCATCCACACCAACACCCTGCTCCTCTAAATATTGCATAACCCCTGTTGCTGCATCTAATCCAAATGCACTTCCTCCAGACAAGCAAATCCCATGTACTCGATCTATTTCATTTATAGGATCAAGTGCATCAGTCTCTCGAGTGCCCGGTGCAGAACCTCTTACGTCGACACCGCAAACTGCACCATTTTCGACTAAGATTACTGTACAGCCTGTAATGCCTTCATTATTTTCTGCATGCCCAACCTTAACTCCGGGCACATCTGTAATATTGCCAAACATACTATACACCTCACTTTTGAAAAGACTTAATATTCAGATTATTAATCATATAATAAGCAGGCTACTCGTTGATCTTTATTTTTCTCTTGAAGTACAGGTCGTTCCTGATGACACCTTTCCATCACAAAAGGACAACGTGTATGGAACACACAGCCAATAGGTGGATTCATCGGGTTCGGCAATTCACCTTGTAACGGTATTTCCTGTTTCGGCTTATCAAAATTTACTACTGGAATCGCTGACAGTAATGCTTGTGTATATGGATGTAGAGGATTAGCAAATAATTCTTTCTTCGTGCCAATTTCCACCACTCTCCCTAAATACAGCACCGCCACTCGATCACTTATATGTTTCACAACACTTAAATCATGTGAGATAAATAAATAGGTCAAATGAAATTCATCCTGTAAATCCATCATTAAGTTCAAGACTTGTGACTGCACTGATACATCTAGTGCAGATACAGGCTCGTCCGCAATGATGAACTCTGGATGAATAGCAAGAGCCCGTGCAATACCGATTCGTTGCCGTTGACCTCCAGAAAATTCATGCGGAAATTTTTGCATCGCATCCTCTGATAGACCTACCTTGTGTAAAAGCTCCTTCACCCGTTCTTTGCGTTGCTCCTTCGTTAATGTTAATTGCAGCTTCATCGGTTCTTCAATAATGGCACCTATTCGCATACGAGGATTCAGAGATGCAAAAGGATCCTGAAAAATCATTTGCATTTGATTGCGATAGGTTTGTAGCTTGTTGCCTTTTAATTGCTGGATAGGCTGACCTTTATACAAAATTTCTCCCGAAGTCGGTTCAACAAGCTTCAAAATTGTCCGTCCAAACGTTGATTTCCCAGAGCCAGATTCGCCTACTATGCCAAGCGTCTCGCCACGGAAAATCTCAATGGAAATATCGTCGACTGCTTTAATGACTTTTTTCTCTTCCTTCATCGACTTACGTTTCACAGGGAAGTAGGCTTTTAAATGATTAATTTCAAGCAAAACTTCTTTTTTCGTCATAAACAGGCTCCCCTTCCTCTGTGAATAGATGGCAGGACACTTTATGCTCACCTTGAATATGGATGACCTCTGGCTGAGTGACACGGCATTGTTCCATCGCAAATGGACAGCGTGGTGCAAATCGGCAGCCTTCTGGTAACGCATAAGCTGGCGGGACGGTGCCTGGAATGGAAGGTAATCTTTTAACATCCGTCTCAAGACTCGGCATTGTTTTTAAAAGGGCAGTCGTATACGGATGCTTTGGATTTAGAAAAAGCTCCTGCACTGGGGCTTCCTCTACGATTTGCCCTGCATACATGACCATGACACGATCTGCCGTTTGTGCAACAACGCTCATATCGTGCGTAATAAATAATATAGCCGAATGATGCTCTTCCTTCATCTTCATCATGAGCTTTAATATTTGTGCCTGTACGGTTACATCAAGTGCTGTTGTTGGCTCATCTGCAATTAACAACTGAGGATTATTGGACATGACGATCGCAATCATGACACGCTGCCGCATACCGCCTGATAATTGATGCGGATATTCTGTCATAACCTTTTCTGCATTAGCAATACCGACTTCTTTTAATAACTGTAAAGATTTCTCCCACGCCTCTTTTTTAGACATCTTTTGGTGCCTGCGTATTCCTTCCATCATTTGATTGCCGATTGTAAAAACAGGATCTAAAGAGGTCATGGGCTCTTGAAAGATCATACTAATTTCATTGCCTCTTATATGGCTCATCTCTTTATTTTTATAGTCTAGTAGATTTTTGCCATTCAATTTAATGGTACCCGCTGTAATTTCTCCTGGTGGTATTGGTAGTAAACGCATAATGGATAACGATGTAATGCTTTTTCCGCTACCAGATTCACCTACAAGTGCAACTGTTTCGCCTTTACGAATCGTAAAGCTCACATCATCAACAACTTTTGCCTGTTTGCCATTTTTTAAATGAAAACTTATTTTTAAATGATTTACCTCTAGTAGCACTTGATTTTCTTCCAAATGCATCCCTCCATCTTACTGATTAGGTGGTGCATAGCGTATGGCGATATTTTTCATTTGCGTATAATTCCTTAACGCGACAAAGCCTTTTTCTCGCCCAATGCCGCTCTTTTTATAGCCACCAAAAGGCATTTGTATACCACCTGCTGCCCCGTAGTTATTGACAAACACTTGCCCGGCCTGTACTCGGCTTGCGACATAATGAGCAGTATCTATATCCTTTGACCAAACGCCTGCAACTAAACCGTAGTCTGTACTATTCGCTAAGGCAATCGCTTCTTCGACAGTTGTAAACGTAAAAACAGTCAACACTGGTCCGAAAATTTCCTCTTGTGCTAGCGGATCGTTCACATCTACGCCATCTAGTATGGTCGGTTGTATATAATAGCCTTTTTCATAGCCTTCAATCGTCAATGTTTCGCCACCCGTGACCACATAGCCATCTTCCTTCGCTTTATGCAATAGTGTTGAGATCTTCGTATATTGTCGTTCATTTAACAATGGACCCATATCAACATCTGCTTCACCTGGACCAACTTTTAATGCTTGGAATTTTCGTACTAGTTGCGCGATAAATGTTTCCTTCACACACTCTTCTACCAGCAATCTTGCCCCAGCCGAGCATGTTTGTCCTGCATTCTGAATAATCGCACGAACTACTCCATCAAGCGCTTGCTCCATGTTTGCATCCGAAAAAACAATATTAGGCGATTTCCCACCAAGCTCTAATGTCACAGGTACTACATTTTCAGCTGCAGATTTCATAACAGCTATGCCTGTTGGGACAGAGCCCGTAAACGTAATGTGATTGATATCAGGATGTGCTGTTAAATATGGACCGACTTCACGACCTAAACCTGTAATATGCTGAAAAATACCTTTTGGCAGTTTATCTGCAAACCATTCAGTTATGGCATGTGTTGTCAATGGTGTATCTTCAGCACTTTTGACAATCACTGCATTGCCCGTTGCAATGGCAGCTGCTACACTTCTCGCCGTTATTTGAATAGGATAATTCCAGGGCACGATATGTACGGTAATCCCAACAGGCTCTAACACTACCGCATTTAAAATACCATCTTCAATTGGAATTGTATCCCCCATCACTTTATCAGCTGCTCCCCCGTAAAACTCAAAATAGCGAGCTGCCGCCTCAATATCTGCTCTTGCCTGGGATAACGGCTTGCCAACATCACGACATTCTAATAAGCTCCATTCCTCTGCATGCTTGCGGATATAGTGTGCGAATTCAACAAGTAGTTGTCCCCGTTCATGCGCCTTTATTTTCCGCCATTCTTCACTTTCAAACGCTATTCTTGCAGCACGAACAGCTTCATCGACATGCGCTTTATTCGCATTCGTAATTTGGGCAATCATTTCACCGGTAGAGGGATTCATGACATCCAATAATTCCTCCGAACCAGTATGAACCCATTCACCATTTATAAACATTGGAATTTTTTTCACCTGATCCCTCCTAAAGTCCGCGACCACCGTCTACATGTAATGTCGTTCCTGTCACCATACTCGCTTCATTTGAAAGTAAATAACTTACTGCACCTGCAATGTCTGACGGATTCACTAAACGCCCAAGGGGGACTGATTGAACAAAGACACTTTGCTTTGTTTGCTCGATATCTGCTCCTTGTGCGGCAAACTGCCCTAGCATCTGTGTATCCGCTGGTCCTGGATGAATCGTATTGACACGTATTTGGAACGGCGCTAATTCAATAGCCATTCCACGTGCAAAGCTCTCTGCCGCCCCTTTAGAAGCAATATACGCTTGTAAACCAGGTCTCGGGCGGACAGCAGAAATCGAGGCGATTGTTACAATTGAGCCCTTTTGCCGTTCCTTCATATAAGAAACGACCGCCTTTGTTGTTATAAATAAAGTTTTCACATTGACATCCATTAACCGATTCCACTCATCCATCGTGACTTGCTCAATCGGTGTTGCGGCCTGCGCTATACCAAGTGCATTGACAAGTCCATCAATCCGGCCATACTTTTCAAAAACCTGTTTGCATATGTCGTTCACACGTTCCTCCTGTAAAACATTGACTTCAAAACATTGCAAGGTATCCTGTGCTAAGTCTGTTAGTGATGCTACCGAAAGATCGAGCCCTACTACAATATTGCCCCTCTCAAGCTGCTCCTGAATAATGGCTTTCCCCATACCGCCGCCAGCACCTGTGACAATAATGACCTGTCGTTCTGCTGCCATGCTATACACCCCCTGCTGCTAATTTCATTTTGACAATCTCCTGACAAATAGCATCACCCATTTGCGCTGTTGACGCCTGTCCACCAATATCAGCCGTTTTCACAATTCCTTCTCGTAGCACCGCCTCAATCGCATGAACTATGAGCTCCTCTAAATCAGGTCTTCCAATATGTCCAAGCAATAAAGCGAGTGACCAAATTTGAGCGATTGGATTTGCGATTCCCTTTCCTGCAATATCTGGCGCTGAACCATGCACAGGCTCAAACATAGAGGGGAATTCCTTTTCTGGATTCAAATTGGCTGATGGTGATAATCCTAGACCGCCGACAATAGCTGACCCTAAATCAGACAAAATGTCCCCGAATAAATTGGAGGCAACAATAACTTGGAAATTCTGTGGTCGCTCCACAAAGTAAGCTACTAATGCGTCGATATAAATAGATTCTAGTTCTAGCGTTGGTAAACTTTGAGCAAGAATTCTTTTCGTATGCTCATCCCAGAACTTCATCGAATGGATAATAGCATTCGATTTTGTTGCACTCGTAATTTTTGTTTTGCCATATTTATAGGCATATTCACAGGCGGCTTGTACAATTTTTTCAATACCGATCCGTGTCATAATCGTATTTTGAATCGTCATTTCCTGTAGCTGATTATGATACATTCGACCACCACTATCGGAATATTCCCCCTCCGCATTTTCTCGAAAGATAACGAAATCAATATCACGCTCGTTGGCAAGCGGTGAGGCTATGCCAGGTAGCGATTTAATCGGACGGAAATTCACATATTGCTGGAAGTTTTTTCGTATCGGCATAATTAATTCCCATACCGTAACGTCGTCTGGAACGCGAGCATCTCCAATAGCCCCGAATAAAATCGCATCAAACTCTTTTAAAATGTCTAGTGCATTTTCAGGCATCATACGACCGTGCTTGAGATAATAATCGGAGCTCCAAGGAAAAATGGTTGTTTCTATTCGGAAAGACGAATCATGTTCCTGAAGAAAATTTAGTACCTTTAGCGCTTCCTCCATAACTTCCTTTCCAATACCATCACCTGGAATGACTGCGATTTTTGTGTGAGTCATTGAGTATCACCTGCTAAAAACTTAAGTGCTGCCAAACGATATATAGCTGTTGTTTCTGCCAATTCTTCGATATCGACATATTCGTCAATTTGGTGGGGAATATCACGATCACCTGCACCAATCGTCACAATTGGGACACCGTGCACATGAAGGAATGTTCCATCTGTAGCCCCTGGGACACCGTTATATTTTGGCTCTTTCTCCGTTACTTCAGCAACTGCCTCATAAATGGCTTGTACTACAGGATCCTCCTTTGCAGTAGCTGTGGCTGGTCGGTTGTCAAGCACCGTTAGTTCTACCTTAAAATCAGGGTCATCTGCTTGCAGACGTTTAATAATCGCATCAATTTTGCCGAGAAGCTCATCATGATCCTGAGCAGGTACCGTACGAATATCAAGCGTCGTCATACAATGATCCGGAATCACATTAATTTGTGCATCCCCTTTGACTGGTGCTTGCAAAATAGTCGGTGTAATAGATGGCCAATTAAGCATGGGATCTCGTCCCAAACGTGCTTGCTCTTCTTTTTCTAATTTTTCTAGCTCCACGATAAAACGGGCCATACGCCAGTTCGGGTTAATGCCGCTCCAAGAAATTGCACCGTGCGCCATCTTACCAAAAATATCTACCTTCAAACGTATCGCTCCACGCTGCGCAATACTGACATTATTTTCCTGCGGTTCGCATATAATGGCCCCATCTACACCATCTGCCCAACCATTTTTTATAAAATGTTTAATACCAAGCATCAATCCTTCTTCATCACAAGGAATACATAAAATAATCTTGCCTGTAAATTCCTCCTGATCCAGTAACAACGACTGGCAAGCTGTAATCATACATGCAAGATTTCCTTTTGTATCATTTGTACCACGGCCATACATTCGACCATCAATAATTTCTGCACCGAATGGATCGTACGTCCATGCTTCACGATTACCTTCAGTCACAACATCTGTATGTCCTTCAAAGAGTAGCGTTTTCCCTGGTTTACCCGAATCAATAATACCAACCACATTCGGTCTGCCTGGCACAACTTCCTCCACATATGTTTCAATCCCGATATCACGTAAATATTGAGCAACAAAATTTGCCACTTCTTGTTCATTGCCATTTGGATCATTTTCTCGATAAACACTCTCAATACGAACTAGCTTTTGAGTAAGCTCAATAACTACTTCTCGGTCACGCAAATAAGATTCTGTTGTCTTTAAATTTATTACTGTCATCTAAAGGCCCCCTTGATTTAATAGAATATTCCGAATTCAGATTATTTTAACATTGTCCTTTTAGATAAGCATTAGACAATTTGTTAATAAAACATATAATGCTATTAACTTTTTGTTTAGTAGTAAAAAGTTAGAAAAGAACAAAACAATCTATTTTATGTTAATTTTCGATAAAAAAAGATTGGATTATTACTAAAATGTGGGGCTGATTTCCGTTCTGATTGGGCGCTTTCAAAAAAATTTGCTGAATGAAGATAAAAAACCAGCATCCATTTTAAATAGCTAAAATAGATGCTGGTTTATTCATTTTATTGCTTGCGTGATTCTGTCATTTGCTTCCAAACAGAGCCTTTTGCTTCTTCACCCTGTTCGATGCGGGCAACCGCCATTTTTACTTGTAGTTTCACTTCGAATTCTTTATCTTCTTCAGCAGCCTTTAATGCCACTAATGACTTTTCAGTACCGACTTCATATAAGTACATAGCTGCACGCCATCGAACAAGCTTATTCTTATCCTGTAATGCTCGCTGCATCGCTTCTTCAAATTCCACTAAGCCAAGGTCACTCATACAATCGCCAGCAGTTCGTCGTACAGCTGCACTTTTGTCTTGTAATGCCTTTTCTAAATAGGGAACAACTGCAACATCTTCAATCATTCCTAAATACACTGTTGCCAGTCGGCGGATAGACATTTGTTCATCTTGTAACGCTAAATCTAAAAGTGGTAAATCATCTAATTCTGGATCCGCCATTTGGTCAAGTAATTGGAAACGCTTTTCCCATTCAGGTTGTGTGAACTGTTCAACAGTCACTTTTAGCTTAGCAGGTTTCACTATTGTTTTCTCAGAATCATTAGTCATTGAGACAATTTCTGCTAAACGCTCCTCAGAATATGTCACATTGATTTCCTGCTTCACGGCTTCCGCAATTTCCTCAAGCTCTCCATAACGAACGCCATAGTCAATCCACTTACGTTGGAAAATATAATTTTCATCAACTGCTGTATCAATAATTTTATTGAAAGTCTCCACAAATCGCTCGCCACAGCTCACACGGTGCTCACGTTGATTATCAAATACTTTTACTTGTAGTGGCACCTGCTTATAAAACTGCACATGAACGTACACTTCACCATAAAATTCACTGGCAACTTGCGTTTCATTTTCTTCTTGTACTTCTTCACCTAATACTTGACGAATACTTGCTAAAATACCTTCCCATGCATATTTTGCGTTACGCTCTACAGCGAAGAAATCTGCTACATGATAAACTCCCTTGACACCTTCAATTGCTAAAATCGCTGCAGCTTCACCAGTTGCTTGATCTTTATTATCCTTTGTAAAATTATAGCTTTTGCCAAAAGGTAACTCTGTATCGACGACAATTTTCATTGAATTAGGACTTGGTGTCGGTTCAATTGTAATAATCTTCACGCATATCGCTCCTTACCCGTTTACAATTTCATCTAAATACGACCATCTCTCAATAAGATGTTCATAATGTGCATTCAGCTCATCAAGCTTCGCCGTTAATTCCTGTAATTTTGTAAAATCAGCACCCGCGTGAGCAATACCTTCTTCTGTCTCCATAATTGCTGTCTCTGTCTTTTCTATTTCGTCAGCAATTGTTTCCCATTCTTTTTGCTCTTTAAAGGATAATTTTTTCTTGTCCGACTTAGGCTTTTCGGTTTTCGGTTTTTCTACCTTTGGCGCCTCTACCTTTACAGTAGCTTCCTGTTCACGCTTTTGTAAATAATCACTGTAAATATCAAGCGTCTCCTCAACATGTCCAAGACCATCTAAAATCCATAACTTTTTCGCAATACGATCTAAGAAAAAGCGATCGTGGGATATCGTCATAACGACCCCAGGGAAATGCTCAATGAAATCTTCCAGCACACCTAATGTTTCAATATCTAAATCATTCGTAGGCTCATCTAGTAACAATACGTTTGGTTGCTCCATTAATAAACGTAATAAATGTAGACGTTTACGCTCGCCACCCGATAATTTACCGATCGGTGTACCATGTCCATGAAGTGGGAATAAGAAACGCTCCAGCATTTGAGCCGCCGAATAGCGCACACCCTCTGCATCTGTTATATCATTTGAAGCTTCTCGAATATATTCAATCATACGCTCATTTTCATTCATTTTCGGTAATGTTTGTTTGAAATGCGCTAATTTCACTGTCGAGCCAACATGAATTTCACCTATATCCGGTGTAAGTTCACCTGCTAGCATGTTCAATAATGTTGATTTTCCTACACCATTAGCTCCGATAATACCAATACGATCGCCCTGTTGTAGTAAAAATGAAAAGTCTTCAAGGATTTTTTGTTGGCCAAAAGCCTTTGAAATATTTTCTGACTCTAAAACCTTTCGACCGAGACGCGTTGTAGCTAGCCCCATTTCAAGCGAAACATCCTCTGATTTACGCTCTAGGTTATCCTCTAGCTGTTCGAAGCGTTGGATACGTGCCTTTTGCTTCGTCGAACGCGCCTTCGCTCCACGACGAATCCATTTTAACTCTGAGCGATAGCGGTTGCGGTCTTTTTGTGCAGAGGCTGCTTTCATTTCCTCACGAATCGCACGTGCTTCTAAATAATCCCCATAATTCCCAGTATGTCGGTATAATGTTTGATCAGCTAGCTCGTAAATATGAGTAGACAGCTCATCTAAGAAATAACGATCATGGGTAATAAATATAACGGCTCCCTTTAATCGTAACACCATTTCTTGCAACCACTCCGTTGACTGCACGTCTAAATGGTTGGTCGGCTCGTCCAATAAATAAAGATCTGCTGGCTCTATTAATACTTTAGCTAATGCGACGCGCTTTTGTTGACCACCTGACAGTGTTAATACTTCTTTATCAAACATTTCAATGCCAAGCTTTGTAAGTGCTGTCTTAGCAAGTGCATTAACATCCCATGCCTGCTCCTCATCCATGCGATGCTGTATGCTAAATAACGTTTTTTGTAAACTTTCTGAAGTTGGATTTAACGCAAGCGCAGCAACCGTTTCCTCATATTCACGATTAAGTTTTAAAATCGGTGAATCCCCTGCAAACACTGCCTGTAACACCGTTTCTCCGCTTTCAAAAGTAGGCTCCTGTGGTAAATATGCTACACGGTATTTATTTGGGCGGTCAACATTCATTGAATCCGCTTCGATTTCACCTGCTATAATAGAAAGCAGCGTGGATTTACCAGTACCATTAATACCAATTAGCCCCGCACGCTCTCCCTCATAAATGGTAAATTCAATATTTTGAAAGAGCGTTTTATCGCCCACTGTTTTCGTTAAATTTTGTACTATTAAATGACTCATTACACTTGTCCATCTCTTTCATTTAGGTGTTGTTAGTGTCCGTACTACTTTTAATATGTAGTTTATTATTGATATCCATTTTTATCATAACATCAAATGACAGGTAAACAAAGGACAACAAACTGAGCTTCCCTATCAAAAAATACGCTCTTCCCCATTAACTTGCTGCCTTTAGCCATTGGAGAATAAAAGAAATAGATATATTATATAGGCACTACCATACAAAACGTGGAACAACCTCTTAGTGAAGGCCATCTATTCTGATTGAAACTACGTTCGAAGAGTAAAGAATTTTTTTAGGTATCAAGTACAAAGAAGGACAATATAAAGAAAGGTATAAGCTCGCTATTAAACCAGCGGCGCTTATACCTTTTTATCTTGTTGAAAGAAGTTAAAGTTTTAAAGATTGCATTTACAGCTACTTAGAGGAATGTACATTTACTTTCCTATTTCATTTTTTAATTGCTCTAAAAACAGTACCATAAATTGATGGCGTTCTTTAGCCATTTGCTTGCCTTTCTCTGTTACCATTAAATCTTTTAATAATAAAAGCTTCTCATAGAAGTGTGTGACAGAGGCAGTATTTTTATTGCGATATGCCTCCTCTGTCATATTCATACGTGCTTCTTCCGTTTCATCGTAAAGCTTTCGACCTTTCGCACCGCCGTAAGCAAATGTGCGTGCAATACCAATCGCTCCTATAGCATCTAAGCGATCTGCATCTCTTACTATTTTTGCTTCAAGAGAAGTTGCCTCTAGCTCATTCCCACCATTAAACGATACTTGTGCAATGCAATCTCGGATATGTTGCTTTTTCTCCTCGTTTAAAGACAGCTCAGCAATTAACTTATTTTCTTGCTCTTTACTATCGGTATACTTTTTATCACTTACATCATGCAAAAGCACAGCAATTTTCACGACCTCTGCATCAGCTTTTGGCTCTGTATGTAAAATCGCTAAAGCATTTTGATAAACACGTTCAATATGTTGAAAATCATGGCTAGCATCAAACTGTTCATAAATCCCACGTACTTTATTCATTAAATTGTTCATATTTTTAAGTCAGTCCTTTCCTTTACGATTATACTGTATAGCTTAAAGGAGTTGGTAACGAAGTAACCTCACTTTTAGAAAAAAATTAAAATTATAAGCATATTTCAATTGACTAATTTTTCTGAATATTGTAAGATAAACATACAGAACAGCTAATTATGTTCTGTAAGCTCACTATTTCATTAGTGTACAAGAACTATGCTTTGACAGATTAAACAACTTCAGCGGGCTTACAATTGAATATTTTGTTGAAAGATGACGTTCGTATAGTGTAAATCAATCATCTAAGAAAACAAATAAAAGTGAACACTTTCCCTTAATAAATTCTTTGTTTTAACCCGCATAGTAAATGTACATGATGAGATGAGTGAACAAACAGTTAGCCAGTTTTCACGACCAAAAATGCTTTGACCAACTGTTGCAAGCGTGTCATTTTTTATCATTAATTGATGTTACCTTCTTCTATTACTTTGAGTATAATGTGAACGTAACTCCTCCCATTAATGGCAAAGAGAACACCAATTTGCTAACATAGTGCGAAAAGCTGAATCATCAGAGTCGTGCTAACAAAACTAGATCATTCTTTTTTAGGCAACATTTTTTCCGAATTTCATTTAAGCCGTAAATGAAGTAATAAGTTATGAAGGAAGTAGGAACGATCGTTATGTTATGTAATACCCACCCGCTGAAGAAACAATAAAAGCTGCCCATTTACTAAATGTAGATGATGGCAGCTTTTATTGTTTCTTCAATTTCCATTTTAAAGACACTTATCCAATCTCACTTTTCTCTGTTTCTTTTTTTCACATGTTCCTAAGTAGACCATGATATATTCGCCTAGAAGTTAATAACTCTCGTGGTAATAAGCTTGTTAATTAAAGCAGATTCTCCTGTTGCTCTTACCACTCTACATTCCATGCATTAGCTCTTCTCAGAAATTATAACTTCGTTAACCCTAACGTTGTTGATTGTCATTATTTTGGATTAACCCTTCCTTAATTTCTTCAATACGCTCCATTGATAAGCCTGTTATTTTACTAATAAAATCAATATCCATATTATTTACCAAAAGTTTGTTAGCAATTTCTTCCCTTTCTTCATTCTTCCCTTCTTTTTTCCTTTCTTCTATAGCCTTTTGCATACCTTTTTGCATACCTTTTTGCTCTGCCATATGCTTCACATCGTCTAGCTTCGCCTCTTCATCAAGGATATACTTTATGCGTGACAGATAGGCAATCATTTCTTCCTGTGATAAATTTAGTTCCATCCAGAAATTCACAGCCTTGTTTACCTTATCGTAGTTGATCGTCATTATTTTGGATTAACCCTTCCTTAATTTCTTCAATACGCTCCATTGATAAGCCTGTTATCTTACTAATAAAATCAATATCCATATTATTCACTAAAAGATTGTTGACAATTTCTTCTTTTGCTTCTTCTTTACCCTTTTGCTCTGCCATATGCTTCACATCATCTAGCTTCGCCTCTTCATCAAGGATATACTTTATGCGTGACAAATAGGCAATCACTTCTTCCTGTGATAAATTTAGTTCCATCCAGAAATTCACAGCCTTGTTTACCTTATCGTAGTTGATCGTCATTATTTTGGATTAGCCCTTTCTTAATTTCTTCAATACGCTCCATTGATAAGCCTGTTATTTTACTTATAAAATCAATATCCATATTATTCCTTAAAAGATCGTTGGCAATTTCTTCTTTTGCTTCATTTTTTCCTTCTTTTTTTCCTTCTTTTTTCCCTTCTTCTCTACCCTTTTGCATACCTTTTTGCATACCTTTTTGCATACCTTTTTGCATACCCTTTTGCATACCCTTTTGCTCTGCCATATGCTTCACATCGTCTAGCTTCGCCTCTTCATCAAGGATATACTTTAAGCGTGATTGATAGGCAATCACATCCTCCTGTGATAAACTTAGCTCTTCCCAGACATTGAATGCCTGTAATAGATGCTCGTCCTTCATCGCTAGTTCCTCCAATTCATGATAAATTTTTTCATAAACCTTTTTCTTTCGTGCATCGACCATTCCTAATAACAATAACCAACGTGCTAAAATATCATCCAGTGGCTTAAGAACTCCCCTATGCCATTGTTCAAGGAATTTATTCATTTCAATAAAGTGCACTTCCAAAGCATCATCCTGTATAACTAAACGCTTTAATGTTTTATCCTCATATAAATAGAAGGTACTGTGATAATATGCACTTTGAGGAAATACGGTGAAATTACATATATTAATGGTAATAGTCGTTAGCAATTTATGATAACCCATACCTTTTTGCAATTGTGATGTATATAGTTGAGCCCAGTAAAATAATGTACGCTTAAACATATCGTGCTGATTAGACAATTGAATTTCAATATTAATCATTTGCTGATCCTGCGTTTTCACCAAAATATCTAATCTTGACTGCTTATCATCCTTATATTCGCCACCAAATTCTTGTTTCATAAAAGCCACTTCTTGGATGGTATTTCGACCAGTTCGATTTAAAATCGCATTCAGAAAAACAACGGTTATATGTTTATTTTTTTCACTACCAAACATTTGTTTAAATGCATAGTCTACTTTCAAATCCATCAATTTCGTTAGCGGAATTCTACGTAAAGCCTTTTCAATCACAACTATCACCCCATTCAATTAAAGTTTGGTCATACATCTTCATATTTTATATTATTTTAACATGCTTCAATTGTAGGACCAACTTCAAGAAATAAAAAACAAGCCTTCTGTAGTTTATTAAAAATAATTCTAATAGCCCTAATACATGACCATCGTTATCCACGTTAATACACAATGCTGCTGTTGAGGTATTATAGGAATGAATTTGTAATCCCCCTGCCGAAGAAACTGTAAAAGCTGCCCATCTGTTCATGTAAATTCAAGAAACTAACTCCAGGTGGATATCCACGACAAGTACTTTCAATAAAACTCCTTGTATTGAAGTTCTTCCTTTTTCTTTATAAGAGCATAAAAATAGACTCTGGCTATTCACCACAGTCCTAAAACGAAAGAGCTTGCAACTAACTTAAAATCGGCAACAGTCCTCTCTCAATCAACTAAAGGGCCAGCATAATAAGAAATGACAGCTCATATCTTCAGTATGGGAGGATGATTATGTGAAAGACCTATTAGAAAACGTATATCAATTATCTATGGCAGTCCTACTCATGTGTTCTGTTATTTCCGTTAGACTTCTAAGAAATTTAAAGCGTGAAAGAAAACTTTCTTCCTTTGAATATACAATGTATTTAATCATTCGAATTGCGATTTTTTTATGGTTAGCTAGTTTTCTACTTATTTCTTATGGTGCATAATTTACTTGACCATCTTATATGGTTGGTATATAAGTTGATTGGAGTGAAGGCTAAGAGCATCACGTCCTGTAATAACGCCTTCGTGACCAAAAAGCTGAACTCTTTATTTACAAAAAAGCTACTACACATATAAAAAATGTCGACAAAGTCTAAAAACGGCTTTGTCGACACTATAAAAGAGGCATCCTCATATAAGGATGCCTCTTTATTATGGGTACATCATTAAAATTAAAGTTTTACGATGTTTGTAGCTTGTGGTCCACGTGGGCCTTCTTCTACCGAGAATTCAACTTTTTGACCTTCTTCAAGTGTTTTGAAGCCGTCACCTTGGATAGCTGAGAAGTGAGCGAATACGTCGTTTCCGCCTTCTACTTCGATGAATCCAAAACCTTTTTCTGAGTTAAACCATTTTACTGTACCTTGTGTCATTTTAATGACCTCCATTAATTGTATTAAATAAATATCATTTTTACAAGAAAAAAAATTCACATATTACAAAAAGCATCTAATAAAACACGATTACTCTTTGTAATATGTGAATTCATTGTTTTCTTTGTAAACGATTTTATTACATTTATTATATAATGCAAAATCGTAAATGTCTAGTGCAAAAGTGAAATTTCTTCAAAATAATGTGTTTCAGTGGGAGAATTCTGCTAAAATAAGCTAAAAGCTGCCCTTTCTCAGATAAAAAGAGCAGCTTTCGTACATTTATTTTCAATATCTTCTATTAATTAATGATAAATTCAAACTCTATTTAGAACAATCCTACCGCATGTCCTTCATGATCAACATCCATACGCAATGCTGCTGGTGCTTTTGGTAAACCTGGCATCGTCATAATGTCACCAGTTAAGCAAACTAAGAAGCCGGCACCTAGTTTTGGAATGACTTCACGGATTGTGATTGTAAATCCTTCTGGACGACCAAGTAAACTTGGTTGGTCAGATAACGAATATTGCGTTTTGGCCATACAAATCGGCATAGAGTCCCAGCCGAATTTTTCGATTTGAGCGATTTGCTTTTTCGCTTGGTCGGTAAATTGAACATCTTTCCCACCATACACTTTTTGCACGATCGTACGTACCTTTTCTTCAATGGATTCTGTTACTTCATATAATGGTAAGAAATTATTTTCTTCCTCAAGTACAGTTAGCACCTGTTCTGCTAGGGCTAGGCCACCTTTTCCGCCTTCTTCCCAGACATTTGTTCGAGCAATACGTACATGTTTCTCTTGACACCAGTTTAATACCGCTTCAAGTTCAGCCTCTGTATCTGTAATAAAGCGATTTAACGCGATAATTGGTTCAACCCCAAATGTACGAACTGTTTCAACGTGCTTCTCTAGGTTTTCAATTCCTTGTAAAAGTGCATCTACATTTTCGCCAACTAGTGCTGTTTTCGCTACACCGCCATGCATTTTTAACGCACGAATTGTTGCGACGATCACAACTGCACTAGGTTTAAAGCCTGCTTTGCGAGCTTTAATGTTCATAAATTTTTCAGCACCTAAATCTGAACCAAAGCCCGCTTCTGTCACAACGATATCCGCTAGCTTACGAGCCGTTTGTGTCGCCATTATGGAGTTACAGCCGTGTGCGATATTGGCAAATGGTCCACCGTGAATAATAGCAGGCGTCCCTTCAAGTGTTTGTACTAAATTTGGTTTAAAGGCATCTTTTAATAATAATGTTAATGCCCCTTCTACTTGAAGATCACGTACGAATACAGGCTCACGATCAAATGTATAACCGAACACAATGTTTGCTATACGTTCACGTAAATCATCCATGCTTGTCGCTAAACAAAAGACTGCCATTATTTCTGATGCAACGGTAATGTCAAAGCCGTCCTCGCGTGGCATCCCTTGCACAGGACCACCGAGACCTACAACTACTTTACGAAGAGCACGATCATTTAAATCCATTACACGCTTCCAAATGATACGACGAGGGTCAATGTTTAAAGCATTTCCTTGGTGGATATGATTATCAATAAAGGCTGATAATGCATTATTCGCCGTCGTAATTGCATGAAGATCTCCAGTGAAATGCAAATTAATATCTTCCATTGGTACAACTTGTGCATATCCACCACCAGTTGCGCCACCTTTTACACCCATTACAGGACCGAGTGACGGCTCACGTAAAGCTACAACAACATTTTTATTACATTGATGAAGTGCATCAGCAAGTCCGACAGTTACAGTTGATTTCCCTTCACCTGCTGGAGTTGGGCTAATGGCTGTTACTAAAACAACCTTCGCATCATCACCACGTGCTGTTATTTTTGAAGGATCAATTTTCGCTTTGTAGCGACCATACTGTTCAAGTGCATCCTCTGAAATACCTGCTGCTTTTGCAATTTCAGTAATAGGCTTCATAACCGCCTGACTAGCAATTTCTAAATCTGTTAACGGTTGATTTTTCGTTGTCATATGGCATACCTACTTTCTATGTTGTTAAATTCCATTATAGACTTTATTGTACAAGAAATCATAATTAGTTATACAAGCATTTCGACAATCAATTGACAACTTTGCTCAATTCATGTATGTTCTAAGTGAAAATGCATTTTTTCACATTTTCTCAATTATATCACGACTTGATTGATGGGTTTTACATTCAAGCGCAATGGAGGCGAATGCTTATGCAGCAAGGAATCGTAAAGTGGTTCAACAATGAAAAAGGTTATGGCTTTATTGAATGTGATGATGGAGAAGATGTATTTGTACATTTTACGGGGATCCAAGAGGAAGGCTTCCGTACACTTGATGAAGGTCAAAAGGTAACATTTGATGTAGTGGAAGGAAATCGTGGACCACAGGCGTCAAATGTTGTGAAATTATAAGCGTAAAGGAGCTGTTCGATTGTTGAACAGCTCCTTTTTTAATGTTGGATGTTTTGTTATCTATTGACTTCTACTTCAACGATTAATCCAATAAAAAGCTCCTGGAAATACTAATGTTTCTTTCATTTTATGAGGATCTTGAAGCGTCACCCCAAATGGTCCCTCACTTAAATGACCAAGTGTCATCGCTGTTGCAGCATCTTTTTCATAAAAATCTAAACGAATATTCGGAAAGCGCAAGGACATATACTGTGAATGTTGCTCAGGCTCTGGTAATTGCAATACCTCCTGCCATAATTTCACGGTAGCTCGCACATCCTTTACATAAAATTGCACCGATTCCATTGTGATCGATTGTTTTGGATGGATTGCTCCACTTGCCTGTAATTGTGCAAAACGGTCCTCATCATCAGCAGCCCACTCGATTAAAAAAGGAAAATCAATTGCCTGCCCTGACTTCCCAAAATGCAATAGCTTCCATTCTACGACGGAGCCATCTGGTCTTGTTCGACTGCAAGCATCAGGACCATACACCTCAAAACCAAGTGCACGCAAACGTTGTCCCTCTTCTTCAATATTTTTTGTACGTAATGCAATTCGTGAAAATCCATAATGCTCCTGCGCCCGCTTAAACGTATAGTGTAGGGAATAAGGCAATTTCGCTGCATTTTCAAATAAATGACGATCATAAATTGCTATTTGCTCAATATAGTTTAATCCAAAGTAGCTTAGCGCATTATATGTCCCCCACATTGTGTGTTGACCGCCGTTAACTGTATGGATATTACGTTTGTTTAAAAAAACCTTTGCATTGTCTGGTGATGGAACTTGATGAACTAGATGGTCAAAATATAAAGTCATGACTACCCCCCTTTTTTCTCCCACTATTATATACTTTACCTGTTAGTTTTGTTGGTTTAAAATAAAATTAAGAATATTCAATTTGTTAAGAAGTTGCTATATTTTATGCTAACTATTTCAAGATGCTCAGTAAGGAAATTACTATTTGCTGAGCATCAAAGAAAAAAGTTTTTCATTTTAGGTAAATCGATGTTATATTCACATAAAATAACAAGAGGTGATTAGAATGACAGACAAAGTAGCTGCTTTTAAACTAGCATTGGGTAATTATCCAACAGGCGTTACGGTTGTCACAGCTTGTAATGACGCTGATGAACCTATTGGCTTAACTGTCAATTCCTTTGCGTCAGTTTCCATAGATCCACTGCTTATTTTATGGTCGCTCGACAAAAAATCACAGCTTCATCCATATTTTACAGCAGCTGAAAAGTTCGCTGTGAATATTTTAGCGAGCAATCAAGAACATTTATGTACACTATTCTCAAGTAAAATCCCAGATCGTTTTGCTCAGGCACAGTGGTCAACTTCCGTTCACGGTCTACCGATTTTACACGATACTGTGGCCACTTTACAATGCACAACCTTTCGACAAATCGATGCAGGAGACCATACGATATTTATTGGCCAGGTCCTAGCAATTGATCATGCACAAAAGGAGCCCCTACTCTATCATCGTAGACATATTGGGGAAATCCCTAAAAGTTTTTATAGCTAAGATACTATCTTCATAAGCAATTAGAATTGACTACATCCGAAAACAGGCTGGTTCATCGTGATCCATCCTGTTTTTTGTAAGAAGATTGAGCCATATTCTGAAACGCTATTAACGTCAATGTCTTAAAAGAAGATTGTTCAATTTTAACGGAAATCCAGCACAGCAGAACCTCTAAATCCAGCACCTTTGGCTAACTTCTAAAAAAAAGCCACAAATAAGCAAAGAAAATAATCCCTGCTTTCTTTGTGACTTTCAAATATCTAGCCAACTATCATCCTATTATTTACTTTTTCTGTGGAAATCTCTGCTTTTCGAGTCTGTTAATCTGAACAATGACACCGTCTTGAATCGTAATGTTCACTTCTCCATATTCTAAATTCTGAATGGCCTTTGCAATTGCCTCTAGCTTTTTGTCATCGATCTTTGCCTGTTGAGTCATCCGATACACCCCTTCTTTTTACATACTTTTTGTACATAAGAGGCCAACGCATCAAATTGATTTATAGCCCCCTTATCTCTCAGATAGCCCTGTTGGATTTGGCACCTACACTATTGGTTGCCGAGGCTTCATAGGGCCAAGTCCCTCCACCTCTCTTGATAAGAGTATTATGTTTCTTGGGAATAATTCTATAATTCAGAAAAACTATTGTCAACATAAACATTACAAATCCTAGTTGAATACTTTGTAATTAAGTAAAAAGGATTACGTAAAGTTCGAATATTTTAGTGAAGACGTTTATTTTCCTTGAAGCTAAACATACACAAGTTATTTTATTCGGTATTAAAAGGCAGTATTACTCCCACCATTCACTTATTACAGAATGAAATGCATTTTCACAAACCTAACGCATACAACTACTTTTTAAATATTCACTAAATAGTAATTTAAACAAAACAAAAAAACTGTGCAGATCACTTTTTCTCTACACAGTTTTCACTTTACGTATTTTGTAAAAAATCTATTAATGCTTTCGCTGTTTGTTGCTTGCCCATTACCTTTGTTGGTTCGCCTTTAGCCGGTACAATCCAATGTGGCTCATCTCCACCATATAATGACTGCGAGCTATTTGCTACCATAAACTGAGCGTTAGCCGATTCCATCCGTAGACGTGCGCGGGATAGTAAAAATTCCTCATCATCTGTTGCCTCGAGCTTAAAGCCCACTAAAGTAACATTCGGTTGCCACTCTTTTATCTGACCTAATACTTTAGGTGCCTTTTTAAAGTGAATGATAGGTGGCTCGTCAGATGGCATTTTACCTGCTTCCTCCATTAAATTTCCGGATTGGTCATATACTTTGTCAATGAGCCAATCTGAACCAGCTGCCGCCATAATAACGATATCCACCTGTTCTTGTTGAACAGCGTGTCGAACTTTCTCGCCTAAATCCTCTATACCTTCAAATCGAATGGTACGCATTTTATCTTTGTTTGTCGGAAGTTGTGCGAAATAACCATGCAAATATAAGACGTTAGCTCCAGCCGCTAGTGCCGCCTCAGCTAAATAACAGCCCATCGAGCCTTTTGATAAATTCGTATGCCCTCGCACACGATCCCATTTTTCAAGCGTTCCCCCACTTGTAATGAGTACGGTCTTACCTCGTAATGTCCCCATACACTCACCTTTTTCTAATCAATTTCGCCTGGCATAATTGCCGCTGACGCTTCGCTTTCTCGCAGAAAACATGTGTAGCTGACGCTCTGCTTCCGCTACAAAAAACATCTGTTGAATGAAGATAAATATACAAATACTATTTTAACGTAATGCTATGTTAAGCTTCAATGTTGTTTTTATAGGGCATATTGCTCTTCTCTATAAGTTAGCTCAAAATTTTTGGATCATCACCATAACATGTAGTTGATTTCCGTTCCGACTGGGTACAACTTTCGGTGATGAGCTAAAATTATTCCATATTTTGTTCTTTCAACCAGGTTTTTAATATTTCCGCAAATTTTTTAGTCACTGGTGATGCCTGGTGTTTCATCGCTATTCCAATTGTACGATAGCCACCTTGTTTTAAAGGTATAGCTTTTATCGTAGTAGGCAAGTTATTCGTAACTAATTTCGGTAAAATACTAATGCCAAGCTGGTGAGATATCATCGAAATTATCCCTACCTCTTCTGATAGTTCAAAACGAATATTTGGCTTTACGTGATATTGCTCTAAAAGTACTTTTACATCATTTGTCCCTTTATAAGAAGTCATGATAAATGGCATGTCTTCTAGTTCCACTATATCAATTTCTGTTTTATCATAAAGTAGACTTTTATCGGAGACAATACACAACAATGGATCCTGCTGGAGTTCGATATATTGAAATTGCCCAGACTTTTGACCATTTAAAAATCCAGCATCAACCTCCCCACTCAGAAGCCATTGTTCAATTTCATAATAGTCTCCCTCTCGCAATTCGACTTGTATGCCAGGAAATTGATTGTCCATAATACGAACAATTTCAGGCATCCAGTTTGAGGAAATACTTGAAATAACGCCAATTCGCACTTTTCCACGAGTAACACCAAGTATGTGTGCAGCTTCCTGTTGTAGTAATTCCTCTGCATCAAGGACATGTCTCATTGCTCTTAACATTGTATCCCCTTCGCTCGTTAACGTGACACCCGCGCGGCTTCTATGAATGAGTGCAAAGCCGAACTCCTTTTCTAAACTCGAAACAGCATGGCTTACAGCGGATTGAGTTAAACCTAAAGCATCTGCTGCTTTTGTAAAGCTTGCTACCTCAGCCACTTTATTCAAAATCTCATATTTCACTAAACTCATTGTCTGTCCCTCTATATACATGAATTTTTTTAATACTAATCATTATAAACATTCGTTTTACTAATCACAATACAAGATATATAGTAATTTTTAGAATGAAAACTGTTTTAGTACACAGATTGTAGGTGAGCACAATGGGGATTCAGGGGAAAGCAAATTTATTGATGGTTATTGTGACAATGTTTTGGGGATTATCTTATACCTTTATGGTAATGGGACTTGAAACAATGGCAGTTTATAATGTGGTGGCATTGCGTTGTATCATCGCATTTTTGGCAGCAGGTATTATCTTTTATAAACGAATAATTAAGGTCGATGCAAAAACATTAAAGTATGCAGCTATTCAAGGGTTTCTGTTATTTATTGTGTTCGCTCTTAGCTTAATCGGACTAGAAACAACTTCTGTATCCAATGCTGGATTTATTTTAAGTTTAACAGTTGTCTTAGTACCTATTTTCAGCAGTTTTATTGAAAAAAAATTACCTTCAAAAGCAGTTAGCTTTGCGATCGTTTGCACAATGATTGGCATTACAATTTTAACTACTCATGGCTCAGTTTCCTTTCAAAAAGGGGATATTGTAGTAGCCATCGCAGCACTGTGTTATTCAATTTACTTATTATTAAATAGTTCATTTACAAAAAACGTTGAATCAATCTCCTATGGCATTTACCAGCTCGGTTTTGCTGGACTTTATGCACTTATCTTAACATTCATTTTTGAAACACCAACACTTCCAAGTACCACGACTGCATGGATTGCCATTATCGGGCTAGGTGTCATTTGTAGTGCATTTTGCTTCGTAGGGCAAACTGTTGCACAACAGTATACTTCTGCTACACATACAGGACTTATTTTTTCTTTAGAGCCGATTTTTGCAGCGATGTTTGCTATGATGTTTATCGGCGAAGGAATAACGATAAAATTATTAATTGGTGGTAGCTTTATTCTAATCGGTAACCTTGTTGCACAATTAGAGCATCTTCATGTTTTACGCTTTATTAAAAAACAAGAACATGAGAAAGCTATACATTAATATTGAATTGAATCCACACAATACAAAAAACAGAGTGATGCTGTACATTCACTCTGTTTTTTGTATTTATAGATATCTTCAAATTTGTTCAGCCTCATTCATACATACGCTCCTCGTAATATTCAGGAGTTTCTACATTATCAAAAGTAGATTCTGGTACAGTTCGACGAGGACTAAGCGAATCATGATGATAATGATTATCTTTCGAAATAGTTGATGTCATCATAGACTCAGTTAAGTCCCACACTCAGTTAATAATACAATAGCACCTAGTTCTACGAGTTGAGCATAGTATGCTGTTTGTCCCTCAGTAAGATCAAATCTCTTTAATCCTTCTGTTACAGCTGATTCACCAGTAAACCATGATTTAAATTGATCCACCCAATTCCCTACCTCATGTGTTTTAACGTCAGTATCCCATTTTACATCCTCTAATTTGCATGGATCCTTGGCAATAATGTGAATGTCCTCTATTTGAAATGCTTTTAATCGCATACTTTCTAAAATATGAAGCATTTCTTCCCTTGAATGGGCCACTTCAATTTGTGAGTTTTGTTCATTCATCATGTTCAATTCCTCCTAATTTATATGGCTTACTAGGTATTTACCCTATTTTTCAAGAAAAAAACATTTTGCTACCTATTCACGTCTTGTTACAATGGTTTGGCGTTTTTATTAAATGAAAAAAGAGGCAATGACTTACTCAAAAGTGATTGCCTCTTTTACTATTTACTTTTTGGTTATTAGCCACCTAGGAATGCTTTTAACATCCAAGTATGCTTTTCAAGGGACTGAAACATAGCATTAAGTAAATCCTCTGTACGGTCGTCTCCTTCTTCAGCCGCAAGCTCCATTGTTGAGTTTAAAGCTTTCATTAGCTTTTGGAAATCTGAAATAGTTGTAACTACCATTTCCTCGGTTGTCTCATTTCCTGTCGCTTCCTCAACATATGATAGTTCAAGATGCTCTTTTAAAGTCGCTACAGGCCTGCCATCTTTCGAAAGAATGCGCTCTGCAATTTCATCTAGATTTAATGTTGTTTCATTATATAATTCTTCAAATTTTGCATGTAGTGTAAAGAAGGCGTTACCTGTTACATACCAATGATAATTGTGCAATTTTGTATAAAGTACCGAGCATGTAGCGACAAGTTTATTCAATTGTTTGTTTAAGTTTTGCGTCATTATTTCTCCTCCAATTATGTCACTCTTAGTATGTGTAACAATGCATGTTGGCTATACGCACATTTTTTTCATTAACAGGATTTAAGCTCCTTACGAATTTCTTGTACTTTTGCTAGTGGAAGCTTTGCAACTTCAGCAATCCACTCATCTTCAGCACCCTTTCCAATCAAACCAATAATTATTTGTTTAATGCCTTGTTCGATACCTTGCTTAAAGCCTTCCTGTCTCTCTAATTCTAAAACACCAGCAAGTGTTGGTGGTAAATCCTCTTTATATAGATTCAACATTTCTTCCTCCCCACTAATCTCATCTTTAATATCTTTTACAAGCTGCTCTGACATAGATTTTGGTAGTTTCAATAAGTAATCAATAAAGTAAAGAAGCGCTCTTATTTCTGTTCGTTCAATATTATTTAATAACCACACTTCTCTTAGGAGAGCTCTTTTATATGCAGTACGCAAGCTCATTTTATTTTTAGTACGATTCAAATAAATAGAAGCTAGTAACGCTTTACTAAACAGCTTAGGTGATTTTTTCAATGCTTCTTCATCAAAATCTGACACAGCAAACTGAATCAATTATGCCTCGGCATAATTGCGTCCGGAATCGGCTTTGTGCACAAAGAACTCCTTTCCGATTCCGTGACATCCGCCGGAGGCTTTAACTTCTTTCAGCAAATGTTTGAACATTCGCTGAAAGAAGTTAAAGTGTACTTTATTTCCGTACCGTACTATTTATCATGGTACTGGTTCGTGCTTTTAGTACTCTTATTGGTAAAAATTGCAATAGCAACAACCTTCTTACCATACCGATCATTTATACGATAGAAGTACTCAAACATGCGCTTCGCAAAATGTACTTCATCTATAGCTTGTACTTCCGTATGAACGAGGATCCATTGCTCTTTTCCATCTTTGAGATGGACCTTCGCTATTTGATCGGCTATTTTGCGTCCTTGACGATACTCAATAATTTCTTTGAAAAGCTCCTGCTGTAAAAATTCCACTCGCTTATTCTGCATGTAACTCTGGCAAAAAGAACAACAAAAAATCTTCAAACAAATCCGCAATTATTTTTTTCCATAGATTATCTTGATTCAACTGGTTAACCTTATACACGTCTGGTTTCTCCAAAACTAATGGCATTATCATTTCATTCCCCCTCGTATCTTAAAACCATTATAGCTAACACGAACATAAGTTTCTACAATCTTATTGTTTTTTATTTAAGAATATTAAAACTATTCTCTATAATTATTTCACTTTCCGAAATAGTTTCGTTATAATGGAGACAGTTACATAAAAAGGGGTGTTAATTGATGGATTTACCATTACGAAAAGATGTACCAGTAGAAGAAACTTGGGATTTAAAGGGTTTACTTGAAAATGATGCGGATTTTGAGCCTGCTTTAGCTCAGCTTGTAGAGGATGCACTAAACTTTGAACGCAAGTATCAAGGTACGATTACAGATGCCCAACAGGTGATTGCTGTATTAACAGCTTTTGAAGCATTACAAGCAAGCATTGTTCCTATTGGCGCTTATGCAAACTTAAATATTCAAGCAGATCGTACGGATGATGTAGCCCAAATGCGTTCTGCAAAATTCAGTACAGCCGTCGGAAAAATTAGTAGTGCACTATCATTTGTACGCAGTGAATTACTAGCATTAGATGAAGTGATTTTACAAGAAGCTGCGAAGTCTAGCCCTATTTACAAGATTTACTTAGAAGAATTGTTAAAGCAAAAGCCTCATCAGCTACATCCAGAAGTGGAAAAAGCATTAGCTTCATTCAGTTCAACTTTTAAGGCACCATATGAAACGTATAATACGGCAAAGCTAGTTGATATGCATTTTGGACAGTTTGAGGCAAATGGTGAAACGCATCCACTAAGCTTTGTATTATTCGAAAATAACTGGGAGTTTGAGGCTAATACAAATGTACGCCGCGCTGCATTTGAAGCATTTTCTAGTAAATTACGCGATTATCAGCACACAACTGCCAAAATCTATAACACACATATCCAACAAGAAAAAACAATGGCTGATTTACGAGGCTTTGACTCTGTCATTGACTATTTACTGTTTGATCAGGATGTTGATCGATCGCTATATAATCGTCAAAT
Source organism: Lysinibacillus sp. RS11 (assembly GCF_042019215.1). NCBI lineage: Bacteria > Bacillati > Bacillota > Bacilli > Caryophanales > Bacillaceae > Lysinibacillus > Lysinibacillus sp. RS11. The sequence goes on along the minus strand of NZ_CP168124.1, from coordinate 1,688,929 downwards.
AGATCTTATTACAAAAGAGCTTGCGCCTCATATGCGCCGTTACGCAAAGCTTATTCAACAAGCGAATGGCATCGAGAAAATGACATTTGCTGACTTAAAGATAGCACTTGATCCAGATTACGATCCTAAAATAACAATGGCTGAAGCAAAGGGTTATGTAGAAAAATCGTTAGCAGTTATGGGTGAAGAATACAAGAACTTAATTGAGAAGGCTTTTAACGAGCGTTGGATTGATTATGCACCAAACAAAGGAAAATCTACGGGTGCGTTCTGTTCGAGTCCATATGGCAGTCATCCATATATTTTAATGTCATGGAATGAACGTATGAATGAGGTATTCACTCTGATCCACGAGTTAGGACACGCAGGTCATTTTGCAAATGCGCATGCACATCAATCTTATTTTAACAGTCGTCCTTCGTTATACTTTATTGAGGCACCATCCACAATGAATGAAATGCTACTAGCTAATTATTTATTAACTCATAACGATGACCTTCGTTTCAAACGCTGGGTTATTTCTAATATTGTGTCCAAAACGTATTACCATAACTTCGTGACACACTTACTAGAAGCAGCCTATCAACGAAAAGTATATGAATTAATTGACGCTGGTGAAGCTGTTAATGCTACCGTTTTAAATCAATTAAAACGTTCTGTCCTTGAAGATTTCTGGGGCGATACTGTCGATATTTCTGAAGGTGCAGAGCTTACTTGGATGCGTCAACCACACTATTATATGGGCTTATACCCTTACACATATAGTGCAGGCTTAACGATTTCTACACAAGTATCTCAGCGTATACTAAAGGAAGGCAGTACAGCGGTAGATGAATGGTTAGCTGTCCTCCAAGCTGGTGGCACGAAATCACCTGTAGAGCTAGCTCAAATGGCAGGTGTTGATATTACAACAGAGCAGCCGCTTCGAGATACGATTTCTTATATCGGTCACCTCGTTGATGAGCTTGAACGATTAACAATGGGAATTGAAGCTATTAAAGGATAATCAACCCTACTCTACTTAACAAGAACCATCCAACGCTTTCAAGGCGTAGATGGTTTCTTTTTTTAGTTCTAAGTTAGAAAATATGTACATATACTAGAATCAGGGCGTCCCTCTACCTTTTTTAGATATTTCTAAATAGACTATCATTTTTCTTCGTACAAATGTACCGTTATTATTAAGTGTAAGCAATTTATTTAGCAAAATTCGACTAACAATTTTCAAAGGAAGTGTTTCTAATTATGGTAAAACGTAATGATCCATGCCCATGCGGTAGCGGCAAAAAATATAAAAAATGTTGTGAAGGTAAACAGCAGGTTACAGTAGAAACTGTAGCAATCGAAGAATTAGAGCGTGTACTACAAACATTTTACTTAGAATACCCTGAACGCAAAGATGTTCGTGCCTATATCGAACATGTAGGCACATGGCAGCCTAAATTAGAGAGCGTACTACAAAGAGAGCTAATTGAGGCAATCGCGTTAGACGACTTCTTCTTCCATCAAGAGCCATCTATTTGGAAAGGTTACTTAAAGAAAACGAAGAAAAAAGCGGTAAGACCTTCTACGTTAAAAGTACTAGAAGGCTGGTCACAACCGAATTTATTTATTGGTTCGGTGTCAGTTGTAGAAGAAAAATATTTCAAGGCTATTCATGTGTTAACAAATGAAGAAATTTATATTCGTCGAGAAAATGACAAGCCAATTCCTGAAGGCATGCATGTTTTTGCATTCATTTTACCAGATGGTACAAAAAAATCAGAGTACTATTTAGCTGTTTCAACGCTGATTTTCTTCCCAGAAGATCATGCAAAAGTATTTGAGCAATTCAAGAAAAATTTTGAGGCTTCTGACAAGAAGGTTGGAGCGTTCTTAAAAGAAGAACATTTATCCTTCTGGGAGTTACTTGTTACAAATGGTTATAAAGGCGAGGAATTCACTAACTTTGAGAGCAATGTACTTACACAAGTTAAAGATTTCCTTGAGCAAAATGATCGTGAAACAGCTCCTATGTTAGAGCTTTTAGAGGACTATTTAATTGAAGGACAACCAGCTGCGCGTAAAGAGGCTGCCATTGCTGCTGGTGCGATTCGATATGGTCAGGAAAAAGAGTTGTTCGAGTCGCTATCAATGACAGTAAAAGAAATCGCAGCAACGTTTGATATTTCAGCTTCCTCTCTGACAAAATATTACCAAGACTTAAGTAACTATGTTGCAACTAAATAATGCATAAAAATAAAAAGACGCCGTACACCTTTTTACTTAAAGTGTACGGCTCTTTGTGTATAAACAGAAAAAAGCTACTTTTGTAATAAGTAAGGACCTATCACAAAGTAGCTTTTTCTATGGTAACCAACCAATTCCATTATTTCCGAACATATTGTTATTTATGCATTGTATTTAGTAAATATGATTATTTTTTATGCAAAAATAAAACTTTTATCACTATTATTTTAACGTACTCGATTTAGTACTTATGATTACTTTGTTAAAGCCTTTAAAATCCGCAGACATTTACCTACTATAAACCTTTAGAAGCTCTTCTCCTAGAAACTGTAGTCTCTCCCCTACTGAGCAAGCTTCAATACAGAAACGATGAGCTCCAGGCTTACCACGCTCTTTTCGTAATTGCTTTATCACTAGGCAATCAGCGCAATACGTATCATGCAGTTCATCAATATCTTTCATAACCGTCACTTTATCCATTTTGAACTCTTGCTCCTTTCACGTCCAAATTTCACTTCTTACTATTATGAAGTGAACGTTTTGATCAAGCAACTATTTTTTTTGTTGATCTTCATCTCATTAAGATATTGTGTAAAAACACTATTGATGTACAATTAAAGTAAAATCTAAATTAAAAAGTAGGGATTTTATGTTAGAAGTAAACATAGATGCCGCCAGTGCAGGAAATCCAGGCCCTAGTGGTATTGGAATATTTATTAAAGGAGAAGGCCAACATATACAAATCAGTGAGTATATAGGGCAAACCAATAACCATATTGCTGAGTTTACTGCCTTAGTACGTGGTCTTGAAGAAGCACAAAAAATCGGTTCAAACATTGTCTCAGTACGTTCTGATTCAAAAATTGTTGTAGCCTCTATGGAAAAAGAATATGTCAAAAATGAGGAATTTAAACCTTATCTTGAGCAGGCACTTACACTTGCACGTAGCTTCGATTTATTTTTCATCAAATGGGTTCCAGATACGCAAAATAAAGCTGCAGATGCACTTGCACGTAACGCAATTCAAAAAGGAAAAAAATAAACCACCTTATGAGGACTGTCCCTTGCCTACATCAAGTGTCAGTCCCTTCAATCCGTTCAGATACTTACTATCCCCCAATATGTTATTTTTAACTCTATTTTTTTATATGAACGAGTAATTTCAAAAAAATGTATTCAACCAATGAATGCTATAATGTGTAGTAATTTTCTAATTATTATCCGTATAAATTGTATCCTTAATGTTATTTTATTGACATATAACTGTAATATTACAATGTTAATATCATTTATATACCAATTGATAATCTTTAAAGTTTTTAGGAGGATACATATAATGAAAAAAAATAAAAAGTACCGATGGGGTTTGAAATTAGCTACATTGGCATTAAGTACATCTGTACTTTTTTCAACGATTGAAACAGCATCAGCGGCAACTTACACAGTAAAATCTGGTGATTCTTTATGGAAGATTGCTAATCAACAGGGTGTTTCTTATCAAACATTGATGAAATGGAATAACTTATCTTCTCCAACAATTCACGTTGGACAAAAGTTAAACCTCAATACCCCGGTGTCTACACCTAAACCAACAACTAACCTAGTACAAATTGCTAAACAATATGTAGGTGTTAAATACACATTCGGTGGAAATACACCGGGCACAGGTTTTGATTGTTCAGGCTATGTCACTTACGTTTTTAATAAAGCCGGTATTCCGACAGCTCGTAAAACAGCAGCAGGTTTTTACAATACATCTAAAAAAGTTAGCACACCTAAAGTGGGTGATTTAGTGTTTTTTGCCAATACATATAAAGCAGGTATCTCACATGTAGGCATTTATATTGGAAATAATCAAATGATTAATGCGAGTAATAGTGGTGTTAATATCGCCAGCATCAATAGCTCTTATTGGAAGAAGCACTTTGTTGGGTATGGTCGTATATAGTGAAAGAAAAAACAGTTGGCGTTTTGATCAATCTGATCTGACCCAACTGTTTTTTTATGCTTAAACGTGTACTACTTTTTTTGTTTTTATTTTGGCTAATCGTGCTAAATAAATGAAGAAAACAACGATCAGTAAACCTGCACCCGTTAGATAAACAGCAGAATAGCCCGCTTTCACTGCCACTATCCCTAACAAATAAGAACCGAGAGCAATCCCAAGATCAAACATCGTAAAGTACGTTGCAGTTGCATAACCACTGCGCGTGTGTACAGTAGATTGTACAGCTAGTGCTTGTAAGCTTGTCGTCACTGCTCCATAGCCAAATCCAATAAAAATGGCGGCAAATAAAAATAATGCCGGGCCTGAGACAAATGCGAGCATAACAAGCCCAATGGCAAAGGAAATAATACCAGGAATAATAACAAATTGCGGTCCTCTTGTATCATAAAGTTTGCCTGTATATGGACGTGTAATAAGCATAGCTGCTGCAAAAACTGCATAAAATAGACTCGCTACAGCCATTAGATCTTTTTGCTGTGCGTACACTGATAAAAACGATAATACACTCGCATATGAAAAAGCTACTAAACTAGCGATAGCAGCTACTGGAAGTGCTTTACGTTCCAATAAATCATCAAATTTAAAGGTCAATTTCCCTTGATATGCTGGCTTGGGCAAATCATCGGTATTCACCGTTACAGCTAGTATACCTCCTGCTAATATACAAATACTCATAACAATAAAAAGTACATTGAAGCTACTATATTGAATAAGCAGTAAGCCTATAAATGGCCCAATAACTACTGCTAAGTTAGTAGACATTGTAAAATAACCAAGGCCGGCACCTTTACGGTTTGCTGGCACAATATCTGCAGCTAAAGAGCCAGCTGCTGTTGTAATAATACTAAAGAAGATCCCCTGAATAAAACGTAAGCCTAGTAAAAATCCAAAAGGATGAATGAATAAATATAAAACCGTACATAAAAAATAGCCGGCAATCGAAATAACTAGAAGTTTTTTCTTCCCAAAGACATCTAATAGTTTACCTGAAAACGGACGAACGATAATGGCTGATAATAAAAATACCGACAGTAACAATCCAGCTTCCTTATCTGTTTGGTGCAGCTCACCTATCGCATATAGTGGTAAAGTCGTTACCAACCCATAGAAAACAAAAAATACCGAAATATTTGTTAAAAAGAGACTCATAAACCGTTTCGTCCAAATTTTTGTATTTTCTTCTTGTTGCATGTAATCAACCTTTCATTTTTTCCAGTAAAATCATAAATTGCTGCTGTTCCTCGACAGTCAATGTCCCTACCATTTCTTCTTCAAAAGCGAAAATGGTTTCAGTAATAGTTGGCAATTGTTCCTCTGCATATAGAGATAAGGCAACAATTTTTTCCCTCTTATCTTCACCATCCATTCTTAGTACCCATCCTAAAGACTCGAGTCGAGTAATTGCTCTTGTTATACTTGGTGCCTCCACATTTAAATACTTCCAGATTTGCGTTAACGTCATTGGACCGTGCTTATGTAAGCAGTATAAAATAGCCCATTGTGAGCTATACAAATTATGCTGTTTCAGTACTTCATTTAAAGAATTCGTTAAATAACGACTTTTTTGGAATAAAGCATGAAATATAGGATTCATTTTATCTCTCCTCAAATTTATTTACCTAGTTAAATAATTACTATACGCTTCATTTTTTTCAATGTAAAGTACGTTGTTTGAAGTTTTGATGAAGCATTTAGTGGCGATTATTCAAAGTCGTCAGGCTATCAGCAATCTTCATGCGGTTATCAGCTATTTTCTTGGCTTTATCAGCGATTTCTTCACTTTTATCAGCGATCCTCCTGGCTTTATCAGCGATTTCTTCACTTTTATCAGCGATCCTCCTGGCTTTATCAGCGATTTCTTCACTTTTATCAGCGATTCTCCTGGCTTTATCAGCGATTTCTTCACTTTTATCAGCGATCCTCCTGGCTTTATCAGCGATTTCTTCACTTTTATCAGCGATTCTCCTGGCTTTATCAGCGATTTCTTCACTTTTATCAGCGATCCTCCTGAGTCTATCAGCGATTTCTCTACTTCTATCAGCTTTTCAAAAATATCAGAAGGAAATTTTTTGAAAGTGTCGAATTAAGCTACTAGATTACAATAAAAGGGAGATGGAATCATGGGGAAAAAGGTTTTAATACTTGCAGGAGATGCCGTTGAGGCTTTAGAAATTTTTTATCCTTATTACCGTTGTCTAGAGGCGGGCTATGATGTGACGATTGCAGCACCATCAGCAAAGAAATTACAAACGGTACTACACGATTTTGTTGATGGAGTCGATACATATATCGAACGAACAGCATATGGCTTAGAAGCACACTCTTCATTTGCAGATGTAGATCCAGCACAATTTGACGGACTCATGATTCCTGGTGGGCGAGCGCCGGAATACATTCGTTTAAATGAGCATGTTCCAACACTAGTGAGCCATTTCTTTGAAACAAATAAACCAATTGCTGCTGTATGTCACGCAGCTCAAATTTTCGCGACCATTCCTGAGGTACTTAATGGACGTGAGCTAACGGCCTATATTGCCTGCAAGCCAGAAGTTCAAGTAGCAGGAGCAACGTATATTGATGCTAATCTTCATACAGATGACAATTTAATTAGTGGTCATGCATGGCCAGACTTACCTGGATTAATGCGCGAATTTATTCAGAAGTTAGAGAGCTAACAGAAAGAGGATGCCATAGATTAGGCATCCTCTTCTATTATGAACTTGTTTCTTTAAATTCAATATTTACCACTTTGTTCGTATTCGTTACATATTTGATTCTTACATGTAGACCGAATTCTTTATCACTTTGTTTTAGCCAAAGCTTAAATTTTTCAATAGTGGACTCTTCATGAACCTCGCTTCCCACATGCAAATAATCTAGAATTTTTGCTTCAGGATATTTGGCCTGTGTCTCTTTTACCGCTAACTTTCCCCATTTAGCATACGCAGGCACTTCTTGTTGAGCATAAGTAATTGTTGGTACATGTAACAGCGCAGTAAGAAATACGAGAAAAGTTCCTAGTATTACAAAAAATTTTTGCAAATGTATCCACCTCTCGCACTCTTTTTGCATAAAGTCGTCAAAACAACAAATAATAAGTGCTCCCTAAGTATTCTTTACTTCAGAAGCAGTTTTCGTCATTATTGTTTTGGTTGTTGAGGATTATTATGAATCACTTGATTAAACTCTGCTGAGTATTCTTCACGATCATTTCTTTTATGTGTATCTTTTTTCTTTTTCTTTTTGAAACTTGTTTTCCCTTTCTTAGCCATTATCGACACCTCCAAAATTTAGATTAATTCTTTTTATTGGACTGCTGATTTTTCGCATGGTTCGTTTTATTATCTTTATTTTTCGCTTTCGCATCAAATTCTGCAGCGAATTCTTCATTTAGATTGTCATTCGGGTTATTGTTATTGCTATTTGATTGATCGAGGTCTATTTTTTTGTAGGTATCAAAAGGATTATGCGTTCTAACATTCATTGTTTTATTGTTATTTTTGTTGTTTTTATTGGTGTTTCTATTGCCCACGGATATTCACCTCCTAATTGTAATGTGCTCAGGATAGAACGATTTATGCTTTGGAGATTAGGGCAGACATTACCAAAAAAATGTACATCACCAATAAAATTAGTAATGTACATTTTTATTTGTCCTTTAGACAATTGTATATTCAGTTATATTAAGTAATGCACCAACTGCACCTGAAAAACCGTGGTCATTAATAAAGATCGGTGTATGTTTTTTTGTGCGTGTGTAATTAGCAATCACCCGTGCAAGATGATCATTATTGCTTAAGGTTGAGCCGATATACACGATATGTTGGGCATTTTTTTCCTCAGCATATTGAATACTAAGTGTAGTAATAACCTCACCGACAAGCCCTTGTACAGTGGCAATAATATCTTCAGCTGGGTGTTTGACAAACTCCGTAATACCGACTTTCCCAAAATTACTGGCAGTCAAATGTCCATCAATCGGTGTATCCATTCCTTGGTAAATATCCCTAACCAGTAAATCAATACCCTCTCGATTGCCCTTAGAAGCCATGTCTCGTATTTCATTATAATCCGTAATTCCCGTTGTAAGCGCTGACAATCCAATCAATGTTCCACCACCAACGCCTGTCCCACCAACACGAATATTCGTATTACCTTCCATATAATGAATCGAAGTACCCGTACCAATGTTCGTAATCATACTACGTTCGAAAAAGTATCCTTCTTTATGCAACAAAAATCGAACGCCCTTCAATGTAGCTTCAAATTCTACTATATAATGAATCGATTTCATTGTTTTAATGACATCCAGTAATTGTTCTGTACGCCCCCCCGTAACACCAATGTCCTCAATATCTGGATGATTAATAATCCAATTTTTAACAGCCAGCAAATCATTTGACGGAAAAGTTGTTAAAATAAGCTCATTATGCTCATCTAAATAAGCAATTTTTGTCAATGTGCCGCCTGCATCAATACCTATAGCCTTTGGCATACCATTCTCCTTTGAATTAACGTACAATCTCTATTTTCTGATGATGAGATATATACTAGATTTTGCTTTATTCAAGAGGCGTTTAAATACCAGTTGAATAAAGTTCATGTCTCCACAGATGTCACGGATTTTGCAAGGAGTTATTGTGCCTAAATCCGACATATTGTATTTAGTACTAAAAGCTAATCAACAGCTACAAATATTTTCTGCGCGAAAGCGAAGCGTCGGCTACAATTACTCGAAAAATGTAGTTGTATATTTGCTCTTCCTAAACTTTACCGCTGTTGAAATGATTGTGCAATAACTTAGCAAACTTTCATGAAAAAAACGCAAAAAATATCAAAATTTTTCTATTATTCACACGATTATCAACGCATTTTTATAACTTTAACATTATTCTACTAAAAAAACAAAAGAAGTGAAATGCACTGACATTCAATGCATTTTCACTTCTTTATCAATTAACGAGCTGAATAACCACCATCGATCACTAGTTCAGCACCAGTAATATAAGAAGCTTCATCTGATGCTAAGAACAATATAGCATTTGCAACTTCTTCTGGTTGCCCAAGTCTTCCCATTGGTGTAGCTCGTACTAGCCTATTCATTGTTTCTTTTGCTTCGGACAATTTTGCTGTCATTGGCGTTTCGATAACACCTGGGAAGACGGTATTTACACGGATATTGTAAGCTCCTAATTCAGTAGCGGCTGCTCGAGCGATTGCGCGTAATGATCCTTTCGAAGCTGTATAAGCATTTAAGCCCGCACCAATGATAGCTGTATATGAAGACGTATTAACAATTGAGCCTTTTCCAGCTTCTTTCATATATTTTGAAGTATGTTTAATGCCTAAGAATGGACCAAAAGCATTGATATTATGCATAATTGTCCAATCCGCTAGAGAAATTTGGTCTGGATCTTTTTCAGATGAAATACCTGCATTATTTATTAATATATCAATCCGCCCATACTTATCAGCCACTGCTTTCGTTACTACCGCCCAGTTGTCATCCGAAGAAACATCTAATTTCATTCCCTCAACATTTTCTAGCTCAGAAATTTTTGCTAGGTTTTCTTCGTTAATGTCAGCCGCAATTACAGTAGCCCCTTCTTTCGCAAACACTTTTGCCATAGCTGCGCCCATCCCGGATGCACCACCTGTAATAATTGCAATCTTGTTACTTAAACGTCCCATCAAAAAAACTCCTTCTCTTTACAAATACTACACCTAAAATAGTATAGCTTTAAATAGTTTACTATTAAACTATAATCTTTTATTTACACACTTTCAAATAATATGATTTAAAATTGAACAATCTATTTTATCTTTCGGCACTTTTACGATACGATATACTATAGATGTGTTACCATTTGAACGGAGGAATACAAGTGAGAGATCAAAAGAAACTTTATAAAGAAGCGATGCAAGTTTTAAAGGAAACAAGCCGCACTTTTTATATACCGATTACTTTTTTAAAAAATGATTTAAAATTGTCAGTGGCAGCCGCATATTTAGCAATGCGTGCTATAGATGAAATTGAAGATCATGAAGAGCTTTCAAACGATGTAAAATATGATTTACTAAATGCAACAAGCGAATTATTAAAAGATACATTTAATGTTGAAGCATACGAAGCATTATTAGCTCCTTATGCAGATCAGCTACCTGAGGTTTCACTTCGCTTAGCAGATTGGTTAACATTTTGCCCTGAAGGTTCACGTAAAATTGTCCAATCTTCAACGAGTGAAATGGCTTATGGAATGGGCAAGTGGGCTAAGGCAAATTGGCAAGTGCATACACGTGAGGATTTAGATGATTATACATACTATGTGGCAGGGCTTGTTGGGACAATGCTGTCCGAGCTTTGGGCGTGGGGTGCAGATATTCAAACTGATCGTGATTTAGCTATTGGCTATGGTCGAGGTCTCCAAGCAGTTAATATTTTACGTAATCAACATGAGGATATGGATGAACGTGGTGTGAGTTTTGTACCAGACGGCTGGACACGTGAGGATTTATTTGCTTACGCGGAGGAAAACCTTGCGAAAGCTGATCTTTATATGAAAGATATTAATAAGCGTACTGTACTATTATTTTGCAGACTTCCACTTGCACTTGCTCATAAAACATTAAAAGCAATGCAAGATGGTCGTGAAAAAATGTCACGTGCAGAGGTTGAGCAAACGGTCGAAGAGATACAGGCTGACTAAAACTGGACTTGAACGCAACCCCCAGTATTGAGGTAATTCTCGTACTGGGGTTCATTGCTTTCATGGTAACAATAGGAAAACAGTTTAACTACCGTCTTCTTTCTCCTATCTTTTCAAAATAAAGGAAATGGTCCACCCGATTTTACTGTCACCGTGGCAATTATCTGGTAGCAATCCCCTAGACACCCCTGTCCCTTTTATAACAATTGGAAATTTGCGCTATGGTAAGACTTGCTGTTAGGCCACTTACGATCGTTTACGTGTTAATAAATTTTACTCCCCTCGATATAACATCCTCTTAACGAACTGAAGGACACTCCTCCAATCAAAAAAATCCAAAACCAAAATGGCTTAAATCACTGTTTTCGAACGGGAACTTGAATTTCAAAGGTGATCTCATTTGGTTTATCCGAAATCGTGATATCTAGATGCATGATTTGCAATGCATCACCAGTAATTTCATAGTTGTTTGTTTTAAGATGATGAAGTATTTTTTTTAAACTTTCGCTGCGACTCGACAACAATTCTCCATTGTATCTGATACAGGCGAATAATCCCCCTGGAATCGTCAATTGATATGTATTTGGAATAACATCCTTATTCTTTGCGACAATAAAAATTGTAGAAGGTTCTTCAAAACGTTCCAATTTAAGATTCGTCTCTTCGATAATAATGCCCAGTCTATTGGTAGCTAGAATAGGTGTCTTATCTGTAAGCATATTCTCTAAATTCAACACACCATAACAGAGTTCAAAGTTATCATTAATTTTCTCATGCAGAGTAAGTAATCGCCTACTTTTCATTTCACGGAATATGACTTTCTGAAGTTCATTTTCTTTTTCCACCTGTTCCAAGTAGGCGATCTTTTCCCTGATATTTTCTTCCATCTCATTCAATTCTTTCAGATTTGAAACGAGTTCTTCGTGTTTGGTTCTCATAATATCCAATGATTTACTGAAATTACGTTCATTAAGATATTCCTTTATTTCATCTGTAGTCATCCTAAGTTGCCTTAGTTCTTTTATGGTACCTAGAATTTCATATTGGAAAATGGAATAGTATCGATACCCTGAATGAGGATCGATAAATTGTGGCTTGAACAAGTCGATCCGGTCATAGTGGCGTAATGTCTCCGAAGTCACCCCTCGCAGTTTTGCCATTTCACCGATTGTCAGTTTTTCTTTCAATCAGCATACCTCCTACAAAATTTAAGGACTGCTACATTTGTTTATAGTAGGAATTTAAAAACTCACCCAATCTAAAGTTGGCATACATACAATAAACTTCAAAAAACAAGTGATAAGTTGTATCCTCAATTATTTTCCTGTCTAATTCAATTCCTGCAAAACCTCATAGAACCCTTTTACAGGTGGATTGAATTTTCAGCGAGTCCCTAATTCAAAATATGCAATCTTTTCTGACTATTTGTCAAGTACAATTCCGATCCCCATCTCCGCTATTAGATAAAAGCCCAAGTAAAGCTTTCACGTTTTCATGGAAGTTCTTTCAATACTCAGAAGCGCTTCCAAACGGTTAAACAGCTATACTTTACTTCAATTCAGCAACCATCGTGTTTTGCGTACTATTTTCCTTTTTTGCTAGTCCTCTAGTCTCTTTCTCCTTTAAAACATAGCTGAGCAAATCTAGCATGATGCGAGCCGCTACTTGCTGTGTTATACCGGTAGGATCATAAGGAGGCGCCACTTCGACTAAGTCGAATCCAATCACATCTCCCCGTTTTGCGATACCTTCCAATAATTCGTTTACTTCATCATAAAGAAGGCCGCCTGGGGAAGGAGTACCAGTCCCTGGTGCGATTGATGGATCCAATCCATCAATATCAATCGTCACATAATATCTTTCTCCTGCTGGGATTTGTTCTAGCACTTCTTCAATTCCCATTTTTCTCATTTGGCGTGGGGATAAAATGACGCTACCATAATCTCTTGCTGCATCAACATCCTCTTTCTTACTACTGCTAATACCACGAATACCTAATTGGAATATTTGCTGTACATGATCTAGCTCCGATAAACGGCGGATACAGTTCCCATGGCCATACCGCATTCCTGAGCGGTGATCCGCCCAATCTAGATGCGCATCAATCTGAATAACATGAAATGGACCCAATTCTTCCAGTCCTTTTCCTACTGCAGCCGTGATAGAATGATCTCCACCTAGCACTACTGGCATAGCTCCTTTAGAAACAATTTTGCGGATTGCCTCTTCTGTATTTTCATGACATTGCATGAGGTCTCCATGTACCATGTCGACATCGCCGCAATCCACTACTTTCCAATCTGGGCCGAGATACGTAATATCATTTTCGATGTCATACGCACCATCTAATCCAAAACTGTAAAGTGTTGAACCTTCCCTGATTCCCCGCGGTCCCATTCTGGCACCTGATTTCCATTGGGTACCCATGTCATTCGGAACCCCAATAACCGCTACATCCGCATCCAGCTGGTCCAAATCTGAGCAAATCGGATATTTCCCAAACGTACATATCCCTGTAAATGGTAAATTCAAAAATTGTTTCTCATCGCGACTAACCATATTATTTCCCCCTACTATTCTTGATCCTCACGTTATGTACACGGGAGCCCCCAGTGTATCGTGAGGTGATTAAGATGAATGTTGCATTTTCATCTCATAAGTAATTTGAAACAATTTCAAGTAGTCATCTTTCGATAATTTACGAGAATTTGTAATTGTACATAAATGTTTGAATGCCCCTTCAGCAAGGAATTCAAAATCTTCAGGGTCAACATTATCTAAATCTCGGAATTTTGGAATGCCAATTTTACTTGCGAGTTCATGTAGCAATACAACACCTTCTTGAGCAATTTCCTCTACTGTCTTCCCTTCCGCTTTCGCGCCAAGCTTCACAGCAACCGTCGCATGTTTTTCCGGATTGGAAGGAATATTATATTCAAATACATGAGGAAGGAAGATGGAATTTGCCACTCCATGTGGTGTGTCATATAGCCCTCCAAGCGGTTCAGCCATTGCATGCACCGCACCCAGGTCGGCGTGCGTAAATGCCATACCTGCAATCAAACTTCCTACAAGCATATTTTGTCTTGCTTCTAAATTGTTGCCGTTTTCTACAGCGAGTGGAAGATACTTAGCAATAATTTCAATAGCATAAAGACTGAGTGCATCAGAAATCGGTTCAGCAATATTGCTCGTATAAGCTTCGATTGCATGCGTCAATGCATCCATTCCAGTAGCAGCCGTAATCGATTTAGGCAAAGTTAGGGTCAATTCAGGATCTACTATTGCTAGTTTCGGCGCTAATTTTATATCAAGGATTGCTTCTTTCTGTTTAGTGATTGTATCTGTGATGACAGATCCCGTCGTCACCTCACTACCTGTACCCGATGTGGTAGGGATACAAATAAGAGGTGTAATATCGCGCTCCAGCAGATTGAAACCATAGCGATCTTTAAGCTCCCCTTCATGTGTAAAAAGTACCCCAATTGCTTTAGCAGTGTCCATTGAACTTCCACCACCAAGGCCCAATAACAAGTCGATATTTTCGTCTTTGAATTTTTCGTAGGCTTTTACGCAGTCTACATCTTTCGGATTCGGAGTAATTTCATCATAAACAAGGAAAGAAACCCCTTCTTGTTCCAATGAATCTGTTACCCTTTTTATAATCCCTGTTTGTGCCAGCCCTTTATCCGTAATGATTAGTACTTTATTGCCGCCCAACTCTTTCGCTCTTTTCCCTACATTGTTTACTGTCCCGTTACCAAACTCAATAGAAGTCGGTAAATTGAAATTGAAATCCCAAATCATAAATCATTTCCCCTTTCCTTTTTTCATGATCTTACCTCAGCGAACTTCTTTCACGAGATGTTAATTTTCAAACCAATTCGTCGGACTAACTTCTAAATTGATATTGATTTGCTTCACTTCCGAAAATTCATCCAAACCGAACGTGCCTAACCCACGACCGAGTCCACTTTGCTTGTATCCTCCCCATGGAGCTTCGTTGTAAGCAAGATTGTATGCATTAATTGAAGTAATACCTGCTCTAATTTTTTTAATAACGCGTAAAGCTTTAGCCCCATCTTGAGAGAATACTCCAGCTGCAAGACCGTACGGCGTATCATTTGCAAGCTCGATAGCCTCCGCTTCATCTTTGAACTTTTGGACAACTAGCACAGGGCCGAATATTTCTTCTTGAACAATTCTCATGTCAGGCGTTGTATCTACAAAGATTGTCGGCTCAACAAAACAGCCATGTTCAAGCCCACCACTTGTAATCCGTTTACCGCCACAAACTAATTTTGCTCCTTCATCGATGCCGATTTGAATATAATCTAGCACTGAGTTCATATGATCTTCACCGACAAGGGCACCCATTTGAGTTGACGGATCATCACCACGACCTACACGAATTTTTTTCGCTTTACTAATCAGGCTTTCAACGAACTTGTCATGAATACTTTCTTCAAGAAGTAAACGTGAACCTGAATTACATACTTGACCCGCGTTCATAAATATTCCAAAAAGCGCATAGTCGACTGCTGTTTCAAAATCTGCATCAGCGAAGACGATATTCGGCGATTTACCACCTAATTCGAGTGCAATTTTCTTAATATTTCCTGATGCTGCTTTCATAATTGATCTACCTACTGTTGTACTGCCAGTGAAGGAAACCATATCGACTTTATCGCTTTCAGCCAATTCATTACCGACAGTCGAACCTCCTCCGGTTACCAAATTCGCAACGCCCGCTGGAACCCCTACTTCTTCAAGAATTTCGAAGAGCTTAAAAGTAGTAATTGGTGTTAACTCCGATGGCTTGAACACAATCGTATTTCCTGCTGCAAGTGCAGGCGCAATTTTCCACGCTCCTGTCAATAATGGGAAATTCCAAGGTGCGATCAGACCACATACACCTACAGGCTCACGAACAATAAGCCCCTGTACTGGATCGGCAACTGGATATGTTTGACCGTTTGGTTTTGTGACAAGGCCACCATAATAACGGAAGCAACTCACAGCATCCCCAATATCGAACTCTGCTTCTTTAAGGGGCTTTCCTGTATTCAACATTTCAAGTTCACCCAGCTCTGATGCTTTTTCCTCAAGTTTATCTGCAATTTTGAATAAATAGGAGGCTCTTTCTGAAGCCGGCAAGTTTGACCAAATTCCTGAATCAAATGCATTTCGCGCTGCATCAATGGCATTTCGCGTTTCTTCTACACTTGCTCTCGGAGCCTCTGCAATCACTTCGTTATTCGCTGGATTGATAATATTACGTTTTTCCATGTTCACAGAATCCGACCATTTACCATTAATAAACATTTTCAAATCTAACATTTTCAAGTTTAGCATTCTAAAAACCCCCTAATTTATTATCCATATTTTATTAAATTCATATTTAGCCTCACCTATAAGTGGGAGGAATTGCATGACGTCTCTATTCCGATTAATTGTCAAAGAACTACATTCCCCAAAATAATCGTTTCGTCATATCATTTTCAAAGCTTACGATCTTTCTTTTTTCCAAAAAAGCTGTACCCATTTTCCAAATTCAGCCTTTTCGAATCGCCTCACCCCTTTCAATTGCCTTTCCTACCTGCGAAATAACACGATAATCATTCCATGTAAGCCTTTACATTTTTATGTCTTCTATAAGAACATTTTCAGGAATAATCTCCTTATCGAAACTGAATTCAGGCAATCCCTGTCTGAAAAACTTTGTCATATAAATTAAATACCCCATGCCAATTGCCATCCAGATGCCTCCAAGAATCAATGCATCCAACTCTAAGTGAGACCATAGCCAAAGCGTAAATCCTGCTCCAATTAGTGGCATAACCAGATAACGCATGTATTCGGTGAAAGTGGACCACTTACGATTCCGAATAAAATAATGAGCAATGACAGACAAGTTAACGGACGCAAAGGCAATAAGTGCTCCAAAGTTAATAAACTTAATGACTTGGTCGAGTGTCAGCGCAATACCAAGTAATGAAATGAAACCGATTACAATAATTCCTGTTGACGGTGTTTTATAACGTGAATGGATATGCCCAAACACTTTTTTAGGCAGTACAGAATCTCGCCCCATTGCATACAGTACACGGGATGCGCTTGTAGTCGCAGCAACACCGGAAGAGAAATTCCCTAAAATTACTGCTGTCACAAATAAAGATTGGAACATATTCCCGCCGACCATATAGACAACTTCCATAGCTGCAGAATCAGTGCTTTCAAAAGAAAAGCCCGGGTGAACCAATTGTGCCAAATAAGCTGATCCGATATAGATGACACCCATGATCAGCAACATGACGATAATCGCTCTTGGGATTGTTTTTTCAGGATTAATTGTTTCTTCAGACAACGTAGTAAGGGAGTCGAAGCCAAGAAAACTGAAACAAAGAATGGACGCTCCTGCCAAAATTACAGGCAAATCGATGTCTGCATTGAACAAAGGTTGGATAGAGAAAAGTGTACCTGCCCCTTCACCTGCCAATAAACTTTTGATGGTCAAAATCCAGAAGATGAAAACAAATATGACTTGTGCAATCACAAAAATCTTACCAGTGGATGCAGTGAACTTAACACCCAAGATACTAGGTATTACAATAGTTGCAGTTAAGAGGATAATCCACAGGGCGTGAGGGACTCCAGGGAACATGGCATGTAAAAAAACAGTAGACATTAAACAAGTGACCATTGGTGTTAACATATAATCCAACATGATTGTCCAACCGATAAGAAACCCAAGTTGTGGATTAATTGATTTTTGTGTAAATGTATAAGCCGAGCCGGCGATTGGAAATGCTTTTGCCATCTTTCCATAACTAAATGCGGTGAACATGATTGCAAGAAAGGCGATGATATAAGCCCCCATGATGACACCTTGGGAAGTGACGGTTGCAATTCCATACGTATTGAAGAATACCATTGGGTTATTCCATGCAATCCCTAAAAATACAACTTGAGACAAAGTCAGTGTTCGCATTAATGTTTGTCGTTTCATAATAGCTCCCCCGCCCTCTTATGTAATTCGAATCTTCTGAAGATTCTTTTTATTAATAATGAATATAAAGGTTTTTGTTACACAAAGGTCAATAGCTAGATTAAGATTTTCTTTAGTGGGAAAACTCCTTATGATTACCGAAAATGCATCAATTTGGAGGGCTGTAAGTTAGGGCTCTAGCGAGATAAATTGATATAACATACCCGAGGAAGTTTTTCATGAGCACTACTGTCGATAGTAAAACGTCACCAAAAAATCCTTCATAATGAAATGCTCCCTTTTAAATAGACAGTGACTAACATTCACTTTTTTGAATGAAGAAAAAAATACTCCCCTTAGATAAACAGATTTTTAATCTATCTACCTTAGGAGGAGTATCTCACTCACTGACTGAGTTTCATTGCTTATACGGTATCAATAAGTTTAACGATAATTTCATAACTAAAATAAATGGAAAGCATCGTTAACAACATAGACACTACCTTTTCAGCTTTACTACCCGTTTTTGTCGTAAATGGTAATCGTACCGAAATGGAAACTGGGAAAAACAGCTTAACACCCTTCTTCGTCCCCATATCAAGGAAAATATGACTTGCCATTCCTAATAATATACCTATTGAAATGGATTTGTAAGGTATAAATGTATGTAGTAGCATCACAACTAGAAATAAAAAAAGCACACTATGTGTAAAAGAACGATGTCCAAACAGCGTATTGACAATTTTTGAAATGATGGGAAACTTCCTCCCGATTTTGCTACCACCATGGCAAATATCTGGAAGTAATGCACCGATAACGCCTGCTCCTACTAAAACAAGCGGATTATCATTAGAAACTTGTGCAAAGGCAAGGCTTGCAGTGATGCCTCCAATAATATGTGTATTCCCTTGCATAATTACCTCCACTTCTTATATCTCTATTTTTACCTTTCTTAATTTAACACATCCGACCTTAAAAGGGAACATATATTCCGAACATACACTCTCTTTTTTTACAATCAATTGTTTAGATCAACAAAATATCAGAAACATTTCAGGTTCTTATTGTATATGTAGGATGATTAGCGATAAAAATGAGTACTGGAGGTTATTTATGAAATCTATCAAAGGAATTTTGTTTATCATACTCACGATATGTAGTAGTACTTTACTATGGTATTTTGCTACACCTATAGAGCCTATACATGCCGTTAACAGGCTTAGTCACATCATCGGAGGCTTGGCCATTACAGGCTTCTTTCTTGTCTTTTTATTAGCAACAAGAATGAAAATCCTTGAGCGCTGGTTCCATGGTCTAGAGCGTCTATATTTTCATCATAAATGGTTAGCCATTTTTTCATTAGGATTAGTGATTTTACACGGACAATTACAAGATATGGTACCTGATTGGGATGAAGCACAAGAAACTCCGCTCAGCGAATTCGCCAAGGAGTTAGGGGAGCTAGGACAATATGGCTTTATTGCCCTTATCTTAATAGCGCTTTTTGCTAAATTTCTAAAATATGAACACTGGCGGATCGTTCATCGATTCATGCTAATCCCTTATACATTCGGTATTTATCATGCCTATTTTTCAAGCAGATACGATTTATTCCAGCCGACACCTTTAGGAATTTTTACCGCACTCACAGCGACTATCGGATTTATGTCGGCGTTGTATATGTTGACGATGTATCAGGATATGTTTTTTAAATATAAAGGTAAAATTACAGGGATCAAAAAATTAGGCTCCAATGTTATTGAACTGGAGCTAACACTTGATAAAAAAATCCCCTATCAACATGGACAATTTATTTTTATTAAGATTTTTCAAGATGGCTTAGAAAAGGCACCTCATCCCTTTTCTATTTCAGGTACTGATGGAAAAAAAGTATTTGTTACCATTAAAGGGCTTGGTGATTTCACAAAGAAAGTATTTCATTCAGTTCAACTGAATACGCCAGTCACACTTGATGGTCCATATGGTCATTTAAACTTTGAAAAAGGGACACAACAACAAGTTTGGATAGCAGGTGGCATAGGCATCACCCCTTTTTTATCCTATTTGCAATCTCATCCCGCCGATCGTAACATTGAATTATTTTACACTTATCATGGTCAAGACAATGCGATCTATCAAGAATTTTTACAGGAGTATGCAAAAACTAACCAATATTTTAGCGTAAACTTTATTGATACCGCTCAAATGGACAGGCTTTCATTTGAAAATTTTTCGGTGCCAGCAAAGACAAGTATTTTTATGTGTGGCCCAGAAAAAATGGTGAAACGTTTTGCCAAGCAATTGAAGTCCTTCAATACAGGTGCAGACATTGAATATGAAGCCTTTAAAATTAGATGAAGAATTTAATTTTAAAGATGTAAGAGAACCCCTGAATTCAAGAATCTTTAATTCAAGCAATTTACTTGGATTTTTGAAAAGTTTATCGTATAGTAAAATCTCATCACATCTAAAGGAGATTTTTCACGATGACTATAACAAAAAGTTATTTAAATAAAGTTATGCACGAACGTAAATCGATTCGTAAATATGAGGAAAACTATAAAATCCCACAAGCAGAATTAGAAGAATTACTTGTAGAGGCAACAACAGCTCCATCATCAAGCAATTTACAGCCTTGGCGCTTTCTAGTGATCCAAGATGAGGCAGTAAAAAAAGAATTACGTTCAATTGCTAATAACCAGGAGCAAGTGGAAACTGCCTCTGCCATCATTGCGGTTTTAGGCGATACTGCAATGTACAAAAATGTAGAGGAAGTCTACACAAAAAATTTCGAACTTGGCTATATGGATGAAGCAACAAAAAATATGATGATTGAAAATTCATTAAAGCTTTATTCAAACCTTCCTAAAGAAGTTTTAAAAAATATAGCTACATTTGATGCAGGCTTAATTTCTATGCAAATCATGCTTTTAGCAAAGGATATGGGCTATGATACAGTAACAATGGGTGGCTTCAATAAAGAGGCTTTTGCGCAACGCTTTGATTTAACAGAAAATCTAGTGCCAATCGTCTTAATTGCCATCGGAAAAGCTGCAGCACCAGCTCACGGCTCATCTCGTCTAGCACTAAATGACATTGCAAAATTCATTTAATCGAAAGATAGAAATTGTACAAATTGTTTTCTTTTAGAATAAATATGATACACTAAATATAGAATAAAAAAGACTGGATGCGTCAACATCCAGTCAAAACAGCAACAATCATGCCGCACCATAGCGGCTGACCAAGTTAAAGTTATAGCAATAGTCACCTTACTTAGCCGGCAGGGTGGCTATTTCTTTTTATTTTGTGAGACAATAATACTAAGCATCAGAGTAAGTACTGCAATTAGCAAAAGGCTACACTGTACAATCAAACTGAATGCTTCAAATACTGTCATCCGCCTCACCCCCTTTCAAAAGGGAGTTCAGCCGCCACCTGCATTATGAATTGTTGCTATTGTTAGTCTAACAATTTTATGAAATATATTCTATTGAAAATCCTCAAAAAAATCAATTTCACCTTGGGTTTCATGAGCATGAATCCCGCTTTACGTAATTAATCTAAAACAACACGCACAAGTATCCCTGTACATTAATTTAAGCCTGCAATTTAGCTAATGACTCTTTCAAAAGCTGTATTTCAGACAGTGACAAGGTAACGCCCTTTCCCATCTTTGTATGATCCTCCGACCAATCTCTAATATCGTATTTCGGTTCACGACCATTCCAGCTAATTAAATTCAATTCTTTTTTCCAGCCTTTATTGCCTTCCGATAATACCGCAATTGTTTTAATAATTTCGTATTTAATTTCTGCCATTTACATTCCTCCTTATGGTATCTGTAATAAGAACTATATCTTGAAATAATAGGATGATCAAACGTGACAACACTTTAAATAATTGCACTTCCTAAAAAACGTGAAATCTGTATTCAATGTTCTTCCGTTATATGATTAGGTGTGATGATTAACCATTTTTTATCCATCCTAATTAAATTAGAATGCGCAGATTTACGCTACGGGCTACTCGCTTTCCCGCGGGAAGCTTTGCTCTGCGACGAAAGCGAAGCGGCAGGAGCACTCGAGTAGCCCTACGCTACAATCAGTTGAAAATAAAAATATATTCCACAATAGCAAAAATAGGATCATCACCATAACGCGTGGTTGATTTCCGTTCCGACTGGGCGCTTTGTAGCTGTCGCTTTGCTTTCGCTACAGATAAAACATTTGCCGCTGACGCTTCGCTTTCGCGCAGATAAAACATTGTTGCTGTCGCTTCGCTTTCGCACAGATAAAACATTGTTGCTGTCGCTTCGCTTTCGCACAGATAAAACATTTGCCGCTGAGGCTTCGCTTTCGCGCAGAGCTTCCTGGGGGCGTCCGATGAGCCGCTTGGGCCAACACGATGTTGGTCACGAAGGCGTTATCACAGGATGTGATGCTCTTAGCCTTCGTTCCTCTATGTGCTCGCTCCAGGGTCTCGGGCCAACATGATGTTTTTTGCGCGAAAGCGAAGCGACAGCAGCATGATGTTGGTTACGAAGGCGTTATCACAGGACGTGATGCTCTTAGCCTTCGTTCCTCTACCGCTAATCCCCAAGGAGTCGCCCAGTCTCCACTCCAATCAACTAATATACAAAGCATACGTCTTAACAAATGTCATCCACAACTTTTGGTGATGAGCCACAAAAAATCTTTTTGCTCAATAATAAACCTATTTTTTCCTAATCAACACGATTGTTCTATTATCAAATTAATTCTTCAATCCGTGTACCTTCCTTGGCTCCCATAACGTCGTATATCCGTTCATTATTGAATAATCATATAAATCCACAAGCTTTTTATTTTCATATGTATTAAAATAAGTTGGTTCTCTCACAATTGACACTAAATTGTGATTTCTTTCGAGCATCGACTCTAAATAAAAACGAGCCGTGATTTTGTCGCTTTTTTGTAAATTACAATCATTACATGCCAACACTAAATTCCATAAATTATCATTTTGAACAAAACTCCACGGAATGAAGTGGTCGACGTGCGTTTTTCTGCGATTAGTTGATAAATCACAGTTACAATAGAAACATCGATTTTGTTCAAATTGGGTAAGGACTTTGTAAAATGTCTCTAAAGAACTACGCTTTGATATTACCTCTATTTTTGAGAGTAAAGCCATTGTACTTGTGGCTTCATTCACTTTTTCAAGATATTTGACTAAATGATAATTTGTTAGATTTATTAAAATTCGTTGATACTTTTTCATGAATTGATAGACAGGATTGTTGAAACGAAAATGTGCTTGTTTGATGTCAAATTCATAGAATATCCCCGCTGTATCTCCGTAAAATGCGCCGATTACGTTTTGCTTGCAGTCACGTTTCACTTCATTGACGATTTTTAGTTGCAAAGAATCTATAAGTTGATCGAATTGCCATTCAGAAGGAATAGCGTTGTCATTTGCATATTTTTGCAAAATGGTTTGGGCACGAGCCGGTTTATTTTTATTAGAAGATTGCACTAGATTATGATGGATTACTAAATTCCAATAAATATTTGTGAACGAATAAAATATTTGATTGTAGCTAAGTCCTAGCTTATCGTCTACATTGTATAAATTTTCGAGTAATGCTTTGAAAAACACATACTTATAAGAAGTTGACACTGATGAACGATAGTAAAAATTATTCAGATGTTGCCAAATCTGATGTTCCGTTACATATTGTTCACGTATTTCACCAACCTTTAAATCATGAGACATACTCTTCTTACTCCCTCACTTCAATTAAATAAATACCTTGAGCAAATCCTCCGCGTTGTTTTTTCTTCTGTGTTCGTATCTGTTCCAATTGTTCATAAGATACACCGTACATATGTATAGCTGCATGGACTAATTCCAAAATATCCGCAAGTTCCTCAACGGCCTCTTTTTGACAAGCTGCCTCGTTAAATTCTAATGCCTCCTCTTGCATTTTCACTTTTATTTCTTTTAAGTGTTCGCTGGAATCTAACATCCTTATACTACATGTTTTTCCCCCTGCTTCAATTACTTGTGGGATCAAATCACGTACTAATTTATTGTATACAGGCATTTTTACTGCCTCCTCTTAATATAAGATTATTTCCCGTATTTCTGCCGAATCGTTTGAATAAGTTGTTTCTTTTTTGCTCTGGATATTTGTCTACAGTCAAAACTAATCACTATAAATATAAACAACCTCCCCCTAATCTTTCATCTCAAGTAAACGGACAAAATCCAAAATGATTCTTCAAAACTATTATACCAATATTTCCAAGGATATTTTTTTCATTTTTTTATTATTATTTGAACATTCATTATTTAACAATTATTTTTAAAAGATATTCTAGGACTAATGTTATATTTCTACTAAATTTAACATTTAAACCATTCTAGATTTAACACTTTTGACTTGTTATGATAAGGAGGAAATTTTTTGAAAGGAGGTTTTCTAATGAGCTATGAGGCTACTGAGTATAATGATGCAACCCTGGATATGTTTATAGCCATTTTTCTCTTAACTTTTCTTGTCTTAGCACTAGCAGGCTATATTTTTAACGCGCTAATTTATTATAAGGCATCTGAAAAAAATGGCTTTAGTGATGTAGCTTATATTGCTTGGATTCCAATTGTAAATATATATAGTCTTTTTCTTTTGACTGCCAATGGCGATGATGATAAAGCAATACGTGCAGCAGCGTTAAAACCTACCCTGATTTTTACGGGATTAATATTACTTTTATTTCTCATCCCTTTAATAGGCCTGATTTCACTCCCTATCATGTTTTGTTTATGGATTTATTATTCTTATCGCTTACTGTATCGCTGGTCTGGTGATACAGGTAAAGCCGTACTTTACACCGTTTTATCGTTGATCACAGGCGGATTATTCCATGCTATTTATGGCTTAATGCATATGAATCAACCTTTCAAAGCGTAGCCTAAAGTATCAATTTCACCTTTGCGTAGTTACTGCTGCCGCTTCGTTAACACTTTGCTTACGCTACTTGCTGAATGAAGAAAAAATACATCGCAAAACCTCTTCACGTCTATCAAGGACTGTGAAGAGGTTTTCACTTCATACATGTTGGATGTATATTTTTTTGGATTTTGCAGTATCACCATTTCAAATATTGGGAGGTGATTTGGTCCCTAGCTCCTGTGATGTCCATCTATTCCCAAAGATTAAGTTGAACCACACATTTTTAACCAATTTCGAGCATATGATGTACTCTTCCATATGTTCATTTCAATATTGCTTGAATCCAAAGTAAAAAACAAAAATTATTTAAAATGATTCTTCACCACTAGTTTTCCATTAATTCCATTTTTTTTTTGCAATTCAATCATTTTTTTATCAAAAAATTATTATCAAAATAGCATATATCCTCAATCAAAATAGTACAAATGTATCGTTACCAATAAACACCCGATATTTTTCACTGTAGATTTAACACTTTAGTATTGTTATTATTATGAAGTATTTTTTAGAAAGGAGGTTTACTTATGTACGATTCTTATAATAGCAATGATATCGATGCGGCCATAGGTGGTTTGTTTCTTATTTTTATGTTAATTTGCATCGTGGTGGGTCTTGTAGGCTATATTATTAGTTCTCTTATTTATTATAATGCATCTAAAACAAATGGCTTTAGTGATGTAGCTTATATTGCTTGGATTCCTATTATTAACGTTTATAGCCTATTTTTATTAACTGCTACGGGTGATGATGATGCAACAGTTCGTGCAAACGCCAAAAAGAATGTTTTAATTTATGCTGGATTACTACTTGTTTCATTTATTCCGTTTATTGGTATAATTGCTTCTTTTGGTCTTATTGGCTATGCCTTGTATTTCATGTATCGACTCTTTTATCGTTGGTCAGGTGAAACCGGAAGAGCAGTACTTTATATTATTTTAACGGTTATTACTTTCGGGTTATTCTATTGTATCTATGGCTTAATGAGAATGAATAAACCATTCGTTGCATAATTACTGATGCACCTTTAAAGTGAGATTTTAATCGGTGGGGATTCTTCATCCCCACCGATTATTAGTTTTCACCCTCCTTTGCTTTCGCTGCATTTTGAGGTGGGCGTTTTATACGTGGCGCTTCGCATTCGTTACAGATCAATTACTGCCTGTTAATGTATGACAAAAAACTCTTTTAAAGGTTTTGAACTTATTTATACGATCGTGTCACCTGAACGTTAGAAAAGACTTCTCTTTAAACTCCGCGCTTAATCCATCGATACCCTAGTACTACCTACACCTATTCAAAAAAAGCTCAGCTTCTCTCTACGCGTCTACCTCAACAAGTGTATCAATATCGCCCTTCTCTCTCGCAACTAAATGATTGGTTGCAAGGCTTACTACAATAGCTACTGCAAAGTTAAAAATAACAGCAATCATTCCTGTGCTGATGTCATTAATTACGTGTGGGATGTTCGGGAAAAAGTCAATTAGTTTATGTGATGTTATAGCACTATATAGTACGATTCCTACACCGGTAAAAATTCCTGCCATTGCACCGATTTTGTTAAGTATGCGATTTTTATAGAAACTAAACAGGAGTGCTGGGAAAAGTTGTGTGATTAAGCTGTATGACATAATGTTTAAGATTGCTAATGCATCCCCTCCAGTAATCGTGAAAATGAATGCAACCAATATTATAGCGAACACAAATATTTTTGAAGCAAATAACTGTTGGCGATCTGTTGCCTTAGGTTTCACAAGCTTGTAAAATCCAGTCATTAATCCGATTGAAGCAGACATTAACATCACTGATGCGGGTACTAAAGCAGTTAATAACCCAGCAGCACCGACAACGCCTACTATCCATGGATCAAATGTTTGAATCGTTAATCGGAGTAATGATAAATCTCCTTCAGCCCCTTGTAATCCTGGAATCTCTACAATGGCTGCAAAACCAATGAAAAATGCGAATAAGAGTAATAGAGTATACAAAGGTAAGGTAATGGCATTTTTCTTCAATGCTTTTGCACTCTTAGATGAAAATAATACTGAAAAACTGGTTGGTAATAAATAGAATCCAAAAGCATTTAATAAAATAGTTGAGACAAACCAAGAAATACTTAAACCAGAACTAGCGAGAGTTAAGCTTTCCGGTTTTATTTTTTCTACAGCTTCAAATAGAGGTTGTATGCCTCCAAAATAATGGTATGGAATATAAATTCCTAAAAATACAATGACGCCTAATATCATGATATCCTTTAATACTGCTGTCCAAGCAGAGCCATGGATACCCGAAATAGTAACATAAATTGTAATAATTATAGCACCAATAGTACTAGCCATAATTGGGCTAATCCCTCCATAGGAAGCCTCCGAAACAATAATACCTAACCCTTTTAATTGTATAACTAAATATGGAATCAATGCGATAGCACCCAAAAACGATACAACTAATCCTAATATCGGACTTTTATATTGGGAAGCAAAATATTCTGGTTGAGAAATTATATGATGATCTTTAGCATAGTTCCAAATCTTTGGTGCAATCCAATAAGATAAAACATATGCTAAACAAATATATGCGGGTACATAAAAAGCAGCGGCTCCATTCGAATAAGCCCAACCACTACCACCAAGGAATGTAAAAGTAGTATAAACTTCTCCTGCAATTAGTAGGAAAATGAATAATGTCCCAAAACCCTTATTACCAACAGCAAATTCATCGACATTCATTTTTTTTCCACGTGTTGCTAGTATACCAAGGAAAAGAGCAATCAATGCAAATGCAAAGATTATCAGTAAAGCTATATTCATTATTCATCGCCTCCTTGGTTTTCAGGATCCAATTTATACACAATCGCTAACACTAATGACGATAATATCATCCATAAAGTAATCCAGAACAGGAGAAACGGTAAACCAAAAATATACGGCTCTATTTTATTTGCAAAGGGCAAACATAAGCACATTCCAACAAACGGTATCAACAATAACAGTTTAATGTTTTTCATATAAGCCTCCTTGGAATTTCTTTTTATCGTCCAAAAAAGTAGTGTTACCCTCAGTTTAACGAACATAATCCTGGAAATTCGGAGTTCAAATACCGATTCATAATGTATAAATATCTTTTCTACGGATACGATCTTTATAAGTTGTAGCAGCCCCATTTTTTCGATTTTCGTAAAGATCTTCAAGAGATAGTTCAGCTGTAACAACTGTACTTGATTTACTTGTAGTTTCTGCAATTACGCCATTTTTTGTCCAAGGTAAGTCAGCAGGTCCTATAATGGCGGTGGTCCCAAATCCGTTTTGAATGGGTCCTTGGATTTCGCCAATCGTAGGGCAATGAACGACATAAAGTTGGTTTTCAATACTTCGTGCATGAGCACAATGACGAACTCTCCAGAAACCATATTCAGAGAACGTATAGGAAGGGCAAAAGATAATATCTGCACCTTTTTGACTATATATATGTGCAATTTCTGGAATCTCTATTTCATAGCATATGGCAATACCAAATGTTACTGGTCCAATTTTGAAAACTTCTAATTCATCTCCCTCTATAGTGTTGCAAGCAGATTCAGCAGGAAAAATATGTGTCTTCCGATGTTTTAATACATTGCCATTACCATCAAAGATATAAGTCGTATTGTAATTTCCTTTATTGGTCGGTTCAATTGTAGAACCTGCAATAATAATCTGTTTTCTTTGTTGTGAAAGATTATTAAAAAATTCAAGGTAGTCATCTAAAAAGAAACCTAATTTCTCATGATCTTTTTCTGTGAATTGATTGTAATTGTTATAAGTTGTTAGTAAAGACATGGTGAATAACTCTGGTAAGAGTACATAATCACTTGTAAGTGGCACATCATTGAATGCATGTAAAACTCGATCTTTAAAGGTAGAGAAATGATCAACTTTTTGCAATTCAAATTGACAGCTTGAAATTTTTATTGTCATAAGAGCCCCCAGCCTCATTCCTATATTTTCGTTTTAGAGCGTTCGAAAAGAATATCACCATCTAGTATTGTTAATTCGACTTGAATTTCTTTTAAATCTTGTGGAAGGGTTTTCAAAATACTGCGATCAAGTACAATCATATCTGCTAATTTACCGGGTTCTAAACTACCCTTTATATCCTCTTCAAAACTTGCGTATGCACCGTTATAGGTATATAGACGAATGGCTTCGAGAACATCTATTTTTTGTCTTTCACCAAATGAAGTTCCATTGGCAGTGAGCCGATTGACCGCTGCGTGAATGCCAATAAAAGGATTGTAGGTTGTAACTGGTGAGTCTGACCCAGCAGCTGCAATAATTCCTTGATCAATAAAGTCTCGTGCAGGGTACATAAAGTCCGTACGTTCACCGTAATTCGTTAAATAACTTTCACCAAATTCATATGGGAATGGTGGATTAGGTATTGGAATCATCTTTAACTCTTTCATTCGTTGCTGTAAATCAGGACTTGAAATTCCAGCATGTTCAATGCGATGTCTATGGTTTTCACGAGGATTTTCTTTTAAAGCGCGTTCTACAACATTCAAATACGATTCAATTGCTTGATCACCTTGTGCATGTACAGTAATTTGATAGCCTAATTCATGTGCTTTACCAAGTACTTCATAAATTTCATCCTCGGTGTAATATAAGATTCCATGATCGTCAGGATTACTTGTATAACCTTCACGGGTAGCAATAGTCGGGCCAGTACTACTCCCATCTGTAAACAATTTAGCAGGACCCACTTTAAAGAATTCATTTCCAGTTCCAGTTAATACCCCAGATTCCATCATATTTAATGTGAACTGCCTACAGTCATTTAAAGTAGCAATCATCGCATAGACACGAATTTTCAAGTCTCCTTTTTGGGAGGCTAATTGTAATATTCGGTAACTTTCTTTTGTAAACGTTCCTGCTTCATGAATACTTGTAATGCCACCTTTTAAGAAATGTTGCTGCGCGTTTTGAATGGCTTGATAAACTTCTTCATTTGAATAAGATGCACACTCATTAAACTGCATATATGCAGTTTCGATCAATCGTCCAGTGCGTTGACCTTTTGCATTTCTTTCAATTAAACCTCCTTGAGGATCAGGAGTTGTTTCGTCAATACCTGCTAGACGTAAAGCAACTGAATTGACAATTCCGATGTGACAGCAAGTACGGGTAATGACAATCGGGTGGTCGATCGTAATGTTGTCCAATTCTTCAAGAGTAGGATATCGTTTTTCCTTCACCGTTCGTTCATTGAAACCGCTAGCGCGAATCCACTGCCCCTTTGGTGTAGTAGCAGCTTTGTCTTTTAAAGCAGTCAAAATCGCATCTATGGAATCCAACCCAGGCTCTTTACAGCTGATACTGAGATGAAAAGTACCATACGTGACCAAATGTAAGTGAGCATCAATAATTCCAGGTAGAATGGACTTTCCTTCCAAGTCAATTACTTGTGTAGAATCACCAATTAATTCTTTAATCTCCTCATTCGAACCAACTGCTACTATTTTGTTATCAGAAATCGCTAAAGCCTCTCGGATAGAATCTTGTCCATCTACAGTAATTACTTCACCATTTAAAAAAGCAATATTAGCTTTCATATAGATCCTCCTTGTTGTATAAATTGAATATTCAGAAAATATTAATTGTGTTGCACTATTCATTTATTTTACTAAAAATAGATTGTCTTTTATTTTTACAAAAGGTAATTAATTTTACTTTTTTTTAGACAAAAGGTTAAAAGGGTTATTTCTACGTAACTATCAAACAACCTATCAAATACCACCACTTTTTTGAAAAAGAACTAAATAACAGAAAAAATATGCTATATTATAGTTAGAAAATTTAGAATTTCTGATTTTAAATGACAAAGGGGTTGGATGATTGTGTATGAAAATATTTTAAGACACCCAGGACCTACGCCTATTCCGAAAAAGGTCCAGCTTGCGATGAATCAAGATATTATTAGTCATCGCAGCAATGAATTTGTGGATCTTTACCGTGAAACAATCGAATTAGTGAAACCTATTTTCGGGACAAAACAGGACATTTTACTACTTCCCTCAGGCGGTACAGCTGCTTTAGAGGCTGCAGCTGTTAATACTGTTTCTGCTGGTGAAGATGTTGTTGTAATCACTGTTGGGGCGTTTGGAGACTATTTCGTTTCGATTTGTGAGAAATACGGTTTTCATGTACATAAGCTTGAAAAAGATTGGGGGCAAGCTTGCACAGCTAACGAGCTACGAGAATTCTTGCAGCCGTTAAAAGATATTAAAGCTGTTTTTATAACTTACAATGAAACTTCGACTGGTATCTTAAACCCAATTGCTGAATTAGCACAAGTTGTTCGTGAGGAAACGAGTGCATTATGTATTGTCGATGGTGTAAGTTGCATTGGTGGTGCTCCTGCTGAAATGGATGCTTGGGGAATCGATATTCTTGTTACTGGGTCTCAAAAAGCGATGATGCTACCTCCAGGTCTCTCTTTAGTCAGTGTAAGTGAAAGAGCTTGGAAAGTCATTGAAGAAAATAAAGCACCGTCCTATTATTTGAATTTATTGAGCTATCGTAGCTGGGCAGCACAAGGGATGACCCCAAATACGCCTACGATTACACTAATATATGGTCTTCACGAGGTATGTAAACTTATAGAGGAAGAAGGAGGCTTTGAAAAAACAATTGCCCGCCATGAACTAATGAAAAACATGGTGCGCAATGCAATGAATGCCCTCAATATTGAACTTCTCACTAATGAAGAGCATGCCTCTCCAACCATTACAGCAATTATGGCACCTAAAGGCATTGCACTTGGCGATTTCTTGTCACATTTAAAGCGACAATATCATTTGGATTTCGCTGGAGGCCTCGGTCATTTACAAGGTAAAATTTTCAGATTCGGTCACATGGGCTATTGTTTCCCAAGCGATATTCTACAGGTCATTTCTTTAATGGAAGCTGCACTTCAAGACTTTGAATACGACTTTGAGCCAGGTGCAGGTGTACAGGCAGCACAAGAAGTATTTTTAACCGCTCAGCGAAAACAATTGCAACGATAAAGCTTTGACGAAATGAAAACCTCCAAATCTTTGTATGGATTTGGAGGTTTGATTATTATTTTTACAGGTTGAGAAATTCTCTCGCATTTGTCAGTTATCATAATGAAGGATTGATTTCCGTTTCATTGTAAGAAAACGATACACCTAAGTAAAATTGCAATTTCAGCCAATACTACACAGCAAGATCAACTGAATAATCTTTTACAGCGTGAATTATGCAAATGAGTACATTTTCAAAAGCTAAAAGTGTTATACTAATAAGCACGTTATAAATTGAGGAGTTAGACAGTATGAAATATTTTAAACCACAAATGCAGCAACTTGTGAAAGAAAACCGTGAATTACATGATCGCCTAAAAGAGTTAATGTCCGAAATGGATTTGCAAAAAAATTATGCTTTAAAAGCTCTTTATCACGCTGAAGTAGCGGACGGTGGACGCTATCAGCAAGATTATCAAGCGTTGGATTATTTATATAAATAACAGCAAAAACACTTCGAACAATTCCTATTAAACAAAATAAAAAGACAGAATCCACTCTTTTGATTAAAATGAAAGCTCTCACTCAACCATACCAAAGGAGCATATCTGTCTAATGAATAGATTAACAAATCAACAAAGGGTTTATTAAGTGGCAATTGCCGTTTTACTTTCCAACGATGTGATGTTTTGAATAAATTTGCGATCAAATTTTTAAAAGTAATAAACGCAAGAATGTTGATTCCGATAGCATTCTTGCGTTTTCTCATTAACTAACTACCTTAATCAATAATTCTTCCTACTTGCACTGCCTTTGCCATGTATTCCTCACGCATCTCCTTCGGCACCATACTGCCACCTGTTGCCCATACAAGATGGGTAGCTTGCTCCATCTTATCTACTAAATCATGCTTTTCTAAATAATTTTGTCCATTTTTCATTAACTGAATGGGTCCGAACATCCCTGCATGTGCAGATGGCTCTAAAAATAGACCTTCCGAATTCATAGCCAACCCAAGTGACGTAAACAATTCTTCATCCTTCACTGTATAACATCCACTAATATATGTTTTCATTACTTTTCCTACGAATTTTGAAGCACGTCCGACAGCAAGACCATCCGCTTCGGTTTTATTATCAAGACCGATATCTTCTACGCTGATTTCATCATGTAAGCCTGTCATCAAGCCCATTGTCATACAAGGGGATGCTACTGGTTCAGCAAAGAAAATATGGGCGTGTTCTCCAAAAATTTCACGGATTCCGTACGCAACCCCACCTGGTCCACCTCCTACACCACACGGTAAATAAACGAACAATGGATGCGCATTATCCACTCTAATGTTCGTCTTTTCAAATTGTGTTTTTAAACGCTTTGCTGCGACCGCATAGCCTGCAAATAAGTCTTTTGAATTTTCATCATCAATGAAATGGCACATAGGATCTTGTTCAGCCTCTCGGCGACCTTGTTCAACAGCCACGCTATAATCGGCCTCATATTCAATAACTGTCGCACCTTTTTCTCGTAGTAAGGCTTTCTTCCACTCTTTTGCGTCACTCGACATATGTACAACGACATTAAAGCCGAGTTTTTTGCCCATAATGCCGATACTCAGTCCTAAATTACCAGTAGAACCTACGGCAATTGTGTACTGCTGGAAGAACGTTTGAAAATCTTCTGTGGCCAACACCGCATAATCATCGTCTTTTGTTAGCCTTCCACTAGCAATCGCAAGCCGTTCTGCATGTCTTAATACTTCAAAAATACCACCACGAGCTTTAATGGAGCCTGAGATTGGCAAAGCATGATCACATTTTAAGATAAATTGACCTGGGATTAGAAGATCAAATTCCTTCTCAAGTGCTTTCTTGATCAATGGTATTTCTTGAATAGATGATTCAATGAGTCCTATACTTTCCAAAAGCTCCGGGAATGCTACAGTTAAATAGGAAGAAAAACGTTTAAGTGTCTCTTCTGCCTCCCCAACTTCCTCCATTGAAAAAAGATTTGTGCTCGCCTTTTTTTGCCAATTCGTATTCTCCCAAAGTACAGTATCCTTATTTGCTAACTCATTTAGTCTCGGAAATTGATTTAATAGTTCGTGTTTTAGTTTATTTTTCATCTTCAGATGCCTCCATTTTTTGGGCTAAAATTGCTCGTTCACAAATTTGTCGAAATTTCAATTCGAACGAAATATTGTTTTCTTGCGTTCGTTTTTTAGGTCCCCTCGTACGTCCACCAGCACGTCTAATCTTTTGTCCAACATGGCGCATATCGAGCAAACGTTCGATATTTTCATCGGACATTTCTCGTCCATTTTGATCAATTGGATACCCCCCTCTTGCCAAAACCATTGCTGCTAAACCGTAATCCTGTGTAATGACAATATCATGCTTTGAAAGCGCATTCACTAGCGTGAAATCAACCGAATCTGGTCCTTTGGGAACCATAATTGTTATTACATTATCACGTTCAATACGGTGAGATGTATCGCAAAACAAGATTGTTTCCATCTCAAACTCAGATGATATAGATAGCGCTAAATCCACTACTGGACAGGCATCAGCGTCAATTAAAACCTTCACAATAAAGCATCATTCCTTTCTCATAATTAGATCAATCAAGCAGTTGGTTGTTATTTAAATATAATAATTTTTCAATTTCCCTTGCTCATTTTTTCACAAACTCAAGGTCTTTGTATAAAGTATTTTATTGAATAGTTTGAAAAATAGATATACGATACAACTATCAACTAACTGGAGGTTTTTTACTATGACAATTACAACTGTTAGCAACGAACAATTAGCCAAAGAATACGTAGATGGCGTATTCGAGCAATTAAAACAACAGAACAGTCATCAAGCGGAGTTCTTACAAGCTGCTGAAGAAATTTTCATTTCATTAGTGCCTGTATTTGTACAACACCCTGAATATATTAAAGCTAATATCTTATCTCGTATCATTGAGCCAGACCGCATCATTTCCTTCCGTGTTGCTTGGCAAGATGATAACAACCAAGTTCAAGTAAACCGTGGTTATCGTGTACAATACAGCAACGTAATGGGACCATATAAAGGTGGTCTTCGCTTCCACCCTTCCGTTAACGAATCAATTATCAAATTCTTAGGCTTTGAACAAATCTTTAAAAATGCTTTAACAGGCCAACCAATCGGTGGTGGTAAAGGTGGTTCAAACTTCGATCCTAAAGGTAAATCAAACTCTGAAATCATGCGCTTCTGTCAAGCATTCATGACTGAATTATACCGCCATATTGGTCCAGATGTCGATGTTCCTGCTGGTGATATCGGAGTTGGAGCTCGAGAAGTAGGTTATTTATGGGGTCAATACAAGCGTTTAACACATGCAAGCGAATCTGGTGTATTAACTGGTAAAACTCCTGGATACGGTGGTTCTTTGGCTCGTAAAGAGGCAACAGGTTATGGCACAGTATATTTTGTAAACGAAATGCTAAAAGATGCCAATGATTCATTCGAAGGTAAAACAGTTGTAGTTTCTGGCTCTGGTAACGTTTCAACATATGCAATTGAAAAAGCACAAGCTTACGGTGCAAAAGTTGTTGCTTGCTCCGACTCTTCAGGCTACGTTTACGATCCAGATGGTTTAGATCTTGAAGCAATTAAAGAAATTAAAGAAGTAAAAGGCGATCGTATTTCAACTTACGTAAACTATCGTCCAGATGCAACATATACAGAAGGTTGCACAGGTATTTGGACTATTCCTTGTGATATCGCGCTTCCATGTGCTACTCAAAACGAAATTAACGGTGAATCAGCTCGCACATTAATTTCTAATGGTGTAAAAGCGATTGGTGAAGGAGCTAACATGCCATCTGATCTTGAAGCAATTAACGAATTCTTAGACGCTGGCGTTTTATTCGGACCTGCTAAAGCTGCTAACGCGGGCGGTGTTGCTGTATCTGCTCTTGAAATGGCGCAAGATTCTAGCCGTGTATTCTGGTCATTTGAAAAAGTAGATGCTAAATTACATCAAATTATGAAAGATATTTACGCGGACAGTAAAGCAGCTGCTGAAAAATACGGTTACCCTGGGAACCTAGTAGTAGGCGCGAACATTGCCGGCTTCGTAAAAGTAGCAGATGGTATGCTAGCTGAAGGCGTATATTAATAACATTCTTTTTTCATTCAACTCCACCTAAGATGGTAGCGAACATTCGTTATCATCTTGTTTTTTTAGTATAAAGAAAGGTAATAAACATAAAAACAACTACAAAAACGAACATTTTTATTATTAAATATTTAAAATATTCGTGTTATAATAATGGAGTACTATGAAATATTGGAGGGTTTTTTGTGGAATTATTGTATACAGGTAAAACGAAAAATGTGTTCAAATTAGAAGATGGTCACTACTTATTAAAATTCAAAGATGATGTAACTGGTGAAAACGGCGTATTCGACCCTGGTGCTAACACTGTAGGCTTAACAATCGATGGTGCAGGACTTGCTGGACTTCGCTTAACTTCTTATTTCTACTCAAAATTAAACGAACAAGGTGTGCCTACTCACTATGTTGATGCAAACTTCGAGGATGCAACAATGACAGTAAAACCTGCTACAGTTTTCGGAAAAGGCTTAGAGGTTATTTGCCGCTTCAAAGCAGTTGGCTCTTTCCTTCGTCGCTATGGTGCTTACGTAAAAGAAGGACAAGATTTAGATTCTTTCGTAGAAGTTACCATCAAAGATGACGATCGCCTTGATCCTCCTATTTCT
The DNA here is from genome assembly GCF_042019215.1 of Lysinibacillus sp. RS11. Lineage (NCBI taxonomy): Bacteria > Bacillati > Bacillota > Bacilli > Caryophanales > Bacillaceae > Lysinibacillus > Lysinibacillus sp. RS11. The sequence goes on along the minus strand of NZ_CP168124.1, from coordinate 1,652,225 downwards.
GAAGATGCATTAGCAATGTTAAATCTGTTATCACACGAAGAGTATGCAATTTTAAAGCAACGTACAATTGAAATTGCTAAATTTGTTGCTGCAGAGCTTGCAAAAAAAGGATTAACACTGTACGACATCAAATTAGAATTTGGCCGCGATGCGAAAACAAATGAAATTTTATTAATAGATGAAATTTCTGGCGGAAATATGCGTGCTTACAAAGGCGAACAATATATCGAGCCTTTAGAACTAGAAAAAATTATGCTTGCTGAATAAAAATAATACATTCATGAAATTCAAAATTAGCCTTGTTAATCTACTATTAACAAGGCTATTTTAATGCTTCAACAAAAGACCGGTTCACTTGTAGCCTGTGGCGGAAATAAGGGTTCTTGAATGGATAAAAATGTGTAATCAACACACCTGACAGAATGATTGACTTTTAATGTTTGAGTACCCTTTTTTAATAAAAAAAATAATTTTTTTTGAAACTTTTCATTAGCATAGCCGTATACTAACTATACGCATAATGCAATTTTCTATTCTTTTGGAGGTAGTTTAATGGAAAACTATAATGACACACCACAGGCGAGGACAAAACTAAATCCATTTCTATCAGCTTGGATACACCCTAAACAAACTGCACGTTATATGATTGATGAAAAATCAATTGGATTTGCGATTCTTATTATGTCAATTGGCTATATCGGTTCTTCGTTATCAGGGCTTATAGATAAAGAAGCTATATCAGATTTTTCTCCTTGGTTTATGGCACTACTTTGTGTGATATTTGCACCAATTGCAGGGATTATCGGTACAGGTTTCTCAACGCTAATATTTTGGCTGTTTGGTAAGATTTTCAACGGGACTAGTACATTCACAGATTTATTTAAAGCTTTAAGTTTACCTGCTATCCCATTCATCGTTCTTCTACCACTTTACTTAATTTGGCTAATTACATCCCCTGAAACGTTAATGAACACTAGCTCTACCGAAACAATACCTTGGTTATTATTAATAACTGGTTTTATTAGCTTTGTTCTAGCAATCTGGTCATTAGTTATCACAGTAGGTGTTGTGGCAGAAGCTCATCAATTTGAAATTTGGAAAGCGATATTGACTGTTATTATCCCTTCTATTATTCTGTCCATTGTTTTCGTAGTTTTGGTTTTCATTATTATATTTGGCATAATCGGTATTAGTATGATGTAAAAAAATCTCCCCTCTCAATAACGAGAGTGGGAGATTTACTTTTTAAATTGAGCAATTATTAAACTGAAAGTACTGTATTTTGTTGGAATAGTTCTGATACACCTGACTCAACAGCAGCACCACTTACAGCACGTGAAACAATTGCAACTACCCGCTCATCTAATGATTTAGGCACGATATATTCCTCTGTTAATTCCTCGTCACTTACAAGGGATGCAATCGCTTCAACTGCGGCTAACTTCATCGCTTCATTAATATCCGTTGCTCGCACATCCAATGTCCCACGGAAAATACCAGGGAAAGCAAGCACATTGTTAATTTGGTTTGGATAATCTGAGCGTCCCGTTCCCATTACACGTACACCCCACGCTTTAGCATTTTCATACGTAATTTCTGGATTTGGATTTGCTAGTGCAAACACGACTGGATCTTCATTCATAGAAGCAATATGCGCTTCTGTTAATAAATTTGCAACTGATACACCGATAAAGACATCAGCACCCAGTAGGGCATCCTCCAATGTTCCATGCAATTTTTCTGGATTTGTTAAATGGGCAACCGTTTCTTTAATTGGATTCATCCCTTCAGCGCGCCCTTCATAAATAAGACCTTTTGTATCACACATATAAATATTTTTATAACCCATTTGCACAAGAATACGTAAAATAGCAATCCCCGCTGCGCCTGCGCCGTTAATGACAACCTTCATTGTTGCCACATCTTTTTTTACAATACGATTAGCATTAATCATCCCTGCACCTACGACAATCGCCGTCCCATGCTGATCATCATGGAACACCGGAATATCACATTCTTGGCGGAGACGATCTTCAATTTCAAAGCATCTTGGTGCTGAAATATCTTCTAAATTTACAGCACCAAAAGTTGGAGCAAGCGCCTTCACAATGCTGACGATTTCATCCGTATTCTTCGTATCTAAACAAATAGGAAAAGCATCAACATTGGCAAAACGCTTTAATAAAATCGCCTTCCCCTCCATTACTGGTAATGCTGCCTTCGGACCGATATCTCCTAATCCTAGTACCGCAGTACCATCTGAAACAACTGCCACCATATTTCCTTTCATAGTATAGTCGTAAACAAGTGATGGATTTCTTTCAATCTCTATACAAGGTGCAGCTACCCCTGGAGAATATGCAAGACTTAGATCATAGGAATCTTGCACAGGTACCTTTGAAATCACCTCTAATTTTCCACAATAATGCTCGTGCATTTCTAAAGCCTTTTTCATAACATCCATTCAATCCCATCCTTTTCTTATGAATTATTATATATTTTAGAATCATAATACTTTGTGAAAGTAAAGTCAACGAATTTTCTGTCAATTTTATTTTTCGTTAGAAATAAAGGCATTTACTATCGATAATACCACTTTTTTATCTTGTTATTACTTTCACAATCAATTATTTTAATATAATTAATTGATTGGTTTCCATCTGAAAAAATGTACACATATCGCCATTCAGGCTGTTCAACTTTTCACATAGTATTTTTCTTATGTAAAAGAGAAATTTTTCACAAACTAATGTAAGCGCATCCATTATTACATCTAGTTTCGTCACATTTTCTTCACATTTTTTCACAAAGCTTTTTATTATTTCATTCTAACTAACAAAAAAGAGCCCTTATATAAAGGACTCTTGCCTAAATTGGTTGATAAAAGCGGTGATAATATGTTTGGAAGACCACTGTTCCCCTGATACTTTAGTAATCGGATAATCACGAACAAAGATTGCTTTAGTGATTTCTTCTACTGAATAACCTTTATTAAACAATTGCTTGACATTACCCTCCATGTCTTCTAAATAAGCTATTTTTTCTTGTATTTTTGCTCGACCATCCGCTATATAGCCTGCATGACAGCAATACACTTCCTCAAAATCATAGTTTAATATTTTCTTTAAAGACGCCAAGGTATGTACGATATTTTCTTCATCAAGGACAACCTTTGTTTTCGTCTGTATATACAAATCGCCTGTAAACATAGCACCTGTTTTACGATTGTAAAATGATACATGATCTGTTGTGTGTCCCGGTGTTGCAATAACGTCCCATGTTGCTGTATTCGTTTGCAATGTATCGCCAAATGGTTGCGCTACAAAAGCCGGTCGTTCTCCCCATAATGCCTGTCGATAAATTGGATAGTCTCCATCCTCTGCACAAATACTAACCGAATCACGATGAACAAAGATTGGTACACCCTTATGCTGTTGAATCCATGCTGCATTTCCTGCATGATCCTCATGGGAATGTGTCAGTGCCACTTGTTCAATCGGTATCTCGTTAAAAAAGGATTGGAACTCCTGTGTCAGTGAGTAAGAACCTGTATCAATTAATAACCCATCGACAAAAAAGCAATAAACACTCAATCCAAAACCATCAACTGCTACTTTACCGTGTGAACATTGCACATCTCGATTTCGTTGAATTTCTATACTTTTCTCTCGTTTAAACATCATTTTTCCTCCTCCCCCCCTTTGTAAAAAGAGTGTAACACAAAATGAATAGTCAGTCATTTTAAGAGTACATAACAATTCGCATCGATAGATGATTACTATTAAAACTCTCAGTATTACTAGAGAGACCATTACAATCATTAAAAAAGTCCATCTTGCTGAAGCAGAGGGTAAAATCCACATATATTGTTTCATAATTGCTCGTTCTGGCGTGCTATCCACGATTTTGGTGAGTCTATCCATCATTTTGACGGTTCTATCCACGACTTTGGCGGTGCTATCCACGACTTTGGATTTTTATCCGTCGCTTTGACGATTCTATCCGTCACCTTGGCTCTTCTTTCCGTCGCTCTGATTTCTATCCGTCACTTTGGCTCTTCTTTCCATCGCTCTTGCCTTTCTTTCCGTCGCTTCGGCTTTTCTTTCCGTCGCTCTGATTTCTATCCGTCACTTTGGCCCTTCTTTCCATCGCTCCTGCCTTTCTTTCCGTCGCTCTTCTCTTTCTTTCCGTCACTTCGGCTTTTCTTTCCGTCGCTCTGTTTTCTATCCGTCGCTTCGGCTCTTCTTTCCGTCGCTCTTGCCTTTCTTTCCGTCGCTTCGGCTTTTCTTTCCGTCGCTTCGGCTTTTCTTTCCGTCGCTCTGATTCTATCCGTCACCTTGGCTCCTCTTTCCGTCGCTCTTACCTTTCTTTCCGTCACTCTTGTCTTTCTTTCCGTCGCTTCGGCTTTTCTTTCCGTCGCTCTGATTCTATCCGTCACCTTCGCTCTTCTTTCCATCGCTCTTGTCTTTCTTTCCGTCGCTCTTGCCTTTCTTTCCGTCGCTTCGGCTTTTCTTTCCGTCGCTCTGATTTCTATCCGTCACCTTAGCTCTCACTCCCCCTTTCCACTCCAATAAAAAAAAAAACGCCCACCGAAGTGAGCGTTTCGTCTTTAATCAATTATTCATTTGTACCTTTTTCTACATCATATTCTGTAATCCAGTCACTAAAGCTGCCTACATACAGTTGAATATTTTCATAACCTTCATCTGCTAGCACTGCATACAATGGTGATGCTGTAACACCGCTGCCACAATAAACAACTACGTGCTCGTCGCGTGCAACTTTGCTACGTAACGCATCATTGGCTTGCAATTGACCATCGGATTTTAATTGCTCCCAGTCAAAGTTTTTCGCCGTTGGAATATGCCCAGCTACTTTATCAAGAGGCTCTATTTCACCACGGTAGCGAACTGCTGCACGCGCATCTAACAACGTCGCATTTACCTCTCCATCTACAATGGCTTTTACCGCTTGACGTGGAGCATACAATTCATCTTGCCAAGTAAATTCAATCGTAGTTGGTGGGTATTTAATAATATCTTTTGTGAACGATATCTTTTCCTCAAGAGCGGGTGCACCGCCATTCACAATCACTACATTCGGAAAGCCTGCATACGTCAGCATCCACCAAGCACGCGGTGCAAATGGTGCAGCTCCTTGATCGTAAACAACAATTTGGTCTTCATAGCGTAACCCTAATCCTTGAAATACGGCCGCTAGCTTTTCCTTGTTTGGCATTGGATGACGACCATTGTTGGACTCCATATCTGACAGCTCTTGCTCTAAATCAATATAAATTGCTCCTGGTGCATGCCCTTCTTCAAATGCTTTTTAACCTGCTTCTTTGTCTTGTAAATCAAAGCGAGCATCTACGAAACGGGCTCCGTCTAATTGAATTTCCTCAACTAATTTGAATACTTTTCCCAAGTGAATCACCTCACACGTATTGTAATTGAGCGTAAATATCTTTCCAAGAAGCTAAACGACTTTCTTCTTGAAGTGCCAGTCTTTCTGTGGCAATTTGTTCAAGAGCCTGATGGTAAATATACAGACGTAATTTCTCTGCTTCCTCAGCAATAAAAGTAATGGCCCATGTCATGAGAGATATTTTCTGTGCATCTAAGTAGTTTTGCGCATCTGGTTTCGTTAATACCTCAAGCGCCTCACTTAGCTTCACTTTTTCATTCTTTTCAAAGAATGCCTTCGGATTGCGGAAATGTGATTTCACCCCTGCATATTTCACGATATCTGTAAATGGTCCTTCAAAATCAAGCAAATCTGGCTCAGAAGGTTCAAACGCTAAAAATGAGAAGCTGCGGTTTAATTCTTTAAGCTCACGTACTTCATCTTTAAAGCGCAGTTGCATCTTCTTACTTATAAACTGTGATAAACGGAAGTTTGTTACTCGCATTTCTTGCGTAAAATCAAATCGTAAGCTTTGCATTACTTCCTTTAATGCACGCTCTAAAGCTTGCTGAGCTGGCATTGCTGCGAATGTTGACGGATTGTAGCCTTCCTTAAAGAACTCTGGGTAACGATAATACACGCGCTGAAGGACATAATACAGTAATTCATCAAGCTCTTGCTTCGTTTCACTTTCTAGCATACTTGTATTGAGCGTATTGAACTTCGATTTAATATGCTGTTCAAGTGTTGTTAATTCCTCTAAACGCTCGTCTTTACGCTTTAAGTTCTCTTCTGTCTGTGCAATCAAATCACCTAAACGTTGTTCCGTTTTATCGACTTCCTCTGCAAGTGCCTGCACAGCCAATGCACTTAATTCATCATTTAAGAACGTGTGGAAGGCATCTTCGAAAGGTGGCATACCTGATGTTAAATCAGCACCCTCTACTTTTTCTTTTAAAGCCATTAAGCTCGACACACCGTAAAGTCGAGGGAAGCGAATGCCAAAGCGTTGTAACTCTGAACGTACATATCCTTTTACATCTTCCTGCTCTTCTTCTGTTGTCGCTAAATCAATCGCATTGACGATAAAGAACATCTTATCAAGTTCGAAGGCGTCCTTCACACGTCCTAGCTGAATTAAAAACTCACGGTCAGCTTTTGCAAATGCATGATTATAATAAGTAATAAACAAAATTGCATCAGCATTACGAATATATTCAAACGCAACACCTGTATGACGCGCATTAATAGAATCTGCTCCTGGTGTGTCAACAAGTGTCACACCCATGCGTGTTAACGGACTATCATAATAGAAATCAATATTATCAACAAAGCATGATTTATTTTCTTGTGCAACAAATTTTTCGAACTCTTCACGATTAACACGTAATACTTTCCCAAGCTCAGACTTAAATGTTGGGAATCCTTCTTTATATGCACGAATAAATGATTTATGCACATTTAAGCGTTCGTCCGTTAGCTGCACCGCAAGTCCTTCATCTGCACGATTAAACGCTTCTTCTAGAGTAGAAACTGATAAACCAACTGCTGCATACGAACCTTGGATGTCCTCAAGCATTTGGTCAGCTGTTTTTAACAGTACATCGGCTGTTTCATGCGGATGCTCTGGTGTCACAGGACGAATTTTATTAATAGCCGCCGTTGTAGGGTTTGGTGATACAGGTAAAACCTTGGCACCCATTAAGGCATTAGAGAATGAAGATTTCCCAGCACTAAATGCACCGAACAGCGCGATTGTGAAATCCTTTTTCTGTAATCGTTCTACCTTATTTTCTAAGTAAGTTGCTACTTCCGCAAAGCCTTGTACCTCTTTTACAGCATTTGCCGTATGAAGTGCACGCTTAACCACACCTTCAATAGGAAGACTTGTTGCACTAGCTGCTTGCTGTGCCTCTTCTTGCTGTAACGCTTCCTCTTTTGGTTTTAACATTGATTCATCAAATAATCGAATCTCTGCTAAATCTTTCTTAAAGGCATTGTCCCAGTTTGTAAGCTGTTGATTTGCCAGTTTACGAATTTCATTACTCGCCTGATGCATAATGCTTGCACTATATTGCTGGTAACCCTCAATTTCAAGCACTGCATGAATGGCATCAACTTTCGCTTGCATCCCTGCCATTTTTAATTTAGATGGAGCAGCCGTTTCTGTTGCTACCGCCTGTAATGTTGAGGCTTGCGCATCCTTCCAATTATCTGTTTCCTGGATATAGTAGCGCTTAGTCGCCTCTGCCACACGATTAGCAAAATTTAACACAGCATCTCCCGTTAAAATTGCACCTACTTGTACATGCTGCTCAATAAGTGAAAATGGTAATTCAAAGGCGTAGGCATCAATAGCTGTAGCACGTTCTTCATTTAACGCACCAACATCCTTTATCACCTTTTTCATCAACCCTTTTAAATGTCCAGTAATTTGTGCATGTACAACGTTTTGATAAGTGCTATAGACGTCTTCTTTGCGGCGGTTACGCTCTTCCTCTGTTTTTTTCTTGGCGGTAAATAAGCCTCCCACCTTGAAGCCTTCTTGCTGACTTTCTAAATACAGACGTAATTTATCGCGTAAATCTGCAGGCATAATCGCTGCATTCGCAAGTAGTTCTTTACGTTGCTCTTCAAACGTTTCATTCCATGCCTCTACTGAGAACAATTCAACCTGACGATTTAATTTATTGTACTGTTCTAATATATCTTTATGGTGTGCCCAATCATCGGCACTTAAAACATCTTCATCGATATCTAAACGATCCTGTCTTTCTTCCGCTAAATAATTGTCATGCTCACTTTGTAATAAACGCAATGTATTTGATGCAGTCTGTACAAGCTGATCCTGCCAATCATTCATACTATCCATAACGATTTTCTTTACGACCTCAAAATCGTTATAAGGGTGTTCGGGCTCTCTTAAGGAAGTGAAAAATACGCCTTTTGGTACTACTCCCCAAGCCGCAAAAGAATTGTGAACCGTTGCTTTAAATTCCTCAAAACTTAATTCGTTTTCTTTATGCTTATCAATCATGTTAACGATTAAATAAACGTTTGGATTGTACTTCATTAATTGCTTAGTAAATTGGAAATTCAATTCCGATTGCACGTGATTGTAGTCCATAGTATAAAATACGATATCAGCAATATGAAGAGCTGACTCAGTTGACATACGGTGTGCATCATCTGTTGAATCGACACCTGGCGTATCCATTACAGTGACGCCTAGTGGTAATGTCGATGTGCTATGTCCAATTTCAATTTGTGACACGAGATCCCCATTTTTACTTAGCTCTTTTACCGTTTTAAAATCATAGCCTGCTTCAAATTTCACAGGTTTTTCATTGTGCATATAGACAATCGCAAAGTCTTCGTCTGATTTATGGACTTTTACGATATTGGCACTCGTTGGAATTGGACTTGACGCAAGTAAGTCTTCACCTGATAATGCGTTAATCATACTCGACTTACCAGCAGAGAAATGACCTGCAAAGCCAATAACATATTCTTTTTGCTGTATTTTACGTGCAAAAAGTGATGTCTTATCCATACGCTCTGTATCATCATTATGCTGATAAATTATGTATTGTAACGCGGCTTGCTTTAAAAGCCCCTCCAACTGTTGTTCAAAATCATTCATAAAACCAGTAACCCCTTTATTCATATTAATCAATTTGACCTTCATTCAGTAATGTTTAGAAAGGAACTATAACCGCATTCATTTTACCATTTCAGAGGTGGTAGTTTCTCTGAATGAAGATAATCATAATTAGTATTCTACCTTATTCGACAAGCAAAGTATAACACTAATTTACTTTCAAAAGCATATATATCAGGGTTTCAGACGTAATATTTGTACACACGGTGTTGGAATAAAGCATGATACTTCTAAAAAAACTACTAATTTCTATTTCATAAAGGATGCATATCTAATAAGCAAATAATTTTCTTCATATTTTAAGGTGAGGATCAATAAAGTTAATAAATTGTTTGATGAGCGATTGCATCACTAATAACAATGAAAGCTATGGGGGTAACAATAAATAAATGGAGTGATAAAATATGGTGAATTATAGGGAACACCAAAAATTCGAGCGACAATGGGCATGTGATTGTGAAGAGCGTTTTATATGGCCTCGTATAAAAGTCAGCACCATTCCTACAGTAGCCCCTCTCCCAGTCATTGAGCCTAATGGAGAAATTATTCCAACAGTCAATAGATATTTCTATATTGTTACATCAGATATTGATTTGACTAATGGGGCAACTCTACCAGCTAACCTATTTTTCCATGACAACGGGAATCTAATAACTGAATTTTCAATTTTCAATCCGAATGGCTACGTCAATCTTTATATCAATGGTGTTATGCAGGAGGGGGGGATATATACCATAACTACAACCTCCCTAACCGTGAATCCTTATAATTCAACAATTTATAGAGGAACACCAATTATTATAGAATCATTAGGATTTTCTACAAAATAAAATAAGAATCATCGCTTTGAAAGGGGGTGAAAATAAGTGGCACTTTCCATTATCAATATCCATGTAAATGTTTCAGGTACTTCGAGAAGATTTTTTCATGTTTTAGCTACACCCTTAACAATCACAGATGGTACAACGGTTGCTGCTACTACCTTCTTAAATGATAGCGGTAATGCTGCAACTACTTTTCCAATCGTTACAAACGGTTACTATAATTTATATATAAATGGTGTGCTTCAAGAAGGTGCATCCTATACAGTTTCTGCTACAGAATTAACGTTTCATACTGTTACAGGCGCTATCTCTGCTGGAACACCAATCGTTATTGAAGCTGTAGAGTTAGTGACTACAATTTAGTGTTCTTGAATAAATTGGGTTGGGATGTATATGTAATCGAATACTACAATAGTATAGGAACACTACTTTCCAATAATATACCTTCCTATAATTAAAAGTGGATGCCCTACATTTTAGGGCATCCATCCATCCATCCATCCATACTACTTATATCGTTTGACGCTTTAATTCATAATTTTTTTGCATAATCCAGTGCATATGAGTCTTCCCCGTGTATACATATTGTTTGCACGGAAATTTTGATTTTCTTTTGCTGTAGACCTAACTTCATTCGATGTCAAAATTCCTTTGATATGTATAAGCATTTGAATTTTCTTCATTAAATGCAACACGAATTGTGCGTCGGCAAATCCACATCGTATGAGAAAAATCAATCATTTGTTGCGCGAATTGTCTCCTCGATGCAGAGCCTAATACAAGTTATTAAATCTTGAATATTCCATCCCGGTATTTTTCCATGCTGAATCGCCAAATCAAATGACGCAGGAATATGTATAAATCCAGCACGTACATCTTTATATTGCTTTGCGTAAACTAACCCTTCATACATAATATTATTACATAAATAGGTTCCTGCCGTATTTGAAATTTCCGCTGGATACCCTTCTTTACATAATCGATTCACCATATTTCTGATCGGTAAATTCGTTATATAGGCGTCTACACCGCCATCATAAATACGCTCATCTACTGGTGTATAACCATTATTATCTGCTTCACCATCTTTAACATTAATCGCAATTCGCTCTGGCGTAATTTTAAAACGTCCTCCAGCTAGTCCTAATGAAATAATGATTTGTGGCTTTATCTCAGCAATATATTGTTTCAGCTGCTGAGCAGATTGCTGAAAATCTACAGACAAAACCCGGCCTACAATTTCATAGCCACCCATCTTTTCTCCATTTAACTTTTCTACAATTTGCATTGTTGGATTAATTTTATATTCAAGAAATGGTACAAACCCTGTTAATAATATTTTTGTCATTTTTTTCACCTAAATTTCTATTGAACATTTTTTCATTGTTTCATAACCGTATGGATTTATTTAATTTTAAAACAGATTTCAGAAAAAACAAACAACTTTTTTTGCATTTTATTGCAACGATAGGTTTAAAATTAATAAAAAAGCATAACCCAAAATTACTCGGGTCATGCTCTACCTGTATGAAAATGGTCGTTATTTACGCCACTTTTATCTAAATATTAGAACCGCTAGCTTCCGCTACAATCAGCATATACATTAGCAAAATAAAAAACTTTAATAAGCCAACAATAAACCTATTGTTCCCTAATCAACATGCCTGGTTTTCTTATTTTAAATGTGCAGTAGCCTGTTTCATGACGTATTTCCCTACTCCTATATAGATAGCCACTGTTGCTCCAATAAATACGAATGTCATTGCCGACCGCTCCTTTTTTATAAAAAATTTGGACTAAAGAATTATTTTTATATAGACGTACGCATCCACTTATTGAATTTGAAAATCATTCTCATTAATATAATATAAATTTCCCATTAATTCGTCAAGACATACTTTCATCTTACCCATTTATCATGGTAAGATGTAGAAAAGTCGGAAAAAGGATGCGGTAATGATGAGTAATTCGAAGTACTTTCAAACTATTTTAAACGGGACAATTCACGCTTTAAAATCGATCCTACCTATGGATATTGAAGTGAAAACGCCAAATATAATTTCTGAACCCTTTCAACAACAGCAAATGGGTGTTTTAATTGGCTTAATAGGAGATTTAAAAGGCCGTGTAATCATCGATTCTTCGCCTGAAGTATTTAGTGGCATCGGCAATACTATGTTTGGTATGCCTCTTGAAGGAGAAATGCTAGAATCTTTCACCGGAGAGTTTGGAAATATGATTGCAGGTAATTTATGTACAACCGTAGGACAAGAAAACTTAGAAATTGATATCACACCGCCAACAGTCATGGTTGGCAATACAAAACTATATGGCTTTGATAAGGCATTCGTACTTCCTGTTACAATTCCAAACATTGGTGCACTAACAGTTCTATTGACGATTGAAGAAGGATAATAGAACGATAGGATATCGAACTCTTCCAAATAATATATCCTATGTACTGCAATTTGCATCTATGAATACGCATTGTCATTCGCATTAATTAGTAGAGGCTACACCATAAGCCTTGAACCAAATTTACTAATAGTAAAATTTCTAGAAAAATAAGAGATTTTAATAAAATTACTCCAATTTCAACTTTAATTCACGCCATCTCAATGACTATTGAGGTGGCTTTTTTAAATCCTCTCCTCAATATTTCACATTTCCTTCACATAATTCGCTAATATGTGTGATTTTTTTCACATCTAAAGAAAATTTATTTATATATCATGTCAATTAGAAAGACCACAATAAAAGCGTAGGAGGAGCAAAAATGGCAAATAAAAAAAAACCTGATGAAAATTTAAAAGGTTCACTCTATGCGGTATTTGGAGTAGGCATCATGATCATCTTGCTTTGGGTGTACTGCTTCAATTTGTTCATCGAACGTTTTTAATCTACTAAGAAGGGACAGAGACTTATGCACTTACATAAGTATGAGAAATATTGGCTTGTGTTTGGAGTTACAACTTTAGTAGCATTCCTGATTATTCTCGGCATCGGTGCATTTCATCAAGGTTCACATCCGAACGTTGGTAAAAAAACACTAGATTATGAGAAAGTAAAAGAATTTCCACCTTTCGATAATCCCGGTGTTCATAAAGTCGAAGGTAAGGATTGGGATTATGAAGTTGTTGTTTTAGCATCCGCATTTTATTATAACCCACCTGAAATTGAAGTTCCGCTTGGCGCGAAAGTGAAATTCATTGCAACTAGTGAAGATGTGATGCACGGTTTTGAGGTTGCAGGTACAAATATTAATATGATGCTTGAACCTGGTTATATTTCTGAATATGTAACAGAAGTAAATAAAGTAGGCGAATTTTTAATTGTATGTAATGAGTACTGTGGTACAGGACATACGATGATGCACTCTATGCTAAAGGTGGTGGATCCAAATGAGTCTAAATAATAATTTGACAAAGGTGGATCATCGTGATGCGAAGCTTGCGATGGCACATATTTACGTGGCATTCATCGCATTATTATTAGGAGGTCTTGCAGGTTTATTACAAGTTTTCGTACGCTCTGGTCAATTCACATTACCAGCAGGCATTGGTTACTATCAAATTTTAACCGTACACGGTGTTTTACTCGGACTTATTTTAACAACGTTCTTTATTTATGGTTTCCAAATTGCTAGTGTTAGCCGTACGTCAGGGACATTTACAGCTAGTCAACGTCGTCTTGGCTGGATCGGCTTCTGGTTAATGACAATTGGTACAGCAGCTGCCGCAACAATGGTTTTACTTAACAAAGCAACTGTTTTATATACGTTCTATGCTCCACTGAAAGCTCACTGGATTTTCTATTTAGGCCTTACATTAGTCGTTGTCGGTTCTTGGGTTGGCGGCGCAGGTCAAATTTTACGATATGCACAGTGGCGGAAAGAAAACAAAGGAAGCGGACAACGAAGCCCATTACTATCATTTATGGTTGTTGTCAACAATCTCATGTGGTTCGTAGCAACTCTAGGCGTAGCTGTTTCTGTTCTATTCCAGCTACTCCCATGGTCTTTAGGCTTCATTGAACGCGTTGACGTAGCATTATCACGTACATTATTCTGGTATTTCGGTCATGCTCTTGTATACTTCTGGTTATTACCAGCTTATATGATTTGGTATGTTGTTATTCCAAAGGTTATTGGCGGAAAAATTTTCTCTGATTCTTTAGCAAGACTTTCGTTTATGCTATTCTTAATTTTCTCTGTACCAGTTGGGATCCATCACCAATTAACAGAGCCTGGTATTTCTAGCACATGGAAATTCATTCAAGTTGTTTTAACATTTGCTGTAATCGTGCCATCCTTAATGACCGCCTTCTCGATGTTTTCAATGTTTGAATTACGAGGTCGTGAATTAGGTGGTAAAGGGCTTTTCGGTTGGTTTAAAAAATTACCATGGGAAGATTCTCGTTTCTTTGTGCCATTTATCGGTATGGTCGCATTTATTCCTGGTGGTGCAGGCGGTATTGTCAATGCCTCTTACCAAATGAATCAATTAATCCATAATACCATTTGGGTGACAGGTCATTTCCATTTAACAATTGCAACAGCCGTCGTATTAACTTATTTCAGTGCGGCATTTTGGTTAATTCCACATTTAACAGGTCGTACACTAACTAAATCTTTAAACAATCTCGGTAATTTTGCTGGTATTTTATGGGCAACTGGTATGACAATTATGTCCTCCGCTATGCATATCGCTGGTCTATTCGGTGCACCTCGCCGTTCTGATTACTCTGAGTATGGTGGTGCTCAACAAGCTTATGATTGGATTCCTTATCAAATTGCGCAAGCAGTTGGTGGTACAATCCTATTCATCGCCATCTTAGTCATTATTTATATTGTGGTGAAATTAGCTTGGTTTGCGCCAAAAGGCGAAGAGGAATTCCCAGTTGGTGAAGTACATGAAAATGGCGGAACGACACCGGCCATCTTAGAAAACTTTAAAGTATGGCTTGTGATTTTAGTAGCATTAATTTTATTTGCCTATACAATCCCAATTTTCGATATCATTGCTAATTCCCCTCCTGGCTCTAAAGGCTATCAACTTTGGTAACAATGTTTTGTATCTTCATGAAAAAGCGGATGGGACATAACTAGCCGATATCCAAGAAAAAGAGAAATCAAAGTCATTTGAGTTCTCTTTTTTCTTGGATTCATTGAGTTATTCTTATTCTCTACCCTACTTCTCTGCTAACAGGTATCTGCGACAATATGGTGGGTAATTCAAAATACTCCTCTTCCATTCGATCAAGAAAAGGAAGTCAGTAGGTCCTGTACGCATATCTGTTGGATTCGGAAAAATAGCGAAAGCGAGTGCGAATAGTCCTTCAAAGACTCATGCTGTTCGTACTACCAGCGATCGTGATAGATTCCCTGGCTTACGAGTTATGGCATAAAATCTTATTTATACATTATAGGATGACATAACATTAAGCTACTCTTTTTTAGTTTTAATATTGTCAATATACTTTTTTGCTTCGACTAGTCCTAAACCAGTTTTTTCTCTAACATGGTTTACTATTTTAGTATTGTCTATGTTAGATTTAATCATGTTTCGGACTTCTGAAATAAGTTCAGGGTTTTCAGAATTGATAGTGACAAGTTTTGTTTGATTTAATTTTTTATTTTTACTTAAAAGAACACCTATAATACAAACAGCACATAGGGTTATTATAAATAAAGATAATTGTGTAGTCATATCTCTCTTGAACCCTCCCTCTATTACTTATTTTTATAGATTACATGCATTTTTTACATTTGTAAATCCAGTTAGTTCTGCAATTAATGCGGATAAAGCAGCTATTTTTTCTTTAGCAGTTGTTGCTCCAACTAATAATTTAGCTGTTTCTATTGCGCCACCTAATTCTTTAATATACTTTTTAATTTTAGTTAATTTAGCAATGGGAATAGCGTTCATTAAAACTAATTCTCCAATAGCTAAACTACAATCCCACCACCCACGTGGCTGTTTAATCATAGGTGCTTTTTCCCCGATTTCGGGATTGTAAACACTAGATGTAATACCTCTATCGTTGAAGTATTGATTAATAGCTTTAGAGTCTCCTGATTCTAACAATTCATCGGGGATCTCTTCTATAGCTTTTAATGTTTCGATCGGTTGTTTAAGTTCTTTTGGTGTGGGATCATCATAATTTTCTTGAGCACTAGCTATGCCAGGTGGAAAAATAGATAGCATTAAGGCAATTGACATGAGCCAACTAAAAGGTTTATACACTTTATTCCTTAATTTAACATTCATACCAAAACCTCCAATTTACTTTTTCAAGATGCTCGATCTCTAGTTATCTAAATTTTCGAAATATAATATTGGTATTTTCTCTTTTTTTTACTTTCTCCGGAGTATATTGAGCTTATCATTAGCTATAAAAATTTCAAAATCAATTTTCGACGGTAATTGAACAAAAATTGATAAAAGTCAGAAAAATTAAGATTCAAAGATATTATAAATATCTTCAAACCATACAGAATATTGACCCGAAAAATTTAACGAGGTTAAAGCTTAGGAAATGTTTGTAAAGATTGCTCCTCTATCACTTCCTTTCACTTACGTGCATAAACACAATTAGTTGAAGAGCTGCCTGAATAAATTCTGTGGGAAAGATGACCTGCAATCAGTCGGAATAAAACAGAGGATTTCACTGAACCACCTAAAAATTTAACATTTACCTCGGTAGGAGTTTCAAAAGGCGGGGCAAAAGTAAGTGAAGATGAAGTTAAATGAATGTAAAATGGGGTGAAGTTGAAGAGTCATTGGAATTGTATACTAAAAATAATTAGATTTGTCTTATTGGCATTTTATGTCCTTTTTTTAATCCAGATTTTAGCTATTCCATAAAAGGGCGGATTATGGAAAGATATAATGGTTTTAATGTAAGCCCGTAATCAAATAACGCATATAAATAACCAGGCACCTCCGGTACGATGATAAATGTATCAAAATTAGAGGAGGTGCTTCTTTATGTCAACTACCAAACTAACAATTGTCCCTGTGACACTAGATCCGATCACTGACAACTCTTCATCAACAACTTCACCACAAAACTCTCCTGAGCCGAGCTGCATCATTAAAACAACTAGTGCTGAAATTTCCTTCTTTAATGGCGTAGATGAGCGCATCATCCAAACGATCCTGAAGGAGTTGAATAATCAATGAAGCAAGATTTTACGAGCGTGCAGAACATCTACATTATTTGCGGTAAGACCGATATGCGTAAAGGTATCGACGGTCTCGCAGCACTCATTCAGGATTCTTTTAAACTCGATCCATATAGTGATTCCATCTTCTTATTTTCTGGAACGAGTAAAGACCGTTATAAATGTTTGTATTTTGATGGAGATGGCTTCGCCATACTTTATAAACGATTAGATAATGGCAAACTGCAATGGCCAAAAGATGAAAAGGAAGTACGTAACCTTTCACAAAAGGAACTTCGCTGGCTTTTAGAAGGTTTATCGCTTCAGCAACCAAAGGCAATTGCGAAATCTGCAAAAGGTGTCTTTTAAATTTACTTTCTAAGATGGTATAATCAACCATAACTTAGATTGAACGAAATGTGGTGAATGATTTGATGAGCACTTCTAACGAAAAAGTGATTCAACTTCTTGAAGAACAACTTGCGTATATGAAAAACCAAAACAAAGATTTATCGAAACAAATTGAAGTGTTAACAGAACAAGTTCGCCAATTAACAAAAGCTTTATACGGTTCCAAAACGGAAAAATCAAAGTATCAAGCACCAGACGGACAAGGCTCTTTATTTGAGGACGATCCGTTTTTTAACGATTCTGAGCAGACAGAAGAACAAAGCACGCCAACTGTTACGTATACCGTTGTCCGTAAACTACATAAGAAAAAACGGAATGATTCTTTTCGTGATGGGATTGAAATAGAAGAAATTCACCATCATCCCACCAATACACAATGCGACTGTTGCCTTGGCCAAATGACCGAAGCCGGTACAACTATTGCGCGTGAAGAAGCAAAATTCATTCCGGCAAAAATGATGCGCATCCAGCATATTGAACATCCCTACGAGTGCAAGCACTGTAAAATGGATGCCACAAAAAGCACAAATGAAACGTGGGAAAGCCCCACAAGCTGCCATTCAGCGAAGTATTGCGGGACCTACCGTTCTAGCAAAACTGATCTATGATAAGTTCATCCAATACTTGCCTCTATACCGTAAGGTAAAGGAGTGGGAACGATATGGCCTGCTTACGAATGATAAGAACTTATCAAACTGGGTGATCCGTGCAGCTGAAGATTGGCTTCTACCGATTTATGAACAGATGAAGCAGACATTAACAGCAAAATCCGTTCTACATGTAGATGAAACCTATGCGCAAATAATCAATCGTTCAGACGGAAAATCCGGTCAATCGAACGCCTATAATTGGGTGTCCCGAAGTGTGCCAAGTCAAGGACCGATCATCGTTCTTTTTCAAAGTGCATTATCGAGAAACCGTTCTGTATTAGAAGAATTTATAGCTGGTTTTCAAGGAACTGTGATTTGTGATGGTTATTCTGCATACGGGAATCTACCTGATGTCACGTTCGCCAACTGTTGGGCGCATGTGCGACGCTATTGGCTGAAAGCTGATAGCAAAAACGGGCAAATTGGCATTGGCGTGGATTACTGTGATCAACTGTATCACCTAGAACGTCAATTCAAGCATCTTTCACCAGGTAAACGCCGAAAATCACGGCAAAAACATTCAAAGCCGATTGTAGAGAAATTCTTAAAATGGGTGGATGAATCGCCTTTCTTCGGAAAAAATGCCTTAGCTAAAGCTGCCGAATACACATTAAATCGTGTACATGGATTAAAAGCTTTTCTGTTCGATGGTAGGATTGAAATCGATAATAATCCGGCTGAAAATGCGATTCGTCCAAATGTGATTGGTCGTAAGAACTGGCTTTTCTCTGTTAGTGAAGCAGGCGCTAAAGCGAATGCCATCTGTTTAAGTTTGGCTGAAACGGCAAAAGCAAACGGCATCGATTTCTATCAATACCTAGTGACGTTAATGACAGAATTGCCAAATTTACCGATTCATCAGCAGCCAGAGATTTTAAAGAATTACATGCCTTGGTCGAAAAAAATCCAAGCCACATGTGCAAAATAGCCATCTATCCGAAAAAATTCAGGGTAGATGGCCATTAGTCGTGCGTACTGAGAAGGTGCGCTTATTTTTTTATATTTCGGGCTTACGTTTTAATTGGAGTCTCTGAACTTGTTTACGTGGAATACCTGATTAACTTATTTTTATGTTCAAATACAAAGCCCGGAAAACTTTACTGTTCGTAAAATACCCCGGGCTTCTTCTATAATTTAATTATTTTTGAGGTTTTGTCTCAGCCTCTTTGCTTTAGAGTTGATACAGCTTCGTATACTTTTCTTGTAAATAGTTTGCTAAATATTTAGCATTTAAGCCTTCCCCTGTCGCCTCCTGTAGTAATTCGAAAGGCTTTTTCAGTGCACCATATTGATGTACTTTATCTGTTAACCATTCCCGAATTGGCAGAAGCTCACCCTTTTCTAACAGCTCATCAAAGTTTGGAATATCTTTATCCATGGCATGCTTCCATTGCGCAGCATAAATCATGCCTAAAGCATAGGATGGGAAATAACCAAACATGCCTCCTGACCAATGCATATCTTGTAATACGCCTATTGCATCTGTTTCAGGACGAATACCTAAATATTCTTCGTACTTATCATTCCATACTTGCGGAAGATCCTTTGCTTGAAGATCGCCATTGAATAGGTCACGTTCAATTTCATAACGAATCATAATATGTAGTGGATATGTTAACTCATCCGCTTCAATACGAATAAAAGAAGGCTCTACCATATTAATTGCTCGAAGGAAATCAGCTAAAGCTATATCTCCAAACTGTGCAGGTGAATACTTTTGAAGGCGCTCATAGTTATGCTCCCAGAACTTTTCGTTCCTACCAACAAAATTTTCATAAAATAAAGATTGCGATTCATGGATACCCATAGATGTACCTGTTGCTAATGGTAAACCACCAAGCTTAGCATCGATGTTTTGTTCATACATGGCATGTCCACACTCATGAATTGTGCCAAAAATTGCTGAACGGAAATCATTTTCATCATATTTCGTTGTAATACGATTATCTCCATGATTCAACCCAATCATAAATGGATGCACACTTTCATCCAAGCGACCTGCCTCAAAATCATAGCCCAGTTGCGTTAACATTTCTAATGATAATGCACGCTGTGACTCTCGCGGGAAATGCTTAAATAACATACTTGTATCTGGTTTATTTGGTGAAGCTGTGATTTTTTGCACAAGAGAAACAATTGTTTCACGTAATTCACCGAATACTTGGTCTAAAACTTCTGTCGTCATTTCAGGTTCATATAAATCTAATAATGTATTGTATGGAGAACCGTTTTTAATACCCCAATATTGAATAAATTTCTTCTGGCAGCTTATGATGTCCTCTAAATAAGGTAGGAATGAAGCATAATTATTAGTTGCTTTTGCCTCTTCCCAAGCTGTTTCTGCTTTTGATTGTAAAATAACGTATTCCTTATATTCATCAGCAGGAATTTTTTTATTTTGATCGTAATTTTTGCGTACTTCTTCCACTAAACGCTGCGTAACATAATCGAGTTCTGCCTTTTGTGCCTCTAGAACAGTTAATAACTCCCCTAATTCTTCACTAGTTTGCATATCAAACAAGGAGGCGGATAATGTTCCAACTACCTCTGCGCGTTGTGCTAATCCCTTCTTAGGTGCACCAGTGCGCATATCCCAATAAATCACATTGAGTGCTTCTTCATAGTGCTGCATTTTTTTCACATAGTCTGTAAATTGTTGTACAGTCATACTATCATCCTCCTTTTTCACGCTACTAGTTTATCATATTTTCGAATATTTTGTATATTATGGACGAACTTCCCTTGTATAAATGGTAAGAAAATTTAATCTATTACCGCAGGAATAATATGCTCATTAATTAATAACCATCTATCGCGTGGATTCATCATAAATTCTGAGGTAATTGCCACAACCATATTCATTTTCGGTATACAACAAATCATATTGCCTCCATCCCCTATTGCTGCATATGTAAATATTCCATCTTCTTGTCGTAGCCACCATAAATACCCGTAATGATTATCGTTCAACTCTGTTGATTCACGAATCCATCTCTCTGGAAGAACCTCATTATTACCCCAAATACCATTGTTTAAATAGAGGTAGCCAAATCGTGCCATATCACGAGTAGTTAAAGTTAGCCCCCATCCACCTGTCGAGTTACCGTTTGGATCATGAACCCACCCTTTCACGTTTTTCCCGAATAAATCATCAAACCCATATGCATCCATTCGATAATCAGGAATTTCTTTCATGCCAAGCGGTGTAAATAAATGTTCATTCGCGAACGCACGAGCATTCTTGCCTGTACTTCGAGTAAGAATGGCTGACAGTAAATGAGCCCCTGCTGTGGAATACTTAAACATGCCCACATCCCCCTTTTCCCCCATAATATCTAGCGTATACTGTACCCAGTCCTGTTGCTGACAAAGTATATCTAATGGTTCCTGCCAATCCACAAATGGATATGGTACCGTCATCGTAAGAAGATGACGTAAAGTAATGTCATGTTTTTTAGCATCTAGACTATAGTCAGGAAAAAAATCCAACACTTTCTGTTCAACGCTTTTAATATATCCTTTAGCAATTGCGATACCAATAAGTGCAGATAGGACACTTTTTGTTACAGATGCTACATGATGAGTATCCTCACGACCTTTACCATTAAAATATTTTTCATAAGCTAAACTACCATTTCTGACAATAACAATGCCATTTATATTGCTATACTCACATGTTATCGTCTGCTCTAGCTCGGAAAGCTTATTACTGTCCATCTTTACGTTCTCCGATTCTACCATTTGCCAATTGATTGTTGTTTGCATAGGAACCTCCCAATGTTGGTTTTGTCATTTCTTCTTTACAGGAAAATATACCTCTGTTACATAATTTTCAGGAACTTTTGCTTGGTTTGGATCTGTTATGTATATTTCATATGGCGGCAATATCAATTCATAACCTTCGTTTTCGATCCACTTCATTAAATTAGCATAGACAGATGTTAATTCTGAATATGCCCCCTTTAAAACAGATTTAGCACAGAGGCTTCCAGGCAAATCTCTCGTTCCTTTGACAGACTCAGCTATTGGAATAGCGAACTCAGTATCATTACCAGTAGGATTAAATTCAGGGCTGTGGTAAATCGTCATCGGCTTACCAAGTAAAGTGAGCTGCTCCGTCGCAATCTTTTCATATAGCTTGCTAAAATGGGTACCATATCCCGATGCATAGTCATCACTGCTCATTATGAGTCGCTTATGAAGGATATTCATTGGCTTTGTTTCAACCAACTGTACTTCGATAGCGTCAAGGTACGACATGATCGGTATCCCCTTTTCTAAGTTTGCAATATCATGACTTAGTTGTTTTACAAGATATTCAAAAGCCTTTAGTTTTTCTTGAATCGCATTTCTCTTATGGTTAAGCGCCGAACAAAGCATTTCTTCGGATTGATCCTCTTCTAATTCCAGCATAGTTTTAATTTCTTCAAGAGAAAAATGATACGATTTTAACCGATTGATATAGAGCATCCTTTTAAGTTGTTCGATGGAATAATACCTATAACCGCTTTCAGCATTTATCTCATCTGGGTTAATTAATCCAATTTCATCGTAATAGCGAAGTGTTTTTGTAGATACACCACATATTTTCGAGAATTCTCCTATTGATAGCACAAAACCACCTCACTCAAAGATTTGTTATTGCTACAATTCATTTATACACCTTCCCCTTAGGGCAAAGTCAATCAAGATTTATGCTTTAACTGTCCTTGACTAAAAACTTTTATTGACCGTTTAGTACAAAAAAGGATATTCTATTAATGTATATGGGAGGTGGATAAATTTGAATAAACGAGGCAGACCCCGAGAGTTTGATTATTCCTCAATTGTAGATGTCGCCATGAAAACTTTTTGGATAAGAGGATATGAGGGCTGTTCTACACAGGATTTATGCAATGATACTGGACTTGGGAAAGGTAGCTTATACAATACTTTTGGTAGTAAACATGAACTGTATAAACAAGTATTAGAACGTTATCATGAGTTTGGAATAAAGGAACAGCAGGAATTATTAGCAGCTCCAATTGCATTGAAAGAACGGTTAAGTAATCTTTTCGAATGGGCACTGAAAGAAGACTTTGAGAATATTGATCAAAAGGGTTGTTTGTTAATTAATGCCGGTGTGGAAAGAGCTAAAAACGATGAAATGGTTCAAGGTATTTTCTCACGGCATGTCGAGCTTCTTAAACAAGCAATTGAAAAGGTAATGGAGGAAGGATTGCAAACTGGCGAAATTTCAAAAAAGCAAACAGCTGAGGAATTAGCTAGTCTATTTTTAAGTAGTTATTACGGGTTCCGTGTTTTGAATGTTTCGATGCAAAATAGGATGTTGTCTGAGCAGATTATGAAAGGAACTTTGGACTCTATTTTTGGCGCTTAGTGCGCTCTTTTTTAGCATCATTTTTGTACCGAACATTACAATAATAAATTAAGGAGTGTTTTTATGCCATCGATTATTTATTTACTAGCTCTAGCAATTTTTTGTATGACTACATCTGAATTTATGGTTGCAGGTATGATGAACGAACTTGCTCTTGCATTTCAGGTTTCTGTATCCTCAATCGGGTATTTAATTACAGCTTATGCAGGAGCAATGGTAGTAGGAGGACCTATTTTAACTGCAACTCTTCTACGAATACGCAGTAAACAAGCATTATTATTTTTAATGTTTGTATTTTTAATCGGCCAGTCGCTCGGAGCTCTCGCTTGGAACTACGATAGTATGATGATTTCACGTATTATTACTGGTATCGCTTCGTCTTCAGCTTTTGGTGTTGCCATTTCCTTTTCTGCAACATTGGTTCCCCCTAATTCAAGGGGAAAAGCTGCTTCTATTGTTCTTGCTGGTTTAATGATCGCAACAGTCATAGGCTTACCTATAACGACAGTTATCTCACAAAATTTTGGTTGGCGTGCGAGTTTTTGGTTTGTTTCTATTCTAGTACTAGTTTCCGGGATTCTGATTCAATTGTTACTACCATCATCGCCAAACAAAGCACGATTAAACTGGAAAGACGAGCTTATGCACTTTAAAAATATTCATCTTTGGGCAGCGTACATAACAAGTATGTTTATTATAGGTGGTACGTTTGCGGCATTTAGTTATTTTACGCCGATCTTTACAAATATCACAGGCTTTTCAGGTGCAAACATTCCCTATTTACTTGCTCTCTATGGTAGTGCAACAGTCATTGGGAATATAGTGATTGGTAAGTTTGCTGATAAATATACAATGGAAACACTTTTGAGTGGATTGATTATTTTAATCGTAGCATTGTCTTTATTTGCTTTAGGAGCTGAAAATAAATATATTGCAGTTATTACTACTATTTTTATTGGCTTTACTGGTGTAGCAATGAATCCAGCTATGGTGGCGCGAGTGATGAAAGCAGCTAATAATGGCACGATGATCAATACCATTCATAGTTCTTTTATTACGCTTGGTATTGTTATTGGTTCTTCACTAGGAGGCTTAGGTATTAGTAAAGGATATGGCTATATATCACCACTGTGGATTGGCGTTTGTTTAGCTACCCTAGGGTTACTTTCGTTATTCCCATATTTACATAAAAGAAAGGAAATTTAATGGGGACTGCATCACATGTGTTTCGGTGACTACCAAGCCGTTTTTCAGCAGGCGTGCCTAAACATTCACCCTATCTTAAATTGCTCAATTTGAGTTGTATATACTAAAGAAGCTCTCCTCATCGTTTTCACGAACTAAAGAGAGCTTTTGATTCTATATATACGGGGAGTTTTAACTAGCTTTTAAGTGTACTGTTCGGTTTCCAATCAAACATTTTTAAGAGCTAAAATTTATGACAATAGATATATAGTTGGGGATCCAATATATCATATTGACGAATAAGGTCTGATTACCTTATTTAGATGTTTTGGCAAATTTGTATTACTTGATTGACGGCTTCTGCTGATTGATGGAGCGCCGTTTTTTCTTCATTTGTCAGGTGCAATTCAATGACTGATTCAATGCCATTGCCACCCAATATTGTCGGTACCCCTAAAAATAAATCATGGTAACCATACTCACCTTCTAAAAGGGCGATAGAAGGAATTATTTTTCGCTGATCTTTCATAATGATTTCTACCATTTGAGCACATGCTGCAGCTGGTGCATAATAAGCACTGCCATTCCCTAACAACCCAACAATTTCTCCGCCACCTTTACGTGTACGTTCTACGATTTGCTGCAGTCTGTCTTGCGGAATTAATTTTTCTAATGGGATACCCCCAGCATAGGAATATCGAATTAAAGGGACCATTTCGTCGCCATGTCCACCTAAGACGAATCCTGAAACATCTTCTGGAGCAATTTGAAGCTCTTGTGCTACAAATGTATTAAAACGTGCTGTATCTAACACACCTGATTGGCCAATGATACGATTTTTTGGAAAGCCTGTTTCCTTATAGCAAACATAAGTCATAGCATCTACAGGATTGCTTAATATAAGAACGATGCTGTTAGGTGCATAGTGTTTGATTTGTTTAGAAACTTGTTGAATGATTTTCGCATTCGTCGTCACTAAGTCATCACGACTCATACCAGGTTTACGAGGGATACCAGCTGTAATAATGACAATATTTGCTCCAGCTATATCCTCATAATTACTCGTTCCTTTAATGGAAACATTAAACTTTTCGATTGGTCCTGTTTGTAATAAATCAAGCGCCTTTCCTTTTGTCGGATTTTCCGCTTCTGGAATATCCAACAGAACAACATCTCCTAGCTCTTTTTGGGCTAAAAATAAGCTTAATGTCGCGCCTGTATGACCAGCTCCGATCACAGCGATTTTACTTTTTCGAAATGTCATTAAGCCTCACCTCGATTTTCAGTAGCAGCTGTTTCCGTCGTTTTTTTAGCACGCGTTGATGTTGTAGTCGGTGCTGGCTTTTTCTTTGGTGCTTCTGGTCCTTTAATCATTTGGAACACATCTTCATCAGGTCTCGGAATAACATGAGCGCCTAACAATTCACCGACACGCATTGCTGCGGCTTTTCCAGCTTCTACTGCTGCTTGGACAGAACCAACATCACCTTTCACGACGATTGTCACAATCCCACCATCAACAAACTCTTGCTTGACGATGGTTACATCTGATGACTTAATCATCGCATCAGCAGCTTCATAAGAGCCTACTAATCCTTTTGTCTCAATCATTCCAATAGCGCTACTCATTCTCTTCACCTCGCATAACTTCCGTAGAATCAATAATACCTATAACAACTGCATCGATAGGTAATGGATTGTCTGTCATAATATATCGTGATGATCCACCACTCGTAATGAGCACATCATCTCCAATTCCCGCTCCGATCCGGTCAGCTGCTACAATTTCTGTGCGAATCGGCTGTTGATTGGAATCGATTGGTTGAATGATTAATAATTTTAAGCCATTCAACCCTTCCTCTTTACGTGTTGCCCATACACTTCCTATCACTCTTCCCATCAGCATGAACATCACCCTCTTTATTTTGCATGAACTTTTCTAATTACTAGAGCGAATTGTTAACGTTTTATTCAACTCTCTTATTTTGTCATAAGCCAATGCTGTCACAATTGTTTTTTTAGGAACAACAATTTCCTTTGCTTCTATTTCAAGTACTTCTACCTGCGAAAGTAGCTTCTTATCAAAATGATAGATTGATGGTTTGTCAGCTTGACTTACGACTGGTGGGAGTTCTTTGATATTCATTTGTTCATTCGCTTGAGCATTGACCATTTCTGCAAAGGCACCTTGTTGGATTAAACCTGCATTTGCTTCATCTGTATCGATATGCATCTCCAATCGATAACGCTCAGAAACACGAATTATTACATTTGATAAAATAATGGGTCTTATACCCTCAACTTTGATTTGCACTGATTGTCCATCTGCTACTTGGAACCGAGCACTGTCAGCCGGTGACATATGAATATGAGCTTGCGCAATAATGAGTCCTTCATTTAACACGACACTGCCCTTTGGACCAATAAGTGTAACCGGGCTAGAGCCTTTTATATCTCCTGATACTCTTAAAGGTGGCTTAACCCCTAATTTCATTGCGTCTGTCCAGCTAATTTCTACTTGAGATAATGAACGAGCTGGACCTAAAATGCGTACTCGCTCAATGGACCCCTTTGGACCAGCAATAACAACTGTTTCCTCAGCAGCAAACTGGCCTGGCTGTGAAAGCTCAAACTTAGGTGTTAATTGATAATTCTCACCAAAAAGCTGCTCCACTTCCGCTTGTGCAAGATGTACATGTCGTGCTGATACACCAATAGGAATTTTTCCGTCATGTTGATGGGAAGGCTGATTTTTCAAGACTTGCTGCAATACTTCTTCAACAATTTTTTGGACTAAATTTTCTTGCATCTAACCTCCTCCTTACGTTAATGATCTAACAATTCTTCCTTGCGCTTGCTGTTCAATAAAGCCCGCGTTCGCTTCATCTGTATCGATATGCATCTCTAAACTAAAATCGTTCGACACACGAACTACGACCCCACGAAATGTCACCGGTCGCTCACTATCCACTTCAACACATACTAGTTCATTATTTTGTACGTCCAATGCCAACGCATCTTCTTCCGTCATATGAATATGTGCCTGTGCAATAATGACACCCTGCTCGATCATTATTTCTTTTTCTTGATTGATTAATTTGATGCCAGCTGAACTTTCGATATCACCCGATTGCCTTAAAGGAGGGGTTAATCCTAATTTCATTGCATCTGTTCGACTGATTTCCACCTGTGTTGCCGCTCTTACAGGACCTAATACACGTACATTGTGAAGGACACCTTTTGGTCCCTCAATGGAGACACGCTCTTTTGCTGCAAACTGGCCTGGCTGCGAAAGTTCAAAGTCCTTTGTTAGCGCTGCATTTGGACCAAAAAGTGCTTGTAAATCCTCTTCACTTACATGTATATGCCGAGCTGAAATGGCCACAGGAAATGATTTTGTCGCTGTTTTCACGTTAGCCACCTCTATATCTTCATTACTGTTGAAAATGAATGGGCAGGATGAGGCACAATGTGATGCATCCTGCCCTTCCGTTTATGATGTTCTTTCCGTTGCTTTGATGATTCTATCCGTTGGTTCGACTTTTCTTTCCGTCGGTTCGGAGCTTCATTCCGTCGCTTCGGCTTTTCTTTCCGTCGCTTCGACTTTTCTTTCCGTCGTTCCGGACCTTCTTTCCGTCGCTCTGGCTTCATTCCGTCACTTCGACTTCTCTATCCGTCGCTCCAGGGTTTCTATCCGTCGCTTTAGCTCTTCTGTCTTTAAAATTTAAGCTTCTGCTTTTGGTAAAATCATTTCTAATTCATGGTGTGGACGTGGGATTACATGTACTGATAAAAGTTCTCCTACACGTTGTGCCGCTGCAGCTCCTGCATCAGTAGCTGCTTTTACTGCGCCTACATCACCACGAACTAATACAGTAACAATACCGCCACCAACATGTACTTTTCCTACTAAATTAACGCTAGCAGCTTTCACCATTGCATCTGCTGCTTCAATTGCTCCTACAAGTCCTTTTGTTTCTACCATTCCTAATGCTGTACTCATTTGTCATTCCTCCAAATTATTTATTTAATGTTATTTGTTTTAATACTTGATCTACAATTTGCTGCACCATCGCTGTATCAATAGATGCATCTTGTTCCTTGATACTTTCTACAACTGGATTTGTTAAGAATTCTGGTTTTGGCACCTCTACATCTTTAATGCCATAAGCCATACGTTTAATATTTAATAAATGTCTCGCTGTAATGTTATCGGACGTAATATTACCACCAAACGTGCCGCATCCTAATGTGAAGGAAGGTGCTAATCCAGTAGTTCCACCAACAGCTCCAATAGAAGATAATGTGTTGATCACAATTCTGGACACTGGCAATTCAACTGAAAACTGCTCAGCTAAAGCCGCATTTTCTGTATGAATCGAGCATGTATGACCGCGCCCACCAATGTTTAGTAAATCAATCATCACTTGTTTTGCCTCTGTGCTGTCCTCGACTGTGTATAATGCAAATATCGGTGACAATTTTTCAAGTGAAAATGGAATGTTTTTGCCAATCATTGTTTCCATCCCAACGAGTACTTTCGTATCTTCTGGCACGGTAATACCTACAGAATCCGCTAAGCATGCAGCTGATTTCCCTACAATTTGAGGATTTACTTTTCCTGGGATAGGAGAAATTAGCTTCTCCATCTTCACCTTCTCTTCATCACTCAAAAGATAAGCACCGTTTTTCTTTATCTCTGTTAACACTTGCTCTGCAATGACTTTATCTACAATAATGGATTGTTCCGTTGCACAAATTGTGCCATTATCAAAAGATTTACTTTGTACAAGCTGACGAACAGCCTTAGAAATATTAGCTGATTTTTCAATGTAAGCCGGAACATTTCCTGGTCCTACGCCGTAAGCAGGTTTACCTGAACTATAGGCTGCTTTCACTAGCGCACCGCCACCAGTCGCTAAAATCAAATGAATATCTGGGTGCTTCATTAGTTGCTGTGTAGCCTCCATAGAAGACATCGTTAAACAGTGTAGCAATCCTTCTGGTGCTCCTGCTTTTTCTGCAGCAACTCTACAAATCTCTAAAGCTTCCTTTGTACAGTCGACCGCATAAGGATGTGGGCTTAATACTAGAGCATTTCTAGTTTTCAATGAAATAAGTGTTTTAAAGATTGCTGTTGATGTTGGATTTGTCGTTGGGACAATGCCCGCGACCACGCCAAACGGACTAGCGATCTCTGTAACTTTTTTCATGCGATCGAAACCTACAACACCAACTGTCTTTAAATCTTTTATATCTTCGTAGACATCTCGAGAGGCAACCTCATTTTTCATTTTTTTATGATTAGGTATACCCATCCCTGTTTCCTGAACGGCCATATTTGCCAAACGTTCTGCTTCTTTAAATGCGGCATCAGCAACAGCTTTGACGATACTATCTACTTGCTGCTGTGAATACTGCATGTAAGCAGCCTGTGCAAGATTGGCACGTCTCACGGCGTCTCTCATTTCTTGAATTGCTAATAAATCTTTATCTAATGTGGCCATAAAGCCCCTCCTTTCTATACAACTGGGTTTCTCGCTAAATTCTCAATAGCTTCTCTAAAAGCATCTGCTGCAGCTTGGCAGGAAGATTGGCTACCACTTAATAAACCGCCACCGTAATTGGTTTCAGATGGTGGACCAAAGAAAACCTTTAGCTCTACATCTGCCGACTTTAATGCAGCATCTAATCCAACAACAGCCTCAAGTGGTGGTGCTATTAAATAGGCAAGAGCAGTTCCAGCCTTAACATTCGCCAACTCTGCCAGATACGTACCACAGCTTGCTACAGTATGTGCAAAGAGAGCGTGGTTTTCATTTTGAAGAATAGCTTCAAAATACGCATCAAACTGAATTTTCTGCTGAATCGCATCTAAACCACTACGTATTTCATCAGGCGAGCTACCAGCAATGATGCCAATGACCTCACCAGATAATGGCCCAGATGCATGTGCCGCTCCAGCATAAAAGCTTTTTGCGTAAACAACATCAACATCTGCTTTTTTCGTCGCTTCATCTAATGCTACATATCCAACATCATCTATTGTGAGAGTTACGAGTCCAATGCTATTGTGATATGGCTTTAAATCTAATTGCTCTGCTAATTCACTATTTACTCTTGGAATGATTTGCATTGCCAAAATTTCAGCCATAATTTTTTGAGGATTCATTGTTTGGCCCCCTAACCTTCTTTTGCCACAAGACCTACTCCACTTGCCTTGTAATGCAATATTTTTTGAACGACTGTTCCTAAATAAGCACCTGCCTCTAATGGCGGGATACCACCTTTATGGATGTTCGAAACGACCATTCGATCAGCTTCTACTGTGCCAATTCTAGGTTGATAGCATATATAGGCACTCATTGACTCAGCTGATACAAGTCCAGGACGCTCACCGATTAAATACACGATGACCTCTGCTTGTAAAAGCTCGCCTATTTCATCCATTAGTGCTACACGCCCTTTATCAATATAGAAGGTAGTTCCGATTTCAATCTTTAAATTACTCAGACTTTGCTGTAACGCTAAATAAACATCTTGCACATTCTCTTCAATCGCACTAGCGCTTAATCCATTAGAAATAATGATTTGTACTTTAGGATTTTTTTGGCATTTTGATTGAAGAAGTGCCTTCGATTCATCTGATAAACGGCGACCTAAATCCGGTCTAGTAATGTATTCTTCCTTATCTGTCACTTTAGTTGTTACTTGAAAGACGTTAAGCTTTTGTAATAGCTCTTCTGTCACTTCTCCATATACTGCATCAACTGCCGCTGCGTGATCGAGTCGGAATTTCAGCCAAGTTTTTGTTTTTGGTCTTGTCCCAGCTCTCCCAACACCTATTCTTGCTGGTGTATGTTTTTTAGCAGCTTGGACACTTTCAGACACTTCATCCTCTTCAAATTTAAATTCTGTGATAGGTACTGAAGTATAAGTCGATTCATCATTACTTGCGCTGTAATATGATTGTTCATGATTACTTGATTCACTATGATAAAGTTTAATTAATGGTTCATTTGATTGTTCAATTGTGCTCGGGCTTACTACTTCATCAGCATAATTAGCATTAGCTACCGTATTGTGAAACTTAATAAGTGTTTCCTTTTGGTTTTCTGTTGGCACAGCTGTATCATGATAAGATTTGTCTGACGCATTATTGCCCATCTTTTCCATAACTAACTGTGTAATCATCGAAACTAGTTGTTCATTCAATGGATTCACCTACCTTTCAAATATAGATAAATCGCCAGCTCTTGCAGATAGACGACCATTTTCATAAATGCCCATTTTTTCTAACCATGCTAGATATTCAGGAGCTGGTTTTTTACCAAACGTTTGAAGTAATGTTGCGACATCATGGAAGCTCATTGACTGATAGTTCAACATAACATCGTCGCCCATAGCTGCAGCGATAATAAAGTTTACACCTGCTGCTGTTAGTAAAACACTTAAATCTTCAATATCATTTTGGTCTGCCTTAATATGGTTCGTGTAACAAATATCCACGCCCATTGGGAGACCGTGCATTTTACCCATAAAGTGATCTTCAAGGCCCGCACGTATAACCTGCTTGTTATTGTATAAATACTCAGGTCCAATAAAGCCAACAACGGTATTCACAATATACGGATTAAAATGTCTAGCAAATCCGTAATTGCGCGATTCGAGCGTTACTTGGTCAATGCCCATATGTGCCTCAGCAGATAGCTCCGAACCTTGTCCTGTTTCAAAGTAGAATAAGTTCGGGCCAGTTCCTGTTCCATGCTTTTTCACAAGCTCCTCTGCTTCTTTTATTAGGTCAGCAGAAATACCGAACGAGCGATTAGCAATTTCCGTTCCAGCAATACTTTGGAAAATCATATCGGCTGGTGCACCTTGTTTAATGGCTTTCATTTGTGTTGTAATGTGTGCTAATACACAGTTTTGTGTAGGAATCGACCAATCATTGATAAAGTCCTTTGTCGCATGCAATACTTTTTTCACACTTTCAACAGAATCATCTACTGGATTAATACCAATAACCGCATCACCAATACCATAAGACAATCCTTCTTTTAACGAAGCAATAATACCGTCAATATTGTCTGTTGGATGATTTGGCTGCAATCTCGAGGAAAGTGTGCCTTTTTGTCCAATCGTAATATTGCAAGTCGACAGTATTTCTACTTTATTGGCAGCATGGACAAGATCTAAGTTGGACATAAGCTTTGTAACGGCCGCAATAATTTCTGAATTCATGCCCTTGCTTAATCGTTTTAATTCCCGGTCGCCTGTTTCATTGGATAAAATATATTCTCTTAGCTGCTCGATACTCCAGTTTTTAATTTCTCCATAAATTTGCTCATTAATATCACCTTCAATAATGCGTGACACTTCATCATTCTCTTGAGGAACTAATGGATTTTCTCTTATATCTTTTACTAACAGCTCGCTTAAAACAGCCTTTGCTGCAATTCGCTGCTGTACAGATTCAGCTGCAATGCCAGCTAGCTGATCACCTGATTTTTCTTCATTGGCTTTGGCCATTACATCTTTTAATGAATTAAAATTATATTTTTCTCCACCAAATATCACCGATAATTTCACATTCATCCTCCTTACTTTGAGTGGAAAGCAAGTGTTTTTACAACGACCGGGACTACACCAGATGGTAGTACTTCCCCAATGTCAATATAATCACCCGTTTCAACTTTGATTTGATCAATGCAAATAATGTGAACTGTTGGATTCAGTGCTTGAATCGTTTGCCCAATAATCTTTGCATAATCTGATTGAATGACTATGATAATTGGTATTTCCTTGGAGCTTCTCGTTGCTAAGTGCTGCAAAATGGCTTTACTTATTGCGTGGACATCTTGAAAACTTAAATAAGGTAACTGACTAAAATAGAGTGCAAATGGAGAGCGATTCTCTTGTGTAGAAAATAAAGCATCGGCTCGTTCTACAGCTGTCTTTATCGTATAGTCGAACTTATTTTTGTCCGTGTCCATATAGCAATTGAAAACAGGCACATTTTTTAAAGGCAATACATCCGCATCAACCTGGATTGTTGCACCACTAATTTCAGTTATTTGGGTACCTGCACCCGTCACTGTTGCCCGTGCTGTTTCCTCTGGCTTTAGCCATAAAAAGGATTGCAATTGCTCGTGCTGTAAAAGACTTTTTGCTAATCTTTCGCCGATATCATCATACTGGCGTTTTGTGCAATCATTTTCATAAATACAGGCTGCTACTCCACCAGAAAAGACGACTGCTTCAACTGGTTTATCCCAAGTTGGCAAATGCCCTAACAATAACGGATGCTCTTCATCTGTTAATTGTCCACTTAGCGTCATCGCTAATGTCGCCACCATTTCTTGGATAAGTTGTGTGACACGAGCATCCTCTGCTGAATCACCAACTTTTAATGGATTTGACCATTTTTCCATAAGTTTCATAACCGGTGGTGAAATCGAATGGACAATTCCGTTCTGAAATTCTATTAGTCTTCCACCGACATGCAATGTACACGTACCAATTACTTCTCCGAACTGCATGACCGCAATATTTGCTGTTCCACCGCCGATATCGATATTGGCAATTACTTTGGCAGTATTTTTAGACTGTTGTACGGTACCTGCACCCTTTGCGGCAATGATGCCTTCCAAATCGGGACCAGCAGTGGCCACTAAAAAGTGTCCGGCTGTATCTGCAATCGCATGAACAACCTCGCTGGCATTTTCCTTTGTTGCAGATTCGCCTGTAATAATAATGGCACCCGTTGATATGTCTGCTGGTGCAATTTGGGCCAATTGGTATTGCTGAAAAATAAATTGTTCAATTTTTTCCATATCGATTATTTCTTTATTGATAAACGGTGTTTTAATAATAGGACTTTGATGTAGTACCGTTTTTTCAATAATTTCTATCCGCGGCACATGTGTTACACCAGCAACATTTTTCAACAGAAAACTACTGACAACCATTTTTGTTGTACTTGTACCAATATCAATGCCTGCACTATAAATTTTTTCTGTCTTCAATTTACTCCTCCCTCTCGCCACTAATGGCTATACATGAGATAAGGACTATCACGATCCTTCACAAATTGACGAATTTCTTCGTCAGACTTGAGCTGAATAAGTGGTGCAATAAACTCAATACCTAGCTTTTGCCACGAAGAGGTTTTCACAATAGGACCATGTGTCATGACATTTTGTAATAACGCTGTTGCTCTTTCTACATCTGCAAGAGGTGCATCAATTTTTGTAATGACACCAATTTGAATTTTCGGAATTCCTAAGCTAAATTGCGGTGGAAAAACACTCTTTGGTGACGTGGCATCCTGCAAGTAAATCACATGTGTCACTTCAAGCGATGTTGCCATAATGTTTCTGTAATACATCGGATTTTCTATATATTCTCCAGGTGTATCGACAATCCAGTCATCATAAACGAGTGCCTGTGTTTTATTGGCTTGTCCATCTTTCCCCAATAACGCATTCATCAGTGTCGACTTCCCTGCTTGCACACCACCTATGATCATTACTCGATTTTTCATACGGCACATCCTATGACTTAGTTATTTTTGATGGCGTATAGCCTAGCATCTCTGATAAAAAACGATTAATTTCTAACATCGCCATTTCAACCTCTGACACACTGCCAACAATAACGAGACTGCCAGTAAAGCGATCTAAAAATCCTAGTCTTACATTGGCTGCCTTTGTTGCTAAATCACCTGCGATAATAACTGTTTCACTCGGTGTACATGTCATGATGCCAAGTGCACCCGCTTCTTGAATGCCTAGCTTTTGAAACATATCAGGGTCAGGATTAGCTATTAGATGGCTCAATGTTAGTTGCTTACCGGGCACAAACTCCTGAATAAACCGTTTCTTCTCTTCACTCACACGTCATCACCTCTTTTAGGTTTATTTACTTAAGACTTTTGATCTGTTAGATATTCACCTTCTTTAATAATGCCTGCCTCGCGATCCTCTTGTTCTAGCCTTAAAGCTGTTGGAACAGATAACTTATAGGCTAAAATAATAGCGATCACACCCGCTAAAAACTTACCAGCAATAACAGGTAAAATAATGGTCGGCTGGAAATTCGCTGTAAAGGATAAATGATCTCCTAGAAGGAATGCTGAACAAACACCAAAGGCAATGTTAATAACTTTATCTTTCGGTGGCATATGTCGAACGAGTGTAAACATGGCCAAAATATTAGCAATTGTCGCTAAAAGACCTGCGCTTCCTACTGACGATAAGCCTAATTTTTTACCTAGTGCTTCTAGAGGTTTCGATGCATATTTTCTGATCAAATACACCATTGGGAATGCACCCGCTAGCATAATACCGATATATCCAGCCGTTTCTAATGCACGGAATTGATCGACTTTATCTGCCATGATTGGATCAAAGCCCCATGCACCAAAGACCTTTGTAAAAATACCTGTGAAAATTTCTACAATCGAGAACACTAGCACAAGCTTGATAGCAGCATCCATCACACGTCCAAAAATCATGAAGCCTTTGATCATGCCATTTGGAATTAGCTTGAGACCTAACGCAATTAACACGACGAAAATAAATAAAGGCAATAAATTAATTAGTATTTGTAAAACTGAAATGGCAAAAACATATGTTGGTTCCGCTGTTGTACTAATCACTTCACGAACCTCTGTATTAAACGTCACAATCATGATGGAAGAAATAAATGCGCCAATCGGAATTGTTAAAACACCCGCCATAATACCTAAAGCCATATATTTATGATCACGCTTATCTAACATGGCAAGACCCATTGGAATAGAGAAGACGATTGTTGCACCGGACATAAATCCGACAACTAGAGCCATGACCCATCCTTCATAGGACTCTTTTAATGCATTTGCTAATTGATATCCTCCCATGTCCGAAGCTAAAATTGTCGTTGCCGCAATGGCAGGATCAGCACCAATCAACTCAAAAATTGGACTAATAAAATGACTTATAAACCACGTTAAGTAAGGTATAGCTGCCATGATCCCTGCAGCAGGTACAAAAATATGTCCAACCGTATGAATACCATTCATAAACTCTTTACCGATACCATACTCAGCATCCCGAATTGCTCCGATTGCCCCTAAAACTGCACATATCATAATAATATAAACGATTACCGTTCCTATCATTGCCATCCTACTCACCACCCCTTTATTTTTTATCTTTCTATATGAAAAAAGACGCATTAAAGAGAAAATCTCTTTAAAGCGTCTTTGCTTCAACTATTTACTTGTAAAGTATTGATAATGCGCCTTGCAATAAGCACCATTTCCTGTTGAGTCTGCATACTCTCACTTCGAATTTTTTTATAAGCCTCGTCCTCACTAAGATTTTCTGACTGCATCAGCAAACCTTTTGCGCGTTCGATTATTTTTCGCTTTTCTAATTCTGTTTGTTTATGCAGCAAATCCCCGTTAAGACGGTTGAACTTATCAATTTGATGAAAAGCTACTTCCAACGCTGGAAGGACATTTTTCTCAGAAAACGGTTTCATAACATAGCCTAAAATATTGTCCTGCTTCATGTATAGTAACAATTCTTTTTCACTATAAGCTGAAATAAATAGTACCGGTATACCGACCTGTTGTTCGATAATTTTACTTGCCTTTAAACCATCCAGCTTTGGCATTTTAATATCCATTAAGATTAACTGAGGCTTATGTGTAAAAGCCAATTCAATTGCTGATTCTCCATTATTCGCTTGTGCTACCACTTCGTAGCCGTTATCTTCTAGCATTAACTTCAAATCCATCGCAATTAGTGACTCATCTTCGACAATCATAACTTTCCTAGTCATTTAGGATAAATACCTCCTCACTTACAGGAAACTGAATTTGAGTATGTGTACCTTTTTCACTAGGGATAATTGTAAATGTGCCAGCTAAATCATATTCAACAAGCCTTGTAATAATCTCCATTCCAAATGATGCCTTTACCTCTTGCATTCCAACGCCGTTGTCAGAAATATGAAGTGAAATAGTGGAAGCATCCTGCTGAAATTGTATATCGATTGTTCCCTCCTCACGACCAGTAAAAGCATATTTCAATGCATTTTGCAGTAGCTCACAAATGATTAACGCGAGCGACACAGCTTTTTTAGCATGACAAAATAGTTGTACATTATCGTGATGAAAGGTTAATTGAATAGACGGTGTGTTGGATGTCCCAACCATTTTATGTCCAATCTTTTTAGACAACGCGATAACGTCTACTTTCTCTTCAGCGTTATCCTCATTTTCTAAAATAAGTTCATAGACAGATGAAATACTATATATTCGATTTAAAGCTTCTTGAAAAGCACTGGCATTCGAAGCTGACAAATCATTTCGCATTTGCAAACGTAATAAGCTTGTAACTGTCTGTAAATTATTCTTCACACGATGGTGAATTTCTCTTATTGCAAAAGTTTTCATCATTAGTTCATTTTCTTTTAGCTTAAGCTCTGTAAGATCATGAATCATGAGAAGTGTCACTTTATCATTTTGACTGCGAATAGGAATTTTCTTTACAATAAAGGATTTACGATCAATCGTAATTTCTAAGAAAAAGACATCATCGCCTTTATCATAGACTTCCTGTAAAAAAGGTAAAATCTTATTCAATGCAACGTTGTCAAAACGTTCTAGCCCCGATAGCTCTGAAATAAATCGGTAACCTGCAGGATTGCTATAGATGACTTTGTTTTCATGATTTGTGAGAATAATTGATTCTTCTAACAAATCAGAAACGACTGGAATCGGTTGATAATTGTGCTCTACGCTATGCTCAATTAACGCAAATGGCATATTCCGAAAATCATCTTTAGGTGTTGTTTGCATCTCTACCTTTTTTTCCTGTATTAACACTGCAATGACCTGTTGTTGATCATTAAAGAGAGGGATAACGTTTTGTTCAACAGTTATTCCTTCCTGTGTGATTGCTCTAGTAATTGACGATTTTTCTTTATGTTTAAAAGAAGCAAATACTGCTGGTTCAAAGCTTTCAAATACAAATTTGCCAATTACGGATTTTTCGTATAAGCTCTTTTCTTTTTTTGGGAATGCCTCTGCCACAACAATTGCATGCGGTAAGTTTTCCATCATACAATCTATGAACATATAACAATCTGTCAACTCAGCATAATATGTTAGTGTAGCTTCTATTTCTATTAACTTTTCTATATCTGTTGTAGATAAGTTCGTAAATTTTCTACACAATGATTGAATGTTCGACAGGTTCAAACCCCCCTATCACTGAATAATCAGAATCGAATTATTCTTAAAATTTCTTGTCATCATTATAAACCTTTTGTAAAATCATTTTCAATATAAAAAATAATTTATTTTAATAATTTCCGTTGCATTACAAAGAACTATATAGCTTAAAAGAGAAATATTCAACACTTTTTTCAAGCTCATCTACATCATTCGACAAAATTATTATTTTAATATAATCAAAAAGCGAGTTTGCAATGAATGCAAACTCGCTTTTTATTACTTAATTTCCGGTGTGACAGCTAATATATTTTCAAATGTTTCACGTTGTTTTGCTTCTTCTTCATTTAACAAGATATGAATATCTCCATGGTCGTTTGAAGTACGAATTAATCGCCCCATCCCTTGCTGCAAACGAAGCTGCATAAATGGTAATTCTACTTCTTCATATGGATTTTCTGCAAACGTACGTTTCGCATCAAATAATGGATCATGTGGTGGGAAAGGTAAGTCGTATATAATAACACGTGTTAATGCCTCCTCAGGCAAATCAAGACCTTCCCATAAATGATAGGAACATAACGTTTTGACTGTGCCTTCTTGGAAATCACGAACGATTCCTGATAGTTCACGGTCCCCCTCAAATGCTACATACATTCGCTCCATAAGAGGTAACTCCGCTTTGAAATCTAACATTGCTTGTTTTGATTTAAATAAAATTAACGTTTTTTCACCATCACGTAATAGCTGTTGAACACGCGAAGTTTTGTCCTTTTGAGATAGCTCATGTAAATAAATTCGCATAACTTCTTCATAATCGAATGGCGATGGAACAGAAAACGATTGATAATTACGAATTCCTAAACTATAGGCAATGTATGAAAAATCTTTATTAACGGATAAAGTTGCTGAAGAAAATACAATCGGAAGCTTTTTAGAGAATAATTTTTCTGCTAAAACTTCTGTGATGAGACGAGGCATAATGACAAGCGTTTCTTCCCCATCCGTTTCCTCTAACCAATCCACAGCATCGCCTTGTGCTATGAAAATACGTAAAGATGCTTCGTATTGTTCTAAATACTCTTCCGCCATATTCAATTCATACTCTGGAATCATATACATTTCAGATTCAAAAACCAACTCTTCAAGTAATGTTTCCACATCATCAACAAGCTGCTTACCGTATTTTAACAGCGCCTGCGATTTATTAATACGTTTACGTTCTTCTTTAGAAACGACTAAATCATCTCGCAGCTGGTCAAAAAATAGCTCATGATCATCTTGTAATTTTTCCATCGCATATAGTGTACGTTCTCGTACCCCATCTACCATTAAACGTTCTAAAAGTCTAACAATTGTTGTCGCCTGTACTTTATACGTCATTGCTTTTTGTGCAGCATATTCTAATAAATGCCCTTCATCTAGCACCATCATTGATACTTCAGGCAATAGAGCTAATTGCCCTTCACGCTCACGAGACTCCTTTGTGGCTAAATGCTCCATTAAAAAGTCTTGCGAACAAATGATTAAGTCTGTCGATTTACGATAATGCGCACGGTGTAGCGTTTGCCCACATCGATTACGTAGATCACATACTGAACACTGCATAATCGAGTTATAGTTTACTTTTTGCCAATCTTCATCACTGACAGTTGGATAATTGCTGCGTTCACCATAAGGTTGTATCGCAATCATTGAACCTTGTGCATATACGCCATCAGGTATAGAAAACGCAATATCATCGATCCATTCATCAGTTTCTACTTTCTCGGCTTCCTCAAAGCGCTTTAAGCACAGATACTGATCTCTTGACTTTGCTAAGCGGACATCAATTTCAAGACCTAATGTTTTCTGTAATTTATAAATATCGCCGCCCTCTTTTACTAGCTGATCGATTAAAGTTTCATCAGCACATGCAATAAGGGCCGGTTTACCAGTATAGCGTGCATAGGATACAGCTGGTAGTAAGTAAGCAATTGTTTTCCCAGTCCCTACCCCTGCCTCTGCAAAAAGCACGTTTTTCTCTTTAAGGGCCTGCTCTATTTGATATGCCATAAAAATTTGCTCGTCTCGACATTCAAAGCCCTTTTCAGGTAATTCATCGTAAAGGACGTCCCCCATCCAGTCACCTAATGACTCAAAAAATGAGCGATCCTTTGATAATACAAATGGTAAAGATTTACGCAATTGACGTTCCCCCTCTAACTATCTGGTCCTATTATACGCGACGAAACGGAAGATAAGAAAAAATCTTATCTTCCGTTATCCTTCGTTAATCTCTTTTAGACTTTTGTCCCCAGAATTGGTAATAATTCGTTTCAATAAAACCATTAAATAATTTACGTTTCTTCGTCGTTTGACGACCATACAATTCCTCAAAGTTTTTCATCGAGGACAGCATGTACACAGACCAAGTCGGATAGTTTTTCATGACTGTACCTAAATCACGAATCACTTGTTCTACGACTTCAACATCGCCAATACGTTCACCATATGGTGGATTGCCGACCATGACACCATCTGTAAGCTGTGTCGTGAAATCACGTGCTTGCATTTGCTTGAACGTAATTATCTCACCAAACCCAGCTTCTATTGCATTTTCTTGGGCAATACTTACCATTCGATGGTCAATATCAGACCCGAAAATTTCCAGAGGTTGATCGTAGTTCGCTAAGCTATCTGCTTCATCTCGTACGGCATCCCAAATTTTTGCCTTCATCCATGGCCAATCTTCTG
Organism: Lysinibacillus sp. RS11; assembly: GCF_042019215.1. Taxonomy (NCBI): domain Bacteria; kingdom Bacillati; phylum Bacillota; class Bacilli; order Caryophanales; family Bacillaceae; genus Lysinibacillus; species Lysinibacillus sp. RS11. Next base: position 1,610,580 of record NZ_CP168124.1, on the reverse strand, counting down.
AAATAAATTCACGGTTATAGCCTGGTGCAATATTTTGTCCAAACATCGCTGCTTCTAAAGCAATTGTGCCCGAACCACAGAATGGGTCAACGAACGGTCGATTCGGATTCCACTTTGAAATTTGTACAAGTGCCGCAGCTAATGTTTCTTTTAATGGTGCTTCACCTTGTGCTTGACGATAACCACGTTTATGCAAGCCTGCACCTGATGTATCAATGGTAAGTGTAGCCACATCTTTTAAAATTGAAACTTCAATCTTGTAGGTTGCACCGGATTCATCCAAAAATCCTAAACGTTTATAATGCTGTTTCATGCGCTCTACAATTGCTTTTTTAGTAATCGCCTGGCAATCTGGTACACTAAATAATTTAGATTTGACAGACTTCCCTGATACCGGAAAAGCTGCATCAACTGGTAAGTATTTTTCCCAAGGTAGAGCTTTTACACTTTCAAACAACTGTTCAAAAGATTTGGCAGGAAACTGTCCTACAACAATTTTTACACGATCTGCTACACGCAACCATAAGTTTGTTCGTGCAATGGCCGTTTCATCACCTTCAAAATACACTTTGCCATTATCGACTGTTGTTTCATAGCCGAGTGCTTTTACCTCTTGTGCCACAATCGACTCTAAACCCATTGCAGCAGTTGCTACTAATTTATAGTTTGCCATACTCTAATTCCTTCCTTGATGCTCAATTTTCCAATACTCCATAAACTCAATGAGTTCGTGAAGCGGTAATGGTTTGCTGTAATAATAACCTTGGATTATATCACAATTCATTTTACGTAGTATATCCACTTGTTGTGCATGTTCTACACCTTCAGCAACAACTTTCATTTTTAAACGATGAGACATTTGGATAATTGCATCCACTACTGCCTGTTTTTCATCGAGTGAGCCAATGTGCTGAATAAAGCTTCGATCGATTTTTAAACAATCCAGTGGGAAGCGAACTAAATAACTAAGCGACGAATAGCCTGTCCCAAAATCGTCAATAGAAATTTTGAAGCCCATCTTTTTCAGTCGCACGAGCTTGCTAACCGTTTCATTTGCACTGTTCATCACAGTACGTTCTGTAACTTCTATTTCAAAATTGTTCGCAGGTGTGTTATAGCGCTCTAATATCGATTGAATAGATTCTAAAAAGTTTTGTTGCTTAAAATGAATGCTTGAAATATTAATGGCAACTGGAATTTTGTAACCACATTGACGCATCTCAATAACTGCCTCACAAGCTTTTTCTATAATCACTTCGCTTAATGGAATAATTAATCCTGTTTCCTCAGCATATGGGATAAATTCTACTGGAGAAACAAATCCTAGCCTTTCACTATTCCAACGAACAAGTGCCTCTACGCCTTGAATCTCTTCATTTTCCGCAGAGATTTTAGGTTGGAAATGCAGCTCAAATTCCCGATTTTCTATTGCTCTCCGTAGTTCTGAATCTAATAATAAAACTCGTTGAGAGTCAGTTTTCAATTCATCAAAATAAAACGCATAGCCGTTAAGGTCGTTCTTTTTGGAATAAGTCATTGCCTTGTCAGCACAATGAATCAATTGCTCCGTTGATTCTCCATCTGCTGGATACATGCTGACACCAACACTCGTAGAAATAAAAATATCCTGACCATTAATATCTAAAGGCTGTTCAATAGTCCCAATAATTAGTTCAGCAAAGTTTGCGGCTTCTTTGTCATTTTTCACGTTTGTTAACGTAATAATAAACTCATCTCCGCCATTCCTTGCAATAATATCTTTATTTTTCAACAATGTTTTTAAGCGCTTTGCCACTTCTACTAGAATAGTATCTCCAACTGCATGTCCTAACGTATCATTAATTTGTTTAAATCGATCTAAATCTAAAAAATAAACGGCATGCTGTACTGAATGAGAAATAGTAGAACTCGATTCTAATAGATTATCCATTCTTTCAATATAAGCAAATCGATTTGATACATCGGTTAATGAGTCAGTTAACAAACTCTTTTCTAGTTCATTTTCTACTATTTTTCTTTCAGACAAATCTGTGAAAATTCCACAGTAATTTGTAATCTCTCCCTCATCATTGGCTACACCGACAATTGTTAACCATTCAGGATATACGTCTCCGGTTTTACGACGATTCCATATTTCCCCCTGCCAAATGCCTTCTTGTCGTATCTTTTGCCACATATCTAAATAAAATTGTAATTCATGTACACCTGACTGTAGAACCGCTGGCGATTTGCCCATCACTTCATCACGCTTATAACCAGTTACAAATTCAAATGCAGGATTGACCATTTCTATTTTTTTATTTTTATCCGTAATCATGATGCCTTCAGATACATTTTCGAAAATTTTCGTCATTAAGGCAATAGGATACTTGGAAATAGAATCTAACTTATCGAGACCATTCCAATCGTTCAATCCGTTCATGTTTCCGCTCCATCCTATCTCTCTTTACTACCCTTATTTTTTAGAAAAGCGCATTTGCGCCAGTCTACTCATAAGTAGACAAATATGTACATCGTTGCGATATCTGTTTTTTAGATGTTTATGTATAAAATTGTAGTGATAGAGGCATGACCAACAGTATACTGCCTTATTCTCAAACGTATATCGCGCATGTCTAAACATGATTAACAAGTAACTTTTTCCTATTGAATTCAAAAGAAAAGCTCTCCACCAAATTGGAGAGCGCTTGTTATTTCGTAGATAAGCATCAAAAAATTCCATAAGCCATGTTTTGTTCCCGAGTACTCAATCAGCTTGCGCCTCGTACGACCGGGTAGTAATCATCTATCTACAGAGCGAACTCTGTCCCTCTATCCGTTCAATTCCTTCTAGAGAGTGCCCCTACCATAATTTGGGTTTCTCACTCGTGGGGTTTACCTCGTTCCACCTTGCATGTTTCCAAGCAAGCTACGTCACTGTGGCACTTTCAGGAAGTTTCAACCATATCATTAAGACTTAGGTTTTCCTTCCGCCGTCAGCCATTACAGCTGCCTTACCTTATTTTTTCAGTAAGCACGAACACTACGGTCATCTCAGAACCGTGCGAGCATGGACTTTCCTCTACGACGTCAAGCGCCGCAGCGATTACTCGAATTTCATGATGATACGAAGTATTATACTAGAGTTTTATGATAAATACAATATAATTGATGAAAATTATTCGTATAACTTACTACCAAATACGTGTTTTTCTAAATTTGAAAGACGTTTTAAAATATCAAAGTTTGTCGTACCAGATGTTGCAGCTGCAACAGGTTGTCTCTTAGGTGTATTATCAACTTCTTCTTTTAACTGTTTATTTTCTTCACGTAGTTGGGCCACTACTTTTTCGAACGTTTCATAGTCTTGAATAATTTCATCAAGAAATGAATCGACGTCCTCTACATTGTAGCCTTTAAAGTTTTTCTTAAATTCCTTTTCAAGGATCATTTTTGACGTTAATTTAATGTCCATTTACATCGCCCTTCCTCACACTACATACACGATTTTATTATAGCATACTTCATCACATTATATCGTTTGAAACTATCAAATGTAAGGCTAAACTTGTCGTTTCTTGTACTTACCCGGGAAATTATTTCTTATTTCCTAATCTGTGCAACCTCTTTTCCCACGAAATTTCCCATTTCTGCTTTTGTTCCATTCTCCATTGCTCATTTTTTTTAATTAATTGTATGCCTTCTTGCGTATAATAAAGGGCCTGCTCATAATCTTTTATTTGATGCTCATATATCATGGCTAGCTGTTCTAATACGTGTAATTTTTTTCGCGGATCAACAAAATGTAGAGAAGCCACAAAAGCATCGATTGCTTCACTAAATTTTTTATTTTTTTTATGTTGTATGGCTAAATAATATTGAGCATTCCCTGCTTCAAGTGCGTCAAATTGCTTCGTGACCTTTTCTAATACCTTTACGCTCTGAGGACTTTCCTTTAAATCAGCATACCATTTACCGATATTCGTGAACGTTTTTGCAGATTCTTCACTTGTCTCTTCAAACAGCAACTTCGTCGAATGTATATAAAGCGTTATCAATGAAAGTAAATCCCATTCATTGTGAAGAAGAACTTTTATAAGTGCATCTGGAACACCACTTTTAATGGCATCTAAATAAATAATAGGCGCAAGATAGCCAGGAATATCTCCAATGCGGGAAAAGCCTAGCTTCTCTTCTTCCACAGATTTTAATTTCATTCGTTCCATATCATTTTTCCATAAACGCTTTGAACTATGCAACAAATCGATATGTCTCTGTGTTCGTAATTTAGGTAATTCTTTTTGGTGGAGTGTCCAACGTGTTTCAAGTTGCGGCCAGTCAAAGCTTTTTCCATTGTAGGTAATAATCGTTGCTGTTTTTTGCCAAAGCATAGATGCAAAAAGTAACGCTGCCTCATGAGCAGGATCAGCAAGAATATATTGCGTTAAAATAAAACTTTCTTCTTCCTCTGATACTTCTAGAAAACCTAGAAGAAAAATTTGCGTGCCCACACCCTTTAAACCAGTTGTTTCCGTATCAAAAAATAAAACCTTCTCATTCATTCCCAGCGCATATGGATGTTCAAACTTTGCCTCTTGCCATTTTTCTAATGCATCAAAAAATGACTGCAACTTATAATGACCATGCTGATAACTAAATGGATAATGCACCTGTCGTTTAAAGAAAATACCGAATTCATTTTCCACAACTGTCAGTCCGGCTTTTTCCCACCGCTCCGTATAACTTGGAGCAGCAGGCTTTTGATAAGCTGGTTTATCCTCTTTTTTTATAGTAGTTGTCGTTTTTTTACCGAGCATTTTTTTCATTTGTAAAATTTTATTTTCGTAAGACATTTACTTCACTCATTTTCTGCCTGTAAAATTGCTAATACTTGTAGTACCTTTTTCTTCGCCTGCTGTAAACTATCTTGAGCCCCAATACAAGATGGACAGCCGGACTCACAAGCACAGCTCGCTACATGGTGCTGTGTCCTCGATAATAGCTCATCCCATAATTCATAAACTTTTTCACTTAGCCCAATACCGCCGGGATACTTATCATAAACAAAAAACGTCGGTTGCTCATTATGAGTTGCCTTTACCTGCGGGACAACTGCTACATCGCTACTATCACATTGAATAAATAAAGGAATGAACGCATTCATCGCATATGCAGCTCCAGTCATCGCGTCCGTAAGCTCTGCCTCCGACCATTTTTCCGGTGCAGAGAATGATAACCACGATGAACTTGTATGCATTTCGTCAGGCGGTAGATAAATAGGACCCGAACCGATATTATCATGCGTCCCGAAGCGTATTTTTTTAAATAACGTAGCTTGTGCGACTAAACCCACATCACCGAAGCTAATCATACCACCCTTATAATCTCGACTCCGGTCTTCCTCTAATACTTTCATCTCAACTGCTAGATTTGCGTCCGTATAGTAATCGACATCTACTTCTCGTACATACGCTTTCTTCTCTTCCCAATCAAGCTTTTCTACTTGAAATTGCGTGCCCTGATGTAAATAAATTGCCTCTTCATGTAATAATGTCATCGCACTATGGCGATCCATTTCACCAATAACCTTTGTTTGTCCAGGGACAGTCATATCAATTATAACAACATTTTCTTGTGAAGCCGAACGAAGACTAATATCATGTGCTGGAAAACGGTCACTCATCCAATGCCACTTCTCACTTGTTTTAAAAACTACGCCTTCCTCCGCTAAATATTCGAGTAGTTCCTGAATCTCATATTCACCATACGTATCATGTGCGGAAAATGGTAGCTCAAACGCTGCACATTTCAAATGATCCATTAAAATCAACATATTTTCAGGATAAATACGGGCTTCCTCAGGTGCACTGCCAAGTAAAAAGAGCGGATGGTTTACTACGTACTGATCAAGCGCTGCTGATTGCGCTACATAAATAATTAACGCCTCGTCCTGACGACGCCCAGCGCGACCTGCTTGTTGCCAGGCACTTGCAATATTTCCTGGGTAACCTGTCATGATACATGCTTGTAATTGACCAATATCCACGCCCAATTCAAGCGCATTTGTACTAACTACCGTTTGAATAGTACCGTCACGAAGCCCTCGTTCAATGACACGTCGCTCAGAAGGCAAATAACCACCTCGATAACCGCGCACCGATTCATCTAAAAGCTTATTGCGTGTAAGTTCCTTTAAATACGTCACAATCATTTCTACACGTACACGACTTTTAGCAAAAATAATGGTTTGAATACCTGCTGTATATAATCTTTTAGCGAGATCACTTACCTCCAGAACAGCACTTCGACGCACGCCAAATGTTTTATGCACGATGGGTGGGTTATAAAAAAGAAATGTCTTTTTCCCAACTGGCGCTCCGGAATCAGCGATTAGAGCATGACTTTCATTTGTTAAAGCTTCAGCTAATTCTTTCGGATTTTTAATAGTTGCTGACGTACAAATAAAAACCGGCTTGCTGCCATAAAATTCACAAATACGCTTTAACCTTCGAATAACATGCGCAACATGTGAACCAAACACACCTTTATATGTATGCAACTCATCAATGACGATATACTGCAAATTTTCGAATAGTGATACCCATTTCGTATGATGAGGCAAAATCCCTGAATGAAGCATATCAGGGTTTGTCATGACAATATGTCCTGCCTTACGAACCTTCTGACGAATACCAGGCGCAGTATCCCCATCATAGGTATAGCTTAAAATTTCCTCACCACTTTGTTCGATTAGTTCATTTAAATCATTTTTTTGATCCTGCGCTAAAGCTTTCGTTGGAAACAAATAAATAGCCCGTGCATTTTTATCTTCTACTATTTTTTGAAGTACCGGTAAATGATAGCAATACGATTTCCCAGATGCCGTTGGTGTGACGGCAGTAAAGGAAACACCCTCCATTGCATAATCAAATGCCTGACGTTGATGCGTATACAATTGTTCTATCCCTCTTGCTTGAAGTGCCTTTACAAGTGAAGGATGCAAATTTTCCGGGAAAGATGCATATTTAGCTTCACGCCCCTCAAGCGTTTGCCAATGTAAAATACGTTCCTTGAATTCCTCATCGTATCTCCACTCATTTAACAATTCGCTAATCGTCCTTTTTTTAGATAACATCCATTTATACCTCCTTCACTAACCCATCAAAAATCTTCAACGTATAAGAGGTTGAATGAATCGCATCTAAAAAACGTTTTTTACTTGTGTCTTTATAAAAAGATTGCACAACAAATTGCTCCATCGATTCCACCGCTGAAGCAATTTGTTGTGTATGCATATATTTTGGACGGTTTTTTTGAATCCAACTATTCGCCTCCTGCTGCCATTCCTTTAAAAGCTGGTGAATAACATCAGCGTGTGGCTTAACCTCAGTAAAAAAGTCTGGAGTACGATCCTCCTCACGCATTTGCCAGAAGCGTGAAACACATTTTTCACATTCATCTATTAATATGGAAGTTTGCTGTATTAATAACAATTTTGCACCTCATCTCATCAATTACAACATTTTCGTTTACCTCTAAAAAGAAGTTCGAATTTTAACAGTTGCTTTATCCTTAAAATTGAAAATTCATCTACATGAACATAAACGCATAGTATCATTTTAGGATGATTTTCCGAAACAACTTTTTTAAAACTCTTGCCAACCAACATAGTCGTCTGCTAATTTACACACATTATATGAGCAAAAATGCCTTATCTTACTCCAAGACATATCTCTTAATGTGGTAAATATTGCATTAAAAATACTCATATTGAGTTATTTAAATTGCATATGAGATAAGTGTACCAAAGTCTATCATTTTTCACTACTTATAGGCGAACAAGCATTCTTTACTTGCCAGTTCTTTTCTGCTAAGCTTACTTTCTGGCTAACAGACTTGAGCTGCATAAAAAAATGCATGCTCTGTGCATTGTTTTCCAAAGACACTCTCGTTAAAAGTAATTGATTGACCAGATCCAACTGCGCAACTAATTGTCCTAACTTGTTCAATTTAACGCCTCCTTTTGCTTTACTTATGTATTCCTCGCGTGTATAAAATTACCTTCATGCGTGACAAAATAAGCGTAAGTTAGCTGAAAGAAGAAGTATTTCGATAAAGATTAATTGAACTATTTTAGAAGAACATTGTCTTCAAAATCGCCGATCAAGTAGCAGGACTAATGTGGAGTACAGTTTCTCTATAAAATGCTCTTGGAAATTCCATCTGTTATTTTGACGATTCAAGTGATAGAACTAGTTGTGGCTATATGATATTTTTCGACTTTAAGAGGCGAAAATTGCCCAATGATGATTATTTGTTTGGTATTTTTGACCATTGCTAATCTAGCATCAACCATGGTATCAATGGAAGTGGAGAACTTCTACTGAATCATGGTAAACTATTGTATAATAGCAGTATTATAGAGGGTGAACTAAAGTGACAATTCGTTATCCGAATGGGAAATTGTATTCTCCTAATCCAGCTGTTCAAACAACAGAAAAAAAGAAGAACGATAAGGATTTTTCTTTTAGTAATCGAGGAAAAACACTAGAGGATGAAATTAATGAAGCAAACGACTATTATGTAAAAAGGCGACTTGCTATCATTCATAAGAAACCTGTTCCCGTACAAATCGTCAAAGTAGAGTACCCATCACGAAGCGCTGCAGTTATTCGTGAAGCTTATTTTCGAACGCCATCAACAACGGATTACAATGGCGTTTGGAACGGGCATTATATTGATTTTGATGCAAAGGAAACTGCTTCAAAGACCAGTTTTCCCCTAAAGAATATTCATTTACATCAAATGACACATATGCAGCAAGTGACGGAACAAAATGGTGTGGCTTTTATCATCGTTCGTTTCTCAGCTTATGAACGATATTTTATTGTGCCATACGAAGTTTTACAAAAGGCCTGGCTAGCGATGGAAAACGGTGAACGTAAATCGATACCCTTTTCAACGATTGAAGAGGAAGCTTTTGAAATTCCCACAAGCTATCATCCACGTATCGATTATTTACCGATTATCCAAAAGCTCATTGAAGCACAAAGCCATGGTTTTGAAAGTGAGGAGATAGTAGAATGACTGAACGTCGTCGTACACGCGGTGAGCATCAAAAGGCTCTCGCTCAAAAAAATAAAAAAAGCGCGCCTCCGAAATCATCGAAGAAAAAATGGTTCAAGCGCATTACGCTAACACTTGTGGCAATTGTAGCTGCATGCTTTATTGGAGGTGCTGGGTTATTCGCCTATTATGCAAGTACCGCACCTGAACTAGATGAAAACTTACTGAAGGACCCCGTTTCCTCTGAATTTTATGATAAAAACGGTGAATTATTTGCCACAATTGGTGCAGAAAACCGCAAATATGTAAAATATGAAGATATACCTGAGGATATGGTTAACGCCATTCTTGCAACGGAAGATGTACGCTTTTTCGAACACGGTGGTATGGATTTTTATCGCCTCGGTGGCGCAATCATCGCTAACTTCCGTGATGGTTTCGGGGCACAAGGGGCCTCTACATTAACACAGCAAGTTGTTAAAAACTCATTTTTACAAAATGAGAAAAAATTAAAACGTAAGGCGCAAGAGGCTTGGCTGGCCTTCCAATTAGAACGCAAGTATTCAAAAGAAGAAATTTTTGAAATGTACTTTAACAAAATGCTGATGTCAGGTCGTGTTTACGGCTTCGGTACAGCAGCTCAATATTTTTATGGTAAAGAATTAAAAGATTTAACTTTAGATGAAGAAGCATTACTTGCAGGTTTAGTACAACGTCCAAATGCTTATAATCCATTAAAAAATCCTGAACTTGCAGAAAAACGTCGTAATACAGTTCTAGGATTAATGTATCAACATGGTAAAATTACAAAAGCTGAGATGGAGGAAGCAAAGAAAGTAGACGTTCAAGCTGGTCTAGCTGACGATGCGACACGTCAAAAATTTGCTGGCTCTAAATATGATGCCTTCCTTGATGTCGTTATTAATGAGTTAGAGGAAAACGGTGATGGTAATGCCATGTCGGAAGGTATTAAAGTCTATACAACACTTGACCCGAAAGCACAACAAACTGTTGAAAACATTATGAATGATGACAGCAACTTCCCAACAGAGAAGATTCAATCCGGTGTAGCTGTCATTGATACAAAAACTGGTCAAATTCAAGCGATTGGCGGCGGACGCGATTACGGAGCTGAACGTGGTTGGAACTATGCATATGACTTAAAACAACAACCAGGCTCTACAATGAAGCCATTACTCGATTATGGACCTGCAATCGAAAATTTAAAATGGTCAACGGGTCAAACACTTGTGGATGAACCGATGAATTACACAAATTCGGAACAAACCATCACGAACTGGGATGGTAAATATATGGGAGCAATCACAGCACGTAAAGCTTTATACGCTTCACGTAACGTTCCAGCTGTAAAAGCATTAAAAGAAGTTGGACCTGATAAAGCAAAAGAATTTATTGGTCGTTTAGGTATTGAAGCTGAAAATGTGTACGAATCTGATGCAATCGGTGGTGGGGATATTACAATGTCTCCTATCCAAATGGCAGCTTCCTATGCAGCATTTGGGAATAATGGTGTTTACACTGCCCCTCATGCAATTACAAAAATCGTTTACCGTGATGGTAAAACAACAAAAGACTATACACCAAAGTCTAATGTTGCGATGAGTGATTATACGGCTTATATGGTGACAGATATGCTACGTGACGTTGTTAGTAATAAGCCTGATGCTTCAGGTACTGCTGCCAATGTTTCTGGATTAGATATCGCGGGTAAAACAGGTACAACAAACTACTCAAAAGCTGATTTTGACAAGCATAATTTACCAGATACGAGCGTGCCGGATTCATGGTTCGCTGGTTACACATCAAACTATTCAATCGCTATTTGGAGTGGTTACGAAAAACACTTTGATCCAATTACAACTTGGGATGAACGTCGTTTACCACAACAATTATTTAAACAAATTATGACCGAGATTTCGGCTGATGTTGAAACACCAAATTTCAAAAAGCCAAGCTCAGTTGTGGAAGCAACAATTGAAGTTGGGTCAAAGCCACTTAAATTAGCAAGTGATTACACACCAAAAGAATTACGTCAAACAGAGCTATTTGTTCGTGGTACACAGCCTAACGAAGTATCAAATAAATACGAAGTTCCGGAACTTACTACACCTTACAATGTAAGTGCAAGCCTAGATTTAGAAGGTCAATCAATTGATATTTCTTGGGAGCATGATGCAATGCTTAATCCGGAAACAAATGAACCTCTACCAACAACCTTTGAAGTATCCGCTACACGAGAAGGTGGAGAGACTATTTCTCTCGGCACAACGGAAAGCAAAGGTTTAACAGTCAGCAATGCATTGGAAGATGGCAATTATACGATTTCTGTCGTGGCGATTGTAGATGGTACACGCAGTAAACCAGGTACAACAACCTTCCAGGTGTCGGGTACGATTGATGAAGAGTTGGAAACAGAGAATCCAGATGAACCTGTAATCGAGGAACCAACGGAACCTGAACAAGGTGACAATAACGGCAAACACAACGACAAGGAAAATGGCAAGGAAAATGGCAACAATGGCCAGCACGGCAATGGAAATGGTAATGGCAACGGAAACGGAAATGGTAATGGTAACAATAACGGCGGTGGAGGTAATACCGATACCGGCACCGGAAGCGATGGTGGCGACAATAATGGTGGCCAACCACCAACTCCACCTACCGAACCAGTGACCCCGGATGAAAATGGCCAAAGCACAGAATAAAGAAAAAGCAGAGAAGTTTTCACTTCTCTGCTTTTTTCATTTGTATCAATGTTTCATTCACGTCACTATTGTGATGCTAACCGTCGATTCGTATTTTCTATCAAACATTTTGATCACGTTTCGACTACTCTAGCCTTTGCTTACCTGGAGCCGTAATCGTGCAGTTCGTTTTTTAGTTTCTTTAAATAATTCATCAAGCTGACGATAGCAAGCATATTGACCTGGTTTTGCTTGAATAAAAGCCAATCGGTCAATACCATTAATGGGCAATACCTCGTCACCTGCTTCTTGTACTAAACGGTCAAACAATACAATAGCTTCTTCCATTAAGCCTTTTGCTTCACCGTTTCTAGCATCATGAGCTGCATGAATTTTCCCTTCAAGCACTGTCCACTCTGCAAACCAAGCATCAATTTTTTCCTTTGTGATTGCCTCTACATTCACGCTTCCTTCACCAGTCCTTTTTTCAAACGTTTGTGGCCCTCACGACAATCAGCAAGTAAAGGACATGTAAGGCAGCCAGGATTTTGTGCTTTACAATGATAACGACCAAAGAAGATTAACTGATGATGCGTTTTCGACCACTTGTCCATCGGTGTTTTTTTCATAATCGTTTCTTCCACCTCAAGCACTGAATCTTTCCAGCGACAAAGCCCTAATCGTTTAGATACGCGCTCAACATGTGTATCTACAGCGAGTGCAGGAATATCGAAGGCTACCGATAATACAACATTCGCTGTTTTACGACCAACCCCTGGCAATGTAACTAGTGCTTCTCGACTTGCTGGTATTTCGCCGTTGTATTCTTCTAGTAGTCGTTGACATAATGCTTGAATGTTCTTCGCTTTATTTCGATACAAGCCGATAGAACGAATATCTTGTTGTAATTCCTCTAAGGATACAGCTAAATAATCTTCTGGCGTTTTATATTTTTGAAACAATGTTTTCGTTACCTTGTTTACAAGAACATCCGTACACTGTGCCGATAATAACGTAGCAATAGTCAGCTCAAACGGATTGTCATGCACTAACTCACAATGTGCATCAGGAAACATACGATCCATTTCCGCTAGACAATGCTCCCATTGTTTTTTTGTTAACATCCGTAAGCCCCCCCTATTCTCTTTCTTCTAACCAATTATAAAATGGTACTTTATTTGCCGACTGCATATCTTGTTGCATTGTACGGGCTGGCGGTCTATTAAAAGTTTGTTTTTCACGGAACTGTTCACTTTGTTTTTGTGCAGCCTGTGGTGTCGTAATATTTTTCTTTTTCCACTCCAGCAATATTCGATCAATATAACGAATACTCAGTTTGCCAGCAAACACAGCCTCCTTCAGCGCCTCCTTAATAAGCGCTGGACTGTGCTTATCCTCATCTAACCAAGAACCGATTTTTTCTAGCTCTAAAGGAGATAAAAGACGCCCCATTTCCTCTTCAAATAATCGGAATACCTCACCTTCTTCTTGGCGAAGTGTTGTTGCTGATTTTTGGTGCTCCTTCATTTCAATAATCTGCATAATACGCTCCCACAGTGGGTATACCGAATATTTTTCATATAGCTTGCCATTTGCATCGACGTCGCTTGTAATTTCAAGGAAGCCTTTTTGCATTAATCGTTGTAGACGTGAAGTAATGTCATTGTCAGGCATTGTGAGACGATTCATCAGATCATTAGGTGTTGGGAAATCATTGCCCTCCATATGGAACGCAAGTAAATGTATGACAATCAGTGCCTCTTCATCCTCAATATTTAACTCCTTATAAAACTGAAAAAAAAGCTGAGGAATTTGAACCATTCTCTGCTCAGTCCATGTACGGAGTCGATTATTGTTTGTGTTCATCTTATACTTGACTCCTTTTTCCATCGTAAGTATAAAAGCCGCGTAGACATATCACTACGCGACTTTTAATTGATCCCGCCTTAACATAAACGGGTAGTAATGCTTATGGATATAAGCGGTTTAGTAAACGTGGGAATGGAATCGTTTCACGGATATGCTCAGTACCAGAAATCCATGCCACTGTACGTTCCAATCCTAGACCGAAGCCTGAATGTGGTACAGAGCCTTGTTTACGAAGCTCTAAATACCATGCATAAGCATCTAATGATAAGTTATGTTCTTCAAGACGCGATTTTAATAAATCATAGTCATGAATACGCTCAGAACCACCAATGATTTCTCCATAGCCTTCTGGTGCAATTAAATCTGCACATAATACAACGTCATCTCGCTCTGGATGTGGTTGCATGTAGAATGGCTTAATGCCTACTGGGTAGCAAGTGATGAATACAGGTTTATCGTATGAATTGGCAATTGCTGTTTCATGTGGTGCACCGAAATCATCGCCCCATTCAATATCGTCAAATCCTTGTTCATGTAATAATTTAATAGCATCGTCGTAAGAAATACGAGGGAATGGCGCTTTGATATTTTCAAGTTTCGATGTATCACGGCCAAGTCGCTCTAATTCTAATTTGCAATTTGCCAGCACTGATTGTACGATGTGCGCTACATATTGTTCTTGCACTTCTAGGTTTTCTTCAAATTCTACAAATGCCATTTCAGGCTCAATCATCCAAAACTCGATTAAGTGACGGCGTGTTTTAGATTTTTCAGCACGGAACGTTGGACCGAATGAGAATACTCTACCTAATGCCATCGCAGCCGCTTCCATATAAAGCTGACCTGATTGAGAAAGGTATGCATCCTCATCAAAATATTTTGTATGGAATAGCTCAGAAGTACCTTCAGGAGCTGAACCTGTTAAAATTGGTGGGTCCATTTTTGTAAAGCCATTGTTGTTGAAAAACTCGTAAGTTGCACGAATAATTTCGTTACGGATTTTCATAATAGCATGTTGCTTTCGAGAACGCAGCCATAAGTGACGGTTATCCATTAAAAACTCTGGCCCATGTTCTTTTGGTGTAATAGGGAAATCAGTTGCAGCATGTAGTACTTCAATACCAGTAACAGCTAGCTCACAGCCAAAGCTTGAACGCTCATCTGCTTTAACTTCTCCCGTAATGTACATTGATGTTTCTTGGGACATACCTTTTGCAATAGCAAAAATTTCTTCGCCTACTTCTTCTTTTACAACAACGCCCTGAACAAAGCCAGAACCATCACGTAATTGTAAGAAAGCGATTTTCCCACTTGATCGTTTGTTTGCTAACCAAGCGCCTAGCTTGACGGTTTCACCGATATGCTTTGGCATATCTTGAATCATAATTTTTTTCATAGAAATCCTCCAAAGTTCGTTAAAAGGATTAGTCTTGCCATTTTGATTTTACAAATGCATCAATTCGACGGACTGCCTCTTCTAATAATTCTAAAGATGTAGCATAAGATAATCGCATTGTAGTTGGTGCACCAAAGCCTGAGCCTGGAATCACTGCTACGTTTGCTTCTGTTAAAATATCCGAAGCGAACGCATCTACTGAATCATAACCAGTATGAGCCATAGCTTCTGCTACATCTGGTAATAAGTAGAATGCACCCTGAGGCTTTAATACGTTGAAGCCAGGGATCGCACTTAGCTGTGGATAAATTTTTTCAAGACGAGATTCGAAAGCTTGACGCATTTCTTCTACAGCGTCTTGTGGCCCATTATACGCTTCCACTGTAGCATATTGTGCAGTTGTTGTTGCATTTGATGTAGAGTGTGATGCAAGATCAGTCATTGGTTTAATAATGTCCGCATCTCCTGCAGCATACCCGATACGCCAGCCTGTCATAGAGTGGGATTTTGCAACACCATTTACTACGATTGTACGTGCTTTCACTGCATCAGATAACTGTGCAATTGAAAAATGCTCAATACCATTGTATACAAGCTTCTCATAAATTTCATCTGACACGATTAAAATATCTTTTTCTTCTGCAACAGCCGCAAGTTCAGCTAGCTCCTCACGAGAATAAATCATACCTGATGGGTTGCTAGGAGAATTTATGATAACTGCTTTTGTTTTATCTGTCACAGCAGCTCTTAATTGATCTGCAGTAATTTTATAGTTTTGCTCACTTGTACCTTCAACATAAACAGGTACACCGCCCGCTAATTTCACTTGTTCTGGATAAGATACCCAATAAGGAATCGGAATAATAACTTCATCGCCCTCGTTTAAAATAACTTGGAATAAAGTGTAAAGAATATGTTTTGCCCCAACACCTACAATTACTTCATTCGGCTTATATGTAAGGTTGTTGTCGCGTTGTAGTTTATCAATAATAGCGTTCTTAAGTACTGGAAGACCGCCAGCAGGTGTATACTTTGTTAAACCTTTTTCCATCGAATCAATGGCAGCATTTAAAATATTTTGTGGCGTGTTGAAGTCTGGCTCACCAGCACCTAGACCAATAACATCAATTCCTTGCTCTTTTAACTCTTTTGCTTTCGCAGTAATTGCTAGAGTTGATGATGGTGTTAAAGTTTTCACACGGTTTGCTAATAAATTTTTCATACGGGATCTACTCCTCTTATAAATTCGTAATGCGCGTCCACCAGTCGCCGTCCTTAAACATAATATAGACATAGTTGAGCTTATCTTGATCGTTTAGGTATGTAATTTCCCAAACAGCACCGGGCTCCTCATAGCCTAATTTTACATTGAGGACCTTTTGTACATTTCCTTCTTTTTTTAAAACCGATAATGCTTGCTTTTCCGTAATACCATCTTTCAAAAACACTTCCTTAATTGAATCAGCTTTTAGATTCGTCGGAACAAAGACAGCCTTTTTCTCACCGTATTCATCTACCCCGAACACAGTGACGTACGAATGTTTGCCATTATATGTGTATGACTCCGAGACAATTGCGAGGGCTTTGGCATCGAGTGCCAACTGTTCAGCCTGCTCTTCAATTGAACGGAATGGAGCCTCGGCTTTCCAGAGTACTATAATACTAATGACAAGTGACAATGAAACCATAAAGACAGAAATGAAAATCAACCAGTTTTTCATATATTCACCTTAAGTTTCACATCTAGCTTATTCTTCAATACGAATGCTTGATGCTTTTGCATGTTTATAACTGTGTATACATTCATTTTGCTTTCCATTTTTGTCAACCTGCTTTCTTTCCTCATACCACAACATTATACAACAATTTTGTGCTGTCGTGTTTCTTAATTTTATATATTATGCGTTGATAAAACAACGTTTTCGAATCGCCAGAATAATCAGAAATACATTAACCCTTTCAAAGTACAAATTCCTATTCACTAGTACAAATAGGAAATCAACTACGCCATTAAAAACGAGTGCTATTTCTCAAATCAGATAGTTTCCACAACCCCCATTTTTAGCGCGATACAAGTACTAACTGCTTGCTCAAATTAATTCTTGTATTGTTAATTTTTCTGGTCATTGAGACAAACACCCATTCTCACTTTTAAGAGACTGCTTTTATCTTTTTGAACAATTGCTAAAGTAAGTAAGTAGGCATGCATATTCTTGACAAGTTTTTGTAAGTATTATTTTGTTCATGCCGAATCAGTCTCCGAAAATGCCGATATTTTATATATTACACAATTCCCTCCATTATTGCCCCCTTTGCCTAAGGAAAAAGAGAAATCGAACAGCATCGATTTCTCTTTTTTCTTGTTTGACCAAGTCATTCCATCTTCTTTACCCTATTTCTCTGTTAATGGCCCGTGTATTTCGGAGATTTACGGCCATTAATCACAACCCACTTCCTATTGGATTTTGAAAAAATATCGTAAGCAAGCGCGAAAGGTCCTTCAGAGGCGATTTCACAAAGATTTTCTTGAGCATCATTTTACAGCCTCGCTCACTTCAAATCGCAAAATCCTCTTTGTTGCTATCGCCAGCACAACCATGACAACACTAATGATTAAAATAGGAACATAGATGTTAACACTAAAACCTTCGAATAACAGCCCATACAATATTTGGCCAATTGGTGCCATACATTGTGAAACGGCAATGATAATCGCCATCACCTTCCCTAAGTTTTCATTAGGTGTTTCTTTTTGTACAACTGTAATAACGTAAATGGAAATGATCGTCATAATCATTGCTATTAAAAGTGCACTACCAACAAATAAAGTATAGGATGGATAATAGCCAATTTTAAGCATGATCGGGGTAACCGATAATGCCATTGGAACAATCAATAAAGCAGTGATGAAAATCCAAAAATACAAATTATTGATGCCCATTTTTTTCGCAAAGTACCCCATCGATAAAGCCCCTAAGATTGTAGCAAAATCGATTAACCCCATCCCTACTCCATACAATGTATCACTACTGTGCAAAGTGACACGAAGAATAATTGGTACACCTACAACAAATAAGGGTGTTAATAATAAGTTTAATAATGCCGCTAAAATCATACATTTGAAAATAAAAGATTGCTTCACTACATAGCTAAAGCCCTCTTTCAAATCATTTACAAGCGTTGAAATAATATGTCCGTTCTGTTCTCGTTGAATAAATGGTATTTTAATAAACATCTCTAATATGGCAGAGAGGAAAAAGAACAGACCACTTACTATGACAAGCACCTTTAAGCCAATCATGCCATATAGGATTCCCCCTAACACAGGAGCCGCTACATTGGACAATGCTTGAATACCATTGACAATTCCATTTGCTTGCTCCAGTTTTTCCTCCTCTACAAGTACTGGAATACTGGCCATCACTGTAGGTGCATACATGGCACTTACGAAGGAAAGCAGCACCATGACAACACCAATAAGCAAAATAGAACTATCACCCATTGCTAGTACTATAAAGAAACCAAAAACAATGATGCTACTAGTAAAATCGAATATTACCATTAAATTACGTCGATTAAACCTGTCAGCAATAGCTCCTCCAAGTGGTGCTAGTAAAATTGGGATACTTGATATCGCGAATAGTACTGCAAAAAGATCTGCACGTCCTGTAATATCTAGTACATAAAGTGATAGGGCAAATCGTAAGAGAGCAGATCCTAAAATAGAAATAATTTGCCCAATTACCATGAGGTTAAAATCTTTTGAAAAACCTTTTCGTTTAATCTGTGATTCCATGCATAAGACCCCTTCCTTTAACATTCATGACCCTTTTGAGATTGTATTGTAAGAAGAAAGACATTACTAAAAATACTTATAGTACTCAACCACATAAGCCACTCACTTTGCGCGCTCCAAGATATCAGTAGCAGCAAGAGTCCCACGATTATAGATACATAATTTCCAGTGCGACTAATTTTTGATTTCCGACGAAGTTTTTCCTTAACGTAATACGCAGATTTCTTTATTTTACGTTTCATAAGATAAACTTTTTCTTTTAACTTCTGCTTAGTATCTTTTGCTTTTTGAGGATAAAAAAATGTTATAGCTCCTTTAGTCACGGCGTTCTTCATCTCCATATCGTCGTTTTAATAACTCAGTCAAAACTCTCTCTTGGAAGTCCGAAATCTGTTCTGGCTCCTCGATCTCCATATTTACCGTTTCTTCATACCCGTCTAATTCCTCACCATCAAAACGATAGAGTTTTTGCAATAGCTTCCACAATGTTTCAATTTCCTCAGTATTAAAGTCTTTAAAGATATCTGCTAAAAAGTAAGTAGACTTCTCCGAACAAGCAATTAAAGCTTTTTTTCCCTCTGAAGTAATCTCGACATTAATTGATCTTTTATCTAATTTACTTGGTATCGTTTGAACATATCCTTTTTTCACAAGACTCGTTATTAATTTGTTTGCGGTTTGTTTTGTTGTACCGAGCTTTTTAGCAATATTAACGAGCGTTGTGTTTTCTATTGGTAAATGGGCTATGGCAATTAGAGCCATATGCTGTCTAGAAGTTAATACCTCTAAATATTCATCTCCTCTTATCTGAACTTTATTGACAACTGAAAACAATGTCGCATAACTTTGCTGCATAAAATGCAATTCCTTCAATAAAAGATTTAAATCCATATGTAGCACCTCTCTATTTAGTCACCATGTTTACTAAATAATACATAACAACTTTTAAAAAGTCAACATGGTGACTTTTTTATATAGAATGACATACCACATTCAATAGACCGACTGTCGGTTTACAATACTATATGCTATTCCTCCAAAAAAGGAACTTATTTTAAACATTGTTCTTAAAAAAGTAAGAAATTTCCCTATAGAAATAAATCCCTATCCATTTAATCATTTTATATAAAATTATATAAAAATTAATTTTCAACATTGAAGATCCTATCAATATTCCTTTTTATGGGCCCATCACCAAAAGTTGTGGATGACATTTGTTAAAACATATACTATGTAAATAAGTTGATTGGAGTGGAGGCTGGTTGACTCCTTGGGGATTAGCGAAAGAGGGACGAAGGCTAAAACCATCACGTCCTGTGATAACGCCTTCGTGACCAACATCCTTTTGCCCCAAGCGGCTCATCGGACGCCCCGCTTTGCTCTGTGCGAAAACGTAGCGACAGCAACAAGGTTTTATCTGCGTGAAAGCGAAGCGTCAGCGGCAAGGTTTTATCTGTGCGAAAGCGAAGCGTCAGCGGCAAGGTTTTATCTGTGCGAAAGCGAAGCGTCAGCGGCAAGGTTTTATCTGTGCGAAAGCGAAGCGTCAGCGGCAAGGTTTTATCTGTGCGAAAGCGAAGCGTCAGCGGCAAGGTTTTATCTGTGCGAAAGCGAAGCGTCAGCAACAAGGTTTTATCTGTGCGAAAGCGAAGCGTCAGCAACAAGGTTTTATCTGTGCGAAAGCGTAGCGTCAGCAACAACAAAGCGGCCAGTCGGAACGGAAATCAACCACACGTTTTGGTGATGAACCTTTTTATGGTATATTATATTGGTTGTTTCCTTTTATTGAAAAACTTGATTAAATAGGTGATTTTGTAAATTGATATTTTCAATTTTTGTTCCTTCGCCATAGATTACCAAGCCGATCTTTTTTTATAGAGGTGTTCAATTTCCGATTTGCGCTCGTTGCACAGGAATATGTATTGGATATGTAATTGGCATGATATTGGCGTTATTTATAGTTTTACCTTTTTTATGCTCTTATTTTAACAATTCCTTTGATCATAGACGGAACGGGACAATTATTTAATAAATGGCTTAGTACAAACTATCGGCGATTAGTAACAGGAATTCTAAGTGGAGTAGGCTTTGTTTTTATGTTTTTATACGCCTCTCTTATTTTGGAATCTAACTATTTATCTCTATATAAAAGGGGAATGCATTGGTTCATTAATTTTTAACTAAGGAGACTGAAAATGTTTTGTACATATTGTGCATCCAATCTATCAGAGCATGCAGAAATTTGCCATAAATGCGGCGTTAGAAATTTCAAAGTACTTAATTACTGCCATAATTGCGGGAATGAAATAAATCCTTTTCAAGATATGTGTACTTCATGCGGTATTTTTTAAGAAAACCTCCAAAGGGTACTCATCCACTAGCTCCTGCATTACTTACATTTCTACTACCCGGTGTAGGCCAAATCATTAATAATCAAGTGGGTAAGGGATTTCTTTGCTTATTTATATTTATCATGATTGGTGTTTTTATTTTTGATAATTTAATAATTGGATTCATAATTGTTGGTTTACCTATTTTAATTGATGCTTATTTAATCGGGAAAAAATGCTATGAAGGAAAAGCAGTAGGAAAATGGGAATTCTTTTAATTTTAGGAGGTATAATTTAATATGTTTTGTCCACACTGTAGTGAAGAAATTGCGGAACAAGCGGAAATTTGTCCAAAATGTGGTGTTCGTGTACATAATACATACCAAGAGGATCAACCAAATATAGCTATTAATATCCTTTCCTTTTGTTGTATACCGCTCTTAGGGATTATTATGTACTTTGTATGGAAAGATGGTAAGCCTAAAGCCGCTAAATCTGCTTTAATATGGGCGCTGATTTCAGTCGGTGTATCTGCAGTATTAATGGTCTTATTTTTAATACTAGGATTTGTAGCTGGTGCGATCGAAGAGTATAATTATTAAAAAGAGACTAGGGCTTAGCTAGTCGAAACTTTTAAAAGCGCGAGAAATCAATTTTAAAAACATTGATTTCTCGCGCTTTTCTGATGTGGAGTTTTTTATGTTCCTGCCACCTATCCTCATTACCTCCTCATTTCATATTCAGTTCACAAAGACGTGCTATAGTAAGAAACATAAAAGATTCATATTTTATTGTTGATGAAAATGAAGGAGGATTTTGACGTTGCAGGAAACATCAAAAGATAGGACAAAACAGAACGATTGGCGACGCTTTGTTCGCTTAGTCAAACAAGCTGAGCCGCCAATATGGCTTTTAATCATCTCATTAATGATGAGTTTAGCGACTACCGGGGTTGGATTTATCGTTCCGTTATTTACCAAAAAATTAGTAGATGGCTTTTCAGTAGAGTCCCTTGATTATTGGCAAATTATTTTGTTAGGTATTGCTTTTATCGTGCAGGCCATAGCGAGTGGGCTTTCCATTTATTATTTAAATCGTGTCGGACATCATGTTGTCGCGAATTTAAGAGATCAGCTTTGGAGAAAGTTACTTCATTTACCAATACCCTATTATGATGAAAATGATTCAGGCGAAACATTAAGTCGTGTTACGAATGACACAGCTGTCGTCAAGGAGCTTATTACAGAACACCTTGCGAACTGTTTATCAGGTGTTATTTCCATTATAGGATCAGTTATCATTCTATTAATCTTAGATTGGAAAATGACTTTAGTGATGCTCATTGCTGTTCCGCTTGCTATGGTTATTTTGATGCTGTTAGGAAGACGGATGTTTGTCATTTCCAAAGGTATGCAAGATGAGACGGCAAAATTTACGTCAGTGTTAAATCAAGTTTTACCTGAAACTCGATTAGTAAAGGCTTCTAATGCCGAGCGTTTGGAATACGAGCGTGGCAAGAAAGGTATTACCAACCTCTTTACGTTTGGTTTAAAAGAAGCGAAAATCCACGCCTTTATCTCTCCGCTTATTTCGTTTGTATTAATGTCAGTCCTTGTGGCGATTATTGGATATGGTGGCGTACGCGTTTCTTCAGGAGAGCTTACAGCTGGCGACATGGTGGCATTTATTTTATATTTAATCCAAATCATCATGCCGATGACTCAATTAACGATGTTCTTTACGCAGCTCCAAAAAGCGATGGGTGCTACAGAGCGAATCAGTGCATTACTTGAGCATGAAGAGGAGAATATTTTCGAAGGAATGACCTTAAAAAAAGTGGATCAGCCGATTTATGTAAAAAATGTTGACTTTGCTTATAGAGAAGAACCGATTTTATCGAATATTAATTTTACAATTGAACCAGGTAAAGTTACGGCCATCGTTGGACCAAGTGGCGGAGGAAAAACAACAACATTTTCTCTGTTAGAAAGGTATTATCAGCCAACTAGCGGTAGCATTACACTTGGAGATACCCCGATTGACACCTACTCCCTACATTCTTGGAGAAGCAAAATCGGCTACGTTGCACAGGAGAGTGCACTGTTATCTGGTACGATTCGTGAAAATATTTGCTACGGCATCGACAGAGAGGTGCCGGAAGAAGAACTTGAAAGAGTTGCAAAAATGGCCTATGCCGATCAGTTTATCAACGAACTGCCAGAGCAATTTGACACGGAAGTCGGAGAACGGGGCATTAAACTTTCTGGTGGTCAGCGACAACGAATCTCTATCGCCAGAGCACTATTACGCAACCCTCAAATATTAATGCTAGATGAAGCAACATCTAGTCTGGATAGTACATCGGAAATCTACGTTCAAAAAGCTTTAGATAATTTAATGCAAGGTAGAACAACGCTTGTCATTGCCCACCGCCTTTCAACAGTAGTGGATGCAGATCAAATACTTTTTGTGGAAAAAGGACATATAACGGGCAGTGGCACACATGATACTCTATTTGAGACTCATGACATGTATCGAGAGTTTGCCAAGCAACAATTACGTATTAAAGAGGAATAACGAAGGGATTTGTTAGCATGACAACACTTTTAGTTGTAGATGATGATGCGCATATTCGAGAATTAATAAAAATATTTTTACAAAATGAAGGTTTAGAGATAATTGAGGCTACGGACGGTGTGGATGCACTGTCCAAATTAGCTTCTGATAAAGTGGATATGATCATATTGGATATTATGATGCCAAAAATGGATGGCTGGGAATTATGTGAAGAAATACGTTCATTTAACGATGATCTCCCCATCCTGATGCTCAGCGCAAAGGGAGAAACCTCACAAAAGGTAAAGGGCTTTAATCTTGGAACAGATGATTATCTTGTGAAACCTTTTGAGCCAGCAGAGCTAATCGTCCGTGTAAAATCAATACTTAAAAGATACCGTATTTCCATATCTCAACTCGTGGAAGCTGGCAATGTAAAGTTAAATCGCAATACACATGAAGTCGTATATAATGGGAAATCTTTAACACTGCGTTTAAAGGAATTTGAATTATTATTTGCCTTAGCAAGCTATGCTGGGAAAACATTTTCACGCGAACAACTCATTGAAGAAATTTGGGGATATGACTATGAAGGTGATGAACGTACAGTCGATGTTCACATTAAGAGGCTTCGTCAACGTTTCCCACAAGAAGCAAGTGGATTTGTTATTCGCACAATTCGTGGCTTAGGTTATCGATTGGAACTTGTTTCATGAGAAGACTAAAATACTTTTTAAAGCTTTTATTATCTTTAACGGTCCTTCTTATCGTTAACATCATATTCGCTTTTATTTCATTCCATATTACTTCATGGATTTATGATTGGTTAGGTAAACATCCACAAGGTTTTTGGCTTCAGTTATGGACCGTAGTTGGTGTATTTGTTCTCTTTACTTGCACTATTATTATTCTCTTTTTAATTGGACTAAATAAACAGCGAAACTATTGGGATACGGTTGTAGATGCATTAAGCCGACTTGCTAAAGGTGACTTTACTGTAAAATTAGACCTTAAAACAAATGAAGATCAATTCGGTCAATTAATACATGGTATCAACCATATGGCGGTCGAATTAGGCGAATTAGAAAGAATGAGACAAGAATTTATCTCGAATGTATCTCATGAAATCCAATCTCCTCTTACATCTATTAATGGTTTTGCGAAAGCATTGAAAAACATGGATCTCCCAGAGGATAAGCGACAGCATTATTTAGAAATTATTGAAATGGAAAGTAATCGTTTATCGAAAATTAGTGACAACTTACTAAAGCTTACGTCATTAGAAGCACAACATCCCCCCTTCGAGCCAACGTTCTACCGACTCGATAAGCAATTACGCCATGTAGTGCTAGCACTTGAACCGAATTGGTTAGCTAAAAATATAGAGATGGATCTTCAATTAGAAAACATTTCGGCTATGGCTGATGAAGACTTATTGAATCAAGTATGGATGAATTTACTTAGCAACAGCATTAAATTCACACCCGCTACTGGCACCATTACAATATCTATGACGAAGCAAGTCAATACGATTACTATTGCTGTTCATGATAATGGTATTGGTCTAACAGAAGAACAGCAAAAACATATATTTGAGCGATTTTATAAGGCTGACCCATCGAGGACAGCTGCTAATGGTGGAAGTGGCTTAGGGCTATCCATTGTCAAAAAAATTATCGATATGCATAACGGAACAATCACTGTCGAAAGCAAGCTTGCTGAATTTACAACATTTTTTGTCACATTGCCATTGCAGACAGATCAGACTCGTGCAAACGAATAATAGCTTCTTTCTTCGTCTGGCACGGGTCTATTAAACAAAGAATCTAGTAAGCTACTTTTCTAAAATACTGATAAACTTTTTCAAGTTTTTTACCTTGTCTCCCCTTTTTACTTTCCATATTACCAAATTCAAAAAACTTCACTTGTTTAATGCCAACAAAACTAAATAACGCCCTTTTCATTATTATTTTATGAGCATTATTCAGCCATAATAGAGGATATTTTGTTGGCCCCTTCATTGTGGAAATACACACCACTGATTTTCCTTTTAGAAGCCCCTCTGGAAATAGCCCCTTTTTATCTTTATACGCAAAATTGGCCGCAAACAATTGATCAATATACCCTAGAAGCATTGCTGGTGGCCTTCCCCACCATATCGGATAAACAAAAACGATTTTATCAGCCCATCTTATTTGTTCTCGATATTTCTCAAGCTTTGGATCACGAAACATATCACGACGGCGTTTATGTTCATGGAATACTAAAAGCGGATCAAATTGCTCCTCGTATAAATCTAATACTTGAATCTCCTTTATGAAAGGATTGTCATTACAGCCCTTCATAACCTCCTGTAAAAAAGCATAATTCAAACTTTTATGATTCGGATATGTATAAATAATTAATGTGTTCATTATATAGCCTCCATTACTTATCATTTGATAACGAAATAATAAACTTTCTATTTTTAGTTGTCAAATGATAATTGTTTTAAGATAAGTTTTTTGTTATCTTGTCAGTAAGAGGTGAACAAGTGTGGACAAAAAAGAATTATTCGATCAGTTTGTAGCATTTACAGCAGCTGTACACCAAGTAACACACGAATTAACACAAGACGTTAAAATCGACAATATTACCCCAGTACAATATAAAATTCTTGAACATATAAAAGTAAGCCAACCAGTCACACCTACCGAAATTAGTGACTGTCAGCATATGTCATTACCTAATACAAGCCGTGAATTACGAAAATTACAGGAAAGAAAGCTAGTAGAAAAAATGATTGATACCGAAGATCGAAGAAAGCATTATGTTTGCCTTACAGCAGATGGAGAAAAAATGATGAAAGAAGCATTTGCCTGTATAGAAGAGCGCTTTCAACAACTAATACAACATGCATCGAAGAAAGATTTAGAGGACATTCAAGATGCTTTAAACATTCTTAACAAAAAGGTCTTTCAGCCAAAACTATAAAAAGAACCTGCATGCTTTCATTAGGAAAAGCATTGCAGGTTCTTTCACTGTTTAGTATATTGACATTGAAAGCGTTCCACACCCGGGTATTTCTCCCCTAGGCTAGTTATGAAAAAACCATAGCGTCGATAAAAATCTACTGCCTCATGATCTGTTTCAGCAACGATAGATGTGTACTCATTTGCCACAAAATTAATCATTTGACTGCCAATGCCTTTTCCTCTTTGATTTACTAAGACGGCAATATGCTTAATCTCACATTTTGATAAACTGATTTGTTCTATCCCAATACAACCGACTGTTTCACCCTCAACTTCGAAGCTATATAATGTCCTATTCGATAAAAGGATATATTTTTCATACACTTGTAGAACTTTTTCATCCGACGTTGCAAAAGAAAGTAGCTTTCTAATAATTGGAGAAATAGTGTTTGCTTGAACGATATTCATAACGTATCTCCTTTAAATGTTGGTAGCAGGAATGACGACAGCATGACAAGCTTTCTCATAAAACTCGATTGGACCTGCTCCCCCAATGATTGCATATTCATACCCAATATCATGCATATCTTTTAAACAATGATGAAGTAGAGCGTATCCTATCCCTTTCACTCGATTCGATTTCGCTACACCCATAGGGCCAAAATAACATTTTTTATTTTGATACACGTCAAATGCAGCAAATCCAACAAGATCTCCCTGATCATCAAAAGCTACATATATGGAAGGTGTAGTACTTAAAAATGCACTATTAATTGTTTCTGACCACTCTTGTGAAAAATGACTTTCTACAAATTGGATTAGCTTGTTCTTATCATCACGATTGACTTTACGAATATTAGTAGAATTCACTTTTGGGAAATTGTAATTTTTAAGATGAGTAACCAGATCTCTTGATGTGGTACCAAGCTTTAAAATCAATTTCATATCTTCTTCTGATACGAATTCCTCAAGCATATTCGTCCGTATTAATGCTTTCAGCAAGTGACCTTCATTTAAATAAACCTGGTTATAGTTATGCATATAGCTAGTTGCTTGTTCCAATACTGTTAAAACATCCTTTGTTATCGGAACATTAAATAAATGATGGCTTGTAACTGGCTTGTCTGATTTTAGATCAAACTCATTAGCCAAGTTTCTTAAAGAAGTTTCATCTATAGTACATTTTAATACTATTTCGCCAAGGACCCCCTCTTTTTCTTTTAAACAAGCAAGTAGAAAATGAATTGGTAGTAACATTTTATGTTGTGAAGAGGAAGCTTCTTTTTCTGCATTTTTTTTGATCCTTAACATGCGATTTGTTAATTTTATAGTAGATGAATTCAAATGCCTAACATCCTTTCATTGATTTTTCTTCAACCTTCAATTTAATTTCTATGTTAAATAACGGAAATATTAGAACTTTATCATATCATTAATCATGTTTTCTATTATCAATAAAATTGAAACTATTAATTTGCTTATCACCAAAAATTAGAAAAGGCTGGGCGACTCCTTACAAACGCCTAGCCTTCACTCCAATCAACCACACATTCTGGTGATGAGCCTTATTTTCGCTATTTAGAAAACATTATTACCCATACATCGTCACTCATCTGCACTTTTTTTAATAATATAAAGATGTATAGAAGGAGGAGACTCAAATGGAAGTAGTAGACAAGAAGTGGATAGAAGAACATTTTAAAACACTTCCATTATGGCAACAGTCAGCATATACAGACTTCGCTGCCACGGTTGGAGATGAAGCCAATACTTTTCCCTGTATCCCAGCTAGAACAGGTTTTTTATCAAACCATCTTCGTTATAGTTTTATCGGAGATCCACGGGAAGAGCAATCGATAAAGACGTTAGCACAATGCTTAAAGGAATACGGAAAATGCTCGCAAATATTTGGAAAATATACAACCCTCGCCATTTTCTTTAAAACCCCTGACGATATGCTGGAAAACGTCGATATTGAAGATTATAGAAATTTGTTTTGGTTGGTTTTAAACAATTTAACTAAATTTGATGATTGCGATTGGCCAGAGGAAATTCCAACTGACCCATCGCATCATGAATGGGAATTTTGTTTTAACGGTCAACCTTATTTTATCTCTTGTGCAACGCCAGCCCATAAATTGCGAAAGAGCCGTTATTTTTCTACTTTATTAATGGCATTTCAACCCCGCTGGATATTTGATGAAATCAATGACTCTACTGTATTTGGTCGGAAATTAAAAAATCTAATTCGTCAACGCATTTCTGAATATGATGCCATTCCAGCTCATCCTGATTTGAAATGGTATGGGCACGAAGATAGTTATGAATGGAAGCAATATTTTTTAAGTGATGATCACCGTAGTCCTTCGAAATGTCCTTTTTTACGTATGCAAAATTCTCTGCCCTCATCACACAACGAAGAACATTAAACATGTTTATCATGTTTTTGCCTTTTCATCACAATCCAAGTGGCAATTCCTATTATGACGATAAAAAGCAGGCTCACGAAAAACCCGAGTCTACTAGTTTTTTCCCCTAACGTTCCAGACACTGTCACACCAATGAGCAACATCCCGATAGCATTTTTTACATGATCCCACTTCGATAGCTCCATTAGCTTCGCATATGTTACTAATATAAAGAGCCAGTTATAAATTAACATGAGACCTGCAGCTGTCATCAAATATTCAAAAATCTTTTCTGGCATGAGGAAACCAATAACAATTGTAATGATTAAACCACTGGCTAGAAAGAGCAAAGCAGGAAATGGAACCTTCATTTTTCCCTTTTTAGCCAGTGAAGCTGGGGCATCATGATCTTCTGCAAGTGTAATGAGAATCGTTACGACCGCATATAAGGATGCTACCATTGTTGAAAAACCGGCAATAATTAAAATGCCATTAAAAATATCTGCAACAAAAGGAATGTGATAATCACGAAGGGCAGTAATAAATGGACTTTCCTCAATATTAAAATCCTTCCAAGAAACTAGCATTAAGGCAAGCATAATAGCCATTAAGAAAATGATCGTTATGACAATAAGCATCACTTTTCCAGCTTTCGGTGCTTCTTGAGGATTTTTTAAATCAATGACCATTAAACCCATTACCTCAATTCCACCAAATGCATAAAAAGCATATAACAAACCAAGCCAAATCCCTTTAATACCTTGTGAGAAAAATTCTACGTAGTTTGCATGCAAAGAATCAAATGTATTTGAATCATTGTTAATCCCTTTTATGATTAATAGAACAGCCACTACAATAAACATCACAATCGCAGCTGCCTTTAACGCACCAAAAATATTTTGAAAGTTTTCAAAGCCCTTCATACCAGTAAGAATAACGGCCAATCCAAGTGCAGCATAAATAGAAGCAGCCACCCATAATGGAAGCGTTGGAAACCAAAGCTTTGTAAAAATACCAAGTGCCATCAATTGACTCCCCATAATAAGCATCTCAGAAATTAAGTAAATCCAACCATTACTAAATCCTGCCCATTTGCCAAAAGCTTGCTTTGCATAAGTACGGAACGAACCCTTATCCGGATTTTCAACTGACATCTTAACAAGAGCGTCATAGACAATGTACGTAGCAATCGCTGCCAACAAAAAAGGAATCACAACAGCAGGACCACTTTTATGAATGGCCATACTTGTCCCAAGAAAAAAACCTGTTCCAAGTGTACAACCTATACCAAGAAGCGAAAGCTGCCACCAAGACAACTTCCCTTTACTTGTTTTAGATGTCATTTTGATCAACCCTCCTTTACTTTCTTAACAATGGCAATGTCATACAACGAATGCCACCACCGCCTTTTTCAAGCTCTGTGATATCAACTTCTATCAAATTCTTGTTTTGCAATAATGGATGCCTCGTCCAGTGTTGCTTCGTTGCTTGCTTACTAATCAACAGTGTCTCGGGATTAAGATTAATAAAATTGATATCAGGGATTGTATTATATTTTTCAAGAAAGTAAACGTCAAAGCCATGGTGCTTTAAAAATTGCTCTGTCATTTCAAAACGACTAGTTTGAGCTGTGAAGACGTGTACAGGAAAATAACGCATAAAGTTTTTAGCTATGAGCAGATTAGCGTTCGTTACATTACAATTCATATCTAAATGAAGTGTATCGGAGCGTCTCGGCAAATCAATGAGTGCAATTTCCGAAAATCCTTCTTGGAAAATACGATCCTTGATACTCTCCACAGCCTCTAACGTTGTCCTCATTCCAATATTAATAAGCACGGCATCCTTATTTAAAATGAGAACATCCCCACATTCTAAAGCAGTAGAAGGTTGTTGAACTTTTAATTTTTTTTCTGGAAACCACTTTTCTAATAATGAGTGCGCATGTGGATACTCTGGACGCCTTAACGAACTACCTGCCTCTCCAAGGAAAATACTATTTCCTATAACACAGGCAAGATCGCGCACAAAGTAGCGATTAATAAGCTGCTCACTTACTATATTCTCTTCATTTGTTAGCTCCTTCGAATAATCAATAACATGGACACCCTCATTTTCTAGGGCTGTCTTAAATTCCATGAAATTCTCCATTGCTTTCACATGATTGACAGTAGCATCCCATCCTACATTTTCAGCTATTGTTAAATCTGGTACATCTAATTTTGAAGGTGCACAAAGCATAACAACCTTAAGTTCATCATGCTCCGACCAACAATTTACTTGGAATGAATCCATAATGTATTCTCCCCTCTCATGACTATCTTTGTTAGCGTTACCAGCGAGTATGGGATTATACAGCACCTAAAAAAGGAAAACACACCTTTCTAAAAGATGTGCCTTTAAGGAAAAATTCATGTTTTGTTTTTAGGGAAATTTTTTGCATTTAGCTGTAAGAGCTCCATAATATCCTCTTCCTTCCACCTTCAATGAAAATACTGATGATAAGCTTGCTCGGCATCCATTTCGCTTGTATAAATTAGAATATCGTTTGTTATCGGATAATACGTCTCTAATAGAAATAGTCCTAGTTCATTTGGATGATCCGGATTGTTCACCACTTTCGCTTCCTGGATATTTGCTACATCTTCAATCTGGGGATCACGATAAAAAATGTAAACAATATCCCCTGCATTATATTGCTGTTGTTGCATGTCATCATCCTCTACTTTGTTTTCCAATTAGTCTGGTTTAAAAAGGTAATTATGATTCCATTTTTTTATGATAATTTTTCAGGTGTGTTGATTAACCCTTTTCATCCACCCGCAATGTCCCAATACCTCAGTAATCCATACACCACTTTCATCAAATCATAAAATGTTTCCTTTGGAATATACATGAATCTATGAAAAAATTGAATGTTTCTTATTTTCGAATTTTTCCATCATTTAGTATAATCAAGAAAAGGAGGGGAAAATATGATTAAACAATCAGTAATTGAAAATGTACTTGAAGCAGCACTTTCTACAGGTGGTGATTTTTCCGAAGTTTTTATCGAGGATAAATTTGTCAATGAATTAACATTACAAAGTGGAAAAATTGAACAAAGCATTTCAGGACGTGATTTCGGCATTGGTATACGCATTTTTTCTGGACTTCAAAGCATCTATACGTACACAAATGATTTTTCAGAGGAAGGCTTACTAGCAGCAGCAAAACGAGCAGCACTTGCCATTAAAGGAGGTACTACAGGAACGATCCAACCACTGAAAAAAGACATCATTACGCCAATTCATAACATTATCATTCTACCAAACAGTGTGGAGCATGCTAGAAAAGCAACAATCATGCGACAGGCTAATGACATTGCTAGAAATTATGATGAACGCATCAATCAAGTTAAAGTAAGATATCTTGACGAAGAGCAGCATGTTTTAATCGCCAACTCAGAAGGGAAGTTTGTAGAAGATACGCGCATTCATAGTCGACTTGCCATACAGGCAACCGCCTCCGAGGGCAAAGAAATGCAAACGGGCTTCTATGGTCCTGGTGCACATGCAGGCTTTGAATTTATCGAAAATCTAAATCTGGAGCACTATGCTGGCGAAGCTGCACGGATTGCAGTCACTATGCTTCATGCCGATGAATGTCCTAGCGGTAAATTCCCAGTCATCATTGATAATGAATTTGGTGGTGTTATATTTCACGAGGCATGTGGTCATGGTCTTGAAGCAACAGCTGTCGCGAAAAACAATTCCGTTTTTGCAAATCGTATTGGTGAAAAAGTTGCCCCTGAAATTGTTACATATATTGATGATGGCACACTTCCAAACGAATGGGGTTCCCTTAACATTGATGATGAAGGGGAAAAAACACGAAAAAACATCTTAATTGAAAATGGTATTTTAAAAGGCTACTTGATTGATAAATTTAATGCGCGCCGTATGAATGCTGAACCAACCGGCTCTTCTCGTCGCCAATCCTATCGCTTCAATCCAACATCCCGAATGACAAACACATATATCGCTCCAGGCAGTTCTAAACCTGAAGAAATTATTGCATCAACCGAATATGGTATTTATGCAAAATATATGGGCGGCGGGCAAGTAAATCCTTCGACTGGTGACTATAACTTTGCGGTTATGGAAGCTTATATAGTTAAGGATGGAAAAATCGATCGTCCTGTACGCGGTGCAACACTTATAGGCAACGGGGCAAGAACTTTACAGCTAGTTGATCGTGTTGGTAATAATCTTGCGCACGGTGCAGGTATGTGTGGATCTATTAGTGGTAGTCTTCCTGTCAATGTTGGCCAGCCAATGATTCGCGTAAGTGAAATAACAGTTGGAGGAACGAAGGGGGAATAATTTATGAACATTGTAGAATATCAAGAAAAACTTCTAGATAAGGCGATAAAGGCCGGTTTTAAAGAAGCTGAAGTATATTTTGAACGAAAAAACTCTTTTCAGTGTATGCTTTATGAAGGACAAATTGATAGCTATGAAACGTCTGAGGATGGGGGTCTATGTCTACGTGGGCTGTATAACGGAAAATTGGGTTACGCCTATACGGAAAAATTAGACGATGATTCGATGTCCTTTTTAATCGATAGTGCAAAAGCAAATGCAGATGTTCTAGATGAAGATGAGTGCATAGATATTTTTGAAGGCAGTAATGAATACACGTCCTATGAATTTTACAATGAGGAATTAGAGACTATTGGAATTCCTGAAAAAATAGAACTCCTTCGTTTAATTGAACAAAAAATTCGTGCGTATGATTCTCGTATTGTAACGCTAGATTATTGTTTCCTTCAAGAATATAGCACTGAACGTTCATTAGCGAATAGTAAAAACCTATCCTTATCGCATAAGGAGAACGGCTTAGTAATCTTCCTGTCTACAGTTGTCAGAGAAGGCGAGGAACTGAAAACGGGTAGTTATTTAAAAATGACACGTGATTTTCATTCTCTCAATGCAGATGAAATTGCAAAAGCAGCCGCTGAGGAAGCACTTGCGAATCTAGGCGAAAAGTCGATTCCATCTGGAAAATATCCAATCATCCTACGCTCTGATGCTACAGCCTCTTTACTAAGTATTTTTATGCCTATTCTGTCAGCTGAAAATGCACAAAAGGACCAATCTTTATTAAAAGGGAAAGTCGGACAAAAAGTGGCGTCAGATACTTTTACATTGCTTAATGCCCCATTCCACCCTGAAGCTTTGTCTGGAGCAAGCTTTGATGGTGAAGGTGTTGCAACAAAAGAGCAGGCGATCATTTTAGATGGAATACTGCAAACACTATTGCATAATAGAAAAACGGCAAAGAAGGAAGGCTGCGAAACGAGTGGGCATGCGCATAAAGATTCTTACAAGGGCACTTTATCAATCGCACCCCAAAATTTATATATTTCACCAGGTAAGCGATCACAAGAGGCGTTAATTGCCTCGGTATCTGAAGGAGTACTTATTACTAAATTATCTGGACTTCACTCTGGTACGAATACAATTTCTGGCGATTTTTCTGTCGCGGCACAAGGATTCCATATTCAAGATGGTAAAATTGCTTCGCCTGTGAAACAAATGACAATTGCCGGAAACTTCTTTGATTTCTTAAACAATATCGAAGAAACTAGCTCAGAGCTTTACTTCCTGCCAAATGGGTATGGCTCCTCATCCCTCCTTGTGAAGGAACTATCTGTAACAGTTGAATAATGTAAAAAAGCAAGTCCCCTTTTATTACAAGGTGACTTGCTTTTTTTGTATTTAAATTATTTCGATAAATCGATTTTTTTATTTAATAAATAAATAGTCACACCACCAACAGTCATTGACAGCAATTCCCCAACCCCAACCGTAAACCAAGTTGCCCAAAACGGAAAATCATAGAGGATTGTTAATTGTCCTGCAACGGTGAACATTGATACAGCAAAAATCAATGCAGTTATAACCATTTTCACAATATCATTTGTTATATTTTTCGTTACTCTTCGGCAAAGAATTAATACAAGAAATGTCCCAATACCACCAATAGGTACATCTAACATCCATGTTGGTGACATGAAATTTGCAAGTACTACTCCTAAGGTCACGGCTACTACATATCGCTTGTTGTACAATGCCAAATAGTTGAACATCTCTGACAAACGTAGCTGTACTGCACCAAAACTAATAACTGACAATAAAACAGTTACAGCCACATATAAAGCTGCAACAAGTGCCGTCTTTGTAAGTTCACTTACAGAAGTACGGCTTGAATCTTTTACAATAGATGTATTCAATTTTATTCTCCTTTGTAAAATAGCACATCCGCTATTTTAGTCATAACTACGACCAAAGGAAGAGAGCATTTCGCCCTATCTGAAGTGCCGTAGTGCAAGCTAATTTTTGCTTACTTGCGTATTATAGCAGAAGAATTTAATAATGAACAATCTTATTTTGTAAGCCAGCCACCATCAATCGGTATAATTGCACCATGTATATAATCAGCCGATTGACTAGCTAAATAAAGTGTGAGATTCGCCACTTCACTTGGTTGGGCCCAGCGACCTGCAGGCGTTTCATTCGCTACCCATTTCGCCATTTCTCCGTCCCCTTCAAAGTCAGCCTTGTTCATTGGTGTTTGAATGGCTCCAGGTGCGATGGCATTGGCACGAATTCCCTCACGACAGTAATCTAAATCTAACTGCTTCGTATAACCAACAATCGCATGTTTAGACGCTGTGTAAGCAGCTCCACCACCACCAGCCACAAGCCCTGCAATAGATGCCATATTGACGATTATGCCTGATTTTCGTTTTACCATATGAGGTAATACCGTATTCGTCACAAAAAAAGTGCCCTTTACATTCGTATTCATGATTTTATCCCAAAGCGCTTCATCTGTATCAAGCGTCTTTGCAAAGCCATCTAAAATGCCTGCAGTATTTAATAAAATATCTACTTGCTTAAATATTGAAACTACGGCTTCAAATGCTTGCTCAACATCGTTCATATTACATACACTACCTACTCTATATGCAAAATGATGAGGATATTGCTGATGTAGTGTTATTAACCCTTGCTCATCCAAATCAAAACCGAATACGTTTGCTCCATTCTCTAAAAATGCACTAGCTTGAGCCTGTCCAATACCTGAAGCAGCCCCCGTTACAAATACCGTCTTACCCTTATATTCTTCAAACTTCATAACATCTCTCCTCAAAAAATAAACAAGAAGCCACCTCATTTGAGATGGCTTCTCTTTGGATTAATTGACAATGATCCAATCTTCCGCTAACAAATCACAGACTGTCGGTGTAAACATTGTGTAGCCCTCACCACGTACATTAATTAAAAAATACGGATTTAAAGTTTCACCATCATGCTCGCTTTGCCCAACGAGCTTCACATATAATTCTGCGCCGCCCCAACCTTCACGAATTACTTTTTCTCCTGCTTT
The DNA here is from genome assembly GCF_042019215.1 of Lysinibacillus sp. RS11. Classification (NCBI taxonomy): domain Bacteria; kingdom Bacillati; phylum Bacillota; class Bacilli; order Caryophanales; family Bacillaceae; genus Lysinibacillus; species Lysinibacillus sp. RS11. The sequence goes on along the minus strand of NZ_CP168124.1, from coordinate 1,574,087 downwards.
TAAGCGTGGTAATATCTCTTCAAACGTCATATAACACTCATCCTTTTTTATCAAATACTTAGCAACTATCCATAATAATTTTACTATAAAAAAAATAATTATATAGCTTAAATTTCTTTTTGCATGTAGGAATCTATTTTTTTCTTCATCTGCAGCTACTCCATCGCCACTGTTAGCCTCATTGACCATCAAATTGCTTGGGGCTGAATCGCTTACTAAAAAGTTAACTGTGATGCTTACGATAAAGTGTGGACGATCTTCTACGTTGCCATTCTCCAATCATTTCATTTTTCTCGTTTTAACAAATTTTAGCTTCTCCTTGTTTATTACTTTGCCAGTAGCATTGCCATTGAACATTTAGGATAGGTACTAATTTAACAGAACAAATCACAGTTAGCTGTTTTCCGTATGTACTTTTCCCTTTATATTACCCAAAATAGAAATATATAGGGGGAATCATAAAATAAAAAAAATAATTTTTAGTGCAGCATTCGTATTAAGTTTAGGATTGGCTGGTTGTGAAGATGATGCCGGCAAAGAAGAAAAGTCAAAAGAGGAAACACAAAAATCTGTGTCAACAGATAAAACTAATGATTCATCGGAAAAAGATGACGTACAAGAAAATGCAAATTTAAAAGCCATTAATACTTATACTAACAAAGAATTAGGCATCCGTGGGCAATCTGGGCCAATACTGTACAATATCGAAGCTATTAATTAAACCCAAAACTGAAGAAGCAGCTAATTTATTTGATGTAGCTGTAGGAGAAGAAGTAGATGCTTTAACTATTTCTATGAGTGGTGAAATACATCTACTGAAGATATGAATTTTTTATCTTGGGCAAGCCGTAATCATTACAAATATAAAAGAACAATTAGAGCCTGATATGGTTTTATCTGAACATATAGAGGGTAACTATCTTGGGAAAGTAAAACATGAATGCTATAATGTATATGTTTTAAAAAATTCCAAGGTTGAGGATTTGAAAAATATCGAAATTCGTGTGAGTGCTCCTACAAATTCTAATTTTGATGAGCAAGGTGAAGATGTTATTCATACTATTGAAGTAAGTAAATAAATAATAAAATGAAGTCACATTAGTGGCTTTTTTTGTGAAAACTTTTAGCCAAAAAACAAAATCGAGTAGAAGACTTTCCCACCACCGTACGCACAGTTCAGTTGGGCGATTCAACCTCCTAGTGATAACACTCATCCAGCTTCGTTACATCTTCCCCGCTTTTCATTTGTGAAAGCTCGATGTAATATCTCGCTTTTCGATAGTCGCCAATCTCATAATTAACAAATTTCCTCCAAGCTTTCAAAGTTTCCTCTATCTATACACTGTAAGACTGTGTTAATTTTTTCACCTCATTCAGCTTTAACTTGAGCCACGATCTAAATGCGCTAAATCTTCTAAACTTAATTTTTTTACTATTTCATAGCCCTTTCCAGGACCTTTTGGCTTAACAATAACCATTCCCATGTTTGAAATTTTCCCTAATCCAACACCTTCAGGAAAGCTATGGGCAATAATTACTTGATTCATTCCTTGTGGCGGCTTTCTTTCTAACACGGATTGCAAATTTGATAATATATTCGTTTGTTCATTGATAGGGATTTTACTACCCAATTTATAGATCTCATACCAAAAGGGATCCATTCTTACATACGCATAAGGAAATGCGAGCTGTGCCGTTTCAAGTGTGCGACAAAAAGGACTTACGACAATTGGTGAATTAACCGGAATTCGGAAATAGCGTAGCATTTGTCCAAAGTAGATTGCCCCCCTTCGCCCGACTTCAGACAAATTTCTTTGAGTAAAACAATCTTGAAAACTTAAATATGGCTGATCTACACCGACCGTTGCTTCTCCATGCCTTGCATACAAAATGTATCCACCTTTTTTCAATAAATCAAGGATTGTTTCATCCAAATCCTTCATCTCCCCCCAATAATCCCATTCTGATTATTAGTACTATATGAAATGAATTGCTCAAAAAATGTAAAAGTGAAAGTCGCAACAGCTTTTCGTATTGTGAACCAGTACTCCACAGGTAGAACAGCTAAATTAGCCAATAAATCCTTACTTCGCCGGTAGCGGACTTCGATCGATAAAGATAAAAAGTGGCTTGGACAGAACTCGATTATTTTGAAAAATAGCGAAAACAGGTAATAACTTTTTCCCTTCAATGAGTAGAGTGTTCCTTCCTAAATCAAAAAAAATGTTAGACCGAATGCATTCGGTCTAACATTTTTTTCTTTTTGTCCCAGCCTCTTAGAAATTTACTTTATCGGAATTTTTACGATTACTGTTGTCTCTAAATGTTTTGATGAGTCGATAGAAATTTGTCCGTTGTATTTATTGACAATTTCATTCACAATAAATAAGCCTTGCCCTCTAATTTTTTCATTTTCTGGTTTCTTTGTAGAAAATCCTTGCTTAAATATTTGTGAGACATTTTCAATATTAGGACCAGTATTTGTAATTTTGAACTCATACTGTGTTTCATCTGCATTACAGTAAATTGTTATTTTTCGTTGACCCTCTGGTAATTCTATTGCCGCGTCAATGGCATTATCAATTAAATTCGACAAAATTTTAATTAAATCTGTTGTTTTAATTTTATTAAATTCATCGTCCGAAATTGTAAAATCCATATCAATAGTATGATTTTGTGCTGTTAGTTTTTTCGTTTGCAACAATATTGATAAGCCTGGATGATCAATATTTAATTTAAGTGACTCAATAGCTTGAACCTCTTTAGAAAGAGAAGATACATATTGTTTTGCTTGCTCAGGTTTATCTAATTGAAGAAGTCCATGTAATACTTGTATATGATTTGTGAAATCATGCCTTATAGAAGACACCGAAGTAATTAAAGCTTTAATTTCTGCTTGGTATGTATCTTCTGTTGCTCCAACTTCCTTCGCCACTTCTTTTTGATACCATCTTTGTAAAAATAAAAAAGAACCAATAACGATTAGAATAAAAACACCATTAAAAAACAAGGTAAAAAGATTATCCTCTATCACTTTCCCTTTAATGCCATTCAGTTTATCTGCACTTATATCGATACCTAGGTATCCAATAATATTCCCTCCATCATTTATCGGTGCACCAACAGACACATAGGCACCATGAACAGCATCATGTATTACTTCCGTTACATAGGTTTCTCCCCTATAAGCTTTTTGTACTTCCGACTCAGGAACCGTACAGACTCCTCCAATATCGAAACTGTTCGTCAAATCGGGAGGTAACCCCATAATCATTGCTGTAGAAAACTTTGGATTATCAATTTCCACTGTATAAACAAATAATGCACCAATTTTTTCTCTTGCATCATTTAAGTAGTTTCGTATTTCCCAATAATAATCGTTTTTTTGCGGGTTATTTAAAAATTGTTTGTACACCTCGACATCCATTGAAGAGGCAATAGAAATCGCCGCTTCCAAACTTTGATTTGCTATCGATTCTTCCACTGTCTTCTTCATTTTTAAATAAGACGTATAGATATTCAAACTAGTAAACAATAATAATAAGATCGTTGATAATATTAAAATTAATTTTATTTTTCGGTTTTTCATACAAACTGGTACTTCCTCATCTATAGAAATATAATGATGTAATCATTTAGTTTGAGCTGACTTTCGCATTAAACACAAAAATTGTTAGCTGAAGGTGACATGTTGTCATACTTTTTACTATTGCAACAATTCAAACCAACAATACTATTATACTATAGTAAATTTTATTTTTTATAGTTGTTTCGATTCGTTTTTTTTAGCCACTTCCTTAGTGGTTCGTACCCATTGAAAAATTTCGCAAGACGTTTCAGAAAGATTTGGACGCATTGTTACCTACTTCAATCACTTTCATTTATCGTGCTAATTGAGTGAAACAAGCGGATTTGTACTTCGGCTTATTAGCATCGTTCCAATTACTTAGATAATTACTATTTTACACTTTTTTTACAAACAAGGATTCTTCGGTTCCCGAAAGAGAATATTTGTTCCTAGTTTATCATTACAAGAAGATTTTGGCTACCACCATCTGACATTCACCACCCACTTACTTATTGGGAAAATGAAAAGACCAGGCATATAATACCTGATCTCTGTTTAAGTAAGTATTTATTTTTCTTTGCTAGATGTTCTTGACTTATCCTGTACTTTTAAAAATGTTGGTCGCTTACCGTATCCGTCTATAGATAAACGAAATAAAGACTTTTTAATATCCTGCCAATCTAAATCTGCTCCCATACTTAAGTATGCAACACCTAATACTCGTAAGTTTGCCATATAAAGAAGTATGAAGAACATCGAAATAAAGAATCCAAATAACCCTAAAAAAGCAGATGCTACAATACTAATTATCCTGAAAATACTCATTGCGGATACAATAGATTGATTGACGAGTGTAAAAGCTGCAATACTTGAAGTAGCAATAACTACAATCATGGAAGGACTCGTAACACCTGCTTTAATTGCCGCATCTCCAATAATTAATCCCCCAACAACACTTATTGAACCACCGATCACATTGGGTAGATGTATATTTGCTTCTCGAAATAATTCAAACATAAAAAGCATCATTAATATTTCAAGAATCGTTGGAAATGGGAGCCCCGTTCTTGATTCAACAACCGTCGCTAAAAGAATCAATGGCAATTGCTCTTGATGATGAGTCGTTAGCGCAAGCCAAAAACCTGGTAAAAGTACACTTAAAAAGATAGCTATTCTTCGTAATGAACGCTCCATAGAACTTACAATAATCGGCTGTTCATTATCCTCAGCTGATTTAAATAGTAACATTGAATTAGCAGGAGTAATAATGACATAGGATACACCATCAACGATAATGAGAATACGCCCACTACTTAATGCTTGTAAGGCAAAATCAGGGCGTCCAGTGTAATCATGTCTAGGTAGAATTTTCGCACTCCGCTCAATTCTTTCCATCAATAAATCTCCACTAAATACAATATCCGTATCCACTTGCTGTAGCTGTAATTTTATTTGCTCGAGCATCTTTTGATTTACAACATCTTCTAAATAAAGCACAGCTACGGTTGTTTTGGAACGTTTACCAAGTTCATAAGTTTCAACACTTAATGAATTAGTAGGTATTCGTTTTCGTAATAAAGCAATATTAATAAAAACATCCTCAATAAAATCATCTCTCGGACCTTTGACAACTAATTCTAGGGTTGTTTCTTTAATGTCCCGATTAGGTTTTTTAGCAATCTTACTTGAATACAACAAATTCATATCTTCAAAATACAGTAATACATGTCCTCTATAGACTTTTGTAATGGCATCATCTTTACTTGATATTTTCTGAAGATGAGGAATGTGTAAATTATTTTGTATATGTTCTTCTAACATTTCATCCGATGATGCAGTAAATAGTGATTGGACTCGTTGCACAATAACGGTGTGTAGTAACCGCTCATTAATGATCGCTTCACATTTTATTAAATGTACCTTTTGTTGCTGAAAGATATATTCTTGGAATACCACATCAGCAGAGCGTTGAAATAGTGCCTTCAAAGATTTCAAATTTAACTCCTGTTTCATTGACGAAATATTCCTCATCTCCTACTGAGCCAGCTCCAAATTAGTACATTAATCAATACACTTATGCATATTTTTCCCTTACTAATTAAAAATATTCAAGAATACAGGATGTTGAACAAAATGCTTTATCTAATCATCTTTTTTAAGTTTGCCATTTCGATAGCTGACATTGCCGCATCATAGCCTTTATTACCTGATTTAGTGCCCGCACGTTCAATTGCTTGCTCGATATTTTCAGTTGTAACAATGCCAAAAATAACAGGTACATTTGTAGATAATGACACACTAGCAATACCTTTTGCCGATTCATTACATACATAGTCATAGTGTGTTGTTGAACCACGAATCACCGTACCTAATCCAATAATTGCGTCATACGTCTTTGTTTCAGCTAACTGTTTTGCGATGAAAGGAACTTCAAATGCACCAGGAACCCATGCTACATCGATCGAGTTTTCGTCCACACCATGACGCTTTAAACCATCTAACGCCCCGTCCAATAATTTACTTGTAATAAATTCATTGAAACGTCCTACTACTACTGCTATTTTTAAATCCGTACCAATTAATTGTGCTTCAAATGTTCTACCCATTTTTCTTCTCTCCTCTTTTATATTGTCAGTTTGTTTTCTTCAATTATTTGTTGACGTCGATAGGTTGCCAATGCTTCTACTGAAATCATTTTTAAATGATGTTGAGCTGCATACTTGATGAGGTCATTAAAGCGTAGCATTCTACCATCGTCGCCCATAATTTCACAAATAATGCCCACAGGTATACTATTACAAAGTTTGGCTAAATCAATTGTTGCTTCAGTATGACCTCTACGCTCTAAGACACCATTTTCCTTTGCAATTAATGGAAATATATGGCCAGGTCTACGGAAATCTTCAGCCTTTGCTTGTGGTTCTATCATTTTTTCTATCGTCATCGCTCGTTCAAAGGCGCTGATTCCTGTCGTTGTATTCACATGATCTATGCTAACCGTAAATGCTGTTTGATGATTATCTGTGTTATGACGGACCATTGGGTGCAAGCCTAATTTCAGTGCAAGTTGCGGTGAAATCGGTGTACAAATAAGGCCTCTTCCATAGGTCGCCATAAAGTTAATCGTTTCAGGTGTCATAAACTCTGCAAGCGCCAGTAAGTCTCCTTCATTTTCTCGATCCTCATCATCTACAACAACAATCATCTTACCTTGTTTTAAATCCTCTATTGCTTCTTCAATTGAATGTAGCAATATCGCCACCTCCTGTTCAGTGTTAGTTAAAACCCGTTTTGTGCTAAGAAGTCTCTCGTAATGGTCGGCATTTCCTGTCCACGCTTCAGTTGATGCAAAATATATTTCCCAACTAAATCGGTTTCTATATTGACGAGATCCCCAATTTTCTTCATACCTAAAATTGTTTCCTTGTAAGTGTGCGGTATCAGTGCTACTGTGACACTATTCTTCTCGACTTGAAAAAGTGTTAAGCTCGTACCGTCAATCGTGATGGAACCCTTTGGAATACAATAGCCCGTTAACTCCTCTGACAACTCAAAATCAATATAGACTGCATTTGCTAATGCTCGCTTACGCAATATTTTCCCTACTCCATCTACATGTCCTGATACAAAATGTCCACCGAAACGTCCATTAGCAGACATGGCGCGCTCTAAATTTACCGGATCTCCTACAGCGAGCTGCTGTAAATTTGTTGCTTTCACCGATTCAGGCATCACATCCATCGTTAGCTCCTGTTCATTAAAATGTATCACCGTTAAACAAACACCATTAACCGCTATACTGTCCCCGAGCTTTACATCCTCCACCATTTTCGATGAAATAACGGTAATTTTCATACTTTGTCGATTACTTTGCAAAGTTTTTACTGTACCAATATCTTCAACAATCCCTGTAAACAATTTTCCACCTACTTCCTATGCTTTCAGCGTTCCAATCTTTAGCGGTTGTCCCTTCTCTCAGCAATAAAGAATTTTCATTCAAACAAAAAACCCCTTTCATTAAAGGGGTTTGGGAGTTCATATTAATAAGACGTCAACAAACAAACCTAATGGATACAAAATTTTTCCATAGGCTATCATCTCATCTGTTCTTCTCCCATCCAGACTATCACTGTCGGTTTTGGATTTGCACCAAATCAGCTTGCGCTCACGGACTTTGAATTACTTCATCACCGCCGATTGGGAATTTCACCCTACCCCGAAGAACATACTACTATTCAATTCGTTAGCTAAATAATAAATCAATTTGCCTTGGCGTAATTGCGTCCGGAGGTTTTATCTTCATTCGTGTTCTAAACACCTACTGAATGAAGATAAAAAAACTTCCCAACTTAAATGATGGGAAGTAGTTAACAAAAGCATACTCAAATAAACCTTGTAAATTCAAATGAATTTAAAAAGCTCATACTTTTACCCTTCTCCCATCCAGACTATAACTGTCGGTTTTGGATTTGCACCAAATCAGCTTGCGCTCACGGACTTTGAATTACTTCATCACCGCCGATTGGGAATTTCACCCTACCCCGAAGGATTTTTTATTTAGCTATTTCTTACGATAACACTATTTTATTATATTATCCAGATAATTCTTTAAAAAATACAGGCTGCACCTCTTGATGCTTTGGCGAGAAAGGGATGGGTATTTGTTTGTACCTGTCTCAATACTAACGGATGACAGGTATTTTCCTATTAGCATACGTTATCAGGTGTGTTGATTAATCATTTTATCCATTCAAATTAATACAAAGAGGCAGATTTCCGCTCCAGGCTGAAGCTAAGCTCTGCGACGAAAGCAAAGGCTGCAAAAGCACTCGAGTAGCCCAGAGTACAATCTAGTTTAAATGAGAATATATTAGCAAAATAGCTACAAAAAGATCCTTTAATCACTCAATAATAAACCTATTTTTTCCTAATCAACACGCCTGATAAATTATATTAAAAAATTCGTGGCGTTTTACATAATATAATTATCAGAAAATTCCGTAATCAGATGCTATTAAACCCCCTTAGCTTTAAGATGCATGCAAAGAAAATGCTTTGTTCTCCTTTACCTGAAAAAATTTTTAAGTATTAGTGAAAAAAATGCTTATCAAGGGTTATTTACAATACGTTGTTTCATATCCTGTATAATCATGTCATTATATTAAGAATAGGCTTTCCTATTCCTAGTAACATTTTTAAGAAAAAAGCGTCTATACAACTAGATTATAAAGGAGAAAGTTTACATGAAATATATTATCTTTGATTTTGATGGAACATTGGCTGATTCTACAGCAGTGTTTGCATCAGCATGGAATACGCTTGCACTAAAATATAAATTTAAAGGAATAGAGTTAAAGGAAATCGAAGCACTGAAAAAATTGTCAATAGCGGAACGTAGTAAATTATTTGACTTCCCCATGTATAAATTGCCCATGATTTTACCACAATTTTATCGATTGTATCGTCAATCATTAAATGATGTCCACCTTTATGATGGTATTAAAGACGTTCTTATGGAAATTGATCAAAGGGGCTATAAAATCCTTATCATTTCCTCCAATTCACAGGAGAACATTTTAGAATTCCTAAAAATGAACGGCATTCATTGTGTATCAAATGTTCTTTGTTCAAACCGTATTTTTGGAAAGGATAAAGTGATAAAGAAATTTTTAAAGGATTCAAGCATTACACCATCTGAAGTTATCTATATTGGTGATGAACAAAGAGACATTGTAGCTTGCAAAAAAGTAGGAGTGCCTATTATTTGGGTTGGTTGGGGATATGACGCTATTGAAGTTGTTCAACAAGAGGAACCCGAGTACAAAGTGGCGACACCACAGGAAATTTTAAACATCATATAAACTAAAAGGATCATAGCGACTAAAGAATCGCTATGATCATCTTGTTGTTGAAAGAATTAAAGTGGCAATGAAATTAAGGTGTCCTAAAATACCGCTGTCACTTCATTTTCTTCGCGCAAACCTTGATAAGTTTCTTTGAAAAAAACACTATGACTTTTTCAAGATTTCTACATATTTTTCTGCTGTTCTTATCTCAACAGTAAGGGAATTTTTACTATAGTTAGCTTTTATTAAAAATGGAACGTCACTTGTATTTTGGAATCTAAAATCTAATCCACCATAGGAAACCGTAGCATCTCTTCCTTTTGGAACATACCCAACATCTAAGGAATGGTGATGACGTTCTACAAATTTTACTAGTATTTGATCAACCGCGTTAAACAAGGTTGAAGACGTTTGACAAATGCCTCCCCCAATACCCATCACAACCTTTTTGTTGATGATTTCTGGTGCGGGCTGATAACCATTCGCTTCGTCCCTCGGTCCAACGACTGTATTAAAGGAGAAATTATCTCCACTCCCAACGATAACATTATTGATGGCCTCCGCAGAAAGTTCAATATTTTTATTTCTTCCTATATCAGTGGTACCGAAGTAAGTTGTATAAGATGCGACAACTACTTCTTCTAAATAAGGAATATCTTCAAAAGAATAACCGCTTTCGGTAATATAAAGAGGCAACTCCACTTTACCACCGGTCGCTGATGCTTCTAATATTCTCTCTACTAATTCACTTTCTTTTAAAACAATTAATGGACTCCCTTCCATTACTTTTCCTTGATCATCCAGTTTATCGAGGATCATACGCTTATCATAGCCGGCTGTTTGTTCATTTCCTCTCGCTAACTCTTTTGCTAATTGCTCAATTTGTTTTGTATATGATTGTACATCACGCTCATAGTCCAGTTCTTTCGGTGATATTGTGTGTATGATCGCTTTGGTAGAAGGGTCCACAATTTCAACAACTACTGGCTCTGTTTGTTGTTCAAAGTTAACAGGCTTTTTTAATTCCCCAACTTCTCGCTCTGACTCTTGAATTTGTTGTTCGAGTTTTTTCTCATCATCCGTTTTCCCCTGACAGCCAACTAGTGCAATTGTGCCGATCATACACAATATGGCCATCCACTTTTTCTTCAACATCAAACACCTACCTCTATCGTAATACTACAGAGACATCTTATTCGTGTATTGTTGATAGTGTGTTTCTTTTTATCATTTTTATTTGTTTATTAAATGAAAACACTTTACAAAATTGAGTGACGGAGTTTGTATTGAACAGCTATCATGTCCTATCTTACCTATAAAGGAAATGTAATAATTATCGGTAGCTCACTTGCCGATAAAATTTCGATTCCTCACTAGAATTTTTAGCATAAAAAAGAACTGCCCCATCAGTTTCAACTGATTTTGGAACAGTTCATTGCTCTTATTTTTGAATAAACATTTGTGTCCAGTAATTGCCATCCTTCACATATCCTACACCGATATGTGTATAGCTTTCGTTCAGAATATTCGCTCTGTGACCTGAACTGTTCATCCATGCTTTCACTACTTCTTCTGCTGAAGGTTGACCCATTGCAATATTTTCGCCGGCTGATTTATAAGAAATACCGAAGTTTTTCATCATCGTAAATGGTGTACCGTAAGTTGGGCTTGTGTGATCAAAGTATTTTTTATCATGCATGTCTTGAGATTTATATTTTGCTACTCGTGAAAGCTCCCAATCTTCTTTTAATGCCGGAAGACCTGCCTTCGCTCGTTCAGCATTGACAAGTTTCACAACCTCTTGCTCTACGCTTACTTGTTCATTTGAAGGAATATTAATTTTTTCTCCTGGATTAATTTGATTTGGATTGGCAAGTTGCGGATTCGCATCAATTAGCTCTTGTACACCTGTTTGTGTTTTTGAGGCTATTTTCCATAGAGTATCCCCAGTTTCTACTGTATATGAATCGGCTGCCATCGCCGCTACTGGCACTAATAATGATGCTGATAATACTGAAGCTAATGCTACTTTTTTTACTTTATTAAACATATAATTCATTCCTTCCTGATTCGCTCTATAAACATCGTAAATAGTTTTAGAGCAATATTCATCACTAAATATTTGGAAGGATTTTTACAGTTGTATGACAAGAGATATAGTAGACTAAACAATTACCAATATAGCGCTATTCTTAAGTTCTAATCTTGTAATATAGTTGCAACACTATTGTAACTGGGATATATTACTATAGTTTTCACTAGCAGAATGATAGTTATTATTACCAATACATGTTTTTAATGGTTCATCACCAAAACGTGTGGTTGATTTCCGTTCCGACTGGGCGCTTTGTTGCTGTCGCTTCGCTTTCGCACAGATAAAACATTTGCCGCTGACGCTTCGCTTTCGCGCAGAGCAGAGCTTCCTGGGGGCGTCCGATGAGCCGCTTCACTCGCTAAAGGAACGAAGGCTAAGTTCGTCACGTCCTGTGACAATGCCTTCGTGACCAACATCGTGTTGGCCTCAGGGTCTCATCTGTGACGCTGATCCCCAAGGAGTCACCCAGCCTCCACTCCAATCAACTTATTTACATAGTATATGTTTTAACAAATGTCATCCACAACTTTTGGTGATGAGCCTTTTTAATGCTAATAAAATCATAAAGTAAAAAGAAAAATCTTATTTAGCATATTTCACATAGAACCTATAGATTAATACGATATAAATCCAATCATATATAAGGGTGGCAAGCGAAATAATAGTGATCAATGGTGTTCTAAAGTACATATAGAAGCCTACTGCTGCAAACATAGTACCAATCATTTTACATATTGCTATACCCATTGATTGGCCACTCAAATTCCCTCTTTGGATAAATAATGCGATAAACAGCCCTGACATCATCAGATTTTGTGAAAATGCAGCATATTTGCCTGTTATATCATTGAATTCATGGATCATCGCTAAAATAATGAAAAAACTTACCGCGAGCGTAATGAAAAAGGATGAGTAAAATAACTTTCTTGGAATTATTTTTTTATATTCTTTATAACCATAAAGCAAAAATTGCATCATAATAACGACGTCTAACATAAACCATAGGAAAGTAAAGATCCTTTGCAGGTCATTTTGTGGATACATAAAGGCAAAGATAAACTCCCAAGAAATATTGGCACAAATTGCGGCCATTGGCATGCCATATTTCTTATCCTGAAATCCTCGTTTGATAATTAGTATGTAAGTAATAATCCAAAATAGCCCCATGCCTAATTGACAGATCAGTAGGAATTTCTCTTGAGTCATCTATACATACTCCTTCCCTCTATTAATGATTCTTCGATACTATATGTGAAGAATTCTATTTTTTATGTCTAAAAGATCTAAAGAAGGGTATGTAAATATTCAAGGCTCTAAAAAGAGTAAGCGCCTATACTTTCATTAATCAATCATATATAGTAAAAAGAGGTGATGATATGAAAACAAAGATTTATTTTGATAACGACCGATTGATCGCGGGTACTACCTTAAAGGATAACATCGAGCTAGAACAAAACAATATGGCTCTGCATACATGTGTGAATGAAACGGATGTACTAGAAAATCGAAAAAAATTGGCAGCTATTTTGCATTGTGACTTGAATCGTTTTATTTGTACTCAACAAACACATAGTGCTAATTTCCATAAAGTCACGATGTCTGATAAAGGACGTGGCGCTGAGCAAATGGACACTGCCATTGCTAATACCGATGCCCTTTACACATTAGAGCCGAATTTATTTTTATGTAGTTTTACAGCAGATTGCGTACCTGTTATTTTTTATAACGAAGTGAAGGGTCTTATTGGCGTGGTTCATTCAGGCTGGCAAGGGACTGTCAAAGAAGTAACCTTAAAGCTTTTCCAACATTTAATGGAGCATGAGCATTGTAACCCACAAGATTTTCATGTACAAATCGGTATGGCACTCAGTCAGCAGAAATTTGAAGTGGATGCTGATGTTTATGAAAAATTCAACAACCTAGGCTACGCTGAGGACTTTATGTATTTCAATGCACAAACGAATAAATATCATATCGATAATCAGCAAACTGTCAAAAAACAATGTGAGCTTGCAGGTATTCCTTCTAAGCAGATTTTGATTGATTCAACGTGCACATTCCTTAGCCCAGATGGTTTTTCCTACCGTCAAGATAAACAGGCTGGTAGACATTTAAGCTTTATTATGCGAAAAGAACAGTAAAAGAAAGGGACAATCCAGTTCTCAATGGATTGTCCCTTTTCGATGTATCTTTTCCACGGATATTCTCTTACATCGCGCTCGTATTTGCTCCTCTTATTAAACCGCTATTAGTTTTTATTATTTTCATAACGATTTTTTCCAATACCAAAAACAAAGTAGCTCATTGTAACGATCGCTAAGAAAATAATTCCTACAATAAGAGAAACTCTTGTATCCTCATTAAACCACATACCAATAAGCACCATTACTAAAAAAGCAATTGTTATATAGTTTGTAAGTGGCGAAAGTGGCATTTTGAATGGATGTTTCGACAGTTGTTCACCTTTTATTTTTCTAAATCGTATTTGACTTATTAAAATAATAAACCACGGAATCATCCCTGGTAACACACTAGCACTGTATACATAGACAAATAAATTTTCTGGTGCAATATAGCTTAAAATAACCCCAATGACCAAACCAACTAGCACACCTACAGTACCAAATATCGGAATCCCATTACTAGAAAGCTTCGCAAAAAATTGAGGTGCTTGTCCATTCATCGCAAGCGTATATAGCATACGTCCCGCACTATAAATACCACTATTACAACCTGACATTGCAGCTGTAATGACAACAAAATTAATAATCCCTGCCGCAGCAGTAATTCCAACCTTTGCAAACGTTGCAACAAATGGGCTACCAATCGTACCTAATTCATCCCACGGATAAACTGTCACAATGACAAAGATTGCACCAATATAAAATATTAAAATACGCCAAATAATACTTTGAATCGCGTTAGTAATCGTTTTTTGAGGATTTTTCGCTTCCCCTGCTGTAATCCCAATAAGTTCAACACCTTGATAAGCAGCAACGACTAAAGATAAAGCGAAGAAGAAGCCCGACCAACCGCCTGTAAAGAAGCCTCCATGATTCCATAGATTCGATAATCCGATTGCAATGCCATCATTACCAATCCCAAAGAAAATGAGACCAAAACCAGCAACAATCATTAATATAATCGTGACAATCTTAATCATGGCAAACCAAAATTCAAATTCTCCAAAAGATTTAACAGAAATAAAGTTGGCAACACCTAAAATTACCATTGCAATTAAACCCGGAATCCATGCCGGTAAATCTGGATACCAATATTGCATATATGTTCCTACTGCAATAATTTCTGACATCCCAACAATAACCCACTGGAACCAATTACTCCACGCCGTTAAATAACCAGCTAATGGATGAATATATTTATAGCCAAATGTTGCAAAGGAACCTGTACTAGGCTCCATATAGAGCATCTCTCCCATAGCTCGCATAATGAAAAAAATAAAAATACCTGCAATTGCATATGCAAGGAGCACAGAAGGCCCTGTCCACTGAATGGCACTTGCTGAACCCATAAATAGACCCACGCCAATTGTACCTCCAAGAGCAATCATCTGGATATGACGTGCCTCTAAACCTCTTTTTAATTCTTTATTTGCCATTCAAATAACGCCTCTTTCTCTGAAGTTCTTTCTACGATGAATTATTTTTTAATAATAATAAATTATTTTGAAAAATACAATTGTATTTTTAGGAAAAACACATTTGAAGGCAATGTTCTATCCATTTTGGCGAGGCTATCCATCGCTTTCGCTTCTTTCCGTCGCTCTCGCATTTCTATCCGTCACTTCAGCTTTTCTTTCCGTCGCTCTGGTTTCCATCCGTCGCTTCGGCACTTCTATCCGCCACTTTGACGGTTCTATCCACCACTTTAGCAGGGCTATCCACCATTTTGGCGAGGCTATCCATCGCTTTGACGCTTCTTTCCGTCGCTCTCGCATTTCCATCCGTCACTTCAGCTCTTCTTTCCGTCGCTCTGGTTTCCATCCGTCACTTCAGCTCTTCTTTCCGTCGCTTCGGCACTTCTATCTGCCACTTTGACGGTTCTATCCACGACTTTGGCGGGGCTATCCATCGCTTTGACGCTTCTTTCCGTCGCTCCCGCACTTCTATCCGCCACTTCAGCTTTTCTTTCCGTCGCTTCGGCACTTCTATCCGCCACTTTGACTGTTCTATCCACCATTTTGACGGTTCTATCCACGACTTTGGCGGGGCTATCCGTCACTTTGAAGGGTCTATCCACCATTTTGGCAGGGCTATCCATCGCTTTGACGCTTCTTTCCGTCGCTCTCGCATTTCTATCCGTCACTTCAGCTTTTCTTTCCGTCGCTCTGGTTTCCATCCGTCGCTTCGGCACTTCTATCCGTCACTTCAGCTTTTCTTTCCGTCGCTCTGGTTTCCATCCGTCGCTTCAGCTTTTCTTTCCGTCGCTTCGGCACTTCTAACCGTCACTTCAGCTTTTCTTTCCGTCGCTCTGGTTTCCATCCGTCACTTCAGCTCTTCTTTCCGTCGCTTCGGCACTTCTATCCGTCACTTCAGCTTTTCTTTCCGTCGCTCTGGTTTCCATCCGTCACTTCAGCTCTTCTTTCCGTCGCTTCGGCACTTCTATCCGTCACTTCAGCTCTTCTTTCCGTCGCTCTGGTTTCCATCCGTCACTTCAGCTCTTCTTTCCGTCGCTTCGGCACTTCTATCCGTCACTTCAGCTTTTCTTTCCGTCGCTTCGGCACTTCTATCCGCCACTTTGACGGTTCTATCCACTACTTTGGCGAGGCTATCCATCGCTTTGACGCTTCTTTCCGTCGCTCTCGCATTTCTATCCGTCACTTCAGCTCTTCTTTCCGTCACTCTGGTTTCCATCCGTCACTTCAGTTTTTCTTTCCGTCGCTTCGGCACTTCTATCCGTCACTTCAGCTTTTCTTTCCGTCGCTTCGGCACTTCCATCCGTCACTTCAGCTTTTCTTTCCGTCGCTTCGGCACTTCTATCCACCACTTTGACGGTTCTATCCTTCACTTTGACGGTTCTATCCACCACTTTGAATGGTCTAACGGCTCTCTATTTTCATTACGTTAAAAAAACTCTATCTCATCATCTAAGGATGAATGGGATAGAGTTTACTATGTTACTGCAATAACGTCTGTTCTTGGAGCTTTGCAGAGAAGTATTTGCGTGCATCTGCTGTTAAAATTTGCAACAGCATAACCTCTTCTTGACGCGCAAATTCTACAAACATTCCACTTAAATTTTCATAAACATATTGGATTTTAAAGCCGCTATCCAAATGATGATCTATCTTTTTTATTTCTTCTGCGCTTTGTTGGTATTCTGACATGCCATCACCTCACCTTTCGATTTAGGGTGTCTACATTAATCGGCACCTTTTACTTCTAATAGCGGATCTGGTTGCTCAATGATATCATTCTCAGTTGGCACGGGCACTTGTTGCTGCCCAAATAATTCGTCTAAATTATGACCAGCTGTAATACCTAAATACTTTGCATCACTTGGATCTTCTAGCTCAGCTTGAGGGTACTTTTTAAACCACCAATACTTCGCTAATACATAATATACAAATGCTCCTACAAAGAACCCTACTAAGGAAGAATAAGTGGAGAAAACATTGGCAACTGCCCCACCAATAATCCAAGCGATTAAACCAGCTAAGTTAAAGCCATTCCAATACTTAAATTGACCTTCTAATTCATACAATTCTCTTACATGCACACGACGTTTACGGATTAAATAATAATCAGCAAATAAAATACCGACAATCGCTGTTAAAATACCTCCGATAATTAATAGTGCATTTACTAATACACCAAATAAACTCCATGGCTGTGCAAGAATACCAATTATCCCCGCAATAACAACCCCAACCCAAAACGGTACTTTGGGGCCGCCGATATTTGAGAAAATTGTTGCCGCTGGAATAACATTTGCAGAAGTATTAGTGGACCATTGGGCTAACACAATCATTAACAGTAAGATTCCTAAAATAAAGCCACTAGCACTTTGCTGTAATGCATTTATCGGATCCGCAGAGGCAACTGCCATATAGCACACGGCACCAATCGTCACAATAAAGGTATTTGTGATCGGCATGACGATTAATGAACCAACTAACTGTGTTTTATTGCGTTTAAACCAATTACGTTCATTTTTTGGTGCTTTAAAGTAGCGTGAAAGTGAAGGCATATCCGCTGCTAACGTGGACCAAAAGCCCATGTTTGCCATGATTACTACCATAAATGCGGTAAAAGCAGCGAAACCAGTTGTCGGCGTCTCTACCCACGTCCAAATATTCTTTCCTTGAGCTACAGCATTATCTGCCAATGTATAATACATCCAGCAAGAAATTAAGATAATAATTGGCGCTGCTAAATCCGCAAATCGCTCAATCGATTTAATTCCTAGTGACGTATTAAAGAGTTGGAGTGCTGCAAAGACAATGAAACAGATAAACCAATTATCATAACCAAAAAGTAAATTTAAAATGCCGTTTATTGCAAGTGCTCCAAAATAAGTGTTCAGACCGAACCAACATGCAGCCGTTACTCCTCGGACAAGTGACGGTATATGTGTACCAAACGTACCAAATGGAGCACGCATATATACTGGGAATGATAAACCATGTTCGACCCCTATATCACCAATTAACGTCATAAATACACCAATTAAACAAGAGCCAATCAATGTTGCTAAAATCACCATTGGTAATGGTAAGCTCATGATTGCTGAACCACCAATTGCAAAAGCTGCTAAAACAATGGCCATTCCTATCCAAATTACTGCAAAACCAAATGTTCCAATGTTTCTTTGTTGATGTGTCACTGGAAGTAAATCTGGGGATTTTAAATAATTCCCTTCACGTTCCATATACTCTCTCCTTTTTTGTTCAATTTCCGTGACAACTACATGAAGCTCCTTCCTTCAACATTTCAACAGGAAGGTGGAATTTCAGTTTATTTGAAAGCTTATTTACTTAGATAGACTGCTAATTAGAGCTTGACGTTCATTCCAAGTCATTGGTGGAACAGAAGATTTACGTTCAACCATTGTTATAGCACCATCTACAGGACAGACGATTGAGCATAAATTACAGCCTACACAATCTTCCTCTCGAACTTTCAGCATTGGTCGACCATCTTCTGTAAATAAATCAATACATTGATGCGATGTATCCTCACATGCAATATGACACTTATTACAGTTAATACAAACATCGTTATTAATTTCAGCCACGATTTTATAATTTAAGTCTAAATCACCCCAATTGGAATATCTAGAAACGGAGCGTCCTACTAAATCCATAACAGAGGCGATTCCTTTATCGTCTAAATAATTATTGAGTCCATCAATCATATCCTCAACAATACTAAAGCCATGATGCATTGCTGCTGTACAAACTTGCACGCCAGTAGCTCCCATTAAGATAAACTCAGCGGCATCTTGCCAATTAGAAATACCACCAATGCCCGAAATCGGAACATTGATTAATGGATTCCGAGCACACTCTGCAACCATATTGAGTGCAATTGGTTTAACGGCAGGACCACAATAGCCACCATGTGCACCCTTTCCTGCTACATGAGGCACTGTATTCCAAGTATCTAAATCGACACCAGCTAAGCTGTTAATTGTATTAATCATACTAACGGCATCTGCTCCACCTCTTGTGGCCGCTTCTGCTGTTACCGTAATGTCGGTAATGTTTGGCGTTAACTTCACAATGACTGGTGTTTTCGCTGCCTCTTTCACCCAGTACGTTTGCTTTTCCACCAACTCAGGCACTTGACCAGAGGCAGAGCCCATTCCTCGTTCTGCCATCCCATGTGGACAACCAAAGTTAAGCTCAAGACCATCAACCCCCACATCTTCTACTCGTTTAACAATCTCATGCCATTTTTCTTGTTTTGGCTCCACCATTAAAGAAGCGATGATTGTGTGATGTGGAAACCTTTTTTTAGTTTCATAGATTTCTTGTAAATTTACCTCTAACGGTCGATCCGTAATCAGTTCAATATTATTGAAGCCAGCTACTCTTTGTCCGTTAAAGCTAACAGCTGCAAAGCGTGAAGAAACATTTAAAATCGGATCCCCTAATGTTTTCCATACAGCTCCCCCCCACCCCGCTTCAAATGCGCGTTGTACTTGATAACCTGAATTCGTTGGTGGTGCTGAGGCAAGCCAAAATGGATTCGGCGATTTGATGCCCGCTAAGTCAATGCGTAAGTCTGCCATATTAGTTCCTCCCTTATGCAATCTCACTTGGTTTCATCAATTATGCCTCGGCATAATTGCGTTCAGAATCGGCTTTGTGCTTGCACAAAGAACTCCACTCCGATTCTGTGACATCCGCCGGAGGCTTTAACTTCTTTCAGCGGATGTTTGGACAACTGCTGAAAAGTAACTTAAACTTGCATTCACCTCACCACCTATAGAGATGGGAGATTTCTGCAACTCATCTGTACCTGTCGCTACACTTTCGGTACAATAGACACTTTGCTGAAAGAAGTTAAACGTTCATGGATCTTATAGGCTGCATCTTTTCCTTGCTGTACAGCTGTAACTACCATCGCCTCGCCCTGTCCATTTCCGAAGACGACATCTCCACATGCAAATACTTTGTCATTCGAAGTTTGCATTGTCGTTTCATCAATATCCACAACACCATTTGTATGCTGTAAGCCAAAAGCTTCGATCAATGACACAAAACGTGTTTGACCAATTGCCTTAATGACAGTGTCCACTTCAATAATAAAGTTGGAGCCTTCAACTTCCTCAGGTCTTTGACGACCATCTGCCCCCGCTTCACCAAGCTTCATTTTTACACATTCAATGCCTACTACCTTGCCTAGCTCGTTACCAATTATTTTTTTCGGTGCTGTTAACCACTTAAATTCAACACCATCCTGCTTGGCAAATTCATATTCGAATTTGTATGCAGTCATTTCTTTTTGTGTTCTTCTATAAAGAATTTGAACATTGTCAGCACCTAAACGTACAGCACATGTAGCACCATCAATCGCGGTGTTTCCGGCTCCAATAACAGCTACTCGCTTCCCAACTATTTCTTTTGTAAGCGGTCCCATTTTTGTATTCCTAACAAACTCGATGGCATCATGTACGCCATCTAGCTCTTCCCCTTCAATGCCCAAATTCGGTACAGCTCCCATACCAACCGCCAAAATAATACTATTATATTGCTCTAAAATCTCATCAGCAGAAATATCAACACCGACAGATGTGTTTGTTTTGATTTCCACACCAAGCTTTTCAATTTGCTCGACTTCCCAATCAACGACTTCGTTAGGTAGGCGGAACGACACAATACCATAGCTACCTAAACCACCAGCTTTCGATTCAGCTTCATAAATTGTGACAGTATAGCCTAAACGACTAAGTTCACGAGCTGCAGATAAGCCAGCAGGTCCTGCACCAATAATCGCTACCTTCTGACCATTACTTTGCCCTTGCTTAAATAGCTGAGCATTTGTCTCCATTGCCCAATCTGTAGCATAGCGCTGTAACTCTCCGATTTTAATTGGCTTTGTTGAGGAATTTAGTACACACGCCCCTTCACATAGTTCCTCCGTTGGACAAACTCTTGCACAGCTTGCACCAATTGGATTTGCTTCTAATATAGTCGTAGCAGAGCCCTTCATATTACCAGAAGCAATTTTTTTTATGAAATTTGGGATTTGAATACTCGTTGGGCAAGCTTTAATACATGGTGCATCATAGCAATACAGGCAACGATTAGCTTCCTCCATTGCCTCATTCTTTGTCATCTTGCTTGTCAATTCCACAAAATTACGTCTTAGCTGTAAGGCCATTGGATTTTCTTGAATCGGAACCATTTCCACATCCCCCTCATGTGTTCATTTTTTCCGTAAAGTAATTTACGAAACCGATTGCTTTGTTCTCCATCCAAAGCAATCGGCCATTCGGTCATAAACTGAAAGAAGAAGCTACATGTTTAGTGCTTCTGCAGCTGCTGTTTTTAATGGACGTTTTATATATTGCCCACTACCTAGTACACCAACAAATTCTTTATTTTTAATGACATACTCTCCACGCACTAGAACACTTACTGGCTCACCGGTTACTTCCCAACCTTCATATGGGCTATAATCCACGTTCATATGATGTGTTTTCGCTGAAATTTCTCGTTTTACCTCTGGATCAAAAATAACGATATCGGCATCAGAACCAATTGCAATCGTCCCTTTTTGTGGGAATAAACCAAATATTTTTGCCGCACTTGTGGAAATCATATCGACAAACTCATTGATAGAAATTTTCCCTTTTGCTACACCTTCTGAGTATAAAATACTGAAGCGATCTTCAATAAATGGCCCACCGTTAGGAATTTTAGAAAAATCATTTATTCCTAACTGTTTTTTACCCTTAAAACTAAACGAGCACTGATCAGAGCCGATTGTTTGAAGTTGTTTTGCTTTTAGCGCATTCCATAAATGATCCTGATGGTATTTCGGGCGAAGTGGTGGGGACCAAACATATTTTGCACCCTCAAAACCTGGTTGTGCTAAAGCAGATTGATCCAAAGTTAAATATGGTGGACATGTTTCACCATAGACGTTATAGCCTTTTTCACGTGCAGCAATGATCTCATCTACAGCCTCTTTACAAGTTACATGCACAACATAAAGGGTAGCGCCCGCAATATGGGCTAACTCAATCGCACGTTTTGTTGCTTCTCCTTCTAATTCAGCCGGACGAGTAAGCGCATGATAAATAGGCTCCTTATGACCTGCACGTCGCGCCTCTTCTACAAGCTCATCAATAACAGAACCATTTTCACAGTGCACCATCACAACAGCACCGAGGTCTTTTGCTATTTTAAAAGCTTTAAAAAGGGTGCGATCTGTTGCTTGAAATTCTTTCGCATAAGCCATAAATACTTTTACAGAAGTAATGCCCTCCTGCTCTAGGATTTGCGGCAATTCGGCTTCTGTTTCAGGGGTTAAATCACCAATCATTAAGTGGAATCCATAATCGATAGCTGATTTCCCTTTCGCCTTGTCATGCCACTTTTCAACTGCAGTCGAAAGTTTTTCTTCACCAGCAGTTAAGCAGAAATCTAAAATTGTGGTTGTCCCCCCGAAAGCTGCTGCAATGGTACCAGATTTCCAATCATCATCAGTCACAGTATTGTTAAATGGCATATCTAAATGTGTGTGCGGATCAATTCCTCCTGGCATCACATATTTACCTGTTGCATCAATTACTTCTGCCCCAATGTCGGGTAGATTTTTGCCAATTTGAACAATTTTTCCGTTTTCAATTAAAATATCTGCCTCAAAAATATCTGCAGCTGTCGCAACTCGTCCGCCTTTAATAATTTTTTTCATTCTGCCCCTCACCCTTCGTAAAATAATGGAGAATGCTCAATCATAATAATGTTAGGAACTACCTTAATGTAGTGTGTAGGTCTCCCCCATACTGAACTTTGTTTGCAGCGTCAATACTGTTTCAAGTAATACATCTGCTCCTTTCGCACAATCTTCAAATGTTGTTTCCTCTTCCTCACAATGACTCTTACCATTAATACTAGGTACGAAAATCATCGCTGATGGAACAATACTTGTAATATATTGCGCATCATGCCCTGCCCCGCTAAACATTCGATGGGCAGTATAGCCGAAGCTCTGACAAGCCCTTTCCACTTCATTACAAATATGAGTATCAAAATAGACTGTATCTCTACCCCATAGCTTAACTGGCTTTATACTACAGCCCTTATCCTCTGTAGGAAGATTATTCAGTATATCTTCAACCTTTTGCATGATCTCTGGTTTTTGATGACGTGAATCTATCGTAAATGTCACGTTGTTCGGTATCACTGTATGAATATTTGGAGAAACATTCATTCGGCCAAAAGTAAACACTAACTGTTCATCAATTTTTCCGAGCTCTTCATGTAAATACGAAATGATTTTCGAAGTTACGATCATCGGATCTTGACGCATTGTCATCGGTGTCGTTCCAGCATGATTGGATTGCCCTGTCACCGTAATTTCATAGCAAACCATGCCTAATACACCTTCAACAACGCCTATTTCCAATTGCTTCGCCTCTAAAACAGGCCCTTGCTCGATATGCAATTCAATATAAGCAAGTGCTTCTTTTAAGCGATTTTCTTGATCTCCCTCATAGCCGCTTGCTTGCAGTGCTTCTTCGAAACTAGTGCCCTTTTTGTCGACAGATTGCAGCATCTTTTCTTTTTCAAATTTGGATGAGATGACGCCAGAGCTCATCATTGCTGGATCAAAACGAGCACCTTCTTCATTCGTAAAATTAACAATCATTAACGGTATATCTAGCTCAATCTCGTTTTCCTTTAACGTTCTAATGGCCTCTATGGCTGTTAAAATGCCCAACACACCATCAAATTTCCCACCCTTTTCAACGGAATCTAAATGCGAGCCCATGACAATTGGCGGGACATCCTTTTTCCCAGGTAGAATGGCATAAATATTGCCCATATCATCAACTTTAATATCCATCCCTAATTCTTCACAACACTCACAAAAATAGTTTCTTGCTAAAACATCTTCATTCGAAAGAGACAAACGGGTTACGCCACCATTTTCAGTAGCTCCAAATTGGCTAAATTGTTCAATTAACTCTTGCAATCGTCTACTATTACACTTATACATATGCAAGTCCTCTCTTTCACAGTAGTTAATACACATTCTATAAGAGATAAAAATTATGAGATATGGATAGCAAACTAAAAAAATATGTGCATCCGCACATAATATATGGTAAGTTATGTTCATAATAAGGGGGGAAAAAATGGGGACGATTCGCAAAATTGTAGAGGGAGTTCAATTCCCAATGCTAACATTAGTAGCTGGACAAAGCGGAACATATCGAAGAGTTACAGGGATTAACGTAATAGAGAGCATCGATTTAATTATGTTTTGTAGACCCAATGAATTAGTCGTGACTACAGGTATTAATTTATCTTCACAAGGAGACTTAGAGCAGCTTGTTAAACTAGCTTTCTCTAAAAAAGTAGCAGGTTTTATTATTAATACTGGTCCATATATTCCGGAAATACCAGAATCAGTCATCACATTTGCCAACAAACATGATTTCCCTATTTTTCAAATGCCATGGAGTTATCGAATAGCAGATCTATTAAAAACAACATTTCAATTTATTTCCAACCACCATCAAGAGCTTTCCATCGAAGAAAAGATTCTCTACAACTTACTTTTTCACTACAAACAAAACGCCCACTATATTAAAGATCAATTAACACTGTTAGGTTTTCCACAAGGTAGTGAGTTTGCCATCATTTCATGCACAACAAACGGTGCACAAGCTAGTATTGACCGTTATGAGGTCATGATTCAATTTGCATTTCAAAATAGATATAAACGCTTCTTAAAACTAAAGCATAAAAATCACCTCATCTTTTTAATCGACAGAGCACAAATCAGTACACCAAATACTCCCTTCTCAAAAATCGTTGAAGAAATATACGACAAAATAACGCAAAAAAATGGTTACTTGGATATTATCATTGGTAAAGGGAATTATCATAAAGAACTTGAAAATGTTCGCAAAAGTTATGATGAATCATTAACAGTAATCCAATTAGCAAAACTTCATAACAACCGTTTCCTATACAAATATAAAGAAATTGGTGCCTATAAAATAATAATGGCCGTGCAAAATCAAACATTAATCAAATCCTATAATCAAGACATCTTAGGTCAGCTTTACCGCTATGATGAATTGCATAACACAGACTATGTACAATTTTTACGCATTTTTATCGAGGAAAATGGTAGTACTAGCAGGATTAGCGAACGCCAATTTATTCATCGCAACACAGTCCTTTATAAACTTAAAAAAATAGAAACGCTATTAGATATGGACTTAAGTAACCCATTTACAAAAACGAATCTCTATATCGCATTTTTGATTGAAGATGTGTTGACGCATCAATAGACGTAATTATATCTATCTGAATTTTCGATTAATATATTCACCTTCTAAATCACTTTAGGCATTCATATAAAGTACAAATGGGGTCGACTTTGCATTTTGTTGCCTCATATAGATGAATGTTTGCAAAACTAATTGTTTAGGAGGATTGAATCTTAGTGGCAAATTTAACAGGTCAAAACTGGCAAGTCAAAGATGAGCAATATGTTTGGCACGCTATGAAGCCCTATAATCCGAATGCAACGATGATTGTTGAAAAGTCAAAAGGAGCTTGGATTACAGACATTGGTGGGAAACGATACCTCGATGCAATGTCTGGTTTATGGTGCGTAAATGTTGGCTATGGACGTGAGGAAATTGCAAAAGTGGCTTATGAGCAATTACTAGAAAATACGTATACACCTTTATCGGTAGGTCATATACCTGCCATCCAATTGAGTGAAAAAATTAGTGAGCTTCTAGGCGATGAGTATGTCGTATTTTTCTCAAATAGTGGCTCTGAAGCAAATGAAGTTGCATTTAAAATTGCACGACAATATCATCAGCAAAAGGGCAATGCTAGCCGCACAAAAATTATCTCTCGTTACCGTGCGTATCATGGTAGCTCTATGGGCGCATTAGCTGCGACGGGACAAGCTCAGCGCAAATATAAATATGAACCATTTGCTCCAGGATTTATTCATGTTTCGCCACCTGACGCTTATCGTGCGAATGAAGATCATATCAAAAGTAACGATCCTACTTCATTACCATCTGTGCAGGCCATCGACAATGTGATGACTTGGGAGATGGCAGATACTATTGCCGCTGTTATTATGGAGCCTATTATTACAGGCGGTGGTGTCATTATGCCACATGAAAACTATTTACGAGGAGTAAAAGCTGTCTGTGAAAAACAGGGTGCCTTGCTAATTGTCGATGAGGTAATTTGTGGTTTTGGACGTACTGGAAAGGCATTTGGCTTCCAAAACTACGGGATTCAACCAGATATTGTGACAATGGCAAAAGGCTTAACGAGCGCTTATATGCCTCTATCTGCCACAGCTGTACGACGTGAAGTTTATGAGGCGTTTGCAGGTAGCGAGGAGTATGACTTTTTCCGTCATGTCAACACGTTTGGTGGCTCTCCAGCAGCCTGTGCGGTTGCATTGAAAAACATTGAAATTATGGAACAGGAAAATCTATTTACACGCTCTGCGGAAGTGGGATCTCTTCTTCTATCTGAATTACAAGAGCAGTTAAAAGATCACCCCTATGTAGGTAACATTCGTGGCAAGGGCTTATTAATAGGTGTTGAGCTTGTAAGCGATAAAAATAGTAAGACACCACTTGATATAGCTGATGTCAACAAGGTGATTAGCTTATGTAAAGATCAGGGATTAATTATCGGCAAAAATGGAGTCACTGTTGCGGGCTTTAACAATATCCTAACACTGTCTCCTCCACTGATTATCTCTTCGGATGAAAAAGATTTTATTGTGGAGAAATTTACGACTGCGTTAAACACACTTCTACAACAGCCATAAAGTGAACTAATAATCAGTGGGGTTTTTTCTTCCCCACTGATTATTAGTCTTCACCAATCGGGCAGTTCTCTTAGGAGAAATCACTTTAATGGTAACAAATACGGAAGTTGTTTTAATTGCTGCAAGGAAATGAAATTTATTCTAAACGACAATCCGCTTCGTTATCTGGATTTCTGGATGTATAACACACACTGTTCCCCAATCCTTGATTTCTATGCGGATTTTAGCCTTATACTATACTCCTAGCCATAACAAAAAACTGACGATCCACCAAATGGTCATCAGTTTTCTTGAGGTATATCGGTAAAATGGAGGTTATTTGTACTTGTTTTTCGAATCCTTTTTTTCTACTTTTTTCACTTCAGTTGTTTTTACTTCAATAAAATCCGCTTCTTCCCCAGCCTCCATACCATAGCTAGGATTTCGGTCTATACGAGAATAAGGATCCAGGTCAGTTGTATCAAGATCTTCATCCTCATCAAATCGCATAACAAGAATCGGTAACGATATTAGTCCGGCTAACCCAATGAATGCATAAATCCATCGTGACAATACCGCAGTTTGTCCACCAAACAAATAGGCAACTAAATCAAATCTAAAGAATCCAATGAATCCCCAGTTGATTGCTCCAATGATGACTAATACTAAAGCGATTCTATAAACTACGCTCATGTTTACACCTCCTTCATTTGTAAATACGAAGCCAGTATACACGTCCATTTTTCACATGTATAAAGCGTTCGATTTGCAGAAAAACCTGTCATAACAAGTGATAAAATTACAAACACTTATTGTAATTAAATTGCCCATTTTGACGATCTTATTTTTTGCAATAACCGCTTATTTATACAAAGGGCTGACTAGGCTAAGTCTTTACTACAAACAAAGGAAATGTTAGTGAATCACAGATATTGAGCTGCTCTTTAATTAGATGATTGCCGTTCCGACTGGGCATATTTCCTATAAATAATCGCTTTTCCACTAATTATAGTTCATTAAATTCCTTGATTTTTGGCATGATGATGCCTGTATATTGTTGATGAGCCATCATCATTCTTACTCTTATGGTCTTTGTGAATTCTTTTGTTAACAATTATCGGTACTTTTTTAATATTTTATTTAGTATTCAGGGAAATATCCTAATTATAGAATAAAGTGTGATATATTTACATAATACTCTATTTTTAGAGTACCTTATAAAACCTTTCATCAGTACGCTTACTAAAAACTGAAGGAGAGGGATTAAGATAGGAGAAAGAATTAATGATGAAAAATAAAATTAAAAAAATCAACCTGTTATTTTATTTTTTTATCGTACTTATATTTACTTTTACACAATTCAACTTAACATGTCATGCGGCAGAACAATCAGAACCTATAATATTGGGTAAGTATTATGATATTTTTCGTGACCCGTCAAAAAAAATTACGATAGAAGATATATTAAGTGGTGCATATGACAATTCCTTTGTCGCTAGTAAAGATAATTATTTATCTTTTTGGCATACGAATGATACGATTTGGCTACGGTTAGATGCCGATGAAATATTAAAGGATAAACAGGAGTCTTACTGGTTAGAGGTAACAGACAAATTAAATAGCATTGACATGTTTTTAGTGAAAGAAGATGGCTCCTACCGTGTTCAAAAAAGAGGCATAGTAAATATTGATGAACAAAAAATTCATTTTCGTTCTAATTTATTTGAAATTGAAGATCCAACCATCAAAGAAATTTATATAAAATTAGATGGACAATTACCATTAAATACAATTTCTTATCTTTTCACAACGGATAGCTTTGCCAATAAGATTATTGACTATAAATATTTAACAGGGATTTTTTATGGATTCTTAACCGCATTATTAATCTACAATTTATTTCTATTTTTTTCGTTAAAAGAAAAAGCTTACTTTTACTACGTTTTGTATATGTTTAGTTTTATTCTCTATCAAGCTACTTTGAATTCTTTAGATATTGAACTAGTAGGACAACTTTTGCCTAAATGGTTGTTTATAAAATCCGCAGCCATAAGTGGCAATATCTTATTTTTATTTATGATTCTATTTAGTAAAGAGTTTCTAGAACTAAAAAAATACTTACCTCGATTCAACAAAATAGGAAATATACTATTAGGGATCACGATATTTTCTTTAATAACTTCATTTATTATCCCTGATGTTGCGATTGCAAATAATTTCACAAGTATTTTTGCTGTAGTTGTCTTTAGTTTTCTTTGGTTATCAGGAATATTTGTGTGGTTAAAAGGCCACAAAATGGCTAGATTTTATATAGTCGGTTGGACTGTTCTGCTTGGTTCCATCATTGTACAAGCATTAGCTTTTTTAAGTATTATTCCTTTCCATCCAATTATATTTGAGGCTGTTCCTGCAGTCGGTGCTATTTTCGAAGCTATATTTTTGTCATTAGCTTTAGGCGATAAAATTAATATAATAAAAAAAGAGCATCAGGCAATGCAACAATCGCTCACTGAAACGCTCGAACATAAAGTAAAAGAACGAACACAAGAACTAGAAAGTGCAAAACTTGACCTTGAAAAATTAGCAAATACAGATCGTCTTACTCAAATCCCTAATCGTGTAAGGTTAGACTATGTGTTAGCGGAAGCTATAGAACATGCACAACATCATGACGCTCCGTTCTCGATAATTCTACTAGATATTGATTATTTTAAAGAAGTAAATGATGAGTTCGGCCATCAAGTAGGCGACTTAGTTTTAATGAACGTAGCAGAGATCCTGCAAAATACGATTCGACCGCAAGATACAATTGGAAGATGGGGTGGTGAGGAATTTTTAGTTATTTGCCCTCAAACTACACTAGATGATGCTGTTAAGCTTTCTGAAAAGCTTCGTCAACAATTTGAAAATCATCAATTCCCTGTCGTGCACCGAAAAACTAGTAGCTTTGGTGTAACTAGCTATGTAGATGGTGATACACTAAATACTTTATTATTTAGATGTGATAAGGCTTTATATCAAGCAAAAGAACAAGGCAGAAATTGTGTTGAATTTTTAATAGATGATGTCCCTGTCTCTATTAAATAAAGATGCGTCAAAGACAGTCATTTTGTCTTGACGCTTTTTTGGTCGATTACATCAGATGAGTAACTATTCGCTCCGCTCCCTGCACTCTTTGACCAACCGTTACTTTTTAGCTAGATTCTATTCTACGAAAAACCCCTTTTAGCAGTTTTGCCAAAAGGGGTTTCATCTATTTCTGCCAATTATTAAGTTCCTTTAACAACTCAGGTAGCTGCAATTTCTTTACAGCAATCGGTGGTAATGCCTTGATAAACTCCTTACCGTACGACTTTGTTGAAATGCGGCGGTCTAAAACTATAAAGGCTCCTTTATCTTGTGATGAACGGATCAAACGACCAAAGCCTTGTTTAAAGCGCATGATGGCTTCCGGTAATGATAACTCATTGAAGGAATTACGACCTTGAGCAGTAAGATGTTTTGCTCGCGCCTTAAATACAGGCTCTTCTGGCGAAGAAAACGGTAAACGAACAACAATAACCGATGCCAGTGCGTCACCTGGAACGTCCACACCTTCCCAAAAGCTGTTTGTACCAAAGAGTACCGAATGGCTAAACTTTTGGAATGATTTCAGAATTCGCATACGGCTACCACCCGTAACGCCTTGTGCAAAAAGCATATAATCATCAAGGAGTTCACTATCTTGAATAAGCTCTACAGTTTTGCGAAGCATGTCCTGCGCCGTAAATAAAACGAAACAACGTCCCTCAGTCATCCGCACCGTACGGGTAATAGCTTGGGCCACCGCTTCAATATATTCATCCTGTGACACATGTTGAATATCAGGCATGTCCGTAACAATAAATGCTTTCGCTCCTGCATAATAGGCTGGTGGTGCTTGAAGCTTTATTACTTGTACACGATCAGAAATACCAAGCTGACGGGTCACAAAACGTTCATTGCCCGGCACAGTTAAAGTCCCTGAAGTCCAAACAATACTTGCCTGCTTACGAAGTGGTGCAAGTACTTTTTCGATAATAGGCGTGACATTGACAGGCTTTTTAAAGACATGCAAGCTTCCAGGAACGCTCCGTAAATCAAATTCTAGCCACACTGAATTATCATCCTGTGGCGATAGGAAAATTTCCTCCCACTCGGCGATTTTCACCTTCAATTCACGGATCCAATAATGCCACTCTGATAATATATAGAGCTCGTTTTTATCTAATTGCTCAATATTATTTTCAAAGGTATGACCTACCTCTGTCGCAAGATCAAGCCACTGCTGTGTGAGCTTACTCACTTGCAAAAGCGGTTCTTTTGCTAACGATACATCCTCTAAAAACAAAGTCCATTTGCTACTAGCTTGTTTCCCTTTTATTTGTTGCTGCATTTTTTGCACAGCTCGCTGAATTGTTTCATCGAATGTCCGTTGTAGGCGTATCAGTTGTGCATCTAGTCGTTGTAAACTTTGCATAGGAACACGTTGTTTTTTCTTAGCTGCCTGACTAAATTGTTGGAATAAAGCCGTTTCCTCCATCGTTCCGATTTGGCCGAAAATATACTTCCACTGCGTATAAGAGAATACAATTTCGTCTTGTTGCATGGCGGATTGTACAAATTGATGTGCTTCATCAATAATCCATCCATCGATTTGTGTAAAAATCGGAGTTTGGCGGACTAAATCACTGAGTACCATAGAATGATTGGTCACAATACAATCGGCAAATTCACTATTTTTTAACGCTTGCTCATAGAAATCAAAGCCCCTAGAAGGTTTTTCATCAGGCATTTTGCGGATTTTCTCTAAAAATAACTGTCCGCCACCAGAAACATTGAGCTCACTTAACACACCTGTTTCTGTTTTAGTAAGCCAAACGAGAATCTGTAAAATCGTAAAGGTATCGTCATAGGATTCATCTGCATATGCCATACATTGCTCAAAACGTGTAAGGTCAATATAGTGCTGCATGCCCTTTAGAACAGCAATATTTACTTTAGTGCCAAGGATTTTTTCAATCTTGGGTAGCTCTTCTTCAACAAGCTGCTCTTGCAAGTGTGACGTATATGTGCTAATCGCAATTTTTTTATCGACTGCTCGAGCATACAAAATCGCAGGAAGTAAATATCCTGCTGTTTTACCAATACCTGTTGAAGCCTCAATAACGCACTCCCTTTTGTCATTTAACGCCTGCCAAATAGTGTCCATCATCTCGAATTGGGCGGGTCGTTGCTCAAAATTCGGCATCGCCTTTGTCATTAATGATACTTTGTCAGCTGCCGTTTGTGGATACGCTACAATCTCTGCATTATTTGTATACTTTTTTCGTCCATCACAAACAGCCAAATTGCGATAATAGGAGACATTTTCATTAGTAGTGACATGCTGTCGTTTAATTTGAAGCGCCTCGAAGAACAGCTGGGATAAATTTGATTTTAATCTGAATGAACGTTTATGCATTTGTTCAAGCGTTAGCTGTGGGAGACTGAGTAGCTCCTTCCAGCAATGTATAAAGAGCTCAGCAGTTGCACGGGCATCATCGTCTGCTCGGTGTGCATTTGTTAGCTCTATATTTAAATCAGCCGCTAAATCACCTAGCTTAAAGCTGAGTGACATCGGGAATAATATTTTGGCAAGCTCAACCGTGTCCATCTTTTTACCCTGCCATTTCGGTAAACTAGCACGCTTGAATTCCGCTTGTAAAAAGGATAAGTCAAAATCCGCATTATGCGCGACAAATACACAGTCAGCCAGTAATTCATATATGTAGTCGGCATGTGCCTCAAACGGCAAGGCATCCTTTACATCCTCATCCGTAATATGCGTTAAATCCTGAATGAAAGTTGGAATGGATTTACCTGGATAAATAAACTTCGTAAAGGTGCGCTCAATTTTCCAATCTTTCATAATAACAATGGCTATTTGAATCATTCGGTCCCCATTTGCCGGTGAATGACCAGTCGTCTCCAAATCTACAATTGCATACTTTTGACTTTCCATCATACATCTCAACTCACAGTTCACATTAGATAGATGAATTTTAACATAAAATCATATGTTTGGTCATGTATGGGTTACCTACGTAGTGTTCTTTTATACTAAAACTTATTCTAATGCTTTAAATTTTCAATTCTACATTAGGCTAAGTTACAAACTATTGTAAAACTATAAAAGATGTTTTAGAATGATTTTGTTTCAATTTTTCACTTAAATAAGTGCATAGGAATATAGTATTTAAAAAGAAAAAACGAAACCGGTGAAAAGGAATTAAGCTGTTAATTCGTCACCTGTTTCGTTTTTTAAAAGAGATATTATAAATTAAGAAGCATCTTCTAATAATAATAACTTCTTAAGATGCTTAGGATTTGATATTTCTGTAGAAAAATTCACTAGACCGTTCTTATCTACAAAATAAAGGTAGGGTGTTTTTGTTACTTTATAATTTTTAAATAAATCTGGTGCAACTATCAAACTGATTTTTTCATTATTTAAGAACATTTCTTCTTTTAATTGGTCTTGCATAATAATAATGGTATATCTTGTAGAATCATTAAAGATTTCATTACTATTCTTCAAAACTTCTTGACATTGAGAACAAGTATTACTTAAAAATAATAAAGTCACTTCATTATCTCTTAAAATATCTTTTAAAACTATTCTAGACTTATTTTGATTTTCTGCTCTAAATAATGGCGCTAAGTCTCCCTGTGCAATGGTACCAAATTGAATACCTTTTATGGAATGAATTTCCGTTAAGAAATTCTTTATAAGTTTAATTAAACTATAAATTACATATGTTTCTACAAGTAAAACTACAGCAATTATTCCAATAATAAAATTAATAAACATTTTCATCTTCCTCTCTTTTTAATCTTGGTTTATATTTCGAATCTTGATTTTATTGTAATTTTTCAATAACGTTAATCATATTCTTTTTGAAATTTTTAAGATTTTTTATTGATAAGTTAATAAACCCTATTGAAGCTATGACAATAAAAATAATAATTAAATGAGCATTAGAAATATCTAATTTTTTATCATATAAACATAAGCTTATTAAAATAAAAATTACATTCCTAATGATGATCGAATATGATAGATTATCATTTTCTAAAATCCCACCACATCCACATGAAATATTTTTTCTCCCTTTCTTGATATTTATAAATATTACTACTGATACAGTGCTAAAAAAAATAGTGATTAAAAGTAAATTAATTAATGTAACACCCATTAATTTCAAAGATATAGCAATATAAAATTCTACGACTAATAAAAATACTAAAGCAATTTGAGCATAATTTTTCTTAATACCAAAATTAGATAAAGTTACAATACTTTGCTTAAAATTAATTGCTTTATCCAAAGCAGAAGTACTAAAAATGAATATTAAAAAAATTAAAAGAAAATTACTTATCCAATATATAGAATACAAAATTCTTCCCTCCTAATTATTCTTAAAAAATTTTTAGTGAACTAAAAATTCAATATTATGAATGTTATTTTGGGCATTATACATTTCGTTATAATATCCTTTTTTATTTATTAACTCTTGATGAGTACCTTCTTCTATAATTACACCATTTTTTAAAACGATAATTCTATCTGCTAAGGCGGCTATTTTTAATCGATGAGTAACAAATAAAATTGAACCTTCGTAAATATTTAAAAGGTTATTCATAATTTCTTTTTCTGCAATCGGATCAAGCGCAGAAGACGGTTCATCCAACACAATTAAATCACTATCACGATATAATGCTCTTGCTAATGCAATTTTTTGCCATTGACCTCCTGATAATTCATTTCCTCCCTCAAACTGTCGTCCCAATACCGAGTCATACTTATGAGGTAAATTCTCAACAAATTCTGTTAAGCCAACCTTATTGATAGCATTCTTGATGCGAGAATTATCGCAATTCTCATCATTTTCAAATGAAATATTTTCATTAACTGTGAGTTCATAATGAACAAAATCTTGAAATAAAACAGAAATTTTTTCTTGATATTCCTTAATGTCCAAATCATTAAATTTAATATTGTTTATTTTTATATTTTCACTTTTGTTAGAATATAGGCCTAAAATGGTTTTCATTAAGGTTGTTTTGCCACTACCGTTCTGACCGACAATAGCAACCTTCTCGCCATAATTTATTTCCAAATTTATATTTTTTAATATATTTTCACTCATATTTGGATATTTAAAAGAAAGATCTTTAATTTTAATATTTTTTATTCTTAACTCTTCTTTATTTGAAACTGAATACTCCTTTTCTGATTTTCCTGGAGTTTTTACAAATTCCAGAAAATCTTTAATAAAGTAAGACGAATTTTTATAATCTGAAAAATATCTAGTAGAAAGGCTTAAATTGCTTTGTAATAACTGAATTGCTTGTAAAGTTGCTAATACCCCCCCAGCTGTAGTACTTGTTTGTAAATTCAAAATTACAATAATTCCAGAAAAAGCATATGTTAGAACTAGAATAATCTCTGATAAAAATAGATATTTAGTTTTAATTTTAAGGAAATTAATTTCGGAATCTGTATATTCATGAAAATAGTTATTCCACCTTTTCACAAAAAAATCAAAGCTATTAAAAATAATGGTTTCCTTTAACATATCTCGTTGGCTAAGAGTAAATGAGATATACTGTTCCTTCCTATGTATAGGTATTAAACTTGACAAAAATAGGAAATTTTTTTTAGAGAATTTAAGCTGAATAACGAAATAAGGAATAACCCCAAAAATTACTATTATTACAACTAAATTATCAATAATTGTTAGTAAAGCCAGTGAAGATATTAGACTTATTAAAGCACTAACAAGATAAGTCAAAGCATTAAAAGCATTATTCAAATTTTCTTTATTTGAAATGACTCTTTGGTAAGAATCATAAAATTCCGGGTTTTCAAAATTTAGAAATTCTGTTTGAGAGGTTTTAAAAAAAATTTCATTTGTAAGGATTTTTGTTACTTTATTTGTAAGTATTTGTTCATTTATTGCAAGCAAATGATTCATAGAATAAGGAATAATTAATAGTAAAATTTGAAGCAAAAAAAGAATTATTAATTTTTTTAGTTCAGATTCCCCATTTATGTAATTTAGTATTTCATTAATTAACAATTGGAAAAAATATATCGAAATTACTGGAGAAAATCCATTTATTATTTTTAAAATTATATTAAAAATTGATAATTTTAAACAGTTTTTAATATAAAAATTTATTATATAAAATAACATTTTTAAGTTCTCCCTAATAATTATTTATTGAAACTATATTTAAATAAAACTATCCCCACGGAAAAATTAGCTGAAATGCTCTAAAAAAACCGTAGACAAAGGAAAACTGTCTACGGTTTGCTGAACCTTTAAAGTCCAACCTTTATTATAAATTCTAATTCTACAATATTAGACTATTTTTTTATTTAATTTTTATTTTAATAAATATTAAACTATTTTTATATAGTTTTATTTAGTGCAACCACAATTGCAAAGCTGTATATTACCATCGCAACCCCATTGCGGGTTGTTCTTGTCAACCCATCGTCCCATAGTTCCTATCATCCCCTCTGTAGCACAACGTGCGTCACCTTGACACCATTTGTAAAATACTTTTTCTGAACAAGCTGCTGCTGCTGGTTGAATTAAATTATTTAGAAAATTACTCATAATAATACTTCCTCCTTATTTTTGATTGTAGAATTAGAATCATAAACTAAATTAAAAAAGCTATAAACATCTGGTGTTTTTAATATTATTTCATTTATTTCATTTAAATAAATAAATGAAGGGGCAGTATCAATTGAATTTTCAGCAAGAAATTGCCTATCATATTTAAGAATATTGAATTTAAAATCGTATAGTTTTAGAAAAGATTCTGATTTTTCATCAATATCTTCTACTAATACAAAAGTATCTATATAGTTATTAACTTTACTATGAAATTCATTCCAATAAATCTCAAAAATCTCTTTGCAATACGGGCAATCTTTACTAATTAATAATAAAATCTTCGGTTTATACATATCTAATGCTTTTTTAAATTGACTACTCATTATAAGCTTTTCAAATTGTACTGGTGTCATTAATTCATCATTTTTTACATTAACGTAATCAACTACTTTATTTGCATTATTATCTTTTATTAATAAAAATATTTTTATTAATAATATTGTTAAACAACCTAACATCAAAATAACAGAAATTTTTTCTAA
This sequence comes from Lysinibacillus sp. RS11, assembly GCF_042019215.1. Taxonomy (NCBI): domain Bacteria; kingdom Bacillati; phylum Bacillota; class Bacilli; order Caryophanales; family Bacillaceae; genus Lysinibacillus; species Lysinibacillus sp. RS11. The sequence goes on along the minus strand of NZ_CP168124.1, from coordinate 1,536,838 downwards.
GTATACCAAATCAATGAACACCTACCTTTTTTTGTTAAAACTTATATTTACATTTAAATACAATTTTTAACAAATGTCAACAATAAATATAAAAAAATCTATTTTAATCTATAGATTGTGAATTTTATAGAAATATCAGTACAAAATATGTAAGTGTATAATAAAGTGAAGAATTGTGTGATTTATTCGAATGTTTAAAATGATAATAAAAAAGATGCTGTTTATAAAATACAGACAGCATCTTCTTCAAAATGTCTATTAAAAAATTATATATTTCAAAAAAATATACTATGAATCTTTAGATAATTAATGGGAATACACCTTGCTAATTAATCTCTACATCCTCCTGTACAGCTACTCTGAAATTACATCACCGTTGCTTCTGGCTCATAGGATATCATTTCTTTAATCGTATTACCTTCTCCCATAATGGCAACCGTAGGCTTATGATCTTTTGCCTCTTCGTTGTCTACATACACATAAGAAATAATAATCACAATATCTCCACATTGTACTAGACGTGCTGCTGCACCGTTCACACAAATAACGCCTGATCCGCGCTCCCCTGCGATAATGTAGGTTTCAAAGCGTGCCCCATTGTTGTTATTGACGATATGCACCTTTTCATTCGGGAGCATACCTACTGCATCTAAAATATCCTCATCTATCGTTATCGATCCAACGTAATTTAAATCTGCTTGTGTCACTGTAGCACGGTGGATTTTACTATTCATCATCATTCGCAACATCTTATAATCCTTCTTTCACATTAAAGATACAATTATCAATTAAACGAGTTTTACCCATATATACAGCAGCTGCTAACAGTACTTGCTCCGTTTCAGTCGTTATTGGTGTTAAGTCTGGATACGCTAATAGCTCAAAATAATCTATTTCTCCGTGTGTACGTGCTGCAATGTGATTCTTTGCTTTAGCAAGTGCATTCACTGCATCACCATTCGCTAAAAAGCTGTGACGAGCAAGCTGTAGTGCTTCATTAATTGCTGGTGCTTCTTTACGCTCTACTTCACTTAAATAAATATTACGAGAAGATTTGGCTAAGCCGTCCTCTTCACGCACAATTGGCACTACTCGCATGTCCAAAGGGAAATTAAAATCGCGTACCATCGTAGCAATAATCGCAACTTGTTGTGCATCCTTTTGGCCGAAATAAGCTCGTGTCGGCTGTGTTAGATGAAATAATTTTGATACAACCTGTAAAACGCCATCAAAATGGCCTGGACGGCTCGCCCCGCAAAGAATTGTTGCTTGTTCACCCGCATGAATACGAATACCGCCATCGTGAGGATACATTTCTTCAACACTTGGTGCGAAAACAATATCTACACCAACAGTCTCTGCCAAAGCAGTATCTCGTGGCAGATCACGCGGATAGCTTTCAAAGTCTTCATTTGGCCCAAATTGTGTTGGGTTTACAAAGATACTCATAACGACTAAGTCATTTTCTTCACGAGCTGTTTTTGCTAGCGTTAAATGGCCCTCATGTAAATACCCCATCGTCGGAACAAGTCCAATTGTTTTTTGAGCTTGTTTGGCTGCTTGGATTTCTACGGTTAGTGCTTGGATTGTAGTTACGACTTTCATTACTTTACGCCCCCATATAGCTGATCCAATGCTTCCTCTTTCATTGTGAAGGAATGCTTCGGTGCTGGGAATGTGCCTGCTTTTACCGCTTCTACGTAACTAGCAATTCCACTGCTTGCTTCTCGGCCCATATTAGCAAACTGTTCCACAAATTTCGGTACATGATGTGAACCATAGCTTAGCATGTCATGATAAACCAATACTTGTCCATCAGCCTCTACACCAGCACCAATACCAATCGTTGGAATAATAAGATTAGCAGATACCATTTCTGTTAACTGATGTGGAATACATTCTAAAACAACTGCACAAGCACCAGCCTCTTGGCATTGTTTCGCATCTTCGATAAGTTTCGTTGCCTGCTCAGCTGTTTTGCCCTGTACTTTATAACCACCAAGCACCCCTGCCGATTGTGGTAATAAACCTAAATGTGCTACCACCGGAATGCCCGCCGACGTTAATTTACGAATTACTGGAATAACATCTCCAGCACCCTCTACCTTAAGTGCATCAGCTCTCGTCTCCTGCATCATGAATACAGCCGTTTTCAACGTTTCGTTTACATCACCGTGATACGAACCAAATGGCATATCAACAACAACAAATGTGTCCTTTGCCCCACGACGCACCGCTTTTGCATGATGAACCATATCTGCTACTGTTACTGGCATTGTAGAGTCATAACCTAGTACGACCATGCCTAGTGAATCTCCCACTAGAATCATATCGACACCTGCATCCTCGGCAAATTTTGCAGCAGGGTAATCATAGGCAGTGAGCATAACGATTTTCTCACCTGCTGCCTTCATCTTTAAAAAATCTGAAGTTGTTTTCATTGTGTAGTCCTCCTTTTTAAGGGAAGAAAACAGAAAAACCCCTCTGCGCCTAAAATGGACAGAAGGGTAGTGTTTCGTTCGTCATCAAAAATACCTCTTGTCTTGAATTTTGATAAGAGGCCGTATCTTGATTTTTCATAGGCATACACAATCCAATATCTTTGAGAGAATAGCCTATTCCATTGAATCAAGTACTATTTTGAACGCTTGTTTTCTTCCGTCCCTGTCATTAAAAGATCAAGGCAGATATTTATTATAATAGGTCTTACGCTTTTGAAGGTGCCGTTCACAAAAGGATACTGCCCTTCAGCACATACTATAACAGATTCCTCTAGTAATCTTCAAATATTATTTTCTAATAATTACGATCCATAACGAATACCAAATTCAAACCATTCGTTTTTGAAAGTTTGATTTTCGATAAACTTCAAACAATGTAAATAGTAACAGAGCAAATAATAATGTGAAAAAACCAGACGATACATTTGTAATTGGTACAAAAACATCCCAAAATGAATTGGTTAAAGCGTGGAAAATAATACAGAGAAAAATACTTTTAGTGGATTGGTAAATGATCGTCAATAAAAAGGATAACGCTAAAGTTATTAGAGAAAACCATAGAAAGTTCATGTTCATTTGATTTGATCCCACGACAAACCATAATGGCAGATGCCAGACTGCCAAAATAACGCCCACAATCATTGTGGTCGTGAAGGGAGACCATCTTTTTTGTAATGAAGGCTGCAAAAAACCACGCCAGCCGATTTCTTCAACTCCTCCTCCAATAATCATGATTGGCAATTCAAGTAACGCCAGATACATTGGATTCTTTATAGTTGCTCCACCCCATAACGTTGGTAAAAAAAAAGCCGCAAATGCCAATCCGATTACACATATGTACCAAGATATAGGATGCTTAGGATTTTTTACATTATGGATAAATGATTTGAACTCTTCTTTAGTCGAATATTTCTTTTTCAACCAAATCTCACAAATTGCAGGAGTAATTCCGCCGAGAATAAACAATAGCATATATATTGCATTGCCAAACTTCAGTAAATTCAGCTGTGTTAATAAGGCTAAACTGCCCCATATTATCCAAGACGTTGCAAAGGAAAAATAGAAATCTTCTTACCTCTATTCCCAATTTTAATCCTCTCCTTCTTTCGTACCCAATAGTAATAATACGGATTTGCAAAGTGTATTCATCAAACGAATCTCATCAAATTGCACTTGATCATTTGAGAACACCCCGTAACATTTTTGCAAGACAACGTCTCTCACAATGCCATCAATGGACGTCATAATAAAAGTAGATAGATCCTCTATCGATATCTCAAGCTGAAAACATCCTGAAGAAATACCCTTATGGATGGAATGAAAAATTTGTTGCATAAAATATTGCCCACTTTCATTCTCATAAATGTTCGATAAAATTTTCTTTTCTCTTTCTGGATTGTTAGCAAATAAAATCGTAAGCTCAAATTGGATTTTGCCAACTGTTGATACGTTCTCCTTCATGTACTCTCCAAGAAAATTAAATAATTTAATGATTGTCTTTGTGGGGGAATTACCCGTATCCGTAATGCCATCGATAATATGTTTATAGTCTGCATTAACATTTACTTGATTAATAACTTCAATAAGTATTTCATCCAAGTCTGAATAATAACGATAAATCCCACCTTGACTTACTCCTGATGCTTTAATAATATCCCTCATCGACATGTCATAGAGTGGCTTAACTTTACATACTGCTATGGCTGCTTCTAAAATACTTTTTTTCTTTTCCTTTACATACTCATGACTTACCTTTGGCATTACCTCTACCTCCAAGCATAAAAAATGACACTATTATCATTTTTATTTTCCTCTTGAACTTTTTAATAAAATTTGACAATCCAATGCAATATGTAATATACTTCCACCATACTATACGACATATAATATAAGACCCTGTATAGGTATTACATTGTGAGGTGAGGAAAATGACATTTCAACTTGGCTCAGCTTTACTTGACGCTTGTGTACTTGCCATCGTCGATAAAGAGGATGCTTATGGTTACTCATTAACACAGCAAATCCAATCCGTGATGGATATATCAGAATCTACGCTGTACCCAGTATTACGTCGTTTACAAAAAGCAAACTACTTAACAACTTACGATCAGCCCTATCAAGGCAGAAATAGACGCTATTACCAAATTACCGAGCAAGGTCGAATTCGATTACTGGAGCTATTAAAAGAGTGGCAACTGTATAAAGAAAATATTGATTGTGTACTTTTAGGAGGGAAATATAATGAATAGAGCAAGCTATTTGAAAAAGCTACGGGGGAAATTACAACGTCTTCCAGCGCATGAGATTGATGCTGCGCTTGCCTATTATGAGGAATATTTCGATGAAGCAGGAGAAGAAAACGAGCAGCAGATCATTCAACAACTAGGCTCCCCTTCTCATGTTGCATCGCAAATAATGGCGGACTCTGCATTAAGGGATTTAGATGAAACCTCGACTTCGACTAAGAAGAATGTGACTGCTATTTGGCTCATCATTCTAGCAATACTATCTGCCCCACTTTCAATACCGTTATTGGCAGTTGCTATAGCACTTATTTTTTCATTTGGTGTAGTCATTTTCAGCGTTGTCTTTGCTATTATTGCAACTGTCCTTAGTATCATTTTCGGTGGAATCGTTGCACTTATTTCAGGCTTCTTCATTTTAACGGAGGACTGGCCGACAGCATTACTCTTTATGGGTGTTGGCTTTATTGTTACAGGTCTAGGCATCTTACTTTTCCCAGTCGTTGCTCGTTTTATTAAAAAAATAGTCGTTATTTGTGTTGAAGCACTAGCTAGACTATTCCATAAAATAACGAAAAAGCGGAAGGAGGGTTACTAATGATGTCTCGACATACACATATCGCTATGACTATGATTGCTTTTGGCATACTGTTAGCTCTAGTTGGTTATTTCTCTGGTGGAAAATGGAGTTTTGTGTTAACTGATGAAGGCATCCAGGTACCCAAGAACAATAATCTAGTAAACCATTCTTTTGAACTAGATGATTTTACTAGCATCAATATTGTCAATGACTATGGAAATGTTGAAATTGTTACTAGCGATCGTTATGCATTAGAAACGAATGTTGTGGAAGATGATGATATTACGTACAGCATTAAAGATAAAGCATTAACTATCGAAACGAAGGGTAAGAAAAAAAATGAACTACAACTCGGATTTGGTAGCTTTAATACTCCTTCCATCACAATCTATGTTCCTAAAGATGTGGAATTGAAAACCGTTGACATCGATAGCAATTTTGGAGATATGACCATTCGTGATCTAAACTATCAGCAGTTAAATCTGATTAAAAATTATGGAGATATACTATTTAAAAACACTACTGGTGATAAAACAGAGATTACTCAATCGTTTGGTGATATGAAGCTACAGCAATTTTCAAGCAATGGCTTCGTTGTCGAAAGTGAGAATGGTGATATTAACATCGATGGTACATTAAATGGTCAATCCACTATTACGTCTAACTTTGGAGATACTACACTTGACTTGCAAAACAAAAAAAGTGAAATTGGCTTTGAATTAAACACGGACTTTGGGGATCTTTCAGTTGATAAGAAGGAACAAAACGGCAAAGCATCACAATCATATAAAGGGGATAACCAACTAAAAGCAACAATTTCACACGGTGACTTGGTGTTAACGTTGAAATAAAATGAGCATCGGCAATTTAGATGATAGAAGTGGTTGTTCGTCGGTTGGACTCTTATTTGCGCTGCTAAAGTTTGTTGTTCCGCCGGTTGCACTCCCTTTTGCGCCGCTAAAGTCGGGTTTTCCGCCGCTTGTTCTCCATTTTGCGCCGCTAAAGTCGGGTTTTCCGCCGGTTGCACTCCCTTTTGCGCCGCTAAAGTCGGAGGTTCCGCCGGTTGCACTCCCTTTTGCGCCGCTAAAGTCGGGTTTTCCGCCGCTTGTTCTCCATTTTGCGCCGCTAAAAGCCGCTACTCCGCCGCTTGTTCTCCCTTTTGCGCCGCTTAAAGCCGCTACTCCGCCGCTTGTTCTCCCTTTTGCGCCGCTTAAAGCCGCTACTCCGCCGGTTGCACTCCCTTTTGCGCCGCTAAAAGCTCTAACTATAAATTGCATCGTACACAAAAGAAAGCTGCAAGATTCATAATGATTCTTGCAGCTTTTAGTTTATAAAATTTTTATATCTCCAGCATAAATTGTTCGGACTGTACCATCATCCTGTGTTAGCTGTAGTACACCTTCATCCGTAACTCCACTGGCAATGCCTTCAAAGCGTCCACGTAAAGTTGTCACTTCAACACGTTGCCCAATGGTACATGACATTTGTTCCCATAGCTTCTTAATGCTAGCAAAGCCCTCTTTCACGTATAATTCCGTAAATTGTTCTAAGTATTGTAAAATAGATGCGACAAGGGCTGCACGATTAATTTCTTCACCCGCTTCTAGGCGTAAAGATGTTGCAATATTCGCAATCTCAGGTGAGAAATCTGATTCGACTTGGTTTGCATTAATACCAATGCCTACTAGTAGTGCTTGAACAAGATCTGCCTCAGCCTGCATCTCTGTTAAAATACCTGTGCATTTCTTGCCTTTAATGAGTAAATCATTGGGCCATTTAATGGCTGGCTCAACATGTTTATATAATGTTTTAATAGCCATTGTAACCGCAACTGCTACGACAAGCGTATACGATGAAGCTTGCTGAGGAGTCACGTCAGGTCTCACGATAATGGTCATCCAAATACCTGTACCTTTTGCAGACTCCCAAGGACGCGCCATACGACCACGACCAGCAGTTTGCTCCTCACCGATGATGATCGTGCCATGTGGTGCACCTTCCTGTGCAAGCTTATGGGCAATTGTTTGTGTTGAATCAACAACATCAAAATAGTGAATTTCACGCCCAAATCGTTCTGTATTTAAAAAGAGCTCAATTTGTGTTGGACTTAAGCTATTTGGCACACCCGTAAGTACATAGCCTTTTTTCTTTACGGTTTCAAATGTATAGCCTTCCTCCTGTAGCGTCTGCATATGTTTCCATACAGCTGTTCGTGATACGCCAAGAGAATTTGCCAGCTCCTGACCTGAAACTGCTTCACCATTAGCAGCTAATATTCTTTTTAAAATTTCATCTTTCATGGAAATATTCATGCTCAAATCAATCCTTTAGTAAGTTCTACTATTCTCATCCTCTTATTAGTAATAATCATACTGTAAATTATGGCAATTGACTACAAGCTATCATCAAATATCTTTTAGCTACCAATTATCCACTTTTTCACCTATATTGTGTCGGATCATTTTCTCTTTTATTAGGTCCTTTATGCGTAAAAGTCCTTTCAATAATATGGTCAATTATTCTGTCAAATCAATTTCGCACTGAAGTCTTTCAATCGCTCTTATTAGTTCACCTTCAACTGTATCTGCCTGCTCACTATTTGGAACATAATTCCCCAAATATATTTAGCTTCTTCAAAGTACTTCATATCAACCCCCATAAAGATTCTTACATCGGTTTCCAATCAGGATTTCTTTGATCTTCCATTCTAGGCTTTCTAACATGATGACTAAATTGCTCTTCTGAGACACCCCAAACGAAAATAATTTGCTTGTGCCTCTACCAAAGAGATTTTATTAGCCCCTTCTTCATCTATATTTACTTTCTGAAAAGGATCATCCTCCCAAAAACAAATTGGACAGATGTCGTAATGGCCATCATCAATTGTTTTATATCCACAACCCGGACAAGGATATTTCATAAATCACCAGGCTTTCAACTCTATTTTAACATTACATCGAAAGATAAAGTTCCGTTAAAGGTTTGCTGAGTAGAACCCATCTTGTTACTAAGGTCAAATGCACAGAGACAAGTTAACCAAAACATTAGACAGAGCGAAGTTTCTTTGTTTTTACTCTTAGTTCGTTTTGTCCATCTGCTAACATGTTGTTTATATTTGCTGAAAAAATAGAACATCCATTAATAATAAGGAGCCGTCTCATGCATTTTTTGAGACGGCTCCTTGTCATACAGAAATTTTCATTCTTTGTTGAAATAATCATGTGCGATCCAATTCTTTATCGCTTGTCGGTCATTTTGAAGCTCGCCATTCACAACCGCTTCAAGCATTGCCTGCAACGCTTCTTTTACCCAAGGTCCACCCTTTTTTCCAGACCATTTTAACAAGTCCGTTCCGTTTACAAGTAACGCCTGCTTATGCCTAATTGGAAGCTTTGTCTGTATTTCCTGAATACTTTGCTGTGGCATTTGAACATCTAACTGTCTAAGCTCTGCAAAATAACAAGCCACCTCTAGTTCCTGTTGTGCATACAAAAAGTAATCCATATTCGTCCAACCATTTTTTAAAGCTTCTAAAGCAGCTAACACAGCTTTTACAAACGCCATCTCCTTATTCGATAAACGATAGCTGCCTAGCACCTCTCGCCATTGCTCACCCTGTAACAATGCAAAATATGCCCAGCCTACTAGCTTGTCCTGAACGTTAAACTCACGCCAGTGATTCGCTTGAAAATGACCATTCAAATAGGCTGCTAAGCCACTTTCCTCTAACTTTTGAATGCCATTAAAAACATCTTTCCCTATCCATAGTTTATCGAGCTCTGCCTTTATGCGCTCTTTCGCAATCCAAGAAATATCCGCAGCCTTGATCTGCATGGCTGCCAACGTTTCTGATTCAATCACAAAGCCAAGCTGTGCTGAAAAACGCACAGCTCGTAGCATTCGTAAAGCATCTTCTGTAAAGCGTCTCTGTGCATTTCCAACAGCACGGATGACACCAGCCTCAATATCTTGGCGCCCTCCGTAATAATCAATAAAAGACCCATCACGGCGCATCGCTATGGCATTCATCGTAAAATCACGGCGCTGTAAATCTTCTTTCAGCGAACGTACAAATTGCACTTCCTCTGGTCTACGATGATCAATATAATCTCCATCTGTACGATATGTCGTGACCTCCACAGGTCCAGCTGGCACGATTACAAGTACCGTTCCATGCTGAATTCCTACATCAACCGTATGATTAAAAACAGACTTTACCTCTTCTGGCATGGCATTTGTTGCAACATCTACATCGTGGGCAGGACGACCGAGTATCGCATCTCGTACCGCACCACCAACGACCACGGCTTCAAAGCCTGCGTTTTCAAGTTGTTCAATAACTGAATAGGCTGCTTGCCATTCTTTATTGTTTTGCATGATTTCTTTCAGCAACCTTTTCGTACAATTTTTCATATTGTTCTACAATTTTAGATGAGTGGAATTTTTCATCAACAGCACGGATAGCTGCTTCTCGGAACCGTTGCAATTTCTCTTCATCATTCAATAGATTCACTGCATATTCTGCCACTGCATCTGTATCTCCTAATTCCACAATAAAGCCGTCTACTTCGTGATCAATGACTTCTGGAATACCGCCAACAGCTGATCCAATACAAGGTACACCACAAGCCATTGCTTCAAGTAAGACTAGCCCGAATGATTCCTGCTGTGAAAGTAATAATTTTAGGTCACTTATAGCATACAATTCAGCCAAGTTTTCTTGTTTACCTAAAAATAGAACATCCTTCATGTAGGGACTTTCCTTTACTTGATCCATGACACGATGCTTTTCTGGACCATCACCTACAAGCAATAGCTTTACCTTCATGTTTGCACGAATTTTCATAAATGCATCAATAATATGCGGAAGATTCTTAATTTTACGGAAGTTAGATACATGAATAATCACTTTTTCATCTTCCTCAATTCCAAATTGTTCCTTTAAGGTTCCTGGATTGCGTGGGAAGTATTCACGTTCATCAACAAAGTTGTAAATCGTAGTAATTGGTTTTACTGTATCAATAAGCTCGTAGGTTTGTTGCTTTAATGCCTCTGACACTGTCGTAACCATATCAGATTTGTTAATGCCATACTTAATCGCCTGTGAAAGGGTCGAATCCTGCCCAAGCACCGAAATATCTGTACCATGTAACGTTGTGACAATACCAATGTCACGACCACTCATTTCTCGTGCTAAAACCGCACAAACAGCATGTGGTATTGCATAATGTACATGAAGCACATCTAGTTCTTCATCCTTAATCACGTCCGCCATTTTACTCGCTAATGCTATATCATATGGCGAATATTGAAATACTGAATAATTATTAACTTCTACTTCATGGAAAAAGACGGTTGGATAAATTTTGTTCAATCGAAATGGTACGCTTGAGGTGATGAAATGAATCTCGTGTCCTCTCTCTGCAAGCATTTTTCCTAATTCTGTTGCAATTACACCAGAGCCTCCAACTGTTGGATAACAGGTAATGCCGATTTTTAGCTTTCTCATTCGATTATCATCCTTTCTAAATCACGTCTTTTGTTAATTTCTTCTTTCTTGAATCAATCTCCAATCCACAAAGCCTTCCTGTAGGCCCTTAAGTAAGATTTCTGCCGTTCCCATATTTGTTGCCAGTGGCACTTGGTAAACATCACAAAGACGAATAAGTGCAGAAACATCTGGCTCATGTGGTTGTGCTGTTAAAGGATCACGGAAAAAAATAACCATGTCCATATCATTATTGGCAATCATTGCGCCAATTTGTTGGTCGCCACCAAGTGGACCTGAGCAAAAACGTGTTACTGCTAAACCTGTAGCTTCAATCACACGCTGCCCCGTTGTTCCTGTAGCAAACAGCGTATGCTCATTTAATATATCTCGGTAAGCAATAGCAAACTGTACTAAATTATCTTTTTTGCGATCATGTGCAATTAATGCGATTTTCATAATGCTTCCATCCCAATCTTTAGATGATGTTTTCTAAACCATATACTAGTTGATCCATTTTCATGACCTCTTCTACACAAAAAGCAACACCGGACATAAAAGAATTACGATTTAATGAATCATGGCGAATTGTTAATAGTTGCCCGTCTCCACCAAATAGCACTTGCTGGTGTGCTACTAAACCAGGTAAGCGAACAGAGTGAATGCGCATGCCATCAAATTCTGCCCCTCTTGCACCTTCAATTGTTTCTTTTTCTTCTGGATGTCCTTGCATTTTTGTTGCTCGCACCTCTTGAATCAATTGTGCTGTTTTAACAGCTGTTCCAGATGGTGCATCTAACTTTTGATCATGGTGCAATTCAATAATTTCAACATCAGGTAAATATTTTGCTGCTTCCTTGGCAAATTTCATCATTAGAATTGCTCCGATTGCAAAGTTTGGTGCAATAATGCAGCCTAGCTCTTTTTCTTTAGCAATTGCTGATAATTCTTCTAGTTGTGCATCTGTAAAGCCTGTTGTACCAATTACAGGTCGTACATTTAAATTCAAGGCCTCTTTAGTATGCTTATAAACTGCATGCGGGTTCGTTAAATCCACTAATACGTCTGGTGCAGTGGCCTCTACAAGATCATGCATATCTGTAAAAATTGGTGCTGTATAACTTGCTGGAAACATTTCTAAATCAGCTAATGTTTTTCCTACTTCCTTATAATCAAGTACAGCTACTAATTCCATTTTGTCATGTTTCATGATCGTATGTACAGCTTCAGCTCCCATTTTACCTCTAGGTCCTGCAATTGCTACACGAATCGACATTATTCCTCATCCTTTCTAGTCCAGCGACCTTTATCCCTTGTTTCGAATTTATGTATGACACGTAAAAGTGCTTCATCTAATTTAATACCCTGTGCATTTGCAAAGCAAACTAAAACAAAGAAAAAGTCACCCAATTCTTCTTCGATACTATTCGCTTCCTCTGTGCTCTTTTTCTTCTTTTGCCCGTAAACGTCCTGCACTTCGCGAGACAATTCACCAAGCTCTTCGGTTAAACGTGCCAGTAACTCGAATGGCGGGAAATAGCCTTCCTTAAATTGTCCAATATAATCATCAACACGCTGTTGTAAAGCTTGCATTGTCACTTGTTCAGTCATCTAAATCACACTCCTACATACCATCGTATAAAATTTACACCATTGTTGTCAAAAACAATAAAATGTCAGATAATAGATATCACTACTTCATTTGTTTAGAACTTCAGGAGGTCATATGCTAAAACAGATTAAAATCCGCAATATCATCGCAATAATGCTCGGCGCTGCCATTTTTAGCTTTGGATTTGTCCACTTCAACATGCAAAATCAACTTGGTGAAGGTGGGTTAAGTGGGATTACACTCATACTTTACTTTACAGTAGGCTGGGACCCTGCCTTAATGAATTTACTATTAAATATTCCAATGTTTATTATTGGGTATCGCTTACTTGGGAAAAAGTCATTTATTTATACGCTTGTCGGAACTTTATCTGTTTCAGTTTTCCTTAAAATTTTTCAAAAATATCAATTTACTATTCATTTAGAGGACGATTTGTTACTCGTTGCTCTTTTTGCTGGGGTTTTTGTAGGACTTGGGCTCGGTATCGTCTTTCGCTTCGGAGGTACAACTGGTGGTGTAGATATTTTGGCTCGTCTTGGGCATAAATATTTTGGATGGAGTATGGGTAAAACGATGTTCATCTTTGACGCTGTCGTCATTATCTTATCATGGCTAACGTTTTTAGATGCACGCTCGATGATGTATACCCTTGTTGCGGTCTTTGTGGGCGCGGGTGTCATTGATTTAGTTCAAGAAGGAGCATATGCAGCACGTGGAGCACTTATTATTTCTGAAAAGTCTGGCACCATAGCTGAGATGATTGCATTACGAATGGAACGTGGTATCACTATACTAGAAGGTCATGGTCATTTTACAAAGCAACAAAAAGAAGTTATTTATTGTGTTATTGGTCACAATGAAGTTGTACGCTTAAAATCTATTGTTCATGAGGTTGATCCACATGCTTTCGTATCTATAATAGAAGTACGAGATGTTGCAGGAGAAGGCTTTACCCTCGACGACCAAAAACAACCGCTCCATTAATATGCCTCATCACCAAAAGTTGTGAATGACATTTGTTAAAACGTATGCCTTATATATAAGTTAAGTGGAGACTAGGCGACTCCTTGGGGATCAGCGTCACAGAGCATTTCAGTAAAACCATAGTTTAACCGATGAAAAAACTTGCTATAGTGACATACCACTACAACAAGTTTTTTCATTAGTCGTCATTTCGCATATTTGTAAAGATTAATACTAGACGTAATAATTCTAATACAGCTACTGCTGCTGCGGCAACATATGTTAATGCTGCGGCACTTAACACTTTACGTGCTGGACGCTCTTCTTCATTTGTAATAATCCCCAAAGAATTCATTTGTACTAACGCACGCTTTGAAGCATCAAACTCAACTGGTAACGTTACTAATTGGAAAAGCACACCTGCTGCTAACAATATGATACCTAAAAGCAACATATTCGTACTACTTGCAAAAATACCAATCATAACAAAGATCCATGACATATTTGATGAAATATTTGCTGCAGGAACTAACTTACTACGTAATGTAAGCATTGAATAAGCTTCTTTATGTTGGATGGCATGGCCAACCTCGTGGGCAGCTACTGCAGCACCTGCAATACTAGCCTCATAGAAGTTACTTTCCGATAGAGCAACTGTTTTTGTCGCCGGATTATAGTGATCAGACAACACACCTTGCGTTGGAACAACTCGTACATCATATAAACCGTTCGCATCTAAGATCGCACGCGCTACCTCTGCACCTGTTTGTCCCTTCATTGTACGTTCTTTTGCAAACTTATTATACGTGCCCTTTACTTTCATCTGTGCATAAAGTGGCAGTAGCATAATAATTGCAAAGTAAACAATATACATGCTTGTTGACAATTTTCTAACCCCTTTCTACTTCTATGCTATAATTCTATAATCAATTACTTAATTCGGCAAATATTTACGCCACCTAATTGAGCAGATGGCTAGAAAAATGCATGCCATTGATAACCAAAAAGTAAAATAGCCAATATAATTTGTATACTCTGCTAGATCACGATACATTGGCATTTGTCCAAATACATAATCAATCACATCATTATGCAATGTCCACACCGCTGCCACGGCAACATGCCAATATGAAAAGACATATTTACCGATATAAAGGATTGCTTGGACAGCCATCGCAAAATGCGAGCCTACCAGCATCCAGCCCTGCCAACCAATCGATCCAGTTTCAATCAGTGTCCAAATATTCATGACATCAGCCCAGATCCCATACTTCACTAGTGTAACAAGTGCTAGCACTTCCATCAGCGGCCAACTTTTGCCCAAAATCCACGCTAACAATACAAAGCAAAAGAATAAACTGGCTGTCGGACTATCTGGAACAAAAATGTAAAAAATCGGCTCCGTGTTGGCAAGCTGCCCTCCATACCAATAATAACCGTAAATAGTTCCTAATAGATTGATAATGAGTAATAATATTAAGAATGACTTGTGCGTAAGGAGATACCAAATGTTTTCACGAGTAATTTGCATGATTAAAACTCCTTTATTTTCCGTCTTTACTAAGATGTCTTTTTTTATTTTTATTATGTATATATAGTCTTTATTTATTGTTTTATTAATGCCAAAAAACTGGCTCATCACCATAACGTGTGGTTGATTTCCGTTCCGACTGGGCGCTTTCCTGGGGGCGTCCGATGAGCCGCTTCACTCGCGTTGCTCGCTCCAGGGTCTCATCTGTGACGCTGATCCCCAAGGAGTCGCCCAGTCTCCACTCCAATCAACTAATATACAGCGCATAAATTAAAAAAAATGTCATCCACAACTTTTGGTAATGAACCAAAAAGCTACATGCTAGATAATTTCTAGTTCATCCGACCGTCTTTTTCGACATTTTCCCCAAAAAAATATTATTTTTCGGGAACCATTTTGATTCAGGAACAGTCACATTATTATAGAAGTAGAAAAAAAGAGCCAGTTTCCTGACTCTTTTAAACTAAGCTTATTCTTTAGCCTTTAAGCTCGCAATAAATTCAGCTAATTGCTTCGCTTCTTCGTCTGTACCGTGGAATTGACCAGCTGGCATTCCGCCGCGACCATTATGGATAATATCTTCAACTTCTTCAGCCGTTAGTGTATTACCAACTAATTTTGGAGCAGCTGGGCCACCTTTTAAGTCAGCCGCATGACAGCCAATACAAGATTTAGCTTGTTCACCAGTGTCACCATTCCAAATTTTAAATCCTGGAAGTGATTCATCAACTTCAACTTCTGCTACAATTGCGCCCATAGCTTTTTGAGCTTCCCAGTCATGGTTAACAACTGACTCCCATGTTAAGTAGAACATAGCAGCCAAAGCTAATAACATAAACGCTGTAGGTAACGGACGTTTAGATGGACGGCGTTCTGGGCCTTTATCTAAAAATGGCATTAATAATAGCGCACCAAATGCAAGACCTGGTATTACAATAGTCCCAATAACATTATATGGACCAGAAGCAAATGAGTACTTTAATAATTGATACAAGAATAAGAAGTACCAGTCCGGTAATGGCGTGTATGCTCTTGTAGGATCAGCTGGCCCTTCAAGTGGTGATGGATGAGCAACTGTTAATAATAAATAACCAATTAAAAATACCGCACCAACCATCCATTCTTTTAGTAAGAAGTTCGGCCAGAAAGCTTCCGTCTTACCTGGATATTCGGAATAATCCTTTGGAACGTTCGGCATTCTGTGACTCGCTTTAATACGTGAATCACCAACAAATTTCATTCCTTTTCCGCGATGCATTATGTCCCCTCCTTTAAAAAATCATCGAACCGTCAAGAACTATTACAACGGCCCTGAAATTCCTTGACGACGAATCATGATAAAGTGTGCTGCAAGTAACCCAAACAATACTGCAGGTAAGAAGAATACATGAATCGCAAAGAATCGTGTTAACGTTTGAGCTCCAAGAATAGTTGAGTCACCCGCTAATAAGATTTTAATATACTCACCGATAAACGGTACAGATGCAGCAATTTGGATACCTACTTTTGTTGCGAATAATGCTTTCATATCCCATGGTAATAAGTATCCTGTAAAACCAAGACCCATCATTACACCAAAAATACCTACACCAACCATCCAGTTTAATTCACGAGGTTTCTTATAAGAACCTGTAAAGAATACACGAAGAGTATGTAAGAACATCATTACGATTACTAATGAAGCTCCCCAGTGGTGCATACCGCGTACGATTTCACCAAATGCTACTTCGTTTTGTAAATAATAAACTGATTTCCAAGCATTCACTACGTCTGGCACATAGTACATTGTTAAGAACATACCAGATAGTATTTGAATTACTGTGATAAAGAACGTTAATCCTCCGAAACAGTAAACGAATGCTGAAAAATGATGTGCAGGGTTTACGTGCTCTGGCACTTCGTGGTCGGCTATATCACGCCAAATAGGTGTAATATCTAAGCGTTCATCGACCCAATCATAAATTTTATTTAGCACTGTTTTGTACCCCCTTACTTAACTAGAGTATTTGCTTTAGTTGGACCAAGCGATAAGTAACCGTCTTCTTCTTTAACTTCATATTCATCCAATGGACCTAAAGGCGGTGTTCCCGGTACGTTTTTACCATTTTTCTCGTAACGTCCAGCGTGACAACCACAGAAGAATTGATCTGGGTGTGCTGAATCTTCTCCAAAGTTCACCATACATCCTAAATGTTTACAAACAGGTGATAATGCAACGATTTGATCGCCATCTTTGTAAACCCAAGCTACGTTTGTTACTTCTGATTTGTACCATGCGTCAACTTGTTCAAATTTTAAGTCAACTTTAACAGGTTTGTCAGTAATATCAGCGATTTTGTGCTCTGTCTTTACAAAATTCCCACCATCATGCTTTTGTAATACTGGGTCAATTGCAAAGCGAACCATCGGCATCAGCATACCTGCCGCCATAAAGCCACCTACACCAGTTAGTGTATAGCTTAGGAATTGACGACGTGAAACTCGATTATTACTCATTTTTTTCCCCCCTCTAACTTAAAGGTCAGTCCAACGGACATACTTTTACAAATAGTAATACTAGGACATATCTATGATATATCAAGTCCATAGCTTGGTCAATATAGCATTCTGTGGAAAGCTGGAGAATGTGAACATTTATTGAAACAAATTGTTAAATCTGTGCCCATTTGGTCGAAAGTATCGGAATCACTTGTCGCAATTGATCTTCGAGAATAGAGTTTTTCACACCTTTATCCATACTTTCTAACGGAATCGCTGGTAACCAAATAACATTAACTTCATCTCCAATATTTGTCCAAAAATGGTCACAAGTAATGAAGAACACATGCTTAAAACCAGCATTATGTAATTGTGCCTCTAATTGCTTTGGCATTTCTTTGTCTTTTAAGATTACACTGTACGAAAATGGTGGCATCAGTAGTAGACGACCTTTAAATTGTTGTTCGACAAAAGATGTGAGCGATAACAAAAAATTTGCTTCTGAACCACTCTGTTTCATTTTTTCAGAAGTTAAATCGACGGATACGAGTGGAACAATTGCTGTATCAATAAATTCCTTCTGTGCCATAAACGATGTCACATCGTTTGCATTAAAATACATCCAACAAACCTCCCAATATACATAAATTAATTTCGCCTTGGCGAAATTATTGTTGCTGTCGCTTCGCTTTCGCACAGATAAACATTGTTGCTGCCGCTTCGCTTTCGCACAGATAAATTGCCACAGGACGTGTTGTTCTTAGACTGGGTCCTCTATCTTCAGTAGGTGTTTTTCACATCCACTGAATGAAGAAAAAAATGCCCTTCTCCACTCTTCAAAAGGATAACCAATAAAAAGTGAAAACAATCATTCACTAGTTATGTTACCATATCGAGGTGGATAAAGGACATTCAATTTTTAACTCTGTCTAACGTAAATTAGCTGTTTCCTTTAATGCTTGTAACAAATTAGACAATTCATAAAAGCGCTCTTCATCTCCTTGATCGAGAGCCTCATCAATCTGTGCGAGTAATTTTTCTTCTTGGAATACGAGTAAGCTGTTGGAAAGCAGCTCTTCTGCCAGTAAACGATCTTTTTCACTGACAATCAGTGCTTCCGGCATATAAGGGTTTTCTTCAAGAACTGCTAAGTATTGTGCACTTGGTGGTACATTTGGAAAATTCAATTGTATATACATATCTTCTTGTTCATGTAAGCGTAAATCATGGAAAGATTTCTCAGCATCTGCTGTCATTACATTGCCTTTGTAAAAACGAAATGGCACACCCGTTGAGTCAACGGTTGACATTACCATCGCTCTAGGACAATAGTGAGCTTCTTCAACAAATCGAATTCGTTTTAATAACTCATCATTACTTAATAAGTAATTCAAAATCCATACACATTCACGACGTTTCAATTGATAATTTTTTAAGAACCATCTAACAAATGCTTTTTTATCGACAACTGATACAGAAGCAGTCATACCCACTCCCTCCTTTACTCTAATTCTAAGGTTTCTAACTTCTCTTGCCACTCGAGTTCACCCGGTTGAATAGTTATTAATTGACCGAGTACTTCTTTAGCTTCTGAACGTTTCCCTTCCTCTAATAAGAAGTAAACGTATTTTTCTAAAAATGCTGCGTCTTCCTTAAAATCATTATATGCCAAATGGTAAAATTCGTATGCACGGTCGTACAATTCTAAATTTTCATATGCATCCGCAGCAAATGGGTATAATGTGCTCCATTCAAAATCATTTTGTTGCAACGTTTCAAATAATTCTATTACATCCTCATAACGCTCTTGTTGTGCCAACACAGAGGTTAATGCTAATACTGCCTCCATGTATTCAGGATCTAACGCAATGGCTTCACGTAGATGCTGTTCGCCCTCAGCTGGCAAACCAGTTTTTAAAGCCATTTTACCAGCGAATAAATATAAGGATTTATCGTATTCGTCACGTGTTAATCCTTCCATAATGGCAGCGTATGCTTTTTTATTGTCCTCAATCATAGCATAGCTTTCGGCTAGCAATAAATAGGCAGAAAAATAATCCGGATCCAATTCTTTTAATTCCTCTAATTGTTTAATGGCCATTTCAAATTTTTGTGATTGGAAAGCAGAATATGCTGCACCAAATAAAATATCTGGCTTTATTTCACCCTCAAGTGCCGTTAAATAGTAATCTAAAGCTGTTTCATAGGCAGCCCCTGCACGATACACCTCAGCAAGTCGTTCAACAAGACTTACTCCTGCAAATTCAACTTGTTGTTCATTCAATTCCTCATACAGTCTCGCAGCCTCTAAAAAACGACCAGTTTCAAACAATAGTTCTGCTTTAGCAAATTGTAATAATGGTTCCTCCGGTAATATAGCTAGCGCCTCATTGATGCGCATTTCCGCTACTTCAAATAATCCTTGCATTTGATAATAATCCGCTAATACTAATAATGCCTGAGGATATTCTGGAGAGGTCTCCTCTATTTCTAATAAAAAATCTAACGCTTCATCTTCATCGCCAAGTTCCATTAAAACATTTGCACGATCAATTTTTAACTGTGCCTCTTCTGGGAATAAAAATTGTAAATGCTCCAGTACACGGTCTGCTTCCTTCATATACCCATACTGCATAAAAATTTCAGCCAGCTCATAAATTTCCTCGGGTAACTCCTTCATTAAAAATGATTCAAGTAGCTGTTCTATTAATGCTAAGTCCCCTTGTTCAAGTGCTTGCATCATTTCAGTCATCGCATTGTTCACAGTCTTCACCTATTCTTTCATTGATACCTTTATGCTACAAGACATTTTCTACCGAAACAAGTAAAAAAACTCCCCAAAAGGCTTGGAGAGTCTAGCATTAGCTTTTACTTTACTTTACTACCTCTATATGCTCGAAAAATGGTGGATAAGAAACCGCAATACATTCGGCATCATCTAAAGTTACTGCCCCATCTGTTATAAGTGCTGCAACGGCGCCCATCATTCCTATACGATGATCACCATAGGTTTTAAGACTAGCGCCTTGTAATGGCGTTGGCCCTTCAATAATCATTCCATCTTCGGTTGCTTCAATATTAGCGCCTAGTTTTTTCAATTCATCCACTACAGCTGTTATCCGATCAGTTTCCTTCACTTTTAACTCCTCAGCATCCTTAATAATAGTTTTTCCATGTGCCTGCGTTGCTAATAAAGCAAGGATCGGGATTTCATCGATAAGTCGAGGAATAATATCTCCCTCAATTGTAGTTCCTTTTAATGCTGACGTTTCAATTGTAATTGTTGCTGTCGGCTCTGATTGGCTATCTTCGTTCGGCATAAGTTTCATAGCTGCTCCCATATTTTGAAGCACTTCAATGATACCATCTCTTGTTGGGTTCATTCCGACATTTTTTAGCATTATTTTACTACCTTCACAAATAGCTCCTGCAACTAAGAAAAAGGCAGCAGATGAAATATCACCCGGAACAGAAACATGCGTCCCTGTTAGAGTTTGCCCTCCTTGTATTGAAATAACACCATCCACCTCATCAACTTTTGCTCCAAATTGACGAAGCATTCTCTCCGTATGATCTCTAGATATTTCAGTTTCTCGAACAATTGTAGTACCTTCTGCACGTAAGCCTGCAAGTAAAATAGCAGACTTCACCTGTGCACTCGCAACAGGCATGTGATAATCTATAGCCCGTAATGTTGTACCTTGAATGGCTAGTGGCGTATATTGTCCATTTGCTCTTCCAGTAATATGGGCTCCCATTTGACGTAATGGATCAATAACACGGCGCATTGGTCGTTTTCCAATAGACGCATCCCCTGTCATCACTGTGTGCACATTAGAACCAGCTAAAATCCCAAGCATTAAACGCGTTGTCGTACCAGAGTTTCCTGTGTATAGTACCTCTGAGGGCTCTTGCCACCCGTCTATACCTGGACTGTCGATGGATACATTTGTTCCTTCCACGTCAATTTTTACACCGAGCTTTCGGAAGCAGTCGATTGTACTTAAACAATCCTCACCTAATAAAAAGCCGTCAACTGTCGTTTTCCCCTTGGCAATAGCCCCAAACATAACAGAACGGTGAGAAACAGATTTGTCACCAGGAATCGTTAAAGTCCCTTGTAAGGAAGGTTTATCATATTGTAATACTTTTTCACTCATCTTTTCTTCCCTCCAATATGAAGATAGAAAGCGCCGTAATTTCCGACGCTTTCTTTTAAACAGACATTTCCAATATAGATCGTCTATGAAATATAAGTTTCATAGTTAGCACGCTTTTGTATACATGCCGCTGCACGTTCACGGTCACTTTCGCTTTGCAAGCTAATAACAAGGATCCCGAAAACATCTTCACGTGACTCTACGATACGTAAATTGGTAATACTAATCGCTTCGTCTGCAAGCAATCCTGTCACCTCGGAAATAACCCCCGGATAGTCAGGAACATCAACATATAAGTCAAATGATGTAAACATAGCTCCTGCACTTATCGGTAATTCATCCCTTAGCTCCTTGGCAACCGCAAAATAGCTTTCAATGTCAGCTGAACCACCATTTAATAGCAGCTCCTTAACACGAGTCATTTCCTTTTCCCAGCATTCTAGTTGCGCAATAAGCTCATCACGATTTTGCAATGTAATATCTCGCCATAAAATTGGATTGGACGAGGCAATACGCGTTACATCGCGGAAGCCACCTGCAGCAAGTGAACGTGTCATCGGATATTCCCCATTTTCTCCGCCCAACTGATGTACAAGAGAAGCAGCAACGACATGTGGAAAATGACTAACTACAGCTGTCATATGATCATGCTCACGAGCAGATACACTTACAACTTTTGCATGTGTAAATTTTAAAAGACTTTCAAGCTGTGCCATATTGACAATTTCTTCACCAGCGAGTGGCGTTAGCATATAATACGCATTTTCAAAAAGGTGGGCCTTCGCAGCTAATACACCACTTTTATGAGAGCCTGCCATTGGATGCCCACCAATAAAAGTAATACCTAACTCACGTAATTCCCCGGCCTTTTGCATAATCGTTTTTTTTGTACTACCTGTATCTGTTACGATTACTTTATTTTTTAACGGCCATGTTTTTAATTGTTCCATCCATTCAAGTGTTGCGTTGACAGGAGTTCCAAAAATAATGACATCTATGTCGGCTGCAACTTTTTTCGGATTTGTCACAATATCATGAACAATATTTAACGTTTTCGCATGTTCACGTGTTTTTGCATCCATATCATAGCCTATTATTTTTGTTTCAGGTGCCTTTTGTAATGCCAAGGCAATCGAGCCTCCAATTAGACCAAGCCCGATAACGAGCACATTCCGTGTCATGCAAAAACCCCTTGCTCTTTTAGGACGTTTTCAAGGTGACCTAACAACGCTTCATTTTGAGCCTCTGTTCCGATGGTCACACGGATAAACCCAGGTAATCCTAACGCTTTTCCACTACGGATTATAAAGCCTCGCTTCATAAGCTCATTGAAAACAACATCACTATCAGTATTCGTATCAAAGAAAATAAAGTTCGTATCAGAAGGGAAGTATTTTAAATTATATTTTTCACAGAATTCAATATATTGTTTTTTGCCTTTTTCATTTGCTTCACGGCAAGCTTTTATAAATTCTTGGTCACTTATAGCAATTGTCGCAACTGCTTGACTTAAAATTGTATTATTAAATGGCGATCTTACTGGATCCAGCTTAGCAATTACTCCTGGTTGCCCTATTGCATAACCAACTCGGAAAGAAGCAAGACCATATGCTTTTGAGAATGTACGCAATAATAGTACATTTGGATACTCGTCGATTAATGGTAGAGTATCTTTGTGACCAGGATGCGTTACGTATTCGATATACGCTTCATCTAATACGACTAGTACATCACTTGGTACCTTAGCTAAAAATGCACGTAATTCAACATCAGGAATCACAACGCCCGTTGGATTATTTGGACTACAAACCCAAACAACCGATGTGTTATCATCAATGGCTGCTACCATTGCATCTAAATCATGCGCACCTTCGATACAAGGAACTTTGCGTACCTCTGCCCCTTCAATTTCAGCATTATGCCAGTATTGAGAGAATGATGGGTCTGCCATGACTGTGTTCACACCAGGATACAACAGTGCACGAGTAATAATTGCAATAATATCGTCAGAGCCGTTACCAAAAAGAAGCTGTGTTTCATTGACACCTAAATGATTTGCAACAGCCGTACGTAAATTCTGTGCATAGCCATCTGGATAGATCGCATGATTTGCTGAATTATTTTGTAAATAAGCTGTTATCTTAGGTGAGCATCCAAATGGGTTTTCATTAGATGCTAATTTTACGACTTCTTGTAAGCCATATTCACGTTGTACTTCTTCAATTGGTTTACCAGGCTTATATGCTTGCATACCGTCCAGTTGTTGTTTCCATTTCATCTCAAACATCTCCTCTAATTATTTAGCTTGGGCTAAATCTGGTCTTAATTTCACTGCATCATTAAGATACAAGTGCTTTACATCTTTTTGTGCTACTTCCACATTCGCATGTATTAATATACGAATGCAAAGTGGCAATGCGTTTGGCACGTCCATTTCATGCGTACACATAACAGGTACATATTGCCACCCGTCCATTAATCGAACTGCACGTGCTGGAAATGCTGACGTAATATCAGGTGTTGTGGATATAAGTATGGAAGCAATATCATCTACCTCTACATTATTTGCTGCTACCACTTCACGCACTAACCTTGCTGTCTCATCCCATACAAGCTCTGCCTTGTCAGATTCAATTGTAATTGCTCCTCTAAGTCCACGAATCATACAAGCACCTCCGCTAATAGCTGTCGGAATTCGGCATCTACTTCTTTGCACTCCGCTAGATCAATTGGTCGCACATAAGGTTTACCGATTTTTTCCAATAACACAAATTGTAAAATACCATACTCTGCTTTTTTATCTTTCATTAGATACTCTGTTAACTGTTCAAAAGAATACTCTTTCACTGCTCCAAAAGGATAGCCATTTTTTAATGCAAATTGTAAAAACGCTGTAGTGAAATTACGAGTTAACTCACCGTATCGTTCACTTAATAATAAGCAATATACGAGCCCAATCATGACAGCCTCTCCATGCGCTACTTTTCCATAACCAGCAGCCGCTTCAATTGCATGCCCATAAGTATGGCCTAAGTTTAAAAATTTTCGCACGGATTGCTCGGTTTCATCCTCTGCTACAATTTGCGCCTTCACTTCTATACCTTTTTTAAGTTGCTTTGCTAATTCTTCTGTGCTGAAATGAATAACTGTCTCTTCAGCCATTAATTCCTCTAACCATGCTGCATTAGAAATCATCGCATGTTTTATCACTTCTGCTGTTCCCGAACGTACCTCGCGCTCAGGTAAGCTTTCGATAAATACGGTATCATATATTACGCCTTCAGGTTGATAAAACGCACCAATCATATTCTTGCCTAGTGGATGATTAATAGCTGTTTTACCGCCTACCGCCGAGTCATGTGCTAAAATCGTCGTTGGGATTTGAATAAACGGTACCCCACGCATGTAAGTGGCAGCAACAAAGCCTGTTAAATCACCTACAGCACCTCCACCGAATGCAAAAATAAATGATTTACGTGAGCATTTTTGTTCAAGTAAAAATGTTTGGGCCGCATTGTATTGTTCGAAGGTTTTACATGCCTCACCACCTGGTAAAACAAACACCTCAAAATCATAAGGGAAATTCGCCTTGAAATAATCACCTTGTGCCACCCATACATTAGCATCCGTAAAAACAATGAGTTTATCGGCTTTTTGTAGCTGATCGTCAAATGCTTTTACTGCTTCCGTTAAAAATTTATGCCCAAGGACAACCTCATATTGATGTGATTTCGTCGCTACTGGTACTCGCATAAATTAGAACCCCTTTGTATAACGACGCTGTTCGTCGATTTGAGCTTTTAGTTGAGGTAATTGATCACTATGGAATTGTTCCAATATTGCATTCGCTATTTCCCAGGCAATAACATGCTCTGCAACTACTGATGCTGCCGGTACTGCACAGCTATCCGAGCGCTCTACACTAGCTTTAAATGGTTCTTTCGTTTCAATATCAACACTTTGTAACGGTTTATATAACGTAGGGATTGGTTTCATCACACCACGTACGACAATAGGCATTCCTGTAGACATGCCACCTTCTAAACCACCCAGTCGATTTGTTGCACGAGTGTAGCCTTCTTCCTCTGACCAAATGATTTCATCATGTACTTCAGAGCCTTTACGACGTGCCATTTCAAATCCAATTCCAAATTCAACACCTTTAAATGCATTGATAGATAGCATTGCAGCTGCTAGTTTTGAATCTAGCTTACGATCATAATGAACATATGAACCAACTCCAGCTGGCATTCCTTCAACGATCACTTCAACAACGCCACCAATTGAGTCCCCCGCTTTTTTCGTTTCATCAATCGCTGCTACCATTTTTGCAGAAGCCTCTGGGTCAACACAATAGCAAGGGTCTGCTTCAACAATGGCACGAATTTCATCTGCAGATTTCCCTTCTACTAAGGAAGAATCTGCCTTAATACCAACGATTTCTGTTACATGTGACACAATGGAAATACCTAATTCATTTAATAGTGCCTTTGCAACAGAACCTACTGCTACTCGAACAGTTGTCTCACGTGCTGAAGAACGCTCTAACACATTGCGCAAATCACGGTGTCCGTATTTCATGCCACCTACTAAATCCGCATGCCCTGGACGTGGACGTGAAATTTGGCGTTTGATATCATCAGGGTTCACATCTTCTGCCAATGGCTCTGCTCCCATAATTTTTGTCCAGTGCTTCCAGTCATCATTTGTGACTACGAGTGCTACGGGAGAACCAAGTGTCTGTCCGTGACGAACACCAGCAACTATTTCCACTGTATCCGTTTCGATTTGCATCCGACGACCGCGTCCATGTCCTCCTTGGCGACGTTTTAAATCGTGGTTAATTTTTTCTGCTGTAATTGGTAATAGTGATGGTAAGCCCTCAATAATTGTTGTTAGTTGGGGTCCGTGTGACTCTCCCGCTGTTAAGTAACGCATAAACGCTTTCTCCCTTCAACTCGCTAAAGTATGTATTTTTCACTATAACATATATTCTCTAAAAAAACAGTCCTTTTGCAAATGTCATTAAAGTATCGCTTTAATTGTTCGCAAATTTCTAATTGTTCTAGCAACTCTCGAGCTTAAATGCGAATATTCTGAACGATTCGGATAAAAAAACTTTTATCACTAGTAGATAGAAGCATTTAAAAAGGTTTATTTGATTTTAATAAAAATACGCTTTTTGCTTATAACAAGCGAAAAGCGTACGATTATCTATATCTAAGCCTTAAAATATGTACATGACATTCGCGTTGTCTACTGTACGATTGCTTTTCTTATATTATTAATTATTTTCGTCTATAGAAGAATGTATCCTCTACTTCAAACTCGTAACGAGATGGATTAAAGATTTGCTCTGTTGATCCAACAAATAAAATCCCATCCTTACGCAATGATTTACTAAAATTCGTATAAATCTGATCCTTTGCCTCTTCAGTAAAGTAAATCATAACATTGCGACAAACAATTAAATCATAATTAGAATCGTATTGATCTTTCAGTAAATTATGTTTCTTAAACGTCACACAGCGTTTAATTTCATCCTTGACTCTATAGAAAGAACCTTCTTGCTCAAAATACTTCGCTTTTATTTCATTTGGCACTTCTGCTAAGGAACGCTCTGGATAGACACCAAGTTTCGCTTTTTGGATTACATTCTCATCTAAATCAGTAGCAATTATTTGAATTTGAGATAATGGTACTAATTGAGATAACACCATAACTAAAGAATAAGGTTCTTCACCAGTTGAACAAGCAGCACTCCAAATTTTTAAACGCTTATTAGATTGCAATAATTTCGGAAATATTTTTTTCTGCAACACTTCCCAACGCTTACCATTTCGATAAAATTCGGAAACATTGATCGTCATACGGTCTAAAAACTCATTCATTAAGTCACGATCTTGTTCAAGTGCCTTTAGAAAGTCTACAAAATTACGATAACCCTTTTTCTCATAGAGAGATGTTAATCGTCTTTTCATTTGCGCTTCTTTATATAAAGCTAAATCTATTCCTGTTTTGCGCTTTATACCATCTATAAATTGTTCATAATCAGACATACGGTCTTCTTCCCCTCTAGCGTCATATTTCCATTATAGCGGAAAAGTGCCATTCCTGAAATAGTCTTTCACATGTAAACTAAGTTACTTAGTTGACTTGTGTTTTTCCTCTAATAGTAAAACTTTCGAATGTTCTAATTCTAAGCGCATCTTTTCGGTTTCCATCGTGTATGATTCTAGTCTGAGCTTTTCTAGCTCTACTTCCTTTTCGATAGCCTTTAATTTAATTTTTTGCTTTCTTGTGTTTGCATCAGTAAAAATACCTGCTAATGCAATTAATACGCCTCCCATAATTGCAACCATTGCAATTGACAATACGTCCACTTCCTTTCATTACTAATGATTATACGGCAAAATGGAAAAAATAGTTTCATTTTTCTATTCATTCTTGCATTAATTTAACTATAATATTCTCTTTGAAATTCACACATAAAAAATGAAGGCAGTTAGTCACCACCTTCAAAGATTCAGTCTAAACCTCAACTCGATAATCCTTTAGCTCTTCTCTCAATTTTATCTTCATGAATTTTCCTACAGAGGTTTTCGGTACCTCATCTAAAAACACAACATCATCAGGAATCCATGTTTTATGGAATTGCGATCGTAAATCATCTAATAGCTCTGATTTCGTAATAGAATCCTTAAATTCAGGTTTTGGTACAACACATGCAAGAGGTCGTTCAATCCATTTTTCATGTGGAATTGCTATAACTGCGGCCTCAAACACTTTAGGATGTGACATCAAAGCATTTTCAAGTTCCACTGAAGAAATCCATTCTCCACCGCTTTTAATTAAATCCTTTGTACGATCTGTTATTTTTATATAACCATCTTCTGTCATTACCGCAATATCTCCCGTGTAGAGCCAGCCATCTTTGAAGGCTTCTGTAGTTCGCTCATCGTTGTAGTATTCTCCAGCAATCCACGGGCCCTTAATTGTTAGTTCTCCCATTGTTTTGCCATCCCAAGGTACTTCACCATTTTCATTGACCACCCGTGTTTCAATGAGTGGCACCGTTAGCCCCTGTGTAATACGAACATCCATTTTCTCATCGTTTGTATAATCTTGCATATGTGTTAAATACGTCGATACGCTAACAAGTGGCGATGTCTCGGTCATACCAAAGCCTGTCATGTATGGAATCTTAAGCTCCTCCTCAAAGCCACGCACTAGACCGAGCGGCGAGGCTGAACCACCACATACAATCAACCGTATTGAAGACAAATCACGAGGATTTTTGCGTTGCTCCTGTAATACACCAAGCCAAATCGTAGGTACTCCTGCAGTCAACGTGACCTTATATGTTTCAAATAAATCCAGTAGTAACTGTGGTGTAAACATTGGTCCTGGTAGCACCTGTGTAGCACCAAATAATACACCAGCAAACGGAAACCCCCACGCATTCGCATGGAACATTGGTACGACAGGTAGTACTACATCTGCTTCGCTTATACCAACACCCTCGGAGAGTCCCGCTACCATACTATGAAGGACAATACTACGATGAGTATACACTACACCCTTTGGCATTCCTGTAGTCGCACTTGTGTAGCACATTCCAGCAGGTGTATTTTCATCTAGATCCTCTGGAAATTTAAAATCATCATTTGCCTCTGCAAGTAATACCTCATAAGAAAGAGCATTCGGTAATGGAATGTTTTCTATCGCGATATCATCTCCCATTACGATAAAATGCTTTACTGATTTAAGCTGTGAGACGATTGGTGCTATAAGAGGAACTAAATTATCGTCAATTAACAATATTTCATCTTCGGCATGATTAATGACATAAGCAATATGCTCAGGCGATAATCGAATATTAATCATATGCAATACAGCTCCTGCGCACGGAACTGCAAAATATGCTTCTAAATGGCGATGATGGTTCCAAGCAAAAGTACCCACCTTCATACCTCGCTCCATCCCCAGCTTTGTAAGGGCATCTGCTAATTTACGAGTCCGTTTTACATATTCTTTATAAGTAATCTCATGAATTGTTGTAGGGCTTGTCCGCGAATATATTTTTTTCGCATGGAAAAATCGTTCTGCTCGATCCAAAAAACTAGTTAATAATAAAGGTGTATCCATCATATGCATAATAACGTTCCCCTTTGTTCTTAAATTTTCTTAAATCTCCCAAGTCGGACTACTGATACCAACAAAATATACGAAACAAAATATGTTGAAGAACCTAATCTTTTTTCTCACTATCCGCAAACACCTTTCTACATCCGAGCACCATGAAGGTAATCACAAGAAGATGGTTTTTGCGTTCGTTCATCCACTAAGCTTTGTGCAAGGTCTTGCTTTTTAGTAGGAGTTGCGCCCTTCTGGATATCCCCTATTTTGGCTGCATTCGGATTGCGCCGTCTAAACGAATGACTTCACCATTTAATAAACCGTTTTGGATAATACTTTCGACCAATAGCGCATATTCAGATGGTTTCCCAAGTCGTTTAGGGAACGGAGTCATTTGGGCAAGCGCAATTCTTGCTGGCTCTGGTAACGATGCAAACATTGGTGTTTCTACTATTCCTGGAGCAATAGTCATAACACGTACACCAATTTCAGCAAGCTCTCTAGCAATTGGCAAGGTCATCGCTGCCACACCACCTTTTGAGGCACTATATGCCGCTTGTCCTATTTGCCCATCAAATGCTGCCACAGATGCAGTATTAATAATAACGCCACGCTGACCATCCTCATTTGGCTCATTATGTTGCATTTTCTCAGCTGCAAGGCGAATAACATTGAAAGTGCCAATTAAATTTACAGAAATGACCTTTTCAAATAATCCAAGTGCATGTACACCACGCTTTGAAAGTACTTTTTTTGCATCAGCAATTCCCGCACAATTCACTGTGACGTTAATGGACCCAAATTTCGCCACTGCTTGCTCTAGCCCTGCCGCTACATCAGCTTCTTTTGTGACATCAACACGTGCGTACTGGACATTCTCCCCTAACTCCTCAACTAATGCATGTCCTCGCTCGTCATTTAGATCAAAAATAATTGCTTTGCCACCCTCTGCAACAATTTTACGAACAGTCGCCTCTCCCAAACCAGATGCTCCCCCTGTTACAACTGCTATTACTTCATTCATTAAACACAACCCCTTTTACATTTTTTCAATAATAGTGGCATTCGCCATCCCCATACCTTCACATATAGCAAGTAAACCGTAGCGTAAATTTTCTCGCTCCATCCGATACAGCATCGTTGTTAACAATTTTGTACCCGACGCTCCTAATGGATGCCCTAAAGCAATTGCTCCACCATCTGGATTTAATTTATTTGGATCTGCACCAGTTTCATGCAACCAAACAAGTGGTACAGGTGCAAAAGCTTCGTTCACTTCATACGTATCAATTTCTTCAATCGTAAGACCTGACCGTGCTAATGCTTGTCTAGTTGCCTCAATTGGACCCGTTAACATTAACATCGGATCTGAGCCAACGACCACTCTAGTAACAATTTTAGCAAGCGGTCGTATACCAAGCTCCTGTGCCTTTTCTAAAGACATAACAACCACAGCAGAGGCACCATCACTCATTTGACTTGCGTTTCCAGCTGTTATTACCCCATCTTCCTGGAAGACAGTTTTTAGTCCATTTAATTTATCAACTGTCGTTTCTGCCCGAGGTCCCTCGTCAACAGAAAACGTGGTAACTGAGCCGTCTTCTTGTATAACGTGGACAGGCAATATTTCCTTTTCAAAACGCCCCGCCTCAATAGCAGCTAATGCTCGTCTATGACTATTGTAAGCATAATTATTTAGCTGTTCCTTCGACAAGCTCCATTTTTCCGCTATTTTCTCGGCGGATAACCCTTGATGTATAATTGTATAGTTATCTTGCAAGCGTTTACCTGCATGAGAACCCTTCATGTTAGAACCCATTGGCACCCTCGTCATGCTTTCAACCCCACCAGCTATGACAATGTCCATATCGCCTGCTAAAATGGCCTGTGCTGCAAAATGTACAGCCTGCTGACTTGAACCACATTGACGATCAATTGTCACACCTGGGACAGTCTCTGGAAAACCTGCCATTAACAATGCTGTACGGGCTATATTTGCTCCCTGCTCAGCTGTTTGCGTCACACAGCCAAAAATTACATCCTCCACTTGTTCCTTTCCAATCCCAGCTCGATGGACAACCTCTTGCAGCACATCAGCAGCTAAATCGTCAGCACGAACATTGCTTAACGCCCCTTTACTCCTGCCAACTGCTGTACGAACAGCCGCTACGATTACCACTTCTCTCATAATTAAAACCCCTTTGCTCCATTGATTCTCATTCCCTATCATCCATCACGATAAAGTCTATTTGGGCGCGATGAAATATATACTGATTTAATTATCAGAATATTATAGCATTTATTTTACATGAATAAGAAGATATTAACAATTTTAATAGACTAGCATGTTGCTATTTTCTAGTTAGTCGTCCATCCACCGCGTGTATATTAGCCGTTCATCTCATAAACCAGAGCATAAAAAAAAAGCAATCTCAAAGTAAATTGAGATTGCTTAATCTATTTGCTAATTAAGCTAAATCTTCACCGAAGAATAAGCCAATTTCACGCTCTGCAGAAGCAAGAGAGTCAGAACCGTGGATGATGTTGTGAGAAACAGTTGTTGCATAGTCACCACGGATTGTACCTGGGTTAGATTCTTCAGGTTTAGTTGCTCCCATCATTGTACGAGCAAGCTTGATTACATTTTCGCCTTCCCATACCATAGCGAATACAGGACCAGAAGTGATGAAATCAACTAATTCACCAAAGAATGGACGTTCAGCATGCTCAGCATAGTGCTTTTCTGCTAATTCTTTAGGAATTACCATTAATTTAGCACCTTTCATAACAAAACCGCGGCGTTCAAAACGATCTACGATATCTCCTACTACTTGACGTTCTACGCCATCCGGCTTAACCATTAAAAAAGTTTGTTCGATTGCCATGTTTAAAACACTCCTTAAATTCGTCTAACAGGTTTTACACCTACCGATAAATATTAACAAAAAATGAGCATTTGTACAACAAAAAGCTAGAATTTACGCTTGCCCATAAATAAGGCGACATCACGCAATTTTTTCTTAACAGGATGTTTTGGTAATGCATCTATTTCCTGTAATGCCTTTTTCAAATATTTATCACTCATTTTATTAGCTTGTTCAATCGCGTCAGATTTACGCACATACCGCAACATTTTTTGACGTTCTGTCTCGGTCAATGTCCCTGCAAATACTTTTACTAAATAAGGTTGCATCTCTGGATCATCTTTTAATAAAAGAATCGGTAATGTAATATTGCCCTGCAATAAATCGCTGCCTGCTGGCTTTCCTAATTCTTTATCAGTCGCCATAATATCTAAAACATCATCGATAATTTGGAAGCTCATGCCAACAAAGTAGCCGAAGCGTTTCAAATGTCTCACTGTTTTGGCATCAACACCTGCAGCTACAGCACCAAGCTCACAACTAGAAGAAATCAGCAATGCCGTTTTTCGTTTGATTCTTCTAAAATAATCCTTTAAACCTTGATCTAATCTAAACTTATCTTCGATTTGAATGACTTCACCGTTACAAATTTCCACCATTGTAC
Organism: Lysinibacillus sp. RS11; assembly: GCF_042019215.1. Classification (NCBI taxonomy): domain Bacteria; kingdom Bacillati; phylum Bacillota; class Bacilli; order Caryophanales; family Bacillaceae; genus Lysinibacillus; species Lysinibacillus sp. RS11. The sequence continues at coordinate 1,503,615 of NZ_CP168124.1, read as the reverse complement.
GTGCTAAAATTTGATGAACTAATGGGTCTTCAAGCTTTGTAATATATTCAAGTGCACGTGCAAAAATAAAATCGCCCGTGTACATCGCTACTCTATTATTCCATTGTGATTTGACAGTCGGGCGTCCTCTTCGCATATTGGAATCATCAATTACATCATCATGCACTAGTGACGCCATATGAATAAGCTCTACAGGCACAGCTACATCTTTCATCTTATCGATATCATATTCGCCAAATTTCGCGCCAAGCAACACAAAAATTGGTCGTATCCGTTTACCACCAGCTTGCAATAAATGGAGAGAAGCATCATTGATCAAATCTGAAGAAGAGTTCACCGCTTTTTCTAACTCTTTTTCAATAATATCGATATCTGATTTCAAATCGGAATAGAGTAGTTTCAACTTCATCTTTTCCACGTGTGAAAACCTTCCCCCATTAACGTACCTTTTTAAAGCCTATATGCATTGCCGCAGCACCGCCACTGTATGCTTTGTACGTTACTTTTTCTAAACCTGCCTGCTCAAACAATGCCGCTAACTTCTTCATACCTGGGAAATCATTTGCTGATTCCTGTAGCCAAGAATATTCTTTATAGCTTTTCGCAAATATTTTACCAAATATCGGCATTATATATTTAAAATAAAAACGGAATAATTGTCGATAGCCCGGAATTTCAGATTGCGAAGTTTCTAAACAAACAACTATTCCACCTGGTTTTACAACACGATGCATTTCCTTCAGTACTTGTAAATAATCTGGTACATTACGAAGACCAAAACCAATCGTTACATAATCAAATGTATTGTCTGGAAAAGGTAATTCCATAGCATTTCCATGTATTAGTTCAATCTGTGGATAAGGCTTTACCTTTTGCTCGCCAACCTTTAACATGTTTTGACTAAAGTCTAGCCCCTTAACTTCTCCGCCTTCACCCACAGCCTCAGCTAAGGCAATTGTCCAATCTGCCGTACCACAGCAAACATCTAGTGCCTTCGCTCCAGGTTTTACTGCCATATGCTTCATCGTATCATTGCGCCAGCCAACATGCATCTGGAAACTGATTACACCATTCATTTTGTCATAGTTTTCCGAAATACTTTCAAATACTTCGTGCACGTGCTCTTCTTTCGTTTTAGCCATTTTGAAAAACCTCTCTTATCCATTAGTAGAAGCAATGGATGCCTCTACACGTGCTTGTAGAGCCTGTTTTACATCACTTTGTAAAAACGATGCATTTTCTATCACCTGTAACAGCTCTGTTTTTAATTGCACAATTTTGTTCTGGATGACGTCGTTATATGTCAATCCAGCATATCTCGCACTTTCTTCAAGGGCCCTACTCATTGAAGTTACTTGCCCACGTCGATATGTCGCCCATTCTCTCTCTAAACGCAAGATTAATAAACTCTTCTCCATAATTGGAATATATTCACTAAACGAATAGAGCTCAAAAAATTTTGAGATTAATCCTGATTCAATATTACTTATTGAGTCAAACCATTGTTCGATTGTACGTTTTTCTGTCTCATATACTTTAATTTGGTGTTCACAACGTGCCACAATCCCTTGCGACAAACTTCGAATCAATGCGACATTTCCTGACATCGCTAATATTTCATAATAACGGCCACTATAAAAGTCACCAGCTAAAACGGTTAGCTGCTGTTCTTTTGATGTGGCATCAAATTCTTTTATATGATCGTGCGTCGCTAAGGCTGCGTACACAATCCCAACAGTGATAGCAGCTTCTCTTTGCTCTTGTTGCCACTCTTCACCATTCAAAAAGGGAACTAACAAGTAAAATAATTGATTTTCATCGAGCACAGGTACCCCTGTATATTTTTGCAAAGTTCTATGACGAACATCCATGAAAATCTCTGTTTTTAACTGTGCAATTGAATTTTGAATGTATGTTGCATTCATAGACCTTACTCCATTTCACTTTCAAATACGTTAGTCGCATTCATAACCTAACGCTTGCTTACTGAGTCATTATAGCATACGCGACGATTCGGAATAAAAAATTTTTGCTGCATTCAACATGATAGGCAGTAGAGCTTCACCAATCAATTATGCCTAGGCATAATTGATTCGATGATGTGAATTTCTTCGCCAGAGTTCCTCTATTTCAGCAAATGTTTAAACACCTGTTAAAATATATTAAAAATTATCTTAAATCCCACTGCCTAAAAATCGAATCAAAGACATTACTAGTTTTACACATCTATTCGTTTAATATGTGTCATCATAACTTTCACAAAGTACTTCAAATAGATTATTCTCTATTACTTTTTAGCCTCGCTATTAATGACACCATGAGCCGTATGAATCTGCGCTTTTCCGCGAATTTTCATGGCGGATGTGTGTTCAGTAAATTGAGCAATCATAACTTCGCCCGCGTCTAATTTTTCAGAGTGATGAAACTTTGTATCTGTACCTCGTGTTAAACCGATTACGTGCACGCCATCTTCCTCTGCTTGAATAACAATATAATCTTGTGCCATTGTCTGTACGCTCCTTAAATCCGACAAATTCTTAGTCCATCATAACATAATTACACTTGCAATTTAAGACATTTGAATAAATGATAATACTTCTCTACGTTTCACTTCGTCTTCTTCGTAAATGCCGCGTGCAACAGATGTCACAGTTTTAGATCCTGGCTTCTTAAGTCCTCGCATAGTCATACACATATGTTCTGCTTCAATCACTACATAGACACCTTTAGGAGTGAGCATTTCCATAATTGTATCTGCCACTGAAGAAGTAATACGTTCTTGTAATTGCGGACGACGAGCAATGGTTTCTACTGCACGTCCTAATTTACTTAGTCCTGCAACAATGCCGTCGTTTGGTATGTATGCTACATGAGCTTTTCCGTAAAAAGGAACTAGATGATGCTCACACATTGAATAAAACGGAATATCCTTTACAAGTACTAACTCCTCATGATCTTCATGAAACACTGTTTTAAAATAATCTTTTGCGTCTTCATGTAAGCCACTAAACATTTCCGCATACATTTTTGCAACACGTTTCGGTGTATCGAGTAAACCTTCACGATTTACATCTTCACCTACCGCTTCTAAAATCATTTTGACTGCTTCCTCTATTTTCAATAAATCAATATTTGACATCCGAAAAAACCTCCTGCGTATCTATACATTACACATTTCTTTATGCATCGTAGCATATCCAATAGGTAAGCGCAAAACGACTTACTTGATTCAAAAGAAATTCAACGCTATATGAGCAAAATAGCCACTAAATGACTTCTAGCTAGGGGCACATTTTATAATTGTGCATATGATAACTATAATACTCAATTCACGACCGAACATCTCTTATAAAATTAATTCTTGCATCTTTTTATGTACTAAAACTTATTATGCATACTTTTTCAGCGTGACGTTAAAAAGAGCAGTCTTCATGTTATTTACATGAAGACTGCTCTATGTAACTACTAGACGTGTATTATTTTACAGCATCTTTAAGCGCTTTACCTGGTTTGAAAGCAGGTACCTTGCTAGCAGCGATTTCGATTTCTTTACCAGTTTGTGGGTTACGACCTTTACGAGCCGCACGTTCACGTACTTCAAAGTTACCAAAACCAATTAATTGTACTTTGTCACCCTTTGCAAGAGCATCTTGAATTGTATCAAATACAGCTTCAACTGCTTTAGAAGCGTCTTTTTTAGAAAGACCTGCAGCTTCAGCAACAGAGTTTACTAATTCTGTTTTATTCACACCATTCACCTCCTCTCAAAGGGTCATGAATCAATTCTGTAAAAAGAGTAACACATAGAAAACCGCTACGCAACTGTATTCATTCATGATTATAACCAAAAAATAAGTTTTTCACCCAAAAAATAAAAATAACAGGACTTTTCGCATAAAAACGAAAAGACCTGCACCAATTTTTTGCTCTTTTTTTTAATTTTCAACACTATAAAATAAATGTTACTAATCCTCTATCACCCTCGTTCACCATTCGTTCAATTGTTTGACGCATGCGTTTTTTGGCTGTAGATGGGACAGCATCCATTTTATAGCGAATTCCTTCTTTTAACACTTCATGCAATGGCGTTCCAAAAAGCTGTGTACTCCATAAAGCTTCACGATCATGTAAATAAGCATGATTTAAATCTTTAAGTAATTGTTGACTATGGAATTCTGAGCCTATTAATGGCGCAAATTCTGATTCCATATCTACTCGAATGATATGATAAGATGGTGCCTTCGCTTTCATACGCACACCAAAAAAATTATTTTGCTTAATAAGCTCTGGGGCTGTTGGTTCAAATTCCTGCATCATCGGCAATGTTACGCCATAGCCAGTCGAATCCGCTTCATGAATGGCAGTTTTAAAGCGTTTTTGCGCCTCTTTTGCTTCTGCTGCCTCTTTAATAAAGAGTAGCCAATCCCGCTTCGTCTCTATTGGTTCTTCTAGCCATTCATTGCAAACCGACTTATAAAGCTCACCTTGTAATGACACTCGAATGACCGCGGTACCAACTCCAGCATCTACATGTACCACTTCGCTTTGGTCAATAAAATCGATGGCTTTAAAGGCATCTGACGCCTGTTGCACATCTCGAATTTTCATAACAGATGATAATACTTCTTCCATCGAATCAATTAGTGCTACATTCAATGGATGTGTTGCATCTAAAACATCTAACCAATCTGGTTTCTCAACCTCAATTGTTCGGATTGGAAATTCAAATAACGCTTCTTGCAAAATATACTGAATATCAGATGTGCGCATTTGATCAATTGAAGTAGCAATCACTGGGACATTATAGCGCTCAAATAGCTCATTTCGAAGCTGTACCGTTTCTTCCCTTGCCGGCATTTGGCAATTCAACACAATAACGAAAGGTTTTCCTATGTCCGCTAGTTGTTCAACAATTTCCTCTTCGGCCTTCTCTGCTGCACGACGACTTATACCATTCACCGTACCATCCGTTGTGACAACAATTCCAATATTAGCATGGTCACGAATAACTTTATCTGTTCCTATTTTCGCCGCTTCCTGAAATGGAATAGGCTCAGTGTGCCAAGGTGTATGCACATATTTCGGCCCATTTTCATCCTCATATCCCTTTGTACCTTCAATGACATAACCAACACAATCTGCTAAACGAATTTGGAACGTCATTTCATCTTCACCGACCGCAATACGTGTTGCTTGAGCAGGCACAAACTTCGGCTCAGCAGTCATTATGACTGGCCCCGGCGAGCTTTGTGGCATCTCGTCTTGTGCGCGCATTCTTTCTGTTTCATCCACAATATTCGGTAACACGACCGATTCCATAACCTTTTTTACAAATGTTGATTTACCTACACGTACTGGACCGACAACACCAATATAAACATCGCCATTTGTGCGCTCTGCAATTTCTCTAAATACTGCTTCACTCAAGGTTTCTGCCTCCTTTATCTACGCTTTTTCACTATATGCGAGCTGGTAGATAAATATGAAAAGCCCCTCACAATAATGTAAGGGGCTTATCGATTTATTCTTTTTTAGATTGGGCTTCTGCCTCTTTTTCAGCTTGTTCTATAGCCTTTTCTCGAGCTTTTTTTGCATCACTATTATAAGCATCCATAAAGTAAACTGGCTCACCATTTTCATCTACTGTATAGGGTACAGAATATGCGGGTACTACTGGATATTTATCGACAAGTAGCTGACGAATGTCATCTCCAGGCTTTACATCAGGCTTGTCTTTTTTTAGTAGTTGACCTAAATCGATTGAATAGTCAACATGTATTTCGCCATCACCTGTCATAAACATTGGCAATTCGGCACCAGAATAGGGACTTTTCACGGTTACGTCTTCTTTATATCCCAATTCTTCAAAGTTAATTTGATATACATTATCTGAAGTTGCATCCTTTATCGGTAAATATTGGGTAGACATTTTACGAATATTAATTTCACGAATACGTTCTGCAGCATTTAAATCTACCAATTTTACTTTAGCTTCATTCTCAGGATCCCAAATAATATACTGGAAAATACCACCTTTTTCATAGGCATTCCCAGGAATTTGTGCAAGATATTTAGGCACTAGTTTATCAAAATCAATTAAATATTTTATATATATATCAGTATCTAGCTCACTATTTTTAATCGGAACTAATCCACCAGTTGCCTCACGGTATTCGTCAACAGCACGCTGAACCGCTGCTAATTGGTCAACATCAGGCACTAATTTTGCCTTTTTTTCATCTTCTGGATATACGCAACCAACTAAAAGTACTGCTGATGCTATTACCAAAAGAAAAGCACTTAGTTTTTTCATGTCACTTCCACCTCATTATTTTTTATGCTGGCCATGTGGCAACAATTAGTACCATTAAAAATGTGCCAAGCCCAAACAGTATGTATGCAGATAAATTTACGATTGTACGTAAAAAAACGTTGGAAACCTTATTACGACCTAAATAAATTAAACCGACTGATATAATCATAAAACCGATACAATAAAATGATACCCACATTACATCAAGCGCAGGCAAATGTGCTAACGGACCCATTCAAGACAACCACCTTTCTTCTATGTCAGAAAACAATCAAAATATATTAGGTGTGTTGATTAACCATTTTTATCCACCCGAATTAAAGCAGAGCAAGGTTTCCTGCGGGCGAGCGTCGAGTCGCTTCCTCCGCTAGTGGAACGAAGACTAAGTGCGTCACGTTCTGTGACAATGCCTTCGTGACCAACATCGTGTTGGCCTCAGGGTCTCGTCTGTCTCGCTTTCCCGCGGGAGTCGAGTAGCCCTACACTACAATCAGTTAAAAACGAGAATATATTAGCAAAATAGCAACAAAAAAAACCTTTTATCGCTCAATAATAAACCTATTTTTTCCTAATCAACACGCCTGAAAGTATATTATACTATGTGCTTTCGCTAAAAAGAAATAGTTGTCCAGTAACTATCATCAAACGGACAACCTTTTTAACGGTATAGATTATTCAGCTAAAAGCGCACAATAAGGTGTCTCAGTTACTCTCTGAGACACCTTATATATGTCCATTTTATGACAAAACTAATTAAATTTATATTATTAGTGCATCATGTCATCAATTTCTCGCTTTTTCATACGCATCATTAATGCGTCAACTGCTACTTTCGGTTCTATATCATTAAATAAAACACTATAGAGCTCCGTTGATATTGGCATAGCAACGTCATATTTCTCTGCTAGTTGATAGGCAGCTTTAGTTGTGCGAACGCCCTCAACGACCATGCCCATTTGGTCGAGTACCTCTGGTAATTTCATGCCTTGCCCCAGTAAATTACCTGCGCGCCAATTACGCGAGTGCACGCTTGTACACGTTACAATCAAATCTCCCATACCAGTGAGCCCTGCGAATGTAAATGGATTTCCTCCCATTTTGACACCAAGGCGTGTAATTTCAGCCAATCCTCTAGTAATGAGTGCAGCTTTGGCATTATCTCCATAATTTAAACCATCTGTAATACCGGCAGCTAATGCGATGACGTTTTTCAACGCACCACCTATTTCTACACCGACCACATCCTCATTTGTATAGACACGGAAAAATTGATTCATAAATAAATCCTGAACCTTTTCAGCAGCTTCAATATTAGCACAAGCCACTGTCACTGTTGTAGGATGATGCAGAACAACTTCTTCTGCATGACTTGGGCCTGAAAGTACAACAACTTCTTCTACAAATTCAGCCGGGAGACTTTCTATTAAAATTTCTGAAATTCGTTTTAACGAATCAGGCTCAATCCCCTTCGAAACATGAACAAACAATACTTTTTTATCAAGTGCTGCTGTCATTTTTTCACACACTTCACGAATGGCCTTCGTAGGAACAGCCACGACAATTATCTCCGAATGAGCAACTGCCTCAGCAATATCACTTGTTGCATGCAAATTTGCAGGCAATATCGTTTCCGGCAAATACTTCCTGTTCGTATGCAGGTTGTTAATTTCTTCAGCCTGATCAGTTCGGTGAGTCCATAAAAGCGTATCATGCCCATTTTCTGCAAGTACCATCGCTAGTGCTGTCCCCCATGAGCCTGCCCCTAACACACAAACTTTTTCCATTCAAAATCCTCCCTTATTAAGAAAAGATAATTCCTTGTTAGCTACGATAAATACTAGAGAAAGGCTTACAATGCACTTGAACTCAAGCAACTTTAAAGTAGACATTAGAAAATTTATACTTTCCTCTCTTGTAAAAAGACGCCACCCAACAATGAATGTCGGGTCGGCGTACTGTATGTGTATATTTTTCCTAAGCACGAGCACGGGAAATTAATCGAATTGGCGTTCCTTCAAAATCAAATGTTTCTCGAATACGGTTTTCTAAGAAACGTTCGTAAGAGAAATGCATTAATTCTGGTTCATTGACAAATACCACGAACGTCGGTGGTTGTATCGCAACTTGAGTTGCATAGTAAATACGAAGGCGGCGGCCTTTATCAGCTGGCGCTGGGTTACGCGCCACAGCATCCTCAATCACTTCATTAAGAATAGATGATTGAATACGCATTGCATGGTTTTCACTTACACGCTGTATAATCGGTAAAATTTGATGTACACGCTGTTTAGTATTAGCCGATACAAAAATAATTGGCGCATAATCTAAGAATAAGAAATGTTCACGAATTTGTTGAGTAAAGACGTTCATTGTTTTCTCGTCTTTTTCAATCGCATCCCACTTATTCACAACAATGATAACAGCTTTCCCAGCTTCGTGTGCATAGCCTGCAATTTTTTTATCTTGCTCTTGAATGCCTTCTTCTGCATTTAGAACGACTAAAACAACATCAGAGCGTTCAATTGCACGTAGCGCACGCAATACAGAGTATTTCTCTGTTGTTTCGTACACTTTCCCTTTTTTTCTCATACCTGCAGTATCAATAATGACATATTCTTGGCCATCATACGCGTAAGGTGTGTCAATAGCATCTCGAGTAGTACCAGCGATGTTACTAACAATAACGCGATCTTGGCCTAAAAATGCATTGACTAATGAAGATTTCCCAACATTAGGACGACCAATTAACGAGAATTTAATGACCTCGTCTCCATATTGCTCTTCATCTTCTTTTGGGAAGTGTTTTGCACATTCATCTAATAAATCCCCTAAACCTAAGCCGTGAGAGCCTGAAATAGGCCAAGGCTCACCAAAGCCAAGCGCATAGAAGTCATAGATCATTTCGCGCATGTCTGGGTTGTCAATTTTATTCACTGCTAAAACGACTGGTTTTTTTGTTTTGTATAAAATTTTTGCTACTTGCTCGTCTGCAGCTGTTACACCTTCACGTCCGTTTGTCATAAAAATAATAACGTCTGCTTCATCAATGGCGATTTCTGCTTGTTGACGAATCTGCTCTAAGAACGGCTCGTCCCCAATCTCGATACCACCTGTATCAATAATATTAAAGTCATGTGTTAACCACTCTGCCGAACTATAAATACGGTCGCGTGTTACCCCTGGAATATCTTCCACAATCGATACACGTTCTCCAACGATACGATTAAAAATCGTCGACTTACCTACGTTCGGACGACCTACGATGGCTACTACTGGTTTCGTCATCTGTACTTCATCCTTCCAACTTCTTGTCTTTCGCTATTATACACGAAAAATGCCATTATATCATATCATATCCATAATAGTGCGCGCTATGTACTGTTCTATCCATCTCTTTTTAAATTTTTTCGTCATTTCCCTCTTCTACTCGTTGCCTCCATAAAAAAAAAGCAAGGACACAAACTGTATCCTCGCTTGTCAAGTTTATTTAAAGTTTTTTAGTTTATCGCCAATAACATCACCGAAAGAGAAGCCTGTGTTTTCTTCTGGTAATTTATAGTCGATTACTTCCTCGGCATCAGGATTTTCAAGTAAATCCTTAATACTTAATGCTAAGCGGCCATCTTCAGCATTTACATCAAGCACTTTCACCTGTACTTCTTGTCCTTCTTTTAAAGCTTCGTGTGGCGTGTTAATATGCTTATGCGCGATTTGAGAAATATGCACTAAACCTTCAACACCTGGGAAAACTTCCACAAATGCTCCGAATGAAGTAAGACGTTTTACTTTTCCATCTAATACTGTACCTTTAGCAGCACGCTCTTCGATGTTCGACCAAGGACCAGGAATCGTGTCCTTAATAGATAACGAAATGCGCTCATTTTCAGGATCTACAGAAAGGACTTTAACCGTCACTTCTTGCCCTTCTGATAAAACCTCGCTCACTTGACTCACATGCTCATGAGACACTTGTGAAATATGCACAAGGCCATCAATACCACCAAGGTCGATGAATGCACCAAATGATGCGATACGTTGTACTTTACCGTCTAACACATCGCCAGTTTTAATTTGGGTAATGACATTTTTCTTTTGAGAAGCTTTTTCCGCTTCCACTACAGCACGATGTGATAAAATTAAGCGATTTTTTTCTTTATCAAGCTCAACAATTTTAAAGCTAAGAGATCTGCCTTTATAGCCCTCAAAATCATCAACAAAGTAATCTTCTACAAGGGATGCTGGAACGAAGCCACGTACTCCTAAATCGACGACAAGTCCACCTTTAACAATATCTTTTACTTCCGCCTCGAAAACTTCCTCAGCGTTGAATTGTTGCTCAAGTGTATCCCATGCTTTTAATGCGTCTACTTTACGTTTTGATAATACATAGTTTCCTTCTTCAACCTTTGTAATCACCAACTCCAACTCATCTCCAACAGAGATTATGTCAGACGCTTTTTCAATGTGTAAGCTTGATAATTCACTTATTGGTATAATACCGTCAAATGGTGCACCTGGAATTGAAACAGTTACTGCTTTTTCATCAACCTGCTCTGCAATCCCTTTGACGATATCACCTTCGTTAAATGTTTGTTCTGCATAGTTCATTTCTTCAGACATATGTAACCCTCCTTCGCATCTTCCCTTACTATTTTATTCGATTTTGAAGACAAAGACAAAAATAAATCCTTTAAATTCAAAAAATGTCTGAAATTTTTGGATTTACTTCATTTTTTCTTGCGCTAATTTTAAAATGGCCTGTGCTGCATCATCAATTGACAAGGCTGTCGTATCTAAAAATATGGCATCTGCTGCTTGAATTAGTGGTGATGCTTCACGCTCACTATCCATTTTATCGCGTAGAGCAATATCTTCTTGAAGTTTTTCAATGGAAGATTCAATTCCGCGCTTTTGATTGTCAATAAAACGACGTCTTGCTCTCTCTTCTACCGTTGCAGACATAAAGATTTTTAGTTCTGCATTCTTTAACACATGCGTAGCAATATCGCGCCCATCCATAACAACACAACCATTAGCCGCAAGCTTTTGTTGCTGTGCTACTAATAGTTCACGCACTTTAGCATGAGCCGATACTTGTGAAACAGATGAAGTTACTTCATTTGATCGAATTTCTGCCGACACATTCTTCTCGTCCAAAAAGACAAGCTGTCCTTGAGGAGAAGGTTTTAATTCAATTGTGCTAGATGCTAACATTTCTGCTAATTTTTCTTCATCATCTAAATATATGTCTTGTTGCAGTGCTTTATACGTCACAGCACGATACATTGCTCCAGTGTCGATATAAGTAAACCCGAGTGCCTCTGCAACAATTTTCGCGATTGTACTTTTACCAGCGCCAGCAGGTCCATCAATCGCAATTTGAATGTTTTTCTTCATATTCTTCCCTACTTTCTATCACACCACATTGTATCATAAAAAAGCCCTCTTCTAGCAGAGGGCTTTCTTAAATAAAACGACTAATCGATTTGAAGGATAACTTAACTGCAAGAAGTGAAACTTACTCAATGGGGATTTTATGGGCAGTTCAGCTCCCACCTTAGTTCTTTGCATTCGCTACATTTTAAGCGAAAAAAATTAAGCATCAAAAGGATTCGTTTCTTTACGACGATTGACTAACTGACGTTCAAAACAGAAACGAACAATATGCTGTTTGTCTACATCATCTGTATCTGTTAACTGTATAGTTGCTATTTTTTTGTTATCGTTTTCGGATATGCGAACAACCGTCGCATCCGTGATTACGTATTTAACATCTCCATTAGCAAACGGTAAAACGATCGTTAACTTAACCTCATCACCATCTTGGAAAGCAAATGCCCCTCTTAAGCCAACTGACAAACCACCTGCGCTAATATCTTCTGTTACTAGCTGATATTTGTGATCCTTAAATTGGATCGCTACATCCACTGGTGTTTCTACACGTACATATTCACGACGTTGAATTTTGATAAAGTCCTCTGCATTTGGACAGTGCAACATAATCATTGGTATATTGCCAGCTTTACGTCCAGTCACTTCTGTAATGAATGCAAATGATTGTTTGTCATCCGTACGAAAAGATGCTCTAAATTCAGAACCATCTATTAGAAATGCTGTTTTCTTTGTAGCAACATTTGTTGGATAATCGATGTAAATAATATTGTCTTTTTGTTCTACAACTTTACAGCGGAATTTTTCAACACGCTCTGTATAAGTTGGTTCAAGTTCTAATTGTGTACCAATTTTTATTTCCATGAGCATCTCCTCGAACACAAATATATATATCTTCATTATCGCATGAGATGCCCATTTTGGCTATATGAACTGGTGTTTTTTATTAAATTACGTTAAATATTCCACTTTTAAAACATTGTGATTTTCTGCATCAATAACAACCCTGAATGTTTCTTGTGTATTTTTATCACGAACCGCAATCACTTCATAACAAAGGCGTTGTTCAAATTGACCGTTATCTGTATAAATCTTTCTTACTTCCTCTACTTTCACATCATTATCGAAGAAAGTTTTCCAATCAATTGGTCTTGGGGTTTGTGGTTTAATCGTCTCTTCCTGAATATATTCCATTGCATTAGCACCTAGTAACTCGCCTGTATCCTTTGCCAGTTTTAGTTGGACGCCATCTGCATAAATCAACGCATTGTCTCCAGGATGCACACGTGCAAATGTCAAATGCCATGCTTGATGGTTTTCACGAGATTCCACAAATGCAACATCATTCATGCCAAGTTGTTTTAAATATTCCTCAGCCTTTTTCTTAATTTCATCTTGTGATAATCTTGCTTCATCTACTGGACGTTCCACTAAGTAGGATAGTAAATGTCCACCCTTTTCTGTTAAATCGACATATCCTAAACGAATACCTTGGTGGAATTGGATATGATAAAACGGATATGGTGCAGTATCACTACTTTTCGTAACAGTAAATGTTGCATCTTTAATAATAGGGAATAAATTTTTTACTTTTTCTAATGCCTCTTTTTCAGTAATGACCGAATCTTGTAATGCTTTAAGTTCTATTTTTTTCTGCCAATCAGATTCACTTAATGTAAGTGGGAAATCTTTTTCGCTGTAATCCTTTAATGTTTTTTGAACATTATCAAATGTTGTATTTGGCTTCTTATTATCTACTTGTTGCACCCAGACGTCCATATTTCCGTTATTTTTATAAAAATCTACTGTTGCGGCTGTCCATTCATCTGAAAGTGATTGTAAATTTGTAGAGACCTGTGGCATTTTTTCTTGCCAAGCTTGATAATCTCCTGTTTTTTCTGTTCTCTTGGCTTCATCTCCCAGGCGCCCTAAGTAACTTAGCCACTGGTTCGAGACTTCTTGCCCGACAGGAATATTAGATAAAGAAGATCGAACTTCAGAGCTTAGTCGCCAAACAGAATCTAACTCATTGTTCATCGCTTGGTCATCCTGAAACAATAGTGATTGTGAAACAGCTTGTTGTAGTCCAGATAATTTCTCAGAAGCATCCGTTAAATTATTTGTGTACTGAGCTAGCACAGTACGTTGTAAACTAGTGTTTTCTTTGTGCATATGAATGCTATATGCCCCTAAACCAATAACTGCTACAGTAAGTATAACGAGCATAGTTCTCATTTATTTTCCTCCTTTCTATGAACAGAAAATGTGTTCTCCAATTTGTTTAATTTGAGGTCTTGACCAAATCCACTTACTTGTAGCTGTTTTCGGATTAAAATAATAAAGTGCATTTTCTGAAGGATCCCATCCATTCATAGCGTCAATTACGGCTTCTTTTGCACGTTCGTTTGGTTCAAGCCAAATTTGCCCATCTGCCACCGCTGTAAACGCCAAAGGTTGGAAGATAATACCTGAAATTGTATTTGGGAATTCAGGACTTTCCAGACGATTTAAAATAACAGCAGCTACTGCTACCTGACCTTCATAAGGCTCTCCTCTTGCTTCACCATAAACCGCATTCGCTATTAACTGTACGTCTTTTTCAGTATACTTTGGAGGTACTTGAGTTTTAGTGCCATTATTATTACTACTACCACTACTTTTACCACCACCACCACCACCGCCAGTGTTTGTTTTTACTTGCTGTTCAAGTGGCTTGCCTCCATAATAGGTAAATTGATTACCTGCATTTAATTGAGCTTTAACCCAGCCTTCATCGTAATCTGAATTGCCAGATAAAGCTTTTTTTGTATTAGCGCCGGCTACCCCATCCACTGGTAAACCATATTTCTCTTGGAAGTTCCGTAAAGCCCAATATGTGTTATAGCCAAATTTACCATCAATTTTACTTTTATAAAATCCTAAGTATTGTAGCCTTGCTTGCAGTTCAATTACATCATCTCCATAAGCACCACGAGAAATCTGTTGCTCGGTAAATGCAATGGCGTCATTTTGTGGAATAGCGAATATACTAATCCCCAACATCAAAGCAAAAATTAAGCTTACTAAGCGCATGATCATCACTCCTTTTTTCATAGCTTGAAACAAACAACTCATTTTATACATATCAATTTTGCCTCGGCAAAAATTGCGTCTAGAATCGTGCGGAGGCTTTAGCTTCTTTCAACAATGTTTTCTGTACCGAAAGCGTAACGACAGGTACAGGTGTTTGGACACCCGCTGAAAAGTAACTTAAATCTATATTCATCTCACCACCTATCGAGAAGGAAGATTCCTGTAGCTGACGCTTTGCTTTCGCTCCAAAAGACATTTGTAGCTGACGTTTCACTTTCGCTACGAAAAAACATTTGTAGCTGACGTTTCACTTTCGCTACGAAAAAACATTTGTAGCTGACGTTTCACTTTCGCTACGAAAACATTTGCTGAAAGAAGTAAAAAAAGAAAAGCGCAGAAATCTTTTTTTAGATTTCTACGCTTTATATTTTTTTATGCATATGCAAATGTTGCACAAGGTGATAATGAGCAAGTTTGACTTTTCTAAGCCCAAACCACCACAAAAATAGCATAAACGGTATCATTAAATATACCCAATACCCTTTGAATGATAAAATTGTATTATAAAGAATGTGTAATACTACCGGTGCACAAAGCGCCATAGCAATCATTTCTGTCGTCTTTGCATGCTTCGAGAATTTGGCACGTCCATAATAATAACCCATTACAACGCCAAATAATGCATGACTTGATACGGGTAATAATGCTCGCATAAATGCCGTATCTAATCCGAACGAAAATAAGTAGAGAACATTTTCAATCGTGGCAAAACCAAGAGATACACTTGCACCATAGAGTATGCCATCATACGGATCATCAAATTCGACATGATTGTAGATTGCGATTAAAAGAACAAACCATTTAAAAAATTCTTCAACGACACTAGAAAAAACTACATCTTGTAGATAAAGAGATCGAAAAATCCCTTCCTCTGTTAAAACATATTGTAAAAACAAGATTGGGAACGTTAAAAATGCGCCATACAAAAACGTTTGAAGTAAGGTTCTTCTTGGCTCCGTTGCCATCTGATTGCGCAAATAGAAGTAACTAAAAAGCGCTAGACCGGGAGCAATGGCAGCTGATAATAAAATGATCATGTTGCCGGCTCCTTTCAAAAATCAATTTCGCCTTGACATAATTATGATCAAATTTTAAATTATGTTAGCACAATTCAAAATCTGTGACATCGTCTTGAGGCTTTAGACCAACATAAAGTTGGATAATTTGGCGTTTTCCTAGGATGAAATTCCTTAGCCCAAGTTCTCAGTCAATTAGTGGAGACCACTAAAAAAATACATTCACATATTTTAGGTGGAAAACTTCTGTAGTATTAAGCTTTCGTTTTCAACAAAAAATAGCTATTGAATAAACATAAACTGCTATTATTATACCATGTAATGACATAAAACTTTTTAAAAGGAGACATTATTTTTTATGAAAAAAACAATTTTATTAATTCATACCGGTGGAACAATATCTATGGCGATGACGGATGAAGGTGCCGTTATACCAAACAAGGAAAACCCTTTAATGAAGGAAAGCAACAAACTCGACACGCTTGCCACAATTATTGAAATGGAGGCTTTTAACCTCCCATCGCCACATATTACGCCAAAAGAAATGCTTAAGTTACGTAACCTCATTATCGAAAAAGTTTCAGAGGAGCAAATTGATGGCATTGTCATCACCCATGGTACCGATACATTAGAAGAAACAGCCTATTTTTTAGAATTAACAACTGATTTATCAATTCCTATTGTACTAACTGGTGCAATGCGCTCCTCCAATGAACTAGGTGCAGATGGAATTTACAATTTAGTGGAAGCTGTACGAGTAGCTGTTGATCAGGAAGCACGTGAAAAAGGTGTGCTAGTTGTGATGAATGACGAAGTTCATCTTGCCGTAAATACAACCAAAACAAGCACCAGCTCTGTAAATACATTCCAATCACCACAGTATGGACCAATTGGACTTATTACAAAAACACGTATTTTATTCCATCATGCACCCATTCGTCGTCAATATGTAGATATTCATGCATTATCAAAACGCGTAGCCATGTTAAAAGTTTATGCTGGCATGGAGGTTGATCTACTTGAAGTAGTGCTCGCATGCAAATATGATGGTGTCGTTTTAGAAGGACTCGGACAAGGCAATGTTCCTCCATCAGTTGTTAAAGGCATCGAAAGCTTAATAGAACGAGGAATTCCTGTTGTATTAGTCTCTCGTTGCTTTAATGGTATTGCCGAGGGCGTATATGGCTACGTAGGTGGTGGTAAAATGCTCGAAGACTTAGGAGCCATATTTGCAACTGGTATTAATGGTCAAAAAGCGCGATTAAAATTATTAATTGGGCTTAACAAAACAGGAACTCCTCTTGATTTAAAGGAATTTTTCATGTAAAGCTAATGTATTCAATCTTCACTTTAACTTATGCATCTGCAACTTGCTTATAATAACTTAAGATATTATGTAAACGTTCGATTGCTAACTCAAAATCTGGCTGTATAACAGAAAGCTGTATAAAATTTCTTCGTCGTAAATATTGGCTATCTGCATGAACATATAACCCATTTAACTTTAAATCGCTCTGTAGATTTGCCAAAGCTTTAGGAAGTTGTAAAGTAATTAACATCGGATATTGTCTAGTTGAAACTTGATAGTGCATAAATGGTAGCTGCAGCAATGTATTAAAGCGTTGCTGTAGCTGTCCATATCTTTCTGGATATGCTTGTAATGCTGTTTCAACATTTGCTACAAGTACTGCTGGTAACGTAAACGGAATCGCACCTTGCTGGTAATTAGCTAAATCGAGATAAGCTGGTAATGTTGTTGAAGATTTAACAATGTTTTGCGAAAACACGAAAGCCAAGCCACTAAGCGCACCAATAGCTTTTCCACTTACCGCAGTTGCTAAGTAACAATCTTCTAAAGTAAATGGCATTGCTCCGAACGAACTAATGCAATCAACGCAAAGCTTTGTATCATAACGTTTAGTCAGCTGTAAAATCCCCTTTAAATCATTGCAAGTACCAGTCGACGTTTCTCCATGTACTACAAGAAGCCATTGATAAGATCCCTTTTGTAAATAAGACTCCAAAATATTTATAGCAAACGTACTGCCCCAATCTTGTTCAACCACATCAAAATCCAATGACCATCTCTCAGCTTGCCTCCGAAGACGTTCTCCAAATTCACCATTTATTAAAATAAGTCCACGTCCTAATTGTTGAGCCTTCAATTGCCCTAGCATCACCTCATTAGCCAATGTCCCAGTTCCTACAATTGTAGCTACATGTTCTGCTCCTGATAATTGAAGCAACTTATTTCTCATCTGCTCAAATAGTGATTGAAAGCCCAACGAACGATGAGAAAGCTCAGAATAATTGAATGGTTCGTTTTGTTTCACTGGTCCTGGATAAAATGTATGGCACTCCTTCGCAAGTCTTTGCTGCAAAGACGTTTCAAATTGCTGTCTTGTTAATACCATGGGTAAAAATAAAGCATCCTCTGTCCCTGTTGCAGGTGCAAATTGGGTAAAACCCATTTGCTTATAAAGTTTCTCTTCACGGGTAGTCCCTGAGATTACGGCTGCCGAATAACCTTTTTCGTATGCAAAAGCAGTTAATGCCTGTGTCAATTTCAGTAGTACTCTTCCTGTTCGATATGCATTTTTCACAGCTAGCAATCGAATTTCACATAGCTTAGTGCTAATTTCCTTTGATAAATACTGCTCAACCTTTCCTATCTTTTCATCAATTGAAAACGGTCTCTGATCTCTAAAGGCAAGCATCCCTATAAGTTCTAATTCTTTATAAACAACGATATACGTATTTTCATGATGAAATCGATCCATTTTTTTTCTAGCGGAATTAGGTTGATGCTGTGGAATTTCTTCGACAAAGGTTTCATAATTTAATCGTGCAATTTCCTCAAACTCCGCTTCCGTATGCGCAATTTTACACCAATACATATCATCACTTCCTTCTCCCTAAAGCTTCGTTAATATTCGGCATATGCTTCATAATTATAAAGATTATTGTTCCTAGTATTGGTATGTATAACAGTAATTGATCGGTATAAACAATTGCTCCACCATATAAAACAAAGCCACCTAACATACTAAGCGTTAAACTTCTCGTTACACTAAGCGTAATAGCTGTCCCTACAACCATCATTAAAAATAAGTTTGGTGACAATGCCAGACCTACACCTATAAAAGTTGCTACCCCTTTTCCCCCTTTAAATTTCAGCCAAAATGGAAAGAAATGACCAAACATAACTAAACAAGCACCTAGAACTATTTCCCATTCTTCAAAATGCCATAAATGTCCTACACCAACAACAAGCACACCCTTTAAAGAATCCCCTAAAAAGGTCCATATAAATGCAGCTTTCCCAATAACATTGCCAGCATTTCGAGCACCTAAGTTTCTACTCTTTTGTTCCTGTAAATTAACACCATACGCTTTTCCAACGAAATATGCCGTCATAAAGTTCCCTACGATATAACTAAATATCCAGTATAAACCAAGCATTCATTCACACCTTTTTAATTAACTTCGATGAAATTTTGTCTCATTACCATTACATGGGTTAGATTTCCGATCCTACTGGGCACTTTTCTGTGGCGTCCGATGAGTTGCGTATGCTCTTCAATCCGACGCTTGGGCTCTTTTATCCGTCGTCATGACCCTTCTTTCCGTCACTTCGTCTCTTTCATCCGTCACCCTGGACCTTCTTTCCGTCGCTCTGGCTCTTCTTTCCGTCGCTTCGACCTCTTTCCGTCGCCCTGGACCTTCTTTCCGTCGCTCTGGCTCTTCTTTCCGTCGCTTCGACTTCTTTCCGTCGCTCTGGCTCTTCTTTCCGTCGCTTCGATCTCTTTCCGTCACCATGACCCTTCTTTCCGTCGCTCTGGCTCTTCTTTCCGTCGCTTCGCCTCTTTCATCCGTCACCCTGGACCTTCTTTCCGTCGCTTCGACCTCTTTCCGTCGCTTGGGCTCTTTTATCCGTCGTCATGACCCTTCTTTCCTTCGCTCTGGCTCTTCTATCCGTCGCTTCGATCTCTTTCCGTCGTCATGACCCTTCTTTCCGTCGCTCTGGCTCTTCAATCCGTCGCTTCAACCTCTTTCCATCGCTTGGGCTCTTTTATCCGTCGTCATGACCCTTCTTTCCTTCGCTTTCTCTCTTCTTCTATCCAACTTCTTAAAAAAAAGCTGTATAAGCTTACATGCCTATACAGCTTCTAGTGCTATTTTGCTCTTTTGGCAATTGTCTTTGCAATACAATCACCATGGAAACGGCCATTTTCAATAAAAATTTCATTGGCATTATTTCCAGCTGCAATAACTCCAGCAATGAATAATCCTTCCACATTTGTTTCCATAGTTTCTGCATTAAAGAAAGGACGACCTGTTTCATAATCAATTGAGACACCCATTGCTCGAATAAATGAATGATCAGGGTGATAGCCTGTCATCGCAAAAACAAAATCATTTTTTACAGTTTTTTTGCTACCATCAATTTCTACTACAACCTCATGCTCACGGATTTCCAGTATATTTGTTTTGAAATGCATTTGGACTTCTCCATTTCGTACTACTCCTTCAAATTCTGGTAAAACCCATGGCTTGATGCTAGGTGAATACTCACTACCACGATAGACAACAGTGACGCGAGCCCCAGCCTTATTCAACTCAAGCGCCGCATCCACCGCCGAATTTTTTCCACCTATTACAAGAACATCAGTATCAAAAAATTCATGTCCCTCTTTAAAGTAATGGAAGACTTTCGGCAATTTCTCACCTGGAATGTTTAAATAATTTGGATGGTCATAGTAGCCTGTGGCGATCACAACATAAGGTGTTGCATAAACCTCTTTGTTTGTCGTTACTGTAAACTCCGCTCCATTTTTCACAACGCTATTTACTTTCTCGAAGCGGTTTACTTGAATATCCTTCAAACGCACAACTTCTCGATAATAAACTAGTGCTTGATTTCGCTTAGGTTTACGTCCTTCAATGATAAAAGGCACATCACCAATAGCTAAACGTTCACTCGTACTAAAAAAAGTTTGATGCGTAGGATAATTGTAAATCGCATTTACGATATTTCCTTTTTCAATGACAATTGGCTTTAATCCAATATTTTGCAAGGCTATTGCCGCCGCTAAACCACAGGGACCTCCTCCAACAATAATTGCATCTACTTGCTGCATTTCTTGACACTCCTATCAACTTTGTATCAGCGATTTGCTAATACTTTACTTTTAACTTCTTTCAGAAGAAGTCTCCCATCTCTATAGACGGTGAGATGAATACAGGTTTAACGGAAATCGGAAAGGAGTTCTTTATGCATGCACAAAGCCGATTCCGGACGCAATTATGCCAAGGCATAATTGATTAATCGGGCTTTTACCGAATAAATCCTTATCGTTCCATTATACGCCTTCTATCGAGTTTTGGTTGTTCATTTACCCGAAATTTCAATGTCAATAATATGACATTGTGGCCTCGCACCAAGTCGGAAAGGTAACAATGTCGTACCATAACCGTTACTTACTAAAGTCATCACACCCTCACGCTCTCGATATGAGCCATTTGGATGTACACTGTATGGGCCAATTCTAATTTGACCTCCGTGTAAATGCCCACCAATCATTAAATCTGCTCTAAATTTTGCACGGACTCTTGCGAAAACACCTGGGTTATGCGAAATAAAGACAACTAAGTCTTTCTCTCCCACCTTTGCAAATGCTTCATCAAAGCTATATTTCTTTGTAGACGTATCTTCAATTGCACTTAGCCAAAAGCGGTTTTTTTTAGGCAGTAATACTGCATCATTGGCTACGATCTGAACACCATGCTCCTGTAAAATACCTTGTAGCCGCTCCTCGCCTACTTCTCTGTCATTATTTCCCCATACAAAATAAGTCGGTCCTAAAGGAGTCAATAATTTTAAATTGTCATGAATACGCTCAATAGGGGTGCGTCCATCCGCAAAATCTCCACCAATAATAACCGCGTCAAATTGGCCATCTAACTGCTCAATCATCTGGTGGTTAATTTTTCGTAAGTGTGTATCCGAAATAAAAAACAGTCTAATCTTTTCCCGCTCACCCTTTAATTGCAATTGATGATGTAAAACATTGTTCTCATGTGCCACCTTTAACATATAAAGCAGGAACGCGATGACTACTAAAACGAATAGTCCAATATAAATCATTCCCTAACATCTCCTTATGAAAGCAAAAAGACGATTCGTTATAATGAAGAATCGCCTTTCACTAAATCAGACGTACGCCTCAACTTTATTTGTTGTTGACGTTTGTCCTTTATTTTATACTAGAAAAACATCATTACCAAAGAATGACACCTGCTTTTCTTATGGTAGTTTAATAACTTGCCCAACCATTACATCATTTGAAGACATACCGTTTGCTGCACGGATTTTCGCTAGGGTTGCTTCACTTCCATCACCGTAGTGATTCAATGCAATACGATATAGATTTTCATTTGCCTTTACAGTATGGGTACTTGCTTTTGCAGTTTGTTTCTCTTGTTCTGCTTTACGTGCTTCCTCGGCTTTACGTGCTTGCTCGGCTTTTTTAGCTTCTTCAGCTTTTCTTGCCGCTTCAGCTTGTGCTATTCTAGCTTGCTCAGCTTTTCTAGCTTCCTCGGCTTTTCTAGCTTCTTCGGCCTTCCTAGCTTCTTCAGCCTTTTTAGCATCTTCAGCTGCCTTTTTTTCAGCTGCTAATTTCTCAGCATCTTTCTTAGACTGATCTTTAGCTTTGTCTTCTTTTTCAGCTTTGTCTTTGTTTGCTTTATCGTCTTCTTTGTTTTTGTCAGCTACTTCAGCTTTATTTCCA
Organism: Lysinibacillus sp. RS11; assembly: GCF_042019215.1. Taxonomy (NCBI): domain Bacteria; kingdom Bacillati; phylum Bacillota; class Bacilli; order Caryophanales; family Bacillaceae; genus Lysinibacillus; species Lysinibacillus sp. RS11. The sequence goes on along the minus strand of NZ_CP168124.1, from coordinate 1,480,972 downwards.
GACTTATCAATTTCTACAATTGTATCCGTAGAATTTTTTTCAGCCTCTTCAATTGTTTCACCCGGTTCATAGAATTTTAAAAAATAGATTAATATTGATAATGGAATTAAGATAAAGATGACAAAAAGAATCGTCATTAATGGCGTTTTTCTTTTTGTTTTTTTCGGCTTTTTATTATTGCCCCCATTTTTATTCATTCTTGAAACTCTAGATAAATCTTGCTGCTCTGTTTGCTCTTCTACAAAAGATTGACGATGCTCTTCGATTTTATCGCGATAATCTTCTTTACTCATTCGCCTTTCCTCCAACCTTACTACGCTTTCTATCATTCTATTATGACGAATTTTGCGCAAAAAGTAAATGACCGTCAATTATAGTCTAAAAGCCCATTAAAAGTTGCTTTAACCGACTTTTCCATGGAATCATTTCTATTTTCTTCTCTTCCTTCAAGCGCGCTTTATTGATTTCATCATAATTGATTCCACAATTTTCACAACAGTTTTCCGGTTTTTTCAACAATGTTTGCCCAAAATACCCGACTAGCTGCTTGCGAATACAGTCTTTTGTCTGAGTAATTTTTTGCATTTCATTGACAGCACGGTATTTTTCCAGTGCCAAATGATTTAGTCGTACTTTAACTTGTTCCATCGTTTCTTGTTGTAACCAATAATCAAGCACACGAAAAGCGGTCTCACTCAGCTCTCCGTTTTTCAGCATTTGCGATGGTTGTGTTTGTTGATATAGTAGTTCCTGATACCGATCGACATGACCAGATGTTGGCAAATCGCCTGTTACAACAAATTTTGCAAGTTCTACGTCATCATCACAATAAAGTAAAACTGCAAGCGCCGGGTGACCATCACGCCCCGCTCGACCAATCTCCTGCATATAATTTTCTACATTGGCAGGCATCGTTTCATGAATGACCTGACGAATATCCGACTTATTGATCCCCATCCCAAACGCATTTGTTGCCACAATCCAGTCGAGTTCCCCGTCAATAAATTGTTGCTGAATAAACTGGCGATCCTCAGCACCAAAGCCTGCATGATAAGCAGCCGCTCGTATGCCTGCCTGGATTAGTACCTCACTATATTGTTCAGCACGCTTTCGCGAGGACATATATAAAATACCTGGTCCTGCTGTCTCTTTTATATGCTGTATAATCCAGTGTGCTTTATCTTCCCTATCCTCAAATACAACACGACCGAGATGAATATTAGATCGATCCACATTATATAAAAACTCAAAAGGTGAATCTAACGACAATGTATCCCGTATATCATTGACTACTTTATTCGTCGCAGTCGCTGATAAAGCTAAAACAGGTGGACGATTTGCTTGTGAAAACCACTGTCCAATTCGTAAATAATCTGGTCGAAAATCAAAGCCCCACTGAGAAATACAGTGTGCCTCATCCACAACAATAAGACCTAACTGCATTTGTGAAAGCTTATCCTGAACTTGTTGCTGCAATAGCATTTCTGGTGACGTAAAAATAAAACGAAACTGCTCTAAAAAATGTAATACATAACGTTTCTCACTTATGGTTAAAAATGAATTTAAAGCAACTACCCTCTTTTCACCAAAGCGTTTTAACTCCTCTACCTGATCCTGCATTAGCGAAAGCAGTGGAGAAACAATTAATACCGGCTTCTGCAAGATATACCCTGGCAACTGATAACAAAGTGATTTACCCATTCCTGTCGGTAATAGAGCAATAACATCTTTTCCTTCTAGGATTGCTTCAATAACCTCTTTTTGCCCTGGACGAAAAGCTGTATAACCAAATTGCTTTGCCAATATTTGTTCAAGTTCCATTTATACTTCTCCTTTCGCGAGGACAAGCTTTAACTGGAAATAACTCATACCTTCAACCACTTCATGCAATGTTTTTAATTTTTTTGTTTGATATTGTTTCGATGCCTGCCAAACTTTTTCCGCTTCCTTATAAGAGACGAATGGACCAATCGAAAAGTTTGGTTCATACATGGCTAATTCTACAAAATGATCCTCAATGGTACTTTGTTTTAGCTTTCTTATTTGCATAATCTGTTCAATCGAATAGCCCTGCTCATATAAATGCGCTGTTTGCTGAGCTGAATCGGTTAATAACGCCTTTACTCTTATTTCCTCTGCTATTTTTCCAAGTAACGGATAATCAGTTGTTTGATGGACTTCATTTAAAAATACATGTAGCAATTCTATAAACGCTAATTGACAATCTAAAATTGCTTCCTTTCGTTCACTAGCAAGTTGCTGCCATGTCCATCCTGGCAAACCATAGCCACTCAATCGATAGAGGACAAGCTGTTTGTTGGCTTCAGATAAAGATAACTCAGAAAGCACGTTTTCGCATTCCTCCAGTAATTGCTGCTGTAAATGCCCATCTTGATAATTATGTTCAAGTAAAAATGTACGAACCCAAGACTGAATATTCGTATCCCTACTTATTGGAGAAAAGGAACGTAATCCAGCACGCTGATAGGATAAACTTTGTACAATTAATGACAATCTCGCAAAAAATATATGCTCATTTCCCCTATAGTGCCACCCATCAAATAAAAAATCAGGTGTTTGCTCCGCTTGCTGTAAACCTAACTTTTTCATGGAATAGTGACCAGATTCTTGCATTATTAACCAACTATTCTGCGAAAATAAGGATACAGCTTCATCAAATGTCGCTCGCGATAACTTAGGTAATAGCCCGAAATATTTATGTAGCTGAAATAACCCAATGTCTTGAATCGTCTGTCCTGAGCGCTTTCCTCTCAATACATGATAAGCTGCAGAAATCGACCGTTCGTTATTGAGTTTTTGAAAGATTTGCAATAAAATTTGATGAAACATAGACGCAAATTCCTCCAATTTAATAGTATTTATGTTGAAAAGTAAGATAAACATCTTTAAAATGAGTATGAAGCTTTGTAGGAACATGTAAAAGGAGAGAATGAAAAATGGCTAAGTTCACAATTGTTGATAAAGATACATGCATCGCTTGTGGCGCTTGCGGAGCCGCAGCCCCAGATATTTATGATTATGATGATGAAGGTATTGCCTTCGTTATTTTAGATGATAACATGGGAACTGCTGAAGTTCCAGAAGATCTATTAGAAGATATGCAAGATGCTTTCGAAGGCTGCCCAACTGACTCAATCAAAGTAGCAGACGAAACTTTTGATGGCGACTCATTAAAATTCGAATAGTTTGTAACTCTATTCGTACACTGAAGGCATCCTTAACTGGGTGCCTTCTTACTTAATTAGAATCTTCACGTTGAAACACAAAAGAAACACAACGCTTAAATTTAGTTGATTATATAGTTGATTTCCCTACTCAGAATATATATAAACTCTATTGGAGGAATGAATGATAATGTTTAATCAATTAGAAACAAATCATAGCTTATACCATATTGACGAAGACCAGATGAATCAATTTAAAAATCTTGCAGCAAAATGGCAATCTATTTTCCCTAATTTTCAATCTAAGTGTATGAATGCATTAGATTCTTGGGCTGTTATTTTAAATTGCTGGTTCTTTTTAAAATCACATCAAAAAGATAGTCTTTTTTTAAATTCTTCAAAGGCAATGCACTATTCAATTAACATTTTTTTAATAGAAGAGCTCAAAAAGATTCAAATTATTCATAAAATTATCGAGAGAAATGATGATGATTTATTCTACTTCGTCGCTTTCCAACTAGGCAATGATATTGACCTCTGGGCCTATAACATATTCGGTCAAAATGATGCTGCAGATCTTATAGAACAAATAATCCAACAACCCTATTTTCTAGCGCATTTGAATGATGATCTTTTATCAAGTGACAAAACATTTCATAAAGTTCAAACAAGAGCCATCAAAATTATGGCACAGGCTATTCGTACGCAAAACTGCTTTATGATTGCAGTACATAACGCAGTCTACAGCGGCTTAGATATGTATGAGGTAGCACAAATTTAAATACAACTATTGGATTCGTCTCTAAGTAAGTGGAGATGAATTTTTTTTGTGCCTATCCTAGTAACGTCGGACACTCTTTTTTATCTTATTATTGCATCCATTATTTATGTATGATAAGATTTTAGTAGTTGGTACTAATAACAGATATTATTTCATAAAGGGGTTCTTATAAATGATGGATAATTTATTACAATTAAAAGATAAGAATATTGTTGTAATGGGTGTGGCAAACGACCGAAGTATTGCTTGGGGTATTGCAAAACGTTTATTTGACGTAGGTGCAAATGTCATTTTCACATATCGTCAAGAACGTTCATTAAAAAAATTACAAAAACAATTAGAAAATATCGGACAATCTGATTCACTAATCGTACAATGTGACGTCAATAGCGACGAAAGCACAAAAGCAGCCTTCAATGAAATCGGTACAAAAGTAGGCGTGATCCATGGTATTGTGCACTCTGTAGCATTTGCCAATGCTGAGGATTTACACAACCGCTTCTTAGATACAACTCGTGACGGCTATGCGTTTGCACAAGATACTAGTGCATATTCTCTTATTTCAGCAGCGAAAGCCGCACATCCTTATATGACTGAAGGCGGTTCTATCGTGACAATGAGTTACTTAGGAGCAGAACGCGTGCTTGATGGCTACAACGTCATGGGCGTAGCGAAAGCTGCATTAGAGGCTTCTATGCGTTACCTTGCTGCAGATATCGGTAAAGATAATATTCGTGTCAATGCGATCTCAGCAGGAGCGATTCGCACACTTGCTGCAAAAGGAGTTCCTTCATTTAACACAATTTTACACAAAATCGAGGAAACAGCTCCATTAAAACGTAATGTTCAACAAGACGAAGTAGCAGATATGACAATTGTGATGCTATCTCACCTATCTCGTGGTGTGACAGGTGAAACAATTTACATCGACGCTGGCTACAATATTATGGGTTAACTACAAAGAAGCATGGAAGATCATCCTTGATCTCTCATGCTTCTTCGTCTTCATACTGGTTGTCACATCAGTTATTTTAGTTTCTTTGGAGCTGGATAATCAAAGCCCTTTGTATCCACTTCCACTTTTTTCATTTGCTGATCTTCTAATGGTTTTTCACCATCTCGTTCAACAGCAACAATAGCATCTACCGTTTCCATCCCCTCGATTACTTTCCCAAAGGCAGCATATTGGCCATCAAGATGCGAGGCTTCCTCTACCATAATGAAAAATTGAGATCCCGCAGAATTCGGATCACCCGAACGAGCCATTGAAATGACACCGCGTTCATGCTTCAAATCATTTTTAAAACCATTTGAAGAAAACTCACCTTCAATCGAATAGTCTGGACCACCTGTACCATTACCTGAAGGATCTCCACCTTGAATCATAAAATCAGGGATAACCCGATGGAAAATAAGACCATCATAAAAACCTTCTTCCACTAAGGAAATAAAATTAGCAACCGTATTCGGCGCTGCAGAAGGCTCTAATTCAATAACGATTTTTTCTCCATTATTCATCGTGATCGTCACAATTGGATTTTCCTTCACATTTGATGAATAATCCACTTTTTCTTCTGATTCCTTTTCCTTACTTCCCTCTGATTGCCCACTTTCTTTAGCTGCTCCACAGCCTGTCAAAACAAAGGCTACAGCTAGCAAAGCAAAGACAAATGAAAATCCTTTATAACGCGTGAACATATTCTTTCAACTCCTCTTTATAACCATTCTACTCATTATAAGACTATCAAATAGTTTACGACAAATCATTCTTCTTAAAGCCCCGCTGCAATACGTTGTTTGGCAATAATACCCTTTAATAAAAATGACAGTAAGCATGCAACGATTAAAAATAAAGTAATCATCGCAATAACGCCTCCCCAGCCGTAATGCATCCAGAATATTCCCCCTACTGTTCCTCCAACACTTGAACCAAAATAATAGAAAAATAAATAGAGAGAAGATGCTTGTGCCTTATCATGAGTGGCTCGTTTACTCACCCAACCACTAGCAATCGAGTGCGCCGCAAAGAAACCAAACGTAAAGATTGTAATCCCTATAATTTTCAAACTAAGTAGCCCGATTAATGTAAGTATTGCCCCTGTTAACATGATAGCAATGGACAATAACAACATTTTTTGGCGGCCATATTGATCCGCTAGACTACCAAACCAAGTGGAGCTAAAAGTACCTACTAAGTAAATAACAAAAATCCACCCAACAATTGTGGCACTTAAATTATAAGGTGGTGCCATTAATTTAAAGCCAATGTAGTTATAAAGAGTCACAAAGCTTCCCATTAATACAAAGCCAATACCAAAAAGACATAGCATGGATGAGTCCTTTACATGTTGGATAAGTGATGTCGTCAATGCTTTTATTTGCAATGGACGTGCTGTAAAATGCTTAGAGTTAGGTAGCATCCAGATAAATAACACACTAATCATAAGACTGATGACACCGAGAACAATCATCCCCACTTGCCACGTGTAAAGGTCTGTTAGTGTCCCTATGATAACTCGTCCACTAAGCCCCCCAACCGAATTACCACTTATGTACAAGCCCATCGCTATACCTAAACTAGAAGGATGCATTTCCTCCCCTAAATAAGCCATTGCAATTGCTGGCAAGCCTGCAAAGACAACTCCCTGTATCACTCGCAACACTAAAATCGTTTCAAAATTAGGAGAAAAGGCAAGTGCAAGCGTAAGAATAGATGCCGCAAAAATAGAAATCGTCATCAAAGATTTCCTACCCCATGCCTCTGATAAGGAGCCAACAATAATCATACTGATCGATAGCGCAAAAGTTGTCACAGAAAGTGATAAACTCGCAACTGCTGGTGAAACATGAAACTCCTTTGCAAATGTTGGTAGTAGCGGTTGTGTCACATATAAGTTTGCGAAAGTTATAAACCCTGCTAAAAATAAAGCCCAATTAGCTTTATGAAAGGCCTTCGTTCCTCTTTGAATAGTATCCATTTCTCTCTCCTTACGTACAGCGAGTTCTACTATTATTTTAATACAATATTTTTTAAAACACACGATAGAGTTGTCAAAAAATAGACATATTTATCCCTATTGCTTGGACTGCTGTTTCAACATCACGTCCTGTGATAACGCCTACGTGACCAACATTGGTGCTGTCGCTGACGCTGCGTTTGCACTACGCTTTCGCACAAAAAAACATTTGTTGCCCCAAGCGGCGCATCGAACGCCCCAAGGAAGCTTTGCTCTGTGCAAAAGCGAAGCGTCAGCGGCAAATGTTTTATCTGTGCGAAAGCGTAGCGTCAGCAACAAAGCGCCAAGTCGGAACGGAAATCAACCACACGTTTTGGTTAAGAGCCAATACTTCGTTTTCCTTTCAAAGATTCTTTAAAGAATCAACACCTCACTTTATTCAACAACAGTTTTCTACAGTTTACTTAAATATTGTCACATTATTTTTAAGAAAATTTAAAATTATATCTATTTTGAATTGGCAGTTATTGTGATACAGTGAAAGTAATCATTTAGAAATCATTGGTAATACGACCTCCGATGACTATACTATTTTCGTTGCACAGACTTGGAGGAATTTCCATGAAGATTATCGAGGCATTCACTCTATCAGTTCCGTATATCCACCTTGCATGAAAAGAAGAGGCAATAGTGGCTGTCGTTGAGAAGGAAGATGAAACAGTTGTAAAATATTTAGCTGGCAGGCGAGTCGAGTCAGGTTATCAAGATGGATAAAAAGTCAATGCTAATGACCAAAATGTTTTCATCGTTGCCTTTAAAGGACAAAATGCGGATGTCGTTATACCAAAGAATGTCTACGGAGTCGCCTCAACGCTTTCTAATTCCTAATATATAGAAATGGTAAAGTCGTAGGTGCCCTAGCATTTGGACTACCAATGAATGAACAGGCACAGCTCATTCAAGATTTAAGTGAAATGATTGAAGTGTTAACCGTTCTGAATCGTGAGATGTAAGGCTTTATGCATGATTCCTTAAAATAATAACGAGGTGAAAATATTGCAAATTACAATTGATCAGCAATTATCTTTACGTACTCTAACATTAGAAGATGCCAAAACAGTTTTTGCATTAACAGATGCATCACGAGCATATTTACGGGAATGGTTGCCGTGGCTAGATATTACAAGAGAAGTAGCTGACACAACGGCTTATATTGAAGGTTGTATAAAAGGACATGAAGCTAAAAGCAGCCTTTCTCTTGTCATCATTTTTCAAAATGAAATCGTTGGGATAGCGGGCTTTAATACGATCAATCATCATAATAAAATTGCTGCTATTGGCTATTGGCTCAGTGAAGGGGCTCAAGGACATGGTATTATGACGAGGACCGTACAGGCTTTATTGCAGTATGCTTTTGAAGAGTTACAGCTCAATAAAGTCGAAATTCGTGCTGCTGTGGGCAACACAAAAAGCCGGGCCATCCCTGAACGACTAGGCTTTACAAAAGAAGGCACGATTCGTGAAGCAGAATGGCTTTACGATCATTATGTTGACCATGCTGCATACGGCATACTCTCTAGTGAGTGGAAACAAGTTAATGAGGACTATTCTTGCTCTTAACCGATAAATAGCCACCTGATGACACTCATCAGGTGGCTATTGTTATTATTGTTCAACTGTTTCTTTCATCTCTTTTTGTGTTTTATCAGCTGTAACGGGTTCTTGCTTTTTTTCTAAGCCAGCCGCTATTTGCTCTAACTCCGGGCGCAATGTATGCTTACCTGCATAGCTTTCAATTAGTTCCTTCACGTCAATGCCCGAAGTTTCTTTCAATGATTCTTGTAATGTTGACATTAAATTAGTTGCGTAAGCGGTTACTTTATTGGCACCGCCGCTTCCTTCTCCTCCACCAGTATCGACAACTGTAATCTTATCGATATTGCCAAGTGGACTCGCTAGCTCTTTCGCATATTCTGGCATCATACGTACAATCATATCAAGGACAGCTGCTTGACCATAGTATTCGAAGGCTTCTGCAATTTTTCGTTTTGCCTCTGCTTCCGCAAGACCACGAAGGCGAATAATATCTGCATCTGTTTCCCCTTTGGCACGCTCAGCATCTGCTTTAGCAAGACCATCCAAACGAATTTTTTCCGCTTCAGCTTGTGCTAATGATTCAATACGGTATTTCTCCGCATCTGCCTGCGCTAGTTCACGCATTTTGGCCGCTGCTGCATTTTGCTCGACAGCGTAACGATCCGCGTCAGCCTTTTTCTTAACTTCTGAATCGTATTGCTTCTCACGACGTAAAATCTCTTTTTCTTCTAACTCTATTTGCTTTTGACGTTCAATAATACGAATTTGCATTTCCTGTTCGGTTACTTCCTGTTTTGCACGCGCCGTTTCTAACTCATACGCTTGGTCTGCACGTGCTTTTGCGATGTCTTGTTCACGACGGAATTCAGCCACTTTTAACTGATTTTCTTTTTCCGCTTCTGCAATTTCTGTTGCACGTTCAAGCTCAGCCTTTTGTGCCTCCTTCGATGCTTCAGCACGCTTAATACGTGTTTCTTTTTCAGCGTCGGCAGTTGCAATATCTGCGTCACGTTTAACTTGTGCAATTCTTGGCTTACCAAGCGACTCTAAATAGCCATTTTTATCGCGTACATCTTTAATCGTAAAGGAAACGATTGTCAGCCCCATCTTCGCCAAATCTTGAGATGCAACACGTTGTACTTCTTGAGAAAATTTATCCCGATTTTTATAAATTTCTTCAACCGTCATTGAACCTAAGATCGAACGCAAATGACCTTCCAACACTTCCCGCGCTTCATTTTCACGGTCTTCCTTTTGCTTCCCTAAAAACTGCTCTGCTGCCGTTGCAATTTCTGAAATAGAACCACCAACTTTTATGATAGCGGTTCCATCTGCCATCACTGGTACACCTTGTTCTGTATACACTTCAGGTGTTGTCACATCAAGCTTACTAGACAACAAGCTTAATGGCTGTGCTTGCTGGAAAATTGGGAATACGAATGTCCCGCCACCACGAATAATTTTTATGCGATTTCCTGACTCATCTTTATGTACATTTTTTGAGCCAAGATAGCTACCTGTCACAATAAGTGCCTCATCAGGACCCGCTGTTTTATACTTTGTCACATACAGTGCAACTAGTGCGATTAATATAAAAGCTACGATCCCTATAACAATCAAAATCTCCATTGGCATATACGTATCTCTCCTTTATAAAAATTTCTTCTCATAGGATCTTACAAAAAGTGTTCCTTCCTTGACTTCCACAATAAGTACTGTCGTATCATAATCGATAGCCTCATTGTCAAAGCCTGTTGCTCGCTTGGAAATCATCCCACTTGTCGTTTCAATCACAACCTCTCCAAAACCATCTCTAGGAATCGGAACAATAACCTTCCCAAGCTGACCACCAAGTGATTCTTCTGTATAAGCTAAAGAAACATCAGCCGATCTTAGTGGGACAAGAACAAACAAATAAAATAGTGCACTTAAAATAACTCCGATGATGCAAGCAGCAACAATATTCCAAACGCTAGGGAATAAGGCTAACTTTTCTAAAATAAATCCTGCTGCTGACATCAACGTAATGAAAGATAGAATGACACTTGGATTAAAAATCGGCAGCCCTTCTCCAATGCCCTCGACAGCATCGCCAAAAAACATAAATAAGAGTGTTGCAAGGCCAGCGAAAATTAATACCACTAAAAAGATCTGCTCAAGTGAATAGCCAAATAGCGTCAAGTAGTTCACCCCTTTTCATTGTGTTACCTACTATACGATTGTACTCAATAGAAAGTTTCATAATTTTTAATATTTTAAAAATTTTTGAGTGAGTAGTTTTAAGTTAGTAATTTTGGATTCTCTTCAAACAGAACCATGTTACAATTAAATGAATACTGGCAACTAAGGAGATATTGCATGAAGCTTTCAACTATTTTAAACTTTTGTATTCTTGTATTTTTCACCTTACTTTTCGTCAATGATTTTTTCCCGTACACTACACTAGCTGAGGTATTGTCTAAACAAATCATCCTTCTTATATTAATCGCTCTTGTCATCATACAAATCGCGTCAGACAAGGGAAAATATAAAAAGCTTTCTAAAAAAGCATATGTTGGCTTAACAGTATATACAGTCGGGCTTTGGATTGTTTTAACATTACTTGGCGGCGAATCGCAATTAGGTTTATCCTATAACAGTCCTTTTTTTTATTTGATCGTGTTGTTACTTGCGCTTGATTTACTACGTGTTTATCGTCAATCAAAGCGTGAGCAGTCTGAGGAAAAAGCAAAGCAGGAATAAATACATTAGAATTCCTTGTCACTTTATGTCTTTCTATCCGTCACTTGGATTCTGCGGGTACAAAGACACCCCCTATAAATTTTATCGATACCCAAAATAGAACTGAAATTAAAAGCATGTCAACGATTGGAATTAATTCAAAGTTCCAATCAGTAGACATGCTTTTTTTTGATTCTATGTGACTTGAATGCATGCACGATCTTTTAAACTATAGTAGTAGATTCGTTTTAAAAAAGGGATTGTATGTTATGAATGGGTGTTTTCTTTAGGATTGTTGTTATTCAACGAATGGTGCATGTTAGTAGAAGAAGGATTATGTAATTAACAGTACTTCGAAAAAGTTATATATAGTAATTTTTTATTTTATTTGATATCTTTTTTAGAATGACACCTTAAAGGAATGACCAATATGAAACTAATGAAACGATTTATTTTAAATCGCCCTGCAGGAAAATGACTTGCCTATTTTTATGGTATGGTTGCTACGCGACAAAAATGACGACTTGTTACTATTCGAAGACGAAGACGGCTATCCATTTTTACTACCTGTTTGGCCAACTTGAAGCTTTGCTGAAATGGTGGCTGCCAATTTTGATGAGTCATTTGAAGCGTTCAACATGCCACTTGCGAATTTTTTAGACGATTTAGTTGTTGATATTGAAAATGACGGTGGTGCCATATCGATTTTTCCAAACGAAAACGATACAATTATTCAAACTCGTGATGAAATAAAGGAAATGATTCGTGATTTATAATAAGCAGGATACTCCCCGTTAAACGGAGAACCCTATCATAAGCACGTTAAATTCTTTAGTAAAAATTGAATTTTTTATTGAACTGAGCAGTTTAATTCTTAAACCATTATGAGTAAAAACATTAAGGGGGAAACTACTATGACAAAGAAAAATAAGGAGTTATCACCAGAACAACGTGAGGAACTACTCAAAACTTTGAAAGCACGTTTTGAAAAAAATATGAATCGCCATAAAGATCTTGAATGGGCTGAAGTACAAGCTAAACTCGAAGCTAATACTGAAAAACTATGGTCGCTCAATGAAATGGAAGAAACTGGAGGAGAACCAGATGTTGTTGGCCATGATCAAAAGACGGGTGAATACATTTTTTATGATTGTTCAGCGGAAAGTCCTAAAGGTCGAAGAAGTGTTTGTTATGACCATGAAGCACTAGAATCAAGGAAAAAACACAAACCAGAAAATAACGCTATTGATATGGCTACTGCCATGGGCATTGAACTTTTAACGGAGGAACAATACCGTGAGCTGCAGAAACTTGAAAATTTCGATATGAAAACTTCGAGCTGGGTGCAAACACCTGCTAATATTAGAAAACTTGGTGGGGCTATCTTTTGTGATTATCGCTACGACACTGTCTTTGTGTATCACAATGGAGCAGACTCTTACTATGCTGCTAGGGGCTTCCGTGGCTCGCTAAGGGTCTAAATTTTTTTTGCATAGACAGATAAATTTGAATTTAGAACAGTTCAGCTGTAGAAAGGCTTTAATTCCATATTTAATGTAAGGCTAAAAATATGTTAGTGAGGTATTCAAAATAATGAAGAAAGTAGTAGTACCTCCTAAGCCTTTTTTCTATAAAGGTGGAGAGAAGGCCGTTTTATTGTTACATTCTATACAACCGTGCTATTGAAAGTGGGGCTAGCTCATAGCTAACCCCACCTCAAACCACACTATATAGGCATTAACAAAGACTTTAAGATTCTAATACATTTAAAATAGCATCGAGTTCATTAACAGCAAGATCTAGACGTTCCTTTGCCTCGATATTTTGCTGTTTTAATTGACTAAACTCTAACAAATTTTTCTCATGCTTTAATTTGATAGAAGACAAACGCTCAATTCGTGATTCTACCTTTTCAATCGCTTGCTCACAAACTGCTGTCCATAATTTTTCTGAGTGCTGCATTTCTGTTGTTGATGGGTTGTGTTGACGTATAATTCGTCCATATACCGCTTCAATTTGTTCAATTAATTCTGAGTAAAAATGTCGCTCTACACGAGTTGTTTGGAATGTTGGATGCTCTACCTCTTTTGCATATGGGGTAATTTGGCGTAGTAGCTTCCCAGCATTTTCACCGAAACCATGCGATAAATTCAGTACATTCATTAACTGTAATAGTAAACGAATTTCTTCTAGATTAATAAGCTGCGAATCAATGTTTTCCTTTAGCTTTAAGGACTCCATAAAGCGTCGATCAAAGTGCTCAATTTCACCATTGCGTTGCTCTACTAAATGTTCACTTGCATTGTCTTTTAAGCTTTTAATATAGCGAATTGCGTGGCTTTTTAGCTCTTCTGTTGACAGCAAGTTGTCATTGTCTTGTTGTGGCTTTCCTCGTTGAACATACGCAAATGCATCCATTTTTTTGGGCCATTGTGCTGCTGGGGTTTCTTCTGAGACATTATAGCGTATATAAATTCCGTGCATTCCATATCCTCCAAGTCCATTAAACAAGTATCTCTAAAGACAATAAATCGAATACGCTATTTTTTCAAGTAAAAAACTTTTAAAGATTGAAAATCCTTCTTTTGAACAATAATCCAAAAATTCCGAATAGTCGATACTAATCAGAATTACTCCATTTATCATCATAGCAATTTTACCATTTTCCACTATGACAAGCTATGTTTGTACCCGGTTTCGAATTTGATATGACGGAGCTGATTGCAAACTATATTTTAAAACAACCATCCATTCATACAACATGTAATGACAATTGGCAAGTAACGCTCTAGCTTTTAATATAAAAAAATTTCGCTCTTTTCCTATGGGAGAATCCACCTTGGATCACAGTCCCATAGGAGTATGGCGAAATTGTTTAGCTTCATTAAGAATCTTGTCTTATTTGCTTAATGCTTTTTCCCTCAGTAAACGCATGAATGGATTCTACTTTACCTACTGATTTGAAATTTGCCTTGTCATAGACTTTTGCAACCTGTTCATTGATAGGCAAAATCCAGAGATATTCTAACCCCTGCTTTATCGACTCTTGCTGTATATGCTGCAGAATATATCCAATCAAACCTCGACCTCGATGGCTTTCAAGTGTTGCTACACTCTCGACTCTCCCTTGATTTCCTGAGACGAAAATATTGGCAGTACAGCAAGCTGTGCCATCCAATCTTAATAAATAGTAAGTAAAATACTGTGAATGATAAGTTTCCTCAAAGGCTTTTTTGATTAATGCAGGCTCCCCAAATGTAGAAATACTCATTTCTACAGCTAATGCTTCCTCCATATTGGCATTTGTTACACGTTCAATTTGTATTGCTGGATTATGTGGTAATTGTAAGTATTCACCGTTCCAACACTGTACATCATCATTAAAACTTTCATATTGAAAGCCATGATTCTCTAGCACTTCTATACATGACTGATTTTCCTCCACGTTGTATAAATACAATCTTGGAATCAGAGATTTTGACTGATAGAAATTTTTGATTTTCTTTAAAAACATATCTGGATCGGTAATCTTCTTCCAAATGTGTGCATGATTAGCGTCATAATATGTCGGCATTTCCTTATTATAAAATAATACTCCTTCGTGACATGTCTCCATCTCACTAAAACTTTTAATATAATTAATATCTAACTGCATGATGTGCTCAATTTTTTGCATTTTTTGTTCCTCCCTCAATCCATTTTCCATATAAATCCTCTAGCTGCTGTTCAAGCTTTTGACGTTGCTCCTTGGCAAGTGTCGGCTCCTTTAATTTTATTTCAAGCTTTTCAATCTGATCTTCAATGGGTAACTCTTTTTTAGCAGCGTAGGTCTTTTCAGGTGCTTCCTTTATAACCGGTTCTTTAACTATTTCTAAGCGTTTTTGCCTTGCCCATTCATAATGGCCTTCAAATACTTGAATCGTTTCATGCTCAATCCATGCAACTTTTGTAAAAATCTTTTGTAAGAAATAACGGTCATGCGAGACACCAATAATGGTCCCTTCAAAGGACTCTAATGTATCCTCCAATACCTCTCTCGCTTCAATGTCTAAATGATTGGTCGGCTCATCTAGCATTAATAAATTAATATCTTCATGCATTAACTGTGCTAGACGTAAGCGCATTTTTTCGCCCCCACTTAAATCCTTCACTTTTTTAAAAACGTCATAGCCATAAAATAAGAATTGAGCAAGAATATGACGTGCCTCTGCCTCTGACACAGCGACAATCTCACGGAAAGCATCTATTAAACGAATGGCAGGATTTTTATGCTCAAATTGCTGTGAAAGGTAGCCAATTTTCACACTGCTGCCGACATGACAGATCCCCTTATTAGGCTCAACTTCGCCTAGCATCATTTTTAACAACGTTGATTTCCCACTACCATTACCACCTACAATCGCCAGTCGTTCTCCGAAATAAACCGCTAAATTACTTTCCTTAAATAATGGTTTCTCAAATGCATGGCTAATGCCCTTCAATTGTACAACCTCTTTACCACTACGCTCAGCCATCGTTAAGGCTAGATTCATTTTCTTTTTCGTTGTAGGCTTCTTCACACGCTCTATACGGGCTAATGCTTTTTCCATACTTTTAGCACGTCGATGTAAGGCAGCATTCGGCGGATTCGCTTCATTTGCCCATTGCTTTAAACGTTTGATCGTTTCTTGCATTTTTTTAATTTTCTTTTGCTGTTCTTCGTATTGAGCAAATTGCTGTTCAACCTTAGCTTCTTTTTGTTCAACAAATGCATCGTAATTGCCACTATACGCAAAGGCCTCTCCATCTTCAATTTCAATTATTTTTTGAGCCATTTGATTCATAAATTGACGATCATGTGATACGACAATAACAATTCCTGCAAAGTTTCGAACATAGTTTTCTAGCCATTCAATTGCCTGCATATCTAAATGATTCGTTGGTTCATCTAATAGCAAAATAGAAGGATTACTTAAAAGGATTTGCCCAAGCATCACCTTTGTTTTCTCCCCACCACTTAAGCTAGTAAATGGTTGCTCAAGCAATGGCGTAATACCTAAACCATTGGCAATCATCGCTAATTGCGCATCAATTTCATAGCCACCCTGTAGCATAAACCGTTCCTGCACATGACCATATTGCTGAAGTATTTTATCTGTTACAGCCAACTGCATCTCTTGCTCAAGCTTTGTCATTGTTGCCTTTAATGCATAGATTTCCGCAAATGCTTCCTCCAGCACTTCCTTTACTGTGAGCATAGGATAATCCGGAATTTGATGTAAATAACCAATCGTCGCTTCTTTACTTTTTATGATTCGTCCCTTATCTGGCGTATCCAACCCAGCTAGTAACTGTAATAAAGTCGTTTTCCCACTGCCATTCACGCCAACAACGGCAACATGCTCGCCTGTATTTACTTCTAATTGAAGCCCTTCAAATAATACGCTTCCACCCATAATTTTTTGTATTTGTTCAGCCTTAATTTGCATCGTTTTTTCCTCCAATGAAACGTGCGAAAAACATCTTTAGACACAAAAAAGACTGCTCGATTAACAAGCAGTCTTTTCCTCATTAGTTTGTGAAAAAGAATGGTTAATTCGCTACGTTTGTTATTTGATTTTGCTTAAAAATGGACAGACCTCTCCCTTTGTTCGCAAAATCGAAAGTAATAACACGTGCAAAATACATAGCTTTATCCTCTTTTACACCTGTTTTCGTAGCGTTTTTATTCATTCCTTTTCACCTCCGTTCATCATAGTTAAACTTATAATACCATAATTCAGGAAATTTGGTAAAGAAAAATTTTATACATTTCAAATTTTTGTAAATATACAAATATTTGTGGCAGTTTTTTTAAGCTTTCACTTTTCTCACAAACATTTTGACAAACGGTACAAGGAAAATGGATACGACTAGTACTCTGAATAGCTGAAATGCAGTAACGATTGTCACATTCGCATGAACAGAAGCGGCGATAATCCCCATTTGATCAAGCCCTCCTGGTACGATACTTAAAAAACCTGTCTGAAAATCAAGACCATACAAATCCTTCATGATAAATGTTAAGCCGTATGCAGCGCCAATAAAGATGCCTGCTGATACAAATGCGTAAAACACATGCTTCTTCGATAAATGTAAATCCTCTTTTTTCAATAAAAGCCCAATGTAAATGCCAAGCATTAGTTGCGCAATATGAAGTAGTGACAACGGTAATTTTGGTACATCCATTCCTGCTATATTTAAGCCCATCAATAAAAACACTGGACCAAGCATATAGCCTGTTGGTATTTTCACCTTTTGCGCCAGCCACCCCGCCACTCCACACACAGCGAGTAAACCTATAAGGCTCCATGAATATGCTCCGTCTACTACTAACACATTTCCACCAGAGCCTGACACCATTAATGGCACAAACCCGACGATTAAAAGAACCCGTAATATTTGAAAGAACGTAATAACAACCATATCCATATCCCCTTGCTCTTCAGCAAAGGCAACAACCTGTGACATTCCCCCAGGTACACAGCACGTCAACGCAGTCGCAAAATCTAAATCTGCACGCTTTGCTACTAAATAGCTGATGCAAAAAAACAGTAAAATGAATAGTACATTTAAAACGACCATACTCCCTAAAAATAGTTGAATATCCTGCACGGCTTCTGGTGTAAAAGCAAAACCAATAGAATACCCAGCGACGATTAAACCAAAATTACGAAAATATATATGCCATTTCAATTGTACTTTGGTCGATAACTGAACAATTAGTACCGCTGTTATAGCACCAAGCAACCATGGCATCGGAATATGTAAAAGTTGAAAAAAAACAGCACCTGCTAAACCAATACATAATGTAATAAACATGTGCTTATCAAAAATAAACATAGAAGCAACCCCTCATGACTGAATAATTTTATTATGCCGTTAACTTGCCATTTTTTCTACTTCATCACTTTTTGCGAGGTTCTATATTGTTAAAAATGAACCTGTTATTCATGAAATTTAACCTCTTATCCAAGATATTCTCCAAGCCAAATTTTTCTATGCTACATTATTATTACCTGATTCAGTGTTTCTCCATAGCGGAGATATGTAAAGGAGGCCTCCAATGAAAATTCATTTAACAATCAATAGTGAGCTAGAAGAAACTGAGGTTCATATACATGCGAAGGAATACACCGAGCAAATTGAACGACTGATGAAGCAGCTACAAGCGTCCCAAACCACGATGCTAGATGGCTACTTTCAACAGGAAATTCATATGCTAAAAATTTCTGATATTTACTCCATTTACGCAGAGGGTGCAAAGGTTTTTTTGCAGACGGAAGAACAGGAATTCGAAACGAAGCGTAAATTGTATGAGCTGGAAGCACAATTATCGAAGGACTTTGCCAGAGTCAGTAAATCGACACTCGTTAACATTAATAAAATTGCCTCTATTCAAATGGGGAAAATCGGTACAACAGAACTGATATTAGAAAACGATGTGTCCGTCCATGTTAGCCGCAAATATTTAAAAGAATTAAAACACCACTTAGGTATTGGGAGGGACTCATAATATGAAATTTATTCGCATGATGATTATCGGACTACTCATATCACTTAGCTCTTCCTACGTCTTAGTAACATTAAGCGTCATATCTAATAACGCTGTAATGTCAGGATCGGAATTACTTGAACAAATTATCATCGCAGCCATACTTGGAGCTGTAATTGGTTTGCTGTCCATCATTTTTGATATCGAGCGTTTACCTTTTATTGCTCAGTTTATTTTACATGTAATTGCAGTTACTCTGTGTGTGTTGATTGCAGGTTATTTCGGGCGCTGGTTTGAACATTCAAGCATTACGTCTATTTTTATAAGTGAAGCTATTATTTTCTTTTTCGCTTGGTGCATTATTTATGTACTTCAAAAAAATGATATTGCAAAAATCAATCAAGTAATTCAAAAAAGAAAGGAATAAACAATATGACCTTTGCTATACAAGTTGAAAATCTATGTAAGCAATACGGCGATTTTCAGGCAGTAAAAGGTATTTCATTTACCGTTGAGCAAGGCTCCCTCTTCGCCTTTTTAGGTGCGAATGGTGCGGGTAAATCAACGACTATTGAAATACTTTGTACATTATTAAAAAAATCAAGCGGTACAGTTAAAATTAATGGTTATACACTTGATGCAAGTAACGACAATGCGGAAATCCGAAAATCCATTGGTGTCGTATTCCAGCAAAGTTTACTGGATGAACGATTAACAGTGCGAGAAAATATACTTCACCGTGGCAAAACATATGGCTTATCGAAAGCTCAACTTGCCGAAAACTACCAATTCATATCCACCTATTTGCATTTAGATGATATAGAAAAACGAAAATATGGAACTTTATCAGGTGGGCAAAAAAGGCGTGCTGATATCGCTCGAGCCCTTATCCATCGACCGAAAATATTGTTTTTAGATGAACCAACAACTGGACTTGATCCACAAACGCGTCAATTCGTTTGGCAAGCCGTTAAGCAACTTCAGCTCGAAACAAACATGACTGTTTTTTTAACAACACATTATATGGAAGAAGCGGCAGTCGCTCATCAAGTCATCGTCTTAAAGGAAGGAGAAATTGTTGCTGAAGGCACACCAGACGCTCTTAAAACAAAATACGCCTATGATTCAATGGCACTTGTTTTTCATAATACTTCTGAAGGGTTACAGTGGCTCGAAGAAAATGCTATCTCCTATACAGAAAAGCTAGGCATTTTCTCCATCCGAGTCAAATCCACACTTCATGCTTTAGCTCTATTAAAAAATGCGGAGCTACTTATTGCTTCGTTTGAAGTAATCAAAGGTACTATGGATGATGTCTTTCTTCATATCATGGCCGAGGGAGGTGTAGCTTAATGGAAGCATTATCTAGCTTAGTACAACGCAATAGCAAGGTTTTCAGACGTGATAAAACACAAGTCTTCTTCTCCCTGCTTTCTGTCCTTATCGTACTTGTGTTATACGCTGTATTCCTTCAAAAAATGCAAGTAGATGCCATTGAGCAAATGACGGAAGCTACGCCAGAATTAGTAACGATGGTCAATGAATGGCTAGTGGCTGGCTTACTATCTATGATCGCCGTTTTGACAACACTCGCTGCATATGGGGTCGCTGTAAAAGATTTAGAATCAAAAGCACAGGCTGATTTTTTAACTGCGCCCATTTCACGAGCAACAATTCAATTCAGTTATGTAATCAACGCATTGATCATAGGCTGTATCTTTTCTTTTATCGCCCTAATTGGCTGTGAAATTTTTATCGTTGCTACAGGCGGTGAGCTTTTAAGCTTTAGAAATTTCGTTAACGTCGTAGGCATATTATTTTTATCTGTTTTACTTGCCAGTGTTTTTAATCTGTTTCTTGTGATATTTGTCAATACACAAAATTCCTTTTCAACGCTCAGTACAATCGTCGGAACAGCCATTGGTTTTTTATGTGGTGTTTATGTACCTGTAGGAGCACTGCCAACCTTTGCTCAAAACCTTATTATGTATTTCCCTATCAGCCATACAACTTTACTATTACGCAATGCCTTTATGGAGAGCTCCATTTCCAAGGTTTTCGAAGGTGCGCCCGCTTCACAGATAGACGAATATAAAAAAGTGTATGGTATTGTCTATGACCTTCACGGAAATATTTTAAGTACCTCAACAAGCATTATGATTATTTTCGTCTCAATTCTTGTATTAGCAATCTTATCTATCATTATCTTTAAAAAGAAAAATAAATAAACACTTTCGCACATCGTTTATAAAATGATGTGTTTTTTATTGATTTTAATCAAACAATTTGTTATTTTAATAATAAATAAGCAAACAAAATAATTAATCGTTTGTTTTTAGGAGGATACTCAATGGATGTTAATGAATTATTTTGGCAGGCTTCGATCCATGACATAAAAAAGGGCTACAAAGATGAAACAACACATTTTACTTGTTTGCTTTGCGGGGAAAAGATTGAAAAGGGTATTATTTATCCACATGAAGGCGTACTCTACGAGGCAGAAAAATTTATACAGCATCATATTACTTCAGCACATCAATCTGTATTCCATTATTTAAATGGCCTAAATAAAAAAATGACAGGATTAACTGATCATCAAAGTCATATTTTGCGCTTATTTTATGAAGGAAAAACCGATCAAGAAATTAAAGAAGAGCTGGAAATAGGTAGTGCAGCAACGATCCGTCATCATCGCTTTGCCCTTAAAGAGAAGGAACGTCAGGCAAAAACTTTTCTTGCCATGATGGATTTATTAAAGGAGCAGAATCAAAAGGAAGAGAGCTTCGTCCCCATACACAAAACGGCTACAATGGTCGACGAACGCTATGATGTTACGATTTCTGAAGAACAGAAGTTACTAGAAAAACACTTTCCACATGGTATCGGTAAAGAGCTAGCCCGCTTCCCAAAACGCGAAAAGCATAAAATCGTGATACTCCGCGCAATCACAAAACTTTTCGATGAAGCGAAACAGTATTCAGAAAAAGAATTAAATGCCATCATCCAACCGATCTACGAGGATTATGTACTAATACGTCGCTATTTAATCGAATACGGTTTTATAGACCGTACAGATGATGGTAGTGCCTATTGGGTAAAAAAATAAGAAGGCAGGGTTTTCAATGGATCATAAAAAAGAATTAAAGGAAATGTATAAAGACATGAAAATTGAAGCGGGCGTTTTTACAATGACCAATAAACAAAATAGTAAAGTATTTGTTGGCAGCTTCAATAATTTAAAACGCCTAAACGGCTTTCAGTTTATGTTAAAAACAAATACACACACAAATAAAGAGCTCCAAACCGATTACAACTCATTCGGCAAAGATGCTTTTGAAATTGAAGTAGTAGAATATTTGAAGAAAAAAGAAGAAGGCTACTTCGATGCTAAAAAAGAATTAGAAAAATTAGAGCAAAAGTGGCTCGACATGCTACAGCCTTTTGGCGAACGTGGATATAATTCTTAAGTAACAAGCTACACAATGAAAAAGGAATCTGTTTTCTTCACAGTTAAGCTGGTGAAATGGCAGATTCTTTTTTCATGCTGTTGCGCGTGGGGGCACTCTGATTCCCCAAGGATTTCACTTCCCGTGCGGGGATTCACTTCTCTCCCGCGAATATAGGCATCACTATATTTCTTTCAATAATTCAATTTCTTGCTGAGCTTTTTTCGTTAGCTTTCCGAAAACTAGCTTATAGGAATGCTCGATTAAATTTTCTACTAAATCCATAGATACGTCATCTGCATCCATATAGATTGAATTCCAATGTGTTTTATTCATATAGTAGCCCGGAATAATTCCTTCATAAGCTTCTCTTAATTCTTCAGCTCGATTAGGCTCACATTTCAATGTAAGTACTGGCTTTCCAGTAGCATCTCCGCCCATCATCACATACATTTTTCCCCCAATATGGTAGCGATCAGCTTCCCACTCTATTTTATAATCATGCGTTGTGCCATGAAGCTTTGAACAATAGGCGTGAATTTTTTCTTTATCCATTCCAATACTCCCTCCCCATAATGGCCTTGGTGCAATTGTAGCTGACGTTTTCACTTTCGCTATATAACATTTCCCCGGCAAAAAACAAAAAACACACGTTCGATTATACATAGGATAACCCATAACGTGTGTAGAGAAAATAACAATTATTAATTTTTTCCAATTTAATAATTTTTACTTAACCCCTCGATCAAACATGCCGATGACTTCTGTAGTTTGCAATATATTGACAAAAGCTTTTTCATCCGTTTCTTTGATCGTACCTTTTACTTCAGCAAGCTGATAGCGTGTAATAACTGTAATCAATACTTTACGACTTTCCCCTGAATAGGCACCCCTTGCGTCCATAATCGTAACACCACGATAAAACTTTGATAGCAGTTGCTGCTTTACTTCTTCGCCCTTACTTGTAATAATCATCAGCGTCAATTTAATATGACTCGTATGAATCGTGTCAACAACCTTCCCTGTAGCATAAATCGATACGAGGGTCAGTAGTGCCGCATCCCAGCTAAAAACAAATCCGCTGATCGCTACAACAATACCATTCATCGTAGAGATTAATGTACCAAGCGGAAAATCACGTTTACGACTTAGTAGCATCGCAATAATATCAAAACCTCCAGAGGAACCAGATGCACGGAAAATCAACCCCGTTCCCAAGCCCACAATAACTCCGCCAAATAAAGAGGCAAGAATCGGCTCTTGCGTAGCTTTATAAATAGGAATAATATACAAACTTACTGACAAAACAGCGACTGAAAGTATCGTATATCCAATAAACCGCTTCCCTAACTTCATAACCCCTAAAATAAGCAATGGCAAATTCAAAAGTAAATTTAAAACCCCTGTATTCAAGGGCGTGATAATACCAAGCATGATAGCAATCCCACTTAATCCACCACTTAAAATTTCATGCGGAATTAATAAAAAATTGTAGGCAAAGGCAATTAATATTGATGAAAGTGTAATAATGACCACATTACGCATAACGATTCCCCTATCAGTAAAACAAACGAATTTTGATACATCTTTTCCTTAGAATACCCAACTTATTCTTTCTAAAAACCTGGATTTTGCACTGCCGTTAAACAAAGCTATTTATTTCTTCTGTTGTTCTTTTTTCTGCTCCTCTTTTATCGGCACTTCTTTTAAAGGCTCTTCTTTTTTCTCGCCTTCTTTCTCCGCTACCTTATTAATACGATCAAGCATTGGTGGATGTGTATAACGGAACCATTTTACAAGTAACTTTGGATTTACCTCACTTAAACCAGATATCGTCAGCTTTTGGAATGCCGTAACTGCGGACTCTCGATCACCAGTAAGTGAAATCGCATATTGATCGGCTCTCGTTTCCTGATACCTTGAGATATAATTGGACAGAGGGCTTGAAGCAAATAATAAAACAGATGTTATAAGTAAAAACAATGGATACGAACTTATATCACTTATTTTTTTAATTTTTAAGACCTGTCCATAACGGCCAACAATCCATCTCATACACTTTGCTGTTAACCATAATCCTAGCAAGGTCAACAAAAGATAGCCTGCAATACCAAAATAAATATGCTTCTCAACGTAATGTCCCATTTCATGTGCCATGATAAATAAAATTTCATTATCTGTTAGACGATTTAATGTAGTATCCCATAACACAATCCTCGAATTACTTCCAATTCCCGTTACATAGGCATTTAGGGCATTTGTTTTTTCTGCCATATTAACTTCATAAACATGCTCTGCCGGTATATTGACTTGTGCAGCCATCGATAAGATTTTCGCCTCTAGCTCCTTATTTTTCAACGGATAAAAATCATTATATAAAGGATCAATTACAACAGGCTGGATAAACATCACAAATATTGTAAATGGAATTGTTAAAAACCAAGCATATAGCCACCATCTTTTAGCACTTTTTTTGATAAGCCAGTAAATAACAGACACAATAATAAAGCTCATGCCAAAGTTAACCCAAAAATCGATAAGACCATCTCGCATCCACGACGAAAATCCTTGTGTACTAATACCGTAATTTTTACTTAAATTATAACGATAATAATCGAGTGGGAATAGTACCACATATAATAAAAGTGATAATAAGAATAAATAGCTTGCATTTTGTAACAGCTTCCTTTTTGTTTGAGACGTCGCCACCTTTTCAAAATAACGAGATACGCCCATTAATAAAATCATGAAATAGACTAACCATTCCAAGGGTGTAGCAACAAAAAACAGGAAGTTTCGTATTTTCGAGTATTCACCACTTAAATATAGTTCTCTTTCAGACATAAACATCACTGGATCCGCAGCTGTTCCCTGCATCGCTCGTGGTACTGTACCACCGCCGCTATGGAATATATACCAATACATACACAGCACATAAACGCCGAACAATAGTAGCGCGACAATTCCCATTTTTTTCGCTATGTCATTTCCTCCCTTGTTCAAAGCTAAGTTCGTCCTATAGTAAGTGTAAGCTAAATTGAAAAAGTTAGAACAAATTTTTTGTGTTTTATTTACCTTCTATCCCACTTCACACATCATTTAAACCTGTTTCCAAAAAGAAAAAACTCACTCCCCTTCTCCAAACGAATGCCAAGTCTTGTAGATGCCATACACTACAGCTTGTCACGGTTCCTAGAAAAGTTGCGAATTTTTCAGCGTATTTTTCGCTAATGAACTTAAAAATTACATATCCATGACAAATGCCGTTTTGCCACGTTGATCATCACTTAAATAACCCGCTGACATTAATTGATCATGCCAATCTTTCTCTATAACTGCGGCTTTTAATGCGTCCTCCTCCTTCGTCGATAGTTCCACCATAATTTCTCCTTGGTATTGCCAAACCTCAATATCCGCTGCATAGCCCGCAAAGCTTCCTTTATATGTTGTAGCCCTTGCAGGACCGTAAATTACGGCTTGGGATAATGTGTTTTGATACCATTCTTCAGAATCCCAATTTAAAATTTTTTTTGGTACATTTTCACTAGCGTCGCATTAATATAATTCAACGCATTTTAAAAAACTGAATTTTCTGCAATATTATCCATGCATAAAAAAAGCCTTTATAATGGTTGGGTGATAGTAAACCATCCAAATCCAAAATAAAGGACATAAGCATGGATAAGTTTACACGAAAAACATCATTTGAACAATGGTTTTCACCTATTTCTTCTACACAAATGGAGAAATTAGTTGAAATTCATCAATTAAATTACTATACAAAGAAGCTTCACATCGCTTCATTCTTGAAATTATTACTGTTTGCGCAACTGAATGAAACCGAAAGTCTACGTGCTATTAGTGACACGCTATTATCAGACGACTTACAAAAAGCAACGTATTTAGAGTCCATCAGCTTTTCGCAGTTAGGTCGGCGATTAACCCAAGTGCCAACTGAGTTTTTCCAACGAATTTTTCTAGACTTAGTCGAGCAAATTCATGAGAAAATGAATTTTGAGCATAGGCGAAAAACCACAACACCACTGAAAATCATTGATTCCAGCACAATGCCATTAAACTTAAACAACCATAGATGGGCTGAATTCCGTAAAACAAAATCAGGTGTGAAGTTACATTTGCGCCTTGTTTACCTAGAAAAAGGTTGTTCCTACCCTGATAAAGCGGTGTTGACGAATGCGAAAGAACATGATCGTGGTCAGCTTGAAATTCTCATTGATGACACGGAGTGCATGTACGTGTTTGACCGAGGTTACTTAGATTATGAGCGCTTTGATCGCATGACAGATGACGGATTTTTCTTTGTCTCACGCTTACGAAAAAACGCTGTAACACGTGTGGTTGAATCATTTGAAGTACCTGAACAGTCATCGGTGTTATCGGATGAAATGATTCTGATTGGCAACACGCAAAATCGCGCTGAAAATGTATTTCGCCGTATCGAAGTACTGGATCCAAACGGTAAAGAACTACATCTGATGACGAATCGTTTTGATTTAAGTGCAGATGAGATCGCTGAACTGTATAAGTCACGCTGGGCAATCGAACTGTTTTTCAAATGGATGAAACAGCATCTGAACATTAAAAAGTTCTACGGGCAAAGCGAGCAAGCTGTGCATAATCAGGTATACATCGCAATGATCGTTTACTGCTTAAACGTGCTAGCAAAGCTTCACACAAACAGTTCACGGACATATTTACAAATTAGTAGGTACTTAAAAGCAACACTATGGAAACCAGCACGTATTTGGCTTCGAAAAATCGAAGGAAATACGGTACCCTAAGGATTTTGAACTGCAGTTGCCCTAGTCAAAGGTTATAGTAAAAAAATGGATGTTTACTATCTCTACTTAAGCGTCTTTCATTTTCTTCAAAAACGGAAGAATTAGAAAACAGAAAATTCAGTTAAAATTCATGCGACGTTAGTGGTACATTTTCAAAAATAAATTTTTAGCAGCGTTTGTATCGACTGCATCATAGGACACTTTAGATGTAGTCTTTAATGATTCCTTACGACTAATCGTGAATGTCCGATTACCACCCTTAATATCCATTTCAAATTTATAATTAGACTCTGCTCCAGTGAAACCATGACTTTCTGTAATAGCGATTGCTTCATCTAGAGGTGTATTTAAGAATCTCTTTTTATAGGTAATATCCATCTTATTGCTCCCTTTATAGACACGCAAACGTTGGATATAGTCTTCATTTAGAAAGGCTCTCTGTGGTGTATCAAAGAAATAAACCTTTACTTCATCTTTTTTTGTAGCCTGAAAAATATTCACAATATCCGTTTCTGTGAAAAGTTCTGATTTAATATTAAATTTAATTTCATGCTCTGGTACGATTGCTGCTTTTGCTTGTACGGATCCAACAAACATAATACTAACAAGGATAGTTCCAATTAAACACAAATTTAGTGCCCATTTCTTCATTCGATTCATCATAATACTTCCTCCTCATTTTTTATTAATTGCAAGAAAGTCGTTTCTTTAGTCGTTAATGAACTGTGAAAATAGATGGTCTTTTGTGCATGTATTTTCTTAGAAAGTGTGATGAAGTCATGATAATCTGGATGCGTTTTATAAAAAAATTCCTTCTGTTGATTTCGGCTGAACTGCATGTTATATTTTCCTTTATTCCAATATCCCGTAAAGATCACTATTGCATTCGACTTTTTATGAAGTAGATCCTCTAATTTCGTTTCATCACGCTCAGGCACAAAATAGATGGCATTTTCACTATCTATCGTCTTTATCAAACATTGTCGTTTAAACGATGGTAATATTGTTTTAGTAGGCAATAAGTTTTCAGGTTCCTCATAATAGTTTTCAAATAACGACAACAAATTATCATGTATACATATCGATCTTGTCGTATGCTGAAAAAGATAAGTAGCAATATCGACTGTTTTTCCTGAAAAAGAAGATGGTAAAATAATTGGGCAGCCCGGATTTGCATGAATATATTCTGTCATTTGCTGCAATACGTCTAAATTATTGATGCGCTTCTCAACATGACCGCTATCTATAAATGCCACATCATAAATAGTGCCGTCCTCTATCGGCAATGTTGCTTTCAACAGATAGGAATCCACCACATAATCGCCAGAGTAAAATATCACCTCCTCAAAAAAACGAATCTTATACCAAACACTTCCTATTAGGTGTCCACTATAGCCCCATTGAAAACTAAGACCATTACTAACACCTATCCACTCACCGATGGATTCGGGTTGAAAGGTTTTTGCAAGTTGGCAAGACTGCTTTAATTGCTGCGCAGTCATTTCACTCATAATGATCGGTCCTGTGTATCCCCAATTCTCAAGTAAAGGAAGAGCACCTACATGATCTGTATGTGAATGGGAAATAAATACTGCATCAAGCTTCGCTACATGAGCTTGCGTTAAATTCGGAGGAGTCTTCTGTCGATTGTTCATCACTCCGCAATCGAGTAAAATAGCATGTCCATTATTTTCAATGAAAAAGCAGTTACGGCCATACTCACCAACCCCACCTAAAATCTCCACATTAAGCATCCGCATGTCCTCCCCTTTTTTGTAGCCAGGCAAACAGCAACATGAAAATAACGGTCATGATGACTGTGATGACTGCAACAGCCATTCCTTCCCCGACATTTCCTTGCTCAAATTGACTGTAAATAAATGTCGCGCCAGTCTCCACTGAAGGGGGCAAAATAAGTAATCCAGCGACAAGCTCACGCATTGAGATAATAAACGTCATCGTCATCCCAGCTAGAATTCCCTTCATTAATAATGGAATGATGATTTGTCGATAAACAACCCAACTACTTCTCCCAAAAATAGCCGCTGATTGGAATATCGAAGAATCTAATTGTGATAAAGAGGACTTGATATATTGCACGGAATACGGTAAGAAAAGTACACAATACGTCACTACAACCATTGTCTTCGTATTATAAATGGTTGCTGGTAGCCATGGCGCATTCCAAAACATAATTAACCCAACTACAAAAACAATTCCAGGAATAATGTTAGGCATTAAACTAAAGAAATCTAATACTTGCTGCTTTTTCGTTTCTCCTTTTTTAATGTATAAGGCAATGAACAAACCAATAATTACTGTAACGACAGCTGTGATTATGGAGAAAACAACACTATTTAAAAATGCTGACAATCCAGCACTTCCACTTGTAAACACTTCCTGGTAGGAGGCAAAACTAAAATTCCCTGCTTGCAAACCATCTCCCCTAACTTTCTGCAAAGATGTCACGATAATCGAAAAGTAAGGAATACCGATCGATAGCAAAATGATGATCCCCACAAAAAACCATGAGCCAAGCTTGACATACCACTTATCTTTGATTTCGCGAATAGCTGGTGTTTTTCCAGAAAGCACGCTATATGTATATTTGCGTCCAATAAGATTTTGAAAGTACCAGATAATGAGACAAACTGATAGTAAAAATAATGACAGCGAAGTCGCCATACTTATATCTACTGGCCATCTAGAAAGGTAAGAGTGAATTTCAGTCGTAAAAACTTGAAAACCAATTCGACTACCAAATGTTGCAGGTGTTCCAAATTCAGCTAACGTTTTGATGAAAATTAGCAAACTTCCTAGTACGTAGCTAGAAACCAATAAAGGCAAAACTATTTTCGTCCAATTTCTCCAAGAGCTTCGTCCGAAAATTAATCCAGCATCAAGAAAGGATCCATTGATTCTTAATAGCGTATTTTTTAGCATTAAATATAAAAAAGGAAAAAGATGCAGGCTCATAATCATGACCATTCCAGATAAGGAGAAGAACGCTTCCGTCATCCAAGCAGCACTTGGAAATAGCTGTTGGAGAAAACCATTATTTTGCATAAACAATATCCAGCCCATCGAGCCAATATACGGTGGTGTCATAAACGGAATCGTTAGAACAATATCTAGCCAATTATATTTATACAAGCTTGTTTTCGTTCTTATTAACGCCATGGGGAATGCTATAATTGTTGTCCCTATAATAACTAAAACTCCTAATAGTATAGAGTTTCCAAGCGTATGCCACACTCTCTCATTGGTAAACATTCTATTAATCTGTGAAACGTCTAATTGCCCATCTTTCATAAATGTATATAGCACAATGGCAATTAACGGTGCGATAGCAAACGTGATGACAAGTGTCAGTAATAATCCAAAAGTTCGTCTGCCTTCCATAATCATTGATATTTCAATCCTTCCCTAGAAAAACTTAAAGGAGGCTAAAAACCTCCCAAAACTACTTAACGAAAAAGATCATTGAATTTAGTTAATATTTCAAGTTGCTTCGCTTCTGCGCCCTTCCAGTTCACATTTAGCTGAGGAATTTCATCTAAGGCTGCACGATTCTTTACAGCTATATCTTTGTTGCCTGGTAGCAAGTAGGCGTCTGCGACAAGCTTTTGCCCTTCATCTGACAGTAAAAAATCAACGTATGCTTTTGCACTCTCTACATTTTTTGCATCCTTTAAAATACCAACAGCTCGTGGACTGACAACTGTCCCGCTTTTTGGATAAACAATTTCTACTGGCTCACCCTCAGCTTTTGCTTTATAGGCCATGTAATCTACACCTGAAATTGTGGCATTTTTGTCACCAGTAATAACAGCATCTAACGCTTCCTTATTGGCACCATTCACCTGTAAACCATTTTCCTTCCACTTCTCCATCGTAGTCCAAGCCGTTTTTTCCGCTTCTGTATATCCATATAGGAAATCTACAGCAGAGCCTGACAAACTTGGATCTGGTATATTAATTTTATTTTGCCATTCAGCTTTTGCTAAATCTGTCCATTCTTCCGGAGCCTGTTGCGTATTTTTTGTATTATAAGCAATTCCTAAAGCGGAGGCACTGTAACCATAATAATAACCTTCTGCATCTGACCAATCGCTATTGATTTTCTTTGCATTTGCAGCATCTTTATAGCTTTGAAGCTGATCCGTTTCCTTTAAGCCATCCATTGAAGCGACAGAGGCTAGTACAACAACGTCTGCTACAGGGTTATTTTTCTCTGCTTCTAAACGTGATAATATTTTGCCTGTTGTCCCTTGGAACATTTCAACTTTTATTCCCGTTTGCTCTTCAAATGCTTGTTGAATATTCGCTGCTAAACCATCTGGACCAGCAGAATATACCGTTAAAGTTTGTTCTTCTTTAGGCTCTGCACTGGATTCTTTATTGCTCTCTACTGTTTTATTTCCACAGCCCGCTAATGCTAATGTTAAAAGAATGCCCGCTGTAGCAAATAGTTTTACACTTCGTTTTTTCAATGTAAACCCTCCAATTGATAGATTTGTTTTTCATCAATAAAAACCTCAAGCTGCTTACCATGTTCTATAGGTTCTACCTCGTAAAAGCTCCAATGCTTACCATCTACCTGTGCCTGCACTAAATATCGATCTCCAACAAAGGTACTTTTTACAATCATCGCTTGTTTCGCAATTGTTCCTGGGCGTGCTACTCTGGAAACTCCTTCAGGTCGCACAATATAATTACCTTTATCAAACCAGTTCACTTTTCCGATAAAATCTGCTACATATGGTGTTGCTGGGGCGTGATATATTTCTTCTGGCGTTCCTACTTGTGCAATTCTTCCTGCCTCCATCACGATAATTTGATCGGACATTGCCATAGCCTCTGTTTGATCATGTGTGACAAAAATCGCCTGACAATCTAGCTCATGAATAATATGCATGATTTCATCTTGCATTTTTTCTCTTAGTACTGCGTCGAGCGCCGATAAAGGTTCATCAAACAAAATAAGCTTTGGATTTGTCGCAAGTGCCCTCGCAAGCGCTACCCGTTGTTGCTGTCCTCCAGATAACTCACCAGGCTTTCGTTTTTCA
The DNA here is from genome assembly GCF_042019215.1 of Lysinibacillus sp. RS11. NCBI lineage: Bacteria > Bacillati > Bacillota > Bacilli > Caryophanales > Bacillaceae > Lysinibacillus > Lysinibacillus sp. RS11. The sequence continues at coordinate 1,448,902 of NZ_CP168124.1, read as the reverse complement.
AATCCTTCCATTTTGACCAATCGCATAACGTGCTCTACTCGTGCCGGAATATCTGACTTTGGAACAATTCCCTTCAAGCCAAAAGCAATGTTTTGGAAAATCGTCATATGAGGCCATAAGGCAAAATCTTGAAATACCATTGTCATATTTCGCTTATTTGGTTTTACATTTTTACGAAGTTTGGATGAATAAATAATTGTTTCATCAAAACGGATTTCTCCATTTGTTGGTTGTTCAAGACCTGCTAATAGTTTTAATAACGTTGTCTTTCCACAGCCTGATTGTCCTAAGATTGTAATGAATTTGCTATCCAACTCAATATTGATAGGCCATAGCGCTTGAGCCTGTCCATATTTTTCTCGATATTCGTTAATGAGATTTTCATAATATCCTCCTTGTTAATTACAACTATAAATTCCAGATATTTAGAAAATATTAATCTACTATTAATAACTCGTTAAAAAAAATCTAATAAACTAAAGCAAATACAAGATTTTTTCTAATTTACTTTAGGAGGATAAAATGAATAATGTGAAATTACAGGCATTTTGCCTACTTGTAGAATTAAAAAAATTAGCTCCTGTTGCCAAAGAGCTTGGTCTTACAGCACCAACAGTATCCTTTCATATTCGCTCAATTGAAGAGGAATATGGCATCCGTTTATTTCGGACAAATGCAGGTGGATACCGTTTAACAGAAGCGGGAGAAGGACTCTATCATTACGCTCGCCAAATTGTACAGCTACAAAAAGACATGAACCGCTTTGTCGAAAATCTTTTAGCCGGCAATATCGGCTCCATTCGGCTTGGAGCAAGCGGGTTACCTGCGCATATTTTTATGCCGGATATCATCCATCAAATTTCAACAACCTATCCAGATATCCGAATATCACTGGAAGTAAAAACAGCTCCCGAAATTGAACAAATAGTAGCCCTTCAAGAATTAGATTTCGGGCTAATTATGGAAACAAAACAAGAAAATTCGTCCCTTGTCTACGAAACAATTGGTGAAGACGAACTTGTATTGGCATTAAGCCCTACCCATGAGCTTGCAGCAAAAAAGGACATCTCAAAAGCAGATGTCCTAAAAAACAAAGTATTATTGCACACTTCCTCTAGTTCAACGAATCATTTTATAGAAAAATGGATGGATCCATTTCACCCATCCATTTATACAATCGAGCTTGATTCTGTCAGTACGATTAAGAAGATGCTTACTTTCGGAAAAACAATTGCCTTTTTATCAGTTGCCTTCATTGAGGATGAATTAAAATCAGGACTTTTAATAAAAAAAGACTTATACGATGTGGCGCTTAATAGAAAGATTCAACTTATTTACTCTAAATCTCGTCTAGAAACTAAAATGGATTCATTTGTAAAAGCTGTAATTTATGACTTAGCTAAACAATAAAAATATATCCATTTAGAGTTGTTATAGCTATCTGAATTACTGACAAAAGATATACTACACAATTTATAAATTTTGTACATACTCAAACAGAAAGCTATTCGTATACTTTTTGTTTACCATGTTTAAATTAACACGAAAAGAGCACCGTAAAGCTTATAAACGCTGATACGGTGCTTTTGTTTAGTTAATGTTCTAGATAGGGCGTATAGCCTTTCTTTTAGCTTCCTACCCTCTTTTGGATATCATTCCAGCTTCTCCTCTGAAAAAGGAAAATATCAGTACTTTTTTCACTATAAACATAGAGAAAATCCATTGCACAACAGACTAAATACTTAGTAATTTAAAAAAATTCAGGACAATTTGAACCCATTTCCCTCTAGTAAAATGTAAAATATCTGATAGTATTTAATGGTAAAATGAATAATTTACTTACTTTATTGGTATTATAGATTTTTATTTTTTTATTGTAAATCTGTAGATTGTACAAGTTTAATAGTTAGATTCAAAAAAATACCGTCTGACATCAGACAAAAAAACACTTTTTACCGAGAAAATGATACAACAACTGGGGGTACTACTATTGAAAAAATTAATGATTGGCTTTTGTTTGATAGCTTTGTTATTAACTGGCTGCTCAACGGCTCAGACAGAAAAATCGAAAGAAGAATATAAAATAGGGATCCTGCTTTCAGATGCTGGTCTTGGTGACGAATCATTTAATGACTCCGCTTTTAAAGGGCTTGAGAAAGCACGAGATGAGCTAGGTATTTTATTTGATTATAAAGAGGCGCCTGATGGTAATTACGAAGAGAAGCTTGAAGAACTTGTCTCAGAAAATTATAACGTCATTATTGGTCTTGGCTTCTCTGTACAGGAAGCATTGGAAAAGACAGCAAAACAACATCCAGATCAACAATTCATCCTTATCGATGCGCAATCAGAAGTTGAAAATATCATTTCAATAACATTTAAAGAGCAGGAAGGAAGCTTTTTACTTGGAATGGTTGCTGCAATGACGAGTAAAACTGGAAAAATAGGATTTATTGGTGGTGCAGATGTTCCGGTTATCCATCACTTTGAAAACGGCTTTATTGAGGGCGCTAAATATTATAATCCAAATATCGAAATCATTAGTGAATATGCCGGCTCATTTGATGATACCGAGGCTGGTGCCGCAATCGCAGAACGTTACATAAAGAACAAAGTAGATTTTATTTATCATGCAGCGGGATTCACAGGCTTTGGCGCCATTAAAAAAGCTGAAGAAATGGGTGTTTATGCAGCGGGTGTAGATATAGATCAATTTTACATTGCAGAAAAAACGGTCGTAACATCTATGTTAAAAAATGTCGACCAAGCTGTTTTTAACATGTGTAAAACATTAGTTGAGGAAGGGCAAATTTCCGAAAAATCATTTTCATTCGGTCTAGCTGATAATGGAGTCGGACTTGCAGATATCCGTATTATCAAATTAACATCTGAACAGCAGGCTGCCATTGAACAAGCCGAAGAAGATATTGTCTCAGGTAAAATAAAAGTTACCGCAGAAAAGGAGAATAGCCAGTGACGTTACGAAAAAGATTATTTATGAACATCCTTATTCCAATTGTGCTTGCAATGGCTATGATTGGCTTTATTATCGTTCAAACATCTGATATTCAAACAACTGCACAAGATGATACAGCACTTTTGCTTGCAGTGAAAGAACTTGAACAAAGTTTAGTTGTAACAAGTCTATCATTAAACAATTACACTTATTTAGACAGTGAGGCCAATAAAAATGAAGCTCTGGCAAATTTGAAAGTAACAGATGCGAATTTAAAAGCACTTTCTTCTGTTGCGAGGGTACCTGAACATAAGGCCATTATCAAAAAAATCGAAGGTAAATACATAGAACTAGCAAAAGCTACAGAGACAGGTTTTGTTGCGAACAACCGTCCTGAAATAAAAAAACAAGCAATTAGAATTTCTGGCATTCTAAATGATATGCATTTACTGAAAAAAGAAACAAATGAATGGTATAAAGAAATAAATCAAAAGACTGAGCAAAAAATTACTTTTATTACCACAACTACAATCGTAGGAAGTATTCTATTACTTATTGTTACATCCATTTTTTCATATGTTGTAGCGAAAAGAATTACAAATCCGATTAATCAAATTGTGGATTGTGCACAATTAGTGGCCGCAGGGAATCTAACTATAGATACATCTTCCCTATCCTATAAGCAGGGCAGTCGAAATGAAGTTGATCAACTGACTGAGAACTTTTCCATAATGATTGACAATCTAAAAAGCACCGTACATTCCATTGACGATGTAGGTAAAAATGTTAGCCTATTTACAAAAGATGTGACGAGCTATATTGAAACCGTTAATGCCGGAAGTAAACAAATTGCTTCATCAACGGACGAATTGGCGAAAGGAAGCCTAACTATTTCAGAAGATATCCAATCAACGTCTATCCTTATGAATACGATGACAGATCAATTTACTACTGTTCAACAGACAAGCGAACAATCGGCGGCAAACAGTAAACTGGCACTTGCTGCTGTTCAAAATGGCCGTAGTTCCTTAGAAAAGCAATCCTCCATCGCGAAGGATATTTCATCCACATCGATTAACATTAAAGAGGCTGTTACTCAATTTTCTCAATTTACAACAGAAATTGAAGGCGCAGCTAATGTAGTTCACACGATTGCTGAACAAACAAATCTTTTGGCATTAAATGCTGCAATCGAGGCTGCGCGTGCTGGAGAAGCCGGAAAAGGATTTGCCATTGTCGCACAAGAAGTCAAAAAACTGTCATTTGAAACCGAAAAAGCAACTACTCTCATCTCTTCTATGGTTACCCATATAGAAGATGGCATTATGCTTATTCTTTCTACTGCTGAGCAAGGACATCAGCTTTCTAACGAACAATTACAATCGATGACCGATACAGAAAAGTCATTTGAGGAGATTGTAGCCCATGTTTTAGACATTAATGATCAGTTACAGCACCTTACTAAAGATATGGTGCAAACAACTGCAATGAGTCAGCAAATGAACAGTACAATTGAAAACATTTCAGCGATCACTGAAGAAACAGCAGCTGGCACAGAAGAAATATCCGCCTCTACTCAAGAACAGCTTCTGTCATTCGAGAAAATTAGTGAAAAGGTTTCTGACCTTCAAGACATGACAAATACATTGTCTGTAGAGCTTAAAAAATTCACATTATAAAGTAAAATAATCATCATTAGTTTCTTTGAAAAATCCCGAATAGCGGACACTTAAAAAGTGGTCTATTCGGGATTTTTCTTTTGTGAAATTGGTTATCAGTATACTATCGCTCGATTATTTGTACTTTCTATTACCTTGCCCTTTTGCTTGCTCAATCCTCTTTTGAATTTGTTCTTGTGTAAGTTGTAAAGATTGTTTTAGCGCCTGTGCACTCTTAGCTTGTTGGAGTGCCATGATGACTGCTGGGATTAAGCTAGCTTCAGAAACCGGTTTAACTAGATAACCCCTTATATTATCTTGCTTAGACTTTTCTACAAATTCTTTTTGGCTATATGCAGTAATCAACAACACTGGGATATCCAGCTGACGATCAATCACCTCACTTGCTTTTAAACCACTGATTTTTGGCATTTCAATATCCATTAATACAAGATCTGGTTTTAGCTTAAAAGCGAGTCCAATCGCTCGATCTGCTCCTTCTCCGACAATCTCATAACCATGATTCCAAAGCATCATTTTCAAGGCCATTGTGATAATCGTTCATCTTCAGCAATCAGAATCCGTTTTTTCATAAAACATCCCAACCTTTCTAGACAGAAAAAATATATCTTAAGTTGCTTGAATAAAACGCTACACGAATTAGGCAGTAACGATAAAGAATAAACCCTTATCATTACTGCCTTTTAAATTCAACACCTTACAAATAAAAAAGCCGTTACAAAAGCTCTTAGCAGAATTTCACTTTTGTGATAGCTCCAGTTACTATATATTACTTATTGTTTGTTTCCGCTGAATTAGTATTATGTTTTTTGGCTTTAAGTCTTCTATATCTTCTATTTGCTACTCCGAAAAAATCAGGTAACTAACAATGTAAAGCAGCAATGAGTTTCTCTAGTCATTAACACAATAAGGAAAACTTAGTAAAAGATGTTTACAAACAACTTAAAGATAGGTATACTTACAAAGTAAACAAAAAAATTCTTAAGGAGGTCGAATGAAATGATCGTTATTGTTAAATTGATGTCATTGGTAGTTACAACTTCAGTAAAAATGAAAATCACACATTCGACCAGATCGGAATGGATCGCTTAAGGTTTTTTTTGTAATTAAGCATACCCATACCGCAGGGAGAAGTGTGCCCCTGCGGTATTTTTGTGCCTTTTTTCACCGTAGGGGAGTCTCTCTACGGTTTTTTTCATTTTTCACGGTAATTTAAGGAGGTGATAATAAATGATATTAAACATTTTTTCTCTCACGATAACGATTACAAAACGTGAGAAGTCTCTTGAGGAAGCACTTCATAATGAAAATGTGAAAAAAATCTTTGAAGAGAACCGAAGAAAAGTAGAAAATTATATTCGTATTCGTCAATATTAATTTTGTTAACTAAAAAACATGAAAGGTGGGAAATGAGATGATTTATATGATCAAAAGACGTTATGCAGCTTTATGGGTGGAGAAAGACACAACCACCAGATGCAGTAATATAAAGTGACAATATAGCTATTTAATTTTATAATCTCAGTAAAGTTAACCCGTTCTAATCTAGGACGGGTTGCTTCAGGAGGTATTTTGCACTTTTTTAAGCGATATTTTACACATACAATTTGATGTAGTTTAAGAAAATACGGAATTACAATGTTAGGGAAATTCTAATTCTAAATAGCGTAATTCCTCGATACTAAAATTGAATTTGGCGATTTTTAGCTTAATTTCATTATTCTGCCCTGTTAGCCATCCATGTAGCGCAAAACAGCGCTACATCACAGATAATGAAAGATGATTAAGTTCTTTCATGGGAGTGACATAAGGATTTTTAAACCAAGGCCCTCCAGAGAATATTGTCACAGTAGAAATGGTTCAAGAAGTATTTGGTATGGAAGTAGCAGTATCGGAGGATCCTTTCTTTGGAACTCCATTATGTATCCCGAAAGGAAAAGGAAGGTATATAAAATGAATTTAGAGCCTTATGGCGTGGAAAAGCACCCCTCACCTCAAGGTATTCCTTTACATCAATTATTAAATAAGGATACTTTACTACCAATCATTAAACAGTATGGAAATCATTTGAATACGCCTTCCTTAGCTGTAGCAGGTTCTCTATTTTTAAAACGTTATGCTGTTTTAGTAGCAGCTTCGAGTCTGGATTATTATGGACTTCAAAAGAAAAAAATGGATTGGTGGTCTACAGCTCGACTTGATGTAACATCATATAAATTGCTAATTGAAGAAAATCCAACAGCACTTTTTGATGACTGTTGGAAAAATCGCATTTTCGCTCAACATTTAACACCAATGATTACTATCATCAGCGAAGAATGTAAAATTTCCTTAAAAATCCTATGGGAAAATCTCGCTGTAAGGCTACTTGCAACTCTTCGTAAAAATGAAGAATTGTATACTTTAAATGAATTAAATGAACATTTTAATGAACTTACATGCGCTGAAACTAATTGGTTAGGTATGGAGCAAAATCCTTTTCAAACTTATCTTCAGCGAAAAGAGACATGGAGTGAAGTACCCGTTCGAAAAACATGTTGCCGATACTATCAAGTTAATACAAAAGCGGATATTCCATACTGTAAGAACTGTCCATTGAGGAAATAATAAACCTATGTTTTCCTAATCGACACGCTAGATTATGTGCTATTGTAGAGTTTTTACTATGGACAGATCACATAAAGAGAGAGCATGTTTTTTCACATAACATGCTCTCTCTAATGTTTTATTATAATTCTCTCAAATATACTTTATTAATATGACAAACTTCCTGCTATAATTAACCCTACCGTAATGCCTACTGCAAATAAGCTGAAGCCTACTGCAGTATTTCCTTCTTCCACTTTTTTCTCCAAGCTTGTTTTTGGTGTTAATACGTATTCAATAATCAAATACACAACTACTTGTGTGGCAATTCCGATTAACCCCCAAATAATAGCATCAAGTATATGAACACTTGAAGACCATACTGTATATAATGTGATGCCTAATCCAATCACTTTTCCCCATAGCTTTAATGCCACAGCCATATTGCCTTCTTTAATTAAGTTCCACTCTGAAAATTTTGTTGTAAAAGCAAATGCAACAATACCAATCAAAATGAGAATTAACCCGGTTCCTGTATATAATAAAAAATTTAAAAAACTATCTAATGAGAAAAACCCCATTCCTTTACACACTCCTTTTATGATAACTTCAGTTTGATCCAATCTCTTAAATTCTTATTTCTAATAGCCTATTGGCAAAAAATAAGATCCGTTATCGGTTATTTGTCCCCCTGCGCGAATGCCAATTGCACTTGCCTGACCATTAATATAAAAGCAACCATACATATAATGCGCTCGTTTGGGTCCTTGTTCTGTTTGAATAATCGTTTGTGGTAGCTCGATAAACTGTTGATAAACAGAAAGTTCATCTTTATATGTTTTATGAAAATCTTCCGCAATTTTTTTACCTGTATTTGAAAAAATTTCGACAGTGTCTCCTTCGCGACCAAATGTAGGCTTTTTCACAAAACTTTGTCCCTGTTGTAAAAAAGCATCTGAATCTAGGTAGGTTGGTAAAAAGTATTTATGTATTGCGTCATGTTCTTGAGGCGAAAAAAAAGAATGTTGCTCCTCATGAAGCCCCCATATAAGCGCCATTATTGCCTTAGATTGTAGTAAAAAAGCAGAAGGAGGATTCACAACGGCTAGTTGTTGTTGTTCCACTAGCTTCATTAACGATTGACCTACTTTGTCTTTCGTTATTGGATCTACATCATGTATTAAATGTTCAATAGGATACGTTTGTCGATATAAAACATCGATTTTTTCTCCGTTGATATCATATAGACCTTGTGCTAAGATAACTTCTTCACTTTCTAAAATCGGCTCATCTACAAGTTGTAATTGATGAAAGTCCATATACTGACTTTTTAATCCCATGAGTTCCTTTAAATACATGGTTGTCAGTTTATCCTCTTCATGTTCCGAATGGGCTGCAAAAACAACATTGTTAGCTCCCGATCTTCCCATCGAACGAAGCGACGACGTTACAGCTTTCAACATTGCTTGTTTTAACTGATCTTCGCATCCGTCATTTGGATTTTTCAGCTCAAACTGTTCACACACTTTCCCATTCACAAAAAAGGTTTCTTTTATAAATGTAGGTGTATCTGCGTTTATTTCCAATAATTTCACTTGTTCATCTGTCACTACTAAATCTAAACGAGCAATGACACTTTCTACTGGAAGTGTTTGCAAACGGATGAAAGAGTGCGTTTCAGTTGGAAATCCAAGACGCAACAACGTCTCATCATCTAGCATCCGCAACAAAGGAGCCGATTTATAAAAAATATGGCCAATCTGTTCGGTCGCCTGGCGAATCTTATTAATCGTTTCAGTATTTTCTCTCTTAATATCAAATAGAGCATATTCCATACCATATATATCATGCCAAAAATCTTTTATCTGGCTAAAAAATTGTTGTCGATTCTCACGAAATCGGTTCATCTTTACCCTCCAAAGCCACCTTTTGAACCACTACCTATCCCTGATTTGTAATTCGTTTTATAAGTTTTATAGTCAGTACTTGTTTGTAATGAATTTTTTGTTCCGTAATATTTCCCACCATAGTAGTAGCTACCTGCATGAGTGGAATGATGATCATCACAATAATACGTACCCGTTTCATCATCCCAATCCCAATCATCGCAATCTGTTCCAGTTGGCTCTGCATATCCCCTTTCTTCCCCACAAGCAGTTAACGATAACAAAGCTGCAGCTGCTAATGCTCCTGTCATCATTTTCTTTGTCTTATTCATGCTAAAAATTCCCTCCCTATGTTATAAGCGTATATCCTGTTGGCTTAACATATAAAACATACACACCTTGGTCTTCATCAATTTCAGCTGAGTCCCGCTCCCACTCCTTGCCTTCGATATATGTATATATACTGCCAATAATGCTTAAAATATCTAAATGATTGGTCATATATTCAAATGTAATAAGCGGATAATTTTTGTAGGCATTTAATTCACGAATTTCAAGTTTAATCCCTTCATGTAAGTGTTCTGGCATTTCAATTGATGTTTCTTCGTATAATTGTACATAAATGACGAAGAGCTCACCTTCAATCGCAGAAGACAGCTGTTTATAGGTCTTCCCTTCTTTAATAAAAAATTCACATTCTCTTCTTGTTAAAATTTGTGGTAAATCAATATTAGTATAGTAATAGATTGGTTCAAACTTGTCTTTCTCTTTTTGCAAACGATATTCTAACATTGCACCTTCAAATTGCATAACACACTTCCCTTTATAAATATTGTTATCTCTTCGAATTGCCATTACTAAAAATAACTACATGTATTTTTATATTTATGGTAGATTTTCTTATCCATTGGCTTTTATTAATTTTTTATACGACTGTGAATGATAAATAGTTTCATATTTTTCAACTAAACCCCACCTTTAACTACTTGCCAATGAATTTAGAGTTTAATTGAGCGATATTCAGTAAATTAAAAAAGATGCAATATTCACGAGTAAACTCCCTTTCAAGTTTATCTCTTTGAATGATTACATCTATTTCTTAAAACATTAGCGTACAAAATCGCAATTCATTTTATCCAATTATTTGGTTTCCAATCGTTTGCTATCCATTGTGGATCTGGCTCTTCATATGGTGCTGACGCCATTAATTTGTCTTGTGCCCATATCGCAGCTTTTGAGCGAATCATTTCATCAAGCAATGATTGCACGAATTCCTTTGGCTCAGTGTGAAAAGCGTGAACAGCAAAATCGTAAAACCACCCACAGCTGAGTAAATAAGGCGTAATATCTTGCTTCGTTAATCCATTTTTCAACATTAACGTAAAGGAAAAAATTCGTTTACATGCATGCCAAGCCATTTTTTCTGGTGATTCCATCCATTTTTCAATGCGTTCTCTTGCTTTATCAATCATTACTAATGGGTCGTCGATAGCAGGCCCATGACCAGGATACGCTTTTTTTATCGAAAGTTTAGCGAGTCGCTCTAGACTTTCATAAGAGCGTCCTAAACTGTTTGCACCTTCTCGAAAAATATTTATCCATCCAACATCATTGTGATGAAATAAATCGCCACAAATTAAAATCTGCTGTTTTGGCTCGTATAAAGAAATGTGTCCTAATGTATGTCCTGGTGTATGTAAAACTTGTAAAACACTATGCCCCGTATTAATCTCTTCTTCATCTACAAGTAACTGTTGCACAACATATTGTTCCACTGGTTGATCTAAATAGTGGGCACTACAAGTTTCGAAATCACAACGATTAACCATTTCTCCTTCCCAAAGATGTGCTGCAATCGGTAGGTTATATTGCCGCTGAAAATAATGATTTCCTCCAACGTGATCGCTATGATAGTGAGTGTTAATAATGCCATTTAACTGTTTTGGTGATATCCCTGCTTCGATTAAAAGTTTCTCAGTTCGAACTATATCGCTACCAAATCCGGTATCAATTAAAAATGATTGATTATCTTGAATAACAATACTATTGGCACTTGGAAATGGACGCTCAAAAAATAGGATTTCTGCAGTTTTCATATGGTAAACTCCTTTAAATGTTATAGAATAATACCTGAAAAGCTTCCCTTTAACACTTCTTTTTCAAGTTGATTTGTACACGTAAATGTTGCAGTAATTGCCGTACGATTTTTTCCATCCGGTTCATACTGTTCAATTATTACTTCACAACGAATCGTGTCATCGCTAAAAACTGGACGTAAAAATTCATAATCCATTTTACGCGCTAACACGTTATAATCACCTCCAACTTTCGTTGGAAGCGTTGCTGTTAAAAGCCCATGTACGACAAACCGACCTTGTTCATCTGGTGTGATATGATGAGTCCCTTCATCTTTTGATACCCTCGTAAATAATTCAACATCCTCTGTTGTAAACTTACGCTCAAATGTAATTTTTTCTCCTACTTGTAATGCCATCTATGTCCCCCCTGTTAAAAACCACAGTTATAGACTGAATAATAAAACTATTCAATCTATAAATCAACCACTATACATATCAACCTACGAAACAAACACTCGAAAGCAACGGACATAAAAAGATGACGCTGGTAGTATACCAAAGTCATCAAATTGCCGCAAAGTACGGCACTCCCTCTTTATTAAACTGTCTATCTACTTGGAAGCATATCAAATTTCTATTTCGTTCTTTTTCATTCTTTTTCGTATTGCATATATAACTACCAACAAAAGAGGTAAAAAAAGTCCGATTGATAATGTTAAAGAATTACCCGTTGTATCGTCAAAATGTTTTTGATAGATGATATTAGGATAAATCACAAGTGAAAGAACGACGGCAATCATGCCCAACGGTAAGGTTAAAGGGCGGTAATCTTTCAAATTTAGAATTTGTGCCATTCCTAAAACGGAAGCGTAAAAATAGAGGGTCGTCTTAAAATAGAGAGTGATCACCCAAAGAGAAGCCATTAATCCCTCAATACGCTGTATAAAATTCCCGATATTTATCCTTTTGGTCAATTCATAGCTTGGGTAAATCTCTCCTGCAGTTTTTTCAGAACCTAATACTGTAACACATAAAAATGTAATAACGATGATGACGATTCCGCCTATTAAGTTTCCAATTAAAAATGTTTTTTTCCCTTGCTTCATTTTATTAACAAAAGAAGGAAAAATCATTAAGAGAACAACGGCATTTACTGAAGATACTATGACATAAAAAATGGATGATTGAATGATTTTTTTTGTCCCCATCTCATATACAGGCTGTATGTTTTCAAACTTCATTTCCGGTGAAAGACACACCACTAAAATGAAAAAAAAGGCGAAGAACACGACAATTAATATTTCTGCAGTACGAGCGAAGGTTTCCAATCCAAGACGGACGCCCATTACCACAATCCCCGCCATAAGAATATTAAGGACTACCATTGGGGTATTTGGCATCATATGGATGTTTAGGAATAGCCCAAAATAATACAAAAGTTCCGAAGCATAAAGTAGAACTATGAATACAAAAAAAGCAGCTAAGGCTTTACCTATCCATCTCCCAAATAGTTTTTCTATGATTTGGACATAGGTGAGGTGAGGGAACCAAAGTGCTATAGTGATGAGTAGCCAAATGACTAATAAACCGATTCCCGTACCAATTATAGCCGCAATCCAGGCGTCTTGTTTTGCGCCGGTTGCTAATGCTGATGGTACAGTTAAGATGCTCGTACCAATCGTAAATAAAATAACTAAAACCAGAAATTGGTACGAATTTATTTTAACGTCTTGCATCATTTCATATCATCCCTTCCCCTCTACACTTATCTTTTATTTCAAGAAATAAGAAATAAAATCATTAAGCGGTTTAAAAATAAAAGTGAGTAAATCAAATGGATTTGGAATAGGTTTTTCAAATCCAAAAAGTGTAATACTTATACCTACCCCAATTGCAAGAAGAATTGAAAATACAAGTAACTCTTTTTTATATTGTTTTTCCAAGAGAGGTGGAACTTCAATCCACACAATAACTGCAGCAATTAGAATTATTCCTATTGTTTTTATCATAATTATTTAACCTCTATCTTTTCTAAGAAGGAATTACCTTCTGTACCCGTATGCACAAGTTTTACGTCTACTTTAACATTCGCTTTCAACTTAGGGAATTCCTCATCCCACTGCTCTTTCATCTTTTTCCATTCTTTCGGATTAGATCGATGAATGGCTTCACCAAATCCAAATATGTCTGATTTATATTGTTTTTGTAACGTTTCAATGGACATGTTAATGGTCTTTTCCATCTGTTTTTCAGTAAGCTTCTCTAGCTCAACAATCGTATCTAGGTCATTAAGATTAATTTGACACTCTACTTCCCCAATATTTCCTTTTACTTTAATATTGATATCCACTTCAGGCATACCTTTGTTTATTTTGCCTTTCACTGTAGAATCTGCTTTAATAATCTCTATAGTGGCTTTCCCCTCTTCAGGACAAGATATAGAAGTTACAGACTTTTGCACTTCGTTGACGATGCCATTATACCCTCTGCTTTCTCGTTCAGTTAACCAGCCCACCAGTTTATCTTTTTTAAACACCGCTAATTCATCATATACAATTCGCACAGGAGGATTAATCGATTCCACATTCTGTTTGCTTGATCCCATTTCTTGATCCCCTGTTACTAGTATCCCTGTTAATACGGCTTCCCTTCCATTACTTGTCAAAGAAGCGATCAACTCATCTAACTTAATGCCGTTTGTTGCAGCCCAAGACGCTTCTGATGTTTGCAGGCTGTTAAACATATTATTGGCAGGTATATTTTCAATCGTTGTTCTGACATTCAGTACTTCCGCTGCGGTCCCATCCTTAGCAATAGCAACAAAGAAATCAGATCGGAGTTCCCAATCTCTTGACAATAAATCTAAGGATTTCGCTATCCCTTCTTCAGCTAAATCCTCACCTAATACAAGCATCCGAAGATGTCCTGGATATATTTTCCTAGGTGATACCTTTGTAATTTTTCGAAAGGCTTCATATACCGTTTCGCCTTTTTCCTGAAACAGGATGACTGGTGAACGCCCAGTACTTGTTTTCGTGGGTATTTCCGAAGGTACAACTACTTGAGCAGTTACTTGGTATTCATCTTCTACTTTATCGATTCCTATCGCTAACGTAATACCAAGCTCATTTAATTCCCTCTTGTCCCAACATCCCGTAAGAATGGGGCTAAGAATTAAGAGAACAATCATGCACTTTTTCATCGTTTAACCCCCTTCATTTTTTGGCGGTTCTGGTTTTGCAGAGGCTGAATCTTGTTGCCTAACGATATTTTGTTGACTGATTAGACGTGGCCGAGTAAACATTTTCCATATAGGCAAGAGAATAAACGTATCCTTTTGATCGGAAAGATTAAATGGAGCTAGTGAAGACATATAAGGCACGCCAAAAGAACGCAAACTACATAAATGCAGAAGTAGAGCGATTAAACCAATCGTTATTCCTAATAAACCAAAAGAAGCAGCTAATGCCATAAATCCAAAGCGTAGCATCCTTCCCGAGATAGCTAAGTTGTAAGTTGGAGAAACGAAACTAGAAATGGCGGTTATTGAAACCACAATTACCATCGCAGCAGAGATTATGCCTGCTTCAACCGCCGCTGTTCCAATTACAAATGCCCCTACGATAGAAATGGCTGAACCGATGGTTCTTGGCATTCTTAAGCCTGCTTCACGCAAGATTTCAAAGGTGACTTCCATTATAATTGCTTCAACAAATGCCGGAAATGGAGCACCTTCTCGTTGGGCTGCCAGACTTATAAGGAGTCCAGTGGGTAACATTGCATGATTAAAAGTTGTGACCGCAATAAATAATGCAGGTGCAAGCATTGCAATTGAAAATGCAAAAAAACGAAGGAGTCGAATAAGACTCGCAATATCTGCTCGTTGATAGTAATCTTCCGAAGATTGAAAAAATTGAACAAATAATGCTGGAACTACTAGGGCAAATGGTGTTCCATCAACCAAAATGGCTATACGCCCTTCTAATAATGCTGCAGCTACTACATCAGGACGTTCCGTATTGAATATGGTTGGGAAAGGTGAATAAGGTGCATCCTGAATCAATTCCTCGATATTTCCACTTTCAAGAATTCCATCAATATCTATCTTATCCAAACGCAAACGGACTTCTTTCACTATTTTGTCATTTGCAATTCCTTTGATATACATCATGGCAACATTCGTTTTCGTACGTTTTCCAATAATTTTTGATTCCATCCAGAGATCTGGGTCTTTCAGTCTTCTACGAACTAAGGCGGTATTGACACGCAAATTTTCGGAGAACCCTTCACGGGGTCCTCTTACTACCACCTGGGCTGATGCTTCCGTAACTCCACGCTCAACCCAATGCCTATTGGAAATGATTAACCCTTGGGCATATCCATCGATTAAAATAATCGTATCCCCCGATAATAGTCCAGTAAGAAGCTCTTCAAAATTAGTTAGTTCTTTAATTTCCCCCACTGTCATGGCAAAATCTTTTAATATGCTAATCAGATTTTGTTCAGGAGATAGCTTTTTCTGTAATTCGGTACCTTCGACATCTAGCATGAGCGTTTCTAAAATGAAGTTTTGTAATGAGATTGTATCGGTTAATCCATCTGTATAGATAATACCAGCTTTAATAGTTTCTTCTTTTCCTACTCGAATTTCTCGAATGATAATATCCGAGCTTTTCCCAAGGGAATCTCTTATTCTTTGTAAATTTTCTTGAAGATTTGTTTTTAATTCGTTTGCTAAATTTGTCTTCATCATTTGGCTAGTTGAAATAGAATTGGAATGCATTTTAGAATTACTTTTCTTTCTGAAAAAGCCCATAGACTACCTCACATTTACTTTTTATTTTTTGGCTAATTAGAAAAATATCGATGGATCCGTTAACTTTTCTATTAAGCATATTGATGAAATATAGATTCTCATGTTCTTTAGCATAGGAATCACCTTTTAACAAATATTTTCTAATTAAATAAATCATACTACTTTTATTAAATAGCAGGATTTTTTCGACAAAACTTCTAATTAATGAACAAAAAAAGCAAATGGAAAAACACATTTCTCAAATTTCACCTGTGAATACAAATGCCATCCACAATTTTTGGTGATGAACCGAAATACCAGATTGACAGAAAACTTTGGAATTTAATTCATGACAATAAAACTTCAAAATGTAAAAACTCCATTTTGAAAAATAGATCAAAATGGAGTTGAAGTATAAGATTTTTATAAAAAAGTGAAATCATTTCAATGAGTTTTATCCTACAAACGCCCCTTAATAGTTAAATTCCCCGCTTTTACTCAACTATTTTTTAGTTTTTCATCCAATTTCTCTTCTAATTCTTCGTACTTCTCGTCACAAGCCTTAGCCTTATTACCCACTGGGATAGACATTCTAGTAATTTGAACTCTTCCATCTTGACTATAACTACCTAAAGAGACAAACCCGATTTCACTTTCAGGGATTTCTTTTATTTTCTCGCCATTCTCGTTTACGTAGAAGTATTTGGTATCATGAGATCCTGAATTTTCTCTCCCTTCCCAACCAAAATCTTCAGGAGAAGTAGTAAGCACTAAACCATCTTCATCAAAATGGTATTGGATCGTGTCATCTTCAATTTCTAGTTGAGGAGTACCTTCTATATTGTAAACAACATAGGCACAACCTTCGTAACCATCTTGGAAATAGAATGCTTCGTCATAGACCTTGTGAGTGAATATCCAATAAAGACAAAATCCGATAACAATTCCTATGATCATTCCTGAAATGATTTTTTTCATCCTGTTCACCCCCATACTGCAGGAAACCGTTATTATCTATTACTTCAATTAAACTGCCCGTTAGCCCTCTATGTAGTAAAAATCGGCGCT
The DNA here is from genome assembly GCF_042019215.1 of Lysinibacillus sp. RS11. Taxonomy (NCBI): domain Bacteria; kingdom Bacillati; phylum Bacillota; class Bacilli; order Caryophanales; family Bacillaceae; genus Lysinibacillus; species Lysinibacillus sp. RS11. The sequence goes on along the minus strand of NZ_CP168124.1, from coordinate 1,431,854 downwards.
ACATCACATATAATGAAAGATGATTAAGTACTTTCATAAGAGTTTAATTACATTTCTTCACATTCTTTTCTTTAAATAAAATGAGCAAAATCCTGAAACACAAAGGCAGGCTATAAAAGTCCAGAAGTTAAAAAATAAATGATTAGAAAAAGGATTTAAATAGGATATTTCGTATTCAAAATATGGATTGATTTCATTTCGAAATGAAACGATTCGGTAAATCGTCATTCCCAAAATCAGCAGAAACACCCCTGAATAGAAGGCTTGAAATAATTTCCTTTTCACTAAAAAACGTTCATGTAACTTTTCAAAAACAAACATCATTGCAAAGAAAAAATAAAGAATAATTAACATCGGAAACATAACAAACATTAAGCCTGGGTTTCCATTTCCTCCAACAAAATTGCCACCTGTGGGGTCGAATGAAATAGTAGTCATATTAGTGAATGCAAAACCGACAACACTTACAATTCCCGAGATAACAACACTTAGCAAAAATAGAAAACGCATTATACTCTTTCTCAACAAACCTGCCCTTTTGTAAATAAATTTCAACAAAAAAGCTTAAATCCTTTATGAAAAATACTACCATTCGTTTAAGTGCATTTATTCACAAACTTAATTCTAAAAAAGCTTAGGCGTACCTAAGCGTCATTACCACTTCTCATTATTCTTATGATTTTTTCTATAAACATAATCTGCATTTTTTAATCCGGTCCAATTACTAATAAAATTAATAATCACTATAAAAATTCCAAATAAAACAAACGCCACACTGTAATGACCTTTGAAAACTAAAACAAACGCCGCAACCAATAGTAATATCATTATAACTATTACCGAGACTTGTAATTTTCCCTTCTTCTTATCATTCATATGTTCAACCTCCTATTAAATCGCCAATATTTTTCCGTAATTTAATACATTTTAGATGGTTTTTTCTACCATATACCTAATATTTACAATACCATCTAGTGTGAATATTATTCAACTAAACTGCGTTGTTAGTTTAAGTACATATCTTCACAATTTTTATATCATTTTTAACATAAATATCCCTCAAAAAAAAAATTACCTTGAAGAAAATCTTTGAAGGTAATTTTATAAAACGTTATGGCTCATCACCATAACGTGTGGTTGAATTCTGTTCCGACTGGGGGTCGTCGGGGCAACAGATGTTTTTTGTGCGAAAGAGAAGCGGCTGCGACAGATGTTTTTTGTACGAAAGCGAAGCGGCTGCAACAAATGTTTTCTGTACAAATTCTAGTCTGCTAAAAGAAGCTACATAATAGTAGTCCATGATCATTTGGCCTTTCAGACATCAAAACGACAATGCACAATTTTTATATTTAGGATTATATATCAAGCTATATTCAGCCTCTACTTTCCTAACATTGCTGACTTCCGCAAATCCCATATTTTTAGATACATAAGATAAATCCATTTTGAAAAAAAAAGCTAATGGTAAAAGTACTGCGGTAAAACAAAATGTTAAAAAATTTCTAGTTGCTATATCATTTATCGGAAGTAACCATATTATAAAAATTGAACACCAAATAATTATTGATGCAAGGATAAAATGCAAACCTCGCTTCCCTCTTAACGCTATGTCTTCTCTTGATGTATTTATTTCCAAAAACTCATCTCCTAAAATATATTCACAATATAATAATATAGCTTTTTTTACAATAAATTTCAATTACCATATAATTTCTTACTATTTCAAGTTATTATCATTAGCCATTTAAATTGATGGTTATTTATTAAGTTGATCAAAACTCATTTCGTGACTTTATTGCAAATCAACATCGGGCGGAATACTCTATGTGTTCCACTATTTCAGCAGGTATTTTTAACCCCCACTGTAAGAAGTCTCCCATCTATAGAGGTGGGAGACTTCTGCTGTTATAAGTTAAAAAGTTTGATTAATATTCACTTAGAATCCTTTAAGCGAAAAGGAATTAAACGGTGCATCTATTTAAAACAGTACGACTTTATTTCAAACTATACTTTGCTAACATTTCTCCCCAGGGAGCCATTCCAGCTTCTTTAAAACCTACACTAGCATATAGTTTTCTTGCTTGCTCATTGTCCGGCTGATATCCAAGCCATATGACATCAGTGCGATCTTCTTGACTCTCAATGTCTTGAATAATTAACTTCATCGCGCTCTTGCCGTGTCCACGCCCTTGATATTGCTCATCAATCATAAATCTGTATATCCAATAGTTTCCGTCATCCGAATCTATCCCGTACATCGCGAAACCGATAAGCTTTTCTCCACAATAAATCGCCTTTATCTTCATGTGCGGAAAAAATTTACTTTCTGCAATTGAATACAGATTTGAGGCAATAAACCCTTGCTGTTCTTGCTTAGGCTTCAGTTGAATACAAGCTTCCCAATTACTTTGATCAATCGATTTTAAACTAATCAAATTTCAGATTCCTCCCTAGTAGTAGAGAAATCCATTGTCACGAATTCTCTACAAAATTAGTTTTCCCCTGCCGATAAAATAACTTATTGTCTTGATATACATAGCACATCACTCCTCATAAGATGGATTGTCAACGTTAAACAGTACAATTTAATAAAGCAAACGATTTGCTCTCCATTTGTACTCTCGTTTAGTTCGACACCCGCAGACAAATCCCTTCTATATTTCTCCAAACAGCCAATTTAAGTTTTTGTACTGCCACTACACTTTCGGTAAAAAACATTTGCTGAGAGAAGTTAAATCTTAATCATCGAATTAGTTCTCTAAAATCATCACCATCTTTTTTTCTCTTCATATTCTATAATCAGACCTAATTTTGAGGGGGAAACGTATGGGGATTGAATTCACTGCTCTCCATTGGATTTACGTTATTTTTATTATCCTTATCATTGGCTTTATGGTTAAACGTCGCGATACCACCCTCATTTGTATTATTGGCATCTTCATGCTAGCAATCGTAGCTACAGGTGATTTAACTTCATCGATAAGTGGTGTTTTTAACAGCTTTATTTATGCGATTACAGAGCTTTTATCAACCATTCTAATTATTTCTATTATCGTTGCCATGAGTCGCGTTTTGATGACTTCAGGTATTAACGAAGTCATGATTGCTCCTTTTACGAAAATCATTAAAACACCAGCACTGGCTTATTGGACGATTGGTCTGTTAATGATGTTTATTTCCTGGTTTTTCTGGCCATCACCAGCTGTGGCGCTTTTAGGGGCCGTTCTCTTGCCAGTTGCAATACGCGCAGGTCTGCCAGCGCTTGGAGTGGCAATGGCGATGAATTTATTTGGTCATGGAATTGCACTTTCGAGTGATTTTGTTATACAGGGGGCTCCGAAACTGACTGCTGATGCTGCTGGTATTCCAGTTGGTGAGGTAGTAGCTGCTAGTATCCCTCTTGTCATTACGATGGGCGTTGTCACAACATTAGTCGCCTATATTTTATTACGACGCGATATGAAACGTGGAGCACTATATTTGAACGCTACAAACAACACAAGTGAAGACGCTGAACAAGTAACCGCTGAACACTTGCTGACACTTGGACAAAAACGCTTTTTCGCAGTTCTCATTCCAATTGCCTTTGTCCTCGATGTCATTGCCATGTCCATCTTAAAATTACAAGGTGGAGATGCTACAGCTTTAATTGGTGGAACATCCGTCTTTATACTTCTGTTGCTTTGTGTGGTAGCTCATAAAAACCAAGGCCTCGAAAAGACAACAAGCTATTTAATTCAAGGATTTCAGTTCGGATTTAAAGTGTTTGGGCCAGTTATTCCCATTGCGGCCTTCTTCTATCTAGGGGACTCTGGCTTCACACAAATTATCGGCGACTACTTACCAACCGCTTCACATGGTATCGTCAACGATCTCGGCGTGGGTCTAGCTGCTGTCGTACCATTAACAAAGGAAGTTGCGGTCATTACTTTAACAGTCGTTGGCGCCATTACAGGATTAGATGGCTCAGGCTTCTCAGGTATTTCCTTAGCAGGCTCCGTTGGTAGTTTGTTTGGTAATGCTATTGATGGAGGTACAGCAACTTTAACAGCACTTGGGCAAATTACAGCAATTTGGGTTGGAGGCGGAACGATCATCCCCTGGGCATTGATTCCAGCCGCGGCAATTTGTAACGTTAGCCCCTTCGAACTTGCAAGGCGTAATTTATTGCCCGTGATAATTGGACTTGTCGTTACAACCATTGTGGCAGTGTTTTTGATTTAACATTGCGAAAGTAAGGAACCTTTTAGTAGGTTACTTACTTTCTTTTTTATATTACTTCACAAGTATAATTTACCTGTATTAACTAGTAAGGCAGATGATTTAGATGATGATTCAATCGCCCTTACCTCGAACAAACAATAATAATTTTGACTATTTTATAAAAGCATTTCTTTGAGCGTAGCTATTGCATACACTATTTTCCTACAAAAATAATTGCTGAAAGAAGTTAAAATTTCTTTTTCGCAATAAAACTTTGCATAGTCATGATCATCAATAAAACCAACAGCAATGTTACGACAACATTAATGCCATACCAAGTACCCACCTCACCTGTCATTAAAATATTTGTTGCAGACAAACTATTACTAGCAGGGTTAATAACGTCTAAGATTGGATGTAACCCCGCAGTGAAACGACATATTAATAGGACAACGATACTTATTAATGCAATAAATGCAGGACTAGTAAAAAATGTACTCATCATCGCCACAAACGTTATGACAAATAACAGCCAAACACAATAGAATACGAAAGCCCACACAGCTTGTGTCATAGGAACAGTAGTAAATAAATACGCTGAGTAGCCATAGGACACTACATAGCCAAGAGCTATACAGATCACTGCCATTATATAATGGATAATGATTTTACTATTTAAATAAGATGATATCGATACTGGCCTTGTTAGGATAAATGCCATCATGCCATTCGCTTTTTCCCCTTGGATAATACTCATCGTGGCAACTGCCAGAATAATAATGCCTAGTTGATCAAATTGTGAATTTAATGTTGAGGCAAGTACCTCACCTCCCTCTGGTTTTGCCATGTTAGGATCAATCATTATACCTTTAACCCCACCAGCTGATTGTAAAATAACTGGTAAATAATACGTCATAATCGGCTGAGTTAGCCCTAGTAAGATAAAGACAATTGGGAGCCAAACTATTTTATATTCTTTTGTCATTTGATTTATTTCTTTTTTGCTTAACGCGATAAAAGCATGCATTCACTTACACCACCAATTCTAAAAATATTTCTTCTAGATTATCTTGAATACCCACTTCAAATTTAGTAAACAACACTTTTGAGTCGAGTCCATGCTGTAATAATCGGTTGGCATCACCTTCCAAATGATCCACAAATACTTTAAAGCCATCTCCATAGCTTTCGATTTTCTTCACATATGGCAAATGTTCAATCATTGTTAACCACTTCAAATCTTCCTTTCGAATCATTAAAAAGATAGCTGATTCTTGATGATGCTTAATCAATTCTAATTTTGTAGCATCCTCTATTTTGTGACCATTTTTAATCACCACAAAGCGCTCACAAATTTCTTCTGCATCGCTCAATATATGTGTTGATAATAAAATGGTCGTTTCTTTTTTTATCTCTTTTAATAGATTCAACACTTCTCTCCTACCTATTGGATCTAGTGCAGATACCGGTTCATCCATAATCATTAAAGCTGGTTTGTGCAATAATGCTTGTGCGATGCCAAGGCGTTGTTTCATACCACCTGAAAATGTTCCGACATGGATATGTGCTTCTTTCCCTAAGCCCACCTTTTCTAATAGCAATGGAATTTCTTTCTGCAATTCTGTTTTTGCTATGCCAGAAAGTGTCCCCATAAAGGACAATGTTTCAAATGCTGTCATCCACGAGAAAAAATTAGGATACTGAGGTAAATAACCAATTTGATGTTTCATAGATGAATTCTTTTGACCATCAAGAAGAACTTCCCCTTCATCCGCATACAAAATGTCGGCAATGATTTGAATTAACGTAGATTTCCCTGCTCCATTTGGACCAATTAACCCAACACACTCATTAGCATCAATGACCATTGAAAAACCATTCACAGCCGTTTTATGTTTAAATTTTTTCGTAATATTTTTAATTTCTAAGCGCATGTTTATTTACATCCTTTCTACCAATAATGAAGTATAGAACAGAACCAATCGTATTAAAGAACAAAATAATAATTGTCCACATAAGTATGTTTTCTCTCGTATCTCGGTGCCGATATAAATCGAATAAAGCAACAATGATTAGAACAAATCCTACGAATAAAAATGGCAAAATGATTGGTAGTATGCTTGCCCAATCCAATTGATTTAAATCATCAAAACCATAGTGTAATTTCATTACTAAAACCTCCATTCATTATCATTATCAATAATGATAACAAAATACTTTAAAAATTTCATCCTTTTTACTGTACATCCTTTTAAAAAATATATATTATATTTTTGAGAATGTTCTCACGTTGATAACATTTTATTACTACCCTTGATACCATCTCATTTTTTCTATAGGAGGATCGTTTTATGCGTAATAAAGCAGAGGTCTTAATGCACCCTGTGAGAATGAAAATTTTACAAGCTCTGAATAAAGAAGAAGGCTTAAGCACTTTGGAGATGATAACTGTCATTAAGGATGTACCTCAAGCTACTTTATATCGACATATCCAAATTTTGGTGGATGAAAACATTATAAAAATTGTAAAAGAGCGAAAAGTACGTTCTGTTACAGAGAAATTTTATGCATTAAATGAAGGAGCAGCAAAACTGAGTAAGGAGGATTGGTCACAACTAACAATCAAACAAAAATTAAATTATGTTTCCTATTATCAATTAGCTTTACTATCTCAATATCAAAATTATTTAAATTCACTTGATGAAAAAGAAAGCACGGCAGATCTTGCAACTTTTTCATTTCTTGACTTGTCATTAACGAATGATCAATTTATGAACTTTGAAAATGAATTAAACAATTTAGTAACTAAATACTATAATATGGCCGACTCAACTGAAGAAACTGAGACAAAAACAATTGCTGTAAATATTATTCCAAAACCTTAAGTATTATTTTACATACAGAAATGGAGAAGATGAATGAAAAAAAGAAAGTTAATTGAAAACACACGAAAATTTATTCTGATTGTCATTGGCGCTGTCATTGCAGCATATGGACTAGAGGCGGTATTGATACCGAACGATGTCATTGATGGTGGTGTGACGGGGATTAGTATTATGGGCGCACATCTCTTTGGTATTCCGTTAGGCGTGCTGCTCTTTGTATTAAATATTCCGTTTATTTTTATTGGCTACAAACAAGTAGGTAAAACTTTTGCATTGATGAGTTGTGCTGGAATAGCAGCTTTATCTGTTTCCACAGTCCTTTTACACGATGTTAAAACAATTTTAGGTCCAGAAGATCCTTTATTAATTGTTTTAGCTGGTGGTATGTTACTTGGTGTTGGGATTGGGATTGTCTTACGTAACGGTGGTGCCTTAGATGGCTCTGAGGTTTTAGCCGTGCTACTATCTCGAAAGATTCCATTTTCAGTCGGGGATATTATATTATTTATTAATGCCTTTATTTTCTTAGGGGCAAGCTTTATTTTTGGATTGGAGAGCGCATTATATTCAGCTTTAACGTACTATATTGCGAAAAACGTTATCGATATTATTCAAGATGGTTTAGAAAAATCAAAAGACGTTCGTGTTGTTAGTTCGAAGTCAGAGGAAATTGGAGATGCGATTCAAGCTCGTTTAGGTCGTGGTGTTACCTATACACAGGGTCGTGGTGGTTTTTCAAATGAACCAACTGAAATTTTAAACTGTGTTATTAACCGTATGGAAGAAAATAAGATTGTTTCAATTATTAAAGGTATCGATGAAAGTGCTTTTGTCGTCATTTCTGATGTTTCAGAGGTACGCGGTGGTAACTTCAAAAAACGTGATATTCACTAAATCAAAAGTAATGTTTGATAAAAAATATTCTCATTGGATTACGTCCAATGAGGATATTTTTTATAGCGTGGAAAATTAATTTTTAATAAATAGGATTCATAGTTTTGTTTTATGGACAAAATTATTCAGGAATTTTTTCAAGGTTAGTACACACGATTGGGAACGTAATATTATACTGAGTTCCTAATTGCGGTGTACTCTTTATGTTAATCTCTCCCCCATGAGCTATAATAATTTGTCTTGCAATTGCCATTCCTAACCCTGTTCCCTGATTATTAGATGATGCACTAGTTCCTCGGTAATATCGATCAAATAAGTGCTCAATCGTTTCTTGATCCATACCGACTCCATCATCTTTAATTACAACACGAATTTGTCTTGGGTAAGACAAGTCTTCATGTAGGAAAATTTTAATGTTGGTTTCAGGGGGATTATGCTTAATACAATTAGCAATTAAATTTTCAAATGCCCGCTTCAAGTATCTTGTATCCATATTAAGGATAATTTGTTCCTTACTTGATTCAAATGAAAACATCTTATTTTTCGATTCAGGCAATCTATATAGTTGTTCTAGAACATCTTTAAGAATATTTACAAGATTATTTTGTTCAAATTGTATTGGAATAGAATCATTTTTTAATTGAAATGTTAAGTTGAAGTCTTCAATTAATTGTTCCATATACTCTACACGATTCTCCATGATTCTGGAAAATTGACGTATCTTATCTTGTTCCCATTCGTATTCACGTGAAGATAACAAAACAATATAACCTTTAATAACAGACAAGGGGGTTTTAAGATCATGTGAGACTCCTGTTAGCCATTCTTCCCTAGTCTTTTCTAATAACTCCCGTTCTTCTGAATTTCTTTGAAGAGTTGATGTAAGATTGGAAAGAGCCTGCGTCAATTCTTCATACGTACTATATTTAGTTTTATTTCTCCACCGTTTTTTTCGATTAAATTTCCATTTAGAAAAAGGTTCTTCATATTTTTCATTAGATAGATTTTCAATCCACGATACAGTATGTAGTAAAGGAGCACCTAGTTGTCTTCCAAAAAATAAAGCAAGTAGTATTCCAATTATCATGATTGAGAGCATCCATAGATTATTTACCCAATAGAAAAACGGATTATTATTTGACATCGGCTTACCTAAAACCCATGTGAGATTTTGGCTATCAATAGTTTTATACCATGTTGACAGCTGATATCCTTTTTTTGCGGGATACAGGTAATCAGAAACTAGTTCTCCTGGAGTATAATGTTCTTTTATATTTTGGGGTTTATTAAAGGAAAATATTTCATCGCCATTTTCATCTAATATTTGGATCCACATTTTATTTTTTAATAAAGCATCTTTAATCTTAGAACTTATTGTAAGTTTTTGATCTACGACACTGGTATGTTCAACAGCATTGCTAATCGTTAATCGTGCACTTTCTGTTTTATTTTGTCCAAGAAAGAAACTGAAAAAAACAATGGTTATTACAATAAGTAAGCTCCAAGTAAACATTAACCAGAAAAGGCGTGAAATGAAAAAATAGGCAACACGATTTTTTAATTTCACAATAAGCCCTCTTTTGTGTCTACTTCAAAAATATAGCCTAATCCTCGAATTGTTTTTATCCATTTAGGTCTACTAGGATCTTTTTCTATTTTTTCACGTAAACGTCGCACATGTACCATCACTGTACTATCTCCACCATATATTTCACCCCATACATCCTTATAGATTTGATGTTTACTTAAAATTCGGTTGGGATGCTCGCAAAAATAGAGCAAAAGTTTCATTTCCTGAGTAGGACACTCTATTCTTTCGCCATTAACAATAAGTTTGCCCATATTGGGATCTAGAGAAAAATAGGCAAAATCGTAAATCTGTTTTCTTACATACTGTGACGGAATTTTAGTAAAACGTTTTAATTGTGCTTTTACACGAGCAACGACTTCTAATGGATTAAAAGGCTTTGTAATATAGTCGTCTCCTCCAAAACTAAACCCCTGTAATTTATCTAAATCGGTAGTTTTAGCTGTAAGAAACAGTACTGGTACATCTGTCTCGAAACGAATTTTATTGCACAAAGTAAAGCCGTCTGTATCAGGTAACATTACATCTAACAATATAATGTCTGGTTTTTTTTGAGTTGTTATAGAAAGTGCTTCTGCTCCATTAGTGGCGATTAAGATATTTTGAAAACCTTCCTTTTCAAAGACTGTTACTAATAAATCTAAAATGTACTGATCATCATCAACCATCAGAATTTTATGATTCTCGATTTTAAAAGTCACCTATATCATCCTCTCTATCTCAACTATTATTTTACCTTAAACATAAATATAAAAAGTCGTTAATAAAAGAATTAATACTCCATTTAATTTTCCGAAAAATCAGAGTACGAATTCCTTAGCATTCCATGTAGGTTGATTAAAATAGATAATTATTATAGAACTAGCCGTTTAGCAAATGTTTAAGAAGAGTTTCATTCGTGTTCATTAAGTTTCATATACGATTGAAATGAGGTGAGGAAATAGATGAAGAATCAAATAGTGGTGACAAATGAGCTTACCAAAAAGTATAAAGGGCATACATCTGTCGAAGGATTAAACTTACAAATCGAACGTGGACAAATTTATGGATTCCTTGGCCCTAATGGAGCTGGAAAAACTACAACAATTCGAATGTTACTAGGTTTAATAAAACCGACAAAGGGAAATATTGAAATTTTTGGTCAAAGTCTAAAAAAAGATCGGCTACAAATTTTACAACGAATTGGATCATTAGTGGAGTCTCCAACATTCTATGGGAACTTAACCGGACGTGAAAATTTAGAGGCTGTTCGTAGGTTAAGAAATCTTCCAGAAAATAGCGTTGACGAAGTATTGGATGTAGTAAGATTGACTAAATCTGCGAACCGACTAACAAAAGAATATTCACTTGGAATGAAGCAGCGACTTGGGATTGCTACGGCACTATTAAGCAAGCCGGAGTTATTAATTTTAGATGAGCCGACAAATGGTTTGGATCCGTCGGGTATTCAAGAAATAAGAGAGTTGATAAAAAAATTGCCTGAGTCTGGTATGAGTGTCCTTGTATCTAGTCACTTATTAAGTGAAATAGACCAGATGGCTACGCAAGTTGGGATTATTAATTGCGGAAAAATGATTTTTCAAGATTCAATTGAGCAATTAAGACGAAAAAGAAAACCGTTATTAAAAGTAGGAGTTAGTGATTTAGTTGAAGCAAATACACTATTAAAAGGAAAAGGATTAAAGACTGATTTGCAAAAAGATTTTTTGTGGCTTCACCAAACAGAGCCAGAGTTTGTTTCAGAAATCAATTCCATTCTAGTTCACTCAGGACTATCTGTGTATCGACTTGAGGAAGTAAAAAGAACACTTGAAGATATTTTCTTAGAACTAATTGGTAGTGAGGAAAGCTTATGAAAAATATCTTATGGGCAGATAAAATCAAATTAAAACGTTCTTCGTTATTAATTATTGTTTCATTGGTTCCGTTACTTATCATTGCATATGAGTTGGTGAATGTCACCTATCGCGCTGAGTTTGTGGAAAAACAAGCTGAGATGTTCGGCGCAGGCTCAATGTGGATGTATTTAATATATGACAATAGTTTGTTATTTGGTCTAGGTTTTCCATTAGCCGTTACACTAGCTGCATCAGTGATTGCAAATATTGAACATCAAGCTAATGGATGGAAACAAACCCTTACAATGCCTATAGCAAGAGGGAAAATTTATTTGAGTAAATTTACTTGGCTAACAATTAGTCTATTCCTATCCACTACTATTTTTCTGATTGGCATAGTTTTTTTAGGAAAGGTACTATCATTTGAAGGGGATATTCCTTGGAGTTTATTGATAGGCGATTGTTACGGTATGTTAATTACAGTATTACCAATTATGGCTTTTCAATTTTGGCTATCTATGAGCATTAAAAATCAGGCCTTCTCTATTCTTATCGGATCCGTTTCCTCTATTATGGGTCTGTTTTTAGCAGCTGCTCAAACGACTAGATGGTTACCAATTGCCTATCCAATTCAATCATCAACGGTTATATTGCAGTATGAGGGAATAGGATATAACCCAGATTTATCGGCATTTCTTGTTGTAAATCTAATATTAGGTATCATCCTGTTTTTTATCGGATCCATGCATTTTGCCAAACGGAATGTCCAATAAGGGAGGGCTAATTTTGAAAAATATCTTATTTGTTGAACGATTAAAGTTAAAACGCTCCAATTTATGGTTACTTTACTTTATTGGTCCTATATTAGGTGTGGCATTAGCTTATATTAATTTCTTTAAAAACTATGATCTCCTAATGCAACCTGGAGATAATGCTTGGATAGAAGTGTGGACACAAGCCGCATTATTTATGGGACCTTTTGTATTACCAATCTTAGTAGGAATATATTCAGCACTAATTTGTAGAAGTGAACATGCGGGAGGTGGATGGAAACAACTACTAGTATTACCAGTTAAACACTCGGTCGTCTTCCTAGGTAAATTTATTACAGTGGTCCATATGGTAATCATTACAATGTTAATTTTATTAATCTTTTTTATTGGATTTGGTTATATTAAAGGAATCAAAGACACCCTTCCGATCTTTACAATATTGGGGTATATAATTAACGGTATTATAGCGTGTCTACCTTTAATTCTTTTGCATTTAATTATTTCCATAAGAGCTAAAACATTTGGCATACCATTGGCCATCAGTATTGTTTTTACACTTCCAGCGATTATTGTTGCCAGCACACCATTAGGCCAGATTTATCCATGGACACTGCCAATGTTAGCAATGTCACCTAAGGACGAATCACCTATTCAATCTTATTTCTTATTTTATACACTATTAGGTGGAACTTTTATCACTTTACTAGTTTATGGTTTGAGAAGTTTTCGTAAACGGGACATAATTTAACTGTTTTGACCAATACTAGGCTCAAATACCTACTTGGTTTATTTACCGAAATGACGAAGTGCAATCACCTGCACTTACATATTTTTTAGAGACGATCGATGAATACGACTTTTCATCAGTTTGAGGGCTACCCAACACTCAAAAAAGAGCTATTCAACATTGAACAGCTCTCTTTTTGAGTAATTATTGTTTCTACAAGTTTCCTAGGCTTGCTTAATTGCCATTTTTTTAAATTCTACCATCACTTAGTAGTTCAGCTGACAAGACTTCCACATATTTTCCATGCAGTATATCCTTTGACGATTAATCTAATTTCCTATAGGCTTTTATTAAATCGGTTTATACAAAGGAGTATTAAATGGATATATTTATCGCCAGTAATCGTCAACTACCTATACGTTATTACGTCAATGAAGCAATTTGGATTCGTCGCGGTGGCAGTACAAAACTTCCCGAACTAACATTACCGTTTTTTGTCGAGGTGGAAATTAAAAACCGTGTAAACTTACAAATAATAATCGAATATATTTTTGAATTCCAACGACAGTACAAACAAACAGAAATTCAAATACTAATAAAAGACACATATATTTTAACTAATATCCAAGACATGCTTACTAACAATACGTTGACCAATCACACGATCACTATTCAGCAGGTGTAACAGGTAATTCAATGAAAAACTTCAGCAAGTGATCTGCATATTTTGCATCAATTTTACCACCATGTAGTTCTACTATACTCTTTGCAATAGCAAGTCCAAGTCCTGAACCTTCCGCTACGCTTGTTCTAGACTGATCTTTTTTATAAAATCGCTCAAATAAGTTCATTAGCTCTTCGGATGTAAATTCATCACTTTCATTTGCAACACAGATTTGAACATTGCCCTCTTGTCTTTCAAGAGAAACAAAAATCTTACCGTCACCTGTACTATATTTAATGGCATTCATTAATAAATTATCAAAAACTCTGACAATTTTTTCGGAATCAACCGTAGTAAAGATCCGCTCCTCAGAGAAAATTTTTGTAAATGAACGATGGTTTTCCTCTGCCTGCGGGATTAACTCCTCAATTAATTGATCGAGAAGCTCATTGATACATACCTCTTGTTGCACAAGGACAATGCTTTCATTCGTTAGCTTCGTATACTCAAATAAATCATCAATTAGGTTTTTTAATTGTTCAGATTTTGAAAAAGCAATCTTTAAATACTCATCATACTGCTCCTTCGTGTCATACCTCTCATCTCTTAACAATCGTAAATAGCCCATAATCGAAGTAAGTGGTGTTCGTAGGTCATGCGAAACATTAGTAATTAATTCATTTTTTTGTTTTTCAATCCTTCGTTCCATCTCTATATTCGTCATAATTGCTTCGGCCATATGATTGACGTTCTCTGTTAATAAAGCTATTTCATCTATCCCTTTTTTTTCAATTCGATAAGTTAAATCTCCTTTTGCGATTTCCTTAACCCCCTCTGCCAACGACTCAATTTGTTTCATTTTTCGTTTTGTTATATAGAAGAATGAAAAGGTAAATACAATAATTGCACTAAATAATGGGATAAGGCCGTCATTCGAACTTGCGATAACCATACCCTCGGGAATACCACTGACAAATAAATATAGGTTTTTATCTTCTATAGTTAAAGGATAAAATGCAACGAATTCTTGCCTCAATTGCTCGATTGCTGGTATCTCATAATTATAGAGTGGATGATTAATCGCAAAATCCATTACAGTCCGAATCTTATAATGCAAATTGATTTGTTCCTCTTCCACTTGCGTTGTTTTGTATAAAACCTTTCCGTTCTCATCAGTAACTATTACTTTTAATGTACTCTGTTTCATTTCAAATTTAAAATTTTCGGTTTCAATCATTTGCTGTATAGCTTCTAAATTATTATCATTGCTAGCTAGATCTGCGGCACGCTTCGCTTGATCATTTATTTCCTGCATTCCTTGACTATAATCAATCGTTACTGTTTGGTCGATATTCAAAGCAAACGAAAGTGCGGCTCTTGCTCCAAGTAAGCCCAAAAATGCGCAAAGAACTAAAGTCGTCAATAATTGAATTCTAATGCTTTGCCGAACTTTTGTAATAGCAGTGACAATAAGCACTTTAAGTTTGTTAAGTAAGTATTTAAATGGCTTAATGATCTTTCTCAATTTTATAACCTACTCCCCATACGGTTTTAATATACTGAGGATTTCTTGGATTTGTCTCAATTCTTTCTCGAATTTTACGGATATGTACCATGACCGTATTTTCAGACTGTATAGCTTCTTCCTTCCAAACCCTTTCATAAATTTGCTCAGCACTCATGACCATTCCTTGATTTCTTGCGAGTAATTCAAGTACTGAAAACTCCCTTGGCGTCAGCTTTACTTTTTCATTATTAACGACTACTTCATGTGTGGCAGTATTAATTCGCATATCACCGATTTCTATTTCATTTTCGTTCATCGTATCTAGTCGATTCATTTTGATGTATCTACGAAGCTGAGATTTAATGCGCGCAATTAGCTCTAATGGGTTAAATGGCTTTGTTACATAGTCGTCTGCCCCTAAAGTTAATCCAGTAATCTTATCCATATCCTGTGATTTTGCGGACAACATAATAATTGGCATCTCGGCTTTTTCCCTTACTTTCATACACATCTCAATACCATCTACATTCGGCATCATAATATCTAGAACAATTAAATGTACTTTATGTTTCGTTAAAAGATTAAGGCCTTCTTCTCCATCACTAGCTTCTAGTACATCAAAGCCTTCGTTTTTTAAATAAATAGCAATAAGATTTCTAATCTCTTTTTCATCATCCACAATAAGAATTGTTTCTTTATTCATCTAATCCCACCAATTATAAAATATATTAAACTATCCAATGTGTTAACCAGGCTCATCACCATAACGTGGGGTTGATTTCCGTTCCGACTGGGCGCTTTTTACCTGTCAAACTATTTCCTTTACAATAATTTCCGTTCCTAATTTTAACTATTTTTTTAATTTTCGTATATAAAAATAATAAAAACACCCTACAATAGCGACGAAAACCCCAAAATATATTCCATATCTCGTAGCTAGCGCAGAAATATATTCCATATGTTTTCCAAAGAACAAACCAAGTGTAAAGTAGATCAATGTCCAAACAAAACCTGTTGTGTAGGAATACATCGCATATTTTTTAAATGACATGTTATTCATACCCACTAAGTATGGAATGATATGTCTTACAAATGGTATAAAATAGCTTACGACTAAAGCAAAATGCCCGAACCTTTCTATTAGTTCTTTTGATTTCAATAAATGTTTAGCATTTTTCTTCTTCACCAATTTATCAAGTATTTTATGACCAAATACTTTACCTAGGATATATCCTAAAGAAAGTCCTGACACTACACCTAAATACGTTAATATAAATGCTTTAATCACACTCATTTTTTCTAATGAAGATAGAAATCCACCACTCATAACGATCATCTCATCAGGAAGCGGCATACCCACGATTCCTAGCCATAAGCTAAAAAATAAAGCAAAATAACCATACTGCTCAATAAATGATAAAAGATCCTGTAACCCCATTAACTAGCCCTCTTATTTCCTAGTTTACAGCTCAACACATAAGCTGGCGGAAAATTAACCCACATTTTTTCATGTGAAATGTTCTCAAAAAATTGTTGAATAAAGGATTTTCTTACAAGCGAATATTGGAATGTAATAAATTCTCCATCCTCTAAGCAATCCTTTACATTATGTAAAATTCGTGATGAAACGGCTGGATTCAACGATGTAAAAGGTAACCCAGATACGACATAGTCAATTTTTTCGATATTTAATGCTGCCATATACATGCATAAATCCTCAGCTGATCCATGTATAACAATTACACTTGGCTCATGCTCAAATTGTTGACGGAGCCTTTCACAAAAAATCTCATTATATTCAATAAGAATTAGCTTCGTAGTCTTCTCTTTTCTTTTCATTAGTTCTTTTGTAAAGGAGCCAGTGCCTGGGCCTAGTTCAACAATACATTGGGCTTTTTCAAAGCAAATCGTTTCAACCATTTTTTTTGCTAACTTTTTAGAACTAGGTGAAATCGCGCCTATATTTTTTGGATTTTTTATAAATTCAGTAAGAAACGTTATAAATTGCATTCCATTTTTCTCCCCGCTCATGAGTAATATTTGAATGTTTTAAATATACCGAGCATTTCTTAAAGAATTGCGAGGGAATTTCTTAACTTTTTCTTAAGAGTCATAAAAGGTCACTAGTTCTAATAATATTTTCCTCAAGAAAATAGGCATACAATTGCTTCCAATGGAATAGAAACCTATATAGATACATTTACGGAAAAATAAAGTGGGGTGTGAAAGGATGCTTAAAGTAAATGATGCAAAAGAAATGGTACTCAGAATTGTGCAACATGACCCATTATTTGTCGTTATACAAAATACGCCGCCTCTAGAAGAAACACTTTATAATGACGACTATTTAGCGCATATTGAGGAATCAAATTATTATTCTACTTCAGATGTCGCTGGCTGGTTTGAAATAACTGATGCGAAGCTTCGTTATTACATTAAACCATTTGAACAGTATATTTTTGATAGTGCTGTGAATAGCCCAAACACCAATATTCGTTTGAATCTTCCTGCCATTTTAAGACTTCGTATGATATTACTATTAAAGGATGAACACCGCGTTAAAGGTTTGAAGCTTTTACTTGGCCTTGATGATCATGCTCAACTCATTAACCATCAAATAACTGCGACAACTTTAGGTACTGATGATTTAACCAACAAAGTCGATGTTCTTGGAAACGTGCTACAGCAAATGATACAAACAGGACTCTTCAATATCTTTCCAACTGAAGAGCATGGGGCATTACAAGTAACGATTAATCAAGATTTTCTTGCGCAAAAATTTCAATTACTATCCTCCGAATCTAGTCTTCAAGTTGAAGAAATTCAAAAGGAAACAGCTGAACTTAAAGAAGAAAACGAAAATTTACAAAGGCAAATTTCAGAGCTGCAAGAGGATAGCGTGAAGGATATTGTCCAAAAAATTCGTGAACGTCATATTGAAAATGAAATTGTATCGACATTGCGGACAGAAGCATTACAGCAATTTTCTACGCAAAACAAGGTAAGTTTCTTTACAAAAATTTTCCGCTCCTCACAAATTGAGATGGAAAAAGAGCAATTTGTGTTGAGCTATATTTCGAAGCACCTGGAAGAACGTTTAGAAGTAGCACTGCATAATTATTATGGGAATTAAATACCTGTTCTTTATAAATCACATAATTTTTTCCAAATTATCATTCTTTAAATACTTAAAAACCTTTGACCTAGTGGACATTTGGTTCCAGTCAGAAGTTTTTCGTGGGAAAATAACGAGCCTCCTCAGGGTAACATGCTGTAGGTCACGAAGGTGTTGTCAATGGAAGTGACGATTACTTTTAACCCTCCCTGAGGGGTCTCGATTACCCATTTGTACCCGAAAAACATTGTATCGAAAATTGTTTACTTCAACTACAGGACTCATCACCCCTTCTGCATTTCTCCTTATTTTAGAAGAATAACACAATTTTTTCCTTCCCACTCTCCCTTATCTGTTACACACAAGGCACCTCATCCTAAAATTCACTTGATCATTCCCTAATCCCTTTGAAAAAATATCCATATCTTAAATTGACCACATTGGTCAACTCATATATAATCATGTTAAAAATAAACTGAAGGGAGAAAAAACTTGTATCAAACATTCCTTAATTTAGAGGTTGAAAAACAACATAAAATTATTAACTCAGCACTCAAAGAATTTTCCATCAATAATTACGATACTGCTTCAACAAATAAGATCATTAAAGATGCCAAAATTTCAAAAGGTATTTTGTATCACTATTTTGGTAGTAAAAAAAATTTATATCTTTACTTATATGAATACGTTACAACGATTTTCATTGATGCAATCAATAGCCGCTTAGATTTTGAAGAACCTGACATATTTAAACGCTATGAACAAATCATGAAAATAAAATTGGAATTAATTAAGCAGTACCATACTTTATTTGATTTCCTTAAAAAAACGTATATCGAAACAAGTTTAGAAGTAAGAAGTGAGCTCGATCAATCTAATTTAACTTTACAAAATAGTTCCTATGAAAGTGTGTTTGCAGGAATTGATTACGATTTGTTTCATAAAAATATAGATAGTAAAAAAGCAATAGATACCATTCGGTGGGTTACGGATGGAATAAGTCATCGATATGAAGAACAATTAAAAAGTAATATAGATAACAGTGAGGCCTTTAACCAACTTTTAGAACAATGCATGGAGGAAGCAAACGATTATTTTCAATTTTTAAAGCAATTAGTATACAAAAACACAAAGAGGTGAATTGTATGACAATGATTGAGGTCAATAATTTGACTAAAAAATTTGGAGAATTTTATAGCATACAAAAGGTGGACTTACAAATTAATAAAGGTGAAGTATTCGGATTTTTAGGTCCAAACGGTGCGGGTAAATCTACAACAATCCGGCATTTAATGGGCTTTTTACAACCGACAGAAGGACGTTGTTTCATTAAAGGATTAGATTGTCGTCAATCTACGGCTGAAATACAAAAATTTATTGGCTATTTACCAGGTGAAATAGCTTTTATTGATAAAATGACGGGTCAACAATTTATTAAATTTATTGCGCAAATGCGAGGATTACACGATTTAACAAGAGCACACGAACTCATGCAATACTTTGAATTAAATGCTACAGGGCTTATAAAAAAAATGTCAAAAGGGATGAAACAAAAAGTTGGCTTAGTTTGTGCGTTTATGCATAACCCTGAAATCGTCATTCTAGATGAACCAACAAGTGGATTAGACCCTCTAATGCAAACAAAATTTATTGAATTTATTTTAGCTGAAAAAGAAAAAGGAACGACGATCTTCATGTCCTCTCATATGATTGAAGAGATCGAAAAAACTTGTGACCGTGTAGGCATAATTAATGCTGGGAAGATTGTTGCAACCGAAACAATTGCTGACTTAAAAAAACGCAAATCAAAAAAGTTTTTAATCGAATTTCACAACGAGCAGGAGCTATCTCGTTTCCTAGAAGAACCATTTAAAATTGAAAAAATCGGGCCAACAAAAGCCATTGTAAAAGTTCAAGGTAATGTCCAAACATTGCTTCCAACATTAGCAAACTATCAAATTCTTGACCTTGATGTGATTTCTCAATCTCTTGAAGATATATTCATGCATTACTACGAAAAAGGAGGTACAGAATCATGAACTTTACTTTGCTAAAACATGAAATGCTAGCTACTGTAAAACTATTTTGTATTATACTCGCTGTATTAATGCTATATATCATTAGTATTGTCTATATGTATAACCCTGAAATGAGCAATACCCTTAAACAACTTACTGCAACGATGCCCGAAATGATGGCGGCTTTTGGTATGAGTAATATAGGTGATTCATTAATTGAGTTTTTATCTACCTATCTGTATGGATTTTTATTACTAATTCTTCCGTTAGTTTTCATGATCATGTTAGCAAATAAGCTCATAATGGGCTATATCGATAATGGTTCCATGGCATACTTAATTGCAACACCGAATACACGTTTTAAAATCGTCTTTACACAAGCTTTCTTTTTAGTTGCTAGCATCTTTATACTTCTCTCGACGACAACTTTGGCTACAATCATATTTTCCGAGATTTTATTTCCAAATGAATTGGATATCACTGCTTTCCTGACATTAAATATCGGTCTTTTTTTCTTACACTTTGCCATTAGTGGCTACTGTTTTCTTGTTTCGTGCAGTAGCAAGGATTTAAGAACTTCTTACGCGTATAGTACCGGAGTGCCCATACTGTTTTACTTAATTGAGGCGCTTGGCAATATGGGGGGCTCTTTAGAAAAGCTTCAGTACTTCACTATTTATTCGTTGTTTGACCCAGAAAAATTAATGGCTCAAGATAGCTCGTCCATATGGATGCTAGGAGCATTATTTTTAATCGGGATGCTATGTTATATGTTGGCTATTCGTGTTTTTGTTAAAAGGGATTTGTATTTATAATGTAAAAATCTGCTTGCTTTCTCTGAACAAGCAGATTTTTATTGCTAATACACGTGAAACCTGTGTTAACATTCAATACTGCGTAGACGTTAAATTACAAATAAACAGCACTAAACGGGAATGAATTGTTGCCAATTCCTCCACACTTACATCCTCATTTCCTCTGTCTAACCACTCCTGAATAACTCCCAAAATTGCAGAAGCTAGAAAAGCCTTTAAATATTGCTGGAAACCTGAATCTTGTAATTCCTCTCCAATAACGGATAGTCTGTCTAATATTTGATTACTAAATACTTCCTTCATCCTTTTGCTAAATGCTGGGCTTCCCTGCTCCCCTAAGATAACTCGAAAAGCTGTAGCATGCTCTTTAATGCATGTAATGACTTCAACAAATGGTTGATATAGCTGCCCCGTTTTTAATATGTGAAAGGCTTCTAATGGTTGCACATGTTTAACATAACTTTCTAGTTCATTTAATAGCTCCTGCTGCAAATCCTCCATTACTTCAAACTTATCCTTATAATGTAAATAAAACGTTCCTCGATTAATGTTTGCAGTAGAAGCCAGATTTTTAACGGTTACTCGTTCAAAGCCTACCTCTTCTATTTGTATAATTAATGCATTTTTTATAGCTGACTTTGTTTCAAAATTCATCATTTTATGGATAGACATGTATACCCTCCGTTCTATTGACACTTTATACCAACTTGTTCATTGTAATAGCCAATATGCTAACGTAAAATTTTATTAGTATCAACACTGTGTTCAGTAAAGGAGAGAGAAATTTATGGAAGCTTTAGCAATTTTCTTTTGTTTAGCCATTACCCTACACAATATTGAAGAAGCTATATGGTTACCTCAATGGTCACAGCACGATTCAAAGTTTCAAAAAGCTGTGACGCCAAATGAATTTCATTTCGCAGTGTTTGTGATTACAGCTTTAGCTTATTTATCGGCATTTTTCTTTATCTTTTTGCCCCAATCTAATTTTGCGAAATGGTTTTTCGTTGGGTTTTTAGGCGCGATGATGATCAATGCTATTTTTCCGCATCTTCTAGTAACAATAGTCATGAAAAAATATGCACCTGGACTTGTAACAGCATTACTACTTAATATTCCAATCAACTCCCTAATCATTCATAGGATGTTCGAGACTCATTTAATTGGATGGACAGAGCTACTATTTTCAACGATTCTAGTAAGTATTAGTTTGTTAGCGCTTATCCCATTTTTGTTTAGGTTAGGAGGATTAATTTCACCTGGCTCGAAAACGTAGTAATCCAAAATCACTTAACACTTTTTATTTGTTTGTTTATTGTAATTCCCAATACACTGCCTTAAAATTTCAGGTATCAACACTATGTTCAGTAAAAGGAGCGATAAATAAATGGGAAACAACGCAATTTCACTAAACTCCATTGAAAAAAAGTTTCATCAAAAACAAGTAATTGCCCCGCTTTCCTTAGAAATTCCAAAGGGACAGCTTATTGGCTTACTTGGTCCTTCAGGCTGTGGGAAAACGACGTTAATTAAAATGATCATGGGAATGATCAAACCCGATAACGGCAATATTCAAGTATTAGATTTTATCGTCCTTCATAAGCAATTACTGACGGATATCGGCTATATGGCACAATCGGATGCACTGTATTTGGATTTAACCGGTGAAGAAAACCTTCATTTTTTTGCTAAGCTTTATCGATTATCAAAAAAAGAGCGTGCTGAGCGTGTCAATTATGCTGCAAGCCTTGTTCATTTAACGGATGATTTAAATAGTAAGGTATTGAATTATTCTGGAGGGATGAAACGGAGATTGTCCCTTGCAATTGCTCTTATCCAAAATCCAAAGCTGCTGATTTTAGATGAGCCAACTGTTGGTATTGATCCAGTATTAAAAAAAGAAATATGGCAGGAATTAATTCGATTAAAAAACGATGAGCATAAAACCATTTTAGTAACGACACATGCAATGGATGAAGCAGAGCGCTGCGACCAGTTGGCTATGCTACGCAATGGGCGGATCATCGCACATGGAACACCTCATGATTTGAAAGCTCATTATCAAGCAAAAGATTTTGATGAAGTATTTTTAAAAGCTGGAGGTGAAGCACTATGAGAATCGGCGCAATTGTTACAAGAATTATTCAGCAAATGGTTCGTGATAAACGTACACTTGCCCTATTATTTTTCGCACCACTTCTTGTACTTTCGCTAATGTATTTTGTGTTTAACAGTGATGAACCTGAAGTAACACTAGTTGTTTCAAATGGACCTGTACAGCTAATTGAAAAACTTGAAGCTGCGGATTTCCATGTCATCGAAAACAATGATTTTACTATTGCCAGTCTAAAAGAAGAAAAATATGATGGCTGGTTAGCTTTCAATCAATCTCAATTAAAGCTCACATTATTAAATGATGATCCGTCTACCGCCAAGGCTTTAAAAATGAAGCTTTCTCAGGTTTTACAGCCAGAGCAATCTTCTAAGATGAAGTTGACGACTGACTATGTATATGGCGATGAAAATACCGCTATTTTTGATATTTTTAGCCCGATGCTTATAGGTTTCTTTGTTTTCTTCTTCGTCTTTTTAATCACAGGTATAGCTTTGTTAAAAGAACGAACTTCAGGGACACTGGAACGTTTACTAGCTACGCCGATTAAACGTTCTGAAATAGTTGCTGGCTATATGATTGGTTATGGTTTATTTGCCTTACTTCAAACGACTATTATTGTATTATTCGGGATTTATGTCCTGGATATCGTACACGTTGGTTCAATTTGGCTCGTTCTACTAATCAATATTATCGTCGCACTTGTTTCATTATCATTAGGAGCTCTCTTATCAAGCTTTGCTGCTTCAGAGTTTCAAATGATGCAATTTATTCCGCTTGTCATTGTACCGCAAATTTTCTTTTCAGGTATTTTCCCACTCGATAATATGGTTGAGTGGCTACAAAATATAGGTCGAATCATGCCACTTTACTATGCCGCTGACGCGTTGAATGGGGTTATGTATAAAGGTTATTCCTTTAGTGACATTTTCTCAGACTTAGCCATTCTCACTTCCTTCGCTCTTGTGTTTATTACATTAAATATTGTAAGTCTTAAAAAATATCGATCATTATAATCAAAAGGGTCTGCTCAAATTGGGCAGACCCTTTTTGTAAACTAACCAAAATTAGAAAATTACACCAATTTTCATTAGCAATAGAACTAATATTCATCTATACTAAATTTACAGTTACTGGTCTTGGACTTTGTACATCGTAAGTATACATAAATAGAAATAACAGTGATTTAGAATAAGAAAGCAAAAAAATAAAGGTGTGTAATGATGAATACGATTATGGAAATCCAGAACATCTCTAAACAGTATAGAGGTAAGCAAATTTTAGAGAATGCTACATTTTCTATTTGTGCCAATCAAATAATAGCTCTTGTAGGAAAGAATGGCTCAGGTAAGAGTACCCTTCTAAAGATCATTGCAGAATTGGTCGATGCTGACAGTGGTTCCATTGTGAAACATCGACAATCATTAAAAATTGGATATGTGCCAGAAGTGACGCCTTCACATATTTTGTTTACACCTGAAGAATATCTTTATCATATGGGCAGCATTCGAGGTATGACCAAAAAACAACTACAGCAAAGAATAAATGACTTACTTGAATTATTTCATTTACAGGATGCACGGAATATCCGGATTGATCATTTTTCCAAGGGTATGAAGCAAAAGGTTATGATCATGCAGGCAATGCTTGAAGATACAGATCTGCTAATCTTAGATGAACCATTGTCAGGACTCGATCCTAAAGCACAGAGCGATTTAGAAGAAACCCTCTCTATTTTAAAGGACAGAAGGTTAAGTATCGTTTTAACATGTCATGAAACAAAATTACTTCAACATCTTGTTGATACCGTCCTTGTTATTCAAAATAACAAAGTTATTCAAAGTGATTCGACACATAAGAGGAAGACATCGAAAAATAAATTAATTTTTGAAATTTCAAGTGAGGAATTAGTTGATAACCTATTACCTATTCTTGAAATTCAACAACAAAATCTATTAAACAACGGTTGTTTTGAGGTAATCACCTTTATTAAAGCACAGGATACAGACCCAGTATTATTAGAGCTACTACATAAAAAAGCCGCAATTAAACAATTAATTCCGATAAATGAAAAGGAGGAACAATTCTATACCCATTTTTAATGAGGAAGAATAGACGCCGACATGACTAGTTTATTACGCTATCAATTTATCAATTATTTAAGAACCTATAAATATGTTCCACCCTTTTCAATTTTCATTTTATGTCTTGTTGTAAACTATACCTTTGTCCCCAATCCAATTTTAGATAGCTATTCGTTTACAGCTATCATTCTCTTCTTTCTAATGGGATGGTTTACAATCACACTATTTCACGCAGAAGATGAAGAGCAAAAAGTAATTACCACGCTTCATGCAAAAAGTCGAAAACAGTACAATTTAGGAGTTTTTATAATCTGTGGCCTCATTGGTTTAGGCCTAAGCTGTGTATCCGTAATCTACCCTACTCTAATCGGTGCCTTTGAAGAAGAGCCAAGATTTATACATCAATTACTAGGATTCCTATCACATTTTAGTTTATCTGTACTAGCCATTGCACTTTCAGCTATCTTTACAAGAGAACTCGTCAAAAACAATCAAAATACTTGGTGGGGTGTTCTTAGCATCTTAATTGTTTCTGTTGTGATCGCTACCTTAAAAGAGTCGATTCTTCAGATAAAGGGACTGATTTGGCTACTTCCACCCGTCCACCTGTCATTGGAAATGATGAGTTCAGAGGATTCTATAAAAACAATACCGAACAACTTTTATTCGCAGTTTGCTTGGATATTTATCTATGCAAGCCTAGTTATAGCGTTGTTCTTCCTCCTGTCAAATCGAAAAAGGAAATAAGATTTCTAAAGAAAGAGAGACATTTTATGTTAAAAAAGCTAAAGTGCTGATTATAGAAGACGAAGGTTATTTAAATACGGTATGTCAGAATTTGCAAACAGTAAATTGGATCGACGTTTCAAACAATACTGGCTGGGCAATTTTTCGTGCGTTAAATGATGAGGGCAATATATAATAAAAGAAATTCAAACTAGATTGGTTGTGATGACATGGAAACAGTTCCTATTCCTATCGACGCTGAACATATTGTTAGCACCTCTAGTAAAGGCGATCAATCGAAATGGCGTATCGGCAACAAGTGGGTCAAACAAAATGCACGAGGTTATGAAGGGCAAGCAGAAGTATTAGCTTCCCTCATTCTTGAATGCTCAACTCTTGATCGTTCTAAATATGTCGTCTATCAGCCATGTATCATTCAGTTGGCTGACGGTGAACAATTTGAAGGCTGCTCTTCACTCGACTTTCGTGGTACAAAACAGGAAGTGACACTTGAGCGCTTGTTTGAAGCAAATTTCAGCTCTACTGACCCTATTACAAATAACAAAACACTTTCTACTAAAGAAAAATTCGAGCAATTAATGGCGCAGGTTGAGCAGTATACAGGACTCGTTGTACATCAACAGATTGCACAGCTATTCGCTTTTGATGCCCTTATTCTAAATGAAGATCTGCATACAAATAACATTTTATTTTTATACGATCCAAAAGAAAAAACATGGGAGCTGGCGCCTATTTTCGATAACGGGCTTAGCCTATTATCCGATGAAAAAGACTATCCATCCGGCAAACCTTTAACGATTTTAAAGCGAAAAGTAAAGGCAAAACCACTGAATTCATCTTTTACAAAACAACTTGCTCTTTACGAAGGACCACCCTTTATTGATAAGGAGAAATTAGTAGCGGCAATCGATCAATCACCGTACGATTTTGGACGTGCTAAGGACGTATTACTTTCACAGTTGCGTGATCCAGTTTTGAAACATTTATTCATAGAAGGAAGTGAATCTATTGATTGATTACATGACTTTTGACGTGATGTGGATGGATGACATTATTGCAAATGTTGAGTTAAAACCGACTGATGGTGGCACACCGTATGTCATTAACTATATTGAAGATTTTAACAAGCAATTTTCACCGACGATGGAGGGGCATATAACCTTAGAAGAACTGGAGCGTTGGCTAAAATGGCGAACCTTCCCCCCTACTCGGGTCAACGCAAAAGAATTACTGGCTTCACTAGATATGCAAGCCTATAATCGCTGGGGCATCGTGCGAAAAACACACGGTGTCATGGCAGATGATGAGATTTGGATTCGATTTAAAGGCGAAACCCTCACACATCGGGATGTCTGCTTACGCAAGGATTTATATTATCCTGAGGAACCAAATTTTCTAGATTTTCAATAAGTTAACTGATGGAAGACTTATGCTGAAAGAAGTTAAACTAGCTCTCAGACGTATTCTAAATCGAGTTGACGGATGATTCCCCAACTCGATTCATCTGGGCGCTCTTTAAGAAAATTAGCATCAAACAGAGCGAAAATTTTTAGCAAAGAACAGATAAGAGTATAAAACAAGAAAAATGAATTCCTTTTTGTATCGAAAGGAATTCAACTTTTCATAACTTTACAATGATAAAATTATTTGATATCTGAGAAAAAATCTTCTTCAGAAAAGACCTCAATATTATTTCTTCTGAGCAAAGCGGTAGTTACGCCTACGCCAACTAATTTTGTCCCATTGAAATCTCCATTGTAAATCATTGCACTGCCACAGGATGGACTATACTCTTTTAATATAACCTTAGTTGCACCTAGTTCAAGTGCTTTCTGTAATGTTGCATATGCACCTTTTAAATAAAGCTCCGTTACATCACTGCCAGATTTTCCAATCACTCTCGCTTTTCCAACAAGAACGTCTTCACCATCTCCGCCAACTATTTCTGCTGGCACACGAGGCGTCGAAAAACCGCCCATAAGTTCAGGGCACACAGTTACCGCCTTATTTTCTAACACAAGCTGTTGAATTCTTTCATCTAAACTATCTGTTCCGTTATAACGTACCTTTAATCCTGCTAAGCAGGAGCTTATTAAAATCATATGCGCACCTCATTTTTTAGCAATTTCGTATAAGTATCACTATAACTTATTAGAAAAGTCCGTCAACAGCTCTTACAATGACTTAAATTGCTTCCTTGCCCCTCAATTCTTTTTTAATGAGCGATATTGATTCTTTTAACTGACTTTAATTATTTAAGTAGCACATTCATTTCACTGATTTATGCTACTATTTCTTTATCTAGATTTTTTGAACTAGTAATACTATGCATGACAAAAAAGAAAAGTTATCAAAAATGCAAATATGATTTAATTAAAAAGCAGATCAATGGTGGAAGCGTACTGACTGGAATCTGCCAAATTCAGATGCTTGAAATTTTCGCTTTGCCATTTCAAAAGGAGGAAAAAGAATTGGTTGAATTTACAATCTGTTTTCTTAAAAAGGGTGACAAAATATTATTACTTAATAGAGATTATCCAGAGTGGATGGGAGCTTGGAATGGTGTAGGAGGAAAGATTGAGAAAAATGAAACCCCACTGGCCGGTGCATTACGAGAAATTAAAGAAGAAACAGGCATTGCACTTCAGGATATTACATACAAAGGAAAAATAACGTGGACTGATGGTACAACCAACTTTGGCTGTATGTATGCTTTTATTACTGAATTGCCAGAGTCCTATCCATATGTGACACCAATTAAAGTCGCAGAAGGCATTCTCGATTGGAAAGATCTATCATGGATTTTCCATCCTAAAAACGTCGGAATAGCAGATTTAAAATATTACTTACCAAAAATGCTAGAAGAAACAAACAACTATGAATACATATTTACATATAAAGAAAGTAAATTGATTGACGTGACTACTACTCCATTAGCACAAACAATTATTGTCTAAATACAACAAGTCTCGTAAACGCGACTGTAACGTTTACGAGGCTTGGCTGTTATTTTCTTGGCTGTGCAAATCGCATTCTACACATCGACCAGTTAAATGATGTTTTTTGAATTTCATCATGAATATCCCACAAATTATCAACTATTCGTACTTCAACATTACGTTTAAACAATTCCTCAAATAAATTTTCCACTTCAAATTTAGCAATAGGATATTGCGTTGTTTCACTTGTATAATAACCAGCATTTTGATCCTGTAGTGTAAACCCTTGGATATCAAACTCATATAAGTAGAGTTTCGTATTTTTCATCGTCTCAAACCACTTGCTTTCAATAACAATAACGTGTGAACATTGTGTCGATGCTATAAAAACTCGTTTATCCTGTTCCGTAGTAGTAGCACCAATATGATAACAAACACGCGGGCAATTTCTAGGTGTTAAAAAGTTAGGCAAACATGTATCGTTGATTGCCCATACTAGCCCTTTTTTCGGATCTAAATCTGGTCGATCCGGTAATCGGGGATGAAACACTGTCATATCATTTTCCTCACTGACATGAAATATTCGCACATGTTTCCCTCCTTTATTTTCTTAATTTAAATACGATAAAATCTGCACAATGTAAATCTTCCTCGAATTGTGGATACTTGGTAAGCATCTCTTTTGAAGGCATCGGTTCGATAACGTCTTCTATCGTAAATCCTGCTTGAATAATTGCTTTCATATAGTTCGTTAATGTTCGGTGATAAAAGACAATTTTTTCATCAGAATCTAGCGGAAGCTTTTGATCATATACACCTTCATAAAAATATCGCTGAACTTTCCAATACTGTTGGTCAAGTTTTTCATTTCTGATCCATCCGCTATTAGGCGTAATAAAGCAAGGATGAAGAATCGAAAAGATGAATGTGCTATTTGGCTTTAACAGGCGATACATCTCATTCAAAGCTGCCTGATAATTCTCTAAATCTTGCAGAACCATATTGGAAACAATACAACCTTTCTGCATGTTGATTCCAGCGTCTAATCGCCTCTTCCGTTGTTACTGTTCTTTTCATTCTATTTCCTCATTTCTTTATAGAATCGTAACGTTACGTCTTTTGTGCACATCAATATTTTTTCTATCATGTAGATAGAGGCACGCCATCTTTAGATAAATATTCAAGCCAGAAATCCTGATTGGATTTCTGCTTTTCTAATTTAAGGACTAGATTGAGTTTTGATAGGCAATGCATGATCTAAAGTCGCCTGTCGTTTAACAGTGATCCATCTTCCACATACCATCACAATCAATGCAAAAAATACAATGACTCCTGCAAAGATAAGCGCTGCCTTATAGCTATTATAAACGGCCACAAGCTGACCAGCGATGATTGGACCAATAATTTGTCCAAATGCATAAAACGTTGTTAACAATGATACTACTGGACCGCTTTGCGTTGGGAATAGCTGACGTGCATAAGATGTCGTTAACGTCACAATTCCTACAAATGTTAAGCCGAATAAAAACGACGATAATAATACGCTCCATGCTGTTTGTGAAAATACTGGTAACAAGATACCTAAAACTTGCAATATGTATGCCACAAACAAAATTTTAATTGCTGAGAATTTCTCTAATAATATAGTCCAAACAGGTGCTGACGGTATGGCCGCTACCCCAACAATGACCCAGCTATACGAAGAGTACTCTTGCAGTGAAGGAATATTATGAATGATATCCACTAAAAAAGTACCTGTGATAATATAGCCTAACCCCTCT
Organism: Lysinibacillus sp. RS11; assembly: GCF_042019215.1. Classification (NCBI taxonomy): domain Bacteria; kingdom Bacillati; phylum Bacillota; class Bacilli; order Caryophanales; family Bacillaceae; genus Lysinibacillus; species Lysinibacillus sp. RS11. Next base: position 1,401,163 of record NZ_CP168124.1, on the reverse strand, counting down.
AAGCCATATGCGACAATCAGCCATGGCATAAAGCCCGTTGTCATTTTTGCATCGGAGGATTTTGCGGTCCTCACACTATCCTGTACATCCAAATCTCTCCAAAGTATAAATGTCATTACTAAAAACAGAGCAGATAAAACCCCTAAGCCGATCCACGTCCCTTGCCAAGCAAAACGCGCTTCAAAAGCAGGTACGAATAAACCTGAAATAGCAATTCCTAATCCAATACCACCAAATAAATAGCCTGACCATCGTGTAAGGGAATGCTTTGCTAAATAATCCATAATAATGCTCGATGTTAAGACAAAAATAAGTCCCCCTGTGATGCCTGCAAACAGACGAAGTACAAGCCAAACACTATATATTTCAATGATTCCCATAAGAACAATAGAAAGGACATTCAAAATAACACTTAACAATAAAAAGTTCTTTTTTTGGCGATTGATAAATCCTGCCCACAACGCGCCAATAAAATAGCCAATATAATTACTTGATGCCAAAAACCCTGCAACTTCAAACGAAAACCCGACATCATTACGCATAAATGGCAAAATTGGTGTGAATGCAAATCGGCTAATTCCCATTGCCACTACAAGTAATAGCACCCCTCCAAATAAAATTCCAACATGCTGTCGATTCATCTCGTCCCCACCCCCTAAAAACTTTTTGTAATTAAAAGGATACAGAGGGAAAATTAATAAATCTAATATATAATTTATATAAAAGGATAAAAATTTTTTATAAAAGGTGGATACTTAATGAATTTACATGCTCTTAGATTATTCACAAAAGTAGCTGAACTCAAAAGTGTTTCAAAGGCAGCACAAGCTCTAATGATTAGTCAGCCTGCCGTTACCATTCAAATTAAAAATTTAGAAAAAGAACTAGACTTAACTCTTTTAGAATCGAAAGGTAGAGGAATTACCTTAACACAAAATGGCGAATTTTTATTTAAACAGGCTCAGCGATTATTTGATTTAGAATTGGATATTGAACACAAATTAGAGCAATTAAAAAACACCGGTAATGAAGAATTACAAATTGCTTCTACCCATGTTCCATCCCATTTTTTATTACCGAAATGGCTCGCAAAATATAAGCATGCCTATCCGACAACAAATATCCACATAAAATCGGCTAATTCCCAACAAGTTATTGAAGAATTACTTCACTATAAGGCTGATATTGCTTTTATCGTAAAAGAGGACGGTCATCATCCAGATATTAATTACCAATTTCTTATGAATCTCGATTATTGGTTTATCGTCCCATACGGACATCCGTTGGCAGAACAAACAGTGACTTTAGCGGAATTAATGCAAGAGCCATTTGTTTCACGAGAAGATGGTAGCTCCACAAAAGAATATTTAAACGCTTTATGTAAGGTGCATAAAATCCCACCACCCAGAGTAGGGCTGCAACTGGATGGTATCAATGAATCAATTCACGCCATTGCTGCTGGATATGGTACGATGCTAGCCCCATCTATAGCAGCTTCAAGCTTTCTTCAACGGCAGCAAGTAGCCCGAGTTTATATAAAAGACATCGACATTCAGCGTCCTATTTATCTATGTACACGGAAAAATGAACAAAGTACCTCCTCGACCTTTAATACTTTTATTAGTATCGTGAATGACTCAATTTCATAGCAACCTCTTTTTTAAAATTTGAACTACACAAATTTGTACAACAACAAATTGATGTGTAGTCTTTTTTGCAAAAATTTGTAACTAACTATAACTCAATTGCTCATTACCAAAACGTGGGGTTGATTTCCGTTCCGACTGGGCGCTTTGTTGCTGACGCTTCGCTTTCGCACAGATAAAACATTTGTTGCTGACGCTTCGCTTTCGCACAGATAAAACATTTGTTGCTGACGCTTCGCTTTCGCACAGTTAAAACATTTGTTGCTGACGCTTCGCTTTCGCGCAGATATAACATTTGTTGCTGACCTTTGCTTTCGCACAGATATAACATTTGTTGCTGACGCTTCGCTTTCGCGCAGATATAACATTTGTTGCTGACGCTTCGCTTTCGCGCAGAGCAGAGCTCCCGAGGGCGTCCGATGAGCCGCTTGGGCCTACACGATGTTGGTCATGAAGGCGTTATCACAGGACGTGATGGTTTTAGCCTTCGTTCCTCTATCGCTATCCCCAAGGAAGCGCCCAGCCTCCACTCCAATCAACTAATATACAATGCATACGTTTTAACAAAAATAATCCCAAACTTTTGGTGTAGAAGCATCTCGATAATTCCAAAAAGAGGTAGGAATAGACAAAACTTTTTAAAAAACCTAAAACCACCCTTGTTAATATTCGTCTTTTTATAGACTTGAAAGTTTAAATAACCTATAATAATCCATGCATACATAAATACACGAACATTAAGGTGGTTTTTATGACTAATTATACGTTAATTTTCAAGGGAACGGCTTTTTCAAGTAAGTCTCCTACTGAAGTACAAATTTTAAAGGATCATCTATTCTTCATTAATGCTGACGGGATGATTGAAAAAACTGTAGCTCCTGAACAAGCAGATTATCAAAATCTACTAACTACATATCAACATCAAGAAAATTTCCATCAATTAGCTGCCGGTCAATATTTCTTACCAGGCTTTGTCGATTTGCATGTACATGCACCACAATGGGCACAAGCTGGAACTGCATTAGATATTCCACTTTATGACTGGCTAAATACATACACATTCCCTATCGAATCCAAATTCTCTGATTTAGAGTTTGCACAAGAGGTCTATGGAGATTTAGTAAGCACTCTTCTTGCAAATGGAACGACTACATCACTCTATTTTGCAACAGTCCATAAAGAATCGAGCCTGCTATTAGCGAAAATTTGTGCTGAAAAAGGACAACGAGGTCTAGTTGGGAAAGTTGTGATGGATGATCCTGAACAAAATCCAGACTATTATCGCGATGCAACTACGCAAACTGCATTAAACGATACAGAAGAATTTATTGTAGCTGTAAAAGAATTAGCAAAATCAACGAAACAGGGTGTTTATCCAGTTGTAACACCACGCTTTATCCCAAGCTGTACAGACGATGCTTTAAAAGGTTTGGGAGAGTTAGCTGCTAAATATGATACACATATCCAATCTCATTGTAGTGAAAGTGATTGGGCGCACGGCTACGTAAAGGAACGATTTAAGAAAAATGATGCCTTTGCTTTACATGATTTTGGCCTACTGGGCGATAAATCTGTGATGGCACATTGTAATTTTTTAAATGATGACGATGCACAGTTATTTGCTGAAACAGGCACAGCAATCGGTCATTGTCCAATATCCAATGCTTATTTTGCAAATAGTGTCATTCCAATTGCCCGCTTCCATGCAAAAGGCGTAGATATCGGATTAGGGTCAGATATTTCAGGTGGTTTCTCCCCTAGCCTATTCGATAATGCTAGACAAGCTGTTATGTCATCTAGAATGCTAGAAGACGGTGTTGATCCATCTCTTCCTACTGAAAAACGAGGTGTTCCACATTCACGTATTACGATTAATGAGGCATTTTATTTAGCAACAGCAGGTGGCGGAGAAAGCTTAAGCCTACCTATTGGCCGTTTACAGGAAAACTACACATGGGATGTACAAATTATCGATACTAACATACCATCTGCAAAACTTCCTATATTTGATAGCAAGGAAGATTTACAGGATATCTTCCAAAAAATTATGTATCTTGTGCGCCCAGAAAATATCCGTGAAGTTTGGGTACAAGGTAATAAGGTTCACGCTAGAGCATAAATAAAAATTCTAAATTTACAATTTTGAGGTGTACATCTTAGTGGAAACGCAACATAACAAATTAGCTAACGATAAAATGAAAACTCAGCAATTAACAGTTTTACCAGATGAAAAGGTGTCATTCGGTCAATCAGCTTTACTTGGTTTACAGCACGTTATGGCAATGGACGTCTATGTAGTGCCTTTCTTAATTGCCATGTTAATCGGTTTACAATCAGGTCAATCAAGCGCATTGATTCAATCGACATTTATTGCCGCAGGGATCGCAACGATTATCCAAACTCATTTTTGTATGAAGCTACCGATAGCACAAGGTCCTTCATATGTTCCTCTTGGCGCCATTGTAGGTATTTATGCTACAAGTGGTGGTGGAGATCTTGGCTGGAGCACTGTGCTAGGAGCAAGCTTAATCGGCGCTATTTTAGTCATTATTTTAGGTTATACAGGTATATTCAATAAAATCGTCAATACTTTCATTCCTCCACTTGTCGGAGGGACAATTATCTTTGTTGTCGGTCTTTCATTAATGCCTGTAGGTTTAAGTAATAACATTTTTAACGCAGCGGGTGCATCTATTAACCAAAACATCTATTTGGCTCTCATTTCAGCTACCGTTCTTATCGTTTGCGTTATGCTAGGTGCAGTCTTTCATAAAAAAGGTCGCGTATTTCGTATCACTTCAGTAATCATTGCTTTAATCGCAGGTAGTATTGCCGCGAATATGATGGGTGTCTTAGATTTATCAGCGGTATCACAAGCAAAATGGTTTAGTATGCCTCAAATTCCATTTGTAGATTTCGGCTTTACGTTCAATTTTTCAGCCATCATTACAATGGTTATTATTTATATCGTCTTAATGGCAGAAACAACAGGTACATGGTTTGCAGTGAGTAATGTCATCGACAAACCATTAGCAGATAAACAAATTAATCGAGGCGTTATCGGAGAAGGAATTGGCTGTTTCGTTGCTTCCTTACTTGGCTCAACTCCTGTCACTGGCTATTCAACAAATGCTGGTGTGATATCGATCACAGGTATCGCAAGTCGCCGTGTTTTTATTGCTGCAGGTTTTTGGTTTGTGTTATTCGGCTTCTCTGGTAAATTAGCTGCTCTTATTTCTGCAATTCCTTCAGCAGTTATCGGTGGTGTATTCGTTATTGTTTGTGGCATTATTGCGATCAGTGGTTTACAAGTAATGAAAAATGAACATATTGGTGAAAAGGAAATGTATGTAATCGCAATACCAGTGATTTTAACATTAGCCCTAACATTACTTCCTAAAGATTTCTTATATTCATTACCAACAACAGTTCAATATTTATTCGGCTCTCCAATCGCAACGGCTGCTATTGTAGCCATCGTTTTAAATAAAATATTACCTAGTGTGAAATAGCTTTAAACTCGATGCACAACTCTCCTATTTTTATAAGAAGAGTTGTGCATTTTCTTATTTATGATGTTTTGCAAACCAACATCCCCTTAGAAACTTAAAATTAGGTATAATTTATTATGATTGATGTTTTAAGATAATAGTCCATTATAATCAAGGAGGTAGAAAGTTGATAAACATTTTGGTACTAGATGATCACGAGGCCATTGGTGAAGGTATAAAATTATTATTAGAACAAGAAGGCGATCTCCATGTTACTGTTGTAAACTCTGGTGAAGAAACGTTGAATATCCTCTTACAGCAAACATTCGATATATTTTTATTTGACGTAAATATGCATTTTTTAAATGATTTAGAATTACTAAAAAAAGTGCAACAATTAAATCCTGAAGTAATCAAAATTATCTACACGGGCTATAACATTGAACCTTTTTTCAATGTATTAGTAGAATCAGGTGTTTCTAGCTTTGTTAGTAAAACAGTTTCTACGGAAAATCTTATTGCGGCAATACGCTCCGCTCTAGATGGGAATGCCATGATCCCCGTGCAGTTATTACAACAATTAAAAATAGTAGAAAGCCAAAAGAATAAAATGGAAATAATGAATCCGTTAATTCAATATGACCTCAAAAAAAATGAACTAGCTGTGCTTCAATTAGTAGCAGTTGGAAAAACCAATAAAGAAATAGCAGAAAATTTATTTGTCAGTTTACGCACAGTAGAATATCGTTTAACAAAGATTTGCAAAAAACTACAAGTACATTCAAGAAAAGAAGCTGTTGAAAAAATTATAAAAATAGGATTGCTATAAAAGGTAAACTATCTAATGATTAGGTGTCTTTTCTATTCATAAAGCCGCAAAAAACACAGGGCTAACCGATAACAATATTGTGATCGTATTGTGGTTTATTTGTGGTCATGAAGATATGATAGCATGATAGAATAAAACATAAGATATTGGTAAATATTTTAAATTTATGTTTGCATTAATATCTAATTTCACTAGTGACAACGAGTTAAATAGAGATTAGAAATCTTCCTTAAAAAGACAGAAAATTACGTTTTTTTACACAACACTAGTAATGTTAAATATAGTATAGAAGGTTAATAGAAATCCCGTCTTATAAGCAGCACATATAATTTTATTTGAAAAACGGAGGTGGGGCTAAATCAAAGATCATAAGTTACAATTCACAACTTGGTTTGTAGTGATAGGGGCTATGTTGATTGGTGGGTTTTTAGGGAGCTATGTAATTGGTAAAGAAACAGGGCATTTTAGATATGAAGTAGTGTTACCGATAGTTCTAGGTGCATTTTTTGCATTCATCATATTTATGGTTTTATCTAGGGTCAAACATAAAAGGGAAGATAATGTCCCTGAATATGATGAGCGTAATATAGTCTTAATTCAAAAATATTTAATTGTAGCTCTTTACATGATCTTAATCTTGAGTGGTATATTTTTAATTTGTATATATGCTATGGGAATAAAGTCTATTGAAACTAATCTACTTCTAATATACTTATGCTGTATATATTTGTTGTTAGGAATAGGGACTTTAATAACCAAAAAAATTTAAGAAGATAGATCCTTATTTTGCAGAGAGAGTAGTGTGAACTACTCTCTTATTTCTGAATAAAGTTAGTTGATACTTAATACAGTAGAACGTTATATCTATCCCCAATATGCCAAAGAACGTTTCTTCATCGCTTCTCGGTATTGCCTGGTTGAGATTGGCAATGCCTTATTTGTTTGATAATCCATAATGACACCGTATCTTCGAACAACATCCATTTGATTAATTTCACCTTTGTTGTACATTTGTTCAACTTCTATCGGATCTATCCCCAGCCATCTATGACGATTTTTGCGAATATAATCACGTTCTTTTAATGTAGCAGCCATATCAATTTCGAAAGCATCCAAATCGCGGTCAATTTCATGGATGATTACACCATAATCTAGCTTCGCACGTTCAATCGAAACATATTCATCAATAACGTCCTCTAAAACAGCTTTGACATCTCGTGCAATTGGGTCGCCTAAACCGCCTCCTCCAGCTGAAGGACGTGTAAAGGTATCGCCTTTCTTTAATTCAATATTGGAGAAAATCGTGCCTAAAAATCTCTCACCCTCTTTGTTTGGATTTAAAATAGCTCCTTGTGCGATAGAAGGTAAGCCACCCATAATCCCCCATGTAATGGAGCGAGAACGATCACAGCAATAGGACATCACTGTTTGGTTAACTTCTGTTAAAATACCGCCCTTTTCTACACCACAACCACCACGATATTTCCCAGGACCTGCAGAATCTATAATAATTTCATGCTTCGTCGTAACAACTGGTGACAAACGCTCTTGCCCCTCACATGGCTGAACACTCAATCCTACTCCGAATACTGGTGACGTTGTATTCGCACCATCGCGGTCAATACGCCCACCATGACCACCAGCCATCCAGTCATACCACATAAAATATTCACTACTATCTCGTCGTTGATCATAACCGCCTATTAGTAAATACTCTAAATTAAATGAACATGCGATAGCGCGTTCTGGCATAATATTTGACCATAATTCGAAGCAGGCATTCATAATTTTTTCAAAAGCGCCTGAACAATAGCCAGAGACAGCTACTGGGCTAGGTGCGTTGACGACAGAGTTTTCAGGAAGAAATATTTTCACAACACGATAAAACCCCGAGTTCAGCGGAATATCTGGGAAAAATGTTTTGGTTCCTGCATAGGTACCAGAAAGTGCTGAGCCAAAGCCCGCATTTAAAAAACAACTGATATAAGGATGAGAATCACTTAAATCATAAGCTATCTCATCGTCTGTAATGGTCATTTTTACACGAATTGGGATTAAGCCATCTCCTAATTGTGGGTCCATATCGATATAGTCCACTGTTTCCCATTGTCCTTTAGGTAAAGCTTTAATCTTCGCTCTCATTAATCGTTCAACGTAATTTTGAACTTCTTCAAAAGCTGTTAGCACCACGTGAATACCGTACTTCTCAATCATTTCCTTGAGTTGCTTCTCTCCCACTTTCGCCGCTTCTACTTGAGAACGTAAATCTCCTATACGTTCTTCCGGAATACGCATGTTCATGACAATAATTTTCACTACATCTGTTAAATATTGACCTTTACTATAAATACGAACAGGTGGGATACGTAGACCTTCCCCGTAATGTTCCTTTGCTGTGATATCAAAAGAACCTGGGTTAGAACCGCCGACATCCGCCCAGTGCCCATTTGTTTGCATCAGTGCAATCAGTTTGTCATCATGGAACACTGGTAAAATTACACGTACATCACTGAAATGCGTTCCTCCACGATAAGGATCATTTACTAAAAATACGTCTCCTGGATGAATATCATCAGCGAAATCTTCTAATACAGCCTTTGCAGTTAAATGCAATGTCCCTACGTGTACGGAAATATCTTGTGTTCCTTGCATCACCGTATTGCCCTGTGCATCGCATAATGCACAGCTGAAGTCTCGATTATAAATAACAAACGAGTAACACGTACGCAGCATTTGTTCAGCCATTTGATCGACTAAGTTCACAAAGCCGTTTTTTAATACTTCAAATGTTACAGGGTCTAGATTTTGGACCTTTTGATTCGTCTCCAATTTCGTTGTACTCATAGCCAATTCCTCCTTATCGCGTATTAGTTCACCGTAATAATGATATTTTTATAGGCATCTACTTCTGCAGTAAATCCTGGTGGAATAACAGTCGTCGTATCAAGCTGGTCGATAATAGCTGGACCAGCAAATTGTGTGTTAACAGGTATTTTATCGCGATTATATACGTTGGTTTCAATATATTTACCCTCAAAATAAACAGGACGTGTTTCTTTGAAAGCATCTTCAAGCGAACCTTCAGGAGCATACTGCGGGAAATTAGGCTTAGGAACTGTTCCTATAGCTGTGACACGTAGACCAAAAATCTCTACAGCTTGGCCCTTATCGGAAAATGCAAATTCTCTTTCATGTTCTTGATGGAATGCTTCCAAAATAGCATCTAAGGAAGTTATTTGATCGGATACGAGAACGGCCAGAGATCGCCATTGTCCTTTATAACGAAGATCTATAAAATTCGTTAATGACGATGAATTTTCTGCTATTCCTTCCTCTACTAATAACGCTCTTGCCTCTTCCCGCAATTCACTAAATTGATTTGTCAGTTCCTCTATATTTACTTCATCAAGTTTTTTCACATACGTTTTAGAAATATCGTGGCGTACATCTACAAGTAGGCATCCCATTGCTGCTGCCACACCTGGATGAGTAGGAATAATGACTTTTGGAATGTTCAAATCTTTCGCCAAATAGGCACCATGTAACGGCCCTGCACCACCAAAAGCTACGAGTGCGAAATCTCGTGGATCATAGCCTCTCCGTACGGATATTAATCGAACTGCATCACTCATATTGGCATTTGCAACTTCTATAATGGCACTTGCCGCTTCCTCGACTGATTGATCGAATGCATCTGCGATTTTTTTCACAGCATCATTTGCAGCATCTTTGTTTAACTGCATCGTACCATCCAACAAATCCACACCCAGACGTCCTAACACTAAATTTGCATCTGAGTTAGTTGGTTCAGTGCCTCCTCGTCCATAGCAAGCTGGACCTGGTACAGCCCCTGCGCTTTGTGGTCCATTGCGTAAAGAACCGCCTTCATCTTTCCATGCAAGACTACCGCCACCGGCTCCTATTGTTAAGATTTCAATGCTCGGGAAACCAATTGGATAGCCATATTCTATCGACCAGTCCTTTGTGATCCGTATATCACCCTTATACATCAGCGAAATATCAGTACTTGTACCACCCATATCTAAGCCGATTGCATTGTCAAACCCGCACAACTTTGCGATATGCTTACTTGCAATTGCTCCAGCAGCTATCCCGGAACTTGCTAATCTAGCAGCATAGCGTGGAACTGTACTCGAAGTCATCACCCCACCACCGGAATGTAAAACTAAAATTTCTTCTTCATAACCTTTGTTCTGCATTTCATAGCTTAACTTACTAATGTAGTTACTCATAATTGGTCCAAGAACAGCATTGATAATCGTTGTACTCATACGTTCATGCTCGAAAATTTCTGGAAGCACCTCGCTTGAAATACAAACATAAACATCAGGTAGTTCCTCTTTTAGAATTTTTTTAACGCTTGCCTCATTTTCCCCGTTCACATAGGCATTGAGGAAACACACTGCAATAGATTCTGTTCCTCGACGTTTTAATTTTTTTGCTAATAAACGAACTTCTTCTTCATCAATAGCTTGAAGAATATTTCCTTCATAATCTATGCGTTCTGTCACTTCAAATCGATCACGTCGTTGAATATAGGGCCTCGCAGTATCCTTATAAGTGTCCCATATATCTTCTTTTGTCCCCCGGCGAATTTCGATGACATCTCTAAAGCCCTTTGTCGTAATAAGAGCTGTTTTCGGTAGCTTTCGCTCAATTAACGCATTCGTTCCAACCGTTGTACCATGAGAAAAAATTTTAATATCTTTTCCATTCAATCCCGCTTTTTCTACTCCATTTAAAATTCCCTGCTCTGGGTTTGAAGGTGTGGATGAGGTCTTTGTTACAAATACTTCTCCTGTTTCTTCATTAAAAACAAATACATCTGTAAACGTTCCACCAACATCAATTGCTAAACGACTTTGTGTCATAGCTCTACCTTCTTTCATTTAATAGATTTCCTAAACGTATTTTTGTATGAAATAAATGCCTCAAGCGAATGTCACAGATTTTTTAAAATTATTGCGTAAGTTTCGAGAAATCTGTAATCATTACACCGAGGCATACAAGGTATATATTGTGATTTGTTCAATCACTTGCTTAGATATTAAGTTTTTCTACTCGCTTTTTGTGCCAATGGTAATCGTTTTGAATATTGTGAAGAACTCTTTTGCTGCTTGCCCTTGTTCACGGGCACCGGTACTTGAATTTTTCATTCCTCCAAACGGCGCTTGTGGCTCAGCACCACCCGTTTCATCGTTAACCTGTACAAGTCCAACTTCACTGCGGTTAATAAAATCAAAGGCTTTTGGAATGTTATTTGTATAAATAGAAGCGCTCAATCCAAAATCGGAATCATTCGATAATCGAATCGCTTCTTCATAATCTTTTACCTTTATGACAGCTAATACTGGTCCAAAAATCTCTTCATGAGCAATTGACATCTCATGTGTTACATTCGTAAAAATGGTCGGATCTATATAGTATCCTTCCACCATACCTTTTGTAGGACCTCCACCAAATACAAGCTCTGCTCCATCTGATTTAGCTTTTTCGATGGCCGTTAATATAGATTCATACTGCCCCTTGGATGACACAGGTCCCATTGTGACACCAACTTCGATTTTTTTAGCTTCTTCAATTAACTGCTCCAACACCTGTTCATAAACCGCTTCCTCGATGTACACTCGACTAGTTGCTGTACAACGCTGTCCAGTCTGCTTCATCGCACCTTCAATCGTTAATTTTGCAGCTTGATTGATATTGGCATCAGCTAAAATGATTGCTGCATTTTTGCCTCCAAGCTCGAGCTGAATTTTTTTATTAGTCGATCCAACAGTATCTAGAATACTTTGCCCAACACTATTTGAACCGGTAAATGTAATCGCCTTTACTTCAGGTGCCTCCAATAATACCTGCCCCACTTTTGAACCACGGCCTTGCACAACACTTAATACATTTTCTGGTAAACCTGCTTGGAGAAATAATTCTCCTATTAATGCTCCAGTTAAGGCTGTTTCAATAGAAGGCTTCCAAACAACTGTATTGCCGTACACTAATGCTGGCGCTATTTTCCATAACGCAATAGCAACAGGGAAATTCCAAGGTGTTATAGCTGCGACAACACCAAGTGGTACCCGCATTGTGTACAATAATTTCGCTTCATTGGCAGAAGGTAGCACTTCACCTGTAGCGCGCATCCCTTCTTGGGCAAAATACCGCAAAATGGAAGCGCCACGTTTAACTTCACCAAGCATTTCATTTTTCGTTTTTCCCATTTCACTCGAAGCTATTTCAGCTACTTTATCTATATTTTTCTCAAGTAAATCAGCTGTCACACGTAAAATCTCTCCACGTGCTACAGAAGATGTATTTTTCCAACCTTCAAACGCTTCCTGAGCTGCAACGATAACGTCTTTCGTTTCATCTATAGTTAAAAGCTCAACTTGGCCTATACATTGAGACGGCTTCGCTGGATTAAATTGTTCTCGTATTTCTCTAACGATGGTTGTCATAGAACTCCTCCTTCAAATAATGATCGTCAATACATTAGTACTCAAACTTCTTTTTCAACAATTGTTTTACGTATATGCTCAAATGTCTCGTCTAAAATACGTAACATTTCATCTAGCTCTACTTTTGATAGAATGAGAGGGGGAGAAAAAACAACTGTATCTTGATCATACGTAACTGTACGTAGAATCAATCCTCGTTTCATCGTTTCTTGTACAAAAATCGGGCTAAGAGCCGTTTCAAACAATTCACCCGTCCCACGGCTCTTCACTAATTCAATGGCTCCAAGTAAGCCAAGGGTACGCACTCTGCCGATAAAGCTATATTTTTCTTGCAGCGCTTGGAATCCTTTTAACATGGCCACCCCCATGTTTGCCGCATTTTCAACAAGATTTTCATTCTCAATGATGTCTATATTTTTCAACCCAACTTGGCAAGCAAGTGCATGACCGCTGTAAGTATATCCGTGCATTAATGTTCCTTTAGAAAGTTCGCAATAATCTTGATGAAGCTTTTCGGATATCGCCACACCACCAAGTTGAACATAACCACTTGATACTCCTTTAGCGAAAGTCATCATATCCGGCACTACCCCGTAATGCTCCATACCGAAGAATTTCCCTGTACGACCAAACCCCGTAATAACTTCATCCGCTATGAATAAAATACCGTACTCATCACAAATTTTTCGCACTTCTTTAAAATAATCTTTTTGTGGAATATTAACCCCACCTGCACCTTGCACAGGCTCAGAAATAAATGCCGCAACAGTCTCAGGGCCTAATGTTTCAATCGTTTCACGTAAATTTCGTACGGAATCGCTGAATACATAGTGGAAATCAGGGGCGTGTGAATTGGTAAAGTCACGGAATGCTTGTAAGCCTGTCGCACTTGTAGCCCCCATAGCTACACCATGGTATGAATGTGTACGAGAAATAATTTTTTGACGCTCTGGCTGCCCTTTCAGTAACCAGTAATGACGTGCTAATTTAATCGCTGTATCGTTCGACTCTGAGCCACCTGAAGTGAAAAATACAGTATTTAAGTCTCCCGGAGTTAAAGATGCGATTTTCGTCGCTAAACGGATAGCTGGTTCATTGCTAAATGTTGCGAAGCAGGAACTAAATGCTAATGTAGACATTTGCTCTTTCGCAACTTCGGCAATTTCTTTACGACCATGCCCAACATTTACATTCCATAAAGAAGACATCCCATCAATGTAGATATTCCCTTCTATATCTTTTAAATAAATGCCATTCCCTTCTGTAAAAATGGCTGCTGGACCTTGTGTTTGCTGTTGCTCAATCGACGTTGTTGGGTGTAGAAAATGCTTTTGATCTAACGTTTTTAATTCTTCTTTTAGTTGAATTGTCATAAATACCAACCTCTTTTCGTTTATAATTTCATTCACTTTTTTAATAGCAATTCTCATGCCATCTAATGAAAAAATTCTTTTAACGAAAAAAATATTGCTACATTTTTATAACTTGTGGTTGATTTCCGTTCCGGCTGGGCGCTTTGTCGCTGACGCTTATCGCTAATCCCCAAGGAGTCGCCCAATCTCCACTCCAATCAACTAATATTTATGGCATTCGTTTTACATAATTCTCGCTTCACAAAACTGCAACAAAATGAAAAAGAGACGCTTTCTTGTTTGAAAATGTCCCTTTCTTCTAAACAATTAACATATTAATGATGCATTTCATCATTTTCCTTGTATTATTTAGTGAGGATTGCGATATTACAGCTTATTTTGCATAAATGAAATTTTGATGCAAAAGTACATCGTTAGTCCTTATATGAAATTTGTCGCGTTAATTGGAACTTTTGAATTTTACGTACCAATGTTGACTGATCACAGCCAAGTGATTTGGCCGCTTGTCTTATACTTGGATATTTAGATAAAGCTTCCTTAATAATTTGTTTTTCAAACGCAGCTACTTGTTCCTTTAATGTGCCACTGAACTTTGGATTGATAACCGTTTCCTGGATATTTTGTATTTGTACAGGATTTTCCAGATCACGTGCAATCGTTGGGCTACTATCTAACTCTTGTTGCACAATATATACTGTTATTTCTGGCTGCGTTGCTAATAAGCAAATACGCTCCACCATATTTTTAAGCTGCCGTACATTTCCCGGCCAATCGTGAGACTCTAATATTTTCATAGCAGATGAATCAATCGTCCGGTGGATGCCGTATTTTTCTCCGATTACAGCCAAAAAATGGTTGACCAGCGGAATAATATCTTGACGACGTTGCCTTAATGGTGGAATTTCAATCGGGATAATATTTAAACGATAATATAGATCCTCACGGAATTCACCTTGCCTCACCATCTCCGCTAAATTGCGATTTGTTGCAGCGATTATGCGTACATCAATAGGAATAGGCTTACCACTACCAATACGCTGAACCTCCGATTCTTGGAGCACACGTAATAATTTTGCCTGTAGTAGTAAGGGCATCTCTCCAATTTCATCTAAAAACACTGTACCGCCTGATGCAATCTCAAATAACCCTGCCTTTCCACCTCTCGCCGCTCCCGTAAATGCTCCTGCCTCATAGCCAAACAGTTCGGATTCTAATAAATTTTCAGGAATTGCACTACAGTTAATCGTTAATATTTGCTTATTGTGACGTCGGCTGTTTACATGAATAAGCTTTGTAATTTCCTCTTTACCTACGCCTGATTCACCACCAATTAATACAGTAGAGTCTACCTCTGCAATCCTCATAACACGCTTTACTACCTGCATCATTGCGGCAGACACAGCTATTAAACTACTTTTGGTTGATTCTTTAGTATGTAAGGCATGTAGCTTATTTTTAAAATTCTCGTTTTGAACTTCTAATTTTTTTACTTCCTTCTCTAACAGTTTTAATTGTGTCATATCACGAGTAATTGCTACTACGTATTGTAATTCACCGTGTTCATCAAATATTGGCTTACCAGAAACTAAAAAACATTTTCCATTAATGAACGTCTGCAAAATAGTTACTTTTTCTTTTGATTCAATGACTTTCATCGAAATGGAATCACTCATTAAACCTTCAGCGATTACGTCTTTTGCATATCTTCCCATTAAATCGATGCCAACTATTTCAATATCAATATCATTTTGAAATAAAATTTTACCGTAACTATCACATACTGTAACGCCATCTGATATAGAGTTTAATACTTTAATTGACAGTGGGTTCATAAAATCAATATGGCTATACTGCATGAATGGTTTGACATGAAATAAGCTACCTTGCGAAGTTTCTAATACGTGAATAAAATAACCTTCTACCTCGAACGTTTTTGTTCCTTTTTGATATTGTTTTATTATTTTTTCAAGAAGCTCTCGTTGGATATCACTTTTAATCATTACTCCCTCATTTTTTACAATAAAAAAATGTTCCTCTTTATGAAGTTCAGTTATCGACATATAGACCACTTCCTCTCGAACTAAAAAAATTCGCTCACTTTCTACGGAGCATTTGCAAGCCTAAAAGGTGTTAAATCGTCCTTTAATGGCTTGAAATCTCGGAGAAACATTGCGAATTTTTTATATTTTACAGTATTCTACTCTGAGGCTAGCTTTTCCTCTATTTGCTCTGCTGATCTTGTCGACAGTTTTCGCATAATCATAAACAACACAACAGAGCCGATCAATACTAATGTACTTAAATAAAATTGGGCGCGTAAAGATTCAATGAGTGCTTGACATAAATAAACGACTGTTAAAATTCCAATTGTGACATACGACAAGTATGGGAATAACCACATTTTTATCGCTAATGGCTCATCTGAAACTTTGTCATAATACCGCCGGAAACGAATTTGTGAAATGGCAATGAAAATATAAACAGCTATCATTAATCCTCCAACACAATTACCTAAAAAATAGAAAATGACTTCAGGTGAAATGAAGTATAGCATCGCACAAATATATGCCACCACTGTACTGCCAAGAATAGCTGGTACAGGTGCACCTCGACGATTTTTAATTTGTGAGAATATTTTCGGTGCATCTCCTTGACGCGACATTTCAAGTAACATACGTGAGCTTGTATAAAGAGCAGAATTTAAAACCGAGATTAACGAAATAAAAATTACGATTTGAATTAGTTGAGCAGCAATAGGAAGCCCAGCCATCGTTAAGATATTTGCGTAAGGTGCTGCCAATATTTTCGAATCATTCCAAGGTATGATTAAAATCATAATGGCTACTGAACCTACAAAAAATAAACCTAACCGAAATACAACGTTGCGAATGGCGCGAACAATATTTTTCGCCGGATTTTCAGACTCTGCTGCCGCTATGGCTGCAACCTCAGCACCACAAATGGAGAAAATAACAAAGACAATTCCTGTTAAAATGGGCACAATACCATTTGGTGCAAATCCACCGAATTCTGTTAAAATACTTAACCCCTTCGGCTCATAATTTGGCCAAATTCCTAAAATCATCGCTAGACCTACTACTAAAAATACGACAATAGCTGTAACTTTAACAAAGGAAAGCCAATATTCGAATTCACCAAATGATTTTACTGAATAAATATTAATAACTGTCATCAATAATGTTATGCCTACACTTCCGGCCCAAGTTGGGATCATTGGAAACCAATTATGCAGCATCCCACCTATGAGTGCGGCTTCTAACCCCACAATAAACACCCAGCTTGCCCAATAAAGCCAGCCTACTGTAAAACCTGCCCATGGACCAATATACTTTCCTGCATATGAAGCAAATGAACCTAACTCTGCTGAACCACCAGATTTCTTCCCTAAAACTATTTCTCCTGATGCCATTTCCCCAACCATTTGCATGATTAAAACTATGAGTAAGCATGCAATCGTATATGAAACCACCGCTGCAGGACCGGTACTTAAAATATTTTTCCCTGTCCCGACAAATAGCCCTGTGCCAATAACCCCTCCAATGGAAATCATCGTAATATGCCTTGTTTTCAGTGATTTTTGCAAAGCTCCCATTAAACCACCCCTTTTGTGTTTTATGTAGACATTTACTAGCCCCTTTCCTCTAATTCAATGTCTACCGTTTAATGAGCAATTCCGATGCCAAACCTATTCAACTATTAAAAATTTCAAAAAATTATCAATCTGTATATCTGTTGTTATTTTTTATTATTTAAAACAAAAATTGTTGATGACATTAAAAAAAGTAGTAATTTTAGTTGATTGGAGTGGAGGCTGGGCGACTCCTTAGGGATCAGCGATAGAGAAACAAAGGCTAAAAACATCACGTCCTGTGATAACGCCTTCGTGACCAACATCCTGCTGCTGTCGCTTCGCTTTCGCGCAAAAAACATCCTGCTGCTGTCGCTTCGCTTTCGCGCAAAAAACATCCTGCTGCTGTCGCTTCGCTTTCGCGCAAAAAACATCCTGCTGCTGTCGCTTCGCTTTCGCGCAAAAAACATCCTGCTGCTGTCGCTTCGCTTTCGCGCATAAAACATCCTGCTGCTGTCGCTTCGCTTTCGCGCAAAAAACATCCTGCTGCTGTCGCTTCGCTTTCGCGCAAAAAACATCCTGTTGCCCTAAGCGGCTCATCGGACGCCCCCAGGAAGCTTTGCTCTGTGCGAAAGTGCAACGACAGCAACGACAAAGCGCCCAGCCGGAACGGAAATCAACTTCATGTTATGATGAGGATCCTTTACAAAAATTTATGAATGTATTCATATGCGATTTTGAAAATTTCGATGCAAAAATACATCAACGACAGTTTGTTTGCATCACCTATCCTATCCATATACACGGTTAAATGAACTCATAATATTCATCTCTTCCCTGTACTTCGCTACTGTCCTCCTGGATATTTGGATACCTTCCGTACTTAAAATAGTTGTAATATGCTGATCAGTTAAAGGTTTTTGTTTATCTTCAGCATCAATCAACTGTTTAAGCCGCTTTTTAATATACATAATAGAATCCATTTTTCCAGAAATATTCATTACTCCTTTTGTAAATAACGATTGTAAGCCATACACACCTTGAGAAGTTTTTATATATTTTCCACGAACAGCTCGACTAATTGTTGACACATGTAGACCTAAAATGTCAGCTACATCTTTTAACCGCATAGGCTTTATTGCTTCAATTCCTTTATTGAAAAAATCCTCTTGCAACTCGACTAACAATCTAGCTAATTCGTAAAGTGTTTTATCACGTTGTTCAATCCCTTGTAACAATAAAAGAGCATCTTTCATTGTGTCTTTGAAATATGTTTTACAATTCGGATCATTTTTTAATATCTCAACATAATGTTTATCGATTGAAACGATTGGTAAATATCCACGATTTACATTAATCATCCATTCCTCTCCTAATTTCTCTACTTCGATTTCAGGAATGACATATGGAATCGTTTCAAATTTATCACCTGTCACCATTGGTTTTAAATTTTTGATATAGTGGACAGTTTTCTTCACTTCCTGTATAGGCGTTTTATACTTTTTACTTAACTGTTTAATGGACTGTGCTGCCACTAGCTCTAAATCCGTTTTGATAAATTGAGAGGTCCATTTTGGTGCGAGCGCATCCCTGTCTACTTGAATGAGTAAATATTCTTTATAATTCCGTGCTCCTACTCCTACTGGCTCGAAAGTTTGAAGTAAATCCAATAGTGCTTCTATGTGCAAAACTTTTGTCTTAAATTTATTTGCGACGATTTCTAAATCAACATCTAAAAATAGACGATCATCTAAGGAACGAATTAAAAATGTTAAGATTTTCAAATCTAACGAAGATAGATTTTTATGCATAGGCACTTGTTCCAATAAAAACTGCTCAAAGCTTTCTTTTGCAGCAAGCTTCATCTCAATAGGGTTAAATGAATTATTTTGCCGTCCATAATATTGTGCAGAAAAATTTTTAAAGGAATAGCTTGCTAACTGCTGAATTTCCTCATATTGACTTTTCATCGTCGCGTCAGTGACAACTAACAGCGGATTTTCATTTGCTTTGTCATAAATAAACTGTTCTAATTCATTTGTTGAATATTGCAGTATTTCTAAATGCTGTACTAGTTGTGCTGATAAAACTTGCATTACTTTTTGGGAAGTTTTGATAGCCATTTGCATACCCCATACCTCCTTAACAGAATTTTCTACATAGTAACATGTTTATTCTTTTATTTTCCATTTTTTCGTAATTTTTTTATTTCATTTAGACATTCCTGAATTACCTCTTCAAATTTTCTAATAATTCCAAAAAAGTAATTGACTACATTCATAAGTAATCATAAAATACACATATACAATATTAGTTACCACATTGCGGTAAAAAAGGAGGAATGATGAAATGTTTCATTTACCAACTGTGCAATTTACACAAGAGCAAGAACAATTTCGTTTAGATGTTCGAACGTTTCTACAGGAAGAATTAGTAAAAGGAACCTTCACGTCTAAATGTGACTCTTGGTTAAGTGGAGATGATCCTGAATTTTCTAAACTAATTGGTCAAAAAGGTTGGATTGGTTTAACTTGGCCAAAAAAATATGGTGGTCAAGAGCGCAGTACCATAGATCGATACATTTTAACGGAGGAATTTTTAGCCGTTGGTGCTCCAGTTGCAGCACATTGGTTTGCTGATCGCCAAACAGGACCACTTCTTTTACGATATGGGACAGAAGAGCAACGTGAATATTTCTTACCGAAAATTGTGAAAGGTGAATGCTACTTTGGCATAGGGTTAAGTGAACCAAATAGTGGTTCTGATTTAGCTTCGGTCAGTACACGTGCAGAAAAAGTAGAGGGCGGCTGGATAGTAAATGGTCAAAAAATATGGACGAGCAATGCTCATCTTTGTCATTATATGGTGACTTTAGTGCGTACTAGTCCTTTTGATGGAAAAAGTAAACACGCAGGCCTTAGTCAGCTAATCGTCGATTTACATGCAGAAGGCGTAACCGTTGTTCCTATTAAGTTTTTAACCGGTGAACATCATTACAACGAAGTGTTCTTTGAAAATGTTTTTGTACCTGACAATATGGTTGTTGGAGAAATCGGTAATGGCTGGGCTCAAGGATTAGCTGAGCTTGCCTTTGAGCGTAGTGGTCCAGAGCGAATATTGAGTACTTTCCCATTAATTGATGAGCTTATTCAAGAGTTAAAGCGCCAAAACAATTTAGAAGGTTTAAAACAAGCGTCAAAAATTGTAGCTCGTCTTTGGAGTCTACGAAATTTGTCACTTGGAGTAGCCCAGCTTTTAGAATCTGGTAATGGTGAAGACGTATCTATTCCGGCTGCACTTGTGAAGGCACTTGGGACGAAATTCGAGCAAAGTATTCCTGAAATCACACGTTTAATCGTACAGACTTATCCAACACTTGATGCGCATCGTAAAATTGATCGCTTTATGGCTGAATCCATTTTACATGCACCAGGCTTTACTATTCGAGGAGGAACTTCAGAGGTATTGTATGGCGTTGTAGCGAAAGGGGTTATAGCACAATGAGTGAAATGAGAGACATGATCGTTGATGTTGTAGAGCGCATGTTAAAAGAAAAAGTGGATAAAGATTTAGTCGATACAGTAGAACAAGGCCACTGGGCACCCGAGCTATGGGATCTATTTAAAGAAAACGGGATGACTGCGGTAGCCATTACAGAAGAAAATGGCGGTGCAGGTGGCGATATAGAGGATTTATTGAATATTGTTCGTTTAACTGGAAAATATGCTGCACCGATTCCATTTACTGAAACAACATTTGCAAATTATTTATTGGAATTTACGAACTTACAAGTAATCGAGGATTTGGCTACGTATATGCTTTGTCCTGATCAAGCCTTTACGTTAGAGAACGGCAAATTAACGGGAGAGGCGATTCATATTCCTTGGGCACGCCATACAAAAAATCTAGTGACACTTGCCCGTAGCAAGGATGGTACACATCTTGTAGAAATAGATTTAAGCCAAGCTGAAATTAAAGAAGCTACGAATTTGGCAGGCGAGCCGCGTGATACTGTGATATTCCAACATAGTACAACTTCACAAGTGTCCGCAGTGTTATCTCCTGACAAGATACGCACTATAACAACACTCCATACAGCTTTTCAATTAGCACTGATGACTGGTGCCATCGATAAAATAAATGACTTAACTGTTCAATATACGAAAGAACGTGAACAATTTGGTCGTCCGATCCATCGCTTTCAGCTCGTTCAGCAACATATTGTACATTTAGCAGGTGAAACGGCTATAGCATTAGCAGCATTCAATAATGTTACCGAAGCCCTTCTGATGAACAAGCAAAATAGTGAGGTTGCTTACGCTAGCATTCGTTTTGAAGAAATCATCCAAACAGTTACAACAATTGCGCATCAAGTACACGCTGCAATTGGTACAACACACGAACATAGTTTGCATCAATTTACACGCAGACTTTGGTCTTGGCGCGATGAAGGAGCCAGCACCTCATATTGGACTAATTTGGTCGCAACACAGCTAATGGAAAGTGGTGATAGTCTTTGGGGATATTTAACTCCTTTTAGCAAAAGTTCTCCCCTTCTCAAAGTAGAAGGATAGTGAAAAATGCTGTAATGACTAAATTTGTGACAAAACATTCATGACATGATAAGGAGAGGGTTATCAATGACTGATTTACTTTTTGAAGTGCAAGACCATATTGCCACAATTACACTAAATAAACCTGAAACGTATAATGCTTTCAGTGAAGAAATGATTTCCGAATGGATTAAAGCTCTTGAGGTTGTTCGTGACTCAGATGATATTCGAGTTGTCATTGTTAAAGGCAATGGGAAATCGTTTTGTGCAGGTGGCGATATTAAAGCGATGCAAGCCGGTGAAGGGTTTTTCAAGAGTGAAGAAGATATCTCCTCCACAGGCTTAGCAAGAAAAAATTCACTATGGAAAAAGATTCAACGTATTCCCCTACTACTTGAGGAAATTGATAAGCCTGTTATTGCACAAGTTCATGGATTTGCAATGGGTGCCGGTCTTGATATGGCCTTAATGTGTGACATTCGGATTGCTGCAAAATCTACAAAAATATCAGAAAGCTATATTAACGTAGCAATTGTTCCCGGTGATGGTGGTGCTTATTATTTACCAAAATTAATAGGCATCGATCAGGCATTGGACATGTTCTGGACAGCTCGTGTATTAACTGCTGATGAAGCAAAAGACAAAGGCGTTGTGACATTTGTTGTGGAAGACCATGAGCTTGAGGAATACACATTGAATTATGCGAAGGAATTAGCAAGTCGTCCAACTACGACATTACAATTCATTAAACGTGCTGTTTATCAAAGTCAACGGATGGATTTACGTTCTGCTCTTGACTATATTTCATCACAAATGGCCATTGTAACAGAGCTAGATGATTTTAAAGAGGGTGTAAGCGCAGTTGTTGAAAAACGTAAGCCTGTATATAAATGATGTGTGTAGGAGGAAGGTCAATGCAACCTCTTGAAAATATTCGAGTGTTAGATTTATCTCGTGTTTATGCTGCTCCTGCCGGCTCCATGATGTTGGCAGATTTAGGAGCAGAAGTAATTCGCATAGAACATCCGAATGGCTCTGATAGTATGCGTGACTGGGGGCCATTTGTAAATGATCAAAGCACGTATTATTTATGTGCTAATCGCAATAAAAAATCAATCACCTTAGATTTAAAAACAATAGAAGGCAGAGAAAAATTTAAAGAGCTTGTCAAAGATGCTGATGTCGTACTCGAAAATTTTAAGACTGGGGACATGGAGCGGATGGGGCTAAGCTATGAGGAACTAACAAAAGTGAATCCAAGAATCATTTATTGTGCTGTAACGGGATTCGGTCAAACCGGTCCTCTTGCGCATGAGCCAGGCTTCGACCCAGTTATTCAAGCAATGAGTGGTTTAATGCATGTCACTGGCTCAGCTGAAGGTGAAGCGACAAAAGTCGGCGTCCCTATTGCGGATATTTTAACCTCTAATTATGTTGTCATTAGTATTTTAGCCGCTCTACGAATGCGCGATCTAACAAATAAAGGTCAATTTATTGACTTAGCTTTATTAGACGTTCAAATGAGTAGCTTAGCGAATGTAGCTAGCGCTTATTTAAATACAGGTTTTATCTCAGAACGTCTAGGTAATCGTCATAATAATGTTGCGCCGTATCAAGTGTTTCACTGTGCGGATGGTCCATTAATGATTTGTGTTGGTACAGATGGACAATTTCAAAAGTTCTGCACTATGTTGAAACGCGAAGAATGGGCCGATGATTCACGTTTTTTAACTAATACGATGCGCAAGCAACATGAAGCTGAGCTTGTTGAGATGATTACTGACATTACGATGACTAAAACACGGGATGAATGGATTACATTATTACAACAATACAAAATTCCAGGTGGACGTGTGAACACGATTGCTGAAGCACTAGAACAACCGCAATTTATTGCACGTGACATGATTGGTGAAATAGAGCATGAACAATATGGTACAATCAAATTCATCAAAAACCCGTTAAAGTTCTCAAATTTAAATATTCAATATAAATTAGCACCACCGATACTTGGAGAACATACAAACGAATTCCAAAAGTCCTCTCTACCAAAATAAAATTGCGCTATAATAGAAGTAAATTTTATCTTCAACTAATAAATGCTTTTATGCACAAAAAAACATAACGGCATGCATATATGAAGATAAATCCTCCGGCGGAAGTCGAAGAAAATTTTATTACGTAGGTGACGGGATGAATCAGGAAATTTTCGAAAAAAACTATACAATGTCATCGCTGCACAAAGCTATTAAAGTATTAAAAGCTTTTTCAAAAGATGAACCTAGCCTTTCCCTAACTGAGTTAAGTAAAAAAACAGGGATAAGCATTTCCAGTTTACAGCGCTTCGTTTCTACCTTTGTATACGAAGGCTTTCTTCACAAAGATGAACGTACAAAGCGCTATCAATTAGGTCATTCACTTCTGTATTTAGGAAATTTAGTAAAAGAAGAATCAAGTCTTATTATTGTCGCTGAACCTATCTTGAAAAAGCTAAACGAAGAAATCGGTGAAAGTGTTTCCATGAATATTATTGATGGATTGGAGAGACGATGTATTTTAAACTATGATTCAACATATCCGCTTTCAACGAAAATGTTTGTTGGTGACACCTCCCCCCTTTATGCAGGTGCATCATCTAAAATATTGCTCGCTTTTATGCCCAATGTTGATGAATATGTAGAGAATATAAGTCTTGAACCTATCACTGATCACACAATACTTCTAAAAGAGCAGCTATTGAAGGAATTACAGCATATCCGTTTACAACGTTTTGCAAAAAGTAATAGCGAACGTGTGCGCGGAGCATGCTCTTTATCTGTACCAATTTTAAACGCTTCTAACCAAATAATTGCATCGGTGTCACTCGTTATACCAGAAGTACGATATAGTGACTACGATGAAAATTTATTAATTGAAACTATTCAGAGCGTTGCATTACAAATCGAAGAGCAATTGTATTGATAGAAACAATAAATAAACCCGAATAGGTTCACTTTTAAAGTGTCCTCTATTCGGGTTTAATGCTTTAATTATTTGTTAATCTTAAAAAATCATGCCAATGATTTAAGCGTGGCAGTTCAACTTGCTTGTTATACGATTGATTTTTTAAAATTACTTTTGTCTTCACATCTTGAAGTGTTTCTAATACAGCCGGTTTATCATCTACATAAATATCTAAAGAAAGTTCTTTTATGATTGCTACTTTTTCTGTATCTTGCATGCCGCAGAAAAAGTGACCTTCTGTGACTGGGAAACCTTGTGCCCTCATCCATTCACGTGTTTGCTCACAATACTGTTTAGGACGTGACGTAATATAGTAAATCTCATGTCCCTGTTGTGCCAAAGCTTGGAGTGTTTCTAGCGCCCCCTCAAAAGAAGGACAGTCCGTAAAATATATATCCTCTAATGAACGATTCCACATCGCCGCTCCTTCTTTGTCTGTTAATCCAAAAGGTTCGTGAATTTCAACTCTTTGTAAGGCTTGAAATACTTCAAATGCAACATTTTTACCAAGCTTTTTATTATAGAGTGCAAAAGCGTGTGCTCGTAAATCAATAAGTGTGTCATCTATATCAAAGCCAAATTTCATCTAGTTTTTCTTCCCTTCAAGAAGCATTGTTTATGAAGCTTTTTCATTTTGCTTCACTAAAACTTCCCCAACAAATTGCCAACGCCTTCTTCATTTAAACGCCTGCGCAAGTGGCGAAAGTAATGACCACGCCACTCGGCCACTCCCCTACGATCCATACTTCTGCTTGACCGTTAGTTTCCCTCAGTTTTCTTCGGATAGGCAATAATACGTAAATCTTGCTCTACTTGCTCAAATGAAGCAAATTCTACATCCCATGCCTCATCCATCGTAGACGGATTAGGACCAGCAAATGGTGTTAATGATAAACGACCACCGAGTACCTTTGGCGCTATGTAAATCACATATTTATTGATAGCACCTTGCTGTAAAAATGAAGAGTTTACGGTGCTTCCACCTTCTACCAAAATATCAGTAATGCCATATTGATATAGTTTTTCAAGCATATCATCCACAACAAGCCCCTCAGATTCATGTCGAACTGGTAATACAGTTACGCCTTTTTCTTCGAACGCTGTTATTTTTTCTTGGCTGGCATTCTCACTACAAACAATAATCGTTTTAGCTTCTTCAACATTTAGTACATTAGCATGTGCTGGTGTACGAAGTGAGCTATCCATAATAATGCGTACTGGATTTTTTCCGTAATCTTCTTTTAATCTTGTCGTTAATGATGGATTGTCAGCTATGACTGTACCAACACCAACTAAAATCCCATCCACCTCATGACGAATATGGTGAACATCTTCACGTGCTGCCTCACCAGTCACCCATTTGGAATGACCCGTATGGGCAGCTATTTTTCCATCTAAAGTCATCGCAAATTTTGAAATAATAAACGGTCGTTTTGTTAGCATATTGTGAATGAAGCGTTCATTTAAGCGTTGAGCTTGAGCTTCAAGCACACCTACCGCAACCTCAATGCCCGCATCTCGTAACAGTTGAATACCACGCCCAGCTACAGCCGGATTGGGATCTTGCATGGCTACAACAACACGACTAACAGCTGAATCCTTCACTAAATTTGCACATGGAGGTGTTTTTCCATAATGTGAACATGGCTCAAGCGTTACATAAAGTGTCGCACCTTTAGCATGTTCTCCAGCCATCCGGAATGCGTGTACCTCTGCATGCGGTTCACCTGCTTTTCTGTGTAAACCGGTTCCAACGATTACATCATCTTTCACGATTACTGCCCCAACAAGTGGATTAGGGTTCGTATTTCCTCTAGCACTAGCTGCTAAATCGAGTGCTAGCTGCATATATTTTTCATCTGTTGTCATCTTCAAATCCTCCACTTACTTCTTTTCTCGTATATGTCCAGATTTTTCAACTTTTGTGTCTAAATAAAAACGGTTTGTCTCCGTTACCCCTCCCCATAATGGGACATGTCCGTCCGCTGCTAAGCCATGCGCTTGCAATGCTGCAAGCTTCTTCGGATTATTAGTAATGAGTGTAACTGCTTTTGAACGAAGTACAGCTAACACAGTAATGGCATCTTCATAAGAACGAGTATCGTCTTGGAAGCCGAGAGCATGATTTGCTTCAACCGTATCTAACCCCTCTTCTTGTAATAAATAAGCAAGAGATTTCGAGAATAGCCCGATGCCACGACCTTCATGATCTGCTAAATAGAAAATAGCTCCACAGCCGTGCTCCACAATCATTTTCATCGATTCATGTAATTGATAACCACAGTCACAGCGTTGGCTTCCAAAAATATCACCTGTATGACAAATGCTGTGCATACGAATTAAAGCATCCTCCGCATTTGCGAAATCTCCATAAACAAGCACTGACGATTGTTGTAAAAACGCTAAATTTGCAGATGCTAATCCATCAATAATTTCTTCTTTTGATAGTTCGGCATCTACTTTTAACCAGTTGTACCATTGAAATGTTGCTGAAAAATCGCCTTGTTTTATTGGTAATTTTACCGGACCAACTAGGCAAATATTTTCAGTTTCAGATTGCTTCACGATTGTCATTTTGTCTTTCACTATATCCATAACTTTAGTTGTAATTGTCATATTTTTCTCCAACCTTCTATATGTTAACAGCTAGCTAAATCTACTAACTGAGCACTTGTATTTTCACAACACTTACATAATGTAACTTAGTTTATAATAATAACTTAAAGCTGTCAAATAACTGCTTCTAATCTATTATAAAATTAATCAGTATAAAAAACTGCTACAAGACATTTTTATCATATACTAATAGCTTATGGAGATGCTATTTTTTCTGTGCAGGCTAGTCTATAATAAGCTGTGGCAACTGTAATGACGAAAGGAAGTTTAGAATGAACTTAGAAAAAAATGTTCAGGTGAAGCAGCCAAAGTACCAACAAATAGCTGTTGATTTAGCCTCAAAAATCGTGGAAAGAAAATATCAAATCGGGGATAAAATTTACGCGAGATCCTCGCTTGCTAGCCAATATAATGTTTCTGCAGAAACTGCAAGAAGAGCGATTGCTGTTTTGCAAGACTTGGAAATTGTGGAGGCCTCTAAAGGCAGTGGGGTCATCATTAAATCATACGAAAAGGCTGCGCATTTTGTCCGCCAATTCCATGATGTTCAATCTGTGCATGAAATACAAAATGAACTTATGACTAGTATTCAGAAACAGCACCTAGAATTAATAAATTTGCAGGAAAAGACTAAACAGCTAATTAGTCGAACTGAACATTTCCGATCCGTCAACCCATTTATCCCGTATCAATTAGAGATGACAGCTGAAAGTCCTTGTATCCATCAGACTGTACAAACATTAAATTTTTGGCAAAATACATCTAGTACGATTGTTGGTATTCGTCGTGGAAATGAATTATTACTGTCACCTGGTCCTTATGTATCTTTTGAAGAAGGAGATATCATTTACTTTATCGGTAATGACGAATGTTTCGCTCGAGTTCAGAGTTTTTTATATCCAAATTAAAAACCGCTTAAGCGCTGATATAACAGCGTTTAAGCGGTTTTTTTCTCATTTGTCGATTTGACAAAAGTAACAACCCTTTGTTAGTGTTAAGTTGTTACTTGTTTATTTTTGGGTATCATTATCCTCAAATAGTATTTATCTTCATTCAGTAAGTGTCCAAACACCTACTGTAATAGAGGAACTCAGACTAAGGACATCACATCCTGTGAAAACGCCCAAGTGAACAACATCATGTTAATTACGCCAAGGCGAAATTTGAACTATGAAAGGAGTGGTTCTATTGGAGAAAATTAAAGTGGAACATGTTTCTAAAGTTTTCGGAAAACATATTCCTCAAGCTTTAGAACTCGTCAAGCAACAAAAAAGCAAGACTGATATCTTAAAAGAAACAGGTGCAACTGTTGGTGTATACGATGCAAGTTTTACTGTGAATGAAGGTGAAATCTTCGTTATTATGGGGTTATCAGGAAGCGGAAAATCTACACTTATCCGACTTTTAAACCGTCTTATAGAGCCTACAAGCGGAAATATTTTTATCGATGGAGAAAATATTTCTAAAATGGGTAAAGAGAGTTTACGTAATGTAAGAAGAAACAAAATGAGTATGGTCTTTCAAAACTTCGGTTTATTCCCCCATCGTACACTTCTTCAAAATACTGAATATGGCCTTGAAATCAGAGGCATCTCAAAGGAAGAACGTCAAGCAAAAGCGGAACAGGCTCTCGAAAATGCTGGCTTGCTTGCTTATAAAGACCAATATCCGAGTCAACTATCAGGTGGTATGCAACAGCGTGTTGGATTAGCACGCGCACTTGCTAATGATCCTGAAATATTACTAATGGATGAAGCTTTTTCTGCACTTGACCCATTAATTCGAAAAGAAATGCAAGATGAGTTACTCGATTTACAACGTACATTAAAGAAAACAATTTTATTTATCACCCACGATTTGAATGAAGCACTGCGTATTGGTGATCGTATCGCCATTATGAAAGATGGCTCAATCATTCAAATTGGTACAGGGGAAGAAATTTTAACGAATCCAGCAAATGATTATGTAAAAACTTTCGTGGAAGATGTCGATCGCTCTAAAGTACTAACAGCTGAAAATGTCATGGTTCGACCGGTATATGTCAATGTAGATTTAGATGGACCGACCGTAGCACTTAAAAGAATGCGTCAAGAAGCTGTTAGTTTGCTGATGGCAGTTGACAAAAATCGACATTTAAAAGGTTATATTACCGCTGACGACGCATTAGCTGCTGCTAAAAAACATGAACAAACGGTGCATTCAATAGTGCAATCAGAGGTGTTAACCGTTCCACCAGATATGCTTTTACAGGATATTTTAGGTATGATTCATAATTCTCCTACTCCTATTGCAGTTGTAAAAGATGAACGCTTACTAGGTGTTCTCATCCGTGGCGTTGTTATCGAAGCACTTTCAACTAGCGATGAGGAGGCAACTACACATGTATAATTTCTTAGATAATATACCAGCTATACCACTGGCTCCGTGGGTAGAATCAGCTATGGACTGGTTGACGAGTAATTTTTCAGTATTCTTTGACTCAATTCAAAAAAATGGAAAACTACTCATGAATCAGGTTACGGATTTATTAGTTAGTATCCCTGCCATTGTTCTGATCTTACTTGTGGTTATTTTCGCCTTTTTCGTTACTGGTAAAAAATTCGGGCTCGCAACGTTTTCACTATTAGGCTTGCTATTTATTTATAATCAAGGCTTATGGACACATCTTATGGAAACAACTACGCTCGTGCTCTTTTCAAGTATTATTTCAATCATAATCGGTATTCCACTGGGCATTTTAATGTCCAAATCAACAATAGCAGAAAACATTATTAAACCTATACTCGATTTCATGCAAACGATGCCTGGTTTCGTATACTTAATTCCCGCTGTTGCATTCTTTGGAATTGGGATAGTACCTGGCGTATTTGCATCCGTAATTTTCGCCTTACCACCAACTGTACGTATGACAAACCTAGGCATTCGCCAAGTACCAAAAGAATTAGTGGAAGCTGCGGATTCATACGGTAGTACGGCAAGTCAGAAACTATTTAAAGTGGAGATCCCTCTTGCGAAATCAACTATAATGGCTGGGATCAACCAAACGGTTATGCTATCACTTTCCATGGTTGTAATCGCCTCCATGATTGGTGCACCTGGCTTAGGACGTGAAGTATTAACTGCACTCCAACGTACACAGGTTGGGAATGGCTTTGTTGCCGGTTTAAGTCTTGTTATTTTCGCTATCATTATAGACCGCTTAACACAAAGCTTTAATAAGAAGAAAGCCGTTTAAAAGAGGCAAAATTATTAGTTAAAGTCCTAGTTTTCAACTTTTATTACTAGGATTTGTGTTTTGAAGTTTAATCAATTATGCCACGGCATAATTGCGTCCGGAATCGGCTTTGTGCTTAGGCCTGCGTGATGCAGGTCAGTTAGCCGTTATCGCATGGATGCGATGATTTTAGGCTAACATCCTATGTGAACTCTTTTCCGATTCCTTGACACCCGCTGAAAGAAGTTAAAATAAGGGAGGAAGATTCGATGAAACTGAAAACATTATCTAAATTAGGAATGGCTTTAGGACTTGGGTTTTTACTAGCTGCATGTAGCGGCGATGATTCTAGTAAGAGTAGTGGTGACTCAAAGGATGTCAATCTAGCTTACGTAGAATGGGATACAGAAATTGCTTCAACACATGTAGTTGGGCAGGTGCTCGAGGATTTAGGCTACAATGTAACATTAACACCACTCGATAACGCTATTATGTGGGAGGCCGTTTCAAAAGGTGAAGCAGACGGAATGGTTGCTGCATGGTTACCAAATACACATGGCCCACAGTATGAAAAATATAAGGATGATCTTGATGAGCTAGGTGAAAACCTTGCTGGTGCCAAAATAGGCTTAGTAGTTCCAAGCTATATGGACGTTAATTCGATTGAGGATTTAACAAATGAAGCAGATCATACGATTACAGGTATCGAGCCTGGAGCTGGGATTACTGCTGCTACAGAGAAAGCTTTAGAGGAATATGATAACTTAGCAGATTGGAATCTATTAACTTCTTCATCTGGTGCTATGACAACTTCACTTGCTAAAGCAATTAAAAATAAAGAAGACATTATCGTAACAGGCTGGTCTCCTCACTGGAAATTCGCTAAATATGATCTTAAATACTTAGAAGATCCAAAAGGTGTTTATGGTGGCGAAGAAACGATTAACACATTCGCTCGAAAAGGTTTAAAAGAAGAACAACCAGATGTCTATTCTGTACTAGATAACTTCCACTGGACAGCTGAAGATTTAGAGACTGTAATGCTAGAAATTATGGATGGCAAAGACCCAAAAGATGCTGCTAAAGACTGGGTAGAAGCCAATGCAGACAAAGTTGCTGAATGGACGAAGGATGTAAAAAAATAATTTCTAAAATTGACGGACAACTGACGAATGGTTGTCTGTCTTTTTTATAAATAAAAAGCTGAACTTTTTCAAATTCCGAAAAAGTTCAGCTTTACCTATAGGTTTGAGTGAAGGACATCATGATTACTTTTAAATTTTTATCTTTCTACTAGATTAACATTCTATCAGTATTAGTTAAGATAGTATTTTTAAAAATATCGCTGCCCCTAAAACAAGGACAATACAAACAACACGTCTCCAGTCCTTGGATTCATTAAAAAGTAGCATACCAAGCAAAGCACCACCTGCAGCTCCAATTCCTGTCCAAATTGCATATGCTGTACCCATCGGTAATGTTTTCATAGCATATGCTAGACCTGCAAAGCTTAGCGTAAATACAAAAATTAATAATGCTAAATTTTTCATACTCTTAACTTCATTATATTTACTAATCATATAAACACCCATCATCTCACATAAGCCTGCAACTATTAATACAATCCATGCCACTATTCATTCACCTCTTTATCTTTAGGTTCCCCCGTCACAAGCTTTAAGCCTACGACCCCTACGAGTAAAACGACGATACATAAAATTTTGGCTAGCTTCCACGGCTCTCCAAACAGCAAACTATCCGCACACACAGTTCCCGCTGTACCCAAGCCTACGAATATCGCATAAACAGTACCAACTGGTAAACTTTCTCCCGCCTTAATTAGTAAATAAAAACTAACAAAAATTGCAATAACGGTACCAATCCATTCAAGTACACTTCCTGCATGCTTTAAACCAATGACCCAGCCTACTTCAAAAAAAGCAGCTATTATAACACTTAACCATTGTTTGTTCATTGCGAATTCCTCCATTTTATTGATAAACACGAACGGGATGACTATCATTAAGCAGTTCTATACTTGGCGAGAGTGGAGTAGATTCTCTTGCCTCCTAGTTAGTTCTTATTAGAGGCAGAACGATTTTCTGGCCGACCTAATCACTCCCCATTTGAAGCCGAGCAGTTTTCTGTCCTACCTGATCACTTCTCTTTTGAAGTGAAGCAGTTTTCTTCTCTCCATGAGCGTTTCCTTCCCTCTGAATACGCCTCAATTTAGTCAAATAAAAAAAGCCTAAGGAACACTGCTGTAAACAGTACTCTCTCCCAGGCTTTTATCCTTCCGTGTCACAAATTCAATTTGTGGTTTTCTCTCGGACCAGACTAGCAATTGCTACGGAACCCTAGAAAACTATCGTATATGATTATGTTACTAGTATAGCAAACTATTTTGTCATTTTCCACTGGTACATATTCTACTTTTCCAACTAGTACTTGTCCTTCACCTGATAACTTTTTTACATTCAGATCGGTTCCTACTGTCACAGCATAAGATTCAGATATGAGTAGGAATGTACCGTTATGAAAAAGCGTAATTTTACACTAACTTTATTTTTACTAGATTTTTTCCGAAAGATAAACAACAATATATTCTGAAAATTATGTTAAAATAAAACCTAGTAGTATAAGGAGGTATTACATATGGCTATTGAAAAAGTTCGTAAATATTTAGCACAATGGAATGTGGAACACAAAATACAAGAGTTAAACGAAAGCTCCGCTACTGTTGAGCTTGCGGCACAGGCACTCGGATGTGAGCCTGAACGTATTGCAAAATCTCTGTCCTTTCAAGTGAATGATGGGGCTATATTAATTGTTGCTGCGGGCGATGCCAAAATCGACAATGCAAAATATAAAGCCATTTTTGGCACAAAGGCGAAGATGCTTGGAAAAGATGAAGTACTTGAAAAAATTGGACATGAGGTAGGAGGTGTTTGTCCTTTCGGCGTGAATGCAGGGGTCGCTATTTACTTAGATGAATCACTTAAACGCTTTACAACGGTATTCCCTGCATGTGGTAGTAGTAATTCCGCAATTGAGCTTACTATTTCTGAATTAGAAACCTATACCCCCTATCAAGAATGGGTTGACGTTTGCAAAGGCTGGAATGAGTAATCCAGCTATAATTATCAGCGAAACTTTATGAAAAGTTTCGCCGATTTTTATTTAGACTCTTTCTTATATCCAATAGCTAACCAGTGCGAATCCCATTCTGTAATTTGATTGCCTACTCTACAGGATAAGCCACATGCACGATCATCAGCAATAAATGAGCCGATTAACCATTTCTTTGTCTGCAATCCATCCTTTAGCTTTATCGTTATAGATGGCATTTCTACATACTGCTGATAAATAAACAAATTATCATCATAATGGGTATACGCAGAGGCATTCGTTTTCGTACCATCCCCTGCATAAATTTCTACAGTATTCCCTTCCCGCGAATAGACAGGCTTTTTGACAAACGGCAAATTTTCCCGAACAAATGGCTCTGCCGAAAGATACGTTGGCAACATGTATTTTTGAATAGCCGCTCGTTCTTCTGCATTAAAAAGAAAAGGATCATTTTTTCGTTCCCAAATTAGCCATAATAAAATTTTGGATTGCAGTATATATGCAGCGGGTGCGTTGATAATAGCAAGCTGTCCATCTTTTACAAGTTCCAGTAATTGCAGACCTATACGATCACCATCGGAAGACACATCATCTATTAAAAACTCTACTGGGTGTGCAGGACGATACAAAACATCAATTTTCTCCATTGTAGGCGTATAAAGGCCTCGAGCTATATTAGCAGTGTCACTAGAAAAAATAATGAGCTCATGCATAGGCACATATTCCACATCAAAAGGTATACATTTCTTTAAAAACTGTACCTGACAATATTCCTCATAATCTTCTGCAGCTGTTTTCCCTGTAATGACGATTTTAGGTTTTTTCAAATCATTTAAATAATGTATAGCCGCAAAAAGTGCACCGGACAAGGTTTTATGTAATGCTGAAACATCATTCGGACTATCGAACCCTAAATGCTGACAAAGCACTTCATTTATCTCAAAAGTTTCTTGGACAAGAAATGGCGTTTCACCATTTAATTCAAGGCATTTTATTTGCCCGTCCTCAGTACAAATAAAATCAAAGCGAGCAAGTACCGATTGTTGTTGTAAATAATCTAATTCGATATAGGGTATCATCTCAGAACGAATGCCCAGTGCTAAAAGCTGTTCATCCGATAAATACTTAAATTGTTTGCCAACCTTCAAAAATATTTTCCAAAGTATAGTAGATGCATAGTTGATTTCATCGATTCTCTCTTTAGGTAAATCTAGGACATCATATAAGGCATACTCTAAATCCTCAAAGTCAGGAAAGAAATTAGGAAATTGAGAATAAAATGCTTGGCGTTGTTGAAAATAATTGTCCATATTGTTTTCTCCTTTTACGAAGATGAAGAGCCGCCTCGAGAGGCACCACCTGACCCAAAGCCTGATTTTCCTGTGCTGGATGACGAGTGATTTGAATAGGAATTAGTACTATTCGACGATGAACCTGAACTATTTGAGTACGAACGCTTGCCACTCGAATAAGACTTGGAACCGCTTGTATTTGAATTTGAGCTATTTGTTGTTGAGCTATTTGAGCTACCTGATGTTGTACCAGATGTTTTTTGAGAGCCATTCGTCGTAATTCCATTTGATTTCGTATTTTTACTTTCGCTAGTATTGCTTTTATTCGTACGTGGTGCTGCTGAACCTTGACTTTTATCCTTTCTATTTGTACCATTCTTTAAATTGCGACTTTTATAAATGGCACTTCCTATCATTGCTCCGGCAGATGCATACATAAGTCCATTAAAGAAATGCTGTGCATAATGAGGCGAATTCTCATCTAAACACTCGAAAGAACCATCATCATTTTCTTTCCATTCATCACATGCATTTGCCATGTCGCTATCATAGACACTTTGTAAATCTTCGCCAGCTGTTGTCGTATTATTTTGTTCCGTAAAATTTTGTGAATTAGCTGAAGTAGTAGAAGTAGTAGAAGACTCCTCAACAGTCTGTGTTTCTGTATTCCCACACGCTGCTAATTGCATAGCCATAATTGAAGCCGTAGTCACTGCTATATATTTTTTCATTTGTATTGCCATATCCATTTCTCCTTTATTTTGTTATCTAGTATACGGGCTCCTCATACTTTAGGTTTCATTTTTTTACAATTACATACATTTCAACATTTCATAATAGCATTAAAACTCCCTGACAGATTGAAATCATCTTACCATCAGGGAGTTTCGCACAAAATTGTTTTATTTATTTGGCACCACTAACGTCGCATGAATTTTAACTGAATTTTCTGTTTTCTAATTCTTCCGTTTTTGAAGAAAATGAAAGACGCTTAAGTAGAGATAGTAAACATCCATTTTTTTACTATAACCTTTGACTAGGGCAACTGCAGTTCAAAATCCTTAGGGTACCGTATTTCCTTCGATTTTTCGAAGCCAAATACGTGCTGGTTTCCATAGTGTTGCTTTTAAGTACCTACTAATTTGTAAATATGTCCGTGAACTGTTTGTGTGAAGCTTTGCTAGCACGTTTAAGCAGTAAACGATCATTGCGATGTATACCTGATTATGCACAGCTTGCTCGCTTTGCCCGTAGAACTTTTTAATGTTCAGATGCTGTTTCATCCATTTGAAAAACAGTTCGATTGCCCAGCGTGACTTATACAGTTCAGCGATCTCATCTGCACTTAAATCAAAACGATTCGTCATCAGATGTAGTTCTTTACCGTTTGGATCCAGTACTTCGATACGGCGAAATACATTTTCAGCGCGATTTTGCGTGTTGCCAATCAGAATCATTTCATCCGATAACACCGATGACTGTTCAGGTACTTCAAATGATTCAACCACACGTGTTACAGCGTTTTTTCGTAAGCGTGAGACAAAGAAAAATCCGTCATCTGTCATGCGATCAAAGCGCTCATAATCTAAGTAACCTCGGTCAAACACGTACATGCACTCCGTGTCATCAATGAGAATTTCAAGCTGACCACGATCATGTTCTTTCGCATTCGTCAACACCGCTTTATCAGGGTAGGAACAACCTTTTTCTAGGTAAACAAGGCGCAAATGTAACTTCACACCTGATTTTGTTTTACGGAATTCAGCCCATCTATGGTTGTTTAAGTTTAATGGCATTGTGCTGGAATCAATGATTTTCAGTGGTGTTGTGGTTTTTCGCCTATGCTCAAAATTCATTTTCTCATGAATTTGCTCGACTAAGTCTAGAAAAATTCGTTGGAAAAACTCAGTTGGCACTTGGGTTAATCGCCGACCTAACTGCGAAAAGCTGATGGACTCTAAATACGTTGCTTTTTGTAAGTCGTCTGATAATAGCGTGTCACTAATAGCACGTAGACTTTCGGTTTCATTCAGTTGCGCAAACAGTAATAATTTCAAGAATGAAGCGATGTGAAGCTTCTTTGTATAGTAATTTAATTGATGAATTTCAACTAATTTCTCCATTTGTGTAGAAGAAATAGGTGAAAACCATTGTTCAAATGATGTTTTTCGTGTAAACTTATCCATGCTTATGTCCTTTATTTTGGATTTGGATGGTTTACTATCACCCAACCATTATAAAGGCTTTTTTTATGCATGGATAATATTGCAGAAAATTCAGTTTTTTAAAATGCGTTGAATTATATTAATGCGACGCTAGTGATTTGGCACTGCTTTTCTTCCATATGTCATAAAACGCCACACCTTTTCAAATGGCCCCATTTTAAAGAATTTAAACCAGATGACACTAAAGATTATTTGAATGACAAAAATTAAAGTTGCAATGATAACAACATCAGAAGGAGAGACAACTTCAAGCCCCATTAACGAAATAAGAGCTAGGCCAATAAAGCTTTGAGCTAAATAGTTTGTAAAAGCCATTTGACCAACTCGTCCAATTGGCTTAAGAAGCTTGGCAATTTTCTTATTCTCTAAAATAACAAATAGACAAGCTAAATAAAAATACGTTGTGGGAATTACCCCTAAACCAATTATTAATTGTAGATTTTGATATTCTCCTTGAGCAGCAAACCAAACCCAAAGAGAGATGCCTGAAAAAAGTGGGAATGTCACAAATTGTATCCATTTTAATTGTTTAAAATGTTCACTAATATGTCCAATCCAATCAGCTTTTGCTACTAAAAAGCCACTTAAAAACATGATGAAGATAGCGACTGCATCATTTCCTAATAAACTGAAAATAGTTGAAAAGGCTCCTTGATTTGGCATAAACATTTGTCCGAGTATGCAGAATACATGAACTGAAATAATAGCAAATAGCCATTTACTAATCGTTGAAATCTTTGCATTATAAAAAGGTAAAAGGAAAAAACCTAATACTGCATAAATAGCTAGGATTGAACCCCAGAAAATAAAAATATGAACAATGCCAATTAGTAATAATGCTAATAAACGTCTCGCAAAACGCCATCTTGGCTTATCTCCACGCGCTTCTGCACGTGAAGCAAAAATATAAAAACCTACACCAAAGAGGAATGAAAAAATCGAAAAGAATTTCTTCTCTATAAAGATATCTATAAGCGTATTAATAATACCATTTATTCCACTATAGTCAGGCATCGGTCCTCCCTTTACTATTACCTGGTAGGCCGCTACATTTATAAACAAAATTCCAAATAACGCCAACCCACGAATAATATCTAAAGAAACGATTCTTTCTTTTTGAGTAACAGATGGATTCATTTTTTAAAACTCCTTATCTTTCATACTTTACTGCGCTATAGCTATCATAGCTTCCCATCCTTACAATAGTTTTTTTTAAAGCTTACAGTAACCTTACAAACTATAGATTGGTGCATCAGTATTACCTTTTTTTTAAATACTTTAGTTTTTAATCCCCTTCAAAAAGCAAAAATTCCATATTTTATAGTAACAATTATCTTTTAGAAAAGGAGATTAGATGATGTTCAGACAACGAAAATTTGGTTTTTGCTACCCTGGTTATAGATACTGTGGACCAGGATGTTCAGGACCAGGTGAACCCATTAATGCTGTAGATTCATGCTGCAAATTACACGACGAATGTTATGCTCGATATGGTAGAACAAGATATTGCGATGAAATGTTCCAAAACTGCTTACTGCCACGAATGAACGCTAATAATAAAATGGCTAGAGATGCTAAATTGTTTTACAATATTTTCGAAATGCGTAAAAGGTTTTTTTAAACAATAAAGAAAGCTCACGATGTTATTTCTACAACGTGAGCCTCTCCTTATAAAAAACTGTATATTTTTTTGGATTAGAAAAGCATAGCTTAGTGCCTAAATGATAAGATCCTTGATTTTGAATATCGCAATCCCAACAAGGCTGTAAATCATTTATGAGGCAATAATCAATAAATTTCTCTGCAATGAAGCTTGCTAATCCTTTTCCTCTATAATTCGGATCAGTAACTATATCAATCTCTGCAAATTGATACGATTTAAAAATGGAAACCGCTTCGCTAATAATTTTGTCTCCATGCCGCAGACAAAAACCAAAACCATTTTCAAGAAAATTACTAGTAGAACCCCAGTATTCCTCATAATATTTACTGTCAAATTCTAAACATTGATCAATTTGATGTTGGCTGATTTTAATATAATCGTAGTCAAGTGAATTTCGTTTCTCTCGATTGTTATAAGCATTTATATCAAAGCTAAAAGTGTATCTTTCTAGTTTTTTCACACAACCATTTAATCGTTGCTCAATTCTTGCGCTCCAATCATCTGAATAAGAGAATAATGTGAAACGTTTCCTTTGTTCAAGTCACGAGTTTACTTACTAATGCCTCGCTGAACGAATCGCCATAAACATAGTATATTCCTGAGTTGGTTTGAAATAGTAGTGATTGAAAGCTCGCGTTGTCAGCATAGACAGCGCCCTCTATTACCTGATCTAGTATGCTGTAGACAAATGTTGGCGCCCTTCCTATTGTTCCTTTGATAATCGAATAATTCTCGGTGGTTACCTTGATCATTATCATTTCCTCAATTCTTTTGATCTATCTTCATACAGTATAGCATTTTAGCAATTACTAGAATTATTGTTTAATATTGAAATGCTGTATAATAGGTACATAAAATTTGAAGGGACTGAATTATGCGCAGATAGCAATATTTTTCATCCAAACTTATTTAAAAACTTGGAGGTAAAGGTATTGATAGAACAAATTAACACAAAAAGATTATATTTAAGAAAAATGAAGATGGCTGATGCACATAGTTTATTTAATATTTGGTCAGACCCAGAAGTTACAAAATTTATGAACATCACTAATTTTACCTATGAAGAGCAAGTAAAGGAAATGATTGAGCTTTTTGACGAATTAACTGAGGAGCGCAAAGCTATTCGCTTTACAATTATTGAGAAGGAATCAAATGAGATCATCGGCTCTTGTGGATTCAATTCTTTTGACGTTAAGAGCGCTACAGCAGAAATTGGCTATGATTTTGCTAAAGCTTATTGGGGAAAGGGCTATGCACCAGAAAGTATATCAGCTTTGATAGATTATGCTTTCACCACTTTAGACATAAATCAAATTGAAGCAAAGGTAGAGCCTGGCAATATAAATTCTATAAAAGTATTAGAGAAATTGAATTTTACTTTTGAAGGAACCTTTCAAGAATATGAAGAATCAAAAGAATCTTTTTATGACATTAATGTTTATTCTTTATTAAAAAATTGATGTGAAAAATATTAAAGCCAAGAATGTTACCTATGAACATTCTTGGCTTTTTCAATCGTTATTACTTAATCGGAATCCAAATTTCAGAATAAAGGTCAGGACTAAATGGATCTTCGTCCGAGTACACTTCAAGCTCAGCCGTTCCAGTAGGTTCGTATGGATTAGACGGGAACCATTCAGAGTAAATTTGTTTCCAAGTATTTTGCATAGCATCCGGCATAGGGCCGTGTACTTCAAACACAACCCATTTTGATGCTGGTACTTCCATTGTCATCAGATTTTCTGGGGCATTCCCGATATGATCCGTTGCAATCCAATAATCAATAAAACCATTTTTTTGTTCGCTGGCATTTGGTGCACAGACGCCAAGCACCCCTTTAATTTCTCCATTATTTAATGAAAATAATTGATGATCCATCCCCTTGCTGTTAATCTCATCCCAAAACTTAGGGATTTCTCTCGTATTCTCACCATTTTGACAATTATATGTTCTTTTTACCCCTACCACTTGAAACTTTTCTTTTTCTACGATTTTATACTTCATTGGTTCTGCTCCCTTCAGGCTTACCTGGATGACCAGGCGATTGTATGATTGTAGTTGTCCTTGCTTCTTTCTTGCTTCACTAGGCGTTACGTAATGCTGCTTCCGAAATGCCTTTGTGAAAGCTTCAGGAGAGTCGTAGCCATATTTGTAGGCGAGATCGATTATTTTTTGCTCAGTATTTATTAATTCCTGTGCAGCCAAAGTTAATCTTCTTCGTCTTATATAATCTGCAATCGACATATCCGTTAAAATTGAGAAAGTCCGTTGAAAATGAAAGACCGAAGAATTTACCTCTCGTGCGATTTGCTCCATTGTGATGTCATCTAATAAATGCTCCTCAATATAATTAATTGCTTTTTGAATCGACTCAATCCAACTCATTGCTCTCACTCCTTGTTTATAGCTTAAAACATCATAATTAGTTATTCCTGTCTTTTTATGCTAACTTTGGACTGGTTAAAAAGATAGCTTTATTTTTTATTTGCTTATCACACAAAAGTTAGGGATGACATTTGTTAAAGCGTATTCTATGTATATAGGTTGATTGGAGTGGAAACTGAGCGACTACTTGGGGATCAGCGATAGAGGAACGAAGGCTAAAATCATCACGTCCTGTGATAAATTAAGAAGTTCATCACCATAACGTAGGTTGATTTCCGTCCCGGTTGGGAGCGTTCGATGAGCCGCCTCGCTGCAGGGTCTCGGGGCAACAGATGTTTTTTGCGCGAAAGCGAAGCGGCAGCAGCACGATGTTTTTTGCGCGAAAGCGAAGCGACAGCGGCACGATGTTTTTTGCGCGAAAGCGAAGCGGCAGCGGCACCATCGTTTTTCACGAAGGAACACGGTTGGTATAATTGGTTATAAATAGAATTAAAAGACAGAATTAGATCGGAGGTTTTAATATTGGTTAAATGGCAAGGAGCTGCAGGTATTTGCTTAAATAAAGACAATCTATTATTAATGGTTTTGCAAGGTACTAAAGAAGAAGCTAAAACTTGGGCCATACCATCAGGTGGAAAAGAAGCTACTGAGAATTTTGAGTCATGTTGTAAACGCGAAGTTTATGAAGAAACTGGATTTGTAGTAGACATCGTCAGAGAAGTATTACATAAACATAATGACGAAGTAGAAGTTCGTTATTTTGAAACAATCATTACTGGCGGACAAATGACGATCCATGATCCTGATGAATTGATTTATGAAATTGCGTGGAAATCAAAAGACGAATTAATGGATTTAACACTTACTTTCCCTGAAGACAGGCAATTTCTTTTATCATTATTTTTATAAAAATAAGTCATGCTCAAGTGAACATGACTTAGAATTAACTATAAGTAGAAGCACATATGATTAATAGATTTGCTTCTTCATGCGGGTATTTTCCCATAACAATGTTCATTTGATTTTTATTTTCTCAATCACCGCATCGTATATCGATTCATCATCGAATTTAATATATTGATTTTTTGTGGACCTATAATAGTCATTTTTCTAGAAAATCCCTTAGCTCAGATTGCCTGGGAAATATCTTTTCAATTACTTTGCCCTACATCTCGCTTGTCAACCCTTTCGGAAATTATTAACAAATAAATTTTTAACAAGCTACACCATCCACTTTTGAGTACACTACAGAAAATTCCCACTCACTATTTATAAATAATTAAAGCTGAATGAATTACAGTTTGTTCCCCAATGTATAGCGTATTATATTTTATGTCTATTATTAAATGATCACTTAAATCTAAAAGAGCGTTATTAATATCGTTTTCAAATTGCACAATATCATTATTTTGGATGGTTACTACTTGAGTCGCCTGCATTATATATTCCCCCTTTTCTTCTAATCATAGATTAAGAGGAAGTATTTGTCACAACAAGATACTTTCGTAGTAAGCCTGACTCATAAAAAGTGTTAAAACATCATACTCCATTTTAATTAAAGTAGTTCATATCATCCCTAATTACGTACAACAAGTGTCACCCACAGCCAAAACCCAAAAATAGGTAATGTGCCGTTTATATGGCTCATCACCAAAAATTGTGGATGACATTTGTTAAAACATATACTATGTAAATAAGTTGATTGGAGTGGAGGCTGGGTGACTCCTTGGGGATCAGCGTCACAGATGAGACCCTGGAGCGAGCAACGCGAGTGAAGCGGCTCACCGGACGCCCCCAGGAAAGCGCCCAGTCGGAACGGAAATCAACCACACGTTTTGGTGATGAACCGTTTATATGGTAAAATATAATCAATGAGCATGGAACATTTCCCACTTAAAATGCAAACAGAGAAATCTTCTTTTAATCAATCTAAACGGAGAGGTTCAATTGAAAATAATTGAGAGAACAATAATACTATCATGTGTAGCTATTTTCCTATTCATTGTTTTTAAAGCCGTATATTATGGTGTACAGGGAAATAGATCTTTGATTAAACCCCAAAGTTCAAATTATTATCAAATAATCGATAAAGATTTTAATAAAACCGTAGACGTACCTTTTACTAATATTCACTCATATAGGGGTAATGCTGACTATATTTATATGAGCGTAGATCAAAAGAGCCCTTCTCTTGATAATAAAATTGTTCAATACAATCGTAAGACTCAGAAATACAAAACAATATTTAATAGCAAATTCGATATGCCATCAGTTCAAGGGGTAGAATTAAATGATAATTGGTTATTGTGGGTAGATGCCGATGAAAGTGGGTGGCAGCTAAATCCATATTTTATGAATTTAAAGACACAAGAAATTCACCCATTGACGAAAGAAAATGAAGAAAATGTTTTTAATGATTTTCCTGTACTAATTGGGGACTACGCAGCATGGATTAAAATGGACAGAAAAAGTGAAAAAGCGGAAGTTATGCTTAAGAATCTCAAAACAGGCGAAACAACAAGTATATTTAATTTAAATAGCTTTACATCTTTGTCTGCAAAGGATGGAAAATTATTATTTACTGATAAAAAAGATCATTTTGGATATATCTATTTGTATGATGTGAAAAGTAAAGAAATAAAAGAATTTAAGAGTTCTTATGAATTTATTGGTTGGACAAGGCTTCTGAATGATCAACAATGGGTTTATCTAACATTTGACGACCCATCTGAACCTTCAACTGGTGATGGTAAGCTAATTTTTTATGACGCTGCGACCAATCATTCGCAAGAAGTTGTTTCGGATATTGATTCGGTAAGTGAACTTAACACTGACTTTAATAATGAAGTATTTTTATATTTCAATGAAA
The DNA here is from genome assembly GCF_042019215.1 of Lysinibacillus sp. RS11. Taxonomy (NCBI): domain Bacteria; kingdom Bacillati; phylum Bacillota; class Bacilli; order Caryophanales; family Bacillaceae; genus Lysinibacillus; species Lysinibacillus sp. RS11. The sequence goes on along the minus strand of NZ_CP168124.1, from coordinate 1,356,810 downwards.
ATGGATACTATAAAAAATTTAAGATACAGGATCATCTATTAGTTGAGGATGGTTTGTTAGAAACACGTTATTTTTTTAGATTTTCAGCTGAAAATGATATTTATATCTATGACCAAGAACTCCCAAATGAAAAATCCAAATTAATTATCCAAAGTGAACTACCTAACTAAAATGGCTATCCCTATCTATGAAAAATTGGGATAGCCTTCTTCTTTGACACTCAATCCCTCGCATTTTAGATCAAAAAAGCGTTGGAGCACTAAAGCCCCAACACTCCCTTCTAATACATTTTCAAATATTCTTCCCGCTCCCAATCGTGGACACGTGTACGGTATTTATTCCATTCTATTTCTTTAGCAGCTGTAAATTTCTCAAAGATATGATCTCCAAGTGCTTCACGTACAATAGGATCCATTTCTAGTTCGATGAGTGCATATTCCAATGATGCCGGGAGACTGTCAATGCCATTTAATTCTCGCTCATCTCGTGTCATTTTATAAATATTTCGATCTACAGCGTCTGGAGGGGTTAGATCTTTGCGAATTCCATCGAGCCCAGATGCTAAAATAACGGCCATCGCTAAATATGGGTTTGCTGCTGGATCGACAGAACGAAGCTCGACACGTGTTGAAAGCCCTCGTGCGGCTGGAATCCGAATAAGTGGCGAACGGTTTTGAGCAGACCATGCTACATAGCAAGGGGCCTCATAACCAGGCACTAAGCGTTTATAGGAATTAACGAGTGGGTTTGTAATTGCTGTAAAACCATGTACATGTTCTATAATTCCTGCCATAAAACTACGGGCTGTTTGGCTCAATTGTAATTCTGCATTTTCATCATAAAACGCATTTTTATTCCCTTCAAATAAGGATAAGTTGAAATGCATTCCGGAACCATTGACGCCAAATAATGGCTTTGGCATAAAGGTTGCATGCAGTCCATGCTGTGCAGCGATTGTTTTTACAACAAGTTTAAACGTTTGAATATTATCACAGGCTTCGATAGCACTTGCATACTTAAAGTCAATCTCATGCTGACCAGGGGCAACCTCATGATGAGAGGCTTCGATTTCAAAACCCATTTCTTCTAGCTCTAATACGATATCACGACGACAGTTCTCACCTAGGTCTGTCGGAGCTAAATCGAAGTATCCTCCACTATCGTTTAGCTCAAGTGTTGGGTGTCCTTTTTCATCTAACTTAAATAAGAAAAACTCTGGCTCAGGTCCTAAATTAAATGAAGTAAAACCTAGCTCCTCCATCTCCTTTAAAATTCGTTTAAGATTTGAGCGGGGATCACCTTCAAATGGTGTACCATCTGGTCTAGCAATATCACAAATAAAGCGTGCCACTTTCCCCTTTTCAGCAGTCCAAGGAAAAATCACGAAGGTGCTAAAGTCGGGACGTAAGTACATATCTGATTCTTCAATTCGCACAAAGCCTTCAATAGATGAACCATCAAACATCACTTTATTATCCAATGCTTTTTCTAATTGGCTAACTGGTATTTCAACATTTTTAATCGTTCCTAATATATCCGTAAATTGTAGGCGAATAAATTTCACATTTTCTTCCTTCACTCGACGTACAATATCTTCTTTTGTATAATGTTTCATTTTCCACCACTCCAATGTAATATTTATTAACATCATTTCTTTGTAACTGTTTTAAAAATACATTAAAAGGACAGAAAACGCAATAGACATGTAATTTTTCCTTACATCTATTTTTTCGAATATAGTAATCTTATTTTGAGATGGATAGGATGCAAGGACACTCGTTGATTCTCAATTAAAAAAGTAGGTTGTATTCCAGTTAAATGAAATACAACCTACTCTCTTTAATATTGTAAAAGCATATTGACTAACACAACAATAATCACAACAGGTACTACGATTAACATCAATAGACGATATATTGAATAGAACCCCTGTCCCATTTGACTACCTATCAACAGTTCCTTCTTCACAAATTCTTTGTCCACTACATAGGCAATAAAGATAGCGATCAACAAATTGCCTAACGGAAGCATTAAATTTGATACTAAAAAGTCTGTTGCATCAAAAATTGTTTTCCCAAAGATCGATACATCTGCTAATGTACTCGATGAAAGCGCTGCTGGGATTGCAGCAATAAAGACTACTACACCTAACAACATCGCCAATGCAGAACGAGACATACGACCCTTTTCAATAAATGCGGCTACGATAATTTCATATAAACTGAAGGAAGATGTTAGCGTTGCAAATAAAAATAATAATAAAAACATCGCTAAGAATATTTCACCAAATGGCATTTGACTAAACGCTGTTGGCAGAACCATAAATAGCAAACCTGGTCCAGCTGCAGGCTCTAAATCAAAAGCAAACACAACAGGGAAAATCGCTAATCCTGCTAAAAACGATACAAGCACAGTTAAGAGTACAACAGAGCCCGCCGAGTTAGGCAAACTCACATCCTTTTTTAAATATGAACTGTACGTCACAAGACAAGAAAACCCTACTGCTAAACCAAAAAAGGACTGCCCTAACGCTTCTAATACAGCCTTGCCAGTAATATTGGAAAAATCCGGCCACAAGAAGAATTTAACACCTTCCATTGCCCCATCTAATGTTACCGCTCGCACAACAAGCACTATAAACATGATAAATAATAAGGGCATCATCCACTTATTAGCCTTCTCTATACCATTTTGCACACCAAGTGAAATGACAAGTACATTTATCAGCGTAAACAAGCCTAAACCTAGTAATGTAATCCAAGGCGTTCCTACAATCTTTCCAAATAATTCACTAGGATCATTCGCAGGATCAATAACAGCCCCAGCTACACCGAGCCCACTATATATAAAGATCCAGCCTCCTACAACGCTGTAAAAAGTTAACAACAAAAAACAGCCCAGCACACCCATTCGGCCAACCCATGCCCAGCCTGTTTTTGTTGGTGCAATTTTTTTATATGCAGTCACAGCCTCTGACTGTGTTCCACGACCTAAAACGTATTCTGATAATAGCATCGGTAAACCAATTAACAACGTAAAGAAAACAAAAATAAGGAAAAACGCTCCCCCACCACTTTGTCCAGTAACATACGGAAGCTTCCAAATTGCCCCCAGTCCAATTGCAGCTCCTGCCGACGCTAAAATAAAGCCTAGTTTACTAGACCACTGACTCTTTTGTTCACTCATCTCTTCAAACTCCTCTAACATTCTAAACTCTTCCTTATTTTACACTAAAATACTAAAACCGACTAGATGATAAATTTCTACCCGTCACTTCAATTCTTGTTTAACATTCTCACATAAAAAACCTCGAGCAACTTACAACTCGAGGTTTCACCTAATTATTTTGTTAAGTACATGGAACGCTGATTAATAATCCATTTACGCATTGTTGTGAATAGTAACGCCATGATGATAGTAATTAAAATACCTTTCACAATGTTAAATGGCAAGATACCAGCTACGATCATTTTATATAGTGAATCACCTACAACAGGCTCCATACCTAAAAAGTAAGTGTACATAGGTAAAAATACTGCATAGTTCAGAAGGCTCATTCCTACTGCCATAATAATTGTTCCAGCAGCTAAACCTCCAACAAGACCTTTAACCGTTTTGAAGCGATTAAAAACAAAGCTCACTGGTAAAATAAATAAAATTCCTGTTGTAAAGTTCGCCATATGCCCTACCGGTACTCCCGTTGGCGTACCTGAGAAAATCCAGTCCAACACATTTTTAAATAATTCTACTAAAATACCGGCTACCGGTCCCATTGTGATTGCAGCTAGCAATGCTGGCATATCACTGAAATCCACTTCCAAAAACGCTGGGAATGGCGGAATCGGGAAATTAAAAAGCATTAATAAAAACGAAATACTGCTCAGCATACCAATCGTAATAAACGATTGAAGTTTCAAATTTTTCTTCATTGAAAACTCTCTCCTCTTTGCTGATTCAATCTCGCAAGAAGAAAGGCCACGACCTTATCAATTATTATTACGAAAAAACCCTTATGCAAAAGAGCATAAGGGAGAATAGGCATGATTAATAAACGCCATTGATTAGCTATTTTTGAGCAAGCACTGTGTGAAGACACATCGAAAAAAACGCTCGTACATAGCTAAATTCATAACAATGAATGACGATCGCACCTCCATCTTCTCCCATCCAGACTTTAACTGTCGGCCTTGGAATTACACCAAGTCAGCCATGCAAAAAAACTTTGCACAGGTCGCGGGCTGAAGAGTCTTTAGTAAATCATTCGAGCCAATGTGTCTTAAAAACATTAGCGACTTACAACTCTATTACCGCCGGTCGGGATTTTCACCCTGCCCCGAAGATGAATCAATATTTTTTGTTTTATAACTTTACTATAATGAATTATTAGGGAAAAGTAAATAGCTTTTCATCAATTATGCCTCGGCATAATTGCCCGGAATCGGCTTTATGCTTAGGCCTGCAGATGTTTTTTGTGCGAAAGCGCAGTGCCAACGTAGCGTCAGCAAAAGATCTGCGCGAAAGCGAAGCGGCAGCGGCAACATGATGTGGTCACTCAGTCGTTGCCACAGGACGTGGCGTTCTTAGACTGAGTTTCTCTATTCCAGCGGATATTGTACACCCGCTGAAATGTTGCTTAAAACCGCATTCATCTCACCACCTATAGAGGTGAGAGACTTCTGTAGCCGACGCTTTACTTTCGCTACAAAAAACATTTACTGAAAGAAGATAAAAGATCCCGATTAAACTTGTATGTTTTGCCTCATAAACTGGCTCATCACCATAACTCAGGGTTGCTTTCCATTCTTCTATCGGCTTGCTCTAGGTCTCATCTATGACGCTATGATTTGCTCCGAGTAGTCACTATGTTATTTAAATGGTCTTTTTTTAACAAGTATCATCCCTAGCTTTAAATAAGTAGTTCATAGATGGACAGGAGCATTCTTGCACATACAGCGGCGAGAATGCTCCTGAAAATTTTTGTTCATCTATTTGTTAAGTTTAACGTTATGCTATTTATGGCATATATTGTTTATTGGCTCCCACAGGCTTTGGTAAGAAATTTTTCAAATCAAATCCCTCCCAGCTCTCCTGTACAACATTATCTAGACGTACTTGTTGATCAAAGCTTGCAGCAGTGAGCATCATCGCTTCAATTAATTGAGTTGCGCGAACGGCATCCATTGTTGTTAAATCCAGTGGCTCATTAAATGTAACGACAACACCTTCAGCTACCTCTTGCACAGTGTATGTCACTTGTTCAGGAACGACCGGAACGTATCCATCATCTTTTTTATTCCCCATATCGATAAGAGCCTCTGTTACAGTAGAATAAGTCTTGCTAGAATCAGGTGATAAATACTCAGCCCCATTTTCATCTTTATATAAATAATAATTAGAATGATTTTGTCTTGTTAATGCGATAGACTGATTTTGCTCCCCTTCTTTCTGAGGAGGCTCATCAGCTGTATCATCTGGATTTTCAATTTCAATCTCAATATCTTTATACTCTGAGTCTGAGAATGTATCCTGTACTGTTCCAACGTATTCGCTATTATCCGCAGAAGCAACATCATAGTCATTTTCTTTCGGCAATACATGAACAAGTTTATCGTCCTTCTCCTTCAATTCGCCTTTATACGGGTGGTAATTAGTAAAGCCCTTTTCTTCCTCATCAATTTGTGGTGCATACTTTTCATACATTTGCAATGTTGTAGGCTTCTTTTTCCCAAAATCAGTAGCAACTCGTTCGTTCGGAATAATGTATGTCATTGGTACACTTTTCTTATCACGGTTTGCCAAACCAATGCGAAACACCACTGCGTTTGTTAAATCTTCCTCATAAACAGATGACCGTAGTGACATCATACGTGAATATTTTGATACAATGTCAGTTTCTATAATATCGTCATCGTTTTCAAAGCTTTTTGCAGCCCGATTATCCTGTATTGTAGAATATTGAGAAGTATCAGGGGCATTAGCTTGATCCATATTTACCTCTTTATTATTCATGTACATAGACCCCACAAGTACTGTAAGGGCGAAAACAGCTGCACCACTCAGAAAAATAGGCCATTTACGAACGTTCTTCTTTATTGTAGCGGTTTTGGTACTTTCTTGTTGCGTATGACTATTTTGTTGTTGCTCTTTGAATATTTTTTCGTCATCCATTGGTTGTTGTATAGCTTTTTGAAGATGGATATTATCCTGTAAGCGAGTATCTGCCAATAATCTATTTAATACTTCTTCCTTCGAACGGCGGTCAGAAAGCTTAGGGGCATTATTTAATACATGTTCAAGTTGGTCATCATCAAATTGATTATGCGTCATTGCCGTTTCGCCTCCTGTTCTCTAACCTGTTGTAGCTGTTGCCTTAAAAATTTTATGGCACGATGCTGAGTGGTTTTTACCTTTGCTTCTGTCCAATCTAGTATTTGCGCTGTTTCTGCAATCGATAAATCTTGAAAGTAGCGCATAATAATGACCATTTTTTGGTCACCTGTACAGTTTTCAAGTGCGGTTTGTACCTGCATAAATTCATCACTAGCTTGCAGCATATCTTCCGGTGATGGTGTGGTTGAATGTAGCTGTTCCGTTTCCCAATCAAAAAAGTCGAGTGAATGTTTTTGACGCACAGCTTGCTTTCTAAAATGATCAATCGCGACATTTTTAGCAATAGCAAAAAGCCATGTCTTTTCGCTGCTATTTCCTGCAAACTGATCATATGAACGTAATACACGAACATAAACCTCGTGCGCTAAATCCTCAGCAAGTGTACGGTTTTTTACTAAATAAATAAGAAACTGGAACACGTCTTGATGGTATTCATCGTATAGTCGATGGAACACGGAGTCATTCAAAGCACTCCACCCCCGTTCTATTATATTTGTCGTCTAAATGTTCACAGAAGTTACATCCAATTAATACCACTTCATCAATTATGCCTCAGCATAATTGCGTCCGCTGAAAAAGTTAGTAGTGATGTATTAATCGAATGGTAAATAAAACGTGAAGGTAGTACCCTCTTTCAGCACACTATCTACCATAATATTGCCTGAATGAGCCTTGACAATATTTCTAGCAATAGCTAAACCTAGGCCAGTTCCACCTTTGGAACGTGTACGAGCCTTATCTGCTTTATAGAAACGTTCAAAAACATATGGTAAGTCCTCTTGTGGGATGCCATGCCCTGTATCCTGAACAGAAATTTTGGAAAAAGTCGGCTCTTTCTCAACCTTAACTGTTACTGATCCTTCAGTAGTATGACGGAGAGCATTATCAATTAAATTCGTTAACACCTGTTCAATCCGATCCTCATCTATATTAATCGTAGCTTCGTCTTTGAATTCACTGTCAAATATTAGACGTACATGCTTCTCTTTTGCAACCTGTGCAAATTTTTGAGTAATACGTTCAAATGTTGAATTAATTGGGAGCTCATCCTTGTAAAGAGTCATATGACCGGATTCCATACGTGCAAGATCTAATAAATCTGTAACGAGGCGTCCCATACGTTTTGATTCATCATAAATAATTTTGGTAATCTCATTTCGTTCTTCTTGATCTTGAATAAAATCATCATCCATTAAGGCCTCCGAATAGCCTTGAAGCATCGAAATTGGCGTCCGTAACTCATGAGACACATTAGCAATAAAGTCTGAACGTAGTTTTTCTAAACGATGTTGCTCAGTCATATCACGAATAACTGCCACGGCTCCACGTATCGATTCACCACTATAAAGGGGGCTAATCGTAAACGTATAGTAACTTCCATCCATCTCGATTTCTTCTTCAAGCTTATCCTCAAACATCAGGACATGATCAAGCATATGATAAAGCTCTGGCGGGATTGGTTTAGCACTTTGGGAGCCTTTATTGACAAACCATTTTTGCATTAAACGCTCTGCGGGTGGGTTGCTTAATAATATTGTACGATCACGATTAAACGTAATAACCGCATCAGTCATCGATGTCAAAATATTTGATAGCTGTTCATTTTCTTGATTGATAACCTCTAGATTGTGTTTCAATTGTCGTCCCATTTGATTAAAAGCAACAGCAAGCTGGCCGATTTCATCATTTTGTGTTGTAGGCATTTTCGCTTCAAAATTTCCTTTAGCAATTTCAAACGCCAATTCACGCATTTTTCGCAATGGTGACGTAATTCGTGATGATAGGAAAAAGGCAAAGAATGTCGTAAGGACAAAGGCAATGACAGCAGATAAAATGACAATTTTCGTCGTTTCTTTCGATGTATTATGTAGCACATCTGGACTTTGATAAATAAAGACCGCTCCATGTACTGCATTTTCTACATTTAATGGGAAACCAAGCACGACATATGATTCCATTGTTTCCTTGTCTGTAGAAGACGGCATCATCATTTCTTCAATGATTGGTTCATCGGATTGAAAAATTTCGTGGAAAGATTTATTAGCTAATATCGTATCTTGTATTTCTTTTTTATTTACACCTTCCTGCAAAGCAAACGTTACTGCGTCATCGTTAATTGCAATAAGCGCATTCGTACTTTCAGGTAAAATTTCTTTTAATAATTCAGAAGTCGACTCCGCTGTTTCATTATCATCTACTATACTTGCTACGGTTGCTGCTATTTGACGCAAAGAGCTCTCTGCTTGCTGCATATGGTAATTTTGAAGAAACTCGAGCATTAAAACCGTGAAAACAAACAATACAAATGAAACGAGAAGCAATATGGTTACCCATAGCTTCCCGACAACACTATTCCATATTCTATTCATTGACAACCTCAAATTTGTAGCCAACGCCCCATACAGTAACAATCATCTTTGCAGCGTTTTCAGATACGCGGTTGAGCTTTTCGCGTAAACGTTTTACATGTGTGTCAACTGTACGTAAATCGCCAAAGAAATCATAATGCCAAACTTCTTTTAGTAATTGTTCACGGTCAAATACTTTGTCTGGCGATTTCGCTAGGAAATAAAGTAATTCATACTCTTTAGGCGTTAAATTCACCTCGATACCTTCTGCTGTTACACGATGAGCATCATGATCAATCATTAAATGTTGGAACACAACTAAATCTTTTGAAGAAGATGCATTTGTCGAAGGTGAGAATGCTTGTGAACGACGTAATATAGCCTTCACACGTAAGACAACCTCACGAGGACTAAATGGTTTTACAATATAATCATCCGCTCCAAGCTCGAAGCCTTGTACACGATTCGCTTCCTCGCCTTTCGCAGTTAATAAAATAATCGGTGTTGCTGCTCGTTCGCGAATTTCCGCACATACTTCAAGCCCGTCTTTTTCAGGCATCATAATATCTAGTAAAATACAATGATACTCTTTTTCTAAAGATTTCTCGATCGCTTGTTCACCATTTTCTGCTTCGTCAACAAGGTACCCTTCTCGCTCTAAATACATTTTTAATAAGCGTCGAATACGATCCTCGTCGTCTACTACTAATACTGAAATATTTTCTGACACTTTCACGATCCCTCTCTTCTAATCTTTCTCTACCCTCTATTGTACATGGTACAACACATATTGAAAAGAAAAGAAAGCCTCCTTGCCACAGCAAGAAGGCTTTCTTTCTAATACTAGCGACGTAAAAAATCTCATATGTGCTCAAATTAATCAGTTTTTTTAAAACGGATTCATCTCAGTTTAACTTGCAGCGTATGAGTGTAAACCTGCAATAATCAAGTTAACAGCAATTAAGTTAAACAGAATAATTCCGAAACCAATTAATGCTAACCATGCAGATTTTTCACCTTCCCAGCCTTTAGATAAACGTAAATGTAGGAACGCTGCATAGAATAACCATGTAATAAGTGCCCACACTTCTTTCGGATCCCATCCCCAGAAACGACTCCACGCTTGTTGTGCCCAAATCATTGCAAAGATTAAGGCTCCTAACGTAAATACTGGGAAACCAATTAACACTGAACGGTAACCGATTTCATCTACTAAATGTAAATTTACTCTTTGGACAAATGGTTGGAACATCGCACTAATTCGACGTCGAGTAATTAAACGAATTAACAGGTATAGGATTGAACCTACTAATAATGACCAAACAACAGTTGTTAATTTCTTGGCATTTATGAGCGCTGGCATTTCTACTAATGGAGACATGCCATGTTCTTCTACTGCCTTATATTCATTCATCCCAAATAGTGGCGGCATATTGTAGGTAATTTGACGTTCAGTGCCTTCTTTATCAACATAAGTATAGTTTGACTCATAGCCCATCCCACTAAAAATTGAAGTAGCAATTACGAAACCAATTACTACCACAAGGAAGAACATTACTGCTTCTAACCAAAAACGTTGTTTAGAAGGCTTTTTCAAATCAACTACTTTTAATAAATAAATTAGTCCTGCTACAGCACTAATCGCTAAAATCGATTGACCTAAAGCAGCTGTAATAACGTGAATTGTTAGCCAGTGACTTTGTAATGATGGAACTAATGGACTTACTTCAGTTGGGAACATTGCTGCATAAGCGATAATCAGTAACGCAACTGGTAACGCTATCAAGCCAAGTGCTGTTAGTCGATAAATAAAATAAATTAGGATGAATGCCCCTACGATGAACATCCCGAACGCAGTGGTAAATTCAAACATATTACTCACAGGTGCATGACCTGTATAAATCCAACGAGTAATAAAATAACCAAGCTGCGATAGGAAACCAATAATTGTAACAATAATTGCAAGCTTGCCCCATTTATCAGTATTTTTGCCTGTAGCATTCGATTGCTTTATCGAACCACCAAATAATAATGTTGCTACTAAATAAGCTATAAAGGCTACAAATAACAAGTTTCCACTTATATCAATCAAACTCATAAGGTGCTGTCACCTTCCTTTTTCTTAATGCCACGCTTTTCTGACTTCTCGGCGTCTTCAGGCTTTTCTAATTGATCTTCATATTGCGGCAGTTCAGCAAATGAAGTAACGGCATCTAAATCCTTTTTCATACTGAACATATTTTTATTCACATGGGCAGCCATTAACACTCGACCATCTGGCTCCACCTGTAACCATAAACGTCGGTGATTCCAATACGATCCAATCACTACACCAATCATAAAAATAATACCACCTACAAATAAAATTGGTACTGTACTATCTTTACGAATTGTAAAGTTTGACGAATCACGTGTTTCTGCACCAGCAAATTTCATTCTATATTTGTTTTCACCAAGTGGTTCAAGCGGTGGCTTCATAATTTCTACAAAACTTACTTCACCTTTTGGAGTTTCTGGTGTTTTCATTCTAAATAAAAATGCTGGATTATTTGGTATTGATGTTTTTGTCTGTGGTTCTCCATTTTCAAAACCAGAAAAATCTGGTGTATAAACAAGAATTTCAACTGATGAACCATTTCCTAAATCATATTCTTTTTTAGGATTCGTTAAATCAATTTCAATTTGACCAAGTGCTTCTTCTTCGTTTGCTTTACTCACCAAATTAAAATTCATCTGCTTTAATTCATTAAGACGATAATTCATTTGATACAGCGCAAAACCATTTTCTTTTAACGGATGATTAACACGAATCGAATAATCCTTCACTTTCTCAAGATTGTCTAAATCCCCCGGAAGAGCACCCTCAGGTTGTTTGTATAATGTAACGTCTGTTTGGTAGTTCTTCGCCATAACATTTACACCTTGAGCCAATTGTTCGCCCTGTGGCTTATTGTCATGGGTTTCCAAAGTAAATTCATTATTTTTAATAAAATAGCCGTCCATACCTGGTATAGCTCGTGTTTCTCCTTCACGGATCCAAATCGTCTCATCCACATGAAAACCAGGTACTAAACGCAACATAACACCTGCTAAAAAGATAATAAGACCGACATGATTTATGTATGGACCATACCGAGCAAAACGGCCGCGCTCTGCTAACAGTGCACTTCCATCGCGACGAACCTTATACTTTAATTGAGTCATTTTTTGCTCAACTTTATCTAGTGTTGCGTCAGGGTTTTGCACTTGTCCTTCTGCAATGATCCGTTGACGTTTCATGAAACTTTCATGACGTTTAACGCGTTGATTTTTCAAAGATTTATGCAATGGTATACCACGGTCTAAACTCGCAACAATAATAGAGATCGCAAGCATACCTACTAAAACTTGGAACCACACGGTACTGTACAAATCAGAAAGGCCTAAGCTATTGTAGAATTTGCCAAACCAACCATACACTTTCTCATAATACTCTGCTTTGTTAGCTTCTGGAGCATTAACATACATTTCTTGCGGTAGAATTGTTCCAATTGACGCAGCGACTAACGTGATAATAATGAGGGTAATTCCCACTTTGACACTCGAGAAGAAATTCCAAATTTTATCAATAAATGTTTTGTTATACGTTTTTGAACGAATCGCCATACCATCATAGCGCATATCTACAACTTTTGTTTCTTTACCTTCCTCAGTTAAAGGACGACCACATTTCTCACAAAGCTTCGTGCCATATGGGTTACTATGACCACACGCACAAATGATGTTTTCCATAGTCATTACTCCTTATTTTGGCTTCACTAATTCCATATACGAAGCAATTTTTTCCTCCGTCATCTCACCAGTAATAATTTTGACTACTTTACCATCTGGATCAATAAGGAGTGTTGCAGGTAATTGACCTACATTATAGGCAGTCATAACGCTTTTTGTTTTGTCAATAACAACTGGGAACGTTAAATCGTATCTATCAACAAAACTTTGTACTTCAAAATCTGTTTGGGCAATATTGACAGCCAATGTTTGTACACCTTGATCTTTATAGATTTTATACTGACGGTCTATTGCAGGCATTTCCTTCTCGCATGGCTTACACCACGTTCCCCAGAAGTTCAAAAACACTCCCTGCCCTTTATAATCAGACAGCTTATGTGTCTCACCGTTTAAATCTACTAACGTGAAGTCTGGTGCTTCAGAGCCTACTGCTATTAACTCTACTTTATCCTTTGTCGCTGTTCCGTATACCGTGTAACCAATTGCTAATACTAACACTGCTAAAATAATGGTACGTATTACGAGACGTTTTTTCTTTTTCTCCAAGTTAATAAACCCCCCTATCAATTACGGCTTAGAGTAACTTCTATTTGACGCTAAGCTTTTCATACAAACATTGATATATGTATAGATTTTACCGTCTAATTTACAACATTTATGTTTGCCAAATTCTACAATAGTCATTCGCTTATACGCCAAACACCAAAATTATGGAAACGATTTCAACAGGATAATCTTGATGTACTATTCTCACCTATTATAGCAAAATAAAACAAAAACGCTTAGCTAATAATTATGAATGATTTATGAACGATTTCACCACAAAGAAAGTGAAAACATTACTATTCACATAGTAATATTTCACTTTCATAAGTAAATGCCCGGTTATCCGATTTGTCCTGTCTCTGCTAACACTCGCAATTGTTTCACTTCATGCTTTGTCAATTCACGATATTCCCCTGGTGTTAGTCCAAATAAATCTAAAAAGGCAAAGCGCTCACGTTTCAGTTTCACAACAGGAGTACCGATTGCTTCGAACATGCGACGCACTTGACGATTTCGTCCTTCGTGAATAGTAATTTCACAGATTGCCTTGCCTGCTTTTTCATCAAAAGAAGTCATACTTACTTTTGCTGGTGCAGTTTTGCCATCTTCTAGTTTAATCCCGCGTTGAAGCTTTTTTAAACCTTCGATCGTTGGAACACCTTTGACACGAGCAATGTAAGTTTTGTCGATTTTAAACTTCGGATGTGTCAGCATATATGAAAATTCGCCATCATTTGTCAACAACAATAAACCAGATGTATCATAATCAAGACGGCCCACTGGGAAAATACGTTGTGGAATATGCTTAAACAAATCTGTGACAGTTTTGCGTCCTTTGTCGTCTGTTACAGCCGATATCGTTCCACGTGGTTTATATAGTAAATAATAAACCTTGTCTTCTTTCTCAAGCTTAACGCCTTCTACTTCGATCGTATCTGAGTTGGAAACCTTTGTACCAAGCTCACGTACTACGACTCCATTTACCTTTACTTTACCTTCTAAAATCAATTGCTCTGCCTTACGTCTTGACGCAACTCCTGCATACGCAATGACCTTTTGTAATCTTTCCATTCTTTCACCTCTAGTTTTCATTCACCTTGGTTTAAACACCAAAATTTAAACCCTATTCATTTATTAGGAATAAGGTTATTTTTCCCGCTAATCTGTGAAAATTATGTCATACTTTTGTGCATTAATCAATTATGCCTCGGCATAATTGCGTCCAGAATCGGCTTTGTGCTTGCACAAAGCCGATTCTGTGACATCCGCCGGAGGCTTTAACTTCTTTCAATTTATCCACTTTAACAGGCAAGAAACAGGTTGGGATACACGGATTAAAGTCTCACTATATTCAAAACCCTCATTTATTTCTAGTATACTCTGTTCGTCCAATAGCAAATCGCTTTCATTTATGAAAATTTTAATAAAACCCGACTGATGTATTGTTGTTGAGCACGATAATTAGTCGCAGGTCGTGTTGTGCTTAGACTGAGTTCCATAATTCCAGTTAGTATCCCACCATCGACTGAAACTTTCGCCACAAAAAAATTGCTGAATGAAAAGAAAAAAATCAGCGCATCGCTTTTAACGATCCGCTGATTCAACAGTTACTGGCGTTGCATAAATACGCTGATCACCGATAAAAATGGATAATACAGCTTCCTGACGTTTCCTAGAAACATGTAATACTTGCCTTACTTTAGCCTTTTCCTCATTAGTTAACTGCAAACGAATTGGCTGCTCTAAACGTATTGCAAGTTTTTTGTTCACATTATATTTACCTTTTTTCACTACTGTTTCAAGACTATACTCTTCCCACACCTTGTTGGCTAATCCCCGATGTACATTCCAGTCATCTGATTCATTCAAGGTGACAACAATACAGGTTTGCCCGTCTTTTTGGAAGGCGGTTGCGAGGGTCCGACCAGCGACCTTTGTAAAGCCTGTTTTTCCGGCAAATGCTGAGCCTTTTGCTGATTTTAATGCACTGACAGGTTGTTGTCTCTCGTCTATGTCACTAGCAACCCCTGACCCTTCTCGTAATAATCGGTGCTTATTTTCCCATAACATCCCGTTTTCAGTATTGGCACGAAATAAAACTGTTGAGGCAATTTTCTTGAACGTTTCATTTTGCAGAGCTATTCTTAGCATCTCAGCAGTATCTCTCGCAGATGATAAATGCTCATCATGGTGCAAGCCAGATGGGTTCATAAATACTGTATTTGTGAGACCTGCAACAACGGCTCGCTCATTCATTAACTTTACAAACCCTTCTACTGATCCCCCGGCATGTTCTGCTAACGCTGTTGCTGCGTCATTTCCTGAGCGTAGCATCAACCCATATAACAGTGTTTCCACCGTAACTGTTTCACCTGCCTGCAAATAAATTGACGAACCCTCAGCCATTGCAGCCCTCGGAGAAATAACCACTTCATCTTGAAGATTGCTATTTTCGATAGCAACGAGCGCTGTCCAAATTTTTGTTAAGCTAGCAATTGGTAACCGTGCATCACTATTTGACGCTAATAAAACACGACCCGTATCACCATCTAAGACAGCATATCCACTCCCCCCTCGTGCGAAACTGGTTTGCGGAAGCATTAACATTACCACAACTATCATGAACAATATTAAACGTACTAACCGAAGCAACGAGCCACTCCTTATTAAAAGTAATTGGAAATCTAGATTATATTTATGTTTAAAGCAAAGCATTATACCTCGGCATAATTGCGTCCGGAATTGGCTTTGTGCTTAGGCCTGCATAAGGGCCGACACGATGTCGGTCATTTCGGTAATGCCACAGGACGTGGCGTTTTTACCGATGCAGGTCAGTTAGCCGTTATCGCATGGATGCGATGATTTTAGGCTAACATCCTTTGTAAAATCCTTTCCGATTCCGTGACATCCGCCGGAGGCTTTAACTTCTTACAGCGGCTCACCCGCTGAAAGAAGTTAATTCGTGCCTTGCTCATTTATTTTACTCCACTAAAAGTTTCTTGGAATTTCGTCATAAATAAGTCGGTTTCTTGCTCTGTTTCAACTAGCTCATCTTCAGGTAAAGCCGGCATTTCTTCTATACTATTTAAACCAAAGTAGTTTAAGAATTCTTTTGTAGTACCATATAAGATTGCACGTCCTGTCCCTTCCGAGCGACCAACTTCCTTAATTAACCCTCTAGAAGCGAGCGTTTGTATTGGTCTTTCACATTTCACACCACGCAAATCTTCAATTGCTACACGTGTAATTGGTTGTTTGTATGCCACAATCGCAAGTACTTCGAGTGAGGCTTGAGATAATGATTGAACCGTTGGATTTTCTACTAATCTTTGAATCGTATCTGCAAGTTCTGATTTTGTGATTAGCTGATAAACTCCAGCTATTTCTTTCACTGTAACGCCTCTAGCTAAATCTTCTTCATATGTTGTACGTAACGCTTCCATTGCATGTACTACAATTTCTTCCGCTTCGCCTAAAAGCTGCGATAATTGTTTAATAGTTAAGCCATCGTCTCCTACAACAAATAATAAAGCTTCTATTTTACTCTGTAGCATTATTGTTTTCGTCATCATCCCATTCCTCCTTCTGTAAAGTAACCGTTAATTCTTCAAAGTTACCATTTTGCTCTACGATGACGACCTGACGTTTCATCAGTTCAAGAAGGGATAAAAACGTCAGAATAAGCGTTGGCTTATCTTCATAGGGAAAAAGCTCGAAAAATGATGCACGTCCACCTGTAGACCGTAATGAATCGACCACTGAACGCATTTGATCCTTCACTGAGCGTTCCTGTCTCGCTACAGTTGTTTTTAGTGGTTTTTTTAATTTTTTTCGACGCATCAGTTTTTGAAAGGCCCCAAGCATATCATAGATGTTGACGTTCAAATCAAATAACGCCATTTGCTCATCTGATGCTAACTCTGATAAATCTGCTGGCGGCCTTGTAAATACCTGTGCCCGATCTGTTTCAAGCTCTTGCAGGCTACTCGCCGCTTCTTTATACTTCTTATACTCTATTAAACGTTGCACCAGTTCTTCACGAGGGTCTGGACCGTCGACTTCTAATTCGGCATCTTCAAGCTCACCTTCATGAATCGGCAAGAGCATACGACTTTTAATAGCCAATAATGTTGCAGCCATCACTAAATATTCACTAGCCTCATTTAACTCCAGTACCTGCATAGCATGTAAATGGTCGATATATTGTTGAGTAATTTCAGCCATTGGGATATCATAAATATCAATTTCCAATCTGTGAATTAAATGCAATAATAAATCAAGAGGCCCTGAAAAGGCTTCTAATTTTACTTCATAAGACATTGTTTTACCACCCTGAGATTCTATGTTCTTTTAGTATAGTGGAAAGGAGTCCAAAATGCATCCACAGCATCATACTTTATTTATAGACTACTGCGCATATTTCAATGGTCATCAAGATTTTTTTGAATGCCATGAAGTACTTGAGGAATTCTGGAAAGATATTGCTCCAGGTGATAAAAAGCACCCTCTCGTTGGTTACGTACAGCTCGCAACAGGTCTATATCATTGGCGACGTGACAATTATATAGGCGCTGCACGAATATTAGAAAAAGCACTCAATAATT
The DNA here is from genome assembly GCF_042019215.1 of Lysinibacillus sp. RS11. Classification (NCBI taxonomy): domain Bacteria; kingdom Bacillati; phylum Bacillota; class Bacilli; order Caryophanales; family Bacillaceae; genus Lysinibacillus; species Lysinibacillus sp. RS11. The sequence continues at coordinate 1,339,151 of NZ_CP168124.1, read as the reverse complement.
TTCAACATAATATGGGGCATATTTTTTTTGACGAAATCGACTACGATAAACTACTAATACAACTATCAGACGCACTTTCTGCTATCCAAATGGGCAAGTCCTTCCAAGCATTTCAGCTTCCACTTTCGCCCATATTGGAGGAATTAGCGTTAGCGCGTATACAGCTTTTACCATCAAGTAGTGACAACTATCTTCTTCATAAACATATGCTTCGAGACCGCTCACATATTCTTGCAGAGCGACAAGAAAGCAAACAAAGAAAAAGCAGACGTCAATGATCGTCTGCTTCTTCATCGATACAATTTATACATTTTTGAACAAATTTACGTGTTTCCTCTGTTGCACGCATACAGTCGTACTGACCAAGTTCTGCCACTTCCTGTAGCATTTCCTTCGCAACACCCTCACCTCTATAAGAAGGGACAACGGAAACGTGTTGAATCGTAGCTACATTATTACTGTCTGTTACAAGTCCAACAATGCCAATATACTCATCGTTCTTTTTCCATAAATATAAGACCCAATTATCATCATTTTCATAGGAGTGGATTGTCTCTTTGAGCTTTTTTATGTCTTTTTCGTTAGGCATAAACGAGAGTAGCCCCATTGCTATTTTCTCGAAAGCTTTTTTATATCGAATTAACATATTTGTCTATTCCCTCTTTTTCTAGCTGTACATAATCTTTGACTATCCTACACGATTTGTACTTGTATCGCAAGTCAATTTCTGTCTTACGAACCAGGTCCGAGAATACCCTTAGACGCCAACACCCAATAGACAACGCCCCACAACAAAATAAAAGTTGAAATGGACGCCAATAATACCCATTTGTTTTTTCTCAAATTTACTCACCCTTTTTTAACGTTAGCGGGAGATCGTTTTGTACAATATCTTCATAACTTTCGCGTCGAATTGCTAATTGATGCTTGCCATTTTCTACAAACACAACTGCTGGGCGTGGAACACGGTTGTAGTTACTCGCCATAGAATATCCGTAAGCACCAGTACAGAAGATTGCTAGCACATCACCAGAAGTTGCTTCCTGAAGCTTAGCATCGATAATTAATTTATCGCCCGATTCACAAAGCTTACCAGCCACTGTATATGTTTCATTTTTTGATGCATTCGCTTTACTTGCAATGACCGCCTCATACTTCGCATCATATAATGCTGGACGAATATTATCACTCATGCCACCATCGACAGCAATATATTTACGAACATTAGGTACTGTTTTTTGCGAACCAATAGTATACAGTGAAGTTCCTGCATCGCCTACAAGTGATCGTCCTGGCTCAATCCAAATTTCCGGCATAGTTAGACCAAGTACAGTCGCTTTGTTCTTTACAACCGTAATCATATCCTCCACATATACTTGCGGCTCAAGTGGTGCATCTTCCTCAGTATAACGAATTCCGAAGCCCCCTCCTAAGTTTAACACAGTACATGTAAAATCGTGAGACTTGTTCCAATCAGAAATTTTATCGATTAATTTTTCCCCTGCTAAGCCAAAGCCAGCTGTGTCAAAAATTTGAGAACCGATATGGCAGTGTAGTCCTAGAAGCTCTAGGTATTCATGGTTAAAAGTTTGTTGGAAAGCCTCATCTGCTTGACCATTATTTAAGTCAAAGCCAAATTTAGAATCTGCTTGACCTGTCGTAATAAAATCATGTGTATGTGCCTCAACTCCTGGTGTGACACGTAGTAAAATACGCATTTTTTGTTGACGGCGCTCTGAAATCTCTTGTAAAAGCTGAATTTCATAGAAGTTATCCACGACAATACAACCAATTTTCGAGTCAAAAGCTAATTCTAATTCAGCAATGCTTTTATTATTGCCATGGAAATGAATGCGCTCTGCAGGGAATCCAGCTTTTAAAGCTGTAAATAATTCCCCTCCAGAGACAACATCTAAAGATAGATTTTCTTCTGCCGCTAATTGGTACACAGCTACACATGCAAATGCTTTTGAAGCATAAGCTACTTCTGCTTTTACACCTAGTTTTTTAAACGTATCAATAAAGCTTCGTGCACGCTTTCGAATAAGTGCTGTATCATACACAAATAAAGGTGTACCATACTCTTTTGCAAGCTCTAGTGTATCTACCTGTCCAATTGTTAAATGACCATCTTCAGAAATCGCTTGTGTTCCATATAAATGCATGTGCATCTCTCCCTTTTCACATCGTTCCATCTTGTGATCAATTGCACCTCAATTTTAGAATGAATGTAGCAATCTTAGGCTACTATCCTTATTTAGAGGGATTACTTCATTCAATAACGTGTCGTATTTTGTTGAATAAAAATAATTTTTGCAAAAATCACAAAATACTATAGATGAACTTTATCACATGAAAAAAACGAGTGCAACGGCTCTTATGATCTTTTTCGCTGTTTGGAATCGACTACATAAGGTCTTAATGCATCTACTGTCATTGGGAAACGGATAAGTACACGAAGCATCGCATTCGGAAAGAACGGAATAAGCGGCCACAAATACGGCGCTTGCATCGGACGCAATGAACATAAATACGTAAATAAGATAAAGATCCCGATAAATAACCCATTAACTCCCCAAATACCAGTCATTACTAATAACCCTAGTCTAAAGAATTTAACGGAGATACCTAGCTCATAAGACGGAATAATAAATGTCAGAATAGCTGAAATAGCTGTATATAACACTACCTCTGGAGAGAATACCCCAACATCAATTGCAATCTGACCAATAACTATACCTGCAACCAACCCCATCGCAGTCGATAAAGGTGATGGGGTATGAATGGCGGCCATCCTCAAAAATTCTATCCCTATATCTCCAATCAGTATTTGCAGCAAAATTGGGATATGCGATTTTTCCTTTTCACCTAAAAAGGATAACGCATCCGGTAAATATGTCCCATGCGTTGCAAATAAATACCATAAAGGCAATAATAATAAACCAACAACTACTCCAATGTAGCGCATAAAACGGACAAAGGTTCCAACTGTCGGTGCCTGTCTATACTCCTCAGCGTGTTGCAGTAAATGAAAAATAGTTGCAGGCACAATAATGACGGAAGGTGACGTATCAACCATAATGGCTACATGGCCCTCTAGTAAATGCGCTGCGGTAATATCCGGTCGTTCCGTATAACGGACAAAAGGCACTGGATGGAACTTTTGTTTAAACAGCCATTCCTCTAGTGATTTATCAGCCATTGTCAAGCCATCATGGTGAATTTGTCCAAGGCGCTGTCGCAATTTATCGAGCATTTCATCATTCGCAATACCCTTTATATACGCAAGTGCGACATCGGTTTGACCGATTTCGGATACTTTATGTAGCTCGAAACGTAAATTACTATTACGAATTCGCCGACGAACCAAACCAACATTTTGTGAAATACCTTCAATAAAGCCGTCCCTAGAACCACGAATAACCTTTTCATTGTCAGGCTCCTCAGGTGAACGCCCTGGATAATTTCGAATATCAGCAACATAGGCATAACCACTTTTAGTTACAAAGGTTACTTGTCCACTTAATGTATCTACTAAAAAGGTTTTGCGTTCCGTTTCCTCTGATCGGCCTTGGAAATTGAAATAGGCTTCAAAATACTCCTTTTCATCCTCAACATCAATGTCCTCATCAGGCAACATATTAGAGAGTAATTGCGTTAACACTACTCCGTCTACAAGTCCGCTTATATATACACAAAGAACCGGCAAATCTTTGACAAATAGATGCTTAATATTAACGTCAAATGATTCACCGTCACCAAATTGTTCTTTAAGAAAACTTTCGGCTTCTTCTAAGCTGTTAAATAGTTTATTTGTCATGCTGTCACCATTTTCTTAAATGTCTTTTTTTACTTCTTCCTGTTCAACTGTGGCACTTGTGGCCATCCAACTTTTCAATTGAGCTAGAATTTTTTTCTCTAATCGTGATACCTGAACTTGTGATATACCGAGCCTATTAGCAATTTCAGTTTGGGTACAATCTGAGAAATATCGTAAATAAATAATTGATTGCTCTCTAGGCTCAAGTCTTGTGAGCACCTCTTTTAGTGGAATATAGTCAAATGGCTGCTCGGATTTTTCATCCTTCATCTGATCCATTAATGTAATAGAATCGCCTTCACTTTCATACAATTGCTCATGCAAGGAAGCAGGATCTCTCAATGCATCTGAAGCTGTTACAATTTCCTCAGTTGTGACACCAAGAACCTGTGCCAATTCATGAATGGTTGGCGGGTGCTCATTTTTTTTAATGAATTCATCAGTTGCATGACGAATTTTAAAATTAAGTTCACGAATAGATCTGCTAACTTTCACCATACCATCATCCCTTAGAAAGCGCTGAATTTCACCGATGATCATTGGTACAGCATATGTCGAAAACTTTACATCATACGTTAGATCGAATTTATCCACAGACTTCATGAGTCCTATGCAGCCAATTTGGAATAAATCCTCAAGCTCCACACCTCTACTTGTAAAGCGTTGGACGATAGACCACACAAGCCTCGTATTCCCCTCAATCATTCGTTTACGAGCCTCATGATCGCCCTGCTGTGCACGTGCAATTAAATCTCGCATTTCTTCCTGTGACAATAGCTTATCGGACGACTGTTCTAGCGGCTTCACAATCGCAACCTCACATTACCGCTGTTCGAACCGAGTAAAATTTCTTCGTAAACGTGACAGTTGTACCTTCTTGCCACTTGGACATTACTGTCAACTGATCTGAAAAACTATCCATAATTGTAAAGCCCATACCTGAACGTTCCATCGCACTTTTCGTCGTATATAACGGCTCCATAGCTTGACTTACATCCTCAATGCCAATACCTTTATCCAAAACAGACACGGTTACAATATCATCCTCACGTTTTGCATGAACTGTAACAACGCCTTTACCATCCTCTTCATAACCGTGAATTATGGCATTAGAAACAGCCTCTGAGACAACCGTTTTAAATTCGGACAGCTCATCAATAGTTGGATCTAATTGTGCGATAAAGCCTGTCACAGCTACACGCGCCAATGCTTCATTTTCACTAAGTGCTAAAAAAGTTAATGTCATTTCGTTATCCATTTACAATCCCCCTAACTCGCTCAATTGCTTCTTCTTCTGTTGCATCCATCATCCACGGCCCTAAACCTGAAAATTGAAATACTTTTCGATTTGTCGGCGATGGATTCAATAAAACTGTTCGTCCAGCGACCGCCTCTAACTCGCGCATTCGACCAAGCACTAAACCTACACCTGAACTATCCATAAAGGAAAGCCCCTCTAAGTTCCAAATAATGGTCGTTACAGCGCCCTGAAAAATTGCTGCAGATATTTTAGCTCGAATTTGCTCTACTGCATGATGATCGAGCTCCCCAAATAAACGTATAACCACTGTCTCTCTTGTTACCATTTCTAATTGAAAATGCATGAACATCGCCTCCTCCTCGTGCAATTCCACATTCAATGTGGTGAATCCTTGCAGCTGACAGAACTAGTGCAAAGTCTTCCGAAATAGTGTCAAATCGACATACTTATAGCTTTTTAGGTTAAGTGCAGTATGGGATAAATCAACATTTTTTAAACGTGACGGCCATTTTTCACAAGAATTATTATGATGATCAATTATGCCGAGGCATAATTGCGTTCAGAGGCTTTGTGCTTGCGCAAAGAACTCTTTTCTTATTACGAAGTCTATCCGTCTATTTGGTGATTCAATCCGATGCTTCGGCTTTTTTCCGTCGTTTTGTCGGTTCTATTCACGATTTTGGCTGCTCTATCCGTCGTTTCGTCGTTCTATTCACGATTTTGGCTGCTCTATCCGTCGTTTCGTCGTTCTATTCACGATTTTGGCTGCTCTATCCGTCGTTTCGGTGGTTCTTTCCTTCGCTTTGGCGGTTCTATCCACGACTTGGCCGGTTCTATCCACGATTTTGGCTGTTCTATCCGTCGCTTTGGCGGTTCTATCCACGACTTTGGCTGCTCTATCCGTCGCTTCGGCTCTTCTTTCCGTCGCTCTGGTTTCTTTCCGTCGCTTTGAATCTACCTTCCGTCGTTTGGCCGGTTCTATCCACGATTTCGACTCTTCTATCCACGACTTTACCGGTTCTATCCACGATTTGGGCTGTTCTATCCACGATTTTGGCGGTTCTATCCACGACTTTGGCTGCTCTATCCGTCGCTTCGGCTCTTCTTTCCGTCGTTTTAGCTTTTCCTTCCGTCGCTCTAGCTCTTCTTTCCGTCGCTGGAGCCTTCCCTTCCGTCACTCTGCCTTCTTTCCGTCGCTTTAGCTTTTCCTTCCTTCGCTCTAACTCTTCTTTCCGTCGCTCTGCCTTCCTTCCATCGCTTCGACTCTTCTTTCCGTCGCTCTAGCTCTTCTTTCCGTCACTTCGACTCTTCTTTCCGTCGCTGGAGCCTTCCCTTCCGTCGCTCTGTCTTTCCCTCTCCGCCACAAAAACCTCCTTTCCACCGCTTCAACTTCCGCTTTTTAGAACAAAAAAAAGCGAGAACCCCTTTGTTAAAGAGAGTCCTCGCTTCATATTGTTTATATAATTGTAAAAGCTTGCTGTACTTTTTCGATTGTTTCCTCATCAATTTGACGATTTGAATATAAATAAGCTATCGGCTCGTCAGCACGAACACGGTCGCCTTTTTTGGCGATCAAGTGAATACCTGCATCATAATCAAGTTCAGATTCCTTTGTTAATCGACCTGCACCAAGACTAACGCTTGCTTCTCCGATTAATAGTGCATTAATCGTCTCGACAGTGCCTTCAGAAGACGCTTTGACAGCTACTTTGTTTGCTGTATCTTTTTGTACAAGATCCGCTAAATCGCCACCCTGTGCTACGATAAATTCATCAAATTTTGCAGCTGCTGAACCATCCTCTAATACTCGTTTCACAGCTGCTGTTGCTTCGGCCTCATTTACTCCTGCTGCAACCTGGTACATAAGCGAAGAAATAATAATACATTCCTCAAGCAGATCCACATGTGTTTCATCCATACGTCCGCTTAGTAAAGCATATGCTTCTACTACTTCAAGCTTATTACCAATCATTTTACCTAATGGATTATCCATATCACTAATATGCGCGACTACTTTACGCCCTAGCTTTTCACCAATTGCCGTCATCGTATCAGCTAAAACTTGCGCTTCTTGTTCTGTTTTCATAAATGCACCAGAGCCACATTTAACATCAAGTACAATACCGTCTGCACCACTTGCTATTTTCTTACTCATAATGGACGCGGCAATTAATGGAATTGAATCGACAGTACCCGTCACATCTCGTAATGCATACAATTTTTTGTCAGCTGGTACAAGATTACCTGTTTGACCAGCAACTGCAATTTTATGTTTATTGACATTGTCGATAAATTCCTGTGATGAAAGCTCCGTTTTAAAGCCACGAATCGACTCTAATTTATCGATTGTACCACCTGTAATGCCTAGACCCTTGCCACTAAATTTTGCTACTGGAATATCTAGCGCAGCAATTATTGGCGTGACAATTAGTGTGACTTTATCGCCTACACCACCTGTCGAGTGTTTATCAATTTTAAACCCTTCAATAGATGTTAAATCAATAACATCACCAGATTCTATCATTGCTTTCGTTAAATAGAATATTTCATCATCTGTCATGCCTAATAAGCGAATTGCCATTAACAGGGAGCTCGCTTGATAATCAGGAATTGAACCCGTAGTGTAGCCTTCTACGAAATACTGAATTTCAGCCTGTGATAGCGCTTTGCCCTGCTTCTTCTTTTCAAACAGCTGTGCCATATTCATATCGATAGATCCCCCTTATTTTAAATCCCCTAAGAAACTTTTACCGAATGCTGGTGCTTCTACTTGGAAGTTTTCAGCAACTGTCGCTGCAATATCTGCAAAAGTTTCACGAAGTGCTAGCTCACTACCATCATTAAAGCGTGGTGAATAAACAATTAACGGTACATATTCACGTGTATGATCTGTCCCAGGGAATGTTGGATCATTACCATGGTCTGCCGTAATGATTAGTAAATCATCTTCTGACAATGCCTCAGTAATTTCTGGTAAACGAGCGTCAAATTCTTGTAATGCATTACCATAACCTAGCGGATCACGTCGATGGCCAAAATTTGCATCAAAGTCCACTAAGTTTAAGAAGCTCATACCATGGAAATCACGACGCACTACCTCTGCAAACTTATCCATACCGTCCATATTATTTTTCGTACGTACTGCATCTGTGACACCTTCACCGTTGAAAATATCAGAAATTTTCCCGATTGCTATAACATCTAAGCCTGCATCCTTTAGGACATTCATCGTTGTACGGCCAAATGGTTTTAACGCATAGTCATGACGATTAGATGTACGTGTGAAGTTTCCTGGCGTACCGATGAATGGACGAGCAATCACACGGCCAACTAAATATTCTGGTTGCAATGTTAGCTCACGAGCAATTTCACAAATTTTATACAGTTCCTCTAACGGAATAATTTCCTCATGTGCAGCAATTTGCAAAACAGGATCAGCAGATGTATAGACAATAATTGCCCCTGTCTCCATATGCTCCTTGCCGAAGTCCTCGATCACTTGTGTCCCACTTGCAGGTTTATTGCATAGCACTTTACGGCCTGTACGTTTTTCAAGCTCTACAATAAGCTCTGCAGGGAATCCTTCAGGATATACCTTAAACGGTTTATCAATATTTAACCCCATGATTTCCCAATGCCCTGTCATAGTATCTTTACCAACAGATGCTTCTTGCATTTTTCCGTAAAATGCTTTTGGTTTGTCAGTAGCTTGCAGACCTTGTAACGGTTCAATGTTCGCTAAGCCGAAAGACTCCATATGTGGCATTGTAAGCCCATTCATTTTTTCTGCGATATGTCCAAGAGTATGTGAACCCACATCTCCAAAGTTTGCTGCGTCTGGAGCTTCACCAATTCCAACTGAGTCCAATACTACTACATGGATTTTCTTAAATGGTTTATTCATAATTGTTGCCTCCTAATCTCTTGTCTTTATTTTACCAAAAAACAGCGAAAAATAAAGGTCAGACCTCCGACTAACGCAAATCCCTCTCTTAAGCGCGTGGATGGAACTGCTTATATACCTCTGATAGTCGTGATTTACTAATATGAGTATAAATTTGCGTTGTGGAAATATCTGCATGTCCAAGCATCTCTTGCACTGCTCGTAAATCAGCACCATTTTCCACTAAATGTGTTGCAAAGGAATGACGTAATGTATGCGGCGTTAACTCATGTTGGATGCCTGCCTTTAAAGCGTGCTCCTTCATTAATTTCCAACAACCTTGCCTTGTTAAACGTTTTCCTCTTTGATTAATGAAAAACGCATCTATTTTTGGGTATTTTCCTTGTAATTGACTCCGTGCACCATCTAAATATGTGCTTAATGCGGACAGGGCGCTTTTTCCAAGTGGAATGATACGCTCCTTGCCACCCTTACCAAAAACACGGACAAAGCCCATCGTTAGGTGAATATCAGCTAAATCCAAAGCAATCAACTCACTAATGCGCATCCCTGAACCATATAATAACTCTAACATGGCCACGTCCCGGACGCCCTGTGGTTTGCTGCGATTTGGTGCCGCTAATAAAGCTTCAATTTCTTCAATAGAGAGGATATTTGGGAGCTTTTGCTCGATGGTTGGCATTTCTAAATGGACTGTCGGATCTGTTTCTGCTCGCTTTTCTCGCAGTAAAAATTGATGAAAACTACGAATAGAGGAGATATGGCGAGCAACAGTACGACTTGTCTTTCCTTGCATACGCAACTGTTCTAAATGACGTAAAATGGTCATTCTCTCCACATTACGAAAATCCGACATACCTTCCGCTTCCCGCAAAAAATTCACATAATTCTCTAAGTCTCGGCGATAGGATGCTAATGTATTATCAGATAACTGCCGTTCTACCTGGATAAAATGGATATAATCCTCTATTGCATATTGAAATTCATTCATCTTAGCGCCCCCTTACTGTCAATTATTCTCTATTTTATCACGGCTAATAGAATTGTGCTAAATCACCCTCTTATTCTGATTGAAGATGATTAAAATACTCTACAAACGATCGTGTAAAGTTGCTATATCAAATGTTTGGGTGAGATCCAATATGAAGCTTAGTGAATGCGTTCGTTCTACAATATTTCAATTCTACTGAAAGGCTGAAGCGACGGATAGAACCGTCGAATCAATGGTTAGAACACCATAAAGAGATAATTTGTTATTCAAACAAAACAAAAAACCGCCTGATTCAATCTAAAACTTAAGATTAAAACAGACAGCTTCTCGTTATTTTTCTTCATTCGATTCGTCGTTTTTATCATGACAGCGCCAGCAAATGCCGTGGAAAGTTAGTCGGTGATCCTTTATGATAAAGTTCCAACGTTTTTCCACAACGGCTTCCACATCTTCAAGTAAATCTTCTTGAATTTCATCAACCGCACCACATTCAATACAAACTAGATGATGGTGGAAATGCGCAGCTCCCTCTTGGCGTAAATCATAGCGCGATACGCCATCGCCAAAGTTGATTTTGTCGACAATTTTGAGCTCAGTTAGTAACTCTAACGTTCTATAGACAGTAGCTAGACCAATCTCTGGTGCCTTTTCTTTCACTAAAAGGTAAACATCTTCTGCACTAAGGTGATCCTCTTCGTGCTCAAGCAGTACAGCAACTGTTGCTTCTCGCTGCGGCGTCAGCTTATAACTAGCACTATGCAACTGTTTTTTTATACGATCAATTCGGCTTTCCATGTGACGCCCCCCTAAACTCTTTCCATTATACCAAAGGAGTAAATCCTATTACAAGATAGTGTATAGATTTCAAATAAGCTTTTGTATGTTTTTACCTGATGTAATTTACACGAAAAATCTCTATCATTTTAATACATAAGAAATAACAATAAACTCAGCCACTATTATGATGAAAAATGCGATAAAATTCAACAATATTGTCCGACCATGTACATTTTTTCCGATTTTTCGCTTTGACCAAGCTGGTACAAGTAAATTGCATAGGACTAGCAACAATATACAATAGATGAGCTGAAATGGAAACCACCAAATCGTATAAACCCAAAAGGCTTCAAGTTTTTGTAATAAAAAAACCGAGCTAAAGCCAAAAAAGGTCGCACGCATCGCTACGGTTACACGGACAAATACCTTCAAAACACTATGTGTTGCAAGCAATAGCACAAGAACTATTGAAACAGCAACAGGTAATACTAAACGAAATATAGAATGCCTGTCCCCTTCTGCTAAACGAGGCTCTATAAATAAAATAAAAGGCTCTGCATTCGGCCCACCAATAATATGAAAGAAGATAACGCCACAAACGAAACTTACTGCAATAATGGAAGCGTGATAAAATATAGACACCGTACGAGACATAAACATGCTCCTTTTCTATCAAGGTTTGTACAGCTTATGCTCGTCCTCTTCTATTATGCTAAAGTTTATTTTCTTATTGTGTCGCAAGCCAAAGTACTGCAAATGCTGTCTTTGCGTCAAATATACGCTCATCTGCAACCATTTGCCCCGCCTCTTCCAACGAAACTTCTAATAAATCGACAAATTCATCTTCATCTAAATCTGCTTTGTTTTCAATTTTATATAATTCTTTTGCCACAAATAGATGAATGATTTCATCTGCGAAACCTGGTGACGTTGCAAATGCTTGTAAAAAGGTAAAGCTCTGAGCACCGTAACCTGTTTCTTCCTCTAATTCACGTCGTGCTGTAACAATCGGTTCCTCACCAGGTTCAAGCTTTCCAGCTGGAATTTCAATAATGGAACGTTCTAAAGCTTTACGATATTGCTCCACTAACACTAATTTCCCTGCATCAGTAACAGCAATAACCGCTACTGCACCCGGATGCTTAATAATTTCTCTTTTTGCAACATGACCATTCGGTAATGTGACATCATCAATCTGTAGTTTCACAATTTTCCCGTCATAAATGGGTGTAGTCTTTGTCGTTTTTTCCTCAAACTTTTTCATTGACTATAACCTCGCTTGTTCTTCAGATATGTTCATTGTACCATTACAAGTAGAGAAATCGAAGGAGGTCATTCGCATGAAAAAAAGACAGCTTGGCTCAAGTGAATTGTTTATTTCAGAAATTAGTTTAGGGGGCATGTCTCTTTCGACAGATAAGAAAAAGGCTGCTGATATTGTCGATATGGCTTTAGATGCTGGCATTAATTATATCGACACAGCCGATTTATATGACTTTGGCACTAACGAAGAGATAATTGGCACTATTTTAGGGAAGCGCCGTCAGGATGTGATCGTAGCTACGAAAGTTGGTAACCGATGGACAGAAGGAAAAGAAGGATGGCATTGGGATGCATCCCCGGCTTATATAAAGGAAGCTCTACATGCTAGCTTGAAACGACTAGGTACTGATTATATTGATGTTTATCAGTTACATGGTGGCACTATTGAGGACGACTGGGATGGAATTATCGACACATTTGAAGGTTTAAAAAAGGATGGATTGATCCGCGTATATGGCATTTCCTCTATTCGCCCAAATGTACTTAAGCGTTTTTTACCAGCAAGTTCTGCCAAAAGTGTCATGATGCAATATAGTGCTTTAGATCGTCGTCCTGAGGAATGGCTCGACTTTATTGCAAGTGAGGGGGCTTCCGTTGTAACACGTGGTACCGTTGCAAAGGGTTTACTAACTTATAGCTGGAAAGAACGTTTACAGCGTGTAAATAGCTTTAACACATATACAGCGGACGAATTAACAACAGCATTAACAGACTTAGCTTCACATTACGACGATTTACATGCACTAGCAATCGCCTTTAATTTAAAGGAGCCTACTATAGCCTCAACGGTAATAGGTGCAAGCTCACAAGAACAACTTGCACAAACACTCGCTGCCTATGAAAAAATAGACTCAATAACAGATTTTACAGCAGTAAATGAACGAACAAAAACAGAACAGTATACAGATCACCGATGAAGAAATGGCTGGTCTTAATTGCATTTTTAGTAATACTTGCTATTTCCTCTAGCATGACCTATGAACAACAAAGTATACTTCCAGAATTAGAAGACGCATTGGCAAATAAACCTTTCGAGAAGCAATTATCTGTTTTAAAAATACCTTATTGGGACACAGTTGTTTCTGTTGAAGAGCGCGGTTACTTTAAATTTGTAGAATTTTTAATTCGAAAATTAACGCATTTTGTTGGATTCGGTTGTATCGCACTTGGTATTTACTTTGCATGGGGAAAACGTCGGTTCGCCGCAGGTGTCGCTATTGCGGGAACAGCCTTTATTGCCATACTAGATGAGTTTCGTCAAAGCTTTACACCAGGACGTATGATGAGTGGACAGGATGTTATTTTGGATACAGCTGGAGCGATTGTTTTTGTAGGGATTGTAGTGTTGGTGAAGAAAATTTTCAAAAGACAAAGGGCACGCTAAAAATACCCTTTGTTATGAAAGAGTTGTTACTACAGCTTATAATAAAAAGTAAGAGAAGGGAGCAATTTAAAATGAAACAAATCCAATTAAACTCTCCTGAATTTAATCGTGTACTTAAAAATTTACAATTAGAAAATTTATCCCTAACTCCAACGCTTCAAAAAAAGTACTTAAGATCGTTAATTCTGGTATACAAATTTCACCTACCATTATTAAGGGAGTTCTGAATAATGTCGGTGAAATTGAGTATTATTCCGATAAAAACAAGAATCTTTCCGATAAATCTCAGAATCTTTCCGATAAAACATAAAATTGTTCCGATAAATCTCGAAATCTTTCCGATAAAACATAAAAAACAGTGAATCCGCAAAATTTGGATTCACTGTTTTCTTTAAAATTTTGAGCCTTTATCGCCGTATTCGTTGAGTAGTTCTTCAAACGATTTGTTTTTTTCACGTTGTTTGCGTTCAAATGCTAGCTTTGCTTGACGCTCTTCCTCAGCGGCCTGTTCTTTCGCTGTTAAATCTTGTTTTGCAGCTTTTAGTTTGGCAAGCACGTCACCGCCAAGCTGATCCGCTAATGTAACGGCCTCCTGCTTTGGTAAGCTGGCTTTCATGCCATCATTTGCATGTTGCTGCTGTTTTCGTTTCTTTCCCATTTTGTAATTCACCTTCTTATCGACTTCACGGGCGTTTGACAACTGTTGCTACGCCTTGCCCACCACCGATACATAATGTTGCGAGACCTGTTTTCGCATCACGCTTTTCCATTTCATGTAAAAGCGTGACTAAAATGCGCGCACCACTTGCACCAATTGGGTGACCAAGAGCAATTGCTCCCCCGTTGACATTTAGTTTATCATGATTAAAGCCTAGTTCGCGATCCACAGCAATAGATTGAGCTGCAAATGCTTCATTCGCTTCAACTAAATCTATATTATCTAACGTCACATCAGCCTTTGCCAATGCCTTTTTTACTGCCGTTACTGGACCAGTTCCCATAATAGCTGGATCAACCCCTGCACTTGCATTTGCTGTAATTTGCGCCATTGGTTGAATGCCTAACTCTACCGCTTTTTCTTTCGACATCACCACTACAGCCGCTGCACCATCGTTAATACCTGAAGCATTTGCCGCTGTTACAGTGCCTTCCTTTTTAAAGGCAGGTCGTAGTTTAGATAGAGACTCTCCAGTAACCCCATTACGCGGGAACTCATCTTGTTTGAAAACAATAGGATCTCCCTTGCGCTGTGGAATTTCCACAGCTACAATCTCATCATTAAACTTCCCTGCTGCAATTGCCGCTTCCGCACGCTGTTGTGAACGTGCTGCAAAAGCGTCTTGTTCTTCTCGTGAAATTTCATAGGCATCACATAAATTTTCTGCTGTAATACCCATATGGTAATCATTAAATGCACACCATAATCCGTCATGAATCATCGTATCAACTACTTTTTGATCCCCCATGCGGAAGCCTTCTCGTGCATTTTTTAATACATACGGTGCTTGGCTCATATTTTCAAAGCCACCTGCAACGATAATATCCGCATCGCCTGCTAAAATAGCCTGTGTCGCTAAGTGAACTGCTTTTAGTCCTGAGCCACAAACTTTGTTAATTGTTAATGCTGATACTTGATGTGGTAAGCCTGCTGCAATTGCTGCTTGACGAGCTGGGTTTTGACCAAGTCCAGCCGATAAGACATTCCCCATAATGACCTCGTCGACTTGTTCACCTGCTACGCCAGCACGTGCTAATGCTTCTTTAATAACAATG
Organism: Lysinibacillus sp. RS11; assembly: GCF_042019215.1. Classification (NCBI taxonomy): domain Bacteria; kingdom Bacillati; phylum Bacillota; class Bacilli; order Caryophanales; family Bacillaceae; genus Lysinibacillus; species Lysinibacillus sp. RS11. The sequence continues at coordinate 1,323,918 of NZ_CP168124.1, read as the reverse complement.
CTCCCTAATTTTGTCGCTGCTACGTCTTTTAATGTTCCTTGGAATGAACCAATAGCTGTACGTACAGCACTCACTATTACAACCTCTTTTGACATCACATTTCTCCCCTTTTCCCCGTTCAAAATCAACACTGCATGCATATGCTACTAGCAGATATATATATTTTAACAAATATTTTGACGATTTTCGATAGATAGAAATAATCGCACTTTTGCCAAAGATATTGTAAAATGTTGACGTGTTTTAAACAATCTCAGTTGGGAACATTACAAGTAAGAAAAGTGCATACACAGGACGTTGGAGGTGTTAATAATGAAAAAGAAAATGCTTTTATTTTCAGGTATAACGACAACGCTTGCCGCAGCAGCAACAGGTCTGTTCGGCTTCGCTCTTTCTAATAAATTAATGTACATTAAGCAAAAGGATCCTGAATTTGTTCGTGAACGCGAAACTACTGCTAAACGTTTTGACGAAGCTTGGTACAATAAAAATTTAAAATGCGAATTAAATATTGACTCTCCAAACGGCTATACGATACGCGGTATTATGTTTCAGCCATTAGAAACAAATAACACTATCATCATTTGCCACGGGGTAACAGAAAATAAAATCAACTCAGTCAAATATGCTCGACTTTTTGAACGACTTGGCTACAATTCCGTTATTTTTGATCACCGTAGGCACGGGGAGACAGGTGGGAAAACGACTAGCTACGGTTACTATGAAAAAAATGACCTTGACGCAGTTGTCAAAACTGTAAAAGCTATGATTGGGGAAAACGCCATTCTTGGTATTCATGGTGAATCGATGGGTGCTGCAACAATGTTACTATATGCAGGGACGGTAGAGGACGGTGCAGATTTCTATATTTCTGATTGTGCGTTTTCTGATTTCTCAATGCTGCTTAAACAAATTGCGAAGACAGAATTTAAATACGGCTCAATTATTCCAATTCGATTTGCAGATTTCTTTGTCCGCTTGCGTGACGGCTATTCCTTCAAAAGTGTTACACCTGCTGAGGCTGTGACAAATATTGAAAAGCCCGTGCTCTTTATTCACAGTATTCCAGATACATTTATTCCGGCTTCCATGTCACTGGACTTATACCATAAAAAGACTGGTCCAAAGAAACTGAAGCTATTTGATAACGGTGCTCATGCACAGTCCTTTAATGAAAATATGGCTGAATATGAGGATTTAATTCATGACTTTTTAGAAAATTTTATCTATCAAAGAATTAAGCATGATTCTTCTTCATCTAATGTCATTCCATTTCATTTTTAGTGCATATGAAAAGCTCTTGTGTCAAAAAATAAAATATAGCTCTTCCGCAAAACGAGAGGTTGATTTCCGTTCAGACTGAGCGCTTTGTAGCTGTCGCTTTGCTTTCGCTACAGAAAACATTTGTTGCTGTCGCTTCGCTTTCGCACAGATAAAACGAAAATTCAACAATACATCAGTGTGAAAGCAAAGCGGCATGACTCATATCCTCAAGAAAGCAAGTAGTCTGGAATGGAAATCCCCTCATTTAAAGCGTCATAACCATTACAAAGATTGCTTTGACTATTTTGTTTTCAGACACTTTGAAAAACCTTTCGAGCAGAATGAACATGCACGCAAGGTTTTTCAAAGTGTTTTTATTCTGCAAAAACGATATGCCATTCATCACGTTTCGCTAAAAATTCTTTGGCTAACGCTTGTGCACCTTCTAAACTATGGCTAGCTGCCCAGCCGCATTGTACTTCATTACAAGCAGGAACAGCAGTTGCCTTTGTAACGTCCGTAAAAGTTTTTTCTAAAATATTTAACAAGTCCTGATAATTATTGTGATTAATAAGTGATACATAGAAGCCTGTTTGGCATCCCATTGGACTGAAATCCACAATTTGATCGGAGTGATTTCGAATAATGTCAGCCGATAAATGCTCTAAGGAATGTAATGCAGGCATTTCCATATGCTCTTTATTTGGCTGTTTAAAACGAATGTCATATTTGTATACTTCATCGCCATTTTTCCCTGTTTTTACACCCGCTAAACGTACATACGGTGCTTTAACTTTTGTATGATCTAAATCAAAGCTTTCAACATTTGTTTTTTCTTTCTGCAATGCACAAAACTCCTTTATATAGAATATGTCCATTATAACGAGTTTTCCGATAGAATTGTATGATTTTTAAGAATTATTCAAATATTTTTCGAGGTTACCTTGGCGTAATTGCGTCCGGAAGCTTTAACTTCTTTCTGCGGGTTTTTGGATACCCGCTGAAAGAAATTAAAAAAACAACTAGCCAAGGCTTGGACTAGTTGCTCTTTAAAAATTCCTACTATTTTTGGAATTTATTCATTTGTGTCATCATTTGACGTACTTGCTTTTCAGACGGCGTACGACCCATTTGTGCCATCATCATACGAATCATTTGTTCGTTAATTGGTGGGTTTTCTTTTAAATATTTCATCATAGCTTTACGAGCGAAATAGAAACCAAGTGCTGCGCCCGCTGCTAACGCGATAATAACAATAATAATCCAGCCCCATGTAGGCATACAACCAACCTCCTCCACTACAATATACCGAGAAAAAAACTCTCCACGCTCCATTATACACCAAATTTTAGCGTGTTACTATATATTGTAGTGAATTTTCCTAATGCATTGTATACTTCATTGGTTTTAACCACCCACACTCATTATCCTGTTTATTAAAAGCAATAAAACGCTCACTCATTTTCGCAAGCATCTGAAATAGATCCAAATCGAGCATTCGTGATCCTTCACAATAGACACAAATTTTACGTTCCACTAAATAAATAGCCATTTTCCCTTTTATTGGATGTTCTAAAAATAAAGCATTACGAGCCCTCTCTAAATGTGCATACTTGGAATCTAGTTGCGCCTCTAGCATTGTAGCTATCTCTTCGAAGCGAACCGTTTCACATATATATGCAAGCTCTTTTAAGGATTTCTCATTAGCGTCTTCACAGCCTTGCATCATTTCTAATAACTTACGCTCTCTGCCGAAAATAAACGTTAAATGCTCTTCTTTAATTTTATATATGGAATAGGTTCTCACTAGAAATCCTCCTTCGCTCATTTCTTTTTCATAAGTATAGCTCATCCAAACTCTTTAATTTGTCAAACGAAGGAGGCCCTCATCTTCTATTTTTGTCGAAAACTTTCTACTTTCGGTTCTATCAATTACTTTATGACATAATGCGTTTCTTATTAGTTATTACATGTCCTATCTGTGTTCTATTTTTGCAAATGTGCACCTCTTCTATAGCAGCTTAGACTATTCTCAGCCTCAAGACCTAGAGCAAAATCAATTTCCAGTCCGTTTTAGAAGAGCTTTCTAATAGGTAATATAAAAGTACAAACGAAAGGAGCTAGAACATATGAGAAAATTTCTTTTATTAACAGGAGGCTTCATCGCAGCATGTGTTGCACTTGCCTTAGTTGGACCGCTCGCTGGCTTACTATTTTCTGGTTTATTTGTAGCGCTTGGCATGCACTTCTATATTGCAAGCAAGTCGACATTCGGCAAAATCATTTGGTTTACAGTTGGTCTGATGGGTGTTCTATCAGCAATATCTAATGTCCCGGCTATGGTTGGTTTAGCGGCAATCGCTATCATCTATGTGATCTACAAAAAATGGAATAACGAAGATGTAAAAATTCCAACAATTGAAGCGAAAGAAGAAGATCCGTTTACAAACTTTGAAAGAGAATGGTCAAACTTAACAAAATAAAAGGAGCGAATTTAAATGAACTTATTTCAACGTTTTAAATATACAATAGAGGCAGATTTACATCATGTATTTGATAAGAAGGAACAAAAAAATCCAATTGCAATGTTAAACCAATACATTCGTGAGGCAGAAAAGCAAACCGAGCAAACTGGAAAATTATTAGAGCGTCAAGGTCAGCTAAAGGAAAAGCTTGAGCAGGAATTTAAGCAAAATGCAGAATTACTAGCTAAACGTGAAGCTCAACTAAAATTAGCTACTACTAGCGGTGAGCAAGATTTAATCGACTTCGCAACTGACGAAGTAGCTGCTTACACAGCACGTAACAACACATTACAAGCAAGCATTGAAGCAAGCACACGTGAATACTTTGAGCTTGAGCGTAAATTTGAAACAATGAAACACAAAATTAAAGACATGAAAGTGCGTCAATTACAGCTTATGGGCAAAGAAAACGTGACACGCGCACACCATCAAATGGACGGAATGATTGCTAAAAACAATAAAACGAACTTTGAAGATTTAGAGTCATATATCGATAAGCTTGCTTACCAAATCGACAAAGATCATGAAGTAACATCTTTCGAGACTCGTCTTGCACAGCTTGAAAAAAATGCCGCAGAAGAAAACACACCACTGCTTATTGAAAACAAATAACATGTTATAATGAAGGAAATGCGCCATATTTAGCGGCGCATTCTTTCACGTTTTGAACTAGAGGGACCCATTCCCTCTTATACTAATAGTAGAAAGAAGGGTGACCCTCTTGCAAAATTTCACAACTAATAAGCTCACATTTTGGGTACTATGCTTCTTTTTACTCGTTTTTGTGGAGCTCACAATTTTTAACAACGGTGGTGCCTTTTGTTTATTAATTGGAGCCGGACTTCTTTATTTAAGTTTCTCAAAAAAAGTTCGTTTCTTTAAATGGACGGGGATTTTCTTTATCGCAATCGCACTCTTTACAATGTGGAGTTTACGCTTCTTTATCGTCATTATTCTCTTATATATGCTCTACCAATACTTGCAAAGAGAAAACCAACCAAAAGTTGTTGGTTTGGAGCTTTTCGAAAAGCTCCCCGCTACGAAAAACGAATTAATCGGTACAATGCCTGCACCTGTAGAAGCCTATAAATGGCAAGATGTACAAATTCAGCGACTTGCAGGTGACATTACGATTGATACAACACAAACTATTTTACCAGCTGGCACAAGTCTCATTACGATTCGCCAAGGCATTGGTAAGGTGCAAGTTTATATTCCATATGAAATTCCATTCCGTTTACAATACACAACATTGTTTGGTGAATTGAAATGTCTACATGTTGGGCCACAACGCATACTCAATGAAAGTGTAAGTTTCTCAGATGGAAACCCCGAGGATGCAAAACGTACACTCGTTATACATGTTGCAACATGGCTTGGGGACTTGGAGGTGCTACGTAAATGATAGCCTTTATCTCGAGATTATTTACGCTATTTTTTATTTTGTTGAGTGCTGCATTTGGACTCCTTGTCGCTATCTGGGGCGAGCCAAATGAGAAAATATGGGGGCCATTATGGCAGCAGAATTATAATAATATACCACTTGGCGGTTATATTGCCCTCAGTCTTTTTGCGATCAGTTTACTTATTGCAAGCTGGATTAGTATGACTGCTCGTGCAAGAGAAGCTCAGGCAACCCGCATTGTGAAACAATTAATTGAACCAGATTTTGTATTACCTAAAAAACAACCTTTACCGAAACCTTTGAAAAAAGCTTTGGAACAAACAAGTGAGTTAATCGATACTCAACGAAAAAGCTTACAGCGCTTATCCAATGAACGTGCAGAAGCCAACGATAAAATTATTCAAGAACGAATTATTGCTGAACGCCAACGCCTTGCTCGTGAACTGCATGATTCTGTATCGCAGCAATTATTCGCTGCTTCGATGTTACTTTCCGCTTTAACGGAAACTGACGAAAATGCCACAAGCTTAAAGCAGGTCGAAAAAATTGTACAACAGGCACAGCTTGAAATGCGCGCATTATTATTGCATTTACGTCCGGTAGCTTTGCATAATAAAACTCTTGCTCAAGGTCTTGAGGAGTTAATTATTGAGCTGCAGCAAAAAGTATTTTTTCATATTGAATATGAGCTAGAGGAAATGTCATTATCAAAAGCGGAAGAGGATCATTTATTCCGCATTGCACAGGAGGCGTTATCCAATACGCTACGCCATGCCAAAGCGAGCGAAGTTGAATTACTGCTCGTTGCCCGCGATGATTTAGCTATTTTACGTATCCAGGACAATGGCCTCGGCTTTGATGTCGAAGCTGATAAATCTACTTCTTATGGTCTGCAAAATATTGCTGAACGTGCTGTAGAGATTGGCTGTATGTATAAAATTGTGTCAGTGCCTGGTGAAGGTACAATTGTAGAGGTTAAAATCCCGCTACAAAAGGAGGAAGAAGTGAATGATTCAAGTGTTAATAGTGGATGATCACGAAATGGTGCGTATCGGTGTTTCTGCCTATTTGTCAGCACAACCAGATATCACTGTCGTCGGTGAAGCTGAAAATGGTAAAGAGGCAGTGGAACGAGCTCTCGCCCTACGTCCAGACATTATTTTAATGGATAATGTCATGCCAATCATGACTGGAGCTGAGGCGACAGCTGAAATTTTAGCAGCATGGCCAGAGGCAAAAATAATGATGGTTACAAGTTTTTTAGACGATGATAAAGTTTATCCTGCATTAGAGGCTGGTGCAGTTAGCTATATTTTAAAAACTTCAAATGCAAAGCAAATCGCGGATGCCATTCGCAAAACGATGGGCGGCGAAACCGTGCTCGAGCCAGAAGTAACTTCAAAAATGATGCATCGTATGCGCCACGGCAATAGCAGCCCACTTTATGAGCAACTTACAGATCGTGAAATGGAAGTATTACTGCTGATGGCACAGGGCAAAGCAAATCAGGAAATCGCCGATGAACTATACATTGCTTTAAAAACGGTGAAAACACATGTCAGCAATATTTTAGGGAAGCTCGATGTTCAAGATCGCACACAAGCAGTTGTCTACGCTTTTCAAAATGGGCTTGCGAAGTAAATTTTTCTTGGGTCGTTTGATTAAATACTGGTCTTGCTAGTTTATCAGCGATATTGCTTGGGTTATCAGCGATTTCTGATCTTTTATCAGCGATTCTACCTTGCTTATCAGCGATTTTCGTCTTTTATCAGCGATTCTACCTAGCTTATCAGCGATTTTCGTCTGTTTTCCAAAAAATACGAAACTGCATTTCTACCAATGCAGTTTCTGACTATCTATTAACCAAGAAGTTCTTTAATTTCATTTACACTGTTAACTATATATGTTGCTTGTGCATCCGTTAATTCTTCGAGTGAGCCATAGCCAAAAGTAACACCGATAGAATCAATTTGATTTTCATGTGCCCCAACAATATCGTATTTTCGATCTCCAATCATCATAAATTGATTGTTATCCACTTCATTAAAATGTTCGCGTACAAATGCGATAATCTCTCCTTTTGCGGATCGTGTACCATCAAGATTGCTACCTGCAACAAGGTCAAAAAAATGTTCAAGGTTGAAATATTTTAAAATCTGTTCGGCAAATAAAGTTGGCTTTGATGTAGCAATTGCTAATCTATATCCCTGTTGCTTTAAATCGGCTAACAAAGCTGGAATATTTTCGTACAGTTTATTCTCAAACATCCCTCTTTCCGTGAATCGTTCCCGGTAATCGCTAATAGCTTGCTCAATTTGCGCATCATTAAATCCATAAATTTCACGAAAAGATACTTGTAATGGCGGTCCTATAAAACTTTCAAGTTCATCTAAATCGCTTACTTCGATATCTGCCTTTTGTAATGCGTATTGAACTGATTTCGTTATCCCTATCTTCGGATCAGATAATGTTCCATCTAAATCAAATAAAACAACGCTATATTTCTTCATCACAAGCTCTCCTTATAAAAAAATTACTTTATCAAATTGATTGATAGACTGTTGAACCAAAATCATGAATATCTTCGATGTAGTCAAACCTATCTGGTGAACCAAAGCTATTAAATCCTCGAACTGCCACAATATTTTCTTTTGGAATTACCAGTACTGCTACGCTTGTATAACCAAGTAATTGAAAACTTCCTTGAGGTAATATCGGGCTTAACTCTGTAATCCCCTCCCTCTGTTGAGGCTGAATAAACCAGAAAAATCCATTAGTTGGAGAGTGCTTAGGTTTAGAATTCGGGGATTGAATTGACGTTGAAAGCTGTATGATTTCCTCAGGTATAATTTGTTTTCCATTTATTTTCCCTTTGTTCAGATGAACTTGCCCCCATTTAGCTAGCTCTCTTAATGAACTATACATATTCATTTTGCTGCCATCGCATATATCACTTTCATACCAAAATGGACTATCATTATGAATTACTTCTATATGCTGTTCGTTTTTTTCACTGAACCAATTTGTTTCAGTAAAAGACAATGTCTGAAATACTTGTTCATCCACGATTTCTGCAATCGTTCTTCCAGTAACTTTATAAATGACTTTTGCAAGTAATTCTACATTAATATCTCGGTATGCCCAGTTATAACCTGCTTCGAATTCCTTCATTATTTTTTCATTTTGACGACGTAAGCCGTGAGTATGTGTTAGTAGATGTCTAATTGATACATCGGCAAAAACTTTTTCATTTTCTAAATAATCACTTAGTGGATCATCTATTGAGGCAATATAGTTATGATAAATCGCATACGCTACAGCAAAACCTACATATGTTTTACGAACAGAAGCAAGATGGAAAAGAGTATGCGTTCCTACCCTCTTTGCGTCTTGGTGTTGTCCTTGCATGCCAAAATATTCTTCTAGTACGGTTTGACCATGCTTATTAATAATAACTCCGCCACCAGTACAATCTAATTGTGAGAAAGTTTTCTTTACTTGTGTGAGTATAGCTTGTGAGTTCATTTAAATAGCCCTCCTACTCTTCTCATTGTATACCAAACAGAAATTAATACCAGAAGGTTCCTTCTCCAAGGAACCTTTTATTACCATAAACGTTATTATTTATAAGGAGGGGTTGTGTGGATACTCGATTTACTTATAAGCATTTCGTAAATGAAAATACGTTTTCACTTCTTGATCCGATTTTTGAAACTACCCTACTTTTTGCTGTTTTGCTACTATTATCGTGATTATAAAAAAAGTATCTATTTGGTTTTGTTTACTTTTTGCAAGCCTCTCAGTAATTGTCACAGGTCAGCTCCTTTGGTTTAGTGGCATTATTGTTGATGAGCTAAATTTAGGAGGAAGTAACAAGGGCTTTTACTGTTTTGTCGTTATGCTTCTCATTCATTGTGCAGCTGTTTGGATTTCTTTAGTGAAGTCCTCTAAACATGAAAAAATACCGCAGTACTCAGAGGAGATTTAACCTACTGAGTATTGCGGTATTTTATAAATTATAGTGCTTTTACCTTCGCTACAACATTGTCTACTGTGAATCCGTATTTTTCCATTACCAATTCACCTGGTGCAGAAGCGCCGAACTTGTCGATTGCAAGAACGTCTCCTTCGAAACCAGTGTACTTATGCCAGCCGAATGATGCGCCCATTTCGATTGCAAGACGTTTTGTTACAGCTTTTGGAAGAACAGACTCTTTGTATGCTGCATCTTGTTTTTCGAAGCGATCCATAGAAGGCATTGAAACTACTGCTACATCCACACCATCAGCTTTTAATGCTTTTTGTGCTTCAATTGCAAGTGAAACCTCAGAGCCTGTTGCAATTAAAATGGCATCTGCCACTTCTTTTGTAGCAGGAGACACTGTATAAGCACCTTTAGTAACACCTTCACGCACTGTATCAATAGATGCGTCAAGCACAGGTAAGTTTTGACGAGATAATACTAAAACAGTTGGTGTTTTTTCAGATGCTACTGCTAGCTCCCATGCAACTGCTGATTCATTTGCATCAGCTGGGCGAACAACAGATAGATTTGGCATTGCGCGTAAAGATGCAAGGTGCTCGATTGGTTCATGTGTTGGACCATCTTCCCCTACAGCAATTGAATCATGTGTAAATACATAAGTAACAGGAAGACCCATTAATGCAGAAAGACGTACTGCTGGACGAACGTAGTCAGAGAATACGAAGAATGTACCGCCGAATACATTAAGACCACCATGAAGTGCCATACCGTTCATAGCTGCACCCATTGCAAATTCACGTACACCAAACCAAATATTACGGCCAGCATAATCGTCTGCAGAGAAATCTCCAGCGCCTTTCATTGTTGTTTTATTTGAGCCAGCAAGGTCAGCTGAACCACCGAAGAATGATGGTGTTTTCTTCGCAATTGCATTGATTGCCTCTCCTGAAGAAGAACGAGTAGCTACTGATTTACCTGCTTCGTATACCGGTAATTCTGAAGCGAAATCCTCTGGTAATTGACCATTCATTGCTTTTTCAAATTGTGCTGCTAATTCTGGGAACTCTTGCTTATATGCTTCAAACATAGCATTCCAAGCTTCTTCTGGTTGTGCCCCTTGAAGCTCTGCAGCTGCAGTAAATGTATCGTATACTTCAGTTGGAATTTGGAATGGTTCATGTGCCCATTCATATGTTGCTTTTGTTAATACAGTCTCATCTTTACCTAATGGTGCACCGTGAGAATCTGCTTTACCTGATTTGTTAGGTGAACCGAAACCAATGATAGTTTTTACTTCGATAAGTGTTGGCTTGCCAGTTGATTTTTTAGCTTCCTCGATAGCTGTGTTAATCGCTTCAACATCTGTACCATCAGCAACTTTTAAATAGTTCCAGCCATAAGATTCAAAACGTTTTTGCACGTTTTCTGAGAATGACTTTTCTAAGTCACCGTCTAAAGAAATATCATTTGAATCGTATAAAACGATTAACTTTTCAAGCTTTAAGTGACCAGCTAATGAAATAGCCTCAGCTGCTACACCTTCCATTAAGTCGCCATCGCCACAAAGTGCGAATGTATAGTGATCAACGATGTCATGACCTGGTTTATTGTAAGTAGCTGCTAAATGACGTTCAGCCATTGCCATACCAACTGTCATAGCAATACCTTGACCTAGAGGACCTGTTGTTGCCTCTACCCCAACAGTATGACCATATTCAGGATGTCCTGGAGTTAATGAATCCCATTGACGGAAGTTTTGAATTTCTTCCATTGGTAAGCCGTAGCCACCAAGATGAAGTAGGCTGTATAGAAGCATAGAGCCATGACCTGCAGAAAGTACAAAACGATCGCGGTTATACCATTTTGGATTTGCCGGATTATGGCGAAGTTGTTTTGTCCAAAGCGTATAAGCCATTGGCGCTGCCCCCATCGGTAAACCTGGGTGACCTGAGTTTGCTTTTTCAATTGCATCGATTGACAAAGTTCGGATAGCATTAATCGCTAGTTGATCCGCATGTTGAGTCATTATGTTGTGACATCCTTTCTCGTCCTATATATTGTTCTTTTACAGTTTAGTCAACATTGCTTCAGAAAACAATGTTTTTGTTATACTATTTATGTTTTGTTACATACTTTATCTTTATTCAGTAGAAAAATACCGCCTAATTATAAAAAAATATTTATTTAAATATAATATTTTCACAGATGTGACCGTATAAGGCCAACTGAATAAAGATAATGCCTCCAGCGGATGTCACGGATTTTGAAAGGAGTTAATATAAGGATGTTAGCCTAAAACCTTCGCATCCTGTGAAAACGGCTAACTGACCTGCATCGTGCAGGCCTAAGCACAATTCAAAATCCGGACGCAATTACGCTGAGGAGTAATTGATCTAAATGTGACACATTAATTTAGAAATTTATTTTTTTTCGCTTGTTTTACCTTCTCTGGTGTTACATCATTACCTTCTGGATCTACCACTTTTACATTTTCAATTGTATCACGCATCGTTGCTCTAAATGTAGCTAGATACTCCTTGCGAAGCGCTGTTTGTTCTTTAGCTTCTGACTCTGTTAATTGTCCACTTTTAGCCTTTGCAGAAAGTTCATTGATTCGGTTAATTTTTTCTTTTGATAACATAGTTACACACCTTTCAATACATATCTTAATGAATATGGTATGCAAAGTATAGCATGGATTCCCTTAAAATGCAGTTATACCAACCTTTTTAGTGACCCTCAACATTTACAATAAATGCCACACCATACATGACTTTGTGAAGTTAGTTGTGTAAACTAATTTATGGGGTACAAAAAGATCCATTTATGTTTGGGGGAAAAATGAAATGTTTATCAAAACGAAAAGACTATTAATAAGAGAATTTGAGGTTCAAGATTGGCAAGCTGTCTATGAATATACTTCAAATCCAAATGTGATGAAGTATATTCCAGAGGGCGTTTTTAATGAGGAGAACGCAAAAAATTTTGTTTCTGAAAATAGCGGTGACAAAGCAAAACACTTTCCTGTTATTTTACTAAATGAAAATATTGTCATTGGTCATATGGTTTTCCATCAATGTTTTGGTGACCATACGTATGAAATTGGTTGGGTATTGAATCCGAACTATTACAATAATGGCTACGCCTCTGAAGCCGCAAGAGCTGTACTAGACTATGGATTCAAAGAAATGAAACTTCATCGAATTATTGCAACTTGTCAGCCAGAAAATATCCCATCGTATCGAGTGATGGAGAAAATCGGCATGAGACGCGAAGGTTATTTTAAAAAATGTATACCACACGGAGACGAGTGGTGGGATGAATATTATTATGCTGTAATAGATGAGGAATGGGCATAACCAATTCTTTATACTTTTGTTAATAGATCGTAGGAAACGCTATTAGTTGAAATAAAAATAGTGGAGGCTGGGACAGAACTCGATTATTTTGAAAAATAGCGAAAACAGATAATAACTTTTCCGCTTCAATGAGTAGAGTGTTCCTTCCTAAATCAAAAAAATGTTAGACCAATTGCAAGGTCTAACATTTTTTCTTTTTGTTGCAGCCTCTTTTTTAAAGTCAAAATGTCCAATACATTGGACATTTTACATTAGTTTCCATGTAATAAATAAACCAACACTTTAGACAAAAGGAGGTATAAGTCTGAAGAATATAATAAAAGCACTAAGAAAAAAATTAGGACTAACACAAGAAGCCCTTGCAAGGGAATGTGGGGTTGTTAGACACACTATTAATTGTATTGAAAATGATAAGTATGACCCAACTCTTGAATTAGCCTTTAAAATTGCTAAAGCTCTAAATAAAAAAGTTGATGAGGTGTTTATATATGAGTAAATTCCATCTTGAGTATATGATAACAATGAAAGATTTTGTAAAGGAGAGTGCTGCGATATTACGAAAAAATACGAATGAGGTTACGTTACCTGTTTCAAAAGAAGATCAAGATACATTAATTTGTATGCTTAAGTATTTAAAAAATAGCCAAGATCCGGATATTTCAAAAAAATATAAATTACGTTCAGGAGTTGGCTTATCTGCCAATCAAATTGGTCTGAATAAACGAATGTTTACTGCACTTTATAAAGATGGAGGTAAATATCATGAATATATGTTAATTAACCCAAAAATCGTTAGTCACTCTTTAAACATGATTTATTTACCGGAGGGGGAAGGTTGTCTTTCGGTCAATAGAAACGTTAATGGCTTTGTTCCAAGATATGAAAGAATTAAAGTTAAAGCATATGACATACATGGGCAAGAAGCCATTTATCATTTCAATGGATACGGTTCCATCGTAATGCAACACGAAATAGATCATTTAAACGGTATCATGTTTTATGACAGAATAAATAAAGAAAATCCATTTAAACTACCAGACAATGTTATGATTGAGAGTTTGTATTAATTAAGAAAAGACTAGTAGTGCAATTTCACCCGAAATAACGGTCAGTACGATTAACTGACCGTTATTGGGCCAACAAAACGTTGGTCCCCTAGTGTCGCCACAAGATAAGGCTTCCTATCAGCAGGATGACAAAACTCCCACTGATTGAAGTTTCATTTTATTTACCCGTCAAACTTTCTTGATGTTCCCTATATCTCCGATGTACAGTAGCTTTACTTACATCAAAGCCTAGACCTTTTAGTGTCATGGCAATTTCATCAAATGTGAAGCCTCGATTACGTAGCTTGATAATCTCTTCAACAGGCACATCCTTACGTTCTTGACCATTAGGATTTCCCCGATTAGATAAATTGTTTTCAGGACGATAGCCATTTTCAACGGCACGACGCATACCACGACGTATTTTAGCATTATGGATTCTGCGCTGGTACTCCTCTACGATCGCTAAAATCTCTAGTAGCATCGTATCCATTTCATTTAATTGTACAGGGCCCTCGTCTCGCATAGAAAAAACATCCGTTTCAGTTTTTTGTAATAAATGCAATACTGCCATTCTAGCATTTCCACGTCCTAAACGTGTTTCATCCTGTACAAATAATGCTTTAACTTCTTTTTCTTTAATAAAGTCGAGCATTTCAAGTAAGCCCTCACGTTCCACATCATAGCCACTATGCTTATCCATAAAAACGTGCTTCACTTCGTAGCCCTGCTCTTTAGCATAGCGCATCAACTCCTCTTGTTGACGCTCAAGCGAGGAACTTTGTGTCTCTTTTTCTGTACTTACACGGCAATAGACAACAGCCGATTGTTGTTTATTAATCATTGTTCATTTCTCGCAATTTCAATTGAATTTATGGGCATGGACTGGTCACCCACTACTGGAATCACTAGGGATTTACCTGCAATAATATCAACGTTCGATAATTCATTTTCTGCCTTTACAAGCTTAATCCAATCATCCGTTTTCATTTTACCAGAGTATTGCTCAGCTAACGACCATAAACTATCACCATGTTCGATTTCAATTTCGGCGTAAGTAACATCGCCTGGATCTGTTATAAAAAGGTATGCTGCAAATAGTAGACATACCCCTAACAAAGTAGTAATATGTGGATTTTTCTTTAACCAGTTCATCATCATAACCCCTTTTTAGAATGTTTGTTCGGAATGTATGTTCTCATAATAATACGAACAAATGTTTTTGTCAAACACTTTTCGAACCTATGTTTGCTTAAGTGTTCGCATTCTGTTATACTACTAATAAGTAGAATGATTAGAAAAAAAGAGGTGAGCAATCATGAAAAAAGTTTCGAAAAGACAAGAAGCCATATTAGAGTTCATCAAAGAAGAAGTACGCACAAAGGGGTATCCACCATCTGTACGTGAGATTGGTGAAGCAGTTGGACTTGCTTCAAGCTCAACAGTTCATGGACATTTAGCTCGTTTAGAACAAAAGGGCTTCATTCGTCGAGACCCAACTAAACCACGCGCTATTGAAATCCTAGAGCCAGAGGATTCTATTCAAAAGCAACAAGTTGTACATGTCCCACTTGTTGGGAAGGTTACAGCAGGTTCTCCAATTACTGCTATTGAAAATATCGATGAATACTTCCCACTTCCAGATATTTATGGTACAAGCGAAGATGAGTTATTTATGCTAGAAATTATGGGTGAATCAATGATTGAAGCTGGCATCTTAGACGGTGATTTAGTCATAGTTAAACAAAGAGCAACAGCTAATAATGGTGATATTGTCGTAGCCATGACTGAAGAGGATGAAGCAACTGTAAAGCGTTTCTTCAAGGAAAAAAACCATTTTCGTTTACAGCCTGAAAACGCAACAATGGAGCCGATCATCGTAGACCAAGTTTCTATTTTGGGGCAAGTTGTTGGTCTCTATCGTCGTGTACATTAGTATCTCAATATTAAAGTATAAAAAGAGGATATTATGTTCGCATATACCTCTTTTTCTTAATTTAAGGCTAGAGAATCAAGCAAGATGAGCACGAGTACACGCATTTAGTCCAGTCCTTTTGGAAAAAATCAAAATACGAAAACGCGTTGCTAGAAATAGTACTAAATGAAGATGTCGAAGGAGACTTTTCGGACATCTTTTTTCTTTTGATCATAACTTTGCTTAAAAGAAAAAAAGAATCCACTTTAGCATGGATTCCTAGTAAGCATCGAAACGTCGAACTAGCAATTTTAAGTTATCAAGTATTATGCCTCTACTTTGAATTTCAAACTTGCCCTTACAAATGCAGTAAATAATTTCTTCGATCCACCATCTCCTACAATGGCAAGCTCTTCAGGATGCCACTGTACGCCCAGACAAAATGGTAAATCTTCGTGTACTACCGCTTCAACGATACCATCACTTGATTTTGCTGCTACTTTCATTTTTTCCGAAACTACATTTACAGCCTGATGATGAAATGAATTAACAGCAATTTGCGCTTCCTCAATAATCGTTTTTAGTAGTGTATCAGGTGTAACATGAACATAATGTGTAGCAACGCCTCGAGCCGCTTGTTGTTTGTGCTTTAATAATTTACTACTATGATATTCGCTATCAATATCCTGATAGACCGTACCTCCTAGCGCTACATTTAGTATTTGCATCCCTCGACAAATGCCAAAAATCGGCATTTGGCGAATAAAGGCCGCTTCAATTAAGGCAAGCTCCACAGAATCCCTTTCTGGATGAACTTTCCCTAATTTCGGTGTAGGTTCTGCACCAAAGAGAAATGGATGTACATCATAGCCACCCGATAATAATAATCCATCCGTTAACGATAAAATTTGTGCTACATCCTCTTCTATGCCAAGCGGAATTATCAATGGAATTCCACCAGCTTCAATGACACTTTTGCTGTAGGCGGCATTTAATCTAGAAGACAAATCATCTTCCACAAAGGCCGTTATACCGATAACTGGTTTCACTTTATCCCCTCCATGATCCACAAGATTTACGACTTACCAACATTCAAAATACCAATTCATCAACGCGTCTCCATAAAAATAGACAACGATAGCTGCTAGCGCAATAGATGGTCCAAATGGTATAGGCGTTTTTCTTCCCTGCCTACGGACCTTTAACACCACTATCCCAACAATCATTCCAATCACAGCTGATACAAATAGTGTCAGAAGTGTATGTATTGTGCCGAGTACAAGACCGAGTAAAAAGAATAATTTAATATCGCCACCACCCATACCACCTCTTGATAAAGCAGCAATACTATATAGTATGCAAAATCCTACGACAGCACCAACTATACTATCCCACCACGGAGACAACGGCGATATCAAGCGTCCAATAATTAGTAATGGTAAAAAGAATAGGAGTATTTTATCAGGAATAAGCATATACGCAAAATCCGATACAACAATAATTACTAATAATGAAATCAATAATAGTGCTACAAAAAATTCTGCACTAAAGCCTAATTTCCAATAAGCCAAGGCAAATAATATGCCTGTTATAAGTTCCATCAGTGGATAAATCCCAGAAATTTTTTGACCACAGCTACGGCATTTCCCACCTAAAAACATATAAGACAACACAGGTATCAAATCAAGCACAGTCAACTTTCTCTTACAATGAATACAATGCGAAGGTGGACGGAAAATCGACCCTTTTATTGGTATCCGTAAGCCCACTACATTAAAAAAAGAGCCAAGAACGAAGCCAAAAAGTAAAACAATAATTGTATAAGCCATTTCCATCTTTATGTCCTCCTATACCAATAGACGCCCATACAATTCAAGTATGCGCGCCATTTACATTATTGTGATCCTTCAAAATAGATCGTCGTTACCTGTTTTTCCTAATCTTCTAGTATACTAAAGTTAATTATAGCAGTTTTCATCACACGCTTTGTATTATAATTTTCAGATTTTTTAAAATACATTTCTAGCAACTTAAAATTTGAAGATTTAAATGACAATCATAATGAAAATAGCCTATTAGAAAATACTTCTAACAGGCTTTTTCAAACGATCTCTATTATTTTTTCAACAATCGTCCCGACAGCAGCAACCCAATTCCACCAACCGTCATAAACAGTATTGCTCTAATTAGTAAATCGAGGGCCGACAAATCGAAGAATATAAGTTTTACAAAAGCAATAATTAAGATGATAAAACCAGTTAGGCGTAATGCTCGTAAATGACGACCTGAGCTAAGCCATAGTGCAACGCTTGCTGTAAGGAATAATGTAATTGTTGAGAACACAATACTTAACTTCCAATCAAGTATCCCATTATATGCAAGTTGGAATATTAGCCCCTTAACAGCTATCATCGTAAGCACAACGCCTGCACTTACAATTGGGTCCAAAAGTTTCTCTAGTTGCACTTGATAGGTTTGATAAATGCGCCCCTTCTTTAGTAAATCGACAATAATTGCTACGATAACCGCAATATACACGATTCTTGTCACTATATTTAACCACGCGACACCTTGCATATTGTATGGTATAGCTACAAGCATTAGTGTAAAGAGAAGGAAAAATACACTAAGAGCAGGTGTTAATGCACGCCCTTTATATTTTATTGGTACTAGAAGCGATCCGACAAATAATAAAGCGATTATTATACACATCAGATGCGGAATATTACTAACATCCGCAAAATAAGTTGCATCAATCTTTCCGATATAAGCTAAGAAATAACTAGTTGTTATTAAAGCTAAAATATCAATCACATACATATCCTTCATGATCTGTTCAAATACAGTCAGTGTCTCTTTTGGACGTCTCGCATATAAATAAATAATCAGGAGATAAATTCCAGGCATCACCAAACTCGCATGATTTATGCTGAAAAATGGTGCAGGATCATGAATACTAAAGTTTATGGCAAGTACAATCATAAATAAGAATGAGCCGACAACCTTCATGATACTTGCTCGTAAACGTAAACTCATCATAACACCTGCAAAGACGATGAACGGGATCAATATGTGATCCACTTTCCCTGGTAAATTCATAACTAGTAGCGTATTAAATAGTGTAATAAACGCGAGTGTTACGGCACTATCAAATGCCTCCTGCCATTTTTGCTTATAGCCATAACCCGCTAAAATTGCAAATAAACTGACTATTACGAGTAACAGTGCTTCTCCAAATTCAATTGTTGTAATAATAAAATTCATGAGCAATAAACTGAATAAACCAAGGCTAAATTGCATACCAACATGAGTATATTTCCATGTAGACGCTACATTATATAAACGACACCAACTCGTGTTAAAAATAGATAGCATAACAAGCAAACCTATTGCAAAAACAACTTGATTGTCATTATTCATAAATGTTTCTATGCTGATCGCTAGCACAGTGAAAAAGGTTGCGATATAGAGTGCCCACTTCTGCTTGTGTTGATTAATGACAAATTGCAACATCGTAAACAGTACAATCACATAGATTAAAATAATAACAGGACTAAAATCCATATATTCTAGTAAATAAGGTAGTAATAGTGAGGTAAATGCTACAAATACTGTTAGCACCTCATTTTTCTTTAAGAAACTAATAGCAATACCATAGCCGATATAAACCATCGCTATCACAAGCGCAAGTGTTAAACCTATTATTTCATATAATATCGCGCCAGCCGCTGTCGTTAATATCCCAACAATAAATGCTCCGCCATATAACGAAATCGTAACAGCTGATGATCCTACTTTTTTGCGCTCTAAAACATAAGCTATTAAAGTTAAGGCAAGCGATAATACATAGGCAAGGATGATTTTAACTTCGTTCGATAAATAGCCATAATCACTTACTAGCTTTAGACCCCAAAGCACTCCCATCACTAAAATAACCATAAATACTTTTGGTAGTGCCCACATAATACGTTCCTCTAACGTTCGCTGTGGCTGCACCTTTTTTTCTGGTGCTGACATTTGCTTTGGATTTGGCTCCGAATTTAGTTTTGGATTCGGTTTTGGCTTTAGGTTTGGCGCAGGCTTTAGCGTAGATTGCTCAATCATGGATTTTTCGGCACTCAGTGTACTTGTTTTTGCAACTGATTGTTGACACTTCACGGCCTCTAACTCTTTCCGTAAATCCATCATTTCTTGCTCGAGTTTGACAATCCTCTGCTCCATTTCAAGCGACATTCAATCATCCACCCCACTTAATCATTTTTCAACATTATAACATATTTACCATTGTTGTAAAATTACACTTTTGTTTCATTTTTACTTTTTATCTAGGTCTACGATACATTAAAGCACGTTCACTATCACTGGTTCCCCTTGTAGTTGGATCTACGACAACTCCCATTAAAACAAGAATCGATAAAACAATATTAATAATGGACGTTAGCTGCGCACTCATTGCACTCGTTAAATCATAGCCAAAAATAGCTGCTACTTGCTGTGCGAGTAATAATATCAATGAAAATAGCGACAGTAAAAATGGTTTATGCAGAAGACGGATTCTCCAGTTAATTCTCATAAACGCTCACCTCCCCCCTTCTCAATCACATTATATGCTCCGTGGTTACATGACACATATGCAAAAATGGAGCATCCAACATGAATTTACAGAAATTTTCCTTTATCTCGCTGTCTTCACAATTAGGAGGGAATTCTGCTCAATACTCACTTTTTAGGGCAAAAAAAAACACCCCTAAGGATTGATATGCTCCCCTTTAGGTAGACAGATTAAAAAATAAAAATCTGTTTATCTAGGGGGCATTTTTTTATGGCTCGAAGTAACCACTCAAAAGATGAAAAATTAGCGGTTCTAAGACTTCTTCACAAAGGACAAAAGACAATTTCAGAATTAGCTACTATATTTCAGGTTTCTTATAAAACCATTGAAGAATGGAACTACAAATATGAAATAGATGGAGAAATTGGCCTTGAAGAGTCCACTTCTTGGAATTCTTACTCGAAAGAGCTAAAGTTAGCAGCTGTACAAGACTATTTATCTGGACAATATTCTTTAAAAGAAGTTACAAGAAAATACAAGATTTCTGACAAATCCGTTTTGAGAAATTGGATTCAAAAGTATAATAGTCATAGAGAATTAAAGGATACCGGTAAAGGAATGACAAACTCTATGACTAATAAAAGAACAACGACGTTAGAAGAAAGAATACAGATTGTAAATTACTGTCTAGAACATCAGAAAAACTATCAGCTCGCTGCAGAAACCTATGAAGTGTCTTATCAACAGGTGTATCAATGGGTCAAAAAATTCGAAGTAAATGGTGAAGAGGCTCTGCAGGATAAACGTGGTCGCAAGAAAGAAGAACAGGAATTAACAGCTGAAGAAAAATTTAAGCTAGAAATGAAACGTTTAGAACGTGAAAATGAACGATTACGCGCAGAAAATGCCTTTTTAAAAAAGTTGGAAGAACTCGAAAGGAGGAATCGTTAACAAGCGTTCGTTTACAAAATAAATATAGAGCGATTCAAGAGTTACATGCGAAAGAAAATCTGCCAGTAATCCTTTTATGTGATATTGCCGGTTTATCTCGTGCTGCCTATTATAAATGGCTACAACGTACACCAACAGATAGAGAGCTAGAGAATAAAGCGATTCTTCAGGATATCCAAGCTATTTTTCGACAAGTCGAAGGAATTTATGGATATCGAAGAATGACTTTAAATATCAATCGTAAATACAATAAAAAGTTCAATCACAAACGTATTTATCGATTAATGCAAATCAGTGGTTTACAATCCGTGATTCGCCGAAAAAGAAAGCGATATGTTTCTTCACCTGCACAACATGTCGCTGAAAATCGATTAAATCGTGAATTTACTGCAAGCAAACCCAACGAAAAATGGGTAACAGATGTGACGGAGTTCAAATTAGGAAATGGAAAGAAAGCTTATTTAAGCGCTATTCTAGATCTTTACGATGGCTCTATTATCAGTTATGTATTGGGGCATTCAAATAATAATGAATTGGTATTTAAGACGTTTGATTTAGCAATGCTTACTTTAAAAGATGGAGAACAACCGTTACTTCATAGTGATCGTGGCTATCAGTACACATCACATGGATTTAAAAGAAGAATAGATGGAGCAGAGATGATTCATAGCATGTCCCGTGTAGGCAAATGTATAGATAACGGACCAATGGAATCATTTTGGGGAACATTGAAATGTGAAAAGTATTATTTACATAAGTACCAAACATTTGAAGCGTTACAACAAGCGATTGAGGATTATATCCAGTTTTACAATAACGATAGATACCAAGAACGATTAAACGGCTTAAGCCCATTAGAATATAGGGCTAAAGCCGCTTAAAAGCTTTTTATTATTTCCACTGTCTACTTGACAGGGAGCAGTTCAGATGTTAATTAATTTTATTACGGTTGAGTTGTTTTTCAATACCAGCCCGATCAATCTGAATCCAATATTCTGCTATCTTTTCATCTTCAATTCTATAAACTGCGCTTGCTATTTCAATAACAGGAAGACTTGTTGGCTGATATCCATCAACTTTTCCAACATGTGTACCAACTTGTTTCCATCGTACATATACTTTATTTTCTTGTACCATAAACTCTTGGATTTCTAATGAAAAATCGCCATATGCTTCTACCATTTCTTTTACATGGTCAGCATAATCTTGGGGAGTTCTTAAAACCGTTAACTCCTCTTCCGAAATAACTTGGTGTGCCAATACTTGTTCTGCCATTAACTCTGTTGCGTAATCTGGATTATTCCCTGAACGTACTTCTTCAAAAAATTTCTTCACAATTTGTTCTGGTGTCATTTGAACCCTCCGCTATAATTTACTATATATTCTGACGAGAATCACTTCATCTCCCCATGCTTAATAATAATTCGAGAGACAAGATATTGGAACCATATTCTACAAATTCCACTCTCCACTTCATGGAACTTATAATAACCTTGACTAGCTTTCACACAACGCCCTTTGCAGTTGTACTGATTGATAACTTTCTTGAAATTTTGCTGAGGGTTCCATTTTTATATGTTTTATCAGGTATGTTTATTAAACATTTTATTCATTCAAATATATTCAAGAACACTAATTTCACTGCGGGCTACATCAGTTGAAAATTGTAATATATTAGTAAAATATCAACAAAAAACAACCTTTTATCGGTCAATATATATTTTCCTAATCTACACACCTGATGTTTTATCATAGATGCTACGTTCATATAAATAGTTAAGATGCATCTTGCTTAGCGCTGATGCCTTCAAATTTGCATATAGTGGGTGATCGAAATGGTGTATGAGTGGAATGTTTTAAGGGCAATTGCCTGCTTATCTATTGTATTATTACACGCTACAACTAATACAGAAATTATTAACGGATACATCGAAAATCCGTACTATCAATTTTTCAGATTATTATTATGTTTCGCGACGCCAACATTTATTCTATTATCTATTATTATTTTAGCAAAGCGCTACCCAGTCGAACTACCTCCTAATTTTTTATGGCGACGTTTTGAATTTGTTTATATTCCATTTGTTGCTGCTAGTATTTTGTATGCAGTATATGCAGCACTTCATTATGATGAAAGCTTTTGGAATGCACTGTATCGCCATATTCTCTTAGGAGATTTCTCGGGATGGTTTGTCATGACAATCTTTCAATTATACATTCTGTTCTTTATCATAAAAAAGTATCAGCTATCAAGCATATGGCTAACACCAATTATGTTGGCACTTGGTATTTTATATATGACGCTCGCAAAGCTGAATGGTGAATTCTTTATAGTAAACGATAATCTTGTTCGTTTACTATTTATTGGTTGGCTTCCTTATTTCGCAATTGCTTATTTAATCGGTACGCATTATCGATGGGTTACCTTATATATTAGTAAGTACAAATTCTTTACGCTAGTTTTCGTTGTTCTTTCAGCATCTATACTGGCGATCAACTATTATTTGGGAGCCACTGAAATCACATCTAGACGATTAGATATGATGTTGCTTATTATTTCAATAACTTTATGCATTTTAGCATTTGGTCAAATTGTGCCGAAGCTAAAAATCATTAATTTAGTAAGTCAATATTCATTTGGTATATTTTTGATCCATTGGCTTGTTCAAGAATTTTTAGTCCCTTATACAGCACAAATACCTACTACCTCTCTTCAAGTCATCGCGCTATTTCTTTCGAGCGTAGTTGTCTGTATGTTGATTATAAAAATCATTTCATTTTTACCTTATAGTGCTTATCTAATTGGCAAGGCACACATTAAAAAGCCATCTCAGTAATGAGATGGCTCTATGCTTTTACGCTTGTCAAATTTCCGTGCCACAAAAACTAACCCGTAAACAAGTGGCGTTGCTACAATCGACGCTAAAAATTTAAACATATACTGTGTTATAAACAATGTCAGTAATACTTTAAATGGCATTACACCATAAAAGGCTATCGTAATAAATAGTGCCGTATCGATGAGCTGACTTACCATCGTAGACGCATTGTTTCGAAGCCAAAGCTTACCGTCGCCATGCTTTTCCTTAAATTTACTAAATATCATGACATCCAAATTTACACTAACCGTATACGCAACAAGGCTTGCAATAATGACACGCATACTGCCACCAAGAATTATCTCAAACTCCTTTTGATGAGCAAAGGCTTGTGCAGGTGGTAGCTCAATGGCAATAGCAATAAAGCATGCCGCAAACACTTGTGCTATAAGCCCCGTTCTTACCGTGCGACTGCCCGCTTCCCTACCGTACACTTCGCAAATTACATCAATAAGAGGATACGTGAAAATAATAAGTATTGCTGCTGCCGGAAGTATCATCCATTCGCCTATACTAAACACTTTAACAGCTAAAACATTTGCCAAAATTAAAAAGCCAACAAACAACCCATTTAAATAATACAGCATCAACGATTATCCACCTTTTCAGGATACAAATCGTGGTTCATCAAACGATGTTCCGCCATCTTTTCATATTTTGTGCCTGGGCGGCCATAGTTGCACCAAGGATCAATAGACAAGCCACCGCGCGGCGTAAACTTGCCCCATACCTCAATATAACGCGGTTCGATCAGCTTAACTAGATCATTCATGATGATATTGACACAGTCCTCATGAAAGTCTCCGTGATTACGGAAGCTAAATAAATAAAGCTTTAGTGACTTACTCTCTACTAGCTTTTTATCTGGAATAAAAGAAATATACATTGTTGCAAAGTCAGGCTGCCCTGTCATTGGACAAAGACTTGTAAATTCTGGACAATTAAATTTTACAAAAAAATCGTTTCCCGTATGCAAATTATCGACTGCCTCAAGTACTTCCGGTGAGTACTCAAATAAATACTTTGTGTTTTGGTTACCAAGTAGTGTTAAATCTTGTAATCCTTGTTCATCTGTTCTTCCTGCCATAAAAATGCCTCCTCAAGTTGTGAGAAGTCCATTATGCGTGAAACCTAATAAAAAAAAATCGCCATATCCGCATTTTTGGGACATGGCGTAAATGACGTCATCCATAGTTTTTTATAGAGGGTATGCGCTATGAACCTCTTTTATATTCGCTAGTTATCTTAACTTAATGAATGCAATCCGTCAACTAATTTTTTTCATATCCAATGCATTGACAAAAACACTTTCAAGTTATACTGTTTTACTGCTCCTTTCCTACTCTTCAGCCTTTTGTTGCATGTTGTCTTTTATCGTTTAGCAACTATCAGTGGTTACAATTTTGCTCAATTCCGATTATTATGATTATTTTCAAGTTGTCTACTTCTTTGTTTGAACTATTATCAAATATGTCTACCTTACTCTATCATAATCCGAAATGTTTCTGTAACTCTCGGTCAACTTGAGGATATTCGAAATACTTTCAAAAAAAAGTGATGCCAAGCCCCATTTAAAGGACTTGGCATTTTAGCTGAATTAACCACGGTTATCATTTTAGTTTGTATAGTCAATGGAATTGGCGATGTCGACTAACACTTCAGGTGTCACCTTTTCGGAAACCCTTTTATCAATCCACAGCATATATTGCCAATCTCCTCTTTCAAAAGCGAGTACATTGAAACCTGATATTTCCATATAGATTGAAGTCGTTCCGTTTTTCAATTCGAATGTCTTTACTATATAGTCCTTTTTAGATAGTAACTTAAAATGATTAGGTCGAACAGTTATTTTATAATGATGCTCCGGAAGTCGATTATTAATAAATGTAACTTCATAAAAATCATTCCTATCACCATCAAGATTATTAAATCGACCAAAATGATGCGTAAAACTAATAGGAGGTACTCGAAGTGGTAGCTTTAGTTCTTGATGAAAGTGCCGCTCAAAATCGGAGGCAGCTGCTTCAACCGTTTTATAGCCTATTTCAGGATAAATTTCTTCATAAGGACTGAACGAATCATTTAGATAGGCATTATTTGGTTGAGAAAATAATAAATAAAAGGAACTTAAGCAGAGAGAAAAAATTCTGTCCATTTTATCACCTCAGTATCACTTTAGGCGTAGTTTTTCCCAACACAATGAATTTATGCAGCAAGTTGTAGTATGTTCACAGTTATTTATTCTTTTTTATCATAACTAGATCCAACTTGTTTTAAAGCGTGTGAAATAGATATTTTTTGCACCGGAAGTCTATATGCAAAGAATCACCTCTAGTACGCGGGTATTTCACCCTTTTTACGCGGATATTCTCTCTGTCACGCTGATTTAAATAAAGAAAAAGCAATTATTCGCACTCATTAAATGCGAACAATTGCTTTTTAGATCAGAAAAGTAAATGTGCAACTAATGCTGCGATTGGTAGTGAAATAATCGTACGTAATAAGAAAATAACAACTAAATCAAAAAACTTCAGCGGAATTTTCGTACCTAAAATTAGTCCACCGACTTCTGACATATAGATAAGCTGTGTAACAGAAACGACAGCAATGACAAATCGTGTAGTTTCAGCTTCGATTCCTTCTCCTAAAATTGAAGGTAAGAACATATCTGCAAAGCCGACAACCATTGTTTGTGCCGCCTCAGCTGCTTCAGGTAAACCAAGCACTGTTAAAATAGGTTCAAATGGCTTCCCTAAAACGGTAAAAATACTAGTGAATTCAGCAAGCATTAAAGCAATGGTACCAAATGCCATAACAACGGGCGCTACGCCAATCCATAAATCCAAGACATTTCTAGATCCATCTTTAATAAATTGAAGAGGATCACGATTTGCATGTGCGACTGCTAAAGCATTTTCTAGACCATGTGACATCGAATTATAACCTTTGGGTAATTCCTCACGTGATAAATCTACTGGACTACCATCGATATACGTATCTTCTTTGTTAGCAAGCGGATAAATTCGCGGCATTATTACCGCTAACACAAGACCGCAAAGTACAACCGTTACATAATATGGAATAAAATAGCGTGACAAATGCACTGTATCCAATACGACGATACAGAACGTGATGGATACTACAGAGAAGCTTGTTGCAATAATGGCAGCCTCTTTTTTCGTGTAGTTCCCCATTTCATATTGCTTACTCGTCATCAGAACACCAATTGTTCCATCCCCCACCCACGATGTAAGTGCATCAACCGATGAACGACCAGGACTTTTAAAGAGAGGACGCATAATTTTTACCATCATTGTTCCGAAAAATTCAAGTAAGCCGAAGTTTGTTAAAAATGGTAATAGTAGACCCGCAAATAAGAAAATCGTAAATAAAAACGTTACCAAACCATCATCAGGGTTCATTAATAACCCACCAGTATTTTCATTGTTAATCGCTGATGGTCCAAAATCAAATACAACCATTGAAGCAAATATTAAACCGATAATTCGTATTATTGTCCAAAACCAATTGACATAAAACAATGTATCTAAAATACTAGGCTTCTTTGTATGATCGCGAGGAATGAATTTGGCAATAAGTGAACCAATTGCCGAAATCGCAAACATAATGATAGTAAAATAACTAATCACAGGCGCAACAACACCCGCTAATATATTTGCTAAAATAGCAATTGGAACTTTCCATCCCTCATCTGTTAAGACTGGTGTCATGAATAATAGGACACCAATAAGAGAGGGGATTATGAAGTAAAAGTATGAAGAAGTAGGATATTTTTTCATAATTAAAAGCCTCATTTCTCTAGTTTTATCAAAGTTGTATACATCAGGCTTGTTAGTTATATACTGTTCAACCGCCAAGAAGTATATCTGTATAAAGCGAAACATTAATCAGTGGAAATTTCTTTATCTTCGCTGATTATTATTTGCCAATTGGGCATTTACGAGCGGTTAATGAGGGATAAAATAAAAAAAGCATTCCTCTAAAAAGTAATAAAGGAACGCCTAAACACTACTTTTTTATAATTAACATCTGCAATGCGAAATTTTAACAATCCCAACATTATTCATAATTTACATTTATGAGCTACAAAAATACCGTAAACCCAACAACACATCCGGTTAATTCTACAACAAAATGAATTTTTATTCAATGTAAAATATTAGTTATTGTTATAATTCTCATCTGATATCATCCAGCACTTCTTCTTTGTATCATTACCTTTCAACAAAGCTCAATTTTACAATAGCTAAAATGTTGTCTAAATTATATGTGTAACATTTAATGTATCCAACCTTGTTCAAAGGACGGATCTTTCTTACATACTAGCACTTTCGAACTATAAAAAGCACACCTATCATCAAAAAATTATTGAAAAGGTCATAAATACTTTAAATTTCGACATGCATTTCATCACTTCGGTTTTCGATAGTAGTTTACATTATTAACATTTGATGAAATTTTTCAATAATCATACCTATTTTGATTGCCTAAGAGATTTAACCAACTCTTAATAGGCATACAAATAGACCACATTGTCTTTCATCTCATATCTTAAGTATGAACCACAACTTATCAAAACAGGAGGTTATAACATGTTTAAACGTATGCATCACCATGCAAAAGGTCCACATTGTTGTCCACCACAAGCATGCCCAACTCAATTTGACCCACCACATTTTTTACCACCAGAAGAATATATTCGTACCAATTACATCCATACTGTCGTGCCACATGTACAACCAGCACATATTACAACAGTTAACAAACATATGATTGATCATCAATATTACTTCCCTTTCACAGAATGTGTAGTGAATGAATGTTGCGAAAATCATACACTTTGCGATATGCGACCTGATCCTTGCCATATGCACCATCATCATCACATGCCACACCATCATCATCATCACCACCAAAAATATATGGGCTACTAAATATTTGATTGAAAATGTCTAGCGCCTATCAGTTCTTGTTATAGTATTTACTATCAAATTATGAATTTCAAAAGAAAAAAACCGAGTACCTTGATTAGGTACTCGGTTAATATATTAGTACATTTTTAAATATTGGTCGCGTTCCCATTGATGTACTGTTGTACGGTACATATCGAACTCGATTTCTTTTGCTTCTTTAAAGTTTGCGTAGATATGCTCGCCTAAAGCTTCTTGCGCTACTTTATCTTTAGCTAGTAATGCTAAAGCATCGTCAAGTGCTGGTGGTAAGTTTTCAATACCGTTCGCTTTACGCTCTTCTTCAGTCATTACATAGATGTTACGATTAATCGCAGCTGGTGGTGTTAATTGTTGACGAATACCTTCAAGACCAGCTTCTAAAATAACAGCCATTGCTAAATATGGATTTGCAGATGGATCCACAGAACGTACTTCTACACGAGTTGAAAGACCACGTGCTGATGGAATACGGATAAGTGGTGAACGGTTTTGAGCTGACCATGCTACATAACATGGTGCTTCGTAACCAGGTACAAGACGTTTATAAGAGTTAACTGTTGGGTTTGTTACAGCTGTGAAACCTTGAACGTGAGCAAGGACACCCGCCATGAATTGCATTGCTGTTTCAGAAAGACCTAGTTCAGTCGATTCATCGTAGAATGAATTCTCTTTACCTTTAAATAATGAAACATTGAAGTGCATACCAGAGCCAGCTTCACCGAATAATGGTTTCGGCATGAAAGTAGCATGTAAGCCATGTTTACGTGCAATTGTTTTAACTACTAATTTGAACGTTTGGATGTTATCACAAGCTGTGATTGCATCTGCATATTTAAAGTCGATTTCATGTTGTCCAGGAGCTACCTCATGGTGAGATGCTTCGATTTCAAAGCCCATTTCTTCTAGCTCTAATACGATATCACGACGGCAGTTTTCGCCAAGATCTGTAGGTGCTAAGTCGAAGTAACCACCATGGTCGTTTACTTCTAATGTTGGTTCACCTTTTGCATCTAATTTGAATAAGAAGAATTCTGGCTCAGGCCCTAAATTGAAGCTTGAGAAGCCCAACTCTTCCATTTTTTTAAGGATACGTTTTAAGTTGTTACGTGGGTCACCAGCAAACGGCTCGCCTTTAGCAGTGTATACATCACAGATGAAACGTGCTACTTTCCCTTTTTCAGAAGTCCAAGGGAACACTACGAAAGAATCTAAATCAGGATGTAAATACATGTCCGATTCTTCGATACGAACAAAGCCTTCAATGGATGAGCCATCAAACATCATTTTATTTTCTAGCGCTTTGTCTAATTGGCTTACAGGAATCTCAACGTTTTTAATTGTGCCAAGAATATCCGTAAATTGTAATCGAATAAAGTTTACGTTTTTTTCCTCGATAAGACGTTTAATGTCCTCTTTTGTGTATTTACCCACAGTTTTCCACACTCCTATAAATTGTCTAGCTTTTATTATTACCCTACCCTATTAAAATAATCTAAACTGTTACCAGAAGCGTACGTTTACTTTAATTAATAGAATCGAGATAAATCCCCTTGTCTGATGGAAGATTTTTGCATGCGCTGTGCTTGACGCATTTCTTCACGCATAATGCGACGTAATTCTGAATCACTTAAATTTGGTTCTTCTGTTGCAACAGCATCATTCTTTTTAGCGAATAGTTTTTTAATCTTCGCCATATTCATACCTTGTTCTAAGTAATCTTTAATTTCAAGCAGTATGTCGACGTCATTTAATGAAAACATTCGACGGTTGCCTTCTGTTCGGTGCGGCTCAATTAAATGGTGTTCTTCATAATAACGAATTTGACGTGCCGAAAGCTCAGTCAATTGCATCACAATATTCATGGATAATAACGGCATAGTTCGTCTAATTTCACGACTCATTTAAGTCCCTCCAATACCCGCTAATCATATAACGAAAATTTTACACTGTCAACCAGTCATGTAAGGTTTCCTTACATCAATTAAAATATTTTTTTCGAATTGATGAAAAATTGTAAAAAACTATTCAAAACGAAAGTATTGAATAGTTTTTTCATCTCCTATTTTTGGATTTTTTGTACAGCACTACAAATAGCAAATTTTACGTGCTCATATGTTAACCCACCTTGAATAAATGCTGTAAACGGCGGACGAATAGGACCGTCTGCTGTAAGCTCAATACTTGAACCTTGAATAAATGTTCCAGCTGCCATGATGACATCATCCTCATAGCCAGGCATGTACGCTGGCTCTGGTGCGTAATGCGCATTAATTGGTGAGTTTGCTTGAATTTCACGACAAAACGCAATCATTTGTTCCGCGGTTTGGAAAGAAACCGATTGAATTAAATCTGTACGATTAGCATCATACCTTGGTGATGTATTCATCCCAATTTCCCCTAGCATAGCAGCTGTGAAAATGGCACCTTTTAATGCTTGAGATACAACATGTGGTGCAAGGAAAAATCCTTGATAGAAATCACCAAGCGTGTTTAATGTTGCTCCTGCCTCAGCACCAATACCTGGTGATGTCATACGATAAGCACATTTCTCAACTAAATCTGCACGACCCGCAATATAACCACCAATTTTCGCCAAGCCTCCACCAGGATTTTTAATGAGCGAACCTGCCATTAAATCAGCCCCAACCTCGGTCGGTTCCTGTGCCTCCACAAATTCACCGTAGCAATTATCAACGAAAATAACGGCATTTGGCGCTAATTCACGGATTTTTGCACACATGTCTGCAATTTGTGAAATGGTAAAGGATGGGCGTGTTGCATAGCCCTTCGAACGTTGGATAGCAATCATTTTTGTGTTTGGTGTAATTGCAGCTGCAACGCCCTCCCAATCGATCTCTTGATTATTGATTAAATCTACATGGCTATAACCGATTTTATAATCTTTTAAGGAGCCAGTATCCTTATCGCCACCATCGACTATTGATTGCAATGTATCATACGGCTGACCCGAAATATAAAGTAATTCGTCACCAGGACGTAATACTCCGAATAAACTAAGCGTAATTGCATGTGTACCTGAAATAATTTGCGGACGTACGATGGCAGCCTCCGCTCCAAAGACCTCTGCATAAACACGTTCTAGATTGTCACGCCCCTCATCATCATAGCCATAACCATTAGACGGATGCAGATGATAATCACTTACTTGATGCTTTCTAAACGCAGCAAGCACTTTTTGTTGGTTGAAGAATGCCATGTCTTCTACCTTTGCATGAAAAGGACGCACCTTTTCTTCTATTTTAGCTGCTAATGCTAGTGTTTCTTCCATTAAATTTGTTGTAAAAGTCATTATATTCTTCTCCATTTCACATTTGTTCAAATCCTATCTTAACAATTTGTATGCTTGCCTGCAAAACTTGCTATTGTTTCTAATTGCATTTTACGCTAATCTAAATTGCGGACTTCATCTATTATGTCCTACTATAATAGGATATTTAATATCTGATAATTCCAAAGCATAAGTTGATACTTTTCTTAGCAAAAACTTCTACGCTACAAAAAGGGTTTGCAACTAATCAAAAAGATTTATTCATATAGGGAGTGAAAGGGTTGGCTTGGGAGGTTTTTAGTATTATTGGAACAATTGCCTTCGCTATTTCTGGGGCAATCATTGCAATGGAGGAAGAATACGATTTATTCGGTGTATATATACTCGGGATTGTAACCGCTTTTGGCGGAGGAGCTATACGAAATTTGCTCATAGGTTTGCCTGTAACAACACTGTGGGGACAGGATATGATGTTCCAAATTGCCATTGCAGCCATTACAATTTTTTTCTTATTTCCACATCGACTCATCCAACATTGGCATCGCTGGGGCAATTTCACTGATGCTATCGGTTTATCGGCATTTGCAATTCAGGGTGCTCTCTATGCCGTGAAGCTCGACATGCCCATTAGTGCAGTTATTGTAGCTGCTGTCTTAACAGGGTCAGGCGGTGGAATTGTTCGAGATTTATTAGCTAGACGACAACCATTAATTCTCCGTGATGAAGTCTATGGTGTTTGGGCAGCACTAGCTGGACTTATTATTGGGCTTGGATTATTTTCAGGGGATATCTATTTATATGTATTATTTGGTGTAATTACTGCACTAAGAGTTCTTTCATATATGAAGAAATGGCGTTTACCGTTGCGGAAATTGCAGCGGGCATAGCTAAGTTTCCTTACATCACCGTATAACAACAAGAGGCTGGGACAGAAAGAAAAAATGTTAGATCGATTTCGGTCTAACATTTTTTTGATTTAGGAAGGAACACTCTACTCATTGAAGCGAAAAGGTTATTACCTGTTTTCGCTATTTTTCAAAATAATCGAGTTCTGTCCCAGCCTCTTATTTTTTATCAATAGCAGATTTTAAATCCTTTAACTATAACTTTTGTTTATGTGTAGCAGCGCCTAGAAACAATATATCCTAATAGAAATAGTATGTTACCCTAAGTAAACTTTTTGCTTGCTGAGTAACTACTTTCATAAGAACTTGTTTTTAGAATCTCATAATATTTAATTACTTTTCTAACAGCAGAATAGCTTCCTCTAATGTTGTCATGTTTTTCATCATGGAACATGCTGCGTCCAAAATAGGAAACGCTAAAGCTGCACCAGAGCCTTCGCCCAATCGCATATTCATCTGCAACATCGGTTCAACTCCGAGCATTTCAGCAGCAATTTTAGCACCTGGTTCTTCGGAAGCATGAGAAGGAATGATATAGTCTTTTACTTTTGGTTCGAGTTCGTATGCAATAAGTGCAGCAATAGTAGAAATGAAGCCATCAATCACAACAGGCTTGCGATTTGCAGCTGCAGCGAGTACAACTCCAGCCATAGCACCTATTTCTAAACCACCAACTTTTGCAAGAATGTCAATAGCATCATCACGATTTGGTTTGTTTAATGTAATAGCATTATGAATAACTTCTATTTTATGGTCGATTCCACCTGGCCCAACACCTGCACCGACCCCTGTCACTTCAATCGGATGACATGCACGAAGAACCGATAATATTGCAGCACTCGGTGTTGTATTTCCAATCCCCATTTCACCTGTCCCGAGTACATTCGCCCCTTTTGCTATTTCTTCGGTAGCTACTTCAATTCCTACTTCAATAGATTGAATGGCTTCTTCCCTTGACATGGCAGGACCTTTTGCCATATTGTCCGTTCCATATTTAATTTTTTTTAGGATAACACCAGCATCATGCGGAATATCTTCTTTTACGCCAACGTCTACTGTGACAATTTTAGCATCTGTGATTCTTGCGATAGCACAGACACCAGTTCCACCTCTAGGAAAATTTAATGTTTGAAAGACCGTCACATTTTGTGGATTAGATGTCACCCCTTCATCACAAACACCATGATCTGCGGCACACACAATAATCGCTTTATTATCAATCGCAGGAAATAGTTCTCTTGTAATCCCAGATAGTTGCACAGCAAGGGTTTCTAGTCTTCCCAAACTTCCAGGAGGCTTGCATAGTGCATCTATGCGTTCTCTTGCCTGCTCCATCATTTTGTGGTCAGTACTGTGAATGTTTTGAATCGTCTGTTGTAATAATTGCATGAAAATTTCCCCTTTCTTTTTTGCCTCATTACTCGAAGATATGATTTAGAGAAAAAAATAAAAAGCCTGTAGTTTATTTCATAACAAATAAACTACAGACTTTTCCATCGTCTATATAATACGCAGCAGTTAGGCAGGTCTCCTGGCTCAATTTCAACATTTCATAGAACCTTCCCAGACTATGCTAGTGGCATTCTCCATGAAACTCTCTTTTACAGTGGTGGGACCGCTAAAGCTTTTCACTTTATTCCCTATTCTCCCGCAATGGGCACCTAATGCTTTTATGCAATTATTTTAAATTTACGATAAAGTGTTTTTTGTGTCAATATATTTAATTAAATGAAAAATTGTTCCAGGGATTCCTTTGCTGGCATTCGTTCCAAAATAGTGAATTCCAGTAAAAGAGTCTTTTAACACTTCGAATAACCAAATAAATCTAACGTACGCGAATTTAGGTTCCTGAGGGCTGGCAATTTGAGCCCATGCTGAATCTTCTCTCCAATAGAAAATTGATTCATAACGCGCCTACTCAACCACAATCTATTTTTCCTAGGTAAATTCCTAATCGTTCACAAGTAACGGATTCAATTAAAACTTATTTCCTATAAATATAGTAGGGAAAGTAATTTTTTGATGTATGTCTATTGAATAAAAATATGCTGATGACTAACATGAAAAATAACTACATTTCAAACTTAGCCTTCATTTTGCATTTTCCTAATCTCAACAATATTCTTCCAGATCGCCCTATCAACTTTGGCAAAACTACGTATGCTTGGCGTTGTATTTACTTCGAATAATATAGGTTTTCCTTCTAGATTTATTCCAAAATCAATGCCATATTCTCTACAAGGAAAGTGGGATGCTATTACTTCAGCTACTAAAATTGAATCCTCTTTTAGAGAATCTATTGTTTGATCTTTCTTTGTATTATCCATCATCAAATAACCTGATAATAATTCCTCAATCGATATTGCTTTAGAACCTCGATTTGAATTGACAATCCCATGATCCTCAGTTGCCACTCTTCCGTAAATCCCACCAATTACCCATTTTCCCTTTAGATTTTGAACATGAACACGAATAGATATTGAATTCCCATCAGGGGTTAGACTTTTGACCCCCTCTTGTATAATATAAATTCCGCTTAATCTACCTTGTTTCTCATATGGATGTAGAACTTGGTGGAAATCCTCAATTGCTGCTACACATTTACTTATTTCCTCACCTTGCATGGTAAATCCGTTAAAACAATAGTGTCCATCTTTTCTTTTGTAGACTTTATAAATTGCTCTTCCTTGTCCAGCGCTATTATGTTTCACATAAATATACTCATACTTATTTAATAAATAGATTAGGTTTTCTAGACTGTAAAGTATTGATTCTGGCATGCAGTTAGTTGTTAAAGGATTTTGTTTTAAAAGTAAGCATTGTTCCCATTTTCCAAGTCCGTTTTTCAATAAACTCACCTCATTTAGTTAGATATTTTCATTTCTTTTGTATTGATAGTGTAGTCCTCTCCACTTATGGAGGTTACTGTATTCTATGTAAATAGATTTATCTTGCATAGGTGGGTGAGACTTGGTAACGCGATATCTCATATTTTTCATTTTGAGTCCCATAATTAAATTTACTACACTAGAAAAGTAGTATTATGATTGTTCTCAATACACCATTTTTTGATTTCAAAACATTAGTTTCTAATATACGGAAAAACAACAAAATTTTTTAATGAAAAAATATATTCAGACACACTTAAATTTTTAATGGATACCTATAACGGTCTTTCCGCAAAAGTTGTAGAGGAAGTTGGTTTAAATGGGATATGGGCGAGTGGTCTATCGATATAAGGATCATTAGGTGTAAGAGATAATAATGAAGCATCATGGACGTAGGCATTAGATATACTAGTTTAAACTTTGCCAGTTATAACCTAAAGATTCGTGAGCAAAAAAAGGATAATCCATACAATAAAATTTTAGCCTCATCATGAACTCACTAAAAAATAAGAACAAGAAAAAAGAAAGAGCAAATATTAATAGGCTCTTTCTCTTTAAAGTATGTCATTATTTAAATTCTAACTCTCCATCATATGCAAGCATGCCGCCTTCAAGGTTTGTCACGTCAAACCCTTGAGCTTCTAAGTATGAGCATGCATTTGCTGAACGAGCGCCAGCCTTGCAAACGATAATGTATGGCTTTGAAGCATCTAATTCATTTATGCGATCAGGGATTGTCCCAAGAGCAATATGTTGAGCACCAGGAATCATACCTTGTGCTACCTCATCATCTTCACGAACATCAATAATGTATAGATCTTCGTTCGCATCTAATAGTTCTAATATTTCTGTTGTCTCCATCGTTTTCATCTGTGTAGTCCTCCAATATATCGATTTCCTTTTACATTATAGCCTGAAGGCAAAAAAACAGCTAGTGTCATGAACACTAACTGTTTTACTCTAATGTTTCTATTCTTCTGTCTCTAAAAAATCGACTTGCTTTGCTGGAACAAATGTGGAAATAGCGTGTTTGTAAATAAGATGCTGTTTACTTTCAACATCTACTAATAACACTGTAAAATTATCATAGGATTTCACAGTCCCTTTTAACTGGAATCCGTTTAACAGAAACACAGTAACAAAAACACTGCTTTTACGTAGATGGTTCAAGAATGTATCTTGCAAGTTAATTGATTTCATCAAATATACCCCCCTTGCTCTCTTCCTACCTCTTAATTCCTATATTAGCACGTTCTACCAATTTATCAATTAGTAATTTTTAGAAATTTATCAAAAGTATAAAAACAAAATCTACGATAAGGCGAGATCAATCAACTAAAGTTGTTCTTCATTTTTAAGAAAGTAAACATCCATTTTATTGCGGAAATATGTTAGTTGTCTTTTCGCATAGCGGCGAGAATTTTGTTTCAAACTGTCAACAGCTTCTTCTAAAGAACATTTTCCATCTAGGTAATCATATAATTCCTTGTAGCCGATTGCTTGGATTGACTGTACACCACGAATATTTTGCTGCCATAAACCCTTTACTTCTTCCAAAAGCCCCTTTTCCATCATTATATCAACGCGAAGGTTAATACGATCATAGAGCTCTTCACGTGACATATTTTGCCCAAGCCCTATAATCACATGATTGTAAAGTGGAACTTCTCCACGATTATGTGCTTCTGCTGCCTTTGAAACGCCACTAAGCTCAATCATTTCTAACGCACGTATGACACGGCGAGTATTATTTGGATGAATGGTCTCTGCTGTTTGTGGATCAAGGTTTTTAAGTTTAGCATGCATAGCCTCTGGACCTAATTTCTCCAGTTCTTCATAATAGGCTTTTCTTGCTACTTCATCTACCTGCTCCTCAGTAAATTGAAAATCATAGAGTACTGCCTGTACATATAATCCTGAGCCCCCTACAATAATCGGTAGCTTGCCGCGTGCTTGAATTTCCGCAATTTTAGCACGCACTAATTTTTGATAGTCAGCTACTGAGAAAGGTTCCGTTGGCTCTTTGAAGCTAATTAAATGATGTGGCACACCTTCCATCTCTTCTTCCGTAATTTTCGCTGTACCAATATCTAAATCTTTATAAATCTGCATGGAGTCACCATTAATGATTTCGCCATTATATTTTTTCGCTAACTCAATGCTTAGTGCCGTTTTACCAGAAGCAGTAGGTCCTACGATTGCTACAACCTCTGCTCGCTGTATTTTATCTTGTATCATATTTTTCTAACCACCGTAATAAAACTTTATAGACTGCTTCTTGATTATCTTCGTTCAAAATTTCATGACGCTTATCCTCAAATAAGTAAACCGTCACATCCTGTAAGCCCGCTGCTGCAAATTGTTCTGCCACAGAGTATATACGCCTTGACCTTGTTCTCCAACTGGATCCATGCTACCACTTATCAATAATATCGGTAACTCTTTCTTTATATTCGCTATCTCTTTTTTACGATTTAACGACTTAAAACCCGTTGTTAAATCCACAAAAAATTGATTTGTTGGGATAAAGCCACAATATGGATCATCTATATATTTTTGCACCTCATCCTCTGTCGAGCATAACCAATCATACGCAGTCTTCGAACTTGGGAACTGCTTATTAAAACTACCAAAGCTGAGCTTATTTAATATTTTGCTCTCCGTCTCTTTACCAAATTGCTTGGCCAATGCTTTTGCTACTAAATTCCCCATCTTATGCAATGCTGTAACATTCCCTGTTCCACAAAGAATCGCATTATCCACTTGCTCGCTATACAATTGAATATATCTTCTAGTAATGAACGACCCCATACTATGACCAAATAAAATCAAAGGTACATCTGCAAATTGTACATGCATTAATGTTACTACCTCATGAGCATCCTCTACTACACGGTCAAAACCATTTTGTTCGGCAAAGAAACCTAGTGTGCCATTATAAGCTGCTGTTTCTCCATGTCCTCGATGATCATGCATTGTTACTGCATAGCCAGCTTCATTAAGAGTACGAGCAAATTTCACATAACGTCCACTATGCTCCGCCATACCATGTAAAATATGAATATGACCAATACATGGATTCGACGGCTTGAATGTTCGAGTAAATAGGAAATGACCATCTGACATTTCAATATAGCGCTCCATTACCTACACCCCTTCCTATATAAAACTTGTTGCATCTAAAATAGCTTGCTCTAGTTGAGCGATATAAGTATTTCTTTGTGACTCTGTATAGCGAAAATGTTGTTGCATAACTTGAATGACCTGCTGTTTATAACGTTTTACTGCATCAATATCGAAGTATAATAAACCTGTACGACGAATAAAGAAATCACTTGGTGTGTACACCATTTCTGCTTCTATGCCATAAAGTAACATTGCATGTAAGGCAAGAGGCATCGTACTTCCATGCTCATGCAAATATTTCACCTGGTTAAACAACGCATCTACATTCGTGCCATATTTTTGAACGAGCGTCTTCGCTTCATCATAATTAAGACCATATTGAACACCTTCTCTTGCTTTATACGCTGTATAGTCAGGGAAATTGAGAGCATTGAGGCCTTTCGCACCAGAAAGCGATATCTCACGCGTTATACATGGACCTGCGTGCTTATATCTATGTGTTTTCACAATTTTATCAACGATTGTTTCTGCCATTTGGCGGTAGCCCGTTAATTTGCCACCTGCGATTGTCATTAGTCCACTTGGAGCCGTCCATATTTCATCTTTTCGTGAAATTTCAGATGGATCCTTTCCTTTTTCAAAAATAAGGGGACGTACACCTGCCCACGACGATTCAATCGTTTCTATTGAAATATTTGCTGTTGGAAAAACAGTTTTTGCAGCATCCATTAAATAATCAACATCCTCTTTGGTTGCGACAGGATGTGCTGGGTCTCCCTCGTAAACTGTATCCGTTGTTCCTACATAAGTTTTGCCATCACGTGGAATTGCAAAGGCCATGCGTCCATCCACTATATCAAAATATACTGCTTGCCTTAATGGAAAATCCTTTTGATCAAGGACAATATGAACCCCTTTTGTGAGTCGTAATTGCTTTTTGTCTGCTACTTTATCCTTGTGACGGACCTCATCTACCCAAGGTCCAGTAGCATTAACGATTTGCGCAGCATGCACTTCTATCATTTTCCCTGTCACATGATCCTTTACTTGCACTCCTACAAGCTTTTTCTTTTGATATAAAAATTCTGTCATCTCCGCATAATTTAGACAAAGTGCCCCGTATTCAACCGCTTTTTTCAGTACCTCTATTGTCAGACGGGCATCATCTGTACGATATTCAACATAATAACCACCACCGACAAGCTCATCTCGATTGAGTAAAGGCTCTAGCGCTGCTGCTTCCTGAGCATTCAGCATTGTTCTACGTTCATGCTTTTTGACACCTGCTAATCGATCATATACCTTCAATGCCAGTGATGTTGTTAATGGACTAAGTGAGCCCTTCTTATATAATGGCAGGAGCATTTTTTCGGGCGTTGTAACGTGAACCGCACTGTCATAAACAATTTCACGCTCACGCCCAACCTCAGCTACAACACCTACATCAAGTTGCTTTAAATACCGAAGTCCACCATGAATAAGCTTTGTTGAACGGCTGGATGTGCCAGCAGAAAAATCCTGTTTCTCGATCAAGGCGACTGACAATCCCCTAGATGCAGCATCAAGTGCAATGCCAGCACCAGTAATCCCGCCACCAATGACTAATACGTCAAAGCTATATTGCTCTAAAAAATGTATAATTTTAGGACGATGTTCAAATGAAAACATACCTTTTTCCCCCATTAGCTATGATTTGAAAATACATGTAACCTCTACAACTTTTTGCTAGATCGCTTTAAGAGCCGGTCCTTATTGTGCATCCATTTCTGATTGATAAGTTACCTGCAAGCGGAATATCCTCATCAAAGAATAGAATTGGAGCAGTCTTTGTATAAATCTCTGAAGAAATTTTCACCTCTAGTAACATTGACATTAGGGTATTTAATAGCGTACAAAGTTCTTCATCCCACTTCAAGTCGTAGGTATTATACAGCAATGTACGAGTGGCAATACATTGTCCCCCTTTCTAAAATGTCAGGCGTTACAACTACATTACCCGTTTAAACATTTTCTCCACTTCATAAGTTGTAAAATGAATAAGTACTGGACGTCCGTGTGGGCATGTAAATGGATTATCAGCATTACG
Organism: Lysinibacillus sp. RS11; assembly: GCF_042019215.1. Taxonomy (NCBI): domain Bacteria; kingdom Bacillati; phylum Bacillota; class Bacilli; order Caryophanales; family Bacillaceae; genus Lysinibacillus; species Lysinibacillus sp. RS11. The sequence goes on along the minus strand of NZ_CP168124.1, from coordinate 1,282,771 downwards.
TAAATCTTGTAATAACGTTTCCATTTGCTCTTTCGTTAAATAATAATTGGCCTTTATCGATTTTTTACAGCTCATCATAATCGCTGCTGCCTCACGCATTTTTTTAACGTCCGCCTTTTTCGTTGTCAGCACCTGTTCAATTAAGTCCTCGATAATTTCCTGTTCTTCCCCTTTAGGAAACCAGCTAGGATGCTCTCTCACGACAAATGAGGACTGTCCAAACTCCTCTAAAAATACACCGACAGCTTCTAATTCCTGTCTATTTTCTCTTAAAAGAAGCGCCTCATCAGCTGCATAATGGAAGGTCAACGGGAGCAATAAAGCCTGTCGTTCATTCGGGTTTACCTGACCGACCTTTTCACGGAAAAATTCATATTTAATACGCTCCTGTGCCGCGTGCTGATCGATTAAATAAAAGCCATCCTCCATCTGTGCAACAATGTACGTACCGTGAATTTGCCCTACTACTTCAAGCGCAGGGAATGGTTCTTTAATAGGCTCATCTTGTAAAACTTCTCTAGGTTCCTCTAGCCCCTCTAGCGTCATTTCTTCAGGAGGATTTGCTTCCATCATTGGTGTTGGCTGCCAGCTACCTTCAATAACAGTAGGGACGGGCTCTGCCACTATAGGCTCTAATTGTTTTTGCTCCTGAACAGTTTGCACATCATAAAGCTTTTCTACTATGGCATTCATTTTCTCCACATTAAGCTTTGGTGCCGGCTTCCATATATTTAACTGCTCCGTCGCCGGCTTCGCGACTTTTTCCTTCTTTTCCATTTGCGGCACGCGAATAACATGGCGTATTTGCTCCCGTATTGTTTCCTCAATTAGTTTAAGAAGCTCTGGTTCTTTACTTAAACGTATTTGATGCTTAGCAGGATGAACATTGACATCTGTTAAATAGGGATCACCTTCGATAAAGAGTGCTACAATCGGAAAACGCTCAATTGGTAAATACGTATGATAGGCATCTACAATCGCTTTTTGTACTAAATAATGCTTCACCCAGCGACCATTAACAAACAACGACACATAGTTTTTCGAAGCACGAGTCACCTCCGGTAATGACACAAAACCAGAAATTTTATAATCGTGTGACTCTCCATTGAAGGACACCATTTTCTTAGCATTATGCACACCGTAAATGGCAGCTAATACTTGCTGCACGTCACCTCGTCCATTTGTTTGTAACAATTGCTGACCGTTATGTAGCAATCTAAACGCAATTTGTGGATTTCCAAGTGCAAGACGGTTCATTAGGTCAATGGTATGCCCAAGCTCGGTCTGTATTGTTTTCATATATTTTAATCGAGCAGGTGTATTGAAAAATAACTGTGACACTGTAATATCTGTTCCTTTACGCAAAGGACCAGGTTTATGTGTAGCGACGTGTCCACCTTCAAGCTCTAAATAAGTACCTGATTCACCATTTGACGTAATGAGTGTCATTTTAGACACCGATGCAATTGAAGCTAACGCCTCACCACGAAAGCCAAGTGTACGAATTCGAAATAAATCATGCTCCTGATGGATTTTACTTGTTGCATGGCGAGAGAATGATATTAATGCATCCTCTTCATCCATGCCACTACCATTATCAATTATTTGAATTGAAGTGAGGCCCGCTTCTAGTAAAAAAACATCAATGGACGTACTTCCTGCATCAATCGCATTTTCAACAAGCTCTTTGACTACAGAGGCTGGCCTTTCAACTACTTCCCCTGCAGCGATTTTATTGGACAGCCACTCGTCCATAATTTGTATTTTTCCCATAGCGCATCACTCCTTTACTTTTTTGCGTTTAATAATTGCTGCTGTAATTCATATAATATATTCATCGCTTGCATTGGTGAAGTGCCCAGAATATTTACCTTTTCTAAGCTTTTAAGCACCTCTGCCTCTGCTGGAGCGATTGGTTCCGCCTTCGCAAATAGTGACATTTGCACTGGCTGTTCAGCAACCTCCTCCCGGGACTCAGCTACTACCGTTCCCGCCTCGAAGTTTTCAAGCAAAACTCGTGCCCTTGTTAAAATTTCCGCTGGCAATTGTGCAAGCTGTGCTACATGAATTCCATAAGATTTATCGGCAGCTCCCTTTTTCACCTTGTGTAAAAAGACAACTGTGCCATTTTTTTCAGTAGCAGATACGTGTACATTCTGCAGTCGAGGAAGCTCCTTTTCAAGTGCTGTTAATTCATGATAATGCGTTGAAAACAGTGTATTTGCCCCAATTTTATCATGGATATATTCCATCATCGATTGAGCAAGACTCATGCCATCATAAGTAGATGTCCCTCGACCAATTTCATCAAACAACATCAAACTATTTTTCGTAGCATGCATAATAGCGTGCTGCGATTCTAACATCTCCACCATAAATGTTGATTGTCCAGCAGCTAAATCATCCGCTGCACCGATACGTGTAAAGATCTGATCTGTAATCGGTAATCTAGCTTTTTCAGCAGGTACATAACAGCCCATTTGTGCCATGACAACGATCAGTGCAACCTGACGCATATACGTACTTTTACCGGACATATTCGGTCCTGTAATAAGCATCATATTATTAGTATCCTCAAGTACACAATCATTCGGCACATACATTTGCTTATTGAGCATTTTCTCAACAACCGGATGGCGCCCCTCAATGATTTCAAGGGCACGACCTTCATGAAATTCAGGCTTCGTAAAACGATATTTCTCCGAAACGCTCGCAAAGCTTAAAAGCACATCTAATTCACTAATACTTGCCGCTAACGCTTGTACACGTGGAATAAACGCCTTTAACTCATCGCGTATTTCTACAAACAAGTTGTACTCTAACGTTAAACTTTCTTCTTCAGCATTTAATATTAATGCTTCTTTTTCTTTAAGCTCCTGTGTAATATAACGCTCGGCATTTGCCAAAGTTTGCTTACGTTCATAGCGTGTTAAATCAGCTAAATGGATGTTGGATTTTGTAATTTCAATATAATAACCGAAAATTCGATTATAGCCGATTTTTAAGTTTTTAATGCCTGTTTTCGTCCGTTCTTCTTGCTCTAGCTGGGCAATCCAATCCTTTCCATTACGAGAAGCATAGCGTAGCTCATCTAATCGCTCATTATAGCCATCACGAATAACGTCACCTTCTTTAATCGTAATTGGTGGATTATCTGTAATAGCACGAGCTAATAGTGCCTCTACATCCTCACACATATCCAATGTTGCACCTAACTTATGCAATGTTTCTTTATTGGTACTAAGTAATTGTTGCTGAATAGCAGGTACTTGACGTAACGAATCACGTAGCTGTGCTAAATCTCGTCCACCAACATTCCCGAAAGCTACACGACCAGCTAAACGCTCTAAATCATATACTTGTTTTAAAGAGGCTTGTAGCTCTGTTCTTACAAAATACTCTTCCAATAAATCAGTCACGATTGCTAATCTTGCTTCAATGGCAGAACGTGTTGCAAGAGGCTGATGTAACCATTGCTTTAACTTTCGCCCACCCATCGCAGTTACTGTGTCATCTAATAGCCATAATAGGGTACCTTTTTGATCGCCACCGCGTATAGATTGAATAAGCTCTAAATTACGCTTTGAGCTAGAGTCAATTCGTAAATAATTTTTCATTTCATTATACGTAAATGTTTGAATATGCGATAACGAACGCATTTGTGTTTTATCGATGTAAGCAAGCAAACGAAGACAAACAACATGTAACTCATTTGGCACCGCTTCTAAATAGCTTGCTACTTTGTCCATTGTCATTTCATCCGTTTCAACGGAAAGCACAATACTCGCATTGACTGCGTGCTCCGCTAACAAAAGCTGTAAACTATCCGTTACAATCAGTTCACGAATACCATATGCCTGCATTTGCATTAAGAGTGCTTTGCCATCGCCCTCAATAGAGGAAGCAACTGCTTCACCCGTCGATAAGTCTAAATATGCATAGCCGAATGTTTTGTCATCAATTTGCTCTGCCGCACCAATAAAATGATTGGTTTTACCATCGAGTGCTTTCCCTTCCATAATCGTACCCGGTGTAATAAGTTGTACGACTTCACGTTTCACTACACCCTTTGCTTGCTTCGGATCTTCTGTCTGCTCACAAATGGCAACCTTATAGCCCTTTTGCACAAGTGTTTCAATATAATTTTTCGCCGAATGATGAGGAACGCCGCACATTGGAATACGCTCTTTCGCACCTGCATCCCGGCTCGTTAATGTTATTTCTAAAATTTGTGAGGCATTAATTGCATCCTCAAAAAACATCTCGTAAAAATCGCCTAATCTAAAAAATAAAAAGGCATCCTTATATTCTTCCTTTACCTGTAAATACTGTTGCATCATCGGTGTGTATGTTGTCATTTTTTAATTTACCTCGCTCTTGCCATATAGATATTTTTATTATAACAAAAGATACATGCGAAACGCCTCATTCACCTTTTTTAAGATGTTAGCGTTTCGCATGTATGAAAGAAATATGGCTTTTAGTATTATCTTGGTTTTTCACCAGGAAACGATGAGGACTCTAAAACAAACCTTCCTTCTCCGCTAGAACTAGACGATGAACTTGAACTGGAGCTAGAGCTGGAGCTTGAGCTAGATGAAGATGAGCTCTCATCTTTAAAGTTCCATTCCTCTTCGAAATCTAGTGGATGTACACTAATGCAAATCGTCGTTTCACCCATTACCTCTACAACGACTTCGCGTTCTACTACAATTTCAAATTTTGTGCCGCATGGAGAAATGATTGCCTCTATGCAGTTTGGTTCTTGAACTACACGCACTCGAACTTCATCACTAACACTCACTTCGCCATCTCTAAAATGGAGCTTCACTTTGTCTTTATAGTGAACCGTTTCAGAAAACACTGCTGTTTTCGAATGATTACTATAGGCATACCAGACATTGACATCAAATTTCCCTGATACTTCTACAAATTTACCGACTTTTTTTGCGGAGCAAGTATGATTGATGACCCAGCAACCAAGAATACTCGTCGGTTTATTTGATGGACATAATGTTACACGTTCTTCCGTTCTCTTCTTCCCTTTGGCAACTACTGCTTTCGTCACGATTTGTCGTAAACGTTTCAGCGCAATTCCTCCTTCGACTCTTTTCACTCCATCATATGCAGGTAGCGCCCATTGGGTGAACATATATTTTTATAGAATTAAATTGCATCCGGATTTAACTTCATATGTCTAAATCACGATAACTTCCACGAGTATTGAAGAATAACACATAAAAATAGCCTTAATAACATCATTCGAGCTTTTCATATTGTTGAAAAACTATAATGTCAATGAAATTAAGGTGTCCTGAATAGGAAAAGCCCGAATGAAATCATTCATTCGAGCTTTTTCTTCTATTATTTTTATGAGCAGCTGCCTGGTTTTGTATTTGCTACGTATGAGCCAGTTTCTCCACGTAGTACATCGCCGCCTGTTGAGCGAACAATCTCATTTGTGACATTGTTAGCAATTGTATTTGATACTAATTGCAATAAATCATTTACATCACCTTGAGATTCTTTAAATTGTTGGACTACTGGAATTGCGTTGATTTCTTCTTCGATTTTAGCAATTTTGTCTTCAATCAATTTCAGCGCTTTTTCTTTTCCTAAGTGTTGGAAGTTAACAGCTTGCTTTTGTAGGCTTTTTAGACTTGCAATACGCTCACGTACTTGTTGGTTTTCATTAATTTGTGCTTCTGCCTTTTTGAAAAATTCAACTTCTGGCGTATTGGCAATCATATGCGCAATTTCGTGTGACTTCTTGATTAGATCTTCTTTTGTATATAATACTTGTGTCATTTACGCTTCCACCTTTTCATTTTTTACTACTTCTACGAATTCTCCACTCAATGAATATGAAGTAGCTTCAACTATTTTCACCTTCACTAATTGACCAATTAAATCTGCTGGGGCTTTAAAGTTTACAAGTCGATTTTTACGAGTATAGCCAGCTAACACATCATCGCGTTTTTTACTTGTACCTTCGACTAATACTTCGACAATTTCACCCTTCATGCTCTCTAATGCTTTGCGAGAGTATTCCCCTACAACCTCATTTAATCGCAGAAGACGTTCTTTTTTCACTTCTTCAGGTACATTATCCACCATTTTGGCAGCAGGTGTACCCTCACGAGGAGAGTAAATATAAGTAAAGGCCATTTCAAAGCCTACTTCACGGTACAAGGCTAACGTCTCTTCAAATTGCTCCTCTGTTTCATTCGGATAGCCAACAATAATATCAGTCGTTAGCGTTACTTCAGGAATAGCCGCTTTAATTTTTGCTACTAATCCAAGGAAATGCTCACGCGTATATTTACGTGCCATAATTTTTAACACTTCATTCGAACCAGATTGTACTGGTAAGTGAATATGCTCTACTAAGTTACCACGTTTTGCAAGGACTTCGATTAAATGATCATCGAAGTCGCGTGGATGACTCGTTGTAAAGCGAATACGCGGGATATCAATTTTTCGTAATTCGTCCATTAAATCACCAAGTCGGTAATCAATATCCTCGAAATCCTTACCGTAAGCGTTGACATTTTGTCCAAGTAGCATAATTTCTTTATAGCCGGAAGCTGCTAGTTCACGAACTTCAGCAATGATTTCTTCCGGACGGCGACTACGCTCCTTACCACGCGTATAAGGTACGATACAATACGTACAGAACTTATCACAGCCGTACATAATATTTACCCAAGCTTTGATAGAGCCAAGACGTTTTTTCGGCAGATTCTCAATAACATCGCCTTCTTTAGACCAAACCTCAATGACCATTTCCTTTGACATATATGCTTCTTTCAAAATGTTTGGTAGACGGTGAATATTGTGTGTACCAAACACCATATCGACATGAGGATAGCTTCTTAAAATTTTATTTACAACGGATTCTTCCTGTGACATACAGCCACAAACCCCAATAAGCATTTCTGGATTTTTACGTTTATATTTCAGCAGGAAACCAAGTTCTCCAAATACTTTATTTTCTGCATTTTCACGGATGGCACACGTATTCAGTAGCACGACGTCAGCCTCATCGATCACATCTGTAGGCGTATAACCAAGCTGCATAAAGATCCCAGCCATTACTTCTGTATCATGCTCATTCATTTGGCAGCCATAGGTACGAATATAAAATGTACGTCCTATGCCCATACCTGCAAACTCTGCTGCAATGTTAAAGTCCTTATGGTACTTAACTTCTTCTTTCCCACGTTTTTTAGCATCTTTTAATGAAGGTGCCGTAAAGACCGTTTCAAAATATTTACTATAATCCTTTTCAAGCTTGTCTTCTTTTTTTGGTTGATTGACTTGTTGATTAGCTAAACGTTGTTCCTCATTCATCGCAATCAGGTAACTCCTTTCAAACGAATTCCATACACTTGAATTCCCATTTTACTATTATACTTAATAATTGCTACATCCTACAAGGTTTGCGTACTAAATGTCGTGGTTTAGACTTAATTACGGCTTATTACCAAAACGTATGATTGATTTCCGTTCCTGCTGGGGATAAAACATTTGCCGCTGTCGCACAGAGCAAAGCTTCCTAAGGGCGTCGGGGCAATCGATGTTTTTTGTACGAAAGTGCAGTGCAACGTAGCGGCAGTGACAGGAAGTTGATCACGAAGGCGTTATCACAGGACGTGATGTTTTTAGCCTTCGTTCCCCATACCGCTTCGCTGCAGGGTCTCGTGCCAACAGATGCTTTTTGCGCGAAAGCGTAGTCCTGACGAAGTGCCAGCAGAGGGTTTTGTTTGTGCGAAAGCGCAGCGGCAGCAACAGCACTTTTGTTTGTGCGAAAGCGCAGCGACAGCAACAGCAACGATGTTGGTCACGAAGGCGTTATCACAGGACGTGATGTTTTTAGCCTTCGTTCCCCATACCGCTTCGCTGCAGGGTCTCGTGCCACAGATGCTTTTTGCGCGAAAGCGTAGTGCTAACTAAGCGGCAGCAGAGGGTTTTGTTTGTGCGAAAGGGCAGCGACAGCAACAGCACTTTTGTTTGTGCGAAAGCGCAGCGACAGCAACAGCACCGATGTTGGTCACGAAGGCGTTATCACAGGAAGTGATGCCCTTAGCCTTCGTTCCCCTATCGCTGATCCCCAAGGAGTCGCCCAGCCTCCACTCCAATCAACTTATAAACAAAACATACGTCTTAACAAATGTCATCTACAACTTTTGGTGATGAGCCTTAATTACTCTTAGCTACCTTAATTCCCCAAAAAGAATAGGACACCTTTGATAGGATTCTGTATCAAAGGTGTCCCTGCGCTTAGCTTGACCTTATTTGTAGTACTTTTTATATTTTAGATTCAAATAAAAATTGTATAGTTTCAGCTTTAACCATCGTTTTACGTTCATATCTTCTTTAAAATATAGGGCATTCGAATATTTGCCCTGTTTTATTAATCGTTTGGCTTCTATTTTCAATTTTTCATTTTTCAAACCTTTAAACAACACACTTTCTGGAATCAGTGACCACAAATGCTTAGTCTGAACATACGTTAGCTCTTGACTTGCATTGAATATATAATCATTAGCGACATACTGCATTAAATTATGACCACTCGCTGTCACATAATAGCTAGAAGCACCCGATCGTAAGTTCATTTCAAATATTTTATATTCCCCGTCACGAACATCTAATTTCATGTCAATGTTCGCATATCCAACATATCCAATATCCTCTAAAAAATAACGGATATTGTCCATTAGCTGTTCGTCGAAATCCGTCATAATCGCCAGAGACGTCCCAATATTTTGTGGTGAGGGATCTTCGAGAAGTTTGTTACCTAAACACATCAATTTAACCCTCTTATCCTTCCCTACGTAAACATCTAATACACGAATATAAGAATCATCACCTGGAATAAATTCTTGAAGAATTAAAGAATCTTTATATGTAGAACGATAAATACTGCTAATAATCCGCTGCTTCTCTTCTTCATTGTTTGCAAGAAATACTTTTTTCTTCTCGGGGAAGGAACAACTTGTATATTCGACAGAATTCGATGGTTTAATAATCATCGGATAATCAAATGGAACATCACTTATTGCATGTTCCTTTGTCACTACCACCGTTTTTGGATATTTAATATTATATAAATCACAACACTTATAAAACTCTTCCTTTGTTCGAATCCGCTTCATTAAATCTTCATCTATATAAGGCAAAATGAAATATCGCTGTAGCGTCTGTTTATTGGTAATGATAAGCTCCGCATAATAACAATCACCTACAAGTAAGATTAGTTTCTTATTTTTGAACTGCTTCGCGACGTCTATTAAAGCTTGTACAAAATAGTCTGGTTCATCTAATCGGTCCACATATTGAAAGTCGATGATTTGACTATTTTGAGTTGCTATTCCTCGTGTCCCACCTAGCAAGAGTGTTCGAATGCCTTTTGTTTTCAATGCGGGTTCTAATACAAGGCTTTTTATACGGTACGCTTCGTAAAAGGAGCGGGCTACACCATATGCATTTTGGCCAGATTGTATGATTACCGGCAAAAAGATTTGATCTACTTTTATTGACAAATTTACTCGCCTCTCATTTATAAATGAATTTAATCATTTGTATGCAATTTGTCTTGTACTTATGTAACTAAAAGTATTATGAACTACGGTGTGCTAAATCTGAATTAATTTTTTCTTACGCTGTTCAAAACCTACAATTGATTGTACACCAAAGCTTTTAAGTAATTCTGCATTGACAAATGTATACTTGCCTAAATCGTCCGGGAAATGTGCATCTGAGGAAATTGTAAAGGCTACACCATGGTCAATTAAAATTTGCAAGAAACGAGGTCCTGGGCACATTTCCTTTACTGGATAGCGATAATATAAGCCGGCATTTATTTCAGTGGCAGTTTGTGTTGTCATAAGTGCCTTTGCAATTCTTTCATACCAAGAGTCAAGAAAAACCGTATCCTTCACTTGATAGTCAAATACTTTAAAGTTGTCCAAATGTGCCACAAAATCAAACATATTGGAGAGGATCATTTTTTCTACTGTAGCAAAAAAACGCGTATAGTTCTGCTGTAAAGTAGCTGTATTCATACCCTCAAATATGTATTGTGTTTGAGGGTTATCAAAGCCCCAGCCTTCCACAAAATGGACAGATCCGATGACATAATCCCATTGGTATGCTGCTAATAATGATGCTAATTCTTCCTCACCACCGACAAAATAATCCGCCTCAATACCAAGCTTTAAGGAAATACCATGACGACTCCACTTTGCCTTTGCTCGATTAATAGCTGACACAAAATCATCCATGCTTTCCGTCATCACACGATCAAGCCAGTAACGCTGCACTTTACCAACTTCGTTATCACCCAACTGCATATAACGCTCAAAATATGTTCGCGTCTCCTTAAAACGATATAGATGGTCGACAATGCCAACCTCGCGCAAACCAAGCTGTTTAGCCTGTTGTAGATATAAATCTAACCATTCCTCACTATAGCAGCCACTTTGTAATCGCTTTGCCAACTGCTGTATTTGCCACTCCACAAATGCTTTAGAACCTTGTGCTGCTTCATCTTCATTAAAAAAACGAATAGCTTGAGAAGTACGCTCTAGCCAACGAAATGAATATGGACCTTCTTCTAAATGTACATGATAATCAATCATCCGCTCTTCCCTCCATTACATACCGTCCACTTTTCCTCGTATGCTTGCCACTCCACTGGACAAGCAATATCACAAAGAATTTCCGAGCACTCCTCGATGTGACATATTTGATAAAAGGACTTACCATTTATTTTAGATGCATCCGCTAATAAAAAGTTCATCTTGCTACGGTCTAGCATTTTTTTAGAAATTAACGATTCATCCAAATCGTAATCGTATACGATACCATCACAAATACCACCACATGATATAAATGCTTTATCAAAATTCATATTCCCTAATACCTCCAAAGTCATAGCTCCTGCTACTGAGGATTGCCTTGGATTCGTCGTTCCTCCGAGTAAAATTACCTTACCCGTCATTCGTCGCTCTTCAATAGCCAAATTAAATTGTACTGCAGCAGCTATGGAATTCGTGACGACCGTTATATCATCGACTGCCAGTAAAAAATCTGCGATATGCACCGTCGTTGTACCGGTATCAACAGCAATTGTATCCCCATCACATATACGTCTAGCTGCCAAACGAGCTATATTACGTTTTGCCTCTTTTTGCATTTGCAGCTTGCGCAAAAATACTGGTTCATTTCTAACGTGTGTATACTTGACAGCTCCTCCGTGTACTCTCGTTAATAAACGCTGTTGCTCTAGCTCATCAAAATCTCTGCGAATCGTTTCAGGTGCCACTTGTAATTCTTCCGCAATATTGGCAACAACAATTTTCTCATCAACCTCTAATTGCTTTAAAATAAATTCAAATCGTTCAATTTTTGCATACGTCATGATAATGCAATCACATCTTCCCTTGCCACATAGCACGTATATTTTTTGCCCAGCTCAAACGAATATCCTCGTTGATGGAGCTGCTCCATTGTAAAGAAACATTCACCCTCAAACGTTGTTCGAATAACATTGCCGCTCATTAACGACTGCTTCGCCTCTCCAGTCATACAAACATCCCCCTGTCTCTGATCGAGATGAATGGCTTCAGGTCGAATTGCAAATTTTGAACATTCCTTTGGTAACGTCTCGCCAATCATGTTCTCAAGAGCTGGACGCGTAAAAACATTGTAATGTCCAATAAAATTAGCGATAAATTCACTTTCAGGGCTTGTATAAATCGCCGTAGGGGTTCCACATTGCGCAATCATCCCATTGTTCATTACAAATATTCTATCGGAAACAGCCATCGCTTCCTCTTGATCATGCGTTACTAACATCATCGTTATGCCTAGCTTTTGTTGAATGGCTCGTAAATCTGCCTGTAATTTTTTACGAATTTGGGCATCTAGTGCACTGAGTGGTTCATCTAGCAACAACACTTTTGGTCGGACAATTAAAGCACGAGCAAGGGCAACACGCTGCTGTTGACCGCCAGACAATTCTTTCGGATAAGCATTTGCTTTTTCAGATAAGTGGACAAGCGCAAGCATTTCTTGAACACGCTGGTCAACTTCAGAAGTATTTACTTTTTGCATGCGTAAACCAAAGGCTACATTTTCCTTCACCGTCATATTTGGGAATAGTGCATATGATTGAAATACCATACCAACTTGGCGATCCTTTGGTTGAACACCCATCATATCCTTACCTTCAATGACAATTTGGCCAGCCGATGCATCTGTTAATCCTGCTACAATACGTAAAATAGTACTCTTACCACAGCCACTAGGACCTAACAGAGTTATAAATTCACCTTTTTCAATCTTCATATCTATATTTGTCAAAACAGTTGATTGTCCATATTTTTTATGAAGTCCTTCAATAACAAGATAACTCATAGATTTGTAGCACCTTTCGATCGTTTCATTAATTTTGCAATCACGAACGTTAATAAGCCCATAAGAACGATATAAATAAAGACAACTGCACTGGCAATATGTCCACTTGTACTAAGTTTTTTCATTAAATAAATTTGTACCGTTTCAAAGCGAGAACCCACAACTAAATTAATCAGTACAAACTCTCCAAAAAGTACAGAAAACGATAATAATGCACCTGCAAATAAGCCTGGGTAAACAGTAGGTAATAATATTTTGCTAAATGCCTGCAATTTCGATGCTCCCAGTAATTGCGCTGCATCTAAAAGCTGCCGAGCATCTACATTGCGTAAACTATTGCGTGTCCCTTGGTAAATGTACGGAAGGATTCCGATGACATAGGCCCCTAAAACGACTAAAATCATTGGCACATCAAATTGGCTATAAACACGAATGAGCCCGACTGCTAAAATAATTCCCGGAAATGAATACACCATAACAACTGCCATCTGAATCCATTTTTCGTATTTTGGAAAATACAACACGATGACGAAAATGGCTGGTACGATCACGAGCAATGCGATTATTACAGCCCCACTCGACAATAAAACAGAGCGTCCAAACGCCTGTATAAATTCTGCATCCTGAAATAAGGTAGCAAGCCATTTCAATGTCAATCCTTCTGGCAAAATGGTCTTATTCCAATTCGTCGCAAAGGCATAAAGCATTGTTGCACCAACTGGCAACACCAAATAAACTACTAACAGAAGGAAGAATAAATCAGCAAAGCCTCTTTTTTTCACTATAACTTCCTCCTTGTTTTTGAAATACTCCATTCACTTAACAGCATTGCCGTCACCATCGTTACTGCTAATATTACAGCAATCGCACTTGCCAGCTCTGGCTGGGCAAAAATATCTCCTTGAATAAGAGAACCAATACGAATGGCGACTAAATTGTAACTACTACTAGTTAGCGCATAGGCTGAGGCATACGCTCCCATTGCATTGGCAAACAATACACTAAATGTTCCAACTATCCCAGGAAGCATTACAGGAACACCAATCTTCACCCAAAATTGCCATGTAGACGCTCCTAGCAGTGCCGCTGCTTCCTTCCATTGTTGCTGAATTCCATCATAAATTGGGTATAAAAGCATTAGCGCTAACGGTAGCTGAAAATAAATATAAATAAGTAACAAGCCACCCCAGCTATAAAGAGAAAATGACGATAATGCGTCGATCCCCCATTGATCGAATAGCAAGGTAAAGAGCCCGCTGTTTCCGAGTAATACGATAAAGGCAAATGCTAATGGAATACCTGAGAAATTTGATGTTAAGTTTGTTAATATTAAAATCTTCTCACGTACTGGCTCAGAAAATCTCATAATCGCATAAACTGCAAATAGAGTAACCATTAAGGCAATGACTGCCGAAATAACGGACAGTGTAATGCTATTTTTAAAGCCCTGTAAAATGTAATCATTCGTTAGTACAGATTGATAGTGTGCAAGTGTAAATCCATCACTATTTTGAAAGCTTGTTATTAGCATATACAGTAATGGTACTAAGAAAAATAACAAGACAAGTACTAGGAACGGGGAAAGCCAGGCAACTGTTTGCCGCTTCGAAATCAAAACAATCACTTCTTTCTTTATTTAATAGCGGCTATTATTTAGATTAATCATTTTTATTAATAAGAAGGTTCATCATTATAACGTGAGGTTGATTTCCGCTTCGTTAGCACTACGCTTTCGCACAGAGAAAACATTGCCGCTGACGCTTCGCTTTCGCACAGAGCAAAGCTTCCTGGGGGCGTCAGATGAGCCGCTAATCCCCAGAAGTCGCCCATAGTTGATAAAAACTGAAATTGTTCCGATAAAATGAGATTTTGTTCCGATAAATGTTAAAATTGTTCCGATAAAACGTGATTTTGTTCCGATAAATGTTAAAATTGTTCCGATAAAACGTGATTTTGTTCCGATAAATGCTAAAATTGTTCCGATATATCTTCAAAGTCTGAATAAATAATAAAAATTAAGCCCTTTTTAAAGATTGCATCCCCTCTAATAACAGGGGCACCATTTCATCAGAAGGTTCGATATTCAATAAATGACAGCACAGCGGAGCAATTTGTAACTGTGATACAATCTCATCCTTAATGCCTGCTTTAACGCGATTTGAAATAACAAACATCGGTACATGACGATCCTCAGCTGTTGTTCCTCCATGATTACCATCACTCGTCATCCCATGATCAGCTGTCACGATCACCTCATAACCCTGTTCAAGACATTTTGGAATAAATAATGATAGTAAGACGTCGATGGCTAAAACACGATTACGATACTGTGCTGAGTCAGCTGTAAATTTATGGCCATCGTCATCTACATTCATCGGATGTATATACAAGAAATCTGGTTGCTTTTGATCCATTAGCCATGCAGCTTCAGCAAATAAATGACTGTCTGGGTAGTGATCCTCAAAATAGAACAAGCCATTCTCAATCGGCAACTGCGTATCCAATTGTAGCCTGTCCTCCATATGCACAAATGGAGCACGATTGTATAGCTCACTTACCCAATAATAGGCAGCTGCCGCTGTAGACAGACCGTTTTCTTTCGCTAAATGAAATAAACTATTTTGCGTGGACAAACGTACGGTCATATTGCTCGTCACACCATGTACAATAGGTGGTGTCCCCGTTAAAATCGTTTCATATAAAGGTCTTGATAAAGATGGGACCTCCGAACAAACCTTATAACGTGCTGCAAGATTGCGTTCAACTAAATGGTGCATAAATCCCATATGGGTACAAGCTGTATCAAAACGAAGAGCGTCTACAACAATTAAGACAACTTTATTATTTTGCATGAATTAATACCTGCTCTTGATATAGTTGTGGAATTTGTTTTGTAGTTTCTTCCCATTTCTTCTGATCTTTTACTGGCTGTGCGTTTTTGTACATTTCTGCAGGTAATAATAGCTCCTTAACATCTTGAGATAATTGAACCTTGTCACGAATTGGGCGAGCATAACCTTTCGCTAAATTTTCTTGACCTGCATCAGATAAAATATACTCTCGAGCTAACATGGCTGCATGAGGATTTTTTGCGTATTTATTAATGATCGTTGCATATCCTGATGTGACAGATCCTTCTGATGGAATGACTACATCAAAACGTTTCTCATCGATTTGGTGACGGTAGCCAAGCGCATTAAAATCCCATAAGATGGCTACGTCAATTTCACCCTTTTCTAAATTCGCTACAGATGGATCACCTTGTAAACGCCCTTGTTTTGCTAAGTCTGCGAAAAAGTCTATCCCTGGTTGGATATTTGATTCGTCGCCACCAAAAGCCATAGCAGCTGCTAAAATAGCAAACTGTGCTTGGTTTGCTGTAAGTGCATCACCAATGCTGACAGTGTAATCTCCGTTTTTAATATCCTCCCAAGATTTTGGAGCGTTTTTGACGTTGTTTTTATCAGTTAAAAATGCAATCGTACCTGTATAGCCTACAACCCAATGCCCTTGATCATCTTTTGCCCAGTCAGGTATCTCATCCCAATAAGATGTTTTGTACGGTAATGTTAAACCTTTGTCCTTAGCAATCGGACCAAAGGCAATTCCTACGTCGCCAATATCTGCAGTCGCATCGTCCTTTTCTGCCTCAAACTTTGCTAGCTCCTCGGCACTCGACATATCGGTATCCTTATGCTTTAGGCTATATTCCGTACCAAGTTCTTCCCAAGTCTCCACCCAGTTTGCCCACGTGTCTGGCATACCGACAGAATTTACAGTGCCTTCTTCTTTTGCTTTTTTCGTAATTTCTTCAAGCGTTAAATCACTGTTTACCTCCTTGGAACTAGACGAACTGTCAGAACAAGCTGCCAACATCGAAATTGCTAATGCACCGATTAGACCTTTCTTCCACAACTTTTGAATTGCCATGAGTTGGAACCTCCATTTGTTTTTGTTTATTTTTATTTGCTTACAACAGTTATGTTATAAAACAAACATTAAGCAAGTATGGAGGAATTTAAAATATTCAGTAAAAATTATTTAGAAATTATTGATTTAATGGGGAAATTGTAAAGATATACATTTATTTGAGGGGAAGATAAAAAGAATCTAGTTAGGTATGCGCACGTTTATGTAGTATTTCAAGACGTGCACACACTCTAGATTATTCAGAAAAACCAAGAAAGTCTGCATATGTATGCGGCTCGTTCTCCTTTAAAATTGTTAAAAATGTAAATGCAAGCTGCACAACCGACCACCATCTCATATTGTAGGACATCTCAAAGCGAGCAGGCTCTAATGTAAAAACATCCTGAAAAATATCAAGCGGGTCAATTTTTTCATCTTTTAAAATGGATAAAAAACCTAGAAATAATGTATGATCTTTCACTTCAATTATCTTTTCATCAACAAGTGCATCAATTTTTTCTGGTTGTTGAAAATTACATTGTGTCGCAACGTACCTTTCTAAATCCTGCGCACGCTGCCTTTCTTCACGCTCTCTTTTCTTTGCGACAAAATCAATGACGTTATCCACGTGCATCGCCTCTTCTTTTTTCTTTTATTGTAGCATTTTTTACAATAATATTGCCCGGACAGGCTCCCCTTTTTTCCTTTCTGCCAAAACAAAAAAGAATGATATTAGCAAATTTGCCAAAATCATTCTTTTCTCAAGATATTTTATCAGTAGTGTTAACCAAGCATTTTTATAAAGCTCATACCATAACGTGAGGTTGATTTCCGTTCTGGCTGGGCGCTTTGTTGCTGTGAGAAAGCGAAGCGACAGGGCAATTATCCCATGGCAACATTGATTGGGATTGTTATGGTCACTTTCCCTCCACCAGCTGATAAATCATTGGCAATTTGCAGTGTTCCACCATGACTCTGAACAATGGATTGGGCGATATAAAGTCCCATCCCATGGTGACTTCCTGCGTTTCTGCTTGGATCTCCGCGATAAAATTGTTTGGTAGCCTCTTTTAAATCTCTCGGAGAAAATCCACAGCCGCTATCGGTAACCGTAAATTGCATAAAATCCGCAGCACCTTGAGCAGTTAATGTCACCCTTCCATTTTCAGGTGTGTGCTCTACAGCATTGGCAATGACATTAAAAATTGCACGATAGAACTGCTCTTCATCGATAAATATATGATCAGGAAGCATTTCCTTTTGGACAGCCACTTGAAGCTTTTTCTCTAGAGAAAGAGCTCTCATTTGATGCTCTATTTCTGTCATAAATGCATCCGTTTTAACGTTTGTTTTTTCACGAACGATATTTTTCTCCATCTTTGATAAATCAATTAACTCTTTCGTGAATTTTTCTATTTTAATTGTATTTTTCAAAATATAGTCATTATATTCTCTTTGTATATCGTCTTGAACAGTGTCCTGTAAGAGCTCTGCATTTCCCCGAATAATTGTAAGAGGTGTTTTCAGATCGTGGGCAAGAGCAGAAATTTGCTCTCTACGAGTCTGCTCATTTTCCCATTGCTGTTTTAACGAACTATTTAAGGCCTCTTTCATCTGCTCGAGAGAAATCGATATTTCATCTATTTCACGGATTCCTGAAGAGTTAATCGTAAAATCTAAATTTTGATTTTGTATTTTTTCAATCGCTTCCTGTAAGCCAAACATTTTTTTCTTAAGATTTCCTCCAAAATGAATCGCAAGGACAGTTGCTAGCGTTATAACCCCTATAATAAATAATAGAATATCTAAAAGCTGTGGATTGGGTAAATACTTCCTCATAATAGCCGAACGATACTGCGGCACTATATTGTATTTTAATATACAAATCTCATTTTCTCGCTCTATAAACGAGTAAAATTGGCTGACACCTCGGGTTTGCTCTTTTTTCATTGCATCCCAAGCTTTTGAAGCTTCCTTCTCTGAAAGATTTCCTGCAAGAAGTTTACCTTCTTTAGAAAATACTACGTAATCAACAAGGTCTGGGATCATATCAGCTGTAACCGAACTACTAGACGCAATACGATCCCTTGATAATGAAATTTGAGTTTCTTCATAATTTGCTGGTAATACGATGTTGGTAGAAAGGGCAAACATCGTTAAACAGATCAGTAGGACCACTAACAGAATAACACCTAAACTTAGGAAAAGGAGATATCGAAGAAAAAAAGTATGTAATCGTGTTCCTTTAGCAGGCTTCATTGTCTCCATTTATATCCAATCCCCCAAACAGTGTCAATGGCATCAACATTAAAAGCATGTAGCTTTGAACGAATATTTTTTATATGCTCAGTAATAGCGGTACTGTCACTCTTCCCATCAAACCCAAAAACAGTTTCATAAATCTTTTCTTTAGAAAATACCTGCCCTCGATTTCGAGCTAGAAATTCGCATATTTCATATTCGCTTTTTGTCAGTATTATCTTCTCATCATTTACAAACAGCTCTTTGCCAGATAGATTGAAGTGGACGTTATCTATAAAAAGAATGCTACGCCTTTCTCTTTTTTCGCGTCTCAAATGAGCATTCACTCTTGCACGTAGTTCCCCAATTCCAAACGGTTTGATAATATAATCATCTGCGCCAAGACCTAGCCCATACATAAGGTCTTCCTCCAATGATTTAGCCGTTAAAAAAAGGATCGGACAATCAACCGCATGACGGATTTGGCCACATAAAGTAAATCCATCAATTTCAGGCATCATCACATCCAATAAAATTAAATCGAAGGTACCAAGATCCATTTTATTTACTTCTGTCGCGTCAGAAATTGCCGTTACTAAATGTTCGTCTTTTAGTAATGCATTTTTTATCAATACTAAAATATCTTTTTCATCATCTACTGCTAATATTTTAGCCATACATCTACCCTCATCATTTTTCCCTAACTTTCTGTTTTTCTTCCTTCCCATTTCCAAAACCATAAACAAGATAGGACTAATGCGAACAATGTTCCACAAATTGAAGCAATAATACCTTCCTGTAGTCCTATTTCCACCGTCGATAGGTCAAGCCCTGACTCCTTCATTTCCCATAATGAAATAAAGTGACCACCCCAACCATAAGGTATAAATGACCAAATACCATCACCTAGTCCAGTGAGGAGTAAGGCTACTATTAGTGAGCCGACAATACCTAATCCGATAGAGGCACCTTTACCAAAATGAAGGCTAACAAATAAATGTAAAATATATAAAAATGCAAAGCTTACAAATAGAATACATCCAGCTATGAAATAAAATTGATAACCAAAAGTATCTTCATGCAAAAGTTCAATAAAACCAATACTAAAAATACCGAAGGACAATAATATTGCTCCAAAACTAAATAATAATAACAGTATCAACTTGCTTAAATAGGCCACTATTTTTATTTTAGTAGCTGTTAGCATCCCCTGAAAATGTCCTGCATTTGCTTCTTGCTCCGCTGCCATTGCACAAACTAATCCAATAATAATTGGAAACCCACACGAAAGAGCCTGAAAATAACCGGATATTTTCCATGCAAAATTCCATGGCGAATATGAATAGTATGCTAAAAACAGCCCAGAAATAATAATAGGTACAATTAGATGTGTAAGCAAAAAAGGCGTTCTTTTTGTTTTAAGGAGCTCTGCTCTAAGTAATCTTAACATTACCATGAACTATTTCGCCTCCCTTTTTTGAAACCAACGTGCAGTAAGGAAGCTGATTAACGCAAACCATGTTAAAGCAATCAATATACCTGGAACTATAACCGACATGCTTAATAACGGGCTACCTTCAGGCACTGGCAAACCATTTGGTAAAATCTCAAGAGTTGGACAAATTAGTCTTGCTGTAATGCCATAAGGAACGCTAAACCAAAACTCCCCATCTGCAAGTGCTACGATCCCCACAATATTGCCAACCAGATTGATTAAAATAGTTATATAAGTACCCAATTTTGCCGCAAGAAATAGACAAAGTGGAATTTGCCATAGCATCGTTAAGAAAATTAATAAACTACCTGCAAGACTTTTTGTTAAAGGAAAGCTATGACCAAAAAGTATTCCGCCAGCAGTAATACCTGCAAAGAAAATGAGCGTAATGAGTAGCAACCAGGCACTACAAGTAAGGATTTTGCCAAACCATATCTTTTTGAGGTTGATCGGCATTGCGAGGATGCTATGATATTTCAATTTAGCATCTTTTTCTATCGCTAACGCACAACATATTGTCAGTGCACCTGGTAGGAGCATTGAATACCACCAATTATAAGCACCCTTTTGAAAAAAACTTCCTCCCATTAAAGATGCACTCAGTAACAGTGTCACGATGGGGGCTAGCCAAACTAATTTAGGAATATAAGTCTTTTTCCATTTTAATCTTTCAGCCTTCATTATTGAAATCATTTTATATGCCTACCTTTCTATTAGCAGACACTACTTGCATAAATAATGATTCTAATTCCTGACCTTGTGGGGCAACCCCCTGATATCCTAATTTACCATCTGAAATGATGCCAATTTCATCAACGACCTGCTCTACTTCTGACAGTATATGGCTTGATAAAATAACTGTAATACCTTGCTCTGGAAAAGATCTTATTAGTTTTCGAAGCTCTTGAATACCGATTGGATCAAGACCATTTGTAGGCTCATCAAGAATTAACAGCTTTGGATAGTTTAATAGCGCAATAGCTATCCCTAGGCGTTGTTTCATCCCTAATGAAAACTGTCCTGCTCGTTTTTTTCCTGTATTGGTCAAGTCAACAATTTTTAATACTTCGTCAATACGTGACTGCGGCAATCCGAGGGCAATCGTTCGAACCTTGAGATTTTCTCTTGCCGTTAAATTTTCATAAAGCGGTGGTGTTTCAATTAATACACCAATGTCTTGTAAATCATTGCGATTCCATTCACGTCCATTAAAAAGTATCTTTCCTGCATTCGGATGCAACATACCCGTAATCATTTTTAACGTAGTCGATTTCCCAGCACCATTTGGACCAAGCAAACCATAAACAGTATTGCGAGGTATCGTTAACGACAGATCCTCTACAATTTTTTGCCTCTTAAAGCTTTTGCTAAGATTTTCTGTTTGTAAAATAATATCTCCCATAATAATCATCTTCCTTTCGATGATTATAGTGTAAAAAATGATTATAAGGATTTTATAAGGATATCAAAAAATTTTGTGGAGCATCATTAAGAAAATCATGATAGAGTATAGCTTCGCAGAACGAGGGGTTGATTTCCGTTCCGACTGAGCGCTTTGTTGCTGTCGCTTCGCTTTCGCACAGATAAACATTTGCCGCTGACGCTTCGCTTTCGCGCAGAGCAGAGCTTCCTGGGGGCGTCCGATGAGCCGCTTCACTCGCGCTGCTCGCTCCAGGGTCTCGGGCCAACACGATGTTGGTCACGAAGGCGTTATCACAGGACGTGATGGTTTTTGCCTTCGTTCCTCTTTGCTAATCCCCAAGGAGTCGCTCAGTCTCCACTCCAATCAACCTCACTTAGTATGTATCTACTTTCATGTCATTTTAATGATAAAACAAAACTTCAGCACTACGGTTCTTATGTGCAAAAGTGATGTGCAACGTAACAACAGACACAATAATGTTTTAACACCTTAATTCATTTGACATAACAGTCTTAAAAAACACGAAAAGCATTTGGAATGAGAACATCCCAAATGCTTTTTGTCATGCAATATGAAATTTAATTTACATAAATTCTTTCACTAATTCATTAAAATCATTTTCGCTCATTTTAATATCAATATCTGTTAATGGTAGCTCTGAGTAGCCTGGTACTTTTTCTTGATATGAAGTTGTTTCAGTATCTTGATAAATAATACCTGTTACTAAACCTTCATGCTCCATCACTGTACGCATCGCCATACCGCGGTCAGAATTGTCATAGCCTTCAATATCAGCAAGCTTTGTTAAGTTCTCTTTAAACCAATCGTACGTGTTCACTTTGTTGTATGTTACACAAGGTGAGAATACGTTGATGAACGAGAAGCCTTTATGATTAATACCAGCTTCAATTAAAGCAGTTAACTCTTTAATATCCGTAGAGAAACCTTGTGCGACAAACGTAGCGCCACTTGTTAAAGCTACTTCTAATGGTTTTAATGACGGCTCAATCGCACCGCCCGGCGTAGATTTAGTAATAAATCCTGCAGCAGAGCGTGGAGATGTTTGCCCCTTTGTTAAACCATAA
Organism: Lysinibacillus sp. RS11; assembly: GCF_042019215.1. NCBI lineage: Bacteria > Bacillati > Bacillota > Bacilli > Caryophanales > Bacillaceae > Lysinibacillus > Lysinibacillus sp. RS11. The sequence goes on along the minus strand of NZ_CP168124.1, from coordinate 1,260,192 downwards.
ATTTGGTTATCCATAACAACGTACGTGACGTCGATATTACGACGGATGGCATGAATTGTATGACCCATACCAATCGCAAAGCCATCCCCGTCACCACCTGAAGCGATCACATTTAAATCACGGTTTGCCATTTTTAAGCCTTGTGCAATTGGTAATGCACGACCATGAATACCGTGGAAACCGTAAGAATTAATGTAACCTGAAATACGGCCAGAACAGCCAATACCAGAGATAACAGCTAGTTCGTTTGGTTCAATACCTACGTTAGCCGCGGCGCGCTGAATCGCTGCTTGAACAGAGAAGTCACCACAGCCTGGGCACCAGTTTGGTTTCACTGTATTACGAAAATCCTTAAATGTTGCCATTAGCGAGTCAACTCCTTCACGCGATTTTCTAGTTCACCTGGTAAGAATGGTGTACCATTATATTTTGTAATAGTCTCGATTTTGTCGTGACCACCAACATTCATCTTCATAATATTTGCTAATTGACCTGTGTAGTTATTTTCTACAACAATTACTTTTTTCGCTTTTGCTACAAGCGGTGCCACCTCAGTAGATGGGAATGGGTGAATTAAACGAATATGCGCATGGTTCACCTTCATACCTTGAGCATTTAAGCGTTCTTGTACCTCTTCAATAGCTCCACGAGTTGAGTTAAAGCCAACTAATAAAATATCAGCATCTTCGTGTGGTGCATTTGAGTATACCGGATTATCAAATTTCAATGCAGCTAGCTTACGGAAACGTTTATCCATTTGTACTTGACGGTTACCCGTTGCTTCAGATGGTTTACCTGTTTCATCATGCTCAACCCCTGTTACATGGTGAATACCATTTAACGTACCAGGTAGTACACGTGGTGAAATACCGTCTTCCGTATTTTCATAACGTTTGAAGTATGCTTTATCAGCCGCTTCTTCAATGTTGTCAGTAACAATTTTACCGCGACGAATTTCAATTTTATTGTAATCAAATGGTTCAACAGATTGTTTACCTAGAGATAATTGTAAGTCAGTCACTAAAATCACTGGTAATTGTAACTCCTCTGCAATGTTAAACGCTTGGATTGTATCAAAGAATGCTTCCTCCATAGTAGAAGGTGCAATTACTACTTTAGGAATTTCACCATGCGTACCATATAACATCGCCATTAAATCTGATTGCTCTTGTTTTGTTGGTAACCCTGTTGATGGACCACCACGTTGTGTATCAACAACAACTAGTGGCTGCTCTGTCATACCTGAAAGACCAATCGCTTCCATCATTAATGAAAGACCTGGACCAGCTGAAGCTGTGAAAGAACGGACACCACCAAAGTTTGCCCCAATCGCCATCGTCGCTGCAGCAATCTCATCTTCTGTTTGAATAACCGCACCACCGAATTTCGGTAATTTTTTAATAAGGTATTCCATAATTTCAGATGCTGGTGTAATTGGGTAGGCTGCCATAAAGCGTGTCCCAGCCGCAAGTGCACCAAGTGCTACTGCATCGTTCCCAATCATGAACATACGGCGTTTGCCATCTGCTGGCGCTAATGCCCATTCACCTACACGCTCACCTAAAAGTTCATTCATTAATTCATGACCGCGTGCAATGGCCTCCATATTTTTTTGAACAACTTCTTCGCCTTTTTTGCCAAAAATATCATCTACAACATTTTGAAACACTTCGTCCTCTAAATTCAGCAATGCAGCTGTTGCTCCGATTGCCACCATATTTTTCATCAACGAAGTGCCAAGCTCTGCCGCTACCTCTGTAAAAGGTACCGCAAATAATGGCGCTTTTGAATCTTCTGGCTTCACTGGATCGAATTTTGAATCCGCTAAAATAATGCCAGTCTCTGTTAGCTCTTTATAATTGACGTCGATTGTTTCTTGGTCAAATGCTACTAAAATATCTAAATCATCCGCAATAGAACGTACTTCTGTTGGACGAACTGTAATTTTATTATTCGTATGGCCACCTTTAATTCGAGAAGAGAAATGACGATAACCGTATAGGAAGTAACCTAAACGATTCATTGCCATTGAGAAAATTTCCCCTGTACTTTCAATCCCTTCACCCTGTTGCCCACCGACTTTCCATGAAAGCTGATGTAACATGTCAACAACTCCTTAAATCCAATGTGTACTATTTATTTTTTCCTTCATAAGTTTAACACGAAGAAACGGTCTGCACTATTGTTATTACACGATTTAAATGAAATTCAGACCTTTGACTGAAAACTTTGTTCATAAAGTTGTAATTTTCAAAAAACGATAAATGAGTAGTCATAAACATCCTTTATTTTTTTCATATTATCCCCAGTTCGTCACATAAAAATAGATTAGTCTATACAAATGACTAAAAGTAATCCCTTCATTCGTTAACAGGCCTGAATGTAGTCACTATTATTTCTTCGATTCCTTTTAGAATCATCGATAATTTTTTACTTTGTTTTCTCTTTTCACATTTGAAAGCCCAGACTAAAATAAAAGATGTTTGTTGTTACTCGCATTTCCTTTATTTCTTCATAATCAATCCAAATATGAATCCTGAACAATCAAGCTCCTCAAACGAAAAAAATGCCTTGCAGCTTATTATGTGCAAGGCATTTTACTTCATAACTTATTATCGAACACGTTTTTCTACAAGAAGCTTTAAAGCTGTACGTTCCTCACCAGCAATTAAAATATCGGCAAACGCCGGTGCGCAAATTAAATCTGTGCCACTTGGCGCTACAAATCCGCGTGCAATGGCCACTGCTTTCACGGCTTGGTTAAGTGCACCTGCCCCAACTGCTTGCATTTCTGCTTGCCCTTTTTCTCTGATTACCGCGACTAATGCACCTGCAACTGAATTTGGATTAGAGCGTGATGATACTTTTAATGAATCCACAATTATTCCTCCCCGTTTCGCGAATAGTGTTTACGCTCAACAACTCATGTCCCCCTTTTTTGGACCTCAAGTTATTGTCGATAGGTCATTTTATGCTCGGTAAAAAGGAAATAGACTATTTTCATTTCTTATATATTTAAATAAATCAAAAAAGACTGAAAATTCTTGTTAGAAAATACTATGCCAATGAAATAAAGGTGCCGTTTTAAATCACTGAGGGCTCCTTGACAAAACGAGGGGATGATTTCCGTTCCAGGCTACTCGCTTTCCTGTGGGCGAGCGTCGAGCCGCTTCCTCCGCTAAAGGAACGAAGGCTAAGTGCGTCACGTCCTGTGACAATGCCTTCGTGACCAACATCGTGTTGGCCTCAGGGTCTCGCCTGTCTCGCTATCCAAAACGGGAGTCGAGTAGCCTTCCACTGCAATCAACAATAGTGTAGAACTTTTATAAAATTTAAGTATTTCAAAAGTGAACGAAAATGGTTACTCTTCAGAATAGAAACTTATAACAGTAAAGACGATTGTATATCTGTCGTTGCGGCAGCTTCTCTTTCGCTCAAAAACACATCTTGATGAAGCTTCGTTTTATCACTATAAATTAGAGTGACATGCCAAAAATTCATACTGAGTGAAGAGGTTGATTGGAGTGGAGGCTGGGCGACTCCTTGGGGATTAGCGTCACAGATGAGACCCTAGAACGAGCAACGCGAGTGAAGCTGCTCATCGGACGGGAAATCACCCAGTCGGAACGGAAATCACCCCCTCGCTTTGCCGAAGAGCCATACTTTAATTTCATTGACATAAAAGTTTTTCAACATAAAAAAACTATTGTGGCATTTTTCATACACAATAGTTTCTCTCCTTATCCTTGAAACGGATAATCTTCGTTAATATAAATTCGCTCACAATGTTTGGCTTTCCCTGTTTTATCATCAATCTCTACAAAGAACCCACTTAACACATCGCGTCCTTTTTTCGGCACTTCAAAACGGGATGGCATATTTGTTTGGAATTTATAAATAACACTTTCCTTCGTCATCCCCAATATTTCATCGTATGGGCCTGTCATACCAACGTCAGTAATATAGGCTGTGCCCTTTGGATAAATACGTACATCGGCTGTTTGTACATGGGTATGTGTCCCAACGACCGCCGAGGCCTTTCCATCTAGATGCCATCCAAGCGCAATCTTTTCACTTGTCGCTTCGGCATGAAAATCCACGAATACAAGCGGTGACGTTTTATGCGCTTCTTCGATTAATTTCTCAGCCATCGCAAATGGATCCTCATGAGGAGGTAAAAACACGCGACCATGAAGATTAATTACAGATAATGTTACACCGTTTTTTGAAATTTGCACCATTCCTTTACCTGGTGCTTCACTTGAGAAGTTTGCCGGGCGTATTAAATAATCTGCATCATCTATAAAATCAAAAATATCTTTGTTGTCCCAAGTGTGGTTGCCCATCGTAATAACATCTACACCCATTTGCAATAGATCATTATAAATATTTCGCGTAATTCCACGACCTGCTGCTGCGTTTTCACCATTTGCAATAACAACATTTGGATTGTATTTTTTCTTCAAGCGAGGTAAATATTTTTCTACAGCATCTCGCCCTATTGAACCTACAATATCACCTATAAATAAAACTTTCATTTTTACAATACCACTCTTTCTATCCATTACGCCTTACAGTCATTTTGGTTTCCTGCTAATGATATTGTGAGACCTACTCTTCATTACACACACCAAGAATAACCGCTACTTTGCTTTCATTGACGATCAATATCATCATTAATTGTAACCTCAGTAAGAACATTAAGCAAAAAAAATATAAAACACTAATTATTCGGCAGTTCACTAAATTATTTTATTCTTTTTCAAATTAACATAAATAAGTGTTGAGGATAAATTGAGCCAATTCATCTTTACTAGCCTAAAAAAGAGTAATTGCTTCACATTCCTATTAATAAGTTTGACCTTTAATAGATCCGGATACTTTTTTACAAATGATTGTATCTCTATTTTGATATCTTGTCTGACTCTACTTGTCTGTATACGATGCAGAATCACAAGCAAACCTTCAAATTGATAATTTAAAAAGCTATTTTTTACTTCATTATATACACCGCTTATTTCCAACTCTATTTTTAGCTTTTCATACAATACATCATACTTTTGACGTACATTTATATTCGTCCCTCTCGTTAATGAGCTTTGATTACCAACATTATAGTAATATAACTGCTTCGGAACATAGCAAATGGCTTGATTTTTTATGACGGCTCTCGTAATAAAAACTGTATCTTCTGCAAAACTCATATCTTCATCAAATCGTAAAGCATGTTTATCTAAAAAGGCTTTTAAATATAATTTACAGCTAGCAAAGCCAAAATGCCTTTCTCCTATTTCAGTAAATAACTGATTTAAGCAATCTACTGCACTAACAGAACAATAATCATGCGATGAATAATTCAATTTCCTACTACCAGTCATCTCCTGCCAATATAAATCACACTTTGCAATATTCGATCCCGTTAAACGACAGGCAAGATACAATTCTTGGAGCATTGTTACCTCAATCCAATCATCTGCATCAACAAAGGTGACATATTGACCATTTGCATGCTCAATGCCTAAATTTCTTGCCTTACTTACCCCTTCATTGGGTATATCAAAAACAGTGATTCGTCCATCTTCTTCTGCAAATTTACGTAAGATCATCAATGATTGATCACTACTACCATCATTAATAGCAATAATTTCAATGTTTTTTAACGTTTGCCGACATATGCTAATTAAACATTTTTCTAAATATTTTTCTGCATTATAGACAGGAAGGATGACACTTACTAAGATTTTGGGTTCCAAAATTTTGCGCCTCCCCTATTAACAAGAATGACTTTTAACTGCTCAAGCCATTTTTTTCTCTTCTCCTTGTTTAAGCCTACACATAATAGGCTAACGCACACAATTACACTATAGTAAGAAATATATAGAATGATTGAAAACCAAGTAATTGTTGGATTTGCTACTAGCCATAAAAGCTTTATTAAACTAATAGCAAGTCCAAATGCTAGCGCTAACCTTCCTACCGCTTTCCAAAATCCATAAATATCTAATTTTATTTTCTTATAATAATAAATATTCATGACCACTACATTGCCAATAAATAAGGAACACGCTGTGACAATTGCTGTGCCAATTTTTCCATAATAATAAATAGCAGGAATTGAAATAAAAATATTCCCCAAAGCTACACTTATTAATAAAATCGTTCTAAATTTAAATAAATTTTTTGCCTTCAACACACTTAATCCCAGGTTTTGTATGAGGTCTATGATAAAAGGCATCATAATGATTAGCACAATATAATAGACGGCTATAAATTCTTTTCCTAACCATAACGTTAAAAATTCTTTTCCAAAAAGAAAAAAGCCTCCCAAAATATAGCCAACTACTAAAAACTGCATGGATCCTACTTTTATAAATAATTTATTTATTTGCTCTAACCCGTCTTCTTGTGTCACTAACATCGAGATACGAGGCAAAAATAAACCGCTGATTGCCAAGGCCAGCGACATAAAAATTAAGACAATTTGTATAGCAACTGCATAAATTGCCACATCCTCAGTTCCCTTTAATATTCCTAAAAGAACTTGATCCGTTTGCCAATAAATTTTGTCGACAATAACCGTAATAAAAATAAATATGGCATAGACGAAGATTTCCTTTATAAATGCTTGATTATTCAATTTAAACGTAAATTTAATAGCCAATACTTTTAGACAGAATATGGCATCAATTAGTAAAAATAATACATTGTAGATGGCTACAATATAAATCAACGTAACAGCACTCGTACCCTGTAAAAGAAAAAACAACATTGTTAAAGGCTGTATAATGACCTGTAGTAATGCTGTTAATTTAATAAAAATGAATTTTTCATAGGCTTGTAAAATAGAGGAAAATACGCTTAGTGGAAATTGTGCTGCCAAGCTTATTGTCATAATATAGCCCATGATCTTGGCTTTATTTAGCTGCTCAACAGTCAAGCTTTTTCCAAAAATAACGTCCACTTGTGAAAATAAAAGGAAGCCAATTAATAATGTAATGAAACCAATGCCAATAAATAATTTTAGAAAGAAACCATTTAACGACGCTTCTAATGCTTTATCATCCGTCGCTCGGTTTCTAGAAATATAGCGTACAATGGCGTTGCCTAACCCTAAATCTAAAATGGAAAGGTAGCCAACAAGTACAATCATAAGTGAATATAGACCGTACTCTTCTTGACCAAGTTTCGAGATGATGATTGGCGTAAATATTATGGAAGAAATAATCGTACAACTGATTGTTATATATGAAAGAACTGCTGCAATTTTAATTTCTTTCATCAACACACCTTTTCTTTATTTTGAATAACTTTTAGGTAACACCATTGGATACAATGATTGATATTGCTCTATTACCTCTTTAATATTAAAATTAGCTAGCACATGTTCTCTACCAAGTTTTGCCTTTTCAGCATATTGCTTTGAACTATAATTTAATGCTTTATTAATGGCTTGAGCTAACGCATTAGCATCCTTTGCTGTGACCGTCTCACCAAATTCTCTCACTAAATATTTGCAATCACCAACATCTGTCGTGATACAGCATGTTCCACTCGCTAATGCCTCCACTAATACATTTGGTAATCCCTCACCTGAGGAGGATAAAACAAACAGATCTGCTGCCGACATTAACTGAGATATATCATCTCTACCGCCTAATAAAAAAATGACATCCTCTAAATGGGCTTCCTTTATCATTTGAAGTAACTCACTATTGTTCGCATCTATTTCAAACCCTACTAAAAACATATAAAAATCCTGTCTTTCAAGCCTTAACAGCTGTAAGCTAACAATTAAATTTTTATAATCCTTTAAAGGATCCCATCTGCCAACGTGTAATAAAATATGACGATTCTCTACATTAAAATGCTCGAAATAATATTGCCTCTTAACACTCGGCTTAAATAAATCCGTATTAATGCCATTGACGATGACCTTATGTTGATGACTATCATAGCCAATTTCTTCATGAATCTCTTTTACTTTTGGACCACAGGAAATAATAATATCCACCTTTTTAGATAATCTCGCACAAAGCTTTGCAATTAAGATAGTTGTCCATTTGTTTTCCTTTTTATCTAAATTGCTATGATGAATCCCCCAAATTAGCTTTTTTTTGCGAACTTTTGAAATAAGATAACCCAATAAGTTTGAATGGTACATCCATGTTTGGATAATGTCGCTGTTTTTACATACTTTAAAACACTTTAGGAATGAGCGTAGAAAATTAGCTCTCAAATCACAAATATAAACATTAATATTTAATTGCTGTTGAATTAACTCACCATACACACCCATTTCGGTCAAACAAATAACATCTACCTCATACAAATCCCTGTCAACAGATTGCAATAATCGGTAAAGCATAGTTTCCGCTCCACCGAAGCCAATCGCGGTTATAATGTGAGTAACTTTAATCTTTTTTTGTATACAATCATCCTTCTTTTAATTATGAGTTTAGATTATATTTGCTTATATTAGGGCCTAAAGGGGTAGTGCTTTTACCTGAACGAATTTTTGGTTTTGAATGTTGTACATGAGCGGTCTACCCGAGCAGTTCCTCCGGTTACCTGACTATTTAAGAGCCCTTACCGAGCGAAGCTTAGATTACTTGAGTATTTATGGCTTCATTTTATATGTAGTACGTACACATCTTTTGTGCAATATCTTCTGCATTCAATCCTTTATTGTCGATTCCATTAATTATATTGCTTAGTTCAATCGGTTCGTTTTCTTTAATGATTTCATGTAGCCAATCTTCAATATTTCCATTTATATCTAAATACTGAATTAAACCAATATTAAGATCTACTGCTCTTGGTACAGTTGCAGAAACAATTGATGGCGTGCCACATACTTGTGCTTCTAATAGGACAATTCCAAATCCCTCATATTTAGATGGTAAAATAAATTTATCGAACAACTGAAGAAGATTGATAATATCAGCACGTTGCCCTAACAGTTTTACAGATTCCTGTAATTGATTGCGTTCGACCAACAAACGGATTTCTTCCTCTAAAGGACCCTCTCCAATAAATATAAATTTATAATTAATACCTTTTTGCTTTAATCTCGTTGCAAGTTTCAATAAAAACTGCTGATTCTTCAAAGGAACAAAACGTCCAATATGTCCTAAAACTAAATCATTATCGCGAATTCCTAATTCTTTTTTTAATAATTTCTTTTCTGCCTGTGAAAGATATTTTATTTTGTTAATATCCATTGGATTAAATAATATGTCAAAGGGTTTCTCTCCAAAACAAAATTCCCCTGCATGTGCACTACATGCAACTAGCTTCGTCGCATTCATGACACTTATTTTTTTTAGGAAAGACAAAAGATATTTATTACTCCATTCTTCAGCAACATTTGTATGACTGTGTAACACTCTACATTTAACGCCAGCCAAACGTGCCGCTAGCAATGTAAAAATAGCTCGATAACCCGTATGATCATGGACTGCATCATATCCATTGTCTTTAATTATTTTGTATATTTTCATCATATAGGCAAGAGGACCTTGCTTTGTGATATATTTTTGATAAAACAATTGGGAACCTTGTTCTATAAAAGAGTCATGAGATCTTCCCTTATTAAACACGACAAAGTCAAAGTGGTACAATGACTTATTTGTATTAGCTAAAATGTCTAAAATCATCGTTGTAATGCCACCAAAATCTGTAGTCGGAATAATATGCAAAATCTTCTTCATACATTTTTTAGTCATCCTTACTCTACCCCATAATATTGATCATACATATTGCGCTTCATTTTAAAATTATTTAATACAATTCCCAAAATATTGGCTTGTGAAATTGTTAATATGGACTTTGATTTTAAAACTGCGGCTTTCCCAACTGCGCCAGAATTGACAATCAGTAAGGTTCCATCGCACTTATTGGATAAAATTTGTGCATCAGATACAAATAATAAAGGCGGAGCATCGAAAATAACGATATCGTATTTTTCTTTGGCGATCGCCAGAAAAGATATCATTGTTTCAGATGCCAGTAGCTCTGTTGGATTTGGTGGAATTGGTCCACTTGCAACAATGTCTATCCCTTCTACAAACGTTTTTTGGATCACATCTATAAACTTTTCCTGCCTAGATAATATAGAGGAGAGGCCCACACTATTTGCGAGATGAAATGTATGGTGGAGAGTCGGCTTACGCATGTCCGCATCGACAATTAAGACCTTCTTCTCCTCTTGTGAAAAAACAACACCGATATTCGCTGCATTTGTAGACTTTCCTTCCCCCGGAATAGAGGAAGTTACTAAAATAGTTTTCACATCTTGATTTGGCTGTGCAAATTTAATATTTGTACGAATCGTCCGAAACTGCTCAGATGGAATGGATTTAGCATCAGAAACAGTAACTAGCTTGCGAGCCATCAGTGATTTATTCCTCTTTTTCCTTCGCATCGAAAACATTATGGGTTCCCCCTAGGCTTAGACTTTTTCCCTACTTGCGACTCAATATTACTGACCACCCCGATAACCGGTAATGATAAAATTTCTTCGATATCACGTTCAGTTTTGATTGTTTTGTCAAATGTTTCCATAATATAAGCAAGCACGAGGGCCAGAGAAAAACCAACGATAGTTGCTATGAGTATATTTAATATTTTGTTTGGTTTAACAGCTGCTGCATTTTCACTTGATTTCGCTACTGACAAAATATTGATATTGTCCACATGCATGAGCACAGGAATTTCTTCTTTAAAAACTCCGGCGACGGTATTGGCAATTTCTACAGCCCTAGACTCTTTCTCATCTCGTACACGAATATTCACTACTTGAGAATTACTCGCACTAGAGACGTCTATTTGATTCATTAATCGTTCAGGTGTGGTCGTTAACGACAGCTTATCAATCACCTTCGTTAAAATAGCGGGGCTTTTAATAATGACGTTGTACGTATTGATTAACCGAAGATCCGTATCAACATTTTGTGCCCCTACTAGTTGCTGATTATCATAGCTTTTTTGATTCACGATTATTTGTGTTTCCGCTTCATATATGGGTGTTAAAATAAAAAAACTTAACATAGCAGCTATACCTATCGACAACATTGTAAGCACTAGGATAAAGAACCAGCGTTTTTGCAATGTTTTTACTATACTTTGCACTGTAATTTCTTCATTCACAAAATAGATTCCCTCCTACAAATGCGGATTATTGTAATATTAATTAAGTATATTAAGTAAGTCTTACAGTTATTCGGTAAAATATTTTTACAATAACTAAGTCGAATTTTTATTTCTGTCAAATCCGCTTACTACGAAGACAAGTATATGAAGCACATTAAAATAGAGAATTTCAAATGTAGATACACCAAGTGCAGCAACAACGACGAAGACCGTAAACACCACTAGCTGTTTGTCCATTTGATTATGGCCTTTCGCAATCGAAATAAGAAAGACAGCATAGCATACTAGCGACAGTAAGCCCGCCTCCTGCAATATATTGACAAATGTATTGTGGGCATGGGAAACTCCAATTGCCCATAGTGATTCAGCACCATGTCCCCAAAAATTAAAATGCCCAAATACATATTTCCATATTTCAAGACGACCATCTGTAATATTTGTAGATTTTTTCTCCATTTTCAAAAGAATACTTTGAAACGCCTTCTTCATCATTTCAACTTCATTAATAGCTATTTCTAGTATTAAACAAGCTGCTATCAATAAAAAAATAAATTTTAATAATGGTAAAAATCTTTTTTTCATCCTTTTTACTACTAAGACAATCATTACTATTGTCACAATGGCAATTGTTAATAATGATGTACGTGCGTTTGACAGCATAATGACATACAAAGCAAATAAATAAATAATTGTATAAACCCCTAAAAGAATAGTTAATTTCAGCTGCCGGTGCCCCTCCAGCATGGCCACTATTATTTCATATAGCTTCATTAGAACCACAACCATCAAACCAATCATAGAAAATCCTAATGTATTTGGATTTTCAAATATCCCTGAAAAAGCACCAAACATAAAATGATTTTCTTGAAAACACAAAATAAGAAATGGTATATATGCTAATAAAACACCATTAAGGACAACTTCTTTCACATGCTTTCTCACGATATCATTAAAGAAAATCGCTACTGCTAAAAAAATGCAAAATAGCTGAAGACTATTTTTTAATAGCCCTATGTCCTGATTGACCCCTGCGGAAATAACACAAAAAAAAGTATATAAACTAAAAAACAGGCTGGCCTGTACATTTTGGATGATTATTTTTTTATGCATTAGAAAGGATAGAAGGATTATTATTAGGCTAATCAACAATGTTAATTTATGATAAATCCCTTCAACGGGTTGCATTAAGCTCATAAATATAAGGGCGCTAAACAGTAGCGTGGAACACAATTTCATCTAAAAATCACGCTCAATTCTAGTTAGATTGAAAAAAAAGCCCACCATTTCTTCGTGTAGATTTTGTCCAATTCAAGCGGAAGTATCGGCTTGTTTGCAATGACAAGTGCATTATTCTTTAAGAGTTGATCGACAGCATCTAGCTCCTTCTGCTTTTCAAGGTAATTGAGAGCTCTGTTATAAAGAAATGGCCTCGATGTTACATTATGCGCGTCGGATCCAAATGTATGAATATAATTCGCTCTCACTAACGCTAACGATAAACGCTGTACCTCTTTACCATAAAGACCTGTTAAACTTCCAGCCGTTATTTGCGTTAATGCACCTTCTCGAATCAATATTTCAAGTCGCGTCGGTTTTTCTCTAATGGCGTAGTTTCGTTCAGGATGCGCAAGGATTGGTGTATAACCCGCTGCCTTCAACAGAATAATCATTCTTTTCGTATACGCAGGGATTGTGCTAGAGGGTAATTCTAAAAGAATGTAGTTAGAACTCGCTAATGTATGAAGTTGCTTTTGCATTATCAAAGTATGTAGTTCTTCATGTAAACGCACTTCATGCCCTGTATGCAGTATGATTGGTATCTGATGCTTCTCTAATTCTTGTCGTAGATATATTGTTTGCTCCTCTACAAGTGAATAATTAACATGATATTGAGGATGCATCACATGCGACGTACAAATTATTTCTGTTATTCCTTCACTAGATGCTTGCTGCAACATCTTTAATGATTCCGCTTTATTTTTTGGCCCATCATCAACACCGAATAATAAATGTGCATGTATATCAATCATCTATATCACAACTTTCTTCTTTAATGACTGATTATCTAATTAGCCTTCTTCTCTTTTATGAAAAATACTTGTTAAACATGACTAACATAGTGCTTTTTTCTAGATATGTATCAGATGTTAAAGTTCAATCTGTGTTTCGGGTTATTCTAACTATCGTTTAGGCCTTTCTATCCGCCGCTTTGCCCTTTCTATCCATCATTTCTGCTCTTCTATCCGTCGCTTTGCCCTTTCTATCCATCATTTCTGCTCTTCTATCCGTCGCTTTGCCCTTTCTATCCATCATTTCCGCTCTTCTATCCGTCGCTTTGGCTCTCCTTTCCGTCGCTCCACCTTTCTATCTGCTGCTTTGACTTCTTTCCGTCGCTCCGCTTTTCTATCTGCTGCTTTGGCTTCTTTCCGTCGCTCCGCTTTTCTATCTGCTGCTTTGGCTTCTTTCCGTCGCTTTAGCTCTCCTATGATAGAAACAATAAAAAAGAGGCTTCTCTAGATTTTCATCTAGAGAAACCTCTAACTTTCAATATTATTTCGCATACTCCACTGCACGTGTTTCACGAATGACTGTTACTTTAATATGACCTGGGTAATCAAGTTCTTCTTCGATACGCTTACGGATATCTCGCGCTAAGCGATGTGAAGCCAAGTCATCAATTTTTTCAGGTTGTACAATAATACGGATTTCACGACCAGCTTGAATCGCAAATGATTTTTCTACACCATCATAGCTTTCAGAAATTTCTTCTAACTTTTCAAGTCTGCGGATATAATTTTCAAGTGTCTCACTTCGAGCACCTGGACGAGCTGCTGATAATGCATCAGCTGCAGCTACTAAAACAGCGATAACAGATGTTGCTTCTGTATCACCATGGTGAGAAGCAATACTGTTTATAACGACTGGATGTTCTTTGTATTTTGTTGCTAACTCCACACCGATTTCGACGTGACTACCTTCAACTTCATGGTCGATTGCCTTACCAATATCATGTAATAAGCCTGCACGACGAGCTAATGCTACGTCTTCACCAAGTTCAGCAGCAAGTAGGCCTGATAAATACGCGACTTCAATTGAATGCTTTAGAACGTTTTGTCCATAGCTTGTACGATATTTCATGCGGCCTAAAATCTTCATTAAATCTGGATGTAAATTATGAATGCCAATTTCAAATGTTGTTTGCTCACCAGTTTCGCGGATTTGTTCATCCACTTCACGACGAGCTTTTTCCACCATTTCCTCAATTCGAGCAGGGTGAATGCGGCCATCCTGTACAAGTTTTTCAAGTGCAAGTCGAGCAGTTTCACGACGAATTGGATCAAAGCCTGATAAAATAACCGCTTCTGGAGTATCATCAATAATTAAATCTATACCTGTTAACGTTTCCAGCGTACGGATATTTCGACCTTCACGACCAATAATACGACCTTTCATTTCATCATTTGGCAAGTTCACGACAGATACTGTTGTTTCTGCAACATGGTCTGCTGCAAAGCGCTGCAGTGCCAGTGATAAAATTTCACGTGCTTTTTTATCTGATTCTTCCTTCGCACGTGTTTCAGCTTCCTTCGTCATCACAGCAATATCAGTTGCTAGCTCTTTTTCTACTTCTCCTAAGATAATAGCTTTTGCTTCATCTCTAGTTAAAGCAGAAATTCGTTCTAGCTCTGTTTTTTGCGAGGCAACGAGCTCGTCCACTTTGCTTTCCATCTGTTCAATATGCTGTTGTCTTTCGGCTAGAGCCTGTTCTTTTCTCTCTAAGCCTGCTTCTCTCTTATTTAGAGCATCATCTTTGCGATCAAGATTCTCTTCTCTTTGCAATAAACGGTTCTCTTGTTTTTGAAGTTCTAAACGACGTTCACGAATGTCATTTTCTGCTTCAGTACGAAATTTGTGAGTTTCATCTTTGGCTTCAAGTAGTGCTTCTTTCTTCAATGCCTCCGCTTCTCGTTTTCCTTCTTCAACGATTGTTTCAGCAACATGTTTAGCACCAGTGATTTTTGAGTCATTCACTTTTTTCATGTAGATATAGCTAACAGCGGCACCAACGATGAGTCCAAGCAAAGCGGAGATGATAGTAATTCCATCCATATGAACACCTCCTCTTGCTATTTGGGTAATACAGTTTCAGTAGGCGCATACATTGCATTGCCTATTTAAAGTCATAATTCAGAAATTATACATATTTAATTGTATAGCTAGCCTCAAGCTCTGTCAAGGATAGTCGGGCATCTGTTCGCTCTTCTTAAGAAAAAAGTAAGTCACCTCCATCAAGAGAATTTATTCCCACTACTTTTACACTAACCCATATTTATAATTTTTTGTTAAAAATATAAAAAGCAGTACATAGATAAACACATTTTTATGATGACGTTCTATCCGTCGTTTCGATAATTCTATTCATCCTTATTTTCCAGTATGTATAAATACAAAAAAATGCATTGCTCTCACTCTTAAGAGTGGGAACAATGCATCTTAACTTATTTCAAATAAGTTAAAAATTATTTTTCGTCTTCAAGTAGAAGTTGTAACTCTTCGTCCATTTCTTCCTCTTCATCATGCGCAGCAATTGTGTAAGAAGCAGATGCCATGCCATAAGAAGCACGGATTTTATTCGCGATATCTTCAAGGACTGCTGTATTTTCTTTTAAATACTGCTTGGCATTTTCACGACCTTGACCAAGGCGCTCATCACCGTAAGCATACCAAGACCCACTTTTTTGAACGATGTCTAATTCAACACCTAAATCGACAGTTTCGCCCTCTTTTGAAATGCCTTCACCGTACATAATATCAACTTCAGCTGTACGGAACGGTGGTGCTACTTTGTTTTTCACAATTTTAATTTTTGTACGGTTACCCATTATGTCATTGCCTTGTTTAATAGCTTCCGCACGACGCACTTCTAATCGAACAGAGCTGTAGAATTTAAGCGCGCGACCACCAGGTGTTGTTTCTGGATTACCAAACATAACACCAATTTTTTCACGTATTTGGTTGATGAAAATGGCAATTGTTTTTGATTTATTAATAGAACCTGAAAGCTTACGTAATGCTTGAGACATTAAACGAGCTTGTAGTCCGACATGAGAGTCACCCATATCTCCTTCAATTTCAGCTTTTGGAACTAAAGCTGCCACGGAGTCAATGACGATGATATCAATAGCACCACTACGTACTAAAGCTTCTGCAATTTCAAGTGCTTGTTCTCCTGTATCTGGTTGTGATAATAATAATTCATCAATATTGACACCTAATTTTTGTGCGTAAATTGGATCTAGTGCATGCTCGGCATCGATAAATGCTGCTTGTCCGCCCTTTGCTTGTACCTCTGCAATGGCATGAAGAGCAACCGTTGTTTTACCTGATGATTCAGGGCCATATACTTCAATAATACGTCCACGTGGATAACCGCCAACACCTAATGCAGCATCAAGTGCTAACGAACCACTTGAAGATGTAGCGATTTCTAAATCTGTCTTTTCACCAAGTTTCATGATAGAACCTTTACCAAAGTTCTTTTCAATTTGTTTTAACGCCTGTTCTAAGGCTGCTTTACGATCACTCATTCCTTTTCCTCCTTCAAAAACTGTTCACTGTTTTTCTCTATCTCTACTATACTTGTTTTTAAGAGAAGACGCAAGAAAAAAGCGAACATTTATTCGTTTTTTGTTCAAAATAAAAATTTGGGTAACTTTTCTCTACCCAAATTTCTATTTTCACTTCTATTAGTAGCGTTTTGTAAAGCCTCTTTCTTCCAAAAGTTGCATTAAATAATGACATGTAAACTTCACCGTACGCAGTCGATTTGTATTACGCATGCCCGATAAATGAAGTAAATACGTAATTGGCTCTTCATCACCAATTGCAATACCAATCCAAACCGTCCCTACTGGTTGATGATCATGCGCCGTAGGACCTGCCGCACCTGTTAATCCAATACCTATATCCGTACCAAATTTTTTACGTACTGTACTAGCCATGGCCGCTGCACATTCACTGCTTACAATCCCATGTGAATCTAATAATTCTTTAGAAATACCGAGCTGCTTAATTTTAGCCCCTTCTGTATACGTAACAACGCCACCGACAAGGGCATCCCCTACACCTGGTATCTCAGCAAGCTCTGACTGAAATAACCCTGCTGTTAAACTTTCTGCCGCAGCAATTGTTAACTTATTATCTAGTAACATTTCTACTGTTTTAGAGGCAAGAGAATCATCATCGCTGCCGTATTGATAGTCACCAACAAGCGCTTGAATCTCTGCCACCTTTGCGGCAATAAGCTGCTGCGCTTCTTGTTCCGTTTCTGTCTTGGCAGTTACACGTAATGTAACCTCGCCGTCAGAAGCAAGTGGAGCAACAGTTGGGTTTGTTTGTGAATCTAAAATATCTTGGACACGTACTTCGAGTTCTGCTTCACCGATTCCATAAAAGCGCATAACGTGAGATGCAATAACCCCTCCAGTATTTAACATCACACTAAGCTTCGGCTTTGCCTCAAACTGGAACATCGGCTCAAGTTCTTTGGGTGGTCCTGGAAGCAAAATATACGTATGCTCATCTTTTGTTAGTATCATGCCAGGTGCCATACCGTGATGGTTGGCAAGGACCTCACTACCTGCTAGTATTAAAGCCTGCTTACGATTATTTTCCGTCATTGGACGTCCTCGTTTTGCAAAAAATTGCTCAATATACGTCAGTGCGATCTCATCAAATTCGAGTGAAACGCCAAGATGACGAGCAATCGTTTCCTTTGTTAAATCATCCTTTGTAGGACCAAGCCCACCAGAAACAATGATTAAATCAGCACGAGTCTCTGCAACAGCAATAGCCTTTTCTAAACGTTGCGCATTATCCCCTACAACAGTGTGATAATACACATTTATCCCTAACTCAGACAACTGGTTAGAAATAAACCTCGCATTTGTATTCGTAATTTGACCAAGCAATAACTCTGAGCCAACTGCAAGAATTTCAGCATTCATGATCCCCAAGACCTTTCTTATTTAGACTCAAGTAAGACACGTCGATTTAGATAGAAATAATCCCATCCAGACCATACTGTAAAGAACAATGCAATATATAGCATAATTTCATCAAATGGAATACCAATAAGTGTAAAGATTGTATTGTGTAAAAGCGCTGCTGCAATAGCCATAATTTGAGTCCATGTTTTAATTTTACCAAGCTGATTTGCCGCTACAACTTCTCCTTCGCCTGCCAATATTAAACGAAGACCTGTTACCGCAAACTCACGGCTAATAATAATTATTATGATCCAGGCAGGCGCCATATCAAGCTCTACCATTAAAATAAAAGCTGCTGAAACTAGCAACTTGTCCGCTAGTGGATCTAAAAATTTCCCAAATATTGTCACAAGATTATACTTACGTGCATAATAACCATCCACCCAATCAGTTGTTGAAGCAAAAATAAAAATAAGTGCACCTATAAAATGATGAACAGGCATCTTCGCACCGAATAGTGACATTGTTCCCCAGTTGAAATCAAACATCATAACAATGACAAAGAACGGAATAAGTAATATTCGAGAGATGGTAATTTTATTTGGAATGTTCATTTTTCTAACACCTTTCATGATGAAAGAAAGTAGTCATCACTAGATGACTACTATTCTTTATTGAAATTGATGACGATGTTTTGCGTTACAATTTGCTGTGCATACGTTAAAAGCTCGTCATTAATATATATCTTAGCTTGTGCTGAATTACCTAAACGGATACGAGCGTAATTTTGAGATGTTGCGTCGAATTCCACTACTTCTCCTGCATTATATACACGTGTATCTTTCAGTAATTCCTGTTGCTGTTGATTTCGAATACCAATAAATGTAGGGCCTGATACCTCAATACGTATTTTAAATGTATCCGTGCCTGCTAACGTATAAGAAGTCGTAGCTCCATCCGCTTCAATAGCTCCAGCTGAAATCGATTGCTTAACCTCTTCAGCTTGTTTTTCATCAGGTGTTTCCTTTGCTGAATCTTTTGAATCTTGTTTAGCATTCGCTTGAGCTTTTTTATCTTCTTTTTCTTTTTCTTTTTCTGTATCTATTGGTTTTACTTTTGTATCATATTCTATTTCTGATGGAATATCGTCTTTAACATCTGGCATTGCATTATTTTTAGACTGCATTAGCACCCAAATCACCACAATAATGACAATGATAAATAAACCAACGATTATTTTTGGCATTGACTCCATCATTTTATTGGAAGGTCCCTTTGAAACTTTTCTTCTACTTGGGCTATTCGTCATCGATTGACTTACTTGATCATTTTTTGTACCTGGCAGTTCGCTCTTATAGGTTTCTAAAATTTCCTCTGCGTTCAAACCTACAGCGTCTGCATATTGTTTAATAAAAGCTCGTACATAAAACGAACCAGGCATAATCGAATAATTGCCCTCTTCAATTCCTACTAAATAACGCTTTTGAATTTTCGTTATTTCTTGTAAATCGTCTAAGCTGTAGCCTTTAGACAGTCTCGCCTCTTTCAGTCGAGTCCCCAATTCTGCCACTCATAACACCTACTTTAATATTAAATTAAAAATTAAAATCCTCCAAATGAATCGGATTCGGACATCATATGGTTTTTTTCCATTATTTCATACGTAATTTCTTCATCTGGGTGATGACGTAATTCAATGATATAATCAAAATCCTCAATCTTATATTCTGAATGCTGAACAAACATATCTGGATGCTCGACGACCTTAATAGAAGGCATACTCATCATTTCACGTACTAGTTGCAAATGCCGTTCATCAGACGAACGACGCGTCACAATGCCATCTAATATAAAAATATTATTGTCACTGAATTCATCACCAGCGAGTTTATTACGGACAGTCTGCTTAATCATTGTAGATGATAAAAAAATCCATTTTTTATTGGCACATACACTAGCCGCTACAATCGACTCTGTTTTCCCAACACGAGGCATTCCTCGTATTCCAATGAGCTTATGCCCTTCTTTTTTAAAAAGCTCGGCCATAAAGTCAACTAAAATACCAAGTTCATCTCGTACAAAGCGGAAAGTATTTTTTTCATCTGCATCTCGAGGAATATAATGACCGTGCCTCAGAGCTAAACGATCACGGAGTTTAGGTTGTCGAAATTTGGTAACGTTGATATGTTCCATTGTCGAAACAATTGTACGAAAACGTTCAATTGCCTCATCGTTGTCTGTATGCACTAACATACCACGTCGATCCTCATCGACACCATTTATTGAAATAATATTGACCCGAAGCATCCCTAAAAGTGAAGCAATATCTCCTAATAATCCAGGGCGATTCACCTGAATTTCATATTCAAAGTACCAATCGCTCAAACACACTCGTTCCCTTCCTATTAGTTAACGTAAAAAATCCTTTATAAGTTCCATCATAGCTGATTTTTTATGTAATTAAAAGTTCGAATATATGGAATTACGGCGTTATTTTTAAAAACTTACTATTTTTTTTTAAAGCATTCAAAATAGGCTTACATACGTTCCCTTTTCTATGCAAAAATTGCTTTTTTATATAGAAAAAAGAGGAGATAAACTCTCCTCTTTTTTTTACTGCACATGCTTATTTTGTACAAGTTTAACGACACAATTCGCCAATGCTTCTTTTTCATCTTCAGAGGCAACGCCCCATAAATCCGACAGCACTCGCTCTTGTTCATTTTTAGGATCGACATTTGTCGCCAAATATTCGCCAATTTGTACCGCAGCCTGTTGAATCAATTTCTTTGGCATACCGCTTGATTCAGCCTGCATAACATTTTGTCCTAAAAACGATGTCCATTTTTGCCAGTTTTCTAAAATGGTCATATGTTCCTCCTCCTTTACACATGTAGTATGTGCAAAAAAGAAAATTATATGTACCAACCACCATTTAATCGAATTATTTGTCCTGTAACATAATCTGCTTTTCCAGAAAGATAGAAGCGCACCATTTCAGCAACATCCTTAGTTTGCCCAATTTTACCTAACGGAATGTCCTCTAAAATATATACAAGCTCCTCTTCACTTAAATGACTATTCATCGATGTATTAATAAAGCCCGGTGCAATAGCATTAACACGAATTCGTGACAATGCCGCTTCTTTCGCATAGGACTTTACAAAAGCATGCTGTGCTCCCTTTACAGTGGCGTAAAGTGCTTCACCAGCAGACCCAGCTTCCCCCCAAATGGAACCGATAAAAAGTACGTAGCTGACATCATGAGCGCGAAGCTTTGATGAAAGCAATGCCGTTAGACGCATAGGATTTTGTACATGCACACGCCATAATGCTTCCATATCCTCCACTGTAGTATCTTCAAGTAGAGAATAATGCGCCTGACCATTTGCAAAGACAATCGCTTGCACATTAAAAATTTGAGATGCTAGCGATTGAGCCCCAGAAATTTTCGAAAAATCCCCCTGTACAAGCATAAACTCCTGTGTAGGGAAATTTTCTGAAAGAGAGCAGTATAAAGCCTGAGCTGCTTTCTCATTGTTTGAAAAGTGTATGTAGATGGACCAACCATCATCTGCCAGACTCCGACAAATAGCACGGCCAATCTCACCCGATGCACCTAACACAAGGGCAAACTTTTTCACTGTTCGCCCTTCTCTGTAGGTAAAATTTTAAAGACAGTTTGTTGAGCTTCACCTTGAATCGAAGAAAATGCTTTTTTCAAATCATCAATCGTTAGTTCTTCAAGTACCGGCACGACATCGAACAAATTCATTTCATTAAACGAATAACGTGTAAATTGGTTTGCGATAAATTCAATAGAGTTCAGTGCACGTAAGAAGAAACCGATTTTTTTACGTTTCACTCGTTCCAAATCGGCGCTTTCAAATTGTGCATTTCCTTCATGCTTTGCCAATTCTTCTTTAATTGCCTTTTCCAATGCAGCAGGTTCTGTTGAATCTGAACCAATCATAGCAAAACCAAAACCATTTTCTAACGTAAAATCAAAGGCATACGTTTCATCAATTAAACCATCTTCATAGACACGCTCATAAAAATTAGATGTACGTCCAAAAATAAGTTCAAGTGCAATTTGAACAGACAGCTCATGCTTTAACATATCACGACCAGAAAGATTTGTTTCTTTTGCTTTTAAACCTACATAGACCTTAGGCTTTTGGACATCCATATGCAATTCACGCTCTTTGACAGCAACCTCTGTTGGCTCCTGATCAAAGAAGCGTTGAATTGGAGTTGGTTCAGGGAATTCTTTTTTGTTTTGATCGTCACGAATAAACGTCATCATTTCATTAGGATCTACGTTACCTATGACAAATAATAACATATTGGACGGATGATAAAATGTATTGTAGCACGTATATAAATGCTCCGCCGTAATGCCGTCAATCGACTCTATTGTACCAGCGATATCGATTTTCACTGGGTGATTATGATACATATTTTCGATTGTACCAAAATACAGGCGCCAATCTGGCTGATCATCGTACATCGTAATTTCCTGACCAATAATGCCCTTCTCCTTATTGACCGTGGCCTCTGTAAAGTAAGGCTCTTGAACAAAATTTAATAATGTTTCAGTACTTTTGTAAATATTGTCTGTCGATGAAAATAAATACGCCGTACGTGTAAATGACGTAAAGGCATTGGCCGAAGCACCATATTCACTAAACTTTTGGAAGACGTCTCCATCTTCTTTTTCAAACATTTTATGCTCTAAAAAGTGGGCAATACCATCTGGCACAGTAATACTTTCTGTTTCACCCATTGGCATAAATGTACGGTCAACAGAGCCGTACTTTGTTGTGAACGTCACAAATGTTTTTGAAAAGCCCTTTTTCGGTAAAATATAGACATCTAAGCCATTCTCTAGTTTTTCATAATACAAAGTTTCATCTAATTGTTTGAATTCAATTGTTTTCATTGTGCGGCTTGCTCCTTTCCACATAAGAAATAGACCGCTTCTAGCTGTACTTGCTTCGCCATTTCAACAACATCTTCCTTCGTAACAGCTTTCCATTTATTTGCCCAGGTTTCAACAGCGAATTCCTCAGGTAAATCTTTATATTGGTCAAAAATTTCTATTTGTCCTCGGGCTGAATCCAATGATTCTTTTAGCTGATTCGTCAGCATTGCCTTTGTTTGCTCTAATTCTAAATTCGTAATATCGCCTGCTTGCATAACAGCAAGTTGTTCCTTAATAAGTGATAGTGCCTTTTCTTCATTCTTTGGTTCGATGCCAGACACAACAAAGACTAAGCCATAATGTGATGCATATGAGCTAGACGCATAGTAGGCTAAACTTTCCTTTTCGCGAACATTCATAAATAATTTGGCATGAGGATAACCACCGAAAACGCCGTTAAAGATTTGCATTTTTGCGAAATCTGGATCACCAAATCGTACTGGTGTACTAAAGCCAATATGCATCTTTCCTTGCTTCATGTCTTGTTGTTCACGTACATAATCATTTTGTGGATGCTGTTGTGGAAGTACAGCAGGAATTTCTTCAGGTGTACGATCATTAAATGGTAGCGCTTTTTTCAACTTCGCCACGATTTCGTCTTCATTAATATCACCTGCGACATAAATGTCTATTTTATCGTTAGCAAGCATGGATTGGTATGCTTCAAACAATGATGCTGAGGTAATATTTTGAATGTCCTCGACAGTTCCATTAGCAGAAATAGACGCCGGTTCATTCGGTCGTAAAATTTGCTGAAGGCGTTGCTGTGCAAAACGAGATTTATCGTCAAAAATGGATTCAATACGCTGAATAACCGTTTTCTTTTCACGTTCTACAATAGATTCCTTAAATACACCGTTTTCTAAATTCGGTTCAAATATTGCTGTGTGCAATAAACCAAGCACTTCATTTAAAACACTTGTATTTGCCAAGTAATGATCATTAACGGCTTCTACATTCATCAGTACTGTATGTTCATTGCCACGCTTAGATGTGTCAAAATACAACACAGTGCCATACAAGTCATCTAAAAAACTACGGAATGCGGCTGTTGTTGTATATTTGGCATTGCTGTGTTGCAATACATTTGTTAACACCGTGCGTTCAGAGGCACTTTTGGCAGTTAATGCTCTTCTCCATTTAATTGAGAAGTTTACGGTTTTAAATTGGGTTGTTTGTCGGATATGCAAATTGACACCTTTTGCAAAAGGTATTGTTTTAAACATATGGGAACCCTCCTATCTTTCTTAATATAACAATGTACTACACATACTATACATGTCTATTGTCTATAATTGCAAAAAGAATCCAAAGTATGTATATATATATGTAAAATTACATTAGGTTTGTTGAAAAAGATTAATTTCCAACCTTTATTTTCCCAAACATTAATGCTATGTACAAGAAAAAAGACTGAGCATTTTCGCCCAGTCTTCCTCGATAGATCTGTTTTTATTAACGTTTACCTTTAATATAAGGTTGCCCACTAGCCTTTGGTGCATTTGCTTTACCGATAAACCCTGCTAATGCAAAGATTGTTAATACATACGGTAAAATTTGTAGGTAGACAGCAGGAATGTCTTGAATGTAAGGAATACCGCTTCCTGCAATACTTAACGTTTGTGCTACTCCAAAGAATAAAGCTGCACCTAATGCACCAATCGGATGCCATTTCCCGAAAATCATTGCTGCAATGGCCATAAAGCCTTGACCAGCAATTGTTGCATGTGAGAAATTAAGTGTAATCGATTGTGCATAAACTGCACCACCAAGACCACCTAATGCCCCAGAGATGACAACAGCAATATAACGCATTCTATTAACATTTACGCCCATCGTATCTGCAGCCATTGGATGTTCACCAACCGCACGTAAACGTAAACCAAATGGTGTTTTATAAATGATAAACCATGCCCCAATAGCTACTGCAAAAGCTAAAATTGACGTACTATAGACATCACGGAATAATAATGGACCAAGGAACGGGATATCCTCTAAATAAGGGATACCAAAACGGTCTATTGATTGGATAATCATATCCGTTTGACCTTTATCATAAATCATTTTTACTAAGAATACGGATACCGCTAAACCTAATAAGTTGATAGCAACCCCCGATACCGTTTGATCGGCACGGAAGGAAATAGACGCAACTGCATGGAGAAGCGAGAAGATTCCTCCAACAATGACAGCTGCCAGCATCGCCACCCAAATGGTTGCTTCACCGAATGTTGAAGCATATTCTAAATTGACATAAATACCAACAAATGCACCGACAATCATTAAACCTTCTAGTCCGATGTTTACTACACCAGAACGTTCAGAGAATACGCCACCGATTGCCGTAAAAATTAAAGGTGTTGCATAAAGAATTGCAGAAGGGATGATGAAATATAACATTTCTAAAAAGCTCATGTTATTGCCCCTCCTTTTTCTTGCTCAATTTTTGTAATGTTACTCGTATGATATAACCTGATGCTACAAAGAAAATAATTAACGCAATAATAATAGATACGATTTCCTCTGGAATACCCGCAGCATTTGGCATATTTAGCGCTCCGTATTTAAGTGAGCCGAATAATGAAGCCCCAAATACTACCCCTAGAGGTGTGTTGGCACCAAGTAAGGCAACGGCGATACCATCGAAACCTATACCAGTAAAGCCTGGTTTAATAGAGGCGTTTCCGAAAGTACCTAGTGCCTCCATCGCACCACCAAGACCTGCAAACATACCTGAAATCGTCATAGCTAAAATAATGTTTTTGTTAACGCTCATACCCGCATATTCTGCAGCATGCTTGTTAAATCCTACTGCTTTTAGCTCGTAGCCACGTGTAGTTTTTTCTAATATGAACCACATAACAACTACCATTAACAGTGCAACAATGATCCCATAGTGAAGACTTGAATTGTCTGTAAGCTCTCTTAAAAACGGAGAACGTAAAGAAGCCGATTCATGAATTCGTTCTGTTTTAAAGCCACCGTCGGACAATTTACTAATCACTGCATTCGCAATATAAAGCGCAGTATAGTTTAACATAATTGTCGCAATTACTTCGTGAACTTTAAATTTCGCTTTTAAGAAACCTGCAATAAAGGCCCAAAATGCACCAGCAGCTGCAGCCGCCAGTAATGCTAATGGTAAATGAATAACTTTAGGTAGTTCAAATGCATATCCTACCCAAGCTGCTGCTAGCCAACCCAAAATTAGCTGACCTTCAACACCGATGTTGAACAGTCCCGTACGGAAGGCAAATGCTACTGCAAGACCTGCCAAAATGTACGGTGTTATTTGACGAA
This sequence comes from Lysinibacillus sp. RS11, assembly GCF_042019215.1. Taxonomy (NCBI): domain Bacteria; kingdom Bacillati; phylum Bacillota; class Bacilli; order Caryophanales; family Bacillaceae; genus Lysinibacillus; species Lysinibacillus sp. RS11. The sequence continues at coordinate 1,233,768 of NZ_CP168124.1, read as the reverse complement.
TTGTGTTCCCAATTGAATATGAATCTCCAAAAATACCTGTCCAAAGGGCCATATAACCTTGTACTGGGTCATAGCCGCTGACTAACATCACGATAGCCCCAACAATTAAACCGATAATGATAGAGATGATAGGAACGAGTATATTAATGACACGATTTGACATTAGTCGTTCCCCTCCTTCGCACCATGCATATTATTTTTACTACTTTGTCCTGCCATTAATAAGCCAAGCTCTTGTTCTGTTGTTTCTTTCGGATTTAACTCATCAACAATTTGACCATCATAAATTACAGCGATACGGTCCGAAACATTCATGACCTCATCTAATTCAAATGAAATTAATAGTACTGCTTTTCCTTTATCACGTTGCTCGATTAGGCGAGAGTGAATAAACTCAATAGCACCTACGTCAAGACCACGTGTTGGTAATGCCGCAATTAATAAATCTGGATTACGATCAATTTCACGACCGATAATTGCTTTTTGTTGGTTACCACCCGAAAGGGCACGTGCTGGTGTCATTTCACCATTACCAGTACGCACATCATACTCTTCGATAATTTGGCGTGCTTTTTCAGAGACCTTCTTGTAGTCCATAACAAAGCCCTTAGCGATTGGAGACTGGTAATATGTTTGCAGCGCGATATTATGACCAATTGGGAAATCTAATACTAAACCGTGCTTATGGCGGTCTTGTGGGATATGCCCAACGCCTTCCTCTGTAATTTTTCGAGGCTTCATATTTGTAATATCTTTGCCATTTAATTTAACGTTACCACTTTTAATTTTACGTAGGCCTGTAATCGCTTCGATTAATTCGGATTGTCCGTTACCATCAATACCAGCAATACCAACTATTTCACCTTTACGAACTTTTAAGTTTAAACCTTTTACTTTATCGATATTACGGTAGTCAGTAACAACCAAGTTCTCAATCGCAAGTACTTCATCAGTCGGTTTTGCTTCTGTTTTTTCAGTTTTAAATTCGACTTGACGACCTACCATCATTTCTGCTAATTGGTCAGGATTTGTTTCAACTGTTGTAACTGTTCCAATTCCTTCACCTTTTCGGATAATCGTCACACGGTCAGAGACTTCCATAATTTCTTTTAGCTTATGCGTAATTAAAATAATAGATTTACCCTCTGCAATTAGGCGTCGCATAATCTGAATAAGCTCTGTAATCTCCTGTGGTGTTAAAGATGCAGTCGGTTCATCAAAGATTAAAATTTCTGCACCGCGGTATAATGTTTTTAAAATTTCAACACGCTGTTGCATCCCCACAGTAATATCCTCGATTTTGGCATATGGATCAACATCTAAACCATATTTTTCAGAAAGTGCTTGTACTTTCTTTGCCGCATCTTTAATGTTAACAATCCCCATTTTTGTAGGTTCAGAACCTAAAATAATGTTCTCTGTCACTGTAAAATTTTCCACTAACATAAAGTGTTGATGGACCATACCAATCCCTAAATCATTGGCCACATTCGGGTTTGTAATTTTTACAGCCTTCCCACGAACTCGAATTTCGCCACCCTCTGGTTGATACAAACCAAAAAGGACGTTCATTAAAGTCGATTTACCTGCACCATTTTCGCCTAGCAATGCATGGATTTCGCCTTTTTTCAGTTGGAGGGTGATGTTATTATTCGCCACGAAACCACCGAATTCTTTTCGGATCCCTAGCATCTCAATCACGTATTCCAATTTTGTCACTCCCTTAATAGGACTTTTGTAAAAATAAAATTTGCGGTTCGTATTAATATCTGCCGCTTTGACTTTTGGTGCAGATAAGTAATACGTCCAAGTTTTTGAAATGTTATTTAGATTTGTTTGAGACAACATTAATTTGATATTAATAAACTAGTCTACTAATCTAAATGCTAGCCATGATCACTGTTAGCCCAACGTTTTTCACATCGTACAACATTGACTTCAGCCAAAGGTTTTATCTTCTTTCAGTGGGTATTATGAAACCCAATTAACCATAAACTCACGTATATCTTAACCCAACAATAGAGGTAGATATCTTCTGAATGAAGAAAAATTAATACAGGAAAGGTCATCGTTAGAAACCTTTCTTCTATTAACTTGTTACCATCATTACTATTCTTACGATAAACTCATAGAAAAATTACTACCTCTATGGTAAATAAAAATATAGTCTAATTGAGTATTGCAAATAGTCAAAATATAACGATAGATTGAAAAATCATCATAAGGGTCTTCTAAAAGCCCCTTATGATGATCAAAAGATGAATTATTTTTTCACTTTTTCTGGAACTTTAATTTCACCTTTAGCAATTTTTTCTTTATATTCGTCAATAACAGCTTGAACATCTGCTGGGATTGCACCACGAGAATCTGCAAGTTTCACGCCGTCTTCAGCTAAACCATAAGTAAGCGTTTGGCCACCTGGGAATTCACCGTTTTTCGCTTTATTTGAGATATCTACAACTGCTGTGTTAACACCTTTTAACATAGAAGTTAAAGTTACATTTGTTTTATCGTCAATTTTACCTTCTTCGTATTGGTCAGCGTCTACACCAATTACCCATACATTTGCATTAGGGTCTTTTTTCTTACGTTCTTTTGCCTCAGAGAATACACCGTTACCAGTTGCACCAGCAGCGTGGAAGATAACATCTACACCTGAAGAGTACATGCTGTTTGCAGTAATTTTACCAAGGTCAGCTTTATCGAATGCACCAGTGTATTTTGATTGGATATCGATATCTGGATTTACAGCTTTTGCACCTTCAACGAACCCAGCCTCGAAGCGGTTGATAACTGGAATATCTACGCCACCTACGAAACCGATTTTCCCTGATTTAGACATTTTCGCAGCAGCTACACCAGCTAAGAAAGCACCTTCTTGTTCTTTGAACATTACAGATACTACGTTATCTGCCTTTACTTCAGCATCGATTAATGCAAAATTCTTGTCTGGGTTTTCTGAAGCAATAGCTTCAACTGCGTCAGCCATCATGAAACCGATACCATAAACTAAATCGAAGTCTCGACGGATTAAGTTGTTTAAGTTCGTTTCATAATCTGCGTCTGTCTTTGATTGTAAGTAGTCGAAGCCACCATCACCTTTTTCTAGGCCATGTTCTTTACCATAAGCTTGAACACCTTCCCAAGCAGATTGGTTGAATGATTTATCATCGACGCCACCTACGTCAGTAACCATTGCTACTGAGAACGCTTCTTCTTTGTTGTTTTCGCCTGATGTTGCATTTTCATTTTCTTTTGCAGGTTTCTCTTCGTCTTTCGCACCACATGCACCTAGGATTGCACTAGCTGCTAAAACTGATGTTAATACTAAGCCAAATTTACGTTTTTTCATTTTGATAACCCCCCAAAGGTAATGTAATTAGCAGGAAAAATATTTAGAAATGTTCTACACCCGTTTACGAACTACATGGAAGCTGAATTTATCAGCTCTGAAATAATTTTTTGAATATAACACTACTTGATCATGATCATCGTAGTGCAACTGCTTTAATACTAAAAGAGCTGTTTCACGGCCACAATTTAAAATCGGTGATGCTTGCTCATGATACCCAACTGGATCAATATATGTCACAGCATAGGCAACATGAATTTTACCGGATTGTTCAAGTGCCGAGAAAAGTGAAACTTCTTTTTTTTCTACAAAGTCAGTTGGCAGAAAGCTTGCAGGTAGTCTGTCAATGCAGTATACTACTGGTTCACCATCTGCTGTTCTGACACGTTCAATCGTGAGTATTTTATCTCCGCCATCACATTGGAAGCGTTTTAAATCTTCCTCAGAAGGTATGTTTTCCGTCGCTTTTAAAAAGCGGGAACCGGGTTCCATACCTGCTGCCTCGATCATAGAAGAAATGCTTGATAAATGTTCGATACCTGAAGTAAACAATGGCTTTGGGTTTACAAACGTCCCCACCCCATGTCGACGCACAATAACATTTTCTTCTTCCAACAGCCGTAGCGCTTCTCTAAGTGTTGCTCGACTTACTCCTAGTGATTTCGATAATTCAAACTCTGAAGGCAGCTTTTCATTTTCTTTAAAAACGCCTGTATCAATGTCAGATTTTAAACGATCAATTACTTGAAGATAGAGATGACGATGATCTGCTTTAATAGTCACATATATCACCACCAAAATCAGAGATCAGACATCTGATGTACAACATTCCTACTAATCGTTCATAAATATAACATTTTTGCAGAATGAAATAAACAGTTTTAAATAAAATCTGTTATAGAATTCACCCATTCTCCATAACCTTTTCAAATTAATAGACAAATATACAATATTATCCACTAATTTGTCATTATTTTGGCATTAATTATCATATTGATGAATGAGCACTTGACGAGGTTTACTCCCCTCTGAAGGCCCGACAATACCGCGTTGTTCCATTTGATCAACAATACGTGCAGCTCTTGAATAGCCGATACGGAAGCGTCGCTGCAACATGGAAACAGAAGCTGTCTGCATACTTACCACTAATTGCACAGCTTCATCAAATAACTCATCCGTTTCCTCTAAAATGGTTTCTTCTTCGGTCGGTATCATCTCTTCCTGATACTGCGCCTTTTGCTGTTCTATAACAAAATTAACGACCGATTCAACTTCTTGATCTGATAAAAAGGCACCTTGCACCCTTTTTGGTTTAGATGCACCCGCAGGTAAAAACAGCATATCTCCTCGACCGAGTAAACGCTCTGCTCCCCCCATATCTAATATCGTTCTTGAATCAATTGCTGACGATACCGCAAAGGCAATGCGCGAAGGTATATTTGCTTTAATAACACCTGTCAAGACATCTACACTTGGTCGTTGAGTTGCAATTATTAAATGGATCCCTGCAGCACGTGCCATTTGTGCTAAACGTGTAATAGAATCCTCCACATCACTTGATGCAACCATCATTAAGTCCGCTAACTCATCTACAATTACCACAATATAAGGTAATTTCGGATGTTTTTCATCAGTTTGCTCATTTACCTTTTGTACATGGCCATTATAGCCCTCAATATTACGTGTACCTGTATGAGAAAATAAATCGTAGCGGCGTTCCATTTCTGACACTACTTTCTTTAGTGCCTGAGACGCTTTGCGTGCATCTGTAACTACTGGTGCCAGTAAATGCGGAATTCCGTTATAGACATTTAATTCCACCATCTTTGGGTCAATCATCATGAGTTTTACTTCATGAGGTTTCGTACGCATTAGTATGGACACGATAATACCATTTATACAGACACTTTTCCCACTGCCGGTTGAACCTGCAACAAGTAAATGCGGCATTTTATTAAGCTCAGCAAGTACAGCTTGCCCTGTAATATCACGACCAAATGCAACTTGCAATAACGCTTCCGGCTTTGCTCCATCTTTAGATTCTAACACTTCACGCAGTGTGACAATGGCTACCTCACTATTCGGTACTTCAATGCCGATTGCAGACTTTCCAGGAATAGGTGCCTCCATACGAATATCCTTCGCGGCAAGTGCTAAGGCAAGATCATCCTGTAAGTTTACAATTTTACTTACTTTCACGCCCACGTCTGGTAGTATTTCATATTTCGTTACAGCCGGACCTAAATGAACTTGCGTTACTTTGGCCTTTACACCAAAGCTTTGCAAAGTTTGCTCAAGTTTTTTTGCATTTGCTTGAATAACAGAATATTCACCACTTTGGTCATGTTGTGGTGGTAATTGTAATAAACTATACGAAGGAAGTTGATAATCTGCATTTTCTACAGCATCTGCCCCTTGAATATGGACATCATCAACTATCTCTCCATGTTCAACATCTTCATTTTCAGCAGTTGCAAATACTTCTCGTTCATGGGATACATTTTGAGTAAAAGCAGAAATAATTGGTTCATGAGAAACCTCTTCCTCTTCTTCCTCATGTATCTCAGGTGTCTGATTGACAGCAGCAATTTCATCCTTGCTTTCTACTTTCGAACGACGATTTTTAGGTTTCTTTGGCACATTTTTTTTCTTTTCACGATGTTTCTTTTGCCATTTGCCAAAAAGGTCGGGCATTTTGTCCGCTAAATATGGAACAAGCGCCTTTCCTGTTACTAAAATTAACCCAACAAAGAAAATAACCCACGCAACGACCTTCGCTCCTGTTGCCTCAAATAATACATGTAGCGCACTAAATAACAGTGCACCAATCATACCACCACCAAGTGCATCACTTCGATGAATGACACCCTCTGTATTAATTAAAATTCGCCAAGACTCTCGCAAAACAGAATCCGATAATAAACCACCCGATTTCGATAATTGTTCAAAAAGAATACCATGACTAAAAATGGTTAAACTCATAACGATTAGGAACATACCTACTATTAGACGATCTTTCATGCTTACTTTTTTTTGACCAATCATAAGCAACAATGCAACAAATATAAGCATAAATGGCACAGCAAAATGTATATTTCCAAAAAGAAACATTGCTATTGTTTGCAGGACACGTCCAATCATGCCATATTCAAAAATCATAATAACCGCTATCGCAATTAAGATGAGTCCTAAAATTTCATACATAAGCGGGTGCATTTCTTTTTTTTCTGTTGTTGCTTTTCCTTTAGTGATTTTTCGCTTTTTACTAGTCGCCATCTATTCCACCTTCTTTTGCAGTCCATTCTATATATGTAGCGAATAATAACATGTAGAACTTGATTATTTCAAAAAAAAGGCTCATTACCATAAAGCGGGGTTTATTTCCGTTCAGGCTAGGTATTTTCCTGTTGTCGTCAGGGCAACAGATGTTTTCTGTAGCGACAAATACAATCCCCAACTTTTAGTAACGGGCCAAAAAAAGGATTTTCCACCGTTCACATTCGGCTAGAAAATCCTTTTTCATTCATTTCTTACTCAAAGCTTCAACGATGAGTTATTTTTAATATTCCATAATGATTGGGATAATCATTGGGCGGCGCTTTGTTTTTTGGAATAAATACGTATTCAGTGTATCTCGAATTTCTTGTTTTATGTTTGTCCATTCAAACGTATCTTTACCCACGTATTTTTCAATAACATTTTTAGCAATATCAGAAGCTTCCACCATTAATTCCTCTGATTCGCGTACATATACGAAACCACGCGATAAAATTTCTGGACCAGATGCAATTTTCTTTTGAGCACGATTTAATGTTACTACAACAATGAAAATACCATCTTGTGATAATAACTTACGATCACGTAGTACAATGTTGCCTACATCGCCAACACCAATACCGTCTATCAAAATATTACCAGCTTGTACACGACCACTCATTCGCATTTTACCATTTTTGTACTCTACAATATCACCTTTATCAGCGATAAAAATTTGTGATTTTTGCATTCCTAGCTGTTGAGCAAGCTTAGAGTGAGCAATTAGCATGCGGTATTCACCTTGCACAGGGATAAAGTACTTTGGTTGCATTAAGTTAAGCATTAACTTTAAATCCTCTTGGCTACCATGACCTGACACATGTACATTTTTGCTAGATGTCAGAATTTCAGCACCAGCTTTTGCGATGGAGTTCATCGTATTAGCCATCTGTACTTCCATACCTGGAGATGGTGTAAAAGTAATTAACACTGTATCATCTTTCTTAATTTTAATGTCTCGGTGATGTTTACGGACAATTTTTTCTAATGCATCAAGTGGCTCCCCTTTATTACCTGTTGCAATAATAATAATCTCATCATCTTGATACTTTTGCATTTCTGAGATAGGGATGATTGTATCTTCCTCTACCGTTAAGTAGCCTAGCTGTGCACCTAAATCCACAGCTTTCTCTAAAGGTTTTCCTACAATGACTACTTTACGGAACGATTTTTGAGCTTGTGTAAATACTTGTTGAATACGAATAAAATTCGATGCATAAACAGCAACTAAAATACGACCTGGCGCTGAATGGAATGTTTTTGATAATTGCTCTTCAATCACAATCTCAGATGTCGTATAGCCTGGTCGTTCAGCTTCACACGACTCAGATAGCAGAATAAATACGCCCTCTTCCCCTAACTGTGCCATTTTTGCTAAATCAGGCTTAAATTTACCTGTCGCTGATTGATCGAATTTAAACTCACCTGTATGAACAATTGCTCCTTCAGATGTATGGAACACTACCCCTAACGAATCGGGAATACTATGTGTTGTATGGAAGAATGTCACATACGTTGAATTAAAATTCATACGACTACGGTTTGTAACCTCAAAGAATTTCACCTGATGTGGTGCAGGTAAATCCTTTAAATGTTCTTTTGCAAGTGCAATTGTTAATTTTGACCCGTACACTGGCGCTTTCAATTTTTGTAACACGTAGGCAATCGAGCCAATTGCATCTTCATGACCATGCGTTAAGAAAATCCCTTTTACACGATCTTTATTTTCCTCTAAGTACGCAATATCTGGAATGACGATATCAATGCCCAACATTTCGTCTTCAGGGAACATTAAGCCGCTATCGACTACAAATAGCTCTTCATCAATTTCTACTACGTACATTGCTTTCCCAATTTCGCCCACGCCACCAAGTGGGATGATGCGAATTAATTCATTTTTCTTTTTTGTCAATTTATTTCCTCCTAAAAAATATCCCGAACAGCAACCACTTAACATTCATTATACGATTTGCAAAGCTTTTGCACAAATTAAAAATACATGTTTTGTAATGGGAACAGAAAATAATTGCGAATTTATATTACCATTAGGTGGAAACGAATGTAGGAATATAGTGTATTGAAGGGTCTAAATTTTGTCTTTTAAATGCAAAGACTACTTAAAGTAAGCTGGATTTATCATCGCTAGGATGTCCATATGCTTTTGCCTAGATGGTACTAGCACCTGAACAGTTTAATGTTACTTGAGCAGATCTCCCTTTCTACATGAGCGAATTTGGCACTACCTGGGCAGAGTTCCTTCCTACCCGAACAGATTTGAGCCGTTGTTTGAGCGATTTTAACGTTCTATTCCTAAAAAGAAAAAAGACTTTAGACAAACCCAAATTTCAAGTTTGTCTAAAGTCTAAAGGGGCTAATATGAATTAGCCCCAATTACAATTTAGCTAAAGCTACTTATTTTTCTAAAACTTCTTGCCTTTTCTTGATACGTATCCCAAATTTGGTCAAAGGTTACTTTTTCTTCATCCGTCATTTCCATCATGGGCAGACGAACATTGATTGTATCAAAGCCTAATTTGGTCATCGCATATTTTACAGGCGAAGGGTTTGGTTGTGCGAACAGCGCACGTACAAGTGGTAGTAATGCTCGGTGAATTTTGGCTGCTAGCTCGTGATTACCTTCTTCAAACGCTTTAATCATTAATTGCATATCATTTCCAACGACATGGGCAGCCACTGAAATAATGCCCGCTCCGCCTATTGCTAGTAGTGGAAGTGTTAAACCATCATCCCCACTATACACTAAGAAATTATCTTCTGAATCAACATTTTCAATAATATCGCCCATTTGAACTAAATTGCCGCTCGCTTCTTTTATCCAAGCAATATTATGAATTTTACTTAAAGCAACGGATGTTTCATAGTCAACATTAACGCCTGTGCGTCCTGGTACATTATACAGCATGACAGGTAAACTTGTTTCCTTAGCAATTGTTTCAAAGTGTGCAAAAATACCACGTTGATTTGGCTTATTATAATATGGTGCTACAAGCATAATACCATCTGCACCATTTTCTTCAGCCTTGTGCGTCATTGCAATAGAGTAAGCAGTTTCGTTATCCCCTGTACCTGCAATAACGGGTACACGACCTGCTACTTTCTCTACTGTAAAGCGAACAACTTCAATTTTTTCTTCTGTGGACATAGTTGGATTCTCAGAGGTTGTGCCACATGCAACAATACAATCTGTACCATTATCAATCAAATGATTAATAATACGTTCTAGTTCTGGATAATTAATCGTGCCATCTTCTTTGAACGGCGTAATCATTGCCGTACCAATTCGACCTAAATTCATCCTTACACCCCTCTTATAGTAAGTTATCCTCAAGCAATGCTTCTGCAATTTGGATTGAGTTCAATGCAGCGCCTTTCAATAGATTGTCGGAAACGATCCATAGGTGGAATCCTTTGTTGTTGTCTAAATCTTGACGGATACGTCCTACAAAAGTAGCATCTTCCCCTTCTGCATAGATAGGCATTGGGTAAGTTTGTGTTGCAATATCATCTTGTAATATCACACCTGGTGCACTGCGTAATACTTCAAAAATCTCTTGTACCGTTGCTTCTTTTTCTAACTCAATATAAACAGATTCAGAATGTCCTGAAACGACTGGCACACGAACGCAAGTTGCAGCTACTTTAAGTTCTGGTGCATGCAAGATTTTCTTCGTTTCATTAATCATCTTCATTTCTTCATATGTAAAGCCATTGTCTGTAAATTTATCAATTTGCGGAATGACATTACGAGCGATTGGATAATGACGTTTGTCACTACCAGAAGGCAAAATATTTGCTGCTACATCCTTACCTGCATCCCAGTTTTCACTTTGTGCCTTTAATTCCTGTATAGCAGAAACACCTGCACCTGAAACTGCTTGGTATGTCGATACGATAATTTTTGTTAAGCCAAATGCATTACGAATAGGTTCAAGTGCTGCCATCATTTGAATGGTAGAGCAGTTTGGATTCGCAATAATTCCTTTATGCTTAGCAAGATCACCTCGATTTACTTCAGGTACAACTAGTGGCACCTCTGGATCCATGCGGAAATGGCTCGTATTATCGATCACTACTGCACCGCGTTTTGCCGCTTCTGGTGCAAGCACAGCTGAGACCGAACCACCAGCTGAGAATAAAGCGACATTCACGCCCTCAAAAGCTTCAGGTGTCGCTTCTTCTATTGTATAGGTCTTACCATTAAACTCGATCGGTTTTCCTGCTGAACGAGCAGAAGCTAAAAACTTAATATCTCCGATTGGAAAATTACGTTTAATTAGTTGCTCCATCATTTTTGTTCCTACTGCTCCTGTTGCCCCAACTACTGCAACTGTTAACTGCTTTGTCATCTATCATCTCTCCTTGAGTACAAGTTACATAATGTGTGCTATTGTATCATAAAAATACTGAAAATTGTGTGTAATTCATGAATTATTTTAAATATTGTATCAACAGGGGTTGTAATTGCTTTTTCTCAGTAATCGCTTCGTGAACAGTGCCGACCATTTGTTCAAAATCAGCAATCAAAGAATTGGGTTTTGAATGTGGTGAGTCCTGCCCAAATGGAATAAAGTAAATGTTTTTGGTATTTAGCAGTTTCATAATATTCAAGCCATTTAAGCCAAGAGCATCATTTGTTGAAATACCTAGAATAACAGGCGAACCATTACGCAACGTTGCCTTAGCAGCCATTAACACCGGGCTATCTGTTGCTGCATTAGCAAATTTACTAATACTATTACCTGTCATTGGTGCTATAACCATCGCATCAAGTGGATTAGATGGTCCGAATGGTTCTGCCTCTTTAATAGAAGAAATAACCTTTTCACCAGTCAATTCTTCTATTTTTGCGATCCACTCTTCCCCAGTACCAAAACGCGTCGCTGCATGTAAAACGGAGTGCGTAATGATTGGGATAACTGTTGCCCCTACATCTATAAAGTTTTGAATTTTAGGTACTACATCCTCATACGTACAGTGCGAGGCTGTAATACCTAAACCAATTCGTTTCCCCGTTAACAATTTTCTTCCTCCTCTATTGCCTTGCACAGTATTGTAGCCGCATCATGTGCAAAGTATTTCCCGGGTAATGACGGCAATAGCACGTACGTTTGTAGTTGATCAGCGTCTATATCTAAACATCCAGGCTCCGAAGCCAAATCATATAACACAGTCGGGACATGCTCTTGGAATGATTCAGTAATCCACTTAGCTGGAATTGTATTTATAAAAATCCCATCACTAATTGACCACTTGCGATCATCTAAATTCGTAGCTCTATAACCATATGCTTTCGCTTCACTCACTTGTACAACCGAACGCGCTACAATATGGACATTAGCGCCCATCTTGACGAGTAAAGATGCGAGCATTTTGGCGGTGCGCCCAAACCCTGCGATAGTAAAGTTTTGTCCGTAAATACATTTCTGCTCGAGACCGTAAAACGTGGCGATAAATCCCTCCGCTGTTAATCTTGCATTTTGCCAAATAAAAGATTCTTGCTGCAAATAGCAATTTGTTTCATTTTTCTCAAGTAAATGCTTCCAATGCATCGTCAAACGCCCTGTATAAAATTTAACTTGTGATATGCCATATAGTTGCTCTACTTCAATTTTTAGTGGAAGAATAGGCAGAATAATTCTATTCGGTTGGAATTCTAATACAAGCTTATTTAACTCCTCATTCCAAACTGACGTTCTTTTATAAAATACTGTTCTCGATGGGCTTCTTAGCATTGTAGCTAATTCCTTTAATCTTAGATCTTCACCGATAACTAGCCATTTTTCGTTTTTCAAAAACTCACCTCACTGTAAAAATTCTGACTGTACCGTCGTTGTTTTGTTAAATAAAATCCGATCTTCACCAATTAGTATAATTTCATGCCAAGGGATCATTTCACTAACTTTCACTTTCTTTTTTTGGAATGGCAATTTATCTTTAACAATTTCAAAGCCATGTATCTTTCCTGTTTGCACATCTAGGAGACATTCCGTATGTGCCAGTATGCCAAAGTGTACGCCACCTTCAACTTGAATTAACTCTTTATCTACCATCTCTGATAGTAACATGCCTCATCTCCCTCCTTGAACCATTACCTCAATATATGCCGAGTTTTTGCAATTCGTGACCCCTACCCAAAGTACGAAATGGTGTCGGGATTTACTAAAAATAGAAAATGGCGAAATTTTGCTAATTGGTAAGGATGTTGTCGAACATGAATTATCGATAAAAAACGACATCGGTGTGGTTTTTGACGATTTTCATGTACCTGATACGCTCAATGTGACGCAACACGACAAAATTACGAGAAAGTATTTAAAACATGGGATTCAGACTATTATTTTGAGTGATTAGCACAATTTAAAATTCCAGAGAGGAAAAAGGTAAAAGAATTATCTCGAGGGATGAGGATGAAGCTGTCCTTTGCATTAGCACTGTCACTTTTAGATGAACTAACAAGTGGACCAGACCCGATTATGAAAGTGAAGATGGTACTGATTTATGAATAAGGCATATTTAAAGGAAGAAATGAGGAAGTAAACATAATACCAGAACACGCTATTATAAGAAAGCGTAATGGAGCCTTTGGAATATCCACAAGCAAAAAAATCTATAGTTTCCTTAACGAGAAAAGGTTGCCTAAATGGGCAACCTTTTTTACGCTTCAGGGCCAATAATTGAAATGGCTGGCTCAGCTTTCAAGATTTTTGCTATTAAACGATCTACTGATTCCATTGAGACTGCATCGATTGACGCTAATACTTCGTCTACTGATCGATGTTTACGATGCACTAATTCACTTGTACCGTTACGATTCATACGCGCTCCTGTCCCCTCTAGACCGAGCACAAAACTCCCCTTAAGTTGCTCTTTCGCATTATCCAGTTCTTCCTCTGTTACGCCACCTGCTACGATATCAAGTAATGTCGCATCAATTGTATGCTGAAGCTGTGATAATTGCTGACGACTTGTACTGCCATAAATCGTAAATGCTCCAACATCAGCATAACAAGATTGGTAAGAAAAAATGGTATAAGCTAAACCACGTTCCTCACGTACTTCTTGGAACAATCGAGAGCTCATATTACCACCAATAATATTATTAAGTGCTATAAAGCTATACATATCTGGATCCTTTACACCAATTGCTGGATAAGAAATGGCCAAATGCGCTTGCTCCGTATCGCGAGTTTTTGAAATCTCTCCTGGATAAAAATCAGGATTCGAAAGCACAGGCTCAACCGCAAATGAAGATGGCTGATATTGGCCAAATAAGTCTTCAATTGTTTGCATAAGCTTTGCAGAAATATTTCCCGCTATTGAAATAACAACTGATTCTGGACCATAATGTTTAGCCATATAGTTACGTATCTTATCTGCTGTAAATGTTTGTAAAGTAGCCGCAGTTCCTAGAATTGGACGACCGAGTGCATCGTTTGGATACATAACTTCCCATAGTTTTTCATGGACATCGTCATCAGGTGCATCTTCACTCATTAATATTTCTTCTAGCACAACTTGTCGTTCTTTCTCTAATTCTTCATCTGCAAACGTAGAATTAAAGAACATATCTGCTAATATTGTGACTGCAAGCTCAGCATGATGGTCTAAAACCTTTGCATAATAACAAGTGTTTTCCTTGGATGTAAAGGCATTTAACTCCCCACCAATTCGGTCAAATTCTTCAGCAATTTGACGAGCTGTTCTAGTTTTAGTCCCTTTAAAAAGCATATGTTCTATAAAATGTGTAATGCCATTTTCCTCAGGAAGCTCATAACGAGATCCCGCATTAACAAAAATACCCAGCGCAACAGACCTTACATGATCGATTTGCTCAGAGACAATACGCACACCATTCTGACATGTATGTACTTGTACCAAAAAATCTCCCCCCATAAACATTGCTTGATTTAAAAAAGGCTACGCATTATACGCAGCCTTTTCTACAATTTATTATTTATCTTGCTCAGCGCGTTCTTTTTCCTCTTGTATAACTACTTTACGAGATAAATTCACACGACCTTGCTTGTCTATTTCAATAACTTTTACAAGTAATTGATCGCCAAGTTTCAATACATCTTCAACTTGTTTTGTACGTTCTTCTTGAATTTCAGAGATGTGAAGTAAGCCATCTTTACCTGCGAATATTTCACAGAACGCACCGAATTTTTCAATACGTTTAACTGTTGATAAGTAATACTCGCCAACTTTTGCTTCACGTACGATATCTTCGATAATTTGTTTTGCACGAGCGTTCATTTCTTCATCTGCAGAAGAGATGTAAATTGTACCATCTTGCTCTGTATCAATTTTTACGCCAGTTTCTTCAATAATTTTGTTAATTTGTTTACCACCAGGTCCGATGACATCGCGAATTTTATCAGGATTAATTTTCACGATTACAATTTTCGGTGCAAATGCAGATAATTTTTCACGTGGTTGTGCAAGAGTAGCAATCATTGATTCTAAAATGTGCATACGGCCAATTTTAGCTTGTGTTAATGCTTCTTCTAAAATATTGCGTGATAAACCATCAATTTTAATGTCCATTTGAAGTGCTGTTACACCTTTAGCTGTACCAGCAACTTTAAAGTCCATATCTCCAAGGTGGTCTTCCATACCTTGAATATCAGTTAAAATAGAGTAATGTTCGCCTTTTTTAATAAGACCCATTGCAATTCCTGCTACAGGTGCTTTTAATGGAACACCAGCATCCATCATCGCTAACGTTGAAGCACAGATAGAAGCTTGCGATGTAGAACCGTTTGACTCAAGTACTTCTGATACACAACGGATTGTATATGGGAATACAGATTCGTCTGGAATAACCGCATCAAGAGCACGTTCTCCTAGTGCACCATGACCGATTTCACGACGACCTGGTCCACGAATTGGTCCAGTTTCCCCTACAGAGAATTGCGGGAAGTTATAGTGATGCATAAAGCGTTTTGATTCTTCCACACCTAAACCGTCGATAATTTGTACATCACCAAGTGCACCTAATGTACAAATAGAAAGTGCTTGTGTTTGTCCACGCGTAAATAATGCTGAACCGTGAGTACGTTGTAATAAGCCTGTTTCAGAAGAAAGTGGACGAATTTCGTCTAACTTACGACCATCTGGACGAACCTTATCTTCTGTGATTTGACGACGTACTTCGTCTTTAACCATTTTATCTAGAATTGTATAAACTTGCTTCATTGTTACTTCATCCGCTTCTTGCTCTTCATAAGAAGCAATAATACGGTCTTTTACCGCTTGAATAGCCTCATCACGTGCATGTTTTTCTGCAGTTTGAATGGCATCATGCATGTCAGTCTCACAAGCAGCTTTTATATCTGCTTGAATCGCTTCATCAATTTCAAATAATGTTACCGGTAATTTTTCTTTCCCTACTTCTGCAACAATTTGCTCTTGGAAAGCAATAATTTTTTTGATTTCTTCATGACCGAACATAATGGCTTCTAACATCACTTCTTCTGGTACTTCTAGTGCACCTGCTTCAACCATGTTGATAGCATCCTTGTTACCTGCTACAGATAAATGGACTGTTGATTGATTAGATTGTTCCACTGTTGGGTTCACAATAAATTTATCGTCAATATATCCAACTTGTACACCTGCAATCGGTCCGTCGAATGGAATATCCGAGATAGCTAACGCTAATGATGAACCAAGCATTGCAGCCATTTCAGACGTGCAATCCGAATCGTTAGACATAACCATTGAAATCACTTGTACTTCATTACGGAAACCGTCTGGGAACATCGGGCGAATTGGACGGTCAATTAAACGGCTTGCTAGTATTGCTTTTTCAGATGGACGTCCTTCACGCTTAATAAAGCCTCCAGGAATTTTACCTGCTGCATATAAACGTTCTTCGTAGTTTACTGTTAATGGGAAGAAATCAAGTGGTTTCGGTGATTTTGACATTGTTGCTGTTGAAAGTACAGATGTATCACCATAGCGTACTAATACGGCCCCATTTGCTTGTTTCGCTAACTGTCCAACTTCAATTACAAGTGGACGGCCAGCCCATTCATAGGAATAGACTTTCTTTTCGTTCATTCAATGAACCCCTCTCTATTATAAAAACACTTACTTCGTCTGTATGTACTAATAGTAAGTGTACCAAAAATGCTTGTTCTATGCTAAATATTTCATGAAATAATCATACATTTAAATTCAGTTATTGCCAATTTATTTAGGATTTATTTCTGTATTTTATTGAAACAGTGTTTTTTAACTTGATTTAATAGAGAAACTATTAAGATTCACGCCATATACGCTTGTTTTCAAAGCTTGTCATCTTCTCATTGTTTATAAACATAAAGAAAAAGCGGGATTAATCCCGCTTTTCGATTGACAATTAGCGACGTAAGCCTAAACGAGTGATTAGTTCACGGTAACGTTGTACGTCAGTTTCACGAAGATATTTTAATAAGTGACGGCGACGACCTACCATTTTAAGAAGACCACGCTCAGAGTGGAAATCTTTTTTGTGTGTACGTAAGTGAGCATTTAGGGCGTTAATTTCCTCTGTTAATACTGCAACTTGTACTTCTGGAGAACCAGTATCACTTTCGTGAGTACGGAACTCAGCAATAATTTCGTTTTTACGTTGTTTTGAAATAGCCATTTGTATGGACCTCCTAAATAATTGTTAATCCCCATTAGCACAGTACACGTTGGAGTTATCGATATACCGAGCTAAGGTTAAGCATATTATGCACTTATGAATGTTACCATAAATCAAAAGGTCAAGCAAGCATTAACGTAAGCCTATTCATATGCTAAAGCAGATTTAATAACTAACTGAATTTGGCACTACTTCATTTAGATTGTTGTTGAAACACGTTAAAATATTCAATTGCTTCCTGTTTATCTTTTTCGATTTGTGCTTTTAATGCTTCAATACCATCGAATTTTCGTTCACTTCTTATACGTTTATACCAAGCGACATGCACTTCTTCACCGTAGATATTTTTTTCGAAGTTTAATATATGGACTTCGATGGACAATTGCTTGTCGTTTGGATCTTTAAATGTTGGTTTATAGCCTACATTACATACACCATCATACCAGTTATTTTGTACACGTAAACGAACCGCATACACACCGCTTGCTGGAATATAAGTACCCTCTAATGCTTGAACATTTGCAGTTGGGAAACCTATTGTACGTCCTCGCTTATCACCATGGACAACGATACCCGTAATTTCAAATGGTCGTCCTAAAAGCAATCTTGCTTCTTCCATATCTCCCTCTTGCAAAAGCTTACGGATACGTGTAGAGCTAATTTTTTCGATGTTGTCGGTTTTCTTGTCAACAACCGTCACACCATAATCGCCATTACTCAATGTACGCATATCTTCCATTGTGCCTTTACCAAAAGCACCAAAAGAATAATCAAAGCCAGCTGTAACATGTTGGATGTTCAACTCACGAATAAATGTATCAATAAATGCAACAGGTGAGAGCTTTGCAAAATCAGATGTGAAATGTACAACAAATACTGTATCTACACCTTGTTCTTCAAAAAGCTGTAATTTCTGCTGTAGTAACGTAATATAAAAAACCTTTTCGTTACGTCCGCCTAACACTACAGAAGGATGTGGATCGAATGTCATAACAGCTGTTGGAATTTGACGCTTGTCTCCTTCTTCCTTCGCTGCTTTAATAACTGCCTGATGCCCTCTATGTACACCATCAAAAAAGCCAAGTGCCAATGAATAGGGCTGCATGCTTTCTCGTTGCTGTAGTTGATGTGGGTATTTTAAATGAATGACCTCCATACAAAAAATCCTCCTACTCTATCGTCGGAAACATCTTATGTGGCTTCATAAACCCTTCCTTTGTAGGATGGGCTTGATACACCGCAATTGCTTTCCCATTGATTCCAAAAACAATTTTATCATGTATCTTTAATAATGCATCTGCGGGAAGCACTTGTCCATTGAAAATTTCTTTTTCATTAGCAGAAGTGATCTCAATGTATGGATAATCTGTTAGTGCATACTCAACTGGTAAAATGCATGTATCGATTTGTTCAGCCTCCATCAGCTCAGCAACTTGCGCCAATGTAAAGCAATTTTCTTGCGTAAATGTACCTGAGGCTGTGCGTACGAGCTCTTTCATATGTGCAGGATAGCCAAGTGCTTCTCCGATTTGCACAGCTAGTGTACGAATATACGTCCCTTTACTACATGCTATTCGGACTGGAAATACAATGTCTTGACCTTCATATATTTCTACATCTTCTAGCAACTCTAATGCATAAATAGTAACCTGACGTGAGGGTCTTTCAACAATTTCACCTTTTCGAGCATATTCGTAAAGGCGTTTACCATTTACTTTGACCGCTGAAAACATTGGTGGCGTTTGAGTAATGACACCTGTTAACGAAGCTAAAACTTCTTGCAATTGAGTACGTGTGAACTTTTTAATCGTATGATCTTGCTCAACCGTTTCTCCTTCTGCATCCTCAGTTGTCGTTGTACGTCCAATTGAAATCACGGCTTCATAGGTTTTTCCTGCATCCGTTAAATATTCTGCAATACGTGTTGCTTGACCTATACAAATCGGAAGAACACCCTCTACACCTGGGTCAAGCGTGCCTGTATGTCCTACTTTTTTAGTACGTAAAATTTTTCGCAATTTAAAGACGCAATCATGACTCGTCATGCCACGTTCCTTCCACAGCGGTAAAATACCGTTCATAAATTTCCTCCTAAAATCAATTCGTTTTTCGTATATTTAATTTTTGCTTCATTTTATCTATAGCATTTCTATGAATGTAAAAAGTCTGCCTGCATAAACATGCATTTGGCAGACTTTTTATGTTAGGCTTATTCTTTGTGTAAATTACGTAGCAATGAATCAATACGGTTCCCATATTCAATCGATGAATCGAATTCAAAGATTAGTTCTGGTGTACGACGTAAACGGATTCGTGTACCGATTTCTGAGCGAATGAAACCAGAAGCCTTTACTAAAGCTTTTAGTGTTTCCTCTTTTTCACGTTCATTGCCTAGAGTTGTAATATAAATGGTCGCTTGCTGTAAATCACCTGTTACCTCAACACCAGTAACAGTAACGAAACCAACACGCGGATCTTTTATTTTACGTCCAATAATATCACCAAGCTCTTTTTTCATTTGCTCAGCGACACGGTTTGAGCGTAGAGACATAGTTTGTCACCTCAATTTCGATGTACAGATAGTTGTGTCCTTCACTTGCACAAATATTTACTCGCAAGGTAAGGGTTAATCACGTATAACACAACATCTTTTGTTACTTATAAATAGTCTCGCCACACATTTAGCTGTTCCCATGATGGATTTGACTGTAAGTAATGGAGCGCATGATTAATTTCCCGCTCTGCTGCTTCTTTTGATGAAGAAACAGCAACAAGCGCTAATTTGGTGCGTTGCCATACATTTTGATGGTCAATTTCCGCAATGGATACATTAAATTTTTGCTTCGTGCGGGTAATCATACGCTGTAGAACAGCACGTTTTTCCTTCAACGAATGGGCAGTTTGAATAATAAATTCAACCTCTGCATAAACAATCATTATACGCGTTTAACTTCTTCCATAATGTAGGCTTCAATAATGTCGCCTTCTTTAATATCGTTGAAGTTTGTAATTGTAATACCACATTCGTAACCTTTTGCAACTTCTTTAACTTCGTCTTTGAAACGTTTTAGTGTATCTAATTCACCTTCAAAAATTACTACATTTTCGCGGATTATACGTACGCCAGAATCACGAGTTACTTTACCTTCTGTTACGTATGAACCAGCAATAGTACCAACTTTTGATACTTTAATTGTTTGTCGAACTTCTGCTTGACCAATAATTTTTTCTACGAATTCTGGATCAAGCATACCTTTCATTGCTTGTTCAATTTCCTCGATTACTTTATAGATAATGCGGTGTAGACGAATATCCACGCCTTCTTCTTCTGCTGCACGTTTTGCATTGATATCTGGACGAACGTTGAAGCCAATAACAATTGCATTTGAAGCCGCTGCAAGAGAAATATCTGATTCTGTAATCGCCCCAGCACCAGTGTGAATAATTTTCACGTTTACGCCTTCAACATCAATTTTCATTAATGATGCAGCCATAGCTTCTACAGTACCTTGAACATCAGCTTTAACAATTAAGTTAAGCTCTTTCATTTCGCCTTGACTCATTTGTTCGAATAAGTTATCAAGCGTTACACGTTGCTTTTCTGAGCGTTGTGCTTGAATTGCTGACATTGCACGAGTTTCACCAACTTGGCGTGCTGTTTTTTCGTCTTCAAAGACAACGAAACGGTCACCAGCTTGTGGTACTTCATTTAAACCTGTGATTTCTACTGGTGTTGATGGTCCAGCTTCTTTCACACGACGACCTTTATCATTTACCATCGCACGTACTCGACCAAAAGTATGGCCAACAACAATTGGATCCCCAACTTTTAATGTTCCATCTTGTACTAAAAGTGTTGCAACAGAGCCTCGACCTTTATCTAGCTGCGCTTCAATTACTGTACCAAGTGCTAAGCGATCAGGGTTTGCTTTTAATTCTCCAACTTCAGCGACAAGTAAAATCATTTCAAGTAATGTGTCAATGCCTTCACCTTTTAATGCTGAGATTGGTACGAAAATAGTCTCTCCGCCCCAAGCTTCCGGAACTAGACCATGCTCCGTTAACTCTTGCATTACACGGTCTGGATTAGCTGATGGTTTATCCATTTTATTGACTGCAACGATAATTGGTACTTCTGCTGCTTTTGCGTGGTTAATCGCTTCTACTGTTTGTGGCATAACGCCATCATCCGCAGCTACCACTAAAATTGTTAAGTCTGTTACTTTCGCACCACGTGCACGCATTGTTGTGAAAGCTGCGTGTCCTGGTGTATCAAGGAACGTAATTTTTTTGTCGCCTTCAGTTACTTGATAAGCACCGATATGCTGAGTAATACCTCCAGCTTCTCCAGCTGTAACTTTTGTATTGCGAATAGAGTCTAATAATGTAGTTTTACCATGGTCAACGTGCCCCATTATTGTCACTACAGGAGGACGTTCTGATAAGTCCGCCTCGTTAACTTCTTCTGTTTGCTCGAAGTGTGTTTCTAAATCCGTAATATCTACACGAATTTCTTCTTCAACTTCTACACCATAGTCTGCGCAAATTAATTCAATTGCATCCTTATCTAATTCTTGGTTAATTGTTGCCATTACACCAAGCATAAATAATTTTTTAATAATTTCTGATGGTTCACGGTGCAGTTTTTTTGCTAATTCTGCTACTGATAGTGATTCAACAAAAGTAATTTTTTCTGGTAATTCCTTTTGTTTCACTGGTAGACTTGGTTGATGTGTTTTTGGATGGCGTCGTTTTCCGCCGTGAATTCCTGGTTTTGGACGTTGGTTGTAACCACCGCCACCTCTGCGATTATTATTATTATTGTTATTATTATTATTTTGTGTCATATTTCGATTTTGGTTACCTTTTATATTCTTAGATTTTTCGTTAGACGAATTTGAGTTTTGATGCGTTTGTTGCTGATTATTAACTTTAGGCTTAGAAGTAGCAGATTGCTGCCTTTGCCCTTCTTGCTTTTTCACCGATTGCTGTGGTTTTTGTTGGCCATTAGCTTGTGATTTTTGCGATACGTTTTGAGTAGGTTTCTTCACTTCTTTTGTAACTTTAAATGATTGGTTTAACTTTGATACTATGTCTTTTTCTAACATTGACATATGATTTGTTACACTTACATTTAATTGATTTAGTGCGTCAATAACCTCTTTACTCGTTTTATTCACTTGTTTCGCATATTCATGAACTCTGATTTTGGTCATCTGCTCACCCCCGATTATTTTTCGTTGAGTAGACTAGACAATTTGCTTGCAAAACCTTTATCGGTAATAGCTAAAGCCACTCGGGCCTCCTTACCTGTAGCATGTCCTAGATCATAACGATCACCAATTACATGATACTCAACGTTATAGTACGTGCATTTATCTTGAATTTTTTTGCTAGAGTTTTTAGAAGCATCGTTTGCAAGCAGTACTAGCTTAGCATTCCCATTGCGGACTTCCTTTACTACTAACTCTTCTCCTGATATAACTTTACGTGCTCTTGCCGCTATCCCAAGCAAATTAAACACTGCTTGATTCATCATATAATAGACTCCCTACGAATTAGCAAAATAAGCTCATCGTAGATTTCTTCAGGGATTTTCACATCAAGTTGGTGCCCTAAAACATTTTTCTTTCGGGCAATTTCAATCGCCTTTTCCGATTTAGAAACATAGGCACCACGTCCGGGTTTTTTTCCGGAAACATCAACACTTACCTCGCCCTCTTTCGAACGAACGACACGAATCATTTCCTTCTTAGGTAGCATTTCTCCAGTAGCTACACATTTTCGAAGAGGTACTTTTTTATTAATAGCCATAAGAATCACCTTTCCTCTCTGAAGCTTGTCGTAAGAGGTGGACTAGCCATGCTCTACCTTGGTCAGAGTCCAGATTTACAATCAATAAATCCATGACAATTTTCGTTGTAGACTCTGCCATTATTCAGTCGGCGCAACCCAACGCCCACTGAATAATGGCAGCTAACTAGTCACACGGGCTTTCTTACTTATTCTTCGTCGTCTTGATATAAGTCAACTGCAACATCAGCAAAATCACTTTCTTCATCCTCAGCAGGTATGAAAGTGCTTGTAGCAGATGGATAAATACCTGCCTCACGAGCATCTGTTTCACTCTTAATATCAATTTTCCAGCCAGTTAGCTTTGCAGCTAAACGTGCATTTTGACCACGTTTACCAATTGCTAATGATAATTGATAGTCTGGTACGACAACCGTAGTAGATTTTTCTTCTTCATTTACTTGAACATCTAAAACCTTTGATGGGCTAAGTGCATTTGCTACAAAAACAACTGGATCTTCTGACCATTCAACGATATCGATTTTTTCGCCGTTTAATTCATTTACAATTGTTTGTACACGAGCGCCTTTTGCTCCTACACATGAACCTACTGGATCTACCTCTTCGTTATGTGCATGAACAGAAATTTTAGAACGATCTCCTGCTTCACGAGCAATTGATTTGATTTCTACAATACCTTCATAGATTTCAGGTACTTCCATCTCAAATAAGCGACGTAATAAACCAGGATGTGTACGTGAAACAATGACTTGTGGTCCGCGTGTTGTACGTTCAACCTTTGTAATATAGACCTTGATACGATCATGTGGACGATATGTTTCACCTTGAATTTGTTCGTTTTGTGGTAAGGCAGCCTCTACTTTTCCTAGACCTACGTAAATATTACGAGCATCTAGACGCTCAACTACACCAGTGACGATATCATCTTCACGATCCACATATTGCTCGTAAATTAGACCACGTTCTGCCTCACGTACACGTTGAGTAACAACTTGTTTCGCTGTTTGTGCGGCAATACGACCAAAGTTTCGTGGAGTCACTTCCTGTTCAACCACATCTTCTAACTGGTATGCAGGATTGATAGCCTTTGCATCTTCAACAGAAATTTCTAAACGGTCATCCTCTACCTCTTCAACAACATCTTTACGTGAAAAGACACGGATAGAGCCCTTATCTAAGTTTAGGTCAACACGGACATTTTGTGCTTGATTGAAGTTGCGTTTGTAAGCTGTAACTAATGCCGCTTCAATCGCTTCAATTAACACATCTCTTGAAATTCCTTTTTGTTCTTCTAGCGCATTGAGCGCATCTAACAAATCACTACTCATTTTGTTTTCACTCCTAAATATGCATTATGCTTAAAAATCGATAGCTAGTCGTGCCAATGCGATTTTTTCTTGTTCAACTGTTACTGTAATTTTACGCGTTTTAATGCGTACTTCTATCATTAATGTATGTTCATCATATGACGTTAAGTAGCCTTGGAATTCCTTCATGTCCTTGATGGGCTCATAGGTTTTAACATAAATAAATTTGCCAATCGCTTTTTCAAAATCAGCATCTTTTTTTAATGGACGTTCTGCTCCAGGTGAAGAAACTTCTAAATAATAGTTTTGTGTAATTGGATCATTTTCATCCAATAGCAAACTTAGTCGTTCACTAACTTGAGCACATTGTTCAATGTCAATTCCACCCTCAGGTGTATCCACATAAACACGTAAAAACCAGTTACGTCCTTCTTTTACGAACTCGACGTCCACTAACTCAAGATTCAACTCTTCAACAATCGGTTTGGCGAGCTCTTCAATTAAAGATGGTACTTTGCTCATTGTTTCCTCCTGTATCTATCAAATTCTGGCGTAATAAAACAGAAATTCCACCAGTAGCTTTGGTGAAATTTAACGGTCTTACCTGCTGTTAGTAAAAAATTTGTTTTGCTACGGTATAACAACAGAAAAGAGCGGGAAGGACCCACTCTTTTGCTGGAAAATTATCAACAAATTATTACCATAAGGATAGCATAGTTTACAGCACAATGCAAATTTCCTTTTTCTAGACATCTATTAGGCAAAGCAATAATTGTGTCTGGAATCTGAAATTTGTGCTTAATTTGTTCATAAATCAAATAAGTTATTCATTATTGATGGTGATGTCATTAGACTAACCGCTTCAATATTGAAGGACATTAGAAAAGTGATAGCTGATTGGCATCAGGCATCCCTTCTAAACAGCCCAATTGATCCATGTATTCTATTAATGTCTTGGATACACGACCACGTTGCTGTAAATCTTCCTTCGATAAAAATTCTCCGTCCTCACGTGCTACCACAATTTGTTTAGCAACGTTCGTACCGAGTCCAGGAATCGCATCGAACGGTGGAATTAAAGAGTTCCCCTCAATAACAAATTCACTTGCCTGCGAACGATATAAGTCCACCTTTTGGAAGTTCATGCCGCGCTCACACATTTCAAGTGCTAGTTCCATTACAGTTAATAGGTTTTTTTCTTTTGTTGAGGCATCTAAGCCTTTCATATTGATTTCATCAATTTTTGCACGAATCATTTGAGGGCCTTGTACCATGGCAATTAAATCAAAATCATCTGCACGTACTGTGAAATACGCCGCATAGTAAAGTATCGGGAAATGCACTTTAAACCACGCGATACGAACTGCCATTAAAACGTAAGCAGCGGCGTGGGCTTTCGGGAACATATATTTAATCTTTTTACATGATTCGATATACCAACCAGGTACCTTATTCGCTAGCATCTCTGCTTCGAATTCTTCTGATAATCCTTTCCCTTTACGCACAGACTCCATAATTTTAAACGCCAGTGACGGTTCTAGCCCTTGGTAAATTAAATACACCATAATATCGTCACGACAGCCAATTACTTCTTTCAGTACACATGTACCATTTTGAATTAATTCTTGTGCATTACCAAGCCACACGTCTGTTCCGTGTGAAAGTCCTGAAATTTGCACAAGCTCCGAAAATGTTGATGGCTTTGTATCTTCAAGCATTTGGCGTACAAAACGAGTACCAAATTCAGGAATTCCAAGTGTCCCTGTCTTACAGCCTATTTGTTTTTCTGTTACGCCTAAAGATTCTGGGGAACTAAAGATTTTCATAACGACTGGATCATCTGTTGGAATGGTTTTTGGATCTATTCCTGATAAATCCTGCAACATCCGAATCACAGTTGGATCATCGTGCCCTAGAATATCAAGTTTTAAAATATTATCGTGAATAGAATGGAAATCAAAGTGTGTTGTACGCCATTCAGCATCTTGTGCATCCGCAGGGAACTGCACTGGTGAGAAATCGTAAATATCCATATAGTCTGGTACTACGATAATTCCCCCAGGATGCTGTCCTGTTGTACGTTTTACGCCTGTACAACCTTGCACTAACCGATCTACCTCAGCACCACGGAAATGTAGGTTGTTATCATTAGCATAGCCCTTAACGTAGCCATACGCTGTTTTCTCTGCAACTGTACCGATTGTCCCAGCACGATATACATAATCTTCACCGAATAAAACCTTCGTGTAGTTATGAGCTTGTGGTTGATATTCACCAGAAAAATATGACGATAGGTAAGCATTTGATATTATCTCTAGCTTTTCCCCCGTCCCACACCGTACGTGACCCTTTCGGCGTCATACGGCGTTCCATCGTTAACTTTGTTGAAATTTATAAACTAAGCTTTGGATTTCCTACTTCCGTTCTTAGTTCGTTTATTTTATTTATTGCTTTCTTTTCGAATCGAGCTAACTTCTTTACATAATCTTTATTAGCAAGCGGGTCTTTCGTATGAACAAGCATATGATAACTCCTATTGATAATAATCAAGTTATCATAGTCATCAGTTCCACCGTGAGCTGTCGGCTTAATATGATGACAAACGGCTTGATGCGGAGTAAGTCTTTCTCCTGTTATACCGCAACTTCCTTTTTGAGCCACATATTTGCTAAGGCGATTATTTTCATACAAAACACTTTTAGCTTTATATATTCCTTTACGAAACATCTCAATTTCACGAACAGACACATGTTTTAAATCTTTATGAATTGAGGACCTGTCTTTCTCATTGTAAATCGTAAATTCAGGCTTTCTCTGTCCTCGTATATCATGTCGAATTGCTTCAATAGGATATACCAGCAATCCATTACTTTTAAATCTTTGATAATTGTAATCCCCATAAAATTTATCAATGACGTTGTTTGTTTCCTTCGTTTTCACGAATATGTTTCTAAACATCAATGATTTGATGTTCGGATGAATTAGATGTCTTATATCATTAAAGTCTTGGGATATTCTTGTTGCAATCTTGTAATAGTTATGCAGTCCAAGAATATTTGCATTAAAGTTCATCACTTTTTCTGGAGTAGGACTTTTTCTAAGTTTAACTAACTGATGCCTTATAACCCCTCGCACTTTTTCTTTTGCTTTTGGGTCCATTTTCGAATTTACAATATAACCTGTTTTAGCATTCCCTTTTTGAACAGCCCTAAATCGTATCCCTAAAAAATCTGTACCATTTTTACGTAGATTTGTGATTTTACTTTTTTCTTCACTTACCTCAAGCCCTAGTCGTTCTTTTAGCCATTTTTCAACAGCTATTTTAATCTTTCGAGCGTTTTCATAAGAGTTTGTGAAGATTTTAAAATCATCTGCGTATCTGACAAGGTACATAGGCTTTAACCTTGTTTTCTTTAGAGCATCCGTTTTATTTCTTTTCAGTTTATATGGTACTTTCGTTGACTTTGTTTCCCACTGGTTCGATATCCACCAATCTAATTCGTTCAACACTACGTTAGCAAGTAGTGGGGATAAGATACCACCTTGTGGAGTACCCTTTGTCGGAATACCTTCACCTGTAATTTCAGCTTTTAGCATCTTTTTAATAATAGTTAAAACTTTTTTGTCCCTTATACCAATTGTCCATAATTGCCTCATTAGCTTTTTATGATTAACGTTATCAAAAAATCCTTTTATATCTACATCGACCACAAAATGCTGATGGCTATGATTAACCAGATGGTAACATCTTGCTAATGCATCATGTGTGCTTCTTTTGGGTCTGAATCCGTAGCTTTGAGGAGGAACCTGGCTTCTACAATCGGCTCCAACACTTGTAGGAGCATTTGCTGAATCAATCTATCTTCAATTGTTGGAATTCCAAGTGGTCTCATTTTTCCGTTTGGCTTTGGAATAAACAACCTTCGAACCGAATGTGGTGTGTAGTTTTCAAGTCTTTTTCTTATTATCCTTACTAGCTCATCGACATTCATTTTGTTTAAATGTTTAATTGTGTGTCCGTTTGTTCCTTTCGTTTTACTACCTGTATTACTTTTTAGGTTTCGAAAGGCAAGTAAGATATTTTCTTCAGAAATTATCAACTTATAAATATCTGTAAAGTATCGACCCTTTTCGCTTTCTTTAAAGAGATTATCAAATGTCTCTTGTAAGCCAAAATATTCGTTATTTCTTAGCTTTTGAATCATTAAGTCAGCCAACTAATCACTTCCTTTACGAAGTTTTCGTTCTCTATAGTCATACACGAATCTGACTTTTGTAGGTTTTGTTTCAACGTTAACGACTTGTGCCCTTCCCTCTGAAATGTTTTTCCCTCCGACTTATTGGTTATTCAGTCATCAACAGCATCTCTTCATCAGTACTACGGCACTACTGCCACTCCTTTAAAGTATGTTATAGCGATTTGCCTTTTCATACACCGTCGTCATTGAAGTGCAACCTTCTCTTACGTTAGGAGCTTCACACGTTCCACTATTTCTATCTGTACATAATTCCCGTAGGTTCCCTCTAAATTCCGCTAGGCTAGATTGTGCCTGTAACACAATATGGATTTTCATAACCTAACACTTACTCATCCACACCTAGAAGTCCTCACTGGACCCCGTAGCATTTCTACTACGTGACATTCACGAAAAGTCAGTCGAGGGTTCGTCTCGATTATTCTACCGCTTCTAACCATAGGAATTTTATAGACGCCAGACCTATCATTCACAAGAGATTTTTATCCCTCTTTCCACAGCCGAATTGTTTGGGTGAACTTCAGCCTACTTTAACGAGCTTCAAACGTTTTTGGTGTTTGCAATACCGTTCACGCTTGTCGTAGCTTCAGCGAGTGTGTTTCAAGGCGTTACTCTGTCATTCCACACTTCGAAATAGCAGTTCTACCAACTAAGGTGGTTAACCTTTTCAGTTAACAACGTGTCGCACTCAAATCGATATCAGGTACCTTATCACCTTTAAAGCCAAGGAACGTTTCGAATGGAATATCCTGACCATCCTTTTTATAAGGTGTACTGCATTCTGTACAATCTTTATTTGGTAAGTCAAAACCAGAGCTTACTGAACCATCATCAAAAAACTCGGAATGCTTACAATTTGGACAAACATAATGAGGTGGAAGTGGATTTACTTCAGTAATCTCCATAAAAGTTGCCACTAATGAAGATCCTACCGAACCACGAGAACCTACTAAATAACCATCCGCTAATGACTTTTTCACAAGCTTCGCAGAAATTAAGTAAATTACACCGAAACCATGTCCTAAAATTGACTTTAATTCCTTTTCAATTCGGGCTTTCACGATTTCTGGTAGCTCTTCTCCATATATATGATGAGCCATTTCATACGTTAAATTTGTTACCTCATCATCAGAGCCTTCAATTTTCGGTGTATATAAATCATCTTTAATTGGCTTAACATCACCAATCATATCGGCGACTTTTTGTGAGTTTGTCACAACTACTTCTTTCGCAAGATCTGGTCCTAAAAAGTCAAATTCCTCAAGCATTTCATCAGTCGTTCTAAAATGAACCTCAGGCAGCTTCGATCTATTTAAAATGTTGGCACCACCTTGAGAGCCGATTAGTATTTGTCTGAACTTCCCGTCTATCGGATCTAAATAATGCACATTACCAGTTGCTACAACAGGTTTATCGATCTTCTTCCCTAGCTTCACTAACTTGCGAATAATATCTTCAAGTGTCCATTCATCACGTACGACATTGCGCTCAATTAACGGTGCGTACACTGCTTTAGGTTGAACTTCAATGTAATCATAAAATCTCGCAACTTGCTCTGCTTCCTCGGGGGATTTATTCATCATGGTTTCAAATAATTCACCGTTGCTACAACCTGATCCTACTAATAAACCTTCTCTATATTGCTCTAGAACTGCTCGTGTTACGCGAGGTACACGATAGAAAGTTTTTGTATGGGCGTGTGTGACTATTTTAAATAAATTTTTTAGTCCAGCATTATCTACTGCTAATATTGTGCAGTGCATTGGTCGTCCCTTTTTATAAGCATCTCCACCACCAATATGCTTATTAAAGTCATCATGGTATTTAATATCTAATTCATCTGCATCTTTTAACAGCTGTAAAAGCAAGTAACCTGTTGCTTCTGTATCATAAATAGCTCGGTGATGCTGGGTTAAATCAATATTGAATTTTTTACAAAGTGTATTTAAACGATGGTTTTTCATCGTTGGATAAAGCAATCTGGCAAGCTCCAACGTATCAATAACAGGATGAATTGTTCCCTCTAGCCCAAATTTTTTATAGCCTGTGTATAAAAAGCCAATATCAAACGATGCATTGTGGGCTACGACAATACAATCTCCAATAAATGCATGGAACTCCTTAATGACTTGCTCCACTTCAGGCGCATTTCGTACCATATCATCTGTAATGCCTGTCAATTCAATAGTCGTCGCTGACAATGGGTGATGTGGATTGGCAAAGCTTTCGTATTTGTCGATCACATTTCCATCTTTAATCTTAACTGCAGCAAGCTCAATAATCGTATCGTAAGCAGTAGATAGACCTGTCGTCTCTACGTCAAACACGACATAGGTAGCATCAGCTAATAATTGGTGCTCAGGAGCATAAGCAATCGGTACACCATCGTCTACTAAATTAGCTTCCAAGCCATAAATAACTTTTATTCCATGCTTTTTCCCTGCTGCATAAGCATCTGGGAAGGATTGCACAACAGCATGGTCGGTAATAGCCACGGCTGGGTGACCCCATTTTGCAGCCTGTGCAACAAGTCGATCAACTGGTGTCACAGCATCCATT
This sequence comes from Lysinibacillus sp. RS11, assembly GCF_042019215.1. Taxonomy (NCBI): domain Bacteria; kingdom Bacillati; phylum Bacillota; class Bacilli; order Caryophanales; family Bacillaceae; genus Lysinibacillus; species Lysinibacillus sp. RS11. Next base: position 1,202,508 of record NZ_CP168124.1, on the reverse strand, counting down.
TGACTCATTGGTGTATGCAAATGCAATTCTACTCGTTTCTCTCCCTCTGGTGCCTTGTCCTGTCGTGTTGCTTTTTTGATTTCATTGATATCATTTGCCATAACGATTAAATCACGAATGAATGTGTCAGTTTGTACGGAGCCTCGGACCTTTACCCACATACCCTTTTTCAAATGTTGCATAAGTTCCGCATCATCATTATCACGTGAGAACATTTTTACAACGATGGAATCCGTATAGTCGGTAATTTTAATTTGTAATAAAGAACGGCCGCTTTTTAGTTCTTTAACTTCTGTATCAAAAACAAATCCTTCAATAATAACACGGCGTTCTTCTTCAACAATGCGTTTAATTTCCATAGTTTCATCGTCTTTAATTAACATACCGAGCTGAAATGGACGGTCACCAAGGTTAGCAAGAGCTGGATTTTCTTTCTTCTCTTTCTCACGTTTTTGGTAATCTTGTATCGCTTGCTGGGATAAAGCTGCCTCCTCTAAACGCTTCTGTTCCACGAAAGCTTCCTGTGCTGCAATCATTTCTTCCGATTGATCTTGAAGAACAAAGTCTATCACAATGTGTGGAAAGCCGAATTGACTATAGCTTTCAGAAAGCTTTTCTGCATACTTTGTTTTCAACATCATAAATTCCATTTCTTGCATGCAGGATAATGTGATTTTTTGCCCATTCCACATTGGCATTTGCGATACGAGACAATTTTTTAAAGTTGGCGCCATCTCATCTATTTGCTCTACTACAGTTAACCAATATCCTTGGACAAGCTCCTCCGTAACATTTTTTTCTACCGTATCAAAAGTGGTGTGAATTTGAGCGATAGCTGAAAATTTTTCAGTCAAACGAGTACGAAAAAGTTGGTATAGCGGAAAAGGGAGTATATCTCGTAATTTAATGGTAAAATTCCACAGCCTGTTTTTTTTGTGTACCGTTAGCCGTGATAATTCACCTTCTTCAAAAAAGGACATATACACATCATCTGTTAACTCTAGTTGCTGCAAGAACATTTGAAACCTCATTCTTGCTTCTTGTTGCTGTTCCAATCTATTGACACCTACTTTCAGTAAGAGGCAGTATCAATGCCCCTTATTTTATTTCCTTACCAACAACTTACGATTAAAATTCGAAGAAAAAAATTCGCTACCTTTTCTCGGGTTATCTACAAGCTATAAAATCATGCTTGGCTCGCTGTCCCCGAGGAGTGGTGCGAATTTTCTTTAATACCATTTAATCCTTTTTGGGACAAGCCGTTCTAAAGGAGTTAATTTTTGCGGAAAAATTCATTTAAGCGATCAATGACCTCTTCTTTTTTCCATTCAAACGTTTCACCTGTTTGACGGAATTTCACTTCAACAATACCTTCAGTTGCTTTTTTACCTACTGTTACACGGACAGGTAATCCAATTAAATCAGCATCTGCAAATTTAACCCCTGCGCGTTCAGCACGGTCATCTAATAGCACGTCATAACGGTATGATTTCAATAAGCCATACAGCTCATCAGCTAAGGCTACTTGTGTTTCATCCTTTGTATTAACAGGTACAACATGAATATCATATGGCGATAATTGTGTTGGCCAAATAAAACCATTTTCATCTTGGAAATGCTCAGCTACAGCAGCTAAAATACGTGATACACCAATACCGTAGCAGCCCATAATGAATGGCTGTGTCTTCCCTTGTTCGTCTAAGAATGTACCATTCATTTTTGCAGAGTAAGTTGTTCCTAATTTAAAAATATGTCCAACCTCGATACCTTCTGCAAATTTGATAGTACCTTGCCCATCTGGAGATGGATCTCCCACTTGAATAAAACGAATATCTAAGTATTCATTTACTGCAAAATCACGCTCTGGATTAACGCTTACTAAGTGGAATCCATCCTCATTTGCACCAGCTACACCGTTACGGATTGATTTAATAGCATTGTCAGCTACTACTTTTATGTCTACTGGTAATTTAACAGGACCAATTGAACCAACTCCGCAACCTAATAAATTACGGATTGCCTCTTCACTTGCAAGTTCAACAGAATCAGCATTAAGCGCATTTTTCAGTTTAATATCATTAATTTCGTGATCTCCGCGAGCAAGTACCACAACTAATTCACCATCAACGTCAAACACTAATGATTTAATAACAGTTGAAGGCTCAACATTTAAGTAAGCCGATACTTCTTCGATTGTTTTTTGATCAGGTGTTGCCACTTTTTCTAGGTCTTTTAATGCTTCATCTGATGGTTGATAGTCTACAAGAACTTCTGCCATTTCGATGTTCGCAGCATAGTTAGACGTGTCAGAATAGGCAATTGTATCTTCTCCAATTTCTGAAAGCACCATAAATTCATGTGTACCTTTACCACCGATTGAGCCTGCATCTGCAATAACTGCACGGTAGTTTAAACCAAGACGAGAGAAAATATTTGAATAGGCACGATACATATCATCATATGTTTCATCTAAGCTTTCACGTGTTGCATGGAAAGAATATGCATCTTTCATAATAAACTCTCTGCCTCGTAGCAAACCAAAGCGAGGACGTTTTTCATCACGGAATTTAGTTTGAATTTGATAAAGTGTTAACGGTAACTTTTTATATGATTTAATTTCATCACGTACTAAAGTTGTAATCACTTCTTCATGTGTTGGTCCTAATGCAAAATCGCGATCATGACGGTCTTTCAAACGCATTAATTCTGGTCCGTATTTTTCCCAGCGACCTGATTCCTGCCAAAGTTCCGCAGATTGTAACGCAGGCATTAAAAGCTCAATTGAATTGATTGCTTCCATTTCTTCACGAATAATATTTTCTATTTTTGTCAACACACGTTTTGCAAGAGGTAAATACGAGTATACCCCACTTGTATTTTGACGAATAAACCCTGCACGTAGTAATTGCTTATGTGATTTTACTTCTGCATCAGCAGGTACTTCACGTAGCGTTGGGATTAATGTTTTACTTTGCTTCATTCAGTGTTCCACCTTTTTTTAATAAATATGTTTTTATACTCTAATTAGCATAAACAAATTTAGCTTTGAGCGCAATGTTTCAAAAAAATTGCGCTCAAAGCTATTTTTTCAATCAGTTTTCACCTTGGCGGTCATTGTGATATTCGCTAGGGCTTTTTCTAAATTATGTTTTACTTGATAATTTAGTTAAAAGAAAAATCGTTGTATATCGTTCCATGTAACGATGACCATTAAAATCATTAATAGTACGATACCTACAAAATGCACAAGACCCTCTTTTTGTCGATCAATTGGCTTACCACGTAATGCTTCGTAGCCGAAGAATAATAGACGACCACCATCAAGTGCTGGGAGCGGTAGTAAGTTCATAATTCCAAGGTTAATACTTAACATTGCAGCCCAATTCATTAAATTCATGAATCCATATTGAGCTACTGCTTCTGTAGCTTTATAAATGCCAACTGGACCTGATAGCGCATCTATCGTGAATTTACCGGTAACTAACATACCTAGCAACTCAAATATTCGAACCGTCATATTATAGGTTTCTTGAGCGCCATAAACAACTGCCTTCAATGGATTAAATTCACGTGGGCTCTCGTACTTAACACCAATTTGACCATACGTCTCACCCGTATTTTCATCTGTCATTGCTTTAACCGTCATTGGAAGATTTTTTGTTTGTCCATCTCGTTCAATTGTTACATTAATTGTTTCACCTGGACGATCTTGTACATTTCCAGCCAAATCTTGCCATTTTTCAACCGCTTGTCCGTCGATGGCAGTTACTTTATCGCCGGCAACCATTCCTGCTTGTGCAGCTGGATCATTTGCTACAACTTCTGTTATGATTGGCTCATACGTAGGTACCCCATAAAATAATCCAATTAGCAAATAAATAACAAAAGCTAAAATAAAGTTAAACAATGGACCTGCAAAGATTGTCATGGCACGTTGACCAACCGTTTTAGCGTTAAATTGACGGTCATATGGTGCAATTAACGTTTCTCTACCGTTTTCTACGAGCATACAATCTCTTGCAACATTGTAACGAACTAAATTTTCTTCTTCATCATAACCTTCTACAAACAATTCTTTTTCTAAATCGGCACGCTCAACTTCTAAAAATAATAAATCTGGTAATTGCTTATTATTTTGATTGAAAATAATTTTCTTCACCACATTATCTTCATCTACAATAAGCCCTACGCGGTAGCCCGGCTGTAATTCGGCGCCATCCATGTCTTCACCAGCCATACGAACGTATCCACCAATCGGCAATAAGCGTATCGTATAGATTGTTTCACCATGTGTTTTCCCATAAATTTTTGGTCCCATACCAATTGCGAATTCTCGAACCATGATTCCTGCGCGTTTCGCAAACAAGAAGTGACCGAATTCATGGAAGAATACGAGTAGGCCAAATATTAAAATAAATGCAATAGCTGTTTGCATAATACCCCACCTTTAAAAGCGAATAGTTAACGATATCTTCTCTCGTTATTTTACCATGTCTAACACTGTTTTTCTTGTTTCACCATCTACATGTAAAATTGTTTGCAAATCTGGCACTAATATGTTGTTATGTGCCTGCATTACACGCTCAATCGTTTCGTCAATTTCAAGGAATGTTATGTGCCCTTGTAAAAATGCTGCAACTGCCGCTTCATTCGCCGCATTCATCGCCGTTAAAATTGTGCCGCCTGTACGCCCAGCCTCATAAGCTAAACGCAATGCTGGATAACGTTCAAAATCCATTTCTTTAAAATGTAACTGACCAATTTGTGCTAAATTAAGTCGTTGTCCGTTATGTAGCGGCATACGATTTGGGTAGCTTAAGGCATATTGAATAGGTACACGCATGTCCGGTGTACCTAGCTGTGCAATGACACTAGTATCATGATACTCAACTAAGGAGTGAATAATACTTTCTCTATGCAAAAGTACATCAATTTTATCATATGGCATATCGAATAAGACATGTGCTTCAATGACTTCTAGCCCTTTATTCATCATTGTAGCTGAATCTATCGTTATTTTCGCACCCATTGACCAGTTCGGGTGATTTAGTGCATCTGCAACTGTTACATGCTTCAATTCCTCACGTGTTTTGTCACGGAAACTACCACCAGAAGCTGTAATGATTAAACGTTCAATATTTTTCGGATTCTCACCATTCATCGATTGGAAAATTGCGGAATGCTCACTATCAACCGGCAAAATTGTAGCATTATATTTCTTTGCCTCCGCCATTACTAAATGTCCAGCAGTGACAAGTGTCTCTTTATTGGCAATTGCAATGGTTTTGCCCATACGAATTGCGCCTAATGTCGATTCTAGACCAACACTCCCAAGAACAGCGTTTACAAGCACCGTTGAATCAGGGTGTGTAGCCACCTCTACTAGTCCTTTTGCTCCAAACGTAAAATGGACTTGTGGATATTCCTTAGCGAGCGTAAGTGCATCTTCCTCTAATTGAACAGATACTAGCTCAGGCTTCAAAGTTTCGATCATTTCACGAGTTTTATCGATGTTTTTTCCAGAAGAAAAGGCCACTAAATGAAAGGCTTCACGTTGTTCTTTTAAAATATCATAGGTTTGCCAACCGATTGAACCAGTTGCACCAAGTAAACTTATTTTTTTCACGACAAATTGTCCCCTTTTTCTATCTAAGCAAATAAAAATGTACGATATAGAGTAATGCGTCTATTGTTCTTAGTTACCGAAAAGATGTAAAAAATGTAGTAATGGCACAACGAATAATAGACTATCAAAACGGTCTAAAATACCACCATGCCCAGGCAAAATATTACCTGAATCCTTGACGTCAAAATGACGCTTTATAGCTGATTCCACTAAATCGCCCATTTGACCAATAATTGAGGCAAAGATTGTCACGAAAATAAGTGAAACATAACTATTCATAAATGGATAAATTGCTTGCATTCCGATAGCAAAGATCACCGCAATGACAATCCCACCTACAAAGCCCTCTACGGTTTTCTTAGGTGAAATTTCAGGCCATAGCTTATTTTTACCTAGCTTTCTTCCTACAAAGTATGCGCCTGAGTCAGTTGTCCAAACAACTAGCAAACAGTAGACAACATATTCAAGACCGACATTTCTTGTTTCATTTAAATAATGAAAGCCTAAGCCAACATAAAACGCACCTAATAAAATAAAAGCAACTTCATCAAATGTTATTTTATTTTTCACAAGGACTACGTATATGAGCAATAACATCATAAGTCCATAAACAACCATTAGCGTGGACGAATAGCCAATTGCCTCTACGATTTCACTAGACCAGTCCTTTGGTATAACAAGCAATATTAATGTTAGTAGCCCTAAAAAGCCAGGCACTGAAAAAAGTGAAATACCTTTCATTTTTAGTATTTCATAAAAGCCAACAACAGCCATTGCAAGTACAAGTAGTGTAAATGGCACTTTTCCATAAATAACGAATGGAATAAATAGCGCTCCTGCAATTATTGCTGTGATAATTCGTTGTTTCAAGTTGTTTCTTCTCCCTTCAGCCCACCGTAACGGCGATTACGTTTCTGATAGTTTTCCACCGCTTCCAGTAAGTTTTCCTCACTAAAATCTGGCCACAATGTATTTGTAAACCAAAATTCTGTATAAGCGAGCTGCCATAACATAAAGTTGCTTAATCGTACTTCACCACTTGTACGAATTAACAAATCTGGCTCTGGCAGATGGGCCGTCATTAAATGAGATGTCAAGCATTCTTCTGTTATGTCTTCCATCGTTAATTGACCGTCTTGCACTTTTTGAAGCATTGTTTTCATGGCGCCAACCATTTCTGAACGACTCCCATAATTCAAAGCAAAATTTAAAATTAATCCTGTATTATGCTTCGTTTCCTCCATCGCCTCATACAATGCTTTTTGTGTATGCGCAGGCAACAAAGATGAATCGCCGATCATTTCAACACGTACATTGCGTTCCATCATTTCAGGTAAAAAGGAACCTAAAAATTCAACAGGTAAACGCATTAGAAAATCGACCTCTGTTTTTGGTCGTTTCCAATTCTCCGTAGAGAACGCGTACACCGTTAAAACTTTAATACCTAGATCTGATGCAAATCTAGTTACCTTTCGTACCGTCTTCATACCTTCATGGTGTCCAGCAACACGTGGCATGGCACGTTTCTTCGCCCAACGTCCATTTCCGTCCATAATAATCGCTACATGGGCAGGAATCGGCTCGTTTTTAGCATGGGCAACACGTTCCTCCAATGATAGTGTATCCATTTTTATTTGTTTACCTAATAGCTTTTTAAACATGCTAACTCCCCCACTACAACTAATCGGACGTATTCTAACCTATCATAACAAACAAAAGCGCTTTTTGTCTTTTTTTTCTCTCTAAATTGACTATGTATGAACTATCTTATTTTAGAACAACAAATTTATAAAGAAAAGCCTGTAAAGAAGTCCGTTAATTGTATCACACCATCTAAGAAGACTTATTCCGAGGCATTTTCCTCAAATCGCGTTAAAAACAGTTCCTCTTAAATCCTAAGCAAAAATAGATGATAGGTTATTTTCATTAAAACTAAATATATTCTGTTACATAATAATTTAACAGTAAAGAGAAAAGACGTCCTGTTATTTATAGGACGCCTTCATCTCATTAAAAAGTTCCATCATAGACATGCAAATTGAGTTTTTTACACTTCTAGAATTTCTTTTTCTTTGTCTTTCGTTACTTGGTCTACCTTTACAATGAAATCATCCGTTAATTTTTGAATATCTTCACCGTAGCCACGTAGATCATCTTCTGTGATTTCGCCAGCTTTTTCAAGTTTTTTCAGATCATCATTGGCATCGCGACGAACGTTACGTACAGCGATTTTTGCATCTTCTGCTTCTTTTTTCACTTGCTTCACAAGATCTTTACGACGTTCTTCTGTTAAAGCAGGAATCATTAAACGAATGACAGAACCATCGTTTGTTGGTGTAATACCAATATCTGATTTCATAATTGCTTTTTCAATTTCACCTAAAATCGTTTTATCGTAAGGTGCAATAACTAATAAACGCGCTTCTGGTACCGAAACACCTGCAAGCTGATTAATTGGTGTTGGTGCACCATAATATTCAACTGAAATGCGATCTAATAGCGATGCATTTGCACGCCCTGCACGGATTGAAGATAATTCACGTGTGAAAGCAGCGATTGTTTTGTTCATTTTTTCTTTAGTTTGTTCTAAAATTTGTTTAGCCATTATGCATTCCTCCTAACAACAGTTCCAATTTTTTCACCTTGTACGGCACGTTTAATATTACCTGGTTCCGTAATCGAGAAGACAATTAACGGAATATCGTTATCCATACATAAAGTTGAAGCTGTAGAATCCATTACTTGTAAACCTTGTTGAATAACGTCTAAATATGTGAGTGTATCGTATTTAATGGCAGTTGTGTCTACCTTTGGATCTGCAGAATAAACACCATCTACATTATTTTTTGCCATTAAAATTGCATCTGCGTCGATTTCTGCTGCTCGTAATGCTGCAGTAGTATCAGTAGAGAAGAACGGGTTACCTGTACCTGCCGCAAAAATTACAACTCGTTTTTTCTCTAGATGACGAACTGCTTTACGACGAATGTAAGGCTCTGCTACTTGTGTCATCACGATGGAAGATTGTACACGTGTTTCAATCCCTAATTTTTCAAGAGCATCTTGTAACGCTAAGGAGTTCATAACTGTTGCTAGCATACCCATATAATCGGCTGCTGCACGATCCATGCCCATTTCGCTACCAATTTTTCCACGCCATATGTTACCGCCACCAACAACAACAGCAACTTCTACATCAAGATCTACTACTTCTTTCACTTCTTCTGCAACAGCCTTGATTATTTTTGGTGATAAACCGAAGCCCGCCTCTCCAGCTAACGCTTCACCACTTAATTTTATAACTACTCGTTTATATTGTGGCACACTCATTGTAAACCTCCATCAGACTTTATTTAAAACATCTCTATTCCCTTTTCCATTATAATATATATAACAATAATTGCTAGTTGTGAATAAGGCAAAATAGGAAATTATATGGCTCATCACCATAACGTGTGGTTGATTTCCGTTCCGACTGGGCGATTCCTGGGAATGTCCAGCCTCCACTTCAATCAACATACATAGAATACGTTTTATAAAATGTCATCCACAACTTTTGGTGGATGAACCAATGATATCTTTTTTTGCTCATTTCGGAAAAATAGGGAACACGCTATGTTGTGTTCCCCATTTTTAGTCTAGAAAATCTAGATATTATTTGATTAGGATCAAATGCAAGCTAAATTAGTTACCTTTAACTTGGCTCATTACTTCTTCAGCGAAGTTATCTTCACGTTTTTCGATACCTTCACCTACTGCGTAACGTACGAAGCCATTTACTGAACCACCAGTTGAAGCAACGAAGTCACGTACTTTTTGGTCTGAGTTTTTAACGAATGATTGGTCAAGTAAGCAAACATCTTCGAAATATTTACCAAGACGTCCTTCAACCATTTTCGCTACGATATTTTCTGGTTTACCTTCGTTAAGTGCTTGTTCAGTTAATACTTTACGCTCACGTTCAACTTCTTCAGCAGAAACTTCATCACGAGAAACATAAGTTGGGTTAATAGCTGCGATGTGCATAGCAACATCTTTAGCAGCTGATGCATCTGTAGAACCTTCTAAAGTAACTAATACACCGATGCGACCGCCCATGTGTAAGTAAGAACCGAATGCATCTGCATCAGTTTTTGTTTTCACTTCGAAACGACGAAGAGTGATTTTTTCACCGATTGTTGCAATTGCTGATGAAATTTGGTCAACAACTTTTACACCTTCAGCATTTGCAATCTCTAATGCAGCTTCAACTGTTGCAGGTTTAGCAGCAAGTAATTGCTCAGCTAATGAAGCAACTAATACTTGGAATTTATCGTTTTTAGAAACGAAGTCCGTTTCAGCATTTACTTCTAGGATGATTGCTTCGTTACCTTGTTCTAAAATGTAAGTTGTACCTTCTGCAGCGATACGGTCAGCTTTTTTAGCAGCTGAAGAAAGACCTTTTTCACGTAGGAAATCGATCGCAGCATCAATATCGCCATCAGTTTGTACTAGCGCTTTTTTACAATCCATCATTCCAGCGCCAGTTTTTTCGCGTAATTCTTTTACTAATTGTGCAGTAATGTTTGCCATTTAGTGTTTCCTCCTCAAATTGGTTGTACAAATTTTAGTGATAGGTTCTAAAAAAGGTGATAAGGGTCCTGAGCCACTTATCACCTTTTTGTAAACGTGAATTACTCAGCAGCAGCTTCTACAGCTGGAGCTTCCTCTTCACCTTGTTTTGACTCGATTAAAGCGTCAGCCATTTTAGCAGTTAAAAGTTTAACAGCGCGAATAGCATCATCATTAGCAGGAATTACGTAGTCGATTTCATCTGGATCACAGTTTGTATCAACAATACCTACTAGAGGGATGTTTAATTTAATAGCTTCTGCAACAGCAATACGTTCTTTACGTGGGTCAACAACGAACATTACGTCTGGAAGAGCGTGCATATCACGGATACCGCCTAAGAATTTGATTAGACGTTCGTGTTCTTTTTTAAGTTGGATTACTTCTTTTTTAGGTAAAACTTCGAAAGTTCCATCTTCTTCCATTTTTTCGATTGCTTTCATACGTGCAACACGTTTTTGAATTGTACCGAAGTTTGTAAGAGTACCACCTAACCAACGTTGGTTGATGTAGTAGTTGCCTGAACGTTCAGCTTCATCTTTGATCGCTTCTTGTGCTTGTTTTTTCGTACCAACGAAAAGAACTTTACCACCGTCTTGACCAACTTGACGCATGAAGTCATAAGCTTCCTCTAATTTTTTAACAGTTTTTTGTAAGTCGATGATGTAGATCCCGTTACGCTCAACGAAGATATATTTCTTCATTTTTGGGTTCCAACGACGAGTTTGGTGACCGAAATGTACACCAGCTTCAAGTAATTGTTTCATAGAAATTACTGACATGTGTATTTCCTCCTAGTATGTTTGGTTTTTATCCTCCGCATTTATCACTTGCAACAAGCTACCCTAAGCTTAGAGCACCACTTACTACATCAAAATGCGTGTGTATTAATAACACCATTTGCAACTATATCATAGCTTTATCCCATTCGCAACTGTTTTAGTTATGAAACTTCAATAATAGCTCGATTTCTGTTTTTCCTCTTTGAAGTTGCTTTGCAATTTCTTCTGATGTTTTACCTTGTTTTGCTAATTCAATAGCTTGTTGTTCTATTGTTAATGGCTTTACTTCGTCTTTTCGTCTTGCTTCATTTAGTTGTTCGGCTGCATGTACAACCTTTGCTTCAGTCTTAACTCCAGGTTGTTGCTGGCGTGAATAAGCATTGGCTACGATATTTTTTGGCACATAAAAACGCGGTTCATGATCTACACTATTAGAACCCTCTACTGTGCTTTCTTCTTTTGTCAGCGAAGGGGTTTGCTCCTGCTCCTTTTGTCTCGCAATCTGCTCTACCTGTTTAACAGCATCCGATTTCGTTGCAGACATTGAAACTCCTTGCAACTCTTGAATTAGGCGATCGTTTTCATCTTTCATTTCAGCCAAATAGACACTTATAGTATCATCCATTTCACGCATTAAACGTTCTTGCTTTTTTTCTAAATCTTTAAATTTTGCTAGTTTTGTATTTAAAATGATGAGGAAATAAAATGAAAGTAATTGTAAAAAAAATAGAACCGCAATTAGTATGGTTGTCATTGTAAACTCCTATCCACTAAAATCCACGAAATTACCCTTAAACGGATGTTGAACCTGTTTTTTCGGCTCTTCGTTATTATTTTTTTTCTTTTTTCGAGTACCTTTTATATACTCGACACCCGCTTCTTCATCTTCACCAATCTCATCCATACCCTCAGAAGTATTCACAACTTTTTGCTTGCGTTCAATTTCTTTTTTTAACGCTTCATTTGCATGTGCTTGCTGAGCCAAAGTTTGTTGATGTGCCTGATCTGCCATTTTCCCAGCTTCAAATGTTTTCGGAATAGCTATTTGTAGTTCGACACCCTTTAAACTCATTAGACTTCCTCCTTCAATAGTAGATATATAAGATTATTACGCATTAATCATTTCGGTAGATAATAATTTTCGTAACTTTAATAGTGCCTTAGAGTGGATTTGTGAAATACGTGACGTAGATAGTTCAAGCATTTCCCCAATTTCTGTTAATGTTAATTCTTCTGTATAAAATAAACTAAGCACCAACTGCTCTTTATCATTTAGCTTTTGGATATTTTCAGCTAAGTCCTCCAGTAATTCTGACTTAACGATCGCTTGTTCAGGGGTCTCAGTCGTATCATCACGTATAACAAATGACTTTCCATCCGTTTCATCTTGATCTTGTTGCTCATTAATGGAAAGAACATTTGAAAAGAAATGTTCCTGTACAGTTTGGTAAACTTCCTCAACAGGTAAAGTCATATGTTCCGCAAGTTCCTCAGGTGTTACATGACGCATATATTTTTGTTCTAACTGTTCAATCTGCGCATCTAACTTTTTTGCCTTCTCACGTGCGGAACGTGGCAACCAATCTTCCTTACGTAAACCATCAATAATTGCGCCTCTTACTCTAAAAGAAGCATATGTATCAAATTTCAAGTCTCTATTAATATCAAATTTATTTAATGCATCAAAAAGACCTACCATGCCTAAGCTCGTTAAATCGTCTCGAGATACACTTTTTGGTAAACCCGCACCAATGCGCTGTACATGATATGATACTAGAGAAATATATTTTTTTATAAGCATATCACCAGCATCTGGATCGCGCTCATGTATCCAACGATTCCACAGCTTTTGTTCATCGTTCAGAATTGGTTGTGTCATGTAATCCACCTCTCTTAAGAAAAACGCATTTACGCGCCTGTTTGCCATTGACTACGATTACCTCTGAAAGAAATATGTTTTTATTGTTCTTTTTCCTGCCAAAATTCTGTTCATTCGATAGGGGCAACAGAGCGATGTTAGCCGTAAGCATCTAACATAAAACATCGCCCTTCTTTCCTATATTATAACAAGAATCGACTTTAATTTCATTTGTTTCTCCTACTCTATCACATATTCTTTAAATTTATTTGTCGGCCATATTTTTGTTTGGTTATAGCCAAAATTCGTCTAGTTTTAAATGAGGATCAGGACTAGCTCTTTAGCCAAGACGAAAACTTCGCCCTTAGTTTTCCACAGATAAGTTACTTTCACAAAAAAAGAGCCGCTATTCGCGACTCCTATATTTATGCATTTATTTGCTGTTCATCCTCACGATTCATCATCGTTCGTACAACCTGGGCAATTTCATCTGAGCTTTCATCCTGAAACTCAACAGTTGAGTTAGCCGTCGGTGTTTCTTGATCTTCCCCGGGATTGACAGATTCGTTTTCTTCTAGCTCACCTTCAACGACTTCTTCATCGCCCTCTGGTGTGAATAACACGTAGGCAATTAAAAACCTTACAATATACATGACAAAAAACATAATTATTCCCGCTACAAATGATCCTATGATAATACGTAATGGTGTAAAAGGTTTTTGAAATGTACTAAAAAAATAGAGAGAAAAGGCAACTAACGCACCCCATAGGTTATAAAAAATAGAACCAAACATTATATTTCACTCACTCCTTGGTTAACCGTTCGAATATGTAATGTCGACGTCGCAGGAGAAAATTCAATTGTTCTCCCACTATTACCACCCGTGTCTTCGGCAACTAAAGGAATTCCATGGCGTTTTAACTCAAACTTTACCGCTTCTACATTACGCGGACCGATACGCATTGAATCTTTGTCAGAAGTAAATTGAAACATCTGCGCACCACCCGCAATTTTTGCTTTTAGCTTAAATTTTTGAACGCCCTCTAACTTTAATAGGTCAATCATTGCCGCAACGCTTGTGTCAGCAAATTTAGCCACATTTATTGACTCTTGTCTACCTAAACTCGAATCTGGCAACATTACATGTATTAAACCAGCAATTTTTTTTGACTCATCATATAAAATAACACCTACACAAGATCCAAGACCTGATGTTCTTATCGTGTTTGGTAACTTTACTACATCCATTTGTGCAATTCCAACTTTTATCACTTGTCCATTACTATTATTCAACATCATCTATGAAACTCCTAATGCTTTAAAAATAGCATCAAATGAATCTGGGTCTGGTAATAAGAAAAAATGTCCTTTTACTGTTTCTTGGTCCTCTGCACCGTCTTCAAAAATGGATGTGTTTATTACGATTACATTATCGCTAATATGTGATAATTCAATCAAACCAATACTAATAATAGCACCAAACATATCAACACTTAGCCCTGGCACTGTCGGATAAATTTTTAAATTTGTAAAGTCAGATAACGCTGATAAATAAGAGCCAGATAAAATATTACCCATTTCCTGCATAGCTGATAAACCTAACTCTGAAACAGGTTGTTTTTTAAAATCGAATGATTCATCGTATATGAGACGACGGATAAAACGATTTGCTTGTTCAATTGGCAGGATAAAAAACATACTACCTTCAGCATCACCTTCAATGCGTAGATAGATTCCAACTACGACATTTTCAGATCCTCCAGCAAGCTCCATCATGTCATTAAATGACACCATTTCAACCTTTGGTACTCGCATATCAATTTTTTTACCAAGTAAATTGGAAAGTGCTGTAGCAGCATGCGCAGCACCAATATTTCCAATTTCTTTCAATACGTCTAAATGTAGTGATGTAATTTTTTGATTAAATATCATTATCGACCCCTACTTTAGTGGATTTAGTACTTTCTCTAAATGTAATAAAATTAATAAACGTTTGTCTATTTTAGCTACGCCTGAAATAAACTCTTCTTCGAGTGAACCAACTACTTCTGGTTGTGGTTCAATTGAGTTTGCAGGTATGTCTAACACATCATTTGCAGAATCTACTACGAAGCCTACTTCCATATCCTCTAATGAAATAATAATGATACGAGTTGTTTCTTCATGCTCGGAGATCGGTAACTCAAATCGTTCACGTAAGTCCACAATTGGTGTTACGACACCGCGTAGGTTAATAACACCTTTTACAAATTTCGCTGTTTTCGGTACACGCGTAATATGCATTAGTTTTTCAATCCCTTGTACATGTGATACAGGAATCGCATATTCTTTATCTGCTAATTGAAAAACAATCACTTTAATACTTTCTTGTTCCACTGCGTTTGTCATTATTTACACCTCTCTTATTCATTCACCTTATTTAATAAGTGCGTTACAATCCACAATTAAGGCTACTTTCCCATTACCTAAAATTGTTGCACCTGAAATTGCAAAGATATTCGTTAAGTAATTTCCTAATGATTTCAGAACAATTTCTTGTTGACCAATGAATGAATCCACTACTAAACCAGCAAGCTTCTCACCTTTTCGAACGATGACCACTGAATGGAATTCGTCAACCTGAGGTTCTTTGCGAGGTACCTCAAAGATTTCTTCTAAGAATACTAGTGGTACTACTTTGCCACGGAAATCGATTACTTTTTGATTATGCGCATTCATAATTTCTGACGAACGGATAATGGAAGTTTCAATAATTGATGAAAGTGGAATTGCATAAATCTCTTTTTCGATTTCTACTAGCATGACAGAAATAATCGATAATGTCAGTGGTAATTGAATCGAGAATATTGAGCCTACATCTTGTGTAGATTCAATGGAAATATTTCCACCCAATGATTCTATTGTTGTTTTAACAACGTCTAATCCTACGCCTCGGCCTGATACATCAGAAATAACATCTGCTGTTGAGAATCCAGAAGCCAAAATAAGCTCATTAATTTGCTTATCTGACATTGAGTATGATTGTTCTTGTGTAACAATACCTTTAGAAATAGCTTTCGCTAGTACTTTTTCACGGTTAATACCGGCTCCATCGTCTTCAATTTCAATAAAGACATAGTTACCGCTATGATAAGCACGTAGTACAACCGTTCCTTCTTCTGGCTTTCCTTTCGCAAGGCGAGCTGTAGGATTTTCAATACCATGGTCGACAGAGTTACGGATTAAATGAACAAGTGGATCTCCAATTTCATCGATTACCGTACGATCTAGCTCTGTTTCGGCACCGATAATTTCCAGGTTAATTTTCTTATTAAGATCACGAGATAACTGACGGATCATTTTCGGGAAGCGGTTGAATACTGTTTCAACTGGAACCATACGCATCGTTAAAATAATTGTTTGTAAGTCACCCATGACGCGGCTCATACGCTCTACAGTTTCATTTAACTCACCGTGATTAACCTCAGTTGCAATAGACTGTAGTCGCCCTCGATCTATCACAAGCTCTTCAAATAAGTTCATTAAAATATCAAGACGCTCGATATTAACACGAATTGTTTTATTACCAACAGGCGCATGACTTTTATCCGCCTTAGCAGGAGCTTCTGCCTTTGCAGGTTTAGGTGCTGGTATATTGTTTGCAGGTGTAGTAACAGGTTTAGCCTCCGGTTCTATCGTTGCTGTAGCTGTTACTTCTTGAATTGCTTGTTCTTTTTCACTAAATTGCTTTTGTTCGAGCGTAGCGACAATCACTTCTTCGACTTCTGAAACTTTCATAATCTTTTTCTGCATATCTTCAGCAGATTCTTTTGTCACGAAAGCTACATAAAATTGTTGATCGAACTGCTCATCTTCAAGCTTATCTACAGATGGATTTGATTTAATAACATCCCCATCTTTTTCTAAGATTTCAAACACCATAAATACACGTGCCGCTTTTAACAGACAGTCTTCACGTAGTCTCACTGAAATTTCAAATGCATTGAAACCTTGTTCAGCAGATTGTGCAATAACTGTTTCTTCAAAGCTGTCATACTCTAAAACACTTGCTACAGCAGTAACTGTTGTCTCAATAGATGCGACAGTCACTTCTTCAACTTCTGAAACTTTCATAATCTTTTTCTGTATATCTTCAGCAGATTCTTTAGTTACGAAAGCTATGTAAAATTGTTGGTCGAACTGTTCGTCTTCAAGCTTTTCTACAGATGGATTTGATTTAATAACATCCCCAACTTTTTCTAAAATCTCAAACACCATGAATACACGCGCTGCTTTTAACAGACAGTCCTCACGTAATCGCACTGATATTTCAAATGCATTGAAACCTTGTTCAGCAGATTGTGTAATAACTGTTTCTTCAAAGCTGTCATACTCTAATACACTAGCTACAGCAGTAACTGGTGTCTCAGTAGTTGCTACTACTTCAGGAATCGCGTACTCGCCTAATTCAATACGCTTTAACTGCGCTACAGTTGAGGATACATCACGTTTTCCATCACCGCCATTCGCAATGTCCATTACCATTTCTTCTAGATGGTCCACAGACTCAAAGACAACATCTAAAATTTCAGGAGTTACATGGATTTTCTCGTTTCGGATTGCATCTAACACGTTTTCCATTTTATGAGTTAAATCCGCTAAATCTTCAAAGCCCATTGTCGCAGACATACCTTTTAATGTATGTGCAGAGCGGAAAATTTCTCCAACAATCGCCAGATCATCTGGATTTTTTTCTAGTTCTAATAAATGTTCACTACATGCTTGTAAATGGTCTTTACTTTCTTCGATAAACATCTCTAAATATTGATTGACTTCCATAAGAGGACACCCCTTTTAAGGCAAATATTTCATTATTGTTTGTGCAATATCATCTACATCTGCAACTTCATCGACAAGCTGCGTTTCCACTGCTGCTTTTGGCATACCATACACTATACAAGTTTCAGCTGATTCTGCGATAGCAATCACATTCCCAGAACTCTTCAGTGCTTTTAGCCCATTTGAGCCGTCATGACCCATACCTGTCATAATAACTGCCACTTTATCAAAATCTTTAATTTGGCTTACATCTTCGAACATCACATCTACAGAAGGGCGATGTCCAGATTTAGGTGGTTCATTATTATCAAGGACTATGCCAAAGGAGGTACCTACTTTTCTAAGTTTTAAATGATACCCACCTGGTGCAATATACGCCACTCCAATTTGGAGAATATCTCCTTGCTCAGCTTCCTTTACGGTAATCTCACTCAATTGATCTAGACGAGTAGCAAGAGATTTTGTAAATCCTGCTGGCATATGCTGGACAATTAAAATGGGTGCTTGAATTGATTTAGGAATCTTTGTAATTACTTCCTGCAGTGCTCTTGGTCCACCAGTAGACGTACCAATCAGCACAATTTTCTTACTCACTTTACTCCATTCCACATGTGGCTTCGATAGTTCTGTCCTTGTCGGAGAAACATGGACAGGAGGAGTCATCCTACTTTCACTAAGTGATTCTCTTCTAATGGTACTCGCATTTAATGCCTGTTCTTGTTGTTTTTTACTACCAAAAGGTTTCTTTAATTTTGAAATAGGTACCAATGCTGCTTGTTCAACTTTGTGGACAAGCTCAGTTTGGATTTTATGTAAATCAAGAGAAATTGTTCCGCTAGGTTTCGCGACAAAATCTACTGCCCCAAATTCAATTGCTGTTAAAGCATTTTCAGCCCCACGTTGAGTTGTACTAGAAAGCATAACAATAGGTACTGGACATATAGCCATAATTTCTTTTAAAGCATCAAGCCCATTCATTTCAGGCATCTCAATATCCATTGTCACAACTGTTGGCTTCAATGTTTGAATTTTTTTTATCGCATCTTTCCCATTTCGAGCCGTTCCAACTACTTCAACCTTCGAGTTGCCAACAAAAAAGTCACTAATTAGCTTTCTCATAAAAGCAGAATCATCAACAACTAATAGCTTGCTTTTATGTAAAAAGTCCAATTAATCACGTCCTTTCGAAAAAATACTTCTTAATTTAGTTAAGAATTTACCCGCTGACTGATCATGTGCATGAACTTGCTCCGCACGATGTTCTATAAAACGCGCCACTATAAGTTGAAGTGTCTTTGAAATAAGTGCGTCGGGATAAGCAAGTGAAAAAGGTACTTGCTCACGCACAGCCTTACGCACAACAGAATCTTCAGGTAATGAACCCAACACAGTAACCTCTTTTTCCAAAAAACGTTTCATCGTAAGCCTTAGTCGTTCAGTGGTTTCTATTCCTTCTTCCTTGCTAAAAGCACGGTTACAGAGTATATAAAATTGCTTGTCCGCATCTCGTAAATGAATGTATTTCATCATCGAATATGCATCTGTAATAGAGGTCGGCTCTGCGGTTGATACAACAATGATTTCATTTATTGAGGCTAGTAAATCTAATGACCAACTAGTAGCTCCTGCCCCCATATCAAATAAGATATAATCGAAGTTTTTTTGAAACTGTTCAAATCCATAAACAAGTCGTTCAAACATCGCTTCTGACCACTCGAGGACACTCGACAAACCAGATCCACCTGCAATATATTTTAAACCATAAGGGCCTTCAAAAATTACATCGTCTAGAACCTTATTCCCATCCAAGTAATCTTTCAAACTATTAGAAACATTTTTCCCAATTAAAATATTGATATTCCCCATACCAATATCCATATCAACGATTAGAACTTTTTTCCCTTTATTAGCCAATGTAGTGGCAAAATTTATTGTGAAGTTACTTTTACCGACCCCACCTTTGCCGCTTACAACTGCTATTGCTCTACCTAATTCACCCTGCTGTCCCAACATTTTTAAACGTAATGTTTCAGCTTGGTCTCTCATTTTTCTTCACCTTGGAAAATTAAATTTAATACTACTTCTAAATCAGCTTCTTCAATATCCTCTGGTACTTCTTGACCATTCGTGTAGTAAGCAAGTCCTTTATTATATTTAATCATTAAATTAATCATTGTGCCAATAGAATTTGTTTCATCAATCTTAGTAAAAATAAATTTTTCAATTGGTAATTGCTTAAATTGATCTACAATGTTTGCCATGTCCTTTTCTTTTGTCGTCATCGCAAGTACTAAGAAGGATTCGGCTTGATCATCAAATTTTATGAGACGCTGTAGATCATCTACATATTTAACTTCTTTATAATTGCGGCCCGCTGTATCTATAAACACTAGATCTAAATGGGACAATCGTTGGATTGCTTGTTCAAAATCAGTAGCGTTATAGGCAATTTCGACAGGTGCCTGCAATAGTCCGGCATACGTTTTTAATTGCTCAATTGCGGCAATCCGATAAGTATCGGTCGTAATAAAGCCTATTTTTTTCTTTTTCTCTAAAACGGCTCTAGCTGCCATTTTCGCAATTGTCGTGGTCTTTCCGACACCTGTCGGACCTAAAACATTAATATATTTTTTTTCGTAGGATAAGCCTCCGACCGGAAGATTCTCAAGCTCTTTGCGCATTAAATTTTTCGTAATCATCTTACATTGTGAGAAATTGATTTCTGATGCTTCTTTGAAATGCATAAAAAGCTCATCACCAATCGTTGTGATGAGCTCTTCATTTAGCTCCTGCTGTCTTAAGTATTCAATGAAGGGTAAGAGTTCATCGGGATATTGAGCTTGTGTGGTCTTCTTATGCATGGACTGCATTAAAGCCTTAAGATCTGTAATTTCCTTCCTCAATTCTTCAGAAATGCCACTTTCCTCATGTAAGACTGCAGGGTGCTGTGGCTGGGGTATTTTGGATTGAACAGCATTCGTAATCTCTAGTAACCTAGCATCTTCTTTATTAGTTTTTGTTATAGGTAAAGCTGCAGGTGCTGGAGCCGTATTACTTGGCTCCATTGAATCGATCCCTGCAACAACCTCAAAACTTTTCTTTTTAATCATTCCAAAAAATTTTTTAGTGACCACAACTTTTGAATTCAAAATGACAGCGTCCTCACCTAATTCCGCACGCACAAGCTTCATCGCTTCTGGTATGGAGGATGCATAATATTTTTTCATTTTCATTCAACATTCACCACCCCAACACTTTGAATTTCAACCGAAGCATCAAGTTCATTGTATGAAAGAACTGGAATTTGCGGGAAATAACGCTCCGTTAGTTGACGTAAATACATACGAACTGCAGGCGAGCATAAGATAATAGCAGATTGTTCCATAAAGGAAACGCGCTCTACTTCTGCAGCAATGGTTTCCAAGACCGTTTGAGAATCTTGTGGATCCATCGCTAAGTAATTTCCGTGATCAGTTTGCTGAATACTATCAGCAATCATTTTCTCTACTTTACCCGAAACAGTTATGACCTTCAATGACGAGCTGTCCCCTACGTATTGAGAAGTAATCTGACGTGCCAATGATTGGCGTACGTACTCGGTTAATATATCGGTATCGCTCGTTAACTTTGCATAGTCTGCTAGCGTCTCAAAAATAATTGGTAGATTTCGGACTGAGACATTTTCACGTAAAAGTTTACCCAGTACTTTTTGAATTTCACCTGTTGATAATGGTGTAGGTGTCAATTCTTCGACTAAAATCGGATGTGTTTCACGTAAATGATCGATTAGCTGCTTCGTCTCTTGACGACCGAGTAATTCATAAGCATTTGCACGAATCATTTCCGTTAAGTGGGTTGATACAACGCTCGGTGGATCAACAACTGTATAGCCGAACATTTCGGCATCCTCTTTAACTTGCTCAGTAATCCACTTAGCAGGTAGTCCAAATGACGGTTCAACTGTGTCAATACCCTCGATAGAATCATCGTCTCCCGGACTCATTGCTAAATAATGATCAAGGAGAAGTTCACCACGCGCCATTTCGTTACCTTTTATTTTAATTCGATATTCATTTGGTTGTAATTGAATATTGTCACGAATACGTACAACCGGTATTACAATCCCTAATTCTAATGCTAATTGTCGACGTATCATGATGACGCGATCTAATAAATCGCCACCTTGAGCAGCATCTACTAATGGTATTAAGCCATAGCCAAATTCAAACTCGATTGGGTCCACATTTAATAAATTCACAACATTTTCAGGGCTCTTCATGCCGTCTGTTGCCACTTCTTCCTCAATTTCAAGTAATTCTTCTGCATCCTCTGGTTTCTTACGTTCCATCATATAAGCACCAGCAACTAGTGAAACACCAATTGGAAGTGTTACCCAGAGAGGTATAGGTGTAAAGAATCCAAGTAAAAGTATTGTGCCACCCGCTACATATAGCAGTTTTGCTTGGGCAAATAACTGTCCTGTAATATCCTCACCAAGACTCCCTTTAGAGGATGCACGTGTTACAACAATCCCTGTCGCTGTGGAAATCAATAATGCAGGAATTTGTGATACAATACCGTCCCCAACTGTTAATTTAGAAAAATGAGTTGCTGCTTCTGCAAATGGAAGATCCATCTGCACAACCCCGATGATGATCCCAAATAATAAGTTGATAATAACCATGACCATTGAGGCAATGGCATCCCCTTTTACGAATTTCGTGGCACCATCCATTGCTCCGTAGAAGTCCGCTTCACCCGCTACTTTGTCGCGTCGTTCACGTGCTTCTCGCTCAGAAATAACTCCTGCATTTAAGTCAGCATCAATACTCATTTGTTTACCCGGCATCGCATCAAGAGTGAAACGTGCTGCTACTTCTGCTACACGTTCCGCCCCTTTAGTAATAACGATAAACTGAATTAACACAAGAATTAAGAATACAACTAAACCAACAAGAACATTCCCGCCGACTACGAAATCACCAAAGGTTTCAACAACAGAACCAGCATCTCCAGTCGCTAAAATAGCACGTGTTGTGGAAACGCTCAGTCCGAGTCGGAACAAGGTTAACAGTAAAATAACTGAAGGGAAAATAGAAAAATCTAACGCTTCCTTCATACTCATTGCTGTTAACAGTACTATTATTCCTAGTGTAATATTAATGACGATTAAGAAACTTAACATCCACGGAGGAAGAGGGATGATGAGCATCGCAACGATTAAAATAACCGCACCTAAAACCCCTATATCGCGAACTTTCATTTGTGTCCCTCCTACTAAAAGCTTTAAATTTTCCGCTTAATTCGATAAACATAAGCGAGTATTTCTGCTACTGCTTTGAAAAACTCATCTGGTACCTGATCGCCAATTTCTACTTGATCGTACATTGCTCGTGCTAATGGTCTATTTTCAACCATAATCACATCATTTTCTTTGGCAATCAGTTTAATTTTTTGAGCGATAAAGTCTGTCCCCTTCGCAACGACGCGTGGGGCTTCCATACTTTCCTCATCATACTTGAGGGCAATCGCGTAGTGAGTAGGGTTTGTTATGACAACATCAGCGCTTGGAATCTCAGACATCATACGACGCATCGCCATTTCACGTTGGCGTTGTTTGATTTTCGATTTAATCAGCGGGTCACCCTCACTATTTTTATATTCATCTTTAATGTCTTGCTTCGACATTTTAAGATTTTTTTCGTATTCAAGTTTTTGGTACACCCAGTCTAGAAAGGATACACAAAGTAAAACGAGGGAAGCTGCAATTCCCATAATACCAACAAGCTTACCCACTGTAATTAGCGTCATCCATGGACTTTTAAAGGATAACGCCAAAACCTCCGGCAAATTTGTCCATATAATAATTGTTGTAACACCACCGATAAAGCCAATCTTTAATACTGACTTTAAAAGCTCTACAATGGCTTTAACAGAAAATATTTTTTTTAACCCTTTAATCGGGTCCATCTTTTTCAAATCAAACTTCATCGGCTCTAATGTAAATAGAAAGCCAAACTGTAGAAAGTTACCTGCCAATGCTCCAACAAATGCAATTGCCATAATTGGTACAATAATAATAGCCATTTGCATTAATGTTTCTGTAAATAGGCGCATCACACTATCAATTGTTAGTGTTTCTACGCGTATGTTATGAATGAAAGTTTGCCTGAAAAAAGCTAGGAGTTCGTCTCTCAGTGAACCTGCAAAGAAGAATAAAAAGATAAATACCATAAGCATGACAATCGCACTGGATATATCCTGACTTTTGACAACCTGACCTTTTTTTCGAGCATCCTGTCGTTTTTTTGGTGTCGCCTTTTCCGTTTTTTCTCCCGCAAAGTACTGTAAATCTAAATCCAGCAGTAGCAGCATCTTACCCACCACCTAAAATAGCCATTAAATCACGCATAGCATAAATCATAATTGTAATAAGTTTTTGAATAACTTGAACCATGACAGCCATCATTGTGAATAACACTAGTAAACTAACACCAATTTTAATAGGAAAACCGACAACAAAAATATTTAATTGTGGTACAGTTTTCGCTGTGATTCCTAGCGCCAAATCGACTAAAAATAAAGTTGCTACGACTGGAGCGGCCATTTGAAAGGCAATCGCAAAAACAGCCGTAAATGTTGTGATGATAAACTCGATATAATCGTCATTTGCGAAATTAGGGAATCCTTGATCCATCGGTAAGAATTGATAACTATAATAAATCCCATCGAGAATCATATGATGTCCATCTATTGCTAGCAGAAAGAGTAATGCTAGCGTATTAAAAAATTGTCCAATCAATGGACTTTGTGCACCTGTTTGCGGGTCAATAATGTTGGCAATGGCAAACCCCATTTGAAAATCTATAAAGCTTCCGGCAATTTGAATTGCCGACATGATGATGTAGCCTATTAGACCAAGTAACAGCCCAATGAGCGCTTCCTTCACCACTAAAAGTATGTAATCACCATTAACTACAAATGGTTCAACGTCAATTGTATAATACATCATCCAAGCTAAAACTATTGCGAGAGTTATTTTGACTTTTGCCGGAATCGTTCTGTATGAGAATAAAGGTACACTCACAAAGAAAGCTGAAACGCGCACAAGTACTAATAAAAAAACCGTAAAATGCGGGATTAATTCATTCATCTACTCACCCTATATAACGCGTTAAATTCTCAAAAATGTCTCTCGCATAGCTTGTCACCTGTGATAACATCCATGGACCGAAAAATACGATAGCTACTAATACAGCGATGATTTTTGGAACGAATGCTAACGTTTGCTCTTGAATCGAAGTTGTTGCCTGAAAAATACTTACTACTAAAC
Source organism: Lysinibacillus sp. RS11 (assembly GCF_042019215.1). Lineage (NCBI taxonomy): Bacteria > Bacillati > Bacillota > Bacilli > Caryophanales > Bacillaceae > Lysinibacillus > Lysinibacillus sp. RS11. Next base: position 1,177,479 of record NZ_CP168124.1, on the reverse strand, counting down.
CAACGATTAAAGCAACTAATAGTAGCGGACCGCTTGTTAGAAGGATAATCATAATGGCACGCTCTGCAATTGAAATAACCAATTCACCTGTCATACTGTATCATCCCCTAAAAACTTTGTAGTAATGATTTTATCACCAGGTACCAACCATCAACGAGTACAAATAATAAAATCTTAAACGGCAATGAAATCATAACCGGCGGTAACATCATCATCCCCATCGACATTAGCGTACTTGCAACAATCATATCGATTACTAGGAATGGAATAAAAATCATAAAACCAATTTGGAACGCTGTTTTAATCTCACTCAACGCGAAAGCAGGTACTAGCATTGTAAGGGGAATTTCTTCTACAGATGCTGGCTTTTCTGCCTGATTATACTTTAAAAACAAATCAAGGTCCTTTTGCCTTGTATGCTTACTCATAAACTCTTTAAATGGTACACTTGCCCGATCATATGCTTCCTCAAGCCCAATTTCTTCAGAGAATAATGGCTGTAATGCCTCTTTATTGACCTCTTGAAATGTTGGAGCCATAATAAAGAAAGTTAAAAACAAGGAAAGACCTACAATGACCTGGTTTGGTGGCATTTGCTGTGTCGCCAATGCCGTACGAACAAACGATAGCACAATAACAATTCGTGTAAACGATGTCATTAAAATTAAAATACTTGGTGCTAGTGATAGAACAGTCAACATTAAAAGGAGCTTAACAGAAGTTGAGACGTTTGTCGGATCGCTGTTGGAAAAAGTATTGATTACATCATTCATTTATCATCGTTCTCCTTTTGCTTCCATTTATCTAGTTCTTCACTTCGCTCCTGTTTAATTTCGGAAATCTTCTTTTCAAATAGTTCACCAAAAGCGTTTTGATTTTGCTTTGTTGATGAACTCTCATTATTTTTTCTCTTAAACTTCGAAAATACTTCTGCAATATACGGTGATGTTGCTGCAAGTTCTTGTCGTTCATTATAAAGTGCTAATAGTGATGCAATTTCATCAGGATCAGTAATTTCACGTAACAACTGTACGTCCTCACCAACCCCAACTAAATACAGTGTTTTACCTACTTGTAATAGCTGTACCGACTTTTGAGCACCTAACGATAAACCGCCTAAATTTTGTACCAATTGATTACGTTGAAAGTTTAAATTTCTTTTATTTAAAAACTTCATCAATCCATAGAATAAAGCTACAACAAAAATAAGCGCCAAAACCATTTTTATGTATTCCCATGCAGATATGTCTCCAGCTGCTTCTAGATTTAAATCATCTTGCTTAGCAGCTGGATCTTTATCTTCTGTACAATCTCCTTTATTTATGCAGTCATTTACACTATTCGTGTTAGAGTCTGCATACACTGAAGTCGTTGTAGGGTACAAAAACAGGAAGGATACAAGAAATGCGAAAATCATCGTTAGACGAAATGATTTTAACATTCGCATGCAATCATCCTAGAGCTTTTTGAATCGCTTCAATTACACGATCAGCTTGGAAAGGCTTAACGATAAAGTCTTTCGCACCTGCTTGAATTGCATCGATTACCATAGCTTGTTGACCCATAGCTGAACACATAATTACAGTTGCATTTGGATCTGAACCCTTAATTGCTTTAAGAGCTGCAATACCATCCATTTCAGGCATTGTAATATCCATCGTTACTAAATCTGGCTTTAATTCGTTGTACTTTTCAACAGCCTGTAAACCATCAGCTGCCTCACCAACAACTTCAAATCCATTTTTCGATAAAATATCCTTGATCATCATGCGCATGAATGCAGCGTCGTCTACAATCAAAATTCTTTTTGACATGGTTAACTCCTCCAATTGAAACTATCTTAAATTATTTAAACGCTCTGCTTGACTTAAAACATCCGTAATGCGGACACCGAAGTTTTCATCAATAACAACGACTTCACCTTTAGCGATTAAACGACTATTTACTAAAATATCAACCGGTTCACCAGCCAATTTATCTAGTTCAATAATCGAACCACTAGATAGTTCTAAAATCTCTTTTACAGAACGCTTTGTACGTCCTAACTCTACAGTAACTTGCAATGGAATATCAAGTAGCATATTTAAATTTCTAGCTTCAGGTTGCGAGATAACATTTGTATCAAAACTAGCAAACTGTGCCTGTTGAACATTGACCGGTTGAACAGGTCTTGTTGCATGAGGAATTTGTTGTTGCTCTTGATACATTGGTTGCTGTACTGGTGCTGCCTGCTGCTGATAAACTGGCGGTGCAGGCGGCGCTGATGTTACAGGTGCTTGTGGTTGCACAAGCGACGCTACTGGTGCTTCAGGCGCTATAGTTGCAGCTACAGGTTCCTCAATTGATTCTGTTTCCCCTAATAGAGATTTTACAATGTTTTGACTAAATTTAAGCGGTAATAACTGCATTAGATTTGAATCAATTAAATTTCCGATTTTCAATCTGAAGGATACTTTTACTAGTAAATCATCTTCAGGAATATTTTCTCGCCCTTCATTTTGAGAAATATTCATTAAATCAATGGTTGGTGGAGAAATATCCACTTTTTTATTGAATACTGTTGACATTGAAGTAGCCGCAGAACCCATCATTTGATTCATAGCTTCTTGAACAGCGCTTAGCTGAATTTCACCTAGGTCTGGTTTCGGATTTAAGCCATCCCCACCTAACATTAAATCAGCAATAATCGCTGCATCGGATTGCTTAATAACAAGTAAATTCATACCTGATAAGCCAATCGTATATTCAACTTGTACAGCTACATAAGGATGAGGAAATTCCTCTTCTAATTTGTTACGGTTAATCATTGAAATACTTGGGGTAGTAATATCTACTTTTTGACCTAATAACGCTGAAAGTGCTGTAGCAGAGCTACCAAAAGATATATTTCCTACTTCACCTAATGCATCTTGGGCAAACGAATCGAGATAATCCTCCACTCGTAAATCATTTATTTCTTCATTTGTAGAAGCTTCAGTGTCGCTGTTTTTATCTTCCAACGTCTCGCCCCTTAATAACGCTTCAATTTCTTCTTTGGAGAGCATTTCATCACTCATCTTCGTCTCCTCCTTTCAAAGGGTCGATAATCTGGATTGCTAATTTTTTACCGTGTTTTCCTGGTTGAACTGTGAATTTCGGTAATGTCCCTACCTTTAATAGTAACGGGTCTTCAATTTTTTGTTCTAATTGAACAACATCCCCAACTTGCATTGTGAGGAAATCCTCAATGGTAATGTCTGTAATACCTAGTTCAACGGAAAGAGGTAGTTGTGCTTGTTTCACACGTGTTTCAAGCATTTTTGTTTGCTCTGGGGACATCTCTTTTGTATTTGTCTGCATCCAATAGCGAACAGAAAGATTTGGAACAATTGGCTCCAATACAACATGCGGAATACAAATATTAATCATTCCGCTTGTCTCACCGATGATCGTATTTAATGAAATAACGACAACTGTTTCATTGGGTGAAATCATTTGTAAAAATTGAGGGTTGACCTCAAGCTCTACTAAAATCGGATCAATTTCCGCAACATTTTCCCACGCCTCGCGTAAATTATCGAATGACCTTTCAAAAAGGTTCGTCATAATCTTAGTTTCAATTTCTGTTAAGTTATCCACATTACTATGACTCGCCCCGCTACCGCCCATTAAACGATCTAACATCGAGTAGGCAATGTTCGGATTTATTTCCATCAATATATTACCATCCAATGGTGGTACTTCAAATACATTAATGAGTGTCATATTCGGAATCGAACGTACAAACTCTTCAAATGGTATTTGGTCCACTGATGCAACAGTAATCTGCACATAGCTCCTTAGCTGTGCAGAAAAAAATGTTGTCAGTAGTCGTGCAAAATTTTCATGTATTCGGGTCAAACTTCGGATTTGATCTTTTGAGAAACGCAGTGCTCGTTTAAAGTCATATACCTTAACCTTGCGCCCTTCGTCCTCTTTTTTTATGTCGTCTGCTGACATTTCCCCTGTTGATATTGCGGAAAGCAGCGCATCTATCTCGGATTGAGATAATACATCTCCTGCCATTTGCCCACCTCCATTTCAAGCAGTTTCTTTATTTATTGAGTAATGAAGGAGGTAATATAAATCTCTTGAATTTCTCCCTCTTGCATCAATTCATTTATTCGTGTTTTTAATGATTTTTGGAAAACTTGTTTACCCTTCTTACCTTCTAAATCTTTTTGTTCCATTTCGGAAAGCTCTTGAATAACAATATCTTTCACTTGGAAGTCACGCTTTGTTAACTCGGCAGCTGCATCTTTATTTGTTGTTTGAATTTTTAAAGACACACGTACAACTTTGTTATCAGCTAGATTTGTCGTAATTTCGGGAACTTCTACAGAAGCTTCTACGATTTCATCAATTGTTGGTTCCATAGATCCTGCTGGCTTATTAAATTGGGTAAACAAAACAAACGCAATAACCCCGATAAGTATGATTGCTACTAGTACGATGATAATCATCGTTAACATTTTGTTATTCTTCATCTTCATCACCTCGTAGATGCGGGTTTGATAGTATTTGTATATTTTTATAAAAGGCTCTTACCTTTTGTCGCACCTCATCTTCACTCTGTAAAACAATGATTTTGGTTCCAGTCGTTAATGTAATGGTCGTGTCTGGGAAAGATTCGACCGTTTCTATGTATAAAGCATTCAATGTAAATGCTTTGCCATTTAGACGTGTTAGTTCAATCATTGAAATAGGGCCGGGTCTACATGAGAGCCGGCCCGACCCTCCCTCATATGAAATTATGTTTTTCTACAGTCTGAACGCCAGTCATTTCTACCAAGCTTATGTCCTAGTATTATAAGCGTTTCAATGGCTTTCCTTAACACACTTGGCAATCCAAACTGAAAATATTCCAATTATTTCAGACTATCGTTTTAAGTTTACTAACTCTTGAAGAATTTCATCTGATGTTGTAATAATACGAGTATTCGCTTGGAAACCACGTTGTGCAACAATCATCTCTGTAAATTCTTCAGACAGGTCAACGTTAGACATTTCTACCACTCCTGGAACAACTTTACCCATACCTGCCACAGTAGCTACTTGTGCATACGCTGCGCCTGAGTTTGTTGTTTGTTGATAGTAATTGCCGCCTACTTTAGCAAGACCGCCAGCATTCGGGAATTTAGCCATAATCAATTGACCAGCCCATTGTAGGTCACCATTTAAATCTGTATAAGTAATCGTACCATCTTGACCAATGTTTACCTCTTTAGCTGTAGCCGGGATACGAATTGGTCCTACAGTACCCTCAGCAGGTGTTAATTCGCCAGTAGTATCATCAAATAAGTTGGCACCTTCATCACCAGACGCTTTTGGTCCATCGTCTGCTAAGATACCTGTATCATCCTTCTCGATAACAAGTTCGTCACCAGCTGAAATACCCACCATATATTTACCATCAGCATTTACTAAATAGCCATTATTGTCCATGTAGAAAACACCATTACGTGTAAATAACGTGTTTTTGAAACCATCTTCATCAATAAAGCCACTATCTGGATCTGGTGCACCATTAGCATCAGCCACCATAAAGAAGCCATCACCTTCAATACCTAAATCTAGTCCACGTCCTGTACTCTGTAAGGATCCGCCACCGTGAATGGTATCAATAGCAGCTATTTGTGAACCTAAACCTACTTGTTTTGGGTTTACACCCCCAGTTGTTGCAGTAGATCCTGAAGCACCTGCTTGCGTTTGAGACATTAAATCTTTAAATTGAACACGACCTTTTTTAAAACCAATTGTGTTAACGTTTGAGATATTATTACCAATAACATCTAGCTTTGTTTGGAAGTTTTTAAGACCTGAAATACCTGAATACATAGAACGTAACATAATACCGTTCTCCCTTCATTTAAAATTGTGCACCTCTATCAATCAGCACACCTAGGCTTCCTTTCAAAGGTCCAGCCCTTACAGCACAATTGTGCCATCAATATTTGTAAATATTTGCTGCTTTGCTTCCGTGCGGTCCATTGCTGTAATGACAGTAGCGTTTTTAGCACTGACAATTAAAGCTGCTTGATCCATCAAGACTAATGGTTGTTTAACACCTTTTGAGTGCGCTTCAAATACCTTGTCTGATACAACTTGCCATTCTTGTTCAGAAATCGCTATATTACGCTCGATAATACGTTCATTCGCGTGCTTGCTCACTTTTAGTTCTTGTTGGTTGGTAGCATCCTGTAAATGAGCCTTAAACGATTGCTGTGATTTTAATGGCGTAGGTTGTGTCTGGCGAATAGATGGATGCAATGGTACACGATGAATTGAAAACTTCTCCATCATTCTTCTCCACCTTTATTCGCTTATTACGCTAAAATCTTTATCTATTAATTTTTTATCATTGTCTAATACATAATGAATGACGCCATCTTTATTCGTTACAGAAACGATTCGTCCTTGTAGTTCCTGGTCGCCTTCCTTATAAGTAACCTTTTTACCGATTAACTTACTTGCCTGTACAAGCGGGGATTCTGGTACCGTATTATCATTCGAACCCGTTCCTGAACTACCTAAAATTGCTGAAATATTGCCAGGGGTAATTTCCTTACCATCTGCTAATTTAAACACTACATCACCATCTACAAATTTCAACGACTCAATAATGCCTGTTCCTTCTGCGACAATAGGTTTTTTATTTTCATCAAGCTTATCTGTAATCTCATGCCACTTTACTTCTTTACCAATAAATGTTGTATAATTCATCATCTGTGTTTGTTGCTGTGAAGCGAGCATTGATTCCATCGCTTTTGTCATGTTTTGCATTTGCTCTAAGGAAGAAAACTGTGCCATTTGCGAAATAAATTCTCTATCATCCATTGGATTCGTTGGATCTTGGTTTTGTAATTGTGTAATTAACAATTGAAGAAAAGCATCCTTCCCAAGTTCACTATTTCCTGTTTGCTTCGTAGGTTTCTTATAATTGGAATAATGAAAGTCATCCGTTACTTTTGTATTTGTTGCTTTAGGTGTATTCGTTGGTTTTGGTGTATTCATTGGTTTAGGTGTATTCGGTGTTTTATTTATTGCATCTGCCATCCTTACACCTCCTCATTTAATAAATATTCACTAAAGGACTTGCTTTCATCTTCATCTTCGCTTTTTTGCTCCTGGTCATCTTCTTGCTGTTGCTTAAAGAAATTGTTGAAGAAGCTTTGGTCGCGTTGTTGGCGATCTGCATCTTGCAATGACTGGGCAATATCGAGACGGTCAACTTGAATATTTTGCTGTACAAAGGCTTGCTTAAGTTGATGTGCCTGACTATCTAGTAATTCACGTCCATGAGCAGTTGAAGCAAGTAGTCGTGCTGAGAGGACTCCATCATTTTGCACAAGCTCGATGCGAATTGTTCCTAGATTTTCCGGGTACAATTTCAGTGTTAAGCGTGTAATTCCTTGTGCATTAGAGATTTGCGCTCTATTGATGATCGCTTGCATCTCTTTCAGTAATGCCTCAGACTGTGCTGGTTTTGCAGCTGGCAGTGTAACTTGGAATGAGTCTGCTTTTGTTTGGACTGTATTGGCAGTCACCATTTCATTAGCACTTGTGTCAGTCTGCTTTGTAACTTGAACTTGCTGCACTACTTGCTGGAAGCCCTGTAATGGAAGAGTTACTGTTGTTTTAGTTGTTACTTGCTGAGCAGTTTGAATCGTCTCTACTTGTGTTTGCATTGTAGTTAAAAAACTCTTAACGTTAGTTAGCAAGCTCTCTTGTTGACCTGTTAAGTCTGTTTTCTGCCCTACTAATTGTGCTAACTTCAACACTTGAAGTAATTGTGTTGCTTCTTTCGGTGTTACTTGACCTTCACCTTGCAAAGCTGCTACAACTTGTGCTTGAAGCATTGGTGCCTGAGCATCTACTAATGCTAAAAGCTCCCAAACATCACTTGCTGCTTTATCTTCTCCTAGCAACTGTTGAACTAGTTTTTGAAGCTGCTCTGAATCAATTCCTACTGCATCCATTAAATTTTCCAGATTTAGCATTTCATCTATCCCAACAGCCTTGCCTTCCTCACCAACTTGAAGCATTAACAAACCATCGTCGTGTGGAATATCTAGTAAGTCTAGTACATCTTCAATGGATTCAGCGTTTAAAACTTCTGTTAATTCTGCTGTATCATTTGTTTCTGTTGATTGTTCAGACTGCTGTGTTTGATTTGAAGAAGAAATAATTTGTCCAAAAACAGAACCAAACGTTGATAGATTTTCTTTCTTCGACGTTTCACTTGCTTTCACATCGGCATTGCCCGCTGGTCCAGGTTTGGTAGCGGCTGTTTTAGTTGGTATAGTCTTAGACATCATTTGCATCATTGTCACATCCATCATTTCACCTCCTTTCTTGTTTCCTTATTGCTTAGCCATCATTTCTGTATATTTCGCTGCATCTTGTGGATCCATTTTTTCCAGAATTGCTGCTACTTTATCTGGTTTTAAGTTCGTTAAAATACGTAGTGCTTCAACATCGCTCATTTTAACAAGCACTGGCGCTGCTGCTTTAGGAGACATCGTATCAAATGTTTTTAAAATGTCATTAAAGTCACCCTTTACGTCATCTTGTTCCCTATTTATTTTTTCAACTTCAAATTTTAACTGCTCAATTTCTGTCGTTAACTTTTCTTTTTCAGTCGTTGCCGTATCCAATTTTTTTTGCAGTTGGGCAATTTCCGCTTCTTTTTCTTGTATATCAGCCTGTAATTTTACTACCTTCGAATCATTACTAACAACAGCATCTTTTGCTTGTTGTTCTTCTGAAGGTACGAATGGTAAGCTTTCATATGCCTTCTTTCCTAAATCAAAGACATTCGTATTCATTAGTGTTGCAACAACAAGTAGAATCGCTACTACAAACATAATAGGTATTACAAACCACATAAAAAACTTTCGAAAGCCACCTGATTTTCGTTTAGATGGTTGTTCTTCTAACTCCGTTGTAAATCGATTATCTTTTTTTGCCATGAAATCACCTGATTTCTCTCTTGTTATACGTAAGTGATGAAATCTCATCTAAAAAAATGCCTTCGATACGATCCTGTTCTTGCTGGAATAACTTAAAATCTTTCTCTCGCATTTTTTCAAATTTACGTACTTCCAAGTTTTTTTCTAATAATTTTTCTTCGTGCCAATTCATTTTTGCACGAGCTTGTACAACTTTTTGCTGTACATCAGTAATTGTTTTTTCGAGACTATCAATAAATCGGGCATAATGATGAATCTCCTCTATTGATGAACCCACAGATAAACGATCCTGCTGAAAGTCTAGTAAATCTTCTTTCTTTTTTAGCAAACTATATAGCTTTGATGCTATCTCTTCAAAAGAACGTACAGATTCTTTATAGGCCATTTCAGTTTCATTTTTTTCCTGCTCTCGAATGGTTAATACTTTTTCAAAACGATATATATAACTTGTCATCTATTTGCCACCACCGTTCGATAATGTAATTAACTCATTCTTACTTTCCTCAAGCGTCACTTTTTCCAAATAGCCCTGCTTTAAATAAGAGGTAATAAGAGGTTCATAGTAAATCGCTTCATCAATTTCTTTTGATGTTCCCCGCTTATAAGCACCGATGTTAATTAAATCCTCCGACTTGTCATATGTATAATAGAGCTCTCTTAAACGTTCTGCAGCCTTTTTATGCTCTGGCTCTGCCACATGATTCATTAAACGGCTGACGCTTTTTAATACATTAATAGCTGGATATTGACCTTTATTAGCAAGGTTTCGATCAAGAACAATATGGCCATCTAATATCCCTCGTACAGTATCTGCAATTGGTTCGTTCATATCATCCCCATCTACTAATACTGTATAAAAGGCAGTAATAGTGCCCTTCTCATTAGTACCTGTGCGCTCTAATAGTTTAGGTAAAATCGCAAATACAGATGGTGTGTATCCTTTTTGAGCTGGTGGTTCACCTGTCGCAAGGCCAATCTCTCGCTGTGCCATAGCAACACGTGTCACAGAATCCATCATCAACATTACATTTAAACCACGATTTCTAAAATACTCTGCAATCGCCGTTGCGGTAAAAGCCCCTTTAATTCGCATCAGTGCAGGCTGATCAGAAGTAGCAGCTACAACTATTGATCGATTTAAACCCTCTTTTCCTAAATCACGCTCTATAAACTCACGCACTTCACGTCCACGCTCTCCAATAAGTGCGATAACGTTTAAATCGGCTTGCGTATTTCGCGCAATCATTCCGAGCAATGTACTTTTCCCGACCCCAGAACCAGCGAAAATACCTACACGTTGTCCACTTCCGACTGTTAGCATACCATCAATCGCTTTAACCCCAACTTCAAGTCTTTCATCAATCGGTGGACGTGTCAGTGGATTTGGTGGGTCCTGCTCTGTCGGTACTGTCATTAACCCTTTTGGTAATACAGTTCCATCTATTGGATTTCCCATAGAATCAAGTACCTTACCGATGAGCTCAGGACCCACTTTTATCTCTAGTGGTGCTCCAGTACCTTCAACTAGGCAGCCAATGGATATTTCTCGAAGAGATGTATAAGGCATTAAGACGACAATTTCATCTTTGAACCCGACAACCTCTGCTAAGATGATTTGATGGCCATTTTTTGAAGTTTCCACATGAATTTTACAGACATCACCAATGGAACTATCTGGACCTTGCGACTCAATCATCAAGCCGACAACTCTAGTTACTCTACCAAATTTCTTAAAGGTTGGCATTTGAGGAATTTGTTTGATTAATTGAGCCGTTTTCATCTAGATCATTCCTTACTTTCTAATATTTCATGTAGCTTCAATCTTAGTTCATTTAATTGTTCATCAATACTTACAACAATACGCCCATGATTTGTTTCGATATAACAATCTGTTTCGTTTTCTAAATCCTCATTTACAAAAATCATAAATGGTATGTCTGTTGGGAACATTTCAGCTAGTTCATCTCGATTTGAAGTAATTAATGCATAGTAGGTAGGTGAAACATAAATTTTTATTTCTTTCATTTCTCTAGCTTCTTTAAGCCCTCTGCGAACGATAGAAACAAATAATTCATTGTCTCGCTCTAAAGATGCATCAATAATTCGCTCTGCTGCAGTTAACCCTAGCTCTAAAATAATCGCTTCCTGATCTTCAATATATTTTCGTGCATTTTCTTTAGCCTGAAGGATTACTTCATTGGCTGTTTGGAGAGAATGTGCCATCGCTTCATTCGCTTTATTTGTCCCATCCTCATAACCTTGACCAAATCCTTCATCATAAGCTTCTTGCACTCGATTAGGTCGTTCTTCTTCCCAACTTTGCTTTAAATGCTCAATTTCCTGAAAGAACATTTGCTTCTCTTGTTCAAAAGCCTCACGCTCAGCCTGTAAAATAGCTCTAGCCTCTGCAAATAAACGTTCGCGCTCTTCAAGCACTTCTTCCATAGTAATTTGTTTTTGAGGTGAAATTTCACCATCTTCTACCTCTTGCATCTCAAACATGTCACGAATTTGAATCTTTTTGACATGATCGCCATTGGACTGTGTGTATACAGAACGGATGATTCTAGACAATGACGTCATCTCCTCCACCGCGTGCAATAATAATCTCACCAGCATCCTCTAAGCGACGAATGACCGCAACAATTCGAGATTGCGCCTCCTCTACGTCACGCAAACGTACAGGTCCCATAATCTCCATTTCTTCTTTAAATGTATCAGCCATACGTTGTGACATATTGCGGAAAATAATATCTTTTACTTCTTCGCTTGAAACTTTCATTGAAAGCAGCAAATCTTCATTTTCACAATCACGAATAACACGTTGAATCGAGCGGTTGTCGAGTGTAACAATATCCTCGAATACAAACATACGTTTTTTGATTTCTTCTGCAAGCTCTGGATCTTGAATTTCGAGTGCATCGAGAATCGTTTTTTCCGTTTGTCGGTCTACACCATTTAACACTTCAACAACTGCATCAACGCCACCTGTTTCTGTGTAATCCTGTGTAACTGTCGATGATAATTTACGTTCTAAAACAGATTCAATTTCACTAATAACTTCTGGTGAAGTTGATTCCATTACAGCTATACGTTTAGCAATATCAGCCTGAACTTCCTGCGGTAATGACGATAAAATAACACCCGCTTGCCCCGCTTCTAAATAAGATAGAATAAGGGCAATTGTTTGTGGATGTTCATTTTGAATAAAGTTGAAAATTTGTGCTGGATCAGCTTTACGCGCAAAGTCAAATGGACGCACTTGTAAAGATGATGTTAGACGATTAATAATTGTTTGCGCCTGTTCTACCCCAAGTGCTTTTTCCAATACTGTCTTCGCGTAACCAATACCACCCTGTGTAATATAATCTTGTGCAAGTGCAATATTGTGGAATTCTTCAATAATTTCCTCTTTAACATTTGCTTCTACTTTTTTAACGCTTGAAATCTCTAATGTTAAACGTTCAATTTCTTCCTCTGTTAAATGTTTATAAACAGCAGCTGAAACCTCAGGCCCTAATGAAATTAACAAGAGAGCGGCCTTTTGTTTTCCGGTTAATTCCTTTTCTTTCTTGGACACAGCCGAACCTCCTAGTTAGTCTTCCGCAATCCAACTACGCAGTAACTTCGCAAAATCGTCTGGCTTTTCTTTTGCCATTTTTTCAAGCTGCTTACGACGCATTGTAGCTTCCGTTTCAATTTCTTCATTAATATCTTCAATCATTAGTTCTTCTTGTTCTTCTAGGATGCTAAACTCTTCTTCTTCCTTCGCACGTTTACGTGAACGGATAATGAAGAATGCAAGCAATAATATTACAGCTAGTAATATTCCGCCAATTACCCAAACCCACCATGGGATAATAGATTTTTCGCTAACTGCATCTGTTGCTTTACCATTTAAAGGTTGTACTGAAACAGCTACTTTTTCATCAATTTGATCTTGAGTAAGCTCTGCTGCTACATCTTTAGAAATCGTCGTACGAACAATAGTACTTAAAATTTTCTCGATATCCTGTTGAACCCCATCTGGTAATGACGCTGCATCAGTTGCTGTCGGAGGTTCAACAATTACTTGGATACCAATATCTTGGATTTTATATGGTGCCTCTTGGATTTCTTTGCGTATACGGTTTACATCATTATTAATTGTTTCTTCAGTACGCTCGTAATCCCCGTTACCCGTTGCACCTTCGTTATAAGTTGTAAAGTTATCTGTCGTCGTTTCAGCTTCAGGTGTTCCAGTAGCAGCAGCTCCTGTACCAGAATATTGCTCTGTTATACGTTGGGCACTAATAGCAATCCCTTCCATGTTCTCTTCATCAACTGGAGAAACTAGGTTTTCTTCACGATTTTCTTTTTTAAAATCGATGTCTGTTGTCACAGAAACTATTACTTTGTCTTGTCCCATAAGTGTACCTAACATAGTTTGCACTTGACGTTGTAGATCGCGCTCAACCATTTTCTTCGCCTGTAACTGACCTTCAGCTGTCGTTGTTGAAGTTCCATCAGCCGTAGTAGCATTCAAATCAAAGTACTCAGAGAATTGGTTAGATATAACGATATTTTCTGTTTTTAAATTTGGTACACTTTTTGCTACTAAGTTGTACATAGTGGCAGTTTGTTGCTCGGTAAATTTATAGCCAGGGTCTGTATTCAATACGATAGATGCTGTCGCTTCCTCTTTTGTATCATTCAAGAAAACTCCTTCTTCAGGAACATTTATCATTACCTTTGCATCTTTTACACCTTCTAGATTTTTAATGAGTTTGGCAATTTCTGTTTCAGTTGCTGCCTTTTTTAATAAGTTAAACTCATTATCCGTCATACCAAATCCAGAGCTGTTCGCAAATGAGTAATCAATCGTTCCTGTTTGCGGATATCCTTCCGAAGCTAATTGCACTAACAATGCATCAACTTGTTCCTGAGGCACTAAAATTGCTGTCCCCCCGGGTGCAATTTCATATTTTACACCTTGGGAATCCAACGCTTCCTTTACTTGACCGATTTCTCTAGTCGATAAATCTTTATAAAGTGGTACATATGTAGTTTTTGTAGCAAAAAGTGTAATAACGGCAGCAAGCACTAAAATACCTACTACTGAACTAATCATTACAATTTTTTGTTTTTTACTACGACTTGTCCAAAATTGGCCGGTGTCGTTTTTTATTTTCGTCAATCGTTCATTCATTATGAATCCTCCGGTTATAGTGAATAACCTATCCATCTAATAATTCGCGAAAACAGTGACATCCCGCCACATTCATTTAGTCAAAATTGCGGGATAAAATCTTTACTTCAATAGTGAGTGAATCACTTGTTTAATAAAGTTAGACACTCATTCGCATTATTTCTTGGTAAGCTTCAATCACCTTATTGCGAACTTCCATTGTTGCATTTAATGTAATACTCGCTTTTTGTGATGCAATCATCACTTCGTGCAACTCTACATCTTCACCAGCAATTAACTTTTGAGTAAGATTATCAGAAGTAATTTGTTGGTCATTAACTTTCGCTATCGCTTCTTTTAACGAGTTCGAAAAGCTTTGTTGTGCTTCATAAGGTGTCGTGTTAAGTTTATTTGTTTCTTTTACAACCTGTGTAGGTGTCATTAGTGAAACGGACGAAATTGCCATTATGTATCTTCCTTTCTTCTTATTTATTTACCAATCTCTAAAGCTTTTGTCAGCATAGACTTATTTGCATTCAATACAGTTACGTTTGCCTCGTAGGAACGAGTGGCTGACATTAAATCTACCATTTCTTTTAATGGATCTACATTTGGCATATTTACATAGCCATCTGCGTTAGCATCTGGATGAGTTGGATCATACACAAGTTTGAAAGGTGTTTCTCTATCTTCTTTTATTTGTGTAACTTTTACGCCGTTGCCAACGCCGCTTTTCGCATTTTTTCCAAGTGCGGCATTAAAGAACTTTGAAAACTGTCCTTCTTGAGCTGTCAATGTCACAGACTTCCGGCGGTATGGTTCCCACTCCCCATTCACTTGTCTAGCACGCGTTGAATCCATGTTTGCCATATTAGACGAAATGACATCCATTCGTAAACGCTGCGCTGTTAAAGCTGAGGCAGTGGTATTCATTCCATGAAAAATAGACATTTATTACTTACCTCCCTTAATAACAGTGTTTAATGTATTTAACTTACCGTTCATACGGTCAATTAATGCATTGTAATAGATTTGATTTTCCGCCATTTTCGCCTGTTCTGCATCCATATCTACAGCGTTACCATTATTTCGATAACGCAAGCCATCTACATTATTTACACCTGGTGTAGATTGTCGAATCGTAAAATCATAATGTCTATTATCAGTACGATATGCCGAAATTGATATTTGTTGTTCTTTCTCCAACATATCCTTAAAACTTACATTTTTCGCCTTATAATTCGGTGTATCGACATTCGCAATATTATTGGCGATTGTTTTATGATTCAAAGTTGCATAGGAAAGTCCGTTTTCCAGGCTACTAATAGTTCCTCCAAATAAATTCAAAACCATTCACCTCATTTATTTCTTTTTATGTATTTCTTGTTTTATCCAATAATACAATTGTAATTAAGATGATACGTTGTGTCTATTGTCTTTTGTCACTTTTTGATAGTCTTTACGACCCATTTTTCACCTCGCCTAACCAGGACAATATTGCCGGAACCCTTGATCCGCCTGCTTTCGCGAGGATTCTACAAACTCTAGTAATTTTACACTATTTCGACAGTGTTTAAGGGCATAGTATCAGATTATTCCCTTTTTTTCACTTTATCGCATTCGACACGATGTCTAATTTAAGGTTCATTTTTACTACTTCCGAGTATTATACTGAATATTCCGTTAACTACAGGAAGAATTTTCTACCATTCCAGACACGTAACAAAAGAGGTATTCGCAACATTCTTTTTTTATGCTAATAGTAGTGGAATTTTAATGACAATATTTAGGGAGAAAGCAACGGAGTTATTCAAGTTATAGAACTCAGGATTATTTAAGTTAATTTACGCTTCATCTTTTAGCACTACTTTACCCATATTAACGGGCAGTAATCAGTAATTTATCTGTACCGAAAGCGAATCGTCAGATACAAGACTCCTACCGCGAAATTCGACACAAAAGACTAATTGTTGAAAACTAATAATCAGTCGGGATAAAGACAAACTCACCGATTAGAGCTTCACTATATTGTGTTGTTTACTAGGAACTGTTAGCGAAAGACAAAGGTGTCCATTCTATTGAGAAGGAATGGACACTTATGAAGCTAAACCGCCGAATACGGGACTGAGTGTATGGGTGCGGGAGGTCGACTAGGCAATTAATGGCTAGTGTCCTACTCGATTAATAAGAAGAGAGTAGATTCCTTTATAGATGATTGGTGTAAATTACATCGTTCCTACTATCAAGCCTGCAATGGACCGTCAGCACCAAGTTATTGCACATGCTAAGCACATTAAAAAAGCATCTGGAACAAAAAATCGCTCCAGATGCCTTGTAAAGTTCCCATGATCTAAAGGGAACTTATCATTATTTCATTTTAATTTCCGCTAATGCATTTAAGAATTTGTCGTTTAGTACTTTAATGTAAGTACCTTTCATACCTAGAGAGCGCGATTCAATGACACCTGCAGATTCTAGTTTACGTAATGCATTTACGATTACTGAACGTGTAATACCTACTCGGTCTGCAATTTTTGAAGCTACAAGTAAACCTTCATGTCCATCAAGTTCTTCAAAAATATGTTCAATAGCTTCTAACTCACTGTAAGAAAGAGAATTTATCGCCATTTGTACAACCGCTTTACTACGTGCTTCCTCTTCGATTTCCTCAGATTTCTCACGTAAAATTTCCATACCAACAACTGTTGCACCATATTCAGCTAAAATTAAATCATCATCCTCAAATTGTGCAGCTAAACGAGCAAGAATTAACGTTCCTAGACGCTCACCACCACCAACAATCGGTACGATAGTTGTTAACGCATTTTGGAACAACTCTTTGTTTTCAACCGGGAAAGCAGTGTGTTCGTCATGAATATCTAGATTTGAAGATGTCTCAGAAATTGTAAACAAGCTATGTGTGTATTCTTCTGGGAATTGTCGCTCTTCGAACATCTTTTTCATACGTTCGTTTTCAATTTGTTGATGAATTGAAATACCTAAAAGTTTCCCTTTACGGCTTACAATATATACATTACTGTCTATAATGTCTCCTAATGTATCTGCCATTTCTTTAAAGTTTACTGGCTTACCAGCAGATGCCTGGAGCATTGAGTTAATTTTACGTGTTTTTTCTAATAAATTCATTATATGTTCCTCCTATAAATAATCCGAAGAGTATTTACTTAATATTCTAAAGGTTTTTACAACCGAATGATACTATTTTGACTTATTTTACAATATAAACTGTGACAAATCTTTGTTTTTTACTATACCCGCAAGTTTTTGATCGACATATGCAGCCGTGATTGGAATATTTGCAGGTGCAATTTCAGATGCTTCAAATGATAATTCTTCTAACAAGCGTTCTAAAATTGTGTGCAAACGTCGAGCTCCTATATTATCAGTCTCCTGATTAACCTCGGTAGCAATTTCAGCAATTCGTTCAATCGCATCTTCCGTAAAGTTTATTTCTACACCCTCTGTTTCTAACAATGCCTTGTATTGCAGAATAAGTGATTGATCTGGTTCTTGCAAAATACGTACAAAATCTTGTTTCGATAATTTTTCAAGCTCTACGCGAATCGGGAATCGACCTTGCAATTCGGGAATTAAATCTGACGGCTTTGACATATGAAATGCTCCTGCCGCAACGAAAAGCATAAAGTCAGTCTTTACAGCACCGTACTTCGTCGTTACAGTAGAACCTTCAACGATTGGTAGAATATCACGTTGTACACCCTCACGTGATACATTTGCAGAAGAGTTACCTTCTTTACTAGCAATTTTATCAATTTCATCAATAAAAATAATTCCTGACTGTTCAGCTCTTGAAATGGCTTCTTGTGCAACTTCGTCGGCATCTATCAGCTTATTTGCTTCCTCGATTGTTAAAATACGTCGCGCATCTTTCACTTGAAGACGGCGTTTCTTCTGCTTTTTAGGCATTAAACTAGATAGCATATCTTGCATGCCATTGTTTGCAGACATATCCATACCCGTTCCTTGTAATGCATCAAAAATAGAAGGATTTTGTTCCGTCACTTCAACGGTAACCCATTCATTTTCTAATTTACCGTTCCGTAAATCAATCGCGATTTGCGCACGTTTAGAACGCACCTCGGTCTCTTCAGATGAAGTATCGTCATTTGTTTGCTGATCTTTACCACCAAACAACATTTCAAACGGATTTTGCATGGATTGTTTTTTTCGTAAAGAAGGAACCAATAGCTTAACTATTGCTTCGTTGGCTAATTCTTCTGCTTGTTCCTTCACAGACTCCATCATTTCTTCTTTTACAAGACGATGTGAAGCTTCTACTACATCACGTACCATCGACTCTACATCGCGTCCAACATACCCTACTTCTGTAAACTTTGTTGCTTCGACCTTTACAAATGGCGCATTCGTTAACTTCGCAATTCTTCTAGCAATTTCTGTTTTTCCGACACCTGTAGGTCCAATCATTAAAATATTTTTCGGAATTACTTCAGCCTTCATATCATCACTTAGCAGCGAGCGACGATAACGATTACGTAATGCAATAGCCACTGCTCGCTTTGCCTCATTTTGCCCAACGATATAACGATCCAAATGCTCAGTAATTTGTCTTGGCGTTAAATTATTTTGTTTCATTAGTTAAGCGCCTCCACGATAATATTATGATTCGTAAATACACAAATCTCGGCAGCAGTTTCCAATGCCGCCTCCGCGATTTCGCGAGCAGACATTGTTTCACCCGCATATTTTTTTAAGGCACGACCTGCTGATAATGCATAGTTACCCCCAGAACCTATTGCCAAAATACCATCATCTGGTTCAATTACTTCCCCCGTACCTGAAACAAGTAGGAGCGTAGTTTTATCCATTACAAGTAGCATAGCCTCTAATTGACGTAGCATTTTATCACCGCGCCACTGTTTGGCAACTTCCACTGCTGCACGTTGTAAGTTGCCATTGTATTCATTTAGCTTTCCTTCAAACATCTCAAAAAGCGTAAAAGCATCTGCAACTGATCCTGCAAATCCAGCAAGCACCTGCCCATTAAACAGACGTCTGACCTTCCTTGCTGTACCTTTCATCACAACCGAATTTCCTAGGGTTACTTGACCATCACCAGCCATAGCGCAACTTCCATTATGATGAACCGCAAATATCGTTGTCGCATGAATTTGTCCCATTTGCCTTCCTCCTTAGCTCTATTATGCCCTTGGATGAGCATTCATATATGTTTGACGAAGATGCTCTTTTGTTACATGTGTGTAAACTTGCGTAGAAGATAAATGTGCGTGGCCTAATAATTCCTGTACCGTTCGTAAATCTGCGCCATTATTCAATAAATGTGTGGCAAAAGTATGACGAAGCATATGTGGATATATTTTCGTATGAAGCGAGGCCTTGTCAATCATTTCTGTTAAAATATGACGTACACCTCGTGGAGTAAGTTCCCCACCACGCATGTTGACAAACAATTGCTGATGACCTGTTTTTTTCATCAATCGTGGACGAGCTTGCTCTATGTAATCCTGCATGGCTAAACTCGCAAATTGACCGAATGGAATAATACGTTCTTTTCGCCCTTTCCCCATTACCCTAATAATCGAATAATGGAAATCCACATCTTCTACTTGTATAGAAGTGAGCTCACTTACACGAATACCCGTCGCATATAACAGCTCTAATATAGCTGTATTTCTTAATGATTTCAAATCATCGCCAGCATTCGCATCAAATAGTTGCTTCAATTCTTCTTCGTAGAAAAAACTAGGTAAACGTGATTCTTTTTTTGGATGATATAGTGATCTAAACGCTCCATCATCTAATCCGTATTGTCTATTTAGAAAACGAAAAAAGGAGCGTATTGAGGAAATTTTTCTTGAAACAGATGATCTAGCTCTTTTTTCATCATACAACTTTGTTACATAAAGACGTGCATGTATATACTCAACACTTGCTAAATCATTTACGTCCTCCGCCTGTAAAAACGCTAAAAAATCTAGTAGATCTGATTCATATTCTCGCACTGTATGAACAGAGAAGTTCTTTTCAACTTGGATGTAAAGCATGAACTGTTCAAGTGCATCTTGGGACGAAACTAACATGAAAGATTCACCACCAACGAATTATTGATAACCGTCTCAAATTACTAACACTTGCATGAAAGGATGTACTAATTTGTTTATCCTTCTTATTGCGTCTGGAATTGCACTGACTGAAGTGAAGATAAACATACATACTGACACTATACCTATCTTCATCATATAGCAAGTGAAAAAGGTTATATTTTGAGAAAATCTCCATACAAAACAATAAAATACGTGTAAATCAGCATTTTGTCTACAAAAAAGAAAAGCCTCTAAGAGTATATCAACTTTTAGAGGCTTTTTGCAATTAAATTGTTTGTGAATTCACAAAATTCCGAATTGTACTCATTGCTCGTGTAGCATGCATCTCTGCACGCTCTGGTTTTGAACGACGACCCGGTGGTAGTTCAGGGAAAATCCCGAAGTTGACGTTCATTGGCTGGAAGTTTTTCGATTGCGCTTCTGTTATATAACGCGCCATACTCCCTAACGCCGTTTCGAATGGGAAGATAATCGGTTCTTGGCCTAATACTAACCGAGCTGCATTAATGCCAGCAATTAATCCACTACCAGCAGATTCAACATATCCTTCGACTCCTGTCATTTGACCCGCAAAGAAAATATTTTTTTGCTCGCGAAGCTGATAAGTTTTCTCTAGAACTTTTGGTGAATTAATGAACGTATTTCTATGCATAACTCCATAACGGACGATTTCAACGTTCTCTAATCCTGGAATTAGTTGCAATACTTCTTTCTGCGGGCCCCATTTTAGATGTGTTTGGAAGCCAACAATATTGTAAAGAGTACCTGCTGCATCATCTTGACGTAATTGGACAACAGCATAAGGGCGTTTTCCTGTTTTTGGATCTTCCAGGCCTACTGGCTTCATCGGTCCAAATAACATTGTTTTCTCCCCACGTGCAGCCATTACTTCGATAGGCATACAACCTTCAAAGTAAATTTCCTTTTCAAATTCTTTTAACGGCACAACTTCTGCTTCGATTAACGCTTGACGGAAACGATCAAATTCTTCCTTTGTCATAGGACAGTTTAAATACGCCGCTTCCCCTTTATCATAACGAGATTTCAAATAAACCTTATCCATATCAATGCTATCTTTTTCGATTATTGGTGCTGCTGCATCATAGAAATACAGATAGTCTAAACCTGTTAAGCCCTGAATTTTTTCAGCTAAAGCTTTTGATGTCAGTGGTCCTGTGGCAATAACAGTAACGCCTTCTGGAATTTCAGTGACTTCTTCATGAATGACTTCTACAAGAGGGTGATTTTTCACTGCCTCTGTCACATATCCTGCAAATTCATGACGATCTACTGCTAAAGCACCGCCTGCTGGTACTGAACACGCATCTGCTGCTTTCAAAATCACAGATTCTAAAACGCGCATTTCTTCTTTAATCACACCCACGGCATTTGTTAATCCATTAGCACGTAGTGAGTTCGAACAAACAAGCTCCGCAAATTTATCAGTGTGGTGAGCCGGTGTTTGCTTTACTGGGCGCATTTCATAAAGTTTAACTTTCACACCACGTTTGGCAATTTGCCAAGCCGCTTCACTGCCTGCAAGACCCGCGCCTATTACATTTACTACTTGTTCAGTCATGTTCTTACCATCTTTCTATCATTGAGTAGGTGCTTCTTCATAGTCACATTTCGTACACTGAATTTGCACACCTTTTTTAATTTTTTTCTCTACTAATAATG
Source organism: Lysinibacillus sp. RS11 (assembly GCF_042019215.1). Lineage (NCBI taxonomy): Bacteria > Bacillati > Bacillota > Bacilli > Caryophanales > Bacillaceae > Lysinibacillus > Lysinibacillus sp. RS11. The sequence goes on along the minus strand of NZ_CP168124.1, from coordinate 1,155,517 downwards.
CACTACATTTCGGACATGGTCTACTAATCGGCTTGTCCCACGAGACAAATTCACACTCAGGGTACTGATTACAACCATAGAATAAACGCTTTGTTTTACTTTTACGCTCTACGATCTCGCCTGTTTCGCAGGAAGGACATTTTACGCCAATCGGCTTCATAATCGCCTTCGTGTTACGACAATCTGGGAAGTTTGAGCAAGCCATAAATTTCCCATATCGTCCAAGCTTATAAACCATTGGAGAACCACATAGCTCACAATCTTCGCCAGCTGGTTCATCTTTAATGACAACCTTTTCCATAGCCTCATCCGCATGCTTTACGTGGACCTCAAAGTCCTTATAAAACTCATCTACAACCTCTACCCATTGTCGACTACCTTCTTCAATATCATCTAAATCTTGTTCCATTTTTACTGTGAATTCGATATTTATGATATCAGGGAAAAACTCTAGTACGAGTTGGTGTACGATTTCACCCAGCTCTGTCGGCATAAATCGTTTGGCATCTAACACGACATAGCCTCTGCGCTGAATTGTGTCGAGGGTCGGTGCATACGTGGACGGGCGCCCTATACCTAGCTCTTCCATTGTTTTTACAAGACGCGCCTCGGAATATCGTGGTGGTGGCTGTGTAAAATGCTGCTTTGGCTCGATTTCAAGGGATTTTACCTGATCACCAACTGCCATCTCTGGTAGAAGTTTAGTTGTTTCTTCTGTCTGATCATCGGTACCCTCAATATATAGCTTCATAAAGCCTGCAAATTTAACTTGCGAGCCGTTTGCACGGAATAAAACATCACCATTTTGAAGGTCTACAGCAACTGTATCAAGTACAGCTGGCGCCATCTGACTTGCGATAAAGCGCTCCCATATTAAACGATATAAACGCAATTGGTCACGACTAAGCACCGCTTTTAACTCTTCTGGAGTTCGCATCGTACTAGTTGGACGAATAGCCTCATGGGCATCCTGTGCATTTGATGCTTTTTTCGTCTGCTTCGTTTCTGTAGAAATGTATTCTTTGCCGTATTTGGATTCAATATATGCCATTGCCTCTGTTTTCGCTGTTTCCGAAATACGCGTTGAGTCAGTACGCATATAAGTAATTAAACCTACTGTACCCTCTTTTTTACCAATATCAATACCTTCATATAATTGTTGAGCAAGCATCATCGTTTTCTTAGCACGGAAATTTAACTTACGTGCAGCCTCTTGCTGTAAAGAAGAAGTTGTAAAAGCAGGTGCTGCATTTCGTTTACGTTCTTTTTTAGATACATTAACAACATCAAAGTTTGTACCTTTAACATTTTTTAAAACAGATTTTACTTGTTCTTCATTTGTTAATTTAATTTTGTCTTTACCATTGCCATAGTAAAGCGCATCGAACGTTTTTTTGCCTTTTTCAAAAGAGCCTTCAATTGTCCAATATTCTTCAGGTTGAAAGTTTTTTATTTCATTTTCACGATCAATAATCATGCGCAGTGCTACAGATTGTACCCGTCCTGCTGATAATCCTTTTTTAACTTTTTTCCACAAAATCGGGCTAATGTTATAACCAACAAGTCTGTCCAGTATACGTCTTGTTTGCTGTGCATCTACTAAATCCATGTTGATAGCCCGTGGATTTTTAAAAGATTCTACTATCGCATCTTTTGTAATTTCGTTAAAAACAACTCGGCAATCTGAATGAATATCAATATTTAACGCAGTCGCAAGGTGCCAAGCAATCGCTTCTCCCTCGCGGTCTGGATCGGCCGCTAGAAACACTTTCTTCACTTTTTTAGCCGCAGACTTTAATTCCTGTAAAACAGGCCCTTTTCCACGAATAGTAATATACTTAGGTTCATAATTATTTTCAGAATCAACGCCCATTTGGCTACGTGGTAGGTCACGAACATGCCCGATCGACGCTTTCACTTTGTATTTCTTACCTAAATAACGTTCAATTGTTTTTGCCTTTGCTGGTGATTCTACAATCACTAAATAATCCGCCATCTATGTCTCCCCCTTAGCGAGGTCTATTGCCTATTTTTTAAGTTACCTGTTGCAAAATGTATAACAGATTTTAAGATAATGCAACTTTTTTTCAATTTTTGTTAGAAAAGAGCGCAAGTGTTTCAACGATTTCTTGACCACTACACACTGGTATAGCCCCTTCTAACAGTAATTTATTTGTGCCTTTTGATTGCTCAGCATTAATTGGTCCTGGTACAACAAATACATCCTTACCTTGCTCTAATGCGTGTTCTGTTGTAATAAGCGTACCACTTCTTAATGCAGCTTCTGTTACAACTAAAGCTTTGGACAATCCACTAATTATTCGGTTACGCATTGGAAAATGCCATTTCTCAGGCTTCATATATGGGGGTACTCTGTGACAAGCAACTGATGCTCCGCCATATGGTCAGCGAGTGACTGGTTTTCCTTAGGGTATATATAATTAAAACCGTGACCAAGCACTGCAATTGTGGAACCACCAACTTTTATAGTTGTTTCATGAGCTATCGTATCCGCTCCTCTTGCAAGCCCACTGACAACAGTATATCCGTGTTCAATAAGAGGCGGAACAATTAAGTCCATTGCAGTTTTTGTATAAACTGTAGCCTTTCTAGAGCCTATAATGGCTACTTGTTTTTCTTTCGTTAGTAGAGAATACTGACCTTTCACATACAATACAGTAGGTGGGCTGGATATTTCAAATAATTGCGCCGGGTAAAAAGTATGATAAAAAGGGATGGGGAAAATATCGGCCCGTTCATAGGCATCTTCAAATGACAATGTCATAATTTGTCTAAAATTCTTAGAAATTTGCAAGGCTCTTTGCGATGGTAGTTGCAGTGCTTTTGCAATCTCGTAGGGGGGCGCTTCTTCAAAATAACTTAATATATCCACCGGGGACAATAATTGCTGAAGTTTTTGAAGTGGTAATGGGTATACATAATGTAAAGCTAGTAATCTCTGAGTATCGACTGAAAAAATCATTTAAAAACCTCCTTTTAATAGAAGAAAATTAAATGACCGCATTATAAATTTACATCACAACATTAAAACTTGAAAAACAATGTGACACAACTTTTTTAGGAAAGGCATTTTAAACAGAGTAAGTAGGAAGTTAGAAATTGCATTGCTTGAACACAGTCCATTAGAAGTATGTTAAGCAATGTCTAAAAAAGAAATAGAAAAGATGTAGCCACAACGTGCTACATCTTCCATTTTAATGGGTTTTACACTTTTCGTATAGCCCTTTTTCTTTAATTACTTTAATAAGCGTTTCACCAATAACAGATGGCGTTTCTGCTACTTCAATGCCAGCAGCATTCATTGCCTTAATTTTCTCTGCTGCTGTTCCTTTACCACCAGAAATAATAGCACCAGCGTGACCCATACGTTTACCCGGAGGCGCTGTCTGTCCTCCAATAAAGCCAACGACAGGTTTCGTCATATTCGCTTTAATCCACTCAGCTGCTTCTTCTTCAGCTGTACCTCCAATTTCCCCAATCATCACAACTGCATATGTTTCTGGATCGTTGTTAAACGCTTCCAAAACATCGATAAAGTTTGTACCATTGACAGGGTCTCCACCGATCCCCACAGCCGTAGTTTGACCAATACCAGCTTGTGTTAATTGGTGTACTGCTTCATATGTTAACGTACCAGAGCGAGAAACAACTCCTACATGCCCTTTCGTATGGATATACCCAGGCATAATACCGATTTTACATTCATCTGCCGTAATAACGCCTGGACAGTTTGGACCTACTAGGCGTGTCTTTTTACCTTCCATATAACGTTTAACCTTAACCATATCAAGGACAGGAATATGTTCAGTAATACAGATTGTTAATTCTAATTCAGCATCAACAGCCTCTAAAATAGCATCTGCCGCAAATGGAGCAGGTACATAAATAACTGAAGTTGTTGCGCCTGTTGCAGCTACCGCTTCTGCTACAGTATTGAACACAGGGACTCCCTCGATTTCAAGACCACCTTTACCTGGTGTAACACCTGCTACAATTTTCGTACCATACTCAAGCATTTGCTTCGTATGGAAAAGCGCTGTTTCGCCCGTAATCCCTTGTACAATTACCTTCGTATCTTTGTTTATAAATACAGCCATTGTTCTCCCCGCCTTCCTTAGCCTACTAGTCCCACAATTTTTTGTGCACCGTCAGCCATTGAATCCGCTGCAACGATGTTTAAACCAGATGCATTTAAAATTTCTTTTCCAAGTTCTACATTTGTACCTTCTAAACGTACAACTAACGGCACAGCTAAGCCAATTTCTTTGGCAGCCGTTACAACACCCTCAGCGATAATGTCACATTTCATAATTCCGCCAAAAATGTTAACGAAAATGCCTTTTACATGCGGATCGGAAAGAATAATTTTGAAAGCTTCTGTTACTTTTTCAGCTGTTGCACCGCCACCTACATCTAGGAAGTTAGCAGGGCTTCCGCCGTAATAACTAATTGTGTCCATAGTAGCCATAGCAAGACCAGCTCCATTCACCATACAGCCAATGTTGCCATCTAGTGAAATATAGCTTAAGTCGTATTTTGATGCTTCGATTTCCTTTGCATCCTCTTCATCGAAATCACGTAATTCGACAATATCTTTATGACGATACAACGCATTTGCATCGAAATTAAATTTAGCATCTAATGCTACAACTTCGCCTTGTCCCGTTACAACAAGTGGATTAATTTCTACAATCGAAGCATCTTTGTCGATAAACGCTTGATACAAGCCTAACATTAATTTGACAGCTTTCCCCACTAGGTTTGCTGGAATATTCATATTAAACGCCATGCGACGTGCCTGGAAGCTTGTTAACCCAACTACTGGATCTACAACTTCTTTGAAGATTTTTTCTGGCTGTGCTTCCGCTACTTCTTCAATATCCATGCCGCCCTCTTCAGATCCCATTATTGTTACACGGGATGTTGAACGGTCTAATACTAAACTTAAATAGTACTCTTTTTGAATATCAGAACCCTCTTCAATATATAAGCGTTTTACTTCTTTTCCTTCAGGACCTGTTTGATGAGTCACTAAGATTTTTCCTAATAATTCTTTTGCGTACGTACGCACTTCGTCAAGGTTCTTCGCGATTTTTACACCACCCGCTTTACCGCGTCCACCTGCATGAATTTGCGCCTTGACTACTGTCACATTAGAGCCAAGTTCCTTCGCTACTTTCACTGCTTCATCAGGGGAAAAAGCAACTTTTCCATTCGGTACAGCTACACCATACTTTCTAAGAATCTCTTTCCCTTGATATTCATGGATATTCATAATACATCCTCCCATCAAACATTTGCATAAAATTGTTTTACTAACATAATCTATTCTAACTAAAGATTCTGATAAAGTCTACACTTTGTCTTTCGTTCGTGTTTTATCTTTTAATATTACACTTTTTGCTACTTCGTGTACTAAAACAGATTTTTGCGAAAATTAGAATTATCTATCTTTTCTATATATTTGCGCATGTTGTTGGTCTAACCGATAAATAAATGCAAAAACTTCAGCGACAGCTTGGTACAATTCTTCAGGAATCGACTCATTTAAATCTAATTGTCCAAGTAATTGAACAAGGTTAGGATCCTCATAAATCGGCACATTATACTCATTCGCACGCGCTAAAATATTTTCTGCTATTTTACCTTTTCCTTTCGCCACTACCGTTGGACTATCAAAGCGTCCTAACTTATACGTGAGCGCAATAGCCTCTTTTCGAGTAAATTTTTCTTCACTCATACGCGGAAATCCACCCCACTATGTTCCTCCTGCTGTTCTAATACAGAGGTTGTTTTTTCAGATTGAGCTTTTTCAAATTGCTTAATAAAAACGCCCGAAAGTTGATATTCTTTTTCAGCTAAGCCTATTTTTAAAGCCGCTTTTAGTGGTTCTGCTAGTGGTATAAGATTTTCATTTTCATTAAATACTGTCACAGAAACGACACGATTTTGAACCTGCATATCTATAACCGTTTCGTTCATCGACTCCATTTGTAAATAAAATAATATACGTGCGTAATTGGCATCAATTTTACCATCATCTTTCATGCGTCCATTCCACTGTAATGTTGCATCCATTTTCTTGCCGAAGAACTCCAATGGTACTTGCATAATAAGCTGATGCTGATGACCATTTTCTCCTGATGCTAGCTGCATACCGTTCATACGCGCCATTAACATTTCTGCCGCTTCCTTCAGCTGTGGGGTGGTATGTGTCTCCTGCAATAACGTATGAAGCTGAGGTTTTAATTGATGTGCAATCTCCTGTAAATCAGCTGACTTATTACTAAGTGTCGCCTCATAGCTAATTCCTAGACTTTTTAATACCGTTTTCAATGCATGTTCCATTGCTTTACTATCCATGGAATTTTGTACATGGGCATCTGCTTGCGTAACAATCTGCTGAATCATCGATTGCGGCGATTCAACACTATTTTTCATAAGATTTCGCATGAATGCGTCGTTTTGTAATGGGGTAGTTGCTCCATGCTTTAAAAGCGATAGTAAGTGGTCCTTCACTGAAAGAGCATTGGCGTCTTGTGTAAATAAACGCTCCGAGGAATTTTCAGTAAATGCTTTGATCAGTTGTTCTTGCATCTGCTTTGCAAAAATCTCTAGCGTTTGTTTAGTTGCCGGTAACTGATTCAATCGATCGACCAGTTGATTTACTTGTTGCTTTTGTTCATTGGTTAACAAGCTTTGATTCGCTGTCCATAATTTAAGTTGATCGACAAGCTGATTTGTATTGTCAGGTTGTGCCGTTAGAATCGTTTGAATAACTTGTCCAGCGTGTTGAAGCTGATTAGGCTGAACGGAGTTTACACTGCTGAGACTTGACCAGTTTTGCAAGGTTGCCTGCTGAGGTAATATCCCAGCCTCCTTTAACATATTCATAGCTTGAATCTTTTCACTCATAGAAGACGCATTATTTGTTAATATTTGTATAGACTTAGCTAGTACTAAACCACCTGTTTCTACTTCAAAAGGTTTTGCAATTGCCTGTACCTGTTGCATTAGATTTTGTTTGATGTTTACTGGTAAAGCTGCATCTTTAGCTAAAAGCTGTGTAAAGTTTTCCATTACGGAAATCATACCAGTAGTTTTTTGCCCACTAATAAGAGCTTGAAAAACGTCATTTGTCATTGGCATTTTAAGCTCCACCATTTTTTGAATAGCTTGTAGAGCATCTAGTTTAGTAATGCCCTCTGGTAATGCCTTTATCCACATTTCTGCCTGCATCAACTGCTCCTTTGAAATCGGTAGCTGCGCTTTCATAAAATGGGCTACTAGCTGTTGCATTTCAGCTGACTTTGGCAAATTCATCGATTCAAGTAACTGGTTGATTTGTTGACTTTGGGAAGCCGTTTGTGTCATAGGGCCCGTAACAACTTTTAGTTCGGTTTGCGGGTTTGTATCAGTTACTTGAAAGAAATGGGCATCACCTGCTTTTAGTGGCACTTCGAGTTTAGCTATCAACTTCTGATGGCCAACTTGTATCTCTGCCATTTGATCTGGATATAATTGTTTAATCGTACCATGAAATACTTGTCCCTGTTTTAAAGCAAGTGGCTGATTAGTTGCGGTTATAGCAGCTTGTTGCATCTGAATCGGATTAAAAGATGTCGCTGTCATATACATACTCCTTTCATCAATTACTGTTTGGCGTAATCGGTGTCCTATTTTTTATTTTTAGTATGCTAATTATTAAAACATTGATTTTATCGGTTCAAACGATTTGCGATGATGAATGGTTGGACCGAATTCTTCAAGTGCTTTTAAATGTTGCTTTGTACCATATCCTGCATGCTGAGCAAAACCATACATAGGGAATTCTTTGTCCAATTGATCCATATAATCATCACGAGCGGTTTTCGCTAATATCGATGCAGCTGCAATAGCTAAGCTTTTTGCATCTCCTTTAATAATTGAATCCTGCGGAATAGAGATTGGTAGTGTCATAGCATCAACTAGGACATAATTAGGCTTACTAGTTAACGATTCTACACTTATCTTCATCGATTGCTTTGTTGCTTCGTAAATATTTAATTCATCAATTTGTTGTGCTGATTGAAAATGGATAAAATAACTTACTGCATGTTCTTTTATTAAATCAGCATAGGCATTACGTTTATCTTTTGATAATTGCTTTGAATCATTTAATCCGACAAGCATCTCACAGTTTGCAGGTAAAATAACAGCAGCTGTTACTACCGGGCCCGCTAATGGTCCACGTCCCGCTTCATCTACACCTGCGATTAAAGCACTTCCCCCTCCATAGCTTCGATCGAAATGGACTTTTGCTTGATGCTCCTGTAATAACTGTTGTTTTTTATCTTGACGCTTGTTCCAGCTGTGCCAAGCCTTTTGCACACCCGCTCGTTCATCAGTTGCTACTTCTGTCATCCAGTCCTGCCATTCCTCAGCTTCCTTCAATGCTGCTGTTATTTCTTTAATCGTTTTCATAAATTTACTCCCTTTTTGGTTCTCAAAAGTTAATAGCTAATTTTACGTATTAATTTGCCTCGGGCGTCTCTCCCAGTATGTATTCCCTTTTTGTGGTTTATCACCAAAATGAAGAGTTAACACCCGTTTTAAGTTATCATTATTTTTCTCGCTCTATATCATTTATCGGCAAGAAGAGGCTTTCCTAAAAGAAAAACTGCCATGCTCACGAACTGCTAAAGTGAGTATGACAGTTTTTAACTTATTGCTGCTCTGCTTCTTTTTCAAGTTGTTCGTCAACAAAGTCAAATGTTAGTTTGCCTAATTGCAATCCACGAATATCTCGAACGATCAGTTGAGCTACTTGATCATAGTCGATTTCTCCTCCTGGACCGAAAACCCGACGTAGCTTACCTATATGATCAAAGGTTTCAACTAAATCTTCATGGACAAATTGGAAGCCGTAGCGTTCCTCCATACGTGCTGGATAATGATTGGATAAAAAGCGTAGGCCGTATACAGCTAAATCCTCCATATTTGTTATCGTATCCTTAATAGCACCTGTTAAGGCTAATTTGTAGCCTACTTCTTGATCTTCAAACTTCGGCCATAAAATACCTGGTGTATCGAGTAATTCAAGCTCCTTCCCAACTTTTATCCATTGCTGAGCTTTAGTTACCCCTGGAGTATTTCCTGTTTTTGCGATATTTTTCTTCGCTAAGCGATTAATAAGCGTCGATTTCCCTACGTTCGGGATCCCAACAATCATTGCACGAATGGCTCTTGGCTTCATCCCACGTGCCTTCATACGATCAAATTTTTCTTTTAATATGTCTTGGGCAGCCTTTGTCACTTGCTGTAATCCTTTGCCTTCAAGAGAATTGATGGCTACTGCCTTATGACCACGTTGTGCAAAGTACTCTACCCACTTACGTGTTTCCTGCTCATCTGCCATATCTGCTTTATTTAAGATTAGGAGACGCGGTTTTTGATTAATCACTTCATCTATCATCGGATTACGCGAAGATAGAGGTAAACGTGCATCTATTAATTCAAAAATAATATCAACCAGCTTTAATTTTTCTGTTACTTGTCTGCGGGCCTTCGCCATATGCCCGGGAAACCATTGTATAGTCATATCTTTTCCTCCTAAACTAAAAGAAAAAGGGAGTGTTAGACCTCCCTTTCATGCGTTACTTTACAATTTTTATATCACTAAACGGCCAGAAAATTAGACTTGTATTTCCAATAATCTCTTTTTGATCAACAAGTCCAATATGACGACTGTCCTTACTGTATCGACGATTATCTCCCATAACGAAAACATAACCCTCTGGAATTACATCTAGTTTCACATCAATGTCTTTTAATGTAAAATCTTCTGTTAATGTACCTTCTGTAATTTGTGATTTGTAGGCATCTAAATAAGGTTCGTCTATTGGTTCACCATTAATGTATAATTGATCGTTTTTATATTCTAGCGTGTCTCCTGGTAGTCCAATAACACGTTTAATATAGTTTTTCTGCTCTGGAGCGTGGAACACCACAATATCAAAGCGTTCTGGTTCACTTATTTTATAACCAATTTTATTGACAATCATACGGTCCCCATTTTCAAGGGTTGGCATCATGGACTCGCCATCTACTGCAATGGGTGTAAATAAAAAATAACGAATAATTGCCGCAATCGCAAATGCAATTAGAAGTGCCTTTGTCCATTCCCATAATTCATTCTTTTCTTTCACTTGTTTTTCCATCGAGATTTGCCCCCTTGTCTATCTTCATTTTAGATGATAGTTATTTAAGATGACAAGCAAAAAGAAAAGGGGCTTGTTGCACAAGCCCCTCACTTTTAAGTCATTATTATCGAATTTCTTTAATACGAGCAGCTTTACCACGTAGGTTACGTAGGTAGTAAAGTTTAGCACGACGTACTTTACCACGACGTACAACTTCTAAGTTAGCGATTTTTGGTGTGTGTACAGGGAATGTACGTTCAACACCTACACCGTAAGAAATTTTACGAACTGTGAAAGTTTCGCTAATACCGCCACCACGACGTTTAATTACTACACCTTCGTATACTTGGATACGTTCACGAGTACCCTCTACTACTTTCACGTGTACCTTAACAGTATCACCAGGACGGAAAGTTGGTAGATCAGTGCGAAGCTGAGCTTTAGTAATTTCTGTAATAATGTTTGACATTGTTTTCTCTCCTTAGACAGATGCTCTTGCACGCAATCTATGCCACAGCGGAACACCGTAATTCAGTACTTCACATAGAAGTACAGAATATATGTTATCATAAATATAGATAGCAATCAAGCATCTTTATTATTGTTTATAAGTTTTTCTACATACATTTTTTGCTTATCTGTTAACGGATAATTCTCGAGTAAATCTGGACGACGCTCGAATGTTCTTTTCAGAGATTCTTCCGCACGCCATTGCTCAATTTTTGCGTGATTGCCCGATAGTAAAACATCAGGTACTTTCATTCCGCGAAATTCAGCAGGTCGTGTATAATGTGGGTGCTCTAGAAGACCTGTTGAGAACGAATCTTGTATGTGAGAATCCTCTTGTCCTAAAACCCCTGGCAGAAGACGTACAACGCTATCAATAACCGTCATAGCCCCTAGCTCTCCACCAGTTAAGACGAAATCTCCAATTGAAATCTCGTCTGTGACAAGATGCTGACGGATGCGTTCATCATAGCCTTCATAATGGCCACATAAAAATACTAGTTCTTGTTCTTGTGCTAGCTCCTCAGCCTTTTTTTGAGTAAAGCGCTCACCTTGCGGACACATCAAAATGATACGAGGTTTTCTTCCTGCGGTAATAGCCTCGACAGCGCTAAACATCGGCTCTGGTTTTAATACCATTCCCGCGCCACCGCCATACGGATAATCATCTACTTGGTTATGCTTGTTACCCGAAAATGCACGGATATCGGTTACTTCTAGCTTTACGGCACCTTTTTCCTGTGCTTTCTTTAAAATTGATGCGCCAAAGACGCCTGTAAACATATCAGGAAACAGACTTAACACATGAATATTCATCATAGTAGGCCTTCCATTACGTGGATCACAATTTTCTTCTCATCAACATCAATTTCCTTAACGATGTCTTCGATATACGGGATGTAATGCTCTTTTTTAGCACCTTTGACTACCCACACATCATTTGCACCTGTTTGAAGAATGTCAATCACCGCTCCGATTGTTTCACCTTCTTCAGAAACTACTGAACAACCAATTATTTCGTGGAAGAAATATTCATTTTCCGCTAATAAATCATCTGACATTTGATCCGACGTCACTTTGAGCATACCTTCTTTGAAAGGCTCCACCAAGTTAATATTGTGCATTCCTTCAAAAGTTAATAAAATAAAGTTTTTATGACGACGCATTGATTCAATTGTTACCCATGTTGGCTTTTTATCGTCTTTTTTAAACGCCGCAAGCTTATTTCCTACTACGAAGCGCTCTTCCTCAAAATCTGTTGTTGATAACACACGTACCTCACCGCGAATACCATGCGTATTGACAATACGACCTACATTAAACCATTCCATTTAAATCTCACCTCATATAAAAAATGCTATCCACGTCAAGCTACTAGCTAGCCAGATCAAAAGTAACATCTCTCACTTTTAAGAAAGCAGATTAACTTTTGGCGGATGATGTTTTAGCTAAGACGTTTACCAGTCTTCCTCCATGTCATTATGGTCAATTACCTCTCAATGTAATTACAATAATGAATAAAGATAAAAAAAGGAAGGAACTCGCAAGCTCCTTCCTTCTTAGTCCAGATTTTACGCTTCACCTCAAAGCCACTTCGAATTCCTAAATGCATGTAAACATACCTATCAGGACTCTCAAGTGCTTGTTGCATGTAAAAGAGCGTGAAAATCTTTTCTATCAATCCAATATATCGACGTAGGTCTTTTTTTGATGGTGACTACCCGCCGCTGAATAAACAATTGTACGAATCGCTTTTGCTACTCGCCCTTGTTTGCCTATGACTTTCCCTCGATCCTCTGGATGAACAAAAAGTTTATAAACAATTCGATTTGCATTTTCATCCGTCTCTATACGAACTTCTTCTGGATAATCGACTAACGGTAAAACGATTGCTTCAATCAGCTGCTTCAAAAATGTCGCCCCCGATTATTTACTGAATTTTTGGTTATGGAATTTTTCCATGATACCTTGTTCTGAGAACAAGTTACGCACTGTATCTGATGGTTTTGCACCGTCAGCTAACCATTTAAGAGCTTTCTCTTCATCAATGTTTACAGTAGCTGGTTGAGTAAGTGGGTTGTAAGTACCAACTGTTTCAATTGAACGACCGTCACGTGGTGAACGAGCGTCTGCAACTACGATACGATAGAAAGGAGATTTTTTAGCTCCCATACGTTTTAAGCGAATTTTAACTGCCATTTTAATAGCACCTCCGAATAAGTTTCACACAAGATAGTATATTATCAATGTTTAGGTTGTTTGTAAAGTGTTTTTTCTTAACACCTATAAATTATTATTTAAACAATGAATCAAAGCCCGGCAATTTCATCTTTTTCTTCCCTTTACCGCTCGCCATGCCTGTCATTTGTTTCATCATTTTCTTCATTTCATCAAACTGCTTTAATAGACGATTCACCTCTTGAATTGAAGTCCCAGAACCCTTTGCTATGCGCTTTTTACGGCTGCCATTAATAATTTCTGGATTCGTCTTTTCGGCAGTTGTCATCGAATAAATAATGGCTTCTACGTGGCCCATTTGCTTATCATCAACTTTAACATTGTCTAAGCCTTTGATTTTGTTTGCGCCTGGTAGCATTTTTAAAATTTCGTCAAGAGGACCCATTTTCTTCACTTGCTGCAATTGTTCAACAAAATCATCTAAAGTAAAGGTTTGGGTTTTAAATTTTTCTTCTAGTTCTTTGGCCTTTGCTTCGTCAACATTTGCCTGAGCCTTTTCAATAAGTGATAGCACGTCACCCATTCCTAATATACGAGACGCCATACGCTCTGGATGGAATGGTTCGAGTGCATCCATTTTTTCGCCCATCCCGACAAATTTAATCGGCTTCTGTGTTACTGAACGAATTGATAATGCCGCACCACCACGTGTATCACCATCAAGCTTTGTTAAAACAACCCCAGTAATGCCGATTGCCTCATTAAAGCTTTCTGCTACGTTTACAGCATCCTGACCCGTCATAGCATCCACAACAAGGAATACTTCATCTGGCTCTTTTAATGCACGAATATCTTTTAATTCTTGCATTAAATCTTCATCGATATGCAAGCGACCAGCCGTATCGATTATCACGACATCATGATGCTCTTCTTTTGCTAATTCAATTGCCTGACGTGCAATTTCTACTGGGGATACATCAGTGCCTAATGCAAAAACAGGTAGTGATAACTGTTTTCCTAATGTTTGTAATTGCTGAACAGCTGCTGGGCGATAAACGTCTGCTGCAACTAGAAGTGGCTTACGATTATATTTTTTTCGTAACACATTTGCCAGTTTCCCTGTAGTCGTCGTTTTACCCGCACCTTGTAAGCCGACCATCATAATGACAGTTGGCGGCTTCGTATTAAATTTGATTGGGCTTTGTTCGCCACCCATTAATTCTGTTAATTCGTCTTGTACGATTTTAATAACTTGCTGACCTGGTGTTAAGCTTTGCATAACATCTACACCGACAGCACGTTCACTGACCTTTTTAACGAATTCTTTGACTACTTTTAAGTTAACATCCGCCTCGATTAAAGCAAATCGGACTTCTCGCATCATTTCTTTAACGTCTTGTTCCGATACTTTCCCTTTACCTTTAATCTTTTGGATTGTCCCTTGGAGTCGTTCCGCTAATCCTTCAAAAGCCATTGCTTTCGCCTCCTAATCCCATTCTTTCAACTGTTCTATAAGCGCTAACTGCTCTTCAACTGTCATACTTCGTTCAGTAATCCCCGTTGTTAGTTGCGCAAGCATTTGTGTACGTTGTTGAAATTTTTCCAATAAACATAGTTTTTCTTCATATTCTTCAAGCATCGCTTCTGTTCGACGAATATTATCATAAACAGCTTGACGTGAAACTCCATACGATTCAGCGATTTCTCCAAGTGAGTGATCATCTAAATAATAGAGCTCCATATAACTCCGTTGCTTATCTGTTAATAATGCTTGATAAAAGTCGAAGAGAAAGTTCATGCGTGTTGTTTTTTCAAGTAGCATCGAATATTTCTCCTCCCGTTATTAGTCATTTGTATCATAACGAAAAGCGCCCGTATGTGTCAAGGTAATCTCCTTGTCTAAAAGCCTTAATTAACCGCTTTACAGGCGCTTTTCACCTATAGCTAGTATTTCCCTTTTAAACAATGCAATTCCCCTGCACAGACGAGCGCAATTACAAATTTACTTACTTAATGTTAATCCTCGGACCATCACCAAAACGTGTGGTTGATTTCCGTTCCGACTGAGGCTTTCCTGAGGGCGTCCGATAGCCGCTTCACTCATATACGTTTTAACAAAAGTCATCTACAACTTTTGATGATACACCTAATCCTCACTATTTTGTAATTCTTTATCTAAACCATCAGCAAATAAGCCATACACATAGCGTTCAGCATCGAATGGTTGTAAATCATCCATTTTTTCACCAAGACCAACAAACTTCACAGGAATGTGTAATTTATTACGAATAGCAAGAACAATACCACCTTTTGCAGTGCCGTCAAGCTTTGTTAAAACGATCCCTGTTACATTTGTAGCTTCCTTAAATGTTTGCGCTTGAACAAGTGCATTTTGACCTGTTGTTGCATCTAATGCTAAAAGTACTTCATGCGGAGCATTTGGAACCTCTCGAGAGATTACTCGATGAACTTTTTCAAGCTCATTCATTAAGTTTACTTTGTTTTGTAAGCGCCCTGCTGTATCACAAATTAACACATCTGCATTACGGTTTTTTGCTGCACGAATTGCATCATACATAACCGCCGCTGGATCTGAACCTTCCGATTGTTTAATCACTTCACAGCCCACACGGTCTCCCCAAACTTGTAATTGATCGATGGCACCAGCACGGAAAGTATCACCTGCTGCTAAGACAACCGTTTTACCTTGTGATTTTAGACGATGGGCAAGTTTACCGATTGTTGTTGTCTTCCCAACTCCATTTACGCCAACGAATAAAATAACAGTAAGCTCACCTTGAGGCTGTATATTAAGGTCGATTAAATCTTCTTCTCCCTGCTCATAAATTTCTACAAGTTTTTCAGAAATAATCGTTTGAATACCGTTTGTATCTTTTATATTTTTACGCTGAACTTCGAAGCGTAATTTGTCCATTAGCTCCATTACTGTTTCAAAGCCAACGTCTGCCTGTAATAATAGGTCTTCTAATTCTTCAAAGAAATCTTCGTCTACTTTTCGATAACGAGCAACTAGGTCGTTCACTTTTGAAGTAAATGAATTACGCGTTTTTTCTAGTCCGGCTTTGAATTTTTGTGTTATAGACCATGCAGAAGGTTTTTTCTCCTTCACAGGTTCTTCCACTATTGCGACCTCTTGCACTTCTTGTTGTTGCTCTTGTTGCTCTTGTTGCTCTTGTTGCTCTTGTTGGCCTTGATCTTCACTTGCTACAGGATTTTCTGTTTCAATTGGACTGTCCGTTACAGAAGTCTCCTCTACTTTCTCAACTTCATCTATAGTTGCTTCAATTTGAGCAGGCTCCGTTGCATCATCTAGCTTCTGTTCAGCAACTTCTGCTTCATTTATCTCAACTACTTTTTCTTCCTCGACTGGGTTGCCAATTAATTTATCTTTTAAACGTTTAAAAAAACTCATGCTTGTTCGCTCCTTTGCTCCGCAAGTACGGGTTCATCTTCTAATTTTACTGATACAAGTTTAGATACGCCAGATTCCTGCATTGTAATACCATACAACACATCCGCTCCCTCCATCGTTCCTTTACGATGTGTGATCACAATAAATTGCGTGTCACGGCTAAATCTTTTTAAATATTGGCTATATCGAACAACATTTGCCTCATCTAACGCCGCCTCTACCTCATCAAGAATACAGAATGGTACAGGTCGTATATTTAAGATAGAGAATAATAAAGCGATTGCAGTTAGTGCACGTTCACCACCTGAAAGTAAACTTAGATTTTGTAATTTTTTCCCTGGTGGTTGTGCTACTATTTCTATACCTGTTTCTAGCAGATTTTGAGGGTCCAATAACACTAAATCTGCCTGTCCTCCACCAAACAATTCACGGAATACACGTTTAAATTGCTCACGAATGGCATAGAAGGTTTCGCTAAAGCGTAGCGTCATTTCCTCGTCCATCTCTTTAATAGCCTCATGTAACGTTTCCTGTGCAGCAAGTAAATCTTCACGCTGCTCTGTTAAAAATGAATGGCGTTCAAGCACCCGCTCGTATTCCTCAATGGCACTCAAATTAACAGGACCTAGCTCCTCTATAGATTTCTTCAGCAGTTTCACTCGACGGCGCATATGCTCTTCATCTTCAATCGCAAGGGCTAACTCCTCAGCTTCCTCTACTGTTAGCTGATAGTTTTCTTCTAGTTGTTCATTGAAATTATTGATTTCAAACTCTACGCGACTTCGCTTCAATTCATTAGCACGTATTGCTTCAAGATAGCCTTTATGTGTACGTTGCAATTCCTTCAGCTGTTCTTCTAAAGTAGTAAGCTCTTGTTGTTGTGCTACTTTTTCATCTTTTTTCTGTGAAATTATGTCCTGCAGTGAATCTTTTCTCGCCTTCCATGTAGCAACCTGCTCATCCACTTCTTCATCGCTTAAAAGTTTTGTCGATTCATCAGATTGAAGCCAGATTATTTCCTGAGAAATATTATCGACTTTTTGACGACCTTTGTTTAATTGTAGGGCTAACCCGGCTGTAGCAATTTGTACTTGTGACATTTGCTCCTGCATAACCGCTAACTGCGAGCGTTTTTCTGCTGACTGCTCACGAAGTACATCCTTTTCCGTCTCACTTTGCAGCTTCGCCTTACTTAGTTGTTCCACTGTTTCATTAATTTCTAGCAGTTCGGTTGCTAGTGCCACTAAACGCTCTGTAGCTGCTTCCTTTTGAGCTAACAATGCTTCTTCTCGTGTTCTTACATCTTGTGTCTCATTAGAAGCAAAAGATACTCGAGCAGATAAGCTTTTCTCGACAACCTCTAGCTCGCGAATACGACTCGCCTGTTGCATTTCATCTTTTCGTAATTGCTCTCCGTCAAGCTTCAATTGCTCTACTTTTTCTCGTAATGTTGCAAGTTTCTCTTTTTCAGCTACAACAGCCTGTTCAGCACTATAGATGGAAGCTTCTAACGATTGTAGCTTCACGATTAAACCATCTAATTCCGCTTTTCTAGTAAAGAGTGAAGATTGTTGCTTCACAGCACCACCTGTTAATGAACCGCCTGCATTGACGATATCACCTTCAAGTGTTACAACACGATATCGGAAACCACATAAACGAGCAATCTGGCTTGCACCTTCTAAATTTGATGCAACGATTACATTGCCCAGGAGGTTTTCGACAATTGTACGGTTGTCTTCTTCGAACGTAACAAGTGCATCAGCCATTTGGACAAATGCTGGGTGCTCAGTAGCTAACTGAATCGTAGAAAGATTGATTTTACGTGACTTTATGACTGTCTTAGGTAAAAATGTTGCGCGTCCAGCTCTCTTTTGTTTTAACCAATGAATGGCTTGCTGAGCATGTCGTTCATCGGTTGTCACAATATGCTGAGAGGCTGCTCCTAATGCTGTTTCAATAGCCTGCGAATATTTCCCACCAACTTGGATTAACTCCGCAACAGCTCCTTCAATTCCAACTAAGTCACCTTTATCACGTGCTAACAATACTTCTTTTACTCCATGGAAGAACCCAGAGAAATCTGCTTCAAGCTCAGCTAGCGTATCTTTTCTAGCCTTCAATTGCTGCTGATGCTGATAGGCCTTATAAAGCATATCCTGCTTTTCATTAAACGATGCATTGACGTTCTTAAGCTGTATTTGCAATGTTTCATATTGCTCAAGCTTTTCCTGCAATTCATGAGTTGTTGTTGTATGGACAGCAACTAACTTCTCTTTTTCCGCTAAAATTTGCGCAAGCTCTTGCCCGATTTCATCAGTTTGATCTGTCATTCGTGCTGCCGTCGCTTTTTGTTGTGCTAATTGCTGATCGATATTTTTTAATTCATTTTTGATGGTTGCTTCTTCGTTTAAGGAATCAATATATCGGTTTTTTTGTTCTTCAATTTCTTGTTCAATTTCAGAAACAGAGCGGTTTAAAGATTGTTCCAATTGCTTGAGGCTTTGTTTTAGCTCTGATACTTCTCGCTGTTTTTCAGCGAACAATTCTTTTTTCTCTTGTTCTTGAACAATGAGAGCCTCAACCTCATTTTTTGCTTCTTGTAATGCTGTATTCAATTGTAGTAGTTGATTAGAAGCATTTTGTCGCTTTTCAGCCATTAACGCTTTACGACCATCCCAACGCTCTACCTCCATTGTCGCATTAACAAACTCAGCCTGAGTAGTATCTAAATAGCTATCTAGCTCTTTTAAAAGCTTACGAATGCCCTCCGTTTGCTTTTCAATTGAAGAAATATTATGAGCTTGTTTTTGCTCTATCTCATATAGCTCTGTGTACTCATTTTTCAGAGCACGCAAAGATTGTGCACAATTTTTCAAATCGTGCACAAGGATGGCGATATCAAAATCCTTTAACTCTGTTGACATTTGCACATAATCTCTTGCACTTGATGCCTGAATTTCTAACGGCTCCAGGCGACTATCAAGTTCATGTAAAATATCTAAAACACGATACAAATTTTCATCTGTTTCAACAAGCTTATGCTCTGCCTTTTTCTTTCGTAATTTATACTTTAATACACCAGCTGCCTCTTCAAAAATCGAACGACGGTCATCAGGTCGGCTATTTAAAATTTCATCTACACGGCCTTGTGAAATAATGGAGAAGGCCTCTTTCCCAAGTCCTGAGTCCATAAACAAGTCCGTAATATCCTTCAGGCGACACTGCTGGTTATTTAATAAATATTCACTATCACCTGAACGGTATACGCGTCTTGTTACGCTGACTTCTGTATATGAAAAAGCAAGCTGTTCATCGGTATTATCTAAAATTAACGTTACCTCTGCAAAGTTTAGTGGCTTACGTGAGTCACTCCCAGCAAAAATAACATCCTCCATCTTTGCCCCACGTAACGACTTTGCAGATTGCTCCCCAAGTACCCAACGAATTGCATCAGTGACATTACTTTTTCCACTGCCATTTGGTCCAACAACCGCTGTAACACCGGGTACAAAATCAATTCCAATGCGCTCCGCAAAAGATTTAAAGCCAATCACTTCGAGTCGTTTTAGGAACATCTATTAAGCCTCCTCTTTTGCAGTTTGATCACGCATTGCACGCATTGCACATTGCGCAGCTTGCTGCTCGGCTTCTTTTTTTGATTTCCCACGCCCAATACCAAGCTCCTGTCCATTTAATAGGACACTCGATACAAAGGTACGGTTATGTGCAGGACCCTTTTCATCAATAATTTCATAATGAAGAAGACCGTTATTTGTTTGCTGTACCATTTCTTGCAATTGACTTTTAAAATCCATCACATGCGAAAAAGCACCGACTTCTACTTTCGGGAATACGATTCGTTCTAAAAAGGACACAACCGTTTGTAAGTCTTGATCTAAATAAAGGGCACCTACAAATGACTCAAATACATCTGCAAGTAGCGCTGGGCGTTCCCGTCCACCTGTTAATTCCTCACCTTTTCCGAGTAATACAAAGCGACCGAATCCTAATTCATTTGCAAAGATCACAAGTGATGGCTCACATACAATGGATGCTCGTAGCTTCGTTAGCTCACCCTCACTCATATTAGGGTATTTCTCAAAAAGGTATTTAGAAACAGACAGTTCAAGTACTGCGTCTCCTAAAAATTCAAGACGCTCATTATCCGTAAACAATTTACGGCGATGCTCATTCACATAAGATGAATGTGTGAATGCTTGATACAATAGATTTTTATTAATAAATGTGATATTTAATTCATGCTGTAACAGCTCGAATTGATTGCGTACTTTTTCAGGAAGTACGCCAGATTTCTGCATAGTTCCTTTTCTTTTCATAGCCATTGAACAATCTGCCTTCCTAATAGTTTCTACCGTTTTAGTGTACCTTTTTCAAGGCATTTATGCAAAAGTATTTCGGCTGAAATACAACGTTTTGGAAATTTTTTCGCATTTTTTCCGCCATAATCAATTTCGCCTTGGCGTAATTGCCGCTGACGCTTTGCTTTCGCGCAGATAAACAATGCGTCTGGATTTTGAATTGTGCCCAGGCCTGCACGAAGGCCGACACGTTGTCGGTCATTTCGGTAATGCACAGGACGCGGTGCTCTTAGACTGAGTTCCTCTATTTCAGTAGGTGTTTGGACATAAAAAAGAACCACTCCTGCATTCATCTCACCATCTTTAGAGGTAAGAATCTTCTACTGAATAAAGATAAAAAAAGGGACGTCACAGTTCGAAAAACGAACCGTTTCGTACCCTTTTTAATACACCTTAGTATAGTATCTGCTCTTCACATTTAAGCAAAAAACAGGAGTAATCTCTGCCATAGGCTTTAACTTTATTCAACTAATTCATAAACACTTATTGTATAAAAACTATGACTGCGTTCATGTCAACACTGATAGCGGTGATAAATTTATGCTGAATAAAGTAAACGAAATTAGTTTATTTTACTTTCGATGTATGAAATTGCAGAACCAACTGTTGAGATTTTTTCAGCATCTTCATCAGAAATTTCCATATCGAATTCGTCTTCAAGCTCCATTACAAGCTCAACTACGTCTAATGAGTCAGCACCTAAATCATCACGGAAAGAAGCTTCTAGAGTAACTTCACTTTCTTCAACACCTAAACGGTCCACGATTACTTTTGTTACGCGTTCTAATACTGTAGTCAAAACATTCACCTCCCCTCAAATGATTATACAAAAAATTATTATTTATGACTAATTGAAATTACATCACCATGCCGCCATCTATATGTAGCGTCTGCCCCGTCATATAGTTTGCATCATCTGAAGCTAGGAATACTACTGCCTTTGCGATATCCTCTGGCTGCCCAAGTTTAGCAAGAGGAATTTGAGTAAGCATTCCTTGCTTTATATCATCTGGTAGTTGATCCGTCATTTCTGTTTCAATAAAGCCTGGTGCAATCGCATTTACTAAAATATTGCGTGATGCCAATTCTTTTGCAGTCGTTTTAGTTAATCCAATAACACCTGCTTTGGCAGCTACATAGTTTGCTTGCCCCGCATTACCAGCTACACCGACAATCGATGAAATGTTGATGATACGACCTGCACGTTGCTTCATCATTTGACGTGTTACTGCTTTTGTACAAAGGAAAACACCTTTAAGGTTTGTATCTAACACATCATCCCACTCATCTTCTTTCATACGCATTAACAAGTTATCACGAGTAATACCAGCATTATTTACTAAAATATCAAGTGAACCGAATGTTTTCACAGCTGCATCCATTAATGCTGTAACTTCCTCTGTTTTTGAAACACTCCCTTGTACAGCAATAGCCTCGCCGCCATTTTCTTGAATCATCGCGACAACTTCTTCTGCCTTTGCCTGAGAGCCACTGTAGTTAACAACAACTTTAGCACCCTCATCAGCAAGCTTTAATGCAATAGCGCGTCCTATTCCACGCGAAGCACCAGTTACAACAGCTACTTTCCCCTCTAATTTACGCATTAATTGTCCACTCCTTCGCCGCTTCTAGCACAGCCTCTAATGATGCTTCATCATAAACACAATAAGTCGCAACAGATCGGTCGATTTTTTTCACTAATCCACTTAACACTTTGCCTGGTCCACACTCAATAAAGACATCCACACCTTGTGCAATCATTTCACGCACAGATGCTTCCCATTGCACTGCGCTATACACTTGTTCTACTAACTCATGTTGAATAGCAGGAACATCCTCTAATTCTTTTGCCATAACGTTGCCGATCACAGGAATTCGTGGTGCTGACAATGATATTTCAGCTAATGCTCCACTTAATTTTTCAGATGAAGGACGCATTAGCTCTGAATGGAATGGTCCACTAACAACTAAAGGAATTGCTCGTTTGGCGCCCGCTTCCTTTGCAGCTAACGAAGCCTTTTCGACCCCTTCCTTTGTACCAGAGATAACGATTTGTCCTGGACAGTTTACATTCGCTACCTGAACCGCATCACCTGCTACAGAAATTTGTTCAGTTACTTCATGGAGTGCCTCGAGTTCCATCCCTAAAATGGCTGCCATTGCGCCTTGCCCTGCTGGTACAGCTTCATTCATATAAAGTCCACGCTTATGAACGACAGAAACAGCATCCTCAAACGTTAGCACACCTGCGATTACTAATGCACCATATTCTCCAAGTGAATGTCCAGCTGCATAGTTTGGCTTAATTCCTGCTGCAAGTAATTTTTCTGCAACCATCACACCAGTAGTTAAAAGTGCTGGCTGTGCATGGTATGTCAATGTTAGCTCCTCAGCTGGTCCCGTTAACATAAGCTTAGATAACTCAAAGCCAAGTGATTGATTTGCACGATCATAAAATGCTTTACTTTCTGCAGCATTCTCAACAAACTCTTGCCCCATTCCAACTACTTGAGAACCTTGTCCTGGAAAAACAAATGCTATTTTCGTCATTTTGTATTAATCCCCTTTTTAATCAATTTTACCTCGGCATAATTGCGTCCAGAATCGGCTTTGTGCCTGCACAAAGAACTCCTTTACGATTCCGTGACATCCGCCGGAGGCTTCTACTTCTTTCAGCTGAAAGAAGTTAATTAAATTCTAAGTGGCGTACTGTATCTGTAATCGTCGAGATGACTGTATGCTCTACCATCGTATTTGCTTGGCGAATCGCACTGTAAATTGCTTTTGCATTGGATGAACCATGCGCTTTAATTACAGGTGCTTGTAAACCAAACAAACCTGCACCACCATACTCTGTGTAATCCATTTTATTTTTTAAGTCACGTAAATTATTTTTCATAAGGGCTGCCGATATTTTTGTTTTTGTTGAAGACATAAACGCTTCTTTAAGCATTGAAAATAACGCGCCAGCCGTACCTTCAATCGATTTCAGCACCATATTACCTGTAAAACCATCTGTTACAACAACGTCCGCTACCCCTTCAAATAAATCTCGAGCTTCTACGTTGCCGATAAAGTTCAAGTCCGCTTCTTTTAATAGCTCGAAAGCAGCCTTTGTTAATTCATTCCCTTTTTTATCCTCAGTACCGATATTTAACAAGCCGATACGTGGCTTTTGTAAGCCGCCTACCTTTTTCGCATAAATATCGCCCATAATCGCATATTGCAATAAATGCTCAGGGCGCGCATCTGCATTTGCCCCTAAATCGAGCATTAAAAAGCCCTTACCGTCCAACGTCGGTAATGTAGTGGCTAAAGCTGGTCTAGCAATCCCTTCAATACGCCCTACTTTAAATAGACCGCCTGCCATTAAAGCACCCGTATTACCAGCAGAAAGACAAGCATCTGCCTTTCCTTCTTCAACCGC
Source organism: Lysinibacillus sp. RS11 (assembly GCF_042019215.1). NCBI lineage: Bacteria > Bacillati > Bacillota > Bacilli > Caryophanales > Bacillaceae > Lysinibacillus > Lysinibacillus sp. RS11. Next base: position 1,131,388 of record NZ_CP168124.1, on the reverse strand, counting down.
ATCCATCATTCGCGCCATCGATGAATCCTTTTTCCGACGAACAGCGCGTGCTGGATCATCTGTTCCTTCCACAACTTCCTCACAATGTACTATTGTCAATCGATCATGTATTTTTAATAATGGCTCAAGCTTTTCCCGCTGACCATATAATTGTATTTCTAAATTCGGAATTTGCTCTAATGCTAATAAAGCACCTTCAATAACTGATTTTGGTGCGTTGTCGCCACCCATTCCATCAAGCGCTAATTTCATTGTTGTTCACCTTTACCTTTCGTGCGGTACATATCAAATTCACCAACAAAAACTGTTTCACCGTTAACAGTAGATGTTAACTCTACTTTTGTACGATGATTTTCGTCATCACGTCCAACAACGATTGCTTTTGTAATAACACGATCTCCAGCTCTAACAGGTTTCACAAAGGTAATGTTTGAATGTACTGTTAAAGCTAGTTCATCGTCAATTACCGCTACCGCTAATGAGTTTGCCTGTGCAAATAAATGATGTCCACGTGCGATGCCATTGCGCTGAAAAACATGCTCTTCTTTTACGTCAAAAATAGATAATGCACGATTATCCAATTCAATATCAACAATTTCACCAATTACTTCATCTATCGGAAGTGATTTCACTTCGTTTTCATATGTTTTCGAAGCAACATCTTTAATTCGTTCTCGTAATTCAGGAATTGCTAACTCCATACGATCTAAACGGATTGTTTGGACACTAACCTGAAACTGCGTTGCTAGCTGTTCATCTGTGACGAATGGATTTTCAGCTATCGTTTCAGATAATAGTCGTTGTCGCTCTTTTTTCGTTTGTCTCAACATCATTCGCCACCTTTTTAGTTGTTATTAGCACTTGGTACTAATATCAGTATATAGAGTATAAAAAAAGAATGCAAGACTTGTTTTCAAAACAAGTGCTTACATTCCAATCGGGTATCAAATTCAGTTAATCAAAGCGTTCTCCCTGTAGAACACCCGACTCTTCAAGCATACTACGTAAATATTTATACTCATCATCATGCCAAAATGCATCTGTCTCAAGCATAGTCGTAGCATCTTTTCTTGCTGTCTCCAGTATTCGATAATCATGTACTAAATCCGCTACTTTAAAATCAGGCAAACCACTTTGTTTACGCCCGAAGAAATCACCTGGACCACGTAATTCCAAATCCTTTTCAGCTAGGCGGAAACCATCATTTGTTTCCGTCATTGACTGCATGCGCTCCTTACCTTCATCGGATTTTGGATCAGCAAGCAACACACAGTATGACTGATGTTCACCTCGTCCAACTCGTCCACGTAGCTGATGCAATTGAGCTAAGCCGAAGCGTTCAGCATCATAAACAATCATAAACGTTGCATTCGGTACGTTAACCCCAACCTCAACTACTGTTGTCGATACAAGCACATGAATAGTCCCTTCACTAAACGCTCGCATAACTGCATCTTTTTCATCTGCCGTTAAACGACCATGCATTAATCCAACATTGTATTGTCCGCTAAAATATGTAGCAAGTTGTTCATAGATTTCTACAGCATTTTGTACATCAAGCTTGTCTGATTCCTCGATAAGGGGACAAATAGCATATGCTTGTCTTCCAGCAGCAAGCTCTAATTCTAACTTTGACATAGCTGAGCCTAATTGCTCTTTTTTCATCCAATGTGTTTCAATTTGTTTACGCCCCGCTGGCATTTCATCAATCACGGAAACATCCATTTCTCCAAATGCTGTAATCGCAAGCGTACGCGGAATAGGTGTCGCTGTCATAAAGAGCACATCTGGATTTTCCCCTTTATCACGCAATATTCTACGCTGTTCAACACCAAAACGATGCTGTTCATCCGTTATAACAAAACCAAGCTTATAAAAGATGACTTCAGGCTGAATAAGTGCATGCGTACCAATTATAATATCTATTTCCCCGTTTGCTAGTTCTTCTAAAAGTAACCGACGCTCCTTTACTTTCGTCGATCCTGATAGTAAAGCTACACGTACACCAAATGGCTCAAACCATTCTTTCAAATTTTCAGCATGCTGCTCAGCTAAAATTTCTGTTGGTGCCATTAATGCCCCCTGAAAACCAGCAGTTACAGCTGCATATAAACATATTGCCGCAACAACGGTTTTACCTGATCCTACATCACCTTGAAGTAAGCGGTTCATGCGGTGCGGCTCTTTTAAATCTTTGCAAATTTCATTGACAACACGTTTTTGAGCATCTGTTAATTCATAAGGTAGCGATGCAATAAAAGCCCGTAGTTTTTGCAAATCGAATTGGATAACTGTACCGTGCTCACTATCCTTTCGAATTTTACGTAAAGCTTGAATACGTAGCTGAAAGTTTAGTAACTCTTCATAGGCAAAGCGTCTTCTAGCCTGCTTTGCATGCCCCGCATCAAGTGGGAAATGAATTCCCTCAAGCCCTTCACGCATTGAAACAAGCTTATAGTCTGCTTGAAAACGTTGTGGAACAGCATCCGGTATCTCCGCACCAAACTCATCTAACACTTGTCGCATATATTTACGAAAACGTTTTTGCGGAATCAAACCTTTCAAACTATAAACAGGTTCAAAGTCGACCTGATCTGTTTTCGGGCCAAATGTAACAGACGTTCCATTGATTACCTGTCTGCCTCGGTCCCATTTACCTGTGACGGTAATAATAGCTCCTGGTACCAGCTTCTGCTTTAAATAGCCTTGATTAAAAAAAACAACCTTCACTAAATGTCGACCTGCCAACACTGTCACTTGTAATCGTGATTTATTGCGGCCTAAAAACAATACTGTGGGTTCACGTTCAACTTTACACTCAACGGTGACACGTTCATTATGTGGTGTTTGCGCTAAATCCTTTAAACGAAAATCTTCATGCCGATGAGGGAACGTCCATAATAAATCCGCGATCGTCTCGATGCCTAATGCCTCTAAATGTCCTGCTGTTTCTTTACCGATTCCCTTTAAATCAGTTACGGCACTCGTTAAATCAGTCACCTTGCACGACAGCTCCTCCAAAGATTTTCACCGCAAGTGCTTTATTTGTAGTCATTAGCATATGAGTTTTCCCCTTTCTTTACGATTACTCTCGGCTTTTATAATAATGTTGCTTGTGGTTAGCTATTCCCAACAGTTAATGCTATTCATCTGTATTTCCAATACTATTATATAACTTTTTAATTTCACTAACATAGCAATTCAATTCATCAATAATTGATTGATAGTTATATCTTTAAGTAGGCCAACATAAAGGACATGAACTTTTTCATCTTTAGCAAATAAAGAATCAATCACTTCAATGCCTTCTTAGGTATTTCGAGAAATAGCCAACCTTTAGTTTACATAGCTCTATAATCTTTTGGTTTTTAATAATCCAGTTAAATAAATGCATTTATTTTTTCTCAGCATATAATGTTGAAAAAGGAGTGAAATCACTTGGGCTATTTTCCACCTCAAGGGACAATGAGACCACAATCACCTCCACCAAACTTCAGACCACCAAAACCTTCTGTGTCCTATATCATTGATTGTTTATATCAAAATACCTATGTTTGGCTTAGGAACGGGAGAGAATTTTGGTTTTATCCTACTCGTGTAGAAATGGGCGAAGTATCTGGATATAGATGGAACGGTGCCTACTGGTCGTTCTACGGATTTGATGAAGGATTAATCGATGCCGTTGCCTGTTATCCTACCCCTACACTTTACTAAAATTTATTAGCTGTAATAGGGGCATCGCCAAAAATAGGGGATGACATTTATTCAAACGGATCCCATGTATATAAATTAACGTCATAGATGAGACCCATCTACACTATGTAGAAGCTCACAAAAAAACACGCCCTAGGTGCGTGTTTTTTAATATTATTTTTGCAGTGATTGGATACTTTCTAAATTGCCATTATCAAATATAGCTTTGCTGATAGCTTTGCCTGTTGGTGTTGCAGCTAAGCCGCCACGGGCAGTTTCTTTTAAATTCGGACTCATAGATTGTCCAATTCGATACATCGCACCAATTACTTCATCACACGGGATGCGACTTGTTACACCTGCAAGTGCCATATCCGCTGCCACAAGCGAATTCGCTGCACCCATAGCATTCCTTTTAACGCAAGGAACCTCTACCAATCCAGCTACTGGGTCACACACAAGCCCAAGCATGTTTTTAAGTGTAATCGCAAATGCTTCTGCACATTGCTGTGGAGAACCACCGGCCATCTCTACAATTGCCGACGCTCCCATACCAGCAGCTGAGCCAACCTCTGCTTGACAGCCGCCAGCAGCACCTGAAATCGAAGCATTATTGGCAACAACGAAGCCAAAAGCACCTGATGTGAATAAAAAACGAATCATTTGCTCACGTGTTGGATTTAGCTTGTTTTTCACTGCAAACAGTGTCCCTGGCACTACACCAGCTGAGCCTGCAGTGGGCGTTGCACAAATTGTACCCATTGCCGCATTCACCTCATTAGTTGCAACGGCTTTACTCACTGCGTCTAATAATAAATCCCCTGACAACGAATTTCCTTGCGCAATGTAATTTTGAAGCAATACTGCATCGCCACCTGTTAAACCCGTTACAGATTGCACACCCTTCAAGCCTCTTTCAACAGCTTCCTCCATCACCGTTAAATTACGGTCCATTTGCTGCATAATTTCTTCTCTTGTACGTCCAGTTATTAACATTTCTTGCTCAATCATAATTTCAGAAATTAGTTTACCTTCTTGCTCGGCTCGTTCAACAAGCTCACGAACATTATGAAATAATACGTCCATACTGGGACACCCCCTTAGTTGTTATTAATTTTAGAAACCTTTGTAATATGTGGTATTAAAGAAATTTGTTGTAGTACTTTATCCTCGATGTTTTGATCGACTTCTATCACCATAAGTGCTGTTAAACCACGTTCAATTCGTGAAACCTCCATATGTCCAATGTTGACTGCATGCATTGCTAAGCAATTTGCTACATTGGCAATACAGCCAGCTCGATCATCATGAACTACAAGGATAGCCGGCATGCCTCCTGTTAATCGCAGCTTAAAGCCATTAACCTCACTCACTTCTATTTTACCGCCACCGATAGAAATTCCAACAACAGACATCTCTCCATCATCATCGCCAATCACAAGGCGAGCTGTATTCGGATGCTCTGTGTTAGCTGTTTCTGGGATAAACTCATAATCTAATCCAGCTTTCTCTGCATCGGCAAAAGCTGTTTTAATCCGCTCATCAAATGTATCGTAATTTAATAAGCCTCCTATCAGCGCTACATCTGTTCCATGTCCTTTATACGTTTCAGCAAAGGAACCATATAAGTGGATTTTCGCCCACTTTGGTTGTCTTCCAAATAAATCTCTGGCAACGCGGCCAATTCGTGCTGCACCTGCCGTATGAGAGGAAGAAGGCCCAATCATCACTGGTCCAATAATATCAAATACTGAAGTAAACTTCATACAAACACCCCTCTATTCTATCCATATAAATAAAATCGATTTTTACTATATCATGCTTGATAGTTACTACAAAAGTAAAGCACTTATTTATCAAATTTCAGAAAATTTACACTACAATAATTTACACATTGGAAATATTGTTTAACTTTTGTCTACTCCATATACACAAAAATTTCAAAAGGCTAATATTCCAGTATTTCCAAGTTCGTTGTCCTCCGGGTACATACATCAAATGATTTATTTTTAGCTAATCTCTATCATTTATTATCCTCTAATTTCCTTGTACCATAAACAAAAGCAGTACACGGCGTGTGCACTGCTTTGTCTACTTATGCGCAAAGAAGTATTAAATTATTCTACTGAAATAATATATGGATATAACCCTTGTTTACCATTAAATAACTCTACTTCGACCTCTGGATAATGTTCTTCAATAAATTTCACTAATGCTGAGGCATTTTCTTCCGTTGTGTCCTCACCATAGATGACTGTTACAATTTCTGCATCTTCATCTACTAAATCAGTAATTACCTTCTCAGCAGCATCTTTTAATGCTGGAGTAGATAATACAATTTTCCCTTCCGCAAGAGCCATGAAATCATCCTTATGGATTTCTACACCATCAATAGATGTATCTCGAACTGCATAAGTGACTTGGCCTGTTTTCACATTTGCAAAAGCTTCCGTCATTGTTGCTTGGTTCATTTCTACTGCCGCTTCTGGATTAAACGATAGAATCGCCGCCATACCTTGAGGGATTGTTTTCGTTGGAACTACAGCCGCTTCAATATCTAAAAGCTCCACTGCTTGTTCTGCAGCCATGACGATATTTTTATTATTTGGTAAAATCAACACTTTTTCAGCACCAATTTCTTGTACTGCCTTCACAATATCTTCAGTTGAAGGATTCATTGTTTGACCGCCCTCAATAACATAAGAAGCACCAATGGAACGAAGTAATTCAGCAACTCCCTCGCCCATTGCAATCGTTACAATTGCATACGGATGCTTTTCTACTTTTTTGGCTGGAGAAGGCACTTTATGATCCTCACCAACGATGGCAGAATGCTGTTCACGCATATTGTCGACTTTAATTTTAATAAGACTACCATATTTTTGACCCATAGCTAACACAGCGCCAGGTTGCTCGGAATGAATATGCACTTTTGCAATCTCTTCATCCGAAATAACAAGTAAAGAATCACCTAGAGGGTTTAATTCATTGCGGAATTGTTCTTCGCTAAATGGCTCTTTCCCATTTTCTAAACGTACCATTATTTCTGTACAATAACCAAACTCAATATCAGCAGTATTCATAAAATCTTGAGCTCTATGATGCTCTGCATTGATTAAATCATCTAAAGTTGCTTCATTTTTCTGCGGTAATGGCTCACCTTTTAAAGATGCTAAGAACCCTTCGTACACAAATAGAAGACCCTGACCACCACTATCTACAACACCCACTTCTTTAAGAACAGGTAGAAGCTCAGGTGTACGTTCCAACGAAGCTTGTGCTTCAGCAGTAAATGCTTCCATCACCGTAATGATATCGTTTTCAGTTTCTGCCACTTCCACGCCTTTTTGTGCCGCTTCACGTGCTACCGTTAAAATCGTTCCTTCAACTGGCTTCATTACTGCTTTATAAGCTGTATCAACGCCTGCTTGGAAGGCACCTGCAAAGCCCTTGGCATCGATTGTCTCCTCTTTTTCAATAGCTTTACCAAAGCCACGGAATAACTGCGATAAAATAACCCCAGAATTTCCGCGCGCTCCCATAAGTAAACCTTTTGACAAAGCTTGTGCTGTTTTACCGATATGTTCTGAAGCAGAAAGCTCTGTCTCTTTCGCACCAGATGTCATCGACAAGTTCATATTCGTTCCTGTATCACCGTCCGGTACTGGAAATACATTTAATGAATCAACATAATTTGCATTTTGGAATAGGTGATGGGCACCCATTTGCACCATTTCTGCAAACTTTATTCCGTTTAAAGACTGCATTCGATTTAGTTCCTCCTCTTAATCATTCGCTACACGAACGCCCTGCACAAAGATATTGACAGATTTTACGCTCATACCTAATGTTTTATCCACTGTATATTTCACTTTCGATTGTACTTGATAAGCAACTTCTGAAATTTTCGTCCCGTAACTAACAATAATGTACATATCGATATGTAAATCGTCGTCCTGTTTTCGAATAACAACACCTTTTGCAAAATTTTCTTTACGTAAAATATCAGTTAGACCATCACGAATTTGATGTTTAGATGCCATGCCAACAATACCGTAGCATTCTACAGCAGCGCCACCAGCAATTTGTGCAAGTACATCTGTTGAAATATCAATTTGGCCGAATTCATTGTTTAATTCAATCGACATAGAAATGCCCCCTTGGCTCTTTTTGACTAAACTATATTGTAACACTTTCGTTATACATTAAGCAACCTAGGAGGGGACGAAAACGCACTGTATCAACGTTTTACTGACATTACAGGTTAACACACCACTTCATCGAAATATTCATTTTTGCTATAAAAGTTGTTACGACCTTTTTGTTTTGCTGTGTATAATGCTTGATCGGCTCATTCACAACACGTTTGCAAATGCTCGCCAATCGAGATTTTGGCATGGCACATCCCAATACTGACTGTTACAACATCAGCTATGTTCGAACGCTCGTGAAGAATATTTAAGTTGCAGACTTCCTCTAAAATTTCCTCCTCAACATGCAGCAAATGCATTATACTTTTCTAAAATTTCATCTAACAGAGCTGCTACTTTTGTTAACGCTTCATCACTCTGTAAATGACCATAATAATCATTAAAGAAATCAATATCCACCATCATCATTGTTAGAGACTTTGGTTTACTAAGTTGTTGCCCAATTTGTGTTAATTTATGATTAAAAACGAATGGTTTGTCAACGTGTCACGAAGTGCTTGCTCTGATAGCACATTATTTTTCTCAGCTAATAATGTTGATAATTTCTTGGATTTTGTCATTTCTTCATCTAATAAAATATGCTGTTTCGTAAATTGCCTTTGTACTTTATAAGGGTGACGCTGAATAGTTAGCCCCATTGACATAATAAGGGACATCGGCAAAAACACTTTAATACTTTTACCTGATATCCCATTACTATATAGGCACTTATTAAAATCGGTGGAACTGTTATGAACATAATCCATAAAAAATTTCCGAAAAGGAATGGCAAAAACGGTACAAATTATAAAAAAGCTGATACCATTTAGCATCAGCTTCCTTACTTAAATCCATTTTTATAATCTAAATCAAGCTTTTAATAAGCGTGTCAATCATCACTGGCATTTCCTTAAATGCGCTGTCGACATGTAATCTTTCTGTCTTTTGATGGGCATCCTTTCCAAAAGGTCCAACATTTAATACAGGGCCCTGCAATGCAGACATAGCTTCAAACGGGATGCTATATGTATCTCCCCATACAGGTGTGTTACGTTCGAATGCTGTCCATTCATTTGAGTCATCTGAATAATTGACATAACTCAAATCGCAAATACCATTAAAATAGTGAATTTGCTCTACTTCAATATCAAACGTTTTTGCCGTTTTCTTCATCAACTCTATCGATTGAATGACAAGTGGATGGTTCGACGAATTGATTGCAGGATAGTAAGGTGGTGCATACAACAGCACTGTTGCCGGCGTCAGTTCCTGGCAACGGATCATTAGCTGATCCACGATGCGAATGGATTTCTCTCGATCATCCCATGAATCATTATCAAGAACATGTCGTTTGATCGTATTTACTTCCTCAGTTCCTAATTTAATGATCGCATGCTCTAAAAGCGTTTCATAACGAAGTACTTTTACTTCCCCTACACCCTTTACCTTTTCTCGCTCACAAATTTGCTTATACTGCTCATTACAAGCTGCCATTGCCTCCAATGCAACCTGTTCAAAAATATCCATTACTTCTGATGCTGTGCGCTTTAATAAAAACACATTGTAAAGAGCTGCTGCACGATATGGTGTTTGTGTAGAATACTCCCTTTTCAAATCTTTTAATTGTAAGGATACAGGTAATGGCGTACTTTCACCAAGATCTGATTCACGGAAAACTGGGTTCCACTCCATACGCTGCGTCATATATGAAGCAATAAAGTTTGCTGTCATTCCTTTTAAAGGCTCACCTACATGGGTCTCTTTTCCATAAAATAAGGCAGCAGGCATAATTTTACCGATCGTTCCTGAATAAATATATTCATTCGTATCAGCTGGACCTTGTGAAAAAGAAGGCTCACTATTTAAAAATAGTTTATAAGATAATCCATGCTGTTCACGAAGCCTTACAAGCTCAACAACTGCTGCTCGCATCCCTGCAGAGTTCACTTCTTCATCTGGCACAGCCGTTAAAATGAGATTAATTGGCCACTCTTCAATGCTTGCTTTTTCAATTAATTGCATATGCAAAGCAAGTCCCATTTTCATATCCATCGTTCCACGACCGAATAAATAGTTTCCTGATTCCAAATCAATTCTCGCCGTTTCAGGTAAATCCTTTTTGTATTTAGGTTCCATTAGCTTTTTTGTTAATTCTTCAGGATAGAAGGCAAACGGCTCAAGTTCACCATATTCTTCCGTATGAACAGTATCAAAATGACTAATTAACACAACCGTTTCTGTCGCAGATGGGTGCTTGTACAAGGCAGTCACAGCATTGCGCCCAAGCCCTGCATCATGTAACTCAATCAATTCTGGCCTTTTTTGAAAGTAAGAGAGCGTTTGCAATTTATTTGTTAATTTATAGGCAAATTCATTTTCACCTTGCGTTAATGTCCTACTTTCCCAACTGACAATTTCACATAATAATGCACGCAGTTTTTCAGGTGTATTCCAAAGATAATTAGTCATAATCATTCTCCTTTATCCAATGCCTCAAAATCGAATGCATTTCTTTTCAATGTAAATCAAACGATTCCTCATTTTTCACTTCAATCTCAGAAGAAACTGTTTTTATTTTACTCAATTTTAATTTATAGAAAATCATACAAGCAATGAAGAATCCAATACCGTATAGTAAACCAATTCTTTGTGTTGGATCGAATGCTAAAAAGACAAGAATTAGCATACAAAAACTAATACAGAATATTGGAATCAATGGATAAAATGGCGTTTTAAATTTTAAATCAGCCACATTTCCCCCCGCTTTCACATAGCGATATCGGAACATCAATTGGGAAGCACAAATTCCCATCCATGAAATTGTGACAGAAATCCCTGCAACAGACATGAGTAAAACAAATACTGCATCTGCTTCCATCACGCTCGTTAATAAAGAGAGCAGCGAGAAAAGCATCGTGAAAACGAGTGCATTTAATGGCACTTTATTTTTCGTTAGTCGTCCAAATAATTTCGGAGCCATCCCCTCTTTTGACATCGACCATAATAAACGTGTTGAAGCATATAGACATGAGTTACCTACCGATAAAATCGCAGTTAGAATCACAAAATTCATAATACTAGCAGCATAAGGAACGCCCGCTAAACTCATCAATGTGACAAATGGACTTTCCAGTAGTCCAAGCTCCGATGACGGGAATATGGCAGATAAAACAATAATAGAAGCAATATAGAAAACAATTATTCTAAAAAGAATTGTCCGTATTGCCCGCGGAATATTTTTTTCTGGATTTTCAGTTTCCCCTGCTGCAATACCAACAAGTTCAGACCCTTGATAAGAAAAGATAACATTCATCATTGTGACAAAAATAATCGCAATACCAGCCGGGAATAATCCTGTCGGCGCTAAATTTGTTAGATGTGGCGTAGGGCGATCAGCTAATGGAATCAAACCAAAAATTACAGCGCCCCCAATGATGATAAAGGCTATCACCGCAATTACTTTAATGCTCGCAAACCAAAACTCCGCTTCAGCAAAACCTTTCGTTGTTAACGCGTTTAATGCAAACAAAAGAACCATAAAAACTGCACACCAGATCCAAATAGGTACATTCGGGAACCAATGTTGCATCAATATCCCCGCTGCTGTAAATTCTACCCCCGCTGTAGCAGCTGAACCGACAAAATACATCCACCCTAAAGAAAAGCCTGCTGAAGGACTGATAAATCTTGTTGCATACGTTTGAAAAGAACCCGTTACAGGCATATAAACAGCTAATTCCCCAAGACAATTCATAACCATGTACAATATTAAACCACCAAATAAATAACCAATTAATGCTCCTCCAGGACCTGCCTGATTAATGGTATAGCCAACGTTTAAAAACAAGCCTGTCCCAATAACTCCACCGAGTGATAGCATTAATAAATGACGACTTTTCATTGAACGATTTAATTGATCATCGTGCCGTTGTTCCCCTTTACTCAACATCCATCCCCACTCTCTAGTTACTGTTAATATCTTAACCCTACTAAAGTACCCAACCAATTTATCCTATTTAAATTGGTTGGGTATTTATAAAACTAAAAACGTAATGACAGGCAGCTTAACCCACCATCATGTTTTCTAAATTCAGACATTTCAAGTTCAATTGTTTGATAGCCTAAATCATTTAATTTACGGTTTGTTTCTGGATAGCCTGCTGGAATAATGACATAATCATTTACTTGAATACAGTTTGCTGAATACTCATCCTCTTTTGGAATTATAATTTTTTCGTAAGATTCAAACGCAGGGTGATCGACAAATTCTCCTGCTAGCACCATTCGATTTTCACCAACATAGGCGATACCCGTTTTTAAATGGAAAAATTCTTTTAACGGAATAATCGTTGCCTCATAGCCTTCTTTTTCAACGATTTCTTTAAATTGTCGTGCTCCTTCTTCATTCGTACGATCAGAGATACCGACATAAAATTTCTTTTCTGCCTGCAATACATCTCCACCATCAAGTGTTCCTGGACCTTCGATATAGTACATTTTTTCATAGAACTTTTTAACAGCTGGTTCAATGTCCACAATCTCACGATTACGAGCTTCTGCGCCAGGGTTTGAAATAATGGCAAACTCAGGTGTTAAAACAGCTGTATCTTCTACGAATGTCGAATCCGGGAAAGCTTCGTTCGCTTGAAGCTGTGTAACCTCTACGCCACATTTCTTTAAAGCCTCTACATATTTTCCGTGCTGCTCAAATAATTTCTCTAAAATTGGTTTTCCTAAGTCACTAGTCGTTAAACCGTTTATATAACTATTTCCTGGATTTTTTACGATCACATTTTTAAACATTTACTTCGTCCCCTTTTATTCTTCTATTCTTTTATCCTCTTACTACTGGACAAGTTAGGCATGTAGGTCCACCTGTCCCTTTTACTGTAATTTCATTTCCTTTATATTCATAAACTGTTGCACCTGCATCAAGTAATTGTTGCTTTGTCATTGGATTTCCATTTGGGAGCATACATACTCTAGGCGCAAGTGCTAAGACGTTACAGCCTAGCGCATCATACTCATCCTTCGGTACCTCAACTAATTGAATACCTCGTTCGATCAAAAGCTGACGGAAAAAAACTGGCATTAATCGTGAATGTACAACCGCTAAATCCTTATCCACCATACTAATAAAGGACATTAAGTGTAAACATTCCGCTTCACCTAAATCATGTGATAGCTGGACAACAATGAATTCATCGACAATATCCGCCGTCATATCCTTTAGCTGATGAATTGCTTCATCATTCGTTCGATAGCCTCGACCTACAACAAGTGTACGGCCATCAAGCCAAACGATATCGCCACCATCTGCAACAGCATCTCCTGTCAATTCACCGATTATTGGAATGCCCTTTTCTTGTAAAAATGTTTTATAAACGGCTGCTTCTGACTGTCTTAATTTTTTGCCAGATTTTAAGATCATTGCCCCATTTGGCGTAAATTTAACAGGGTCATGTGCATATAGAGAATCCAACCCTACTTCTTCTGATTCTGGTAGATAATCAATTTTTTCAACATATTTTTCGAGAATACTTGTAAATTCAGCATATTCTCTAAGAGCCTCATTATAGTTAGGTTCTGATAGGTAGTTAAATGTTTTCCATTTATCACTAAGATGCTCTTGGCTCCGGAAAGCATCTTTTGGATGTTTTACTATTACGTGTTTCAAAGGTGCATACATTGATGAACAATAATGCATTCCCTTCACCTCCTTTTTTCCGCGTAGTGGAAAACGTTTCCGTTAAGAGGAAAGTTTATATGAAAAATATATTTGTTTTACGTTACACTGTCAATATATTTAGAAAAATTTTTATATTCACTCAACTTTCGGTGCAGAAAGAGGTTTACTAAACCATAGTGCTATGTTTAAGCTAGACATAGACAAAGTATAAAAATAAGGGAAGGACAGGTGGGACATCAGTGCAATTATTAGAACGTGCTATGACAATTGCTAAAGTTTTAGCTTCGGAAGCAAGTGAAAGCAGCTTGTCCATTTCAGAGCTTGCAGCAAAATGCGATCTGCCACTAAGTACATTACATAGAATTTTAAAAGCGATGATTAAGGAAGGGATGATTGAACAAGACGATCAAACGAAACAATACCGTCTTGGTACAATATGGATGGAACTTGGCCTACAAGTGTATGATACGATGGACTACATTAGTAAAATTAGGCCAGAATTAGAGCGTTTAGCTAGAGAGGTCGAGCAAAGCGTCTATTTAAGTAAGCCTGCCGGTTTAGATACGATCATTATCGAAAGAATAGACAGTGCAGCTAATCCAATTCGTATTTATGATCAGTTAGGAATTCGGATTCCGATGCATATTGGCGCCGCAAATAAGACAATCTTAGCCACAATGCCCGTTTCTCAAGCAAGGGAAATTATTGAACAGCTTCTCCCGCATGAAGAAATCGCTGAATTAGAGGCACAACTTGACCAAATAAGATTACAGGGATTTGCCATTAGTCATGGGGAAAGAACAGCAGGAACATCCTCAATCGCAGTTTCCATTTTAAATGGTTTTAATGAAGTAGTAGGTGCTGTAAGTATAGGTTTTGTTAGCTTTAACGTTTCAACAGATCATATTAACACCCTTACGGAGCGTTTAGTGGAAACTGGTAAACGTGTTTCTATGAAGCTTGGCTATCGAGAGAAATAATATTGAAAATTTATTGAAAACTTTTTAATTATATTAGCTTAAATTTGCTGTATCCAGAAATTGATTCCCTCTTATCTGACAATTATTTATGTCTGTAAAGGTTTTTTTCTTGAAAGGTTATGTGAAAACTGTTGCACTGAACGTCATCGTATGTTAAATTATTATGGTATGTGAAATACCGAACTGAAATAATAATCTTTCAGCATCAACAGTAAGGAGGGAATACAACATGCCAAAACAATGTGTAATCACTGGACGTAAAGCTCGTACTGGTAACAACCGTTCCCACGCTATGAACGCTAACAAACGTACTTGGGGTGCTAACCTTCAAAAAGTTCGTATCTTAGTAGACGGTAAACCAAAACGTGTATGGGTTTCTGCTCGTGCATTAAAATCAGGTAAAATTGAGCGCGTTTAATCGTTGCTTCCAAAAAATCGATTTGGCATTTGGCGCAAATCGATTTTTTTCTTTCTAATTAACTGGGCAGACTACCAACCGCCTTTGTGAATATTTAGATATAAGTAGAAGTTGTATTTAAACATCCTTCTAGTGGACGACCATAAATACAATAAAATGACTAAGTCGTTAGAAATTACATCTCGTTGTAATTTCTAACGGCTTTCTTTACATATAACAGCTCATTTCAGCACAACAATCCCCTGTTATCTAGAGAAACCGCAGTTACAATATACTAAAGTATGGCTCTCCGGCAAAACAAAGGGTTGATTTCCGTTCCGACTGGACGCTTTGCGCTGACGCGCAGAGCAGAGCTTCCTGGGGGCGTCGAGGCAACAGATGTTTTTTGCGCGAAAGCGAAGCGTCAGCGGCAAAGCGAGTAGCCTGGAACGGAAATCACCCACCACAATATTCACAAAGATTCCCTTGGCCATTTTGTTTTTCAACACTAAAAGAAAAATCCGACTAGTGTTAGTCGGATTTTTTTACTTTCTTTTCTTTTTTAAAAAGATTGATACACGTACGCGTAATACTACTCACAAATTTCGGTAGCTGGAACGTATATACTTTCAGGACCCTCTCCCCCTCACACTAATCTATGCTTCTTATCATTAAACATATGCCTTGCGAGAAAGATATAGACCCTGAATTACCTATTATTTCATTACTTGTAAAGCGGGATGTCCCTAGAGAGATTTCTTCATTTGTTGTTTCATATTTCACTTGCCT
Source organism: Lysinibacillus sp. RS11 (assembly GCF_042019215.1). Lineage (NCBI taxonomy): Bacteria > Bacillati > Bacillota > Bacilli > Caryophanales > Bacillaceae > Lysinibacillus > Lysinibacillus sp. RS11. The sequence continues at coordinate 1,115,650 of NZ_CP168124.1, read as the reverse complement.
TAATGTCACTTCTTTAATCGGCTCTTCATGTGCAAAAAAAGACAAATAACGATATTGCTCGTTTGCTTCTATGTTATGTTTGCCCGGCATTAAAAATTGCAACATATTTGCATGATTACTAATCTTCAATACTACCTGTGGATGCTCTTTTTGTAAGCGATACATCGAACGAACCGCTGCCTCATAATGATCTAAGCGCCCACCTGTAACACCTGTAAGAACAATTTCTAGCGGTGTATACGTCAAGGCTTTTAACAACGCTAAGTCCGTATCTGTTTCATTTTTTTCTTCCAGAAATCGTTGACTATCATTTGTATGAGTCATCACCATTTCGTATTCCTCTTGTGAGAGTGAATCAAAATCTCCTACTATGGCATGTGGTGTAATTCCTTGCTCAACCAAATAAAGTGCTCCTCGATCAGCTCCGATAAAAATGACATCATTTTGCTCTTTAAACGGTTTAAATGAACAGAGTTCCTCTTTTGGTCCACCTGCACAAACAACGACTATTGTCATTCTTTAATCGCTGCCTCACCAGCAGCTAATATTTCCTGAAGTGCCGCTGTACGATCTTCTTTACTATAAATTGCTGAGCCAGCTACAAAAATAGTTGCTCCTGCTTTTGCACAAGGAATAATAGTCTCTGCATTAATACCACCGTCGATTTCGATAGCAATATCAAGATTACGTTCTTTAATAATAGCTGCTAATGCTTCAATTTTTGGTACTACAGAATGAATGAATTTTTGTCCACCAAAGCCTGGATTCACAGTCATGAACAACACCATATCAATATCCTCTAAAACATGTTGAATTGATTCTATTGGTGTATGTGGATTTAATACAACACCAGGTTTGACTCCATATGAGCGAATTAATTGAATCGTACGGTGTAAATGACGGCAAGCCTCTACATGCACTGTAATATAGTCTGCTCCTGCTTTTGCAAATTGTTCTATATACTGATCAGGATTTTCAATCATTAAATGAACGTCCAACGGTAAATCAGTTAAAGGACGGATTGCATCTAAGGCGATGGAGCCAAATGAAATATTCGGCACAAAATGACCATCCATAACATCAATATGAATAAGCTGTGCACCCGCTTTTTCTACTTCCTTTACTTCTTCTCCTAATTTAGCAAAGTTAGCTGCTAAAATTGATGGTGCTATTTGTATCATCATTAATACCTCGGCTTTCGATCCATAATTTCTTGTATAAATTGTTCGTAGTGCTTATAGCGATAATCACGAATTTCTCCCGCTTCCACGGCTGCCTTTACCGCACATTTTGGCTCCTTTAAATGTAAACAGCCTCTGAATTTACAATCCTCGGCAACTCGGGCCATATCAGGGAAGCATGCACCTATCTCTTCTTTTTCTATTTCATCAAAATCAAAAGAACTAAATCCAGGTGTATCTGCTAATAAACCGTCACATACCTCGATTAATTCGACGTGGCGAGTCGTATGTTTTCCACGTCCTAAGCTTTGTGAAATAACGCCCGTTTTTAAATTTAAATCTGGGATTAATGTATTTAGTAGTGTGGATTTCCCCACTCCAGATTGTCCTGCTAAAACAGATGATTTCCCTTTTAATATGGGCTGCAAGCGTTCAACTAATTCTTCCTCACCCTTATAGGTTTGCAGCACGGTATACCCCATGCTTTCATAATCTTCAATATAGCTTTGTAATTCCTCACGTTCATGCTCTTCTAGCAAATCCATCTTTGTTAAACAAATAATCGGATGGACATGAAATGACTCTAAAACAACTAAGAATCGATCCAGCAAAATGGTATTAAAATTAGGTTCTTTTACAGAAAAAACCAGAATACCTTGATCAATATTAGCAATCGGAGGGCGTACTAATTCATTTTGGCGATCCATAATTTTTTGAATGGTACCGTCCGACCCCTCTGTTTCCACTGTGTATTCTACAATGTCGCCAACGAGTGGGGATTCCCCGCGATTGCGAAATACCCCACGTCCTCGACATTGTATAAGCTGCTTTCCATCATATACATAATAATAACCGCTTAATGCTTTACGAATTTGGCCTTGCGCCATCCAATTCCCCCTTATTTAATATCATCATATCCAATTTTATCTTCAGCGATAATTTCCGAATCACGTATAATTTTATAGGCCGCTTCCTGCCCCTCTTCAATGACAAGCTGTATTTGGTATTGTGTATCAGCCGTGATCGTAAATTCCTTAAATGTTTCTAGTATCGAATGGTTTTTATCTTGAATATCAATTCGAATAGTTTGCTCCATACCTTCCTCTTTTGGCTCGTATGGAATTTCTACCGTGCTCACCCAAGTTTTAACAGGTTTTTCAGCGGGTCCTTTACTTAAAACAACAGCTATTGTGGAGCCTGCTTCAACTTCTGCCCCTTCTTTTGTCAATTGTGAAATTACACTTCCAGCCGGTACTGTATCATCAAAGTCTTCACGAGCAACGCGCCATTTTAAGCCTTTTCTACTTACATAGTCATCCATTTGAGCCTTCGTGTAATTCACAACATTATCTACGGTCACCATTTTTACCCCTGCGCTTACCTTAAATTTCATCGATGTATCTTTAGCAATTACCTCTTCTTGTGGTTGCGGCTCTTGTTCAATAATTTGTCCTTCTGGCGCTGTTGAATGCACGTAGGTAATTTGTGGCTCTAAAAATTTCCCCTTTAACATCGATTCGACTTGGCTGATTTGTTGCCCTACATAATTATCCACTTTCGTCATTTCTACTCCAAGACTAACGACTAAGTCTACTTCCGTACCTTCTACACGCTCTGTCCCCTCCGAAGGGTCTGTTTCAATAACTTTATCCTTTTCAACATTCTCATCAAAACGCTCCTGATGTTCACCAACAATAAAACCTTCAGCCTCTAATTTCTTAGTAGCTTCCTCAATTGTCAAATTAGCTACACTAGGTACAGGAAACTTTTTCGGACTAAATACATCTGTTGCAAATATCAGGAATAGAAGAATGGCAATGGCTACAATTACTAATCCAGCGACAAATATTGGCCATTTTTTCTTTTTCTTTACAGGCACTGATTTCTCAACTGGCTTCTTAACTTCTGGTTCAGGCTTTGATTGCGTAATTGGTTCGATCGCTCTTGTCTTCGTTAAATCTTCATCTTTACGTACAACTGACTCTTTTATAATCGGAATTGCCTTTGTAACATCATTATCAACCGGTATGACAAATTTTGGTTCGTTGATACGATTTGGCGATAAAACTGTCTCTAAATCCTCTTGCATTTCCTCAACAGTTGAATATCGGTGCGATGCGTCTTTTGCAGTAGCCTTCAGCACAACATTTTCCAAGCTTTGTGGAATCGTAGCATCGAATGCGCGAACTGACGGTGTCTCCGCTTGTAAATGCTTAAGCGCAATCGAAACAGCTGATTCTCCTGAAAACGGTAATTCCCCTGTTAATAATTCATATAAAACAATCCCAAGTGCATAAATATCAGATTTATTTGTTGCTGTACCGCCACGAGCCTGCTCTGGTGACAAATAATGCACAGTTCCAAGCACGGAGTTTGTTTGTGTAAATGACGTTGCACTAAGCGTCATCGCGATGCCAAAATCAGTTATTTTCACATTGCCCTCAGCATCCATTAAAATATTTTGAGGTTTAATGTCACGATGAATAATATGATTTTCATGAGCATTGGCAATTGCAGATGTTAACTGCTTCATAATATGCACACTTCTGGCAGGAGAAATTGGTGCAAATTCCTGTATGTACTGCTTTAATGTTTTTCCTTGGACATACTCCATTACAATATAATGTAGATCACCATCATCACCTACATCATAAACACTAACAATATTCGGATGTGTAAGACTTGTAGCAGAAAGTGCCTCACGTTGAAAACGTCGATGTAATTCATCCTCATTGGTAAAATCATAGCGCAATATTTTGATCGCTACATCACGGTTTAAAATCATGTCATGTGCCAAATAAACATTGGACATACCTCCGCCACCAATGAGCTCTTTAACTTTATAGCGGTCACTAATTCGTTTACCTACAAACATACTTACACCTCCTCATCTTGCCTTGTGAGTAGCACGAGGGAGATATTGTCTTCCCCCCCGCTTGCATTTGCTAATTCCACAAGTTTCCGTCCTTTTTCTTCTATTGAATCTGGATACGTAATAATTGATGCCATTTCATACACGGTTAGTTTATTGCTTAAACCGTCAGAGCAAATGAGTAAATACGATTCTGATGCTAAATCAACTTCATAAAAGTCAGGTTCAATCGTTTCTTCTGTACCAACAGCTTTTAAGATGAAATTTTTCTTTGGATGTGTCAACGCTTCCTCTTCACTTATTTCACCATTTTCAACGAGAACATTTACATATGAGTGATCTCTTGTTATTTGTTGTGCACCATCATCAAAGAAATAATACACACGACTATCGCCAACATGTGCGATAAAGCAATGATTATCTTCAATTAACACCGCAATAAACGTCGTGCCCATTCCTTTACAGTCTTCATGTGATAAAGAATAGTCATATATATTTTTATTTAATTGCTTAACTGCTTGTAATAACCATTCTTTTTTTGATGTTGTTGATGCAAAATGATGTGCCTCTGCCTGTAAAAAAACGGATTCTATCTGTTTCATTGCCATATCACTTGCTACATCGCCAGCATTATGACCCCCCATGCCGTCCGCTACAAGTGCAAGTGCAAGCCCGTCTGGACGTTTAAAAAAAGCCGCACGGTCTTCATTAATTGCTCTTTTTAACCCAATATCACTTTCGACTGTGTATTTCAACACTGGTCACCTCGTCTCTTCAGATCTCTCTTGCGCACGTAACTGTCCACACGCAGCTGCAATATCTGAACCTTGCTCTCTGCGGATCGTTACGTTAATACCATTTTTCTTTAAAGTTTTTTCAAAGGCAAAAATTTGACTACGAGATGTGCGAACATAATCACGTTCTGGTACGTAGTTTACAGGAATTAAGTTCACGTGGCATTTAATTCCTTTTATTAATGCAGATAATTCTTCAGCAACTTCAACTGAATCATTTTCACCAGACATTAAACCATACTCAAAAGTTACACGTCGGCCAGTTTTTTTAGTATAGTAACGGACCGCTTCCATTAATTCATCCAATTTGTAAGCACGTGCAATTGGCATTAGTTTTTGACGAGCCTCTTGGTTTGGTGCGTGCAAGGATACTGCGAAGTTGATTTGTAACTGTTCATCAGCAAATTGATAAATTTTCGGAACAATCCCTGATGTCGATACAGTGATGTGACGAGCACCAATGTTTAACCCTTTTTCATGGTTGATGACTTTTAAGAAGTTCATCATTGCATCATAATTATCGAAAGGTTCTCCAATACCCATAATAACGATATGCGATACACGCTCGCCCACTTCATCTAAAGTTTGTTGTACTTTGACAACTTGCTCTACGATTTCCCCTGCTAGTAAGTGACGTTTTAATCCACCTAATGTTGACGCACAAAACGTACAACCAATTCGGCAGCCTACCTGTGTCGTCACACAAATAGAGTTCCCGTATTCATGACGCATTAATACAGTTTCAATAGAATAGCCATCTTGTAATTGGAATAAAAACTTGATAGTACCATCTTTTGATTCCTGTTGAATAATTGTTGACAATGTCGTCAATACAAAACTTGCTTCAAGCTTTTCACGTAATCCTTTTGAAAGGTTAGACATTTCATCAAATGTTTTTACACGTTTATTATAAAGCCAATCAAAAATTTGTGCTGCACGGAATGGTTTTTCACCATTTTCCTTTAACCATTCTTCTAACTGTTCCGGCTGTAATGAGTATACCGATTCCTTTAAATTTGGTTTTTCTTTTTTCGCGCGTCGAACGGGCTTGTCTTCTGCTTCTTCAACTAAGTCGCTAATGCGCTCATTAAATTTCTCTTGATCCACCATTAGTTGGATTCTCCTTTTTTACGAAAGGCTGCAACGAAGAAACCGTCACTGCCAAAGTCTTGTGGAAAGACTTGAAGCATGCCATTTGCTTGCTTTTCCGCTAATTTTGTTGGTAAAGATTCTAGTTGTATAGCTTCCATTTCTGGATGCGTAGTTAAAAAGGCTTCTACAGTGCCTTCATTTTCTTTTTTATCGACTGTACATGTACTGTACACAAGTTTGCCACCAATTTTCAATACTTTTGTTGCAGCATTTAATAACGCCAATTGTATTTTTTGGAGATTTTCTAAATCTTCTTCTCGTTTTGTATATTTAATATCTGGCTTACGGCGCATAACTCCTAAACCACTACAAGGCGCATCGACTAAAATAGCGTCGAATGATTCTGCTTGTAGAAAATCCGGTGCCTTACGTCCATCAATTGGAGCAGTCTCTACTATATCAATCCCTAGACGATCAGTATTATGGTCGATTAAATCTAGTTTATGAGGGTGAAGGTCAGTCGCTAAAATCGAACCTTCATTTTTCATAATCTCAGCTATATGTGTTGTCTTTCCACCTGGAGCTGCACACATATCTAAGACACGCATGCCAGGAGATGGGTGCAAAACATTCGCTGGAATCATGGAGCTTTCATCCTGAATGGTAATAAGACCTTCTTGGAATGCCTTTGTTCGAGCTGGCTGACCATTTGTTACATGTAAGCATTCAGGCATTATATCGCTTTTTTTCGCCGTTAAGCCTTCCGCTTCTATGCTAGCAATCGCTTGATCAACGCTCACTTTTGTCGTATTTACACGGACAGTTTGCACTGGAGGCACATTATTTTCATGTAACATTTCAGACGCTATTTCAATACCATAATTCTCGACAAAGCGTTGCACTAACCACTCCGGATGACTCGTTTCAATGACTAGACGCTCAATCGGATCTTTAATCTCATCAATAGAAGCTACACCCTGACGTAAAATAGAGCGTAAAATACCGTTAACCATTGAAGCTATACCTTTGTGACCTCGTCGCTTGGCAATTTCTACAGCTTCATTCACCGCTGCATGTGGTGGTATTCGCGTTAAATAATGCATTTGATATAAAGATAAACGTAAAAGCCAGCGCACCCAATGATCTACTGAACCACGAATAAATGGCTCTAAATAGTAGTCAAGTGTCATTTTAAATTGCAAAGTACCGTACGTAATTTCTGTTAAAAGCGCACGATCTTTCGCTTCAATTTTATGGCGCTTTATCGTTTCATTTAAAAGTAAATTACTATAGGCTTGATTTTTATCCACTGCTAACAAAATAGAAAGTGCAGCATCACGCACATTCCCATCCCAAATTACTACGCTTTTTTTACTCATTTAAATTGGTCCCCAATCTGTAATTTAGAACCTGTACCACGCAAATATTCCTCTGCTGTCATGCGTTTTTTACCAGCTGGTTGTACATCATACAGGGCAAGTGTTGTTCCATTTCCTGCTGCAACTTCAAAATAATCCTTTGAAATCGCAACGACCTCACCAGGTATGGCATCATGCTTCGTATCGCCAACTTGTGCCCACCAAATTTTAAAGTTCCCATCTTCAAATGTTGTATAGGCAACTGGCCATGGATGAAGACCACGCACTTGATTGTATAAAGTTGTAGCATCTTTTGCCCAGTCGATTCGTTCCTGTTCACGTGAAATATTGCTGGCAAAGGTTACTTGCGCTTCATCCTGTACGGTACGATTATTTGTTCCATTTATAATAGAAGGAAGTGTTTCTTTTAATAATTCGCAGCCTACAACACTTAGCTTATCAAATAGTCTACCCGTATGATCATCCTCTTCAATTGGGATAGCCTTTTGGGAAATGATATCACCAGCATCTAGCTTTTGTTCCATATACATAATTGTTACACCTGTCTCTTTTTCACCATCAATAATGGCTTGGTGAATAGGTGCTCCACCGCGATACTTTGGTAAAAGCGACGCATGGACGTTAATACAACCAAGCGGTGGTGCATCTAGCAATTCCTTCGGCAAAATTTGGCCAAAAGCTGCTGTTACGATTAGGTCAGGCTGTAAATCAATAATTTGTTGTAATTCCTCTGAACCACGTAGCTTTTCAGGCTGAATAACGTGTAAACCTAATTCTAAAGCTGCTGCCTTAACAGGTGGTGGTGTTAGCACACGTTTACGCCCAACTGGACGATCTGGCTGTGTAACTACCGCTTTAATAACATAGCCTTCATGGTGTAGCATACGCAAAATTGGCGCGGAGAAATCAGGTGTTCCCATAAAAATTATTGAAGTCATGTTATTCCTCCTCTTCAGCGTACATTGCTTCAAGCTCTTCTTCAGTTAGAATACGTTTGATTTTTGAATCAAATAGCACGCCATCTAAATGATCGATTTCATGTAAAATTGCTCGTGCATCAAAGCCTCCCGCTTCTAGCTCATAAACACGTCCTTCACGGTCACATGCTTCAATTTTTACATAGTCAGGGCGTTCAACCTCACCATATAATCCTGGGAAGCTTAGGCATCCCTCAATATCTACTTCCGCTCCATCCGTTACAATTACAGTCGGATTAATCATTTCTAAAATATCTCGTTCCTCGCCAAGCTCAACAATTGCAACTCGTAAGCCTACATCTATTTGTGGTGCTGCAATACCAACACCATCATATTCAACCATTGTGTCATATAAATCATCTAGTAAAGCAATAATTTCCTCATTAATTTCTGTTACTTCCGCACACGGCGTTGATAATACCTTTGCTGGATGTTCAACAACTTTTTTAATTGCCATCTTCTATTCCTCATTTCTATATTTAAGGCTTTTACCTTGTCTAATTGTAACGCCACATTATAATCTAACTAGTTCATATAAAAATGTCATCCCTGACTTTTGGTGATGAACTATTTTATATAGTTGACGGATCTAAATCTACCGTCATTAATATACCCTGTTTAATCCATTCCGCTCGATACATCGCTAGAAGGCGTTGTAATACAGGAATTAGATTTGGTTCAATTTTATATTTTATCAAACATTGATAGCGATATCTATTTTGGAGACGACTAATACTTGCCGTTGTTGGGCCAATAATGGCAACCCGGTTTGATAAGTTTTCTCTGAGCCAATCTGCCGCTCGTCCAGCATACTCTGCAGCCATCATGACATCTTCATGAGACATTTGAACAAGCGCTACAAAATAATAAGGTGGGTAGCCTGAGCGACGGCGTAAAAACATTTCACGTTCGTAAAACGGCTCGTAATCTTGTATTTTTGCCAATTCAATCGCATAATGCTCTGGTGTATACGATTGAATAATAACCTCACCATGCTTTTCATGACGGCCAGCTCTACCACTAACCTGCGTTAATAATTGGAATGTACGCTCCGCTGCACGGTAATCGGGTAGATGCAGAGATGTATCAGCACTAAGGACACCAACAAGCGTGATATTAGGAAAATCAAGACCTTTAGCAATCATTTGCGTCCCAAGCAAAATATCTGCCTGTCCTTCCCCAAATGCCTGCAAAATTTCTTCATGTGCACCTTTTTGCTTTGTTGTATCAACATCCATTCGGAGAACCCTTGCCTCAGGAAATAGCTTATAAATTTCTTCCTCGACTTTTTGTGTTCCCGTCCCAAAATAACGAATATGCTCACTCTGGCATTGTGGACATATTTGAGGAACACGCTCCTCATAGCCGCAATAATGACATTTTAATTTCTCTGTCGTTCGATGATACGTTAACGAGATGTCACAGTTCGGACATTGTACAACCGTTCCACAATCACGACAAAGCACAAAAGAAGAATAGCCACGACGATTTAAAAACAGCACCATCTGTTCTTTTTTCTCAAGTCTTACTCGTATAGCATCAATAAGTTGCTCCGAAAACATAGAACGATTTCCTTTTTGAAGTTCTTCTCGCATATCTGCAATAAAAACCGTTGGTAACGGTTGATGCAAAGCACGTTGTTTTAATGTTAGCAAACTATAAACGCCCTTTTTTGCTCTCGCAAATGATTCAAGTGCAGGCGTTGCACTACCTAATATAACAGGGCATTTGTAAAATTCACTTCTCCATATCGCTACATCTCTAGCATGATAACGTGGTGAATCTTCTTGCTTATATGTTGATTCATGCTCTTCATCTAAAATAATAAGACCTATATTTGTAAAAGGTGCGAAAATTGCTGAACGAGCTCCAACAACTACACTCACTTTCCCTTGCTGAATTTTACGCCATTCGTCATACTTTTCGCCGACAGATAACCCACTATGCATCACAGCAACCATCTCACCAAAACGACTGCGGAAACGTTCCGTCATTTGTGGTGTTAATGATATTTCAGGCACTAGCATAATGGCTTCCTTACCTTCATCTAACACCTTTTGTATTGCTTGCAAATAGATCTCCGTTTTACCACTCCCCGTGACGCCATGTAGTAAAAAAGTTTTCGCAGTCTGTTCTTCTAACGATGTTGTAATAGCCTTTAGGGCAGCATGTTGCTCATCCGTCAATTGTAAAGATTGAGTACGGGAAACCTCCTTCGTAAAAGGATCACGATACACCTCTTCTTGTATAAAGTGAGCGGCTCCCTTGTCAATAACTGACTGTAATACTGCCGAAGATACACCTGTTTCCTCATAGATTTTCTGTGGCAAAAGAACTTCTCCAAGGTGTGCATTCATCCATTCAATCAGCAGGCGCTGTTTAGCTGCTCTCGCTGCCTCTTCCATCGCCTTGTCGATATCTTGCTGATTATCTGAAATTTTGACCATTCGTATTTCTTTCACATTCCCTTGTTGCTTCACAACATTTTCAATTCTTACAATTTTATTAGTTATAAGCTGCTTTAATAACGGGAGTAAACCTGCACGCTCAAAATCCTTGAAATTAGCCTGTTGTCGCTTACCGAAAATAGCCTTAGCCTCTTCCGGTAAAGCATCTTTGTCCTCTTCCATCATGATGATTTTTTCATACTTCGCTCGAAGCGCTGATGGAAGCATGACCTGCAAGGCATCAATTTCATAGCAAATCGTTTCGTTTTTCAGCCACTTTGCCATTGATAGCATTTCTTCCGTTAGCACAGGCTCTATATCTAAAATTTGCGCAATAGATTTTAATTTGTTAGATGGTACATCTGTGTTATTTTTTAACCCGACCACAAAGCCTAACACATTTCTTGGTCCAAACGGTACTTTTACACGACAGCCCATTTCTATAATATTTACCCATTCTGTAGGTACTTCATAGTCAAATGGACGATCTACATGATATGTTGAAACATCCACTATAACTTCTGCAATCAAAAAACTCATTGCTTCTCACCATCTAAAACAAATGTCCAAAATGCTTTAGAAAACTGCGTGGCATCTGTCGCATCCCAAAATTGACCATTTACTTCTGCCGTATCACTAAAATCAATCCACGTGTCAGATACGATTGTTAACATTTGATCCCCAATAACTTTTTGTCCAAAGGTTATAGCAGTCTTTCCTTTTACGGATAATGTCGGTGCTCCTTCAATTGTAGGCGTATTTGCAGCATGGATAAAATATGCAGATGGATATTGTTTTTGATAATCCTCAAGCTGTTCAAAAAGCTTATGCACATTTGCTTCTTTCTCATTGATCAGGATAACATTTGCCCCAAGTTTTTTTGCTTCTTCTGCTATTGCTTGACCAATTCTTCCATTCGCTTGTGTACTAATAACATGGTGCTCGTCCAATGGAACATAAAATGCTCCAGCTGTGACCACTACCGTTTTACCAGCTAGTGGCTTGGCCTTCTCCGAAAAAAATTCTTGCACAATCGCCGTTATTTTTTCTGGCTCCTCTAAACGACCTTTACCAACATAGCCACATGCCAAAAATCCTTCCGAAGGCTCAATAAATTGATAGCCGTCAGATTTTAGTTGAGCCAAATTTCGTTTTACCGCTGGATGGTCATACATATGTACATTCATCGCTGGTGCAAGCCATACAGGGGCAGTTGTTGCAAGCAAGGTCGTCGTTACCATATCATCTGCAATGCCATTCGCCAGTTTCCCGATGACATTTGCAGTAGCTGGTGCAACTAAAATTAAATCTGCCCAATCAGCCAAATCAATATGGGCAATAACACTCGAATCCTTTTCATCAAAAGTATCGAAAAAAACATCATTTTTGGACATCACTTGAAAGCTCAGCGGATTAACAAATTGTCTTGCTGATGCTGTCATGATAACCTTTACATATGCCCCTGCCTGAGATAGCTTGCTAACAAGAGCGACAGCCTTATAAACCGCTATACCACCTGAAACACAAAGTAAAATATTTTTATTCATGCACAATCGTCCTTTCAAATGATAAGCTCCCAAAGGAAAATTCCTCGGGAGCTCTCGACATTCTGTATAATCAAAAATCCACTGCAGATGATCAATTATGCCTTGGCATAATTGCGTTTGAACATCCGCTGAAAAGTAGCTTAAATCGGCATTCATCTCACCACCGCCTAGAGAGGTGGGAGACTTCTGTACCTGTCGCTACGCTTTCGGTACAAAAGACTTTTGCTGAAAGAAGTTAACATTAATTTGGCAAAAGCTTATTTATCAATGTTAGATTTCGTCTTCGTATACAGTTGACTCATCCTGTGACACTTTCGTAAGTACACCCGCCGCTACTTCTTCAAGTGCTTTTCCTACGTATTTGTAAGAAACATACTTGTGTAAGCGTTCAGTGCCTTCTTCTTCTTGCATTTGACGAGCACGTTTAGATGCTAAACTTACTAATGAATATTTTGAATCGATTTCTTTTTTTAATGTATCTACTGATGGGTATAACATAGGTTTATTCTCCTCTCAACATTGACAAATATCTTTTTTCAACACGTTCTCTACGACAATGCTCGGCTTTAATAATCGCATTTATACGATCGCAGGCATTTGTCACTTCATCATTTTCAACCACATAATCATATAGGCTCATCATTTCGAGCTCTTCACTCGCAGTTGCAATACGCTTTGCAATCACTTCTGCTGTTTCTGTCCCACGACCAACTAAACGGTCTTTTAGTTCTGTTAAGCTCGGTGGGGCTAAGAAAATAAATAATGCATCTGGTGCCTTTTTACGGATTTGCGCAGCACCCTGCACTTCGATTTCTAAAAACACATCACGTCCTGCATCAAGTGTTTCATTTACATAGGCTAACGGTGTTCCGTAATAATTGCCTACAAATTCAGCATGCTCCAATAAACCACCATGATCAATTAACGTTTCAAATTCTTCACGTGTCTTGAAAAAATAGTCTACACCATCTACTTCACCTTCGCGAGGATTTCGTGTTGTCATCGAGATGGAATACTCATAATTCGTATTCGGCTGAGAAAATAATTCTTTACGCACTGTCCCTTTACCTACACCAGATGGGCCAGACAGAACAATTAATAATCCACGTTCTTTTATCATTTTTTCTCTATATCTCCCTTAATTTATAACAGATACATGCGAGCTATTCGATATTTTGAACTTGCTCACGCATCTTTTCTAAAATTGTTTTCGCCTGAACTACCGCAATGGCCGCCTCTGTAGATTGATTTTTTGAACCAATCGTATTGATCTCACGGTGTATTTCCTGCATTAAAAAGTCTAGTTTACGGCCAACCGAAATCGTTTCTTGTAACGTTTCTTTCAGTTGTTGAAAGTGACTATCTAATCGGTCCAATTCTTCGGTGATGTCCACACGTTCTGCAAATATCGCTACTTCTGCAAGTAGGCGATCTTCTAACAACGCTCCATCCGCCACTTCAGAAATTCGTTCTAATAATCGTGTACGATATTTTTCAACAGCAAGAGAGGAACATGAACGAATCTGTTTCACTTGTTCCATTAACTGTTCTTTAAATTGTACAACAACATCTTGTAATTCTTGCCCTTCACGCTCACGCATTTGAAGCAACTGCTCAATTGCTTGCGTAATCGCCTTTTCAACAGCCGAAAGTAAATCCTCAGGTGTAAGCTGCGGTTTTTCCTGTACAAGTGCTTGTTCAAGCGATAGTAGCTCTTGCATCGTCCATTTTTCTTCTAGTGGTACTTTACTTGCTAATTGCTCTTTTGCCTTACGATACGCTTCAATTAATGACCAATTAATTTCAATAGTTTGCTCGACGTTATCTAAGTCCTTAACGTATACCATCACATCAATTTTGCCACGTGACAAAGCTTGTGAAATTAACTTCTTTGCAAAAATTTCTGCTTCAAGCCATTCTTTCGGAAATTTTGCATGAATTTCTAAAAAGCGATGGTTGACCGAGCGCATTTCTACGGTTAATTGAAAGTCTTTTGTTGTTGTGACACCTCTGCCAAAACCAGTCATACTACGCACCAAGGTTCGTCACACCTTTCTTTGCATACTGGGATTATTATAACATAAGCTCTGTCATTTATGACGTCTCTCCATAAAAAATTAGATAGAGCAAAAGCTAATTCTACCACAATTGAAGCTATATTTTAATATTCACCTAAAAAATGCTATGATAAACATAAGAAAAGTGCATTTGTGCTACCTAAATGACTAAATGAACACTAACCTAGTGTAACAATGCACCATTAAAATATTAAAAAGACGAAAGTACCAAGATGCTTTATATTCTTGGGAAGAGGAATTCATATGGCATTTGATGGCTTATTTACTTATGCAATGACAGCCGACTTACAACAATTAGTAACAGGTCGGATCACTAAAATACATCAACCAAACGCTCAGGAGGTTGTTCTACATATTCGTGCGAACGGAAGCAATCATAAATTACTTTTTTCAATACATTCTTCTTACGCACGTGTCCATCTTACTGAGCAGTCTATCGAGAATCCAGCAGAACCTCCTATGTTTTGTATGCTGTTGCGCAAGCATTTAGATGGCGGTTTTATTTCTTCTATTAAACAGCATGATTTTGATCGCATTATAATAGTAGAAATTCACAGTAAAAATGAAATTGGCGATCCTATTGTCAGGGAATTACATGCTGAAATTATGGGACGTCACAGTAATCTGTTGTTAATAGATAAAGAGCAGGGGAAAATAGTCGACAGCTTAAAGCATTTGCCGCCTTCTGTGAATAGTTTTCGAACAGTGTTACCTGGTCAACCTTATATCGCGCCGCCTGCCCAAAATAAATGGCATCCTCTAGCAGTAACAGACGAACAGCTCACTAGTTTTTTCTCTGAACAAAAAACGGCTAAGGAAGTTGTTGCGCAATTTGTCGGCTTCTCACCCAATCATGCAGAAGAATTATTGTTCCGTTTAACAGATGCAGATGATCAAGTAAATTGCTTTAAAAATTTTATTTCTTCCTTTAATAACGGTGGAACGGAGCCAATGTATGTCATCGCGAATAATAAAACTTACTTCTCACCAATCGCTCTAACACATTTACAAGGGGATGTAACGATTTATCCAAATGTACATGAGCTGCTTGACCGCGTATTTTTTGCACGAGCCGAACGAGATCGCGTCAAACAGCAGGCAGGTGATTTAGAGCGATGGTTACAAAATGAAATTGATAAGCTTACATTAAAAACTAAAAAGTTAAATAAAGACTACGAACGTGCATCTAAACTTGATCAGTTCCAATTATATGGAGAATTACTGATGGCCAACATTTACGCGTTCGAAAAAGGTGTAAAGGAAGTAACTGTCGTTAACTACTATAGTGAGACTGGAGAAGAAGAAATCACCATTCCAGTAAGCGAACGTAAAACACCGATTGAAAATGCTCAAAGTTATTACACAAAATATACAAAAGCAAAAAATGCACTTATTATGGTTCAAGAACAGCTAGAAAAAACGAAGGAAGAAATAGCATATTTTGAAATGCTTGCTCAGCAAGTTCAACAAGCTGCTCCTGGGGATATAGAAGAAATTCGTGAAGAATTAGCAGAGCAAGGTTATTTAAAATTACGTCATGTAAGAAAAAAGAAAAAGCAAGTGAAGCCTGAGCCTGAACGTTATGTCTCTTCTACAGGTATAGCCATCTCAGTTGGGAAAAACAATAAGCAAAATGACATGCTTACATTTAAAATGGCTAAACGTACAGATATTTGGCTACATACAAAGGATATTCCTGGCTCTCATGTTGTCATTCATACGAGTGAACCAGACGACACAACATTACGAGAAGCTGCTACACTTGCTGCTTATTTTTCAAAAGCAAGAGACTCTTCCTCTGTTCCAGTCGATTACACAGAAATACGTCAGGTAAAAAAGCCAAATGGCGCTAAACCTGGTTTTGTTATTTACTTTGAACAAAAAACTTTATACATCGATCCAGATGAAACTGTCATTTTACAGTTAAAAAAACAGTCTTAAAAGTGGGGGCTGGGACAGAACTCGATTATTTTGAAAAATAGCGAAAACAGATAATAACTTTTTCGCTTTAATGAGTAGAGTGTTCCTTCCTAAATCAAAAAATGTTAGACCGAAATTGGTCTAACATTTTTTCTTTTGTCCCAGACTCTTTTTTTGGCTCATCACCATATAACGTATGTTTTCTGACCTGTCACTTAAACAAACCTCAGCAAATCCGTACGAAAGCGAAGTGTCTGGATGTTCCAAAATGCCAATCGCTGATAACATCATGAAAACCGCTGATAAAATGCCGTGAATCGCTGATAACACCTTGAAAAACCGCTGATAAAGTGCCGTGAATCGCTGATAACACCTTGAAAACCGCTGATAAAGTGCCGTGAATCGCTGATAACACCTTGAAAACTGCTGATAAAATGCCGTGAATCGCTGATAACACCTTGAAAACCGCTGATAAAATTCCGAGCAGCCATCACCTCGACGTTCAACATTTATATTACCCTATGTGGCTTCTCATTCACCCACCTACAACTGCTTTACTGTTTATTTTTAAAAAGCCTTTTATATAGAATTCATAATATGGTAAAATCGACCATATATAGAAGTTAAGTAAATTTTCTACTCATTAAGTTCTACTTAGATGATTTTTTAGTAATTATATGTAGAGGTCTTCCTTCTAAGAGAGACAAATGGCTTTCTCCATAAAACAGCAACATAAAAGTACTTAGAAGCATGTATGTTTTTCCATTTACATATACAAAATTCTGTTTGCATATAATTAATAAAATATAATGTTTTTTCATACATAGTTGTATATGCAAGCAATGTGTAAATTATTTCAAAAAAATATATTTAACCAAAATGCAATACACAATTTACTTAATAAATGTTCATTTTTTCAACATTTACTCTATTTCTTCTTTTTTCTCTTTTATACGAGATAACCTTAGATAAATACAAAACAAGATTCCTATATATCATTAATAGCTAAAAATATTCATTCTTTGCGATTAGAAATTACAAAAAAATACCTGAACTTGAAGCTAATTCACTCAGTTTTACAATGATTTTCTACATTTCTATACAAATCTCTCCAAGCATCTCTCCTGTGACTTTTGAATCATTTTTCGAATAACAATAGCATTATCGGAAGAATATGAATTTTCGGTATAATAAATCTTTTTTTAATTTTTGTTTTATTTTTGATATTCATAACAAATAAATATCAAATTTTTATTATCATATTACTTTCAAACACTAAAGTGATGAATCGAAAAAAATTATTATTCTATTAGATGTCAGATAATACTATATAAATTTGAATCTTTTTTATTTTGTGCAAATGATTTTTTTGGTATATTAAATAAGAGCTTCACAAAAGGCTTAAAAATTGTATAAGGGGGATTCACATGAATAAAAACAAAAAGTTTTTATTATTAACAGTCCTTGCAGTCTTTTCATTAGTACTAGCTGCATGTGGCTTCGGTGGAGATTCGTCTGAAAAATCAAAAGACGAAGGCAAAGATTCTGGTTCATCTGGAAAAGCTTCTCAAGAGTTAGATCTAGTAGTTGCTTCTGAACCACCATCACTACATCCACAATTAGCAACAGATTCAACTTCTAGTGTTATTCTTAAAAACATCTTTGAAGGATTAACAACACTAGACGATGATGCAAAACCAGTTCCAGCAGCTGCTGAAAGCTGGGAAATTAGCGATGATAAATTAACGTATACTTTCAAACTACGTGATGCTAAATGGTCAAATGGTGATCCAGTAGTTGCTGGTGACTTTGAATATGCGTGGAAATGGGCATTAAACCCTAATAATCTATCTGAATATGCTTCAATCCTTTATCCTATTAAAGGTGCTGAAGCTTACAATTTAGGTAAAGGTTCTGCTGATGCTGTAGGCATTAAAGCTCAAGACGAAAAAACTTTAGTAGTTACTTTAGAAAATCCAACACCTTACTTCTTAGAATTAACAGCATTTAAAACATATGCACCGTTAAATCAAAAAGTTGTTGAAGGCAAAGAAAACTGGTACGCAGATGCTGGTGAAGACTATGTAACAAACGGTCCTTTCACTTTAGCTGATTGGCAACACAATGCTACAGTTGTATTAAAGAAAAATGACAATTACTGGGATGCAGATAAAGTATCTTTAGAAACTGTAAATATTGACATGGTAGAATCTGAAGCAACTGCAGCTACAATGTACAAAAATGGAGAAATCGACTACCTTGGAGCACCATTCCAAGCTGTAGCTCTTGACTCAATTGATGAATTTAAAGAATCTAAAGTATTAAATATCGCTGACCAAGCTTCTGTTTATTGGTACAAATTCAATACAAAAGATAAAATCACTGGAAACGCTAACATCCGTAAAGCGTTAACATTAGCAATTGACCGTCAAGGATTAATTGACAACGTTACTAAAGGTGAACAAAAACCTGCATTAGGTATGGTTCCTATCACAGTTCAAGGTTTTGAAGAAGACCGCGGTTACTTCAAAGACAACGATATCGAAGGTGCTAAAGCAGCACTTGAAGCAGGTATGAAAGAACTTGGCATTAAAGATCCAAAAGACATTAAAATTAACGTTTCTTTCAACACAAGTGAAGCACACGCTGCTATCGCTCAATTTATCCAAGAGGGCTGGACTAAAAACCTTGGTATTACTGTAGGTCTTGATAACTCTGAATGGCAAGTATATTTAGAAAAAATTAACCAAGCAGACTTCCAAGTTGGACGTATGGGCTGGATTGGTGACTACAATGATGCTTATACATTCTTAGAAATGTTTAATACAGCTGCAAACGGTAACAACGATACTGGTTGGGAAAATGCTGAGTACAAAAAATTATTAGATCAATCTAATAAAGAAACAGATCCAGCTAAACGTATTGAACTTCTAAAACAAGCAGAAAAAGTTGCTGTTTCAGAATTCCCAGTTGCACCTATCTACTACTACACGAACCTTTCTGTAGTACATGATAACGTGAAAAACATGAAAGCAGATAAACTTGGTAACATCCAACTTAAAGACGTTGTAGTAGAAGAAAAATAGTCTAATTCATATCGCTTATTTAGCTCTACAGCGAAGAGCTGCCTCGTAGCCACTTCGGCGCGAGTCAGCTCTTTTTAAAATACGAAGGCATATATTTGTCTGAAAATTGACAAATAGAAGGAGGAGTTTCATGTGATTAAATATATTTTGAAAAGGCTGATGTATATACTTCTCGCGCTTTTCGTCATCGTAACGGTTACGTTTTTCTTAATGCGTCTTGCTCCGGGTAGTCCTTTTGCGAGTGAACGTAATTTCCCCCCTCAAATTGAGGAAAAGTTAAACGAAACGTATGGATTAAATAACCCTTGGTATATTCAGTACAAAGATTATTTAATCGATACGGCCACTTTCAATTTCGGTGAGTCAATGAAATATAAAGCGCGTTCTACAAATGATATGATCAAAGAAAGTTTCCCTGTTTCTTTAACATTAGGGATTGAAGCTATGCTATTGGCAGTTGGATTCGGTATTTTAATAGGAGTAGTTTCCGCGCTTTATCATAATAAGTTCCCGGATTATTTGGCAACGTCCTTTGCGGTGCTAGGTATTTCAGTACCTTCATTTATTTTAGCGGGTTTAATGCAGTATTTCTTATCCTACAAACTAGGCTTGTTCCCGGTAAGTGGATGGAAAGGCTTTGTTTATAGTATATTGCCAGCCCTTGCAATCGCTTTCAGCCACATGGGCTTTATCGCAAAATTAACACGTTCAAGTATGCTTGAACAAAATAATAGTGATTATGTAAAAATGGCACGTGCAAAAGGAATTGGTAAATGGACAATCGTCTTCCGTCACACTTTACGTAACGCTCTACTTCCAGTGGTGACATACTTAGGTCCTTTAACTGCAGGTGTTGTAACAGGTAGTTTCATAGTTGAACAAATTTTTGCTATCCCAGGACTAGGTAAACACTTTGTACAAAGTATTACAAACCGTGACTATACAGTAATCATGGGTACGACTGTGTTCTATTCCATCATCCTTTTATTTGCGGTATTAATCGTTGATATTTTATATAGTGTGATTGATCCGCGAATTAAACTGAAAGGAGCGAAAAAATAATGACACAGCAACAAATTGAAAAAGATAAGTTTAAAATTGTCGGTGGTAATCATGAAGCAACGGAAAAATTAGCTGATAAATCAGTCTCCTTTTGGAAGGAAGTATTTATCCGTTTCTCTCATAACAAAATGGCCATTCTAGGGATAATCGTTTTAATTATTATTATTTTAATGGCTACTTTCGTGCCTATGTTCTCTCAATATAAAGCAAGTGATCAACTTGGTGTTTATAATGCCCCACCATCTGCTGAATTTTGGTTCGGAACTGATGATTTAGGCCGTGATATTTTCGTTCGTATTTGGGAAGGTGCACGTATTTCATTATTTATCGGAATCGCTGCAGCTATCATCGACTTAATTATTGGTGTTATTTGGGGAAGTATTTCTGGTTTAGCTGGTGGACGCGTTGATAATATTATGATGCGTATTGCCGATGTTTTAACTGCTGTACCTTACCTATTAGTAGTAATCGTACTATTAGTTGTTATGCAGCCTGGTTTAGTTCCTATGATTATCGCACTTTCAATTACGGGTTGGATTAACATGGCTCGTATTGTACGTGGTGAAGTATTATCGATTAAAAATCAAGAATATGTTCTAGCTGCTCGTACTTTAGGTGCTAGCACTGGTCACCTAATTATTAAACATTTAGTTCCTAACGCACTTGGAGCGATTTTAGTAACGATGACATTAACAATTCCATCTGCGATCTTTACAGAATCATTCTTAAGTTATCTTGGCCTTGGGGTTCCTGCTCCAACAGCTTCTTGGGGCACAATGGCTTCTGAAGGGAATAAAGCGATTGGTAATGCTCCATGGCGTTTGATTTTCCCAGCAGTGTTCATTTCACTTACAATCTTTGCATTTAACGCAGTTGGTGACGGCTTACGTGATGCATTAGATCCAAAACTACGTAAATAAGGAGGTGGCCGACAATGAGTAAAACTATTTTAGAAGTAAAAGATTTAAGAATTAACTTTAAAACGTATGCAGGACTTGTCCACGCTGTTCGTGGCGTAAACTTTGACCTAAAAGAAGGTGAGACACTCGCAATCGTTGGTGAATCTGGTTCAGGTAAAAGTGTTACGAGTAACGCATTAATGAAACTAATTCCACAGCCACCTGGTATTTATGCGTCAGGACAAATTTTATTTAACGGCCGTGATTTAGTTCCGTTAAGCGATAAAGCAATGTCAAAAGTACGCGGAAATGAAATTGCTATGATTTTCCAAGACCCAATGACAAGTTTAAACCCTACTATGAAGGTCGGACGTCAAATAACTGAAGTTATTTTACAACATAAAAAAGTATCTAAAGCTGAAGCTAAAAAACGTGCAATCGAGCTATTAACTCAGGTAGGCATCCCCTTCCCTGAAAAACGTTTTAACCAATACCCACATGAATTTTCAGGCGGTATGCGTCAACGTGTTGTTATTGCCATTGCACTTGCAGCTGATCCAAAGCTTCTAATTGCCGATGAGCCAACAACAGCATTAGACGTTACAATTCAAGCGCAAATTTTAGAGCTAATGAAAGAAATCCAAAAAAATTCGAAAACATCTATCATTTTCATTACTCACGATTTAGGTGTCGTTGCAAACGTTGCTGACCGAGTAGCAGTTATGTATGCAGGCCAAATCGTCGAATATGGTACTGTTAATGATATTTTCTATAATCCGAAGCATCCATATACATGGGGTCTACTTGGTTCAATGCCAGACTTAGATAACGATACAGATGAGCTATTACGCACGATTCCTGGTTCACCACCGGATCTGATCAACCCTCCAAAGGGTGATGCGTTTGCTGCTCGTAATGAATTCGCAATGGCTATTGACTATGAACAAGAGCCTCCGATGTTCCAAGTAAGTGACACACACTTTGCTAAAACTTGGTTGTTGCATCCTGATGCGCCAAAAATTCCGCTTCCAGATGCAGTTGCTAAACGTATTGATGGCTATTTAGCAAAGGAGGCACAAGAAAATGACTAAATCGGGTGCAAAAAAAATTCTTGAAATCAAAAATTTAAAGCAACATTTCGGTTCACCAAGTAACCCTATTAAAGCGGTCGACGGTATTAGCTTCGATGTATACGAAGGTGAAACACTCGGTCTTGTAGGTGAGTCGGGTTGCGGTAAGTCAACAACTGGTCGTTCCATTATTCGCCTATATGACATTACAGATGGTGAAATTATTTTCGATGGCGAAAACGTTCATGGAAAAAAATCTAAAAGTGAATTAAAGAAATTTAATAGTCAAATGCAAATGATTTTCCAAGATCCATACGCTTCTTTAAACCCTCGTATGACAGCAGGTGAAATCATTGGTGAAGCCTTTGATATTCACGGTCTACACAAGGATAAAAAAGCACGTCGTGAAAAAATTAATCAACTACTAGAGGCCGTTGGCTTAAACAAAGAGCACGCAAACCGTTATGCACACGAATTCTCTGGTGGTCAACGTCAACGTATTGGGATTGCTCGTGCACTAAGCTTAGATCCTAAGTTTATTATCGCCGATGAACCAATTTCAGCACTTGACGTATCGATTCAAGCACAAGTTGTTAACTTATTAAAACAGTTACAAAAAGAACGTGGTTTAACATATCTTTTCATTGCCCATGATTTATCAATGGTTAAGTACATCAGTGACCGTATTGCTGTTATGTACCGTGGTAAAATTATGGAAATCGGTAAAGCAGATGATATTTACAATCACCCTGTTCATCCGTATACAAAATCATTATTATCGGCAATTCCACTTCCTGATCCAATGTCAGAAAAACGCCGTCAACGTATTCCGTACAAGCATACAGAGGTTGACGATAGCGCAACATACCATGAAGTAGGCGATCAGCATTACGTTTATGGGACTGCAGATCTTGTGAAAACTTGGGTTGCTAATCGATAACTATCAGAACTCTCATTAACAGTATAAACGCTGTTGATGGGAGTTTTTTATTGCTTAAAAAGCTCTAAAGCTTACATATAATAGTAAAACGCTATAAAACCATTAACATACTAAATATCTCGGACATTATAACTTCTAAATTTATTATGAGTCAGTTCCCTCTGTTCTTCTTACGCTTCATCAATACCAACAATTCGGAAATATCAGATTTTGCAGATTTTTCAATAAAATATATTCCTGTTTTACCACTAATATACTATAATGTGAGTGTTAACTATAAAGGAGAGATTAAATATGAAAAAAAGCATTAAACTGATCATTTCTACTTTATGTCTTACGGTATTTTTAATTAGTGTTAGCACAGTGCCTGCTGCTGCTTATTCAGGTCCGTGTCACAGTCCAGAGCCATGTGTTATACGTCCATAAATTAATCTTTTTGACCCAATATTTGAAAAATGCTCTCAACTTATTTCATACATGCAAACAGAGGTTGACGATAGCACAACATACCACGAAGTAGGCGATCAGCATTAGCATTACGTTTATGGTACTGCAGATCTTGTGAAAACTTGGGTTGCTAATCGATAACTATCAGAACTCTCATTAACAGTATAAACGCTGTTGATGGGAGTTTTTTATTGCGTTTTGTCTTACTGTATTATTTAGTAGGTCCAAGCGTCTTGGATGTTTCTGCTGCTAATGCACATCCTCCAGCATTTGGTATTAGGGGATGCAAAAACAGTCCTAATTTCAGACACACCCTACTTACGATTAAGCTGTTGTTTTCTATTATTATTGAAACTACTCCTTTTTATTAATTTTCATTGAAATATCAGATGTTCAACTGTAAATATGTTGATTTAGTTGTTTTACTATACCTATTCTTTTGGTAACTTTATTGATAAAAAACAGCCTTTCTTGTGACAAGAAAAGCTGTTTTTTTGTGATTTTAAACTATTTTAATGGTTCATCAGCTAATAATTCTACTGTGTGAAGATTATCTTTAGTATCAGTAGCATAAGATGCATCCCAGTTTTTCACACGCTTATTCACAGGAATAACTTCAGTTCGGAAGAATGTTGGGAATACCATTGCTTGTTCACTCATATATTCTTGCCAAGCACGGAATGCTTTTTTACGTTTATCTGGATCCATCGCATCCTCAGAGTCGATAGCATCTAATAATTTTGTTAACTCAGGAGACACAAAGCGACTGTAGTTGAACTCAGCACCTTCTCCATACAAACCTTTTGGAGATGGGTTTGTACCAGTTCCCCATGCTGCCATATACATATCGATTTCTGGATCATCCGCTTGTACTTTATCATAGAAAGCATTGAATTCGATAAGACGACCCGTTGTTAATTGCACATCTAAGCCAATATCTTTCCAGTTCTGACGGTAGTATTCTACAATCGCTTCGTCCGTTTCTGAGCCAGCCATAGCAGCTAAACGAATAGTGAATTTTTTTCCGTCTTTATCTTCACGAATTCCGTCTCCATCTTTATCCTTATACCCAGCTTTATCTAGTAATTCCTTAGCTTTTTCAGGGTCATAGTGATAGCCCTCTAACGTTTCATCGTAGAATGAGAATACCGGAGGAATTAAAGAATTTCCACGCTCACGTAACCCTTGGTAGAATTTTTCTGAAACACCCTCAATATCCATTGCATACGCAACTGCTTGACGTAATTCCACATTGTTCATTTTTGACTTCTCGTCAAAAATATTTTTACTATCCACTTTATCGTATTTCCCTAATTTAAAACCTAAATAAGAGTATGCTAACTCTGGACGACCTAGAACTGATACATTTGAAAGATCTTTTATACCATCATATTGGTTTGTTGGGAATGATGTTGCAATATCATATTTTCCAGTTCGTAATGCTTCACCAATTGAAGTTGGTGGTACAACCTCAAGCACAACTTTATCAATTTTTGGCTTTCCTTTAAAGTAATACTCGTTTGCTACAAATTGTACAGATTCACCATTAACAATTTTATCAATTTTAAATGGTCCAAGTGTTACAGGGTTCTTTCGTACTGCATCGGAAGAAATTAAATCTTTTACTGGAATAGACTCTAATTGATGCTTCGGAGCTGCATACCCCCATAAACCATCTCCACCATAATAAATTGCTGGTGATACTTTCTTAAATTGAATTTGAATTGCTTTATCGTTAACTTTTGTAATACCTGAAATTGTATCTGCTTTACCGCTATGATATTCTTCTACACCAACAATATTTTTGAAATCATCATCATAACGTATACCAGTGTAATCTGGATGTCCGATAATTAAATATGGGTAAATTAAATCTTCGGCCGTTACTGCTTTACCATCTGACCATTTATAATCACCTTGAAGTGTAATCGTTGCTTTTTTTGCGTCCTTATCAACCTCTAATTTTGCAGCACCTTGATCTGTAACAACAAAGTCGCCATCTGTACTAAAGATAGAGTTAGTAGCAAAATCCATGATCTCTTTATCATATGCATCTTCATATAGCTCCCAATTGAAAATCCCTTGGAATGGAGAACTTGTTACAAGACCTACTCTTAATGTACCGCCTTTAATTGCCTCTCCTTCATTAGTCACTTCTGATGACAGTAAATTTTCTTCTACTTTAGTCGTTTCTTTTTCTCCTGATTTCCCTTTGTTATCTGTTTCTGAGCCTTTCTCAGTACCACCTCCGCCATTGCAGGCTGCTAAAACAAACATGACTGCAAATAGCACGGACAAGAATAACCAATTCTTCTTCATGAGTAAATCCTCCCCTTTTATCCTAATCGTTGTTTTGCGTCAGCCGCACGTCTGAGCGCTTGACCGACATAATTTATACCAAGCATCAATACTAAAATTAATAATGATGCGGGCAACCAAACCCACCACTTAGTAGATAAAACAATTGGATTCGTTGCATAGCTTACAAGAGTCCCTAAGCTAGGTGTAGATGGTGGTAAACCAAAGCCTAAAAATGATAGACCTGTTTCAATCCCAACATTCCCTGCAAAATTTAGTGTTAACTCTACAATTAGCAACGAGCTTAAATTTGGTAATATCCCCTTAAACATGATGACAAAATCACTAGTGCCCATTGTTTTAGAGGCACTCACATAATCACGGCGTCCTTCTGATAAAGCTTTACTGCGGACTAAACGTGCTGTCCCTATCCATTGGAAGGCACTCAATATTAATATCAATTCAAAAACACCATATTTGGGAATAATTGTAACTACTACAATTATAATCATTAACGTTGGTAATGTCATGAGAAAATCGATGATACGCATAAAAAAATTATCAATAAAGCCACCGTAATAGCCCATAATAATGCCGAGCACAACCCCTATTGTATTGGCGATGAGCGTAATAGCGATCGCAATTAAAATGGAGTTTTTCGCACCGATAATAAGCTGGCCAAACATATCGCGCCCAGCTTCATCAGCTCCAAGAATATAACCATTTACCCCCGGCTCTGTAAAGCGCTCTAATAATTTAATTTTTAATATTTCATCTTGGTTCATAAACATGGCCATAATTAATATCGTAATAATCAGTAAATTCATACCAATGAATGAAAATAACGCTAGCTTATCTTTCCGAAATTCACGTATTATAACTTGTATCCCTGTTGGTGGAGTACTTTCAACTGTCATTGTGTCATTTTTTTGTTCCATTTATATTCACCTCTCCTTAAACATTAAATTTAACAGTTAGTCTATGCGGATACGTGGATCAACAATGCTCATAATAATATCTGACAGTAGACTACCTAATAATGCTAAGAAGCCATAAAGCATAACGAGAGCTGTAATCACACTATAATCGCGACTCGTTATAGAATGGATGAATAATTGCCCCATGCCCGGGAAGCCAAAAATTGTTTCTATAAAAATCGAACCACCTAATAAGCCCGTAATTGTAAAACCTAGGAAGGCTGCAATTGGCAATAAGGAATTGCGGAAAATATGTCTTCTATAGATTCTTTTCATCGGTACGCCTTTACTACGTGCTGTTTTAACATAATCCTGTGTCTTAGCATCGATAATTTCTGAACGTAAATATTGAATAATCGTTGTCGTACCTAAAATCGCATATGTCATCGCAGGTAAAATTAAATGATAGATGCGATTCCAATAATATTCCAGCGTTCCCGGTTCTACACCTACATCAACTGTTCCACTCGTCGGGAACCACATTAAACGATAACCGAAAATATATAGGAAAATTAAACCCAAGACAAAAGTCGGTATCGCGTAGCTTATAAAGCTATAGAGTGTGATCGACTTATCGTACAATGTATCTTGCTTACGCCCCGCAATCATTCCTAATGGAATAGCAATCGCATAAACGAGAACCGCACTTAGTAGAGCGAGCCAAAATGTATTTAATGCGCGCTCACCAATCAGTGTGGACACCGCAATTTTATATGTATAGCTTTGTCCAAAATCTCCTTGGAAGGCGTTAGTTATCCAATGGTAATATTGCACATACCATGGATCATAAAATCCTGACTGAATTCTCAATTCTTCGATACGTGAAGGGTCTGTTTCTGGTGTAATCAAACCTGTAAATGGATCACCTGGCATTTGCTTCGCCAAAATAAAGATAATTAGGCTTAGCACAAACATTTGAGGAATCATCAAAAGTGTTCGTCTAACAATTGTTTTCCACATTTTATATACCCCCTGACATCGCAACCATATGTGTATCTGAAATGGATTTAAGCGGGTATACTTTTCCATGCTCATCATAATATTGATGTTGCTCTTTTTGATAGTTCTCTTCTACTTTTTGTCGAATGAGTTTGCGCTCTAAGCGTGACTCTGGTTCAATATTTGGAATAGCAGATAACAGACGTTTTGTATAAACGTGTTGTGGATCCCTATATATATCATGTCTCGTACCTGTTTCTACGAAGCGTCCTTTATACATAATGGATATATGATCGCACATATGTTTTACAACACCTAAATCATGTGAAATAAATAAATAAGTAAGACCATATTCAGTTTGAATATCTTTCATAAAGTTTAACACCTGTGCTTGTACGGATAAATCCAGCGCAGATACAGGTTCATCAGCTATAATCATTTTGGGATTACAAGCAACAGCTCGCGCGATTCCTAGACGTTGTTTTTGACCACCAGAAAATTCATGCGGATATTTTAACAATACATCTTCAGACATCCCTACAATTGCTAGTAACTCTTTGATGCGCTTACGCTCCTCTTGATCACTAAGCTTCATAAAATTCCGAATAGGCTCTGCTAAAATGTCTAGTACCCGTTTTCTAGGATTCATACTTGAATGAGAATCTTGGAAAATCATTTGAATGTCTTTGTTATAAGCTGAATTACGATTTCTGCGTTGGTTTGTTACATCCTCACCTTCGTAGAAAATTTGGCCTGAAGTGATTTTTTCTAAACCAATAATGGCCTTTCCTGTAGTAGATTTTCCTGATCCTGATTCTCCTACTAAACCATATGTTTTTCCTTTTTCAAACTCCATTGTGACGCCATCAACCGCATATACCTTATCGATTACTGTATTAAAAAAGCCGCCTCGAATTGGGTAATGAACGTTTAAATCATTAATTTGCATAAAGCTCATACAGCCCCGCCTCCTTCTTCACCTTCTAAATGAAAGTGTTTCCAGCAGGTACATCTAACAAAATGACCTGGTGCAATTTCATGTAATTGTGGTTTTCTTTCATGTGCAGATGCATCTATCCACGGTATTCGTGCTGAAAATCGGCAGCCTTCTCGAGGCAAATTCTTCAGCGATGGCACCATACCTTGAATAACTTCAAGTCTTTCATTTTCACTATGTGTTTGTGGAATAGAATTCAATAGAGAACGAGTATAAGGATGTTTAGCATTTTTAAATAATTCCTGAACAGGTGCTTCTTCTACTACTTCACCCGCATACATTACTGCAACTCGATCAGCCATTTCTGCCACCACGCCTAAATCATGGGTGATTAAGATAATACCTGTTTCAGTTTCTGACTGTAGTGCTTTTAATAAATCAAGTATTTGAGCTTGGATCGTCACATCTAAAGCTGTTGTCGGTTCATCTGCAATTAAAATAGATGGTTTACATGACAAGGCAATGGCAATCATGACACGCTGACGCATCCCCCCAGACAATTGATGAGGGAATTGTCTTGCCACACGCTCTGGATTAGAAATGCCTACCTGATTCAACAATTCTAATACTCTCTCCGCGCGCTGTTGCTTTGAGAGCTTTGTATGATATACCAGCCCCTCTGCAATCTGTTCTCCTATCCGCATTAACGGATTGAGAGCTGAAAGAGGATCCTGAAAAATAAAACCAATATCATTACCTCGTAATCTATTAAATTGCTGCTCATTTAATTGCGTTAAATTTTGATTATTATAATGAATTTCCCCTGTAACCTTTGTGTTAACTTCATTGTGCAGGCCTACAATAGTAGTTGCTAATGTACTTTTACCACAACCAGATTCTCCAACGATTGCTAATACTTCATTCTTTTTAAGCGAAAGCGAGACATCCTCTACAGCAGCGTGGTAAGTTTCTTTAATGCGAAAACTTGTAGTTAAATTTCTAATTGTTAGTAGGTCATTTGCTGTATTCAAACAATCTCCCCTCCCATATTCAATATTCTGAAAAATGATTTCACTTGGCTATAAATTTATTTCAGAATTATATTCTTTGAACTATTCTTTACACCTCCATTTATATTTGTAAACACCCTTAATATTTTTTTTACTTCTTCAGACAACAAAATCCGATGCAGGAATTATCTGAAAATTAAATGTAACATTATTTTATCTAGAAATAATACATTAAATCAAGTAGTTTTTTTGAAATATTATAAATATATAAACAAATCAAGTCCTTACATCTTTATCAAATAATTTTACAAGTTTAATTTTTTCTTTACATGATTATTTGCTTCTTTTTTAATCTATTAACTAAACTCCTCGATTTTTATTATCCAAATATAATTTTCTTTCACAAAAAATGTTTTCTTTATTTGTAAAAATACACTTTAATTTTTGATTAATTCTATTTAACAGTAAAAAGTTATCAATTCTTATTCCCATATATATTTCCAATTAAGTTATTTCCGTTTTAATATATAGTTTTCTCATTTAAAGCGTTAAAAACTACAAATCATTATTGCTATACTTAAGAGAGTAATTTTTGGATATCTTCTTCCTATCCACTTACGTACTTCTTGATTACACTTAATTATATTTTTTCTAAAAAAAAATTAACTTTATAAATAATATATGTAGAATTAAAGGAAAAATATGATAAAAGTTCGAATAAAAGCATCATAATCAATTATACTTCGGCATAATTGCGTCCGGAATTGGCTTTGTGCTAGCGGCAGCGGCAGATGTTTTTTGCGCGAAAGCGAAGCGTCAGCGGCAAGTGTTTTTTGCCGAAAGCGAAGCGTCAGCGCAGATGTTTTTCGAAGTTATAATAGATTAATTAATTTAAAGGGGCGTATATTTAATGGTTATTATTAAGGATTCTTGGTTTACAGTAGAAGAAATTAATGAAGAAACGTTTGCAATAAGTGAATATGGACATTGGGAAAAAGTTCATTCATTTTTACTGATCGGGACGGATAAAGCTGTTTTAATTGATACTGGTTTAGGCATCGATAACATTGAAAGAATATGTAATCAACTAACATCTTTACCTATTACGGTCCTCACTACCCATGTTCATTGGGTAACTAAACTGTTACAACAAATTTAGACAAAACTATACAAACCTGTATAGAAGTATAGATTTATAACAGAATACCCTTCGTATCAAGCGATTGGTGCGAACTCCACGTTAATTGCTTTTAACTCCTAAAGCCTTGTGACCAAAGCGGAGCTGGAAACGGCAGACGTAACGGTGCGAAAGCAGAAAAAACAACAAGGATGGCATAAGCTGAAAAAAATTACTCAGTGTCCGTAAAGGATCATCGTGACAACGGAAAACGGTAGCGCTAAGTGCTTTGGTAATGGATGTTTAGCAGCGAACTCCTAAATCTCTAATGAGACAAGGAAGACGTTCAACGACTATCTCCTTGAGGGAGAGTAAAACCGCAAGCGAATGGCGGAAGAAAAATGTGGCTCTTATTAAAAGATAAGATGAAGATATAGTCTGCGCTTATGTGAAAGCATAAGAGGTCTACTCGTGAGAGAAAGACTGCATGAAGGGTTGCGCCTTCGTGTGAACAAGAAAAATAGATACAAATTTAAAAAATGTTAACAACCTCTCTAAATAGGGTAAAGTGATTTTATCATATTGAAAGGGAGGTGGTACGCATGGAATTAATGTCCATTGGAAAATTTGCTAAACGTGTTGGTGTAAATGTTGTCACGCTAGGGACAAAGATCAGACTAAAACCAACTAAAGAACAAGAGGTTTTGTTTTGGAAGTCTGCGGGGACTGCGAGATGGGCTTACAATTATTTCTTGGCTGAAAGCGAACGTATTTATAACGACGAGAAGCGTACAGTCAAAGAGGGCGAAGTTCGTAAGAAAATCAATAACGAGCTGAAACCAACAACGCATAAATGGCTGAAGGAAGTCGGAAGCAATGTGATGAAACAGGCGGTGAAAGATGCCGATATTGCTAGAAAGCGTTGGTTCGAAGGCATGACTGAAAAGCCAAGGTTCAAAAGCAGACGAAGAAGTAAAGTTAGTTTTTATGTAAATTACGAAAGTTTAAAACGAACAAATGAAGGTTTTAGAGGAGAAAAGATTGGTAGTGTAAAAACTTGCAATGCGCTTCCTAAGCTTAAAAAAAGTCATAAATATTCGAATCCACGCATTTCGTTTGACGGACGAAACTGGTTCTTATCCATTGGGTTTGAGCAAGAATTTGAGCCATATGATTTGACCGACGAAAGTTTAGGAATTGATGTGGGTATCGAAAAATTGGCAGTTTGTTCTGATGGTGAGTTCAAAAAGAACATTAACAAAACCAAAGAAGTCAAACGATTAGAGCAAAAGTTGAAGCGAGAACAACGACAACTAGCTCGTAAGCTTGAAGCCAACACGAAAGAGTATACTAAAAAACGAAAGCCAATCTATAAAATACCTTTAAAGAATATGAAAAATATTCAAAAACAAAACACTGAAATTCGTAATTTATATAAGCGACTTAACGACATCCGAACAAATCATTTACATCAGTGTTCTAATGAGATCGTGAAAACCAAGCCATCTCGTATTGTAATGGAACATTTAAATGTAAAAGGTATGATGAAAAACAAACATCTGGCGAAGGCGGTAGCCGGGCAGAAGTTATATGAATTCAAACGGCAAATTCAATACAAATGTAAAAAATACGGAATTGAATTTATTGAAGCCGACAGATGGTTTCCATCATCAAAAACTTGTTCTTCTTGTGGACAAGTCAAATCAGATTTGAGACTGAAAGACAGATTATTTATCTGCTCTTGCGGATTAAAGATGGATAGAGATTTGAACGCAAGCATTAACTTAGCAAATTATTCAATCTAAGAAGCTTAACTGAAACTAAGCCTTAGATGTGTACGCAACGATACTGCGGAATTTAAGCCTTTGGAGAGTCATACAAAATGGTAGTAGCGTTTTGCGAAACCAGACTCGGAGAATAAGGAAGACACAAATACGAAAGTCGGAAGATATAAGTTGTGTCACAGTAGAGATGTCTACATTTTTTAAGAAATGTATATGTTTTTCGTATCGGACCATATTGGTAGTCATAGACAATTTGAGCATATTTACGTACACAAGGAAGAGGCTGATTGGCTAGTAAATGGCATTAAAAAGTTATCGATTGAACAGATCAGAAAAGACGTCAGTCGTGATATCACGATACCTACGCCCAAAACGTTTAATCCTGAAACATATAAACCTTTCCAAGGACAGCCCTCTGGTGTTTTAGAGGATGGAGATATTATCGATATCTGAAATAGAAAATTGACTATACTGCATACACCTGGCCATTCACCAGGGCATATATCTATTTTAGATCATAACAACGGTTATTTATTTACTGGTGATTTACTGTATGATAAAACGCCAATTTATGCTTTTTTCCCTACAACAAATCCAGTAGATTTAGTAGATTCCTTAGAGAAGATAGCGAACTTACCTAATATTACGAAGATTTTCGGGTCTCATAATACATTGGGGCTTGATTCTTCTATTTTAATAGAAGTAAAACAGGCAGTTACTACGTTGAGAGAAGAGGATCTTGTAAAATTCGGTACGGGAATCCATCATTTTAACGGTTTCAGTGTTCAATTTTAATCGAGTAGGAGGAGGTGGATTTGCTCATTAACTAGAAACGTAAAAATATACGTTATAGAAGGCACATGCGGAAATGCCTATATTGTTAAAAAAAAGAAAACAATTTATCATAAAAATA
The DNA here is from genome assembly GCF_042019215.1 of Lysinibacillus sp. RS11. Taxonomy (NCBI): domain Bacteria; kingdom Bacillati; phylum Bacillota; class Bacilli; order Caryophanales; family Bacillaceae; genus Lysinibacillus; species Lysinibacillus sp. RS11. The sequence continues at coordinate 1,081,884 of NZ_CP168124.1, read as the reverse complement.
TGAAAGTACAACTTCCTCTTATGAAAATTATATTTAAGAAAGAATAGGTGAAAATGCATCATATGAAAAACCGCGTTGTCCAATTACTATTTTTATTTACAATTGCAGCAATTATGCTCATATTCTTAAATAAGTCTATCATTCCCTTATCTACCTTAATCGGCTTATTATGGCCCATCACACTTATAGGGATTGCTTTCGTTATTTTTATTGAAAACCTTTCTCCGCAAAGTACATTAGCTTGGCTTTTAGTTTTAGCTATTCTCCCTGGTATTGGTGTATTTATGTACTTACTTTTCGGAAGAAGTCACTGGAGAAGAAGGAAGCATTTACATCGTTCAGAAGAAAGGAGAATAATATTTCGTGAGATTTTAGAAGGGAAAAGTTTTAATTTAGAAAACTCCCCTCCTTTAAATGAACGATCCACCTATTTGACTCAAGTTATACAAAAATTTGGTGGTGGTCCTGCTGCTAATGAAACTACAACAAAGCTCTTAACAAACGGTGATGAAACATTTACTGAAATCATACAAGCGATTGAAAATGCTACACATCATATTCATATTCAATACTATATTTATCGATCAGATGAAATCGGCACAGAAATTCGAGATGCCTTAATAAGGAAAGCAAAATCTGGCGTGATCATACGCTTTCTTTACGATGGACTCGGAAGTAATAAATTACGGAAGAGTTTCTTACAACCAATGAAAGAAGCAGGGATTGAAGTAATCGAATTTGATTCTATACTTTCACCTTGGCTATTAGAAACCGTCAATTATCGTAATCACCGTAAGATTGTTATTGTAGATGGGACAATCGGTTTTACAGGTGGACTCAATGTCGGGGATGAATATCTTGGTCGTTCGAAGAAGTTTCCTATTTGGCGTGATAGTCATTTAAAAATAGAAGGAAAAGCATTATATAAACTACAGGCCATTTTCCTAGAAGATTTTCTTTATGCCACTAACAGTTTAAATGCTTACTCTTGGAATCAATTTATGGATAGAGCATACTTTCCAAGTCAAGGAATTCATCAGGCGCAAGGTGCCGTTCAAATCATTGCAAGTGGACCTAGCTCAGATGATACAAGTATTCGAAATGCTCTATTGAAAATTATGGGCTCTGCCAAAAAGTCAATTTGGATTGCCACTCCATACTTCATTCCTGATCAGGAAACATTAACATTATTACGTTTGAGTGCACTTTCCGGAGTAGATGTTCGAATTTTATATCCGGGAAAAGGCGATAGCGTCATTAGTGATCAAGCATCCCAATCATACTTTACACCACTTCTAAAAGCGGGAGTCTCCATTTACAGCTATAAAGATGGCTTTATGCACGCTAAGATTGTACTTGTTGATGATGAAGTTGCAACAATTGGTACAGCAAATATGGATATTCGTAGTTTTGAACTTAATTATGAAATCATTGCGGTCCTATATGAATCTAAAACGGTTCTAGATATAAAAAATGATTTTGAACAAGATTTTAAAGACTCCATAGAAATTACATGGGCGTCATTTCAAAAGCGAAGTATTCAAAAACGCATGCTCGAATCTCTTATGCGACTCATTTCTCCCCTACTTTAAGTTAATCAATTATGCCTCGGCATAATAGCGTAAGGAGGTTTTAACTTCTTTCAGCAGAAGTTAAAAAAATATAAAAGACTGTAAACATACCTGATATTGTTTGGGTATGTTTACAGTCTTAAGTAGTCAAGGAAATATTTTTCAATGTTGATGCGCTTGAAATGAGGATGATTTACATTCCAGCCCCCTACCGCTTTACTACAGGTGCGATTCATGATGCTATTGGCGGTTCTCGAAATTTTATCAGCGATTTTCATGTTGTTATCAGCGACTCTTGGCATTTTATCAGCGGTTTTCTCGATTTTATCAGCGATTCTCGGCATTTTATCAGCGGTTGGCATTTTGGAGCGCCCAGTCGGAACGGAAATCAACCCCTCGTTTTGCCTGAAGAGGCCATGCTTTATTTATTTTGACGCAATAGTTTTAAGCAAATGAAAAGGTGGTATGAGAAATTTTCATACCACCCTTTTTTAAATCAATTAAAGCTCGCCTGCTTTTAATTTGCCATGCCACTCTTTAAGGAATGGGATGTCTCCTTCTTTAATAGCGCCTGATTCGTTAGCTGCTTCAATTAAATAATCAAAGTTTGTTAGCGATACATATTGAATGCCAGCTTCTTCAAATGCTTGTTCAGCACGTGGAAGATTGTATGTGTAGACACAAACAACGCCTAGTACTTCACAGCCTGCAGCGCGTAATGCTTCTACAGCTGTAATTGATGAGCCGCCTGTAGAAACGATGTCTTCTACCACTACAACTTTTTGACCTGCTGCGTATTTTCCTTCGATTTGGTTACCACGGCCATGTTCTTTTGCTTTAGAACGTACGTAAACCATAGGTAATTCTAAAATATCACTTACCCAAGCAGCATGTGGAATGCCTGCTGTTGCTGTACCTGCTACGACTTCTGTTGCGCCAAAGTTTTCTTTAATAAGAGATGCTAAACCGTTTGCTAATTGTTTACGAATTACAGGGTCAGAAATTGTTAGACGTGTATCACAGTAGATTGGCGATTTAATGCCTGATGCCCATGTGAATAGTTCTGTTGGATTTAATTCTACTGCACCTACCTTTAACATAGCGTGTGCGATTTCATTTTGTAATGTCATATTTATGCCTCCCATAATTCACTTACGATTTTATATGCTGCTACTGGATCTTGTGCACCTGTTACGGCACGTCCTACGACGATTAGCGAAGAACCGTCACGTTTTGCGCCGTCTGGTGTTGCAATGCGCTTTTGGTCGTGTGCATCGCCACCTGCTAAACGGATACCAGGTGTCACACGTAAGAAATCTTCACCGCATACTTCAGCAATTGCTTTTGCCTCATGTACGGAGCAGACAACTCCATTTAAACCAGCTTGTTTTGTTACGCTTGCATAATGTAATACCGATTCCTGTAAAGATAAAGCAATTTTTTGCTCTGCCTGCATTTGCTCTTCTGTTGTAGAAGTCAGTTGTGTTACTGCAATTAATGCCGCACGTTCACGCCCTGCAGGAGTACCCGCTTCAAGTCCCTCAAGTGCCGCTTCCATCATCGGACGTCCACCTGCCGCATGAACGTTGACTAAATCTACCCCTAATTTCGCTAAGCCTTTCATAGCAGAGCCAACTGTATTCGGAATATCGTGTAGCTTTAAATCAAGGAAAATATCATGACCTAAATCTTTTACCTTGCGTACAATATCCGGTCCTTCCTGCATATATAATTCCATACCAATTTTCACGAAAAGAGGCTCATTAAAATGCTTTAGAAAATTGAATACTTCTGCTTCTCCAGGAAAATCTAGTGCAAGTATTGGTTTTGTATTCATGAACGATGGCTCCTTCCGATAATTTCTGAAATATGCTCTACACCTAAGGCATCAAGCTTTGCTGGTAATTCATCAATAATAGTAGGACAAACGAAGTGATCGACAAAGTTTGCTGTTCCAACAGCAACTGCTGATGCACCGGCCGACATAAAGTCAATAACGTCTTGCGCTTCTGTCACGCCACCCATGCCAATAATCGGAATATTGACAGCCTTATACACCTCATAGACCATGCGAATTGCAACTGGCTTTACAGCAGGACCAGATAAGCCACCTGTACCATTCGCAATCACTGGCTTACCTGTACGCTCGTCTAAACGCATACCGATTAATGTATTGATCATTGTAATACCATCTGCACCGCCTGCTTCAACAGCTTGTGCGATTTCTACGATGTTCGTTACATTAGGAGACAATTTCACGTATACAGGCACCTCAGAAGCAGCTTTTACAGCTTTCACTAACTCGCGCGCTGTTGCTGGGTCTGTACCAAACTGAATACCACCACATTTAACGTTCGGACAAGAAATATTAAGCTCTAATGCTTTCACATTTGGTGCAGTCGAAATACGTCGTGCTACTTCTACGTAATCTGCTGTCTCTGTGCCAGCAACATTTGCAATAATTGGCACATCATATGCTTCTAGAAACTTTAATTCTTCATTCATTACTTTTTCAATGCCGGGATTTTGTAAACCAATTGCATTTAACATTCCTGCCGCTGTTTCTGCTACACGCGGAGTTGGATTACCAGGACGTGTTTCCACAGTCGTTGCTTTTATCATAATAGCGCCAAGTTTTGATAAATCGTAAAGCTGCGCATATTCACGCCCAAAGCCGAAGCAGCCTGAAGCTGGCATTATTGGATTTTTTAAATCTAAACCTGGTAATTGAATAGTTAATCGACTCATAATGCCACCGTACCTTTCGGGAAAACTGGACCATCAGAGCATACTTTGACATAATCTTTTGCTACTTGATCTGTTGTTTTACACACGCATGCGAAACAAGCACCGATACCGCAGCCCATACGCTCTTCAAATGATAAATAACCTTCTTTTTCTGGATAGAAGCCTTCTAATGCTTTTAACATTGGTAGCGGACCACAAGAATAGAATACATCGAATTCAGGTGCTCGTGACTCTAATACATTTGTCACAAAGCCTTTTGTTCCTTTAGAGCCATCAACCGTTACATAATGTGTTTCTCCAAGCGCACTGAATTGTTCCTCATAGAAGCATACATCCTCCGTTTGGAAGCCAAGTACATGAATCGTTTTAACACCTCGAGCATTCAATTGTTTAGAAAGCTCATGTAATGGTGGTACTCCGATTCCTCCGCCAACTAAAAGTGCAGTACCGCCCTCTTTTACTGCCTCAACAGGGAAACCATTTCCAATTGGACCGAGTACATTGACGAGCTGCCCCTCGCGATTTGTCGCTAAAACCTTTGTTCCGCGACCTTCCGCACGATAGATCATCGTAAATTCGTTGTTGTCTTTGTCTATATTTGCAATACTGATTGGTCGACGTAAAAGCGGCTCCATTGAATCTGACACCTTTACATGGACAAACTGGCCAGGAGTCATATCCTGAACCAGTTCACCACGAAGTGTCAATTCGAAAATGTTTGTCGCAATTTGCTTTTGAGAGACGACCGTCATTTTCTCTTGACGAATCATATTAGTGTACTACCTCCGCTTTTGGCATTTGTTCTGCTGTAAATGTCATTGACTCAATAACACGTACCATCGCTTCTGCTGTATCTAATGAAGTTAAGCAAGGTACGCCGTTTTCAACTGACTCACGACGGATTCGGAAGCCATCACGTGCCGGTTGCTTACCTTTTGTTAATGTGTTGACAACAAGCTGTGCCTCACCGTTTTGAATTAAATCGATTAATGTTTGACCTTTTGCACCGATTTTGCCAACTATATCTGTACGTACACCTGCTGCTTCGAACGCTTTTGCTGTACCTTCAGTAGCGACAATACGATAGCCTACTGTTGAGAAGCGTTTTGCTAGTGCAATTGCTTCCTCTTTATCTTTATCAGACACAGTGAACAATACTGTGCCTTCTGTGCGAATTTCCATACCTGCTGCAACTAAGCCTTTGTAAAGTGCTTTTTCTAATGTTGCATCTTTCCCCATTACTTCACCTGTTGATTTCATTTCAGGTCCTAGTGTAATGTCTACACGACGTAATTTAGCAAATGAGAATACTGGCACTTTAACGAAGACACCTTTTTGCTCAGCCGCTAAGCCTGTTGGATAGCCTTGTTCTACGATTGATTTACCAAGGATCGCTTTCGTCGCAATATTCGCCATCGGGATGTTTGTAATTTTACTTAAGAACGGTACTGTACGAGATGAACGTGGGTTAACCTCGATGACATATACTTCGCCCTGTGAAATAACGTATTGAATGTTCATTAAGCCTACGATGCCAAGACCTTTTGCAAGGCGAGTCGTATAATCCACTAACGTATCTTTTTGCGTTTGCGTTAGTTTTTGTGGAGGGTATACAGAGATAGAGTCACCAGAGTGAACCCCTGCGCGTTCGATATGCTCCATAATACCTGGGATTAATACATTTTCACCGTCACAAATGGCATCTACTTCAATTTCTTGACCCGTTAAGTAGCGGTCTACTAAAACTGGATGATCAGGAGAGGCTTCTACTGCGTTCTCCATATAGTGTTTTAATTCCTCTTGGTTGTAGACGATTTCCATCGCACGTCCACCTAGTACGTATGAAGGACGAACTAGTACAGGGAAGCCTAGACGTTCACTAATAGCAAGTGCTTCTTCCGTAGATACAGCTGTTTGACCTAATGGCTGTGGAATATTCAAGTCGCGTAATGCTTGCTCGAATTTGTCTCGGTTTTCTGCACGGTCGATATCTTCAAGTGTTGTACCTAGGATCTTCACGCCATTAGCAGCTAATTTATCAGCAAGATTAATAGCTGTTTGACCACCAAATTGTACAACTACTCCAATCGGTTGCTCTAGGTCGATAATATGCATAACATCTTCGATTGTTAATGGCTCGAAGTATAATTTATCTGAAATCGAGAAGTCCGTTGATACTGTCTCTGGATTCGAGTTAATAATAATCGCTTCGTAACCCGCTTCTTGAATTGCCCATACTGAGTGTACTGTTGCGTAGTCGAATTCTACCCCTTGACCAATACGGATTGGACCAGAACCAAGTACAACAACTGATGGCTTGTCTGATTTAATCGATTCATTTTCATCCTCATATGTGCCATAGAAGTATGGTGTTTCAGATTCAAACTCCGCTGCACATGTATCGACCATTTTATATACTGGGATAATGCCATGTTCTTTACGATATGCATATACTTCCTCTTGAGTTGTTTCCCAAAGCTCAGCAATTTTCTTATCTGCAAAGCCTAGACGTTTTGCTGTACGTAATACGTCTTTATCGTTTTTATTGTCAGCAAGTGTTTGCTCCATATCTACGATGTTTTTGAATTTATTTAAGAAGAATAAGTCAATTGCAGACCATTCATGAATTTGCTCAATTGTTACACCGCGACGAAGTGCTTCACCGATGAAGAATAGACGCTCGTCGCCTGCTTTACGAATACGTTTTTCAATCCAAGAATCAGTGTTTTCTTCTGCATGTTTCAGCTCTAAGTGAACTTGACCTGTTTCAAGAGAACGCACTGCTTTTAGCATCGCTTCCTCAAATGTACGACCAAGTGCCATTACTTCACCCGTCGCTTTCATTTGTGTACCAAGATTACGCTTTGCAGATTCAAATTTATCGAATGGCCAGCGAGGGATTTTCGCCACGATGTAGTCTAGAGCTGGCTCGAAGCAAGCATACGTTGAACCTGTTACAGGGTTTTTGATTTCATCTAATGTTAAACCAACTGCGATTTTTGCTGCTAGCTTTGCAATTGGATAGCCTGTTGCTTTTGACGCTAACGCTGATGAACGAGATACACGTGGGTTTACTTCGATTACATAGTAATTAAAGCTATATGGATCAAGAGCTAATTGTACGTTACAGCCACCCTCGATTTTTAGTGCACGGATAATATCTAAAGAGATATTACGTAGCATTTGGTTTTCACGATCCGAAAGTGTTTGCGTAGGTGCAACTACGATGGAGTCACCTGTATGAATACCAACTGGGTCAACGTTTTCCATGTTACATACAACGATTGCGTTGTCAGCAGCATCACGCATTACTTCATATTCAATTTCTTTATAACCAGCGATTGATTTTTCTAGTAAACATTGTGTTACTGGCGAATATTTTAGACCAGATGTCACAATTTCCTCTAGATCTTGATCGTTGTAGCAAATACCGCCGCCTGTACCCCCAAGTGTGAAGGCAGGGCGAACGATTACTGGGTAGCCAATTTTCGCTACAAAGTTTTTCGCTTCGTCTAGGTTATGGATAATATCTGATTCAGGTACTGGAGCACCTAGTTCATACATTAAATTACGGAATAGATCACGGTCTTCTGCTTTATGGATTGCCTCTAATTTCGTACCAAGAATTTCAATATTAAGCTCATCTAGAATTCCTGATTTATCTAATTCAATGGCCATGTTTAAACCTGTTTGACCACCAAGTGTTGGTAGGATGGCATCTGGGCGCTCTTTACGTAAAATTCGTGATACAAACTCAAGTGTAATTGGCTCAATATATACTTTGTCTGCAATTTCTGTATCTGTCATAATTGTCGCAGGGTTTGAGTTTATTAAGATAACGCGATAGCCTTCTTCTTTTAGTGAAAGACAAGCTTGTGTTCCTGCGTAGTCAAATTCTGCTGCTTGTCCGATAACGATTGGACCTGATCCGATTACTAAAATAGTTTCTATATCTGTACGTTTAGGCATGTTGTTTCCCCTTCCCTGCTTCTACTTCCATCATTTCGATAAATTCATCAAATAAGTGATTTGAATCTTCTGGACCTGGTGATGCTTCTGGGTGATATTGCACGGTGAAGATTGGATATTTCTTATGGCGTACCCCTTCACAAGTACCGTCATTTAATGCGATATGTGTTAATTCTAAATCTGTATCTTTTAATGAATCGATGTCGATTGCATAGCCATGATTTTGAGATGTTAAATCAGTACGGCCAGTACGTAAATCTTTTACTGGATGGTTACCACCGCGGTGACCGAATGGTAATTTGAAGCTTCGTGCACCACATGCTAGTGAGAAGATTTGGTGCCCTAAACAAATACCGAACATCGGTACTTTTCCGATTAAATTACGAACTGTTTCAATACCTTCTTGCACATCTTCCGGGTTACCTGGGCCGTTAGAAAGCATGATGCCATCTGGATGCCACGCTAAAATTTCTGCTGCTGAAGTATTGTAAGGTACAACTAGCACATCACAATCACGTTTGTTTAACTCACGAAGAATACCATGTTTCATACCAAAGTCTATTAATACTACGCGTTTGCCACGACCTGGTGATGGGTAGGCTGCTTTCGGTGATACTTCATGTACATGGTTTGTAATAGCTGGTGTCGCCTGTAATTTTGCCACGATTTCGTCAACATTCACTTCCTCATCAGCCGCTGTTAAAATAGCCTTTACTGACCCTTTGCTACGAATAATACGTGTTAATTTTCGTGTATCGATTCCTTCAATCCCTGGAATATCCTTTGATGTTAAGTACTCATCAACTGTTAAATCACAGCGGAAGTTTGAAGGTGTTTTTGCTAATTCACGAACTACAAAGCCACGAATAGCAGGCGTGATTGATTCAAAATCATCACGGTTAATACCGTAATTACCGATTAAAGGGTAAGTTAACGTTACGATTTGTCCGTAGAAAGAAGGATCTGAAATTGTTTCCTGATAACCCGTCATCCCTGTTGTAAATACGACCTCACCTTGTGAAGCTCGCTCACTACCGAACGCTGTACCTGTAAATACTGTGCCATCTTCTAAAATAAGTAAACGTTTTTTCATTACTCTGCCTCCTGGTATACGATATTGCCTTCAAAAATTGTAAGGACTGGCCAACCTTTTGCAACCCATCCATTGAATGGTGTATTGCGTCCTTTAGATACAAAGCCTTCTGCATCAATTGTTTGTTCTTTATTTAAATCTATTAAAATCATATCTGCTGAAGATCCAACTTCTAATGTGCCATATGGTAAATCGAAAATTTGAGCTGCTTTTACAGACATCCAGTCGATCAACTGTTTTAACGTCCATTTCCCTGTTTCTACAAATTGTGTGTAAAGTAGTGGGAAGGCTGTTTCAAAGCCTACAATGCCAAACGGTGCGCCTACCATGCCACAGCATTTTTCTTCTACTGTATGTGGAGCGTGATCCGTAGCGATACAATCGATTGTGCCATCTAGTAGAGCTGCGTGAAGTGAGTCTTTATCATCAGCAGCACGTAATGGCGGGTTCATTTTCCAGTTTGCATCATCTGATGGAATATCCATTTCTTCAAGTAATAAATGATGCGGGCAAACTTCTGCAGTGACACGAATACCCGCTGCCTTAGCGTCTCGTACTGCACGTACAGATTCCTTCGTTGACACGTGACATACGTGGTAGCGTGCGCCAGCAGCTTCTGCTAGTAGAACATCACGTGCAATTTGAACGGATTCACAAATCGATGGAATTCCTGGTAAACCAAGTTCTTGATTACGCTTCCCTTCATGCATAACGCCGTCGTAAATTAATGAGTTGTCTTCACAGTGCGCTACAACTACCACATCATGCTGTGCCGCATCTTTCATTTGCTCATACATTGTTGATGCAAGCTGGATCCCAACACCATCATCTGAAAATGCAACAGCTCCATGTGCTTTTAATTCTTCAATACTCGTGCGAACCTCACCTGAGATGTCCTTTGTTAAAGAGCCGTATGGAAGTACTCGAATGACTGCACTTTCTTTAATAAGACCGTTAATCAACTGCATGTTTTCTACTGAATCTGGAACTGGTTTTGTGTTTGGCATCGCACAAATAGTTGTGAATCCGCCTTTAGCTGCTGATGCAGAACCTGTAGCAATTGTTTCTTTATGTTCAAATCCTGGCTCACGTAAATGTGTGTGTACATCGACAAAGCCTGGTGCCACAACTAAACCTTTACCTTCGATAATTTCTGCGCCTGCTACATTTACATTTTGTCCAATTTCAGTAATTTTGCCATCTACCATAGCGATATTGACTGTTTGTAGCTCGCCTTGTTCATTTAACATTTGTACATTTTGAAGAACCTTTGTCATATTATTCTCTCCCCTTTAAAATTGTTTCGACAATAGCCATTCGCGTATATACTCCATTTCGAACTTGCGCGAAAATTCGAGAACGCTCGCATTCAACTAGCTCTGAAGCAATTTCCACATCACGATTGACCGGTGCTGGATGCATAATAATGGCCTTTTCCTTCATTTGTTTTTCACGTTCAATAGTTAAACCGTACTCGTTATGATAACTCTCTTTTGAGAAGCTTTTATTAACCTTATGACGTTCATGCTGCACACGAAGTAACATAATCACATCACTTATTTCGATTAAATCATCCCAAGAGTGATGTGCTTCGAAACCGCCAGCCCACTCTTCTGGACAAAGAAAATGAACATTTGCCCCCAATCGCTGTAACGCTGATGCATTTGATTTTGCTACACGGCTATGGGATACATCCCCAGCGATTGTTACATTCAACCCTTCAAAAGAACCAAACTCTTTTTTGATTGTATAAAGATCCAGTAATGATTGGGATGGGTGTTGACCTGCACCATCACCTGCGTTAATGATTGACACATTAATGCCTTCTAGCAGTTCATTGTAATACTCGTCTTCTTTTGCGCGAATGACTACCGCATCCATACCAATCATTTCTAACGTTTTTACCGTATCGTACATTGTTTCCCCTTTAGTGACACTTGAAAAACCCGCATCAAATGGGATAACAATACAGCCAACTTTACGCTCTGCCATTTCAAAGCTCGTTTTCGTACGTGTACTCGGTTCAAAAAATAAGTTTGCTACGTTGTATTCTCTAGATAACAATGATGCTTCACCATTTTCAAAAGCTTGCGCACGATCTAGAATGTGGTTAATTTCTTCAGTTGTTAAATGTTCCATCGATAATAAGTTCTTCATCATGTAACCTCCATTAGATTGTGTTTCATGAACGTCTATGTATAAACGTTCCGTATTCAGTAAGCTGAATATAGTAAAAGCCCCGCTGATGTCATCAACGAGGCATAAGGAGGCGTGACAAACTAGAGCAGAACATATTCCTACGTTTAGCTTGTCTACAACTTCCCTTTTTTTGCCTCTCTGGACAATTCATTAAAAGGTACTACTTATTTAATTAATCTTCTAAAATTTCTTTCTCTCGCCCTGGTAATACTAAGTTTAAAATCACACCTATAATTGCTGCTAATGCCATACCTTCAAGGGCAAATGACTCAGAGAATCTAAGTGCAGCACCGCCGATTCCTACTACTAAAATTACAGATGCAATAACCATGTTTCGATTATTCCCAAAGTCTACTTTACTTTCAACTAGCATACGTAAACCACTAGACGCGATAATACCAAATAATAAGATTGAAATACCACCAAGAACTGCGGTTGGTATTGTTGAAATTAATGCCATGGCTTTCCCAAAGAACGACACGACAATCGCAATGACTGCTGCTCCCATGATAACATACACGGAATAGACACGTGTGATTGCTAAAACACCTATATTTTCACCGTATGTTGTTTTCGGTGGTCCGCCGATTAAGGCACTCAGCAATGTCCCTAAACCATCCCCTAAAATTGATCGGTGAAGGCCTGGATCTTTGACATAATTTCGATTTACTACTTTCCCCAAAACTAATTGGTGACCTATATGTTCTGAAATCGTTACGATGACGATTGGTACCATTGCAAGTAAAATTTTAGCTGTAATATTGAATTCATAGTCCACACCTGGTATCAAAAAATCCGGTGAAGCGAAAAATGATGCTTCTTTTACTGGAGTGAAATCAACGATTCCAATAAACACTGAGTAGATATATCCAACAATTAGACCCATCAGAATAGGCATAGCACTTAAAATATTCTTAAAGTATACCGTGAATATAATCGCTGCTAATAAAGTAACTAAAGCCGCTGAAAAATGTAATCCACTGTATTGAGATACAGTTTCAACAACCCCCGTTGTCTCATTCACCTGTTCTACATTTATATTCATTGCCATATTTACTGCTGTACCTGACAGTCCTAAACCAATTACGATAATAACGGGTGCCACAACAATTGGTGGTAGCAAACGCATTAACCATTTATAACCTGTCTTCCAAATGATTAAAGACACAATTCCGTAAACTAGGCCGACTGCTAGTGCCCCAATCATCGCATTCCCCGGATTCACACTAGCATTATTTGTATCTAATCCATTCGCTGCAATTAGAATTGGTGAGATGAAAGCAAATGATGAACCTAGATAGGCTGGTACTTTAAACTGTGTTACTAATAAGAAAACAAGTGTAGCAATCCCACTCGTTAAAAGAGCAATTGCTGGACTAAGACCTACCAATTGAGGGACTAAGATCGTTGACCCAAACATGGCAAACATGTGTTGGAAACTTAATGTCACTAGTTGGACTGGAGTCGGTTTATCCTGAATATCTAATACTGCTTTTGACATAGTGTTTCCTCACTTTATCGTTAGTCTTCTTTATAAATAATGACGCAATCTTCGTCGTCTACCTCTTGTAAATTTACTACTATACGCTCGGATCCAGATGTTGGAACATTTTTACCAACATAATCAGCTCGTATCGGAAGCTCTCTATGACCTCTGTCGATAAGGACTGCCAGTTGAATTTGTCCAGGTCGCCCTAAATCCATCACTGCATCTAGTGCTGCTCGTACTGTACGCCCAGTGTATAATACATCATCAACTAGTATAATCTTTTGATTCGCTACAACGTAATCAATATCAACTTGCTCTACATGCGCCTGCTCGTTTTCATGCTTTGTTGATAGATCATCTCGATAAAGTGTAATATCAAGCTCCCCAGTACGAATTGCTTTACCTTCAATTTTTTCAATTCTTTCTGCAAGACGTTTTGCGAGAAAAGCACCTCGCGTTTTAATACCGACTAAAATACATTCATCGATCCCTTTATTACGTTCAATAATTTCATGAGCAATTCGTGTTAATGCTCTTGCCATTGATGGGCCATCTAATAGCTCATTTTGTGCCATGTAAATTTCCTCCTCTCTTCTATCTATTGTTGGTCATGTGTCCATAAAAAAACCTCTCGAGGCGAATAGCCTGAGAGGGTTGTATACGTGTTTAAATAGCATGTTGAAAAAATTTGCAGCACAAATTTTAAGCAACACGATCACATGTACCTTCTCAGCCTCTCTGGACTGTCATTAAAGGTGAATATTTAGTTAAGTTGTTCATTTCACTTTCGTTAGTATAGACCTTCTTTTACTATCCGTCAATGCCTATTTCGTAAATCATTTAATAATTGTTCATAATCAGCAGGAAGTGGTGTTTCAAACTCGATATATTCGCCAGATGCAGGATGATCGAATCCTAAAATTCCCGCATGTAATACTTGTCCACCGAAGTCTATTGTCTTTTTTGGTCCATATTTTGGATCACCAACAAGTGGGTATCCAATATAATTCATATGCACACGAATTTGATGAGTTCGTCCTGTTTCTAAACGACATTCCACTAGTGTATAGTCGCCAAAGCGTTCAATCACTTCGAAGTGAGTTACTGCATGCTTTCCATTATCGACAACCGCTTGTTTTTGACGATCTTTTTGATCGCGTGCAATAGGTGCATCAATTGTTCCTTTATCATGTGCAATATGTCCGTGTACTAGCGCAGTATATTTACGAGTCACTGTTTTATTGACTAGCTGATTCACTAACGATTCATGAGCCGCATCATTTTTAGCAACCATTAATAACCCTGAAGTGTCTTTATCAATACGATGCACAATTCCTGGACGCAGAACACCATTAATGCCTGATAAATCCTTACAATGATACATTAAACCGTTTACAAGGGTACCTGCCATATGTCCAGGTGCTGGATGCACGACCATGCCCTTTGGTTTATTCACAACAAGGACATCCGCATCCTCATAAACAATATCAAGGTCCAAGTTTTCAGCAATAACATCTAATGGCTCTGCTTCAGGTACATCTATTTCCACTAGATCTCCTACTTTTACCTTATACTTCGCCTTGACAATCTCTCCATTTACTTTAACAATACCTTCAGTAATCCAATTTCCAATTTGTGTACGAGACCATTCTGATTGCACACTTGAAAGCGCCTTATCAATGCGCTCTCCCTTTTGCTGTTCTTCCATTGTATATGATACTTGCGTCATTCTTTCACCTGTTTCTTTTCTTTTTTATCTTCAGCGATTAAACCAATCATTATTACCACTACAGCAATTGTTAAAGCTGCATCTGCAATATTGAAGATTGGGAAATCATAATTAATTACCGGAACTAATACATCTATAAAATCGACCACTTCGCCTCTAAATAAACGATCAATAAAATTACCTATCGCTCCGCCTAATAAGAGCATTAAGCCTACTTGAAAAATAGGTTTCCCCTTTGCCTCTTTATGATAATAGTAAATAACGGCACATATAACAACTACAGTGACAATCGTAAATAGCCACATACGCCCTTCAAGCATGCCCCATGCTGCCCCTTTATTTCGATGAGACAATATTCCAAACCATGGATCCCATACTGAAATTCGTTCACCAAACTCCATATTTTTCACAATTAGCCATTTTGTCCATTGATCTAATAGGACAACGAATGCGGCCAATCCATAATATTTATACACAGTCATTCCTCCGTTCACTCAACATCTAACCTATTCTACCATAACAGCCCATCTCAGAATAACTAATATAGCACGAAAATATGGCTGAATACTTTATGTGGGGATGATTTTTGCTCCGAAAGCGTTTTCTTGTGGGCGTTCGCTTTGCTATCCATCGTTTCGACTCTTCTTTCCGTCGCTCTCGGCTTTCTTTCCGTCACTTTGACTCTTCTTTCCGTCGCTCTGGGTTTCTTCCGTCGCTTCGTCTCTTCTTTCCGCCGCTCTCGGCTTTCTTTCCGTCGCTTTGACTCTTCTTTCCCTCGCTCTGGATTTCTTCCGTCGCTTCGTCTCTTCTTTCCGTCGCTCTGATTTTCATCCGTCACCTTGGCTCTTCTTCCGTCGCTTCATCTCTTCTTTCCGTCGCTCTTGGCTTTCTTTCCGTCATTTTGACTCTTCTTTCCGTCGCTCTGGGTTTCTTCCGTCACTTCGTCTCTTCTTTCCGTCATTTTGACTCTTCTTTCCGTCGCTCTGGGTTTCTTCCGTCACTTCGTCTCTTCTTTCCGTCGCTTTGACTCTTCTTTCCGTCGCTCTGGGTTTCTTCCGTCGCTTCGTCTCTTCTTTCCGTCGCTCTCGGCTTTCTTTCCGTCGCTTTGACTCTTCTTTCCGTCACTCTAGCTTTCTTCCGTCGCTTCGACTCTTCTTTCCGCCGCTCTCGGCTTTCTTTCCGTCGCTTTGACTCTTCTTTCCATCCCTCTGGGTTTCTTCCGTCGCTTCGTCTCTTCTTTCCGTCGCTCTCGGCTTTCTTTCCGTCGCTTTGACTCTTCTTTCCGTCGCTCTGGGTTTCTTCCGTCGCTTCATCTCTTCTTTCCGTCGCTTTGACTCTTCTTTCCGTCGCTTTGACTCTTCTTTCCGTCGCTTTTGGTTTCTTCCGTCGCTTCATCTCTTCTTTCCGTCGCTCTTGGCCTTCTTTCCGTCGTTCTGGTTTTTCTTTCCGTCGTTTTAACTCTTCTTTCCGTCATTCTGGCTTTTCTTTCCGTCACTTTGACTCTTCTTTCCGTCGCTTTTGTTCCCACAAAAAAACTATTGCCATCACTTCATAAGTAATGGCAATAGCTTTTCAATTTCTATTCAAATCTAGACTGTTTCAGATTCCTTTGAATGTACACGTCTCATGAAATCATTCACATCAGCCGGTACTTTTCGATCTAATAATGACACGATAATAACCGATAAGAAGCCAGCTGGTACTGTCACAATGCCAGGAATTTTAAATTGCAAAAAGCTTGGCAGCGTTCCAGGTAAAAATATCATCCACATAGATACCCCAAGTCCAATAAGTAAGCCCGCAATTGCTCCTTTTTCTGTCATTCCTCTCCACCAAATACCTAATATAAATATTGGTGTAAATGTACTCGCCGCAACAGTAAAGGCAAGAGCCACTAAATGTCCGATGGATGCATCCTTAACAAGTAAGCCCAATGCTCCATATAAAATACCTAATATCACAATTGCTACTTTCCCTGCAATCACTCGTTGTTTTTCTGTAATATCCTTTTTCATAACACTTGCATATAAATCATGAGCCAATGCCCCTGAGCTTGTGATAAATAATCCTGATAAATTTGAGAATATGGCCGCAAATGCCCCCGCGATGACAAGCCCAAGAAGCCATTTGCCTCCTAGTGCAAGTGCTGTTGTAGGAATAACCATATTGTTCCCACCAAGTACTAAATCTCGCATTACTTCCTCACTTGCAGTACCCGAGATAAAAATAGAACGGCCTACAACACCTAGATATACAGCTAGTAAGAAAAACGCACTTGCAATCCCAATCGCCATAAGCGCTGATTTACGAGCTGCCTTTGCACTTGGATTTGTATAAAATCTTAGTAATATATGTGGTAAACCAATCGTACCTAATGCTAAACCTATTGTCATACTAATAGTTTGCCAAAATGTTGGAAAATAAAAGCCTGTCCCTGTCCAAGCAGCACCATCAAAATTAATATCCTTTCCATCTAAAGCATATGGTGAAGTCCCTGTAATAGGGCCGCTAAATGAATTAATAGCAGCTAAAATCTTATCATAATGTAAACCGCTATACATTGCTGCGATCAACATAACAATAAACGCACCAAGGCGAATCCAAAGCTCTAAAGCTTGGTTGATTGTTGTTCCTTTCATACCACCTATTCCTACATAGAAAATCATTACGATACATGTAAAGATGATACCAAATTCATAAGAGGTACAAAAAAACATACTTAAAATTTGTGCTGCACCTAATAATTGTGGCGCTGCATAAAAACCAGAAATCGCTAAAACTACAGCTACTGCTACTAGTCGAGCTCGTTTGCTATGAAAACGATAAGCTAAAAAATCAGCAACGGTAAATGCACCAAAACGTCTTAATGGACCTGCCACAAAAATTGCTAACAATGTTAATCCAATGGAGAAGCAAAATGCATAATAAGCACCATCATATCCTAATTGAAAAGTCAAACCAGCTATCCCAAGGAAAGTAGCTGCACTTAAATAATCTCCTCCAATTGCCGAACCATTTGTAAACCAACCAAAACTTCTTCCCCCTACAAAGAAGTCAGATGCCGTTGCATTTCTTTTTGTTAAATACGTAATATATACAATTGTTCCCATTAAAGCAATGGTCATTAACATCTTCGGTTCTAATAGAGCTTTTATCATTTAACAAATCCCCCCCTAAGCTAAAGCTACTTACTTAAGTATTTCGTATTTCTTTAGGCGTTTTTCGTACAATGCTGTATGCACATAGGCAATAATAAATGCCATTGCCATCATTACGACTGTTGTCACAAACCAGGTAACTGTTATACCACCCCAAATTTTCTTAAAAGCAAGTTCTGGAGCAAACCAGTTCATCACTGGAATACTAAAAATTAAAATGAAATAAAATACCGTTAAGCCAAAACCTGTCGTAAACTCATCTTTCATAATTTGGTTAGTAGTTGCATCTAGTGGTGGAAGATCCTTCACATCTACTGTTCCAGCTTCCACGTATTCATAATCATGACTCCCTACTTCTGCCATATTTCAAATCCCCCTTTCTATCTGGGTAAATAATTATCTGAAATTTCAAATTATTATTTACTACAATTATTTTATTCTATTTAACCCATAATTTAGTTACAAAATATTGCTGTATTAGTACAAAAAAATGCTATTTTAAGTTAAAATATTTTTATCATTTTTCATTTACAACGAAAGGGAGTTGTTAGCATTTTAAACATGGTTTGGTATATTGAAAATTCAAACGAAAAACAACAAATGGGCTACTGGTTAGAAGAATTTCTACCTCATACCTTTATGAACTGCGAAGAATTCAAAACAGAAGATGTCGCTCTCATTTTCTATGAAATCAACCGCTTATTTGACTGGGTAAAGATAAATCGGTTAAAAAGAAATTATCCTAACAGTATAATTGTCCCTATTGTTGCAGAACACCTTACTTACTCAACTGGTATAGCAATTGAACTAAATTTGCCCGCACTTCTCATAAAACCATTACAGAAGGCAAAATTTCTGCGAATTGTTAAAAAGCTTTATACGTCCTATAAAGAAAAACAGGCAAGTACTATTACAATGCTTGAGCTATCACAGCAAATTTCACAAGACCATACTTCCCCTTTCCGAGAAGCCTTTTTAAAACGACTTATACGGGGAGAAGTTGAAAATGAGCAGGAAATTATCCAGTCTGCTTCTTTTTTATCAAAAAATTGCATCCCAAATATCGTGTTTTTAATTCAGGGCTATATAGATGTGAATGAAAATCGACCTATCCTTTATGATGCGAGCAGTGTTATAGCAAATGTATTTCGTCAAAACTTTGCTAACAACGCACCTTTATCCTTTTTAAATTTTGAACGTTATTTATTGTTGCTTATGCGCCTTCCAAATGAATACACATCATTTAAGCATTGGTCTGAGGGGGTAGCTTGTTTACTTGAGGTTATTGAAGTGTTAAAAAAAGATTATGGCATTCATCTTTTTATGGGGATTGGCGGTGTTTTTCAGGACGCCATGCAAGTTAAAGAATCTTATAGCCAAGCGCGAAAGGCGCGGAGAAAACCACCTGTCCATAATATTCATATACGATTTTATGAAGATTTAACAAAGCACGAATCGCTTCAAAAGGCTATCCACTATATCGAAGAACACTATGATGAACAAATAACGATTAGTGATGTTGCCAAATATATTAACTTTAGTTCTACGCATTTTAGTAGATTGTTTAAAAAAGAGACTGGTCGTAATTTTGTGGATTATGTAGCTTTTACACGTATCATCAAGACGCTACCCTATTTACGAAAATACGATTACACCATTGAAAAAATTTCATCCATCTGCGGTTTTAACACTCCTAATTATTTCAGCATCACGTTTAAGAAGTATGTTGGCATATCTCCAACTGACTACCGCAATACGCAAGAAATATTATTTAAATAGTTCATAACGCATCGTTGAGTAACTAAACCTATAAAAAGAATCTGCTAGACCTCCATAAAAGTAAACAACGCAAGCCCCCCTTCATCAAGGAGACTTGCGTTTTTATTACATAGCATGCAAATTCTTGTTCTTAGTTTGCATTCCTGTTTGTTTTTATCAATTATGCCTCGGCATAATTGCGTCTTGAATCGGCTGAAAGAACTTAAACGTAATATTTTTCTACTACTTCTGCACAACGTGTACATACTGTTGGATGCGCTTCATTTGAACCAACTGTTTCAGAAATTGACCAGCAACGCTCACATTTTTCGCCTGTTGCTTTCTCTACAACAATCGATGCATGTTCTAGAGCTAATGCATTTGCAGGTGCCGCTTCTATTGGTGCTACTTCAAAGGCAGAGACGATTGAAAGTTGCGCAAAGTCAATGTTTGCATCTTTCAATAAAGCTGCCACATCTTCTTTTGCATAAACTGTCACTTTTGCTTCAAGTGATTTACCGATTGTTTTTGCATTACGAGCTTCCTCTAATGCTTTTAAAAGATCATCACGAACATCAATGATTTTTACCCATTTTGCACGTAGACTTTCAAAGTTTTCATGTTCATCAACCTCTGGGAAGTCTGTTAATTGTACAGATACCTCTTCGACAACACCTTGAGCATGTAAATAAGACCACATCTCATCAGCTGTATGAGGGATAATTGGTGACATCACTTTTACTAACGTCATTAATGTGTCATAAATAACTGTTTGCATTGCACGGCGATCTTTGTTGTCATTGCCTTCAATGTATACAACGTCTTTTGCAATATCTAAATAGAATGAAGATAATTCTACCGCAACAAAGTTATTCACTGCATGGTAAACGGCTGCGAAATCATAGCGATCGTAAGCAGCACGTACAGTTTTTAACACATCTTGTAGACGCATATAAACGTATTGATCCATTTCACGAAGGTCTGCATACGCTACTCGATCTTTCGCTACATCGAAATCAGCTACATTGCCGTGTAAGAAACGGAATGTGTTACGGATTTTTCGATAAACCTCAGATACTTGCTTCAACATATCCATCGAGATACGAACATCGGCTGTATAATCCACTGAAGCAACCCATAAACGAAGAATATCTGCTCCGTATTGATCCATAACCTTTTTCGGGATAATGACATTTCCTAAAGATTTACTCATCTTACGACCTTCACCATCTAGAACGAAACCATGTGTTAATAATCCCTTATATGGTGCATAGCCATTAATAGCTACTGACGTAATTAAAGATGAGTTAAACCATCCACGGTGTTGGTCAGAGCCCTCTAAATATAAATCAGCTGGATATTTCATACCACGTTCTACTAATACACCTTGGTGTGAAGAACCTGAGTCGAACCACACGTCCATAATATCATTTTCTTTTGTAAATTCGCCGTTCGGGCTACTTGGATGTGTGAAGCCTTCAGGTAATAATTCTTTAGCCGTTTTTTGGAACCAAATATTTGACCCATGTTGACGGAATAATGCTGAGATATGGGCAATTGTTTCTGGTGTAATAATTGGCTCACCATTTTCAGCATAGAAAATCGGAATTGGAACACCCCATGCGCGCTGACGTGAAATTACCCAGTCTCCACGGTCACGAATCATATTATAAAGGCGTGTTTCACCCCAAGCAGGTGTAAATGCTGTTGATTTCACAGCTTCTAGTAACTCATCACGGAATGCATCAACAGACGCAAACCATTGTGGTGTTGCACGATAAATAACTGGTTTTTTCGTACGCCAGTCATGTGGATAAGAGTGCGTGAAGAAGTTAAGCTTTTCTAATGCGCCTACTTCTTTTAATTTTTCTGTGACCATTTTATTTGCATCATTGTAGAATACACCTTCAAAACCAGGTGCCTCATCTGTATAGCAGCCACTATTATCAACAGGACTAAGAATTGGTAGACCATATTGCTTACTAATATGATAGTCATCTTCCCCGTGTCCTGGTGCTGTATGAACACAGCCAGTACCCGCTTCAGCAGTTACGTGCTCTCCAACCATCACAAGCGATTCACGGTCATAAAATGGATGCTGTGCAACAACTCGATCTAGTGCCTCACCCTTTACTTCCTGAACTACTTCATATGCATCCCACTCAAGTTCGTTAGCAACAGTTTCTAATAACTCTTTAGCAATGATGAATTTTTTATCTACAACTGCTACAACAACATAGATAAATTCAGGGTTTACAGAAATCCCTAAGTTCGCTGGAATTGTCCAAGGTGTTGTTGTCCAGATAATAAATTTAGCATCTGCTGGTACAACATCTTTAGCATCTTTAATTGCAAAGCTTACATAAATAGACGCCGATTTAATATCTTGATATTCAATCTCTGCTTCTGCAAGTGCAGATTCAGATGATGGAGACCAGTAAACTGGTTTTAAACCTTTATAAATATAGCCTTTTTCAGCCATCTTGCCGAATACTTCAATTTGACGTGCTTCAAATTCAGGCTTTAATGTAATATATGGATTTTCCCAATCACCGCGAACACCTAAACGGCGGAATTGTATACGTTGGTTGTCGATTTGCTCGTAAGCATACTCTTCACACAATTTACGGAATTCAGCAACAGACATTTCTTTGCGCTTTACACCTTTGTTCGTTAGAGCCTGCTCGATTGGTAAACCGTGTGTATCCCAACCTGGAATATAGTTTACATGGTAACCAGTCATAGAGCGATGACGTGTAATCATGTCTTTCAATACTTTATTCAAAGCGTGACCGATATGGATATCACCATTCGCATATGGAGGGCCATCGTGTAACACATATTCAGTGCGTCCTTCAGTGCGCTCCATCTGTAATTTGTTAATGTCCATTTCATCCCATTTTTCTTGCATCTTCGGTTCATTTGCCGGTAAGTTTCCACGCATTGGGAAATCTGTTTTTGGCATTAATAAGGTATCTTTATACTCAACCATTTTTCAATTCCTCCTTTATTTTTACAAACAAAGAACATATGCACTAAGGCTTTCATTCACATACGACAGTTATTAGCAAAATCAACACATTTTAACAACGAGAGTATAAGTTCAGATTTAGGATTCAAAGCATTTATCCATTTCACATTATAGAAATGAAAGCCTTCCGCCATTTGAACATAAAAAAAGCCTCTCAATCCCTCAAAGGGACGAGAAGCTTATACTCGCGGTACCACCCTAATTGCAGCACAAAATTGTACTACCACTTAAAGCACGTTAACGTCGTGCATCACGAAATAACTTACTTCATTCAGTTATTTAGCTCCGAAGTGATGTTCATTGTTATTTGCATGTTTGGGCTCACACTATCCCCAAATCGCTTAACTACGCCTAACAAATACTGTCTTCGTCTCTGCCTGTATGCATATCTGTTCAAAATAATTACTATTACAATAGTATATGAAAATCAAACAACCACGTCAAGTTTCACTTATTGCATTTAAACTTGATCGGCATCCTGAGCTTCTTCAACAGATGCTTGAATTTCTGTAAGATCAATATCATATTGTAGCAAGTGATCCCAGTCATCTGCATTTAGTAAATCAAGCTGTGCTTCTACAAGCATTTTAAAACGATTACGGAATACTTTTGATTGTTTTTTTAGCTCATCAATTTCAATTGTCACTTTACGAGCTTTCGTTAAAGCCTCATTGATAATACGATCAGCATTTTTTTCTGCTTCCTTTACAATGAGTTTAGCTTCTTTTTGAGAATTTCTTCTTACTTCATCGGCTGCTTCTTGCGCGACTACAATTGATTTTTGTAATGTTTCCTCTAAAGTGTTAAAATGTCTCGCTTGTTCTAAGGACATTTCTAATTGTCTGTCTACTTCCTTTTTTTCACGTAGCAAAATTTCATAGTCTTTAATAATTTGATCTAAAAATTCATTTACTTCATCTTCAGCATAACCTCTGAACGATTTGGTAAACTCCTTATTATGTATATCAATAGGTGATAATGGCATACGATCCTTCTCTCCTTTACATGTACATTCGTATTTCCTATTATACAATTGTTCCAACAACTTAGCAGTAAAAATTAATGAAATTTACTTGGTTTTTAGCTTTTTTGAGTCAATCGACCGACTTGCAAACGAATTTTATCTTTTTTTGTACGGCCTTCTGTCATTATAATTTTTACTCGACCGCTTCCGCGTACAGATAAAATATCTCCTTCTTGTAATTCAAAAGCAACTGTATCCCGCTCAGTCCAATTAACACGTACCTTTTTTCCTGTAATTAATGCTTGTGCTTTTTGGCGGGAAATTTTTAAAACCGTTGAAATAATAACATCTAAACGCATGGAAGAAACAGTATGAGACTCTTCTAGCCACTCTTCCTCATTTTGTAGCAAAGGCTCCATCTCTTTAATCGATTCTACATGTACCTTTACTTTGCCGATGCCTGTTAAATGTAAACGTACATATTCTGCTACCTCATTCGCTACTACAAATTGTACTTGGTGTTCATTTACACGAATATCACCGAATTTGCTACGATTCAGTCCTAATGATAATAATGCCCCTAGAACATCTGGATGTCGTAGTTGTACAAATTTCACAGGATATTGAATTGAAAATACTGTAAGCTGAAAATCTTCCTCCACAGGCTCATAATAAGTAGGATAAATAAGCATACGTTGTCTTTCTGCTTCATCAAAGAGCCCAGCACTAACTGTTTTCAATGTGTCTTCTTGACCAATAATCGATGTAACAATAAAACGTTGTCGAGGATCTAAAAAATCAGTAAGCTTTGGAGCATATCGATCCTCCACCTCATGTTGCCAACTCACAACCTGTTCAATAAAAGGCTGTTCATCTTTCCTAAAATGCTGAATTAAATGCTCCATGTTTACTCCACCTCTATTATCTCTCTTTTACTAGTTTAATTTCATTGGTATTTTAAGGATCTATTTCAGATGTTGTTTAACCATTCTTATCTACACTAATTAATTAGTAGGCTCTGATTTCCGCTACGGGCTACTCGCTTTGTTGCTGTCGCTTCGCTTTCGCACAGATAAAACATTTGTTGCTGTCGCTTCGCTTTCGCACAGATAAAACATTTGTTGCTGTCGCTTCGCTTTCGCACAGATAAAACATTTGTTGCTGTCGCTTCGCTTTCGCACAGATAAAACATTTGTTGCTGTCGCTTCGCTTTCGCACAGATAAAACATTTGTTGCTGTCGCTTCGCTTTCGCACAGATAAAACATTTGTTGCTGTCGCTTCGCTTTCGCACAGATAAAACATTTGTTGCTGTCGCTTCGCTTTCGCACAGATAAAACATTTGTTGCTGTCGCTTCGCTTTCGCACAGATAAAACATTTGTTGCTGTCGCTTCGCTTTCGCACAGATAAAACATTTGTCGCTGACGCTTCGCTTTCGCGCAGAGCAAAGCTTCCTGCGGGCGAGCGTCGAGCCGCTTCCTCCACTAAAGGAACGAAGGCTAAGTGCGTCACGTCCTGTGACAATGCCTTCGTAACCAACATCGTGTTGGCCTCAGGGTCTCGTCTGTCTCGCTTTCCCGCGGGAGTCGAGTAGCCCTACGCTACAATCAGTTAGAATGGGCATATATTAGCAAAATATCAACCAAAAAATCCTTTTATCAGTCAATAAAAAAACTATATTTTCCTAATCAACACGCTTAGTTTTATATTTAAAAATAGGAGCAGCTACAACCTCCACTCCAATCAACCTATATACAAAGCATACGTATTAACAAATGTCATCCCAACAATACTTTTTAATCAAGAACAGATTTTAGTATTGATCCTTAATTTCAGTTGAATTTGCTTTAGATTGCCAAAACACCGTTCCCTACTCACGCTTATGAATTCTAGGGAATCATCACTAAGTTGTTAGCAATATTTTTGTTAAATATAGTATTCCCAATAAATAAAAAATCCCCACCGTTCGTGAGGATTTCTTTTAGAAGAACATTTCATATATTTTTTCAATAACAATAAAAAGTCCGTTTTGAATAAAATTAAGCATAAAAATTGCCACAATTGGCGAGATATCAATCATACCAATTGGAGGGATGAATTTCCTAAAAATCCCCAAGTAAGGCTCACATACTTTTTTAAGAAAACGACCAATTGCTGAATCTTGGGCAGCAGGTACCCAAGACAGTAAAACATATCCAACTAACATATAAGAATATATCCTAAATGCTAATGATGCATAACCTAGAATTACCCATAAAGTCATATAAACTACAATCCTCGCTATTAATTATCGTCTAAAATAAAATTCGAAATTTCGCCAGACACTTCTACATTATCAGGTGTACATAGGAAAATGTCTTTTCCAATCCTTTGAATATCACCGCCAAGTGCATAAACTGTGCCACTTAAAAAATCAATAATTCGTACACCTTGCTCTCGCTCAATACGTTGCAAATTGAGGATTGTTGCGCGTTTATTTTTTAAATGTTCAGCAATATCCTGTGCTTCTGCATAAACTCTAGGTTCAACTAATACAACTTTTGCACCTTTAGAATTCATAGCTGCCTGTAAACTTACAATGTTGTTTGTAGTATTTGTACTCTGCGGAAAAATTTCCTGAACAGGTGCCTTTCGCTCCTTAATAACTTTTTTTGGCTTCACTGATTGAATTTGTTGCTGTTGTTGTACGGGTTGTTGCTGTTGAACAGGAGCTTGCGTGATTTCTTCTTCTATTTCTTCCTCAAGATAAAAGAAATTTTTAATTTTATTTTTCATGCTCATCCTCTTCCCCTCTTTCATTTCCAACAAGAGCCGTTCCAACTCGAACAAATGTAGCCCCTTCCTCTACCGCCATTTCAAAGTCATTAGACATGCCCATTGATAACTCGGTACAAGGCGCGTGTACGAATCCTTGCTCGGCTATTTGCTGTTGACATTGTTTTAATTGCTTAAAAACAGAGCGAATAATTGTTTCCTCATCTGTATTTGGTGCCATTGTCATTAGACCAACAACTTGAATTTTTGTAAAACTCTTTAATGATTCAATAAAAGGCAGAATTTCCTCGATTGCTAAACCATGTTTTGACTCTTCGCCTGATACATTAACTTGTACAAAACATTTGACAGGTTTGTCTGCTCTTTTTTCAATTTCTTCTGCTAAACTCAAACGATCTAATGAATGCAAATAATCAATGCTGTTAATGACTTGTTTTACCTTACGTGTTTGTAAAGACCCAATATAATGCCAATGTACATCAGCTTGAATCGCCTCAATTTTACGATTTAAGCCTTCAGGACGGTTTTCTCCTAAATGAATCAGTCCTGCATCAATAGCTTCTTGTGTTCTTTCTACTGAAACCTCTTTTGTCACTGCAATAATTTGGACTTCGTTTTCTTCTCGATTAGCACGTTTTTTTGCTGCTTGTATAAGATCATTAATTTTATTCAAATTTGATATGATTTTTGTCACTGTTTTTCCCAACTTTACAACAATAGTTTCTTTTATTGTAACAAGCAATGCTTGAATTATCAATGAATAGCCTGACCTAAGTGAAATTACATTTAACCCATTTGCAGCTTAAAAACAGCTTTGGTTTTAATAATCGTAAAAACTGCGCACTTTAGGATAATGCTTTTACTAAAATGACATCCTTGCCAACCACAAGTACATCTTTCATATACACTTTCCTAACAGATTCTTCTCCACGAAAAAAACCCAGATATTTGCGAGGCTCTGCAATCATAAATGCCGTTACATAGCCTGTTTCTTTGGATACCTCTGCATCAACCACAAATCCTAAAAAGCGTCCATTGCCTGCTTCAATAACTTCTTTTTGCTGTAACATCGAGAAACGCATATTTTCCCTCCCTAACTAAATCAATTACTCTCAACATCGTTTTATCTCAATCAATTGTGCCTTGGCATAATTGCGTCTGGAATCGGCTTTGTGCTTGCACAAAGAACTCATTTCCGATTCCATGACATCCTGCCGGGGGCTTTAACTTCTTTCAGCGGGCGTTTGGACACCCGCTGAAAAATAGCTTACATTCGCATTAATCTACCACTTATAGAGATGGGAGACTTCTGCTGAAAGAAGTTAAACTATGTTCTCTCTTTATATTTATGTGTTCATTGTTGTTTAAATGAAAATGAAATGATCAAGTGAATGTTGTAAAAATGTCATAGTTAAATTTAATTTGGCTCTTTGGCAAAACGTGTGGTTGATTTCCGTTCCGACTGAGCGCTTTGTTGCTGACGCTTCGCTTTCGCACAGATAAAACATTTGCCGCTGACGCTTCGCTTTCGCGCATATAAAACATTTGCCGCTGACGCTTCGCTTTCGCGCAGAGCAGAGCTTCCTGGGGGCGTCCGATGAGCCGCTTTTGTTGTTGCTGACGCTTCGCTTTCGCACAGATAAAACATTTGCTGCCGCTACGTTAACACTACGCTTTCGCACAGAAAACATCCGCTTCGCTGCAGGGTCTCGAACCTACACGATGTAGGTTACGAAGGCGTTATCACAGGACGTGATGCTCTTAGCCTTCGTTCCTCTATCGCTAATCCCCAAGGAGTCGCTCAGTCTCCACTACAATCAACTAATTCATTTAGTATGTATCTTCTAGCACGTCACTCTCTAATTTATAGTGATAATATGCGAAAGCATAACATCATAATAAATATTTAAATTCGTAATCAAAGCCACAGCAGATATCAATAACATTCTCTATTCTGTTCGATTATAGTAAGTAGCCAGCGTTCATTGTTGAATACATAAATTAAAAGTACTACGCTATCATTGATTGGAGCGGAAGGCTACTCGACTCCCGTGTGAAAGCAAAGCGACAGCAACGTAGCGGAGGAAGCGGCTCGATGCTCGCCCACAGGAAAGCGGGTAGGCTGAAACGGAAATTACTTACATTTTGTTATAATTAAAATGCGCACCGAGGAATTCGGATGCGCATTGTTTTTACTTATAATCTTTCTGCATTGTTTCAATTGCATTTTTTTCTAGACGTGAAATTTGCGCTTGAGATATTCCCAATTCCTTTGCAATTTCAGTTTGTGTCTCACCGTAATAAAAACGCTTTGCAACAATCATTTGTTGACGATCATCTAACTTTTGTAAACTTTCCTTTACCGACACGTAGGCAACCCATTGATCTTCTGATACATCATCATCACGTAATTGGTCCATCATATAAACAGCGTCTCCACCGTCAGAATAAATGGGCTCTTGTAATGAAACTGGATCTTGAATGGCATCTAAAGCAAATAATACATCTTCCTTTTTCATGTCAATCATTTCAGCAATTTCTTCAATTGTTGGTTCTCTTAAATTATCGGTTATCCATTGCTCTTTTGCCTGCATCGCCTTATACGCAATATCTCTAAGAGAACGAGAAACACGTAATGCATGATGATCACGCAGATGGCGACGAATTTCACCAATGATCATTGGTACAGCATATGTTGAAAATCGCACATTATGCTTCAAATCAAAATGATCAATGGCTTTCATGAGGCCAATACAGCCTACCTGAAATAAATCATCTGCCTGTTCACCCCTGTAGGCAAATCTACCGACAATACTAAGCACTAACCTTAAATTGCACATTACAAGCTCTTCTCTAATCTCTGTTTCTCCAGCTTGTAAACGGATGAATAATTCCTTCATTTCCTCGTGCTTTAAAATTGGCAAAGTCGATGTATCTAAGCCGCAAAGATCTACTTTAGTTCGCATATTCGATTCCTCCGGATGTTATTCTCTGACTAAACCGTGACATCAGTTTGTCCGAGAGAAACGAGAATATGCACAAAAGCTAAGACCAATTTTAGGTAGGTTAAATTTCCCTACTTAAGATATCGGTTGATTCAAGTTTTCACGTAAATCTTGAATAATTTTCTTCTCTAATCGGGAAATATATGATTGCGAAATACCTAAATGATCAGCTACTTCTTTCTGAGTCATTTCAATTTTTCCATTTAGTCCGAAACGACATTCCATAATATATCTTTCACGCGCCCCTAGTAAATTAATGGCATGAAACATATGTTGACGTTCAATTTTTTTCTCTACATTATCTAAAATAATATGTTCTTCTGTTCCTAAAATATCAGACAATAACAATTCATTTCCATCAGCATCGGAGTTTAATGGTTCATCTAATGAAACTTCACCCTTCATGCGACTTGTTTTACGTAGATGCATCAAAATTTCATTTTCAATACAACGTGATGCATATGTGGCAAGCTTAATATTTTTATCTGTATTGAACGTTTCAATCGCCTTAATTAAACCGATCGAACCAATACTTATTAAATCCTCAATCGGCGTACCTGTATTATCAAAACGTCTAGCAATATAAACAACAAGACGCAAATTACGTTCAATTAGTGTATCTCTAGCTCGTAAATCACCATTCATAAAGGATGCAATGACTGTAACTTCTTCTTCTCGACTTAGTGGCACTGGCAATGAATCATTTCCCCCTATATAGTACGTTTCACGACTTCGAAACTTACTCCATAATTTTTTCAAGCTAGCAAGTAGCCTAAGAAGCAATAGTTCTCCCCCTCTATGAGTTATTTGAAAGCGCTGAAAAATGTAAAATTGCTGCTGTGCTATGCGGAAAATTTTTAGCTTTTTTTGTTAATACGATATATTCATTCGTTTTCACTTGTGAGTGCTCCCCCTTTATATGCCACTCCTCAAAGCGGAAACCTAGTACAACTGACTGCTGTTGCACTGTATTAACATGAATAAATCGAATATAACGCTGATAATCTTCTGAAAACATGGATACATTATACGGATCAGTTTCTTGCCATTCCAATAATGATTTGCAAAATGCTGCAGGTAAATGTGGTTTTAAAGCGGCATAAGAGACAAAGTGAACAGGTTTCCCTGATAATGGCTCGATAGCTTGATTACCTGTATCTAGGAATGCAGAAAGCGGTATCTTTACATTAAAAATTTTTAACGTCGTATCAAACACAAACTGACCACTTAACCGCTCTAGCTTTACAAATCCCCATTGCTTATAAAAAGCAATAAGATTACTAACAGCTAATAGTAGGCAAATAATTATAAAATGGACGGCAGAAAGACTTTTTAAATATGGTTGTAACGCCGTTAACAATCCACCGATAACGATTGTTGCTGTCAAAACAATTGGTCCTTGCTTTTGAAAGCTTCGAATCTTGAAACGAAAAGCTATCCCAATTAGTATGAAAAAGCTCAGCAGCGTTGTTAACAGCATTTGACCACCTATTACAGCTACAAAACTACTACAAATAGAACTCATTAATAATCTCGTATTCTTTACAAAAACCCCTGTTACCTTTGCCGTAAACTTGAGTATCGCTAGGTTAAAAAGCGTATTAATGAGCACCAGCCATTCTCCATACATAACAGCCGCCTCCTATATACAAAGTTAGCATGTTACACTCACAAATATTGTCAAACAATCGCATCATTTCCTTAAAATGTTTTGACAAAATACATCCTTTCCTTACACAATCTGAACAATCAATTAATTTCTCATAATTATTAGCGCTGTCGCCTGTTTACGTTTCTCTAGGCAAACGACCAATCAACATTGGTACTTCAATTTTACTTTCGCCACAATAACATTTGCCGAATAAGATAAAATTTTTACTTTGGAAATATAAAAAACTCGTATTTTACATATGTAAAATACGAGTTTTTTAGAAGTCAGATGCTTTCAATTTATCAGCGATTTCTACGATTACGTAAAAATGCTGGTACCTCAAGCATGTCATCCTGCGCATAATTTTGTTGATTTTGACGTGGTTGCTCTTGCTGTACATGTACATCTTGTCGTGGTTCACGCACCGGAGCTTGCTGTTGCTGTACAGCTTGTCTATTTGTATTGATCGTCGGACGTGTAGTATTACGTTGTTGCTGTAAAGCTTCCTCCGAGAAACCTGTCGCAATAACTGTGACAATAATTTCATCTTTTAGATTTTCGTTAATAACAGAACCGAAAATCATATTTACTTCTTCATCTGATGCTGAAGCTACGATGTCTGCGGCTTCTTGTACTTCAAATAAGCTAAGATTCGAGCCACCTGTAATATTCATAAGAACACCTTTAGCGCCATCAATTGAGGATTCAAGTAAAGGACTTGAAATAGCTTTCTTAGCTGCTTCAGCAGCACGGTTTTCACCTGTAGCAATACCAATCCCCATTAACGCTGAACCTTTGTTAGACATAATTGTTTTAACGTCTGCAAAGTCTAAGTTAATAAGACCTGGTGTTGCAATTAAATCTGAAATACCTTGTACACCTTGACGTAAAACATTATCTGCCTCACGGAATGCCTCTAGCATTGGCGTTGATTTATCAACGATCTGTAATAGCTTGTCGTTCGGAATGACGATTAGCGTATCAACAGACTCTTTCATGCCACCAATACCACCGATAGCTTGTGTTTGTCGTTTGCGACCTTCAAACGTAAATGGACGCGTTACAACACCGACTGTAAGAGCTCCTAAATCACGAGCAATTTGTGCAATTACTGGCGCGGCCCCAGTACCAGTTCCTCCGCCCATTCCAGCTGTAACGAATACCATGTCTGCACCACGTAGAACCTCTTCTAATTGTTCACGGCTCTCTTCTGCAGCTTTTTTCCCTACCTCTGGATTTGCACCTGCACCTAACCCACGTGTTAATTTTGTACCAATTTGTAGCTTTATTTCTGCTTTCGATAAATTTAGCGCTTGTGCATCTGTGTTAACTGCGATAAAGTCAACACCTTGTACACCATGTTCTATCATTCTATTGACAGCGTTGTTACCGCCGCCACCAACACCAATGACTTTTATTACTGCAAGTTGATCAACACTTGTATCAAATTCTAACATTTCTTTTTCCTCCCACGGTAACTCGACTCTGTATCATTCATTACGCATTCTAGATCAATTATGCCTCGGTATAATTGCGTCCGGAATCGGCTTTGTGCTGGCACAAAGAACTCCTTTCCGATTCCGTGACATCCGCCGGAGGCATTAACTTCTTTCAGCAGGTGTTTGGACATCTGCTGAAAAGTAGCTTAAATCCGCATTCACCTCTCACTACCAATAAAGGCGGGAGACTTCAGCTGAAAGAAGTTAATCAAAAAACTTATCAAATAATTTTTTTGCTCTCCCAATTACGCTCCCTTTTGATTCTGAAGGTGTAGCATATTCTTGCTTTTTATGTGTGGCTGCTGAAGATCCGACAACTGCATATTCAATAGGCTGCGTATTAGTACTTTTCCCATAAAAATCATCTTCTAAATAGGCGTAACGAATAAGTCCAACCGCTGTCGTAAATGAAGGCTCTCTAACGCCAATATAATCGGGTGTATAAATTCTAACACGGGTTTGCAGAATCTGACGTGCCAATTGAGCAATACCCTCAAGTTTTGCAACGCCACCAGTTAAAACAACACCGCCTGGTAAATCTCGAACACCTAGACGTGCTAACTCGTCAATCACTAACTCAAATAGTTCTTCCAAGCGAGCGCCTATAATTTCAGATATATAGCGCTGGCTGTACTGATCTGTTGAATCTGTCCCGACAACCGGTACTTCAAAGAGTTCATCATCTGATGCATCATCATAAAAGGCATGTCCAAATTGATGTTTTATTTGTTCTGCCTGTTCTGTTGGTGTTTTTAAGACGATCGAAATATCTTTCGTGATGTGATCGCCACCAATAGGAATAACACCCGTATGTGTCAACAGTCCCTCTTCGAATACTGCGATAGTAGTTGAACCGCCGCCTAAATCAACGAAAGCCGTACCTTGGTTTTTTTCATCCTCTGTTAATGCAAAAAAGCCTGCTGCTAATGGTTGCAAATATATTTCTCGAATACTTAAACCTGCACGTTCTACACAACGTAGAACATTGTGTAAAAGTGTCTTAGAGGTTGTAATCATTGTGGCATCCATTTCTAAACGGATACCAATCATACCTCGTGGATCTTTAATCTCATCTAAGTTATCGACAATAAATTGTCTTGGAATGATGTTAACTAATTCACGTTCAGGAGGTATTGACATGACTTGTGCAGATTCTACCACTCTATCTAAGTCATCATCTGTAATTTCTCTGTTTTCACTATTTACAGCGACAACACCTTTAACTAGCTGTAACATCGTTTGGTTTGCAGGAACACCTAAAACGACTTCATTAATTTGATATCCTGTCATTCGTTCAGCTTGTTCTATTGCTTTTCGAATCGATTGAACTGTTGCATCAATATCAACAATTGCACCTTTTCTTACTCCATTCGATTTTACATTTCCGACGCCAATTACATGTAATTGACCGTCACCCATTTCACCTATTAATACCTTGATAGAGGATGATCCTATATCAAGAGAAATATATAAATCTTGCTGATTCAATTAGCTGCACCTCCTTGAAAAATGCTCTTATCCTCATTCTATTGTAAATTCAGCATAATGTCTAAGCAAATCGAGCATTTTGCACAATTTTTCTCTAATTATATGGTATTTTTCCTTTTCTCGTGACGTTTTTCGTCTATCTTAGTTAGTAAAATTCGCCTAATTATTGCTATATTCTGGAACAAACGTACTCCAAAAGCGAAAATAGCTGCTAAATACAAGTCTACCCCTAAATACACACCTAAAAAGGCTAATCCTGCTGCAAGAATTATATTAAAAAAGAATCCAGATACAAATACTTTATCATCATATACTTGCTGTAGTTGAGCACGAATACCGCCAAATAATGTATCCAGGGCTGCTAAAACAGCTATCGACAGATAATTTTCATATATAGAGGGTATTTGAATATTTGTTAACAAGCCAAGGGCAAGTCCAAATATCAGACCTAAAAATGGTAGCCACATATATTATTCTCCTTTTTCCACCTCTGTTAAATAATCATTTGTCAATGGCTGATCAAATGCCGGGATTGTTAAATGCTCTGTCGGTTCCTCTATTATTAAATTAAAATTATCTAAATAAAAGGAATCGATAAATGTAGAGGCCTGTAACGAATTGTACATTTTTTGAGCTTCTTTAAAGGAGCTTGTCCCAATATAAATTTCAAAAGGTGGTGAGGACAGTGGTATACTGTTCACTGTAGTCTTTCCATTTATGTCTCGAATGGCTGTCGTATGGACAACACGATTTCCATCTATCGAAACACTCGCTGCATTGTTTTTAAACAGCGCATTCAATAATTGGGTTAGTAAATCCGGTGAAATTTCTTTGATTTCATAGCCCATTTCTATTAATTCTGGCGCTGGTTCAACACGAAGTACAACACCTGGCCCTTTAACTTCTGTTAGCCCAGCTTGTAGCTTTAAACGATTCAATGTTTCATATAATGCTGACTGTAAATTTGCTTTCTCAGATTGCTCATAGCGACCCACTACTTCATTTAGTGAGCGAATTTCTGCTAATAATGTGGAATGCCTTTGCTTTTCTTCTGCTAATTCCTCTCTTATGGCCCAAATATCTCGTGTATCTCGCTCAGCTGGTTGCTTTATGGTATTGTATTGTACCGCTATCATCAAACCGATAATAAATAGCACGATCGTTATTCGGGTGTACATATTTTTTTTCAAAATAGCCCCTCCTAGACGTATCGTAACCCCCCACAGATTTACGCCTTGCCTTATATCTTGAATTATGCAAATGCATATTACAATCTATAACTTATCTGGAGGCTATAACCAAGGTTTAGTTTGTAAATATTAACTGGAAATCATTTAACTTTCTACTATTACTTTTGGCATTATAAGCTTTTGTTCTTCTTCTAATGACACAACAATATTGTCATTTACTAGTTGATCCACAATGCCACCATTTAAATTTAAGGAAGCCATCAATGTTGCTGAATCCCCTACAGCCTCAATAACAAATGGAGCTGGATGCTGCTTGCCGTCTATAGTAATGACTGGTCCATTACAACGAATATAAGAATTCGCCATAACGCGTTGTCCATTAATAGCAATTGCTTGAGCACCAGAAATTTTAAGTTCATTGAGTAATTTAAATACATGGCTTTCATGCACAATATAATCATTAGGATTAGCAGATTTCGGGTCGTAATCACCGTCTTGAAGGGTAATACGTATCCCTTTTCCCTCTGCGTTTAAATCGCCTAGCAACAAGCGTAAATCCTCTGCTTCTTCAACCAGCTTTGTATAATCCTTTTTACTAGCAACAAATGACTTTTCATACTTGCGAATTTTTTCTTGTAAAGAAGTCAACTCTTCTGACAATTCTTTATTGCGCTCTTGCTGTGCAATTAACTCCTCACGATATGACTCTTCTTGCTCAAAAAGCTCTGCATCACTAGCACCTGCATGTCGATTATCTTTTGCCTGATTGTACGAATAGCCAACGATAAACCCCATAGTCACACAAACAATAAGCAACTCAAATTGTTTTCTTGAAAAGAAATTTCCTTTGCTACTCTTTTTCTTGTTGTTCATCTTTTTTCACTTCCTGGTTGGCCGCATCTCCTTCTAAGTCAATGCTTTCTTGGTTGTACTCATCATTGAAAGATTTATAATACGAGCCGACCTCTAAATCGATAACACCCTTTTCTAAATTCGGGATTTGTGCCACGAGCGATGGATAATGATTTAGCTTTTCTGCCAACGTTTGAATAACAGCACGTACCTCATAGCCATCGTTCATATACAGCGTAACTGCATTAGGATTTGACTCATTACTGTTAATATTGACTTGAGAAATTAATGCTAATACTTCTGGCTTTAATTGTGCTAATTGCTTAACAAGCTTCTTAATAGTCTTTTCGCCAGTTATGCCGATAAATACAGGTGCGTCGATCGGAATGTCATCTCCAGCTTGTTCAAAACGCTCGCCATTTTCAAGTAATGGATAATAAGTACCGTCACCGGCTAAGTATGCAACTTTTTTCCATTCTTTAATTTCAATAGTCACGCCTTGAAGCCAATCCCGTTTAACATGTGCATCTTTCACCCATTTATCCTTTAGTAATGATTTCTCTACATCTTCTACTTTAAATCCCCACATCGACTTTCCAGGTGCAAGCGTACTGGCTTGTACGTAGTATTGTGCATCTGCTAACTGAGCGCCGTTGACTGTTATTTTGTTGATTTTACTGTAAGGAGATTGAAAATAAAGGAGTACTGCTAACACGATAAAGAAAAGTAATATTAGCACTATAAATTTCCGATTTGTACGCTTTTTTCGTCGCTTTTTTAGCGTAGGTATGCGATCTTCTATATCAATTACTTTCTCCAAAAAGTACTCCTCCTTTATATTTATTTCGCTAATTGATAAATAATACCTATTATTAACCACATTGTTACTAAAGATGTTCCTCCGTAGCTAATAAACGGTAATGTAACACCTGTTACAGGAACTAAACCAATCACTACTGCTATATTTAGAAATGCTTGTACGGTCAGCATTGTGACAAGTCCTATTATCGCGTAATAAGATGTTCTTGTTTTAGCCTGTACTGCGAATTTATAGCCTGTATAAACGATCAGTACAAAAAGCGCTAAAATAACTAGCCCACCTAGCAATCCTACCTCTTCTAGAATAATTGCGTAAATAAAGTCATTTTGTGGTTCAGGTAAATATAAAAACTTTTGCCTACTTTGTCCAAAACCATGTCCAAAAATCCCTGCAGGACCTATAGCCATTAACGATTGTACAGCCTGAAAGCCACTTCCTAGGGGGTCGACCCATGGATCAATGAAGGCTTCAATTCTCTTTAGTCGGTATGGCGCTGTGACAATTAAGCCCACTAACCCAGCAATTCCAGCAACCATAAACATCGCATAAAGCTTTAAAGGATAGCCCGCCACAAAAAACAATAAAAACACAGAAACAACTAGAATAAATACTGAACCAAAATCGGGCTGCAACATAATAAGTACAACAGGTAATAATAAGATCAAGCCATGACGCCAATTAATAATCGGCGTACCCGTTTTATGTTGCGCTAAAATATGACTCAAGTACACAATGACTGTAATTTTCGTTAGCTCTGCTGGCTGGATTGTTAACGGTCCTACTCCAATCCAGCTTTGAGAACCATTTCGCACAAGTCCAATTCCTGGTATAAGTACAAGGACCAGTAAAATTAACGAAAATATATAGGCCATTTTCCAAAAGGACTGCTCTCTCAAAATATTTAATCGGATGGTGATTAAAAACACTACAATGGCAACGGCAAAGTACAGACTTTGCTTCATATAAAACGGCATTTTTCCACTATAATGAATGGCACTCCAATAGGTACCTGCAGAATAGACGAAAATAATGCCGATTATTGAAAGCAGCAATGTTGTGACGAGCAATAAATAGCTTTCTTTCCCTCTCAGTAATGCCATCCTTCCAAGTCAAGTATATTCTAAAATAGTTACAGGCTCATTACAGCTTCATTACAGCATCAATAAAAACATCGCCTCGTATTTCAAAGCTGTCATATTGATCCCAGCTTGCACACGCCGGAGATAAGAGAATAACATCGCCTTCTGTCGACATCGGTGCCGCATAATGTACGGCATCTTCAACATTTTGGGCAATGACAGTTTGCTGTACGCCACACGACTTTGCAAATTCTACAAATCGTAGACCTGTTTCTCCAAAGGCAACAACACCTTTTACATGGTTCATGCATGGACGTAATTCTTCAAACGAATGTCCTCGATCTAAGCCACCTGCAAGTAAAATAACAGGTGCTTGGAAAGCATCTAAAGCACTTTTTGTAGCTAAGCAGTTTGTCGCTTTAGAGTCATTGTAAATTTTTCGTCCGTTCCATTCGCGCACAAACTGAGTACGGTGACGAACTCCTCCAAACTTTGCTAAAACTTCTTCCATTTTAGCTTTGTCACAGCCTACTAAAATACAAGCGGCTACAGCTGCTAAAATATTTTCTAAGTTATGCTTACCAGGCAAAGCGATATTTGCTCGATTTAGATATGGTTCACCTTGCCAGTAAATTGTTGTTTCATCTGCACTAATACCCTCTTCTGTACGCCCCTTAGAACTAAATGGTACCTTTTTAGCATTGGATTTTGTTGCATAACCAACAACAATTGGCTGATCGGCATTGTAGATGAAATAATCGCTTTCATCTTGATTACGTGTGACACCAAATTTTGCTTCTGCATAGTTGTCAAATGTCCCATGATAATCAAGATGAGCATCATAAAGATTAGTTAAAATAGCGATTTTCGGCTTGAATGTCTCTATGCCCATTAGTTGGAAAGAAGATAACTCTGTAACAATTACATTCTCTTTTTGAGCCTCTCTTGCAACACCACATGCTACTGTCCCAATATTCCCTGCAATTAACGGTGTTGGACCACCATTATTCAGCATATCAAAAATTAAAGTTGTCGTTGTTGTTTTACCATTTGACCCTGTAATACCAATAAATGGAGCTTCACTAATTAAATAAGCAAGCTCAATTTCTGTCCATACGGGAATTTCACGGCTAATGGCATCTGCTACTATCTTGTTGCTATAAGGAATCCCCGGATTTTTCACAACTAATTCAAAGCCTTCATCCAGTAAATCCTCCGGGTGACGCCCACAAATAACGGTAATCCCCTTTTGCAATAAGCCTTGCGCATCTGGGCTTTCGTCAAATGGTTTTGAATCATTGACCGTCACAAAGGCGCCAAGCTCATGTAAAATCTCAGCTGCAGCCACACCACTTTTTGCTAGACCTAAAACAAGGACTTTTTTATGTTGTAAATCTGTATAGTTTCTCATTAGAACGCCTCCGATAAGACTGCAATCAATGCTACTGCTAATGCAGTTGACCAAAATACAAGTACTACCTTCCATTCTGACCAACCTGATAATTCAAAATGATGATGAATAGGACTCATTTTAAAAATTCGTTTTTTACGTAGTTTGAAGCTACCTACCTGTAAAATTACAGATAATGTTTCAATAACAAACACCAATCCAATTAGTAACAGTAAGAATTCTTCTTTTACTAAAACAGATACCATTGCTAAAGCTCCACCTAATGCTAACGAACCTGTATCTCCCATAAATACTTTTGCTGGATTCGCATTAAAAAGTAAAAATCCTAATAATGCACCTGTCACCGCAAATGTAAATAAGGCGATATCAGCTTGATCTTGGAACAGAGCAATAACACCAAATGCCGCAAAGGCAATGGATGCAGTACCTGCCACAAGTCCATCTAATCCATCTGTTAAATTCACTGCATTCGAGAAGCCAACTAACCAGAAAATTAAAAAGGCTACATAGAAATTACCAAGATCAACCGTCCACTCAGTAAATGGTATAGCAAGTGTTGTATCAAACGATCCTACATGTAGTAAAAAATATGCTAGGACCGCAATGACAATTTGACCAACCAGCTTTTGAAGTGATGTTAGTCCTAAATTACGTTTAAAAACAACCTTTAAGCTATCATCTAACAAGCCGATTAACCCAAACCCTGCTAATACTAATAACAATACGACGGTTTGTGTTGTAAATAAATCTAAAAAGCTTCCTACACCAACAGTAGTAAGGATAATGGCAAGTAAGAAAATAATGCCGCCCATTGTTGGTGTACCAGCTTTTTTCATATGTGATTTTGGTCCTTCTTCACGAATGCTTTGACCGAACTTTAATCGGCGAAGAAGTGGAATACTAATTGGTGCCAGGATAACTGTTACTATAAAAGCAAGAGCTAAAATGGTAAGCGTTGTTGCGAGTTTCATTGATAAATCTCCTTTAAATCTTGTTTCACTTTCTTCTTCAAGAAAAAAGCACAAACTTTCATTTATTTATTACTACCCTTCATAATAATAGTGGTTCTTTCCCATTTTTTAAAGGTAAAGTTATATTAGTTCTCTAAATATAGATGAATGGTGCCATCTTGTTTAATAACACTATCCACTTCAGGCAGTTGATTGCCAATTTTAGTCCCTTCTCCATGCCATTCAATACGGAATGGATAATGTTGCTTGGCAATATCATCCTTCGTTTGACCAATAAAACTTGGTACCTTCACAGTGATTGGGTCACCCCAACGATAATCCTTTTCAAGCTGTTCCTTCGATTTTTCAATGCCAACAAAAGGTGCAACATCTTCAATAATTTGACCAACGATTGGAGCTGCTACAACACCACCAAACTGCGTTGTCTTTTTTGGGTTATCTACTGCTACATAAACGACAATTTGCGGATTATCCGCAGGAGCGAAGCCAATAAACGATACGATATATTCACCATTTATATAACGGCTGTTCTCTACCTTTTGCGCTGTACCCGTTTTGCCACCAATACGTAATCCGTCTCGATAGGCTTGACGTCCCGAACCCTTTGCTACAACGGATTCCAATGCACCTCTTACCTTCGCAGACGTCTCCTCTCGAATAACCTGTTTTTTAACTACCGGCTCAGTCTCTTGTATAACTTCTCCAGTATTCGGATTAAAAATCTTCTTCACAACATATGGCGTATAAAGCTTACCTCCATTTACTGCTGCGGCTACGGCTTGCACTTGTTGA
The DNA here is from genome assembly GCF_042019215.1 of Lysinibacillus sp. RS11. Taxonomy (NCBI): domain Bacteria; kingdom Bacillati; phylum Bacillota; class Bacilli; order Caryophanales; family Bacillaceae; genus Lysinibacillus; species Lysinibacillus sp. RS11. The sequence goes on along the minus strand of NZ_CP168124.1, from coordinate 1,040,643 downwards.
ATGGGTGTAACAGCTACCCCTTGACCGAATGAAGTGGTTGCCTGCTCAACTGGTCCAAAGGCTTCTTTTGAAAATAAAATCCCAGAAGCTTCGCCTGCAATATTAGATCCAGTTTTTTGACCAAAACCAAAATCTTTAATATATTGCAGTAGTCTTTCATTACCAATTCGCTGCCCTAATTCAACGAAACCTGGGTTACAAGAGTTTTCTACAACTTCTAGGAAAGTTTCATGTCCATGACCACTACGCTTCCAGCAACGTAGTTTAGCTCCAGCAACCATTGTATAGCCTGGATCATAAAAAGTATCCTTCTCTAAATCTACTAAATTTTCTTCTAGTGCTGCACTGAGCGTTATAATTTTGAACGTCGATCCCGGCTCATATGTCATCCAAACTGGTAAATTCCGATTGTAGATAGCAGGCTCCACCAGTTGATATTCTGCCGGATGGAAGGTAGGATATGAGGCTAATGCTAAAATCTCGCCATTGTTTGGATTCATAGCAATCGCCAATGCTTGATCAGCTTCATAACGCTCCATAGCCTGTGACAATTCACGCTCGACAACCTGTTGTACATCTACATCTATCGTAAGCTCGATTGTCGCGCCATCTTCACCGGCTTTCCAAGCACTTGCTACGTTCTGCAAATTATTCCCTTTCGCATCTGTAAAGAGCCGTATTGCCGAAGAATTAGCCTGTAACAGCTTATTGTATTCATATTCAATTCCTGCTAAACCTTGTGCATCATAGCCTGTGAAACCTAAAAAGCGGGATAGTAAGGTACCGTAAGGATAATCCCTTGAATAATCAACACCACTATACAATCCGTCAATCTGCATCCCTTGTAACTGTACTGCTTTCTCATAGGAAATGTTTTTCCCTTCAGGTGCCAGCTTTACTAAGTATTCTTTTTTCTTCATTTTTGCCAATAACTTTTGTTCATCTACCCCTAAAACTTGTGCAATTTTTGCTGCTGCCCCTTCAATATCCTTACTTTGAGAAGGCATAAAATATAAAGTTGGCGCTAGCTTATTGGTAACAATATTTTTCCCATCACGGTCTGTAATATGCCCTCGCTCATTGGCAAATGGAATTTCTCGGTCCCAGTTCTCTTCAGCTTTCTTGGTCAGTTCTTTTTGATCTAATACTTGCAAGAAGAAAAGCCTAATGACAATCGCAGCTGCTACAAACATAAACAATACGTATAAAATACGCAATCGCTTTTTAGAATGGATAGAAATCCACTTCATTCGACATCACACCTTGTTTTTTACAACGTATGAAATAAAGTGGACTTCTATTCAGTATCTATTCATCATCTATTTGTTCAATGTCACCCTCAGATGGGGTCTCTACATCTTTTTTAAAGCTTTCAGCTGGTGTTTTCAGCTTCACGACAATCGGTGATTTATCTGAAATTACGGTACCTGCCGATACGCTTTGACTAGCTACAAAGCCCTCTCCAACGACTTCAATTTCTAAATTTGCCATTGATTTAAAGACAAGTACATTTCGCAATGACCAATTGGTGAAGTCTGGCAGTGTCACATCACCTTCTGTCTTTAAAAACACAAGGTTCCCTTTAACAAGTTTTTGAGGACCTTTAGGATACTGGTCAATTATTTTGCCGCCACCACCAACAATAACTGGTTGTAGACCATCATTTGCAAGCTCTACTTGTATAGACTCAGCACTTTGACCTGTGTAATCCTGTATTGTTGCATTGTTAACATGCTGTACATCTTCAGGATTAATGTTTAAGTACTTTAAACTATTTAACATAACTGGGTTAAATACTTTTGAAACTGGTACAGAACCAAGTTCACCCTTTAATTTTGGTCTTTTTACCGAGACATACATAATGAGCTGCGGATCATCTACAGGAGCCATTCCTAAGAATGAATACAGGAATTCGTTTGAACCCCACGAATATCTACCATTTCCTAATGGAATTTGGGCAGTACCTGTTTTTCCTGCGACTTGATAATCTTCAAGTATAAAGTCCTTCGCTGTCCCATATTTTGCTGTTAATGTAGACGCAAGAATTTCACGTACTTGTTTTGCTGTATCCGCTTTAATCGGCTGTCCCTTTTCAATAGGCTCATGATTTTGAATGGTTTTTCCTGTTGATGAGTCTACAATACGATCAATCACATATGGCTGCATCATCTTTCCGTCATTCGCAATTGCCGTCATTGCTTGAATAAGCTGTATAGGTGTTACAGTAGAACCTTGACCATAAGTCGTTGTAACACGTTGAATAGGATATTTCGATAAAATCGTACCTGTCGCTTCATTTGGCAAATCAATGCCTGTTTTGTGACCAAAACCAAAGCGATCTAAATATTCAATAAAGACATCATCACCAATAAGTTTTAACAAATTTGCCATCGCTGTATTTGATGAACGCTGGAAACCTTCTAAATAAGTAATTGGCCCCCAACCGACCCCGTTATGATCTCGAATTGTACGATCAAGCACTTTGTAACTACCTGACATATACTTTGCATTTGGTTGCCATACTCCAGTATCAATAGCTGAGGCGAGCGTAAATGTTTTCATCGTCGAACCCGGCTCAATGGTTTCCTCAATAACTTCATTTAACCACTTCATATTTGTGCCTTCACGTGTATCAGGATTAAATGTGGGACGTTGAGACATTGCTAGGATTTTTCCTGTTTTCGGATCTGCTACAACAGCCGTCATGGATTCAGGGTTGTATTCCTTTTCCACCTGCGTCATCGCTTCCTCTAAAAAGCTTTGAATGGTTTTATCAAGAGTTAAATAAATATCGTCGCCATCCTTCGCAGGTGTGATCATTTTCTCACTATCTGGCAATAGATAACTGAAGGCATCAGTTTCATATTCTACCTTACCGTCTTTTCCAGTTAGCTCTTTATTGTAGGTGTATTCAAGACCCATCTTACCTTTTGTCGTAAACGTTCCATCTTTATTTTCCTCTTTTACTGCGAAGCCAATTAAGTGCGAGGCAAAAACACCATTTGGATAATAACGTTTTAAATCTTTCACAAATAAAATCCCTGGTAATTCCTCTTCTTTGATTTTACTCATTACTTCATGACTAATTCCGCGACCTACACTACCAAATTCAACTTGATAAGGCTTTTCGCCATTAGCATTTTCCTTAGTAAGCTGTTTATATATTTTTTCTTCGTCTGAATTAGGAAGATTTTCTGCTAATATCTTTGCAGTTTTTTCAGGATCTACTACATGCCGAGGGTTTTTTGGATCCGTCGTGGCTTTATCACTTACAATTGCAATCAATCGATAGCTAAGTGTGTCCTCAGCAATGACTTGACCGTTGTGATCGTAAATTTTCCCACGATTTGCTGTAATGGCACTTTCTTTGCTATATTTTGCAGCTGCCCTAGCCGCAAGCTCCTGACCTTCCGCTTCACCTGTTGCCTGTAACGTAACCATTCTCGTGAACAATAGAAAAAAGAGCCCTCCATAAAAAATTAATAATAGAAAGGCTCCCCATTGGAATCGAAATCTCTTTTTTTTCATTCTCCCGGCACTACCTTTACATTTTTCTCATTTTGAGTTAAACCGAGTTCTTTAGCTTTTTTCCATATGTTATCGTATGTAGAAAGTTCACTTACACGAACTGTCAAGTCAACATTCTGTTTCGCAATCTCATCTGCTTCAGCTTCGATTTTTTGAATGTCCATGCTTGTCGTTTGAATTGCTGCTTGCTTATTTAAAACCAGTACTGATAATACAGCAATCATACCAATTAAAAAAATTAGCATTGTCTTTTCAAACTTCTGGTTCGTTTTTTTACGACGTATGATAGTGGGTTGTGGACTAGGTGGTGTTAACGGTTGTTGCACATGTTGCTGTTGGTGCTGCCTTACACGAACTGCTGCCATTTACTCACGCCCTTTGTCGTTAATTTTCTCTACCACTCTAAGCTTTGCTGAACGAGCACGATTGTTTACTGCCAATTCTTCATCAGAAGGAACAATCGGCTTTCTTGTGATAAGCTTTAAAGTTGGCTTCATGTCATCAGGAATTACTGGTAAATTCGGTGGTAATTCCGGTAATGATGACGCTTCCTTAAAAATAGTCTTGCATAGGCGGTCCTCCAATGAATGGAACGTAATGACACTAATGCGTCCACCTACGTTTATCATATCAATCGCATCGACTAATGAATCCTCTGCTGCGCCTAGCTCATCGTTAACAGCAATTCGTATTGCTTGGAATATGCGCTTCGCTGGATGTCCACCTTTTCGGCGAGCCGCTGCTGGGATACCCTCTTTAATAAGTTCTACAAGTTGTCCAGTTGTTTCAATAGGCGCCACTTTTCGCGCCTCTTCAATTTTACGAGCAACTTGCTTTGAAAATTTTTCTTCTCCATAACGGAAAAATATACGCACTAAATCTTCATATGCCCATTCATTCACGACATGAAATGCTGTAAGTGATGCCGTTTGATCCATGCGCATATCTAGAGGTGCATCATGATGATAACTAAAACCTCGTTCTGGTGTATCTAACTGTGGTGATGAAACACCTAAATCATATAAAATGCCATCAACTTGCTCGATACCAAGAGCTAATAACTCTTCTTTTAAATACCGGAAATTCGAGTGGACAAATGTCACGCGCTCAATATATGGCGCCAATCGAATTTTTGCATTGTTAATAGCTATCGTATCTTGATCAAAGCAAATCAAACGACCTTTTTCAGATAATTGTTGTGCTAAATATTCACTGTGTCCTGCCCCACCTAACGTACAGTCCACATATACACCATCAGGATCGATGTTCAACCCATCAACTGTTTCTTTTAATAACACGGTTGTATGATCGAACATACCACTCGCTCCCTTCAGGCCTTAACCTTCATATACAGCAGACACCTAAGCGTCTAATAAGTTAAAAATCAAAGCCAATCATATTTTCTGCAATTTCATTAAAGGATTGTTCAGACTCACTAAAGTAAGTCTCCCAAGCATCTTTCGCCCATATTTCAATCCGATTCGAAACCCCTAACACTACACATTCTTTCACAAGATGTGCATGCTGCATAAGAGTTGAAGGAATATTAATGCGCCCCTGCTTGTCTATCTCTACTTCCGTTGCTCCAGAAAAGAAAAACCTTGCAAATGCACGTGTGTCCTTTTTGGTCATCGGTAAGCCCTTTAATTTTTCTTCGAGTTTTCGCCATTCATCCATAGGATAGCCAAATAAACAATTATCAAGTCCGCGTGTCACAACAAACGTTTCACCTAAGGCTTCACGAAATTTTGCGGGTACGATTAATCGTCCTTTCGCATCAACAGAGTGTTGATATTCTCCCATGAACATGCTATTCACCCCACTTTATTAAATAATGTACCACATCCCCCCACTTTCCTCCACTTTTTTTAAAAAAAACTTGACATTAAAATATTTAATACGAAATTAGACCTTAAATTCAATATCCCACCTGTGCTAAATGACATAAAAAAAGAGCTACCCTTAGTAGGATAGCTCACCACTTATTATTAATATACGACATTGCACATCAAATCTATATTGTATTAAATCATTATTTAGGTATAAAGAAATACTATTTAGAAATTATAAGTAAAGTATATAGTGATGGTTTCCAATGTTATAATTTTGCTTCAGCATTTCAGTAATTAACACAGGTCCAAATTCATTGAAATATTGATAAGGATTATAAGTTCTTTCCTGCAATCCTTCATTTGGATATAACTCATTGTGTAGCGTCATAAACTTTCGAATTGTCGTTTCATGCTTGTTAAGTACTGTTTGTTCAACCTTTTGCTGTAAATACTCAAATTGCTTAAGATGATTCTCTTTATTTTTCCCAAGTATTTTATCTAACGAAAGATGTTGCTCTTCTAAATAAGATCGAAGCTCATCATATTTTTCTAAAAGCATCTGTTGCATCATTTGAATTTGACGCTTCGCTTCAGTATCTTGTACTTCAGCAATAAACTGCTCTTTAAGTTGCAATGCTTTCCCATCCCACACATCAGCAACATTCAAATGATGTTCACGCAATAGTTGTTCTACATGACGTGTGACAATCGTGATATGAAGACGCGGAGCAAAAATCGGCATTTGTAAGCCTAATACTGTAAACGCATCCTTCAATGTTGCCCAGTACGCAAGTTCTCCCGGCCCACCTACAAATGCAAGCACAGGTAAAGTCATCTCCTGCATTAATGGTCTTGTTACAACATTATTACTTAATTGCTCAGGATGCTTGTTAGCAATTTCTAAAAGTTCTTCACGCGACATCTTAATATTTGCAGCTAAATTAACAAATAGCTGATTCTTTCTCTCCAATAGATGCCGTTCCCCATCTTCTACAAAAAATAAATTGGCCGCTTCATCCGTTGCCAATATAGGCTCACCGTAACCCGCACTTGCTAGCTGAGCTTCCTTCTCCGTTACTACCCTAGCAATTTCTTCATTATTACGAATGATGTGGGTAAAATTTTCACTCTCAAATTGACGGAATTTAAAGTCTGCCGCATCAATCATCAGTAAACCTTCATCTTCAAATAGTTGGTTCATGAGTCGCGCAAAGAAATCCGTAAATGTTTCACTCTTATTCAGAGTATCCACTAATTGTTTAATAAGTATTTCAGTGAATTCTGTTTCACCAATATCTTTCACAATTGTATTTAATAATTGTGTCATAGATTCTTTGTTTATACTTGTTACGGAAGCCATTGTTTTACGTCTCGAACGTTCACTGTACGCTCTTTTTTTAATGTCAGCGCCATGGACTGTATACGTATGGTTAATTTCCTCTAAATCATGATCCTCTCCAGCTATCCAAAAAACAGGAACAACCGGTCGCTGAAGCTTCACACTTTGCTCTTTCGCTAATGTAATGACTGAAATCGCCTTATGCACCGAGTAAAGAGGGCCAGTTAATATACCCGCCTGTTGTCCACCGACAACCGCAACAGCCCCTTGCTCTAGCTGCTGTAAATGTTCATCCGCTTTCTTTGAAATACCAAGCGGCTCCATAAATCGACGGATGATGGCCGTTAATTCTTTTTGATCACGCGCATGCTCATCTAAGTATTGTGCTCGTTTTTCAAAAGATTCATCGTTATATTCATATTCAAAAAACTCATGGATAGCAGTATTTGGCGACCAATAATCTGCTAGCAAACGATTTTTTATGGGTACTCGGATTGACTCCAGTTTCATTTAACACAAACTCCTCTACTCACTAAATCATCTTCTGACTCTAACAAGCAAATTTGAAATAAATTCTTCTAATACTTACTATTATGCGATTTACCCTTAGTATGTTATCAATCGCTAAAGTACATTGGAATTTATTTAATATTTTTTGCACATATAGAGTTATTATTAAAAACAATTTATAATGCTATCATTTTAACGCTTATGGCTTCAACATGAAAAGAAAATGCTTAGATAGCCTGTAAATATTCAATTACCGATTGAATAACACCTATTAGACAAACAACAATATACGCCGTACTTAGTACCAAAAATTGAAAGCGCCAAATTTTCCTAAGTAGCGATTTCACTTCAATCTCTTTTTTTGTTCGCCAATCAATATATGTAAAAACCATTGCCATCATTATCGCTAACGTTACTAATAGAGCGCTAACATTAACATTCCATAGTACATCAATCGCTAGTGGTACTGAAAAAAACAAACACAATGTCGTCACATCCGATGCTGCTCCAAAAGCATGAGTGCCTCGAAATTTAACCTTTCGACTAATTAAATAGACAATCATAAACAGGAGGATTGGACAAAAAATAACGACACTAATAACAATATGTAAAAAATCTTTCAACGTCTTTCACCGCTCTCCTCTATTGCAAGTACTTGGTGATATAAAGTACGTAAAGTAGGCAAATTATGACCACCTGCCAGAGCTTTTTCTAGTATTACTCCAACAATCGTGTCAATTTCACTTTTTCTTCCTTGCATCCGATCTGCTAACATAGAGGATGTATTACTTGCTGTTTTTTCACATAAGTCTATCACTCCCAAAAAAGGTATAGCTTGTTCTAGACCTTCAAAAGCAGCCGTTAGCTCTCGATAGATAGTTTGCATTAATAAAAATGCTTGCTTATTCGTTACTAGCTCTCCATTCTTCACTTGTAAAACAGCCGTTAATGGATTAATCAAGCAATTGAATACAGCTTTCTCAAATAGCATTTGTTCAGCATTAGCAGCCAATTCAACTGGATAAAAGGAATTCCCAAGTTGTAACAGCTCGTTAAATGCATCACTACTCCCCCGCTCTATCGCGATTTTACAAACCCCTACACCTCTATGTCGTACAGTTGACTGATTTATCATTTGAGCACCAAATGACACAGAACAAAAAGCTATATTTCTTTGTGGTAAACGTAGTGCTTCATCGAAATGTGCTAAACCATTTTGCATAAATAGCAAGGGTACTGCACTTGGTAATGAAGACAATTGTTCATAAAGCTTTTGTAATTGACCATATTTAACCGCAATTACAATTAAATCTTGCTGTTGCAACTCTTCTATTTTCGTAGTTGCAGCAACCTTTTGAACCGTTTTTGTTCCATCAACATTCACTCGTGTTAAATACTTTTCATTAAGTTCATCCGCTTGTCCTTGCCTTCTTGCCACCAATGTTACAGAGATACCAGACTCAACTAAAAAACTTGCCGTTAACTGTCCTACAGCCCCAGCACCAATAATCGCTACATTCACAACACTCTACACCTCCCACATTTATAAATAGACACACTAAATAAAAGAATACCCTACTAAACAGCCTTATCACAAACCATCGTGACTTCCACTGTCTTTGCCCCTCTCTACAGAAGGAGGTGCCTTAGAAATAAATCTAAGGCACCTCCTATGCAGGTTCTTTTATTATACACCAATCAGGCTTTTATGGTCAGTCAATGCGGGATAAATAATTGCTGAAACACTTAGGGGATTATGTTTTCATTCAAGTTCAAACTTTTTCTAAGTAACTTACTCTACAGCACTTTTAACTTCCAAGAGTTGCTACCTCATTTTAATCTTTCATTAAAGAATATCCTTGTTGCAACCACTTCACTAGTTTTTCATGCTCATTTTGTAATTCTCGGTGCCTCATTTCAAGAGTTTGGTAGGCCTCTGTTAATTCATCAAAACTTGTCAATGCCAATTTCAAATGGCTGCGCATAGATTGTTGCGGTTGATTTCGCACGGCTAGTAGTGACTGACTATATTGACCACGTAACGTTTTATTCCAACGGAAACCACACGCTTGTTTTGTACGACCTAGTTCAACAGCTGCCAATTCAAAAGCTTCCAGCTGCGTTTTGCCATTTTGCACATTATGCAACACAATTTCTGCTAATCTTTCATCGTCTTCCTTTGTCCATTGATCTTTTCTTTTTTTCAATTCCATAATCTATCACCCTCGCATTTTTTACTACTATATGCATGAGCGAGCAAAATAGAATCACCGAAATCAATTTCGCCTTGATGTAAAAAAAAGAGACAGCGATTAGGTTTTGCTATAATCACTGTCGTTAAACATTATTTATTGTTCTTCTTTGTTAGGAAATTAGCAACTGCCTCATGATGAGCTTCACTTTCCCACAATTTTGCACATGTTCGAACTTCCTCCATAACGCGCTCATACATATTACGCTCACGCCACTTACGAAGTTCAATTTCTTTATAAGCCTTATGAACAGAAGGATGAATTTTACGCATATGTTCGATAAAATCATTCAACGCCTCTTCTTTTGAACCTTCAAACACACGCATTGCCCAACCAATTTCATATAGTAATTGCGCTGGATAAGGCTTCGCATCGACCAGCATCTTCATCGCACGATCATGGCGTAACCCTCGTTCGAATAAGTACGTGCCTCCACCCCAGCCACTTGTAATTGCTAATGTCCCTTGTATAAAACCACACTTCGCATGACTTGCCACTAAACGAAAATCGCAAGCTGTCGCAATCTCACAGCCTCCACCAACCGCTGTTCCATTTATCAATGCAATCGTTGGCACAGGCAATGTTGCAAGGTCATATAGTATTTCACCCATCTTACCTAACATCCCAAACGCCTCATCCTCAGTTTCAAGCGAATGAAATTCAGATAAATCTCCGCCCGAGCAAAATGATTTATCCCCCGCACCCGTCACGACTAAAAAACGTACATCATCATGATTTCGAATATATGTAATGACCTCTTGTAGCCCATCCATCACCTCATCATTAACCGCATTCCGTTTTTCTTCTCGATTAATCGTAAACGTCATAATACCTTCTTTGTTTTCAATTATATATGCCATACTATTTCCCCCTTTGTCCCGATGGATAAATTGTATCATACAATTATTATAGTACTATATATCTTTTCATTATTAACGAAAGATTCCGTCTTTTCGAACTAACAAAAAGACTAGTAAAGAGCCATGGTCTCTCTACTAGCCTTTTAAGTGAGCAAACACTGTATTATTTGCTTACTACTTCTTTACCTTTGTATTGTCCGCAAGCTTTGCAAACACGGTGTGATAATTTCGCTTCACCACAGTTTGGGCAAGCTACCATACCAGGTACAGATAGTTTGAAATGCGTACGACGCTTTCTTTTTGCAGTTTTAGAAGTTCTTCTAAATGGTACAGCCATTGATGGCACCTCCTTACAGATCGTCTATTCGTCTGTTTGATCAAAATACTTAGCTAATGCAGCTAGTCTTGGATCCACTTTTTGTTCGTCAGCTTTTTTGTGTAGCTCAACGTCTTCATCTGTTGCGTAAGACCAATTTTTACCACCATGCATTTGTCCTTCAGTATTCTCTTTGAACACTTGCATAGGTACCTCAAGAAGAATAATCTCCTCAAGAACTGGCTTCATGTCGATTACTTCACCATCAATATAGTGAATATCTCCATCATCTTCCCCTCGTTTTTCTTCGTCAATCCAGCTGAAAACTTCAACTGTCTCAACTTCGATAGGAAACTCAACATCTTCCCACGTGCGTGCACATGGTAGTGTTAACGTCGCCGTCACAGTTAGCTGACATGTCATTTGCGATGCACCGAAAGTACATAGCCCTTTTACATGAACGGGCGAAATTGCTCGAATATCCTGGTTTCGCTCCATCACCTCGTCCAACTGGACACAGGCATCGATTGGCATCCCGTTTTGGCGGTATTTAGATAATTGATGAATTGACCATTTCATTCGTTTAATCACCTCGAGACAACACTGTTGATTATATAATGTGTAAAAATAGATGTCAAGATAATTTCTTGTCACCACAATAAAACCCACCTATAATTATATATTATGAAAAGCTTATTTGCTCCAAACCGTTCTAAATATGCAACAGGCAAACAAATTTATTGAGAACGAAAAGCAAATAAATTTGATAAAGGGGGCTTAAATAATGCAAGCAGTCGGAATAGTTGTTGAATACAATCCTTTTCACAATGGACATGCCTATCATTTAGAACAGGCAAAAAAAGTAGCACAAGCGGATATAGTCATCTCGATCATGAGCGGGAATTTCTTACAGCGCGGTGAACCAGCCATGGTCGATAAATGGACACGCACACAAATGGCTCTAGCAGGTGGTGTTGATATCGTCATCGAGCTACCTTATGTCTATAGTACCGCACCTGCAACTGATTTCGCAAAAGGAGCAATTTCCTTACTATCTGCAATTGGTTGCGATTCTTTTGCCTTCGGAAGCGAAGATGGTTCCATTCAACCCTTTATGAATACGTTTCAGCTCATTAAAAATCATCGCACTGAATATGACGCTTTTATTAAAGAAAGCCTTAAAACGGGTGCAAGCTATCCTAAAAGTCTACATTATGCCTATGAACAGCTTTCTCAAAAGTTTCCTGCTACATACATTGATTTGGCACAACCAAACAATATACTCGGTTTTCATTATATTGAGGCAGCCATGGCATTAGATAGTAAGATTAAACCTTTAACAATTCCTCGCATAGCTGCGGGTTACCATGACGCTTTACAAGAAGGTTCATCCATTGCTAGTGCCACAGGAATACGTAAGGCTCTATCATCAACCAGTGCTCTACAAAGTGTCCAAGACGTTCTCCCTAAAGCATCGTTTGATTATTTAACTGATTGGCATGGAAAATACGGTAAATTTGCAAGTTGGGATACTTTTTGGCCTTTCTTACAGTTTACACTTATTCGGCACACACCTAAGGAACTTACTCGCTACGCTGAAGTAACAGAAGGAATTGAACATGCTCTAATTAAAGCAGCGAAAACAAGTCATTCATTCAGCAGCTTTATGGAGAAGATTAAATCAAAACGCTATACTTGGACACGACTTCAGCGTATGCTCACACACATTTATACTGGATTTACAAAGGAACAACTGCAAAGCTTTAAGGCACCCTCTAATATTCGTTTACTTGGTATGAGTAGAGAGGGACAAGCCTATTTAGGAATGCATAAAAAAGACATACCTTTACCTTTGATCAGTCGTGTTGCAGCTATAGACAATGCTATGCTTGCTGTGGATATTCATGCAGCAGAGGTATACAATTTAAGTATAGAACATGGCGCAAAGGAACAAAATCTCCCTAAAGATTATCAAACACCTCCTATTCGTTTTTAAGTAATTAAAGAAAAATACTTCTAATTCACATCAAAAGGATGCCAGAAAATCTTCTAGCATCCTTTTTTGCTGTTAGAAGACAATTACGTCAATGAAATTAGTTAGCGGGCAAAGCGAAGGTTGAGTTCCGTTCGGGTAGACGCTTCCCTAGGGGCGTACGATGAGCCGTTTCACTCGCGGCAGATCTCGGGCCAAGAGATGTTTTTGCGCGAAAGCGAAGCGCTAACGTAGTGTCAGCGGCACGATGTTGGGCACTCAGTCATTGCCACTGGACGTGGCGTTCTTAGGCAGTGTTCCTCTATAGCGGATGTTTGGACAGCTGAAAGAAGTTCATTTTTATCGATAAACATTCACGCTTTATCAACCAACTTCAGAATTTTATCGACTAACTTTTGAATTTTATCGACTAACTTTCACGTTTTATCAACCAACTTTAAGTTTTTATTGACATTCACCTTCCAAAGAGCAAAAAAAGGATTCATACACAAAACTATGTGTGAATCCTTTTACTTTGTTATGTCGCCAAGGATATCACCTTAATTATTAGGGTGTTTTTTCCTGCGAAAGCGCGGAGGAAGCGATTCAACGCTCGCTCACAGGAAATCAACCCCATATTAAGATGATAAAACTTTATTTCGGTGGTAACTGTTTTAAATATTCGATTGCATCATCAACTGTTTTAACTGGAACTATTTTCATTTTCGTACCAATTTCTTTAGCCGTCTTAACTGCTGTAGCATAATTAGATTCAAGCTCGGGATATTTAGCTTTCATTTCTGGAGAAATTTCATCATCTGGCGCAAAAAAGATTTCCATACCATCTTTATCCGCAGCAATGACTTTATAGTCTATTCCACCAATTCTTCCAACGGAGCCATCAACCAACATTTCCCCCGTACCTGCAACAGCATAGCCTTTTGTTAAATCTTCTTCGAGAAGTTGATCTAAAATTTCTAATGTAAACATTAGCCCAGCAGACGGACCTCCAATATCTTCTGTTTTCATAGACACCTTTGGATCCGTTTCAATAGACTTACTTTCAGCATACGTAATACCTAAACCAGCTCTTTTCTCTTCTGATTTAGGGATTTCCTTTAATGTAATCGTTTCTTCTTGTTCTTTTTGATTACGTATAAATTTAATAGTCACCTTATCTCCAAGTTGCTTTGGCTTCAAAAGATCTACAAGCATTTGTTGGTTCCTAATTTTTTGTCCATCAACTTCAATAATTTCATCACCAGCTTTTAATAGATTATCTGAAGCACCGCCTTCTAGGACATTTAATACAAAAACACCGTTGAAGATAACTTTTGTTTGAATACCAGCCTTTTGAAAAGCTACATACTTTGCATTAAATTGTGAGTCTGACATTAATTTAAGCTGGCGTACATTATATTCTTCTTCATCCTCCAATGGATTTCGAACTTGACTAATATCCATTATTTTTTGATGTTTTTGTGTTTTCGCCCACAAATATGAAAAAGGCGTTGCTTGCTGCATAGCCACTGTCATTAAACTCATAGATCCTTTGTTTTCCGTGTGGTCATTTTCAACGGTAACAAATTTACTGACATCATAAGCACTTCCAGGTTTCATAATATAAGCGTCTAGACGGTATAACATAAAAAAACAAATCAAGACGGTTAACAATGCATAAATACTAATTTTTTTCTTCATTTAGAAGAACACCTCCTAGGACGCTCGCAAATCCATACGTTCATGTTTTTGCCTTTTTTACATATATTGATTTTAGCATTTGCCTATGTGAATGACAAAAAGTTGAAACGAGATGATAACATGTATGCGACAATTCAAATAGCGATTTGCATAGTTCTTATTCTATTACTCTTGTTATTCCCACAAACAGCTCATAATGGTACTGATTTAGGTTTAACCCTTTTTATGGATGCGCTATTCCCTTATTTATTACCCTATCTTATTTTAACGCAATGGCTTCTCCGTTTAACGGCTCCTATGCGAACGAAAACTAAAAGAGCTTCGTTATACGTACAAGCCTATATTATTAGCGCACTCGGGGGATATCCATCTGGAGCAACAACAATCGTTTACTTAAAAAACAGTGGGCAACTACATCCAAAAGAAGCAAATTTTTTATTAGCCGTATGTCATGCGCCAAGTCCACTTTTCGTGTTGGGCTTTGTAAGCCTCGATTTATTACAAAGTAATACGTTCGGATGGTTGTTTTTATGTTTACTACATAGTTTTAATATTTGTTGTTTACTAACGGGTTACTTCTTATTTCGTAAAACAGATCCTTCTAGCATCTCCATACACAATACACCTTTGCATACAGCACCATTCTCTGAAAGCATAAAAGAAACCGCACCAACAATACTATTAGTTGGAACGACAATAATTTTTTTCACTACCATCCAGACGATTGTTCAGCAAGGCTTAGATTCACTGATACCCAAACTTCCCTATACAGCCGAACTTTCCATTGCCGCAATTCTCGAAGTTACAAATGGCCTTAAAATGACCGTCTCGGCTTTTCCCAATCTTTCATATTTACCATTACTAGTTGTTATCTTGTTAACAATGCAAAGTATAAGCATACACTTACAAATTTTTGTTATTGCGAAATCAGCCAAGCTTTCCGTTCGACCATATATAAAATTCCGCCTACTTAGCATAATCATTGTACCCACTATTTATGCTCTTTTTTTCTTAAAATAACTAAGGCTCATCACCATAACGTGTGGTTGATTTCCGTTTCGACTAGGGGCTTTCTCAAGGTGCCCACTGAGCCACTGGTGCATAAGGGTTTGGCTACTCTTCGTTCCTCTACAGGCTCGCTATAGTGCACGAAAGAGAAGAAATACGCTCGACACTCATCCGCGGAAATCAGCGTCTCCTAATTAACATGAGACATCAAAAAAGAGGCTTGGACATAAGTAAATTTTCAAAGCAAAATTTTTAAAAATTACATCAGAAAAGCGTGAGAAATCAAAGTTTCTAAAATTGATTTCTCACGCTTTTTAAGGTTTTGAGCTGTTATGTCCCAGTCTCTCTTTGTATTTTATTTAGTAAAATCATACTTTTCTTTTAAGGCTGCTACAACACAAACAGGAACAAGTTCGCTGACATTACCACCATATTTCGCAACCTCTTTGACGATGCTCGAGCTTAAGAATGAATATTGATTTTTTGTCATAATGAAAAATGTTTCGATGGTTTCATCAAGAAAACGGTTCATCGACGTAATCTGCATTTCGTATTCAAAATCCGAAACTGCACGTAAACCACGGACAATCGCCTTTGCCTTTTTTTCCTTAGCATAGTCTATTAACAGTCCAGATGAACTCTCAATGCGTACATTGGGCAATGTTTTAGTCACCTCAGCCATTAAAGCCATGCGCTCTTCTACTGAAAATAATGGTCGCTTTGATGAATTATTTAAAACAGCAACATAAACTGTGTCAAATACATCTGCCGCACGTTTAATAATATCTAAGTGGCCAAATGTCACCGGATCAAAACTTCCAGGAACTACAGCAATTTTCTCTGACAACTTATTCTCCCTCTTCCTCTGCACAACGATCATTTCGCATTGGCGTAATTGTAGCTGTCACTTCGTTAATGTGAAGCTCTTAGCCTAAGTCTCTCTATTCAGTAGGTGTTTGGACATCCACTGAATGAAGATAAACAGAAATAATCGTTCCGCCATAAGTTTCTTGTCTCTTTAATACAAAATCCCCAAAACTTTGTGGTAATTCTACTTCTTTTGCATGCTCACATAAAATAATGCCATCCGTCTGAATCTTATTATTGTCGACAAGTACCTGCACTAAGTCATAATACTCTTGATGATGGTATGGTGGATCTAAAAATACTAATTTAAACGTAATATCACGTTTTAACAACGCTTTCACAGCACGCTTCGCATCTATACGAAAAAGCTCAGAATAATCCTCGTAACGACATTTTTTTATGTTTTCCTGTAGCACTTGGAACGCCTTTGCATCCTTTTCAATAAAAACGGCGTGCTCGGCTCCTCTACTTAAAGATTCGATGCCTAAGCCACCGCTTCCTGCAAATAAATCGAGCACAATGCCTCCATCAAAGAATGGACCAATAATATTAAAAATGGATTCCTTCACTTTATCTGTTGTAGGTCTCGTCGTGTTTCCTGCAATGGCCTTTAACGGCATCCCTTTACGTTCTCCTGCTACAACTCTCATATATTCAAATCACCATACTTTCTTAATTCCATATATCAATTTCACCTTGGTGTAATTGCATCCAGATTTTGAATTATGCATGCACACCCCAAAATCTGTGACATCTGCCGGAAGTTTTAGATAAAAACATTTTTGCAGCGAAAGTCAAACCTCCGCTGCAAAAGTTTATTCTTGTTGTTCTTGAGTTATAATTTGGATACGATCATCACTTTTTTGTAATTCTACTAAAAATAATCGTTGTAGCCAAGCTTCTTCAACATAATAATGATTGGCAATTTTAATAATTGGTTCTGAAATAGTAGAATATCTACGTTGATTGAATACATAAAATCCAGGCTCGTTCGGGAATCGGAAAATGCGATTATCATTATTTACATAATACCCATTCTTGCCTTCACCAGCAGTATAGCCTAGATACGGCAACAATGTATCAGCAGTATATAATACTTGTCCTTCATGGAGAATAACATGAACATCTTCTTTTAAAACGTCATTAACGTAAACACTTCGATCATCCTCAAATAACAGTGGATATGTGCCATTTTCTTGTGCCGCATTTAACTTAAAATAAGACGTTTTTGCTTCTAACACCTCTGATAAAAGCTTGTCCATTGTATCAGGAGAAATCGGCTCTTCTCCAAGCTCATTCAGAGCCTCCTGCCATGCTGCCTCTTGATCAGCTGTCATATATTCTTTTAACGTCTTCACAATATCCTTTGTTTTATCTGAACCAATCGTATCCTTCACTAGATAGGATGCCAAAACTTCCGGCAACCATGTAGGCGAATCTTTAAACTTATATTGTGACTTTATTTGAGACATGATAACTTCTTGCTCAACAGCTTGTTCAGTTAGTTCTGGCAAGAATAAAAGTCGATCATCATGTTCTTTCGCTGGACTCTTCTCTTGAATAATAGCAACGTGTTCCTCATTCAAAAACTGTAAATTTTCTAATGACGTTAAGAAATCCTTTGAAATAGCTTCCGGTGCATAAATAGATAACACAGGGGTTTGCTCTTGTACCTTTAGATTACCCGCTTGCCAATAAATATCACGAACTGTACCACTTCCACTAAACATTGTATAGTTAACAAGTGATAGTTGTTGTTGACCTACTAAAGGCAAGCCAGTTATCCACTGACCAACAATTTTACTATCAGTTGAAATATGTACAACAGAATAAGACGCTTCACCATTTGTTAATGTAGCGAAAGCATTTTGGATGAGCATTTTATCTTTTAAGCCACCCTCAATTGGAATTATGTATGAAACAGATTGCGATTTAGTCTCTCCTTTTTTAAAGTATGAGACTTCTTCTGATAAACGACCACAACTTTTTTCATTTTCGATAAAGCAACTAGGATTTACCGCATTTTCTGGCCATTTTATATTCACCTTTTGGTTGGGTAAATTTTTAAAATGTTGGCGAATATCCAAGCTATTTTCCCGATAGACAATTTCGATTTCTTGCGAATAATGGAATTCGCCATTTCCTGTTTCTAAATCAGATGAATAAGCATGGTACTGGAAAAATAACGTTCCGGTAATGATTAGTCCTAGTATGGAAAAAAAACTCATTGCAAATTTCATGTGCTTGACCTCCCGCAGCATGATACTATGTGTATTGGAAAGGATGTGCAATTATTATGCCACAACAATTTATAGAATTAGGTGAGGGCTATGGTGATGTTTATGAGCTACTTGAAATAGTGAGAACAAATCAAGATCGCTTCCACCAAGCCTTTATACTAACCTCCACAAAAGAAGAAAAAAAGTTTGCTTCTTTAGCAGTCGCTTTAAAACCAGTCGGTGACAGTAAATTCATGCCGATTTATATTTGTCGAGAAGGCATCCCTTTTAATGAGGAGCAGCCTTCAAAGCGACAAAATATGTTCGAAGAAAGTATTAAACAACTAGATCGAAAAGCGGTTGTTGTAGAAATAAAGCACTCATCTATATTTTCGGAATCAAAACTATTTTATCAATACTTAATCGGGATAATGAGACTTCATCACTATATTCCAGCATTAGTGTAATATTATAGTCCTACTTTATAATCATATTCCTTCGCTTTATCTGGTTTTGCATTTTCAAACTCAGTTTTAACGAATGGACGATAAGACTTCACAACGTCTTTCACAAATGGAAGGCGTTGTAGTTTTGTTGTCATTGTTTCAATTTCCTCTCGCTCGCAATAAAGCACTACATATTTTTGCCTCCGAGAAATATAAAGAACATGCCCATATTTTCGAAGAGACTTCGCATGTTTTAATTGATGGACGTAAACGATTAGCCCTTGTCGTTCGTTCATATATTATTCCCTCATTTCTTACATAAAAGAATACCATAGACCGGAAAATGATAGCAACAGAGTTTAGCTGACAGAACGCTCATTTTTCCGTTATAATAAAAAAGCATACAACGTTGATTCAGAGTTTTACTTTCACTTATATAAGTTAATAGGGAACTAGAGTTTGAACTTCACTGATTTTGGTTGTTCACAAAAAATTCTATAAGTGAATTTGCCAGTACTTTTTATATCATTTTATTGTTAAGGAGGACGAATATGGGTAAGAAAACAAAGATTGCGCTCGCAATTGCAGCAGCAAGTGCAGCTGCTTGGGCAGGTAGTAAAGCTATTTCTAAACCTCAACAACGAGAAAGTAAACAAGCATTACAATTCGATCATCCAGTTATTCTTGCACATCGTGGCGGTGCCGATTTAGCACCTGAGCATACAATGCCTGCTTTTGAAAAAGCCGCACAGTTAGGTGTTGACGGCTTTGAAATAGACATTCGCTTAACTAAAGATGAGGAAATCATCGTATTCCACGATGATACTGTTGAGCGTACGACAGATGGCTATGGTCTTGTTGCAGACATGACTTTAGCAGAAATAAATGCATTAAACCACGGTTATCAATTTGAAGATTTGGATGGGGAATTTCCTTATCGAAATGAAAAAATAGACGTCGTAACGTTACGTGATCTACTAGAAAATTATCCAAATATGTTGATAAATATTGATATTAAAGATGCACCAGATACGTATGAGGGAAGTTTAATGCCCTCTAAACTATGGCGTTTAATTGAAGAGCTTGGTGCCGAGAACCGAGTAGTTGTCACAAGTACTTACGGTGAACAGATAGATCGCTTTAATCTATATGCACAAAATCAAGTAGCACTTGGTGCAGGTGAATCAGATGTTCGTAAAGCATTCGCTTCTTTCTCAAGCCAATTTGGACATTTATATCACCCAAAGGTAGATGTATTCCAAATACCGCCAAAATCAGGGGTTATTGCACTGGATTCACCGAAGTTTATTCAGTTTTTAAGCAACTTAAACATCCCTGTTCACTATTGGACAATCAATGATGCGGCAACAATGAGTAAGTTAATTCACAACGGTGCAAAAGGTATCGTTACAGATCGGCCTGATATCGCTGTAGAACTATTACAAAAAAATGAAAACTAGAATGGAGCTTACTCTCTATTTTTAAGCTAGTACTAGATAGAAACTAGGTTACTACTTGAATTGGTAAGGGCCACTTTTAACAGCCCTTACCTTTTACTTATAAAAATTAAATATTCGGTCTTTTATACCCATTATGCCCCGAATCCCGCTGTATTCAAAGAGTTTGATTGTAGCTCTCACCCCATGCATTTTGAGCTTTTATTTCAGATAACATAATACTGTATCTGTCACATCTCGTAATGTTGCTGTTCCGCCCAAATCGGCTGTTTTAACACCTTGTGCTAATGTTGCTTCTATTGCATTTAGTACCCTTGTGCCAAGCTCATGATAGCCTAAAAAATCAAGCATCATTTTACCCGTCCAAATTTGTCCAAGTGGATTGGCTATCCCTTGACCTGCAATATCGGGCGCAGAGCCATGGACTGGTTCGAACATAGATGGATATTGTCGCTCAATATTTAAATTTGCTGCTGGAGCAATTCCGATGCTCCCCATAATTGCACCACCTAAATCTGTTAAAATATCGCCAAATAAATTTGATGCAACGATAACATCAAAATGATCTGGCTTCATTACTAAAAAGGCAGCTAAAGCATCAATATGATTAGATTCTTGTCCTATGTTCTCATAATCTTTACCTACTTGCGCAAATACTTCATCCCAAAAAGGCATACTGTATGTAATTCCATTCGATTTTGTGGCACTTGTAACATGCTGACGTCGAGTTTTCGCCATTTCAAATGCATACCGCATCGCACGTTCTGTACCCTTCCTTGTAAAAATGGCATTTTGGATAGCAACCTCATCTTGTCCACTATGTATTCTGCCACCACTTTCAGCATACTCTCCCTCTGAGTTTTCACGTACAACGACAAAATCGAAGCCGTTTGGGTTACGTAACGGCGAAGGCAAACCTTGAAGTAGCTTTGCTGGACGTACATTAATAGATTGTTTCATCTCACGGCGAATTTTAATAAGTAGTCCCCATAATGAAATGTGATCTGGTACTAAATCAGGCATGCCAACCGCACCTAAGAAAATTTGATCATAACCTTTCAATATTTCAATACCATTATCAGGCATCATTTTACCTGTTTCTAAATAATAGTCACAGCCCCAGAGGAATGTTGTCCATTCAAACTGAAAGCTTCCATCTAATTGAGCAGCTTTATTAAGAACTTCTATCGCCGCTGGTACAACCTCTTTACCTATGCCATCTCCTGGTATAACGGCAATTCGATAAGTTTTCATTTGTTTATCCTCCTTTTATTTCTATATTGCTTATTCAATTACTATACAATTTTTCTGCAACTATTACACCCCGCAGTTATAGAAAAAAGACTGTATACAAACTCATAATTCATCGAGTTTGTTACAGTCTAAAAAGAAGTATTACTTAGTTTATGCAGAGCAAGAGCAAGAACCGCCTGAGCCACATCCTCCGCCACAGGAAGAACCTGATGCAAAGAACGGATTACTTACAGGAACTTTCACTGCTTCTGATACAGTTTTCCCCATAAGTAGACTTATCTCGTCAAGTAAATCTTGAAAATCATTTTCAGCAATCTTTAAGGCCGAAACTTTTTCATTTAAATCGAGCGCGCGCTTTTGCTGACGAATCGATTTCATGATTGTATGATAGTCCGGATGATATTTTCCGAAACGTTGTACATCTTCGTACTGCTCTTTTATGCGATTAAATGCGTAAATAGCTTGCACTAATTGAGCATCGCTATAAACAGCATCATACGCTTGTTGCAGCGTTTTCGCAGGCTCAGAGGAAAGAATCATCTCACAAAGCGCATCGGCCTCATCCAAAATGATTACCCAGTCAGAGGTCATCATCATATTAAATTCCCCCAATCTCTTTCCCATCATAACAGATTTTGTGGTAATTTTACATTATTGATATTTTTAAATAAAGGAGTTTTCTAATTGGTCACATCGTCTAAAGGACAAATAGAAGAATTACTAGCAGATATTTTACAAAACAGCACAGCTGAAGATGAGGAAGTTTTACTGCATTTATTGTCAGGACTTCGTGATAAACAACAAGGTGTCCACCGCCGTTATATTAATGCCGCCTTACATATGGTTGGCAAATTTGATACTGAGATTAGCGAGGTTCGTATCCCCATTACACCCGTTATCCATAATACCATTAAGGTTCCACATGGAGGAATTATTGCTACAATTGCAGATGCAGCAATGGGAGGGCTTGCTTCGCGTTCTGTACCAGAAGGCTTTAATGTGGTCACAACTAATATCAATGTCTCTTATATTGCAACAACAACTAACAAAGAACTAATCGCTCGTGGACGTTTCGTACATAAGGGACGTCAAACACTTGTGATGGAATGTGATATTGAAGATGAGACTGGGCGAAAACTTGCGATTGCGACCGCTACTTTCTTTGTCATTCAACGCCGTCCTTAGTCATAAGATTTAAAAAGTAATCTCGAATACATTGTTGATCGGAAAAAGGGAGTTTTTGATTTTTTATTTGTTGAGTCTGTTCATGCCCTTTTCCGGCAACTAATACAATATCACCTTTTTCAGCCTTTGCTAATGCCTTATGAATAGCAATTTTTCGATCTAGATAGATTTCATAGTATTGCTGTTCAGTAAAACCAGCAATAATACTTTCATTAATTAAGATCGGGTCTTCATCACGTGGATTATCGGTTGTTAAATAAATAATATCCGCATACTTACTAGCTACCGCTCCCATCGCAAATCGTTTGGCCTTATCACGATTCCCCCCACAGCTAAATACGAGATAAAGCGTTTTCGCGCTATCAAAAGTTTGTAAAACAGCCTGCAATGCTTCTGCAGTATGCGCATAATCTACATACACATCAATTCCAAATGTATTGTCTATTTTTTCAAGTCTTCCTTCTGGTAGCCTCAACAACCATATATGCGCTGCTATTTCATCAATGGAAAAACCTAGACGCCACAAAGTCATTAACGCAGCTACAGCATTTTGCACATGATACTTACCAACAAAAGGAATTTCTACAATATGCTCACTTGATGAGGTTTGTAAACAAAGTACTGTTTTTCCAATGGATTCACTGACAATTTGGATATGTAAATCATTGTGATTATCAAAGCCAAATGAGCAGGATTTTTTCTTATCATAAATACCGACAGAACGGCAAAAATTATCATCTCCATTTAATACTAGCTTTTTTGATAAATCTGCCAATCTTTTTTTCGCACGTTTATATGCCTCAAGTCCTCCATGATCTTCTAAATGGTCCTCCGATAAATTTAAAAAAACGCCACAATCGATATCACAATGATCAAGTCTATGTTGCTGTAACCCCATCGATGAAGCTTCTAAAACAACATGTGTAACACCATTTCGTACACATTGCTTTAAAATCGGATGTAACTCTTTTGCTTGCAATGTTGTTAATTGCTCATACTTTGTTTGTTGTTTCTCTTCATTAATGAAAAATCCTACCGTTCCAATAACTGCTACATTTTTATGTAAGGCTCTTAACAACTGGCTCACAAAATGACTGACTGTTGTTTTACCATTTGTACCTGTAATCGCAATTACTGTTAATGCTTCTGCTGGAAAGGCTGAAAGTTTTGCACTCGCATACGATAAAAATAACGATGTATTCGGAACCCACACAAAAGGTATGTTTTGATCGGTAATAGGTAGTGAGATACTTTCCTCTGATACTATAGCGGCAGCACCCCGATCAATTGCTTCATTTACAAAGCGACTTCCCGATGTTTTCTTCCCCTTACGAACAATAAAAATATTTCCAGGCTTAATCGCCTGTGCATAATCCTCAACGCCCGTAATAATTGTGCGAATCGATCCTCCAGTCACGCTACATGGCCAGTCTTTCAATAGTTCAGCTAATTGCAAGCTTCATTCCCCCTTTCAGTTCTCTATCATATGACGGCGTCTGTATCCGTGTGACGAAAAATCTAAGCGGTCATTGTGCTTATCTTTTTCGTATAAAATGAAAAGACTGAAGATAAACTTGATTGTGCCAAGTTTATCTTCAGTCTTAGATTTATATGTATCCCGCGTTAACGCCTAATTGGTGGAGACTACTATCAGTGAGGATGAAGAAAACCCCCACTGATTAATATGGTGATGATTCATCAATATTTTCTACCGGTTCCTCAGTGTCTTTATTCTCACTATCCAGCTCTTGAGAAGAAGGTTCTAAAAATATTTGTGTATAATAGTTTAAAAATACGCCAGATCCTACTGTAGTGTATTTATCATTTAAAATAACCTTTCGATGCTCAGGGGAATTAAGCCAACCATGCATTGCTTCGATTGCATCAAAATAATCAGTTGCAAGATTTTCATTGGCCTCACTATAGATGATTCCCTGTGTTTCTAATCTCTTTTTTAAATCTCCATTTGTTGGTGATTCATGTCCAAGAAAATTTTGAACCTTCATATCTTCACTATGCATTTTTGCTACTTCTTCTAATGACTCATCAATTTCTACTACTGGTAAATCATGATGAACCCTTGTTACATTTATTAAATCGTCTAACTGTCTAGCATTTGCTTCATTAATTTCCTGCTGTAAAAACGAGGAAGGTGGTGTTGATGTAACAAGTTCACCTTGATAAGTCATTTCATAAGGTTGATGAAGAGCAAGCGTTTTACTATTAGTAAAGCGTATTCCTTGTAGCTCACTTGTTTCTCTATCTATATAGAGTTGCGCAAAAAGCCCATCGAATTTTACAAGCAATCGTGTCTGCATATCTTCTTCACTCATCGAGAACACGAAAATATTTTCACCTACATTCGCAGATACTTCATAATCAATGAGTGTCATTCGGTAAATATCATCGCGCTTCTGTCCAATTTTAAACGGATAAGCATCTAAATCTTCACCAGCTATGTAAACTTGTGTCACAACATTATTTTGAACGCCTACCATAAAAAATGTAGAAGCACTTGCATTATAGACCCACCATTCATAGCCAAAAGATGATGGTTCTTTCCGCGCTGGTTCACCGTATTTATCCAAAACCTTCTTTGCTTCTTGACCGATTAATGTCGACATCCCACTTTTTGGGCGTGTCACCGCACCTACTTCAGGCTGCTTTAACTCGGTTTTAGGAATAACATTTGAATTGGCATTCGGACCTTTTAATGGTTCGTTTTCCCGTGGTGTATTAAAAAACATAAAGCCAATCAACGCAATTGCAGCACATGCCATAAAAATGCGAAATAAAGCTTTCATATTTGACTCCTTTTCATCGCCATTATTCTGTAAATTATTATATCAATTGTAATTGGGTTGACACAATGTTGTCATTGCAACAATGTTAAATATGCTCTATTATAAAAATGAGCGTATACTTTGTACGAGAACCTAAAGGAGGATTATAGATGTATTTTGAAAATACTAACCTTGAAAATTTAACAGCTGATCAAGAACTTATTGTAAGCATCATGAAACAAAATGGTTTAGAATGTGATGGCGGCTGGGACTACGAACGTATGACATTTGATAAGCGTTTCGATACTCGCGAGGGACGTTACTACTTACGTGTATTTGCATATGCAAAATCTGGTGATGTTGGTGCACACGATGCAATCCTAACATTAATGAAACCAGTTCTTGGTAAGTACTACTATCCACACGGCGTTGAGTATGGAGATGACGAAGTTTTCCCAGCTCATCTGGTAAAAAAATGTGAAGAAATCTTAAAAAAGGTTAAATTAGACCTAGAAGCTTTTAAAATTCATGCGTAATTTTAGATAGTTATTTCACGGTGCATGTCGATTAAACATTCGGAATCATTTTATTATTTATCTGTCAAACGGTGACAGTACATCAAGTTGGCAACAGCATACAGTGCAATAGCTATATCTGAAAAGACTGGTGGTCCAGTCTTTTTTATTTTGAGTAAAAAAACTATTTCTTCTCATACTACCTATATCTTTAACATGATGTAGGTGAGATAAATGTTACAATTCTTTAAAAGTCCTTTTTTTCGTCATCCAATAATCGTTATAGCTATCGCGATTGCAATTCTCTGGATTATATCCTTGTCATTACCAATACTACTTGCCTACGTGACAGCTTTACTATTAGAACCTGTAATCATACGAATCAGTAAACGATTCCGAAAAAAACGCAAAGTAGTCGCTTCCATTTTTTTTATGTTCTTTTTAAGTATGACATTACTATTATGTATTTTCGTTATATTTATAAGTTGGAAACAATTTTCAACATTTATCATTCAAATTCCAGAGTACCTTAATCAGCTATCAGCCATATGGATTCAAATACAATCCAAGCTTTCCAATTATACTTATCAATTGCCCTTAGATCTAGTTATACAAATTCAACTTATGATAGCACAGGGCCTATCCGCAATCGAAAAATTTGCACTTTCTTTAACAAGTGTGAATGTTTGGTCATCTTTACTTACGTATATAGCTTCACGTTTGTTTGATATTTTTGTTTATTGGATTGTGTTATACATGTTCCTTTTAGAATTACCAACTATTAATCGTAAAATGTTAACGCCTATTCCCTTCCACTACCATCAAAAAATACTATTTATTGGACAACGTGTAAAACTTGCATTATTTGGTTTTATAAAAGCACAATTTTTAGTTAGTATTTGTATTTTTGCTATAGCTTTAGGAACCTTTTATTTTCTTAAAACACCTTTCCCACTTATTTTAGCACTCTTACTAGTCATTTTAGATTTCATTCCTTTTTTAGACTCATTTATATTGCTGATTCCTTGGGCAATTTACAAAGTCTTTACAGGTGATTATGTCTTTGTTGCTGTTTTAGTCATACTCACAATCGTACTATTTTTAGTTAGACGGATGATTGAGCCTAAAGTAATCGGAAATAAAATCGGACTGTCTTCACTGACAACTTTTATTGCCATGTTTATCGGTTATGAAATATTTGGGTTTTTCGGTATTTTAATTGGTCCTTTACTCGTTGTTGTGTTTCTTTCTCTATTTAATCAAACATCTATAAAAAATCTCCCACCTTCTCAAGAATAAGGAGGGAGATCTTTTTTAATCAATTATACCTCGGCATAATTGTGTCTGGAAGCTTTAGGCCAACATGTAGATGTTGGTCACTTAGTCGGTGCCACAGGACGTGGCGTTCTTAGACTAAGTTCCTCTATTTCAGCGGATGTTTTTTGTACCGAAATCGTAGCGACAGGTACGGATGTTTGGATACCCGCTAAAAGAAGTTAGAAGCCAAAAATAGCTTTAATGGCAGATGTTGTTTCACCTGGTTCGAATAAAACATATAGTAAAAAGTATACTAAAACCCCAGTAATCGCTACGAAGAACCAAATAATACTTGTAATCGGTCCAATACGACGGTGAAGCTTGATATTAGTTTTTAAACCAGAAATAATGCTAACAATACCAAATACTGCTCCTACTGTCGCAAGGGTAATATGGAAAATCAAGAAGAAAGTATAATATGGTTTTAAATCTTCTCCTCCACCAAACGCTGTATTACCAATAAATACTGTACGTGAAACATAAATGATAAAGAAGGTAAGTGCAGCAACCCCTGCAGCTAACATTACTTTTTTATGTGCTTCTACCTTTCTTTTTATGATTAAGCCCCAACCAATAGCCACAAGTACAGCACTGATAACGATGAATGATGTACTTATAGTAGGCAAAATTTGCAATTCCATTCACAAAACTCCTTATACAAAGTAAATTTCTATTTTACAATTGATGTTGCTGCTGACTTTCCCATTTCTTTTGATGTTCTTTTAACGCATCAGCTGTAATTTTATCAGGATCCTTTTGTTCTGATCGATACCATCTTGTAAAGATAGTGCCAATTAAAACGCCAAAAATAAGCTCTTGTAAAATCTTCATAAGAACGCCGCCTAGTTGCTGATCCGCAACAGGTGTCATATCTGTAAAGAGCTCTGGTCCTGATAGGGATAAACCAGATAATGTTGAAGCTGGTACACAAAGCTCCATTGCCTTAAGCCATGCTTCACCATTTGTATATGTTTCATACATAGCGTTTGGTGCAAAAATAATTAGCCCACAAGCAGGTGTAATTAAGACCGCATTAGCAATAATATAGGCTAACTTATGCAATGGCTTCATTTGCGGACTATTTGGCACCGTGTGGATTAATGGCCAATACATTAAAACAGCAGAAACAAATAATACAAACGTATATGTACCATGTAATGTTTCATTTAACTTAATGTAATCTAATACATCTGGTAAATGATAGAAAGAAAATAGACCGATAAACACAATTACCGCAACGACAGGTAATGTTAGCACTCTAAATACAGATCTAACAACTGGTGCTTCAATCGCAACTTTCCATACCCACCACGGAATCCCTTTAATTAAGAAAATCGGTACAAGTAACAATAGTATAGCCATTTGCACCATATGCATCGTAAACATAATGTGCGCCATTAAATCTATTGGAGATCCTTTAATAATATAAATCGTTACCATTGCCAGTACAAAATAAATTGCCTCTCCCTTTTTCAGAGGCTCACTTACTTTAAAATCCTTGCGCCACTTTGTTGTGACTAAAAAATAGATGACTGTTATGAAAACAAGAACCCCTATTAAGTATGGGCTCCATAAAGCTTGGAAACCAAATATACTAAGTGGCATATAGAACGCACTCCTTTAACTTCAGTACTCCTATTATAGAACGCTTACACTTATTCTGCAATGAACGAAAGGTGAACAAATAACTATCCACAGTTTACTGTTGTTCACATTGTAAAAAATAATACGGTCAAAGAAATCTGTGAATGGTGTTGGGCTTTAATGTGGGCGATTTCCGTTCCAGGCTACTCGCTTTCCTGTGGGCGACCGTCGAGCCGCTTCCTCCGCTTCGCTCCGTCCAGGGTCTCGTCTGTCTCGCTTTCCCACGGGAGTCGAGTAGCCTTCCACTCCAATCAACAATAGCGTAGAATTTTTATAAATTTTATGAATTTCAAAATTGGACGCTAGGACAACGAACCATAATTGAACAGAATATATTTATAACAGTGAAGTAATTGACATTGTTGCCGCTTTTGTTTTCTCGTAGCAATCACAGAAGCGGCTCATCTGAAGCCCCCAGGAAGCTCTGCTCTGTGCGAAAGCAAAGCGTCAGTAACAAAGCGTCCAGTCGGAACGGAAATCAACCACTCGTTTTGCCCAAGCCATACTTTAAAACTCCATAATTTCATTGATACAATAGAAAAAAGAAAAGCACGTTCCTACGCTAGGTAGAGAACGTGCTTTTTTGGTGATTACCACCAAATAATTGTTAAAAATGCTAAGAAGAATGTAAATGCGATTAATATACCCATCCACATGAAGAAACCAATTACACCACCGAAGTGTGTTTTTTTGTCTTCTAAGTGCATGAAAGAGTAAAGTTGAAGAACAACTTGAACACCAGCAAGCAATAAAATGAGCGGGAATATTAAGTATTTAGAAAAATCAGCTGCAACTACTGCGAATGCGATAAACGTAAAGAAAATCATGATCGCAAAGTTGACTACTTGTTTACGCATATGAACGGCATTATGATGACGATCATACTCGTATTGTGCCTGAGACTTAGCAACTATCGGTGTATCGTGTGATGACATATTATCCGATCACTCCCATCAAGTATACTACTGTAAAGATAAATACCCAAACTACGTCGATAAAGTGCCAGTATAAAGCAGCCACGAAGAATTTAGGCGCATTGTATAAGTTAAGACCACGTTTAGCGTTACGAATCATTAACGTTGAAATCCACACAAGACCTAAAGTTACGTGGAAACCATGTGTACCAACTAATGAATAAAACGCAGTTGAGAACGCAGATTGGTCAAATGTGAAGCCTTTGTGTACATAGTGATAAAACTCATAGATTTCAAGACCTAAGAATCCAAGACCTAAAAGTAATGTAATACCAAACCAAGTTTGCATAGCTTTAAAGTTAAAGTTACGCATATGGTAAATTGCATAAACAGATGTTAGTGAAGATGTTAATAATAACATCGTCATAGCGAAAGCTAAAGGTAATTCAAATAAACTTTGTGTTGTGAACTCCATGCCAGCTGGCCCTTTGTTCTTAAGCGCTAGGTAAGTAGCGAATAAACTTGCGAAAAGTACAACTTCACAGGCAAGGAAAATCCAGAAACCAACAACTTTATTTTTACCTTCCATCGTAGCTTGTTCAGGATGATCTGGCCAAGTATGAGGAGTAAATTTAGTATTGAAATCCATTATTTATTTCCCCCTTTGCCGTAAAGATGTTCTTCAATTTCAAGAATTTCTTCTTTGTGTAAGTGGAAACCGTGATCATCCTTAACAGAACGGAAAATCATAGCACCAAATGTAATTGCAAGACCACCAATTAAAATATAAATAGACCAAGGTTTATCTGCATCTGGATGATAAAGTGCACCGAATGCTGCAATAAACATACCTAGAGAAATAACAAATGGGATAGCTGAGTTGTTAGGCATATGAATATCACCGACTGGCTCAGCAAAAGTCATTTCTTTATTTCCTTCTTGTTTTTCAATCCACCATGGATCTAAACCACGAACAAGAGGTGTTTGACGGAAGTTATAGAATGGGATTGGTTGTGGAATAGACCATTCTAAGGTACGTCCATCGCCCCATGGGTCGCGACCTGCTGGTTCGCCTTTGATAGACAATAAGCAGTTAATTACCATTATGATAACCCCTACACCCATCATTAATGCACCGATCGTAGAGATAAAGTTGAACTGATCCCAACCTTGACCTTCCATGTAAGTGAATACGCGACGTGGCATACCCATTAAACCTAAGAAGTGTTGAACGAAGAACGTTAAATGGAATCCGATGAAGAAAATCCAGAAAGTAAGTTTACCAAGCGTTTCGTTTAACATACGGTTGAAGAAAATTGGCCAGTAGAAGTGTGCTGAACCAAATATCGCTGTTACGATACCACCAACGATTACGTAGTGGAAGTGAGCAACGATAAAGTAAGAATCGTGTAATTGGTAGTCAAGAGGTGCAGATGCTTGCATAACCCCTGTAACACCACCCGCAACGAATGACGGGATGAAACCAAGTGCATAAAGCATTGGTGTTGTAACTTTAATAGATCCGCCCCAAAGAGTTAAGATCCAGTTGAATACTTTCATACCTGTTGGTACAGCAATTGCCATTGTTGCAACAGCAAAAATTGCGTTGGCTGTTGGCCCAAGACCAACTGTAAACATGTGGTGAGCCCAAACCATGAACCCTAAGAAACCGATTAAAATTGTTGCGAATACCATTGAAGAGTATCCAAATAAACGTTTACGAGAGAACGCTGGAATAATCTCAGAGAATAAACCAAACGCTGGTAATATTAAGATATAAACCTCTGGGTGTCCGAAGATCCAGAATAAGTGTTCCCAAATAATTGTGTTACCACCCATTGTATGATCGAAGAAGTTACCACCGAACATACGGTCAAATAACATCATTAATAAACCAATAGTTAATGGAGGGAATGCGAATAGAATTAGTGCACTTGATACAAGAGCAGTCCAAGTGAATAATGGCATACGCATGAATGTCATACCTGGAGCACGCATTGTAATAATCGTAACGATAAAGTTAAGACCTGAAATTAATGTACCTGCCCCTGAAATTTGTAAACCAAGAACATAGAAGTCAATACCATGTCCTGGAGAATATAAAGATAATGATGCATAAGACGTCCAGCCCGCATCAGGAGCGCCACCCATAAAGAATGACAGGTGAAGGAATACTGCACCTAGGAAGAATAACCAGAACCCTAAAGAGTTAAGGAATGGGAATGCAACGTCACGCGCACCAATTTGTAATGGTACAAGCATGTTCATAAATGCGAATAGTAATGGAGTCGCAGCTAGGAATAACATTGTCGTTCCGTGCATTGTTAATAATTCATTGAAAAAACCAGCTGAGATGAAATCGTTATTTGGTTTCATTAACTGAATACGCATTAATAACGCTTCAAAACCAGCGATAGCAAAGAACAATGTACCGGCTAATAAATACATTACTGCTAACTTTTTATGGTCGACAGTTGTAATGTAGTCCCAGACATTTGCTCCAAAGCCCTTTTTCTGTGTGTATGAGCTCACAACTTTTACCTCCCTCAAAGTTTGTTACAATAACTAAAAATTATTTCTCAACAGATAAGCCCATGATATAAGTTGCTAGAGCTTCAATTTCTTCGTCGGATAAGTCGCCATAAACAGGCGCAGTGCCCTCTGCATTCATCATTAAGTTACCTGGTTTGAATTCTCCAGGGTTCTTAATCCAAGCTTTTAAGTTTTCTTCATTATGTTCTAAGAAACCAGCAACACGGTTACGGTCACCAAATGTAGTTAAGTTAGGACCTGGTGTACCTCCTGCTCCTGATCCAGAAACAGCATGACAACCTAAACAACTTTTAGCAAATGTTGCTTCACCAAGATCTGTTGAAGCTTTGTCAGCCACTTTTCCTTCTGTTGCTTTCATTGAAGCTACCCATGCATCGAATGCATCTGGGCTTAATGCTTTAACTTTGAAGTCCATTAATGCGTGTGAAGGACCACATAATTCAGCACATTTACCATAGAATACGCCGTCTTTAAGGTCTTTCGATTCTTTATCGAATACTAGATAGAATTTGTTTAAGTTATCTACGTTCGTATCCATTTTACCGCCTATAGCAGGAATCCAGAATGAGTGCTTTACATCGGCAGCCTTTAAGTTAAAGTAAACTTTTTGACCTGTTGGTACAACTAGTTCTTGAGAAGTTATAATACCTTGGTTAGGGTATTCAAACTCCCACCAGTATAATTTTGCAGTTACATTTACTGTAAGTGCTGTTTTGTCACCATTTTCATCTACTTCGTCCATAGCAGCAACATCTGCAAATTTGTAAGTAGCCGTAACAACTGGTACAGCTAAGATTAATAATAAAATAATTGGAATAACTGTCCAAATCACTTCGAGAGTGTGACTTCCTTCTACTTGCTTAGGAATAACATTTTCGCCAACTTTTGAACGGCGGAATTTTACGAATGCAAGTAAATAGATAACGGATACTACTACTACTACTAACGTCATAATTCCCGTAGCTAACAGTAATAGATTGAATTGCTCTTTACCTACTTGACCAGATGGTTTCAGTGCAGAAATATAATCTTCACCACAACCAGAAAGGAAAACCATCATCACTGCTAGAAGTGAAAAAAGACGCCATTTTTTAAGCCCTTTCATCATAGCTTAATTAAACCCCTCTTTCTTTGTTGTATTTTCATGTGTACCTAGGACATTAGTTCTGTCTATATGAATTCTTTAGGATAAGAAAGAATCCCCAAATTTAGCTAAACAACGCAAATATGATAATGGATACAAATAGTATTGTCATATGGTTCAATGAATAGATAAACATTTTATTTGCCCATTTCAAATCATCTTTTGTAGTAAAGCCTTTAAAAGCTAGAATCACCCAGCCCAAGTTCAATGCAGTCGCAAGAATTAAGAAGCCTACCCCAAGCTCTGGTAAAAGGAATGGTAACGGTAATAATAAAATAATCCAAAATAACATCGAGTACTTCGTTCGTTTAAATCCTTTTACTACAGGTAGCATCGGTATATTAGCTGCACGATATTCTTCAGTACGTTTCATGGCAAGCGCGTAAAAATGCGGAGGTTGCCATACAAACATAATAAGGAATAAGGCAAGTGCTCCTGGACCTAATGCAGGTTCAACAGCTGCAAACCCAATAACTGGTGGAATCGCACCTGAAATACTTCCTACAACCGTGTTACTAACATGCTTCCTCTTTGACCACATTGAGTACAGAACGACATAAGCAAATATTCCTACTAGTCCCCACATGCCGGCTGCAAACGATGCCGCAAATAACAAAATTTCACCTACAATTAAAAATGAGAGGGCAATGGTCAATACAAAATTCGGCTTAAATCTACCTGTTACTGTCGGTCTTGCCTTCGTTCTTTTCATGATTGGGTCAATATCCTGATCAATAAAGTTATTCATTGCGCCTGAGCCACCTATTATTAATGCCGCACCCAGCATGGTGAACAATATGACATCAAGCTCTTGCAAGAAGTGTCTACTAGTAAATTGAAATGCCAGCCACATCCCTGTAAACGTTGTGACAAGATTCGAGTTTACGATTCCAATTTTTATTAGTGCTAAGAAATCTTTTACAACAGATGTTGATTCTGGTCCACCATTTCTAGTAGCCGTCAGTGCACGACCGTTTGACATGATACCTCTCCTTTCATTTTTGTAAGCATATTCCGCTAATGTTTACTATAGCGAAATTTGCGATTGATTTCTAGACATTAAGTGAAATTTAGATGAAGTTGTAAAAATTAGCTTTGTCTAGAAATATAATTAAAAACAACATATCTATAGTAAAACATTTTCTAAAATGAATTGTGAAGGTTAAAGTACGAAATTATGAACAATTTGTGAAATGGAATCGACATCTAATACTCCCTACTCTTTACAAGTTGTTTTTTTCCTGTATTTTCGATATTATCTAGTAGCAGAAACATTACTTTCATGTAATGTTTATAGATAAAGTAGGTGACTCATTTTATGCAACACAACAGGTATATGAAGTGGTTTGCTGTTGCCGCTACAATTGGAATGCTTCTTATTTTATTAGGTGGAGCACTTGTTACCAAAACAGATAGTGGCTTAGGCTGTGGTCGAAACTGGCCTGATTGTAATGGTTCTCTTATTCCAAAAGAAATTACACCAGAAGTCTTAATTGAATTTTCACATCGTCTTGTAACTGGAATTGTATCTATTTCTATTCTTGTGTTAACAATTTGGACATGGCGTAAACTCGGTCATATTCGCGAAGTAAAGTTATTAGGTTTCTTAGCGATGTTTTTCTTAATCGCACAGGCTCTTATTGGAGCTGCTCAAGTATTGTGGGGGCAAGGCGATTTTATACTAGCACTCCACTTTGGGATTTCTCTTATTTCCTTTGCTGCCGTTCTCCTTCTCTCTATGATTGTATTTGAAGTGGATCGGAAATTTGATGCCGATAACGTTTTTATTGGTAAAAAGTTACGTTGGCATACGATTGCTGTCACAATTTATTCTTATTTAGTCGTTTATACAGGGGCGCTTGTTCGCCATACAGAATCTAGCTTAATATGTCCTGACTGGCCATTTTGCAACAATGAAACACCATTCGCACCACTAAATAATATGTACGAATGGGTGCAAATGGGGCATCGATTTGCTGTTCTGATCTTTTCTATTTGGATTGCATACATAACTTGGCACGCTATAAAAGAATATAAAAATCAACGTGTTATTTACTATGGCTGGATTATTGCCTTTATTATAGTAATTTTACAGGTGATTGCTGGTATGTTAGTAGTCCTAACTAAATTGAATTTAACAGTCGCGTTACTACATTCATTATTTATTTCAATATTATTTGGTCTACTTTGCTACATGGTATTGCTAGTTGCACGTAGCGATTATAATGGAAAAAATAAAGAATAATAGAAAAGATTCGCTACATCAGTGGCGAATCTTTTTTATTTATTTAAACGACTTCAATTACAAAGCACTAATGACGTCAAAAAAATGGACAAGTTTCTTACTATAGATAAATAAAAAAGGTTATTAGTATGCTATTAAAGCCATCTAATAACCTTCTTTCGGTTCAATTATTCAATCTCAATTAGCAAATCACCTGTTGAAATGGCGTCGCCTGCACTTGCGTATACTTCTTTTACGACTCCATCTTTCGGTGCTTGAACAGTTGTCTCCATTTTCATCGCTTCAGTAATTAACAAATGGTCTCCACGTTTAACATTACTTCCTTTCGATACGACTACCTTTAAGACCGTACCTGGCATTGTAGCTCCAATTTGGTTTGGATTGCTTGGATCTGCCTTTAATGCTAAACTGCCATCTACTTCAACAGTCATATCTTGAATCACCAACTCACGGGATTGACCATTCAACTCAAAGTACATCACACGTGTTCCGTCATGCTGTGGCTCACCAATCGAAACGAGTTTAATAATCAGTGTTTTTCCTTTTTCGATTTCGACTTCGATTTCTTCACCTAGCTTTAATCCGCAAAGGAAAGTTGGTGTGTC
Source organism: Lysinibacillus sp. RS11 (assembly GCF_042019215.1). Classification (NCBI taxonomy): domain Bacteria; kingdom Bacillati; phylum Bacillota; class Bacilli; order Caryophanales; family Bacillaceae; genus Lysinibacillus; species Lysinibacillus sp. RS11. The sequence goes on along the minus strand of NZ_CP168124.1, from coordinate 1,004,177 downwards.
TAATACCGAAATATTGCCGAAAGAGTCCACTGTTTTCGCATACTCTTCAAACACTTTCGGGTACAAAGCATACGCCAGCACATCCTTCTTTGTCACCGGTCTGTTCAATTTTTCCTCCAGTACTGCCTCTAGCTGCTCAAAATTCACAGGTTCTAGTAGCTCACCTGGACGTACTGTAATGGCTTCGCGATCCTTTAACACAACCTGTTGAAGTGCCTCCGGGAAGCCACCATGTGGTTGTCCTAAATAACCCTGGAAGAACTCAATCACAGAATCTGGGAAATCAATGGTTTGTCCTCTTGTCAGTACAGAGCTTTCATCTAAATCGTTCTGTACCATAAATAACGCCATATCACCAACTACTTTTGAAGATGGGGTTACTTTGACAATATCACCAAATAGAAGGTTCACGCGGGAATACATGCGCTTCACTTCCTCCCATCTATCCCCAAGACCAACTGCTTTGGCTTGCTGCTGTAAGTTACTGTATTGACCCCCAGGCATCTCATGGACGTAAATTTCAGAATGTGGGCTAATCATGCCGCTTTCAAAATCCTTATAATATTTACGCACATCTTCCCAGTAGTACGATAGTTTTTCTAGTGCTTCAATATCGGCACGAACCTCACGCTTACTGCCCTTCATTGCATAATACAAGGAGTTTGCACTTGGCTGTGACGTTAAGCCAGCCATCGAACCGAGCGCCGTATCAATGATATCCACCCCTGCCTCGATCGCCTTGGCATATAAATAAATACCATTACCACTTGTATCATGTGTATGCAGATGGATTGGCAAACTTGTCGTCTCTTTTAACTCGGAAATTAAACGATACGCTGCTTCTGGCTTCAATAACCCAGCCATATCTTTTATCGCTAAAATATGGGCACCTGCTGCCTCTAGCTCCTTCGCCATTTGCTTGTAGTATTGGACTGAATATTTTGCCCTCGTATCATCAAAAATATCGCCTGTGTAACAGATTGCTGCCTCGGCAATTTTACCAGACTGACGGGCTGCATCAATCGCTACTTCCATGCCTTTTATCCAATTCAAACTATCGAAAATACGGAACACATCAATGCCCGATGCCGCTGATTCAGCGATAAACTCACGAATTAAATTGTCAGGGTAGTTCGTGTAACCGACGGCATTCGCTCCACGCAGTAACATTTGAAATAACACATTCGGTACTTGTTCACGCAACTTGGCTAGACGCTCCCATGGGTCTTCCTTTAAGAAACGGTACGCCACATCAAACGTCGCGCCTCCCCACATTTCAAGTGAGAAGAAATCATGCATCATGCGTGCTGTTGCATCTGCAATTTCGAACATATCCTTTGAACGTACACGTGTCGCAAGCAGTGATTGGTGTGCATCTCGGAAGGTTGTATCCGTTAATAGCACGTCCTCCTGCTCCAGAATCCATTTCACAAGCCCATCTGCTCCTTGAGCATCTAAAATTTGCTTTGTCCCTGCAGGGGGAACGATTAATTTATCAACTTTTGGGATACTCGGCTGAACAAAAATTGGTTTCGCCTTCTGCTCTACTCCTGGGAAACCATTGAGTGTCACATTACCGATATAGCTTAATAGCTTTGTCCCACGGTCCTTACGCACAGGGAAATTAAATAATTCAGGTGTTGTATCAATAAAGCTAGTATCAAATGCACCCGTTAAAAATTTCCCGTGCGTCACGACATTATTTAAAAATGGAATATTCGTTTTCACCCCACGAATACGGAACTCTTTTAAGTTGCGGTCCATCTTTGCTGCGGCTTCTTTAAATGTCATTCCTGATGTTGAAATTTTCACCAATAGCGAATCATAGTATGGTGTTACAACAGCTCCCTGGAAGCCATTGCCGGCATCTAGGCGAACGCCAAAGCCACCACTTGAACGATACACCATTAGCTTTCCTGTATCCGGCATAAAGTCATTGGCTGGGTCTTCCGTGGTAACACGTGCTTGAATCGCATAGCCAATCATTGGGATATCCGCCTGTTGAGGAATATGGATCTCCTCGCTATGAAGACCGTAACCCGCAGCCACTTTTATTTGAGCATGCACGATATCGACACCTGTAATCATTTCAGTAATTGTATGCTCAACTTGAATACGAGGGTTGACCTCGATGAAATAAAAATCTTCTCCTGCGACTAAAAATTCTACTGTCCCTGCATTTATGTACGAGACATTTTTCATTAGTTGAACCGCTGCATCACAAATACTATTTCTTAAATTTTCTGAAATCGAATGAGATGGTGCGATTTCAACAACCTTTTGATGACGACGTTGTATCGAGCAATCACGCTCATATAGATGGACAATATTGCCTTGTTGATCGCCAATAATTTGGACTTCAATATGCTTTGGCTTAATAATTGCCTTTTCTACATACACCTCATCAGAGCCGAATGCTGCCTTCGCCTCTGATTTTGCACGTTCATAGGAGGAAGCTAGCTCCTCTTGACTATGAACAAGGCGCATACCACGACCACCGCCGCCTAGCGCTGCCTTAATCATAATTGGATAATCATATGTGCTAGCAAAAGCCTCTACCTCCGCTAAATCAGCTACCGGTCCATCTGTACCAGGAATAACAGGAATACCTGCAACAATTGCCTGTTCACGCGCTTTAACCTTATCTCCGAACATATCTAAGTGCAGGGAAGTTGGTCCAATAAAGACAATGCCCTCTTCTTCACATCGACGTGCAAATTCTACGTTTTCCGATAAAAAACCATACCCCGGATGAATCGCATCAACACCCGCATCCTTTGCGATGGCAATAATACCTTCAATATCTAAATAAGCATCGATTGGTTTCTTGCCAGCCCCGACTAAATAGGCCTCATCTGCTTTAAAGCGATGGAATGCCCCACTATCCTCCCGCGAATAAATGGCCACGGTTTGGATATTTAGCTCCGTACATGCACGGAAAATACGAATTGCAATTTCCCCCCTATTGGCTACGAGAATTTTGTTGATTGATTCCATAGATATCCCCCTTTATGATTGTGATTTTTTTCTTTCTACCTTTTCAAACATAGAAACATTAATTAATATTCCCATAGCTAAAGATAGAATAATTATAGATGTCCCGCCATAGCTAATAAAAGGTAGCGTTACACCGGTTAACGGGATTAACCCAGTTACACCCCCAAGGTTAATAAACGTTTGCCAGCCAATCCAGCTCGCAATACCAGCCGCAATCATACGTGCTAGTGGATCTTTTGTGCGCAACGCAATCGAAAATCCTTTATACACAATAAATCCTAGACCACCTAAGACGATTATCACACCCCAAATACCTAGTTCTTCCATTATAATCGCCATAATAAAATCTGTTTGTGGTTCAGGTAAATACCCCAATTTTTGAACGGATTGACCGAGGCCTCTTCCATCTAAACCGCCTCCGCCTATTGCATAATAACTATTTACAACTTGGTGACCCATATCATTTTCATAATCAAATGGATTAAAATAAGATAGTATTCGGCCTTTACGGTTACCCGTTAATAGCTCCCCTTTAAATAACCAAAGCATACCAAGGATAGCTGTACCAAATGCCCCTAATACCCCAAAAAACTTCCAAAATGTTTTAAATGGAATACCACTCGCTGCTACTACAGATACAGCAATGCCACAAAGTATAATGACAGCTCCTAAATCTGTTTCAAACGCTACACAAGCAACAACAAGGATCCAGAGAAATATTGGATAAAAAATTTCTGTCGGTTGTAGCTTTTCAAACGTATATTTTTGTCCTTTCCGATAAAAAGCAGCGGAAAAATATAAAATTATAAATAGTTTCGCATATTCAGACGGTTGAAAATTCCCTAGACCTGGAATGTGTATCCAACTCTGAGAACCTACTTGATCCGCACCATGACCGGCTACTTTTAACCAAGTAAATAGCACGGCAAGAACGACGGTAAGAAACAACATAACATTCTTATTGGCATAATGCTTGTACGGGAAAAATGCGGTCACTAAAAAACCCATAAAAGCTACAGTTAAATTTGTCACTTGCTTTTGATAAAAATAGTCTGGAGCCTGTCCTTCCTTTATAATAGCTACCATCATACTTGAGCTATAAATCATTACTAATCCAAATAAACTTAATAATAGAAAAGTAAAAAATAATGGGTAATCAAAATTTCGTGCATATCTTTTTAAGTATTGTTTCATCGAAAAACCTCATTCTAGAAAAAAAACTCAAATCGCAAATAGCGTTTGAGTTTTTTCTTTTTATTTGTCTGTATACGCGTCGTGCAGTACAGACAGTTCTTTCTCGAGTGAATCGAGAATCTCTTTGCCTTTTTCGCGTTCAATGAGTCCAAGCTTCACAGCAAAGTCAATTTCACGTGAAAGGCCGAACATTTGTGTATCTAATACTTCTTCATATAAAGGGCATTGTGGCATTGTTAAATGATCCATTTGTACTCGAATGAGGCGAGCGATTTTATCTGCATCAGCAACTAAAAGCTCCAAAGCCTTCTCCTGAAAAGAAGTTTGTGATTTCGTATCCATGAGGACGCCCCCATTATCTGATATTTCTTCGATTCTATCTTAATAAAGTTTATCTTTTAGTCGTTAAAATTGCAAGTGTCTTCATTGGAAAATAGAGAAATCAAATTATATTTCTTTATTATATCTAGTCATTAGCGTTATACTATTTCATGGATATACAAGATTTGAGGAGGATTTCTATAATGGAAACAATAATTCCTATCAAGGGCGCAGTTTCATTTCAACTAACGTTAGATCCCACTGTTTGGATTTTCGATGATCGTAAATTAGATTTAAAAACGTACTTCACCTCACAAAAAGTGGAAGAAGATATGGATATAAAATATATGCGTGAAGTCGGTGCGCACTGGTCACGTGAAATTATGGAAGGGGCAACTTTCCCACCAACATTAAAATCCGAACGAAAATTTGACCGTAAAGGGATGGAAACAGGTACTTTCGGTATCGAATTAAGTCACTTCTTGAAAAACGCTGAAATTAAACCAGAAGCGACAACAATCGTCATTGAATGCGAAGGTGGCAAAGAGTGTCCATTTACAATTGAAGAAGCTCATACATTAATTTTGCAATACAGCCAAGATGGGAAGCCTTTACTAGAAGATGGCCCTGTCCATGTATTATTTAGAGACGGTTCAAATGTAGACAACCCTATCAAAAATGTATTAGCTATTCGTGCCGAGTAGGAGGGAATGCAATGCGCGTAAAGTGTGTCATTTGCGATACAATTAACAATTTAGATGATAGTTTACCGTTAGCAAAAAAATTACGCAATCGACCAATTCATACGTATATGTGTGATACGTGCCATGATCGTATTAAAGAAAATACCATTGCACGCGTTGAAACCGGGAATTTCCGTTTTTATCGTACTTCACCACAAATGGATAAAGAGTTTTAACAGCTACTAAAGGAGGTGACCCATTATTTGAGCCACCTCCTTTATGCTGTTGAAAAGCTATTGTGTCAATGAAATTAAAATGTCCTATAAAATAAGATATGCTCTTCGGCAAAACGAGGGGTTGATTGAAGTCATTGTTCATATTATGTAGAAACAAACTGTACGACATTTTATTCTATCGCCTAAAATGTCTTTATATCATAAAAAATAGTATGCCAGATTTCTTCTAGCATACTATTTTATTTCGATTATTAACCATTATTTTTTTATAATCGCCTTCTCAATCAATTCCACAACCTGATACATAATCGTCGCAAAAAAGGCGATGATGAGCAGTGACATAAGCACGAGATTAAAGTTAAATACTTGAAAGCCATAAATAATTAAATAACCAAGACCTTTTGAGGACACTAAAAATTCACCAACAATAACCCCTACCCAAGATAATCCTACGTTTACTTTTAAAGTAGAAATAATTGTTGGGAAGGAGGCAGGCAGAATCACTTCTCTAAATATTTGCCATTTAGTTGCTCCAAAAGTTTGTAATACTTTGCTATAGTTTGGATCTACCCCTTTAAAGGCCGTGTAAACAACAATCGTCGTAATAATAATCGAAATTAAAGCACCCATTGCGATAATCGAAAAATAGCCTGGGCCAAGGGCAACAATTAATATTGGTCCTAGCGCAACTTTCGGCATCGCATTTAAAATAACTAAATATGGATCGAGTACCTTTGACAGCAAAGGTGACCACCACAAAACGCTGGCTATTAATGTCCCTAGTAAGGTACCCGCAATAAAACCAATAACTGTTTCCATTAGCGTGACACCAACATGCAACGTTAACGAACCATCACTTACTTTTTCTATAAACGTTTGCCATACATATGTTGGTGAACTAAAAATTAAACGATCAATCCATCCAAATCTAGAAAGAAGCTCCCACCCTCCAAAAAAAACGAGTAAGATGATAAATTGATATAATCGAACAAAGCGTTTTTCCTTTTTCAACATTTGCTGATACTGTTTAAATAATGTATTATCCAAGGCTCTCCAGCTCCTTCCAAATAGTTTGGAATACATCTGAATATGCCGGATGCTGTCTCACATCAAACGGAGATAGCTTGCGTAATACTTCAGGTATTTCAAAAACTCTATGCAATGAACCTGGATTAGCTGAAAAAAGAAAAACTCGTTCACTCATGGCGATGGCTTCACCAATATCATGTGTCACAAGAATCGCTGTTTTTTGATAGGCCTTTAAGGTTTCAACAACTAAGTCCTCAAGCTTTAATTTTGACTGATAATCAAGTGCCGAAAACGGTTCATCTAGCAGTAAGATTTTAGGATTTACTGCCAATGTCCTCGCAAGTGCTACACGCTGACGCATACCCCCTGATAACTCTCGGGGAAAATTGCTCCCTACATGTGGTAAACCTACTTCTCGCAACAGTGCATTGGCGGTCACTTTATGTGTTTTATTGCTCCGCTCCATAATTTTCAAGCCAATTGTGACATTTTCCTCGATAGTTTTCCAAGGAAACAAATAATCTTGTTGAAGCATGTAGCCAATCAGAGACTGATTTTGTGCTGAAATTTCCTCTCCATCAATGTATACATTGCCTTCAGTAGACGGAAATAAACCCGCAATAATTGATAATAAAGTTGTTTTCCCACATCCACTCGGCCCTATAAAAGATACAAATTCACCTTCACTAATTTCTAAATTGATATTACGTAAAACTTCCTTTGCCTGAGTATTGGAAAAATAGCTATGGTGAATATGTTCTAGTTTTAAAAATCCCATATTACTCAGCAGCCTTTTTAGCAAAAGTTGTATTCACAAGCTTTTCATAATCTACCCGTTGAGGAAGTTCACCTGCTTCCTCCATAATTGTTTGCAAGTTATCCCATTCCTCCTTATCTAGAATGGGATCCGTTGCATAAGAGCCTTGAGACTTATAACGCTCCACTACTGTTTCAATTAAAGCAACATCCACATTTTCAAAATATGGCTGAATGATTTTCGCTACTTCTGCAGCACTCTCTTTCTGTACAAAATCCTGCGCTCGTTTCAATGCGTTTGTAAAACCTTGAACTGTTTTCGCTTCATCCTTCAAATAACTACTTTTGGACATAAACGATGTGTAAGGTATATGACCGGATTCAGTTCCAAATGAAGCAACAATATAGCCTTTACCCTCTTTCTCAAAGATACTCGCTGTTGGTTCAAATAGTTGTACAAAGTCCCCTGTTCCAGAAGCAAAGGCCGTAGAAATATTAGCAAAATCGATGTTTTGAATGAGTGTTAAATCGTTTGTAGGATTGATGCCATGTTTTTTCAGTACAAACTCACCCGCCATTTGGGGCATTCCACCCTTACGTTGCCCTAAAAATGTAGTGCCTTTCAATTGACTCCATGAAAAATTATCCATTTTTTCACGCGCAACTAAAAATGTACCATCTGTTTGAGTTAGCTGTGCAAAATTTTGTATTGGATCATTGGCGCCTTGAAGTGTCACATAAATAGAAGTTTCCGATCCAACTAAGGCAATATCAATGCCATCAGACAGTAACGCCGTCATTGTCTTATCGCCACCTGCAATCGTTTGTAACTCAACAGAAAGCCCCTCATCCTCGAAGAAACCTTTTTCAAGTGCTACATACTGCGGCGCATAGAAAATCGAGCGCGTCACTTCTCCAACTTTGACCTTTTCAAGCTCCGTTTTATTACACGCTGTCAAAGAAAGGAGTAACAAAGCAATAACACTAAATAATAAACCTTTTTTAAGCCAACGCATTCCATTTCCTCCTCGATTGATGAAAATAAGCCTATCAACATTAACTTATTCATATCAGAAGATTTCGGTGCCTATCAATTTAGGTTTGAGAGACACAATCGATTGAAAATGGGTTCCGTAGCCAATCGTTTATATGTAGATGGCTTAAAACGATAAAATTTTTTACGATACCAAATAAAACAGCCTTAGCAAATTAATGCTAAGGCTGTTTTATTACTTAAAAACTCAATACAAGTTTCACGGTATAGGAGCCAAGCTACTCTCATTGATTGGCAGCTTGTTGCTCTTCTCTTTTTTCACGCCACATACGTGTTTTATATACAATCAAAATTAACGCCGCTACAATGAGCCCTTCTACCATTGGAAGATATAATGCAAAAAATGTTAACATAATACACCCTAAAAACAGGAAAATGTAAATAACTATATTTTGTGATAGTTTTAATTTCTTTGCAAAGCCTAGTTTATAAACAAGTGCAGAGAGCAAAAACACTAGAGCAAACAGAACATAACCTGCCATTTCATAGCTAGGTAAGTTTTCATATAAAAAACGCGTAATCCCTGCCATTTTTTCATAGGCATTTGCTGTTTCCTCTACATTTGTCTGTGCAGCAACTTGAATAAAATTCAGTTCACCCAATAAAGCGGACTTTATATCCAAGACTCCTCTTCCTTTCATGTCAGCGGAAAATTATTGTTCTGCGTTACGTAATTTTTTCGCTGCTTTCTCACGTTCGTTTTTATCTAGAATTTGTTTACGAAGGCGAATAGATTCTGGTGTGATTTCTAAGTACTCGTCATCACCTAAGTATTCAAGCGCTTCTTCTAGTGATAAAATACGTGGCTTTTTAATAACATTCGTTTGGTCTTTATTTGCTGAACGGATGTTTGTTTTTTGTTTCATTTTTGTGATGTTTACAGTGATATCAGCGTCACGAGTATTTTCTCCAACGATCATACCTTCGTAAATATCTGTACCTGGCTCCAAGAACAGTGTACCACGGTCTTCAATTTGCATCATACCATAAGTTGTTGATTTACCAGTTTCCATTGAAACTAGTACACCTTGGTGACGGCCACCAATTTTTCCTGGTAATAATGGTTGATAGCAATCGAACGTATGGTTGATAATACCGAAACCTTTTGTCATTGACATGAATTCAGTTGTATAACCGATTAATCCACGAGCTGGTACTAAGAACGTTAAACGAACTTGACCACTGCCGTTGTTCACCATATCAAGCATTTCACCTTTACGTGTACCAATTGATTCAATAATTGAACCAACATTTTCTTCAGGCACATCGATTTGAACGCGTTCGAAAGGTTCACATTTCACGCCGTCGATTTCACGCACGATTACTTGTGGTTTTGACACTTGTAATTCGTAGCCTTCACGACGCATGTTTTCGATAAGGATAGATAAGTGAAGCTCCCCACGACCTGAAACTGTCCAAGCATCTGGAGAATCAGTATCTTCAACACGTAAAGATACGTCTGTTTGTAATTGAGCACGTAAACGCTCTTCTACTTTACGAGAAGTAACCCATTTCCCTTCACGACCTGCGAATGGAGAATTGTTTACTAAGAAAGTCATTTGTAAAGTTGGCTCATCAATACGTAATGGCGTTAGCGCTTCTGGGTGTTCAACAGGGCAAACTGTTTCACCAACGTTGATGTCTTCCATACCTGAAACGGCGATTAAGTCACCAGCTTTTGCTGTCTCAACTTCTTCACGTTTTAAGCCGAAGAAACCAAAGATTTTTGTTACACGGAAGTTTTTCACTGTTCCGTCTAACTTCATAAGAGATACTTGTTGACCTACAGAAATTGTTCCGCGGAATACGCGACCAATACCGATACGTCCAACGAAGTCATTATAGTCAAGTAAAGCTACTTGGAATTGTAATGGCTCTTCTGAGTTATCAATTGGTGCTGGGATAGCTTCGATAATTTTCTTAAATAGACATTCCATATCCGCTTCTTGCTTAGCTGGATCAGCGTCTAAAGAAGCTGTACCATTTACACCTGAAGCATAGACAACAGGGAATTCTAATTGATCTTCATCTGCACCTAGTTCAATGAATAATTCAAGTACTTCATCTACTACTTCTAGTGGACGAGCTGAATCTTTGTCTACTTTATTAACAACAACGATTGGTGTTAAACGTTGTTCTAATGCTTTTTTCAACACAAAACGTGTTTGTGGCATACAACCCTCATACGCATCGACAACTAGTACAACGCCATCTACCATTTTTAAAATACGTTCTACCTCACCACCGAAGTCAGCGTGTCCAGGCGTATCAAGGATGTTGATACGAGTTCCTTCATAGTTTACTGCTGTATTTTTAGCTAAAATCGTAATACCACGTTCGCGTTCAATATCGTTAGAGTCCATTGCACGTTCTTCAACACGTTCGTTTGAACGGAATGTACCTGATTGTTTTAATAATTGGTCGACTAAAGTAGTTTTACCATGGTCAACGTGTGCGATAATTGCGATATTGCGAAGATCTTGACGTAAGTTTGTCATTATTCCACTCCATATTCTTTTTTCGAATGTTTAACTGTGATATTATAGCACAAGAAGGATAGAAATGTCCTTATTAGAATTTACATCATTCTAAAAAAATATATTTAAATTACAAATTTTTCATATAGGAGGCTCGGCTATGAATCGTGCAAAATTCGTAATGGGCATTTTCGCATTAGCAGCTGTTTTAGCAATGTGTTCTATTGGCTATTCTGTAGCAGCTGGTAGTGGTTTTGGTATAATAGCAGGCATTGTGGCTACTTGTGTCATTTTTATGACAGCCTTTAAATTGAAACGTAAACTGCGTGAGCAAGGATTACTTTAATAAGTAAGTAGGAGCCTGTCTAAAATTAGACGGCTCCTTTTTTATTCATAAGGCACAATATATTTTTCTAATAGCTCTTTGTGAATAGAAGGATTGGCAATGATGAAAGTATCCTGATGTAGGAAATCAAAGCTCTCCCCATGTAAATTAGTGGCGATAGCCCCAACTTCCTTAGCAATAATGGTACCTCCAGCAATATCCCATGGCGACAGTCGCATAGATACATAAGCATCTAGTTTACCACTAACAACAAACGCTATTTCCATTGCAGCTGAACCATACGACCGTGTACCACGTACTTTCCGAACCATTTCAATGACTTTTTCATTGTGAATATGTCGATTTGGTGCTACCCAGTGTGCGTTTATACCAATGACCGATTCCTCCATTTTGACTGATTGCAATTTACGTAATGGCGAGTCATTGTACCATGCCCCTTCGCCTGCAATTGCATAAAATAAGTCTTCACGCATTACATCAAATATGTAACCTAGCTTGCCCACCCCATTAATAAAAATACCAATAGAAATCATAAAATGCCGATGTTGTTTAACAAAATTCATCGTGCCATCTATTGGATCAATAATCCATACAACACCTTCTAACGACTCTACTTTTTCTCCCATGCCTTCTTCCCCTAAAATTTTATGGGTTGGATCAAAAGCGCGTATCTTTTCGATAAAAAATAATTCTGTTTCACGGTCAATATTTGTAACAAGGTCATTAGCGCTTGATTTGGTCTCGATCACTAAATTGTATGAAAAGGCATCTCGAATCCGGCTCCCTGCTTCAAATATAATACTTTTCGCAAATTGATCAATTTGTTGTAAATCCATAAAAACCCACCCTTCGAATAGGCACTATGCTTCTAGCCCTTCTTAAAAATACTTGCAACTTATCTTCATTTAAAGATGTGCTAAAGGTTCTCATTCCTCATGATGATGTTAAACACAGCACATAATCTTTTCTTTCCATTATGATATATTGTCTATTTTAACCTTTATAACAATAAAAATCACCTGCTGTCGGAATATTCAGCAAGTGATTTTTCAAATTGGTATGAAAGTTTTATTACGCATAGGCGTGCAAACTTTCAAGTTCCAGTTGAATTTCAGCTAGACGTTTTTTACTTTTGTCAATTTCAATCTCATTTTTTTCATTCATTGCAGAGAATAAAGAGGCCAATTCATAATCTAATTCTAATTGTAGAATGTATTCATATTGCTTTTCAATGTCAACTTTACGTATAATTTTTACGATTGGTTTCATAAAAATCACATCCTTTTTTAAATTTTTTTTTACAAAAACTTATCAATTTTGATAAAGTTCTTGTTATAAGATTTTTTCCCAATTTTCTAATAAAATAAACCTTATAAATCGAAAGGAGTTAAATAAAATTGCCGAAAATTAAATGGACTAATAAAGACTTCAATGTTTTTCAAATAGATGGATTAGACCAGAGAATGGATGCGTTAATTTCATCTGTACGACCAAAATTCCAACTGCTTGGAGAGGATTTTTCTTCCTTCTTTTCAAGTCATCTTGGAGAAGAATTTTATCCTCATGTTGCGAAGCATGCACGAAGAACAGTAAATCCCCCAAACGACAGCTGGGTTGCCTTTGCTCCTTACAAAAGAGGTTATAAATCATTACCTCACTTTCAGATTGGTCTTTGGAGCACGCATTTATTCATCGTCTTAGCTATTATTTATGAAGCTCCTCAAAAAAATGTGATGGCAGAACGTTTAATTGCCAATAAAGCATTGCTTCAACAGCTTCCTAATGATTTTATTGTTTCTGGGGATCATATGTCTCCAACAGCCATCTCCATGCAAGCCGCAAAGGAAGACAAGCTAGATGAATTGCTTATTCGTTTGCGTGATGTTAAAAAAGGTGAGTTTTTAGTCGGCCGACATATTCCAAGAGAACAAGCCATCCAACTGTCAGCTAGTGAACTTTATCAAATTACAGAAGAAACTTTCAATAGCTTACTCCCTATTTATAACATCATTGTTGGAAAATAAAGTTGAAGAAAGTTGAAGTGTTGTGCTTCATCACCATAACGTTAATTGTATGTAGTGTATGCACAGTACTTATTTTTAACACGTTAAACCATAAGATAAAAAAATGTGGACGTGAGAAATACTCACATCCACATTTTTTAACGGCGTTGCTTTGGTACAACTTTAATAATCGTACCATCAGCTGCTTCTTTCGTTTGTTTAATAACAGGGTAACTGACATAACCACTTGCCTCTTCAAATTCACGAAAAATTGATTTTTCCCCAGCTTGTGAAGGAACAATTTCTTTAAAACGACGATATTTCGCCATCATTACTTCACGCTTAATGCCTTTATCATAAGCTTGTTCAATCCCTTCAAAAAATTGAACAACATCGACAATTTCCTCGGTCGACCAATCGATTGAAAATGGATAAGAATATTCCATTAGACATAACCACCTTTATGTTACTGAATCCATTTTACCCGGATACTTTCTGCTTCTGCAACCATTCGAGTGATTAGCTCCTCAACTGTTGGAATATCATGAATCATCCCTGTAACTTGTCCAGCCCAACCAAACCCTTCATCTTTCTCACCATTATAAATAAATCGTTTATTGGCAGTGCCACTAATATAATTTTTCAACGCCTCATACGTTGGTGTCATTTGTTCAATTTCTAAAATCTTTTCGGTAAAACCATTGCGTAACGCTCTTGCTGGAGCCCCAATAGAACGCTTAATAATTGTGGTATCTGCTTCCGAACTTGCAAGTAATGCCTCTTTATAAGCCTCTGATGCATCGATACATTCCTTAGTTGCAATAAAACGTGTACCCATTTCAATTCCCTCGGCTCCTAGTGCATGTGCTGCCATCCATCCTCGCCCATCACCTATCCCTCCAGAAGCAATAACAGGAATTTTCACACTGTCAACAACTTGTGGCACAAGCACCATTGTTCCTACATCATCACGACCAAGATGGCCACCACCCTCTTGGCCAACTACCATCACAGCATCTGCCCCAAGTTGTTCTGCCTTCTGAGCTTGCCTACGTGCAGCTACAAGTACTAATTTCTTAATATCCGTTCCTGCCAATATATCAAAAATAGGTGCAGGATTACCTCCAGTCATCGTAACAACCGGTACCTTTTCTTCCACCGCAACACGCACCATATCCTCATAACCAGTGCCATACATACCAATTGCAAAGTTTACACCAAATGGTTTATCTGTTAATGTACGTACTTTATGAATCTCTGCGCGCAATAAGTCAGGATCTCGTAAACTCATTGCTGTTATTTGTCCCAGCCCTCCAGCATTCGACACCGCTGCTGCTAAATCAGCATATGCTAAATAGGCTAATCCCCCTTGAATAATTGGGTATTTAACATTTAAAAGTTCCGTTACACGTGTATTCCAATTCATAGTACCTCCCCTTTCGTACAATACTAACTTCTCGAAATCATCAAAAAATCCTTTTATTTTTTTATGTAAAGTCTATTCTTTCGTGTCATTAGGTGCTATAATTCATTTGTTTTCTTAGATATTATAAAGTGAGGTGGTACCTGCGTTGTCACAATTAGAGACTCCATTGTTCGACGTATTACTAAAACATCGGAACAGACATCCAATTCAGTTCCATATTCCAGGCCATAAGAAAGGGCAAGGTATGGATCCTGCTTTCCGTGAATTCGTCGGCGACAACGTTTTATCAATTGATTTAATTAATATTGCTCCACTAGACGATTTACATTCACCAAAAGGTGCAATTAAGGAAGCACAAGCACTTGCTGCCGAAGCCTTTGGTGCTGATCATACATTCTTTTCCGTTCAAGGTACTAGTGGCGCCATTATGACGATGATTCTGACCGTCGTCGGTCCAGGTGATAAGATTCTAGTGCCACGGAATGTTCATAAATCAATTATGTCAGCGATTGTTTTCGCTGGTGCAATCCCGATTTTTATTCATCCTGAAGTAGATAGCGAGTATGGTATTTCTCATGGAATAACGCCTGAAGCTGTCGAAAAGGCTTTAATTGCTTATCCGGATACAAAAGCAGTCCTTGTCATCAACCCAACGTATTATGGCTTCACAGCTGATTTAAAGCGTATTGTCGAAATAGTTCATAGCCGTAATATCCCAGTAGTTGTTGATGAGGCCCATGGTGTACACATTAAATTCCATGATGAGCTTCCTTATTCAGCGATGGAGGCAGGTGCCGATATGGCAGCTACAAGCGTACATAAGCTTGGTGGTTCCATGACACAAACATCAGTTCTAAATGTTCGTGAAGGCCTTGTCTCTGCAAAACGTGTACAAGCTGTTTTCTCAATGCTAACAACAACATCGACATCTTATCCACTACTTGCTTCGCTTGATACAGCTCGACGTCAGCTAGCAATTCATGGCTATGATTTAATCGATGATGCACTTCGTTTGGCTAAGGATGCTCGTAAACGTATTAACCAAATTGCGCATTTAAAATGTGCTGGTAAAGAAAAATTAAACTCATCTGCAACTTATGATATGGATCCGTTAAAACTATTGATTAGTGTTAAGGATTTGGGCATTTCTGGTCATCAAGCCGAAGAATGGCTTCGTCATAATGCTAATATCGAAGTAGAATTATCTGATCTATATAATATTTTATGTTTAGTAACATTAGCTGATACGAAAAAGGAAATTAATCTTCTAATTAATGCCCTTAGTCGTATGTCTAAAACATTTGATTCAGAAGCTGCTATTACGGAAGCAGTTGTTAATGTTCCGGATATCCCAGCACTTGCCATGTCACCACGTGATGCATTTTATGCGGATACTGAAGTTGTTCCTCTTGCAGAGGCGGATAATTGCATTTGTGCAGAATTCATAATGGTATATCCTCCTGGTATTCCGATTTTTATTCCCGGGGAAATAATTACCCAAGAAAATATTCGTTATATTCAAATGAATATTGAAGCCGGTTTACCTGTTCAAGGACCAGAAGATACAACATTAAAAACGATTCGCGTCATAAAAGAACGCAAACCGATCTTTTAAATACTAAGCTACCTCTAAATGGGGTAGCTTTTCTTAACAAAAAAACTACCATAAACTATAGAACATGGCTAACACAGGAAAAATAATCCACCAATAATACCACAAAAAATCCCCGATTGTTTTATGATAATTGCGTCCGGAATCCGCTTTGTGCTTGCAAATCGGTTATTAAACATTACTCTAAAAGCTATTATTTGCAAATTCGCAACGATTAGTTCCTTTCAACGAAAAAGAACGATTATTAGTTTGTATACATTCATTTTTGTCATTTTTTTACATAAATAAATATACAAATAACGGGCATAGAAATGCGCCAATAATTGCTGATAAGCCCATAGATAACGAGCCTACTGATAATTCTTGCTCTCCGTATTCTCTTAATTTAACAAGTCCAACGCCATGCGAAGCACTACCTACTGCAACCCCTCTGCTAACAGCTGAGTCAATATTGCCGTATTTAATGACTAATGGTCCGATAATAGCACCTACAAATCCTGCCAGCATTACAAACACAGCTGTTAATGGTGGAATGCCGCCAATTGTTTCACTCACCTGCATACCAACCGGTGTCGTTAATGATTTCGGCAAGGCTGTCAGCATCCAGCTATCGTTGACACCGATCCATTTCAACATAATAAATATTGTCACTAAGCCCGTAATCATGGCGATAAAAATACCTGACAAAATAGAATACTTATACTTTATAATAATCGCACGCTGATTATAAAGAGGATACGCAAGTGCAACAACTGCTGGGCCTAGCATTTTTTGAAGCCACTTGCCTCCCTCCATATAAGTAGAATATGGAACATTAAAGACTAATAAAATGATGACACTGACAATAGTTGTCGTCACTAGTGGAATCAATAAAGGATGTGGAAAACGCTGATAAAGTTTTGTAAATAACAAGAACAACACAATTGTGCCGATCACAACAATCATTTCAATCAATAGTTAATTCCCCCTCTCCATCCTCTTCAATAACCTCTGTTTCTTTTTTAGTCTGCTCCTTTTTCTCAATCATTTGGGTAAGTAATCCTGTAATATAAATAGAGATTAATGTGCTAGCTATAACAGCTAAAATGATTAACAGGCCTGTCGTTGACAAAAGTTCAGGATAGTCAATCACTCCCACTGTTGCAGGGATGAAAAACAATGTTAATACGCCAATTAAAAAGCCTGCTCCATTTTGAATGTATTCTACTTTAATTATTTTAAAAATGAGTGAAAGTGCTAATAATAGTAATCCAATTATACTTCCAGGAAGAGGTACATGTAATAAAGACACAATACCTTCGCCAATGTAATAATAAATATTAAGTATTCCAATCTGAACAATAATACGAACAACTCTCTGTAATATCGCAGCAAAATTTCCGTTCAACATTTCGCCACATTTCACCCCCTATTACGTTCATTCTACATCTGCAGGAATTTTCTGTCTATTATAATTTTAGGATAAAATAAAAAAAGAAGATAGCTCAAAAACACTTTAAGCGATCTTCTTTTTATTCAAACGATCAATAGGTTGTCTATAGAAACACACTAAATATGGCTCATCATCATAACGTGTAGTTGATTTCCGTTCCGACTGGGCGCTTCGTCGCTGACGCTTCGCTTTCGCACAAAGCAAAGCTTCCTGGGGGCGTCCAATGAGCCGCTTGGGGCAACAAATGTTTTCTGTGCGAAAGCATAGTGCAAATGCAGCGGCAGCAGCACGATGTTTTTTGCGCGAAAGCGAAGCGACAGCAGCAAAAGGGTTTTATCTGTGCGAAAGCGTAGTGCTAACGCAGCGGCAGCAGCACGATGTTTTTTGCGCGAAAGCGAAGCGGCAGCAGCAAAAGGGTTTTATCTGTGCGAAAGCGTAGTGCTAACGCAGCGGCAGCAGCACGATGTTTTTTGCGCGAAAGCGAAGCGGCAGCAGCAAAAGGGTTTTATCTGCGCGAAAGCGTAGTGCTAACGTAGCGGCAGCAGCACGATGTTGGTCACGAAGGCGTTATCACAGGAAGTGATGATTTTAGCCTTCGTTTGATCCCCAGGGAGTCGCCCAGTCTCCACTCCAATCAACCCATATCAATTTCGCCTTGGCGTAATTGCGTCCGGATTTTGAATTGTGCCCAGGCCTGCAAATGTTTTTTGTGCGAAAGCGTAGTGTTAACGTAGCGGCAGCAACAGATGTTTTTTTGTGCGAAAGCGTAGTGTTAACGTAGCGGCAGCAACAGATGTTTTTTGCGCGAAAGCATAGCGACAGCAGCACCGATGCAGGTCTGTTAGTCGTTTTCGCAGGATGCGAAGATTTTAGGCTAACATCCTTAAATTCATTCCTTTGAAAATCTGTGACATCCGCCGGAGGCTTTATCTTCATTCAGTAAGGGGTATGGAACCTATTGACAGGGGACCACATCCGTATTTATCTCACTACCTTCAGAGGTGGGAGTCTTCTAAGATAAAAGACATACGTTTTAACAAATGTCATCCACAACTTTTGGTGATGAGCCCTTAATATGCCTTTTCTCAAAGAATATTACTATTTTAATTAACTTTTATAATGCATGTCCTGAACCACCATCAATATTGACAGAAGTGCCAGTCACATAGCTAGCAGCATCTGATACTAAAAATGTAATGACATTTGCCGCTTCTTGAGTATCTCCTACACGTCCAAGTGGAATTGTTTGACCAACTTTACGAGAATAATCCTCCCACGAAAGCTCTGGTTCATGTTCTTTCCATTTTTTCTCTATTTGATCACTTCGAATAAGCCCAATACAAACGGAATTCACACGTATATTGTCTTTTCCTAAGTCTTTGCTCATAGCTTTCGTTAACGCAAGCCCTGCTGCACGACTTACAGTAGTGGGCAACGAGCTTGCTGGTGGTGTTTTAGCCATTACCGCAGTCACATTAACAATTGCACCTCCGCCAACGTTCCGTATATGGGGTACAGCATATTTTGAACAATTGACAGCACCAAACACTTTTAAATCTAAATCAGCTTGCCATAGCTCACTACTAACCGCTTCAAAAGGATTAGCTGAAGCTGTACCTGCATTATTAATAAGAATATCAAGGCGACCAAAATGCTCTACTGCTCGTTCAATTAAGTACTTACAATCTTTTTCCTTTGTAATATCAGTCGGTACAATTAATACGTCCTCGCCTGTTTCGTTTTTAATACAGCCAGCAGCCACTTGTAGCTGTTTTTCACCACGGGCACAAAGTACAACCTTAGCCCCCTCTTTCACAAGCTGCATCGCTGTATAATAACCTATTCCCTTACTTGAACCTGTAATAACTGCCACTTTCCCCTTTAAGCCTAGTTCCATTGATATCACCTCAGTTTTTTTGTTCAACTTCTCTTTTTTCATAAACATCGTTATCATTTTCGGACATCTAACAGTCAGTCAGAGATCTATTTGGCACTTCACAAGTTCTATCTGACACCTTCACTAAGTCTATCCAGCATTTAATAGATTCCTAATCAAATAATATTTTTCGAAATATTCATTCGATATAATTACTTTATCAAAATTACAAGTAATATACAAAAAAACGGCTACAAAGCAATGCTTTATAGCCGTTTTCATAAACTTTATTATTTTTTTGCTACAATATGGATTGGGTTGCCAAGTAATACTTCAGCGGCTTCCATTGTAATTTCACCTAAAGTTGGGTGAGCATGGATTGTTAATGCGATATCTTCAGCAGTCATACCGCCTTCAATCGCTAAGCCCATTTCAGCGATCATATCAGATGCACCAGCACCTACGATTTGAGCACCGATTAATAAGCCATCTTCTTTACGAGCAACAAGCTTTACGAAACCTTCTGTTTGGTTTAATGCAAGTGCACGACCATTAGCTGCGAATGGGAATTTCGCTGCAGTGTATTCAATGCCTTCAGCTTTTGCTTCGTCTTCATTATAACCAACTGTTGCCATTTCTGGATCTGTGAAGCATACAGCTGGAATAGCTAAATAATCAACGATTGATTTTTCACCAGCGATTGCTTCAGCAGCAACTTTACCTTCATAAGATGCTTTATGAGCAAGCTGAGGACCTGCTACAATATCACCAATTGCATAGATGTTTGGAATATTTGTACGACATTGTTTGTCAACATTGATTAGACCACGTTCACCGAATTCAACACCGATTTCAGCAAGGCCCATTTCATCTGTATTTGGACGACGACCTACAGTCACTAATACATAGTCAGCTTCAACTTTTTTCTCTTCTCCGCCAACTTCATAAGTTACTACTACGCCGTTTTCTGTTTCTTCAACGCCTTTTGCAGATGCGTTTACTTCCATTTCAACGCCTTTCTTTTTAAGGCCTTTTTTCACGATTTGTGTCATTTGTTTTTCGAAGCCAGCTAAGATATCTTTTCCACCTTCGATAATTGTTACTTGTGAGCCAAGATTAGCATAAGCTGAACCTAACTCTGTACCAATATAACCTCCACCTATAACTACTAATTTACCTGGTACTTCTTGTAAAGAAAGTGCGCCAGTAGAATTTAGTACGCGATTAGAGAATTTAAATGTTGGAATTTCAACTGGGCGAGAACCTGTTGCGATAATTACATTGTTAAATGTGTAAGTTTGAGCAGATTCACCATTGATGATACGCACTGAATGAGCATCAACGAAATAAGCTTCACCTTGTACAATTTCAACTTTATTACCTTTAAGTAAGCCTTCAACACCGCCAGTTAATTTTTTAACAACGCTGTCTTTAAATGCTTGTGCTTTTGAGAAGTCTAATTTCACGTCAGAAGCGATGATACCCATGTCATCTGAATGTTTAGCATGCTCAAAACGGTGACCTACTGAAATTAATGCTTTTGATGGGATACAACCTACGTTTAAGCACACACCACCAAGTACATTTTTTTCAACGATTGTTACTTTTTGGCCAGTTTGAGCTGCACGAATTGCTGCTACATATCCTCCAGGACCTGAACCAATGACAAGAGTATCTGTTTCGATTGGAAAATCTCCTACTACCATTTTTGTTACGCCTCCATTAATAATAATTCTGGTTCACTTAACAAACGCTTTAAGTGATTTAAAGCATTTTGCGCAGTGGCTCCATCAATCATACGATGATCAAAGCTCAATGATAATGCTAACACAGGTGCGGCTACAATTTCACCATTTTTTATTACAGGTTTTTCTGAAATTCGACCAATACCTAAAATCGCTACTTCAGGGTGATTAATTACCGGAGTAAACCATTGTCCCCCTGCAGAGCCGATATTCGTAATTGACATCGATGCACCCTTCATTTCATGTGGTGCAAGCTTGCCTTCACGTGCTTTAGTCGCTAACTCATTAATTTCATTAGATACTGCAAACACAGATTTACGATCTGCATGCTTAATAACAGGTACTAGTAAGCCTTTTTCTGTATCTGCTGCAATACCAACATTGTAGTAATGCTTCTGAATAATTTCTTGTGTTGCATCATCTAATGAGCGGTTAAATTCTGGGAATTCGCGCAAAGTTGAAATAAGCGCTTTAACTACGTATGGTAAGTACGTTAATTTGACACCCTTCTCAGCAGCGATATCTTTGAATTTTTTGCGATGTGCTACAAGAGCAGTTACATCGACTTCATCCATTAGTGTAACATGTGGTGCTGTTTGTTTCGAGTGAACCATTGCTTTTGCAATCGCTTTTCGAATACCAGACATTTTCTCACGTGTTTCTGGGAATTCTCCCTCAAGAACAACTGGTGCTGCTTGTGTAGTTGTTTCTTGTTGAACAGCTTCTTCGTTAGCAACAGGTGCTGCTTCAGCCTCTACAGCGCCTCCACCGTTTAGGAAGTTCTCAATATCTAGTTTTAAAATACGGCCATTTTTACCTGTACCTTTAACTTCACGAATATTGACATCATTGTCTCGTGCAAATTTACGTACTGAAGGCATTGCAATGATACGTTTTGTATCTACAACTACATCTTCAGTCTTTACTGCCGTTTTTTCTGGAGCTTTTTCTTCCTCGACAGGTGCCTTTGCTACTGCTTGGCCTGACTCAGCTGTTGCTTGAACTTGAGCTTCTGTTTTCGCTTCAGCATGGTCATCGCCTTTTAGCTTTAAGTCTTCATAGCCAGGTGCATCAAAGCGGATTAAGACATCACCAACAACGGCTACAGTACCTTCTCCTACTAAAACTTCCTCTACTGTTCCTTCAACTGGAGAAGGTATTTCTACTACTGCTTTATCGTTTTGTACTTCACAAAGAATATCGTCTTCTTTTACTGTATCTCCAGCTTTAACGAACCATTTCACGATTTCGCCTTCGTGAATACCCTCGCCAATATCCGGTAATCTAAATTCAAATGCCATGTGTACCCATCCTTTCTATTTACTGTTTTAAGAGCTACATGTAAGAAGCTACATTAGAATGTTAAAACTTTTTTTGCTGTTGCCATTACATCTTTATAGTTCGGTAACCAAACACCTTCAGCTTGTGGGAATGGGTACACAGTATCTGGTGCAGCCACACGAAGTACAGGTGCTTCTAAGCTTAAAATTGCACGCTCTGTAATTTCAGCCACTACATTTGCAGCAATACCTGCTTGCTTTTGAGCTTCTTGTACAACGATTGCACGACCTGTTTTTTCAACTGATGCAATAATTGTTTCAATATCAATCGGTTGAATTGTACGTAAATCAATAACTTCAACAGAGTGACCTTCTTTTTCTAGCTCTTCTGCAGCCTTTAAGCTTTCATGAACCATTAAACCATAAGCAATAATTGTTAAATCTTTACCTTCACGTTTTACATCCGCTTTACCTAGTGGAATTTCGTATGCTTCCTCAGGTACCTCTTCACGGAATGAACGGTATAATTTTAAATGCTCTAAGAAAATAACTGGATTATCATTTCGAATAGATGAGATCAGTAAACCTTTAGCATCGTATGGTGTTGAAGGTACAACAACCGTTAAACCTGGTTGTGCTGTCATTAAGCTCTCTAAGCTATCAGAGTGCATTTCTGGTGTATGCACGCCACCACCAAATGGAGAACGGATTGTCACTGGTGCATTATAAACGCCACCGCTACGATAGCTCATACGTGCTAATTGACCACTAATTGAATCCATTACTTCAAAAACGAAACCAAAGAACTGAATTTCAGGAACTGGGCGGAAACCTTCTAGAGAAAGACCGACTGCTAAGCCACCAATACCTGACTCTGCTAATGGTGTATCGAATACACGGTCAACACCAAATTCTTTTTGTAGGCCTTCAGTTGCGCGGAATACCCCACCGTTGACACCTACATCTTCCCCGAATACAAGAACGTTTTCATCATTCTTTAATTCCGTGCGAAGTGCATCTGTAATTGCTTGAATCATCGTCATTTGTGCCATAGGTTATTTCGACTCCTTCTCTTTGTAGATTTCATACTGTTCTTTTAAATTAGATGGCATTTCGCCTTTATACATATTTTCCATTAACTCTGTAACTTTTTGTTTTGGAGCTGCATCGGCTTTTTTGATCGCCTCTTTAATTTCTTCTTTTGCACGCTCAATTACAGCCTCTTCTTTTTTCTCATCCCATAGACCTTTCGCCTCTAGGTATTTGCGGAAGCGTACAAGCGGGTCTTTTTGTGCCCATTCGCTATCTGTATCAGATGTACGGTAACGCGTTGGATCATCGCCTGCCATTGTATGAGGCCCATAGCGATAGCATAGTGTTTCAATTAAAGTTGGACCTTCGCCATTCACTGCGCGCTCACGTGCATCACGTGTTGCTACGTAAACTGCAAGTGCATCCATTCCATCTACTAAAATACTTGGTAAGCCTGCTGCTACACCTTTTTGAGCGATTGTTTTCGCCGCTGTTTGTAATTCACGAGGTGTTGAAATCGCATATTGGTTATTTTGTACAATGAAGATTGCTGGTGATTTAAACGCACCTGCAAAGTTAATGCCTTCATAGAAATCCCCTTGCGAAGAACCACCATCACCTGTATAAGTTACAGCTACTGCTTTTTTACCACGTTTTTGAATACCAAGTGCTACGCCTGCTGCTTGCACATATTGAGCTCCGATAATGATTTGAGGAGGTAATACATTTACGCCTTCTGGAATCTGATTCCCTAAGAAATGACCACGTGAGAATAAAAATGCTTTATCTAAAGGTAAACCATGCCATACGATTTGCGGTACATCACGGTAACCTGGTAAAATCCAATCTTCTTTCTCTAATGCAAATTGTGAAGCGAGTTGTGAAGCTTCCTGGCCAGCTGTTGGTGCATAGAAGCCTAATCGACCTTGACGGTTAAGTGAAATAGAGCGTTGGTCTAAAATACGTGTATAAACCATACGCGTCATTAATTCAACTAGCTCCTCGTCAGATAATTTTGGATCTGCCCCGTCATTTATAATTTCGCCTTCTTCATTCAAAATTTGAAACATTTCAAACTTATCTTCGATTTCAGTTAGCGTTTGTTTAGCATCAAAAATATTGTTGTTTTTCTTGCTCATTTGTCACATCTCCCTTTCAACTGTATTAAAATAAATCACCTTTTTAACTAGTACAACTTATTCTTTGCACTCAGTATACTGAATAAAATACGGTCGGTCAATCATATATTACGCGTACAAATAAAGATTTTTTCTGAAATAACAACTTAACACCCCTGTCTTATTCTGTATCACAAAATGACATCAACTGTATTATAACAATATATTCAGAGCGCACAATTATTAGGTTTTCCTACTTGATCACCAATAGTAGAATGCCCCAGTTCTAGACAATCTAATAGCTATAGAAAAATTTTTTAAGTATATTCAAATAAGGTCTTTTTTCATGTGATTGTATTAATACGTGATGTATACTGATAAGTAAAGCACTACAAAGTTGAAAGGAAGATTCACATATGATTTTAATGGATGATATTATTCGCGAAGGTCATCCGACTTTACGCACAAAAGCTGAGGAGGTTACATTCCCTCTAAATGATGAAGTAAGACAACTTGCAGAAAACATGCTTCAATATTTAATAAACAGCCAAGATCCTGAAATTGCAGATAAATATGATTTACGTAGCGGTATTGGACTAGCAGCCAATCAAATAAATAGTCTACATCGAATGTTTGCCCTTCATTTAAAAGATGAGAATGGCGAACAATTAAGTTTCGTAGCAATAAACCCTAAAATTGTAAGTCACTCTGTAGAAAACACATACCTTACAGGAGGTGAGGGTTGCCTTTCTGTTGATCGCAATGTCCCAGGCTATGTACCACGTCATGCTCGTGTTACAGTTAAATTTAAAACAGTCGACGGTGAAGAGAAAAAAATGAGACTTAAAGGCTTACCTGCTATAGCCTTCCAACACGAATTAGACCACCTAAACGGCATCATGTTTTACGATCGCATAAATGAAAAAAATCCATTTGCAGAAATTCCAGACTCTAAACCATACGAGCGTGACTAAGAGTACATAAAGAAAACACCCATGCGGTTCATTTTACATCGCAGGGTCTATTTTCTTTTCGCAACCCGATGCGATTTTTCATCCATCTTTTTCGCTCTCCAATTAATTAAAGACAATGAATAAAATTATTGACATCGAATAATTTACTATGTAATTAAAAAAAGCAACTAGTCGTAGTTATTTTCTCCAACTAGTTGCTTTTTTATTTTCTTCTATCATTTTGCCTTGACCTAATTGCGTCCAGGTTCGGCTTTGCGCTTGCGAAAATGAAGCGACAACAATATGATGTTAGTCACTCAGCCATCGCCACAGGACGAGACGTTCTTAGGCTGAGCCCCTCTATTTCAGCAGATGATTAAAACAAACGCTGAAAGAAGTTAAATAATATTTAATTGTCGCATAATTTTTGCAATACCGTCCTCATCTACATGATCAGCTATATGAGTAGCAACAGCCTTCACACTCTCATGTCCATTTCCCATTGCTATACTGGTACCGACAGCCTGAAGCATTTCTATATCATTAATGCCATCTCCGAAAGCAATAGCATCTTCCAATGTAAGTTCCATTCTTTCAAGCACCTTTTCAATGCCAGCAGCCTTTGAGCCACCCTTTGGTAAAATGTCACAAGAATAGCGATGCCAGCGTACAAATTGTACGTTTGGAAATGCTTCACGATACAAAAGTTCATCTTTTTCTTCCATAAATATAAGTGTTTGATAGACATTGTTCTGCATATAATAAGATGAGTCTAGCTTTGGATACGGATATTTTAACGTATTTAAGCTTTCTGCCACCTTATGATCATTTCCTACTGATGCAATCATTTGCTTGTCATCTAAAAATACTACCGGTTCATTTCGAGCTTCTCCAAAAGCAATAATTTCGGCTAGCTCGTCTTTTTTAATACCATTTGTATAGACAACCTCACCTTTATAAACGACATATTGTCCATTAAAGGTAATATACGTATTAATATCTAGTTCATCTAATAAGGATTGAATCATAAAAGGTGCTCGTCCTGTTGCAATTGCAAGCTCGTACCCTTTACGACGAGCTTCAAAAAGCGCCTCTTTCGCAGAAGTTGGCAATATTTTTTCACTGTTATAAAGCGTTCCATCAACGTCAAAAAATAAAATTTTCTTCATCATAGTAGTCCCTTTCGTATGTATTCTGCAAAGGTTAATAACTTTACACATCCATAATTTTTCGTTATAATGATCCTAAGGAGTGATGTGCCATGCTGAAGAAACTAAAACGTAAATTGTTGAAGCAACTTCGCGGCATACTCGGAAAAAAATCAATTGCCTAACATTTGCCCTTCATTATTTGAAGGGCTTTTCTTTATTTTAGAGTAACTGCGTGATAATATAAAGGAAATGCATTTATTTGGCTATGTGCAACCACTGTCTCAATGTTTTATTCAATTACGCCTTGTCGTAGTGCAAATTTGAAACACTGAGATACAAGAACTTCAAACGCCTTATTTCTTCCTCAGTATACTAGAAATTCGCTGTTTTTTCTTGTAGTACGTGCGTGGTATTAGTCAAAGGTGCAATAAAATTGTACGCAATAAAAGGAGAGCAAACTATGATTTACAAAGTTTATTATCAAGAAGATGCAAATGAAATTCCAGTTCGCGAAAACACTAAAAGTCTATATCTTGAAGCTGCTTCAGAGCGCGAAGTACGTGAAAAGCTAAAAGACCGAAACTATAACATCGAGTTCATTCAACTGCTTGAAGGTAACTATTTAACTTACGAACAAGCAAGTCCGAACTTCATCTTGGAGGAAATTTAACAAACATGAAGTTTGTTAAAAATGACCAAGCAGCTGTTTTCGCACTCGGCGGACTGGGCGAAATCGGCAAAAATACTTACGGCGTTCAATTTCAAGATGAAATTATCTTAATCGATGCCGGCATCAAATTCCCAGAAGATGACTTACTCGGCATTGACTATGTTATTCCAGATTATACGTATTTAGTACGTAACGTCGACAAAATTAAAGGATTATTTATTACACATGGACATGAGGATCACATTGGTGGTATTCCTTATTTATTACGTCAAGTAAATGTCCCTGTCTACGGCGGTAAGCTGGCACTCGGCTTATTGCGTAATAAATTAGACGAACACGGCTTGTTACGTACAACAAAACTTATCGAAATTAAAGAAGAGGATGTTATTAAATTCAGAAAAACGTCTGTTAGCTTCTTTAGAACAACACATAGTATTCCAGACGCTTACGGAATTGTCGTAAAAACACCACCTGGTAACATCGTGCATACAGGTGACTTTAAATTTGACTTTACACCAGTAGGCGAGCCAGCTAACTTAACAAAAATGGCTGAAATCGGACGTGATGGCGTACTGTGCTTACTTTCAGATAGTACAAATGCTGAAAAGCCAAACTTCACAATGTCAGAACGTACAGTTGGAAAAAGTATCGATGAAATTTTCCGTAAGGTTGATAGTCGTATTATCTTTGCGACTTTCGCGTCAAACATTCACCGTTTACAACAAGCAACAGACGCTGCCATAAAATACGGACGAAAAATCGCTGTCTTTGGTCGTTCAATGGATAACGCCATTACAATTGGTCGCGAACTTGGCTATATTAATGCACCGAAGGATACATTTATTGATGCCCAAAGCATTAACCGCCTTCCAGCTAACGAAGTGATGATATTATGTACAGGCTCTCAAGGTGAACCAATGGCAGCACTTTCTCGTATTGCCAATGGTACACATCGCCAAATTCAAATTCAGCCTGGTGACACAGTTATCTTTTCTTCTTCACCAGTACCCGGAAATACAGTAAGTGTAAACAAAATTATCAACTTACTTTTCCGCGCAGGTGCTGAAGTTATTCATGGTGCACTAAATAATATCCATACTTCTGGTCATGGTTCTCAGGAAGAACAAAAATTGATGCTACGCTTAATGAAGCCTAAATTCTTTATGCCAATTCACGGTGAGTACCGCATGCTAAAAATGCATACTCATCTAGCAGAAGATTGTGATGTTCTACTTGAAAATTCATTCGTCATGGAGAATGGCGACGTGCTAGCATTAAGTCCTAACGAAGCACATGTAGCTGGTCGCATCCCTTCAGGAGACGTTTATATTGACGGAAATGGTATTGGAGATATCGGCAACATCGTGCTTCGCGATCGACGCATTCTTTCTGAAGAAGGTTTAGTTATTGTTGTTGTCAGTGTTGATATGGAAAATCAGAAAATCGTTTCCGGCCCAGACATTATTTCACGAGGCTTCGTTTACATGCGTGAGTCTGGTACGATGATTAATGAAGCACAAAAAATGCTAAATCGTCATTTAAACGAAACAATTCAAAGCAAAACTCCTCAATGGACTGAGCTAAAGAATGAAATTACTGACGTATTAGGACCATATCTATTTGAAAAAACAAAACGTCGACCTATGATTTTACCGATTATTATGGAGGTTTAGCCTCATCACTAAGAAGCTACGTAAATTACGTAGCTTCTTTTTTAATTGGTTTTTAGTCCTATTAAGAATACAGTTTTCAAAAAGCGCGTGTTCCAACAATACCCAAAGCAAACAGCAAAGTATTTTATTTTAAAAATTTTGAAACCTCTCTTTTTTATTTTACGTATATAAAAGTATCAAAACAAAAAAAGGAGCGTTTTTATGTTAGATAAAATCCTTCATTCCATACTCAACGGGTCATCTAAAAAACATCACCATTCATCAAGTAGCCATCAAAAGTTTTCCAAGCGTCATAATTATTACGGCCATAAACATTATAAACGTAGCCATCGCAAAAGCTCACGTAGCTTCTTTAGTTCAATGAGTTTCTTCAGTAGCTAATGTGGTGGAATAAATTATCCGAAAAACATTTCGATCAAGAAGTTCAACAATATATAGCAGCGCAGCAAAATTTCTCTTTCGTTAAACTTCTTGGTTTCGGTTCGTACGGTCGAACATATTTAATAGAGGAAAAATCCACGAAAAAGCTTTTTGTTTTAAAATGCCTACGATTAAAACATCGACGTCATCAAAAGACGAAAAATAAGTTTATGCAGGAAATTGAAATTCTTCAACGTTTATCAATGCCTAGTATTCCGTCTATTCAATTGACAGGTACTATTCAAGATATACCTTTTTTTATCATGGATTATATCAACGGCCGAACATTTGAACAGCTCATTTTTGATGAAGGCCAAATATTTACAATCTCTCAATCACTTTTAATCACTAAACAATTATTACAACAAGTAGTTGTTTTACATGAAAATAGCATAGTACATCGAGATTTACGCATCCCCAATATTTTATTTGCCAATCAACAATTGTATATCATTGATTTCGGCCTTGCTACTTTTAAAAAAAATGTAGATTTCACTTTAATCGATAACCCAAAGCAAGCTGAAAATCATATTAGTGATTTATATTTTGTTGGTCATTTTTTATTATTTTTACTGTACTCAAGCTACAAGCCTTCCACTAGCAAAGAAAAGCCTTGGCAAGAAGAATTAGCTCTACCGAATGACATCACGAATTTCCTTGAACGATTATTATGGATTCAAAAACCTTTTAACAGTTCAATGGAAGCCCTACAGTTACTCCCAATCAAAAAATGAATTGTTCACCCCGTTAGTGAACAATTCATTCCCTTTAGTTAAATCTTAAAAAATTTTTTTAACATATAAGCAACCCATCTATGCTCCGGCCGTAAGCGTATATTTTCGATTAAACCTTTTACAATTGCTTTGCTATAGGTTAGATCGTCAATTTGAAATTTTAACAATTCAAGAGAGTCACGTTCAATTGACTCCTCTAAGCCACTTAGGTGTTGATCAATTAATTCTAACAAAGATTCCTTTGTAACTTCTTCATTACATGGTTTTGCTGTTAATTGAACAAGATCTTCCGTGATAAACGGAATCGTTGTATGCCGTGCAATAATGTCCGTCTTTTCCGCTAAAGATTTAGCCAATTGATCTAAATCTAATGGTATATCGGAAAAAATAAAAAGTTCTGCATAACTCTTCATAAATCCTTTAATGCAGTACATAACATCATATTTTGTCTTGTGGAGTTCATCCCGATAAAGCTGTTCAAGCATATAAATGATTGACTTTGACATCTCGGCGTCATAAGCACTTATTTTTTGAAACAACTCTTTTTTGGTAAGAAGTACTTTTTCATTAAAAAACACACGGGCAGATGCAGAATGTTTTTTAAACGCTTGAAAAATACTTTTGTAAAACTCGACTAATATAACATCTTTACTAAGCGAACCTCTGACTACTTGGTCAATTTCGGTAACGAATTGCTGTAGATAATACTCTACCATCGAAACAAGAAGCTCGTCCTTTGTTTTAAAAGATAAATAAAATGCTCCTTTTGAAATTCCACACCGTTCTGTAATTTGCTGTACAGATGTAGATTCAAAGCCTTGTTCTGAGAATAACTCTAATGCTTTCTCCATAATTAGTTGCTTTTTTAACATACTTTTAATTCTCTCCTAATGTATTTCATTGACAAGTGACCAATTAGTCATTAGTATAAATAATTGAAATTAGTAAGTCAATAAAGGGTAGGTGTAAAGGTGAAAGGTTTAGTTAATTTCGTATTGAAAAACAAATTGGCAGTGTGGCTATTAACAATTATCATCACTGTCTCTGGTATTTATTCAGGCACAAAAATGAAAATGGAATCTATACCTGATATTTCCATACCTTATTTAATTGTTATGGGTGTTTACCCTGGTGCAACCCCTGAACAGGTGATGAATGAACTTTCCATTCCATTTGAAAAATCAATTGAAAGTTTAGAAGATGTGAAGGCCGTATACTCAACATCCTCTTCTAACGTAGCACAAGTTCAAGTTGAATACGACTACGGCATTGATATGGATGAGAAAAAGCGCCAATTAGAGTCCGCTTTAGATAATATAAAATTACCTGAAGGTGCTCAAAAGCCTACAATTATGGCGATTAGCATGAATATGATGCCTGTTGTGGCATTATCAGTAAGTAGCTCTGAGGAAGATATTGTTGAGTTGACGTCAACAGTAGAAGACATTTTACTTCCTAAAATTGAAAAAATTGATGGTGTTGCTTCTGCAACTATCAATGGTCAGCACATTAATGAAGTGTCATTTAAATATGACGAAAAGAAAATGGCTGCTCTCGGCTTAACAGAGGAATCTGTCGAGCAAATGATTCAAGCAAGCGATATGTCACTGTCACTTGGTTTATATCAATTTACTGTCGGTGAACAAGCGGTTTCGGTAGACGGTAAAGTTAAATCTGTAGATGAATTAAAAGACTTATTAATCCCAGTCACGCCTTCAGCTACAAACCCTTCCCCATTCGTTCGCTTAGGTGATATCGCAACGATTGAAGTAAAAGGTAAAGTACAATCTGTGTCACGTACAAATGGTAAAGATGCGATTGCCATTCAAATCGTTAAAGACCAAGATGCCAATACCGTAACAGTCGTGAATGCAGTAAAAGACTTAATTAAAGAAGAAGAAAAATTAATAGACGGTTTAAAAGTAGATATTTCACTTGACCAAGGTGCTCCGATTGAAGATTCAGTCTTCACAATGATTGAAAAAGCAGTATTCGGTGGTGCCATTGCCGTACTAATTATTTTACTATTCTTACGTGATTTCAAATCAACAATTATTTCGATTATCTCAATCCCAGTTTCAATATTCATGGCCTTGCTACTATTAAACTGGATGGATATCACATTAAACATTATGACCCTCGGTGCGATTACCGTGGCGATTGGTCGTGTAATTGATGACTCCATTGTAGTTGTTGAAAATATATATCGACGCATCCATTTAAAAGATGAAAAACTAACAGGTCGCGCCCTTATTCGCGAAGCCACAATTGAAATGTTCAAACCAATCCTTTCTTCTACATTAGTAACTGTAGCAGTTTTCGCTCCATTAATTTTTGTTAGTGGTATGGTTGGTGAATTATTCATGCCGTTTGCATTAACAATGTCATTTGCTCTAGGGGCTTCTCTAATCGTGGCGATTACAATTGTTCCTGCTTTATCTCACTTCTTATTCCGTAAAAAATTATACGGTGAGAAAAAAGAAAGTCAGCATAAAGAAGTTGGTAAACTAGCTACTTGGTATAAAGGTGTACTAGAAAAGACATTAAACCATAAAATCATTACATCTGTTATAGCGATATTAATGCTTGTTGGTTCTCTTGCTTTAACACCACTCATCGGCTTTAGTTTCATGGGCTCTCAAGAAGAAAAGGTTATGTACTTATCATATACACCTGCTACAGGCGAGCTAATGAAAGATACAGAAGCAAATGTTGCACAAGTAGAAAAAGAATTAATGAAACGCGAAGACATAGATATTTTGCAAGTCTCTATCAATGATCCAAAGAATGTTGATCCTTCTGCAATGATGATGGGCGGCGGTGCTGGCGGTGCATTAATGTACCTCATCTTTGATCCAGATATGGAAGACTTCCCTAAAGCAAAAAAAGAAGTAGAAGACTATATAGCTAACCTTGGTCAATCAGGAGAATGGAAATCTCAAAACTTCTCGTCAGCGTCTACGTCTTCAAATGAAGTAAGTTACTCATTATATAGCGAGGACTTAGATAAGCTTCGTGATGCAGTGAAACAAGTTGAAGGTGCATTAAAAGAAGTTGATGGCTTAGAAGACATTAAATCTAATAATGAAGATCCATATGTTGAGCATGTTTTAAAAGTAGATCAAAAGAATGTTCTACAATATGGTTTAACTACCGCTCAAATCGTAATGGCCTTGAACGCAAATACATCATCAGAAGTTTTAACTTCAGTCAAGTATGATGGTGAAGATATTGATGTCATTGTACAACGTGAAGCAAAGGCAGCAGCTACATCTCTTGATGATGTATTAGCTACTGAAATCAAGACAGCTTTAGGCACAACAATGACAATTGGTGAATTAGTCAAGGTAGAAGAAGGCACTACGCTTAACTCTTTAGCTCGCTCTAAAGGCGAATATTACGCAACCGTTTCTGGTACGATTACTGAAGACGATATTTCAAAAGCAACTTCTGCTGCTGATGAAAAGATTGATAAATTAGATTTACCTAAAGGTGTAACGACTGGGGTTTCAGGTGTGGCTGCAGATATGCAAGAAACATTTACACAGCTTGGAATTGCTATGTTAGCTGCAATCGCTATCGTTTACTTCATTCTAGTCGTAACATTCGGTGAAGGTTTAGCACCATTCGCTATTCTGTTCTCACTACCATTCGCAGTAATTGGTGCATTTGTTGGCTTGTTCGTCACAGATCAAACAATTTCTGTTTCTGTTATGATGGGACTATTAATGCTGATTGGTATCGTTGTGACAAATGCCATCGTATTAGTAGACCGCATTATCCATATGGAACGCGACGGACTCGTTATGCGCGAGGCTATTTTAGAAGCAGGTGCAACTCGTTTACGCCCTATTCTAATGACGGCCATTGCAACAATCGGTGCGATGATCCCAATGGCATTCGGCGGTGGTGGCAGTGGTCTAATTTCAAAAGACCTAGCGATTACCGTAATCGGTGGTTTACTATCTTCAACATTATTAACATTAGTAGTTGTACCAATCGTCTATGAAATGTTATCTAAAATGTTAAAGAAAAACCGAAAAGATTTTGAAGAAAATTAATAATAACTTGTAAAATAAGGGCTCTCTTTGAAGGGGGCCCTTTTTTCTTATTTTGACGGAGCATTATCGTCATTTATACAAACTACATTATTTATAATTTTTATGACTCCGTGAGTTAGGCCCCCCTCTCTTAATATCTAATTAAAAAGCTTAACAATAATTTACAAATCTTGTTATAATAAAGGCTCATCACCAAAAGTTGTGGATGACATTTGTTAAGACGTATGCTTTGTATATTAGTTGATTGGAGTGGAGACTGGGCGACTCCTTGGGGATTAGCGGTAGAGGAACGAAGGCTAAGAGCATCACGTCCTGTGATAACGCCTTCGTGACCTACATCGTGTAGGCCCGAGACCCTGGAGCGAGCAACGCGAGTGAAGCGGCTCATCGGACGCCCCCAGGAAGCTCTGCTCTGCGCGAAAGCGAAGCGTCAGCGGCAAATGTTTTATCTGTGCGAAAGCGAAGCGTCAGCAACAAAGCGCCCAGTTGGAACGGAAATCAACCACACGTTATGGTGATGATCCATAATAAAATACACTAAAATGCTTTCACAAATAAAGGGGGAGTTTTGTGAGTGACAACGTTTTTAAACAAACAATACCTGTTTTAAAAACAACAAGACTAACATTAAGACCAATTACTCTGAATGATGTAGGAGCCATGTTTAATTATGCTTCCAGCGAAAATGTAGCACGCTTTGTTACCTGGGAGCCACATAAAAGTTTTGACGATACAAAAGAGTTTATTGAATTAATTTTAAACGGGTATAAACAAGGCAAACACCTATTATGGGGCATTGAATATGAGCAGAAATTGATTGGCACGATCGACTTTGTTTCAATTAATGACCAGCATAAATTTGCGGAGATCGGCTACGTTCTTTCTGAAGAATATTGGAATCAGGGAATGATGACTGAAGCAGCAAAAAAATTAATTGATTATGGATTTAACGAATTACAGTTAGCTCGAATCCAAGCACGGTGCTTTGAGGAAAATATCGGTTCTCAAAAAGTAATGGAAAAATCGGGTATGCTTTATGAGGGTCTGTTACGAAAAAGTATGTTTGTTAAGGGTAATCATCAAAATGTGAAAATGTATGCTATTATTGACAATGATTATTTTGCAAAGATTGAGCCTTGTTGAAAAATCAAAAAGGCTCTCCTTATTTAGTTTACAATCATGCCTCGCACAATAGACATTTTTTTACAATTTCATGCGTAGTACTTTTAAATCGACTTGTGTTTCTTAAACGTTCAATAATTTCGACATGTAATATTCATCCATATATTCATCATCAACATATAGGGAATGTCTTTTAGTCCCCTCAACTTCAAACCCCATTTTTTTATATAAGGCTATACCTGCAATATTATTCACCATTACTGTAAGTTCCAAGCGATGCATACCCTTCTCTTTTGCCCAATTGTCTAAGTGGCCAAATAATGCAGTGCCAATTTTTCTTCCTCTATAATCACTATGAATGCCAACAACAATATAGGCTCGATGTGAAAGTCTAGCTGGTGTACTCCCTTGAACAATTAAATAACCGACCACTCTCTGATCTATTTCAGCTATAAATAATGCTGAATGACTGTTTTTGTAAATATTCTCAATAAATCTAGTAAATTGTTCAGCTTCGAATTGTCGTTCGCCTGGCCCGAATAACATAAAATTAGACTCTTCCGCATTTTTTATAACAGCCATGATCTGTTCAGCATCTTCTATTCTTGCTTCCCTTATAAACATTTTTGTTGTCCCCTTTCGATCTAAAATTTAGTAACATGTATCATTAATTCATTCGTATTCATTTGAATTTCTCCACCAATAGGAAATGTAAAGATCGGCTGTGTATGTCCAAAATCCACATCATAGATAACTGGAATTCTTCTTAAAGTTGGATGTTTATCTAACATAAAATGCAGTTGTTCCTCTGTCATTTTAGAAGCTCTTTGAAAGCGCCCTATCGCAATACCTTTAATATTAGTAGTAGCTTGTAATAATGAGGTAAAATCACGGGCAAATATTTCTGGAGTAACTAGTTCATCATCCTCTAAAAATAAAATACTATTCGATAAATCAGGCATATACGGGGTACCTTGAAGTAGATTTAATGTACATAAATTTCCGCCAAATAATTGCCCACTTGCTTCTCCGTCAGAGTACACCTTCCAGTTAGCCGTTTCAAAATGACGATTCTGTTGATCTAAATACCCAGCATCATCACTCCATATGCCTGATGCTTTTATCGTATATGGTTTATTTCCCATTAGACATTTTTGAAAATATGATAGCTGATAGTCTTGTGCCTGTTCCATTTTAAAGCTAGAAAAATGTGGCCCCGAATACGTAACAAATCCACATTTTTTTGTAATTGCGGTTGCTAAAGCTGTGATATCACTGAAACCACAAAGTATTTTGGGGTTATTTGCTATCATGTCGTAATCTAAATAGGGTAATATCTCATTACAGTTAAAACCACCAATGACTGTTAAGACAGCCTTCACATGATTATCTTGGAAGGCATCATGAATATCAGAAACTCGATGCTCAATTGAGGATGATTGTTGAAGATCACACTCAAAAATATGACGCCCATAAGATACCGTAAAGCCTAAGTCTTCAAGTTTTTTCTTTGTTTGCTCAGCGCCTTCTTCTGTTATGATTGCTGCGCTACGACTAGGTGCAATAACTCGTATCTCATCACCTACTGTTAATTTCTTTGGAACACGCAAACTGCTCCCTCCCCCTAATAAGTTTCAACTTTTACTATTAACCTCTCTTCTAAAAAGAAGGGTTTCTGAATCTCGTAAAGTCTAACACCCCTATTAATTATCACCACTCACCTCACAACTAAAATTTTCTCTATTATGACAAAGCACTAATGGAAAATCAAATATAAATTTACAATTTTTACACATTGTAATAAAGGCCATTAAATATTTTTCAAGTACTATCACCACTATTTGTCATAATAAAGGCTCATCACCATAACGGGGGTTAATTTCCGTTCCGATTGGGGGCATTCAGCTCATTTAGTCCTGCATTTAAGTGGGTGAAAAATAAAATCATCGTTTACCGGCGATGTTTGAGGTTTATCAGCGATTCCGGCTCTTTTATCAGCGATGTCTGGGGGTTATCAGCGATGTCCAGGGTTTATCGGCGATTCTGAGGTTCTTTTATCAGCGATGTCCACGGTTCTACCTTCATTGGATGTCCATTCATCCGACGATAAAAATCCAATCGAAAAAAGATGCATCGCAAAGTAATTTTGCAATGCATCTTTTTTCGATTGGCCGAGCGAATACTTCAGTTTAAGCTAGGTGCGACCAATGCATTTAATTATACTGGCAGCACAGGCGCCTTAAAATTTGATTCGGCTATCTATCCCCTCTTTTTGCCAATTAATAGCGTGATTTGTGCCATTGTAAACGGCAATGAAGATTTCTTTCGATACCCTACATACTTTGGCACCCAAAAATCTGCATATTTTAATTTAAAGTTTTTTAATCCTTTAAAATGATAGAGGTAGTGCCCATGTAAAAATATTTGTGCTGCAATTTTTTCACTTAAAAAGGAAAACCTAGACTGTCCGACGTTTGACAATGGCGACATCCCTATATTGAAAACGCGATAGCCTTCTGCTTTTGCCCATTCAAATAGTGATAAAAAAATGAAATCCATCGTGCCAGATGGTGCTCCCGGTTTAAAACGCATGAGATCTACTGATATGCTTTCGCCATTATCGTACATGGGCATGATACTGGCAAAGCCAATAATTCCTTCTGCTCCACGTAATACAGCAATGTTTGAAGTACTTAAATAGCGTTCATCAAAAAAGCCAAGAGAAAAACCCTTTTCAGCCCTTCCTTGCAACCATTTCGTTGATACTTGTTCCAATTCATTCATAACTTCCTGTGAGTATGGAGGGCATATAAATTCCACAGTAAAATTTTCTCGTTCAAATTTATTTTTTATCGCGCGACTTCCCTTCATTCCCTTACCGGCAAGTGTAAACTTTTCTAAATCAACAAATGCTTCCTCGCCAAGCTTAAAAAAACTATACCCATTCTCATGTAATGAAGAGAAAATTTTATTATTAATTTCATAAAAGACAGGTCTATAACTATGCTTATCCGCCAATTCTAAAAATTCCTGAATAGCAGATAAAAAATCAGCTTCTTCCCCTACTGGATCTCCAAGCACTACGATCTTATCAGCAAATATTTGATAAGAAAATAAAACGGTACCTTTTTTATTCCAATGCACAAATTTATCATGTAAAAAAATCAAATGTGAATACTCCGTCCCTTTATAAGTCATCAAATGATTTTTGATTGCATCTTCTTGCTCACTAGACGAAAGCATTTCCATATTCTTAGGCGCACGGATAAAATAACCTATATAAAAAATGAAAATTGCTATTAGGATACCCATTAAAGCACTATGAAATAGATCTCGGTAATCTGTAATAATATAGTCCTGTAGAGCAACTGGAATATGAATGATAGAAGTAGGTAAGTTCACATAACCAATCAATAAATACATCACTGTAATGATTGTCACTACAGCAAGGTCAAACAAAGCTATCCCCCATGTTAATACATAACTTTCACGGTAAAATTGTTTTTTTGACGCAATTAACAGCACTGTGACAATCACTAAAAAAATAGCTTCTTCATAGTCAAAGCCCTTAAAAATTGAAAACAGTGCGGAACTAATTAACACAATGATGGTAAACTGATATGCCCTTGTTACTTTATATTTAATCCCCCTACATAATCCTAAGAGAATAAAGCCTGCTGCAACAGTCAATTGATGAGAGATATTCATGATTGGCGAGGATAAAAATTCCTGAGTTATTTTTAGTCTACTTAAAATACCAGGTACCGCCGCTGATAGTAATAACACAATGCCAGAGATAAATACTAATACTGTTAACAACATATGGCTAAGCTTTTGAAAAATAATATTCGGCAAGTCTTCCCATGATTGATTCCAACGATTCCAATATTCTTTTATAAACAAGATTGAGGAAACTAAAAATGGAAGCACAAAGTAGCCAACCCGGTACAAAATTAATAAAAAAAGCACTTTTTCATCAGCAATTCCTAAATTTTGAGTCCCCCACAAAAAAACAAGGTCAAATGAGCCAACTCCACCAGGAATCATACTGACTATTCCCGCACAGGAAGCAATTAAAAATATTGGAATTAAAGCGGATAATTCTATCGGTATCTTTAAAATTAAAGTTAATATCCAAATAACTAAAAAGATAGCAAGCCATTCAGCTACTGAAGTGATCATCAATTGAAGAGATACCTTTGGATTTAAAGAATTCGCTTTTTTATAGCGAATAATGCGCATAACAATAA
Organism: Lysinibacillus sp. RS11; assembly: GCF_042019215.1. Classification (NCBI taxonomy): domain Bacteria; kingdom Bacillati; phylum Bacillota; class Bacilli; order Caryophanales; family Bacillaceae; genus Lysinibacillus; species Lysinibacillus sp. RS11. The sequence goes on along the minus strand of NZ_CP168124.1, from coordinate 964,526 downwards.
AAGCCGGAACATATAAGCTGACAATAATGACTGCAATCGATAACCATCGTACTTCTTTCAGCAACGGGAAGTCCCAAAAGAATATATACATGATCCAAGCTAACAGAGAAATCCCTGTTAAATAAAAGAGTGTTACGGAGGCAATACTTTTTAACAAGTCTTCCTTGTCCTCTTTATATTTTGAATAGAAATAATTACGCAGAAATACACCTACTAGGCCACCAAAGCCAATAAGATTTGAGAATGTATTCACGATAAATGAATGGTTCAGCAAAATACGGTTATTTATTTTGATGCCCAATATTTTCACTAAAATAACATCATAAAAAAGCATCGGTGTAATAGCACTGAAGGTGATGAAAAGAATCAATAAGAGCTCCCACAACTGTAATTCATTCACTTCTTTCCGAAGTAAATGAACATCTATCCCACTTACCGTTTGTTGAATTTCAAAAATAGCTATCGCTAAAAGTACTGTTGGAAAAAGAATTTTCAAAAATTTAAATAGCGATTCTTTTCGAACGTTAAACATGTCTAAACCTACTCCCCATAAGTTTTGAAATCAATCATATCTTCCGTTTTGTCTATACTACTTCATATCAATTCGTATACAGTTTGTTCATGACCGAATCTTTCTAACACCTGTACTTTTTACATACCTAATTTTTCAAGCAAACAACAAGAAGCAATATTGAGAGATTTATCGAGACTTTTCGGCGCTTTATCGCCCAACTTTTTAAGAATATCGACATCAAGAAAAAAGCACACCTTAATTTGATACTCATAGGTACGCTCATTATCTAAATATAATATCGATGGATAGGACGTCCCACACTTCCATACTGGATATCCACCTTTAATAAATTTTGCTTTTCTAAAAAATCTAAATAACGTCGAGCTGTTACACGGGCTGTTCCAATGTATGTGGACACTTCTTCTGCTGACACCGCAACATTACTTTCATGAATATAGGAAAGTACCTTATCTAATGTTGCTCGGTTAAAACCCTTTGGTAGCTCGTTAATGATAATGGTTTCGGTGACTGGAGGAACAACTATTTGATCTGGTATGCGCTGCTGCATTAGATGATCAACGTCATGTTGGGTTAGATCTTGCATGTCACCTATTTTCTTTTTATACGCTTGATAATTCATTAAAGTTTGCTCAATTCGTTCAAACGTAAAAGGTTTCATAATATAATCATAGACACCTAAGTGTAAAATCCGTTGCACGGTTGGCATATCATTAGCTGCGGTCACAGCAATAACATCAACCGGAAGATGTTCCTCCCGTATTTTCCCTAGCGTAATAATGCCATCCTGCTCAGGCATAAAAACATCCATAAAGACAAGCTCTGGCTGTAATTGCTTAATCTTTTCAATACCCTCAATTCCATTACTAGCATAGCCTACTAGCGAAAATCCATTTATTTGTTCAATAAATTGCCTGTTCACTTCTCGTACCATCGGATCATCTTCAATTAATAACACTTTAATTACATCCATCTATTCTCCTCCTAACTCAAATAAGATTAAGAAACTTGTCCCTTTCATAAATTCACTTACTACCTCGATATCGCCATTGCCTTTCCTAACAATTTCATGTATTAAATGCAAGCCAATTCCACGATTCTCACTTGCCTTCGTAGAAAATCCATTTTCAAACATACGTGCTTGCACCTCTTCAGACATTCCAATTCCATTATCAGTGACAGCAATTGCTAACACATCGTCATGCTCATCTACAGAAATCGCTACATATTTATCCTCCTTGGAAAGAACATTTAACGCTTCAAAAGCATTTTCAATTAAATTCCCTAACAGGACAACAAAATCGTGATGATCTAATAGAGGTGGAAAACGTTTAAAATGACTTTTTCGATCAATTTCTACTTGTATGCCTAATTCCTTGCCATAACTAACTTTACTTAGCAATAATCCTGAAATATTTTCATTATGAAAGCGTTCATTCAAAAACTTCGTTAACGAGGCTTCATTTTCGGTAGTAGCTGTCACATATTCAAGTGCTTGCTTCGTATGTCCCAGTTGTAGAAGCCCTGCAATCGTATGAAGTTTATTTTTATGCTCATGTGTTTGTACGCGTAGTGCTTGAACAAAAGCTTTAACACCTGTTACCTCTTCCGCCAGCTTTTTCACCGCTGTTAAATCTTTAAACATGGCAACGGCACCGACTAACTCACCATTTACAATAATCGGAACTCGATTACTCAAAATACTATGATGATTTATGTATAACTCTTGATTGTATACAGGCGTTGCCGTTTCAACAATTTCAGGCAATCGTGTGTCAGGCAAAACATCGTAAATCTTTTCACCGATACACTCCTCTATCTTTCTAGTAACACCTAATATATCAGCTGCTTTTTCATTAAAAATTGTAATATTCATTTCCTTATCAACCGCTATAATGCCTTCATGCATAGCATTGAACGTTTCTGTTCGTTCTACATACATTTTGGCAATCTCATGAGGTTCTAGCCCAAACATTTGCTTTTTAATATGTCGACCAAGTGTGTATGCACCCCAAATACTAAAAACAAGCGATATGAGAATAGTAATACCAATGTCATGCTCATAATTTTGCAATATTTCCTTAAAAGTTGGTAGTGCATATCCTACAACAACAACGCCAACTTGTTCTTTGTGATCATCAATGATAGGGACAAAAGCTCGAATCATGACACCGGCTTCTCCTTGCGCCTTCGATACATAATAATGCTCACTAAAGGCAGCATTTAAATCCTGTGATTCACTACGTTTCCCTATTTCTTTACTGACGGGATGTGATAGTTTAATACGATCCATATTCATCACAACAATATACTCTGCTTTATTAACAACACGAATACCATCTACAATTTTATTGACATTTTTCGCCGCTTCTTTAATATTGTCATTTTTCAAATGTATACTAATCTCTGGCACATTCGATACAGTCCCTGCAACGAGCATAGCACGCTGACCATAATCCTTTTCTTGCTCAGTTAATAGATTACCAAGCACAAAAATGCCACCAAGTAAAAAGGAGAATACAATGATTAAAAATGTCACTAACAGTATTTTGCCGTTTACGGGCATTTTCATCATTTAAAGATTCCTTCCTTTCCCATCTACATTTGCACTAGCATACACACTTCTACTAATGATTGATATGCTTTTAAGATTATCTTCAAAAAATTCTTTTGACAACACTTTTAGTTGACATAAGTAAATGAAAATCATGAACTTAATGAACAATATTACAAAAAAATGCTATAAAACAAAATTTTCTATCATTTATTATTTTTGTATTATAACAATAATATATTATTTTAGGAGTACCATAACAGTTAAAATAATTGAGAACACTACATTTCTTTTAATTTATTGAAAAAATATACTTAATGAACGATATGTTTCTTATTTTCTAAATCTCTTTTTTTAAAAAAGATTCGCTATGATAATTCTAGTGAAAACGATATCAAAAAGAAAATTTAGAAAAGAGGTAGCATAAAATGAAATTACTGAAAAATTTGACTTTTCAAGTTATAGCTGCAATCATTTTAGGGATTATTGTCGGAGCTATCTTCCCTGAGTTTGGTGCAAGCCTTAAAATTTTAGCAGACTTATTCATTAAGTTAATAAAAATGTTAATTGCTCCAATTATCTTCTTAACAGTTGTAATCGGAATCGGTAGTATGGGAGATATGAAAAAAGTTGGGAAAATCGGAGGTAAGGCGTTGCTGTACTTCGAGATTGTCTCTACTATTGCCTTAGCGATCGGGATTGCTGTTGCAATGATTGTTAGCCCAGGTACAGGATTAGATACATCAGGTGCTGCCGAAACTGACATTTCAAAATATACTACGGCTGCCTCAGAGACTGAGCAAGGCTTAGGTGCTTTCATCTCTAGCATTATTCCTGAAAACGTAGTAGGTGCGCTTGCAACAGGACAATTACTTCCTGTGTTATTCTCTGCAATATTGTTCGGCTTAGCAGCTGCCTCTATTGGTGCACCTGCAAAACCTGTCATTACATTTTTTGAACAAGTGGCAGAAATTTTCTTCAAAATCGTAAGTATGGTAATGAAAATATCACCAATTGGTGCATTTGGTGCAATGGCCTATACGATTGGTAATTTTGGGTTGAAATCGTTAAGTAACTTAGGTCTATTAATGGCGGCAGTATATATTACAATGTTCTTATTCGTAGTCATTGTTTTAGGCACAATTGCAAAATTCTTCGGCTTTAACATTTTCAAATTCATCGCTTATATTAAAGAGGAAATTTTCTTAGTAATCGGTACATCATCATCTGAATCTGCTTTACCTTCGATGATGCGTAAATTGGAAAATTTCGGTTGTTCTAAGCAAGTAGTTGGATTAGTAGTACCAACAGGTTATTCCTTCAATCTTGATGGAACTTCCATCTATCTATCAATGGCTGCATTATTCATTGCACAAGCATACGGAATGGAATTGACATGGGTTCAAATCATTACACTTCTTGGGATATTAATGATTACATCTAAAGGTGCAGCTGGTGTAACAGGATCTGGTTTTATCACATTAGCAGCGACACTTGCTGCTTTCCCAATAATTCCAGTAGAAGGGATTGCGCTACTAATTGGTGTTGATCGCTTCATGTCAGAAGCACGTGCCGTAACAAACTTAATTGGTAACGGCGTAGCTTGTGTAGTCGTTTCAAAATCTGAAAAAGAGTTTGACGTAGAAATGCAAGAACGTGCACTTCAAGGAAAAACTACTATTGTTTCCTAGGCGCCTCACTACTTGTGCTAGTGGGATCAAGGCGCCTTCAAGGATGTAGCGTTTCAAGCCTAGACGATGCTCTAGGTTATCAACAGGTAAAAAATCTATAGTTTCCTTCACCATAAGAAAAGGTAGTGAAGACAGCTTGGTTGCTGTTCCACTACCCTTTTTTATTTTCCATATTGTTCAAGCAAGCGTTGCGTATTTGTTGATTGCTCAAGTGCTTTTTTCTCTTTTGTCCAGTATATTAAATATTGCTGATCTCCAACATTAAAAACCATCTGTTGTAATTCTTCACTTAGCTCCGAGCTAATCGCTACCTTTAAAATATCGACCTCATATAAAGGCTCACCTTTAATATCGTAGACGATATGATAGACTGGCTTTTCTTCAAATATCGCTCTTTCTTTTTTGCTTAGTTTTTTGACATGGCTTAGAGGATTTTTTTCACTATAAGCTGTTGCATCTTGACCTGTTGTCCTATATAAGGATTGCTCTCCTTTTAATAGCTCAATGGCATCAATTTCTGTTGCCTGATCTAAAATATGTGAAATAGCCTCTTCCTCATTTTTCTCACGAAACTGCAAAGTAAAAGACACAATAAGTATAATCGCAGCAAATATGACTAATTTCCATCTTCGTTTATTCATTTTTTTACCCATTCAATACCTTTTTGACAAAGCGATTAATATCTACATCAGCACCGATGACAAGCATTATATCTCCTAGCAAAATTTTATCACTCGCCTGCGGAGATACGATAATATCTGCACCACGCTTAATACCTACAATATTAATCCCGTACTTTGCACGAATATCTAAATCCATAACGGAGTAACCTGCAATCGTATCATTGGCCTTAATCTCCATAATTGAATGTTCATCTGAAAGCTCTAAATAATCAAGCACTGTATTGGACAACATATTATTGGCAATACGTATCCCCATATCACGCTCAGGATGAACGACAAAATCGGCACCTATTTTGCGTAGTACTTTTTCATGGTAGTCATTCTGAGCTTTTACAGTTATCTGCTGAACACCGATTTCTTTTAAAATAATGGTCGTCAAAATACTTGCCTGAATATTTTCACCAATCGCTACGATAACGTGCTCAAAATTACGAATACCTAATGAATTTAAAACCGATTCATCCGTCGAATCTGCGATAACGGCCTGTGTGGCAATTGAAGCAAACTCGTCCACCCGCTCTGAGGAATGATCGATCGCCATAACTTGTGCGCCTTGACTCATTAATTCCCGAACAATGCTTCCTCCGAAACGTCCAAGTCCAATGACAGCAAACTCTTTTTTCATCATTAAAAACCCCTCCGAAAATTACTATACCATTATTGTAACTTATTCTCTGCTATATGTATCGTCAAAGCAAACGACTATTCGTCAAGAAATGACATCTTTAACGGGATGCTCAGGTGACATCTGAATCCGATCGGCTTGATCCCTTTTTCGCTCAGATCACGCCTGGATCCGAGCGGTTCACATCACAACCATAATGGTCAGTGAAATTGTATTTTCACATAAAAAAGACGAGGAATTATTTCTCCCCGCCTCATAATCTGCTATTTTTATGCGTTGCGCATTTCATCTAAAACGCGATTCACACGTTTTTCTAGCATTTTCATACCGCTACCACCAGCTTGCATGTGACGAAGCTGACCATCTTTATCGAAAACGAAATACGCAGGTACGTATTGGTTTTCAAATGCATCTGTTAGCTTCAATTCGCTATCGACAAAGATTGGTTGTACGATATCATGCTCAGCTGCTACAGCTTTGATTGTCTCTAAATCTGTATCTTCCTCAGAGCGTGGCATATGCACAGCGATAACATTTAACTCGTCTTTATATTGATCACGGAAATTGTTCACATCTGGCATTGCTTCTTTACATAAATGGCAACTAACTGACCAAAAATGAATTAAAGTTGGTTTTTCACCTACAACGTCCGCTTTTGTTACTTCACCGTTTAGCCAAGTAGTTGCACCTACAAGTTCTGGCATTTGTTCACGAAGTTTCATAATAATATCCTCCTTTTCTGCTATGAAGTTTAAAAATCCCCACAAACTTGCTGTGGGGACTCTTTATTTTTGAATGATCAATTTCGCCAAGCCTCGAATTCAATTCAATGCCTGCCATAAAAAACTCTACATCAATTATGCCTCGGCATAATTGCGTCATTCAGTAACTGAAAGAAGTTAATTATAGAGTTGCTTGACCTGGACGCCAGTTTGCTGGGCAAAGACCACCAGTTTGTAAAGCTTGAAGTACACGTAAAGTTTCATCTACATCACGGCCGATGTTGTTATCGAATACAGTTTGGTATTTTAATTCGCCTTCTGGGTTGATGATGAATAAGCCGCGTAGTGCGATACCTTCTTCTTCAATTAATACACCATATTCCTTTGAAATTTGGTGATTTGTATCTGCTGCTAATGGATATTTTAACTCACCAAGACCATTTTTTGTGCGGTCAGTGTTAATCCAAGCTAAGTGTGTGTGGATTGTATCAGTAGAAACACCGATTACTTCTGCATCTAAGTCTTCGAACTCATCGTAACGATCGCTCATTGCAGTGATTTCTGTTGGACATACGAAAGTGAAGTCCATTGGATAGAAGAATAAAACTGTCCATTTGTCTTGTGCTTTCATGTCTTCTAATGATACTTTGCCAAAAGATTTGTCTGGAAGTACTGCTTCCATTGTAAAGTTAGGTGCTTGTTTACCTACCATGCGTTCTGCCATAATAAATCCCTCCGATTAAATATGTAGTGTATATATTCCATCCGCACCAGCGAACTCGTCTTCTACGATAGCAGAGTAATCGTAGTTTTTCAAACAAGTAAGCTTCACTAAAGTACAAGTTTGAAATTATCTGACAAATTTTCGTCAATTTCCCAAGTGGAATGGCTACTACAGCCTATTTATTAGCTATTATTAACAATTTTATTCTAGAATCAACAAAATTTTTGTACGCATCATTTATGTATAATTTCTAAAAATTTTATCTACTTTTTTTCATAAAAAACAATTGCAAATTCGTCATTATTATGTATAATTGTAATGGTTTTAGTAAACTAAAAGTTTCGTTAAAGTAAACTTCATATTTCAAAAGTTTATGATTGCTAAACTTCTTCTAGGAGGGAAAAGATGCAAATAGGAGCAAAAATTAAAGCGCTTCGTTTAAAAAAAGGTCTTACCCAAGAGGAACTTGGAGAACGTACAGATTTAAGTAAGGGGTATATTTCACAATTAGAACGTGATCTTAATTCTCCTTCCATTGAAACGCTATTTTCAATATTAGAGGTTTTAGGGTCAACACCAAAGGAATTTTTCGATGATGAAGCACCTGAACAAAAGGTTGTATATACAGAAGAAGATCAATCCACTTATACGGACGAAGAAAAAAAATATGAAATCCAATGGCTTATTCCGACATCAAACGAAAAAGAGATGGAGCCAATATTCTTGACACTTGCTGCTGATGGCGAGTTCAAACAGTTTGAGCCATCGCTCTCAGAAACATTTATTTATGTTGTGAAAGGGCGCATTCGACTCGTTTTGGGGAATGAACAGTATATAGCAAGCGAAGGCAATGCTCTCTATTTTGATGCGACAGATCATCACCAAATTTTTAACGCACATGCTGCGGAAACAAAAATTTTACTCGTCGCAACGGATTCATATTTATAGCTTAAGGAGGCGCATCTATGACAACGAATTCAATTATCCGCTTTGAAAATGTTTCAAAGTCCTATAATGACGGCACGGTCGTCTTAAAAAACATTAACTTGGAGCTAGAAAAAGGAAAATTCTACACATTACTAGGTCCTTCTGGTTGTGGTAAAACAACAATTTTACGTATTATTGCTGGTTTTACAGAACCGACGACAGGAGATATCTATTTTCACGATAAAAAAATCAACTTAGTGCCAGCAAATGAACGCCAAGTAAACACAGTTTTTCAGGATTATGCGCTGTTTCCTCATCTAAATGTTTTTGAAAATGTCGCATTTGGACTTCGCATTAAAAAACTTCCTGAAAGTGAAATTAAAGATCGTGTTGCTGAGGCATTAAAATTCGTAAACCTAGCAGGCTATGGTAATCGTGAAATTTCTGAGATGTCTGGTGGTCAACGTCAACGTGTTGCTATTGCTCGTGCGATTGTCAATGATCCTGAAGTAATTTTACTAGATGAGCCTCTTTCTGCATTAGATTTAAAGCTACGTACAGAAATGCAGTATGAGCTACGAGAATTACAGCAACGACTTGGGAAAACATTTGTGTTTGTTACACATGACCAAGAAGAAGCGCTTGCCATGAGTGATGAGATATTTGTCTTAAGCGAAGGTGAAATTCAACAATCAGGTACACCAGTAGATATTTATGATGAGCCAATTAACCGCTTCGTTGCTGATTTTATTGGAGAATCAAATATTGTTCCTGGCGTCATGATTGAAGATTTTAAAGTAGAATTTGCCGGTAAAGTTTTTGAATGTGTCGACCAAGGGATGAAACCAAACGAAAAAATTGATATTGTCATTCGCCCAGAAGATTTAGAAATGACAACAATCGAAAAAGGCAAACTTGTTGTAAAAGTTGATACTCAATTGTTCCGCGGGGTGCATTATGAATTATCCACGTACGACAAAGAAGGAAATGAGTGGCTCGTGCATTCATTGAAAAAAGCTGAAGTAGGGACAGAAATTGGCTTAGACTTTGATCCAGAAGCCATTCATGTTATGCGTTTAAATGAGACAGAAGAAGAGTTCGATAAACGTTTAGAAGCGTATGGAGACGACGAAGATGCAAACTAAGACATCTAAATCAGCTTTATTTCCATATGTTTTATGGATTGCATTGTTTGTTATCGCCCCGATTGCACTTGTTGTTTACTATTCCCTACTAGATATACATGGCAATTTCACGCTCGATAACTATAAAGCGTTCTTTACTTCAGTTTATTTAAAAATGACATTAAGCTCATTCTGGTATGCGTTTTTAATTACGTTCTTTACGTTACTTATTTCGTATCCAACAGCCTATTTTTTAACTAAAACAAAACATAAGCAGCTTTGGCTTTTACTAATTATTATTCCTTCTTGGATTAATCTTTTGTTAAAAACATATGCTTTTATCGGGATTTTCGGCTTGTACGGCCCGATCAACGCATTTATCGAAGTGTTTGGTTTTGATCCGAAGCAAATGCTATTTACTGACATTAGTTTTGTATTTGTATCGGTTTATATTTTTATTCCATTTATGATTTTACCGATTTTCAACTCATTAGATCGTTTAAATCCAACTCTTGTCTACGCGGCACGTGATTTAGGAGCATCTGCCTTTACTACATTCCGTCGTGTTGTGTTGCCTCTAACAATGGACGGTGTAAAATCAGGGATTCAAGTTGTATTTATCCCTGCATTATCACTCTTCATGATTACTCGTTTAATTGCAGGAAACCGTGTCATTACACTTGGTACAGCTATTGAACAACAATTCCTGGTTACCCAAAACTGGGGAATGGGTTCAACAATTGCCGTTTTCTTAATTTTATTCATGGTAATTATTATGTTAATTACAGGGCAAAAGGATAAAGGAGGTCGCGTACGATGAAAAAACTATCAGCATCAGCAAAAGTGTATTTAGCGATTGTTTTTATCGTCTTGTATGCACCTATCTTCTATTTAATCTTTTATTCATTCAATAGTGGCGGATCAATGAATAATTTTGAGTCCTTTACGTTAGAACATTATAAAGCTGTCTTTGAGGATTCTCGTCTACTTGTTATTCTAATTAATACAGTAATCGTGGCATTGCTTTCGGCATTGATTTCTACAATCATTGGGACGCTAGGAGCCATTGGCATTGTCACTGTTAAAAATTCAAGAATGCGTAATACATTACTTTCTTTAAACAATGTGTTAATTGTTAGCCCAGATGTTATTATTGGTGCAAGCTTTTTAATTTTATTTACAATGATTGGAGTTAAACTAGGCTTTGCTTCTGTGTTATTAGCACATGTAGCATTTAGTGTTCCAATTGTTGTATTGATGGTCTTACCTAAACTGTTAGAAATGAATAAATCATTAATCGACGCTGCATTAGATTTAGGGGCGACGAAAAAAGATGTCATGATGCGTGTTATTTTACCGTATATTAAGCCTGGTATTTTTGCAGGGTTCTTCCTTGCCTTAACGTATTCTCTAGATGATTTCGCGGTAACGTTTTTCGTGACAGGTAACGGCTTCAGCACATTATCTGTTGAAATTTACTCTATGGCTCGCGCCGGCATTTCCTTAACTATTAATGCACTTTCTGGTTTAGTATTCTTTGTTACAGTGATCGTCGTAATTGGCTATTATTTCATCACAAGCCGCGCTAGTAAAAGAACGGGGGGCCAACAATGAAGCAATTAATTCAAGCTACTATCGCTATACTTGTCGTTTCCGCCCTTTTATTTTACGCTGCCGATGCTTTGAGCGCTGGTGGTGGAAAAAGTGGAAAAAATACATTAACGATCTTTAACTGGGGAGAATATATTGATCCTGATTTGCTAAAGCAATTTGAAAAAGAAACAGGTATTCATGTCATTTACGAGACATTTGATTCCAATGAAGCGATGATGACAAAAATTAAACAAGGTGGTACGGCTTACGATATTGCAATACCTTCTGAATATATGATTGAAAAAATGAAGGAAGAAAACTTACTTATTCCTTTAGATAAAACAAAAATCCCGAATATAAAAAATATCGATCCTTATTTTTTAGACTTACCATTTGATGAAGATAACACATATTCCGTACCATATTTCTGGGGCACAGTTGGCGTTGTCTATAATCCTAAGCTTGTTGGCAATCTGGACTTCTCATCTTGGGATGACTTATGGGACCCTTCGTTAAAACGTAAAGTCTTTTTAGTAGACGGCGCACGTGAGGTAATCGGTATGGGCTTAAACAATCTTGGTTATTCACTTAATACTTTAAATGACCATGAGCTACGTGAAGCTACTGATAAACTCATTACGTTAGCACCAAATGTCAAAGCCATTATCGGGGATGAAATTACTCCGCTAATGATTAATAATGAAGCAGCTGTGGCACTCACTTGGTCTGGGCAAGCAGCCGACATGTTGTCAGAAAATGAAGAGCTAGACTTTGCTGTACCAAAGGAAGGTTCGAACTTATGGTTTGATAATATGGTCATTCCGAAAACTTCAAAAAATATTGATGGTGCACATGCCTTCATTAACTTTATGCTGAAAGCCGAAACAGGCGCTAAAAATGCTGATTTCGTAGGCTACTCTACTCCAAATATTGCAGCAATGAAATTAATGGATCCGGAAGTTGTATCTGATGAGCGTTTCTATCCTTCTGAAGAACAACGTAAAACATTAGAAGTTTATAAAAACTTAGGCCCTGATTATTTAGGTAAATACAATGAACTGTTTTTAGAATTTAAAATGAGTATTCGATAACCTCTATCAATTATGCCCCGGCATAATTGCGTTAGGAATCGGCTGGAGGCTTAACTTATTTCAGCAAATGTTTTCTGTAACGAAAGTGAAACGGCAGTTACAAATGTTTTCTGTAACGAAAGCGTAGCGATAGGTACAGATGTTTAGACACCCGCTGAAAAGTAACTTAAACCTCGTATTCATACCAACACCTATAAAAGTAGGCGACTCCTGCTGAAAGAAGTTAAAGCTGTTCTCACGTTACGAACGTTGAGAACAGCTTTTTGCTAATTTAGATGAAAATATATGCCTAACAGTCTTGCCCAAAAACTCGCTATTCCCCCATCAGTGTTTGCTTCAAAGCTTGGCAGTCAGTTGACTGTGAACGTTCAGGAAGCTACAAATACCTCCCAAGGCTAAAGTAGCGAGGGTGATCGGTAGCCAATTCCCTTATTTCAGACTTCTAGTCAATAGCAAAGGTACAAGCCTTGTGGTAGACTGTAGTATATTTGATTAAAGAAGGGGGTATTCGATGACCCAGCAGAAGTCCAATAAGGCGGCTTTGTATATTTTAATGTTTAATATGTTTATCGCAATGGGGAGTATTGGAATTATTATTCCTGTTATGCCTGAGTATTTAAAACTATTTGGTGCCGCTGGACAAATTCTTGGCATGTTGATTGCAACATTCGCCTTAGCTCAATTCGTATTTTCTCCAATTGCTGGGAATCTTTCGGATCGATATGGTCGTAAAAATCTCATTATTTTCGGTCTTATAGTAACAGGACTTGCCCAAATTGGTTTCGGGCTTTCTACAGATGTGTGGATGCTCTTCTTGGCACGCTTTTTAGGCGGCCTTGGTTCCGCATTTGTGGCACCTCCTATCATGGCATTTGTGGCAGACGTTACAACGTATGAAGAACGTGGTAAAGGAATGGGCATGTTAGGGGCATCCATGTCTCTAGGCTTTATGATCGGACCAGGGATTGGCGGATTCTTATCTCACGTTAGTTTACATTTCCCATTCTATACGGCTGGAACTGCAGCTATTTTAGCATCAATTTTATCGTTGTTTTTATTACCTTCTAAAAAGCCAAATACAACACAAAAAATGCAGAAGCAAGATAACCTTGGGAAGCAAATGGTACGTTCAGTACATATGCCTTACTTTGTAATGCTAATTATTATGATGGTATTTTCATTTGGAATTGCTAACTTCCAAACAACATTATCGTTATTTGTTACAGAAAAGTTCAATTACACACCTACAGATATCGCTATTATCTTAGTTGTAGGTGGTGCTTTTGGTGTTGTTGTACAAATGTTTGTTATTACACCACTGTTTAATCGCTTTGGCGAAATGAAAGTAGTGTTAGTCAATTTATTTATCGCAGCCATATCAATTTTCTTAATTTTATTTGTGTCTGGCTTTGCCCTTATTTTAGTTGTAGCGACAGTCTTCTCTACAGCTACGACATTGATTCGCCCAGCTGTCAACACATTGATTTCGAAGCTTGCTGAGACGGAACAAGGCTTTGCGGCTGGTCTGAACAATGCATATATGAGCCTCGGTAATATGATTGGTCCTGCATTAGCAGGTATATTATTCGATTGGAATATGAACAGTCCTTATATTTTCGGAGCTATTATTTTAATGGCCTGCTTCTTCCTTGCCCTTATCTGGACGATGAAAAAAGCACCACACCTGTTGCATCCTGATACAAAATAGACAGAAAAGTAATATTTTTGGTAGTATGCTACATTATTATGTAATAAGATAGAATTAAATTAAATTTTTTTATTACCACTAGGGGAGTCTTTAAAAGGCTGAGACGTATATTATCAAATACGGACCCTTTGAACCTGATCTAGTTCACACTAGCGGAGGGAAGTGGCGACACTTGCTTTTTAATATGTAAATGCAAGGCCGCTTCCTATTGTTTTTTAGGAAGCGGCTTTTTTTGTAAGTTTACCTTAAGAATGCTCGCCAATCTAGCAACATTATATCCAAGGTTACCGGTGGGACTTATAGTTTTAGCGGCGCAGTTTTTCTTGATTACCGGCGCATCTCATGGTTTTAGCGGCGATGTTCTCTTGGTTACCGGCGCATCTCATGGTTTTAGCGGCGATGTTCTCTTGGTTACCGGCGCATCTCATGGTTTTAGCGGCGCAGTTTTCTTGATTACCGGCGCATCTCGCGGTTTTAGCGGCGCAGTTCTCTTCATTACCGGCGGAACTTCAAATTTACCGGTATTAACGATTAAATTCATATTTCAAAGGAGTGTAAATTATGTCAATTCGAAAACTAACAATCATGGCCCTACTAGTAGCAATTGCCGTAGCAGGTTCTACCTTCGTTTCAATACCAACGGGAATTGCGCGTGCCTATCCTGTACAGCATGCCATTAATGTTATTGGCGCTATCATTCTTGGACCAGTACCTACTGTTATGGTCGCCTTTGTCACAGCAATTATTCGTATTTTAACAGGCACAGGTTCATTATTAGCTATACCTGGTAGTGTCATTGGCGCTTTGTTTGCATCTCTGGCCTATAAATATAGCGGCAAGATGTGGCTAGCTGGTGTCGGTGAAATATTCGGGACAGGAATTATTGCCTCACTCATTGCAGTGCCCTATGCACATTTATTAATGGGGACATCCGTGGCAGCATTATTTTTTATGCCAGCCTTTCTAACATCCAGTACGATTGGTGCTGTCTTAGGCATTGTCATTGCTAACAATTTACGTAAGACTGTATTGGTAACTAACCTTAACACCCTGCTTAAATAATGATTGGTTACAATTTAAAAACGTTACTTCTTAATGGCCATTAAGAAGTAACGCTTTGATCCAACTAAATTCATCCATACTTCAACGGCAATCCCATTTCATGAGCAATTAATAGAAAGTCTTTTTTGCTTATTTCAAAATGACCAAATCTGAATTTATAACCATATTTCGATTTATCTTCTACAAATTCTAAATAATCTAAGATCCTTTTTATCGGTACAGACTTTGCATCTTTATAAAAGTCTATATCTCTTCTAAAAGGAATAAAATTTTCTGTCATTTGGAACTCATATATTCGCTCGTCTTTTATTCTTCCAATTGCGGTAAAGGCTCTTACAGGTTCATTACCATCTAAACTGTTTTTAGGAGAATAATATATAATCCAGTCTCCTTTTTTCATTCGTTTCAAAGGTCTTTCTTTACCATGACACAACTGGCCGAATCCTCCCTCAACCCCTTTTTGCACATGATTAAGAGATACCACGCCAATCCAATATTTCGGTTCTCTTTCAGTCGTAGGATATAGTGACATAGCTTCCACCTCCTTTTATTTTGGCGAACGATTTTCATATACTTTTTTCAATATGTGTTTCAATTGCTCTTGTTCTTCCAATGAAAGTACGTCTAAAACATCATTCTCAGCAATTGAAAGGATCTTCAATAATTCTTCTGCCACATTTTCTCCCTGTTCTGTAAGGCATATTAGATTCTCTCTTCTATTTTCCTGATTTTTCTCTCTATAAACATATTGTCTTTCTTCTAGATCATCGATAAAAAAGCGGACACTGTTTTTGTCTATTTTTAAAATCTGCCCTATTTGAATTTGGCTAAGTTTTTTTTCTTTTACAAGAATCATTATTCCAACTTCTCTGGATTTCATTTGATATTTTTCGCTAATATATGTCTCGAGATTTTCCTCTAGAGCCTCCGCTAACTTAAAACTTAGAAAACCAAAAGAATTCATAATATTGGTCATGTCAACTCCTCCAAAATATATAATAGTATTTAAAAATGATAGTAATATTTTATTACTATCATTGATTATTACATTAAATCCCATTAATAACAAGATTAATTTTACTTTTCATGATTTTACAAGCAAAGCAAAACGAAACAATGGCTCATTGCTATAAAGCAATGAACCATCGTTTTGTTTGTTAGGATCGTTTTTTCATGCCCTTTAATAGCTGGGCAACGTTTGTATCTTCTGCCTGTATTGTTTTTTCCTCTACAATCTGCTCTTTCTTTCTTGGCCTTGTTAGGAAACTCCATCCAAAGCGTCGAATGGTAATATCGATGAAGAATAGTAGCATACCTGCTAATAGAAGCCATGTTGCAATATTTTGACGTTCCGCACCTTTTTTACTAAACTCACGGAATACTTCGTTCGGCTCTTTCAAAACGGAGCCGCCTGTTTGCTTCGTCAATTCTTCTACTAACTTATCATTCACTGGACGTAATTCATATTCAGCACTATAAGGGACACTTAGGCCCGCCTGGTAAATAGCCTTTTCTTCATCTGCAATACGGAAGAAAATCAGACCTGGTTCTGCTTGTACAACTGCTCGAACTTGTGATGCTGAAATTGTTTCAAGCTGTGTTTCAAGTTCTTCACCAGCTTCATTAACAGCAACAATATCTAAAAACGCCGCTTCATTTGTTGGATCCGTGATAACAAACGAGCCGTCTGACTCAAGACGAACATCATAGGCAACATCGTTATAGCTTGGTAGCATTTGTGAAATAAGCGTTTGCCAAAATGTGCCCCAATTCTGCCATCTTGCCCAGTCTCCTGTCCATTTTCCTGTCGAATCAGAAGTAAAGGCGAATGTTTTGCCAAGACCATATTGCCACTGTGCTAGCACCGGATCTTCCTTCTCACTTTCTGCAATAACTGTGGCTCCCTGCTTTGCTGTCGTGCCAATATAAGCATTCATTTGAGGTACACCATTCGCAAACAGCGTATTCCATCCGGATGCATTATAAATAGTTGGATAGAATGGGTTATCCTCAATATATGTGCGTGAAATCATTGCCGTTTCACGAGATAAAATAGATGGTATCGTCTGCTCATCAACAACATCGTAGAAACGTCCACTTCCCATCTCACTAAGTGCTTCCAGTAAATTAGCATCTGCATCCTGACCAATTGCAACCGTCGATAGTGTAATGCCTCTGTCTTTGCCTTCTGCAATTAAATCCTCATAATTTCCCGACTGTGACTGACCGTCTGTTAAGAGAATAATATGCTTACGTTGCAGCTTTAAATCAGCTAGGTTTTCATAGGCTTTAGCAAGTGATCCATATATTTCTGTACCACCACCTGGCGTTACAGATAAAATCGTGTCCACAGCTTCTTCCTTTTTGCCAAGTGGTCCTGTCTCAATAATTTCCCAAGGTCGGTCATCAAAAGCAATAAACCCGAGCGTATCCTCATCTCGTAGCATTTCTACTGAACGAGCGGCCGCCTCCTTAGCAAGCTCTAACTTCGCTCCAGACATACTTCCTGAGCGATCAAGCACAATCACAAGCCCTAATGATGGTAATTGCTCCTTACCTTTAATCTCCATTTCCACAGGTAGCAAAGTTTCGATTGGTGTTTTAAAATAGCCACCCAAGCCAAAGCTATTTTCACCACCGACCATTGTAAAGCCGACACCAAAGTTTTTTACCGCTTGTTCAATGACATTCATTTTCGCCTCGCCTACTAAATGCCCTGGCACATTATCAAAAATGATGGCATTGTATTGTAAATAACTAGAAAGTTCATTTGGCAAACTTTTAGCATCTACAACATCATAGTCGATTGATTGGTTGCCAAGTGCTGCAGCGATTGGTGAAGCTGTGTCATAACCATTGACAATTAATAAATGTGGTTCACTTTGCACCATTGTGACACTTGTTAATTTATTATTTTCAAAAATCGCATCTTGATCAACTTGAACCATTGCCTCATATTTCACAAGTCCTTCTCCAGTTGCCGCATGTTTATACGTAAACACGTTGGAACCTTCCGCAAGCTCTACTGCCTCACGATGAATAAGCTCATCATTTTCGTATAATAATAGCTCACCTTGCCCCGCCGCAGTTGCATTAATTTCAGTAACTAATTGCTGCTGCTCACCTACATAAGAAACTTGTGGGGTTACAAAACTTTTAAGTGATACATCGTTCGTAACAGATTTATTAAACGGCACTACATCGACACTTATATTTGACCCTTTGAACTTTGTTGCAAACTCAAGGGCATCTCCTTTTGTTTCATTACCATCAGTTAAGAGTACAAGTCGTGTTGCCTTTTTCGGATCTACTATACCCGAAGCGAGCTGTAGACTTTGTTCAATATTTGTTTGGTCGGTCGCCTTTATAGCTGTAAACTTCGGCACTTCCTTTAAAGAATTAGATAAAATGGCTTCTGTTTGCAGTGTCGATGAAAAAGAATAAACCCCTGCAAGTTGTTCATCTTTTTTCGACTTCAAACTTTCGTCTATAAACTGAACCATCTCATCTTCTGTACCATTCATCGAAGCAGAACGGTCAACTAAATATACGATTTGTTCTTCCTTTACAGGTAATAAAATATAAGGTCCAGCAAGCGCAAAGACTAAGCAGAATATCGCCACAATACGAATACCTAGTACGACAATATGACTCTTTTTGAGTCGCTGACGCTCACGCCAATAGGTCCATCCAAAATACATAAGCAATGGAAGTAAAAGCAACAATACTAATGGCATATCAATTCGTAAATCCACGACGTCGTTGCACCTCCCACTCTAAAACAAGTAATACTAAAATAATAAGGATAAGCCAAGGCACCAACGAAGTTTTCGATATTTCTTCCTTACCATTATCCTGAAGCTCTCCAAGCGTATAGCTTGTCCCTTTTTCAATGACACGTTCTTGAGCTTGAAGCTGTACGATGAAGCGCTTTTCTTCATTATTTGAGCGTGCGGTATAAATTCCTGGCTTTATTGGAGCTGTTAATAAACCATTTGTAATAGACGATAAAAACTCATCATCCTGCGAATAAACACTCCAATCACCTTGCGCTAAAGCAACTGCTCGTTGCTCATTTGGTGCAAAAATACCGAGTGAACCAATTGATTCTGAAAGCTGCTGTTCAGCACTCCATAAAAATAATGGGAAAGAGGGATGTAGCGGCCAATCTGTATCAGCAATATCCGCTAAAATAACAATATCTCCTTCTGGTGAACGTTGTATAAATGGCTGATCACCAACTGATGCAATCGTTTTATAGCCCTCGAACCCTGGATATACAGCACTAATATAAATATCTTTTAGCTCACTAAAAGCAAACAATGCATCACTTGTAATTGTTACTTCTCCAGTTGCTTCAACCTTTTTAACATCATCACGTCCAAATAATACAATCGGCTTATCCATCTTTTCGAGTAGCGCCGTTTGATTTGTCACAACTGTGGCATCTTGATTGTCCGCTACTTGTAGAGATGGAACAATTTTCACTCCACTATTAATCGTTTGAAAACCTTTTTGAATGAGTTGATGCATACTTTGATCGACAACTACTTTTGAAGTGGCTGTTTGTAGCAATACAGTTTGTGAATTATCGACTACGTAATCATCATTAGCAGTTATCTTGGCAGTTAAAGTATTTTCTAACGGTAAGTCTTTAAATGTTTTCGTTACAGCTTCATTCGGCGGTAATGTGACACGCTCTGTAGTTATCTCATCCCCCTTAACAGTCTGTAGGGAAAGTGCTACCTTTTGCTCTCGATCAGTATCATTTTGTAACTGCACAAGCGCCATCGTAGATTGACCATCTGTAGTAGCAGCAAATCGTGTAATTGCGATATTTGTTAAATCCTTAGCAGACCCTTTTACTAACCACTTCACCGTATCCTTTTCCATCGGTAAATGCTTTTTATCAAGTGCATCTGTAAAAACATAAATAGATGTTGGTGTTTCACCAACAAAAGCCTGTGCCACATCAAGAGCCTTATTCATCTGATCCGTTTCATAGGTTACTTGCAACTCTTGAATAGCTTTTTCAATAACTTTGGTATTCGTTTCTTGCTGTAAAATAGCTTTCGGTGTATTTCCTGTTGTGATGAGCGTTACAGGTCTTCCATCAAGCTGATTGACCAAAGAGAGCATTTCCTCCTTATGTGTGTCAAATGTTGATTGCTCTTTCCCTGCTAACATCGTGGCAGACGTGTCCACAATGAAAATTGTTTGTGCCCCAGCAATGGTTGATTTTTTCACATAAGGATTCATTAGTGCAAGTACAAGTAAAATCAGTGCAAGCAGTTGTAAATAAAGCAGTGCATTTTTTTGTAAATGCTTTAAGTATGGTGATACACGTGTTTCTTGCATAATTTCCGACCAAAATAATGTCGAGGACACGGTTTGATCGGTATATTTTTTTCGAAAGAAATAATATAGTAGGACAATGACCGGGATGATGGCCGTCCAGCTAAAAAGTATTTGACTAAAGCCCAATACGGCTCACCTCACCTAATCCAATGTGCTTTTAATAATTGTTGAAAGATGGCATGCTGCAATCCATCCTCAACTTTAAGCTGTAATTTTCGAACACCGAAGCGCCGACAGATCGCCTCAAATTCCTCTTCATGTAATAAACGTCTTGCCAGGTATGTGTCCAGAACCTTTGAAGACATCGTAACATTCACATCTCTGCCAGTTTCACGATCGAGTAAGCGTACATCCCCAGTATATTCGGGTGATATTTCTTCCTGCGTAGCAATTTGCAAAATGCGCACATCCCCTGCAAATCGTGGTAGCCTTTTCAAGAGTTGCTCCCACTCCTCAATCGGCTCAAGCCCATCCGTGATAATAAATAGCACTGTACTATCCTTAGGCAATGCTTTTAAAGCTCCCTGTGCGAAGCTACTTGTATAAGTAGCTTCCTCAATCTCTGTTACCACCTGTAAAAAGGCACGACGATACATAGCACCTTTACGGCGAAATGGTGGCTTGACGTCATCCTGTACAAAAGAAAACGATAAACGATCATCGCGACCAAGCACCATTAGGCCAAGCGAGGCAACAATTTGCCGTGCGAAAGTCCATTTCGCTTGTTCACCCATAGATTTAGTCGTGTCTAGCAGAATGTGTACACGCATCTCTTGTTCATCTAAAAAACGTTTAATGAAGTATTTATCCGTTCTTGCAAAGACGTTCCAATCGACCTGACGCACATCATCACCTAAATGATATTCACGGAAATCTGAGAAATCGAGTGATGCTCCGAAACGTTGCGAACGGTGCGAGCCCTTATGCTGCCCACGTAATTTGGAGGCCGTCGCCACTTGGAAGCGACTGATTTTCGCTAACCAATCCTCTGGCAATAATAATTTTTGCGTCACCTGCTAACACCTTGTTGTACCTTATCTAAAATTACGTCAATCACATCGTCTGCTGTTTTACCTGAAGCCTCCCCTTCATAATTCAGCAGCATACGATGGCGTAATACTGGCTTTGCAACAGATTTAATATCTGCTACTGAAACATGGAAACGACCATTCATAAGCGCTCTTGCCTTCGCTAATTTGATTAAACTTTGTAAACCTCGAGGACCGCTACCATACATTGCATACTGTTTAACCTCGTCAATTGCATCGTCTCTATCAGGATGTGTAGCCACAACTAGATCTGTCGCAAATTCAAGCATTTCATCAGCAACAAGTATTTCCTTTACCATTTGCTGTGCTTCAATAAGTGTGTCCGTATTCATCATCTTTTGTAAATTAATTGCCATAGCACCTGTTGTACGCTTCATAATCTCCATTAGCTCACTTTTCTCTGGGTATGGTACAAGAATTTTACATAGAAAACGGTCCATTTGTGCCTCTGGTAATGGGTACGTTCCTTCCATCTCAATCGGATTTTGTGTTGCTAGCACGAAGAATGGTCTCGCCATCTTCTTTGTATCTCCCAAGATTGTTACCGTTTTTTCGCCCATAGCTTCCAGCAGTGCACTTTGTGTTTTTGGCGTTGCTCGGTTAATCTCATCCGCTAATACCATTTGGCTAAAAATCGGACCTGGCTGGAACGAAAACTGCTGTTTGCCGTCTGGTGTGCGCTCAATCATACTTGTCCCTGTAATATCCGCCGGCATTAAGTCTGGCGTAAATTGAATGCGCGAAAATGATAAATCTAGTACTTCAGAAATTGTACGAATTAACATCGTTTTCCCTAAACCAGGCAAGCCCTCTAATAATGCGTGCCCATCAGCAAGGACGGCGTACAATGTATAATCAATTGCTTCTTCTTGCCCAACGATAAAGCGATGAATTTCTTCCTTTACTTGTTGTAATTTCGTACTCATTTCAACATACTGTTGCTCTGTAAATGCCATTCCTTTTCCTCCTATTGCGACTCAATTGACGTGAAATAAGATTGCACGACATTTTGTAAATCCTTCGGTAATTGTAAACGCTCTGAGCTTTCTAAATAGCTATCTTTATAGGAGCCTATAACTTCCTCATAGGGGCGGATAGAACCTTTAGTAATCGGGCCATTTCCTTGTTGTTCCGAAATATTTGAGCCATCTCCTAATGCTCCGCCGTCAACTGAAGTCTGACTAGAACCACCAATCCTATTCGGTGTCGTTAACAAATCTCGCTTGCCCTGTCCTACACCTGCGCCTGCACCTTTACCTCCTGAAGCAGTACTTGAACTTAAACCTTTGCCATTTCCTTGCCCTTGTCCCTGACCATTGCCTTGTCCTTGTTGATTGCTTTTATTCGATCCTTGTCCCTGCCCTTTACTACTAGCCTGTTGTTGGGAACCATTTTGGGAATTATTTTGTCCTTGCTGTCCTGTTTGAGCTTGCTGATTGCTTTGCGATGAATTCCCCGAGGAATTTTGATTCGAATTCGTATTCGTATTGTTTTGCTGATTGTTTTTTGTACTATTGGCACTGGCAATAGCATTTTGTAGTGTATTACTTGCGGGTTTTCCAAGCTTGCTCATAGCTGTTTGAGTAGCATTTGCATTTTGTGTTAGCTCCTCTTGCATTTGGGCAAGCTCCTTTAACTTCTCCGCTTCTTCCTTCGATAAGCCCGTCTCTTCACTAGCGCCATCCTTACTAGCAGTTTGCTTATCTTTTAATTGCTGTTCCTTTAAGGCCAGCTCCTTTTGCTTTTTCACAACTTCGCGTAATGCCTCCTCAGCTGTTTCTGCCTCTTTTAACGTATTTTGCAATTCCTTTAATTGCTCTTTCACTTCTTTTGTTTCTGCTTTTTTCTCTAGTTTAGCAACTTCCTTCTTTACGTCTTCAATAACAGCTTTTTCTTTTTCCACCTCAATAGCTTCAATTTGTGTAGCCGCTGGAAACATATAAAGTATTGCTAATACAACAGCTGTTACAAATAGACCAGCCAACGCCTTTGGCTGCAACAAATTTTTCTGTCGAGCCTTAAAATTAGCAAACGCAGATTCGACGCTTTGTATCGCTTTATTTAACAAAGATTGAACAAGTGGATCCTTATCGTCCTCAAACGATAAGGCTGTCACCAGTTCATTGTGAGAAAAATAATCATCCAGTGTATGCAACGCTTCCTTTTCTTTTACACGCTTCCACCACATAAAAAGTACCGTTGCTAGTATGACAGCGATAAAGGCAACAAGAGCTGTTTGGCGATAATAAGGCCATACAAACAATCTAGAGACGAGGACAAGTGAAGCACTCGAAAGCAATGCAAAAAACAAGCCGTACTGTGCAATTGGAATGCTTCTTTCTATTGTTAAACTCGTCTTTGCACGTTGAATATATTTTCGTAATTGCTTACGACGCCCCATAAAATTTCCTCCTCATCGGTTACTTTTCATATTGGCACGTAATTTTTTAATGGCAATTGTTAAACAAAGAACAATAATTAATGAATAAGCTATTAAATACGTAATCCATACAGGTAATTCTACTCCCGATAATCTCACTAATTCGTCTCCCAATTCTGGCGAAATCAGCGTAAGCATTAATGCACCTGGGTTAATAGAAGCCCAAAAATAAGACATAAAGGAAGTGCTACTAATGTTATTGCCCATCTGGTGGAAGGCCATCGTTAAAAAGAAGAAAAATGCCGTAATACCACCTAAAAAGATGATCGATCCGTACGTAGAAATCATTGCGACAATTGTGCGCTTTGTAATAGTTGAAAACATCACACCAATACTACCAATTGCTACAACTGTTAATAAGTAAAATAAAAATATTGAAATTAATTGAGACGGCGATACACCACCAAATAAAAATACTAAGCTATATAATGGCAGCCCAGCGATTAGCATTAATACTAAAAATGCTACCGAAGATAATAATTTTCCAATTATAATCTGTGTAGAGCTTTGTGTTGTTGTTAGTAAAATATTTAATGTTTGCTTTTCCCTTTCGCTACTTATTGCACCAGCCGTTAAGCTTGGTGTGATAAAAAGGACAAGAGCCATTTGTAATATTGTTAATACCGCAAACATCATGAAGCTTGTATCTGGTCTAAAGAATCCCTTGCCTGTGAATTCAGTTGTTAATAGTAAAAACCCTGCGATGAATAGACAAATAACCGCTAAATAAAACATTAAACCTGAAAAGCTTTTAAAAGAACGGAAGCGTAACTTCAATTCTTTTACGAGTACCGGATTATAAAATCGTTCCATCATTGATTGTCCGCTCCCTTCGTAATGGCCATAAAGACATCCTCTAAATCTTTTTCCTCTTCACTTAATGCATAAATAGGTAAATTTGCAAGTATCGCTTTCTTCAACAGCGCCACCTGATCAGCATTTGTTCCACGATAATTAAAGGCTATTTCTAAGCGATTATCCATCAAATCTATAGAAGATATTAGTGGATCTTCCTCTAAGAATGCACGCACCTCGTTTAACTGATCTGTTACCTTTATCACAATACGCTTTTCCCCCTGTAGCTGTGCTTGAATGGAAGCTACGTTGCCATGAGCGATTAATTTACCATTATCAATCACACCAATTTCATCACACATTTCTGCAAGCTCAGGCAAAATGTGTGAGGAGATTAAAATCGTTTTACCCATGGATTTTAAATTTCGTAAAATATCACGCATTTCTACACGTGCACGTGGGTCTAAACCTGATGCAGGCTCATCTAAAATTAATACCTTTGGATCATGGATAAGGGCACGAGCTAAACAAAGGCGCTGCTTCATTCCACGTGACAGTAAATCTACATAGTCATAACGTTTATGCGTTAAATTCACAAGCTCTAGTAATTGAGGAATCAATACTTTACGATCAGCCGCACCAATGCCATAACTTGCACCATAAAAATCTAAATATTCATCTACTTTTAACTGATCATATACACCAAAGAAATCGGGCATATAACCAATTTGCTTACGTACTTCTTTTGGTTCTTTAATAACGCTTTTTCCATTAATAAGCGCATCACCAGAGGTTGGAGACAGTAGAGTTGCTAATATTGAAAATGTAGTCGATTTACCAGCCCCATTAGCACCTACAAAACCAAATACAACCCCTTCCTCCAATGATAGATTTAATTGATCTAGTGCTGTAAAGGAGCCATATCTTTTTGTTAAATCACGAATTTCAATCATTATTTCGCCACTCCCTTCAGCTCTACATCTGGTAATTTTGTTGGCTCACCTGTTTGATCCGGTCCGAATTTAATTTCAATAAGTAACGCATCATTTTCATTGAAATATTTTGTAATGTTATCTGTAAACACCTGTTTTGTATCTACCAATGGCTCATATTTTTTCGTTTCGTTATTCCAAATCGATAGCTCCATACGGTTAACGTCCTTATTTGAAATTGTCAGTTCGTTTAATGTTTGAACTGACTGCTTAAAATTATCTGGCAATGCAATTGATACTTCATATAAACCGTCAGACAAGGACCAATTGTTTAACTGCTCATCAATTATTTCGAAATGCGAATTAGGAGATAGTGGGTTTAGTGAATACGTAAAATTGTTACGTTTCATCGTAAACGGACCTGTTAGCTCTACTTTGCCGTCAAATGGCTGAACAAAATATGAAATAGGTGACATATTGGCACTTGTATCTAGCTCAACCTTAGCAATTGCTTGGTCTGCCCAAGCAGTAATAACAGGTTTCTTTTCATTTTCTACAAGCGGTAGTGCCAAAGTTTTCATACGCTCGATACGTTGAGGGTCCACTTCTTCCTTCTTCGATGGATAATTATAATTGTAATTAGTAAACGTCGATGGCTTTTGAAGAACTGTTGCTATTAGCTCCTTGTCGACTTTAAGTATTCCATTCGCTTCAATGTCGCCAAGTTGAACTTCTTTAATGCCAGAGATTAACGTAACATCCTTTAAGGCAAATGGAAAATTGTTCTTAATTGTCCCAGTTAGCTTTTCATTTTTTAACGTAATATCGATATCCATCTTGCCAATATTTTGTGCCGCTGTCTTCCCTGCAAAGGATTGCACAGACCAATAGCTTAAGTCACGTAGTGTTAACGTCGATCCATTTGCATTTTCTTTAATATAGGATGACTCATGTAAGTCTCCTATTGTCCCTGAGAAGTTATTGTTACTTCGCAAAGCAATTGCACTAGTATCCTTATCTGTATTCACAACAAAATCACCGCTACGGTTTGTTAAAATAGACTCTACATAATAACCATTTAAGCTACTATCGTCATTGATTTTATAAAATGCCGATTGCTGTATTTGCGGTTGTACAATTCTATCTTTAGCACCAAAAATAAATAGAACAATAGAAAGCACAACTGATATTGCAGGAATAAGCCACCACGCATGTTCACGCTTGTCTATTTTCTTTAAGATAAAATACAAAATAGGCCCGATGATTAAAATATATAAAATGATAACAATGAGCATATAACTAACAGATACTTCAAACGAAGGGAATAATTCATTTACATTACGAAGTTCATACGAAAGTTGATCCATCATTGGCTGGCCATTTGCCATCATCCCCTGTTGCGAAAAGCTTTGAATATTCAGTATTTTCGAAATTAACGCTGCGTAGCCATCCATAGATGCAAGTGGTTGATCCCCTAAAGAAAACGCTGTTTGAATAATTTCCCCGCTGCCCACTTTTTTCTTAGACGCTAGTATTGTATTGCCATCTCTTAATACAGAAATACTTCCTCGGTTTTCAGTTGCTGTATAAACTGAAATTGGTTGTGTAAAAATTCCACTGCCTGCTAATTTCGATAGACTATCTGCAGAAACTGATGTCATTTGCTGAGATAATGCAAGTGGTAAATAATCTTTGAAAATACCTGCTGTTGCATTTACTTGATCAGCAGCACCCAACAATAATGTTCCGCCATCCTGCACCCATTTTAGTAAAGATTCTTGTTGCTTTTTCGATAAATCAGCAATAGCAATTTCATCAATGGCGATAACATCCGCCATTGCGTATCCTTGAGCATCCTCTGGTAATGTATAATCCTTGATTTGATTTAAATTGAAAACTTCAACATTACTTTGAGGAGCAGATTGAGATAAACGCAAAAATGCTGATAAACGATCACTTTTATCCGTTAATGTATAGATAAAAACAGATGAAGGATCTAAAAAATTACCTTGTAGCTGCTTTGTTCCTTTATAAGCAACCTTTTTCCCTTGTTCGATACTTCCTTCATAAAATGCAAACACATCTGCATTCGAATAATTATAGTCAGCTAAACCATCGAGATAAAAATCAAATGTCTTTTCTTCTCCTGCCGCTATATCGATTGGAAGCACTCGTGCTGATGCAGCCTCATAGGAACCTGAAGCATTTATGACCATATCTCCAGAAAAATCTGCACCATTATTTTTTACTGTTACTTGCAGTGGCACAACGGATTGGTATTTAGCTTTACCATTAATCCCTACCTTAGCTTGTACCTCTATAGTAGCCGCTGCACTTGCTTGCTCTACTGGTAGAATAAAGCTAATAACAAGTATGCATAATAGTATGAGTGCCGTTATATTCGTTTTTTTCAAAAGCTCAACCCCTTTTTTTGTAAATTAATCGTATAATTAATTATACGATTAATTTTGCATTTTGTTCCATTTCTTATGACATCTTCATGAATATTCATAAACTCTTAAGAATTAGCAAATTACTAAAGTGTGGCTTTGATCTCCGTTCCGATTGGTCGCTTTCCTAGGGGCGTCCCAATCCAGCGATAAAAAAAAGCAGTCCCTAGTGAATCACTTGGGACTGCCTTCATATTATTCTTATTTCGTATAATCAAACAAACATCGCGCATGGTCTTGCACAACTTCTACAAAAGCCTCTACTTGTCGTAATTCAAATGAGGATTCATAGCCTATTAACCAAGTATCACGAGTCAAACCAAATTCTTTTTCATTATTTGTAAGCGCTATTTTATTAATACCATCATGGTCATTTAAAGTGATTGAAGGTAAAATAGCATAACCGATACCGTTCAATGCCATTTGCTTACAAATTTCAATCTGATCTACTAAAATTTGTTTACTCGGATTTGAAGCGAAATGCTGCTGCCACCATTGTTGAATTTCCTGATAATAGTTAGAATCACTTTTAAATTGAATAAAAGGTCGTTCTGTCGTGAGTACATCTTCAATCGTTTTTAGCTCTTTATCTACTAAATAAAGGGTGTCACGAAACAGGTGAATCTTTTCCCCTTTCCAATCAACTTGCCCACGTACAATTCCTACATGAGCCTCTCCCTCATATAGTGCTTTTACAATTTCAGAGCTCCAGCCGGTCATTAGAGAAATTTTTGCCTCAGGATATTTTGTTACAAAATCCTTTAAAATTTTAGGAAGCCAATTTTGACCAACAATGGATGCACAAGCAATTTTCAATGTCCCATTAACTTTCGTCGTTAATGATTGGATCGTTTCAAAAATCTCTTCTTTTTTGCTCAGCATTTCAGTTGCATAGGCAATAACTTGCTCTCCAGCAGGTGTCGCTGTCAGTCCTTTTTGAGAACGAATAAATAACTGTGCACCCCAGTCTTTTTCAATCGTTTGCAACCGTTGAGAAAGCGCGGGTTGAGATAAAAATAGTCGTTCTGCCGCTTTTCTCATATTGCGTTCCTCAGCAAGTACTTTTAAAATTTCTGCCTCTGTTGCCATCAATCAGTAAACCTCCATTACAAGCAAAGAGGACCTCATGATTTTCATCCGAGTCCCCTCTTAAACTACTACTCTTTTTGATAAATATATTTTTTCAATTGCTTTAAAATAACACGTCTCGTTAAAATCCCAGCAAATGTTCCATCTTCATCCACAACGCATAAAAAGGCGTGGTTAATCACTAAGTCGAGAGCCCGCTGAAAAGTATCCGTCAACTTTAATACAGCGATGTCTTTCTCCATTATTGTATCTACTTTAATATCGGGTAGTTTTTCATATTCAATATGTTCGAGTCCAAGAATGGATTCGGTAATCATTTTCATGCTTAGTAAACCTTGAAGTCGATATTTCAAATCTAAAACAGGGATTGACGAATACCCTGTACGAGTAAGTACAAGGAGTGCATGTTCAGCACTATTTCCACTTTGTACATGTGCAACTTTTTCAGATGAAATAATAAAATCACTAATTGGCATTGCTAATAAGTCTTTGCTGTTAGTTGAAATCATGAACTTCTTCTCCTTTTCTGTCCTCGCTATGCAGAACAGGATGCTTCCCTTTTATCATATCATAACTATTCCTTTTATGACCACGACAAGGTCGAGAAGAGTTTTTTAAACGAAACGAATTATTTTAGGATTTTGAAGAAAACTAAGTATCGGAAACAGCATAAATAGGGGACATGTTGAGGTTTATCGAAGTGTCCTCATTCAGGCATATTTATGCAAATATGAACTGAATGAAGACAATATTTATTTAATAACCAGTTTTACTCCAGTAATAAAAAATCATTATACCTAAAAACAACAAAAAAATTCCATATACCCAAATGATTGGGTTTAACATAGTTGCATATTCTTCAACGGTTTCTGAAATTGGCGTATCTTTTTCTGACTCCCGTTCAGACGTCATTTTGGCAATTCTCAGCGTTGACACAAGCGAAATGGCAGCAATAATTGTAATGGCAATAAGAGCCGGTATTAACCACATACCCATAGGCAAAACTCCTTTCTTTACCCTTAGTATGCGCCAACCCAGCCCCCTGCTATGCAAAGATTTTTGTTATCAATTATGCCTCGGCATAATTGCGTCCTGAATCGAATTTGTGCTTAGGCTTGCAGATGTTTTTTATGCGAAAGCGCAGCGTCAGCAACACGGTTTTATCTGTGCGAAAGCGCAGCAACAACACGATGTTGGTCACCCAGACGTTTTCACAGGATGTGAAGTTCTTAGCCTGAGTTCTTCTATTTCAGCAGATGTTTGTACACCCGCTGAAATAAGTTAGAATGGATACTGATTTAACCATTGCCCGCCATCAAGTGTCACACATTCACCGTTCATGTACTTTGCCTTATCAGACATCATAAATGTTGCTAAATCAGCTATTTCTTCAGGAGTACCTGTACGGCCTAACGGGACAGAGTCTAACGTTCGAGCAGCAGCAGCCTCTGATTCCCAGAGCTTCTCTGCACCACCTGTACGTTCAATAGGACCAGGAGCAATTGCATTTACTCGAATGCCATATTGTTTTCCCCATTCAACAGCTAACGTTCTAGTCATTGACAATACACCTGCTTTCGCTGCTGCAGAATGAATCACACCAGCACCTGCATTCCATGCATAAGTCGCAACCATATTAAGAATAGATCCTTTAATATTTTGTTGAATCCAATACTTACCGACTGCTGAAGAACAGTAGAATGTCCCATTTAAAACAATATCAACAACAGCCTTCCAACCATTTGGTGATAAATCCTCCGCACGCACAATAAAATTACCAGCAGCATTATTCACTAGCCCATCAACCTGTCCAAACTTTTCAACAGCAAAGGCTAGCATCGCCTCTGCATGCTCGGGCACTCGAACATCCATTTGGAATGTTTCAATCGTTTGTCCAGCCTCTAAAATAAAGGCTTTCGCCTCTGCCAATCGCTCTTCGTTACGACCTGTAATAACTACATTTACCCCTTCAGCAACAAATTGCTTTGCCATATAAAGCCCCATCCCATTCGATCCACCAGTAATAATAATTGTTTTCCCCTTCAACATACGATTTCCCCCTCTGCAAAAATGAATGATGATTCATATAAAATATTACTATATTTTCTCGCATATGTCATATTGATTCTATAAAAATCATCGAATTTATTTTTAAGCTAACTAAAAAAAGTGAAGTTTTTTGCGAGGGTATTCACCTGCTCCGCTCGAGTGTTTGCTCTTCCGCGGATATTTTCCTTTCGCGCGGGTATTTCCCTCTCTTCCGCGGATATTCTCTGCTCGCGTGGATATTTACCTCTCTTCCGCGGATATTCTCTGCTCGCGCGGATATTTACCTCTCTTCCGCGGATATTCTCTGCTCGCGCGGATTTTCTCCCTGCTCGCCCCCACACGTTTTGGTAGTGGGCCAAATACATTGAATTAATCAATAAAAATAGAGTTACAAAACAATTACGCTTTGTAACTCCATTTTAGACAGTTTCTTCTCAAATTCCTAAAACTCATAATGATAAGCAATTTTATAAAGCTCCATTAGTTCTTCCTGTGTTGGCACCTTAGGGTTATTTCCTGGGCTACCGCTGGCAGTTGCATCCGTTGCCATTTTAGGTATGGCTGCATAATAGGCTTCCTCATCAATTCCCCATTGTTTTAAATTACCAATATCCATTCTTTTGCACATTTCCTTAATCGAAACAATCGCTAAATCGGCAAGCTCTTCTTGCGATAACAGCTCTCGATCCTTATTAAAAAATTCTCCTATATCTGCTAGCCGGTCGATACAAGCATCCTTTGAAAATTCTAATACCGCTGGCAAGAGCATGGCATTAGAAATACCATGCGGCACATGGAATAGCGCGCCTATTGGACGAGACATGCCATGCACTAAAGCAACAGATGCGTTTGAAAATGCAAGACCTGCTTGCATTGAGCCAAGCGACATCGCTTCTCGAGCATCAATATCATTACCTTGTTCATAAACTTTTAAAATATTATGAACGATTAAATCCATTGCTGATAAGGCAAGTACATTCGAGTATGGGTGTGCTAAACGCGATAAATAGCTTTCAATAGCATGACTCAATGCATCAATACCCGTTGCCGCAGTAATGGCGGGAGGAGATGTAACCGTTAAAATTGGGTCGACGATCGCGATAGTTGGCATAAATGCAGGCTGCTTAATCATCATTTTCACTTCATTTGTCGAGTTTGTAATAACTGTTGCATCCGTTGCTTCTGAGCCAGTGCCTGCTGTCGTAGGTATCGCAATATGCGGAATCGGTGTGTGCTCAGCTATCTTTGCCATTTTCATATAATCACCAATGTAGCCACCATTTGTTGCAACTACCGCGATTGCTTTTCCTGTATCGATACAGCTCCCACCACCAACGGAAATGATGATATCACAGCCCTCAGATTGTAAAACATGAAGCCCCTCTGCTACATACCTATCGACTGGTTCTGTCGTTACCCCTAAATATGAAACCGCTTCCAATCCATAGGTTTTTAATAAAGTGCTACATTGATGAACAAAGCCTAAGCTATCCATTATCGGATCACTAATGATAAGAGCCTTAGCCCCTAACTTCTTAGCATATACACCTACTTCTTCAAAAGAATCTCGCCCATAAACGATAGTTCCTGGTGAATGAACTGTGAAGATTGTTTTAGTTTGAATCATATTTCAACCCCCTAAGCTATTGTGCTGTATAACCGCCATCCAAAATAACTGCTTGACCTGTTAAACCCTTTGCCATATCACTTGCTAAATAAAGCGCAAGTCCTGTAATTTCTGATACATCTAGTAAGCGTTTTTGAGGAACGAGTGGATAAAGCACTTGCTCAAGTACTTCCTCTACTTGAATCCCTCTTGTCTTTGCCAAATCCGTAAACTGATTACGCACTAATTCTGTATCGACATATCCCGGGCAAATTGCATTCACAGTGATCCCCTCATTCGCGACCTCCAATGCCGCCACTTTTGTTAAACCAATAACACCATGCTTGGCTGCATTATATCCGGCCTTCCCCGCAAACCCAATAACTCCGTTAATAGATGCCATATTAATAATGCGTCCAAACTTATTTTTCTTCATATGTGGTAACGCATATTTCATTGCGATAAAAGGTGCAACTAACATAACCTTTTGCATCGATTCGAAAATTTCTGTCGCAAAATCATCGATTAGAGAAACATGCTGAAACCCTGCGTTATTGATTAAAATATCGATTGTCTTAAACTTTTCAATAGTACAGTCAATAGCATCACCTATTGCCTGTTCATCCGTAACATCACATGTGTATGCAGTTAATTGAGGATTGTTTTGAATTGCCTCCGCTAAAAGCTGTTCATTTATATCTGTTATAACTACATTCGCACCCTGCTCAGCAAATGCTTGTGCCATAGAGAGACCGATACCTCGAGCTGCACCCGTAATGAAAACTGTTTTTCCTTTCACGCAATACCCCTCCTACATTCCTAGTGAAAATAATATGATTGCAATAATTGTACCTATGATAGGTATAATGACGGTTAAAGCACCAAATGGCATATAAGCATCTTTATGTTTTTCATTACATACCGAATTGATGGTTGTTACTACATAACCACCGTGTGGCAATGAATCGAGAGAACCTGATGCAATAGCAATTGTCCGGTGCAATGCCTCAGTATCTACTCCCATGTCAATATAGTGTGGGGCAAGTAAAGGTAATGCAATTGTTTGACCGCCCGAAGCCGAGCCTGTTAAACCTGCTATTACAGCGATAGCTAATGCACCGCCAATTAACGGACTTCCAGGAATATTAGTCATAACGTCAACAGTTGCCACAAATGACGGAGTAGCTTTTACCACACCCCCGAAGCCAACCACTGCTGCCGTATTCGCAATAGCTACAATGGCTCCCATAGCACCAGCTGCTAACGTCGCACCGACAGATTTTGAATATTTATAGCTCACCAAATATGCCGTAATACATCCACTCGTTAATGCCACGATTAAAGCTGAAGTTCCAAGAGAATCGTGGAACGCGAAGGAAATGCCTAAAACAACTAATAATGGTACAACACTTAAAATGGGACTTGGCAGCTTACGAGATTCATCAACAACCGGATCAGTAGACCGTTCAATAAAAACCTCCCCGTTTTTCACTGCACGTTTAATCATCCAATTTAGCCACAGTGATCCACCAATAGCCATAAAAATTGCAACAACTATACTCACTTCCCACCCTGCATATGGTGATGTATTAAGAAACGAAATAGGAATCCAGTTTTGTATTTCTGGTGAACCTGCCGAGGTCATCGTAAAGGTTACAGAGCCTAAACCAAGTGCTGCAGGAATAAAGCGACGAGGAAAATTCGCTTGCTTGAATAAACTAATAGCCATTGGGTAAACCGAGAAAGCTACGATAAACACTGAAACCCCGCCATACGTTAGTACCGCTGCTGCAGCTACTATCGCATAAGCTGCATATTTGACTCCTATTTTTTCTACAATCCATTTAGAAACACTATCAGCCGCGCCAGTATCCTCCATTACCTTTCCAAAAATTGCACCTGCCATGAACATTAAATACCATGAACCAACGAATCCCGTGAACCCATCCATATAGCTTGTTAAGAAGTTCGCTTGGTTCTCATCAGCAGTCTGTGGGAAAAATGCTAGGCCATTTGTTATGGCTGCGATCAAGGCAGTCAAAGGCGCAGAAATAAGTAAATTAACACCCCTCATCGTCAAATAAACAAGTAAGGCTAAACTACCAAAAAGTCCAATGTATTCTACCATTCACTTGCCCCCTTTTATTTTTTAGAAAAAAGAGCTGTAAAAAAACAGCTCTCCGTTTGTATTAGTCGTTATTACTAGGGAATGCAAATGTAGATGCTGTCGATGCTTGTGCTTCCATCCAACGCTCTGATATTGTTTTTGTTTTTGTGAAGAAGCGTGCCTGATCCGGTCCAAACATATGCCCTTCACCAAAACGAGAACCTTTAAATCCAGCGAAATTATGGTATCCAACCGGAATTGGAATCGGCACATTGACACCTACCATGCCAACATCTATTTCTGTTGTAAATTTACGAGCTGCTAGGCCATCATTCGTAAAAATTGTGACACCATTCCCAAGTTCATGCTTATTAATAAGTTGGATTGCTTCATCCAATGAATCAACACGCACAACATTACGAGCTGGACCGAATATTTCTTGCTCATAAACTTCCATGCCTGGTTTTACGTTATCAAGCAATGTTGGCCCTACAAAAAATCCTTTTGATTCTTTCACAATATCAAGTTCACGTCCATCACAAATAACAGTTGCCCCTTCAGACTCACCTCGCTCGATAGCAGCAATAATCGCGTCCTTCGATTGCTGTGAAATGACAGGACCAAAATCAGTCTCTGGATTTGTATATGAACCTACCTTTAAGTTAGCAATTTTCTCCTTTAAAATTCCAACTAGACGATCTGCAGTCTCCTTACCAACAGGCATAATCGTAGAAATGGCCATACAACGTTGAGAGGCCGCGCCATACGCTGCACCAATGAAGGCGTTTGCTACCTGCTCAAGGTCTGCGTCAGGCATGACAACCATATTATTTTTTCCTCCACCAAGTGCAGTAACACGTTTGCCGTATTTTGAACCTGTTTCATAAATGTATTTAGCTACTGGTGTCGACCCTACAAATGAAATCGCTTCTACTATTGAGTTTTCTAAAAGTTCATTGACAGCATCTTTATCACCATTTACCACCGTCCAAATACCATCCGGCAATCCAGCCTTTTTCCAAAGCTCACTAACATATAAGGCTGTCATAGGAACACGTTCAGATGCTTTTAAAATAACAGCATTGCCGACAGCAATTGCCATACTCGTTTGCGCTAACGGCACCATAATCGGGAAGTTAAATGGCGAAATAGCCGCTACTACACCTAATGGATATTTTGCAGAATACGCATTAATTTGACCGCCAACATTAACTGAATATTCCCCTTTCATTAAGTGCGGGGCACCGATTGCTAGATCAACAGATTCTATTCCACGTGTAATTTCACCTTTTGCATCCTCAATTGTTTTACCGCTTTCTGTACAAATAATTTGTAAAAGTTCCTCCATATTTTCAGTAATAAGATTACGGAAATTTAATACAATCTCTGAACGTTTAGCCACTGATGTATCGCGCCATTTCGGAAATGCTGCCTGTGCCTTATTTATAGCCTCTCGAGTTTCTTCTACAGATGCAAGTGGTACTTTGGCAATAACCTCGCCCGTCGTTGGGTTGAATACTGAACCAAAACGATTGCTTTTCCCTTCAACTAATTCCCCACCAATAAAATGCGTTAAAGTTTTAACCTCTTGTGCTGTTGTCATATTTCTTGTCCTCCTTTAAATTTGTTCTATTTTACATTTTTCTTTTAAACTTAAATAAGCGGCAGACATATCATTTTCTCCATAACCCTGTCGAGAAATATCACTGTAAAGATCCACTAATTTTTCCCCGATTCGAAGTGGTACCCCTGCTTCCTCAGCCATATTTTTTGCTAGTTTCAAATCTTTTAATAAGAGATTTGTTGAAAAACCTGGCTGATAGTTTTCATTTTTCATATATTCTACGTAATTACGTTCATAAATACGACTTTGACCATAGCTATTTTTTAAAACTTCATATAGCATATCTGCATGGATGCCCATCTTTTCCCCAAGCACGATTGTTTCAGCGACTGCCTCTGTATAAAAACCAATCATTAAATTATTGAGTAATTTAATACGTGTACCTACACTTGGTGACGTGCCAAGGTGATAAATGTTCTTTCCGACTATTCTGAATATTTTAGACCCTTTTTGATAATCTGCCTCTTCACCACCGACCATTATCGTAAGAGTCGCATGAATTGCTCCAATGACGCCCCCACTAACAGGTGCTCCTAAATAACGTAATCCCAATGATTGCGCTTCTTTATGTAAGGAGTCATTTAATTCAGGATTTACAGTACTAAAGTCTATTAATAAACTTCCTTTCTTAGCATGGTGAATGATCCCCTGTTCAGAGTGATATACTTGTTCCACTATTTGTGGTGTCGGTAAACTCGTCATAATGATATCACCTTGTTCAGCAACTTCCTTTGCTGTTGCAAGCCCGACTCCACCTTGGGCTATAAATTGTTCCATTGCCTGTGAATTAGTGTCAAAGCCATAAACCTTATAGCCTGCTTTTAATAAATTGATCGACATGGGTAACCCCATATTGCCTAATCCAATAAAACCCATCTTCTCCATCATTTTAACCTCCCCTGTTTCATGAAAATTCGATGAACACTAGCCAACTCTATTCTTTTGTCGTAACATTAATAACAAGATTCATTAATTGACCGTGGTCATTGACCGCGGTCAATTAAATCATAATAAAATCAAATCCATCTCGTCAATTAAAAATTTTATATTTTCAGAATAGTTTTCACAAAAAATATCCTGAAATATTTAAATTCGGAGGAATAATCGAAATATGAATTCATTAACTAGTCGACAAAAAAAAGCTTTAGAAACACGAGAAAAATTACTAAAAACATCATTAGAGCTATTTAATAAGCATGGATTTGAATATGTGTCTGTTGAACAAATTACTAAAGCATGTAACGTATCGAAGGGAACATTTTACACCCATTTCCCATCTAAATACGATGTTATTTTAGAAAAATTTAAAGAGCTTGATAGTTTTTATAGCACGGTGGAAAAAAATATTGATCGTACCTTACCAGCAAGTGAAAAAATTCTATTACTTTATCAAGAACAAATGAAGTACTTAACCAATGTTGTAGGAAAAGATTTATTGAGAACAATGTATACTGCCGCGATGACAAATCAAGTGGAACAAGATCATTATTTAATTAGTCCACAGCGAAAAATTTTCCAAATCATGAATAATTATATCGAGGAAGGTATTGAACTAGGGGAATTCCGTCAAGATTTGAAGGTTACTCAAATGCAAACAATTATTCGACGTTGTATGCGTGCAAATGTTTATGATTGGTTAATTCATAATGAAGACTTCGATTTAGCTACTGAAATGGCGCAATTTACAACTATTGTTTTAGATGGATTGAAAGTAAAATAAATAGCTATAGTAAAAGGGGTTGCATAGGTGGAAACTGCATGCGCTCTGGTAAAGCCATTATTCGATTGGGTAGCCGGGAAATATGATCCGGTTATGCCCTTTTTTGATCAGTTTGCCCGGAGATGTGATCTGGGTTAGTCCTTTTCCGATCGGGTGGGCACTTTAAGCTCTATTCTGCTCGAGTCCTTCCAGCTTTCCAAGCGTTACAAAAAAGTAGCACTTCATCCAATCCAAAATGAAGTGCTACTTAATCAATTTTCATTAGCTAACAAAATATTTCTCAATAACGGTTTCTACGGGTAGTGGTTTATTATATAAATAGCCTTGCCCTTTTTGACATCGATGGCGTTTTAGAAAATCAACTTGTGATGCTTCCTCAACCCCTTCAGCAACGACCTCTAATCCTAAATTATGAGACATAGAAATAATGGCCTTGATAATGGCTTCATTTTTATCATCTTTTGCAATATCAGCAATAAATGATTGATCAATTTTTATAATGTCTATTGGATAACGCTTTAAATAGCTCAAAGATGAATAGCCAGTTCCAAAATCATCAACCGATACATAAACACCTAGCTGCTTTAACTCAGTTAATATCGAAAAAGTTTCATGAACATTGGTCATAGAGCTTTCGGTAATTTCCACCTCTAGTAATTCAGGTGGGACATTATACTTTTTCAAGGCAGTTTTTATTTTTCGAGCAAAGTTTTCTTTTCTAAATTGTTTTGGTGATATATTGATGGCAATTCGTACTGGTCGATAGCCCTTTAGCTGCCACTCTTTTTGATAGCGACACACCTCGTCAATAATCCAATCACCAATTTCAATTATTAAACCGGATGCCTCTGCAATAGGTATAAACTGCGCAGGAGACACAAAGCCAAATATACGATTTTTCCATCGTAATAATGCCTCAAAACTATTTATGCTGTTATTCGTTAAATCCATTTGTGGCTGTAAATGAATACTTAGCTCATTAAATTCGATGGCGCGGCGTAAATGTGCTTCCATTAATGCCTCATTTGGAAAAATAGTTGTCATGTCTTCACGATAGTAACGGTAATGTGAACGACCATGCTCTTTTACAGAAAATAATGCTTTATCTGCCTTGAGTACAAGTGTTTCTAAATCCTTGCCATCTGCTGGGCTAAGTGAAATACCGATCGACACGCTAATAAAATATTCCTGCCCATCAATTATGAATGGCTGTTTTAATGCGTCTAAAATAGCGTTAGCAGTATGTTCAATATTATTGAAGGTTGCATCTTTCAAAACAAATATAAACTCATCACTATTATATCGATATAGCGAGCATGTAGAGCAACAGAGCTCACGAAGTCTATGACTAAACATCCGCATAAGTTCATCTCCCTTACTTTCACCAAGGGATTCATTAAACTTTTTAAAACGATCAATATCCACTAAAATAAGAGCTGTTTGCTTATTTTCATGCTCTTTATCATTTAAATGATGTAGCCAATGCTCCTTAAAAGCTTTACGATTCCAAATACCCGTTAATTCATCCATTAACGCTAGATAATAAAAGCCCTCATGATCATTCATAAATGAACTCGCGTCTTTCACAAATAGATGTACACCAATAATTTCACCATTAAAGTAGGTTGGATGCGCTCTTAAATAAAATGGTTCCTTACTTAGCAGTTTTCCCTTAAACAAGCATTTCGGCATACCAAATGCTGAACCCTCAATAGTTTTTGCAAATAGTAATTTAAATTCATCGAAATATTTACTGTCTAATAATGAAAAAATATTTTGTCCTATCAAGCACTGATGTTCATTTGACAATAGAGAAGTGGCAACAGCGTTTTGATGAATAATACAACCTTGTAAATCAGTTGTTAATACCGGACTTACATGCTGTTTTACAAATTGCAAATACGGCTCCACTTCATTCTGTTTCTCACGCAGAATAACTGATACAACTGATTCTTCTAAGTGTTG
Source organism: Lysinibacillus sp. RS11 (assembly GCF_042019215.1). NCBI lineage: Bacteria > Bacillati > Bacillota > Bacilli > Caryophanales > Bacillaceae > Lysinibacillus > Lysinibacillus sp. RS11. Next base: position 924,306 of record NZ_CP168124.1, on the reverse strand, counting down.
CACATGAACAATAAATGTTTTTACTTTGTGCTCCGTACATATCTCTAGCCTTTGGTCCATCTTCAATTCTTGTTGCAATATATTCAATAATTGCAGCCAGCATTGCTCCGTAAAAAATTGTTCTGCGTTAGTAGCTTTCACATCCTGTAGCTCAATAAATGACGGTAGTTTATCGTTAAAGTTCATGACTTCAAACGTTTTTGTATCAACTTTTCTCAAACATACAACTGCATCGAATGGATTAAGTTGTATGACTTGATGATAGTCTGCAAATTGCGCTACGCTCTCTTTATTTTTTTCCATTGTATCCCTCACTAAATAGCGTGTTCCTTTATTCTTCGTCTAGCGTAGGCTTTAGTGAATCCTTTAGGAAAATTTCCTGACTATTAATTGGATCTTCACTACGATCAAACTCTTTATAATGATATTTTCCATTAGAGTCTTGAATACGAGCTTTTGCTGTGTCCTCAAGTTGTTTATTCATGATGTCAATGATACGAGCTTTTGCTTCGGTTGCATATACAGGGAATAAAATTTCTACACGTTTAATCATATTACGAGTCATCATATCTGCAGAAGATAAGTATACTTTATTTTCCCCATTATGATGGAACCAATAAATACGAGAATGCTCAAGGAAACGACCAACAATACTAGTTACTGTTATGTTTTCACTAATTCCAGGGACGCCTGGTCTAAGACAACAAATACCTCGAATGATAAGCTCTACTTTGACACCTGCAATGGACGCCTCATACAGTTTCATCATTAAGTCTTTGTCTGTTAGTGAATTCATTTTAGCTCGAATAAAACCATTTCCATACTTCTTATGACAAGCAATTTCCTCATCCATTAACTTGATAAATTCATCTCGAATATCAAACGGTGCTACGACTAAATGATTGAATGTTGGTTTCTCTGTATAACCGCTTAAATAGTTAAAGAAGTTAGTGGCATCAATGCCAAATTCCTTATCTGTCGTTATGATCCCCATATCTGTATAAATTTTCGCAGTGGCATCATTATAATTTCCTGTTCCAAGATGTACAAAACGCTCAATTTTTCCATTTCGACGACTTACAACAAGCGTTATTTTCGAGTGTGTTTTTAAATTATTCATACCGTAAATAACAAGGCAGCCAGCTTGCTCAAGTTGCTTTGCCCAATGCACATTATTTTCTTCATCAAAACGTGCTTTCAATTCAACTAAAACCGTTACCTGTTTACCATTTTCCGCTGCGAACTTTAATGCTTGTATAATTGGTGAATTGCCACTTACTCGATATAATGTTTGTTTAATAGCTAAAACGTTCGGATTAACGGCTGCTTCGGAGATAAAATCTACGATTGGAACAAACGACTCATATGGGTGATGGAAAAAAATATCTTGTTGCAGAGCTTTTTCAAAAATATTTTCATCCGATTGCAAATCTAAAGGTGGCTGTGGAATAAAGCTTTCATATTCTAAATGTTCTCGACCAACAGATATGCCTTTTACAAACGAGAACATAAATGTTAAATCTAACGGTCCATCAATATGAAAGACATCTGTTTCTTCAATTTCAAATTCATCAAGTAAGTATTTAAGAACTTCCTCGCTCATCTCACCCTCACGAACTTCTAGACGACTGCCTACTCCCCATTTACGTTTTTTCAGCTCTTTTTCGATTTCTACAAGTAAATCCCTTGCGCCTTCCTCGTGAATTGTTAAATCAGCATTACGTGTTAAACGGAAAGCCTGTGCTGACTTAACACTGTAACCATAAAAGAGCTTTTCTATATGCGCTACAATCACGTCTTCTAATAAGACGATCACGGTCTCTCCGTCCGCTGATGGTACTTTAATGTAACGATCTAAAACAGATGGTACTTGGACAATGGCGACCTTTTCACGATTCTCTAAGTCTGCTTCATCTTGCTCTAATAAAACAAGTAAATTTAATGTTTTACCAAACAAAGTTGGGAAAGGACGATAAGCATCTACAGCTACGGGTGTTAAAACAGGGAAGATGGTTTCTGCAAACATTTCATTGACAAATGCTTTTTGTTTACTATTTAAGTCTTTGATGTCAGCAATATGTACATTATGTTGTGGCAATAAATCATATATTAAATGTCTGTATACTTCAGTTTGTCGGCGTACTAATGCCTGAGTTCGCTCTGCAATTTTCGCTAATTGCTCTTTTGGTGTTAAGCCTGACTTGTTTTCAGGTTTATGGAATCCTGCTCGCACTTGATCCTGTAGACCTGCAACACGCACCATGAAAAACTCATCTAAATTCGAACTGAATATTGCTAAAAATTTCAGACGTTCTAACAGAGGATTATTGACATCCTCTGCTTCCTCTAAAACCCGTTCATTAAAGGCTAGCCAGCTTAATTCACGATTATTATAGTATTGCGGCTTAGCAATTTCCTCTAGCAATCGACCTTGTATTTCTGTTAGTTCCTCTTTTTTTAACTGGTTGTTAGTAACTTCAGTTGTCATTATTATTCAACCCTTCTTCAATAAAGTTTATTTTTATAGGTATCTTTAGTGCACGTTCTAGATGCTTTTTATGTCGATTTGCTTGATATTTTTCAGCAGCAGCATTATTTTTCACGTAAATGCTAAGCTGCACATAATCTTCTTCTGTCTGTATCTCAATGGCATGTACAATCTTTCTTTTGGATACATTTAATGCATAGACAAATTTTAAAAGTGCGCCAAAGTCTCTTATTTTACGATACTCCTCACGACTCATCCATTCTGTAAACGGAGCAGCAAATCGTTGATAATAATCTTTATTTTTATAAGAGGCTAACAGTGCTAATTTCACACGCTCCTTATGATTTAGCCCATCAATAGATTGATTTGCAATTAAATAAAAGGTATGCTGGCTAGCAGAACTTAACTCAATATACTCTCCAATATTAAAAACTTTCGACGCTCTCGTTAATAATTCCAAATCTTTTTGATTATATTGTGAATAGCCAAGATGGCAACATTCACGGTACAATTGATCCGTTAAATTCATCAAATAGTCCACTTCATCTTCAGTTCTACCATACTGACGAGCCAATCTTCTAGCGTTTCCCTCAAACACATTGTACTTATCAAATGCACTTTCATCTGTTTGTAAAATTCGCTGTATAATAAGTCCCTCACGCAATCCGTTCTTTGTTATCTGGAACGACTCACCGCCAACAACCTCCATTAATACACTGAACACCTCTAATGCAGGGACAATGATATCAGCACGATCCGCCGAAAGCCCATCTAACTGTTTCAATTCATTAAAGCTTAAATTACCTAAAAATATACTGAGCTCCTCTAAATTTTCCTTAGTCATTTCGTAACCATGTACACTTGCGATTGGATATGCATGCTTTTGTTGATGAATTTGAGCAACATTTCGGGCACTACCACCAATAGCGATAATTGGTAAACCGATATCCTGAATCCAAGGAAGTGATTGAAACTGCTCTTTTATAAATGCAATGAGTTCCTTTTTTTCACTGCCATTTATAATATCGCCCTTTACAAAACGTTGCTTTAAAGAAACTGTCCCAAAAGGAAAACTATGAGATGTCTGTAGTTCCTTATTTTTAAAAAGCGTTATTTCGGTACTACCACCACCGATATCAATCGTTACAGCAGACTTTGTGCCTATTGAATGTGCCACAGCAACAAAGCCATAATATGCCTCTTCTTCTTCAGTTAAAAGCTCTATTTGAATGCCTGTCCGTTCCTTCATTAAGGTAATAATTTCTGCTCTATTAGTTGCCTGGCGGATTGCAGCCGTTGCAGCGGCTTTCACATCAGTTACTTCAAAATCATCAAGCATTGCTTTAAAAGTCAATAACGTTTCTGTCAATACTTGTATACCTTCTTCAGACATTTCACCAGAGGGCTGTAAATATGTACGTAAACGTGCAACTGTTTTAATATTTCCAATCTCACGAAGTCCCTCTTCTTTATCGTATTGATACATTACTAATCGAATGGTATTTGAGCCAATATCAATGATAGCTGTTTTTAATTCGTTCAAATAATCACTTCCTTAATGTACATGCATATTATTATTGGTTCTACATCAAATGTTGAGGAGAAGTACAATATCTAGATCCCCCAAACATTCCGGTAACTATCCATCCCTTCTACCGACTGACTGCCAAGCCTCCTCAATTTGTGACACAAATGATGTAGGTACTTGGCTAGCCAGTTTTTCTGCAGGAGAGTCGGAGTATTCTTTCCATGTTAAATTATTTAGATACCCTTTATTTTACTCGTAGCACCAATATCTATACAAAAAAGTCGGACCTACAATAGGTATCCGACTTTCTTAAAATTATTAATATACTTTCAGGATACCCATTATTATTATTGTGAAGTATCTTTTCTAACTTTTCCTATTCACGAGTTCGCCTTTTTATAGGATAAGCTGGTCTACTCGTAAAATAAGTTCTGCAATTTCTGGCTTACTAATTTGATCTTCTGCACCTACTTGGTCGCCTTTATGGCGAAGATCATCGGTAATTAAGCTTGAGAAAATAATGACAGGAAGCTTTTGGAGATCTGGATGCTCCTTGATTTTACGCGTTAAATGATGCCCATCCATTTGTGGCATTTCAATGTCCGTCACGACTAATTGAATATGCTCGGATACATCGCTACCAGCTTTAGTGATCGATTCTAAGTATTCATAAGCATCACGACCGTTTTCAAAGAATTCTACATTTTCGTAACCTGCTTCATTCATTGTATCGAATAATAGCTTACGTAATAATGGTGAATCTTCAGCAATTAAAATTCGTTTTTCAGAGCGCTCACGTTTCCCAAGCTTTTTAACAGCTTCTACACTAATACCTGAATCTGGATTAATGTCTACCATAATTCTTTCGAAATCTAGCAATAAAATCATTTGCTCATTTTGCTTAATAACACCAATTACTTGTGATGTTCCTCCTTGATACATATCAGAAGGTTTTTCGATTTGATCCCATGAAATACGATGAATCTGTGTAACGTTATCGACATGGAAGACTACCCGCTGTTTATTAAACTCAGCTACAATATATTTTTGTTGAGGATTACGCTCTGTACTTTGTATGCCTAAAACTCGAAGCATATCAACTACTGGTAAAACCTCACCTCGTAATTGAATAATCCCTTCTACATGCGGGTGCGCGTGTGGAATAAATGTTACTGGAATCGGTTGAATAATTTCTTTCACTTTAATAACGTTAATCCCGAATTTATTGTTAGCTACTTCAAATTCAACAATCTCTAGCTCATTTGTGCCACTTTCTAATAATATACCTTTATGTTCCAAAGCAACCCCGCTCCTTTCTTTTCATCTTCTATTTATAATTCAATTGTATCATAGGCAATACATTTCTCCTACTTGCTATTACCATTTTTATCATGAACTTTTAGATGTATCAATAGACCAATTACCGTCATCACAATTAATGTCGATAACGCAACACGACTTGCTAGCGTTCCGTAATCCTTCATCCATAATGTAACCGTTCCATAAACTGCTGGCCCAATTATGGATGATACTTTACCCGAAAATGCAAACATGCCAAAAAATTGACCACGTTTTTCTTCAGGAGACAACTCAATAATATATGTTCTCGATGTTACCCACATGGATCCTAATGATATACCAAACATACTACCAGCAATCCAGAACATCCATTGCTCTGTAGCAAAGACAGCAAATGCCAAAGCGATAATCATTAAAAGTGCTACCATCGTAATCGCACGTTTAGCTCCGACTGCTTTTGTAATATAGCCAAACGCAATCGAGCCAATAATTGTTGATACAGTAGACACTAAATACAGAACGATAAACTGACCTGAAGTAAAGCCTACAATCGTTGTAGCATATACGGCCATCATCGCAATCGTTGTTGCAATAGCATCATTTAAAAAGAAATAAGCAATCATAAAGGTGAAAATCGCTTTATACTGCTTCATATCCTTAAAGGTTTGAATGATTTCTTTATAGCCATCTAGAAACTTAGTAGATTTGCGTTGAGCCTTAGGAATCGGATGATCTTTATTAATAAAAAATAATGGCAATGAAAATAATAAATATAAAATAGCAGTTGGAATAAAAGCTCGATGAAAATCACTGTTTCCTACATACAAATAAACAAGTAGCCCAAAGAGTGTGCCTAAATAACCAATTGCTACTCCATAACCTGAAATAAGTGGCATTTCCTCTTTTGTCCCTAAATCACCCATCATCGAATCATAGAATACTAGACTTGAATTAAAGAAAAATTTCGCAATGACAAAACTAGCGACAACTAAAAATAAACTAAGTGGGACACCTGAATAATTCGTTGACGTCTGTAGATTCGCAAAAATACCCATAAGGAAGGTAAAAACTATTGAAATAGAGGCAAACCAAACAATAAATTTCTTTTTATAGCCCGTATTATCAATCCATACACCAAAAAGTGGAGAAAAAACGACAATTAAAAAACTTGCAATGGCATTTGCATACGAGATAAAAGTGCTCGCCACCTGCTGCATGACCTCATTCTTTCCTAAAACCTCATCCATATAAAATGGGAAAAATATCGTATTAATATTTGAAGAAAATATTGTATTCGCAAAATCATAAAATGCCCACGATATAATTGGCAGTGATAAATAAAGAGCTAACTGACTTCGATGCTGTACATCTACTGCAGAACTTTTTTTCATAAAACCCTCCTCCCCATTCTCTATACTATTAAATTAATTTCTTCCTGCATTAAAATAGACCTGATGTTTAAAGAAAATTAATGTTATTTACAATATACACGCAATTCCACTTGACTAACACTTTAAAATGAACGATTCTTCTCCCCTTTTGTAAACTACAAAAGATTTATATGAATACTCATTAAATGATGACTATGGAACTTAGTGACTTTAGTCATCATAAAAAATATCCAAGCCCCCTCGCTTGGATATCCATTGTGCTATTCTTCCGTATTCACCCACACGGAAGACCATTGTTCAATTGCTTTTAGGACTGGTGCCAGTGCATGTCCTTTTTCTGTCAGCTCGTACTCAATCACGACTGGCGTTGATGGAATAACTGTACGTGCCACAATGTGCTCACTCTCTAATTCTTTTAATCTTTCCGTTAACACACGACTGCTAATCCCCAACTGATTTTTAATTGTTGAGTATCGCTGAGGACCTTCCAATAACTGATAAATAAGCAAGGTATTCCAACGATGATTTAATATTTTTAACGCCTTTTCAAATCGTGGACAAATATTTTTTTGCTCCAATTTACCTGCCTCCATAGTATTTCATTCTTATTTAACAGTATATCATTTTTTCGAAAAAACAGTTTTATAAATAAAATTTAGTTACTTGACAAAAGTTATTTTTAAAAATAAACTAAGTTACGAAATGTAAGTTAAAAACAAAAGGAGTTATTAATTATGCAAAATATTGGTTCAACTATTTTACGTGTCGTTCTTGGCTTTACCTTTGCCGTTCATGGTTTTCAAAAGTTTCAAAGTGGTATAAGCTATACAGCTGATTTTTTTAACGCTATTGGTATTCCAGGCTTTATGGCTTATATTGTTGCTATTATCGAACTAGTTGGAGGAATAGCAATTATTTTAGGCTTAGGTACAAGACTATTTGGGGCTTTATTGGCCGTGACAATGATTGTTGCCATTTTTACAGCGAAGCTTAGCGTTGGCTTTATCGGCGCAAATGGCTTAGCTGGATATGAACTAGATTTAGCTTTAGCTGCAATGGCTCTATACTTTGCACTCGCAGGGGCATCTAGCTTTTCTTTAGATGCCAAACTTTTTGCTAAAAAGTAATGCTTCGCAACTTGCTATCTTCTGTATGGTAGTGGGCAGCTAGATCAATCTCACATTGGCGTAATTGCGTCCGGAAGCTTTAGGCCAACAAATGTTTTTTGCGCGAAAGCGAAGCGTCAGCGGCAAATGTTTTTTGCGCGAAAGCGAAGCGTCAGCAGCAAATGTTTTTTGCGCGAATGTGCGGTGGGAGTCCTCTACTGAATGAAGATATATAAAAACCTGAAGTATCAATCCTTCCAAATGATACTTCAGGTCCCCTTAATTCTTTTTCAGTTTTCTGTAATGTGAAGCAACTTCTACTATTTATTTATAAGCCTTTAAAAGTGCCTGTGTACCATTTTCACCATAGCCCTCTTCAATAAGCTTTTCATACATTTCATAAGCAAGTGCTAAACCTGGTAATGTAATGCCCATTTTTGTAGATTCATCTAAAGCAATTTTCATGTCTTTTACAAAATGCTTAATATAAAAACCCGGGGCATAATCATTTTTAATCATACGGGGTGCTAAATTACTTAACGACCAAGAACCTGCTGCACCTGAAGAAATAGATTGCAATACCGTTGATAATTCAAGCCCTGCCTTTAAACCGTAAGCCAGTGACTCGCATACACCAATCATACCTGAAGCAATAACGATCTGATTACACATTTTAGCGTGCTGTCCTGCACCAGCTTCACCTTGATAAACAATATTTTCACCGAAATGATTCATGACGGGTAGGACTTTATTGAATGTAGCTCGATTGCCTCCCACCATAATTGATAATGTACCATTTTGAGCACCGATATCTCCTCCAGAAACAGGTGCATCTAACGCTTCTACTCCAAGTCTTTGGGCATGATCAGAAATTTTCTTTGCCAATGTTGGCTCTGAAGTAGTCATATCAATAACGGTATTGCCAGATTCAGCCGTTTGAAATAATCCGTTATCTCCAAAATAAACCTCCTCTACATCTGCAGGGTATCCAACCATTGTAAAGGCTATTTCCTTATTTTTAAATGCTTCTGCTGGTGAACTTGCCCAGGTTGCACCTAGTGCCATAAGTGGCTCTGCTTTCTCCTTTGTACGTGTATAAACGCTTACTTCATGACCATTTTCTAATAAATGCTTGATAATGCTAGCGCCCATAACACCTGTGCCGATAAATGCAATTCGCTCTTTTTTCATATGTAAAATACTCCTTTGTGTTATAAAGGCTATTGATTGATTCTTTGTACCATTGACAGCCGCCAGAGGCTTTAGGCCAGCACGATGCTGGTCACTTAAGCGTTTTCACAGGATGTGAAGTACTTAGCCTGAGTCCCTCTTTTCAGCGGATATTTGAAACCTGCTGAAATAGTTTAGTAACCAATCATTAGCTCTTATTTTATCTTTTAGTGTAGTTGAATAAGTGTGGTAATTCAAACTTCTCTAATTAACTTGTACTAAAAACCTTATGCGCTACATATATACGAGTAAAGCAATTCCACTTTAGCGTAATTGCGTCCGGAGGCTTTATCTTCCTTCAATAGAATGAAGATAAAAAAAAGAGCAGTTGATGGGGTATCACTGCTCTAAAGGGGGAAATGAGAATGTTGCTGTGTTCAAATTAAGTATCCCCTATAGAATACTTTTTAAACATTTATTTAAAAGTTTATACTCTGAATATCGGAACATTCTTTCAACCTCTTTGATTTTCTTCTTCTTCAAATGTCGTCTGTCTATAATAAGTATTCATTAACTGATCTAATCTGCGACTCAGTTGAATGGTTTTCGCATTTTGCAACCCGTTTTCTACACCTGAGCGAATCATCATCTCACGAGTTCGTTCCATTTGTTTCAAGAGTAGATTGACCATTCATACAACCCTCCACACACAAATAATCATACCATTATTATACATTTATATTTCATTTCTTACAGCATTAACTTACGACAATGTTCGACAAATTAACTTCTAGGAATTTCCTGATACGTGTAAATAACTCGTCCATTTTGTTTGGCCTCACCTCTAATATGTTTAAATAAAGGATGTTTTACAAGTACTTCTCGAAACTCATAAAATTGTTCCTTTTCTATTTCTATACTGCTTATTTCCCCGTTTTGTAATTGTTTAATCATATTTTCGTATTTTTCCATGTATTCTATCCCTTTCTTTTATCATTTTGTGTATTAAATTATGAATTATTCAAAAAAGGCTTTACGTTTCCCTTTTTTTCATGCAAACTGTATATTATTAGTCGATGAAGGAGCTGACTGTCTGTGAAAATAGCTGAGGTTGGAAATATTATCGAGTTTAAAGATGGCTTACAAGGTATAGTCGAAAAAGTAAATGAAAATTCGGTGATCGTTGATTTAACATATATGGAGAATTTTGATTCCCTTGAAATTGAAGAGAAAACGGTCGTCAACCATAAACGTTACAAAATTTTATATACAAATGAAGCTTAATAGTCTGAATAGTCCCTATTTGTCTTTATAGATGATATGGGACTTTTTTTTTGTTAAAATTAAAGTATGGAGGTTTAATTATGCTTACAAATTCGAAACAAACAATAATATTTCTCCTTTCTTTATTATTCGTTTATGGCATGCTAGCTTTTACCTTTGCTAACCAAGCTGTATTTTGGTACCTATATTCATTTACATTGCTTGTATGTATTGCAATTGCACTTATGGCTGGTGAAATTGAAGATCAGTTACCTACCTGGCAATTTTTACTCTTCGGCATTGGCTACGGTACAATAACATACGGTATTATACGCTTTGGCTATTGGCTTGCACCATTCATTAATGATTCTTTAGTACAAACAGTACAAAATTTCTTAAAAAACTATGGACCACACAATATTTGGCACTATATTTTACTGGTGTTCATTATAGCTATCGGTGAAGAGCTATTTTGGCGAGGCTATATTCAACAACAGTTGAAACGCTTTATGCGTCCTACTTTCGCTGTTATTGTAACAGCGGTTTTATGTGCAATCTCCATTGCACTAAGTGGTTTTATACTTGGTGTAATCGCTGCATTTATAACTGGCCTTATTTGGGGCTTTTTATATGAATGGCGTAAAAGTATGCCACTAATTATTGTAACCCATGTAGTTTTTGTACTATTATTATTTTTAGTGTTACCTTTACCATGATAACATTAAATTTTGGAAACATTTTATCTTTACCAACGTTTAATTAAGAAAAGGAGGGCTTTTCATGCAAAAAATGTTTTTTTCTCTATCCGCATTACTTCTAACAGCCGTTTTAGTCGCAGGATGTACTTCTGATAAAACAGAGGAATCTGATACTCAAAAAAATGAGCCATCAAATACACCGACTGAACAACAACCAGCAACTGAGGATAAAGCTGTAGATGAATCGCAAGAAACCCCTGCATCAAACGAAACAAATAAAGACAACACAGACACTTCAGCTAAGACAGAACAAGAAGTTAAATACAAACAAAAAGGCGAAGACAAAACTGAAAAAGCAACTGAATCTAAAAGTGTTGATCAAGGCTATAAAATGCAACAGCTACCTGGATTTACACTTTCTCCAGAAGAGCCAGGTAAAGACATGTTAGTTTCTAATGAAAATTCAGAAGTATTTATGCGTGTCGAAACAGTTGATGCATCACAATCAAGTTATGCTGATGCAAAAACATCTATGCAAGATCATATGAATGCTGTTGGTGCACCAGTAGCCTTATCTTCTGAGGAACTAGCTGCATTTAAAGATGCTAAAAACGTTGAGGGTTATGTTGTAGACTTTGATACTGAAAAAGTAGTCGGCGTTGTTTTTGAAAAAGACGGTTTAATTACAAAACTAACGATTCACGATAACGACGAACTAGATTTAACAGATGCTATGCTTAAAATGGCGTCAACTATTTCTAAAAAATAATTTTCAAAAAGACTGTAGACAAACTTGATTGCGCTACAGTCTTTTTATGTTTTTAAAAGCTTGCCTTGTGCTAATAGAAACAAAGGTGACGGATAGAACATCAAAATGGGAGGTTCTTACATTAAAAAAAGTTGCCTCAAATGCATTGAGACAACTCTTTTTAATAAGACAGATCCTTTATAGACAGCCCTAATTTTTTTAATAAAGTAATAGCTTGGTCTTTTTCTTCAAGCGACAGCACACTCATCAATTCATGTAATTGACGTTCATGTTCAGGAAATAGTTCTCCCATGAATTCTTCACCTTTATCTGTAATTTCCGCATAGGTAACACGGCGATCTGATGGGCAGGAGACACGTAATAAGTATCCTCTTTTTTCAAGCTTGTCAATGACATACGTAATAGACCCACTAGCCAGCAAAATTTTATTGCCAATTTGCTGTAATGGCTGTCTTCCTTTATGATAAAGAAGCTCTAATACAGCAAATTCAGTTGGGTTTAATCCATTCTCTTGAAAAAATTGATGTGTCGTTTCATTAATTGCTTTATGCGCACGTGACAATACAATATATAGTTTTAAAGATTGCTTTAAATCTTCTGACGTCATATCCTTTTCCTCTCATTCGCTCTCTATACAGCCATTATAGCGATTTTAGAAAAGCATTGTCAAAAGCAATATTTAATTTTGTCCAATCATGGAGATTTATGCAACCAGTATGACTCCTTTTATGTTACTAAATAAGCAGAATCTTTCGTGGATACATCCATTTTATCTATCTGGTTGAATGTGTAAATTGGGAATTGTAAGTGGAAGCATGTCCCCTTCTGTAATTCGCTATTCACACCTATTACACCCTCATGCTCTTCAATCACCTTTTTCACGAAAGCAAGGCCTAGTCCTGTCCCTGTTGATTTCGTCGTGTAAAAAGGTTGGAATAAGTTTTGAAGGGTAGTGCTATCCATGCCGGCACCTTCGTCTTTAATCATTAGTTCTACAATCGCACAGTCAATAACATTCATTTCTACTGTGATCGTTCCACCATTATTCATGGATTCCATCGCATTTTTAATAAGATTCATGAATACTTGCTTTAAGCGATTCTCATTGCCTCCAATATACACTTGGCTAGAAGGAGAGATATATTGAATCATAATATTTTTCATAAGCGCATCTGGTAGCATAAACTCAATCACTTGCTTCACAATGCTGTCTATCTCTAATAATTCCACCTTCATACTTGTAGGCTTGGACAATACTAAAAGCTCGGATAAAATTTGTTCCATCCTTTGGAGTTCACTATCGATAACAGATAAATACATGCGTGACTCTTCATCAGCTTTTAGCTTTAATAATTCGGTAAAGCCCTTTAAAGAAGTTAATGGATTACGAATCTCATGGGCAATACTCGCGGCCATTTGTCCGACAACATTTAAAGCTTGCTGATGTTCTACTTTATGTTGAAGTTGTTTCTTTTCTGTTTCATCGTTAATGACTGTGACAATAATATTGTTATATTCATCAAAAATACTCGATATTTCATAATAGCAAGTTCTGCTAACTTGAGTTTCATCAACTACATGAATGCTTGCATGTTTTTCACCCATCAGTTTAGAAAGGTATGTTGTAATTTGACCATTATTCAACGTAAATGTATCAAATATGTGTTGATGTGCCTTATGAAGTAGCTGCGATTTTTCTAGTTTTAAATACATTTCAGCATACTTATTTAGCCCAAGAATTATACCGCTAGCGTCACTTACAATAACAGCATATGGTAAGTAATCATAAGCATTGAAAAATTGTGATTTCTCTTGCTCTTGGCTAACATACAATTCATGAGCTATGTCATTATTTAACGTTGAAATTTGCGCAACAATTTCTTCTGTGTTCGGATCATAAAAACATTTGAAGGACATCATTTCGTATCCATTACTAGCTGTTTGAATATTGAAGATTTCTTCTGATCTCAAATCACTTTGTAATTGTTTGATGAACTTCGCCCAATTTAAATTTGATGGCTCGTCCATAGCTAAGTAGCCAATATATGTTGAATTAGGGTTAAAAAGTTTAATAGCAGCCTCATTCATGTTCAAAATTTTTCCTGCTTTATTAAGAATAAGTGTTGGTGACGAAGTACTTTTCATAAGATTTCCAAAACATTGATTAATATCATTTTGCTTCAACTTTCTCACCGAACCTTTCAAAAGAGTAAAAAACCTCTTAATCGAATTTTGAGCCTTTCTATACTTTATGACTGTACGATTCTATTATTACAAAATTTAGTAAATTTAAGTATTTAAAATTATTTCACGAACTGTTCACAAAATAAATAGGTAAAAAGAATTATATTGTACGACAGCTACTTGACTGTTACAATAAGAAATTGAAGGGAAGATTATTGCATGAATACTATTTTAACTACGTTAAACGCAAAGTATATTCACACAAATTTAGCTTTGCGTTATTTAAAAGGTGCTGCTTTACCAGAATTTAATCCAGTCATTGCAGAATATACTATTAAAGATCCTGCTTTTAATATTGTATCAGATTTGTTTCAAAAAAAACCTGATATTGTAGGATTTAGTTGCTACATTTGGAATATTGAAGAAACTATTCACGTTATCAAAATGTTAAAAATTGTCTGCCCAAATGTTAAAATTTTGCTCGGTGGTCCAGAAGTTTCTTACGATTCCCACCACTGGTTACGCAGAATTGAAGAGGTTGATTTCATTGTTATGGGCGAAGGAGAAACTTCCTTTAAACAATTACTACGCTATTTACATGGAGAAATTCCATTGGAGGATGTTCCAGGGATTTGCTACTTAGAGGATGGTAAAGTACGGATTCACGCACAGGCGCCAAAAATAGATTTGCGTGAGTTGCCAAGTCCATTTCGTTTTGAGGAGGACCTCCCTCATCTAAGCAAACGAATTCAATATATTGAAACAAGTCGAGGCTGTCCATTTAGCTGTCAATTTTGTTTATCTTCTATTGAAGTAGGCGTTCGTTATTTTAACCGAGAAAAAATAAAAGAAGATATTCGATTCTTAATGGACAACGGTGCACGTACTATTAAATTTGTTGACCGTACATTTAATATAAGTCGCAGCTATGCCATGGAAATGTTCCAGTTTTTAATCGATGAACATAAGCCAGGCGTTGTATTCCAATTTGAAATTACCGCAGATATTATGCGTCCTGAGGTTATCCAGTTTTTAAATGATAACGCACCAAAAGGTCTTTTCCGTTTTGAAATAGGTGTTCAGTCAACGAATGATTTAACAAATACTCTTGTACAGCGCCGTCAAAACTTTGAAAAACTAACGCGTACAGTGACGATGGTCAAAGAAGGCGGAAAGATTGATCAGCATTTAGATTTAATTGCTGGTTTACCAGAGGAAGATTATGCAAGCTTCCGTCAAACCTTTAATGATGTTTTCGCAATGCGCCCAGAGGAATTACAGCTTGGATTCCTAAAACTTCTGCGTGGTACAGGCCTTCGTCTAGAGGCTGAAAAATTCGGCTATACGTATGTGGACCAATCTCCTTACGAGATTTTCTCAAACAATGTCTTAACATTTGATGATATAGTACGCATTAAACATGCAGAGGATGTACTGGAGAAATATTGGAACGATCACCGTATGGATTATACGATTGAATACTTAGTAACTGAAGTGTTTGAAACACCATTTGATTTCTTCCAAAATTTCGGTACTTATTGGGAAACAAAAGGTTGGTCGCGTATCGGTCATCAGCTCGAGGATTTATTCCGTCGTTTATTAATGTTTTTAGAAACTGTAGAAGGTGCCGATTTAACTATCATTCAAAGCCTAATGCAACTAGATTATTTAACGGCTCAGCAGTTCCAACCACGTAAATTATGGTGGAAAGAGCGCCCTACAGAGGAGCAACAAAAAGCACTATATAATGCTTTACGTGAAAACCCTGCAATTGCAGGTGAGGAATTCGCCAGCTTCAATCTATCCGAAAAAGAGTTGTTTAAACATACGCTCATTATTCCACATCACGTTGATTACCAAAATTTCTCAAATGGCAAAATTGTACAAAAAAATGGTTATCTCTTAACTTACTTCCGTCACGGTCAAGCACCATACTTTGCATCAATCCACTCTATATAATAAGAAACGCTAGTCCATTAATAAATAGTTGGACTAGCGTTTTTTGCATTCATAAAAAATTCTTAAATTTCTTAGTAACCTTAAAATGAAACTTAACAATTACTTTTTAATGCCCTCATTTTCAAGAAAAGCCATACTTTCTTATGGTCACCAGATGTGTAAGAAGGCATTACAATTATCCTAAAAAAGTTTAGAACTAATTTCTCAGTACACTAATGTAGACATCTTGTATATAATACCCATTATTTAGTCGTTATACTCAGGAAAAAACAATTTAAAATTTTTTGACAATTGTATGACAACAGCTATTTTTTTCAATTAAGCACTCTAAGTCACTTTTTATGAATAGTTTTTCTATTAAGGTAACCTTTAAAATCCTCAGTTTCATTTATGATATTTCAATAAACTTTAGCGTCTTTCGGACTTGCAAACAAAGGAGATTTACCATTTCCGATGATTATCTGAACCCTTAGTAGAATTAGCTGTGAGAATAACAACCCCACAAAGAGTTAGATTAAAAAGAAATTACTCTATAAAAATTCATCTAACTAAAAATTACGAAGCCCAGGTACTCAATTTTGAGCCTGGGCTTTTTAAGATGTGTCAGTATTTAACCAATTATTACCCGCTCTTTAGGATAGTGATAGCTAGATTTTTTGCCTCTACCGCCACCACCGAGAGTGTACAGGAAGGAAATTAAACCGACACGACCAACAAACATTAAAATCATAATAATAATTTTACCAATTACTGATAAATCGGAAGTGATTCCTAAAGACATCCCACAGGTTCCGAATGCTGACGTAATTTCGAAAATTATTTGAATGAGTGTCGCGTTTGGCTCCGTAATGAGTAAAATAATTGTTGCGACTAATACCATAAAGAATGCCAATAAAATGACAACAAACGAGCGGAATACATCAATTAAATGTATTTCACGTCCGAATACTTGAATATCCTCTTTTCCTCGTGAAAAAGTAATTAAGAATAGAATTGCCATTGCAAACGTTGTTGTTCGTATCCCACCACCAACTGAACTTGGTGATGAACCAATAAACATTAAAAAGCTCATAAAAATATCTGTCGCTTCACTAAAAGTTGTTACATCATACGTCGTAAGTCCAGCTGATCGCGTTGAAACAGAATGGAACATCGCAGAAAACAGCGCCTCATGCCAAGGCATTCCCTTAAAGGAATGGAATGATTCGAGTAAAAAAATAACGACAGCCCCTACCACAAATAGAATGGCATATGTAGAGGTTGTTATTTTAGTAAATAAACTAAATCGAAAATTCTCATGTCGATGGAGTAAAAAAGTTTTCACTTCTATTAGTACAGGGAATCCTATAGCGCCAAGTACAATGAGCACCATCGTTACCAGTTGAACAAAGTAATCGTTATGAAACGGTAATAAACTCATCCCTGTAATATCAAAACCGCCATTTGTAGTTGCAGAAATGGAGGCAAAGACACCATGAATCAGGGCTTCTTCCCAAGTATCAAAATAATTGGTAAAGTGCAAAGTTAAGATAAACGCCCCCACTACTTCAATGCCAATTAAAATTTTCAATATTTCTCGAATTAATTGAACAACCCCTGACAAATTGTATTGGTTATGGTCAATCATTATTAATTGACGCTCGCGCATACCAATTTTTTTCCCAACAAGTAACCAAACAAAGGTACCAAGTGACATAATGCCAATTGCCCCTAGCTGTAAAATAACAAGGACCATCACGAGCCCAAATGTTGTATAACTCTCAGAAATATTGATTGTTGTTAAACCTGTTACACTAACTGCACTTACTGCAGTAAACAAGCTATCTAATAATGAAACTTCCACACCTTCTTGATGTACGCCTGGTAGCCGTAGTAACAGAAAGGAAATCGCTATAGCTATAAAATAATAAGAAACAAGTACCTGAAAAGGCGTTACAAGTCTATTTGATGATTTTTTCCAAGGCACTTTAACAACTCCTTCTCACATAATGCTAAACCCGATAGATATTAGTATAGGAAAAATACATAAAAAAAGAAAGAGGAATAGATACGACTATTCCTCATCAATTACGCCTCGGCATAATTACGTCCGGAGGCATTAGGCCAAAACGATGTTGGTCACTCAGGCGTTTTCACAGGATGTGAGGTTCTTAGCCTGAGTTCCTTTTATTTCAGCGGATGTTGTTTGCTGAAATAAGTTAATTATTTATCTTGATTTTTATGACGTACACCTACAAGATAACCTCCTAGTGCGATGGCTAATAACACAATCCAGAAAGTTAACTCCCATGCAGTAGAATGTGGGAAATCTACAGGTAAAATGCCCACTTTCTCATGTGACAAAGTTAGCACAACAAGCTTAACACCTACCCAACCTACAATTAAAAACGCAGCGGTTTCAAGTGATGGGTAGTCATTTAATATTTTTACAAACCATTGTGCCGCAAATCGCATCATAATGACTCCGATAAATCCACCAAGTAACATGACAATAAATTGACCACCGTTGATGCCGCCAACCTCAAAGTTACCTACTTCAGGTAACGTTACAGCAATGGCAACTGCAGCAAGCATAGAATCGATAGCAAATGCAATATCCGCCGCTTCCACCTTAAGAACTGTCATCCAAAAACCAGAGCCCTTTTTCTTAACCTTTTCATTAGACTCCTCTGTTGAATCCTTTTTATAATGCAAATCATATATATTTTTGGCAGACATAAATAATAAATAAGCTGCTCCCAACGCTTGGATTTGCCAATAATTTACCAATATCGTGATAACAAAGAGTGCTGCGAATCGGAATATTAACGCTCCGAATAATCCATAAAATAACGCCTTTTTTTGTTGCTCTTGTGGTAAATGCTTCACCATCACAGCCATTACAACCGCATTATCTGCTGCTAATAGCCCTTCTAATACTACAAGTACAATAAGCACCCAACCGTATTGTAAAAAAATTGATTCCATTCAAGTGCCTCCCTCTAAAGCTCTGTATACTCAAAATAGTTTTTACTATTCGAGTACAAAAGAAAAGACCTCTGCCCTTTTAAAAAGGCAAAGGTCTCGCTAAGCAAATAAATACCTGACACTTCATGATCAGTACTTCTCTCTATTACGCATAGAGTTATTCGCCTATCACACCCGATGGTAAAAACCATGTCATGACGAATGTGAATCCAGATACATCGCTCGTATCAGTTAGCTACTCCCCTTTGACAACATGTCGAAGGATTTTCTTTTGTAAACTTATTATAGCACTATCATTTAAGGCTGGCAAAGTTATCTTGCCATTAATTCGTAGTTGAACCAATCGGGTGTTTACGGGCAGTTAATGACCCGTTTTCCACTGATTGAAGTTTCACTTTATCTCAATTTGATAGGTTTTATCTTCTTTATGCATTAAGTAAAAATCAATCATCCTAGGCATAGTCTGTATAAAATCGGGACATATAATACCTCCCTTTTTCAAAATCGCAACAGCTTCTGATGTATCGAACTTCGCATTCCAAGTTAAATAATCTAAAGATTCTTGCTCAACACCTAGATTTTTCCGAATAAGTGGCACTTGTAAAGATACTCTTGCCAGTGTTAACGGTAATCGTCCCTTAGGATAGCGGTTAGTTAATAATTTTACCATCGTCCGGTATACTTCCTGCATAGGATGTGGATTTGGATCCGTTAGATGCAAAGTTTTCCATTCAGCACATTTTTCATCTACTAAATAAGTCGAGGCGTTTACAATATAATCTACTGGAACTACATTGATTTTTGATTGCGATCTGCCAATATACGGAATAAACGGGAGACATTTTAATTTATCTACCATATTTAAAAAGAAATAAGGTCCATCGAATTTAACTGTCTCACCTGTTTCAGAATGGCCTCGGACTATGCCAGGGCGAATAATTGTCAGTGGTACTTCTGCTTTTAAATCCTCTACTAGTTGCTCAGCTTCATATTTTGTTTCCTCATAATAGTTTTTAAATGCAGAAGGGCGAATTAGTTCGTTTTCACGTAAAACACCTTCGCGTGTACCCGCCACATACGCTGTACTAAAATACATATAGCGTCTTAAGTTCGGAAGTGTTCGAACAAAATCATTGACCATATTCGTACCATGCACATTTATCTTCCACGCTACATCGCGTGGTACTGCTAAATCATAAATTGCGGCTAAATGCCAAAGCACCTCAATTTGAGATACAATTTCCTGGCCAACTTGATTTTCTAGACCAAGATTCGGTAATGTAATATCTCCCTCTACGATACGAATAGAACAGTTAGGAAACTCCGCTAATATATTATCTTTTTCTATATTTGCCTTTATTAATTCACCTGTTAGAGTAATTGCGATTACTTCCTGTGATTGATTTTTTCGAAATAACTCGCGTATTAACTGACCCGAAATAAACCCTGGAAAACCTGTAAAAAAATGAACTACCATCTCTCATTCCCCCCCTGAACTTAACGCATCTTCCTAGTTTCTTTATCCATTAAGCTGTAGACAATCGGTACAATATATAATGTAAGTAAAGTTGATGTGACAAGTCCTCCAATTACTGCAATCCCCATAGGTTGATTCATCTCTGTTCCTTCTCCAATGCCAAGAGCAAGTGGTAATAAACCTAAAATTGTTGTTAGCGCAGTCATTAAAATTGGTCGAATTCGAGCCTGTGTAGCAAGTAAAATCGCATCGTACGTTGCCATTCCATCGGCTTTTTGTTGATTAATGTAATCTACAAGTACAATCCCATTATTCACGACAATTCCAACTAATATTAAAATCCCTATAATAGATGTCACACCAATTAGCGTGTTCGTAACAAACATCGCAATTACGACGCCTATAATCATTAACGGTACCGTAAACATGATAATGAATGGATATTTGAATGATTCAAATTGTGCAGCCATCACGATATATACAAGCACTATTGCTAGTACGACTGCTAAAAGCAAATCTTTAATCGCACTATCATAAAGCTCACGATCTCCACTAAAGACAACTTGAGTTTCGGATGGTAAATCAGCTTTTTCCAATGCTCGATCCACTTTAGCTGAAATACCCCCTAATGATTCCTCCGTTTCATAATCGACAAAAAATGCAACAGCTGCTGCCTGATCAGAACGTCTAATCGATACAGGTCCTTCCTTTACAGAAACCGTAGCAATATCCTCTAGGTTTACAAATAAACCAGCAGGTGAACGAAGCTGCATCGATTTTAAGGATTCGATACTATCATTAAATACTTGTCCAAAACCTGTATAGACAGGTAATACAGCACCATCCTCTGCAATTATTTGCGTAGTGAGTTGTCCCTTTGTCATTTGATTGACCGTTTGAGCAATTTGCGCGGGTACAAATCCGTAGTCCTTCGCCTTTTCTCGGTCTACTTCTACTTGTATTTCTTTTACAACGTTATCTAAATCCGTAGTTACTTTTGTGACGGAATTTACTTTTAATAGCTCCTGCTGCACTTTATCAACAGAGCTATGAAGTCGTTGCTCATCAGAATCAGTTAATCTAAACGTTAATGTATTCGGTGAAGAGCCAGTTGACGTTGAGACACCGAAGGCGATTTCAACTTGTTCGCCAAGCTCCGCACGCAAATCTCGCTCAACCTCTTCTACAAACTCGAAAATAGAACGGTCCCTATCTGCTAAAGGGACAAGCTTTACATATAGCTCTGCTTGGTTTGCATTTGTCTGTCCTCGTGACTGTGTCTGCTGTGTACCACCGATAAAACTAACATATACGTCAACATCTTTCTCCTGTTTTAAGCGTTCTTCAATTTTCGCCACAACTTTTTCTGTTTCTGATACCGCTACACCTTCTTCAAGATTCACACTAATGGATGTAAATCCTTCATCGGTTGGCGGTAAAAACTCTGTACCAATTTTCGTAAGTCCAAACAACGCAAGTCCAAAACAAACAACGGCTGAGATCAGGACAAGCATACGGTGATGCAGTACCCAAATAACCGATGATTTGTAGCTCTTGTAGAAAAGTGACTCATTACGTTTTTCATAAATATTTGTAGATTTCATTTTCAAAAAACGACTTGCAAGCATTGGCACAACTGTTAACGCAACAACTAAAGAAGCAATTAGGCTAAAAGAAATAGTTAATGCAAATTCTGTAAAGATTTGTCCTATTAAACCTTCAATAAACATGACGGGAATGAATACTGCAATAGTTGTGAGAGTGGAAGCAGTAATCGCAAGTGCCACTTCCTTTGTCCCTTCCTTAGCTGCTACTATCGGATCCTTGCCAAGACCTAAATGTCGTTCAATGTTTTCAATAACAACAATCGCATTATCAACAAGCATACCGATGCCAAGCGCTAACGCTCCTAACGTCATAATATTGAGCGAGAAATTTGCAAAAAACATTAAAACAAATGTAACAATAACTGAATATGGAATCGCAATTCCAATGATAATAGGGCTTTTCACACTACGAAGAAAGACGAATAGCACGAACATTGCGAATAACCCACCTAAAAGTAAAGAAGATCCAATATTGCTAATCGCTGAATCCACATAATTACCTTGATCCACTAACACATCCGCAACGATTCCTTCATATTCCTTTTTCGTTAATAGGTCATTTAAAACTTCTTTAAAAGCTTTTGATACTTCTGCCGTATTTGCGCCCGATTCCTGTAATACAGACATTAAAACTGCAGGATGCTCATTTGCTCTTGTTGTAGTTATGGATTTCTGCTCCACGCGCTCAACAGACGCTACTTCTCCAACCGTTAAAGCTTTACCATCTATCGGATTTACTGAAATAATTAAATCAGCAATGCTTTCTGGCGAAGTTAATGTACTAACAATACGAGTAGTTAACATCTTCCCATCAGCTGTTAACACTGGTTCACCAGGAAGAGAAACATTGTTCGATTGGATAATTTGAATAATATCCGCTTGGGTTATTCCTTTCTCAACTAGCTTCGGCTCATCTAAAGTTATTTGAACTTCTTCTATAAGCTTACCGGAAACATTTACACTTGCGACACCTGCTGTTCGACGAAGTTCTTTTTCTAAGTCTTCTGCGAGTAATCGCACGTCTACATTGTCATTTTCCGCACGTAGGGAAAGCTGTATTATAGGAAATTGCGATGGATCAAATTTTAAAAAACTAGGTTTCTCAGCATCATTTGGTAAAGGGGTCATATCGATTCGTTGTAATATATCAAGCTGAACATCTTCAATATTGGTTGCCCAATCAAACTCGAGAATAATTAAATTGGATCCTTCTTGCGAGGTAGACTGTAATTTTTTTATCCCTGGCAAGGTTGCAAGTGATGTTTCTAATGGCTTCGTTATTTTCTCATTAACCTCTGTAGGGCTTGCACCAGGATAAGAGGTAACGACGACACCTATTGGTGGACGTAAGTCTGGAATAAGCGTAATAGGTATTTTTAATAATGACACGCCACCTAAAATAATGACCAATAACATCGTAACAATTGTAAAAACAGGTCTTTTAATAGAAAAATTACTAATGTTCACTTTTTACAAGCTCCTTTTCTTTCTTGTCCTTTCTATGATAGCCGAAAAGGATAATATTTTATAAATTTGGTAAATACCATAACGTGTGGTTGATTTCCGTTCCGACTGGGCGCTTTGCCGCTGACGCTTCGCTTTCGCGCAGATAAAACATTGCCGCTGACGCTTCGCTTTCGCGCAGATAAAACATTGCCGCTGACGCTTCGCTTTCGCACAGATAAAACATTGCCGCTGACGCTTCGCTTTCGCGCAGAGCAGAGCTTCCTGGGGGCGTCCGATGAGCCGCTTTTGTTGCTGCCGCTACGTTAGCACTACGCTTTCGCACAGAAAACATCCGCTTCGCTCCAGGGTCTCGGGCCAACAGATGTTTTTTGCGCGAAAGCGTAGCGGCAGTAGCACCGATGTTGGTCACGAAGGCGTTATCACAGGATGTGATGCTCTTAGTCTTCGTTCCTCTATCGCTAATCCCCAAGGAGTCGCCCAGTCTCCACTCCAATCAACGTTTAGTGATGAGTCTATATATTTGTAAACAATCAAATTTGAATTTCCCAATACTGTATATATTCTACATATAGCGTCATTTTTCCTTGTAAAAAAACACGAATCGCAACATGTCGATTCGTGTTTTTTCTTATAAAAGGCTATATAGTTTAATGTTTTCGTTTTTATCAGCAAACCAACGCATGGCAAATTCGTTTTCAAATAAGAAAACAAGATTATCAAAACGGTCTTTAACAAGCATTGAACGCCCTGATGACATTGATTCTTTAACATCTTCTTCGTTTTCAATCCAGCGTGCAATTTTTGAACCAATTGGCTCCATCTTCACTTCAACATTGTATTCATTTTTCATACGATGCTCAAAAACCTCAAATTGTAATTGACCAACTGCTCCCAGAATAACTTCTTCTGTATGCAATGTTTTATAATATTGAATGGCGCCTTCTTGCACTAGTTGTAAAATCCCTTTATGGAATTGCTTAGATTTCATTACGTTTTTAGCAGTTACTCGAACGAATAGCTCTGGTGTGAACTGCGGCAATTTTTCAAATTGGAATGTCTTTTTACCACCTACAACTGTGTCACCAATCTGATAAGTACCTGTGTCATATAAACCAATAATATCACCAGCAACAGCTTCATCTACAGTTTCACGGTCATCAGCAAGGAATTGTGTAGATTGTGTCACTTTGAATGATTTACCTGTACGGGATAAAGTCATGTTCATACCACGCTCAAATTTACCAGATACGATACGCACAAAGGCAATACGGTCACGGTGAGCAGGATTCATATTCGCTTGAATTTTAAAGATGAAGCCTGAAAACTCATCATGCTCAACTGGATCAATAAATTGTTCATCCTCAGTAATACGAGGCTGTGGTGTTGGTGCAAATTGTAAATATGTTTCAAGGAATGTTTGCACACCAAAGTTTGTTAAAGCTGAACCGAAGAAAACAGGTGTTAATTCACCACGACGAATTTTTTCTTCA
Organism: Lysinibacillus sp. RS11; assembly: GCF_042019215.1. Taxonomy (NCBI): domain Bacteria; kingdom Bacillati; phylum Bacillota; class Bacilli; order Caryophanales; family Bacillaceae; genus Lysinibacillus; species Lysinibacillus sp. RS11. The sequence continues at coordinate 899,443 of NZ_CP168124.1, read as the reverse complement.
GAATACGCATTACCCGCTTCATCGAGCAACATTATGTCGTCCATCGCTTGTGAATAATAAGAAGTCACCTTCATTGGGTGCTCGATTGCAAGTTCCCCATTATCATCAATTGGCAAGAAACGTTCTTCTTCTTCAGTACGGAATTGCTCAATACGTTTATTGTAACGATCATAAATACCTAAAAACTCTTTACCCATACCGATTGGCCAGTTCATTGGGTAAGCGTTAATGCCAAGTACTTCCTCAAGCTCTTCAATCAGCTCAAGCGGCTCTTTCCCTTGACGGTCTAGTTTATTGATAAAAGTAAATATCGGAATACCACGCATTTTACAAACTTTGAACAGTTTTAAAGTTTGTGCTTCAATACCTTTTGCAGCATCGACTACCATGACAGCACTATCTACAGCCATTAATGTACGATACGTATCCTCTGAGAAATCTTGGTGACCAGGTGTGTCCAAAATATTGACACGTGATCCGTTATAATCGAATTGCATAACTGAAGAAGTTACAGAAATCCCACGTTGCTTTTCAATTTCCATCCAGTCAGAAGTTGCGAACTTACCTGTTTTTTTCCCTTTTACTGTACCGGCATCACGAATCGCACCACCAAATAGTAAAAGTTTTTCTGTAATCGTCGTTTTCCCAGCATCAGGGTGACTGATAATGGCAAAAGTTCGACGCGATAATATATCTTGTTCTAAATTTGAATTCATCTCGTCATTCTCCTTTTTTCATACTTAATAATAATAAAAGAAGACTCGCCTTTCGCACAACCTTTTTACATGAAATCTCCAAAAAAGAGGTTCTACTTAAAATAGAACCCAAAAGAAAACCCTTTAGTTATTACTAAAAGGGTTCTGAATGTCTTGAATTTATCACATTGTTGCATGTATGGCGGTCTCACATTCAAGTAGGCTCTACATACGGCACTAAGAGCAGCTTAATTGCAGATAATAGCTATTATACGAATTTTAAACGGCCCGCTTCTATTGCAATTTCCGCATCACTATGAGGATATTTTGTATTCTCAATAATTTGATAATCTTCATGACCTTTACCAGCAAAAATAATCATATCTCCTGGTTCAGCAACTTCTATCGCATGGCGTACTGCCTCAGCACGATCTCCTATACATGCATAATTTTCATGTAACATCCCTTTGGCAAGATCACCTGTTATACTATCGTAGTCTTCATAACGTGGGTCATCTGTCGTCAAAATAACGTATTCGGCAGCTGATGCCTTTTCTGCCATTGCTGGACGTTTCGATTTATCACGATTGCCACCTGTGCCAACTAGGAAAATAAGCTTGCCTTTTTTATATGGTTGAGCTGAAGAAATCGCTTTTTCAATTGCGTCAGGTGTATGTGCATAATCAACAAAAATCTGCACTGGTAAATCTGAGCAAACTTTTTCCATACGTCCCTTTACTGATGGCAATTGCTCAATTTGTTCAATGATTGTTTCCATTGAATAACCACGGCCATAAAAAGCAACCATAGCAGCAAGTACATTGTATATATTAAATTCCCCGAGTAAATTCATTTGTACATGAAATATTCCCTCTGACATTTCAACGTCAAAAGATGTCTTATAATCATGATACTCACAGTTAATAGCACGGAAATCAGCTGTTTCATTATTTAAACCATATGTCCATACTGGAAATGGTGTCATCGCCGCATAACGCTCTGACCAAGCATCATCAGCATTTAACACAACAAATTTATTCTTTTCTAAGTCTTGTCCAAGTTGAGAGAATAATAAGCCCTTCGCATGACCATATTCCTCCATCGTACCATGGAAATCTAAATGATCATGTGTAAGATTTGTAAAAATAGCTACATCATAATCTACACCAGCCAGACGTCCAAGTGATAAACCGTGCGAAGATACTTCCATAGTCATTAAACGGCAACCTTCCATTTTTGCACGGAATATCATTTGTTGTGTCGACAATGCATCACTCGTAGTATTTGCAGATTCATATAAAATACCATTTAAATTAAAGCCGATTGTTCCTGTTAGTGCTGATTTCTCGCCCATACCATGCATGATGTTTTGAATAATACCAGTTACTGATGTTTTTCCATTTGTCCCTGTTACACCAATCATGGTCATATCCTTAGATGGATAATCAAAAAACTTTGCTGCTAGCAGGCCTACTGCTCGGTCCGTATCTTTCACAATTACCTGTGCAATAGTTTCTCCTAATGGTAATTTTCGTTCAGTCACAACGATTGTTGCGCCACCTTCAACAGCTTTCTGTGCATAGTCATGACCATCCACTGTATAACCTTTTATACAAACAAACATACTATTTGGTTGCACACTTCGTGAATCAATGACAATATCACTTACTTGGTCAGGTAATACTCCAATTATTTTTTTCAAAGGTAATGCACTTAACAATTCCTCTGCATACATTTCATAGTCCTCCAATCAATCTCTACACTCATTTCATCATTTATTGTTTTTCGACAAAAATTGACAATATGAATACCCCCACATTCTATTGAATTTATTTTACTACTTATTCATCCATAAATAAAATGCCTCTTAGGACGTTTTTTCGATGAAAACGCTATCATTTTGATCTATCTTAAATATTTCACTGAAATGTACCTAATTTATCAAAAATCGGCATTTATCGACAACTGTATTTTTTAATTGAAAGCTATATATCTGAGAGAGCTTGTTTAAATGTCACTACTAAAAGTAAGGTGTCGAAGACCTTTTGTGTCCCGACACCTCATTCTTTACTATTTCATAATAGTTCGTACAAGCTTAACTTTTTGTTTATACGGAGGAAATAGAATATTCGTCTCTACCTTTGAAGATTTTTTTAATATAGATTTTGGGTGAGTAAAGTTATCAAAACTTGCCTTCCCGTGATACGCTTTTACCCCTGATGAACCAACACCGCCAAATGGTAAATGTAAATTTCCAACATGTGTAATCGTGTCATTAATACATCCTCCACCAAATGGTAATTCCTCTAAAAAGTACTGAATAGCTTTCTCATGCTCTGAGAAAAAATATGCCGCTAAAGGCTTTGGTAACTGACGAATTTGGTGAATAGCAAGTGGCAAATCATCATACATCATCACAGGTAAAATCGGACCAAATAGTTCATCCTGCATTGAAGGATTTGACCATTTCACATATTCAATAATTGTAGGCTCAATATATAAATCATCTCGATCTGTTCTACCACCAAACGTAATTGCATCACGTTCTTCCGTTATTATTTGCTGTAATCGATCAAATTGTCTTAAATTCACAATACGACCATAGTCAGGGCTTTTTAATGCATTTTTACCGTAGAAGGCACGAAGCGTTTCTTTCAATAATTTCATAAATCGGTCATAGATATCTTTATGGACAAGGACATAATCTGGTGCCACACAAGTTTGTCCAGTATTTGAGAATTTACCCCAAGCAATTCTTTTCGCCGCTACTTCTAAATTGGCTGTTTGATCGACAATTGCGGGACTTTTCCCACCAAGTTCTAAGGCAATCGGTGTTAATCGTTCTGCAGCTGCCTTTGCAACAACCTTTCCAACTGCCACACTTCCTGTGAAAAATATATAGTCAAAGGATGCATGAATAAGTGCCGTCACTTCTTCTTTTTCCCCTTCTACAACACGCACATAGGAAGGATTAAACGTTTCTTCAATTATTTTTTTAACAATTACTGCTGTATGCACAGATGTTTCGGATGGTTTTACAATAGCCGTATTGCCACCAATAATTGCACCGATTAATGGCTCCATTACGAGCTGGAATGGATAATTGAATGGGCCAATAATTAATGTCACGCCATATGGCTCTCGAACAATAAAGCTTTTCCCCATCTGAAATTGAATTGGTGTTTTTACAACTTCTGGTTTCATCCATTCTTCAACATGCTTTACCATATAAGAAATACTATCTAAAACAATACCAACTTCTGTTGCATATGCCTCAAACTCACTCTTTCGTAAATCTAAATGTAAAGCATTCAAAATTTCTTTTTCATATTTTAAAATTGATTTCTTCAGATTTATTAATTGCTCTTTTCGAAATTTTGTACTCTTAGTCGCTCGTGAAAAATAAAATTGACGCTGTTCTGTAATCATATTCTCTACGTCTTGTGGCGTAAAATTCATCATAAAGCACCCCTTTTTTTAAAATGGCATACATAGTTTTTTCATTTTGAAACAAACTATCTTTGTCTATACGATACAACATTGAAAGCAAAAATTCCTCTTTCTTATATTAGTTATGAGGTGATGAGGTGATGAGGTAATGAATGTAGCTAAGATGGTTGTGTTTTTTTGAAATTTACAACTACATATTGAAAAAGAAACGGGGGCGTAGATGAATGACAACAACAACAGGAACTTGGTGGGAATCTATTTTTTCTGGACCTTTAGCGCACGGTATTTGTGAAGAAAAATTATTGCTATTGCAAGATGAGGCTTTCTTATATCTCTCTACAACACCAGTTGAGAAAAACCAAGAACTTGATACAAATTAAAAATAGCGCATTATAGGCGGTTATTTCCTATAATGCGCTATTTTGTAGACTTAATACTTATTTCAATCTCCTACTGTGCTCGCTCTATTGTCTCATTTGCGACAACGATTCCCAACTTTAGTGATGAATCCTTTTAGTTTACTAATACATTTTGTTGTAACTGCTTTAATTCTCGTCAAGTCGATTGATCGCTTCATCCTCGACGGCAGAGCTTCCATCTTCAAGCCGAATGATTTGTTTATCCACAATATATACAGAATGCGAAACAGTGGTAGCTCCTAGTACAGCTAAAATTGGTTTCAATGCATATTCTAACGCAAGTAAATGTCCGATAGAACCTCCTACAGCAATTGGTAAGATTATCTTTCGATACAATGCTTTTTGTGGCAACAAACTAAATATGTTTTCAAAATCCTATTGATGAATGGCTTTGTCAAAAAAAGCTTTTGCAGCATCCCCTATATGCTCTGAAACTGTAGGGTGTGGGAAAATCATATTTGCGAGCGTATGGACAGTGCCTCCAGCATTTTTAGTAGCTAAAATAGCATTTAACATTTCTGTTGCCCCATCAGCAACAACACATGCTCCTAAAATACGTCCTTCCTTTTTCGTTGCAATAAGCTTAATAAAACCTACTGTATTCCCTTCCATTAATGCTTTAGGATTTGTCTGTAAAGGCATTTGAGTCACCGTATAAGGTTCTTCAACCTGCTCTTCCAGTAAACCGAATGTCGCAATTTCAGGATGTGTATAAACACAACGAGGAATCAACGTTTGATCAATCAGTTCCGGTTTATTTCCTAAAATATGGTCCACAACATGAATTCCCTCTGCGCTCGCTGAGTGAGCTAGCTGGTAACCACCAACTAAGTCGCCTATTGCATATATATGCGGCTGACTTGTTTCAAGATGCTCATTGACAGCAATCAATCGACCATCGAATGCTAGACCAAGCTGCTGAGCGATTTCTGTATTTGGGCGTCGACCTGTTGCAAACAAGAGATTTTTATATGTATAAATGCCTTTAGATGTATGAATATCATTACCATTAAAATGCTCGAATTGAAAATCTGTCACAAGCTCAATACCCAGCTTTTTCATCTTTTCACGAATAACCGGTCGTGCATCCGGTTCTTCTGTCTGTAAAATATCCTCACTATGATTTAGCATCGTCACCTTCGTTCCTAGTGGTGCCAGGCTAAATGCTATCTCCACAGCAATAACGCCACCACCAATTATTGTTAACTGCTTTGGCAACTCATCAATATCAAAAAACGTATCCGTTGTAAAATATGAAGACGTCTCTAAACCTTTAAATGGCGGGACAAATGGTTTACTTCCTGTTGCTAAAATGATATCCGTTGCCGTAAAGGACTCACTTCCAACAGTTACAGTTAAATCCTTAGCCACTGCTGCTTCTCCTCGATAAAAGGTAATTTGATTGTTAAAAATATAACCCTCAATATTCGTTAAAAGCTCATCAATAATAGCATCTTTACGTTTCATTAATCGCGGGAAATTCACATGTACTGTAGGAGTTTCAATGCCCCAGTCATTACCACGTTTTATTTCCTGAATAAGCTTACTATGCTCCAATAAAATTTTCGAAGGAATACAGCCGACATTATAGCATGCTCCCCCTACTTTATCGCGCTCCACTAAGGCGACCTTCTTGCCGCATTTTGCTGCATGAATGGCTGCCACATATCCCCCTGGACCTGCGCCAACAATTGCAATATCAAATTTTTCCACGAAATTCACCTCATTTACCACCATATCATTTACAAAATTTGAATGCAATTCCATATAACTAGAAGAAAATTTAGCAATATTTTGTTTACTTCAAGATGTTATTGTAAAAGGAAAATTTGTATGGCCTCAGATATTTTTTATTGCCAATCAATCATACCTCTGCATAATTATGTCTGAAATCGGCTGAAGGTATGAGTCCAACAGATGTTTTTTGTTAAACATTAAGGTACAACATTCAAAAATCTCTCATTATTCTTTATTGAACAACGAGAGACTTAAATTTTCACTATGATGGATGAAGTATTTCATAGAAAATCTAAAGCAAAGGTTTTCTAGAGGTTATCGTTCCTTTTCATGGATATTCTCTTGCTCCACGGGTATTATCCCAAAAACAATGTAAGTTAATAAATATTACGTTGCCAAAAGCGTTGCTGGGCAATGGCATCTACAAATTTTTTAGCGAAATCTTTGTTGCCAGTTGCCAACACAATTCCTGGTCCTACATTAGCATTGGACATATTAAAAAATATAGTACCGGATGTGGCAATGCCGATCGGTTTATAATGCCTATACGCTTCATTAATATAACTTACAATAAACGAATTAAACTTTGCCTGATTGTTTGCCTTTACCCCTACAACATATAATGAATCAAATAGTACCGCATCCGTCGTAATAAATGTGTCACTTGCTGTTAACTGTACGCCATCACTGCTAGTAACAACCCCTAATCTGTCAGAAATAATATTGTACCGAACACCTTGTCTTGTTAAATATTTCAGCACTTCTCCGACTTCATTTGCGTCAAACCCATCACCTATTAGTACACCTACTTTAAGTGTTTGTGGCACTTTTACTGTATTAGCTTGGCTAAGTGCAGGTGATGATAACGTGACATTTATTTGCTCCCCTTTTGGCCGATTAACACCAATATTATCAGCTACAGTTGTTGCCATTGCTTTATCCACTCGAACGAACATATCAACAACCTGTTGGCGTACTGACTTACTTTTCACCTTCCCTACCTCAAAGCTGAAGGCATCGATGATATGTTGTTTTTCAGGAGGTGACATACTATTCCAAAAAAGCCTTGCCTGTGAGAAATGATTATCAAAAGATTTACTTCGTGCTCGTGTAATCCGTCCTTCAACCTTTTCTTCATAATGGACATAGCCGCCCTCCTTTGCAGTAGAGGTAGAAGGTGTATTATTTGCGAGAGAATTTTTATGGTAGCTTACTCTCCCAACATTAATGGTTTGTCGACTGAAGCCATTGCGTTGATTATTATGAATTGGACACACTGGTCGGTTAATTGGTATTTCACTAAAGTTTGGTCCACCTAATCGTATGAGCTGTGTATCTAAATAAGAAAATAGCCGCCCTTGTAGAAGTGGGTCATTTGTAAAATCGATGCCTGGCACAACATTTCCAGGATGGAAGGCGACTTGCTCTGTTTCAGCAAAAACATTATCTACATTGCGATTCAAGGTCATTTTCCCAATCTTTTTAACTGGCACTATCTCTTCAGGCCAAAGCTTTGTTGCATCCAATACATCAAAATCAAATTTAAATTCGTCCTCTGGCTCAAGCATCTGAACACCAAGCTCATATTCTGGATAATCGCCAATTTCAATTGATTCCCACAAATCACGTCGGTGAAAATCTGGATCCTTTCCAGCAATAATTTGCGCTTCATCCCAAACAAGTGAATGAACACCTAGCACAGGCTTCCAATGAAATTTCACAAATCTGGACTTTCCTTTATCATTGACGAAACGGAAAGCATGAACACCGAAGCCTTCTATCATTCGAAAACTTCTAGGTATTGCTCGATCAGACATATGCCACATAATCATATGTGCAATTTCCTGATTGTTCGCCACAAAATCCCAAAATGTATCGTGCGCTGAAGCTGCTTGTGGCATTTCATTGTGAGGCTCAGGCTTTACCGCATGAATTAAATCAGGAAATTTAATGGCGTCTTGAATAAAAAAGACAGGTATATTATTACCAACTAAATCATAATTACCTTCATCCGTGTAGAATTTCGTCGCAAACCCACGTACATCTCGTGCAGTATCCATCGATCCTAAGCTGCCAACTACAGTCGAAAATCTGACAAAAACTGGTGTTTTCTTATTTGGATCCTGTAAAAAGCCCGCCTTTGTATATTCTTTCATCGACTCATACAGCTCAAATTCCCCATGTGCAGCGAAGCCCCTCGCATGTACAACACGCTCTGGAATACGTTCATGGTCAAAGTGTGTCATTTTTTCTCGGAAATGAAAATCCTCCATAATGGTTGGCCCACGAACTCCAGCCTTCAACGAATCCTCATCATTCGAAACTTTTAGCCCCTGATTCGTTGTCATCTTTTTTCCTTCATTATCGACACGAAACGGCTCCAGCTGCTGATCCTTTACATTCTCATCTGAATTTTTGCGCTGATTCGACTTAGAATTATCCACGCAATCCCCTTTCATTCGAATACTCATAATTCTCAATATACACTATATGTTTTTTTGGAATAAACATGCTTCAAGATTGTTGCTATAGCAGAGATACGACCGACACTAAGGGCATGCCGAAAAGTGGAGGTTTCAAAAAAAGTCCGCTAAACAGTGACTTAAAGTTAATATCGAAGTGGTTATAGAATAATTTCCTATTCATAAATAAAACCTTGATTGGCAAATGAAGTAACCCCAAAAGTTAAATTGTTTGTCTAACAATCCGGGATCTGCGTCAAATTAGCCTATCAAGGTTTTTTATCACTATTCAGCTATCTTTTAAATCCATCCTATTAATCTAATTATTTAAACGCTTGAGCAGCTGTCACAGCTTTTTTCCAGCCTGCATAAATTTCTCCACGAAGTGATTCATCCATATCAGGTGTGAATTGACGTTCTAAATTCCAATACTCACTAATTTCATCTGTTGATTTCCAGAAGCCAACTGCTATCCCTGCTAAATATGCAGCACCTAAAGCAGTTGTTTCGTTAATAACCGGACGATCAACGGGAACATTTAATAAGTCTGCTTGGAATTGCATTAAGAAATTGTTTGCAACAGCGCCACCATCTACACGTAATTTTGTTAGTGGAATATTTGCATCTGCTTCCATTGCGCTAAGTACGTCTTTTGTTTGATAAGCTAATGATTCTAATGTTGCACGTACAAAATGTTCTTTAGATGTACCACGAGTTAAACCGAAGACAGCACCTCGTACATCAGAATCCCAATAAGGCGTTCCTAAACCAACAAATGCAGGGACTACATAAACGCCATCAGTTGACTCCACACGTTCAGCATATTGCTCAGAATCAGCAGCAGAGCGGAACATTCGTAAGCCATCGCGTAACCATTGAATAGCAGAGCCAGCTACGAAAATACTTCCTTCTAAAGCATAAGTTACCTTACCATTTAAGCCCCAAGCAAGCGTAGTTAATAAGCCATTCTCTGATTTTACTGCCTTTTCACCAGTGTTCATCAACATAAAGCAGCCTGTACCATAAGTGTTTTTTACCATGCCTTCATCAAAGCAAGCCTGACCAAATAGAGCAGCTTGTTGATCACCCGCAGCCCCAGCAATCGGAACAGCAGAGCCGAAGAACAGAGCTTCTTCCGTATAACCATATACTTCTGAAGAAGGGCGAACCTCTGGAAGCATGGAAGCAGGAACGCCTAAAATATTTAATAATTCCTCATCCCATTTTAAATCATAAATGTTATACATTAATGTACGAGAAGCATTTGAATAATCCGTTACATGTACTTTACCACCAGTCAACTTCCATATTAACCATGTATCAATTGTGCCGAATAGTAAGACCCCTGCTTCTGCTTTTTCACGAGCATCTTCAACATTGTCTAAAATCCACTTTACTTTTGTGCCTGAGAAATATGCATCGATTAATAAACCTGTTTTATCACGGAATAAGTCATTATAACCGTTTGCTTTCAAATCTTCACAAATACCGTTCGTTTGGCGCGATTGCCATACAATCGCATTATAAATTGGTTTCCCTGTATTTTTATCCCAAACAACTGTTGTTTCGCGTTGGTTTGTAATACCGATCCCAGCAATTTGATTTGAATCAATATTTTTTGCAGAAAGCACTGTAGCGATACAAGAAAGAATAGAGGACCAAATTTCTTCCGCGTGATGTTCAACCCATCCAGATTGCGGGAAATGTTGTTTGAACTCTTGTTGTGCGCTATGGAGAATACTCCCTTTTTGATCAAACAAAATAGCACGTGAACTTGTTGTACCTTGGTCTAAAGCTAAAATATATTTCTTTTCTGACATCGGACATACCTCCAAATAAATTTTTTATTACATTTCACTCTCAACATTTTTCACTGTTAATTGAGCACAAATAAAAATAATTACGACGATAATAGCTAACACCCAAAATGCGATACTATTTTCCCCCTCAAAAATTTGTTGGAAAAATAGGGCACCGAATGTACCACCGATCATTGGACCAACAATTGGAACCCATGCATATGACCACCCTGAGTCACGTTTACCTGGTATTGGTAAGAAAAAGTGAGCAATACGTGGGCCAAGGTCACGAGCAGGATTAATTGCATAACCAGTCGGTCCTCCTAAAGCCATTCCAATGGCTACAATTAGCATACCAACTAGAAACGGGTTTAGCCCATCTGTAATTGTGTTTGTACCTAATGCTAGAATACCTAAAACAAGTATAAATGTACCAATCATTTCGGAAATTAAATTTGATAATGGATGTTTAATGGCAGGCATTGTAGAAAATACAGCCAGTTTTGCATCTGGATCTTTCGTACCTTTCCAATGTGGTAAATACATAAAATAAACAAGTACCCCACCTAAAAAACCACCAATCAATTGTGCAACAACATAAGCAGGTACGTCTTCCCATGGGAAATTGCCAATTGAAGCAAGCGCGATTGTTAACGCAGGATTCAAGTGAGCGCCACTAATACCGCCTACAGCATATGCAGCCATCGCCACACCTAGACCCCAGGCGAAGGTAATCACTACCCATCCACCGCCAAAACCTTTCGATTTGTGCAGTGATACACCCGCAACAACTCCCCCACCGAATAAAATAAGAATCATCGTGCCGACAAGTTCCGCTGTTAATACAGACATATAAAAGCCCCCTTTGTTTTTAAGTACACCTAAAAAAACAAACCCACACTTAAACAAACTGCATACTAGCAGTTGAATAAATGTGGGTTCCTTTTCCTAACCACGCGCTTGAACTTACGTACATTCTAGAAAAAGTAACCCACATAATCAACCTATTGTTTATCGAGTGGAAATAATGCCTGCTAGACGGATAGGATTGTAAAAAAATCAGCTGTAAAATTATCTGTTTTTAATTAAATCTGCATGAATATAACTTTTTAGCGTTACGATCTGCCCCGTGCTTGATTGACATTAGTAAACTAATATGCACTTCTAGTAGAACAATGTATTCGAATCGACTATATAATATTTCCTCAAATTGCTTTACTGTACGTGCAGCGGGAATAATTTGTTGATTATTAAAATTCATTTGATTACCCCTTTGCTAAAAAGTCCGTTATAAAATATCTAGCATATTTGTATACGGGAAAACCCTTCTTACTTTCCGCAGCAAGGCAAAAGTACATCGCTGTGCTCCTGCCGCTACGTTTCTCTCATGCTTCGTCGCAAAAATGTGCTCCTGTCGCTACGTTTCTCTCACGCTTCGTCGCAAAAATGTGCTCCTGTCGCTTCGTTTCTCTCATGCTTCGTCGCACATACAAAAGTCTACGTGGATATTCACCAGAATATATCTATTTTTAGGACAGCTCCTCATTTTTTTATAATGCAGTTGTGGCTCTTGTTATTTCTGTATTTAAATCTTTTTCATATTGCTCACGTTGCTCAGTAGACCAATTTAATTGTTTTGCCATTTCATCTATTACTGCATCTTTGTACTTCTTCACAAGCGCAATATTAAAGAACATATAGGCTGTACGACGAATTATAAAATCGTTTGGATGAACAACCATTTCATGATGAATCCCATATAGTAACTGAGCATAGAGCGTTTGAGGTAAAACAGCATGTTTTTCTTTTGCATATTCAAAAACAAGGTCAACATTTGACCCGTAATGATGTGCTAAATGTTTTGCTTCCGCTTCAGATAATCCCAGATCGATGCCCATTTTTGTTCGTTTAGACACGAAGGCATGTAAGTTTTGAGAGCCGCCAATTTCCCCGCCAGAAATACGCATATGTTTTGTTTTACATGGTGTAGATGTTATGCCAAATTGTTGTTCTAAATCTTGCGTAATCTTATTTAAGACAGTTTCTGCCATTTTACGATAACCTGTTAATTTACCGCCAGCGATTGTCACAAGTCCTGAAGAAGATTCCCATACTTCGTCCTTACGGGAAATTTCAGAAGGGTTTTTACCGTCCTCATGAATTAATGGACGAACACCTGCCCAGCTTGATTCGATATCTTCATCCGTGACATGAACTTTTGGAAACATGTAATGAATTGCCTTCATCATATAATCACGATCTTCTTGCTGAATATTCATCTCACGTGCATCGCCTTGATAAAATGTATCTGTCGTTCCAACATATGTTTTCCCATCACGAGGAATCGCAAATACCATGCGGCCATCAGGCGTATCAAAATATACAGCTTGGTGTAATGGGAATTTGGATTCATCAAAAACGATATGCACACCTTTCGATAAAATTAAATGTTTACCATTTTGTTTCCCTTCGATATGACGAACATCGTCTACCCACGGACCAGCAGCATTAACTACCTTTTTAGCACGAATCGTAAACATGTTATAGGCAATCAAATCTTGTGCTACGATTCCATTAATTTTCTTCTGGTCACTGTATAAAAAGTTCTCTGCCTTTGTATAGTTTATAAGTGTAGCCCCTTTTTCGATGGCAGCTTTAGCAACTTCGACTGTCAGACGCGCATCATCTGTACGATATTCTACGTATACTCCTCCACCACGTAATTCCTCAACTTTGACCAAAGGTTCTTTTTCAATGGTTTTTGCAGCATTTAACATATAACGACGTTCAGAACGTTTAACACCTGCTAAAAAGTCATAAACACGTAAGCCAATATTCGTTGAGAATTTGCCAAATGTGCCTCCTTTATGGAACGGGAGTAGCATCCATACAGGAGTTGTTACATGAGGTCCATTTTCATAAACAATCGCACGCTCTTTACCTAAATCTGCAACCTCTTTTATCTCAAATTGTTTTAAATAACGAAGCCCCCCGTGTACTAATTTTGTCGAGCGACTAGAAGTACCCGCGGCGAAATCTTGCATTTCAACTAATGCTACAGATAAACCGCGGGCAACTGCATCAAGTGCAATACCACATCCTGTAATACCGCCACCGATGACCAATAAATCGTATTCTTTACTTTGTAATTCCTCAATTGATTGTTGACGTTGTATTGCTGAAGCTGTGCTCATAATGAATTTCCTCCTTATTAAGAACGAAAAAAGAAACCATTAAAAGCATATGCACGAAATGTACAAATGTTTTTAATGGTCTCTCAGTCACTCAAACCTTTTATTAACTTGTAGTGTGTATAAATAGGAAAGGCAAGTTAGGTAATCGGAAGAAAACGACTAAAAAATATACTTTTCAATCATTTATGGGGGGCAAGATGTATCATATGTTCAGTTCAATTGTCATAGCTTTCTGATCTTATTTATTCCGAAACACTAAAAATTCATGTTAAAAATTTCAGAGGTTGTTAATCCACAGGATGATCAATATTAGAGGACTATAAAAAGACTCCCTCCAGCTTTTGATGAAAATCTACAAAACGGCAAGTTCTCTATTAGATCCCCAGAAAATCTGCTGTTGACATTAAAATATGTATTGAATCATTTCATGTATGTTGCAATATGGGTTGTCACGGTTTTCTGTCTTGCGAAGTGCCATCATTTCCGTGCAGTTTTTTATAGCGACCTCATGCCGTAATGCGATGGGTGCAATGACTGACTCATCCGCTTTATGTCGGAAATAACGTGTTATCCCTAGATGTTGCTCCATCTTATCATTTAAAACAGCCCGAGGATATTTTTCCGAAATATCGACCTCTTCAAAATGTAACAGTAACCATAATTCAAATGCCTCATTTGAGTAAGCAATATGAATATTTTTCTCCTCACAAAAGTCATTCACTTCTTCTAACTGCTTTTCAGTTAAATCATCCTTATCAAATACAATCCAAACTTCATCAAAATATTGATAGCTCGAATCTCGATAGGCATGCTGAGCTAGCTTAATAGCTGAGCGTTTCACGTTTTTAATTTTGACACTTACCAATTTTGAGCGCTTTAAAATACGCATTTGCTCAAAATAAATACGCTCAGTTTCACCTTCACAATAAATTAAAATAGTTTTACGTAGTGTTCTGTTTCCTTGTTGACGTACTCTCACAGCTCAGATACCTCCACTTCCTATTAATTATGCCTCGGCATAATTGCGTCCGGAATCGGCTTTGTGCTTAGGCCTGCACGAGGGCCGACACGATGTCGGTCATTTCGGTAATGCCACAGGACGTGGCGTTATTACCGATGCAGGTCTGTTAGCCGTTATCGCATGGATGCGATGATTTTAGGTTAACATCCTTTGTGAACTCCTTTCTGATTCCGTGACATCCGCCAGAGGCTTTAACTTCTGGGTGTTTGGAACCCGCTGAAAGAAGTTAAATATTGATTGGATAAGTATTCATTAATAACCGGTGTTGCACCAAACTCGCCCTTTAAGTAACGCTTGGCATAGGAAATATCGCCTCGTTTCTTCTGCAAATCTACAAAATCAAATAAGGAGTATAACTCGGATTCATTTTTAAAGCTTTTATTGACAAACCAAATTTGATCGGAACGTAATGGCTGATCCAATAAATCAATTTCATGACTTGTTACAACAAATTGATTACTGGCGTTACGTTTGCTGTTCATTATAGCCATTAAAAATTCACAAATCGATACATGAAATGCAGTATCAAATTCATCTATAAAGATCGTTTTTCCTTTATTATATGCATCTACCATAACACATGCTAAATGTAGTATCCGTACTGTTCCCTTTGAATCCATCGTCCAATTAATCGTCTCTGTACCGATTGGCGCACCTGCTTCATCAAACGATAAATAGTGCAAATCAATATCCACCTCTTGAATAACCTCCGAAGTGTCAAACTCATAAATAGTATTTTTCTCTCTGCGCTCAACACGTCTTGCTGTCACATTTTGAATAGAAAAGTCTGCAATTTTAAGTAGTTTAATGACTTCATTCTTAAAGGGTTCCTCTTCAAGTTTACGAATCAGTGGATGACTTGATAACCGGTTTGCTTCATCAAGGAACAGAATTTTATGTAAAAACCAATCAAATATTTTTGTAGCATCGGGGTCATTAAAGACATTTAATACTGATAAGAAAGCCGTATTATTACGCGTATATTTTGTCAGCTCTAGCGCTGTGTTTTGGGCAGTTTCATACAAATATTCTGTCCCATCCCACTGTCTGGTAAAGAGCTTTTCTTTCATGGACGTTGTCGTTTTAGTGAGGCATTCATAAAGAACCTGCGATGCATTATACTGTATCTCATAATCATACAGTACCCCATCTAGTAATAATGAAATCATAAATTCTGTCGGTTGCCCTTGCTGACCTCCTAGCTTAAACGGTTGGTAGGGCAAGCGCAGTTGTTTGACATTATTAAGGTTTTCAAAGTTAAACAACAAAGAACGTAACACTTTAATAGCTGTGAATAAGTTCGATTTTCCACTTCCATTTGGTCCAAAAATAAAAGCACTTTTCACGAGACGAAACGATTCAAAATTCATTGTATGTGTGTCTTTTAGTTTTCGAATACGGTTTCCCGCAACCATAGAAAATAATGTTTCATTTTTATAACTTAAGCAATTTTTCACTCTAAAATCTACTAACATGTGTAAGCCCCCCGTTCAATTCCACAGCATTCCTTAAAAAAATAATCAGGTGTGTTGAAAAACAATTATACTATAGACATAAGAAAACACTATTTCTAACCCGTGTAATACCAATTATAAAATATGCAAATTTACTAAATAGCATTGAAAGATAAACCATGGTTTTGACGCTTGAACGAGGGTCTGTATTTATTTGCTGATGAATGATTAGTTTCCCTCTCTCAATAAGTAATTGAAAATATAAAAAGACGATTTTCCCTTTAGAATAGGGTAAATCGTCAAATATTACACTGACAAATCTTCATCTTCATATTTAAAGAACTAAGCGGGGTTCTATACTTAAATTTCAACGATTTTTTCATTTTGTAATGCTTGCAATGTGCGCTCTATGCCTTCCGCAAAAGAAGTTTTTGGTCTCCACCCGATTGCTTTTGCCAACTTGGCATTATTTAAAAACGAATGCTCAATATCTCCCTCTCTTGCAGGAGCATATTGAATTTCTAAAGGATGATTTAAATGCTGTAATAATAAAATGACTTGATGAATCGACCACGCCTCATTCGTTGATACATTATAAATGCCTTGTAATTTAGCTTGCACACCGGCATAAATAGCATCTGCAATGTCATCTACATAAATGAAATCTCGTGTCTGTTCTCCATCTCCATAAATCGTAAAGGGCTTTCCTTCAATACTGCTTTTTAGCATGCTAGGAATAACCGCCGCTTCCCCCTGCATATATTGTCTTGGGCCGAATACATTAGCAAATCTGTAAATTAATGTTGGTAAACGATAATCCTTTTGCCATTTTTCACAGTATGTTTCACCAATGCTTTTATTTAATCCATACATTGAAATGGGCTCACTAACATCCGTTTCTTCTAGTGGTGGATAGTGACTATCACCATAAACGGCCGCAGACGAGGCAAAAACAAAATGCTTTACTTTATATTTTGACGATAAGAAGAGCATCTGACTAAGCCCTACAATATTCGTTAAAACGTCCTTCACTGGCTCTTGTATCGACTTTTGGACACTTGTTTGCGCAGCACAATGGACTACCACATCAAATGATATTTCCTTAAAGAGATGCTCACAAACCTCATCTTCTACATTCAAAAGATACGATTTATGCTCAAAGTCGACATTACGTAAATGGCCTGTGCTTAAATTATCAATAATATAAACATTTGAACCTTCCTTAAAGAAACGCCTTGCCACTGCACTGCCAATAAAACCATAACCACCTGTCACTAATACATTCATCCCATCGCCCCCAAAAACAATATGATGATTTATATGCATTAATTACTAAAATTATGCAAGTAACTTAGTTATTGGGTTATTTTTATACACTTGGGGCGATTAACAAATGTATCCACAACTTTTGGTGATGAACCATAGTTTTACTTTATTAATAAAAAACTGTGCCCGACTATATTTTCGAGCACAGTTTGCAAGGTTAAGCTGGATTTACTTCAAGTTCTACTGTAATTTTAATGTCTTTACCAACAAGAACACCACCAGTTTCCAAAGCAGCATTCCAAGTCAAGCCAAATTCTTCACGATTGATTGTCGTTTCAGCTTCAAAGCCATAAACTTCTTGGCCCCATGGATTTGTCCCTTTCCCATTAAATTCAGTATCAAATGTTACTGATTTTGTTACATCTTTAATTGTTAAATCGCCTGTAATGGCAAATTCATTATCTAATTTTTTTGTAATGTTCGTTGATTTAAAAGTGATTGTTGGATATGTTTCGGCATCGAAGAAATCTGCTGCTTTTAAGTGATTGTCACGATCTTCGCTACGTGTGTTAATGCTTGCTGCATCGATTGTAAAGTCAATATTGGCTGTTGTTAAATCTCCAAGATCCGCCGCTTCTATATCTGCTGAATAAGTATCGAACACACCTTTTACCTTTGATACCATCATGTGTTTTACTTGAAAGTTAACTGATGAATGTCCTAAATCAATATTCCATTTTGCCATTTTAAATTCCTCCATTTAAATTTTTTATTTATCTCGAATTCGAGATATATGTTAAAATATGAAGTAACTACATTAATTATGTTCAAGATAAACATAAGTAGTTACTTTGAATACACAAGTTACCAAAAGTAATTAATTACTTTTGGTAACTTACTATATATTAATAATCATTTTGCGTCAAGTAATAAATTAAAACTTTGCTAATCTTAGCAGTCCCCACACTGCCAGCCGGACTTTCTCGGTTTTTAAAATTACAATATAAATAAAACTCATTATTGTCCGTTTGCAAAATTGAATGATTAAGCGTTGTGCCATCGATTGAAACTTAACCAAATTCACCCTTAATATTCCGAAATTCCCTATCAAAAAGGAATATCACGGATCATCACCATAACGTGTGGTTGATTTCCGTTCCGACTGGGCGCTTTCCTGGGGGCGTCCGATGAGCCGCTTCACTCGCGTTGCTCGCTCCAGGGTCTCATCTGTGACGCTAATCCCAAGGAGTCGCCCAGTCTCCACTCCAATCAACTAATATACAAAGCATACGTCTTAACAAATGTCATCCACAACTTTTGGTGATGAGCCAATATCACGGAAAAATTCCTGATATCCCCTGAATTCTATTAACAACGCCACTTATTTAACTAAACATTTCCAATATACCAATAATTAGAAGTAACAAACCAGATATAGCTGCAGAATATTTTCCAATAAATGTTTTTGTTAGTAAGCTTCCAAAATGACTACCTATACCAACTGTTATAAATGAAAAAATGCCGATAGAGATTACTGTCCATATGACGGATATCCCGTTTGCGCCAATAGCAATGCCGCCAGCTAGACAGTTGGCAGATAAGACAAAACCAAGTGTCATTGATTCTCTGAAAGAGATAATGTAATTTTTATCTTCATCAAATAATTCAGGTTTTTCTGCAATGCCTTGCTGAGAAAAACGATTTGACACTAAAGTCCACAATCCTATAGTAACTAACAGTAAACTACCTAACAAATTAGCTGTATGTGGAGAAATGAATTCATCAATCGTACTCCCGGCTGTAACTGCAACATATGTGACGATCATGGAAATGACCGCTATAGCTGCGTTCGATAAAACGGGGATCTTTACACGTTTTATCCCATAGGCAAGACCTATACCTAAATTATCTAAGTTTGCGGCTATGCCTATAAGAATGATGGTTACCCAATGCATACTTTTCCTCCTCAAAATATTTGAAGCATTTGCACATATCATATGAGGAAAAAAATATTTTGTTCAGCCATCTTTGTATGGAATTGAATCGTGAAAAACTTGAGTTCTTTAAGATTCAATGTCATTTACAAGCAAAGCACTGATGAATACTAATGTTGTCACTTCAGTTATTAAAGTATTAAAGTACTGGACATCTTCTTCATATTGAATTCCACTTTTTTGAAATAATTCATAATCAGGTATTACTTTTATTTTTATAAAATTTCAATTTGCTCCTCACGTAAATTGCACTTTTTAGAATTATAAAATCCATTGAGTAATCATCGTTAAGAAGTCTAAAATGAGGTCGTTTCAGTATTATTTCATACATTATTTAGCTGAATACTCGACATTTATTTTAAAATAATTCTATTTTCACCTATTACTTTTTCTATAAATACTTTTACTAAATTAGGATCAAACTTAATGCCCTTCTGTTCTTTTAAATATGAAAGTGCCTCTTCTTTTGTCCAAGATTTTTTATAAGCTCTACTACTAACTAAAGCGTCATATACATCTACTATTGATATAACTCTCGCTTCAAATGGAATTTCTTCTCCTTTTAATCCCATTGGATATCCTGATCCATCCCAATTCTCATGATGAGATTTAATAATATTCCTTGCTATTTCCATATCTTCAAAGAGTTTATTGTTCATTTCATCAGATATTTTATTTAATACATCGATACCGATAAGAGGATGCATCTCCATGATTTTTCTTTCATGAATTGTTAATGTACCCGTTTTATACAGTATCGACTCTGGAATTCCGGATTTACCAATGTCATGCAATACACTGTATTGAATAATTTTATTAATATACTCTACAGATAAATTATATGATCTATCTTCAAAGAGGCTTAGCAAGAGTTTCTCTGAAAGCTTTTGCACATTTAAAAGATGTTCCGCGATATCTACATCACGCATTTCACTTGATAGAGCTAACAATTTAAATAATTCCTTTTGATCTATTTGTTTCTGATTCACTTCTTCTATCAATAGTTGTTCTGCCATGCGCATTACTCCTACATAATAAACAATTCCTTTTATTTCAATTGGAGTAATCGTTATAAATGAGTACCTTTGCTCTAATGATTTGTTGACATTAACCATTGCCCCTGACCACGTTTTTCCATTTCTCAATGTACTTTCTATCGATTTATACATAACAAATGGTGTTGCACTCGATTTTAAACACCCTACTGGTAATCCAATTAGAAATTCTCTTTTATAGCCAGTGCTAATTTCATATTGTTGATTCACATCAATGATAAATTGATCTTCATCAACAATTACAACAGCATCACCCAGTTTTAAAAAATACGTTAATTCTTTTGGTATTTTTTTGCTCATTCGGAAAACTCCTCATCAATTGTTTAATTCATTAGCAAAACTAGCAGGTCGGTTAGCCGACAATGCAACTTCATCAAATGCTTTACCCAATTCTTTCACGACATCAACAAAAATCCCCAATTCTTCCTGTGAATATTTATTATGTTCTTGTATTTCCTTCATAGATTGTAAGATTTGCTCAAAAAATATGTCTGTTTGTTTCATAATTTCATGCCCGTCATGAACGGATTGGTTTATCATGTCAAGTGAAGATGATAACTTTTCCACATTAGTTACGGTGGATAAAATTAAATGAGCTACATTTGAGACTGATTTTTTCGTTACTTCTGATAGTTTCTTAACTTCTTCTGCTACAACTGCAAATCCTCTGCCATGTTCGCCAGCCCTTGCTGCTTCAATTGCTGCATTAAAAGATAATAATTTTGTTTGATCGGCTATTTCCGTTACAATATCTATAATGCCTTGGACTTCCTCTGTTATCTTTAACAATTCTTTTATATCATTGGAGATTATTTGGACAGCCTCATAAACTTCCATCATATTACTATTTTGTTTACTTATTTGAACTTTTTCATTTTCAGCCCTCTCTTCTGCTAAAGCAGATAACTCTTTTCCGGCATTGACGATCTCCATCATTTCTGTGCAAAGAATATGTAATTCCTTAAATGTCGCATTAGTTTGTTCTGAAATAAATACTAGATTTTCAGTTGAATTGACAACTTGAAATCCAGTTTTTGCTGCCTGTTTATTTGATTTTTCTTTAATTTTACTTTTCTCTTTATCGTATTCTTCAAGAACTATTTGTTGCTCTAAGTTAAATAATTTTGAAAGTGCTTTTACATTAGAATAATAAAGCTCTTTATCAGAAAAATTCTTTTCGATCATCTCAATAACTGTTATAAACAAATTTTGAAAGGCGCATAAATACCATTTTGTCTGTAGACCAATTTTCACATGCATTTGCGCTATTCTAGCTCTTTTTAAAAAATATTCATCATCAATTATTCCCGAAAACATTTCTAAAATATGTAATTTTAAAGTTTTCTTTAAATCATCCACTGAACTATTTTTTTTAATAAGAGTCAATAAAGAATCTTCCAATTCTAGATTATTGTAAAAGCGATCAACAATGTCATCTATTGCTTCTTCAATAAATGGCTGCAAGTTTTTAATTACTTGTAAGTCTTCTAGTGAAAATTTAATCATTTTTATTTGTTTCTCTATTTCACTGCCATTTTGAATATTCATCATTATATTACTTTTGAGTAATATAATGTCGTGATCTATCTGTATATTTTTATTTTTCCA
The DNA here is from genome assembly GCF_042019215.1 of Lysinibacillus sp. RS11. Taxonomy (NCBI): domain Bacteria; kingdom Bacillati; phylum Bacillota; class Bacilli; order Caryophanales; family Bacillaceae; genus Lysinibacillus; species Lysinibacillus sp. RS11. Next base: position 877,289 of record NZ_CP168124.1, on the reverse strand, counting down.
GCGCATGAATCAACCTCCATTTCTCAAAAAAGCGAATATTTTTCTTTAAACATCACTTAGTAAAGTTTTCAATAGTAACTTATTTGGCTGTTGATACTTTTTAAAATAGATCTCCTGTAGCCTTTTTCCTAACCTTTCATAGTCTCCTCTCGAAGGAACTGAATTCCAAACAAATATATCTTCTGGGTTTTTTTGAATATTTAAGTAAAAGCGGTCTGCTATGATTAACTCTGCTTCTTCATCTTCAGAACATAACTCAACATGGACAAAAACACGTTTTACTTGATTGAATAGATAAGGTATATCATTTATCATCGAAAATATTTTTATTTTAATGGTATCTCTATTAATAATACTTAATGTTTGCTTTAGTAATTTATGATATCGACCGATTAATACTTCTCTACGTTTAAATACGATAGCAAAGTCTTTATTATCTAATAGACGATCATAAAACTGATTCATGATTTCGATTTGAGCAGTTTCATGCATTTCTAATCGCTTCTTATAAAGATCTTCTTTAAATAAACTAGCTGGACCTGAAAATGTTAATATAAAATAATGAAGATGTAGTAAATTTATAAAAAGTGCCCCATATTCTTCTACATCTAAAGTAACTGAAAAATGTTCCATAAATATTTCCATCCAATATAGAGTTACTTGTATAAATAGCTCCTGATTATGGTGCTGGGCAAAATTCATCAATAAACTTGCGTCATTATCTTTCTTTTGATAATGACGCATGCAACAAATTATGGAAAATGAAAACATTGTTTCTAATTCAATTTCTTCTTCTGATAAAGTTGTAAATTCTTCGAAGATATACTTGATTTTTTCCGATAATTGCTCATAGTTATGATGATGTTTTGTAAAGTTTGCATACATTGGATGATATTCAATTAAGCAATCTAATTTTGCACGTGTTAGGCAAATGGCAAGCCAGTATAAAACAGGTTCGGAGTATTCTATATTTACTTCCTTCATTCTTTCTAGAATTTCTTCTCTTGATACGAGAGTAAATGGCCATACTTCCCCCCAACACGAGTTCCAATAGAACAAGAAGTAGAAATAACGAATTTGTTTTTCCGTACCTTCTAAAATGACCGTTTCAAGGGATGTATACTTCAAATGAAATTGACTTAACAAAGGTTTAACTTTTTTTATACGTCGATATATGGAGGGTACACTGGTGAAATTTTCCAAAGCAAACATATTAATATCATTAAAATCATTGTAAAAAATCTGATCAAAAGCTCTATAAGTTAATGACTTTTGTAAATAATACCTTTCAATCGTTTTAATAGAGAAATTGTCTTTGTAGTCTAATTGAAAATACTTATGCTCTACTTTTTGGATAACCGCAGATTCTGTAATAGATCCCAAATCATTCGAAATTTCCTCAATTATTTTTATAATTGTTCTTTCTGACAGAGACATCTTTTGAGCTAACTCTAAACTTGAATACAGTCTCTGTTCTTTATAAATATGATGTAAAACCTTTATTTTTTGTAAAGCTAAACGATCTAAAAAATTATACATAAAAACACCTCAATGTCTTACGCTAACACCTTCTAGCTGTGTCAATAATAAACTATTAAAATTAGATAAGTTTATATAGCTCTTATCAATAAATTCTATTCCCGTTTTTCACGACACTAAACATCAAAAAGGATTTTTATCAATACTTTTTGACTACCACAGAGTATAAACTCGACAACAGAACGGATGTTTCGTGTATATTTCACTCCCATCAAATACTCTTTTAACCAACAAAAAATCTTATTTTAATCAAATTCACTCATTTTGAGCAACCATGTATAAAGTCTCTTGTTTTTCAGGATAATAGGTAAACTATAACAAGTATTTTATAATATGCAAAATCACTATTTGTTCGATTTTATGCATGATTTGATAATCCTAATATCCTTTCACAACACAACATCTTTTTCCGGGACATTTTTAATACGATAAAATTTTTATCTGTTTATAGGTAAATCTATTTTCCTATGTGATTTTTCAACAGCAATACTTCATTTTCTTCCTTGAATAATACTTGCTAATGGCATAGCTACTTAAATAGAAAAAGAGATGTATCAAATTACGATACATCTCCTTAACAGTCATACTTTATAAACCGAGCACTCGATACATTAACGCCTTAAATTATGCCGGTGGTAAGTTTTTATTTGGTCTGAAAATGCTATCTGCATAGCCTTTAATAATACATCGCTTGGCAATCTCCTCATTCATAAAGCCCCTCTTTATCCATTGGTAGTACAATGGTAGGTCTTCTATTACTATATCTTTCACTAAATCCCTTGCTTTTATATTTGATACCAGTTAGTAAATGTATAACCTTCCTTCTTACTCTTAAACACTTTGGTCCTTATTTCTACACTGGTTGTCATTAATCTCATTTATCCTTTGATTCACCTTTATAACCTATAAGGGCAACAACGTCATCCACACTCTCTGTTATCTATTCATCTTCAGCGTAAGCAGGCACAATACTTGTGATAATTAAGAAAATATATATAACAGTCAATAGCAACCTTTATTTTTACACAATTCCCCAAAATAAGTTTATACATCACCCAAAATATAGTAATTGATAGCGGAATTATAGCATTATAAATGAATTTAATAAAATCAATTTTTGTTGTTTTTCTTGCATATTTTGATAATCGTTACAGAGCTAGGGGCAAATATAGCGATGTAAGTACCTATACTCACGGAAGGAAAACAATAAGCGAGACACATTCATCTGTAGTCGCGGCGTGCTTCCAGTTGCCTCTTAGCTTTTTCTATTGTTCTTCCTTTTGGTACTAGATAGGAAATTCCATAACTGCTTTTAAACCTCTTTGATCTTCACCGTTCTCAAGAATTAGGCGTCCATGATGTGCCTGCACAATTCTTGCAACCATCGGAAGCCCCAGACCGTGACCTTGCTTGATAGTCCCCTTTCTCTTTGATGAGTAAGGTAACTCGGTAATATTCTTTAATTGTTCTTGCGGAATGCCTTGTCCATTATCCGTTACGATAAAGCGATACTTGGAGCCTCCCTCAGACAAGTTGGTTTCCAGTATGATTTTGCATCCCTCTGGGTTGTGATGCATACTGTTTTGGACGAGGTTGTTAATTGCTCTAAGTAGTAATTTTTCATCTCCAATGATGTGAATCGCTTCGGTGGACAGTTTTAAATCAATGGCATGGCGATCATCTATTCCGTTATTTAAAAAATCTGTGGCAACCTGTCTTGCCAAAACCGATAGTCGAATGTTCTTCAAATGTAAAGGTTGCATTTCATACTCAAGCATGGAGACCAAATTCAGGTCACTTACAAGGGATCGTAGCTTCTCGCCTTGGCGCCGGATAATGCTTGCCTGATGTCTTTGCTCGTCTAGCAGGTCCGAATTTTCTTCCATTTCACTTGCGTAGCCGAGAACTAGCGACAGGGGCGTTCGAATATCATGCGAAATCCCAGCAATCCAATTGGAGCGAGCTTCATCCCGAGCCTTTAACGCATCCGTTTTATTTTGAAGCATAGTAGACGTGGAATTAATGCTCTGGGCCAAATCATCGAATATCCCATCGGCATCCAACTGAACCACTTCCTCCTTGGCAAGGTTGTGAACTCCATCCACAAGAGGACGTATTTTTCTTATTAGTCGTGTCCCAATCATAATAGATATTAGCAAAGCGAGTATCACATTAGAAATCAGTAATAATATAAGCCGCAAAGGCAATGACTCTAACCAATCTGAGAGATAGTCAAATTGATACCTCCAGTGGCTTTTCTTTGGATATCCTACTACAATCAGACCGTCCTGATGCTCCCAAGTATAAACAGGATATTCCATAAGATAATAACGTGAAAACTTGGCTACTTCTACTAGATTGTAGGATTGCGGAACATCATTAGGTAAATGGTAGTTCCATCGCACATGGCCATCTTCACCGATTAACATAGCCCATGCATTGTTTTGCTGCAGCAGCTCGGCAGTGTTCTCGTTCAATCGGTAGCTGTCACCCTGTTTGTCCATACTTTGGGCCACTTGCTTCACCACGTTTTTTGGGGACGGAGACTGATTATTTTCTGTGAACACTAGCACGCATAACATTACTAAGTTAAAAATAAGCAGAAATATCGAGATTATAATAGTAGCGGCGACAAATCGTCGTAATATGCGAATAACTCCTTCCACTTAACGCGTCTCCTTCACTAACAGTTTATATCCCAGTCCCCTGACAGTAAGAAGATAAAGTGGTTTGGATGGATCCACCTCGATTTTTTCACGAACCCGCCTTATGTGGACCATCAATGTATTTTCGTAACCGTAGCTGTCATCTCCCCAGACGGCCTGGCATAAGGCATCGCTTGTAACGATTCTCCCTTGATTTTCATACAATTTCACAAGTATAGCGTGCTCCTTTGCCGTCAATGGTAACTCCTTTTGATTCCCGTATACGACAGCACTTTCTAGATTAATAGTCTGTTCGCCTAATTGAAAAACAGACAATTGTTCCAAAATATGAGAGGAGTAGACCCTTTTCAGAATGGCCATAAGCCTTAAAACTAGTTCACGCGGTAGGAACGGTTTCACAATATAATCATCTGCCCCCAAGCCAAGTCCGAGTAAACGATCTTCATCCTCGCCCCGTGCAGAAAGGAAAAGGACTGGCATTTCTGAGAACTGTCTGATGGAAGACAAAAGTGAGAATCCATCGCCATCAGGTAACATGACGTCGAGAATAGCTATATCAGGCTTATCTGTTTGGCAGATTGACAGGGCAGAACTGCAGTCAGTTGCATTATATATACGGAAAAAGCCCTCTTTTCTTAAAAAGCTTTCAATCATTTTTCTAATTTCCGGTTCATCATCTACTATTAATATTTTTTTGTCTTTTAAATTTACCATGCTGCATCACCTGACTTTTATTATACATGAATAGGAGATTCATCAGTATTTTCCCAATTTCATTCGAAGGCTTTCTTTTTATTTTTGATATTTCTGTTGCACCGCTTCTGGTAACTCCTCGAAGTCAACTTCTTCCCAATAAGTGACGCCTCGAATCCGTGTGTAATTAAGTCGGATATACGCTCCTTCTCTCAATTGCTTTCCAGCCGAAAATTCAAGCTTTTGTTCCTTCCCTTTCTTATTGTAGGCAGTTAATTCATAGTCGTAACGTCCATTGTTATCCTGAATACCAGAGTCGGATATCATTGTATAATAGATAGTTTTTCCCGCAGGATTTTCAGGTGTTAGCTTCTCTGGGGTTAAGAAGAAAAACCACATGCATGCACCAAGCACGATGAAAAGCCCCAGCATCAACAATATTTTTTTCATCTAAATTCCTCCAAGTGTAATTAGGATGAGACAATATCTTTATTCTTCAAGCGGTGAATAGATATCGACACAAAAATAATTACAAAAGTTAAATTTACTATCCAAAATAAAATATTCTGTAAGTCAGTAAGCCGATCCTGATTTAAAACACTCATGCCAATTGTGAGTAGTGAAAACGGGAAAAACATACCTACATTAGCAGCATACATACCCAAACCGATAATCACTGCACATAGACTAATGCCAATAGGTGTTGCAAAGCTTCGCATTCGCAACGATATTCCTAATTGCAGAGCACTAATGGAGAGAGTGGCAAACCAACCACGGACCGTCCAGCCTATAGTCTCTACAGGAAAAGGACCTGGTAAGGAGAACAGGGTACCTGCTAACCAGTACAACCCTAGGAAAAATGTTTGTGTGAACATAACTAATATGCTAACGACAAACAATTTGGCAAGAAAAACACTTGCAACCGATACTGGAGCGGTCAAAATAATATTCCAATTTCGGTTCAAATGCTCCAGCCTACATACATAGGAACAACAAATGGCAATTAAAATAGGTAGAAAAAACTCGCCGTAAAACAAGGAAACTTGGCTCCATAAGCTATACCATCCATTTCCCAAGACGCCCTTGTTTAAATAATAATTTGTACATCCAAACAGCAGACTTATGATAGGAAGTACAGCTAGTACAAGACCGATACGAGAATGTCGTAGCTTGAGCAATTCAGCAAAGATACTTTGTTTCATCAATTTCTCACCTCAGATTTCCTGCCGGGATACATGAATACTCCCGGCAATATAAAATAGAACAGTCATCGTTAGTACAATCAATACAAGACCGACCCCAACAGACTGTGCCATATAAAAACTCGCAGACTCAGCGAAATGAAAAGTTACCGGGCTGAGGTCCAAATAATACGACCATATAAAAATATATCTAACTGCAGCAGGGAAAAATCCTGCGGTCATACCGATGAAGCCCCCCAGCATGCCTAAGCACAGCGCAAATGCTTGGTTTTTAATGGCTAAAGAAATCCATTGCTGAAGTGCCGTAACAGCAAGGGTCGTCATCAAGTTACCAACAATAAACTTGAATAAAAAATCGGTAGGAGGTGCTCCAGGAAAATCTTTTATCAGTCCGAATATAATCATCAGTACGGTCTGCGCAAGAATGCCAAACAGGAGCAAACTATTAGCGCAAATATACTTCGCCGCATAAAGAGAGCCGCGGCTCACGTTAGTAGCAATAAGCATTTTCCAGGTGGCGCCTTTATGCTCCATATCACAAATACGAGAAACAACGATAGCCGAAATAATTGGCATAAAAAGCCCATTCATAGAAGATATATCAAAAAAGATAGATTCCCACACTGCGTAAACCGGATTTTTAGCAATAGAATGGTTGATGGAATTACAAGCCCACAGCATCTCCACCCCAAGCATTAAGGTAATCATAATCCATATTTTTTTGCGGCGTATTTTGTAATATTCTAGTCCTAATGTTTTAATCACAAGCTCCTCCCCCTCCCTGTCAGCTCCAGGAAAATGTTCTCCAGGCTTTTCTTATGCTCTTCAATCCTAGTGACAGGAATGTTATGTTTAACAAGAAATCGGTTCATTTCTGCCACTTCTTTGTCCTGAAGATTATCGAACTCAAGACGGTTACCGCTTCTTGTTAGACTGTAGCCTTGCGTGTGAAGGAGCTGCTCCGCCTTAGTATTGTCTCCAGTTTTAAGAAGGATGGCGCTTTTGCCTTTTTCCCTTAAACTTTCTACACTCCCCTGAAACAGTAGATTCCCATCACTGATAATACCTACTGAAGTAGCAATCTGTTCAATTTCAGAGAGCAAGTGGCTAGAGAGCAATACCGTTATCCCATAGCTTTTAGGCAATGATTTAATGAGCTCCCGTATTTCACCGATACCAGCCGGGTCTAAACCGTTCGTCGGCTCATCAAGAATCAGTAGCTTTGGAAAGGCAAGCAAAGCCATTGCAATACCCAATCGTTGCTTCATTCCTAGCGAATATTGCTCAGCTCTTTTGTCTTTCTGATTTTCTAGACGTACAATACGAAGTGCCTCATTCACATTTTTATCAGGTACATTTCGCAGCCGTTGCATGACCCTCATATTTTCGAGTCCTGTCAAATGCCCATAGTAAGAAGGTGATTCGATTAAGGATCCAGTACGTTGCAAAATGGAAGACCGATGTTTGCTTAAACTGTCCCCAAATATATTGATTGTCCCTTTCGAAGGCTTGATAAGTCCGAGAAGCATTTTTAGTGTGGTTGTTTTTCCAGCACCATTCGGACCCAAAAACCCATAGATCTCTCCTTCCTGAACATGAAGATCAACTTTATTTACAGAATTAATAGATCCATACTTTTTGGTCAGGTTTTGTGTTTGCACAATAGCTGATGTTTTCATAAGAAAAATCATCTCCATTCAAGTCTTTTTTCTCTACAGCTTAGACTTTAATGAATTCACCTTTCCCAAATCTAAAGCGAGCCTTACGACAGCCTTAAATTACTAGCCTGGAATTCGATCTAAAAGGGAAAATTATACATCACAAAATAAAAATAATTAAAGCCGGTTCGTCCTAGGCTAAACATGAGCTTTTTTACTTGCACGATCTCGGACTTCCCCTTTAGATTTGCGCATTTTTTCTTAAAAACCCAGTTTGACAAAAGTAACAACCTTTTGTTAACGTTAAGTTGTTACTTGTTAATTTCTAGGTATTTTTTAATCCTAAGAAAGGGAGATTTTATGAGATTCAGTAATCTATTGAAGCTAGGATTAGCTTTAGGATTGAGTTTAATAGTAAGTGCTTGTGACTCAGATGGTAAAGGTACACAAAATAACGAAAAAAAAGAAGTGAACTTAGCCTATGTCGAATGGGACACTGAAATTGCCTCTACGAACATAGTAGGACAAGTTCTAGAGGATTTAGGATATGATGTAACACTAACACCACTCGATAATGGAATTATGTGGGAAGCTCTTGCAAACGGAGAGGTCGATGGTATGGTGTCAGCTTGGCTACCACAAACACATGCCCCACAAGTTGAGAAGTACAAGGAGAAAATAGTCGATTTGGGTGAAAATCTAACAGGCGCAAAAATTGGCTTAGTTGTCCCTAGTTATATGGATGTAAACTCTATCGAAGATTTAACAAATGAAGCAAATAAGACGATAACAGGTATTGAACCAGGAGCAAATATGACGGCAACAACAGAAAATGCTTATAAGGAATACAGTAACCTAAAAGGCTGGAATGTACTTACCTCATCTGCAGGCGCGATGACAGCAGCTCTTAGTCAAGCAATTGAAAAAAAAGAAGAAATCATTGTTACAGGTTGGTCTCCTCACTGGAAATTCAATGCTTTCGATTTAAAATATTTAGACGATCCTAAAGGTATATATGGAGCTGAAGAATATATTGGCACATTTGCACGTAAAGGATTGAAAGAAGATGATCCAGAAGCATATAGTGTTCTTGATAACTTCCATTGGACTGCAGAAGATATAGAAAGTGTTATGTTTGACATTATGGAAGGCACTGATCCTAAAGAAGCAGCTAAAAAATGGATTAAAGAAAATGAAGATAAAGTTTCAGAGTGGACAAAGGATGTAAAATAACACGAATGATAAGTTTTATATACTCAGCTAGCAGTTTTACATACCGAGAAGCATTTCATAATAATTGGTAAAAAATCTGTCTTTAGAGATCCTATCAAAAAACGTGAAAAACATAAGCTAAGCGGTTTTTACCTAAATAGTCGATTCCTAGTACAATAAGGAATCGACTTTTATAATTTTTTTATGCGACAATCAGGCCCAACTGTTGAACAATGAATCAAATAATTTATGAAAGCGATATGGTTCAAACTATGTACTTTTCCTTATAATACGCTTCGCACCTAGTATAACGAGTGATACAACGATCCCCCAATATGATATTACTTTTTGAAGACTTATCTAGATAAAAAAGCCTGATTACAATACGCTCTCAAAGAGTTTATAAAATGGATCGTTGCTTTCTTTCGTTCCCATCGATTTTTATAATTGGACTTGGCTTGGTTTCTACCTCTAATTCTAAGTGCCTCTTGAAGAATGTCAGAATAGGTTAAATCGAAGTCCTTTATTACTTCTTCACAGGCCCGTTCCTTTGACGTAATCTTTCCTGTTTTCAATGTATAATACACTCGACATAAGGTTAAGACAATGAACTCAATCCAAGAATCGAATAAAAACAAATAGCTTCGGGAAGCTTTGTTCGCTATATAGTGGTTAAGATTGTACTCCATCTCCTGCATAATATCCTGCCAATCTATGCTTGAGTAGTATGTAGAAAAGTTAGGGCCGTAAACAGCATATGAATCATGAACGAGCTGATAAACCGCAACTTTCATAAGCCTTCTTTCCCCCTTACACTTTGTACCCTCAAAAAAAGGGAAAGATTTATCTAAATCCAATTGGTTCTGCTCATTCAAGGATAAGTACTCACATTCAAATTTTTTGACTAATGGATTTCCAGCTCTAATATTCTTATGAAGATACGATAATTTTTTTAACTCTTCGCCCGTCATTTCTCGACTAAAAACCGTCACAAAATCAATATCACTGCTCTCAGGATGAAAGGCATCTAAAACGGATGAGCCATATAAATAGACACCTAGAACTTGATTGGGGAACATTTCATTCAAGCTACTACTATAGAGCATCATTACTTTCTTGACTTCATTATTGATCATGTTTCTTTAACCCCTTTATGTTTCGAGTAGCTTAACTCCTTGTTTTACGATTCCTTCCCATAATGGATATTTTTCAGGTTCAAGCATAATCATTGTAAATCCACTTAAGAAAGATAAATAAGCCCACGTTTTATCGCGAAGTTCTTGTTCGGTTTCATTTAAATTAGAGCGCTCCTTCAACAATCCAGTCATTCTCTCCACAAACTCATATGTGATGGAAACGGCTTCTTGCTCTAGCTCTGGAAATCTCCCAGCTTGGGAAAACAGGTATTGTAAAATTCGTAGGTTTGTTGGATCTTCACGATACTGCCCCACATGATGCCTCACCATCTGCTCTAATTGCTCTGATCGTTTTAAGCTATCTGGTAAATAAAGTTGTCCTTCTCTAGTTTCTTGAAATGCTTCTTTGACGGTATTCTCAAACAAATCCTCTTTGCTAGGAAAATAAAGTAAAATTGTAGCAGGATTAATTCCTATTGTCTTCCCTATACTAGAAAGAGTAGTCTTAGAAAAACCCTCTCTAGGAAATTGCCTTTTTGCTTCTTTTAATATGGCATTTCGTTTTTCTAATCTCTGTTGATTGTTGATTGTTCTTGCCATTCATCATCCCTCACTATCAATTTAGCCTTGGCGTAATTGCGTCCGGATTTTGAATTGTGCACACACAATTCATTCCTTTCAAAATTCGTGACATCCGCCGGGGCTTTATCTTCATTCAGTATGCGTTTGAACACCCACTGAAAAGAAACCACTTCCGCTTCCATCTCACCGCCTCCAGAGGTAGGAGTCTTCCGTAGCTGACGAGCTTTGCTTTCGCTACAAAAATATTTGCTGAATGAAAATAAATAAATAAACGTTTATTTATTTATTTTAAATGAATCGTACTTGGAAGTAAATACCTTTTAAACACACAGATTTATTGCCTGCAATAATTGTACCATTTGAATCCATCCATTCATCTTTGTGTATTTTTACACTATGTCTAATCTCTACTATTAATAGCTGGACATTTCCCTTTGTAAAGTGATAGATCATTTAGGTATATCGGAAAATAATAATTCTTCCCTACAATTGGTAAGAAAAACCTCAAATTACTATTCTACTGTGGAATGAAAATGGTACATTAATTATTAAAAGTAATATTAGAAAGATATTGAGGTGCAATAAATGATACATAATATACCGGATCTTCATACAAAGAAAATTCTTATAGTAGATGATGAAGAAGAAATTTTGAATTTGCTAGAGGATGTTTTAAGGAAAGAGGGATTTCAACATATTTATACGTATACAACAGGAGAAGATGGCGTACGGATGTGTAGGCAAATACAGCCAGATCTTATTTTATTAGATATTATGCTTCCAGATATAGATGGATTTACTGTTTGTCAGCAAATTCGACAGTTTACATTCGTTCCAATATTTTTCTTATCGGCGAAAAATGAAGATTTAGATAAAATACTTGGATTAAGTATAGGTGGCGATGATTATATTACAAAACCTTTTAGTCCAAAAGAAGTAGCATATAAGATGAAAGCGTTTTTTAGACGTAATCAATATCAAGAAAAGGTTCAGTCTATATATCAGTTTGGAGACGTTACGATTGATGAAGCACAAGGGACAGTGTTGAAGGGGGATACATTACTAACTTTAACAGCAAAAGAATTTAACATCTTACTATTTTTAGTAAAGAATCCAAATCAAATTTTCAGTAAAGCCCGATTATACGAAGCTATCTGGGGAGAATCATACTTAGGCAATGATAATATTCTGATGGTGCATATGAGGCATTTAAGAGAAAAAATTGAAGATAATCCTTCCAAACCACTTTATCTTGTAACAGTAAGGGGACTAGGATATAAACTTCATACAAAAGGTGAACTTAGATGAAGTGGAAAGTCACAGGGCTCTATATCGCATCATTAATTGGATTAACTATGTTTATCCTAATCGCTCTATTTTTTGCTTTTAGTTATTTAGTATTTTCTTATAACCCTGAAGGAATGGACGATCCAGAAGGCTTAGTAGTGGATTTTCGAAAAGAAATAATTGTAGAAGATGAAAATGTTTCTATAACGAATACAGGTAAAAAATTTTTACAAGAGCATGGCGCATGGTTACAAGTATTAAATCATCATAGCGATGAAGTATTTCAAATGTATAAACCAGAAAATACACCTACCCACTATTCCCCTAGTGAGCTGATTTTCCGCTATAAATACGCTGTTGGAGATTATACAACGTTTGTGGCTAAATTAGATAACAGTACACACGCTGAAAGTTATATTGTCGCTTTTCCGTCGAAACAAGCATTACGAAAATCTGTCTATTTGAACTTCAGTAATTTATCTAGCCTCTATCCATTTGGGATTTTAATGTTACTAGGCGTAACAGTCCTTTGCATTTTATTATTTGCTTATATTGTGGCAAGGTATATGTCAAATCCTGTTGTTACGATAATTGACCATATTAATAGACTAAAACAAGGTCACTATCAACAAGTATCCGCAAAAAAAGGGATTTATGCAGAGGTATATGCAAATCTGAATCAGTTATCACATCAATTAGAGGATATTAATGTTCAAAGAAAAAAGATAGATACAATGCGAGAAGAATGGATTGTCAACATCTCTCATGATTTAAAGACGCCACTTTCTTCTATTAAAGGTTATAGTGAAGTTATAGCGAATCAAGACTATAAAATAACGGCACAAGAAATGTATAAATATGCTGATGTAATTCAAAATAAAGCCATTTATATTGAAAAACTAGTTAATGATTTAAAACTAACGTATCAATTAAAGAATGCGTTGTTGCCTATCGAAAAAACTACAGTAGATATTGTAGATCTTACTCGAGAAACGATTATTGAATTTATGAATATGCCTTATTATAAAAATCAGCTGATTGAGTTTGAATGCTCTCTGAAACAACTACTTATAAAAGCAGATCAGGGATTAATTCATCGTGTACTAGTAAACTTATTGAATAATGCACTCATTCATACTGATATTGACACATTCATACAAGTTCATATAAAACAAACGTCCACACACGCCATAGTTACAATTGAGGACAATGGTGACGGAATAAATAAAAATGAATTACCACATATTTTTGATCGCTATTACCGTGGTACAAATACTGATCCAAAAAATAGTTCAGGTTTAGGAATGGCGATAGTAAAGGAAATCATTGTAGCTCATAGTGGAGAAATTGTAGTTGAAAGCAGCAAAGGAGACGGTACTAAAATTACATTTCAGCTTCCATTAGAAGAAAATTAAGCGAAACTTAAGGTCATCTCAATTGAGGATTAAGCAAGAGCTTTCATAATAATTGATAGCTTAATCAAAAAAGAGGTGCCGATAATGGGAACTTATATTGTTGAAACAGAAAATCTGACAAAGTCATATGGGGCTGGAAATAGTGTGAGTCAGCTACATATGAGAGTCCGTGAAGGTGAAATTTATGGATTTCTAGGACCAAATGGAGCTGGAAAAACGACGACAATTAGAATGTTACTAGGATTAATAAAGCCGACTACCGGTAATATTAAAATATTCAATAAAGATTTGAAAACAAATCGATTAGATATTTTAAGAGATGTTGGTTCTCTTGTTGAATCACCATCTTATTATGGACACTTAACAGGTTATGAAAACCTAGAAGTAATTCGGCAAATGTTACAAGTACCGAAAAAGAATATTGACGAGGTATTGCGTATCGTCCGATTAGAGAAACAAAAAGATAAACTAGTTAAACAGTACTCACTTGGCATGAAGCAACGTCTTGGCATAGCAATGGCGCTACTTGGAAATCCCAAATTATTAATTTTAGATGAACCTACAAACGGGTTAGACCCTGCCGGAATTCAAGAAATCCGTGAGCTCATCAAACAACTACCAAAGCAATATGGTATGAGCATTATTATTTCTAGCCACTTGTTAAATGAGATGGATCAAATTGCAACACAAGTAGGCATTATTAACAGTGGACAGCTTATTTTTCAAGATAAAATTGAAGTATTACGTCAAAAAAGTCAGGCATTAATGAAGATACGTGTAAATGACGTAGTAAGAGCACATCAGCTTTTAGAACAGCATCAAATTCATCTTAGAATAGATGGTGATTATCTTATTACGCATCAACAAGAAGATCACTTTATTTCCCACATAAATCATTTATTAGTCCAGCAAAATTTATCAGTGTATCGGATTGAAGAAGAAAAACATACGTTGGAAGAAATATTTCTAAATTTAACGGAAAAAGGTGGTGTTCTATAAATGATCGCTACCTTAAAAAGTGAATTATTGAAATATAAAAGGAAGAAATTACTTTTAGTAGTATTTTTAATACAGTCATTGGCATTACTTTGGTTATTTGCCATTGTGTCACAAGAAAAAAAGGAATTTCTAAATTGGGAATCGCTTCTTTCAAGAGTAAGTATGATAAATGCTTTATTTTTACCTATAATGATTGCAATCATTACTTCCCGAATAATTGATTTTGAAAACAAAGGGAATACATGGAAGCTATTGTGTGCAATTCCCACATCAAGACAGCAAGTATATATGTCTAAAATTATTTTTAGTATCGTTTTTCTTATCTATGCAGGTGTAATTTCTATTTCTGCACTTATAGTAATAGGAAAAATCTTCAATTTTGAAAGTGGAGTCCCAGTAATTTTATTGCTGAAATACGGTCTTTTTACCATTATAGGATGTATTCCTATGGTTATTTTGCAACTCTGGATATCTTTGATCGTGAAAAATCAAGTATTTGCTTTAACAGCAGGCGTAATAGGCTCATTTCTCGGATATTTCGGGCAGATGTTTCCTTGGAAAGCATGGATAATTTGGACTTATTCCTCAATGACAAATCCTATCTCTTGGGCGTTTTCCAATGGAAAAATAGTATTTTTCCCAAACCAAGAAGTCATGATGAGTCTTTCGTTAAGTTTAGGAGTTAGTTTATTACTTATCATTCTTAGCACTGTTCATTTTTCACACAAAGATATTCATTAGGAGGATGCAAATATGTTATTAAACTCATTTCGATGTGAACTAATAAAATTAAAACGTTCTAAAATATGGATTGTAATGACACTCCTTCCGCTTTTTTGTATTACGCTTGGACTCATAAACTTTCGAGTAAACTATGATGTCTTAATGGACAGCTCAACAAATGAGTGGGAGCAAGCTTGGACACAAGTTGGTTTAATCTATGGATTATTTTTATTTCCTGTCATAGTAAGCATTTATTGTGCATTTGTATGCCGCTTTGAACATAGTGAAGGAAATTGGAAAAAAATTATCTCTTTACCCGTTCCATTTCGAAACGTCTACCTTGCAAAGCTATTAGTCATCTTTTTGTTAACTTTCTTGACTCAAATATTTTTTTTAATTGCATATATCGTAATTGGTAAGCTACTAGGTATTACAAGTCCTATCCCTTGGCTTTCATTATTAAATTGGTCATTTAATGGATGGATTGGCACATTTTCAATTGCTGCTCTACAATTATCTCTTTCGTCATCAATAAAAAGTTTTGCAATTCCAGTTGGAATAAGTTTTGGTTTAACGTGTATCGGAATGATATTTCATTACTTAAATATTCCGTATATATGGCCATTCGCGCAACCAGGATTTGCAATGGATCCAATTCATTTAGAAGGCTTGCAAACTTTCCTTCAGTTCAGTGGATTTTATTTGTTAAGTTTCTTATTTGTTATGATCTTTACTTTTGTTGGCGTTCGAAGATTTACGATAAAAGATATTATTTAAATATGAGGACATGAATAAAAAGAGCCGACTTTAACTTTTGATTGGTCAGATTTGGCTCTTTTTATCGTCGCTTAAAACGGACTCATAATCGGTAATTGCCGATTAAAGCTTGGCACTGGTTGATAGGTTGGGTTGGTTTCTTTAGTTGATAAATTAAGGATAATAAACGTCGTTTCCTCTACTTCGTCGGTACGAATGTAACCTTCAATAATCTGAATAGTATTTTCACTAATTTCACTAATTTATTTATTGGCGAATAGTAGAATCGAGTTGAACACTTTAGAATAATAAAAACATCGTACGCGAAATCGTTTATTAGGAGGTTCCTAGACCAACCAATAAAAAGGGATTTCGAGTACGATGCTTGAACGAAATAAGAAACCTCGCCTTACACAGTTTCAACGTGTAGAACTTCAAGACTACTTAAAAGTTGGAATTACAAAAATAAGAGCGAACTTGCGTGAAAACTCAAGGTTTCGCGCGGTAACGCTCGTAAAGTTAGCCCGGTTTTTTTCGCAAATTGACCAATTGAATACATATTTTCAACTCCCTTTTCTTCAGTATAAAATCTACCGTCAGATACAACTACTTTCATTCACTTAACAAAAAAGAACACAACCTATCGCGTCTTTAATAAATGAAAATCTACTATAATTATTACGACGATTTTTATTTCTGTGAAATTATGAACCACACTTACTTACGTTAAGGTTCACCGAATAGTGGCTTACTCAGGTTTTTATTCTTCAAAGAAATCCAAATATTTTTTTTTGTAACAAAGAATTCTTCATTCCTTCTCCCCATTATTTAAAAATTAAATCTGTTAGCTGATTACCATCAATCAGTGACGTAATTATTTCAGAAGCGATAATTGCATTCTTTAATGAATCAATACACAGTTAAAAGGAAAAAAATAAATAGAACAAAGCAATAGGCCACTTCCTGTTCAAAATCGAACAAAAAGTGGTCTATAATCATTACAAATTTAAAAATTTTTTATTATCCCTGAAAAATACCGAAGTCACCCTGCTTGTAGCATAAGCTACAGATCTATCTTGTATTAAACTGTCCATTAATAAGGACCAAAGCACGCACAGCTATAACTGCCAGTTACTTACCTATAATGACATCATTCTGGTCAATTTAGTAATATCCTTATTTGATTAAAGGGTATCCTTAGATTCTTTTACTCTGCTAACCTTTGAAGAGGTCCTTTAACAGAATTTATTTTGCCTGGTGGTTTTGTACCAGAATCAAATGAAGGATGACGGAACACCTCTTGCCCCTCAAAGAAAGTCATTAAGATCTTCGTATCGTTAATCTCCTCAACTGGAATTTCGAAGAGATTTTTCTCTAAAACAACTAGATCTGCTTTCTTACCTACCTCAATAGATCCAATTTCATCTTCTTTGAACAATAAATGGGCGCCATTTAATGTATAGCTAGTAATCATTTGTTCAAGAGAGGCACTTTCTTCGGGTATAAGTTTCCCTTCCTCATCCTTTGCTATCATACCTCCTTGAATGCCATCCATAGGCCAGAAATCATTTACAGGAAAGTCACTCGATGCGGAAACTGGAATTCCCATATCAAAATAACTTTTCATTCGTGTAACTCCCCAGTAAGAACCAGGCTGTGGAGATGGTATTACACCTAATTCCTTCATCCGTTGCAATTCTTCATCACTAGGATTAGGCAGATGAGTAATCACATGTCGAGAATCCCTTTTTCCATTTTGTGCAGCTGCCTTTTCAAACGCATCTAGAGACGCGTTCACCCCAGGACCAAAAGCGTGAACAAAAAATCTAAAACCCTCTTTATCCGCAGCAGCTACAACCTTCTCTAAATGATCTTGCTCCCAAGTCGATTTAAAGTCTTCGCCATCTGCAAATATTTTCACGGAATTTGCATTATACAACCTTCCTTGATGTCCATCACGTAATTTTTTAAATCTCTCAACTTGCTCTGGACCTTTCGATTCATTTACCCATAACGCGATTTCGTATCGCAGAGTCAATTTACCCTCTTTTTCTAATTCTTTTAATGCATCCAGCAAAGTTTCGTGTGGCGATTCTCCAGCAAGGGGGACGAAAACAGAGGTTGTCCCTCTTTCAGCAGCCATTTCCTGAAAAGCAAGAATTCCCATTTTATTTTGTTCTACTGTAAAGTAAGGTTCTGGAAGACCTTCAACCAAAAGGGCAATACCAGTAAATTCGCGTATAATTCCAGTCGGTTCTCCAGTTACAGGGTCGCGTTCAATAACTCCTCCTTGTGGGTTAGGAGTATCTTTATCAATTCCTGCTAATTCAAGGGCTTTTGAGTTAACCCAAATCGTATGATGGTCGTTATCAATCATGACAACAGGTATATCGGAAGCGACTTCATCAAGCAATTTTTTAGGAGCTAATTTTCTACTTTCACTCTCTTTTTTGACTAAGCTCTTATTCCAGCCAACACCGCGTAATTGTTCTAAGTTAGGATTTTTTTTACGGAACTCCTTAATTGATTTTGAATACTTTTTCATTGTTTTGTACGGATTAAGATCTAACCAAAAAAGTTCTTCCGATTTAGCGTACATATGACTGTGGGAGTCGATAATTCCAGGTATCAGCATTTTATCCTTTATGTCAATCACTTTCGTGTCGGTTCCTTTGAAAGCTTTCACGCCTTCATTGTCACCAACATAAACAATTTCTCCATCCTTTATAGCAACTGCTTTTGCCATACTTCGATTTTCATCTACTGTATACACAAAACCGTTTTTAAAAATTAAATCGGCTTTGAGAGCGCTTTCAGAAGCGAAAACTGATTGGCTCCCCACAAAACTTGAACACAACAGCAAAAATATAAGAAAATAACTAAACTTTTTTTTCAAAAACGATCACTCCTTATTTGCTTAGTATAAAGTTTCATATCCGATAATTAACGAATGAGCATTCCTATGTGGATACCATCATCACATGGAAAAATACATGAAAGCCTTTCGGGTAACAATGTCATGGACTTAAATGATTACTACTAGTCAATTGTCATCAAGCACCTCCCTGCAAATAAAACGATTGCAATTTCTTCAAAATACAAACCTGACTCCTACCTCCTTTCTGAATATTAATAGTTAATTATATTTATCTGTAACAATGAACGGTACCTACAGAAAGAAGGGAAATCATTCATGCATTCTATCATTTTGTTGGAAGGATTTAAGCAACATCGATGTAAGCAGTTGCACAAAATTGCATGATGATTTCATAGAGGCCGGGACATAACTGGTCAAAACCTTAAAAAGCGCAAGAAATCAATTTTGAAACGTTGATTTCTTGCGCTTTTCTTATGTAAAATTTTTAAATTTTGCTTTGAAAATATACTTATAGCCCAGCCTCAAACGAATAATATAGCTTATGATAGCAATACCCTCTCGCAAAAAGCAATGTATGCTTCAGGTAGTTCGAATCCTTCTTGGATTAGTGTCCCCATTACTTCAATAGGATTGTAATATTTATCATCGGAACTTTCTTCAAAGCTACAAAAAATAGGAAAAAGCCCTTTTTTCATTAAGGGCTTTTTCCTGTTTACAAACGTATCAACTATCAATATTTATTGAATAAACAACATCTTCGAAACTCTCCAAGTTAAGAGATTTCTCATCGCCGTGTGTTTATGCTACGACTTTCGAGTCGATTTTCTGTTTCCGTTTATTCTTGTTCTTTTTCTTATACCACCACATATAGACACCTGTGAACATCAATACAGATGGCGTAAGACCGCCGATAGCATACAAAATTTTAGTAAATAAACCACCAAAACTACCTGTATGTAATGGAAGGTGCCATGTTTGATACACAAGTCCACTATCAACATGTGGATCTAACTTGCCCACTACTTTTCCACTATACTGATCTAACCAGACTTTTACATTTCCATTCCCTGGATCGAATGAATCGCTGAGACGAAATTCTACTGCGCCTTCTGGAGTTCCTTTTTCCGCCTCTCCAGGCATTCGAATTTGCATAACTGTTCCCTGAGGTACTTCTTTTTCAGCCATACTTATCAATTCATCAAGTGGAAGCTTACCACTAGGAAGGGCTGTTGAAATAAGCTGCTCTTCTGGAGGCATCACCTTTGCTTTTGCACCAAACCAACCAAAAATCACTTCATCATATACAAAAAGGGCTCCTGTTAACGAAACAACCAATAAAAACGGAATGGACACTCCACCAATGACTTTATGTAAATCATATTGTCGTATAAAAGGGTTGGCATTTCGTCTTAAAGTAAACCCACGTGCCAATTTTTTTATCCCCGGCCACCATAAATATAATCCTGATAATGTAATGAAGAAGAAAATAAATCCGATTATACCGATGATTTGCTCACCATTGAAATCTTTTAATAGCAGCTTTTCGTGAAACTCCGCTATTAGACTAAATAATGCTTGATCCCCTAATGTTCCATTTATGTTTCCTGTTCCTGGATCGACGAATATCTTTTTTTGTTCTTCGCCTTCTTTAAGACGGAATAGGTAAACTCCTCTAGCTTTAGGTTCACTTGGCGTGTATACACGGTCAATTTGACCATTTGGATATGCTTCTGATACAACTTCTATGGCTTGCTGGTATGTAACTTTTTCTCCTTCTGTTACTTTATACAAATTAGGATGCAGCAAGTTGTTTAGTTCAGGTTCAAAGACTAGCAAACTTCCTGTTAAGCCAATCAGTACTATAAAAATTCCCGCTAGCATACTAAGCCATAAATGAATTTTTGAGATGATTCTACGTGTTTTAATAAAAATTGCCTTCTTTCCAAAAATAATATGAAATTATAACGTAGTTTACTATAGAGAGAATGATTATCATTGTCAATATAAAACTACTAAAATTATGTTAATATATTTATCTTCAATCACATTTAATGATTATAAATACCTAAATAACCAATTGACGAATCGGTAAAATAGTTTCATTCATCGTTTCTTAAGGTTGGATGTGCTTAGTCATGGAAATCGTTTTCTAAGTACATTTCTTTTTCTTCAAGTTATAGTTTATATAGATTGAGGGAGTTTGATCTTTTGTTAAGTGGTTATAAATGTGATACTGACCTTTCCAATTTCGATTAGCCATATCTATCTAATCGATTAAGTAAAGGTCAAATGTTTATGAAGGATTTTCATGTTAATAGCTACTGTTAGATATGTGTGAGGGTATAGCGAGGAATGCGAGAGAAGGTTATGTAGCGAGTGGATTAACACTAGGTATATCTTATAGCAAGCATGCCAAAGAAAGGCTTTAATGTTATGCCTTTTTCTTGGCTTAAGTTTCATGTGGCAATTAACTTCTTTATAAAAAAATTTGATTATTTTTGAAATCCTTATTGCAATAATGGCTCCCGTTTTAGTACATTTATTCACAAACTTTTCCATTCATTGGATTGTTTATAAAAGGCTGTTTTCTTTATTTTACAGCTTCTTTAAAAATGTTTAAAAAGTTGTTATCGTCCTCGAAAACATAGTTTTTCGTATTGTGGTTTACATAAACTACGCCATCGTCTATATTTAGCCAAAATGAACTCAATGAATCAACAGTGAAGCTTACATAATATTGATATTTAAAGGTAGCTCCATTGTACTTTTTAAATGTTGCATTTTTAAAACTATTTATAAGCTCTTGCTCTATTTCTTTTGAAATTAAAATGTCTGAAGCTGTTGGTAATGGATTTTCCCTTTTGGGTGTCTGGTCCGTTGTTCTAATTGCTACGGATGCATTTTCTGAGCTTAAATTCCCATTTTCAAAACCTAATATTTCATTTGAAGAATAATCCCTATATTCATCATACAAGTCTTTCCCTTTTATTAAACCAACAAGGCAAACTATGACGATTAAAATGGTGTAAAAAATTTTCTTTACGTTCAAATACACACCCCCATCTTTTTTTATTTATTATAGATTATACATTGCAACTCTTCTGCCCCATTAGCACAACAAGAAAAAAGAGCTGCATATGCAACTCATTGTTCTTCAAGTAAAGCTCCTGTTATTAAATCAACATTGACTACCTCAAGTTTATAACTTTCCATATCAAGAGAATCTAAAATGTCTCTAAAGTATTCCTCTGTTTGTTCTTTGTATTGTGTTTTTCCAATTCTAACTGTAAGGACGTTTTCTTCTGGGCTTAATCCCATAGAGTGTACAGTAAATTTCTCTTGTGCAACATCAAAAATTTGACCAGAAAACATTTTTTCAATACCATTTGCAGTATCGTTCCCTTCAAATTCATCTTGTGCGATAAAGAGGATAAATCCAGTTACAACTATACATAGCCCAATAATAACCTTCTTCAAAAAAATCACCTCCAACTTCTTTATCACAACTTCCTTATTTGGTAATATATTCTATCGAAACAATTCGCCATTCACTTAAAAATTTCCTTCTTTAACTAAACTGTCCGTTACTTTAAGTACCATTCTTTCTATTATATTTCAAGTGTGTTTTTCCACAATCTGAACCTTAGCATAAAAAAGAGCACCATTCCTGATACGGAATTTCGCCCGATTATGTAACAAGAGTATTATATTGCTTTTTGTGCTTTTTTTAAATATATCCAATTCTATGTTTTTTTGATAAAATTTTTTATTATATTAGTAAAGGCGTTGATAGATTATGAACAAGGTTGCAATATGGGAAAACCTAAAGTCCTTTGGTACGGAATTTTTAGAAATTATTACCTCAGATACTTTGTCGAAAGTAAACAGTACAGTTATTTCTACGGAAAATGGTATTCCTTATAAAATCGACTACAATATAGAAATAAATGATTGGTTCATTAAAAATCTTAATATTGAAATACCTAACAAAAAAAAATCTCTTTATATTGAAACTAATTCTGATCTACAATGGTTTGACCAAAAAGGGAACGAAATTAAAGAACTTTACGGAGCAATAGATATCGATATTTCCTGTACCCCTTTTACAAACTCATTGCCAATTAATCGGACAAAATGGATAATAAATGAACCTCAGATTTTCAAAATGGTTTTTATTACAATCCCTGAACTGAACATTAAGAAAGTAGAGCAAATCTACACACTTATTGATGTGGGAAATGATTATCGAATGTTCCATTATAAAAGCGGTTCATTCGAGTCTATGATCAAAGTCGATAGTGATGGTTTAGTAATTAATTACCCAAAACTATTCAATCGAAAGTATTGACCTCAAAGCTCGGATAATCGTCCGAGCTTTTTTACATAACTATCATTGTGTTTCGTACTTTTGTTTCAATTACGAGGTTAATATACCCCTTCTTATTCAACTAACCTGCTCCGTTAGTAAAATCACTCCTTATGTTTAGAATTCTATTAAGTTGGCAATAATCCCTTTTATATTACTACTTTAGGGGGAATGGAATTGTTACTGTCAAAAGCATGGACTTTGTTTGAAGCTGATAAACGAATAGAGGGCTTTTCGCCACAAACGCTGAAGGCCTACCAGTTACAGTCTTTTCTATTAATTGGTTATTTTAAGGATATAGAGATGGAATTGCTTGACACTAATCAACTGAAGGAGTATCTTGCTATATCCGGCAAGCACTTAAAACCAGCCAGTCTTGCACACCGTATCCGCTTTATGAAATCATTTTTTCGTTGGTCTCATGAAGAAGGATACCTGAGTAAGAATCCAACTTCCAAAATTAAAGAACCGAAAGTAGGAAAGCGTATACCCAAGTATTTAACCGAACGGGAGATTGAACACCTTCGTGAATCCTGTCATTCCGCAATGGAAAAAGCAATTTTCGAATTCATGTTTTCTACTGGTTGCCGAATTGGAGAAATAGTTGCGTTAGAAAAGAACCATATTAATTGGTCCAATCAATCCGCAATCGTTAGAGGAAAAGGTGATAAAGAAAGGGAGGTTTATTTTAATACGCGTTGTGACATATGGCTTAAACGATATATTGAAAACCGTACTGACAATAATCCTGCCATCTTTGTGACAGTAAGGCAGCCACATAAAATGAGTGTTGCCCAAATGCGATACATCATCAAGCGGATATCAAATCGTGCTGAAATCAATAAAGAAATTCATCCACACCAACTTAGACACAGCTATGCAACTCATTTGTTGAACAATGGAGCTCCAATAGAAGTCATACAAAGTCTTATGGGGCATGAGAAAAGCGAAACAACTAGGATCTACGCTCAATTAAGCGGGAGGCTAAGGAAAGAGTATTATCAGAAGTGTTTTTAAATGTAAAAGGAGCAGTGTCTTAAAAGACATTGCTCCTTTTGACTAAATCGCACCCGTTAGTTCAACAAGAGGTTCTTTTTAAACTCCAGTTTATAGCTTTTTTTACTAATTCGTTAACAAAAAATTCTTTACCTTCTTGATACTTATAAATATCATTTGGAAACTGTTTTGCTAATTTTATTTTTAAATCCCCGTAACTTCTTGCGTCCTCTGGATTATTAATTAAGTATTCCTTGAAATCTAAATGTATCCTAATATTTTCATTTCCCTCTTGATAGATATGTACGTGGTGGGTTCTTCTTTCCTTATTCTTCGGAAAATACCTTCTACCTGGTATGCCATTTTCACCTCTAGGGTCATACCCTATTGAAGACATTTTTTCGTTGTATAAATCAACTTTCTCAATATCATTCACAATAACTAAGATGTCTACAATTGGTTTAGCAAAACCAATTGTCGGTATAGCTGTACTCCCTATATGATGAATTTCAAGCAATTCATCTTTAAAAATATCTTTAAGTATAATTTCTTCTTTATAAAATTGTGTTACCCAATCCTCTGTCCAAGGACGTATTTCAGCTTTTCTCATCGGCACCCCTCATTAACTTAAAATTTGATTTTATTTTGGTGATTCCTTCTTTCACTAAATGCCCCGTTAGTTTATTAAAAAAAGAGTTGTCTTAACAGTTCAAAGTTCACCCCCGATAGTTTAAGTGTGATTCTTCACAAAATCTTAGAAATTCGCAATGAAAAGCGGATCACATCATATTTATTAAATTCCTCATATTGTTCAGTTAGGTCATATTGAATTTTAATGATACACATTGTTCCATTAAGTACTTTATCATATAATTTTAATTAGAAAAATTTGGAGGTATTACAATGGATTCTTCATCTATATTCACCATTTCTATAGCAATGGCAGCTTTCGTCATCACGGGTATTAATGAAAAAAAATTAAAAAATTAGAAAAACGTATCGAAGAACTTGAAAAAAATAAGTAATTAATTCAATATAGTTGAATCAATTTCATAAATCATATTTTTCAAAAGCCTAGACTACTCCTATTAAGAAAACTTGCGTTTTTAAAAATTATGCTGCTTGAATTTGTACTTGTGAAAAAGCATTCAGACGATCCACCGCTAACTTGCAGGCATTATAAATAAACGTCACCAGGTTGAAATGTAGTTTAGCTTTTCTTCCTGTTCTGTGACGGACATTGTTTAACTGAAAATATTGCTTTAGGTATGCATTTACACGTTCAACGGCTGTACGTTCCTTATAAAGTTGCTTCCATAGTTCGGAGCCTCGTGCTGGATAAGTGAATTTTCGTAAATCCGTGTCACATTTGATTTTGAAACCTTTCTGACAGAGGGAATCATCACGTAACGGACAGGTTGCACATTGCTTTGGTCTTGTGAATTTTAGTGTACGGTACTTTTCATCGAAGCTGTCGTAACGGTAGCTATGTTCACGTACACAAGTCGGTCTGAAATTCTCATCAAATCCAAGATATTCGCCTTCATTGCGGACATTATAGGGAATGACTGCACGCATTTGATACTTATGTAGTTGACGGTAAATTGGTTCATAATCATACCCTGCATCGAATATAGCGGTCGTGAAATGTTCAGGAAATTGGTTTTCTACTTTCTTTAAAAGAGGAATCGCGGCTTTACTATCTGACAAATTGGCAGATGTCATAAGGCGTCCAACGATATATTGCCCTTTTGTTGTCACGGCGAGATGACCTTTAAAGCCAAACCAAAACGTATTTTTGCCGTCACTGTTCTTTTTGATGCCCCAATTCGGTTCGATGGGCGCATCTTGCCACAGTGTCTCCAGCGGTGTGTCGAGTTGGTCCTTGATTTCTTTTTCATAAGTTGACTGATTGGCTTTGATTTCTACTTGTTTCGTCAGCCAAGCATCGCGTTCTTTTTTTGATTTCCGTCCTCGTTTTTTAAGTGGTGTAGGTTCTTTTTTCTCAGAAGGTTTCGCTGCATCGCGTGATTCGAAATGCGTGGCATCAATCGCGAGGTGCTCATCACAAAGAAACCCTTCTATAAAGGCTGTTTCAATCAATGTATCTTGCATGCAATCGAGGACATCTGATTGACTAATGACGTCGATCATACGCGAATAAGACGCTTCAGAAGGCACAACATCTGAAACAAGAAAACCACAATCTAAGCGGAATAAAGGGTCATTGACCAAACGTTTGATTAAATCCTTAATCGTTGGAATACGCTCGACAATGCGAATAATCAGTGATTGGATCATCGCACCATAGTTTAGTTCACGTGGGGCACCACGCAATGTCCTTTTTAAAAATAACTGAAAAATAGGTTGTACGTCGAAAGTGGCAAAAATCGCATCAAAACGACGGGAACTTTCCATTTCCAATAATTCTTGGATGTCAAATAGGCTCATTTGCTTTACAATAGTCATAGGGCATTCACCTCATTCAGTATGTTAGTTTCGTCGCTATCATTATACCGAATTTGGGGAGGTGCCCGTTTTTTATTGTTTCAGAACCCCTGATGCTAAAGGGATTAGAATTATGAAATTAACTCGTTATGAAATTTATAGTTTCACTTTAGGATATCTGTTTAAAGTAACCTTCTACTCCTTCTTATTCAACTAAACTGTCCGTTAGTTCAATAAGAAAAAAGAGCTGTCTAAGCAGCTCTATGGTCTTCAAGTAAAGCACCCCGTTAGCCATCCATGTAGCGCAAAAACCAGCGCTACTCCACAGAAAATGAAAGATGATTACGTTCTTTCATGAGAGTTCTATAACATTTTGTTGTGCTAAAACAAACTGTGAATTGAAAAGTTTTCTACTAGAAAAACAGGATTAGAAATCCATTATTTATAATTAGTAAGCCAGTCAATTAATTGATTATAGTTACTGGAGAACATTACATTGCCTTTAGTATTAGACTTTTCAAGATGAATTAGAATATCCCCTTCTTCTAATAAAAAAGCGACTGCAATAGAGTTCTCTAATATATTATTAGAGAATAATTTATCTTTCCACAATTTTTGTACAGAATAATGCTCTGGAGTATAACCTTTACGATTAACTAACAACTTAAACTTTTTGTCTTGTTTAATAAATGAATAGCACGTTTTTTCAAATGAATTAAACCATGTGTTTACATCAGCAAGAGTTATGTAACCTGTCAAATTAGTAATAATAATATCTTCAAAAATGGATGTACTTACATTTTTAACATTCAATTAAAAAACACTCCCTTTTTATCATTATAAACCAAATAATGTAAGTGGGTATACATTTTAATATTGCACAGTTCGAAGACATTACGCTTGTTAAATTAACCTGCACCGTTAGTTTAAGTACATTTCTTCACAATCTCCAAAGTGAATTTTCCAATAAAAAAACCGAGGCTGGGACAGAACTTTGAAAAATAGCGAAAACAGATAATAACTTTTTCGCTTCAATGAGTAGAATATTCCTTCCTAAATCAAAAAATGTTAGACCAATTGCAATCGATCTAACATTTTTTCTTTTTGTCCCAGCCTCCATCTTTTTTATTCGAAAACAGAAGTGACAATATTAATTATAATTATTTCTTTAGTATTCCACGGTATGGGTATGTATTTTATAATTAAAAATACATGTATAGGACAAATAAAGTTGGAAATGCAATACCTTATAAAATGTGTGTTCTAACGTTTAATGATAAAACAAACACCTTATTAAACTAAATTGCTCCGTTGAATAGCAACAATCTTTTAGAAAACAACCTATATCTTTTATTGCTTAGAAGTTTAAGAAATAGACTTTAATGTACAAATAATTGATATAAGCTCCTTTTAAATACTGCAACATTAGATTGATTTAATTGTTGTAGTGATTTTGTTGTTTAATTTTTGATGTAAGATACCCCACTCTACTAAAAAATATAATAATAACGTCGTTTTAAAATCTAAGTTTTATTCTACAATAGCGCCCATGAGCCTCCTCGGCAATGTCTACACCGACAACTAGATGCATTGAGGAAATGTTTTCAATGAGTTGTTTTTCTTGTCCTACGATTTAAACTTCATCGTAGAACATCCTCCTGGATGGTTGGCTTTTGAGGTATCGACCTCGTATGCAACTCTATCGTACCGAGGCGCTTTTTTTTTGCAAAGATCAAATTTTTCGTTTCATAGGAATTCTATCGGGATCTTAAATCTACAAAGACCTAATTTAGCAGTTTGAAAGATTTATTAATATTCAAATCACCGTACAGTTGGTCAAACAGCTTGCCGTCTTTCGACTGGGGAGCAAACGGATTGGACTGCGGTACTGTATACACATACACCATGCCGTTGGCTTTCGTAATGACGCTCCCTACAGGCGGGCCTTCTTCGCTGGAGAGGCGACTCCAATCATTTTTGGAAAATACGGAGATCATCAGCAGCATCTCAGTATCTTTTCCATTTTCGGTAGTATAATCGAACTGCACGACATGCTTAGCCGATGGCATGATTTGATTTGCATTTTTACCTGAATATTGGCTTGTTTTGTAATGTCCGTTCCATGAAACAGGCAATTTAAAAATGAAGTTTGCCTGAGAATTCGTATATAGTTCTTGGTTATCCGCCAAAACATTTTTGAGTTTCTTTCCTTCCCAAGTTAAGATCAGATGATCCACGTAACCACCATTTCCTCCTTGAGGGGCCGTTACGATAATATCGTTGACTTTGTTGCCTGTATAGTCACTAATAATCAACTTTGGTTCTCGGGCAGATTCCCCATACAATTTTCCATCCGTCCCTTTGAACATCCAATCATATTTTATGTATCTTTTAGTTTTTCCCTCCTGCACGATGATGGATAAATCATTCGCATACGCATCTAGTTTTCCATCAATCTTTTCTTTTGTACCCACCAATATCACATTGTCTTTAACTGAATTACCGTCAATATCGGACACTTTGCAGTCGAGTACATACGTATTTTCCTTAAGTTTAAGTTCGGGTACTCTAAATTTTTGACCAATTTCTACTTTTGGCAACGTTTTTTCGGATTGCTGAGCCACCACTTTTGGATCTGAAGCTGCCTGTTTTGCCATCGAAACTTGTGGCGCCCCAATTCCAACTGCACAAATTAAACCTGCCAATGCTAAATAAGAAATTTTCTTTACGTATTGCTTCTTCATTTTCTAAACCTCCATTTATTCATTTTTGTTTCTACATAAGTAAGACGTATGAGGTCCCCTAAAAAGTTTTTTTATGACACTCTATATATTACTTATTGCTTGTTTCTACTTGCTTGGCGTCTGTTACTTTTGCAGCTTTTGTCAGCTTTCCTTCTTTTTCAAGCTGAGCAATTAGCTCATCTAACGTCATTCCTTTTTCTTTAGCCATTTTTTCTAAATTGACAGGTTCATTAGATTTTGAGTTTTCCGCTGATTTAGTAGCCTCAGTTGTTTCGACAGCTTTTGTCAGCTTGCCCTCTTTTTCAAGCTGAGCAATTAGCTCATCTAACGTCATTCCTTTTTCTTTAGCCATTTTTTCTAAATTGACAGGTTCATTAGATTTTGAGTTTTCCGCTGATTTAGTAGCCTCAGTTGTTTCGGCAGCTTTTGTCAGCTTGCCCTCTTTTTCAAGCTGAGCAATTAGCTCATCTAACGTCATTCCTTTTTCTTTAGCCATTTTTTCTAAATTGACAGGTTCATTAGATTTTGAGTTTTCCGCTGATTTAGTAGCCTCAATTGTTTCAGCAGCTTTTGTCAGCTTGCCCTCTTTTTCAAGCTGAGCAATTAGCTCATCTAACGTCATTCCTTTTTCTTTAGCCATTTTTTCTAAATTGACAGGTTCACTAGATTTAGTAGTTTCCCACATGTCGTTGCTCGCAGCATAGGCAGATCCTGCAACAACAGATAACCCCAGCATAAGTGTAGCAATTGTTAATGTTTTCTTCATATTAAATTCCTCCTAAAATATTTTTAGCCTCTACCATAAATGAATACTGTAATTAAATTGAATCAGGTTGGTTGCCTGCATCCTTTCTATTAGATGTTACGAGTGTATAACAATCCATGTTAAATCCTTGTTAAGAGAAATACTTCTTGAAAATTTGTAAAAAAAAAGCTTTAAATAAACAGGGTAAACTGCCATTCAAAGTCTTTTTCATTTTTTATATACCAAGTGTAATTTCTAAACAAGTACCGCAGTTTTCGTTGTCAGTAACAACGATAGTTCCGTTGTGCTTGGCTATGATACTTTGCACAATGGAAAGTCCCAAGCCTGATCCACCCAATTTACGAGAGCGTGATTTATCCACTCGGTAAAAACGCTCAAATATATTCTTTTTTTCCTCATCAGGGATACCAATTCCCGTGTCTTTAATTTTAACCATTATCTTCTTATTATCAGATTTGACATTAATCATTACCTTCCCGCCGTCAATATTGTATTTAATACCATTTTCAACAATGTTATAAAACGCTCGATAAAGTAAATCTGTATTTCCGCAAACAACACTATTATCGCAATCCCAATATAGTTTAACCTCTTTTTCATCAGCGATATGAGATAGTTCAGAAACAATATCTCCAAAAACATCCTTCAAGCAGATGGTTCCATTCTCAAATCCATCATTCATATTTGTCATATCTAAAAGGGTGAATACAAGCTCGGATAATCGCTGTGTTTGCTTTTCAAAAACGTTAATGAGTGCATCAATTCTTCTGTAGAATGTGCGTTTTTCTTGGAAACGATGGACATTCCACCTACCAATGATGAAATAGCGGAGCTAACGCAATCTTTTAATGAAATGACGGATAAGTTAAACAATGCTTTTATGATGCAAAGCCGTTTTTCCGCAAATGCAGCCCACGAATTCCGAACCACTTGTGGTTTTAAAAACAAAGGTCGGTGTATTAAACTGAATATTCTGATAAATAATTACATGTATTTTGCAAAAAAATGCAACTTTACACGGAGCTTGCCCACCTCTCCGTGTAAAGTTGCAACTTAATCTTATCTTTGTAAACTCTTATTTTAAAACATCATAAACTAACTTATTTAGTACTAGATTTGGAATAATACTCTTCAAGAGTAATTCCTTTACCCATAATAGTTTGGGCTATTGATTTTCCTACATATCGAAGATGCCATGGCTCGTATTGATAACCAGTAATAGACTCTTTTCCTTGAGGATAACGAATGATAAATCCATAATCAGCTGCATGTGATTTCAGCCATTTTGCTTCTTTAGTACCGCCAAAACAATCCTGTGCCGCACATTTACCATTCCCTCCTGTAACATCAATGGCAAGACCTGTTTCATGCTCACTTGTTCCAGGTAATGCACTATACGTGATGGCTTTGTCATAACCATCCCTTTTTACATAATTATTAAATAGGGTAACTTGTGTCGCATGTGATCTGTATGCAGATACACCAAGAAGACTCACTCCTTGTTTCTTAGCATCGGCAAATAGTTTGCCAATGGCTATAGATGCTTCATTTCGCATTTTTCTTTTTTCTGTCTTTTCTTTAAAAATAAAGGGTATTGAAGTATATACTAAGTCTTTTGGTACATAATTTTCTGGGAGCTTATTTTTTTTATTAACTAATACTGAAATACTTTCAGGCTGTGTAACAACATGAATAGTATCAGATGAAGAATTGCTTATTTTTACATATTGACTGCTGACATAACCTGTTTGACCTTTTATGCTAACCTTTAACCACCCATTGGAAGCTTTCCCAGTAACCGTTAACTGCGTTCCCTTTTTAACCGTTGTTATTATTTTATTAGCGGTAGAAGGGCCGGTACGGATATTTAAATTATCAGTTGCTGTATAGGTTGTAACTGCTACATTAGATTTATTTTCAGGCTTTTTAACAGCATTACCTGTAGAATTGGTTACTTTCACATATTGACTGCTGACATAACCTGTTTGACCTTTCACGCTAACTTTTAACCACCCATTAGAAGCTTTCCCTGTAACCGTTAACTGCGTTCCCTTTTTAGCAGTTGTTATAATTTTATTAGTGGTAGAAGGCCCCGTACGGATATTTAAATTATCAGTTGTCGTATAGGTTGTTGTAGTTGCTGCACTAGCTATATTCGGTCCAAATCTCTCAATATTTGATAGATTAAAATCTATGGGACATGCAAATAAAATAGTGAAGGCAAAACCGATAGCTACAAATTTTTTGTTCAAGAAAGTTCTCTTAAATTGTGTCATTTTAAACATCTCCAAATACTAATACTCTTCAAAACAAACAAATGTAATATTATAAAAGTTTTATTTTATCTATTAATTACTGAATTCAATAACCCTCTCTTTCTATTTTTAGGGTATAAATAAAAATTGAACAACAAAACAAAAAAGAATAACAGGCGTGTTGATTAACCATTTTTATACATTCGAATTAATTCGAAAAGGCTGATGTCTGCTACGGGCTACTCACTTTCCTGCGGGAGTCTAATGGCCCTACGCTACAATCAGTTAAAATAGAAATATATTAGCAAAATAGCAACAAGATCCATTTATCGCTCAATAATAAAACTATTTTCTCCTAATCAACACATCTGAAAGAATAATAAATTTTAACCATGCTGATAATTCCCTCTATCTATGAAATCCACTTTCAGCTACTTAGAATATAATAATCTCAATTCTGAGTCAATAAAATTAATATGGTAAAAATATGATTTTTTATTGTTTTTGTATTAATAACGCAACGCTTTCTAACCTTTAATACTATTACATCTAAAGTTCAAACCAAATACATGAGATATAATAAGCAAAAAGCATTAATTGAAACAAAAACGACCATTGTACAGAATTCGGGAGAGATAATATAAAAAAATCGCCATTTTAATTTTTCTAAAGACTTATATGATGAACTTTCATTAAAGAAAAAAGTAGAAAATTTATTAAAATTTCATTCCAATAAGTTTAAAAATCATAAACTTTTGGCAACGTTTTTTCGGATTGCTGAGCCACCACTTTTTGATCTGAAGTTGCCTGTTTTGCCAACGAACCTTGTGGTGCCCCGATTCCAACTGCACAAATTAAACCTGCCAATGCTAAATGAGGAATTTTCTTTACGTAATGCTTCTTCTTTTTCTAAACCTCCATTTATTCATTTTTGTCTCTACATAAGTAAGACGTATGCGGTCCCCCAAAAAGTTTGTTTTTGGATTGGAGGAAAAAGAAATCTTTTTTATAAGTAATACCTAAAGGGATAACGTCAGGTAAATGCGGATTTACATCGATAAGGAAAAAAAGACTATCTATAGACAGTCCTGTTATTAAGCTAACGCTACACGGATTAGGCAGTAACGATAAAGAATAAACCCTTATTCATTACGGCCTTTTAAATTCGACACCTTACAAGTAAAAAGCCGTTGCAAAAGCTCCTCTTAGCAGAAGTATCCTCTTGTGACAGCTCCAGTTACTATATATTATTTAGTGCTTGTTTCTATTTGCTTAGCCTCTGTTAATTCAACAGCTTTTGTCACCTTGCCTTCTTGTTCAAGTTGATCAAGTAGTTCATCTACAGTGATTCCTTTTTCTGTAGCCATTTCTTCTAAGTTAGCAAGTTCATTGTCACTAGAAATGTCATTGTTCGCAGCCTCAGTGTTTGTTTCTACTTGCATGGCCTCTGTTAATTCAACACCTTTTGTCACCTTGCCTTCTTGTTCAAGTTGATCAAGTAGTTTATCTACAGTGATTCCTTTTTCTGTAGCCATTTCTTCTAAGTTAACAAGTTCATTGTCACTGGAATTAGTAGTTCCAAGATCATTGTTCGCAGCCAGCGCAGAACCTGTAACAACAGATAACCCTAGTGTAAATGTAGTAATTGCTAATATTTTTTTCATAATTAAAATCCTCCTATCGATTAGATGCTATCAGTATATACCGATGCATGTTAAATCCGTGTTAAGTAAAAACCGTATACATTCCCATACAGTTTGGATTTACATAACAACGGAATTAGGCAGTAACGATCGATTAAGGATAAACCCTTGTTGGGGTAGCACCAGGAAAATGCGGATTTACAACGTTAAGAAATATACACGATTTTATGTACACTAAACGGTAAGCCATAAACGTGGAAATATTGATGTATCAAGTGTTTGTGCTTCCTGTATAAAAAGCTGTATAAAGAATGTTCATAAGAAAAGCCACGAAACGTTGATGTAACAACATTTGTGGCTTTTTGGTGTGTTTCCAAACTTCCATTTGGGAACGTTATTCGGTTTATTTATGTATACGATATAAATCCTTGTTTCACTAAAACACTCAAAAGAATATTAAAGAAACTCAATTGATCCAAGGAAGGAACTCTACCTTTACCTTCAGTTTTATATCATCAGGAGACTTTTCCTCTTCTATTAGGTAAGAGATGACATAATCGCCTTCAGGGAATCCGTCAAATACCTTCTCATAACTTTCATTACTTTTTAAAACACCATTTGTTATAAGTATTTCTTTATCATCTACATTTTGAATTTTGAATAAAAAGCTTTCAGTACCGGTATTTAATAAAGATATTTTAAATGGCATATCACGAGAATTAGAAAAATAAGATTTGCTTTCACCCATTCGAGACGCGACCTCTTCATCAATCACAAGGGGCCTAGAACCTCCCATTTGGTCTTGATACTTTTCCATATACGTGTTGACATCTAAGATAACAGGTTCCTTTTTTACAACTTCTGACACTTCTTTAGACTCTACTTTTGCAGATGGTTCTTCTGATGGAGCTGAAAATGCATTACACCCTGACAAGAGTATAATAAATGCACCTATACAAGCTAATTTATAAATTCTCATGACTTCTCCCTCTAAAATTACTAACAGCGGTAATTGTACCATAAAGTGACAAGTACCTAAAGGAAGCTTTGGATACTTTTCATTGAGATTCTATTTATATGTTACGGCCATTCAGAACAAGTGGTTCGAACAGTCTTCTTTAAAATTATTTTTCGCAGCGTCTCAGAGTGTTATTTTCTATAAAAAAACAGCTACAAACACCGATTTAACAGTGTTTGTAGCTGTTTGAAATGTTATCAAGCTTGATTTGGGAACGTTATTTTGTATGTGATTGTATAGCTTAAATAAACGCATCAATCGAACTCGATGTAGGTTTTACTCGTGTTGTGCTTCGCTTTTAAAGCATTGATTGTTTATTTTATCCGACTTTAGATTGAATGTTTTTAGTGTTCTTTTTTAATCCCGTTGCAACCCCAATCATACAAAATGTTATTGCAAGAGAAGACCAATCGAAAGTGCCTAACTTAACTAAAGCATAAGTAAAAGTGATAATAGCAAGAACCGCGATAGTGTAAAAAAAGTAAAGTAATAATTTCATAAGAAATACCTCATATTTTAATATAATCCTACAGATTGTAACATTATTCCTTTTTTGTTTCTATATCAGTCAAATAATTTCTAAACAAGTTTCCAAAACGTCGTTTAGAAAGCTTTCCTCGTAGAGTCATCAAAGTATCATTTGGGAACGATTATTAGGTTTGCTTTGTATACGTTATAAATCCTTGTTTCACTAACGCTACCCGTTAGCCATCCATGAAATGCAAAAATCAGCACTTCACCACAGAAAATGAAAGATGATTAAGTTCTTTCATGGGAATTTAATAAGAAGGTGAATAAATTCTATCTGTTTCCAAATCAGCTGAAATTAAAGCTATTTGTTGCAACATCAGGAGATTATTGCACCTATGCCTCCGTTTACCTTTTCAGTAATGGTTTACTAAAATTATAACTTTTTTCTTCAGTCGTTCCTGTCATCATATTCTTCAGTTGATATGTGTTATTCTTAACTTCTTGCTCACCTAAAACAATAACGTTCGGTATATTTTCTCGATTTGCCTTGTCCATCGCCTTGCGTAGTTTTTTGTGGCTCAGTTCAACGACCACACGTTTTCGTTGTTGACGAAGTGTTGTGGCCAGCTGTAATGCTTCCTTTTCAACACCCATAGGAATAATATAAACATCAATTTCACTTTCAACAGCAACTTTTCCATTCAATTCAAATGCTGTAAATATCACATCTAAACCAAATGAAATACCGACTGTCGGGAAGCTTTGATCGCTGCCAATCAACCCACCAATTGCATTGTCATAACGACCACCACTGCCAATACTTGATTTGATGGAACCTTCCTTTAAAAAAATTTCATAGATAGTCCCTGTGTAAATTTCAAGGCCACGTGCTAAAAATGGATTAAAAATGCAATTGTCCATTACATTTAGAGTTTGCAAATACGAATCTAACTCACGCAGCTCTGCAATACCTTCTTGCACAAAGTTATTCAACGTTGCATATTGCTCGAAATAATCAAATGCTGGTTCAGTATCTAAAAATTGTTCGATTGCAGCTAATGAATCGCTCGTTAACGCTAACTCTTCTAGCTCCTTCACTAATGTCATTCGATCAATTTTCTCCATTTTATCAAGTACTAATATAACTCTATTCATCACTGCTTCAGGTACAGCAAAACATTGCAACAAACCGTAAAGTAACTTTCGATTGTTGTACTGAATGAGAATGTCTACGTCCAGCTTGTAAAATGCATCAACTGCCATCATCATAAGCTCTGCTTCAGCAACTTGTGATTTTACGCCAACAATATCCACATCGCATTGAGTAAACTCACGTAAACGACCTGTCTTAATTGGCCCATCACGAAATACTTTACCAATTTCATAGCGTTTAAATGGCATCGATAATTCTGGATTCATAGCAATAACCTTTGCAAATGGTATTGTTAAATCATAACGTAACGCTAAATCACGTTCCCCACGATCCGTTAGAGTATACATTTCCTGTAAAATTTCTGCCCCACCTGCATATTTAGATGCCATTAAATTTTTATAATTAAGAATTGGTGTTTCCAATGTTTCACAGCCATATAAAATAAACGTATCTTCTAATGTTCTACGAATTGTACGGCGAATAGCTTCTTGTTTAGGTAAATAATCTTGCGTTCCTCTTACATTTTGGTAATCCATCTTTTTCATCATATCTTCCTCCTCGTTTTAGCAAATAAAAAAACCGTATAACACTAAAGCTCTAAAACGGCTTTAATTATACGATTCAACGGGAAAAAGTCTTCCTATTCAATATTAAAAAATTAATAAAGATAGCAAGACTAATCAATATGATGATGTGTAGTTTTTTTAATTATTGAGAAATATACGACCATAATTTTTACCTCCTTTTAAATTGAATTAATAATACAATATATGTTAATAAAATACAATTGGAATATTTATAAAATATTGTTGAACAACACTCTTCAACTAACCAGCACTGTTAGTGAAAAAGCGATTGCTCTAATTGAACAATCGCCCCCGATAGTTTACGTTCATTTATTCACAAACTATCTGCTTTTACATCTATTAACTCTTTTTAGTTATGCCAGGAATGCTATCCCGTAGATTTCGATAGTGCTTCCGTTACTATAATAAAGTTTAAAGAATTACGCCTGATACATCTCCTTTCAATACTTCTTTTTCATTCTGATTTTTACATAAAAAGGATGCAACAAACGCTGTTCTATTATTTTCTTGCCTTTCGTATTGCTCAATTTTAACTATACAAACGATTGTATCACCTGTAAAAACAGGTCTTAAAAACTCAAAGCTCGTACTACGAGCCAGTACGTTATTATCTCCAGCTATTTTTGTTGGCAGAGTTGCCGTTAATAATCCTTGAATGACAAGTCTTCCTTGTTCATCTGGAGTTATGTGATGTATCCCTGCATCCCCTGAAATCTCAGTAAATAATTCAACATCCCTTACTGTAAAAGTTCGTTCAAACGTAATTATATCTCCTGCTTTTAATGACATTTTAAACTCCTCCCACTGTCTGGTTAATCACGATGTGAATATTACACCAATACCAGACTTTTTTAGGTAATATATTCCACAAAAAGTCCAAAAACCCTTCTTCAACTAACCTTTTCCTTCATTTATGAAGAAAAAGGCTCTACCCATTATGAAGTAAAGCACTCCGTTAACCATCCATGAAGTGCTGGATCTGCAAAAATAGATTGAGAAGGACCTTTTGCAATAATCTCTTTCCAATCCCCACAAATAAATTCCGCTTGGTTATGTCTAATATGATCCGCAATAGCATCAATTTTTTCTTTTGAATTATCCACCGTAATAAATTTTACTGTTGGAGAATGGAAGAAAGTATCCAAGAACTCCCTACACCAATACCAGTTCCAACCTCAAGAATTTCACCTTGTGTTATTTGTCCAACGAGAACTGATAATAGTCTTCCAGCTTCATCTGAACAGGAATTTTTTACAAAACTACAAATTACAATAATTTGCTTAAATAAAAAAATGGAGGAATTGAACGGACTCAATTTCTCCATTTTTCTATTCAAAGTCAGCTATACACTAGTCTAATAAACCTTACTGACAAATAATGCAGCTTTATTTTAATAATTCTTATATCATCTAAGAAAAAAATCACTTACTATTAAAAGGTCTATCAATCTTATCTTGTAGCTGGAAGAAACCCAGCAGCTTCGGCTTCTTCTTCAGTACAGAACATTTCTTCTGCTACTGTATTGTCATAATCACGTTGTCCAGGCATATGGTAAATTTTATTACCTTTTGAATTAATATTACCTTTAATTACACAACTGTTTTTATTAGCCGTATTAGATTCGTCATTTTCTGTCTTAGAATTATCTTTTGTTGCAGCATAATATGCATCTTTATCATAACCACGATTTGTTACATAGTCTTCAACTGACCAAATACCAATAGCAGATTTTTGCGCAGTTTTTTGAATCGATTTAAACCAATCTACATGCTTCGTATTTGGATCATAAATATAGGCCACGCGAGCTAATCCATTTTTCAATAGTTGCTCTTGAACACTAATACCATCTTTAGTATAAACATATGCTAGTAACCTTTTATATTTATCACGATATGAAACGTCGAATTCTAAATAAACCGTATCTTGACCAGCTAGTAGCTGCTTTGTAAATTCTTTAGCTTCTGGCCCATAAGGTTGCTCTCCTAACGTTTCGTGATTAGTTTCAGGGGTATCTACAAGAAGAAAACGTACTTTTTCTGGGCTACCATTATATTTTATTCTTATTGTGTCGCCGTCAATTATATCTTGTAGTTCGTATTCTTCAAATTTACTCACATCGTGCTTTTCAGCCGTTTCCATTGTTGAAGCTACAATTCCTTGTATATCTTCAGTTTCAATAATATCTGTGCTAGTTTCTTCCGTACATCCACTTATAAGCAATGTAGAAAAGAACAAAGCCAAATAGAATTTTTTCAAATCAGTATCCTACTTTCTTAAAGATAAAATATATCATTTATTTGGTTCATCACCAAAACGTGTGGTTGATTTCCGTTCCGACTGGGCGCTTTCCTGGGGGCGTCCGATGAGCCGCTTCACTCGCGTTGCTCGCTCCAGGGTCTCATCTGTGACGCTGATCCCCAAGGAGTCACCCAGCCTCCACTCCAATCAACTTATTTATATAGTATATGTTTTAACAAATGTCATCCACAACTTTTGGTGATGAGCCATTTATTTTCCTTATGTATCATTTTCTAGAATTCAAATACTACGATTCCAAGTTAGACAATGCCTCCGTAACCAATCTGATACCTTTAGTGCTTCAAACATTTTAGTTTGCCACTTCCAACTCTATGCACATCAAAATTAAAAAGGTGATCAATAATTTGTCACCTTTTTAATTCCTTACGACACATTCCTTAATAGTTTTTATCGAAATTAAATATCTTATAATCTTATCTTCAATAGTATTACTCACATTTTCCTATTAATAATATAATTTCTGATCCTATCTTTTCATAAAATCAAAAATCCCCAGTTAAATGATAATTGAAGACCTAAAAATTTATCTGAATATTAAATACAACAC
The DNA here is from genome assembly GCF_042019215.1 of Lysinibacillus sp. RS11. Taxonomy (NCBI): domain Bacteria; kingdom Bacillati; phylum Bacillota; class Bacilli; order Caryophanales; family Bacillaceae; genus Lysinibacillus; species Lysinibacillus sp. RS11. The sequence goes on along the minus strand of NZ_CP168124.1, from coordinate 837,230 downwards.
AACAGCAAAAATAATCGTTCCGCTAGTGATTAACGTCTTAATATCTTTGTCACTCATTTTCAGTACCTCTCCTCTTACTACTTTATTTAAGTCTATTATCAATAAAGCCCACTAATATCACAATGAATTTGATTTGTTTTTGCTGAAGAGTTTTTCAATCGTGATTAGAGTATTACCCTACTCATTAAAAAAACTTCAGTTTCAAAAACCGAAGATCATAATAATTATATAATTAAGCAATATTTACACATCACAACTTAGTACATCATTATTCTACATCAGTAAATATGTACACTTTCATACATATATAATGAATCCAGATATAGCAAAAATAGTTCCCTTACAACTAACGAATCAAAAGTCCGAAAGAGTTTCACGATGTTTGTTTCTATTGTAAAATATCAAGCTATTACATTCAAGCTATGTAGGTGCAAACAACTCAATGATTTTGGGATACTTCAACTAGCTGACTATTTACTATCTCATAACGTGTCTGTCTATTTGCTACTTCCATATATTTTTGCTTTTCTATCATCGCATCTAATGTTAACGATTACGTATAAAGATTCCGTGTGTGAGTATACAAAACAATTGTCTAAGCATACTAAAAACAGAGCCTCCTACAGTAATGAGGAGGCTCTGTTTTTAGTAAAGACTTTGTTAAATCTCGTTATGTGATTTTGGTTTTGGTCCTAGCTCTTCTGGCTCAATATCAGCAAATGTCTCGCCCTCTTCTTCCAAGTCACGCATACGATGTGCTATACGTGATGCGGCAGAAGCTGCGATACTGCCAACTAAATCATCTAAAAACGTATTTACATGATGTCCAGGTTCTGTATCTAACTTTTTAATAATACCGATTTTTTGCTTGTCTAAGTGTCCGAAAGTTGTAACCGCTATGCTACCATATGTAAAAACAGATCCAAGTGCGATTGTTTCATCCACACCAAATAAACCTTCGTCAGATTCTATTATTTGCTGTAATGGTGCAGATAATAACTTTTTCTCTGCAAGTTCATCTAATTCAATACCTACTAATAAAGCATGTTGAACTTCACGTTTACGTAATACACGCTCGACAGAATGAACACAGTGTTCTAATGTTAAGCCTTCATTATAGGTTTTTTGCATTTCATAAACGATTTTAGCAATATCCTCGAGCGATACACCGCGACGAATGAGTGCAGCTTGGGCTGCCTTCGCTACTTCATCAGAATGTATGCGAGTACTTTTATTATGCATAACCAACCCTCATTTCGTTTTTTTGCTAATAAAGTGCTAGCCTCACCTATTATACCTTTACTTTCGTATATGGTACAATTTTGTTACAAACACATGAAGGAGTGTCATCATTGGATAAGGGAACTGTACAGGATTTAAAGTTCTATAGTGAAGCGTTGCAGGAGGAATTACAGTTATATATTTATGTCCCTGCAAATTATTCCCCACTATATAAATATAATATTTTAATTGCATCAGATGGTAAGGATTATTTCCAACTTGGGGGAATCACAAAACTTGCTGATGAACTTATCGATGACTATGAAATCGAAAATTTAATTATCGCGTTCGTTCCATATAAAGATATAAAGGATCGACGTCACAAATATATCCCTAGTGGAGAGCAACATGAAGCTTATCTGCGTTTTTTAGCACATGAGCTTGTGCCATATTTAGATGCTGAATTTGCAACTTACCAAATGGGCATGAGCCGTGGATTGATAGGTGACTCCATGGCTGCAACTGCTTCCTTAATGGCTGCTTTAAAATATCCAAGTATTTTTGGTAAAGCCATTTTACAGTCACCATATGTCGACGAAGATGTGCTTAAAGCTGTTGAAAATTTTAAAGATCCAGGAACAATTTCTATTTATCATATTGTCGGAAAAAAAGAAGACCAAGTGGTAACAATGGACAAAACAATAAAGGATTTTTTAACACCAAATCGTCAATTGCATAACCTTATGTTAAGCAAAGGATTCTCTACATTTTATGATGAGTTTGACGGCAATCATACATGGAAATATTGGAAACCTGATTTACGGCGCGCATTAATTGAAAATTTCAATTAATTTGGGCTATTCAAATTACGAAAAGAGAAATTTCTGTTATACTTTAATAGTAAATTTGTTTATTTTCGGGAGGTAATGGACTATGAAGTACGGTATTGTGGCGTTTCCATCAAAAAAATTGCAAGATTTAGCTAACACTTATCGCAAACGTTATGATCCGCATTATGCGAAAATTACACCGCATATGACGTTAAAAGACAGCTTTGAAGCAACAGATGAAGATATTAATTCCGTTGTAAAGCAATTAGATGAACTTGCTGCCAAATATGCACCTTTAAACATTCATGCATCACGCATCAGTTCGTTTTTCCCTACAACAAATGCAATTTATTTCCGCATTGATCCGACAGAACAATTAGAAGCATTTCAGTATGCACTAAATGAAAAAATTCCGTTTGGAGAAACTAAACATGTTTTTGTCCCACATATTACAATTGCTCAAAAAATGACAGCCTCAGAGCACGATGACATCTTTGGGCAATTACGTATGACAGGCGTTGACGAAAAAGATACGATTGATCGCATCCATCTTTTATATCAATTAGAAGATGGCTCTTGGACAACTTATGAAACATTCCGATTGACTGGGGATGAGTAAAACTTGTATAACGTTAAGATTGTTGAAACGACAAAAGAACATGATGATGCGATTACAGTCCGCAAAAAAGTTTTTGTAGAAGAGCAAGGTGTGCCGCTTCATCTAGAATGCGATGCTGAGGATGCATCCGCAACGCATTTCATTATGTATGAAGGTAATGAGCCAGTAGGTGCCGCACGTTTGCGTAGTATTGAAAACGATGCTGCAAAAATTGAACGTGTCTGTATTTTACAAGACCAGCGTGGCAAAAACCTAGGTGCTTTAATAATGAAGGAAATGGAGAAGCATGCCATTTCCATTCAAATGAAAAAACTAAAACTCCATGCACAAAGCTATGCTATTCCTTTTTATGAAAAGCTTGGCTATTCGGTAACATCTCCTGAGTTTATGGACGCAGGTATTCCACATCGTGCTATGGAAAAAAACATTTAACAAAAGGGTGTTACGAAAATGCTGATGCATATCGTAACACCCTTTTTGTAAAAGTTGAATGATAAATGAACATCCATTTAACCAACCTTTTTGATATTTCTTTGCATGTGAATATATCATACTATTTCATCATTTTAGTAATTTTATCGAAATCTAGTGAATCACCATCTTGAATAATAGATTGTACTATTTTATCCTCAAGCTCTTGCGAAACTTGTCTTTTGGATATCTTACTTACACGTCGTACGATTTTTCTTACTTGTTTTTCATTTGTAAAATCTGCATGTTGAATTGCATTTGCTAATGCGAAGATTTCCTCCATTGAAACCCCAGTTTTTTGTTCAATTGAATTAAAAAACCCGCGATGCATGTTCCCCCTCCTATCAGTTAAAATTTTAATTTTTTCCACCGTTGTTTTCATACAAAACATTTAACAATGAGTGAAGGCTTTAAACTTTATTCAGATAATGAGTACTCTGAAGAAAAGCTAAAGCCTTTTATCTACTGTCACATTTAATCAATTATTGCGTCTGCGATGTTACATTACATGAAAGTAGCGCCGACAATAATTAGAAGAATAAATAGGACAACAATTAGGACAAATGTTGAGCTATTGCCATGACCACAATAGCCGCCGTAGTATTCGCCTCCACAATAACTAGCGTTATAGCTACCAACATTTCCTCCATACGGTTGTGCGCACCAGCCTTGATATCCCATAAAAATACCCCTCCCTTCTACAACCTATAATATGTTTTCGTTGTAGAAATGGGTGGGGTATTCGTCTAGTCAATATTTCCTTTTGGTTTAAAAATTAAAGCGCCGATAAAGCCAAACACTATGGCAGCACTGATTCCTGCACTTGTTACTTCAAACATCCCACTCAACACGCCTACAAGACCGTGCTTCTCTGCCTCAGCCATTGCACCATGCGTTAATGAATTTCCAAAAGATGTAATAGGCACTGTTGCACCTGCACCTGCAAAATCAATTAGAGGTTCATACAAGCCCATCCCGTCTAAAATTGCTCCCACTACGACTAGCGTACTCAATGTATGTCCGGGTGTTAATTTACCAACATCCATTAATAATTGACCTATAACACAAATAATGCCTCCTACAATAAATGCAAATACAAATGACATAACCATAGCTTTTACCTCATTTCATTGTAATTTCAATTGCATGTGCCGTACATGGAATTGTTTCACCCTGTTGAAACGAAAGCGGGGACAGTAATGCTCCTGTTGCTACAAGAAGTACTCGCTTATAGGTACCTGCTCGCATTTGTTGGATCACATAACTAAAAAATATTGCTGCTGAACAGCCTGCACCACTTGCACCAGATTGGAATGATTCATCCTGTCCATAAAATTCAGCACCTGCATCACGTAAAAGTGTTAACTCCTCATTCTTTACGCCACTTTCAACAAGCATTCCTTTTAAAAGTTTCAAGCCAAGTTGACCTAAATCACCTGTTAAAATTAAATCATAATTGTATATTTTTTGATTACGCTGCTCTAAATGTGATTGAATCGTTTGAAAAGCAGCTGGTGCCATTGCAGCACCCATATGAAACGGGTCATCCATACCATAATCAATTGATTTTCCAACTGTTGCTGCTTCAATAGAAGGATATTCCTCATGATGCTTACCAATTAGCGCAAAACCAGCAGCTGTTACCGTCCATTGAGCAGTTTGAGGTTTTTGCGAGCCATAATCGACTGGATAGCGGAATTGTCGTTCAACTGCATTATGTTGACTAGATGCACCAGCTAGCGAGAAATTTGCGGCACCTACTTCTGTTAAAAGGCTCGCAACAATTACTGAAGAAACAGAGGTAGCACACGCAGAGAACAATCCAATAAAAGGAATAGCTAAATCTCTAGCTGCAAAATTGGTCGGTGTCATTTGATTAACTAAATCGCCACCCATAAAGTAATCAATGTCCGGATTTTTCACGCCAGCTTTTTTCATGGCAAATTCACAAGCCTCTTCAACCATTTTTCGATGACCCTGTTCATTTGTTTTCATTTCCCAACGCTCGTCATCATAAATCGCATCAAAATATTGACTAAATATACTACGTTTCTCTAGCGGGCCTGCTACCACACCACCCGCTAGTAAGGACGGTTTCGATTGAAAGACAATTACCATGAAACCACTCCTATCGTCACAAGAATATATTTAATAAGGCCAACAAAAAAAGCAGATACAACACCAAATAATACAACTGACCCCGCTAATTTAAATAAATTTCCACCAACACCAAGCACTAATCCTTCAGATCTATGCTCAATAGCAGCTGAAATCACAGCATTCCCGAACCCTGTAACAGGCACAGCCGATCCAGCTCCAGCAAATTGACCGATTCTCTTATATAAACCAAAGCCCGTTAAAATCATGGCGAAAAACACCATTGTTGCAACTGTCGGATTTCCTGCTGTCGCTTCCGTAAAGTTAAAGAAAATCATATAAAAAAGTGAAACAGCTTGTCCGATTGTACAAATAAGACCTCCTACAAAAAAAGCCTTTGCAACATTCTTTAAGTAGGGTGGCTTCGGTGTGACATTTTGTTCTAGCTTTTTATATTGCTCTTTCTCCATTATGACTCCTCCTTTGAAAGCTCTTTCAATTCCTTAATTTTATCGTTCAGTTTATTATCTTCAATTTTATCCTTTTTTATTTTATTGGCTTCATAAAATATTTTAAAATCAGCTGAAACCAAAACGTCTTTATTCGGATATTTTTCATCAAATTCCTTTTGCAACTTTTTCTCTAATTTAGCCTTTTTCCACTTATCCCATGGTTTAATTTGAACTGCTACAAGCATACTATCGTCATATTGGATAACCGTTGTTTTATCAACAAAGTCATGTTCTTTTAAAATGGCTTCAACTTCCTTTTCATTATCCGGTGAACCGTAGACAATAAATTTTTCTTTCTCATTGCAACTACTTAAAAGCGACACACTAACTAATAGAGGTAACATTATTCCTAATAGCCTCAAGATTTTACCCTCCTTTTCTTTACAGTTTCTCCTTAGATAAAAAAACTATTCACCTAACAAGATATACGAAAGGCGAAAGCCCGTGTCCATTTTTCAAGGGTACATATTGTATAAGTAGTAACGAGGAAAGGAGGTGACAATATGGGTTGTGGCAAGCCAACAAATCCTATTGGACCAATCCATTCAGCAGGCTGCGTTTGTGACGTAGTACGCGCTATTTTAGACATTCAAAATCAAGCGGTGAGAGAAGAATGTCAACCATGTACAGCTAACTGTTTCTTAGAACCACTTGGAGGCATTGTAAGTCCTTCACGCTCTCATGCAGATACACGTGTATTCATGTTAATTACCAAAGATGGTACTCCTTTCAAAGCATTCTTTAGTTCTCCAACAGCAGATCCATGTATATGTACATCAGTATTTTTCCGTGTAGAAGATATGTTTGATGAGTGCTGCGCTACTTTGCGTGTTTTAGAGCCTTTATGTTCATTTGACTCTAGTGAAAGTACAGTAGACCTATTAAGTCGTGATGGTTGCTGTGTCAACATGAAAAAAATATGTAAAGTAGATGACTGGAATCCAACTGAGAGCTGTATCACTGTAGATTTATCTTGTTTCTGCGCTGTACAATGTATTGCTGATGTTGACTTAGGTATTTGTAACTAATCTTTTCTCCTTTGACACACTACACATAAAAAAAGTGTACAGCATCCTCTGCTGTACACTTTTTTCATAAGGTAGGTAATTTTTTGCCTCGCCATAATATTTGCGCAATATCCTCAAAATAGATAATCTCTTGTGTCTTTAATTCTAAAGAAGTAAACATCAATGAATCAGTCTGTACATCAGATGCATTACCGTGTAATTTCCTACCATCTTTCAAAGATATTACTAACGGTTGATAGGCTTTTTGTCGAAACGGCTTTTCTAAAAATTGAAGTTGCTTTAGTAAATACGGATCTATGAGTACTTCCTCTACCACTTCTTCTTTTTCTTCCATTGTTTGTTCATTGAAATAGCCATCCTTTACATACACTGATGTACTTTCAGTCAAATCAAGTTCATGTAGCACCTTAGAGATATTTAGAAAATATTGTGGTGACTTTATAAACAAGCGTGGCTCTCGATCCACATTACTCACTTCCCTTTTTTCTTACAATATGCAAAAGAAAGGGATTTGGTTCTTAGCCTATCTGACTTAAAAAAACTGTCGCTAAACCTAAGTAAATTAAAATACTTGTAATATCATTTAATGTTGTAATAAATGGACCTGATGCAACGGCTGGATCAATTTTCAAACGATGCATAAGCAGTGGGATAAAAGAACCTGCAACTGTAGCCACTAAAATAGAACCACATAACGCTGCACCTACCAGCATTCCAAGAATAAGCTCTTGTTTCCAAATATAGACGATGCCGATAACAATCAGCCCACAAACAATTCCAGACATTAAGCCTGTTCCTGCTTCACGTAGTAGTAATTTGAACTTACTATGATCTTCGACGTCTCCTGTCGCAATTCCTCGAATAGCTACCGCTAGTGCCTGAGTTCCACTATTCCCAGAAGTACCTGAAATAAGAGGGATAAACACCGCAAGTAAGGCTACTTGTTCTAACGTTGCCTCAAACTGTCCCATCAAATTTGCTGTTAACATTCCTAAAAATAGTAATATGACAAGCCATGGTAAGCGTTTTTTAGCTGCTTGTAATGAAGTCGTATCAAATTTATCCATATCGGAAATACCCGCTAATTTAGAGTAATCCTCCGATGCTTCCTCATCAATAACGTCAATAATATCGTCGACTGTGATAATCCCTAGTAATTCTCCTTTATCGTCGATAACTGGAGTTGCTAGGAAATTATAGTCCTTCATAATTTGAGCAACCTCTTCTTGGTCATCCCCTGCATGCACCATCACAACACGTTCATTCATAATTGAACGTATAAGGGTATCTTCATCAGCAATAATTAAATCACGAAGTGAAATAACGCCTGTTAATCGATGTGCTTCGTCAACGACAAAAATATAATAAATTGTTTCGGCATCCGGAGCCTCTTTTCGTAAAATCGCCATTGCTGAACGCACAGTAGAATTTTCTGGGATTGCTACATATTCTGTCGTCATGATCGAACCGGCAGTATATTCATCGTAGCTTAATAGTTCATTAATTTCTTCAGCTGTTTCCTCATCCATCATGCCTAAATAGCTTTCACGTTGCTCTGTATCCAACTCATTTAAAACGTCTGCTGCATCATCTGCATACATATGAGAAAGCATTTCTGCACCATATGACGGAGCCATCTCAGCTAGATATGCTGTGTACTCATCATCATCTATTTCGATTGCCTCAAAAATATCAGCCATTTCCGTCGGAGACAAGAACGAATAGATGATCTTCCTTATATCAGGTTCCACCTTCTCATAAAACGTTGCCTGATCATACGGATGAAGCTCTAAAAACTCATCGCGGAATGCGTCAATATCATGTGCTTCGAGCATTTCTCGCAAACGTGCCTCGTCGAATTGCACATCATCCTTTTCATTTCTTTCCTCTATCATGCTTGTCCCCTCCTTCCGAGAATCAATTATGCCTCGGCATAATTGCGTCCAGAATCGGCTTTGTGCTTAGGCCTGCACGAGGGCCGACACGATGTCGGTCATTTCGGTAATGCCACAGGACGTGGCGTTTTTACCGATGCAGGTCAGTTAGCCGTTATCGCATGGATGCGATGATTTTAGGCTAACATCCTCTAAGAACTCCTTTCCGATTCAGTGACATCTGCCGAAATTTCAGCGGGTGTTTGACCAACCGCCGAAAAGTAAATTCATTTGAACCTGTTGCTATGCTTTCGGTACAGAAAACATTTGCTGAAATAAGTTAAATCATTACGGACAATGCCGTAAATCTACCTTTTATATAATAGAGTGTATTGTACCTTTTCTGCAAACCCTTTTTTTAACTCCTAATGACCCGCGACATTACCAGGATTTAATTGGATAAATCTGCGTATAAAATTTTCCGTTTTTTACCTATAACTATAACGTGGAGTTGATTTCCGTTCCGACTGGGCGCTTTGCGCGAAAGCGTAGTGCTAACGAAGCAGCAGCAGAGGGTTTTGTTTGTGCGAAAGCGCAGCGACAGCAACAGCACGGATGTTGGTCACGAAGGCGTTATCACAGGACGTGATGGTTTTAGCCTTTGTTCCTCTATTACTGATCCCCAAGGAGTCGCCGAGTCTCACTCCAATCAACTTATACTACATTTTAAAAAATGTCATCCCTACCTTATAGTAATGTGCCTAAAAAGCCCTCTGTTTTACTATATCCTACAAACACTTTCTTTTCTGTTAACGTGCTGTTAAGAAAACTTTCTTATAAGAGATAAAAAATGATAAGGAGATGCCCGTTTGTGCGAACATCTCCTTAAATATATAAAATAGTTTTCACAATTAGTGAACTAAAGACTGTTTAGATCGTCTTCGTCATAGTATAGGTTTTAAAAAAAATCTAAACTTTAGGCTAAGGAGTCATTCAGTAATTGCTGCATATCTTTGTTTAAGTCACTTGTGAAGTGTAAACTCTCACCTGTTAAGGGGTGGAGCATCTTTAAAGACACACAATGTAGGGCTTGTCTATTGATATGGTTGCGACTTCCACCATAAAGTGCATCTCCAACAAGTGGATGTCCCACATAAGCCATATGCACACGAATTTGATGTGTACGCCCTGTGTGTAACTTTAGTTGTATATGTGTCATCGGTTCATCATGTAAATAAAAGCGTCTTAAAACTGTCACATCGGTATGCGCAAATTGACCGTCTTCACGTACCTCTCGCTCAATAATACTCGTCTCTTTGCGTCCAATAGGAGCAATGATTGATTGTATATCTTGGGCTACATGTCCATGCACTATTGCTTCATATTGTCGAGAAATTTCTCCACTACGCTGTGCAAGTCCCGTTAAATGATGGATATGAGCATGTTTAGCAATGCATAATAAGCCAGAAGTATCACGATCAAGTCTCGTGACGATATGGGCAGTAGATGCTAGACCTTGCTTCTGAAAATGACCACACACTAGATTAGCTACGCTAAGCGTTGGATGCTCTCTCGAAGGGATCGTACTCTGATGCGCTGGCTTATTAAGCACTAAAATAGCTTCATCTTCAAAAGTAATAGCGAGTTCACCATGTTCAACAGCAAGTCCTTCACTTTTTTCTTCTGGAGGGAATTTCACTTCAACTCGATCACCAACGTGAAGAGGATGTCTAACATTTCGTTCGACATCATTCACTGTCAATAAACCTCCATCAAATTTAATTGCTGTTAAAGCTCGCTTAGAGATTCGCCATTCAGTTAAGGCTTCCCTTAGTAGTTGACCTTCCTTTTCTGCTATAAAATGCAGTGTAAACCTTGTATCCATCTTACTCATTTGCCACGAACGATTCATGGACTCGTTCCCAGAATGGGAATGGGCGGAAACGAGCAAAACGTACTCGTTCATTTGCTACATTAAAAGCAATCGACTTCACATCGCCTTGCGTAACTTGTAAATGATCAACCGTCATATTAAAGTTTTGATCATTAACTGGACGTAAAATACAGTGATGGTGGGCTGGTAAAATGAGTGGTGAACCAACTGTACGGAAGACACGGTTATTGATAGATGCTATTTCAGTAATTTGGAATGCAGCTAAAGTCGGGTGAATAATCGCTCCACCGAGGGCTTTATTATACGCTGTGCTACCCGAAGGAGTCGACACACAAAGCCCATCTCCACGGAAACGTTCAAACTGATTGCCATTTAACTCCACATCCATAACAAGCGTGACATCAGGTGATTTCACAGTCGCTTCATTTAACGCTAAATACGTATTGGACTCCGCATTATGATGCTCCACCTTCACCTCTAGTAAAGGATACTCCACAACGTTAAAGTCTTTCTTAGCAATCGACAAAACAAGCTTTTCTAATTCAGATGGCTTCCAGTCCGCGTAAAATCCTAAATGTCCTGTATGGATACCTACGAAGGCAACCTGATCTAGCAAATGAGAATATCGATGAAAGGCATGTAATAATGTTCCATCTCCTCCAATAGAGACTACGATTTCAGGCGATTCCTCATCATAAGTTAGCCCAAAATCCTGCAAATACGTTCTTGCTAGCTCCATTAATTCGTTCGATTGTGCATCTCTACGTGATTGAATGGAAAATTTCATTTTATGTCACGCTCCTTCTCTGATAGTAAATTAGGATTCGATGCTTCTTTGTATTCGCTAAAATAAGCTTGTGCTTCTTGAATCTCACTGCGAATGGACGACATTTCCTCATCCAATCGGAAGGCCGCCTCTGCAGCACTTTGAAGGCGATTTTTTATTTCCTCTGGGAACATGCCTTTATATTTATAATTTAATGAATGCTCAATAGATGCCCAGAAATTCATAGCTAGTGTTCTTATTTGAATTTCAGCTAATACCAATTTTTTCCCTTGAATCGTCTCAACAGGATATTCAACAATCATGTGATATGAGCGATATCCACTTGGTTTATTATGTGTAATATAGTCACGTTCTTCTACTACGCGCATATCTTTTCGTTGACGGATTAGCTCCGTAACTGTTGAAATATCATCTACAAATTGACACATAATACGAAGGCCTGCAATATCACCTAGCTCATCACCCAGTTGTTTAGAAGGCTCAAAGGAAAGCCCTTTTTCTAATGTTTTATCGTATATACTTGCTAAAGGTTTTACACGCCCTGTAACAAACTCGATTGGTGAATTTGCATTAACAATACCAAACTGCGAACGCATACCCTTTAATTTTACTTTTAACTCATCTACTGCTTGTTTATAAGGACCTAAAAATATTTCCCATTGTCCCATCACAAAAACCTCCCGACATTCGGTATCGAACAAAACCAACACCGTCTGTTCGTTTTGTCTTTTTATTCAGCGAGAATTGTCTTGAAGTGTTGTTCCACTGCTTGGACAAATTCCGCTCCGTAATTGTAATTTCCTTCAATATTATACACGAGCATTTCCAATTCATCGTAAAAATTGGTAAGTTCAATAACTTCTTCACCTAATTGCAGCTTTGGATTTTTCTTTTTTTGTAAAATATGTACAAGTTGATCCCAACTACTTGGTGGAAAACGCAAATAATGATAATTTTCTCCTGCATCAAGTAAATAAATAAACGCAAAGTCATCAGAATCTGCAATTAGTTGTGCAGCAGGTTTTAACTGTAAATTTTCATCAATGTCGTTTAAACTAAAATGAAGTTGCTCGTTTTCAAAATTCAATGTTTCTATCGTATAAATTTTACGCACATGCCGTTCCCCTTTTTTTTCGTACTCTTCCTCTTATTTTAGCATACAGGGTAAATAGTTGCAGTGTGTAAATATTAACGAATTAAACTTTTCTTTCTTCGTAATCAACACATTTGAAAAAATTTAAACTAAACAGGTGATCATATATGGCACAACAACTTGAAATAGAATTTAAAAACCTCTTAACAAAACAACAATACGAGCATTTATTGCAAGAGTTCAACATTTCCGAAAATGCTATTCATCGTCAAACAAATCATTATTTCGACACTCCTTCCCAAGCTATTCGGAAATTACAAAGCGGGCTCCGTATTAGACAAATCGACAAATATTTTGAATGTACATTAAAAGAAAAAAGTGCAGAGCATGCACATTTAGAAACAACAGATGAAATAACCGCTGAGCAGGCAAGCAAAATGCTTGTAGGAGAAGGTTTTTATGCCAAAGAGGTAGCTAAAAGACTAGCACTATTTCAAATTCCTTTAGAAAATTTGGAAGTTTTCGGTTCACTGACAACGGATCGTGTCGAAATACCTTATAGAGATGGTCTTCTAGTATTTGACCATTCTTTCTATTTGCAGTGCGACGATTATGAGGTAGAATATGAATCAAAAGATGCAATAAAAGGAAATGCAATCTTCGACGAATTTCTACAGCAATATGGTATTGAAAAACGGTCTGCAGATAAAAAAATCGCACGTTTTATGCAAGCATTACAAATGAATAAAGAATAATACTAATAGCTTAAGAAAGGGTGACCAACTTCTTGGATATCCAATCAATCAGAACTTTACTTGAAATTCAAGCATTGCAAACACTAGGCTCTACAGCAAATTCATCGTCTAACAATCTTACAGACAGTAATTCTATGTTTTCAGACATGATTAGCGAATTGCTTGGCGGTGCAACAACTGCTAATAGTGCAAAATTGTCCAGTTTACTCGGAAGTGCATCAAGCGTCTCTTCATCGATCAACCAATTTAGTAGTTCAAATGGGTTGTTTGAAAACATGCAAAATAGTGGGTACCAATCATTGCTCTATAATGGTTCTAATTCCGTCTATATCCCTGATTCTGTACAGGCAGCATTAGCAAACACACAATCTAGTACAAAACTAGACACCTATGTTTCAGATAATGTCATTGGTTCAACAGCGTATGCCAATGCATTAACAGGGGCGAATCAATATGCTTCGATTATTGAAAAGGCAGCAGCTACATATAATGTACCCGAGAAACTTATCGCTGCCGTAATCAAGCAAGAGTCTAATTTTAATCCAACAGTGGTTAGTCATGCTGGGGCACAAGGTTTAATGCAATTAATGCCAAAAACAGCACAACATTTAGGGGTTACTAACGCTTTTGATCCTGAGCAAAATATTATGGCTGGGGCAAAATATTTACGCCAAATGCTAGATAAATTCGATAATGATCCAACGTTAGCGTTAGCTGCCTATAACGCAGGAGCTTCTCGCGTTACAAAGTATGGTGGCGTTCCTCCTTTCAAAGAAACACAGAATTATGTCAAAAAAGTGATGAATTACTACACTGCTTAATCGCATAATCACTGTTATTACAATCTTTTTCAGCAAATTTCACCCTTTGTGGTGAAATTTGCTCTTTTCTAGCGAAAAACAATTCCAAAGAGCGGTTTGTTTGTGTTAACGAAAAGACGTTGATAGAATGAAGGTAGTCACAAGAAATTCACATTTTTGAAGATGACCGAGTATAAAATTGTACTTTACGATATAAAGACTTGAAGGAGCATTTAACTTATGAGTAGAAAATACACTGTTCCTTATGAGGAGCTGGGAGCTGAAAAACTTTCAGAGCTAATTCATGCATTCTATAAAAGAGTTGCTCAGCATCCTGATCTTATTCCAATCTTTCCGGAAGATTTGACAGAGACAGCCCGCAAGCAAATTCAATTTCAAACACAGTATTTAGGTGGACCAAATCTTTTTACTGAGGAACATGGACATCCAATGATGCGTGCACGTCATATGAATTTTCCAATTACACCCGATCGTGCTCAAGCTTGGCTCGAATGTATGTCCGAAGCAATGGATGAAGTTGGTTTAGAAGGGAAGTTCCGTGAAACTTATTATCAACGTTTAGTATTAACAGCTCATCACATGATTAATACACCAAATGACGATGAGGGGGAATTGTTACGTGAATAATATTCAAATGTTGCAAGCACCAACTCCTGAGATTTCTACTGCGAATAAGCCAATTGAATTGTATATTTTCGTAGATCCACTTTGTCCTGAAGCTTTTAATATACAAGCCATTCTTCGTAAATTACAGCTAGAGTATAATCATTACTTTACATGGCGCCTTGTGCTAAGCACAGAGCTTACCTCTTTAAATTGTTTAAGTAAGCGCGTAAAGGGGTGTGTATCAGGCATTGAACTCGACATAAATCACCCTGTTTTACCATCTATTGCTATTAAAGCAGCAGAGTTACAGGGCAAACGTGCCGGAGCGCGCTATTTGTCGAAACTACAAGAATATGTATTACTAAACCATCAAGATGTTAATTCCTATGCAACGCTGTTAAAAATTGCGGAGGATGTTCAATTAGACATGAATGAATTTTCTGTAGACTTTGGGTCGAAGGAAACAGCACGTGCCTTCCAATGTGATTTATATATGAAACGTGAAATGGAAGTTGATGAAGTGCCTAGCATTGTATTTTTCAATGAATGTATTGAAGATGAGGGACTTAAAGTTAGTGGTAGCTATTCCTATGACGTATATGAACATATTTTACAAGAGATGATGGATGAACAGCTTGTGCGTCAACCATTACCAACAATGGAAGAGCTATTTATAAAATTCCATACACTTTCAACACATGAAGTAGCTTTTATCTATTCATTAACAGAACAAACAGCAGAACGCGAATTAAAAAAACGTATGCTACAACAAAAGATTGAACGAATTCAGACAGATGACGCTACATTATGGCGTATTAAATAATGCAATTATACTCTTATTCTAAAAAATAGAGGGCTTATCCGATAAGTCCCTAAAAATAAAGCAAGTGAAGGAAGCTCCGCGCTTCCTTCACTTGCTTTTGTTTGTTGTCCTAATAATTAACTTTCTCTTGGATTATTCAAACTCAACGAAAATAAATAATCAACCTCATCGATCATCTCATCAATATCCGGATTGTGTGTTCATTTAGATATGGTAATGTCAATTGGAAAACTAAAATTGACGAAAGCAATGAATAGAAAAAATAAACTGTATATTTAAAGTTCCCTTTTTATACCTGTATTGTCTTTTCCACCATCATTTATAAGCTGCTATTACAGTCCACTGGTATTTTAATTCCTTGTCACTAACATTAGCAAATTCTAATAAACCTAACGAATACTTTTTATTAATAGCATTTTTAAAAATGTATCTGTCCTTTTCTGTTCCCATCTATGACCCGGCTATTTTTTCTCCCTTTGGCTGGCTGCTGTTGGCGTCCGGTTCGACAGTGATGCCAATTTGATCAAAAGTCTGCCCTTCGGCTAGCTGGTAGGTCAGTATTCCGGATCCGTTTTCATCTGGCTTGAATATGCCGCTATTTTCCCTTATGCCATTTTTCAGCAGCCAAACCTGGTAAACCTGTGAGCCTTCGACGCCGGGTAATTCGTGAACCTGCACCACCAAATTTTTCTCAGATCCCTGCTGGACAATATATGCGATGCCGTTTGTTCCCGTGTGGCTTTGATTAGCTGCTTTTAAGGGAATGGTCGTTAAAATCTCAATGGGTATATTTGCAGCATGGCGATTTTTTTCCTGTACATTCGCTATTCCAAGGCCAATAATAGCGAGCAACAAGACGACCAATATACTGGTTGAAACTGGAGTGAAATGGCTTTTGAACTTCATCATAAGCTTACTCATCTTAGCCATGAATGTTTCCGTATCGCTTTTCGTTTGATGATCAAAAACGAATCCCAGCACCTCGCCTTTTAACGATTCAGGCACCGCGATTTCAGTATAATCAAACGGCAAAGCATGCCAGGCCTGGGACAATTCCTGATATTCTTCCTTACATTTCGTACAATCCTTTAAATGTTCAACATAGGCTATGCGTTCGCTCTCCTTGAGCTCATTTGCTATATATGGAATTAAATGATCACAATCCCTTCTCATTTTATATCCTCCAATTCCAGATGTTTCCTCAAACCTTTAAGTGCTTGGTGCAACCTGCTTTTAATCGTGCCGAGCGGCTCTTGTTCCAGCTTGGCGATCTCTGAAAGAGAATAGCCTTTCCAATAAAGCAAATCGATTAATTTTCTTTGCGCCGTCGGCAATTTATTTTTCGCCATCTCAATATCATTCGTATTTACTCGTTGCTCGATTACATTGGCAAAGTCGGCGATTTCTTCATGTTCCTCTTGATAGTGTTGCGTATGCCTCTTCTCTTTGCGGTGGTAGTCAATGCAAATATTGCGAGTAATCGTGAGGAGCCAATTGACAAAGCTGCCTTGAGCGGGATCGTATTGGCTGTTTGTTGTCCATAGCCTCAAAAAGACCAACTGAATAATTTCTTTCGTCTTCTCCTCATTCCCATTACAAAACTTCATAACGAAGCCGTAAACAAGCTTTATATATCGATCATACAGCTCCTCTAATGCGTGACCGTGTTTTTCGTTTACCAATATCATTAATTCCGCATCGTAATTTTCTTTCATGTGGCACTCCCTGCTATTGGATAAAAATATATTCTTTCGGTACAAAAGACACTTACTGAAAGAAGTTAAAAGTAAGGATGGGAACGACCGCGATTGATCGTTCCCAAGATAGGCTTACTTAAATTCTGTTTTGCTATTTACGATAAACCATACATCTTTTACTCCTTGTCCATTCACATCCCCTTTTTGCTGGTCTTTAGCAAAATAATAAAGAGGAAAGCCTTTGTACGTGACTTGCTTCTGACCGTTGTCTGCTCTTGTAATTGTACCGAAATCCTTTTTGTCAAAACCTTCTGGGACAGCGAAATCTTCCTGAGTAAATGCCGGCCAGGTTGCCAGGCAGTCTCCACTACAATTGCTTTTTTCTGCTTCATCCTTCTTAAAGTAATACAGCGTCTTTCCCTGTGAATCTGCTAGGTATTCTCCAACTTTGTCATTCTTCAAAAGCTGAAGGCTGTTAGCCGGGGCTTGTTCTGTTTTAGTTTGTTCCGTTTGGGCTTGATCAGCTTGATCCGTCTCTGTTTTTCCCTCAGTGCTTTTTCCACAGGCAGCCAAAACAAAAATAATCGATAGTATTGCGAGGGTAAAAATTCCTTTTTTCATGTACGTTCCTCCCAGTTTTTCAGATTTAATGATCTTCCTTATTTCCATCCCCATTTTTGAAAGATTTGATGACCTTCTTCCGTTTTTAAATACTCAATAAATTGCTGTGCCTCTTTTTTCTGATCGGTAATTTTCGTCAGGGCGATCGGCGTTCCACGATAGAGCTTCTCTTCTTCGGGAAGTTCGACTAAGTCGGTCACATCCTTGAGTCGGTAATGCCATGATTCATAAGTAATCCAGGCGTCTAGGCTAGAATTCGATTTCCATCGTTCAATGGCTTCAGCACTCGACTTTACAGAAAGGTTAATATTTTGAGAAATACCTTCGATTATCCCTTTTCTGCCTGCCATGTCTTCCCACAAGCCGAGCTGGCCAGCTCCATTCACATCGAGTATTTTGACTCCATCTTTCGTTAAATCTTCCAGGCTTTCAATCTTCTTTGGATTTCCTTTCCTCACCAGTATTCCTGCAGCACGCGGGTAAAGCTCCGTTCGTGATTTAGTGTCAATCATTTCGGGATGGTTAAAGATGAAGTCCTGCAGCATATATTCGGAGCCACCGAAAATAATATCTGCATCTTGCTTTGCCTGGCTGATCCAATTGCCCTCTGGTCCGGCTGTTACTTCCACCTTTATTCCCGTTTCAATTGAAAAATGTTCAGCGGCTTCCTTGATTGGTCCAAGTGGTCCGCCTGGTCCGTACACCCGGATGACATGATCACTTTGAACGGAATTTGGTGTCGCCTGGGACGCCTGCTTACTGTCCATTTTTGCATTGACTGACAAGCCGGTAGCCGCAATAACAAAGAGCAGTAAAGCTGATAGAAACAAGGTCTTCTTCATGATTATTCCTCCATTTTATAAATGTTTTTTTACGGTACTATCAAAGGAAACGAAGGGAGGCTGCAAACGGTTTGATTGTAATTTCAAATTAGTTAGAAAGTTTCATAAATAAGATCAATTTATGCCTCGGCATATTGCGTCCGGAATCAGCCTTAATATACGCAATAATCATCGCGGCACTTACAGCGTATGCTACTGCCTCTAGATGGCTAACAGGGCAGATTAGTTCAAGAAGGATTTATCAATCCTTAGGAGAACTTATATATTTAATAAGAAAATTATTTAGCCAAAGACGGTATACCTACTAAATCTTGTATATGTTACTGGTTTTCATTCCCAATCTAACCCAAAATATGTTGATAAGATTTTTTAATAGACAAGGAGAAAAACTATGAACTTTGAACAATTACTATATATTGTTGAAGTGACAAAGCACAATTCACTCTCTATAGCAGCTCAGAATCTTTATGTGACTCAATCGGCTATTAGCCAATCCATTACTAGTTTAGAAAAGGAATTGGGACTAAAAATTTTACATCGTTCAAGGGGACAAGGTGCTGTGCCAACCGATGAAGGTAGAATCATTCTGAAGCAAGCCTACGAAGTGTTAAGAAAATTGGAGGAAATTAAAGAGACCGCCCACTCATTTAATTCCATGGTAGAAGGAGAACTAAAAGTATCTTCCATACCAGGATTAACAACGATTCTAGTAAAGGCTTTGGCTGCTTTTAAACAAGATTATCCTCAAGTAAATGTAGAAATAAATGAAAAAAGCGGCTCTTCTGTGATTGAAGATGTTCGCCAGCATCAGATCGACATCGGACTGATTGCTTATTCACCAGACTGGAACATAAACATGGAAGGAATAGCTTTTGAATCACTATTTGAAGGAAAGCAGAAAATCTATGTTTCTAAACATTCTCCTTTAGCGTTTACAGGTGCCATATCTTCACATGAGATACTCGATCAAACGCTCGTTACATATTACGGTGAATTTATGCAATACTTTGTTCATGATTTCTTTAACAAATACCAGCCCATGAAAATCCTATTTACATCAAACAATTCGGACGGCATTCTCCAAGCTATCATTGAAAGTTCGGCTATTACATTCGCTCCTGATTTCATCATGAAAAATTATCCACCCGTCATAAATGGAGAGATAATTCCTATTGATTTAGAAAATCATGGAGGTCTCAATATTTCTTTTGGATTAGTTTTATCAGAAGATAAACATTTATCCATTTTACTAAACAAGTATATCCATTATCTAAAATCTGAAATTACGAAAATATAAGAGAAAAAGAGTTGCCACTTCGCCTTATGGAAGGGCTTCTCTTTTTTTGTCAATCTAACTAATCAATTATGCCTCGGCATAATTGCGTCCGGAATCGGCTTTGCGCTTAGGCTAGCAAATGTTTTTTTGTGCGAAAGCGTAGTGCTAACGTAGCGGCAGCAACAGATGTTTTTTGTGCGAAAGCGTAGTGCTAACGCAGCGGCAGCAACAAATGTTTTTTTGTGTGAAAGCGTAGTGCTAACGCAGCGGCAGCAACAAATGTTTTTTTGTGCGAAAGCGTAGTGCTAACGCAGCGGCAGCAACAAATGTTTTTTTGTGCGAAAGCGTAGTGCTAACGCAGCGGCAGCAACAAATGTTTTTTTGTGCGAAAGCGTAGTGCTAACGCAGCGGCAGCAACAGATGTTTTTTGCGCGAAAGCGTAGCGGCAGCGGCAAATGTTTTTTGTGTGAAAGCGTAGTGCTAACGCAGCGACACCGATGCAGGTCAGTTAGCTGTTATCGCATGGATGCGATGATTTTAGGCTAACATCCCCTAAGAACTCCTATCCGATTCCTTGACATCCGTGATGTTGGTCACTCAGTCGTTGCCACAGGACGTGGCGTTCTTAGACAGAGTTCCTTTATTTCAGCGGGTGTTAGGATACCCGTTGAAAGAAGTTAAAATTGAGTCACATCTATAGGTGTAATTCCCTCAGCTTCACAATGATCATGGTATTTTTGCAATAATGACTTCCAATTATCTCTAGCAATAATTTCTCCATTTTCATTCACATAATCTAATGTTGCCTCAACAATATTTAACGTAATAACCTCTTCATCTCCTAGAGATTCAGGTGTGTGTTGGGATCCAGCAGGCTCATAAACTACATCCCCAGCGTTAGAAACCCAATCATTCTCCATATATCTCCAAGAGCCACTAATCGTATACACAATAACCGTTCCAGGATGGAAATGTGTAGGAAGCTGTATCCCCGCAGGAACTTTTAACAGGGTAATAGTTTGTCCTGTTACTGGATTAACTTTAAGTAACTTAAAATGAGCCACCCCAAAATAAGAAACCCACGGTAAATCATCTGGACAGATATTTCCTGCATCATATACTTCTACAGCTTTTACATTACTCATTTAAAATCCCCCTCGTCCAATGTAAGTTATAAAATTCGCACATTGATAACATTTACACTAGGAAGCTTGTTAACCGCTGCGAATTTGTAATTTTTAGTATATTTACGATTATCCGTTTATTCAAATTATGATTTTTAATGTGCAGTTTAATTACATTAATATATACATGCAATTCCCTTACGTTTATCATAATGGCTTTTTGATTTGGGCATTTCCTAATTTGAATGTATGGCAATACCGATTGCTATAGTTGAACCGGCGATTGAAACTTAAGCTGAAGCGTTGTGGTGGGGTTTGATTACAATAACCTACAGTTGGCTATGGAGATATTGCGCCTGTTACCGGATTAGGTAGATTAATGGCTACTGTATTGCTAATGGTAGGAATTAGGATGATTGATATAGGATGATTTGTTATAAAAGCGTCTAGTCGGAACGGAAATGAATCCCTCGTTTTGCCGAAGAACCATACTTTATTTAATACGATATCTTAAATCGACATAAAAAAACAAAAAAATAAAAGAAGCGCCACTATCCTCGACAGATAGTGACGCCTCTCTTTCACAAAGGGGATGGGAGAAATGTTCACGTTCAAACAAAGGGGTGTATGTTTGTTTTGTGATTTATTTCACAAGAATCACTTTATCACGGAATAATTAATATAGCAATGATACTGATGCTAGATTCACAAATTTGTCAAATAGAAAGCGATTACAGACAGTATTTTTCCAAGATGAGCGCTTTTAAACTTATAGAAATCAAAAAAAATCATTATCCAATATTTTTTTAACGCTCCACTTTTCATAGAAAAAAGGCTGTAGTAAAATTCCTACAGCCTTGCTAATTAATTATTCAACAATAATTTCTCTAACTCATTTAGGCGTTCTTCAAATACTTTACATGCATCATCAATCGGTTTTGCCACGTTCATATCAACACCCGCTGCCTTTAATACATCAATTGGGAAATTAGAGCAACCTGCTTTTAAGAAGTTATTAATATAACGTTCTACAGCTGGTGTACCCTCTTCTAAAATCTGTTGGCTTAATGCAGTTGCCGCTGATTTACCTGTAGCATATTGATACACATAATAATTATAGTAGAAGTGTGGAATACGAGCCCATTCTAAGCCGATTTCCTGATCAACGACGATATCCTCACCAAAGTACTTTTTATTTAAATCATAGTAAACCTCAGTTAAACGTTCTGCTGTTAAAGATTCACCATTCTTATCCATTTGATGGATAAGGTGTTCAAATTCAGCAAACATTGTTTGTCTGAAAACTGTACTTCTGAAACCGTCTAACCAATGATTTAATAAATAAATCTTCTGTTGAGGATCCTCAATTGTTTTCAGTAAATAATCATTTAATAGTTCTTCATTACATGTTGAAGCTACTTCAGCCACAAAAATAGAATAGTCGCCATAAACAAACGGCTGGTTTTTACGTGAATAATAACTGTGTACACTATGACCAAATTCATGAGCTAGTGTAAACAGGTTATTAACATTGTCTTGCCAATTCATTAAGATGTACGGATTTGTTCCATAGGCGCCTGAAGAGTACGCACCACTGCGTTTCCCTTTGTTTTCTAAGACATCTACCCAACGGTTATCAAGACCACTTTGCACAATACCTTGGTATTCCTCACCAAGTGGTGCTAAAGACTTTACTAAAATATCCTTCGCTTCGTCGTAAGTGATTTTCATATCAACTTCCTTAACGAGTGGTGCAAATAAATCCCACATATGCAGTTCGTTCACGCCTAATAGTTTTTTCCGTAATGAAATATAGCGCTGCATAGCTGGTAAATGCTTATGGATTGTTTCCACTAATTGATCATAAACATTTTCTGGAATAAAATTATTAGACATGGCAGCATGGCGAGCAGAATCATAATTACGAATACGTGCGCTGACATTATGCTTTTTTACATTGCCCGTTAAAGTTGCAGCAAATGTATTTTTAAAGTTGCCATAAGTTTCGTACATAGCTTTAAAGGCATTTTCACGAACAGTGCGATCTTTGCTTTCTAAGAACTTAATATAGTTACCGTGTGTTAGCTGCACTTCTTCCCCCTCTTCATTTTTCACCTTAGGGAATACTATATCAGCGTTATTTAACATACTAAATGTATTTGAAGCGGTACCTGTAACCTCAGTCATTTGGGCAAGTAATGCTTCCTGTTCTGCAGGTAATACATGCGGACGTGCCATTGTTATTTCTTTTAAAGATTGTTTATACAGTTGTAAATCTTTATTTTCAGCTAAGTAACTTTCTATTGTTTCTTCATTCAATGATAAAATCTCTGGTGTTAAAAATGATAGGGCAGCTGAGATACTAGTCGCCAATGTTTGAATACGACTATTCATATCCTGGTAAGAGCTATTTGTCGTATCTTGGTCATTACGCATATGGGCATACGTGTAAAGCTTCATTGTGCGTTCATAAATATCATCGTGATAAGTAAGAACCGCTAATAAAGCATTTGCACCATTTTTTAATGTACCTGCATAGCTAGATGCCTTTTTGGAAATTTCCGCTACTTCCTTGTACTCCTCTTCCCATAAAGCGTCCGTTGCAAATATATCCTCCAAGCGCCAAGTTAATTCTTCTGGAACTTCATTTCTTAATAAAACTTTATTGCTGTTACTAGCCATATGCCAGCCCCCTTTATATGTGAGTTTTTCCTATACTCTCATATTTTCTCAGTATATTGTGGCAATTGCAAATAAATGTGCGTACACTTGCTCACAAATATCCGGAAAACAATTATTTTTTTGATAACTTTTCGCTGTCACCATTCCATAGTTTTTTATGGCCTGTACAGCACGATCTGTAATCTCTACATTTTGTTGGCGTAAAAACAAGTGAATATCTCTCTCATTCATCTCATGGGGTAGTAATTGCAAACCTCGACAAAAATAATGTAAAATCGTTTGCCACTCAATAGAAAATAACGGAATCGCTTCCACATCTTTCACAGGAACACCTACGTAATCAGGCATAGCCGTTAAAGACCAGCGTAACTCATAACTACATCGTAAAAATGAATCTTGCGCCCCTTTTTTACTATGTATTAATCGCTGATACACGAATTGCTTACAATGCTTTTTATAAAACTGCCAATAAAGACGAAATTCCTCTTTCGTTATTGATGTAGGCTGATAAAATGGAAAATGTTGCTTGTGAATAGCTAATTCCTGTACTTTGCCTATAAAAGTATGCCCATGAACATGAAGAAGATTCGTCCAATAGATAAATCTCGATATCTTCGCATCATAACTCACTAAATAAGACAAGCCTTGCGCTGTAGTAGTAATCATTTTTTGCATAATGGGAGAAATAAAAATCTTTTGTATACCTTGTGTGGATTGTCTTTGAGGTGTTTGAAAAAGCCACAATGGCTGTATAGAATTTTTCTCATATCCGGATGTACGCAATAGCCACTTTTCATGAGATATTGCGCTACATTGAAATTCAATAGCAATTTGCTGTTGCTCTTTTATCAAAAGCAAATCTGGTCGCTGTGAAAGTTTCGGTAAATAAGGCTCCAACTGTACTGTATGCCCAAGTTTTCTCAGCCATTCAAATAATTGAATTTTTCCTTGATAATGAAGTTTTGATTCACCCTCTGAAAATAACTGTACACAGCTATTATTAGCAATATGAGCAAAATGAGGAATATTATATTTACCTATCTTTAATTGGACAGGCTGTAGGCATTGGGGACAATAAAATTTCATCTGTTGCCTAGACTGTTGTAAAGCTTCCCTTGAATATTGATATGGGAGAAAAAGCTGCTGTTGCTCGTTATAAGCACTAAGCATAAAATCATCTCCTTTTTGACTAATTGTAAAGGAGTGTTTTTATAGCAACAAATAAATAACGGCTTTTTCTTGAAATTTTAAAAATGCCACCTTATCAATTATGACTCGGCATAATTGCGTCCGGAATCGGCCAGAGCTTTAGGTGCCAACAGATGTTTTTTGCGCGAAAGCATAGCGGCAGCGGCAGATGTTTTTTGCGCGAAAGCGTAGTGCCAACGTAGTGGCAGCTGCAACAACACGACGTTGGTCACTCAGGCGTTTTCACAGGATGTGAAGCTCTTAGCCTGAGTTCTTTATTTCAGCAGGAATATCGGATCTTTATCATAAATTGTATTGTTATCTAAACAAATATTAAAATAAAAAGACTGCAAACAATCTTGAATCTCATCAAGTTTGTTTACAGTCTATGCCTCTGAATCAGAGGAAAATTGCTTTAAATAAAATATTTTCGTACTGTTTCAAAGCAATTAAACTCCATAATTTTTTCGCCATATTCCTCTAAGCGATGGATTGTGAAATTCGATGGTATTAAAAATTCTTTAATAACTGCATTTCTATCGTGGCGATTTAGGTCTTCATCTGCGTTCGCAAAGTCTACTACTAGGTAGTACCAACCTTCATATTTAAATAATGAGGAATCCACTAATTCATCTGTCATGCGTTTCGCTACAGGGATTAACTCATCAATATCTTTAAATTTATAAACATAAATGTCTGTATCCATAAATAATTCTGACTCATCTATGTCACCAAATTGAGTTAGTTGACTGAGAAGATCCTCTCCAACGTCGTCGAATGGGCCAAACATATCTTTGTGTTCATCAAAATGCGACTGACCATCTAAGGTTTCACCGTCTTTTAAAATATGTGCACGTGTGACAATGATTTCCAAGCCTACTTCAGACGCATTGATATGAATCCATATCGGACCCTCTACATCAAAATAATCCTCCGTGTTTACTTCATCAATCATATCCCAAAAAAGTTGTTCACCCTTTGCTCGATTGTACCAAATTTCTTCACGACTATAGCCGCGATCCTCTATATCATTGTACGTAATAAAGAGCTTGAGTGTATTTTCGTTTACACGTTCGATGTCCACCAGACCTCATCTCCCTTCACTGTCATTTGTCGAAAAACAGTTTTGTTCCATTAGTATGCTATTATTCATTGTTTTTAACCTCATACTCCATTTTGTTTTTCAACCTTTGACCACACTACAGTAAAACCATAGAGCAACCGAAATCAAAAATAATTGTCCACAGTTGCCTCTAATTCTATTGTATGCTGTTCTGTCATAAAATGAAAAGGATATACACCGTTTCACAGAAGATATTTGAATTATTGAAATTGTAGTAAACTATTAAGTTTAAATCAAGTTTAACATACTTTTACGGAAATATATGACTTTTCCCTACTAATTATTATACTTTATATAGATGGTTTTACATAAGTAAAACATAAAAAAATAGATGTCACAATATGCTTGTTGCATTTGTAACACCTATTACTTATATTATGCAGAATACGGAGTTATTAGTTCACCATGCGCTGTGCTTCTTGTAATTGATAAGCCCGAACCTTACGAGGTAGGAAACGACGAATTTCATCCTCGTTGTAACCAACCTGTAGTCGTTTCTCATCTAAAATAATTGGACGACGTAATAAACCTGGATACTCTTGAATTAATTCATATAAGCGTTGTAATGGTAAACTTTCAACATCAACATTTAATTTTTGGAAAATCTTCGAGCGAGTTGAAATAATTTCATCCGTACCATCCTCTGTCATACGTAAAATTTCTTTTATTTCACGAATGCTTAACGGTTCGGAAAATATATTACGTTCTGTATATGGGATTTCATGTTCCTCTAACCATGCTTTCGCTTTTCGGCAAGACGTACAACTTGGTGATGTAAATAAAGTTACTATCATACTGACACATCCTTTCCATTTAATCATTATCTATAGACCAGTGTGTTAAATTAGAATTAATGTAATGTAAATCTACATACCCATTATACAGTACTCTATTGTATTTGAATATAGTTCCAATAAAAAAAAGAATAACTTTATCACTAAATATTCTGTCTATATTTACACATCATACAAAGTAGTTCCTTCATTGCATGGCTAATGTGTTACTACTAATATTCCCATTCTCAGAGCATTTTAAACACCCTTTAATGAATGGCTCTTGTTCTCATTTAAAAATATTAAACGAGAATAATGTCAATTCAGTGTGTACAAATCTAGACGTATATTTACTAAAATTGGTTGCTTTTCTAACACAAAAGAACAGTAAAAATAGCATATAAGCTTTTTTCGAAAAAAAACACCGCCAAAAGTCTGACTTTACACACTTGCAATCCACCGAGCCTTTATAATATAATTTTTTGCAACAAATCAATAATGTCTTTGGCGAATTCACTTTGCTATCTAGACAGTTATTGTATTAAATAAAAACGCTGACGAAGAGTAGTACATATGCAATTTGCACGTTTAGAGAGTCTGTGGTTGCTGCAAACAGATCGTGTAAGCATATGGAATGGACTTCTGAGTTAGCTTTGTGAACGACTAAGTATCCTTACTTGCGTCTATTAGCAAAGCTCGTCCCTTCACGTTACGAAGCAAAGTGGCCGTTTTA
Source organism: Lysinibacillus sp. RS11 (assembly GCF_042019215.1). Classification (NCBI taxonomy): domain Bacteria; kingdom Bacillati; phylum Bacillota; class Bacilli; order Caryophanales; family Bacillaceae; genus Lysinibacillus; species Lysinibacillus sp. RS11. Next base: position 809,740 of record NZ_CP168124.1, on the reverse strand, counting down.
GGCAAGCTGGGTGGTACCGCGGATTCTAACATCATTCGTCCCTTCATTAGAAAAACTAATGAGGACGCATGATGTTTTTTATTTTGGATATCAAATATGCCTCGGATGGGTACTTATGTAACAGACAAATGACTGCCACTGAGGCGACAAATTACAAGGAGGAAATGACATGACAACTATTTTTTCAGGCGTACAGCCAACAGGGATTGTAACTTTAGGGAACTATTTAGGTGCATTTAAGCAATTCCCTGCATTACAAGACGAGGGGAACGCTATTTATTGTATCGTTGATCAGCATGCTATAACAGTGGCACAGGATCCAAAAGAATTACGCCAAAATATTCGCAACTTAGCAGCTACGTATATCGCTACTGGTATCGATCCTAAAAAATCTACACTATTTATTCAATCTGAAGTGCCAGCTCACGCACAGGCAGGCTGGATACTACAATGTGTCTCATCGATTGGTGAACTTGAACGTATGACACAATTCAAGGATAAATCTCATGGTAAGGAAAGTGTTTCTGCAGCTCTTTTAACATATCCACCACTAATGGCAGCAGATATCCTTTTGTATAACACAAACATCGTTCCGGTTGGTGATGACCAGAAACAGCATATTGAGCTTACTCGTGATCTTGCAGAGCGCTTTAACAAACGTTTTGGTGATGTTTTAACGATTCCTGAAATTCAATTGCCGAAAGCAGGAGCTCGTATTAAATCACTTCAAGAACCAACAAAGAAAATGAGTAAATCAGATCCAAATACAAAAGCTACAATTAAGTTTTTAGATTCAGCGAAAGATATTGAGAAAAAAATTAAATCAGCGGTTACTGACTCTGATGGTATTGTGGCATTTGATGTGGAAAATAAACCTGGTGTTTCTAATTTACTAACAATCGAGTCTGCCATTTCAGGCGTATCTATTGATGATCTTGTAAAAAAATATGAAGGCGTTGGCTACGGTGGTTTCAAGCAAGGTGTTGCAGCAGTAGTTATTGATCACCTTACACCAATTCAAGAGAAGTTCTACAATTTAGTAGAATCCTCAGAATTAGATACCATTTTAGATGAAGGTGCTGAAAAGGCAAACGCTATTGCTAGTGCTACATTAAAACGCATGGAAGAAGCAATGGGCCTTGGGCGTGCACGTCGCTAAAAGATAACGGAATTGATTCTCTCCCAAATACAGTAGTATTGGTGGGATTTATCGCAAGAGCTTGACCAAAAAGAGTGTATGCTTAGAGTCACGTTTTATCTTTTACGTTTAACGTTTTATCAAAACCAAGATCAAGCACAACAGCGCATAACACGATGGCTGATCCAATAGCCATATAAAACTCTGTTGTATGCACCATGAATTTAAAAACAACTATCCAGGAATATCCGAGTGTCCGATAATTCAAATACAATATGAGATTCCCTAATGAGAGAATCAATAGGCCATAGCATATTAAAAATAAAAAGAGTCGGAACATGATAAGGGCATCCTTTCTATTTCTTCTTACTTATCATCTATTCACAAAACTATAAAAAAAGACGTCAGCCATGTAAATTGGCTGACGTTTTTTTGATGTTGAAAAACTAAGTCAATAAAATTACTGTCCGTTAATGCGAAATAAATTTTACCAGTTAATTAAAGTGTCATCCTATTAAATAAAGGAAGTCTCTTCTGCAAAAAGAGGGGTTGATTTCCGTTCCGACTGGGCGCTTTGTCACGATGTTGGTCACGAAGGCGTTATCACAGGATGTGATGTTTTTAGCCTTTGTTCCTCTATCGCTAATCCCCAAGGAGTCGCCCAGTCTCCACTCCAATCAACCGCCCAGTAGCAAAATGCCTTTATATATGCGAAAACATAGCGGCGGTAACAAAAGATGTACAATCGCTTGACTGCTATAAGTCACTTCTGTCCCAATTGGTGTAGACAAATAAACAGTGGAAGATGAAGATCCCCCACTGTTTAAAGTGTTACTTTATTTATTCCTCGATTTTTTTGAATAGAAGACTAGCGTTGTGTCCACCAAAACCAAGTGAGTTACTCATAGCATATTTAATATCTGCCTCACGAGCTTCATTTGGTACATAATCTAAATCACATTCTGGATCTGGATCTGTTAAATTCATTGTTGGTGGTAAAATGCCTTCTTTCAGTGCTAGCGCTGTGAAAATAGCTTCAACCCCACCAGCTGCACCTAATAAATGACCTGTCATTGATTTTGTAGAACTCATTGCAAGTTTATAAGCATGTTCACCAAAGGCAGTTTTTACAGCTTGTGTTTCAAAAAGATCATTATATGGCGTACTTGTTCCATGTGCATTAATATAGTCAACTTGTGAAGGCTCTAGATCGCCATCAGCTAATGCTTGTAACATTGCACGTGCGGCACCTTCTCCTTCTGGAGCTGGAGCTGTAATATGATGAGCATCACCTGTTGAACCATAGCCAAGAACTTCTGCATAGATTTTTGCCCCACGTGCTTTTGCGTGCTCATACTCTTCTAGCACGACAATACCTGCACCCTCCCCGATAATAAAACCATCGCGATTTTTATCGAATGGACGGCAAGCTGTTTGTGGATCTGTATTTAAAGATAAAGCAGTATTTGCACAGAAGCCTGCCACTGCCATTGTAACGATTGGTGACTCAGCACCGCCAGTAATCATGACATCTGCATCCCCGCGTTCAATTACTTTAAAAGCATCACCAATTGAATTTGTACCTGAAGCACAAGCAGTTACTGAGCAAGAGTTAATGCCTTTTGCACCAAGGTGAATTGATACTTGGCCCGAAGCCATATCAGGAATCATCATTGGAATGAAGAATGGACTGACACGTCTTGCGCCACGTTCTTGGAATGTTGTAAATTGTTGTTCATATGTTTCCATACCACCGATACCCGAACCAATCCATACACCTGCGCGTGGTGCTAGCTCTTCATCGATAGTTAGTTGTGCGTCTTCCATCGCCATAATGGACGCTGCTAAGGCGTAATGTGTAAAGCGATCCATTTTGCGAGCTTCTTTACGTTCGATATACTTTTCAATATCAAAGTCTTTTACTTCAGCGGCAATTTTTGCTGCGAATTGATCTTTATTTAAACGTGTTAACTCGCCAATACCAGATTTTCCAGCTTTAATATTAGCCCATGTTTCTTCGATGCTATTTCCTAGTGGTGTAACTGCGCCAATCCCTGTAATTACTACTCGTCGTTTACTCATTGTCTTACTCCCCTCAAGCATTTTTAGTTATTATTTTCCCCATCTCATTGCAACGGCGCCCCATGTTAAGCCACCGCCAAATCCAACAAGTACTAATAAATCATCCTCTTTTATCTTACCTGCTTCAAGCTCATCTACCAAGGAAATACCAATAGACGCTGCTGACGTATTACCATATTTGTGAATCGTTTTTGACATTTTTTCTGGTGGCAGCTCTAGACGCTCACGAGCTGATTCCATAATTCGAATATTCGCCTGATGTGGCACTAAAAAATCTACGTCATCTTTTGTTAAACCTGCTTTATCTAACACAGTTACTGCAGATTCACCCATTTGACGTACTGCAAACTTAAATACTTCACGGCCATTCATAGCAATTGTGTCCTGCTGCGTTAAAGACAAATGCTTCCCACCTGTACCATCAGCTCCAAGCTCAAATGATAAGATACCTCTACCTTCTGATACTGGACCAACAATTGCTGCACTTGCACCATCACCGAATAACACTGCCGTATTGCGATCTTCCCAATCAAGTACCTTCGACAGCTTTTCAACACCTACTACTAAGACATATTTATAAGCATTTGCTTCTACAAAGTGCTTTGCTGTCACTAAACTATATATAAATCCTGCACAAGCAGCTGCTTGGTCCATCGCAGCTGCATTAACTGCTCCAATTTGTTCCTGAACCATACATGCTACACTTGGAAAGTTTTGATCTTGTGTTACAGTTGCTACAAGAATTAAGCCTATTTCTTCAGGTGTAATACCCGCATTTGCAATAGCCTCTTTTGCAGCAGCTACTGCTAAATCTGAAGTTTCCTGATCATCTGCAGCAAAATGACGCTCTTCAATCCCCGTACGAGTTCGAATCCATTCATCCGAAGTGTCCATAATTTTTTCTAAATCAAAATTTGTAACGACCTTCTCCGGAACGTATTTGCCTATTCCTATAATACCAGCGTTCATAAAGCAACCCCTCCGCTTTCTTACTATCAATTATTAGTAACTGGTCATAATTATAACTCATAATGAAGGAATGGTGCAAGATGATTTGAAATCACCGTCTTAAAGCTAGCAATATCAAGGATTTTAGTGATATATACAATTTTGGCTTATCACCATAACGTGAGGCTGAAAAATTTAATAATGGCGGATAATGAAAAAAAGCTGCACATAAATCTGCAGCTTTTACCAACATTGCTAACATATATGATCAACAACGCAAAAGTCGATATCGTAAAAAGATGGAAGGTGGCTCTCGCATTGTTCGGCCTACATCCAATCTATTCTCTAATAGGTTGTGAAGGATCGCGTTTTCTTTGGAACTCCTAGTGCTCTGAAGAAATCGCTTAATAGGTTGTAGCACAGAAGGCTTCAAACGACGTGTTGTACGTTTCTTTTTGTTAGGTGTGCTACCGTAGTTGTGCCAACGTAATGGCTGAAGCTTTAATCGTCTGGTGTTGCGGTGGTGTCTTTGGTTCAATAAACAATGTTGAATAATACGCATCCGCAATGGTAATCAAGTAAATCACAAAAAGTAATTGTTTTGTTCAATGGTTCAAAAATTATTTCTCCCTTTTTTTAGTTCTATCAATTCGAATTGTCTAGTTATAATACGAATGGTACGTAAAAAGGTTTCAAATTAAAAAGGACCAACGCACAGAAGAACCCAATCAGCCACCTCGGTTTGCGATGGCTTAGAACTACAACATTGGTTTGAATAATAGATAACCATACGCTAAACCTTTTACTGCATAAAATAAAATTGGAGCGAGTATGAACCATGAGAATTTTTCATCCAATACTTCAACCTTTTCTTTACTAGTCTTCTTCTCTATAACTTTTTCAATCACTAAAACAATGATAACAATCATACCTGCCAACAATAATGAAAAAATCATTTTCCACATTAGTGTAGAAGCTAAGAAAAGATAAACTTCCGGGAACAGTAGGAAATCGAAAATAGGTATGAACCAATCGAATATTTTACTATCTAAAATGTTCTCTATTGTTGGTTGTTCGTTTGTTAGTTGCCTTTTAACTTCTTTAATAATTTCTTTTAAAAAATCTCTCATTCTCTTTCCACCCATGACTTTTTTATATTTCCAATTATTTCTACGGAACTAAAAGTAAAAAGTTTCGCTGAAGATATAACAAAAGACCACTCTTATTTAAACTGACACATTGAAAAGAGCTTGATTAATTTGACAAGAGGATCTCACTGTATCCGAATACCATTGCTGTAGTGAAGATCAGTGGCAGGATGAATTAAAGTTAATGCATTTTGCCTCAATTCGATTCGGCTACGACACTCCCCTGCATCAAACATTTGCAGCGTCTTCGATTTTCGGTGATCCTATTGAAATTGCATTCAAGTAAGATTATCGTTGTGACAAAATCGACATGTTTCACAGAAAAGGTTCTTTTTTTTTCGAGTTATGTTATGATATGATAATGAATATGTAGTAAAACTTTATGATAAAAAGTTCGGTTGAGGTGAAATTAATGCAATATATCGTAACATTCATATGGTCATTCCTACTAGTTTCAATGTTAAACTACGTAGTAAGCTCTGTACTTGGCGTACCATTTGATTTCCAAACGGGTGCAATCTTATCAGTTGCATTCTCAATTCTTATTTTCATTATTGGTGCAGTCATTCCAAACGAGCCAACTCCAGAAGCTGCAGATCATCATTAATTCAAACAAGAAAAAACCTGTTCCGCATTGTGCGAAACAGGTTTTTTTCTTGTTATTTTTCAACAACACATTGACCGTCATGCATTCTAATATGCAATGTTTCTCCTGGTAATACTTCACCTCGTAGCAATTCCTTTGCAACTGCCGTTTCAATATAACGTTGTACGAAGCGTTTTAATGGTCTTGCGCCAAACTGAGCATCCGCTCCTTGGTCTACAACCCAATCAATTACACCTTGTTCTACTTGTAAAGCAATATCTTGCTCTGCAACACGTTTTACAAGCTGTTCAACATATTTCCAAGCAATCGCTGTAAAGTGCTCACCTGATAATGCGTGGAACATAATAATATCATCCATACGATTTAACAGCTCTGGTTTAAAGTGCTGACGCAGTGCAGTCATCACTAAATCCTCAACTGCTCCATCGTCTTCTTTTGCTTCCATTAAATAGCTTGAGCCAATGTTAGAAGTTAAAATAACCACTGTGTTCGTAAAATTGACCATACGACCTTGACTATCCGTAATGCGGCCATCATCTAAAATTTGTAGTAAAATATTCGCGACATCTGGGTGTGCCTTTTCAATTTCATCTAGTAATACAACTGAATATGGATTACGGCGAACAGCTTCCGTTAATTGTCCACCTTCCTCATAACCAACATAACCTGGAGGTGCCCCTACAAGACGTGATACGCTATGTTTCTCCATATATTCACTCATATCAATGCGAATAAAATGATCCTCGGAATCAAACAGCTGTGCCGCTAATGCCTTGGCAAGCTCTGTTTTACCAACACCGGTTGGTCCTAAGAATAAAAAGCTACCAATTGGTCGATGTGGATCTTTAATACCAGCTCGAGCGCGCCATACTGCTTCAGTGACAAGTTGCACAGCATTATCTTGTCCAACTACTCGCTCATGCAATGTATCTTTTAAGCGCAATAATTTTTCGCGCTCTCCCTCCACTAACTTTGTTACAGGTATTCCTGTCCAGCGTGAAACAATAGATGCGATTTCATCAGCTGTTACCTCTTCACGTAAAATACGTGATTCTATGCCATTCTCTAATTGTTTCTCCATCTCTTGTATATCCTTTTCAAGAGTAGGAATTTTCCCATGACGTAGTTCGGCTGCTTTATTTAAATCATATTTACTTTCTGCTTCATCTAAGTCACGACGATATTTATTAAGCGTTTCTCGTTTTTTCTGAATGCCCTGTAACGCTGCTTTTTCGCTTTCCCATTGTTTCCGCATGCCTTCTGAGGAATCTTTTAGCTTTGTTAATTCCTCACTTAATTGCTCGAGACGCTTTTTACTTGCCTCATCCTTTTCTTTACGCAATGCTTGTTCCTCAATTTCGAGCTGCATAATACGGCGTGTTACTGCATCCAATTCCTGTGGCATAGAATCAATCTCTGTTCGAATCATGGCACATGCTTCATCGATTAAATCAATGGCTTTATCAGGCAAGAAGCGCTCTGTAATATAGCGGTTCGAAAGCTCTGCTGCCGCTACGATCGCACGGTCATGAATACGTACCGCATGATGTAACTCAAAGCGCTCTTTTAAGCCACGTAAAATGGAAACTGTATCCTCAATAGATGGCTCACGCACAAGCACTTGTTGAAAACGACGCTCTAAAGCAGGATCTTTTTCAATATACATACGGTATTCATCTAATGTTGTAGCACCGATACAATGTAACTCACCTCGTGCAAGCATTGGCTTTAACATATTCCCAGCATCCATTGCACCATCCGTTTTACCTGCACCAACAATTGTATGAATTTCATCAATAAATAAAATGATACGCCCTTCCGATTCCTTCACTTCTTTAAGTACACCTTTTAAGCGTTCTTCAAATTGACCTCGATAACTTGCACCTGCTATTAAAGCACTCATATCAAGCTCGTATAATACGCAATCTTTTAATCCCTCGGGTACATCCCCTTTTACAATACGTTGAGCTAACCCTTCTACAATTGCTGTTTTACCGACGCCTGGCTCACCGATTAAGACAGGATTATTTTTCGTTTTACGCGTTAAAATACGAATAACATTACGAATTTCTTCATCACGACCGATAACCGGGTCCATTTTACCGTTTTTAACTTCTTCAATTAAATTACGTCCAAATTGCTCTAATGGTTTTTTATTATCTGTTTGTTGAAATTGCATAATTAGCACTCCTTTTCAATAATGTTAGCGGAATCCCGTTTACCATTCTTGTTCACGAAAAAAGTTTGACCTTTTTTGACTAACTTTATTTTACAACATACGACAAACCTAAGCAAAGAATAAGCTCTAAAATTCCTTCACTTCTAACTGAAAAGTTAAGCTATAATAAAAGTATGTTTCTTAGATTTAGTATCGAAATTATTCACCATCCTTTTGTAATAAACAGCCACTTATTACAAAAAGAAAGCGATGTGTTGGAGATATGGTTATAATGGATAAATTACAAGAGCAATTTCACGATCTTTTCCAAAAGCACGGTGTTTTTACGAAAGTAAATAAGGATCATAAAATTTTTTTAGAAGGCGAACGTGCGAAAGAAATATACTATATAAAAACTGGAGCTATCTCGATTAGTCAGGAAACTGAGAACGGCAAGGAGTTAACAATTCGAATTTGTGGTCCGAATAGTATTATTGGTGAAGGCTCTTTGTTTTGTAACTTTACGTATCATTCCATGACTGCTAAAGTATTAGAACACTCTAGTTTATATGTTCTAAACCGCAAATCATTGGAACTATTATTAGTAGAACAACCTAATTTAATGGTGGAATATATGAAGTGGTTGCAAATAGAAAATTTAAAGCATCAAAGTCGTTTGCGTGATTTAGTTTTAAACGGTAAAAAAGGTGCTTTATTTTCAACGCTTATCCGTCTTACAAATACTTATGGTAAGCCTTTTGAAAATGGCAATATTTTTATTGATTTCCCGTTAACAAATACGGAAATCGCTAATTTATGTGCGACGAGTAGAGAGATGATCAATCGCATGCTCAATGATTTAAAGAAGCAAAATATTCTTTCCTTTGACAAAGGTTATATAACAGTTCACAACGTCCAAATTTTAAAGGATGAAATTGCTTGTGAAAATTGTCCGTTACAAATATGTCGTATCGATTAATACGCTACACACAAAATCCCCGCTTATGAGTTATAAGCGGGGATTTCATATAATGGTCAAGGAAATCATTGTGAATATTATAATATTTAAATGAGGGGGATTTCCGTTCCAGGCTACTCGCTTTCCTGTGGGCGAGCGTCGAGCCGCTTCCTCCACTAAAGGAACGAAGGCTAAGTGCGTCACGTCCTGTGACAATGCCTTCGTGACCAACATCGTGTTGGCCTCAGGGTCTCGCCTTTCTCGCTTTCCCACGGGAGTCGAGTAGCCTTCCACTCCAATCAGCGATAGTGTAGAACTTTTATAAATTTTTGTATTTCAAAAGTGAACGCTATGGAAACTTATCCATAATCAAACAGAAGAATCTTATAACAGTAATGCTATTGTACACCTAATCTTGCTGACGCTCCGCTTTCGCACATAAAACATTGCTGAAGTTTCGTTTTATAGCTATAAATTAAAAGTAACATGCCAGAAGATACATACTAAGAGAAGTTGTTGATTGGAGTGGAGGCTGGGCGACTCCTTGGGGATTAGCGATAGAGGAACGAAGGCTAAGAGCATCACGTCCTGTGATAACGCCTTCGTGACCTACATCGTGTAGGCCCGAGACCCTGGAGCGAGCAACGCGAGTGAAGCGGCTCATCGGACGCCCCCAGGAAGCTTTGCTCTGTGCGAAAGCGTAGTGCTAACGTAGCGGCAGCAACAAAGCGCCCAGTCGGAACGGAAATCAACTTCTCGTTTTGCAGAAGAGCCATACTTTTAATATGACACCTTAATTTCATTGACATAATAGTTTTTCGACAGCACAAATCCCCGCTCACTGTTGCGAGCGGGGATTTGTTGTTGTGCTTTAAGCGGACTTATCGTACGCCTAATGCCATTTTTGCATAGCGTGACATTCTATCTTTTGACCACGGTGGATTCCAAACAATATTAACATTTGTACTTTTTACTTCTGGAAGCTCACCTAATGCTGTATTTACTTGATCCACAATAACAGGTCCAAGCGGGCAGCCCATTGAAGTTAATGTCATTGTAACCGTTGCTAGACCTTCTTCATCTAAATCTACATCATATACTAAACCTAAGTTGACGATATCAATACCAAGCTCAGGGTCAATTACATTTTCTAATGCACCGAACATGCTGTCTTTCATATCTTGATCCATCTGTATTTCTCCTTCCATCACAGTGTTAACTTAATCATAGCAGATGCATCTTATTATGCCAAATGCTGTGCAAGCCATTCAGTTGCAGCTAACATACCGTCGCGTGACACAGCATGTCCTGCTTTTTTATTGGCTAAAAATTTCAAGTCTTCCGGATTTGTTTCATAGTATTTGCATAAAGTTAAATAAAAATGATAGGTATCTTTAAAAGGTACAATTTTATCTAATTCCCCATGCCAAAATAGTACAGGCCGTCCTGCAAATTTTTCTGGTGTTAGACTGATATCATATTTAGCTAGAAGCTCATTTATTTGCTGTACCTCTTCTTCGGACATTGACCAGTTAACACCATCATTCGCGAGTTGCTGTAATTGATATTCACCTAATTTAATAAAACCTGGTGCACCCATACATACTACTGCTGTTTTAATCCAATCATAAAGCTTTAAGCAGCCCGACGTCACAATTCCGCCCATTGATGTACCAGCTATGCCAATTTTATCATTCACTAATAATTGTTTATTCTTTAATTCATTATATAATTGTTCAACTTCATGAATAGAATTTAAAACAATATCCCAAAATTGCAAATTCATTTGCATCTCAGATAGGTCTTCACTACGGTCACCATGTAATTTTGCATCTGGTAATAGGACACGCACCCCTTTACCTACTAATTGATATGCATAATGTAAGTTATGTTCTTTCGCACTCATAAAGCCATGTAAGAAAATTACTACCGGGGTTTCTTCATTCATATTTTCAGTATGTATATGTAATAAAGGAATATTCCCCCACATTTCTTTCTCAACAATCATCTTTGTCACTCCCTACTTGTGTCTCAACTTAATGTTAGCAAACTTTTTCCATTGTGACAAAATTTTGACGAATGATTGACAAAGAGATACTATTCAAACTATAGGAAAGGGGCAATTAGTTATGAAACCACATTTAATCGTTTTAGACTTAGATGGTACGTTATTAACGGACCAACAACAAATTTCAACAAAAACTAAAAATACATTATTACAGGCAAAGGAACAAGGTCATCAAGTGATGATTGCAACAGGTCGTCCTTATCGTGCAAGCGATATATACTACAAGGAGCTTGACCTGACAACACCCATTGTAAATTTCAATGGAGCCTATGTGCATCACCCCAAAAATGCTTCTTGGCACCATAAGCACACACCTATAGATTTAAGTATTGTGCATGATGTCGTCGATTCCATTAATAGCTATGAATACGAAAATATTATTGCGGAGGTTAAGGATGATATTTACGTGCATACAGAGGATGAACGGATATTAAATATATTTAATATGGGGAATCCAAAAATTACCCTAGGGGACCTATATATCCATTTATTAGACAACCCCACTAGTTTACTGATTCAAGCGAATGAAATAAATTCAATGATTATTCGTGATCATTTACATGCTGTTCATGCAGAGGTCATTGAACATCGTCGCTGGGGTGCGCCATTTCACATTATTGAGATTGTTCGCCGTGGCTTAAATAAAGCAGTGGGAATCGCTCATGTAGCAAAGGATTTAGGTATCCCACGGGAACGTATCATTGCATTTGGTGATGAGGACAATGATTTAGAAATGATTGAATATGCTGGATTAGGTGTTGCAATGGGTAATGGTATCCCTACTTTAAAAAATATTGCCAATGAAATTACCACAACAAATAATGACGATGGAATCGCTAAAATACTCATCAATCGCTTGAAATTATCCTAGTTAAGTAGTAAGTTCAAATTAACATTCCATTTTTTACATTTAACTTTATTCAGTAGTACCCGTTATCCTGAGTACTTACTGAATAAAGTTATAAATTTTTACTGTTGCAAAAACGATACTGAAACTCGATAGGATTATTTATCTATATAACATTATTTTAAAGGAACATAGAATGGAAAGCTCGACACTCATTCACTTGTTATGTAGTATTAAGTATTTAAAAACTCCTTATACAGAGTTAAAAGAATGTTAAATTAGGGGGACAAATGATGAAGATTTTTACTGATAGTGGATGTGATCTACCGAAGTCTTACTACGAAGAACACAATATTGAACTTCTTCCTCTACGAGTGGGATTGAACAATAAAGACTATGATGATGTCATTGCAATTGATTCCAAACAAATTTACGATGCTATTCGTCAAGGTGCTCGCCCAAAAACATCCCAAGTATCACCAGAGCTTTTTCTCAAGCATTTTGAAAATCTAGCAAAAAATGAAGAGGAAGGCATCTATATTGCCCTTTCATCGGAATTATCAGGTACCTATAATACTGCGGTCATGATTCGCAATCAAGTACAAGAGCAATATCCATCACTAAAATTAGCGATCATCGATTCTAAATGTATTTCATTAGGTTTTGGTCTAGTAGTCGAGGAAGCAGTCCGACTTCGAAGTACAGGTACTTCGTTAGAGGAAATCGCAACAACAATTACTGCCCTTGCCCTACAAATGGAGCACATATTTACAGTTGAGGATTTAGATTACCTCGCTAAAGGCGGACGTTTATCAAAAACAAGCGCATTTCTTGGTGGGCTTCTAAGTATTAAACCTATTTTAAATGTAGAAGATGGTAAGCTTGTGCCCATCGAAAAGTCACGTGGACGTAAAAAAGCCATCGCTCGCATGTTAGAATTGATGCAGGAGCGCGGTGGTAACTTCTCAGAGAAAATTGTAGGTATTAGCCATAGCGATGATGTGGACCTTGCCAACGATGTAAAAGCTTCTATTCAAGAAAGATTTTCTCCAAAAGCCATCCAAGTAACAATGATTGGTTCTGCGATCGGTTCCCACGTTGGGCCAGGTACAATTGCCATCTTTTTTACGAATAAAAGCTATCAAGCTTAACAAAAACCCCCTCCACACTTCAAATTCAGTGTAGAGGGGGCTTTATCATTTATTTTAAGCATCTTGCTCCTGGCGTCGTACTTTACCTCGTTTAATAATAACAACTACAAATCCTATGAATATTAACCATACTAATCCTAATGCGACCATATATGGAACATTGAAACCTTCATCATTTTTAACTTGATAAATTTCTACCATTTCGCGGTTCAAAATAACTGGATAAACGTCTTTTTCATTAATACGAACTTTTTCTTCTACTAAAATACCATTTAGCATTTTATCTTCACCAATCTGTTCTGGTGTTAAATCAAAGCGTTGTGTTTTACTAGTATTGTTAACCATGATGACCCATTTTTCTTCATCGGATGTACGTGTAAATACAAGTAGGCCATCTTCATTTTTGAGAACTTCAAAATCACCTTTGCGTAATGTAGCAGATTGATTACGTAAAGATTGGACATGTTTAATATATTTGATTAATTCTTCATCTGTTTTAAAGTTAAAGAATTGATGTGTATCTGGCTTTGCCTCTCCATTCATCGCAATTTCTGTACCATATTGCATAACTGGAATTCCCGGCATCATGAATAGTGCACCCATCGCCATTTTTATACGTGTCGGTGGGAACATATTTTCAGTTGCAGAATCAAATGTAAAACGATGCGTTTCTAACGAATCCACCATAATCTGAGTTGGTTTCTCATCTGTAAATGGCTCCATCAATTTTGAAGAATCCTTATCAACATTTTTAAATATATTACGGTAAATATCAGCTGTCGCTGGTGAGAAACTTGCATCAAAATCGGCGTCACTTTCTTCATTTGAAATGACATAGAGTGACTTTTTCGTATCCTTTAATGCCGCGATCATTGCATTAATAAACTCTGTATCGGCATCCGCAATATTTGTTAGACGAACCCCACCAATATCATATGTAGAGACAAAGTCCGTTGCTGATTTAATAAGTGCTTCTTGTACATCTTTGTTTTTTAAATCCCACTGTACTTGTCCATTTTTGCTTGAAGCAATCCAGTCCTTTTTCGCTGGATCCTTTGCCCACTCATGATTTGGACTTACATTGTTAAGTGGAAAATCCACCATGATTGACATATTTTTTGCTTTATAAGCCTCAACAACACTTTGAAACTCTTTACTTGTCCCAAAATGACGCTCGATCGTAGAGTAGCTAGTTGGCATCGAACCATCATATTTCTCAGTAGCAAAAACTGGTCCGATGGAAACAATTGTAAAGCCCATCTCTCCGATAAATTTCAGTTTATCTTTTAGACCTGCAAAATCGCCTCCAGCAAATTTCGTAGGGTCTTGCGTATTTGTATCAAAATCGTTAGTGCCCGAACCATTAAAGAAACGGTCAACGAGTAAATCATAGATGCTTTCTTCTGCAATCGTTCTTGTTGACACTTCATCAGCATGTGCAACTGGTATAGCACTCACTAAAGAAGTTGCCAGTAAAAGCGATGCAGCTGTCGCACTTATCCACTTCTTGAATTTCACTTTTATTCCCTCTCTTTCAAACCAATCCTTCGTCATTTTACCAAATAAAACAGTCACATCGCTATCATTTCAAAATATTTTCTGAAAATGCAAAATGAATTACGACAAAAAGGTGTCAACTTCTCCTTTTGATCGATTCATCGGCTACGTGAAGCGGTTGAACTCATCGCCTGGGAAGTCGTGCGCTTTGCAAGAGTAGATTTTCCGGCTACCTGAGGGGTTATTCGGTCTACTCGAGCGGATTTCACCTTACCTGAGCTGTTCTCCTAACTACCCGAGCGTGATCCACCTTTCTAAAAAATAAAAGCCGTGAAGCGAAATCTTCACGACTTTCCGAACAATTATGCTAAGAAACTTTGTCCCATTGGCAATTTGAAACCTAGGAACATTGTAATCAGTAAGAATACTGCAAATAAAATCCAAAACATGCCTGTTGGTTTATTTTTCTTTTGACGTACTAATACCATTTCCATCATACCAATGACTAAAATACCGCCTATGAATTTAAAGCCGTAGAGCATACCTTGACCATAATCCATGGCAGAAATAAAGAGCGCTCCACCAGTAATGATAATTAAAACGTAGAATAAACGTAACGTCATATGTAAGCCTTTTGACTGCTTGCCCATTAGCGCTGCAATTAAAAAGATTACGATACCTACTACCCAAGTAGTAATATGCAAATGCGTTTGGCTAGTTAAAAAACTCATTATTGTCCCACCTCATATTCTTTTTCTATCAAACTCTATCCTACCATGTGTTGGAAAGGGTTTCAAACATTACAATAGTGTTCACAGAATAAACTTAAAAATCCGCGGAGTGTTGACTTAGGGCATTGAAAAAGTCGATTTGCCACAAAAATTGTGATGCAAATCGACTTTTTTGAGTTTATAATTCCAACAAAAGTCAGATTTATAATTAAGAAAATATATTTCTTTAGCTTTCCGTGCCCCCGTGTTGGCTCACGCGGATTTGAAAAAGTTATTCAAAATGATTCACTAATGTACCGATGCCTTGAATGGATACTTTCACAGTATCTCCAGCTTTTAAAAATTGTGGTGGATTCATGCCTTTTCCAACACCTGATGGAGTACCCGTTAAAATAACATCACCTGGCTCTAGTGTTACGTGTTGAGATAAAATCGATACTAATGATTCTACAGAGAACATCATATCTTTTGTAGAGCCGTTTTGACGTACTTCATCATTCACTTTTGTAACCACTGTTAAATCTTGTGGATTCGGAATTTCATCCTTTGTTACAAGATATGGCCCAAGTGGACAAGTTCCTTCTAAGCTTTTACCTAAGAAGAATTGCTTATGTTTTTCTTGTAAATCACGAGCTGTTATATCATTGGCAATTGTGTAGCCAAATACATAATCGTATGCTAAGTTTTTCGGAATATTTTTACCACGCTTACCAATGACAATTGCTAATTCGCCTTCATAATCCATTTTAGATGAAAGATCAGCATGGATCGAAAGTGTTTGTCCATCAGCAGCAATAGCAGTCGGAGATTTTGTAAATACCATTAATTCTGTTGGTGCTGCTTCTGCACCCATTTCTTTTGCATGCTCATCATAGTTTTTACCTATACACATAATATTTTTTGGTGTACGTGGAATTGGTGATAACCATTCAATCACTGTAAATTCACGTTTGAAGCTTTCAGCACGATCTGATTTTTCAGCGGCTTCTACTAATTTACGAATCTGTTCAACAAAATCAAAGCCTAAAGCAATGCCGTCTACGATTGAACTTGAAAAAGAAGGGAGAACTTGAAGTTCATTCTGAATAGCGAGTACATCCCATACCGCTTCTTCTTTTTTTACTTTTGGTCCAAAGCTTACATGTCCACCTAATTTAAACGATAAAATTTTCATGATTTTCAGAGCTCCTTCTTTTTTCTACATGATACAACAAAATAATAGAAATTGCCTTACTTTTGCGACAATAATTTTTATTCCTAATCAACCGCGGGGCCATTCACCATAACGTGGGGTTGATTTCCGTTCCAGCTGGGCGCTTTCCTGGGGGCGTCCGATGAGCCGCTTCACTCGCGTTGCTCGCTCCAGGGTCTCATTTGTGACGCTAATCCCCAAGGAGTCGCCCAGCCTCCACTCCAATCAACTTATATACATGACATATGTTTTAACAAATGTCGTCACCAAATTTTTATGATGAGCCAAATCGCAATAAATTATTCTTATAATACAAGACGTGATTATTAACTATATGTTTCCACCGCATAGAAGATGAAGGCTGATTTCCACCGTAGATTGCTAGATTGCACGAGAATCGTATACCTTATATTGATAAAACATTAACCTACTTTAGCATTCGCCTTGTATGTTAATTTACGCCATAAAGCCTCTAACGGACCTTGTTTCCATTTTGCTAGCCAAATCTCCGCCACAATCATTTGTACAACAATAATACCTACTGCAATTAACACGCCTGTTGCGACGCTCACTTTTCCATACCAACCAAATCCAAATTGATAAAATAAACATGTTCCAATGATCGATTGTAGTATGTACATCGTTAACGACATACGCCCCATTTTTGCAAAAGGACTGAGTAACTTCGGTACAACTGGCAGTAAGCAAAGTAATACAATAACCCCAATATAACCAACTGATAAAATTGGACCACCTATGTATACTTTCAAATAATCTAAGAAATACGTACGAGTAAACATGATAGGTAAGCTCTTGATGAAAATACCAATTGTCAATCCAGCTATTGCTAACGTCAGCCATAGCCATTTTAACTCCTTCGCACGTTCCACTAAACGCCATTTAGAGGCTGCAGCACCAATTAACATATATGGCAAAACTGTAAATAATGCCGCAAACCACATACCTATCCCCGCTTGGACAGATAAATCGGTTAAACGTTGCATAAAAGCATCTAGCCAACTTCCCGTTCCATAAGCAGTGATTGCTTGCTCTACTGAAGTAATATCTAAATACTCATCAACTGCTGTATTAAAGTTAACAAACCCTACAATAAATACCATGAAAACTTGCATAACACTGTTAATCATAATACCGATTGATAATAACCAAATAGGATGTAGTCGTAGTAATAGCAATAAAAAAATGCCACAAAATGCATAAGTCATCAAAATGTCGCCCCACCAAATGAGCACAGCATGTAAAAAACCAAATACAAATAATACAGAAAGTCTTCGCAGTCCTATCGTATAGAAATTTTGTTCACGACTTTGCGCTTTCTTCCATTGCATAGCAAGTCCATAACCAAATAACATGGCAAACAGTGGATAAAAGCTACTTTGTACATAAATATCTAAATTTTGCTGCCACACTATATCTGATGGTGTTGTAAACCATGATGCCAAATCAATATATGGCATTGGCAAATAAAAGGCGAACATATTAACGAGTAAAATACCTAGTAAGCTTATACCACGTAATATATCTAATGTCGCAATGCGTTCCTGCAACATTGTCGGTTTTAACTCCACAAAATAGCCTCCTCTATATAATCAATTTCGCCTTAGCGTAATTGTAGCTGTCGCTTTGCTTCGCTACAGCAAACAATTGCTGAAGGAAGATAACGCTTTAGTGAAAACAGGGTATGGTAAGCTGCAAGATTTCGCAATACTTACCAATAGCAATAAGACACCCCCGTTAACACAGTGCGTTTACTTACCCATGTATAGCCTGTTCAATATCGAATAAATATAGAATTTTATCACTCACTTTGATTTGAAGGATAGCTTCAATTGCCTCACTATAAACTCTAAGTTGAACACCATATCGCCCTAATAGTTCCTTCGAGAGTGCTGGCTCCTCAGCAAAATGTGATTGGATGCGATCTGTCTTATAATCAAGCAAGATCCATTCACCATATTCATCCTCAAATAAACAGTCAATAATTCCTTGTACAATTTGAGCATCGCCATCTTCATCTACTCTACTAATCGTAAAAGGCATTTCTCTACGTATTTGCTTTGCTTTTTTAAAGCGAAGTCCAACGTCTGTTGTAAAGAAATTATATATTTTTTTCCATGGAACAACCGTCCCCTCAGCCTCCGTCAGTAGCTGTCTTGCCACTAAATCGGCGACAAACTCCTTTACCTCCTGTACGTTTGTAAAGCCATTTTGAGGTACATGCTGCATAACTGTGTGGACAGCTGTTCCAATTTCTGCGCCTGTCAGCTGTTTGTCCTGTAAAAAAGTTGGACGTGGCGCAATGGTTGTCGTTTTTTGCTTAGAAGGTATTGAAAAGTAATATTCAGGCTCCTCCTGTCGCTGAAGATTTTCTAAACGCTTAATTTCACTAACTGATGTTTTTGAGCGTTTTTGTGTCGATTGTTGGAATGGATACTGTGCTTGAAAGCGCGTCGTAATTTCTGACAGCAATGCTTCGTCCTCTGGCGTTTCTAGCATTTGCTGTACCTCATCCTCTAACCCCTGTATGTCATATGAATAGTGACTCGTTTCGATAGCACGTACCCACCAATGTGCTACATCTTCAGGTGCCTTATAGGAGGAACTGGAGATTGCTGCAAAATCAGTATGTCTAGCAACCGCTGGCCCAAGCCAATCAAAATAGCTATTAGCTCGTGCACGTAAATACTCCTGAAGCGGAGCATCTACCGGTAAACTTTGTGCATCCAGCCAATTGTCGAGCGTTTTACTCCAATTTTTCACAGACCCAATTAAAATAAGTCGCTCCTTTGCACGTGTCATTGCTACGTATAATACACGCATTTCCTCAGCACGCATTTCGAGCTCCTTTTTCTCCTTCAGTGCTAAAAATGGTAGGGATGTATAGGTAATACGATTTTCTGGATCAATCGCCTTTACTGCAAGACCAAAATCTTGATCGAATAAATATGGATTGTGGAAATCCATTTTATTAAACGGTCTTCCCATCCCTGCAACAAAGACAACAGGGTATTCCAATCCTTTTGAAGAGTGAATCGTCACAAGACGCACAACATCATCTTTTTCTCCAATCGATTTAGCAGTTCCTAAATCATCACCACGCGTACGCATACGATCGATAAAACGTAAAAAGCGGAACAGTCCACGAAAGGCAGTTTTCTCATACATTAAAGCGCGATCATGCAAAATGCGTAAGTTGGCCTGACGCTGCTTACCATTTGGCATAGCTCCAACCATCTCGTAATAATGCGTGTCTAAGTAAATCTTCCAAATTAAATCTGACAATGAACCACGTCGTGCTAAATCTCGCCAGTTTTCAAATGCCAACATAAAACGTTGAAGCTTCGCAAAAGTGTCAGATTGTACACCATGCCCATCACTTCGAATAAATTGCCTTAGTGCATCATAAAACGGCGCTTTTGAATCTGCTAGTCGTATTTTTGCTAGCTCATTTTCAGTTAAGCCAACAAATGGAGCACGTAGCACTGAAGCTAAAGGAATATCTTGATATGGGTTATCGACAACCTTCAGTACATTCAGCATAATCATGACCTCTAACGCATCGAAATAGCCTTTGGAGGACTCTGCATAGAGAGGGATTCCCGCAAGCTTAAATTCCTCCACTAAATCTGTTGACCATGTCATTGAACGCATTAAAATCACAATATCGCTATATTTTAGTGGTCGTTCTGTCTTCGTTTTTGTATCAAATACAGTTGTCCCATCCTCCATCATCTGCCGGATACGCTCAATAATAAAACGTGCCTCATACTGTGATTTTTTTGATTCCTCTAGTTCAGCTGCTTCACTTGCAACATCTTCTGCCTCTTCTTCCTGCTCCTCTGCTTCAGGAGGATGCATGATGACTAGCTCCACCGGAACTTCTCTATCATCATATGGCGCTGCTGGCTTTAATGAAGCATTTTCATCGTATAGAATTTCTCCAACACGCTCTCCCATAATTTGTGCAAAAACGTAGTTCGTAGCGTTCAACACTTCTTTCCGACTACGGAAGTTAGCGTTTAAATCGATACGCATTCCTGTTAAATCTGGGGTCTCTAGAAACTCACTGTACTTTCGCATAAAAAGCTTCGGTTCTGCCAAACGGAAACGATAGTAGAGTAGGAACCCAGCGCCTTGCTACATTTCTGTAGTAGGTTTCCAGTGAACCCCTCCCCGAACCGTACGTACTCCTCTCAAAGTATACGGCTCTCCACTTATAACAAATCTATCGTTGTTTATGAATTTCTTTATGACATTTATCACACACGACTAACGTTTTTCTTTGCTTAGCGAGCATTGTCCATTCCCAATATTTTTTTCCCTTTAAATTCTTCACTTTATTTATGTGATGAATCTCGAATTTTGTATCGGGGTGATTGTCTCCACATAATTCGCATTGTCTTGCACTTAGTCGTTTTTCTAAATCATTTCGCCCTGATATACATAAAGATTAGGTAGTTCATCTATTGTTGCTTTGACGCTTTCTTTCTTCTTTTCAAAACCATCTTTATAGAAATATGCTATTCTTTCGCCTTGTTTTGTTTCGTATTTTACTCCCCAATACTTACCTTGTTTAAACTTAACCTTCATTTTTGCTACTGAGGATTTGTATTTATTCGCGAGTGTTTTTAAACAGCTATATTCCATTACATAACGTAATTGCCACATTTTTTGGTTTACATTTTCCGCTAGAGCATAATAATTATATAAACCACGCAGCTCTGCGTTATACGTTTCGATGATTTCTAGATCAGAAAGTCCAACTAATCTTGTTCGATGCAACATATCCCATTGTTTCGCATCA
Source organism: Lysinibacillus sp. RS11 (assembly GCF_042019215.1). NCBI lineage: Bacteria > Bacillati > Bacillota > Bacilli > Caryophanales > Bacillaceae > Lysinibacillus > Lysinibacillus sp. RS11. The sequence goes on along the minus strand of NZ_CP168124.1, from coordinate 788,390 downwards.
ATGTCTTTGACCATTTTATTTTTTACGATTACTTTTTCAATTGTTCCTTTAGGTATTCGTAATTGTACATATCCCCTATATTTACGTTTAATAACACCGTTTTTATCTTTTCCCGTACTTAAATCATGGCTAATTGATATATCGTAGCTTAAAAAATTCGCAAACTTTGTACTATGCGTAATGAGCGTCTTATCTTCTGACAATTCAAGTTGTAAATAATTTTGTAAGAAGTCTTTCATTGCTTGCTTAAGCATTTCACAATCTTCTTTACTACCGTTGACGCCAACAATAAAATCATCTGCATAACGTACATATTTTAATGCTTTATATGTGTCCGTGTTCGACTCATAGTACGGTAAATTAAGCATTATTTTCTTATTCTCCTTATATTCTTCAATCATTTCTTTTCGCAAGACTTCATCTTCTGTTGCATTAATCTTTTTATGCAAACGTTGGTTACGCATATCATATTTTCGATAGTCAGTATTACGTTTACGTTTTTTTGGTTCACCTAAATCAAAAGAAGGTTTTAATTCTTTTTCAATATAATCATCAAATTCATTTAAATAAATATTCGCTAGTAGCGGACTAATAATACCGCCCTGTGGAGTTCCACTATACGTCTTTTGGAATCGCCAATTTTCAACGAATCCTGCTTTTAAGAACTTCCACATTAAACGAATGAATTTTTCATCTTTGATACGTTTTCTTAAAATAGTAATTAAAACTTGATGATTGATGTTATCGAAAAATTCTTTTATATCGCCTTCAATGAACCAGTTTACCCCAGTAAAGGTTTTCTTCATTTCGACTAATGCTGTATGACAACTTCTTTTTGGTCTGAAACCATGCGAATGGTTTGAAAATTTAGGCTCATAAATTGCTTCTAATATCATACGACAAACTTCTTGTACGATACGGTCTGTAAACGTTGGGATACCAAGTGGTCGTGTGTCACCATTTTTCTTTGGGGTATGAATACGACGAACTGGCTTCGGTTGATAGCTTTCATTTTTCAACGTATCAATGATTGCTTGAATTTTTTCTTCCCCGAATCCATCCGCTGTTTCTTCATCAATACCTTTTGTTGCACTACCTTTATTTTTGTATATCTTCGTATAGGCTTTTATATAAAAATCTTCATTGTATAAATGTCTGTATAGACGGTCAAATGTATATCCGTCTTTCATTGCTTGTTTCGATAGATTGTATAAGACAATTTCTGAACTTTGCATAGAGCATTTCGCTCCTTTCCTCATTGTTTATACGTTATAAGCTACTCCCCTTCGCCATGTAATAGGCTTTCCCTATCTCCGACTACTACGAGAGCTCCGTTACCTTATTAGATATTCAGTACCTTTGTACATAGCCTAGTGGCGTTCCAACTTAGGTAATCCCCATTTAGTATATTGTATACAGGCTTGATTCATTGTCGGAAGGAACGTTCATCCTTTTCTTCAATCTTGAAGAGTGTCTATTCTTTCATCAATCAGAAACTAGGATTGTGCATCAATTTAGTACACTTTCCTATGTTCAGTCGCAAGCATCTAATACGCTGAACAGAATAGAATCTAGGTTTCAAACGGTTTCCTAGATGGTTAAGCATGACCCCACTCGGACTATTCTTCAAGCAGTTTAGCCTTCTTCCTTATATGGATCTTTTATATCTTGCCATTCAGTCGTAGCCTTTCCGTTTAAGCTAACTTATGACTTTAACCGACATGCTACACTCCCTCTTTGGTTTCCCGCCAAGATAAGTCAGTTGATATATAAACCGTTTCTATAATTTATTCACCGCCAAATGGTGAAATATACAATACCCTTATGGGCGCACGATACTTTGCTTTACGTCCCCAACCATAAAAAGGTTTCCCTCTTGCTCACTACCTGTTTTCACAAGCTGTAATATCGTTTCTTGTAGCATATTTGATATGGATAGGTAAGCCTTTGAAATCATCTCCAGCTTTTCCCCCCATTCACACCGTACGTGAGGGTTTCCCGTCATACGGCGTTCCATCAATTAACTGCTCTTCATCCTATTATTTCATTTCCGCAAAGCCTGTCTCTTTAATGCTTTATTGGCGTTAACCGTTTCAGTCAATGTCCTCACCTCTATCAATCAAGAGATTGTTCAGTGATTCCATTTCTCTTAGTCCTACTCGAACCTGAAAATCATGAAATATAGTATGAGTGTTCAATTAACTAACTAATGGCTATCCCTCCACTGCTTGTTATCACAGCTTCACAGGTACTATGCCATCACTTTCACTGACTTAAAATAAGGTTATAACATACAAGTTTTTCCCCTATACCTTTTCACCGAGTACAATCTCTCCAAGTAGTCAGCTTACCACGTTCCAAGAAATCATATCTGTACATATAATACCTTTAGGTCATTCCTCTAACCCTGTTAGCTTGATAGTGCCTGTAACACTATAAGGTGTTTCATAAAGACAAATTTTACTCCACCTCACTAACCCAACAATAAGTTGGTGTACCCTTTCGAATACCTATACCTCTAGAGCCGTACATTCGGAATTTCGTCAGTAGGAAGTTTTATTCCCTACATTCTAACCATGAGTATTTTTATAGAACCCCAGCCTATCTACCACACAAAGTGCCTCCACTCCGCTTTCCTGTTATTAGGGTGGTATTCAACTGACTTCACCGAGCTTATAACACCATCATGATTGCACATGACAATGCTATTCGGAGGATTAGGTCGAGCCTTTCAGAGCGTTACTTCATCATTCGACTCATCCGATTTCTTAGTTCTCCTAGCAAATATGCTAGTGGCTAATCTTTTCAATTAGCAACGTGTCGCACTATCTTGATATTCATCCACAAGCACTTCTTTAAAACGTTGTTTCAAATCTAATGCAACAGGTGAAGGTTGTAATTCACCTTCGACCTCTTCAGTTAAAATTTGCAATGCGAAATGCTCTAAATCCGAGAAATCAATAATTCCTCGTTCTAATTTGGCCATGCGGAACTGTTCGCTAAAAACATTTGTCAATTCGACTAATGTTCCAATCGTCGGACTCATTAATCGAATTTCTTCAAGCAAGCGCGCAGGAGTCCTAACAAAAAAGGTCTCTTTAAGCTTATTCACAATTTTCTTAGCTGCCTCTCGCTTTTTCTTGGCAAGCTCCTGTAGCTCCACATCTACTAATGCATCCTTTGATACACGCTTTAAAGTTGACCATTTCACAGTAGCAAAATAATCAAAGAGTTCCTGCCACGTTCCTTCACGACTAATACGAATTCCTTCCTGAATCATGGCAAAATCCATCTCTGCGGTTTCAGCATATGGTGCAGGTCCCGCAGGCTGTAGCGTAATTGTACGCATTTCAGAAATTAAAACGAATGCCTCTTCAAGACTATGCTTGACTGTTAATTTCACATATTTCGACAGCTCTAAATCATCAATTGTCACGTCTGCCGCTATGTCATATGTCTTTGGTAAACTACGAAGCCATTTTTGAGGCTCTGCATGAACACGAGACGTATCATAAAGCTTGCTTATTAAAGTTTCTATAGCCTGATCATCACGATCCGATGTAAAGCTATCAACTAGCCTATAGATTGCTTGAACCTCTGCCTCATCCTCAGAATCGTAAGCATTTTCTAGCACATCTGCTAATATATCATCTCTTAACAAAGCAACCTCTGCCTCATTCGCAATACGAAAGCCTGGGTCAATATCTAGCATATAGGCGTATTGTTTAACAATGGCTAAACAGAAGGAATGCAGTGTTGAAATTTGTGCTTTATTGACAAGGCTTAGCTGGCGTCGCAAATGATTGGAAGTTGGATTTTCTGCAATAGCTTTTTCAAGTGCCTCAGCCATACGATGACGCATTTCAGCAGCAGATGCATTTGTAAAGGTTACAACAAGTAACTCATCCACATTAATGGGATTTTCTGTGGCAACTACCTTCTCAATCATGCGATTAATAAGAACTGCCGTTTTACCAGAGCCTGCCGCAGCCGATACAAGTGTATCCTGACCGCTTGCATAAATTGCCTTCCACTGGTCATCTGTCCATGTGACTTCCGCTGGCTTTTTAGGTATTTTTTGTACCAACTTACTTCATCTCCTTCCGAATTTTCTCAACGATATCATTCGGTTTTGCTTGCTGTAACTGACGATAGTTTTGTTTACCATCAGATGGGTCAAATTGACAAACAGCTGTAAATTGACAGTAGTCACATGCTGTTTTTGCTTTTAGTTTATAAGGACTTATGGAGGTATCCCCCGCTAAAATTCCATTGCCTGCTTCTTGATGCTTGCGCCGTACAAAATGTTGTAGATTTTTCATATCATTAACAGGTACAATGCGTGACTGAGATTCTGACGGTGTCCCATCTTTTTTCATATAGACAGGAATGATTTTCGAATGCCCACTCGATTCCTCTAACTGCTCGTCCATCGATAAAATGGCCTCCGCATTTTCTGACAAAAGACCTTTCATTTTGTATTGTTTTAAACGGTCTTCCTCAATTTCGCTGTCGCTTAAATCCTTATCAAGCTTTAGCATCGGATTGTGGACATGTACATAAAGAACCCCAGCTGGCTCCGCTTCACCTGGTAACCAGTAAGAAGCATTTTCCATCGCTACATCTAAATACGTTAGCACCTGAAGAGACAATCCGTGGTAGACCTCATTCAAATCTAAATCACGAGCGGATGATTTATAATCGACGATCCGTAAATATGAGCGATCGTCAATAGCTGCACTATCCACCCTATCAATACGACCTCGCATAAACATTTTCTTACCGCCTGTTAAATCAATTTCAAGTGGTGGTAGCTGTTCATGTTGCCCTGGTCCAAAAGATGCCTCAATAGCAATTGGCTTAAAGTGAGACACATTCGCATGCTGTGTAAGTGCCGTCATTGTTCGCTCGACAATACGAATAAGTTTTCGCTGAATATAGCGATAACGTGCGCTTGACAGTAAAATTTGATGTGAAAATACCGGGACAATTTGCTCAACGGCTTGTCTTGCTAATTGTTTAATTTGCTGCTTTGTTAAACGTATCCATGATAGCTGCTGACGGTGTGTCTCTTCAGTAATCCATTTCAATGCCTCATGGAATAAATCGCCCATTGCAAATGTTTCTAGTCTATACTCTTCTCGCTCTTCTAGACGAAGCCCATACGTTGTAAAATGCGAAAATGGACACCGGAAATATTTCTCAATACGAGACACACTAGATGTTAACTTTTGACCATATAATTCCTGTGTAATGTAGTTTTCCAATGGCTCAGCTTCATTTTTATGTGTAATTGGATGTATAACTCGTTCAAAAATGAGTGCCCAATAAGGATCCTGCGTATAAAATTTTTGCAGGGCAAGCCACTCTGGCGCAAGCTCACGACTGTGCTCAGCTTGGCGTTTTTGAACCATTAAATGTGCTAAAGCTGTACGTGGATGACGTAAATACGGTAAAGGACTTTCTTCAAGTAATTCAATTGGATCAATCACAACTCGCTCAACCTTGACACCACTCAAAAGCCCAGTCGTTCTATCATTACCGATAATTTTCTTTATATAGAGTGAGGACAATAGCGCCTTGCCCTCTTCATCAGCTGTTGGATAGGACATATATAATTTATCAGATGGTGTCGTTAAAGCACGGTATAGCAGGAAATTTTCTTGCAGTAAACGATTTTTAGATGTTGGCGCAAGCTCATAGCCAATTTGACTAAACCATTCACGTTCTGTATCTGACAGCAATCCCTCATACTCCATACGAGTTGGATAAACTCCATCATTCATCCCTAAGACGAAAGCGATTTTTATATTCGATAAACGAGCTAAATCAACTGTCGCTACCATGACCTCATCTAATGTAGGAGGGATACGAGAAAATTCTAATGTATCAAAGCCCTCATCTAAAATTTTCGCCGCTTCTTCTACAGACAGTTCCTGTTCCCCAAACATGTATACAAACTGATCGAGCACGGCAATCCATTCTTTCCATGCTTGGTCATGCTCGCTTGCAGCTAATGCATCCCCTCGATCAAGCTCACGTTCTTTCATTGCTTGAAGCTTTTCATAAACTTGTAAACTCTCAATCAGCTCAAACAATGCTGTCGCTACATCTCTACCTGTTGTCGCTGTTTCTAGCTTGTCCTGTAACAATTTTAGTGGCATACGAATTTCATCACGAATGGCCTCGATTTCTGCCTGCATCGCACGTTCTTCATCCGTTTGCACGCGTGAATGGAATTCAAGACCACGATACTTTTTGAAAAACCACCTGGCCTCCTCAAACCAGCGCTCACCATAGACGCCCTGTGCTAAACAGTAGTTTTCTAAACGATCCACACGCTCTCGCCAAACACTTAGCTCAGCATGTAACGGGAAAAACAAATCTGTTTTCACGCTACGAAAAACCGGTTCATATTTCCAGTTAGAAGTGATAACCTCTAAAGCAGATCGACTTAGCTCAATTAAAGGATGATGTAGCATCGTCTTTTTAGAGTTGGTAAAAATAGGGATTTGATATTGTTGAAAAATAGTTGTGATCAATGGGTCATAAACATCTGCTTGTCTATAAAGTAGAACTATATCCTGATAACGATAGCCATCTTCCTTTGTCAGCTTTGTTATTTCCCGGGCAATGGCATGTATCTCTGCACGACGATTGGATGCCTCTAGTACCTTTACATCACCTGTAGTTTCTTTCGTTTGAGGCACCAGATGTGCAAACTCACCTTCCAAATGTTGTAAATCCTTAGATTGAAAACGATATGCATGATAGAAATGTATCGGTGCATCGATTTCAATGCCCTCCTCATAGGCGATATCGTGTAAACGTTGGTTCGTAGATGCAGCTTCATGGAATAAAGACTGTTCATCATAAACTTCTTCGATATGGTCAAAGGGAAGAACGACGGTTACTTGTTTCGTCACTTTTAATAACTCTTTTACAAGCTCTAATTCTCTTACAGTGAATGCTGTAAAACCATCTATATAAACTGTCGCTCTCTTCATCGTTTCAGAGTATTTCAGTTGCTCTGTTAAAATTGGATAATAGCCCTCGCTATCCACATAAGTTGTGCCAAGTCTCTCTTCCAAAGCGTGTAAAACGACTTGTAAATCATTCGTTTTAGCTTGCAATGTATTAGGCGCATCAACGGCCATTAAAGATGCTGTCACTTCAGCTAACACTGAACTATTTACGCTATATCGACTAAATTCTCGTAATAGCGTCTCAATTTCCTCCGTAAAGCCTCGTTTCCCGGCGGCTTGGCGAAATAACGAAAATTCACTTTTTTGTTCCTCTAAAAGTTTGCGGATCAGCATTCGATAGCCATAGCCATTTACTTCTTTTCGAGCAATCCCGCCCGTTTCCTGTAACACCAGCCATGCCAATCGTTTAAATGTCATGACTTGCGCACGGATTAAGCCTTGCAAGCCATGTTTATTCGTTAGCTCATACTCCGTTGAGTAAGACATTTGGTCAGGAACAATTATAAAAATTGGATGACCTAACGGATCTGATTTTAGTTGCTCGACTATCTCATGATGAATAAATGTTGATTTACCTGTTCCTGAACGTCCAGAAACAATACGCAATGTCATATACTCTTCCCCTCCTGTTAATATTCTATTTAATAAAATATGCTAATCGTATATACCCAACGCTTTACTACCCAACCTGTGCGTTTGTTGATATACCCAAGCACTTTACGATTCTACCTGAGCAGTTATTGCATGGGCCTGATCACTTTGCCGTTCTCCCTGGGCATTGCCTACCCTTATTGAAAGATAAAAGCCCCTGTTCTCATTCTACATGATACAAGGGGCTAGATGTGTATATTCAACTTTCATCGTTGATGATTTTTCGTCAATTTTCGCGCTTGTTTTAAATCTCGCTCCACACGTGCATTTAATCGTTTCTCTAAAAGCTTGCCAATCCACCAAAGCATAACAATCGCCACAGCTGCAATAATTAGTTTTTTAGGGCTTGTTAGTAACGCTCTTAAATCATAACCAAGCACGCTCATTCCTAAAATCATCACGAACTTCCCTGCCAATAACACAATTAAATAAAACTTTTTGTAAATATGAGATAGCCCCGCTACAACGTTTACAATGACTGAGGGTGTAAACGGAAAACACAGTAACACAAATAGTGGACTAATCCCATTCATATCTACCCATTTTATTAGCTTTTCTACTCTTTTACTACCTGTTACAAATCGAAGCTTTGGATGCTTGCCAAAATGTCGGACAAGCAAAAATACTGCATATGAACCCGCTACAGATCCTAGCCATGACAATAAAAAACCAAACCATAAACCATATGCACTTGCATTAACAACAACGAACACGACCAAAGGTAAAAACGGTAAAAATGCCTCTATAAAAGGTAATAAAAAACCAATGATTGGGCCAAGTGCTTGATATTGTTCCGTTATATGCTCAATATTTTCTACAGTAAACCATTCACTCAAAATTGACACCTCTATTTATACTGCAAAATTAAATGTAAAATCGTTAGCGCTTCAGTAGTATTTTTATACTCATGGGGCTGATGCCCTGAGAATACTAGTGTATCCCCTTCTTCTAGTTTTTCATGCATATCACCAGCAGAAATAGTGGCTTGTCCTTGGATAACGGTCACAGTTTCTTCCACTCCTTCTGTGTGGGCTTCGCTCCTGCTAAAGGCACCGGGCTCCATTTCAATCTTATAAAGCTCCCAGCCACGTTCTGGATTATAAGGAATAATGGAATATACACGATATCGCCCTTCGTCTTCATCTACATGTGGCGCATCCTTACTACTATATTTCATGAAATGTGCTGTCGGTGGCTGCAATAAGCTAGAAAATGACGTGCGCATACCTGCAGCAATTTTCCAAATCGTCGATACGGTAGGGTTTGCCTCCCCCTTTTCAATTTGTGCTAGTTGCGCTTTACTTACCCCTGTAGCTTTGGCAACATCGTCTAAGCTTAAATGACGTTGCTGACGAATCTTTTTTAGTTGAAATGCTAAATTTCGGCTCATTTGTTCCATTTTATTCACCAATCTCTATTGTTTATTTTATAAGACATATGTATACTTTAATAAACATCAAGAAATATCAAACTATTCCATCATTAGTATACATGGAAATTTTTCAGAAAGGATGATCTATCTATGACAAGTACGACAGAGCTGCGGAATGAAGCAGCAGCTCACACACCCAATGACAACTTTTTACAAGGCATAAAAGATTGTGTTCCCACCTTACTTGGCTATATTAGTATAGGACTTGCTTTCGGTGTTGTAGGTTCCGCTTCTGGCTTATCGGTACTTGAAATTGCACTTTTAACTATACTCGTCTATGCAGGCTCCGCGCAATTTATCTTTTGTGCACTCGTTTTAACCAATAGTCCGGCTTCTGCTATTATTGTAACCATTTTTGTCGTAAATCTACGTCATTTATTAATGAGTTTAACATTAGCTCCTCATTTTACACACTATTCCATGCTCAGAAATATTGGTTTCGGTACATTATTAACAGATGAAACATTTGGTGTAGCTGTTACGAAGCAAATGCAGACTGGTAAGCTATATGGCAAATGGATGGATGGACTGAATATCACGGCTTACTCATGTTGGATTCTTTCTTGTGTAGCTGGTGCATATTTAGGGCAATGGGTCGCAAACCCTGAAAAATGGGGCTTAGATTTTGCATTGATTGCTATGTTTGTGGCACTTCTTGTACTTCAACTTAGCAGTGTAGGTAAAAGTAAAATAATGCATTATCTTATGTTAATCGGCTATATGATTGTTACTATGTATGGCCTTTCTTATATCGTACCTTCGCATGTAGCTGTTCTACTTGCAACAGTTATTGTAGCCACAATAGGGGTGGTGACAGATAAATGACGACAACCGCTTCTATGGTCTGGCTGATCATTGGCTGTGCACTTGTAACTTGGCTACCACGTATTATTCCTTTTATTTTCGTACGAAGTGTAAAACTACCAGATGTTGTAATGAAATGGTTAAGCTTTATCCCTGTCTGCATTTTAAGTGCGCTTGTTATTGAAAATTTACTGGATACGGAAAGTGGAAAAATTGTGACACTCGATTGGCCTGTATTTATTACATTTGTGCCAACGCTTATTATTGCACTCGTTACAAAAAGCTTATCTATTACAGTTGTAGCCGGTGTTATCATTATGGCAGCCGTACGATTTTTCATGTAAAAAGGTCAGTCCGGAAAGTGAGAAAACTTCACTTTGGACTGACCTTTTAATTTAAAGAGTATCTTTATTTTCTTTCATTTTACTCGCTAACCAAAAGCCTACTGTTAAAGAAAATGCATCAATCACATATAAAGTAGGCGTGGAAGTGTAACCTGCATATACAGATGCCGCAATTAGAGCAATCGCTAATATTAGTGCAACATAACGATTAAACGTAATTCTCGTAAACAATAACACGAGTAATGCTGGTAAAAATAACGCTAACATCATTTTCCCGAAAACATCCATTAGAAGTCCCTCGGCTCGGCTAGTAATAATCCTATACGATAATGATCATTACTATATATAACATGCTGTGTTAAACGAATTTCATTATTACAGTCTAATACTTCTAAACGACAATGTGCCGCATTTAATTGCAAAGCTTCATATAATTCATTTTCAGTAAAAATGGAACGACCATTTACTTTACGAATACATTCCCCCGCAAGTAAGCCCATCTTTTCAGCTGGAGAATCAGGAAGAACAGCCGCAATAATAGCTCCTTTCGAGCTCGGTGCAACTGCATAAATATCCTTTTTTTCTTGCATTGCATAGAAGATTGAAATAACAATACGAAGTACTGCACCTACTGCCAACGTAATAAAACCGATGAACGGCTCAAAAGCTGCTATCAGTCCACCTATTAAAATAAGCTGTCCTAGTAGTAACACGGATCGCCCCATTTTAGGAAATTTAACAACCGGCATTTCTTTTCTAGTAAGCTTTGAAAATCCTATAACGATTGGAAATAATACGAGTGCAAAGCTACTATCTCCTAATGTAAATTGTGGCCAATACGGCAAGTCTGCCGGAATAATATCTCCAGGTATTACAAAGAAAATTGGCAGTACCCATACATTTCTTGAACGATAGACAATTGCCTGCATACCCCGCTTCGTTTTTTCAACTCGTGGTGTCGTTACCTTTATTGCTGTACGACGAATTAACATGCCCTCAGCAATCACACTTAGACCTGCTAAAATCGTAATAGTTACAATAGCGCCATCTAATAAATTGGTACCTTCTAAAGAGATTTTCCACCAAGAAAATGTCCAATTGTATTGATCCATCAACCATATTACTAGTGTTGCGAGCCCCATCGTATAGATAGGCGAAAGTGCATTAATGCAGAACAATAATAGTGCTAACACAGAAATGACTATTAAAATCATTAAGAAAGCTTTAGGCACTGTTAAACCTAAACCAACACTTATTAGTGAAATGAGGAGGGCATTTAGCCAACCATATTTCCATTGCCCAATTAGCTCTGTCCAACCCCAAATAATACGTCTATTAAAAAATTTACGCTCCTGCTTTACACGACTATAACCTAATAATATCGCAAATAAAATCGCAATGTACACTAATGGGTTGAGTAAAAAGCGGCCAATCGCTGTTACAATTTCTATTAATATATCACTAACCATACGAACACCCGCCATTCTGTCTTGAATACTATGAATTTATTGTATCAAACGACTACACTCTTGCGTAGTACAAACTAGTAGAAAGCTTTCTATTCTTATGATTTATCTTCATTGAGCGGATGTTACAACATATCAATTATGCCATTGTAAGTCTATATTATTTATTGTTCAATATTGTGCAATAAAAAGCTTGTCGCCATTTGGAACTGTAAATCATTTTGACGATCCTCTTTATATTTTTTCAATGTTTCATTTAAGCTGTTAAAGAAGGTACTATCCATATAAATATTATCTTCTACTTGTTTCAATTCCTTATCTTTACGATAAAGCTTAACAGCCTCTTCCGTCGTGTCATCAAAATAACCATCTAAACGAGCAATTTTATATCCTAACTTTTTTAAAGCATTTTGCGTATAAGAGATATCCTCACTCATATCGCCCACTTTAAACTTCCCTGATAATGGATGCATTTGGAAAGCAACTAATTCATTTTGTTCAATGACTAAATTAGCCTCAATACCTTGCCCGTGAATCCATTCGCGTTTCGGTGTCAGCCATTTATTTGTGGACAGTTTAAGCTCTCCACCATTTGACAGTGACCAAGATTCCTGCACTGTTCCCTTCCCAAAGCTCTTAACACCAACAAGGGAGGCACGTCCCCAACCTTTTAAAGCACCACTAAGCACTTCACTAGCCGATGCACTGCCTTGATTTTGCAACACAACAATGGGTATTTTATTCATTGTCTGCAAATATTTTTCATCAAAGCTTTTTGATTCCGTTTTTAATGGTTCCATAGCACCTTCAGCATTTTGCATATACGCAAACACTTTACCATTCTCCAATACCGTGCTCAATAGTGCTGCGACGCTATGTAAATAACCGCCTGGATTATCTCGCACATCGATCACTAACCCTTTGATATCTTTTCGGAGTAATTTACTCGTTTCGGCAACCCACTCATTAGCTGTTTTCTCACCAAAAAGCGAAATTGCTACATAGCCTATCGAGGTATCTTCTACATTCACTACTTCGCTTGTTACTGTTTTATTGGAAATTGCTGCTCGTTCCATCGTCATTTTAATATGCTTATCTTCACTTGGACGATAAACAACAATCGTCACTTTTGTTCCCTTTTCTCCTTGAATTAAATGCATCAATTCACTCATCGATTTACCATCTACTCGAACACCATCAACTTGTACAATTTCATCGAGAGAGCGCATTCCTGCTTTATCTGCCGGGGACGAACGGACAGGAGACACAATAATAAATTTTCCGTTATTTTCCGTTAACTCAATCCCAATGCCCACTCTTTCTTCGGCTAACATTTGTCGGTGTTGTTCTGCCTCTTCCTTCGAATAATAAGTACTGTAAGGGTCCTTAATAGCATCTGCCATACCGCGAAGTGCTCCTTCTACTAACACATCTTTTTTCGTACTGTATACAGATTTTTTCTCAATTAAATTCAACGCTTCATTAATCGATTCGGCCTCTGTGACGACCGGCTCCTCTTTATCCCCTAAATTAAACCAATCAAAATAAATTCCACTACCTAGCAATAAACTACTAGCAAGTACGCCGACACCCGCCATTATTTTGCGCAAACCTTCCCTCCTCCGTCTCTTTTACTGTATGACTTTTATTTTTCAAACATACAAGATTCAGCTTCAAAATAATTTGTTGAATACTATGCTTTTGGTTTAGCAAGTATTCTATGAGTGCTTCGCGGATATTTACCTTACTTTCGCGGATATTCCGGCGTCTATCGCGGATATTTATCTTACTTGCGCGGATATTCCCCCTGAGCGCAGGTGTTTATTCTTGAATCAAGGATATTTTATATAAAATTTTCACATAAAAAAATCTGCTTCGTTTCTTTAACAAAAACGAGCAGACTCTTTACATTTATCTTGTTAATCTAATTCATCAACATAACTTTTTAGCATATCCATATCCATCGGCCCTGAAATGGCACGTTGAATGTATCCCTTTGAATCAATAAAATAAGTGGTAGGAATTGTCATGACATTATATTGTGGAGAAACTTCTCTTTTTTGGTCAAGAAGGATAGGAAATGTTAGTTCGAAGCTATCTCTAAATGTCATAACGGTATCAATTTTTCCGTCAGCTGAAAATTCACGCTCTTCCGATGTTAAATTGACAGCTATGATTTCCACATTATCTTCTTTAGCATGTTGTTCATAATACTTTTGCATATGTGGCATTTCAGCCTTACATGGTGGACACCATGTCGCCCAGAAATTTAACACGACTTTCTTTCCGCGAAGGTCGCTCAATGTTACCTCGTCACCATCCAAGCTTGTTAACGTAAAATCTGGTGGTGTATCTCCATTTTTTAAGCCAATCTTTTGTTCATCCATTTCTTTCCCATGAGAGGCTGTTTCAATTTCACGATCTTTATCAATCTGCTGTTTAACATATGTACCAATCATCGCAACTACCAATAACACGACGATAAGCAGCCCAATATTTCTTTTCATTTCTTACCTCCCAGTAATCAAGTACTTTGTGAGAATTTTTTTGAGCAGTCGTATATTGTTATACCCAGTATAAGTAATACGACGCTCACCCATACAGCCGGTTGCCATAAACCATGCGGCTGAAAGGAGGCTACAATTTTACTTCTAATTATCTTTTACAATTATCTACCAAAACAACGCTGAGTTCAAGATACTACTATATAAATGTCTTCCTCAAACGTTCCGCCGACTGAGCCCTTCCTCAAGGTTATTTTACCCCTCGCTTTTTTGTTTCTATCTATCACTTTGATAATTCCATCCTTCACTTTGCTGCTTCCATCCGTCACTTTGATAGTTCAATCCGTCGTTCTGCTGCTTCTATCCATCGCTTTGATAATTCTTTCCGTCGTTCTGCTGCCTCCATCCTTCACTTTGCTGCTTCCATCACTTCGATGATTCTTTCCCTCATTTTATGTTCTATTCATCACTACTAATAAGAAAAAAGCTATACATTAGATTCATCTAATGTATAGCTTTTACTATTTTTACAACGGAATATATTTTAAAGGATTAACACTACCGACTGATTGTCCTTGCCAAGGGCCGTTGTGCACTTCAAAGTGTAAGTGTGGTCCTGTTGAACGTCCAGTACTACCCATTGTTGCAATTTGCTGACCTTGGGATACCTCTGCACCAACACTAACATTGATGGAATTTAAGTGTGCATACACTGTTGCATAAATTTGACCATCAATTGAATGTGTGATAATGACAGCATTACCATATGAACTAAGTGGTGCAGCATAAGATACAACACCGTCAGCAGCTGCCCAAATTGGCGTACCTGTACTATTTGCAAGATCGACTCCATAATGGAATTCTGGACCTGCACCAATATTACGCCAGCCATATGGCGATGTTAGACGACCATTTGTCGGGTTGATCCACGTACCATTTGATTGCGGAGCATGGACGACATTTAAAGATCCACCACCATTATTTTTAGCTGCATTTGCTGCGGCAGCGGCTGCTGCTGCCTTACGTTTTTCTTCCTGTTGACGGGCAATTTCTGCTAATCGTTTTTGCTCATCAATAATCTTTTGTTGTAATTCTTCACTAATTTCAAGTGCCTCAGAGTATTCTTTTTCAAGTAAAACTTTCTCTGACTTTAGTTTTTCTTGTTCTTTTTCTAATTGATCAACTAATTTGTTTTTCTCAGCTTTCTGTCCATCCAATGATGCTTTTAAACGATCAAGCTCAGCTTTTTTATCTTCAAGCTTTTTGCGTTTGCTTTCTAAGACTTGCTTTTGTTCCTCTAATTTTTGCTTGTCCTCTTTTTGCTCATGGATAATTTGACGGTCCGCTTCCATTAATGAATTAACAGCAGAGAATCGATCGATAAAATCTACAAAGCTACTAGAACTAAGTAGTACGTCTAAATAGCTAACGGTACCACTTGCCTGAATGGCACGAGCACGATCCTCTAACAATACATCACGCTCTTCAATTTTGCGCAGAAGCTCTGCTATAGAATCTTCTAAAGCTTTTATTTCTTCATTTGCAGAATGAATTTCCGCCATTACATTTTTAATATTATTATTAGTTTTTTCAATTTCAGCGTTTAATGATTGAATTTGATCTAATATTTGTTGTTGCTTTTCTTCATTTGCAGTAATAGCATTTGATTTATTATTGATGGATGAATTTAAGCCATCTTTCTTTGATTCAATTTGATTTTTTTGATCTTTTAAATCCGATAAATTAGTTGCATATGCTGATGGAGTTTGGATAAAAAGAAATAGTGCAGATGCTGCTGCAAGTGTTTTTATTGAGTTTTTCGCCATACTTTTCACCGATTGAACTCCCTTTCGACTATTATTTTGCTTGATCACCTATTGGGTTGATTTTCGTTACGGACGGCACTTTTCAAGATACTACTGATGGCTTCTTTACTGGTTCCATATCCTTAAAGTTAGATTTTTAAAAACTTACGTACTGACATGAAACTTCCCCAAATACCGATTAGTACACCAATTAGTAATAGAAGCGCACTTACTTGGTACACAAGTGGTGAGAAATCAAGTACTTGAATAAGCTCACCTTTTAATCGAGGCGCAATAATTCTATATACATTGTGGTAAAGAGTTGCAATCACCGCAATCGGAATAATAGAACCTAAAAGTCCGAGCCACATTCCTTCTAATAAAAACGGTATGCGTACGAATGAATTCGTTGCCCCTACAAGTTTCATAATTTCTATTTCATCACGACGTGCAATAATCGTAATTCGAATCGTATTAGAAATTAAGAAAATGGCTGTAAACAATAATCCTAAAATGAGCACTACACCTACGTTACGGCTAGTATTTAAGAAGTTGAAAAGCTTTTCTACTTTGCCTTCACCATACATAACATCATATGTATACTCAAATTTATCAATTTTCTTGGCTACAGCAGCTGTTTGCTGAGGATCTGAAGCCTTCACATAAATAACATTACGTAATGGGTTACTTTGTTCAAATAGTTTAAAATCGTCCCCAAAATCTTTTACTAATTTAGTTAACTCATTTTCCTTTGTCGAATAACTCATCTCTTCGACACCTGGCAATTTCTTTATTTTTTCCATGAGTGTTTTTTCAGCAGCTTTATCAGCTGTTTCATCAATTAACACTTTAATTTCAACATCATTCTCTAAATCATTTGCTACTTTATTTAAATTCATCATAATAAGCGCAAATACGCCTACTAATATTAATGTAACTGTAACCGCACTCACTGAGGCAATGGTCATCCAGCTGTTACGACCAAGTGATTTTACACTTTCTCGGAGATGACGTTTCAACGTACTAAATTTCATAGCCGTAATCACCTCCGTGCTCATCACGTACAATCATGCCGCCTTCAATGGCAATTACCCGACGACGAATCGTATTCACGATTTCTCGGTTATGGGTTGCCATTACAATCGTTGTACCTCGTGCATTAATTTCCTCAAATAAATTCATAATGTCCCACGATGTCTCAGGATCAAGATTCCCAGTAGGTTCATCTGCAATAACGACCTTTGGCACATTAACAACAGAACGCGCAATCGAAACACGCTGCTGTTCACCACCTGAAAGTTCATTAGGGAACATTCTTGCCTTATTCTTCAGCCCCACTAATTCCAAAACCTCCATTACTCGGCGACGGATTTCCACTGGGTCCTCCTCAATTACCTCTAGTGCAAACGCTACGTTTTCATAAACATTCAAACGAGGGAGCAGTTTAAAATCCTGGAATACAACGCCAAGCTGGCGACGTAAAAAAGGTACCTTTTTATTTTTCAATGTAGCTAAATCTATGCCATTAACAATAATCTCGCCCGAAGTAGCTTTTTCCTCGCGGTACATTAATTTAATGAATGTCGATTTACCTGCACCACTTGGACCTACAACGTAGACAAATTCACCTTGCTTTATGTTAACGGAAATCCCATTTGTCGCAACTACGCCATTTGGATACTTCTTTGTCACATTTTTCATTTCTATCATATTTAAACCACCTAAATCTCTTACTTATATAAGAGGTATTTCATTTACTATTATAGCACTCTATTTCTATTTTTTTATTACAGTTTCATTTCATTCCGTGGCAGTTCCTTCTATTTCGTTCTTTCATTGCCATTAAAAAAACGAAAATGATAGGAAAATCGACATAAAAAGACAGAAATCGATTTTAATGTAGAGAAGTCGATTCCTGTTTGATAATAAAAAAACATTCAAGCTATGCTTTTTTACATAGCCTGAATGCATTTATACTTAAATATGCTGCTCGTCAGTTGTTGTATAACGTACTAAAACTGCCCCTGTTTTGGATTCACCTTCAATAAATAGACGATTGGCATTCTCTACTTCTTTATCAAAACGTACTACCTTTGATAAGAATTGATCCTGTGATTCAATCTTTGAGGCATCTTGAATACCAACATCTACTTTACCAAAATTCGTAACAATTTTACCGCTGATCGATATTGTACGTGGCACATACAATTCAACAGCTCCTGCAACTGTTTGCGCTTTGATTTTTGATGAATTTGTAGAGCAAGTTGTGACAACAACATGTCCATTGACCGATTTTGCTTCAACTTCATCCAATGCGCCATCTAAATATACACGACCATTCAATGTTTCAGCTTCTAAATCTTTACCACGGACATTTGTTAATTCAATTGAACCATTAGAAGAATCCACTTCTGCCTTTCCAAAATTAAACTTAGAGCCTTTAATTGCACCGTTTAATGTCTTTACTTTTAATTGCTCAAAATCCGTATCTTGTAAAGTAACACTACCGTTCATTAAACGTACCGATAATTTGTCCAATTTATCCTTTGGTACTAGTACTTTAACATTTACTTGAACAAGTTTGAGTTGACTTAAAATTCGTAGTGAACCTTCATTCTCCTTCACAACGAATTGCTCTAAGAAATGAGCGCGTGTTTCTTCTTCACTGTCATTAACTAGTGGTGCCTTCACCTTGCAAATGACTTGGAAGCTATCACCTTCAGTAGATTCCACTGCAAAATTGCCATTCGGTAATTCAGCAACTATATTTTCTACCTGTTCTGCCGCAACTTCTTCTGTATGTGTAAACTCTACTTTATCCCCAAACGGAGAAGATACATCAAATTCTTTTACCTTTTTCACTGCTGTATTCATCATATCCATAAAGAGTGAACCAATTTGTGTTAAATCTTTACGAAAATCTCGCATTTCTTCTTCGAAATATTTAGTGAAATCCTCGTCTTTTTTCTTGTGTTCATCTTTGTGACTTTCATCTTTAAATAATGACTCATTCTCTGTTGAGGAATGCTGGCCCTCATTTGACACATTATTCATAACATGTTGAGTGGACTTGCTAGGTTGCTCTAATGCTTCAAATAATGTAATCGCCTCTTGCGCTGTAATTGTTCCTTTTTCCACAAGTTCTAAAATTCGTTGACGTTCATTTTGCATAACTAAAATAGCCTCCCTCAGTTCGTTATACTATTTATACGAATCATTTTGTGAAAAGTTTCACCATTAAAATGAAAATTTTGGAGATACATCTTTTTTTAAGCTTAGAGGTGAGTGTGCCGTTCATAAATCTTAAAAAGGTCCATCACTAAAATTTTTCAAAACGTATGCCATGTATATCAGTTGATTGGAGTGGAGGCTGGGCGACTCCTTGGGGATCAGCGTCACAGATGAGACCCTGGAGCGAGCAACGCGAGTGAAGCGGCTCATCGGACGCCCCCAGGAAGCTCTGCTCTGTGCGAAAGCGAAGCGTCAGCAACAAAGCGCCCAGTCGGAACGGAAATCAACCACACGTTATGGTAATGATCCAGTATTGACTCATAATTGTATTTCTATGTAATAAAAAAGTTCGCAACTCCCCCTTCGGAAAGTGCGAACTTTTTTAGAGAACAATGCGTAATTCGACGTTTTATTGAGAAGCCTTTTCTAAAACAGCTTCCATACGCATACGATCTCGTGTCAATATTGGCTTTAAATACTTCCCTGTATAAGAGCCACTTACTTCAGCGACTTCTTCTGGTGTACCTGTTGCAACAATTGTACCACCTTTGTCGCCACCTTCAGGTCCCAAATCGATAATATAGTCTGCTGTCTTGATGACATCTAAATTATGTTCGATCACTAACACCGAATCGCCATTTTCTACAAGACGCTGTAATACAACGAGTAGACGTGCAATATCATCCGCATGTAAGCCCGTTGTCGGCTCATCTAAAATATAGAATGATTTCCCTGTTGAACGACGGTGTAATTCAGAGGCTAATTTTACACGCTGTGCCTCACCACCAGATAAGGTTGTGGCAGGTTGTCCTAATTTCATATAGCCTAACCCAACATCCACGATGGTTTGTAGCTTACGTTGGATTTTCGGAATATTTTCAAAGAAAACTACTGCGTTTTCAATCGTCATATCTAAAATATCTGCAATACTCTTATCTTTATATTTCACTTCAAGTGTTTCACGGTTATAGCGTTTCCCATGGCAGACTTCACATGGCACATAAACGTCTGGTAGGAAATGCATTTCAATTTTTATAATTCCGTCACCACGACAAGCTTCACAGCGACCTCCCTTAACATTGAAGCTAAAGCGACCTTTTTTATAGCCTCGTACCTTCGCCTCATTTGTTGCTGCGAAAACATCTCGAATATCATCAAATACACCTGTATAAGTAGCCGGATTAGAGCGAGGTGTACGACCGATTGGTGATTGATCAATATCAATAACCTTTTCAAGCTCATCAATCCCCGTTACTTCTTTATGTTCACCTGGCTTCACCTTTGAACGATTAAGCTTTTGAGCCAATGATTTATATAAAATTTCATTAATAAGTGTTGACTTACCTGACCCCGAAACCCCTGTAACGGCAACGAATAATCCAAGAGGTATATCGATTTTCACATTTCGAAGATTATTTTCCTTGGCACCTTTAATCGATAATTTACGACCATTTGGCTTACGACGCTCAATTGGCAATGGAATAAATTTCTTACCACTTAAATATTGCCCCGTCAAAGACTTTTCATTTGCCATTACTTCCTGTGGTGTTCCTGCCGCTACGATTTGACCACCATGTACACCTGCACCAGGACCAACATCAATGAGATAATCCGCCGCTAGCATTGTATCTTCATCATGCTCGACAACAATAAGTGTATTACCAATATCACGCATATTTTGCAATGTACTAATGAGACGGTCATTATCACGTTGATGTAAGCCGATAGATGGTTCATCTAGAATGTAGAGGACACCTGTTAAGCGTGAGCCAATTTGTGTCGCAAGACGAATTCTTTGAGCTTCTCCCCCTGAAAGTGTCCCTGCTGCTCGACTTAATGTTAAATAATCTAATCCTACGTTTACGAGGAAGCCTAATCGTTCTTCAATTTCGCGTAAGACAAGTCGTGCAATTTTCATATCCTTTTCTGATAAATCCAGATCCTTGAAAAATGTATCTGCTTCCTGAATCGAATACTGTGTAACTTCACCAATATGCTTATCTGCAATTTTCACAGCTAAAGTTTCCTGCTTTAAACGATAACCTTTACAAGAAGGACATGCTTGCTGTGCCATATATTTTTCCATCTGTTCACGCACGTAATCAGAAGTGGTCTCCTTAAAACGTCGCTCCACATTACGCACAACACCTTCAAATTCAATCATTTGATCTCGCACATTGCCAAACTCATTTTCATAATGGAAGTGGATTTTATCTTTACCAGAACCATATAAAATTTTATCCATCTTTTCTTTCGGAAGATCCTTTACTGGTACATCCATTGGGATATCATAATGATCACATACTGCCTTTAATAACTGTGGGTAATATTGTGAGCTTGTTGGTTCCCACGGTGCTATTGCATGCTCTAATAAAGAACGGTCCCAATCTGGTACTACCAAATCAAGATCTACCTCTTGTGTTGATCCTAAGCCATCACAGCTTGGACAAGCTCCAAATGGACTGTTAAATGAAAACATGCGAGGCTCTAGCTCACCGATAGAAAATCCACATAATGGACAGGCATGATGCTCACTAAATAATAATTCCTCATGTTCCATCACATCGACAAGTACGCGCCCTTCTGCTAAGCGTAATGCTGTCTCTAAAGAATCGCTAAGACGTGCAGCAATACCTTCCTTCATCACAACACGGTCCACGACTACTTCAATCGAATGCTTTTTGTTTTTATCGAGATCAATCGCATCATCTAAATCACGTAGCTCGCCATCGATACGCACTCGAACAAAGCCTTGCTTTTTTAGATCCTCCAGTAACTTCACATGCGTCCCCTTGCGTCCAGATACCATTGGGGCAAGCAGCTGCATTTTCGTTCTTTCTGGGTAAGATAATAACCGATCGACCATCTGCTCAATCGTTTGGGAAGTAATTTCAATGCCATGATTTGGACAAATTGGCTTACCGATACGTGCATAGAGCAAACGTAAATAATCATAGATTTCCGTTACTGTACCAACTGTAGAACGGGGATTACGGCTCGTCGTTTTTTGATCGATCGATATAGCAGGAGATAATCCCTCAATCGCATCGACGTCTGGTTTATCCATTTGTCCGAGGAATTGACGAGCATAAGCTGAAAGAGATTCTACATAACGACGTTGTCCTTCGGCATAGATCGTATCAAACGCTAATGATGATTTCCCTGAGCCAGATAAACCGGTTAACACTACTAGTTGATCACGTGGAATTGTGACATTGATATTTTTTAAATTATGTGCTCGCGCGCCCTGCACGACTATTTCAGTATTTTTCACAAGCCATTCACCCTTCTGCCTTCAATTCAAATATTGTATCGCGCAGCTCAGCAGCACGTTCAAAATCTAGCGCTTTTGCTGCTTCCTTCATTTCTACTTCTAGAGAAGCAAGTAATTGCTCTTTTTCCGCTTTCGTCAGCTTCTTACCTTTTGTCGCCTTCGTTACATAAGACGCTTCTCCCTCTGCCACCTGTGTCGCACGGATCACATCAGGAATCTTCTTAACAATCGTTTTCGGTGTAATGCCATGCTCCTCGTTATACGCCATTTGCAGTGTTCGACGACGCTTCGTTTCCTCAATTGCCTTTTTCATCGAATCTGTCATATTATCTGCGTACATAATGACATGACCATTAGCATTACGTGCGGCACGTCCAATTGTTTGAATGAGTGAACGCTCTGAACGTAAAAACCCTTCCTTGTCAGCATCTAAAATAGCTACAAGCGAAACCTCAGGAATATCTAGCCCTTCTCTCAATAAGTTAATACCAATGAGAACATCATAAGTACCTTTGCGAAGCTCACGAATAATTTCAATTCGCTCTAGCGTCTTAATTTCTGAATGTAAGTATTCCACCTTTAAGCCCATTTCTTTCAAATAAGCCGATAAATCCTCTGACATTTTTTTCGTCAATGTTGTAACTAGTACTCGTTCATCACGGGCAATACGACCTTGAATTTCATCGATTAAATCATCAATTTGCCCTTCAATAGGACGTACGTCAATTTGTGGATCAAGCAGCCCGGTTGGACGAATAATTTGCTGCGCCATTTCCGGAGTATGCTCAAGCTCATACGGGCCTGGTGTTGCTGATACATAAATAGCTTGATGTATATGTTTCTCAAATTCTTCAAAACGTAAAGGGCGGTTATCTAGTGCTGATGGCAAACGGAATCCATGCTCAACTAGCACACCTTTACGTGCTTGGTCACCATTATACATTCCTCGAACCTGTGGCAATGTAACGTGACTTTCATCGACAACAAGTAAAAAATCCTCAGGGAAATAGTCAAGTAACGTATATGGAGTTGCCCCCGCTTCACGCAATGTTAAATGACGCGAGTAGTTTTCGATACCTGAGCAAAAGCCCATTTCACGCATCATTTCTAAATCGTAGCGAGTACGTTGCTCTAAACGCTGTGCCTCTAATAATTTATCCTCTGCACGTAATAGAGTTAAACGCTCCTCCAACTCTTTTTCAATATTTTCAATGGCCTTTAGCATTTTTTCTTCTCGTGTAACGAAGTGAGATGCTGGGAAAATAGCTACATGATCACGATCCGCTAGTATTTCACCAGTTAACGCATCCACCTCGCGAATTCGATCGATCTCGTCCCCGAAAAACTCCACGCGGATACAATGCTCATCACGAGATGCAGGGAATATTTCCACTACATCGCCACGTACCCGAAACGTCCCACGTGTAAAACTCACATCATTACGTTCATACTGTACATCGACCAGTTTTCGAAGCAACTGATTACGTTCAATTTCCATTCCAGTACGCACTGATACGACCATTTCACGATATTCTTCTGGAGAACCTAGACCATATATACAGGACACGGATGCAATAATAATGACATCATCACGCTCGAATAATGAAGATGTTGCAGAGTGACGCAACTTATCAATTTCATCATTAATGCTTGAATCTTTCTCGATATAAGTATCCGTCTGCGGTACATAGGCCTCTGGCTGAAAGTAATCATAGTAGCTAACAAAGTATTCAACGGCATTATTAGGGAAGAACTCTTTAAACTCACTATATAATTGACCCGCTAAAGTTTTATTGTGTGCCATAATAAGTGTCGGTTTTTTTACCTGTTTAATGACATTAGAAATAGTAAACGTTTTTCCTGTGCCTGTTGCACCGAGCAATGTTTGATGACGTTTACCTGCACGTACACCCTCCACTAATTCTGCAATTGCTTGTGGCTGATCCCCATTTGGCGTATATGGCGCTTGTAAATCAAATGTTTGCACACATTTCCCCGTCCTTTCCTTCCAATTTGTACATATATTTTAGCATAGCACTATTAAAATTTCGAACATTTAACGAACGAATGTTTGTAAAATTTTATTCTTTTGCTACAATGAGATGAATATTTATAGAACATACGTACTGAAGTGCATACTGACAGCCTATTCATACATTCGACCATTGCGAGAAATAAAAAGTGAAATTCCTTATAGCTTAAAGTGCTATCTGTAAACTTGGAGTTCCTGTTAATAGATTACCCTTTCCAAATGTTAACTAATCGAGATTGGCGGATGGAAATGTATTAGCCTAGAGGCGATTTCCATCGTTTGATGATAGACTCCTCAAGTCCTGGAGATTCGAGCAGATAAGGAGGCGAAAGCTCGGGTAGGCTGAAAAACTAATCGGGTTGACTGGAGATATGATCAGGTTGTCGGAAGATATGCTCCGCTTCGTCGTAATTCTGATCGGGTTACCGCAACATCGGCTCCGCTTGGCCACAGTTCTGGTCGGGTTCGCCGAAGAATCGCCCGGCCCCTTAAAGATTCCACTCGGCTTAATGCTAAATCCACTCAAGCCATATGAGGTTTCGACGAGTTCAAGCCACCCCAAATCACCAATCTTTCAAAAAAAGTAGCAAAAAAATCCCGCCCTCCATTAAACGGAGAGCGGGCTCGTCATATTATTCACTTGTTACTTGGTGTAACGCTTTTAGTTCGGTTGCGTATA
Source organism: Lysinibacillus sp. RS11 (assembly GCF_042019215.1). Lineage (NCBI taxonomy): Bacteria > Bacillati > Bacillota > Bacilli > Caryophanales > Bacillaceae > Lysinibacillus > Lysinibacillus sp. RS11. Next base: position 763,182 of record NZ_CP168124.1, on the reverse strand, counting down.
GATGAAAGGCCTTTTCATCTTTTTCATCGAGTGCTCTATCTATCAGAACTATGAGCTGCTCTTCACGATACATACGCTGGATATGATTTATAAATAAATCTAAATAAATCTCGTTTAATAATTTCTCTGCCTCACTTACTTTCTTTGACTGACCAACGGCTTTTAGAAAATCTGTATACGGATAATATTTATCCAACGACCTCACCTCGATCCTTTTCTAAATTATATGAAAATTGAAATTAAAAAGCAATGCTTAAGAACTGAAATTCACTTCGATTTACTATTAATCTCATGCCATTTCATGCAAATTCTCTAAGCAATTGCTTGCTCTACCAATTGCTTTTGTTCTTTATCTATATTTTCTGAATTTAATTTTGTGTTTTACACTTCAATAATAAATAGAAAAGGAGGGGCTACATATATGCCAGCAAATTATGTCAATGGATATTTAATGTCTTTTAACACCTACTTACTAGAACCAATTCAGTACAACTCTAAAATTTTCACTCGAGTAATCGACAAGCATAATGAACTGATTGTTACTAGGAAGCCATTGCATGTATTACGAAAATCTTGTATTTCACTAGGAACAACCTATGAGGCAGCAAAACATTCCGCCAAACGCTTCTTCGGCAATCAACATAAACTTCCCATCGTTGTTACTTTTGATTATGGTTACCCATGTATTTTTTTACCAACTTATTCACCAAACTCCATCCACAATATATGGATTGGACTACATGCCATTTCGAATATTGTCCCGAGTAAAATGGGCTGTATCGTCACACTGAAAAACGATCAACAAATTGAACTACCCGTTCAATATGCTTCTATTAGCAAACAATTTGTCAATGCATCGATGCTTTATAAGCATTACATGAATGAACGTAAGCAAATTAGTCAAGACACTCCGTATTATCCGCCTTTTTAATAGGACGACCAACCGTAGCTAATCTAGCAGAACAAAAAAACCCCTCAGGAGCACAATTTTACTGTGCCTCTGAGGGGCCTTCATTACCCGATTTTTGAACGTAAGTATGCATTAATGAACGGATCTAAATCTCCATCCATCACCGCTCCTACATTACCTGTTTCCTCATTTGTACGATGATCCTTCACCATTGAATATGGGTGGAATACATATGAACGAATTTGTGAGCCCCAGCCGATTTCCTTCTGTTCACCACGGATTTCATCTAGCTGTGCCTGCTGCTTTTCAATCTCTAATTGATAGAGCTTCCCTTTTAACATCGTCATGGCTTTTTCACGGTTTTTAATTTGTGAACGTTCTGCCTGACATTGTACGACAGTACCAGTTGGAATGTGCGTAATACGAACAGCTGAATCTGTTGTATTAATATGCTGACCACCGGCTCCTGTTGCACGATACGTATCAATTTTTAAATCCTCCGTGCGAACTTCAATTTCAATATTGTCATCGAATTCAGGCATAACATCACAAGAAACGAATGATGTATGACGACGGCCCGAAGAGTCAAACGGTGAAATACGTACTAAACGATGAACACCTTTCTCTGCTTGTAAATAGCCGTAAGCATTATGACCCTTAATAGACAATGTTACAGATTTAATACCTGCTTCATCGCCAGGAAGATAATCAACTGTTTCAACTTTAAAGCCACGTTTTTCTGCCCAGCGTGTGTACATACGAAGAAGCATTGAGCCCCAATCCTGAGATTCCGTACCACCAGCTCCTGGGTGTAACTCTAAAATCGCATTGTTTTGATCATATGGACCACTTAATAGTAATTGCAGCTCAAAATCGCCCATTTTCTGCTGGAATTCTACTAATTCTGTGCCCAGCTCCTCCTGCAATTCTTCATCAGGCTCTTCTCTCAATAGCTCTAGCGTCATATCTAAGTTCTCATGTGTTTCCACTAAATCTTTATACTCATTAGCAATTGCCTTTAAGCCATTACTCTCATTAATGATTACTTGTGCGCCTTGTTGATCATCCCAGAAACCTGGCTCAAGCATCATTTCATCTAATTCCTGAATGCGTGCCTCTTTGTTTTCTAAGTCAAAGAGACCTCCTAAAATCCGCCAATTTTTTGGCTGAAGTGTCTAACGCGTTACGTACATCTGCTAATTCTATCATTGTTAAATCCTCCGAACATTTTTAATGGGGCAATCTTGTAAATCTTTTTTTCAATAAAATCATGATGAGTTAACGCAAGGATCGGTATGTGCTTTAATCCCAATGGCTAAGTTCTCATCGCTCTCGAAATGCATTCAAAATGCTTATTTCTCTATTTTTTGTAAGCCCCGTATTTTTTTATTATAACGTTTTTACGTCGGAAAACATACTTTTTTAACATGACAGCATAATTTACATAACTAATTGGACGACAATCATTTGCCTTAAGCTTTATCCTCAAACACAGCACTTCGGGTTGCCATGCGTTGGTATACTTTAACTCGATCATGTTGTCCTAGTAAGTGATTTGTTCGTTTCTCTAATTTATACTTAAGTAAAAATGCTCTTTGAATTCTGTTTTCAAATGCTCTGAAACTTAAATCCACAATAATGTCCTTGCCGTTCATAAAATATACTTTTGTATTTTTTTTATCCACAACTTGAAAGTCCTCAATATGCTGGACCGCAAACCATATACATTCAGGATGTAGAGGAGATTTACTTGGAAACCATACAATATTACTTCGTTCATGAACAACTATTGGATTTTTATTCAGTTTTCCAAGTATCATTTTCGATCCATCGAAAGCCCCTCTTAAGCTTGAACCAAAATAGCGTAGATTATAATCCATTAATTTTGTCGGTGCTAATTTTGAAATATATTGATAATCCCTTTCTATCACACGTGTACACAAGTTCCCAAAGGCATCATACTCCGGCATATACAACATCGTTTCACCACTCATAATGTCATCACTATGCATTTTAATCCTCCTAAAATTTATATTTTCCAGTAAAGAGGAGTATATTAATAGAGATATTGGTATACTCCAATGCTCTAGAATTTTTATATCCAAACATGAATCACCCCCTTTATTCAAAGAAAGTAAGTCCACACCGATTTCACACAATAAAACTTTCATACTATTTATACTTTTATAATAAATTAGAAAAAAGTTATAAACGTTACCCTTTTCATTGAACTATTTACCTATTGTTGTAGTATTATGTATCTTTTTCAGAATTATCTATCAATAAAGCAAAAAATAGAAAAAGGCTCTTTGCCAAAACATAAAGGGGACTTGCAAGGCGCAATGTGAAGCTTACGCAAAAAATCCCCGCTCCCCTCCCTTTCGGCCAGCTGACTGCCAAACCTGTAGTGATCTTTCACCCAAGTTTCGGGTACTAAAAAAAAGACCATTTTAACGTATAGTTAAAATGATCTTCTTCGTAATCGTAAAATTATTGACCTGCACCATGGCAGTTTTTAAATTTCTTCCCACTTCCACATGGACATACATCATTACGTCCAACATTTTCAGCCTTACGAACAGGTTGCTTTTTCGGTGCTGGAGAACCATCCTCTTTCGGATTAACAGCTTGACCTTTTGCAACTTCCTCACGCTCTAGGTTACTACGAATTTCTGCCTTCATCGCATATTTCGCTACATCTTCGCGAATGGAATCGACCATCTCCTCAAACATAGCAAAGCCTTCTTGTTGGTACTCACGAAGCGGGTCATTTTGACCATATGCACGAAGATGGATACCTTGACGTAGCTGATCCATAGCATCAATATGATCAGTCCACTTCGTATCAATTGAACGCAATAAAATAACCTTTTCAAATTCACGCATACGCTCTGGTGTAAGCTCTGCCTCTTTTTCATCATAACGCGCATGAACAGCGTCAGAAATCATTCGGTTAATTTCTTCAGCAGATTTGCCTTGGAAATCTTCCACCGTCTGATCATCTTCACCTAGAAGATTTGCACCGACAAAGTCATCAATGGCTTTTAAGTTCCAATCCTTTTGCTCGCCTTGCGTATATAATGCAACAACATTGTCGATTGTTTCTTGAATCATAGACTCAACAAGGACACGCATATTATCTGTTTCTAATACGTCATAACGCTCTTTATAAATAATTTCACGTTGCTGGCGTAACACATCATCATATTGTAATAAACGTTTACGTGCATCGAAGTTATTTCCTTCAACACGTTTTTGAGCTGATTCTACGGCTCTTGAAACAACTTTTGATTGTAGCGGCTGTGAATCATCCATCCCTAAACGCATCATCATAGACTTCATATTATCAGAGCCAAAACGACGCATTAATTCATCTTCTAGTGACAGATAGAATTGCGTAACCCCTGGATTCCCTTGACGACCAGAACGACCACGCAGCTGATTATCGATACGACGAGATTCATGACGCTCCGTACCAATTACCGCTAAACCACCAATCTCCATTACACCTTCGCCAGGCTTAATGTCTGTACCACGACCAGCCATGTTCGTAGCGATTGTTACAGCGCCCTTCGTACCAGCATTAGCAATAATTTCGGCTTCACGCTCATGGTTTTTCGCGTTCAGGACATTATGTGGAATTTTATGTTTATCCAAGAGGTTCGAAATGATTTCAGACGTTTCAATTGCAACAGTACCAACAAGAACAGGTTGTCCTGCTTTATGGCGCTCTGCAATATCTGCCGCCACCGCTTTATATTTTCCTTCCATTGAAGCAAAAATTAAGTCTGGACGGTCATCACGAGCAATCGGCTTATTCGTCGGAATCGCCACAACACTCATATTATAAATATTACGGAATTCTTCTTCCTCTGTTTTCGCTGTACCTGTCATACCTGAAAGCTTTTGATACATACGGAAATAGTTTTGGAATGTAATTGTCGCCATCGTCATCGATTCATTTTGAATCTCTACGCCCTCTTTAGCTTCAATCGCCTGATGTAGTCCATCTGAGTAGCGACGACCTTTCATTAAACGACCCGTAAAGCCGTCAACAATAACAATTTCTCCATCTTGCACAACATAATCAACATCATTATGCATACTTACGTGTGCCTTTAACGATTGGTTAATAGCATGGTTTAAACGGACATGCGTTAAATCAAATAGGTTATCAATACCAAACGCTTTCTCCGCTTTTTCAACACCAGCATCTGTTAACGTAACACCTTTTGTTGACTCTTCGTATGTGTAATCCGTTTCCGCACTTAACATACGACAAAACGCATTAGACTGTTTATAAAGCTGCGCTGATTTCCCAGCCTGACCCGAAATAATTAATGGCGTACGCGCTTCATCAATTAAAATCGAGTCAACCTCATCGATTACGGCATAATGTAGTGGACGTTGTACACGTTCTTCTTTATAAAGCACCATATTGTCACGTAAATAGTCAAAGCCTAGCTCATTGTTTGTACTATACGTAATATCAGCTTCATAGGCTGCACGTTTTTCTTCTTTTGACAGGCTGTTCAAGTTTAAACCAACTGATAAGCCTAAGAAATTATACAGATGCCCCATTTCTTCAGCATCACGACTCGCTAAATACTCGTTGACTGTTACAACATGTACACCTTTACCAGTAATGGCATTCAAGTAAACAGCCATTGTAGCCGTTAACGTTTTACCTTCCCCGGTTTTCATCTCCGAAATATTACCTTCATCTAGTGCAGCAGCACCCATAATTTGTACACGGAATGGGTACATCTGTAACACACGCTTTGACCCTTCACGACAAACGGCAAAAGCTTCCGCACGAATCGACTCTAATTTCTCTCCGTCGGCATAACGTTTTTTAAATTCTTCTGTTTTCGCTTGTAATTGTTCATCTGAAAGCTGTGCCATTTGAGAAGCGAATCCCTCAACCTGGTCAGCGATTTTTTCTAATTTTTTTAACTCACGCTTATTGAAATCAAATAATTTATTTAATAGGTTTACCATGAATTTTTTCACTTCCTATATAGTCTCAAAGTTCATTTTACCATTGTGTAACAGTTTCATGCAAACACTGTCACTAGCATGACGATAAAGTCATAAAAAAAGCTCCCGCTATGGCGAGAGCCTTTGTACATATGAAGTTTAAGTTGTTTCGATTAAGCCGTATTTACCGTCTTTGCGTTTGTAGACAATATTTGTGCCGTTTGATTCTGCATCTGTAAAGATATAGAAATCATGCCCAAGCATATTCATTTGTAATACAGCCTCTTCTTGATCCATCGGTTTTAAATCAAATTGCTTTGTACGAACAATAGAGTACTCATCTTCCTCTGTCGATACATCAGCTACTGCTTGCGTAGTAGCAAAATAAAGGCCTGCACCTTCGCGCTCACGGAATTTACGGTTTACCTTTGTTTTATGCTTACGAATTTGACGTTCTAATTTATCAACGATTAAGTCAATCGCAGCATACATATCATTATGACGCTCTTCTGCACGAAGAGTTAAGTTTTTCATTGGAATTGTTACTTCCACTTTTGTTTGCTTGTCATTATAAACCTTTAAATTTACGTTAGCATTGGCGTTAATATCTTCGTTAAAATAGCGCTCAACTTTCTCGACTTTGTTCTCAACATACTCTCGAATAGCTGGCGTTACCTCAATATTTTCACCACGAATGTTAAAGTTTAACATGTAAACTCCTCCTTTATAACTGCTATACTTTATATTTCTACACAAGTGTGAGAAATTCCTCTAAAATAATTCTTTTTTTCACAAATTTTTTTAAGAATTAACGTTATTGAGTTTTGCCTCATCCGCTTCTTTTCTTCGGCGAGACTTCAATTCATCGACAATTAAATCTTCAACCGATCCTTGGTTATTAAAATTCACGCCGTACTGCTTGCCATTGCCAAAAGGGCGACTCCAAATGATTTCTCCATAAGCTCGTACCTCTATTGTATCAAGAACAAAGCGTAAATCCAAAGGAGGAGGATTGACACCTAAATCCACCTCAGTAAACATCTTCATACCTCTTGGACTAATATCGAGCAGGTCAGCCATTGCCGTTTGTGCTTGATTCACTTTTCCATTTTCATAGATCGCAAACGTCATTTTAATAGGTTCATCGAATTTAAATCGAAAACCTTCTTGTCGCTTAAATATCATCTACCCACTCCAATACTATTCTAAACATCTATTTAGTTGATTATGACACGATGCATGATTTACATCTAGAGGGAATAAGTAACATATTCTACCGTAAAAAGGGCTATTTTATGACTAGTTAAATGTTTCCCTTTTGTATGAGATACATCTCGTGTCTTGTCTTTCTTACAAAGAAAAGAGAGGTTAGAAATTTTTCTAATAATAATTGTCGATAATTCGCAAAGTATAGCTATATTTGTAATTCAATTTATTAGCGCTTTATTTCAAATTCTCATATCCATTTTTATTGGAAACAAACACACAAAACCAGGAACTCATTTATAAATGAGTCCTGGTTTTGATGAATAAAATCCTTAAAAGTACTTTTAACTTATTTTTTCCCGTCGTAATACATACCATCCATTACACGGACAGAGCTATACGGATTTAAATATTGCTTCTCAGTTTTTTTAGATTGTTGAACGGTTTTTAAATCTGTTTTAATTGCAGCCATAACCTTCTGTAATCGTTCTTGTATGCCTCGATCAAGCTCCTGTAAATGTTTGTTTAATTGATGCCCATCTAAAGATTTTCCTGATTGCTTCACTTCCTCGATTATTGCACCGCGCTCGTCAAGCAAGTCATTTATTTTTTCGATAAATTCTTCTCGATCGTCTCCGTGAGGAATGGTCGACATATGCTCGTAAAGTCTAGCTGAAATAGAGAGCAAACGTTCAACTGGTCCCATCATATTCTGTCTCCATTCCCGTATTGTTGTTGGCGATTAATACGAATAACTTCCTTCCATGTATCACGGAATTCCGTCACAAGTCCTTCAACCTCTTCAATTATAGAAATGTCATTTCGAATATTTGCTTCTACTAATCGAGTATTCATATATTCATAAAGTGCCATCATATTTTTGGAAACTTCGATATCCATATTTAGTGTCGCCATTAGCTCACTTATGATTGCCTGTGCTTTTTGAAGGTTAGTATTTTTTTCTTGGATCTTTTTATCTTGAATCGCCAACTTTGCCTTATGCAAAAATTTCAAGCATCCATTATACAGCATTAGCGTTAAATCTCCTGGAGAGGCAGTTGTAACACTATTTTGTTTATATGCATTATGAGCCGATGTTTGTGCTGTCAATCAAAGACAACTCCTTTATATTACCTTTTAACTAAATTATACTAAAACTTTTATCACTGTCCACCAGATTGCGCAAACATACCTGCCTGTGAGTTTGCTTTGTTAATAGCTTTCTCCATTGCACTGAATTGCTTCCAATAGCGGGCCTCAATTTTTTCAAGCTTGTCTTTCCATGTATCAATACGTTTATCCATATCAACCAAACTTTTTCCAATTGTGTATGAATTATCCGTACTTGAAGCACGTCCAGCTTTTTTCTCGATGTTCTCCGAGAATGTTTTCATAGAACCACGTAGTTTGTGTAAGAAACCTCGAGTATCAACAGTTTTTTCTACACCATCAACAGTAATTGTCTCTTTCTCTGAACCTTTATTTGTAAACAAAGCAGTTACTGCATCAGGGTCATCCTCTAGTGCCTTACGCAATTTTTCTTGATCGATTTCTAAAGTACCGCCGTCATTATAAGATTTAGAAGTTGTAATCCCGATATTAAATAACGTATTGTATTTAGGATTGGATACAGCAGGATTAGATTGATAAATCAACCCACGCATATCTGAAAGACCACTTCTTAAAATCGAGTCACTACGCAATAGACCGCTTTTAGCTTTTTCTTCCCATAGCTTAATTTCATTTTCAGACATCTCTTTTCTTTGCTCGTCTGTTAATGGTGGATAGTCACGGTATTTTTTGTCTTTCGTTTGGTCGTTTAAATCCTTTATAAGTCCATTATATGTTTTGACGAACTCATTGATTTTTTTCATCATATCGTCTACATCTGTTGTAGACGTTAATGTCACATTCGGTACAGATGCACCAGAATCTGGTGTTGAATTTAATTTTATTAGTTCCTCCTCGGCTTCTTGCAAATCTTTTTCATACTTTATTTTATTATTCTTGTTTGTTTCCAATTGTTGTATTTTGGTTGTTAAATCTGTATTTACAGTATCGTACGCATTTTTCGTATTAATGACCTTTGACATGCCAGTTAAATCTGCATCAGAAGTATTGCCAAGTATTGTACGTTGTTCTGGTGAAAGGCTTTTTAATGCTTTTTTTTGCTCATCTGTTAACGCACTGCCATCGATTTCAGTATCGGATGTTAAATCAGTAATTCTAGCTAATTCTTGAATATCTGTTGCAGTCATTTTCGATAAAATATTTTTACTAGTAGAATTTAAGTTTTCGTACGCACTAAATTTTTGTAAATCCTTCAATTCAGCTGTTGTAAAGTTATTTAACGCCTCTTTTTCTTCTGTTTTCAAGCCCTTCAACGCGGTTTTTTGTGCATCGGTTAAATCCGAAGCATCTATAGCTGCATTATCCTTCAAATCAAGATTCTCAAGTGTAGTAAGCTGTGCTGTGTTCATAGTTGCGAGTGCTTTTTTTTCAGCGGCAGTTAAAGCCGTATTTGTATTTGCACCATTAAACATTATTAATGCATCATCATAGTCTGCCTTTGCTCCATCAACTATAGGTGTCAGATCTCTTATCTCATCTTCTAAACGAGGAATAGCTGTATTGGTAGCGTCAAGTAATTCTCCCAATGTTTTAATACGACTTTCAATTGTTGCTTTTGAATTAAATGTTTCATTTAATGTTATATTATAACCGCCCATTGAGAATGTATTGGTAGAACGCTCTGTATCAATACCATTTACGCGGAAAATAGCATTCGATCCACCATCTACTAAATCATTTGATCCCGAACTACCTACTCCTAATAACGAGAACAACTTATTACCCTCTGTTGCATCAACAGTAACACCATTTTTTGTTTGTTCAGTTACTAATTGCACTTCAGCAGCATTCCCTGCTAATGCACCTGTATTTTTTGCGGCAACAGATAATTTACCATTTTCGAAGAAAGCAGTTACACCTGCATTACTGCTATTAATTTTTTTCATTACATCATCAATGCTATCTGTTGCTTTAAATTTAATTTCTGTCGCTTCGCTAGCCAATGTACCATCTGACTTAATAGCCTTTAATAAAATTGAATATTCACCTGTGCCTGTGAATGTTGACCCTTCTAAATCACTTATTTTTGTACTTCCAGTAGCAACCCCACCATTTGAATTGACTTGTTTACTACCAACTGTTTTCCCTGCAGTAGCAAGCTGTGAAACACCCTCAATTGTTAAATTCCCTGATGCACTTGATGTTGCAGTTGCCGTTACATATTTAGAATTAGATGAAGTAGCCGTTTTCGTGTTAAAGCCTTTAAGTAAAAGATTGTCCGCAATATACGTATCAAATGTTTTTAACTTTGTGTTTACACTACGATAAGCATCTCGCGTCCACTCTGTTGTTTGTTTCTTCTGTTGTAATTTGGTAAGTGGCGTTTTCTCCGCTGCCATTAATTTTTCTACTAATGCATCTATATCCATCCCTGATGCTAATCCACCAATTCGGTTTACCATAATAAAGCCTCCTAAAAAATTTTATATTTTTTCGTCTACTATCATTCCTAAAAGCTTTTGCATTTCGTAAAATGCATCAAGCAACTTCCTAGGTGGTATTTCTTTTACGACTTCTTCTGTTTCTGCATCTACGACTTGGACAAAATAGCGTTCTAAGCCATCATGAAATACAAATTTTGATGAACTGTGGTTAATTTGTAAAAATTCGTTCACTGTGTCTACAGCTTGTTTTAGTTTTTCTTTTGATACTGATTGTTCTTCTGTTTGTACTGCTAACTTTTCAATTATTGGTAAGTCAACTAGATTTGTTGCTTCAACCACTTTCGAATTTTTCTGTGCTGCATTCGCCTGTACAACACCAGATGGATTGTCTGTATCTAATGATTGACCTTGTCCGGCAATTCGCATATTCTCTAACCTCCTAAACAATTAAATAACTTATCTATATTATCGGAAGCATTTAACAATCTTTCACATAAAGAAGTTTATCTAAAACAAAAATAGTTTTTTGTTACAAGATATAACAAAAAACTATTTTTAAATTTTTTTAAATCATATATTCATAAACTCAGCCATTATAATACTTCTATAATACATCCACTACTTTTATTTATATCTTTTTTAAGTGCCCATGTAAACTTCACAGCTAGATAAACCAGCCCAAAACAAATGGCTTAGATTGCACTAATAATGTATTTATTTTTCTTGACACTATTTTTTAGGTATACAAAAAGCACCTCATTCTTTGGTATAGTGTGATTGACTAGAAAACACTACCAAGCAAAAAAGGATTTGGCTTTTCAACAAACTATTTATTTCAACTTGTCTTTTCCTTGTATTCCTAAACAAAAGAGGTTTACCTCGCTTCAAAATAAAAAAGTGACCGATATCCATGAAAGAAAACCTTTGTTTCTTCACGCTACATAGTTCTTTCATCGCAAAATCGCCGCCACACGGATTAACGCACAATCAGCGGATTATTCTATGAACTATGCGATGAAATCAACGAACTTGATTGGGCTGTAGCACTACATCAGCTATAATTTGGCTTTTTAATGGTGCGTTGAAACATATGAATCACAAAATTCAATAACTCACCAAAAGTCAACTTCAGCGATAGATTATCGGCCTTCTTTAGTTATATCAAAGCTTATTTACAGATTTCATTGTGCGAAGTTTGAGTAAATTAACTCTCAATATCTCAAATTTTTATGAACATCATTATAAATATCAACAATCTGTTTGGCACGTTCCTCAAATGTATGATTCCCTTTAATTGCATACCATCCTGCTTCCGCTAATTTCTCTTGACGTTCTTCATCCTCTAAAATACCTTTAACTTTTTGCACCATTTCTTCCAAATTATCAAAATTATAAAAAAGAATCTCTTCATTTTCTTTAAAAATTTCATGTAAATAAGGTGTTTCATTAGTCAAAACTACTGATTGAGCAGCCATTCCTGCAAATATACGCTCATGAGTTCCATCTCTAAGTAATGCTTGGAAACTCACTACAATTTTTGACGACTTCATTAATTCTTGCATTTCCCAAAAATTAACAGGTTTGTGGATATTAACATTTTTATAATTAACCAAAGGCGATTCACCCCAATGTTTTCCGTAAATATCCAATTTAAATCCTGCTTCTGCAAGAGCTAATACCACCTTCAAACGTTTAGTAGAATATATATATCTACCAATTTCGCGTACCATCTCAATAAATTCTGGATTTTCATTTAATCGTAATTTTAAAGGTATCCCTTTAACTTCAAACGCTTTTAGAAATTCTTCGATATAATATTTCGACGAATCCTCAAGGCACTTTTCAATAACCTCTTTACAAATATTAGAAATTATTGGAGGTAGGCTTTCTATATAATTCGTAAAATTTAAACTATCCGAATAGGTTCCACTAATTAAAATATCTATTGTTTTTTCTTTTTTTTCTATAGCTAGTTCCATTGCAGCATGAGGTAACATATAAATATCCTCTAATTCATAACCAAATTGATATAAATTATTGACATCATAACGATCCATTAATGTAAGAATGTCACCTTGTCGTAGATTTCTGATACGTAAGAGATGATCTATGGGATGATCAACTAATAAATAAATAAAAGGACAATTAAGGCTATCAGAAAACTCCTTGCTTTCAAACATATAACCATTAAAAGCTATAACACAATCATATTTATTGCTAAAGTACTTCTCTAATATGTATTTGTCAGAATACTTTAAATCTAGTATATCAACTTCAATCCCTAATTTTTCAAACCCAACTGCCAAAGCGTCAGTCCAATAACGTAAAACATTATATTGAGATATACCTTTCATTAATAGGATTTTATTCATGACAAATTTTCCTTTCTAACATAATAGTTTGGCACACTTTAAAGTCTAGCTCCGTATCAATATCGTATGAATTTTCAAATGGCATAATATATGCGGTAGTTTCTTCTGTTAAAAATGATTTTTTTTGTACAATAGATTTTATACGACTAAAGTAGACTGCACCATTTAAAATATATATCTTTGGTAGCTCTTGTCTATTTGTAATTAATTGATTTTGCTTTATGAATTGTCCCATTTTACCATCATTTACTGTATACATCCAAAAAGGAGATTTCTCTGTTTCTTTTACACTTACACAAAATTCAGCATTATTTTCTATAGCATATTCAATACACCCATCTATGTCTTCAACAGTTCTTAAGGGAGAAGTTGGTTGTAAAAGAACTACATAATCATAACCTGGACATTGTTCAATAGCATGTAATACTGGCATTATTCCTGCTGTATCATCTTGAGCTATTTCCATCGGACGTTTGAAAGGAACATCACATCCATATTTCTCTGCTACTTCAATAATTTCATCATCCTCTGAAGATAGAATTACACTCGTAATATATTTGGATTTTTTAGCCTCTTCGATTGTCCATGCAATTAAAGGCTTTCCAGCAAGCATTTTTATATTTTTCCGTGGTACACCTTTAGAACCTCCTCTTGCTGGAATAACAGCTAAAATCTTAGGTTTCATATACTATCTCCTCAAATTCATTATTTGCCTTGTGAAAATCATCTATTTGCCCAATATCTAACCAGTATTCATGTATAGGGAAAGCAGATGTCTTTAAACTTTCTTCAATCAATTGTTCAAAAAGTGTTGGCATATCATAGAATTCATTCTGAGGAATATATTCAAATACCTCAGGATTTAGAACATAAATACCTGCATTTACAAAGCTACGATGATTCGGCTTTTCTTTTATCCCCAATAAATTTGTTCCAGAAATTTCAATAACACCATATGGAATTTGATATTCAAATTCCCTTACACACATAGTTGAAACAGATTGTTGCTCCATATGAAATTGCATAAGTTGCTCAAAATTAATCTGTGTAAGTAAATCACCGTTCATTACAAAAAAAGGCTCTGTAGGACGATTTGTTATTAAAGAAAGAGCACCAGCTGTTCCCATTCGTTTATCTTCTTCAACATATTCAATCGTTACACCAAAAGCTTCACCATTTTGAAAATAATCTTGAATAATTTCTTTTTTATAATTTACCGAAAAGATAAAATGCGAATAACCATATTGTTTAAATCCTTCAATGATTGTTTCTAAAATAGGTTTATTACCAACCCTTAGCATCGGTTTAGGAATATCATTTGTAAGAGGTCGTAATCTTGTACCTAGCCCTCCAAGCATTAAAACTACTGTATTTTTATTTGTAGATTTCCCCAAGTTGTCCATAAATAAAATGTCATAGATTCTATTATTTTCATCTACAATAGGTAACTGCTTTAACATTTTAGATTTCATTAGTTGCTTATATTTATACTGCTTTTGTCCTCTTTTCGCACTAGTTGGATTCGAATTCATAATAGATGTAATTGGTACTTCGAGCCCTTTACCACGTAAAATACCACGGCGGATATCCCCGTCTGTTACAGTGCCAAGCAAATGCTGTTCCTCATCTACAACTACTGCAAATTGTAATGAAGATTCATCAATAATCTTCATTGTATCAAGTAAAGTTTGATGTCGAGTAACCACTATTTTTTCCCATTCTCTCATTTGAACTACACTTCCTTTGCAGGTACTCCAAATGCTTTCTTGTCATTCGCTATGTCTTTTACTACTGCTGCCCCAGCACCAATTAAACAATTCTCTCCTATTTCTATTCCTTGTATAATTGTTACACCTGTTCCTATATGTGTTCCTTTATGTATACGGACATTTCCAGAAATTTTACTCCCCGGTGAAATATGTACATGAGGGCCTATCTGACAATCATGATCAATTAGAGCACCTGTATTTATAATACTATTATCGGCAATTACCGTATTAGTTTGAATAATAGCCCCTGCCATTATTTGAACACCATGATCTAATTTGACAGTCGGAGCAATAATAGTAGATGGATGTATTATAGTTTTAAAATGGTAGTTTAATTCTGAAAAACTATTAAATATTTTTTCACGCAAAAGTGAAGGTTTAACCATTCCTATAGCGAGAATAAGCTCAACCTCGGATGGATGATAATTTAAAATAATCTCGTCAGTACCTAAATAAGGTAGACTAAAAAAATTCTCTTCCAACATAGGTGCAGTAAAACCAATAATCTTTTGATTTTGAGAAAGTAAAATTTCCGTCAATACAGAAGCATGTCCACCATTTCCAATGATAATAATCGGTTTATTCATCGATTAATTCATCCTTTTCATATGATTTTAAAGCAGTTTGTCCAATGTATGACCAGTATTTTGAAGGCTCAATACCATTACCTGGTCTTTTAACTGATAAATTATCCATACTAAATACATCTCCTGCTTTTATACTCGTCTTAGCAACTAAGCTTTTGCGTGCAGGAATGCGATTTTGCAACTCGATTGCAGTTGGACTTTTTATGCCATCTCCCAATGCCAGCTCTACTTCTCTAATGCCTTTTACCATTGCTTTTAATTCATCTGGATCTAAGGAGGCAACATGGTCTGGACCTTCTAATGTTTTATCCAATGTGAAATGTTTTTCTATCACCTTTGCTCCCATTGCAACCGCAGCTAACGGAATATGAACACCCTCTGAATGATCTGATAATCCAATAGGTAATTGATATGTTTTTTTCATTTCACTCATTGCTTTTAAATTAATTGATTCTATAGGGGCAGGGTATTGTGTCGTACAATGTAAAAGTGTTACATTTTTCCTTAATACTTCTTTAGCTTCTTCTGTCTTATAAAAAGCATATACTTGTTCTATCACAACTGTCTCCTGCGGACGTGCAAAACCATAGGCAATAAATGCTAATGCCTCATGAATTTCTTCAATTGTCGTCATTCCAGTTGATAAAATAATTGGCTTTCCTTTGGTCGCAATATAATGAATAAAAGGTGCATTCGTTAACTCTCCAGAAGAAATCTTAACAGTTGTAATACCTAATTCATCTAGCAAAAAATCAATACTTTCGAAATCAAAAGGTGTCGATAAAAATTCAATTTGATTTGTTTGACAATATAATTGCAATTCTATAAATTCTTCATAAGTTAATTCTAGCTTTTTTAACATATCATATTGGGTCGTAGCTTCTCCTAAGTTTTCAACTTGATAATCAGCTTGCTTCGCTTGTCTTGTTACTAAATTTTCTGCTTTAAAAGTCTGAAATTTCACAGCATCTGCACCAGCTTCTTTTGCGACCTTAACAAGCTCTTTTGCCAATTTTAATGAACCATTATGATTAACTCCTGCTTCTGCGATGACGTAAGTTTTCATAAAACTCTCTCCTTCAATAACATAAATGCCTCTGCTCCTTAAAACCACTTGCTGCTCCTCGAACGTAAGCTAGAGAGCGAATTGCTTTTTCACTACGCAGGAATGGAAATTCACTCAATTCAGATTCCGGCTCCATATTAAAAATATCTTTTTCTATTTTTCTGCAACAAAACGATGCTTTCTGAATCATTATATTTAAAATGAGCACCTACATATGGTTTTGTTAACTGTAAAATTACTTTCACATTCATTCGCCAATCTATTTCCCCATCTTTTTTATCTCTTTTTCTCCAATAGGTGCTTCATGCTCATCTTGCTTTATTAGGGTACGAGTGCAATTCATTATACATGGGTCATCTCTACTACTTGCTTTTTACCGTTGAACAATAGTTTTTCATATAAAAAATTTGCGTCTTCATTATCACCTAAAATAATTTTTGTAGCACTAAATTTCTCCTGAATCCGGTATATCATTTAAATAAAAGAATGTAGTAGATCCTGTTTCTTGTAATCCTAAAGCCAACGTCCAAATAACGGGATTACCACCATATTTTTTAGGTTATAACGTTAGATGGTAACCCACTTCTCCAGTTGATGGGATTGAATATACCTCATTCGGTAATAAATATAACCATCCACAATAAATAATATCTGCTTTTTTCTTTCTAAACCCACTGTATTTATTGATTATTTTTGATATAACCTATCAATCAATACTATATTTTTCACAAAAAAACATCTAATGCCACACGATCAGCTTTAAAATTTGATTTAACCTTAGTCGACACCTATCATCTTTGATTTTGTTTGAAGATAGATTGCTTTTAAAAAACATTCACTGATTTTACATAATCAATAAATAATATTTTCATATTTACCTCGTTACATCATAAAATTTTTTTATAAGTATATTGTCAAGATTTACTTCTTTTAAGATATCAATAATTTGTCGCGAAGTATCTCCTTCCCCATATACCATAGGCATAGTTTTTATCTTTTCTTTAAATTCTAAAGATAACCCTTTTTTTATTGCACAATTTATCTGATTTACATCAAAGTCACAATCTATTACTGACTCTGCTTTTAAACGACCTCGTTGGCGTAACCCTATATTTATAGTAGGCTGTCGATAAAAAGGAACTTCTAATAATCCACTTGAAGAATTACCTATAACTAATTCGCAATGTTTAATAGCACTTAAATATCTAAGTTGACCTAGTGAATCATATATACATGTCCTATGTTGATTTCTCTTTACATATTCTTCAAGATATTGATTAATAATTCGCCCATCCGTATCAGCATTCGTTTTTGTAAAAATCACTTGATATTTAGGGTGATTATCCAAAGCTTTCAATAATATTTGAACCTGCATTTCCGCAGTACTATTTTGTAAAGTTGTAGGATGAAGTGTAACTAAGAAAAATTTATCTAAGGTTAGCCCAATACTTTTAGACAGTTCCTCCTTACTCAAACATTCTATATTATTGATACCTTCAATCCCTAATGTACCAACATTGTAAACAGTATTTGGTTGTTCTCCCATCTGTATCACACGGTTTCTATATTCCTCACTAGCAGTAAAATGGAGATGTGCCATTTTACTAATAGAATGTCGAATAGGATCATCAATTACACCTTCTGTTAACTCCCCACCATGGATATGTGCCGTTGGTATCCTCATAATCATTGCTGCTTGAACAGCTGCAAAAATTTCAAATCTATCACCTAATACAACTAATATATCTGGATTTAATCGGGCGAAGGTATCTGCAAAAGCTATTACACCCAAACCAATTGATTTTGTAATAGCAGTAGGCGTATCACTAGAAAGTAACATTTCAACTTTCTCATCTATAATAAAACCATCATTTTCAATTTGCTCAAAAGTTAGTCCAAACTCAGGAGATAAATGCATTCCAGTTGCCACTATTTGTAGCTCTAACCTTGAATCATTAGCAATACGCTTAAGCAACCAATATAACAGTCCATACTCCGCCCTAGTTCCAGTAACAACACAAATTTTTCTATTCACTCTTTACACCTCACTTGTAGGTGTGCTTGGGATATTAATAACAGTTTGTTTTAATTGCTCAGTTATCACTAAATCCATCTTAGGACATTTTCGATACATTGTAAGTTCATGCATTGGTGTCCAAATAGGACGGCTCATAACACCTTGCTCGTTTAAAAAACCTAATATTTCATCCCGATGATGGCATTCATCTAACAAAATCGTTTGTAGCCAGTAATTACTTCGTGTATTTACAGGCTCTTTAAATAACTGTACACCTTCAATATTCGTTGATATTTTTCCATAATATTCCGCTAAATTACGCTTTTGTTCAATAAATTTAGGCATTTTTTCAAGCTGAGCACATCCTAATGCAGCATTAATATTCGGCATACGATAATTAAAGCCAATTTCATCATGTATAAATTCCCATCGGTGAGGAACTTTTGCTGTAGTAGTTAAATGTTTCGCATAGTCAGCAAGTGACTCATCATCTGTTAAAACTGCACCACCTCCACCAGTAGTGACAATTTTATTACCATTAAAGCTTATTGCACTAACTTTTCCAAACGTTCCTGTATGTCTACCTTTGTAATAGCTCCCCAATGACTCCGCTATATCTTCTACAAGAACAAGCTTATATTTATCACATAAAGCAACAAGTTCATCCATCATACAAGGATGACCAAAAGTGTGCATTGGTACTAATGCTTTAATACGACGATTTGTCTGTTTATTGTATAACTCACCTTGTCGCAGTTCTGCTACTTCTTCCAAATACTTTTCAAGTCTCGCTGGATTAACGCCTAACGTTGCCATATTTACATCCACGAAATGTGGGATTGCTTGTAAATAAGAAATCGCATTAGCTGTAGCAATAAAAGTCAGCGACGGCATAAGCACCTCGTCCTTTGGTTCTACCCCTGCAACCTTTAAAGCAATATGGAGAGCAGCTGTGCCATTAACGACCGCCACCGCACGCTTCACACCAACAAATTTTGCTAAACTCTCTTCAAAGCGGGTAACATATGAGCCTACTGAAGATACCCAACCAGTTTTTACACAATCGGTTACATACTCCACTTCTTTTTCATTAAACGTTGGCTCGTGTAAGGCTACGAAATCTTTGCCGTATAACTGCTTAATGTTTTCTACAAATTCCATCCATTGTTTATTCATATATTATAAACATCTGCCTTATATTGAGATAAATTATTTGGATTTGTGAACCATTCGATTGTCTCTTCTAAGCCTTTTCGGAAACCATCTTTTCCGCCATAATGCGGCTCCCAACCAAGTAGCTCTTTTGCTTTTTTATTCTCTGCCCATAAACGCTCTACTTCACTCTTTTCTGGGCGAATACGTTGCTCATCCGTCTCAATCGTTAAATTAACACCCATAATATCTGCAATCATTTCAGCAGTTTCACCAATTGACACCTCATAATTAGAGCCAATATTAATTACTTCACCAATCGATTTTTCTGAATTCATAACTGAAATAAAACCTTGAACTGTATCTTTTACATAGTTAAAATCACGTGTTGGACTAACAGCACCTAGCTTTATTGTAGTTCGACCACTTGCAAACTGACTAATAATCGTCGGGATAACAGCACGTGCTGATTGACGTGGTCCATATGTATTAAAAGGACGAATAATCGATACTGGTGTATCAAATGAACGGTAAAATGATAAAGCCATTTGATCTGCACCAATTTTAGATGCAGAATAAGGTGATTGACCTTGTAGCGGATGCTCTTCATCTATCGGGACATATAAAGCAGTTCCATATACTTCACTTGTAGATGTATGTACAACCTTTTCTACCCCTAATTCTTTTGCAGCTTGCACTACATTTAAAGTTCCTTTCATATTTGTATCAACATATGTAGCTGGAGAATGATAAGAATATGGAATAGCAATAAGCGCTGCTAGGTTTAAAACATGTGTACAGCCTTTCATCGCCTCCTTCACTCCGTATGGATCACGTATATCTCCAGAAAATACATCTAACGATGTTTTAATATCTGAAGTAGATTGGTCAAGCCACCCCCAAGAATTAAATGAATTGTAATATACAAAAGCACGTACATCATAACCTTGTTGTACTAATGTCTCTGTTAAATGTGATCCAATAAAGCCATCTGCTCCGGTTACTAGTATTTTTTTTCTCATATAAAATGTCTCCCTTAACCTCTAATTGAATTTACAAAGGGTTTACAATTTTCGAAAAATGACTGTATTTCATATTCAAACAAATCAGCCACCATATAATAATCTTCTAGTAATAAACCACTATTAATTTCTTCAAGGTACTCATCAATTCTTTGAATATTCAAATCATTGATATAACCATTTACAGCTAAAAGATGGTTAACTTTAGTTAGCCAAATTACCCCTTCTGAAAAATCCAATATTGATTTTAGAGTATCATTTACTTTTTCACTTCTTAAACCAATTGCAATATCCCTACACCCCTTTGGTATTCTTATAATATAATTGTTATAGCTATCTATAGTTTCTCTAATTATTGATTCCAACATTTATCACCCTTCGTTTCTTTATTAATTATTTCAATTAAATTTAAAGTATATTGTTTTACTTTTTTTACAGCATTTTTATATTCTTCATAAAGAACTTTATTTTGGCTACAAACTCTTACATATTTCTCCTCAATTGTCTCGTTTATTTTTGGTGGAAAACGTTTAATTATATTTAAATTAATCGGATCCATAATTACCGCTAGAGATGTCAACAATTGTATTTCATTAATTTCACTATCATTTATATCCAATCTTTCTAAAATACTTTCTTCGAATGAATCATTCAATTTATTTTTTGAAATCAGATCCAAATTTTCATTTAAAATATCTATTAATTTATCGTACATACAAATTTCTTTTTCTAGTTTCTCTAAAATATTATTAGAGTTATTTTTATTTCTAACTTTATGTTTTACATTTTTTCTATGTTCAGGAGTAATAAATTTACCACAAAATTCCTTAAACGGAATTTTATTGAATCCATTTATTTCAATTCCTCCCTCAGTACAATTGTATATATTTTCATTTTGCTCGTTATAGATATTGATTAAAGTTTCAAAAGTATTCCTCATACTTAGAAAAGGATAGTCAGTTAACACCTTTTCCTTATAATATCCATCCACCTTCATTAAAGCTCTTTTATTTATTTCTTCTTCACTTAATTCAATTAAGCCTTTATTATTAATCGCATGGGAAAGATTATTTGTATATGCAAGATCTTGCCCAATTAACGCAATAGGTCCTGACGATATATAATTAGCGATAGAAAATGCATAGTGTGCTACTGATCCGCCGCCCTTTAAAACCACTGGTTCCTCATTTATTACATCTTTTAAATGGTTTATTAATACCTCGTTACTTTGTGTGAGAAAGAAATATGCTTCATTATCAAAGGCATCTCTAATCTTATAATGATTATACATTCCATATAACAACGTAATACCATAGGTTTCTAAATCTTTAAAATGATTAAAATTATTTTTATGACCATCAATTGAAACTACATAATCTGGTATTATATCATCATACATTAAAGTGTTTATCGTTGATCCAGATGCAATTAATACAAAATCGTCCCTATACTCTCTTAATAAGGGCAATTGTTTTGTTAGTGACGGACCTCCTGAAGCAACTACTACAGGTTTAGACATACTCTTTTTTAATTTGCTAATGGAAACATCATTAACAACATGTTTTAAGTTGTATATGTAATTTCTTTGCCACAATTCAGAGAGTGCAATCATCGTATTCTCACTTACTCTATCTAGGTAAAGTTTGTTTTTTAAAACTGTCAAAAATTCTTTATAAATCTCAGGACAAATTTTATTATAATTAGGTGAACAAACTAAAGTAATATTATTCATAATCCCAAAGCTTATCTCAATTTTCTGTTTTACAAGATTCATATCACGTTCATAAAAAATATTAAGTCTTGTATCTTCTATACTAACATTTTTCGTCAAAATAGGTTCAATCACTATAAGTTTTTCATCGTCATTTATAAATCTTTTCAAAAACTCTTCTGCAATATACCCTAATCCATAGCCAAACAAAATATGTACATAACCAGGCTTATAATTATTATCAACAAATATTTTTGCTTCTTGAATCGGATCATATTTACTATGTATATTATATCCATTTATTCTTAAAGTCGTTTTTGTACTTTTAGCTTGTATTGTTTCAATATTATATTCCAAATTCATATTATTTCACCTCACCCTTTTTATCGACATTGTTTTATAGAACTAAAGAGTAAGGTTTAAAGTTACTAACAATTATAATCACTTCGCCTGAATGTTAGTACAACATTTCGGTATAGGCATTAATTCTCTAGAATCTAGTTTAAATAAATCCTTTAACTCCTATCCCGATTAAATCAATTACGTAATCAGTCAAATTCTCTAATAAATCGAGTTGGAAGGAGTGATTAACTCCCGACCTCTCACACCACCGTATGTACTGATCCGTATACGGCGGTTCAATTAAGATGAATAACGTAAAGTTTCGTAACGAACTTGCAGACTTTTCAACCCTTGGCTTTCCGGGCACACATCAAAAAAGCTCGCATTTCTTTAGAAATGCGAGCTTTAAACATATTATTATTGTAATAATTGTAGAACGCCTTGTGGCTGTTGGTTTGCTTGAGCTAACATAGATTGTGCAGCTTGAGTAAGAATGTTATTTTTAGTAAATGCCATCATTTCAGCAGCCATGTCTGTATCACGAATACGAGATTCGGCAGCTGTTAAGTTTTCAGAAGCAGCACCTAAGTTGTTAATTGTGTGTTCTAGACGATTTTGAACAGCACCAAGTGTAGAGCGTTGTGAAGATACACGCTTAATTGCATTATCAATGACTTTGATTGCATTTGATGCAGAGCTACCTTTACCTACTGAAATCTCATCTAATCCAGTTGTTGTTGTAGCTAGTTGAGATGTACGCATATCTCCAATTTGTAAAGACATTGTTTGACCTTCATTAGCACCAATTTGGAAAATAAGACCTTCACCAGCACCAGATAAATTACCATTAAGTAAAGTTTTTTCGTTAAACTCAGTAGTTGAACCAATACGAGTAATTTCTGCTTTTAATTGTGAAATTTCATCATTTAAGTAGCCACGGTCAATATCTTCGTTTGTATCGTTACGAGATTGAACTGCTAATTCACGCATACGTTGTAGGATAGAGTGTGTTTCGTTAAGAGCACCCTCAGCAGTTTGGATTAAAGAGATTGAGTCTTGAGAGTTTTTAGTAGCCATATCAAGACCTTTGATTTGAGCGCGCATTTTTTCAGAGATTGCTAAACCAGCAGCATCGTCACCAGCGCGGTTGATTTTGTAACCAGAAGATAATTTCTCAAGGTTTTTAGAAGATTGAGTGTTGTTGAAAGCTAGGTTACGGTGTGTGTTTAAAGCTGAAATGTTGTGTTGAATTCTCATTTGGAATTCCTCCTTGAATGTTTGTTTTTGTTATTCCACATCCGTGTGGAATTTCGGATTAGGTAGTATATACTTCCTGCACCTTACAATCTATATATCGTAATTAGTTGGAAATGTTTAATAGTTTTTTAAAACTTTTTTTATTTTTTATGTAATAGATTCCGATTTTATATTTCTTATAAAATAAACAACCAAATTATTTAGTCTTTATTTTTTCTTTAGTTGTTCTAAAAAGCTTGATGATGCTGATAAAGCTTCTCTATTTTGTGCTTGAATAGCTTCAAAAACTTCGGAACGGTGTACTTTGACTGTTTTAGGTGCGACTATACCTAACTTAATTTGTTCACCTTCTACTGCTAATATTTTTATTTCAATTTGGTCGCCAATCATAATAGATTCATCTTTCTTACGTGATAAAACTAGCATTATTTCGCACTTCCTTCCAACGATTGCATTGGGTAGCGTAATGGATAGGATTTATTATCTTGAAGAACAATTTGTTTACCACATTTTTCATCCATGTTAATAACTAAAGGTGCAAGTAAATTAATAGTAGAGTCCTGAAGTGTTTCCTTCATTGTGACAATGGCGTATGTTATAACATCTTTTTCATTTTCAATTTGTAGTTGTTCTAGATCCTCTTCACTTAAATCAAAACTATAGTCTTTTTTGAAGGCGAATGGATAAGCAACTACAAAGCCTATTTCAACTTGTTCAACTGATTGTAACAATGCCAATGGATGTTCTTCAGAGATAGGAAGTAGTACGAATTTATTATGACTTTCTAATCCAAGTAGTCCTTGTTCAAACGTAAGTATGTCTTTTTCAACAATTTCGACTTCACCTAAAAATTTTGTTGTAATTTTCATCTATTCCTTGCGCTCCTTTAAATGTTGACATCGATGTCGACATCTGGTCTTTGTACCATTGTACCAGTTACTTTTCCTGGTGTGTATTCATGAATTGGTTTGTTCACTTTTGCGTCAATAATTGGTTCTCTACGCTGGATATTGACGTCCGTTGTCCCAGGCGTATAGTCGATTTTAACCGATCCTATAGATGGGACAAATTTCACGTTGAATTGTACACGGTGTGGACCATGATTTTGTTTCGCGATGTTTTGGATTGTCGCACGTCCCTGATCTTTACCAGCATTCTCCATCATTTGACGTCCCTCTCTAGCTCTTCGTGCCATTCCTTTCAGAGCCTCTTGTTTACCTTTTTCTGCGTAGTTTGCACTTGATTCAATAGGACCGATTAAACCTAAATCACGTCTTGCCTGTGAAGAATCGATTTTTAAAACGCCTCTTGTTGTATTAATTTCCAAAATTGCGGCAGGCTGCTCAATATGCTGTGTTGCATTAGGTTGTTTAATATATTGTTGTGGCTTTGATATATTAAGGTCAATTTGAGCATCTGTTGTATGAATTTGAATTTGTGGGAGTCTCATCTACATCTCTCCTTTCAAGAAAAGCGTCTGAACATATTGTCCAAACGCTTTGGTATTGCCCCCTGTCGCTTCGCTTTCGGGGCAGAACCCTAGTAGATTTTATCGGATAAAATCTACTAGGGTTTGCTGAATGATTTTTGCTCCTACAGATAGTGAGGCTTGGTGAATTGATTCTTGTGTAATCATGTCTGTAATCGTCTTAGCATAGTCTGTGTCTTCATTGACAGACAGTTGCTTTGTTACATTGACTTCTTGAAGATCTAATCGATTCTCCATCATCTCTATACGATTTTGACGAGCTCCGACATCTGCTCTTACAGTCAATGTACTTTCATAAACAGCATCTAAACCAGGAATTGTGCCACCACCACTTGTTAAACCAAGTGTATCTCCAATCTCCTTACCTGTAGCACCGCTTTGTAAAAGTGTTGTAACTTGTCCCATAAAATCATCGATATCCTTAAATAAATCAGCACCTGGAGTATTAATATTCATTGGGATGCCATCAAATACGTTGATTTCAATCGCCTTTTGTCCTCCAGTAGTAATTGCTGGGTTTTGTGGGCCTGTTTTATCAGTATAAAGAGGTTCGTTTGTATGCGTACCTGAAAAGATATAGTTTTCACCAACTCTTGTATTGGCGATATCACGCAATTGTTCCTTAAGTTGTTGCATTTCTGCATTTATTTTTTGACGATCGTCAGTAGTATTTGTATCGTTTGCAGCTTGTACAATAAGTTCTTTTACACGTTTTAATGCAGAGCCTGTCTGATCAAGTGCTTCATCTGTTGTATCTAGCCATGTATGTGCTTCACGAATATTACGTTGGTATTGTTCGTTTTTATCAAGATCTATACGATAGCCCATTCCCTTGACCGCTACAACTGGATCTTCAGATGGTCTCGTAATTTTTTTACCAGAGTCCAACATATTTTGATATTTAGACATTTTGTTGTAGCTTGTATTTAAATTGCGTAGCATATTACTCGATAGCATTGATTGTGTGACGCGCATAATTTATCTCCTCTCAGTCAAGTGGCTATTATAGCCCTACTCTTCCCATACCATTGATGATTTTATCTAATGTTTCATCTACCACTGTAATCATACGTGCATTGGCATTGTATGCTTGCTGGAATGTAATCATATTAGTCATCTCTTCATCTAACGAAACCGAACTCATTGAATCACGGTTATTAGAAATTTGTAAGTGCAATGTTTTAGAGTTGAATGCACTACGCTCAGCTTCCTGTCCCTTTACTGCTAAATCCCCTACTAATGATTTATAATAGCTTTGGAATGTACCTTGCTTTAAGTTTGCTTGTGCCTGTGTTTGAAGCTCTGCTAACTTACGCATGTTTTGGTTATTACCTTCCTCACCCACCGTATCAGATACAGCTACCTGCTTTGGATCAGTAATCACCACTTTAAAATCTCTTGCAGTTGTTCCTGCGAAAAAGTTAATACCTGTACTATTGTCTAGACCGACACCTGTTTTATGAATATCATTAAATTTTGTAATAAATTCATTTGCGAGATTATCTAAGTTGGCAAGCATTTCAGGATAAGTACCTTGTCCACCGCTATGCCCATACGCATCAATTAATGCACGCAATGTTCCTTTACCAGGGTCCATTTGACTGTAATCAATTTTATGAGGTCCTGTTGCTGGATCTCCCGGTGGTTCACCAACAGCAGAGATTTTAATTTCCTTAAATTCAAAATAGCTCCCTGTCGCTTGCTCATCTACCTCACCATCGACGCGCTGATTGTTTGTGTCCATCGTTGCAAGTGCAGCATATTCTCTGCCATCCACTAATTTAATAGGAGCGCTGCCATCCGCTGGTACATATGTAATCGTCATAGAACCTTCCGCTACATCTTTTGCTAACCCACCTGATTTTTGCATTGAAATCGATACAGGGATATTTTCATTTAACTCATCTACTAACAAATCACGTGCATCATATAAATCGTTCGGCACATAACCACTCGGCTCAACTTCTTGAATTTGTTTATTAATGGCTGCAATCTGTTTGAGTATCGAATTCACTTTATCTGTCGATACTTTAATTTCATTCCCGATATTACCTTGGATAAGTTTTTGCTGTCTATCCATATAATTAAAGGACTCCGCAATAGACTTTCCTTTAGCAATTAATACTTGACGCGCAGCTGCGTCTTTCGGATTGTCAATAACATCCTCCATCGACTTCCAAAAATCTGTAAATGATTGATTAATACCAAACTCAGAAGGCTCTGACATGATATCTTCCATTTGCGCAATTGATTTTGCTGTTGAATCCCAATAACCTAACTTATTCGTTTCTTGGCGATATTGACGATCGATAAATTCATCACGAATACGTTGAATGGACCCTGCTTCAACCCCAGTACCAAGATGGCCTGGATAGATAGGCTGATTTAAGCCTGCAGTTGGGAAGCCAGGAGTCGCTTGCAGATTTACTCGTTGGCGAGAGTAACCTAATGTATTTGCATTGGAAATATTATGTCCAGTAGTATATAAAGCTGTTTGTTGTGTAAACAAACCACGTTTACTAGTTTCTAAGCCCATAAATGTTGAACGCATTGTTTTTCCTCCTTTTAGTACCGTTTATAAGTTCAAGCATAGTTTCTTGCGTCTGTGCAAGAAACTATGCTTGCGAGTCGAAATATGATTTTTTGGCCATTGAATTTGTGCCGCGTACCTCATTGCCTGAGTAATTGATTTGTTCAGGTTGAGGTCGTAGATTATCTAATGTTAAATTGACAATTTGTAGTGATTGGTACACTAGTTTTTGGTTTAAATCATTTTGTTTTTTTAAGTCATTAATGATTTGCAATAATCGATTGCGAACTGCTGATAGTGTGTCTTTATCAGTTTGTTGTTCAGCAGCCTCGATGACATTAGCGACAGTCGTTTTGTCAGTTGAAGCAAATCCTTTTGCTCCAAGGTATTCCGTTACCTGTTTCTGACGCTGTTGCTCGAGCTTGTCGATGGCCGCTACATGTGCCTGCTCATCCTTGAGCAATTGGTCCAGTGCTTCGATATTGCCAGCTGTAATGATTTCCGTTTTTTTAAAGGCTAGTTCAAGTAAGCTTTTATGCATTCTTTCTAGCATTGTTAGTGTAGAACAGATCGCTTCTACAGACATATTGCTAAGCACCCTCTCTGATATTCCTTAGAAACGATAATATTTCAGCATATCTTCTGCAACTTTCCGAGCGTTGACTTTATATTCACCCGAAGCAATTCCTTCTTTTAATTGTTTTACGCGTTCTGCACGCTCGGCGCTATATGTTGAAACTCCTTGCATCTCCTGTGCAGCCTTTGAAATTTCGATTTTATCGGCGAAAGATGCCTTGTTTGTGCCTGATTTTACATTGCGCACCTGATTTTTATAGGCGTTTACTGCATTAACCCCATAAGATGTAATTTTCATTTTTTCCCCTCCTATCTAATACGCTATCTTACTATTATTTCGGATTGTCTCACATAATGTTAAGTTTTCAAACATAAAAAAATGTGCTAATTTTGTTTAAAATTAACACACTTTAAGCGTTTAGCGTTTTCGTTCTGAGTGATATGTTGCACGATCATGTTGTACTACATTTTCACGGAACTCTTTCGCCGCTTCAAATGTACGTAAATCCGCCTTCAATTCATCTTGGCATTTTGTACAAAGTTTGCCTGTTGTCGTTAGATGACCACAGTTGTCACACGGGTAGCCAAGATTAGGAAACATCGCCGTCTGTAAACGACCCTTGCGAACCCATTTATACAATAGCGCCTCTTCAGCTCCTGTTGCTTCAACAATCCGTTCTACTGTCGCAGCACGGTTTTCACGTTTACGTAAAAAGCGATAAACGATTTGATATAATTCTTCTTCAGATTGAGCGCATTTATGACATACTTCTCTAACCCCAGTATAATTAAAAAACTCATTACATTTCGGACAATTGCGAACCTCTGCCATTACTCTTCCTCCTCTCGCATAATAACAGTAAAATACGAATCATATATATTCGTATCTATTATACATGACGCATTAGCATTTTCATCCATTAATTAATGTGAAGCTTTGAACATTTCGGGCACCTGCATGTAATAAAATCTCGCTGGCATGCCGTAGCGTAGTTCCTGTAGTTTTTATATCGTCAAAAAGGAGATATTGTTTATGCTCTACATGTGCACCAACCATCAGACGAAAAAGAGGGGCTACTTGTATTCGCTCAACTCTATTTTTGGAGCTTTGCGTTTCTGTTGTCGTCTTTTCTAAAAGTTGTATAAAAGGAATATTGGCAGCCTTTAATAGCTCCTCCATATGCGAGAAGGTACGTTCCCTTTGTTTGAGGGGATGCATAGGAATCGGTATAATAATAGCTTTTTCATTTTTGAACCGTGCATATAGCTCTTGCCGAAATACTTTTGCGAGTGCTACATCCTGAAGAAATTTATATTGATGCAAGTAATCCTTCATAGCGTCGTTGTATTGGAAGAGTGCTGTTGCTGTGGGCGAATGTTCAAATCGAGCTGAGCACTTATCACAGATGGTTGGCTGAAAGTGGTTTGTTAAAAGCATTTTCCAAGAAATTACTGGTTGCAGAGGTTGTGAGCATAATAAGCACAGTGTTTCAATTTTATTCATTGCAAAAATCCTTTCTTATTGTAATAAAGAATTTTCGTACGAGCATCATCCATTTCAGTTGTAATGCCATGATGAAAAAATACAACGTCTCCATCTGCAAAATCAGCATTTCGACCAACTCGCCCAGCAATTTGGATAAGTGCACTGGAAGTAAAAATAGTCGATTCCGCCCCAATAACTGCAACCTGCACATTCTTTATCGTAATACCTCGTTCTAAAATGGTTGTTGTGAGTAAACCCGGAACTTCTTCGTGACGTAGTTTAAGCACTTTTTCTTTACGATCAGGATCTTCGGCATGGACTGCCAAAATGCTTGCATCTAATAACTGAAAAAGAGGCGTAGCTATTTTCATTAACTCTACTTTCGGGAAAAATAATAGAAATGGTTCTTTATGTGCAAGACGATCCTCCGTCCATTGTTTTAGCTTTCGCGGGATTTTTCCTCGTTTCAAGTTCTTTTCATAGCTCCATAGGGCATCAAATCGAGGGACTGGTAATGGACGATTATGGTAACGTTTCGGGATGAATGAATAACTTTTATTTTGATACGCAGTAAGTAATTTTTGTGAAGGTGTTGCTGTGACAAACAATATTGGTGCGTTTTCCGTTTTTGCTTTTTGTACAGCTCTTTGTAACGTTTCGTCAAATGTATACGGAAATGCATCAGCCTCATCAACAATCATGACATCAAACGCTCGTTCAAAACGGTAGAGCTGATGAGTTGTAGCCAACACTAGCTGCGCATAGCCCTCCTGCTTCGGTGATCCACCATATAAAGCATGGATGGTCGTTTGCGGGAAGACCTTTTGAAAGCGTGGAAATAACTCTAATATTACATCTGTACGAGGCGTAGCAATACACACTCGTAACCCCAGCTCTAAAGCATAATGAACAGTTGGGAAAAGCAGCTCTGTTTTCCCCGCCCCACATACCGCATGTAACAAGTGGGAACGTTTTACCTTCACACTTTCTAGTAATTCATTTGCTGCCTGCTGTTGCAGCACAGTAAATTGTCCTGCCCATTCAAGTGGATGCTTTTTTGTTCTAATTGCAGATGGGCCAGTCCAAATCATCAATTGCGTACAGCTACCCACTCTGCCCATATTCAGACAATGTCTACAATAGATACATTGCTGCTGGCACTTCGAACAATCAAACGTTGTAAATTGCTGCGGATCAGTATTATGGCAACGGTTGCATTTAAGATGTGGCACTTTTTGAATTCCTTCTATTATATGGAAGTGTTTGTGATGGATCGCTTTCTCGATATCTCCCTTTGAAAACGGGGAATACTCCTTTAACCAAATACGTCCTTCATGAAAATCTCGTAATGCAAGTGGCAACAAACAACCTTTATTTTCCATTGCTTTGCTCCTTTCAGGTAGGTGATTTTCTTCAGCAGTTCTTTAGCGGCGATGTTCTTGGATTTAGCGGCGTTTCTGGCACTTTTGGCGGCGATGTTCTCGGGTTTACCGGCGATTTTGGCACTTTTAGCGGCGATGTTCTCGCGTTTACCAGCGATTCCCACAGATTTATCAGCGATTCTCGGACTTTATCAGCGATTTCCACACGTTTATCAGCGATTCTAGATCTTTTATCAGCGATTTCCACACGTTTATCAGCGATTCTCGGACTTTATCAGCGATTTCCACACGTTTATCAGCGATTCTAGATCTTTTATCAGCGATTTCCACACGTTTATCAGCGATTCTCTCGTGTCTCCTGGCAAAATCGGATACCTTCTAAAATAACAAAAAAGCCTCTACATTTTTCTGTAGAGACTTTCTTATTTAAGGTTATTTTTTTATCCAGCATAACCCCAACGAGCCTTCACCTAAATGTGTGCCGATCACGGGACCGAAATAGCTCAATTTAAAGTCAACGTTTGGGTAAGTTGCAGCTAGTTGTGCTAGCCATTCTTCTGCTTCAGCTTGGCAATTGGCGTGGATAACAACAGCGTCCATTGCTTCATACTTTTTAGCATCCTCCGCCATTAGCTCCTCCGCACGCCTTAATGCTTTTTTACGCGTACGAATTTTTTCAAAAGGTACAATGACCTTGTCCACAAAATGAAGCACAGGCTTTACTTGTAATAAGCCACCTATTAATGCCGCTGCTGAAGACAGACGTCCCCCACGTTGTAAGTGCGCTAAGTCATCTACAATAAAGTAAGCTCGGGCATACTGCTTCATGTCCGCTAATGTAGCAAGTATTTCTTTTGCTGAACAACCTTGTGCAGCCATTTCAGCTGCTCGTAAAACATAAAAACCCTGTACCGCACAGGATATTTCAGTATCAAAAGCGTACATATCAATGCCTTCCACCATTTCGCCTGCTTGAACTGCACCATGATATGTTCCACTGATTCCACTTGATAAATGAATAGATATTACCTCATCATACTCTTTTGCCAACTCTTCAAAGAGAGAGACAAATTCTCCGATTGGGGGCTGCGTTGTTTTTGGAAATTCTTTTGACCCGCGTACTTTATCATAAAATTCAGATGCCGTGATATCTACTTCTTCTGCAAATAATTGCCCCGAAATATTTACACTTAACGGAATCATATGAATGTTTAAGCGTGCTCGTTCCTCAGCCGGAATATACGCAGTACTATCTGTTACGATTGCTGTCCTCATTCATGTCCACTCTCCTATTCTACATAGTTTACAATAAAAAGAAATGAATGTGAAATGAATTACGACATTGCGTAATTCTTTTCACATTCATTATCTATGTATCAATTTCGCCTTGGTGTAATTACATTCAGAGGCATTATCTTCATTCAGTAGGTGTTTGGAAACTCCGAAATGGGACCACATCCACATTCATCTGCTGAATGAAGATAACCTCTTTGCGAAACTGCGTTGAATCCCTCAGAGGTTGTCTTATTCTTATTTGCCGGTGGTTGATTTAGAGTCATCTCCAATATAATAGACACTCGTTACCTTCCAGGCCCCGTCCTCTTTTACAAAAACAGTTACCTGACGCCCTGCACTTTCATGTTCGATGTTTGTTTCAAGTTGCAGAGAATGGAGTGTCATATTGGCAAAGACCTCCGCTTCTTCTTCCTTATATTTCGCAATGGTCACATTTGCTACTTCACGTTTACTATCAAATTGATCGAAGGCTTCAGTTGCATAAACCTTCTCTTCATCATACTTAAAGCCTCTTGGATCCTTCGCTATTGTTTGCATATAACGATTGATTTCTTCTTTATTTAACGCAGCAATATATTCATCGAAAGCTGCTAAAATTGCTTTTTCTTCTTCTGCTGGTACATTCGTAGCTTTTTCTACATTATCGCCAACCATTTCAAAACCAACAGTTCCATCTTCAATCGTTTTTGCACGATCTTCCGCACTATTCTCTTCATCTTTATTACCACAGGCAGTTAACATTAATAAGGTAAAAACTGCTAGAAAACTTTTCTTTAACATCAAAAAACCTCCCGCGCATATTGTAGCATATAAATCCTACTGTAGGAATTTTGTTGTGAATTTTCAACATTTAGGTGCTACATCTTTCATATGACGCCTACGATTTTAAAATGTTGCACATTGAGTGATCTCTAAAGTTAAATAGCTACACTTTTAACAAGATCCGTTACCTACAGGTGTTCGACCATAAAAAAACTGCTTTAAAAACTACTACATAATATAGTAGCCTTTAAAAACAGCTTTTAATTTAATGTTATGCAATTAACGTACTTCAACCCAGCCGTTTTTGATAGCTGTAACAACGGCTTGTGTGCGGTCGTTTACATTCATTTTTTGTAAAATGCTTGAAACGTGGTTTTTAACTGTTTTTTCAGAAATAAACAATGTCTCACCAATTGTACGGTTAGATTGACCATCTGTTAATAATTGTAATACTTCACATTCACGTTTTGTTAGTAAATGGAATGGTCGACGAATTTCTGTTTGATGGAAATTCCCTTTATTTTCATGCTCAGAAAGACGACGGAATTCCGCTACTAAATTTTTAGTTACCTTTGGATGTAGATAAGATCCACCATTTGCAACTACTTTAATAGCTTCAACAATTTCGTCAGCATCCATCTCTTTTAGCATATAACCAAGTGATCCCGATTTTAGCGCGTGTGTTACATATGTTTCATCATCATGAATTGATAACATAATAACCTTTGCATCTGGGTATTCACTAATTAAATCTGCCGTAGCTTCTACTCCATTTTTACCCGGCATATTAATATCCATTAGTACAACATCTGGTTGATTTTCAGCATATAATGACACCACATCCGCACCATCATCACCTTCTGCCACTACATCAAACGTATCTTCAAAATCTAAAATACGTTTTACTCCTTCGCGGAATAGCTGGTGATCGTCTACAATAATAATCTTCGTCATTTTCCTTTACCCCCTAAATTTCTCCAACAATTGCTTCATCATAACGGAATTTTAAATAATACCGTCGTCCCTCGATTTATCTCACTTTTAATGGAAATTGTACCATCCAAAATTTCGATACGTTCTTTCATTCCTAAAATCCCAAAGGAATGATCTTTAACTACCTGTGGATCGAAACCTATACCATCATCCTTTACAACGATATTTACGGCATTGTTCAACCACTCAAGTTTTACCCAAATCTCCTTACATTTCCCGTGCTTCATAGCATTAGTTACACATTCTTGCACTAATCGGAAAATAGACACTTCATAGTTTGATGGTATACGCTTTTCGGTGCTTCTCGATTGGAAATGAACTTCAACACCAGGATTATATTCAGTCACTGTCGATACGTACTTCTTTAATGTCGGGACAATTCCCAAATCATCAAGTGCCATTGGTCTTAGATCATAAATAATACGTCGCACCTCTGTTAATGCATTACGCACCGTTTTCTTTAAATCAACAATTTCAGCTAAAGCAGATTCAATGCCCTTCTCACGATACGTTCTATCTATTAAATCCGTGCGCATTAGTACATTTGCCAGCATCTGAGCAGGCCCATCATGAATTTCCCTAGATAAACGTTTCCGCTCTTCTTCTTGCGCCGCGATAATACGTATACCAAAGTCTTGTTTCATTTTTGCTTGTTCAAGTGCTAAACCAACATTTTTCAAATCTGAAGTTAAGTAATTCAAAACGACATTTACTTGATTGACAATCTGATCTGCTCGTTCTATCGTATCGAGTAACCCTCTTAATCTTCTCTCTAGATCATCTCTTTTATCGCGCAGCTGTTTTTCTTGAGTTCTAATCACGGAGAGCTTCACTTGAAAATCTTGTGCAGTTTCATATGCTTCTCGAACTTGTTCTTCGGTATATTTATCAAAAGCTTTACTCACTAGCACAAGTCTTTGCTTAGCAAGCTGGGTACTTTTTTCTAAAGAATCACCTTCATCAATCACAATTGAAACTTGTTCTCGAACAATTTCTAGCTCTTTTTGCATATCTTCGAAATTTCTTCGGTTTTGTTCACTTATAATAAAGATATCATCTTTTGAGCTCATGATTGTATCTATCATTCGATTAAATATGTCATCAAGCGACTTTAAATCGAAGGTATCAGTTGAAAACATAATGTACTCCCCAGTCTAATGTCTTATGATTACTTACTATTTTAATAGACCAATTTCATATATTCTATAGTCTATACCTATTATAGCATCACCCAGTTAAAATTTAATGCTTTTTCTTTATGAAAATTATAGAATATAACTCTACCTAAAAGGAGATTGATACTGATGAGAGAAAACTATTTAACAGTAAAAGGATACGGTGAAAGCGAAATTGTTATTTCAAAATCTCGCTTTCTTACTTATATAGAACGCGTAGAAACAGAAGAGGATGCAATTTCTTTTATTGACCGCATAAAGAAAATACATCATAACGCGACACACAATTGCTCAGCCTATATTATTGGAGAGCATGATCATATTCAAAAAGCAAATGATGACGGGGAACCAAGTGGCACAGCTGGCGTCCCTATGTTAGAAGTCTTAAAAAAACAAGGTTTAAAGGATACGGTCGTTGTCGTCACACGCTACTTTGGTGGCATTAAGCTTGGTGGTGGCGGTCTTATTCGTGCATATGGGAAGGCGACAACAGAAGGCTTACTCGCTGCACAAGTAGTTGAACGTAAGCTTCATCATTTTATGAACATTGCCATTGATTACACATGGCTTGGTAAAGTTGAAAATGAAATTCGAGGTTCTTCGTATACATTAGAAGAAATTCGCTACTTGGAAGGCGTCGAAATCATTGTATCCGTGCTAAAAGAGGAAGAAGAAAAGTTCCGAAATTGGGTGACGGAAATGACAAATGGGCAGTCAACCATTTCTTTTGAAAATGCACAATTTATCGAATTTGTTGTGAAATAAATAGTTTTAATTGTCGAAAACTAAATATCCATAGTATAATTCTAATGTTGAGCTATTTTATCGTTTATATCTAAATGTATTTGAATAAAGTTTAGTTAATCCCATCATTATTCCCAAAATTCAGAGGAGAATATATCAAATATGAAAAATAGAACTAACTATAAAAATAAGAAGAGGTCTTCTAAATCTTCCCTAATTATAAAAGTATCGCTTCTTCTTGTTGCAAGTTTAGTAATATGTGTGACGGCTTACGCAGTCTATATTACGAAGCAAGCAGAGCATGCAGTGAACTCGGCACATGAAGAATTAGAGGGTCGAGAAGTTTCTTCACTTCGTGAGGAAAAAGTAAAACCAGTAAAAGATAATGTTTCCATCCTATTTGTAGGTGTTGATGATAGTGAAAATCGCGGGCAAGGTTCTGAAAACTCTCGTTCCGATGCACTGATTTTAGCAACATTAAACAATAAAACAAAAACGATTAAAATGCTAAGTATCCCTCGTGATTCATATGTTTATATTCCTAACTTAGGCTATAAAGATAAAATTACACATGCACACGCAAATGGTGGTACGCTTTCAACAATTGAGACCGTAGAAGGATTTTTAGATGTTCCGATTGATTATTATGTTCGTATGAACTTTAACGCATTTATTGACGTTGTTGATGCATTAGGTGGAATCGAAGCTGAAGTACCGTATACTTTACACGAAAAAGACGAATTTGATCGCAATGCAATTAACTTAGAGCCTGGTTTACAGCATTTAAACGGTAGTGAAGCACTGGCACTCGCAAGAACGCGTAAGCAAGACAGTGATATTGAACGCGGTAAACGTCAACAAGAGATCTTAACGGCCATCATCAGTAAAGCTTCTTCTGTAGAATCTATTGCAAAATACGATGATGTCATTAAAGCACTTGGCGATAACATGAAGACAAACATGACATTCAGTGAGATGAAATCATTCCTATCTTATTTAACACAAGGAATGCCACGTATCGATTCTTTAACATTAGAAGGTACAGATGATATGTCTACTGGTATTTACTACTATAAATTAAATCAAGAATCGGTTGATGAAATATCGGAAACACTTAATAACCATCTTGAAAGAGATAAAACATCTACAAGTCTAACTAATAACAATACAGATAACGATAAAGATAACGCTGTTGGCAATGATACAACAGATAACAAAGATGAACAGTAACTTTAAAAGCCTTTTCCACTTTATGTGGAGAGGGCTTTTATGTTGTTGAAAAACTATTATGTCAATGAAATTAATGTAGCTAATTAAGTAAAATATGGCTCTTCAGCAAAATGAGGGGCTGTCTTCCGTTCCGACTGATCGCTTTCCTGGAGGGCGTCCGATGAGCGGCTTGGGCCAACAGATGTTTTTGTGCGAAAGCGTAGCGGCAGTGACATGTGGTTTTCTGTGCGAAAGCGAAGTGCAAACGTAGCGGCAGTGACATGTGGTTTTCTGCACGAAAGCGAAGTGCAAACGTAGCGGCAGTGACATGTGGTTTTCTGCACGAAAGCGAAGTGCAAACGTAGCGGCAGTGACATGTGGTTTTCTGCACGAAAGCGAAGTGCAAACGTAGCGGCAGTGACATGTGGTTTTCTGCACGAAAGCGAAGTGCAAACGTAGCGGCAGTGACATGTGGTTTTCTGCACGAAAGCGAAGTGCAAACGTAGCGGCAGTGAAAACAAAAGCGGAGGAAAGGCTCGACACTCGCTCACAGGATAGCGAGTAGCATGGAATGGAAAACACCCTCATTTACCCGGTCTCCATGCTACCTGAGCAATTTTCCGCCTTACCTGAGCATTTTTTTCGAGGACCCTAGCAACTCACTACTCTACCCGAGCAATTTTCTTGTAAATCCCAAAAATTCTCCTATCAACCTATGCTATTCTCCACTCGACCCAAGCTAAATTCACATGGATCAAGATTTTCTTCACTCCAGTTCCCCATAAACTCCATAAAAAAAACAATCACACATTAAAAATGAATGATTGCTTTAATATTTTATTTATTAAATATCCGCACAAAATTTAATAGCGGCTTATAGTTTTTACCTGCGAGTCCGATGATTTCAACAAAAATTTCAATGGCAGTTAATATGACGGCTATGAGTAAAATCGCTCCCCATACTTTTGCCATAGAGAAAATAACGGCTGCCAACCCAAACATCATAGCAATCCCATAGATAAGGAGTACTGTTTGACGATGTGTGAAGCCCATATCCAGTAAACGGTGATGTAAGTGTGATTTATCTGGATCAGACCATTTTTTCTTCATGCGCACACGACGAACAATCGCAAAGAATGTATCAGAAATTGGTACACCTAGAATAATAATTGGGATAATTAATGAAACAAATGTTACATTTTTAAAACCAAGTAACGCCAGCACGGATATCATAAATCCGAGGAATAATGCCCCTGTATCCCCCATAAAGATTTTTGCTGGGTGGAAATTATAAAATAAGAAACCACTTGATGCTGCTGCTAAAATGGCTGCAATTGCTAAAACAAACATATTGTCCATATTAAATGCCATGACCGCTAATGTAATAAGAGCAATCGTTGAAACCCCGGCAGCTAGACCATCTAAACCATCAATTAAATTAATGGCATTTGTAATTCCAATAATCCAAAGAATTGTTAAAGGGATACTTAGTAATCCAAAATCTAATTCACCTACGAAAGGTAAGTTAACCTCGTCAATTTGAATGCCACCTACAAAAATAACGATAAGTGCAGCAGCAAGCTGCCCTAGCATTTTCGCCTTTGCAGAAATTTCACGCATATCATCAATGACGCCTGTTGCTACAATAATACAGGCTCCTATAATAATCGCCAATAAACTATATTCACTAGTATGCCACGGTAATACGCCTATTAAAAATGGATATAGCATAGCTATGCCTATTAAAAACGCAAGGAAAATCGCTAATCCGCCAAGTCTTGGCATAATTCGTGCATGTACTTTTCGATAGTTTGGTGCATCGACAGCACCTATTCTGAACGCTAATCGTTTAACTAATGGAGTTAACAATATGGAAGCAATGAATGCTGCTATTAAAGACACGTAAAGCATGTCTCTCCTCCTCAAAAATAATCTACATTTAAATCCAAATTGATTATAGCACGAACGAGCGCCGAAATATACTTTTTCTATTTAATTTCCACCATTTCACAAATATTTTTCTTCTTTTTGAGAATGGTAGAATGCTGCATGTCAAATGTAGTCACCATTCGTAAAATTTGATAAAATAATGTAGTGTCTAGCATTTAGACAACTTTAAAGGAGCGTAAATTTCATGTTCTCAATTTTTAAACGCAACAATGAGCAAACAAGTGCTCGTCAATTAAAACGCTACTATAAAATAGTAGATCAGATTAATAATCTTGAAGAAAAATATGTCGACAAGTCAGATGAAGAATTAAAAGAAATGACTTTTATTTTCAAGGATCGTTTAGAACAAGGCGAACCAATTACATCAATCATCCCAGACGCATTTGCTGTTGTACGCGAAGCCTCAAAACGTGTATTAGGTATGCGTCATTTTGATGTACAACTTATCGGTGGTCTTGTTTTAACTGAAGGTAATATTGCAGAAATGCCTACAGGTGAAGGTAAAACGCTTGTCGCTTCCCTACCTTCTTATGTACGCGCATTAGAAGGTAAAGGTGTTCATGTCATTACAGTTAATGACTATTTAGCTAAGCGTGACTACGAACTTGTTGGTCAAATTCATCGTTTCCTTGGCTTAACAGTTGGTTTAAATATACCAATGATGGAACCAGACGCAAAAAAAGAGGCCTATAATGCTGATATAACATATGGTGTCGGTACTGAATTCGGATTTGACTACTTACGTGACAACATGGCACATAGCTTGGCTGATAAAGTACAACGCCCTTATCACTTCGCCATTATCGATGAGGTTGATAGTGTACTTATTGATGAGGCAAAAACACCACTTATTATCGCTGGGAAAATGGCAGCGAATGATGAACTACATCGCATTGCTTCTATGCTAGCTAAACGTTTTAAAGAAGAAGAAGACTACGATTTTGATGAAGAAACAAAAGCTACTTCTTTAACAGATAAAGGTATTGAAAAGGTTGAGGCTGCCTTTAATGTTGATAATCTATATGATCTTGAACACCAAACACTTTATCATTATGTGATCCAAGCTGTGCGTGCCCATGTAATGTTCAAGCGTGATGTTGATTACATCGTTAAGGATGACAAAATCGAGCTTGTTGATATGTTCACAGGTCGTATTTTAGAAGGTCGTTCACTATCTGATGGATTGCATCAAGCAATTGAAGCAAAAGAAGGCGTAACGATCACAGAAGAAAATAAAGCACAGGCACAAATTACGATTCAAAACTATTTCCGTATGTATCCGAAGCTTTCCGGGATGACGGGTACAGCGAAAACACAGGAAAAAGAAATAAAAGAAGTGTACGCAATGGAAGTTATTCAAATTCCAACAAACCGCCCACGTCAACGTGTCGATCAGCCTGATATTATTTTTAAAACACAAGAAGCTAAATATAAATATGTGGCTGCAGAAGCGAAAAGTCGTCACGAAAAAGGACAACCTGTCTTAATTGGTACTACATCGATACTGCAATCTGAAACAGTTGCTGAGCATTTGAAAAGTGCAGGGTTAAAATTCCAATTACTGAATGCTAAAACAGTTGAACAAGAGGTTGAGCTGATTTCACAAGCAGGTCAAAAAGGTCGTATTACGGTAGCTACGAATATGGCTGGTCGTGGTACAGATATTATGCTAGGTGAAGAAGTACACGAGCTTGGCGGCTTATATGTCATCGGTACCGAGAAACATGAAAGTCGTCGTGTAGATAATCAACTTCGCGGTCGTTCAGGTCGTCAAGGTGATATAGGTGAAAGCCGCTTCATTCTCTCTATTGAAGATGATATGTTCCGACGTTACGCAAAAGAAGATGTTGAAAAATTCTCAGCAAAAATGGTTGTTGACGAACAAGACATTATTCAAAATAATAACGTTCACGAGCTTATTAGCCGTACACAGCGTATCGTTGAAGGTTCTCAATACAGCATGCGTGAATACAACTTAAAATTAGACGATGTGATTAATGACCAACGTACAGTTATTTACGGTCTACGTGACAAAATTTTAGCTGGCGAAAATTTATTAGAACAATTAAAGCAAATGTTCTATGAAACTGTAGACTTTGCAGTACGTGATGCAGCACCTGATGAATTACCTTCAGTTGAATGGGATTACGAAGGGATGGAAAGAACCTTAAACAGTCTCTTCCTTTCACCTATCACAATTGATAGAGAAGTAGGTAAAGTTGTCCCTATTTTAGATTCACTGCAAGCACCTGTTGATGAATTAACTGCAAAGATGGAGAAGTTCGCTGAGAATGAACAAGTAGTGGCAGTTATTCCACAAGTAATGCTAAGCTACTTAGATAGTGGCTGGGTGAAACATTTAGAAGCCATGACACACTTAAAAGAAGGAATTGGCTTACGTCATTACCAGCAAGAAGATCCGATGCGAATTTACCAACGTGAAGGACTTGAATTATTCGGAAAGAATTTCCAAGAATTACGTCGTTCTATTATTATAGAAATCACAGGCTTCATGAAAATGATTGAAGCACAAATGGAGGTACAATAATGGGCTTATTTTCATTCTTTAAAAAATCGGACAAGGTTGTTCAAGAAAACACAATTGACTCTAAAGACTTATTAGGAAATACTACTACGGATAGTAGCGATAATCGTGATGTTGTGACAAAGCTTTCATTCCATCCAGAGTGGGATGTTCCTCAGGAGCAAAAATACATTTTTAGTTTCCTTGCTAATGAGCTAGAACCTTTGAAGCCAAATCAATTATCACTTTCTTCTATTAGTATTGAAGAAGACCCACGCTCTAAAAAATGGCAAGTGCGTGCATTTTTCCGCTCATCATTGCCTCAAGCAATCGAGCTAGGTGAAATTGAGCTTTACATTATGGATAAAAACGATGAGCTTGTAGCATCTAAAAAATTCGATTTTGCAGCACTTGGCACGATTCCAGCAGAAAGTGCTCGTCCATGGGTATTTGAATTTGAAAAATCAACAATCAAAGTCAATGAAGTACCAGAAGACGGTTGGAAAATTGCATTCAACCTTGTTTCCCTACGCGGTCACCAATTAGAATTAGATCCATCATGGGAACAACAATTACCTGAAGCACAAAAAGAGGAGCTTGCAAAAATCGTCAAAACTTTACCTGAGTTAGGTGAAACAGAAGTAAACTTCACTGGCCTGCAAGCAAAACTTGTGGATAATGGTAGTTTAAATGTGTCTATCTTCATTCGTAACGGACATAATAAAGCTATTAACCTTGAACAATTACCACTAGAAATTATTGATGCAACAGGTAAACAAATTGCTAAAGGTTCATTTAAAATGGATCCTATCTTAACTGTACAACCGAACTCAACGAAGCCTTGGACATTTATCTTCCCTGCAGAGCTTGTTGATGCAAAAGATGCAGATCTTTCTCGTTGGACAGCACGCGTAACACAATAAAGCGTTTAAAAGAGGCTGGGACAGAACTCGATTATTTTGAAAAATAGCGAAAACAGATAATAACTTTTCCGCTTCAATGAGTAGAGTGTTCCTT
Organism: Lysinibacillus sp. RS11; assembly: GCF_042019215.1. Taxonomy (NCBI): domain Bacteria; kingdom Bacillati; phylum Bacillota; class Bacilli; order Caryophanales; family Bacillaceae; genus Lysinibacillus; species Lysinibacillus sp. RS11. Next base: position 720,143 of record NZ_CP168124.1, on the reverse strand, counting down.
CCTAAATCAAAAAAATGTTAGACCAATGCAATCGGTCTAACATTTTTTCTTTTTGTCCCTGCCTCTTTTTCTTTTGTTCATTTTCTTATGGAGCGGTGATCAACCCTTTATCAGCGATTCTGAGGCTTTTATCAGCGATGTTCGCTGGTTTATCAGCGATTCTGACACCTTTATCAGCGGTGCCACATTTTTTATAGTAAAACTGTCGACTTCAACCGCGCGATTCTCTCTCACTCCATAAAAAAAAAACGATTTCTGCGTATATGCAAAAATCGCTTTCACCTTATTTGATCGCGTCGAAGCGTTTATAACCTACTAATTTTGTAGACCAGTAGGAGTTTGTAACATCTGAAACTTCAACACCATCTGACCCTGAATGGATAAATTTATTACTACCAAGATAAATACCCATATGAGATATTCCATCTTTATACGTATTCTCGAAAAATACTAAATCCCCCGCTATTGGATTAGTAACTTGTGTTGTATTACCATAAAAATATCCTTCGCTGCTGTCTCTTCCAATCTTTAAACCACCTTGATTAAAGGCGTAGTAAATAAAGCCACTGCAGTCAAGGCCTTCAGGTGTATTACCACCGTAGACATACGGAGTTCCTATCAAAGTATTAGCTACATCTATTGTTTTCTTATAAATAGCTTGTCCATTAGCTAAGGGATCTTTAGACGTTTCTTTTGATGGTGTTCCTGCACCTGAAGACTTATCACCCTCGGGTATTGTAGCTGTTGAAGATAATTTTAACACCTGGCCAACGTAGATAGCATCTGTCGTAAGTCCATTCCATTCTTTAATGTCCTTTAGTGTCACATTATATTGCTTAGCAATTTTTGATAATGTATCTCCTTTAACTACTGTATGGGAAGCAGTTGTTTGCTTCGGTGGTGTTGTTGGTGTTGTTGGTTTTGTTGTGGATGGATTTGAAGGTTTCCCTGCTTCATTCGTAGATGTTTTTGAAACCTCAAGCTTTTGCGCTACATAAATCATATCATTCTTTAATTTGTTCCAGCTTTTTATGTCTTGAACTGTTACTTGATGATTTTGAGCGATTTTAGATAAAGTATCTCCTTTTTGCACGGTATATGTAGCTGCTTCTGCGGTAGGTAGGGCTAAAAATGAAGTAGCTATAGTACTTAAAGCAAGGATTCTCAATTTTTTTGATTTTTTCATATCAAATTGCCTCCGTTCATGCTAGAATATTCCCTTGTGAGTCTATCATACTAGATATTAAAGTAATGAGAAATCGGAAAAACTGACTATTTTTCAAACATTTTATCAATCTTATTGAATACTACAGAATCCGACAAATTACGAGAAGATATTCATTGCAAGATTAGTATTCATATGGTAACATACACTTCTGTATTTAAAATTTTTAGAAAGTTTCATCTTTTCAATCTTAAAGGAGTTTTTATTTTTATGAAAAACATAGTGCTTTTCATCAAAGAAAATTTAGCAGTAGGTTTATTATTATTTGCCTTATTTTTAGGTGCTGGAAATATTATCTTCCCTCCATTATTAGGTCAACAAGCTGGTGAAAATATTACGTTAGCAATGATTGGTTTCTTAATAACGGGTGTTGGTTTACCACTCTTAGCAATCGTTGCGGTTGCGAAAGCAGGTGGGGATTTACAACTGCTTGCTAATCGTGTCAGTCCTACTTTTGGTGTGATCTTTACATCAATCGTTTATTTAGCGATTGGGCCATTTTTTGCAGTACCTCGTACAGGTTCGGTGTCCTATGAAATAGGGATTGCACCATTTCTACCTGAGTCAGTAGCAGATCATTGGGCACCACTTTTTATAACGTCTGTATTGTTTTTTGCCTTAATATTATACTTAGCTATTAACCCTACAAAGCTTGTCGATCGTGTAGGTAAAATTTTAACACCTGCTTTATTGATCGTTATTTTAATTCTAGCTGTTAAAAGCTTTATTTCTCCAATGGGTGAACCAGGGACAGCTGTAGGAGAATATACTGTATCTCCTCTGACTGAAGGCTTTGTTCAAGGCTATTTAACAATGGATGTTCTAAGTGCGCTTGTTTTTGGTATCGTTATTTTACAAGCATTGCGTGACATGGGGATGTCAGATACTAAAAAACAAATCAAAACGACGATTTTCGCCGGAATTGTTGCGGCTATTGGTCTATCATTTGTTTACATCTCGCTTGGCCAAATTGGTAACACTAGTATAGATGCAATTGGCACTTCTGATAATGGCGGCGTTATTATTGCAAAATCCGCTAAAGTTCTATTTGGTAATTTTGGAAGTGTTATTTTATCTACTACTATTTTACTAGCGTGTATATCAACTGCTGTAGGATTATTAACTGCTAATGCTACGTATTTTAATAAGTTATTTCCAAAAATATCATACAAAACATTTTTAATAGTTTTCACAATTTTTAGTGCGGCTATTACGAACGTGGGTCTATCTACAATCATTAGTGCATCACTGCCTGTATTATTAATGATCTATCCGCTAGCAATGGTGCTAATGGTACTGTCGCTTGTCGATCATTTCTTTAAAGGTGGACAAATCGTTTACATTTTAGCTTTAATTCCAACATTCTGTGTTAGTCTATATGATGGTTTAAAGGAAATGAATATTAGAATTGCACCCTATGAGAACATTTTAAATGCTTTACCATTATACGAGCAAAGTTTAGGATGGCTTGTACCTGCTATTATCGGCGCACTTATCGGCTTTATCATTCATAAACTTATGAAAAGATAAGAGAGTTTTAATCTCATAGCCAAAAGTTCGGGATGACATTAGTGGAGGCTAGGCTATCAAGTCAAGGATGAGGCCCTGGAGCGCAAGTGAAGCGGTTCATCGTACGCCCTCAGCAAGCTCTGCTCTGTGCGAAAGCGAAGCGTCAGCAACAAATGTTTTCTGTGCGAAAGCGAAGCGTCAGCAACAAATGTTTTCTGTGCGAAAGCAAAGCGTCAGCACCAAATGTTTTCTGTGCGAAAGCAAAGCGTCAGCACCAAATGTTTTCTGTGCGAAAGCAAAGCGTCAGCACCAAATGTTTTCTGTGCGAAAGCGAAGCGTCAGCGACAAAGCTTCCAGTTGGAACGGAAATCACCTCTATGAGCCTTCTACATTTATTAAATAACTAGAATCTGCTTGCTTTTGCGACTGTTTTCGCAAAATGCTTGCAGATTCTTTTTTTCAGTAAATTCCCTCTATCTCTATTCGCGGTTATATGGAAATTCATGTATAATACAAGTAATTAGAAAAGAGGTGTCCTATGAAAAAATTAGTGTGGTCTTTCGTATTTATTCTAAGTTTCTTCATCTTTCCATTTGCAAACGCTTCTGCTGCAAGCAATGAACAACAGCTTGTAAAGGAGATCAAGGAAATTATTGAGGAAAAATATGTTGGGACGATCAATGGGAATTTACAAAACGCCAAAACAATTCCAGAAATTATTGATATGCTAGATCCTTATTCCACATTTTTTACGAAACAGGAATTTGAGGAATTTATCAATAGCATCAATCTATCAACAATTGGGATTGGTGTAGTCATCGAAGAGCATGAAGATGGCATTCATATTTTACGAGTATTTGAGAATAGCGGTGCAGCTAATGCCGGTATCGTAGCTGGAGACATTATTACTGCAATTAACGGGCAATCTGTTGTAGGAAGCTCCATACAAGAAGCCTCGTCCCTCTTAATCGGTGATGAGGGTACTAAACTAGAAGTGACACTCCAACATGTAAATGGTAAAACTTCTACTACAACTATTACACGAAAAAAATTCACATTACCCAATGTGGAATCTGAATTACTATTTGGGAATGTTGGCTATATTGCCATGTCATCCTTCTCAGAAGACGGTGCTAAGCTTGTAAAGGACGCGCTTGTTCAATTAAAACAGCGTGGTGCAACTTCCTTTATATTAGATTTACAAAACAATGGTGGTGGCTATGTGGCAACAGCTGAGGAAATGACAGGGCTATTCCCACAAGCAAAAATTGCTTATTTACTAGAAGAAGCACATGCCTCTTATAAAGTACGTGCAGCCCATCAAAACGAAAAATTTCCGGCTAATACACGTATTCTAGTAAATCGCTATAGTGCTAGCGCCTCTGAAATGTTAGCAGCATCATTACAAGATCAGCAATCTGCTATTTTATATGGGGAAACTACATATGGAAAAGGCGCTATGCAGGGCTTTTTTGAATTGCATGACGGTAGCTATTTAAAGCTAACAGTCGGTAAATTTACAGGTCCATCTGGGAAAACAATTAATGAAGTTGGGGTAAAACCAAACATCCAAACAAAGACTGCACCTATTTTCCAGGCCCATTACGATGCAATAAAAGAACAATATACACATTACAAAGAACTAGCAAGCTTAAAAAATGTACCGTCTACTAAAACATTTACAGTGAAATTATCTCAAGCACTCTCTTCGCAGATCGCTGAAGGTAGTGTTCAGCTCGTCGCTTTAGGCGGTAACGAAGTACCAATTACAACAAAAGTTGATGGTCAATCATTGCTTGTTACCCCATCAAAACCGTTAAACAGCGGACAAGAGTATATGCTTCTTGTTCATCCAACTATTCAAAAAGAAACAGATAAAAAGCTTCAACAAGGCATTTATCTTCGTATTACAGTAAAGAAATAAAAAATTCCTCTCACCAATTTGATATGCTCCCCTTTAGGTAGACAGATTAAAAAATAAAAATCTGTTTATCTAGGGGGCATTTTTTTATGGCTCGAAGTAACCACTCAAAAGATGAAAAATTAGCGGTTCTAAGACTTCTTCACAAAGGACAAAAGACAATTTCAGAATTAGCTACTATATTTCAGGTTTCTTATAAAACCATTGAAGAATGGAACTACAAATATGAAATAGATGGAGAAATTGGCCTTGAAGAGTCCACTTCTTGGAATTCTTACTCGAAAGAGCTAAAGTTAGCAGCTGTACAAGACTATTTATCTGGACAATATTCTTTAAAAGAAGTTACAAGAAAATACAAGATTTCTGACAAATCCGTTTTGAGAAATTGGATTCAAAAGTATAATAGTCATAGAGAATTAAAGGATACCGGTAAAGGAATGACAAACTCTATGACTAATAAAAGAACAACGACGTTAGAAGAAAGAATACAGATTGTAAATTACTGTCTAGAACATCAGAAAAACTATCAGCTCGCTGCAGAAACCTATGAAGTGTCTTATCAACAGGTGTATCAATGGGTCAAAAAATTCGAAGTAAATGGTGAAGAGGCTCTGCAGGATAAACGTGGTCGCAAGAAAGAAGAACAGGAATTAACAGCTGAAGAAAAATTTAAGCTAGAAATGAAACGTTTAGAACGTGAAAATGAACGATTACGCGCAGAAAATGCCTTTTTAAAAAAGTTGGAAGAACTCGAAAGGAGGAATCGTTAACAAGCGTTCGTTTACAAAATAAATATAGAGCGATTCAAGAGTTACATGCGAAAGAAAATCTGCCAGTAATCCTTTTATGTGATATTGCCGGTTTATCTCGTGCTGCCTATTATAAATGGCTACAACGTACACCAACAGATAGAGAGCTAGAGAATAAAGCGATTCTTCAGGATATCCAAGCTATTTTTCGACAAGTCGAAGGAATTTATGGATATCGAAGAATGACTTTAAATATCAATCGTAAATACAATAAAAAGTTCAATCACAAACGTATTTATCGATTAATGCAAATCAGTGGTTTACAATCCGTGATTCGCCGAAAAAGAAAGCGATATGTTTCTTCACCTGCACAACATGTCGCTGAAAATCGATTAAATCGTGAATTTACTGCAAGCAAACCCAACGAAAAATGGGTAACAGATGTGACGGAGTTCAAATTAGGAAATGGAAAGAAAGCTTATTTAAGCGCTATTCTAGATCTTTACGATGGCTCTATTATCAGTTATGTATTGGGGCATTCAAATAATAATGAATTGGTATTTAAGACGTTTGATTTAGCAATGCTTACTTTAAAAGATGGAGAACAACCGTTACTTCATAGTGATCGTGGCTATCAGTACACATCACATGGATTTAAAAGAAGAATAGATGGAGCAGAGATGATTCATAGCATGTCCCGTGTAGGCAAATGTATAGATAACGGACCAATGGAATCATTTTGGGGAACATTGAAATGTGAAAAGTATTATTTACATAAGTACCAAACATTTGAAGCGTTACAACAAGCGATTGAGGATTATATCCAGTTTTACAATAACGATAGATACCAAGAACGATTAAACGGCTTAAGCCCATTAGAATATAGGGCTAAAGCCGCTTAAAAGCTTTTTATTATTTCCACTGTCTACTTGACAGGGAGCAGTTCAATCTGTGGTGAGGGGAATTTTTTTATACATGTTTATATTTATCTTCTCTTAAAAAGTATAAGTTAATTAGTTCATTTGCTAGCTCGCATGGCAGTTTTTTTTGTTCAAGTAAAGTTGTTAATATTAAACGCTCCAAGGATCCTACAAAACTATCTACAGCCACATTAATGTCTACAGAATATAATTGTAATAGATGCTCACAATCATGGAGGTGTATAAGGGAAATTAACTGCTGTGTAAGCTGAGATTTAACTATAACTGACTGTTCGGATTCAAATAAACCAATTTTCGTTAACTTCGGATTTTCAAGTATGTAGACGAACAACATTTTTATTTTTTGCTTCAGCGTTCTAACTAAGCCTTCTATTCCCTTTACAACTTCCTCTGAATGTTTACTCATGATTTCATCAAATCCACGCTGAAATCGTTTATTCAGATCGTTATACAGAGAGTCCTTGCTTTCAAAATATAAATAAAAAGTTGGTTGTGTTACATTGGCAGCTTTTACAATGTCACTAATTTTTGTATCATGATAACCTTTTTCAGAAAATAGCTCTACAGCCTTTTCAAGCAATAATTGTTTACTTCGTTCACCATTTGAATTAATCTTCCTACCTCTTGCCATACTTTCCACCTTATCTTAGTTTGTAGTTCCTTCAAGTATTATTATTACTAAGTAATGCCAAATTATTAATATGTCCGGCTTATCACCATAACGTGTGGTTGATTTCCGTTCCGACTGGGGGCGTCCGATGAGCCGCTTGGGCCAAAAAGGATGTTGGTCACGAAGGTGTTATCACAGGACGTGATGCTCTTGCCTTCGTTCCTCTATCGCTAATCCCCAAGGAGTCGCCCAGTCTCCACTCCAATCAACTTATATCAATTTCGCCTTGGCGTAATTGTCGCTGACGCTTCGCTTTCGCGCAGAAAACATTTGTAGCTGTCGCTTCGCTTTCGCACAGAAAACATTTGTAGCTGTCGCTTCGCTTTCGCACAGATAAATTGCCACAAGATGTGGCGTTCTTAGACTGAGTTCCTCTATTTCAGTAGATGTATGGACACCCATTGAAAGGGAATGTCATCACAACTTTTGGTGATGAGTCATATGCTCAGCAATTATATCTCTTCATAATTAGGTCCGGATTCATCTTACCATCTATAGAGTTGGGAGACTTCTGTAGCAGATGTTTCATTTTCGCTACAAAAATATTTCGCTAAAATAAGTTAAAAAATTCCACACTATCTGAATAAAATCATTATAATACAGCCCCTATTTTTTTACTATAAAATATTGTGAATATGACATTTTTTTTGCAACAAGTACTTATAGTGTCTAACTAATCCAACTTTTATTTCCTATTTTAGGATGGAGTCTTACTGCCCTTTAATGCGAGATAAATAGCAAAGAAGCTGCTTGTGTTCGTATTTATAGGTATACTTTGAAGTTTTATCGAAACAATAACTCGTTTTATCGAAACTTTTTGGGCTTTTATCAAAAAACAACCTCTTCCTATTTAAAAAATACAAAACGGGTATCTAAGAATTTCTTCTAAGATACCCATTTTGATTACTATTGTTTTAAAAGTTTTCGTTTTAGTTTATCACTAAATTCTTTTACTTCCTTCACGCCAAATAATAAGTAGGAGCCTACAAGCACAGCAGCAAAAATAACAAGACCTACAATGAAAGTTAACCACTTGTTATCAAATACTAAATACTCGCTTGAAAAGTACATAACAACCGTGATAACGATCAATGGTGGCAATGCTCTGAAAAATTGTAGCTCTTTGCTGAAAATACCCATTTTCAGATCATATTTAATGCTTGCATATACTACAAGCATGATAAAGTTCACAATAGAACTTATTAAAGTCCCCCATGCAATTGAAACTACCCCAGTTGCATCTACCATTAAGAAAATAACTGCCATGTTTACTCCAAATACATTTAGTAAACTAAATACTACTGGTGCCATTGAGTCACCTTTTGCATAGTAAAAGCGTGTAATGTATCCGTTTGCCGCAAGGAAATACATAGAAAGTACAAAGACGGCCAGTACTGGCGCTGTTGCAGCTGTATCCTCCGCAGTAAAATTGCTGTATTCGAAAACAACTTGAATTAGACTATTCGAATAAAAATAAGAGAAAATTGTCACTGGAGCAAGTAACAGTAACAAGTAATGTAGTCCCTTTGAATACAAGCTTTTTATAGAAGAATGGTCATTATCAGATTCCTTTTGACTTAAAATTGGATAAATAACTGTCGTTACAGCCGTAATTAAAATAGCTTGTGGGAATTGCATCAACTTAGAAGCATAGTTAACAGATGATACTGCTCCTTCTAATGATAATAGCCCTGCTACATAGCGCTGTAGTAGTGCATAAAGTTGAATCGTTGCACCGCCAAGCATAATAGGTACAACCATTATCCACAACTCTTTTGTTGATACATTTTGTTTAAAGGAAAGCCCTACCTTATACGAATCTAATTTACGGTAACCGATCACTAAGAAATACACCATCAGTATTGCACTCACAAATGCACTAATACCATATCCAACTGGACCAATAGTCGAATTTGATAATACAAATGCGATTACTAAGAAAATCGCATTGTAAATTAAAATGGCAAAGCTCGATAAATGAAATTTTTGATTTACATTTAGTAAACCACTATACCAAGAAGATAAAACAAGAAATATAGAGGATGGCATCATCCACAAATAAAGATTTTTCGTTAAAGCCAAGTCCTCTTCGCTAACAATCTTATCCGTTTTAAAGCTATCTAAAATTGGAGTAGCAAAGACCATCCCAATCAATGTCATTACTGTCGCTGTCACAGTAACTATTGTAAACGACTGCTTTACGAATAGTCCTTTGTCAGTTGATTCTCGGTTATAAATTGAAATAAAAACAGTTGTAAATGCTCCTCCAACCACTAAATATAAAAAGTTTGGAATCATATACGCAGTAAAAATACTGTCGGAAATATGGCCAGTACCATATTGGAATCCGATAATCATTTCACGTAAAAATCCGAAAATACGGGCAACAATATTAATAATCGCAACTGCCCCAATTAATTTTATAAACTTATTCATAAGCCATCCCTACCTTCGATGGCCGACTTGTAAATCGCTATACAGCGAGCTGTTATATTTTTTTCATCGTGAATGGTTAAAACCTTGTCGACCGCTTCACGATTCATATATTGATCTTTTGGCGTGTTCACTGCACGCAGCATCTCCTCAGATAAAACCATAGCGTTTTCGGGCTCCACTAAATGCCCTGCGCCTTCTCCAAGCAAAGATACAAGTCCACCTACATTAGAAGCAATAACAGGTGTATCTGTCGCTAAAGCCTCTAATGCCACTAACCCAAAACCTTCTAAATGGGATGGTAATACAAAGACATCACTTGCCTGAAACCACTTCACTAGTTCTTGTTGTTTTAGTGGATCTATAAATTTGACGTCTTCACTGATTAATGGTTGCAAGGATTGGAAAAATGCTTGATCTCTTCTAGAACCTACAATATTTAACTCTAAAGGACGAGATACTTTTGTTTTTAGCATTTGGAAAGCTTGTAACAGCTCCTCCACGCCTTTTTGCTTAATAACATTTCCTACAAATAAAAATCTGAATGGCTCAGAAGCTAATTGCAGTTCTTTGCACACTGCTGCTTGACTTCCTTTGGTGAAAACCTCACGATTCACACCCATGCTAACGATAGAGATTTTACCTTTTTCAATCCCAAAATCTTGTTCAATTTGTTGAGCTAAGACAGGACCTACAGCGATAACATGTTCACTTTCACGTAAAATACTGGCTGTCCAATTTCGAATTCTTGTACTCTTTTTCGCCATACGCTCAATATCGCCGCCATGTGCTGTAACGATAAACGGTATACCAAACATTTTCTTTAATAGCAACGACAGCATACCAGATGGGAACACATAATGTGCATGTGTGACATCAATAGACTTTCTGTTTTTTAAGCCTTTCATTAATGTCGATAAGCCCCATTTTGTATATTTCATAATGGTGTTTTTCTTACCTGTCGCCGGATTTGCATTGACTGATATATCTACGTCTAGTCCTGCTTTTTCAAGTGCAGTGACTTGATTTTTCACAAAAATACCGAATGATAAATGATCAGATGTTGGATACATATTACTAATGACGAGTACTTTTTTCATAGACGTGTCACTGCCTTTTTCATTAATTCCTGACCATGCATGGCCTCTTGATGAATATGGGTAGCAATTTGTTTCGTCTCTGCAATTGACTGCTCCCAATTGCTACTTAATTTGCCAACTACTGTGGATAGAGCCTTCCCATCATCCTCTATATCCTGCATTTGTAAGCAACGATCTGATGCGCCCACAAAGGACATAAAATCCTGTACTTTTGTATGATAGGATATCGCAATAATCGGCGTTTCCGAATCGGTTGCCAAAATAAGCGAGTGTAGACGTGTACCAATGATAATGTCCTGCTCCTCAGTTACCTCAAGTAATCGCTCTGGCACCAAATTTTCCTCAATAATTTCTGTATGTGCACGTTGTTGCATTTTTTTCTGAATATCCTTCGTCACAGTGACGTCTTGCGGGAATTTCGTGGCAAAAAAAGTAATTTTGACATTATGCTCTGAAATTACATTATCTAAATTTTTCGCCATACCAGTAACGTACGCATCATATTTTTCAACATTTCCCTCTGGCCAATAATTTGCATTATAGTATGGAACCGCTGATACACCTATCTTAATTGGTTTTTCTGCGTAATTTTGACGATCCCTTTTTAATGTAAATGCAGGATCACCAATGATTTCTATTGGCTTTTTCACCCCAATACTTTGCAAAAGCTTCTTGGACTGAGGATCACGTACAGAGATACTTGCTGCATAACGACACATCGCACGAATACTAATCTTTCCAGAAAACGTATCAAGTGGACCAGCGCCACATCCGTATATAATGTAGGGAATATTACTTTGTTTTGCCATCATTGCATACGCTCCATACAGGTGAGCTTCACGTTTATAGAAATCCATTAAAATACCACCACCACCAATGATGAGGAGGTCAAATGTTGCTACATATTGTTTATTATTTTTAAAGGTATGGATAAACGTTTTAAATAAGTTACTCTTTCTGTAATACAATGGATAGCTGTGTACCCCATAACGTTCGGATGTTTGTTGTGTGTTATTACTAAAAACGGTAATGTCATCACTAGTTACCGAAAATGTTTGTTTTACTTGTTGAAGAATGCCGTATAATATTGATTCATCACCATTATTATCATTGCCGTAATTCCCCACAATGCCTATTTTCATTAAAAAACATCCTTTTACTTTTTAATACTGAGATTATACCACAATTGTACATTTTCGTTCTTTTTAAAAATAGTAAAAAAAAGGCGAGCTTTAAAGGTTAATACTAGTTCTTGTGGTATGGTAAAAATTAAACTATATTTCTATCTACTACACCCTTTGATTTAAAAACAAAAATAGCAAACTAGATAAAATACTACTAGTTTGCTATTTTTTAAAGGCAAAACCTTTCTTTAAGGACTACTGTTATTGATGGATTGCTCGATATAGGAATAATCCAAAGTGAGCGCGACTAATCGCTTCATTTGGCTTAAAAGTGTTATCACCATAGCCAGTTGTAATATTATTTGCTGCTAGTTGCTGAACATATGAATATGCCCAATGATCCTTCGATACATCTTTAAAGTTAATGTTACTTGTTCCTTCTAGGTCATAAGCTAATGCTACAACCTTCGCCATTTGTGCACGCGTTAAAGTACCATTTGCATCAAAGGTATTGTTGCCTTTACCACTCATAATACCAGCCTCAACTACAGCTGCGATTTGTTTATAATAAACGTGATTCGCAGGAATATCCTTAAAGCCTGGATTTTTTACATTGGATGTATCTAAACCAAGTGCGCGACTAATAATAACTGCCGCATGTGCACGTGTCAGTTTATCATTCGGTCTAAATGTGCCATCTGCTTGACCTGTAATAATATTATTCTTTGTTAAGTACTCAATTTCTTTATAGTACACATAATTATCTGGAATATCTTTAAACAAAGAAGGTTTTGCTACAGTCACCGCAGCCTCTGCACTTTTTGTTCCTAAAGTCGCTATTACCTTACCAGTAGCACCTGGATTTTTAGCTGTAAACTTACCATCATTAGTAATGGTACCGATATTACCTTCTACAGACCATTTCACCTGTGATGGATTGTAAACTAGAGGTTTGCCACCGTCATCCTTTGCATCCATAGTAAATTTAACCGTTTCGCCAGCACTTACTGTTTTTGATTTTGGCGCAACGTTCAATGTTGCCGGAGCATCTACTACTTTCACTTGGAATGATTCAACAGCAGTGCCATCATGGTTGATGTAAATTCGATCATTACCGGCTTTCGTTGCCGTATAGTTTAAACCATTAATGTTTAAAATATTATTCTCAGATGTTAGCGATAAATGACCATCGAGTGGAAGTGCATTATAGTTCTCATCTAATACATATTGTACTGCTATACTAGACGAAGCACCTTCTAAAAGAGTTGCATAGTTTGTACTATTTGTCTTTTTAATATATTTTCCTTTACCAGTTGGTGCCGTACTAACAGCTTGTAATGTTGCAGACACAAGACGTTGCGTATTTCCTGAATTGGATGGTAGGTTCGCTAATACGACATTATTGCTACCGTGATTTCGAATACCCATTGTTGTTGAGCCGCCACCATCTAGGTTAATTGCTTGATCGACACCAAGCGATACTAAATAGTTAGCAAGTTGAACCATATTCATACCTTTACTATGACTTTGACGTCCATCTACCGTAATAAAGTGTACTTTTTTTCCATTATCACTTGTCGCAACAACTGTACGTGGTGCAACCTCTTTTGCACGAGAACTAGATGTGCTCATCATAATGTAAGGTTTATTATCCTTTACTAAATACGGACCACTTGCCATGATAAATTTTGCATCCTGCCACTGCTTATCAATAGAGAAGTTAACACTCAGCTCATCTCCAAGTGCTATTTGACTTAGCTTATTGTGCCAATCTCCCCCTTGTAATGAAACAACAAAGCCAGTTGGAGGAATAGATATTTTATCCTTTGATCCATAAGGTGTAATTTTTGTAACTTTTCCTGTTAACGTTTGTCCAAATTTATTTTCAGTAATTGGCGCACCTGTATCAACTACGATTTCAAAACCATATTCATTTGTATTTGTTGTTTTACTATAAAATTGTGGTGTGTAAATCATCGATTCGTTAATATTACGCTCACGGTTCATTCCTGACATTGCATAATTTGTGCCTTTGTGAGAAAGCGTTACATCAAAATCAAAATAGTCAATCTCACCGCGGCCATCTGCTGTCATCCCGAAAGCTGTAGGGACATTCATATATTGATCGGTGCCGTTTGAAACCGCTCCACCGTTTAAAATAACATTATCTTTAGCTAGTAAAAATAATGGGTAACCTTCTGACATATTGAAGAAACTTGCATTAATAGCACCGACTACACGATTCCCCTCGCGTGAATTACGATTAGCATTCGCTACTGTCGATTCTTTTCCATTGACTGTTGCAGGCATACCCAATTGTACCTCTGTCATTGGCTCATCGACATTTACCGTAATATGATTTATAGAATTTGTATAGGTATTTTTGTATGTATATTGTTTATACTGTATACCTTTCGATAATGGAATATCCTTCGTAACTGTTTGGAATGCATAGGCATTCAATGGACTAACAACCATTGACAATAATACAACTAAAACCAGTAAATTTTTCGCTATTTTTTTCATTTTTTTTGCGCTCTTAAGTAATATAGAGCCCTCAACTCTCCCTTCGTATGCTTTACTTCTATAACATTATCAAAAATATGCCAAAATAGCTATGGAACATTTAAGCTATTTTCCAGTTTTATAGGAATTGTCAAGAAAGCTATTCATATAGTCTCATTTTGTTATTTTTCTAACGTTTACCTTTATCGTGACCCTATAACTTTGTTAAAATGGTGTAGAAGTTTAGGAGGGTAAAAATATGAAAAAACTATCAATCATTGCAATGCTCATGACTGTAGTCGGCTTGCTTTTTTGGCAACCCCAACAGGCATCTGCTGCTGATGAACTCACAGGGCATTCCCATGAAAAGGGACTTCGCTATTTAATTTCCAAAAATGCATTAGTAAAAGATGCAAAAGGAAGTTATCGTCCAAATGATAATGTGACACGCGGAGAATTCGCTTCTTATTTGGCAAAGGCCATGAATCTTCAAGAGACTAGCGACATAGTCTTTAAGGATGTCCCAGATACATATTTGCATGCAAAAGATATTAAACTTGCTGCTTCAGCTGGGATTATTACAGGCTATGGAGATGGTTCATTTAAACCGAATGCCGCTATTTCAAGACAGCATATGGCGATTATGCTAGAAAGAGCTATTGATTACTTAGAAATTCCTAAAGGTACTTCTACTATTACCTTTAAGGATAATGCATCTATTATTAAAGAATACCGCCAAGCAGTATCTGTAGGTGCCCAATTAGGAATCATTCAAGGCTCTAATGGTAAATTTATGCCTACCAAAAATGCAACTATTGGACAAGCTGCCACGTTTGTTCACCGTTTAATGACACTTGCTGGAGATCCAAACGACGGCAACTCAAACGGCAGTAAGCCAAACACTGGTGATCCAAATGACGGCAACTCAAATGGCGGTAAGCCAAACACTGGTGATCCAAACGATGGCAACTCAAACGGCGGTAAGCCAAACACTGGTGATCCAAACGGTGGCAACTCAAACGGAGGTAAGCCAAACACTGGTGATCCAAACGGTGGCAACTCAAACGGCGGTAAGCCAAACACTGGTGATCCAAATCCTGGAGATCCGAATACAGACTCCCCTAAATACGTTATTAAGGAAATTTCAAACGGCACACTAGTTGGCAATCAAGGATTCTCTACCTTTGCAGATGCTGAAAAGGCCATGACAAAAAATACACAGGTTATTGTTCAGAATGATAAAATTGTGAAAATGTCTTCAGGCTATGTCGTGACAAATAATTATGTAGCACTAAAATCTGAAACAATTAATGACTCTATTGCTGTTGCAGGTAATACAGAGATGGAATACCTTAGCAGTGATGAAACACAAGTAAAAGTACGTTTAGCTGGTCAAGTCGGCTACTTAAAACACGCTGATGTTACATTAATCCCATTTGCAATGAGCAAAGGTCGCTCTTACTATACAAATGAGAATGGTGAAATTAAACACACGCTCTACGATTACAAAACAAATAAATATTCTTCTAGCTATGTTTACGGAAAGGCACCTTCTTTCATGAAGCCAGGTGAAAAATACTATAGCTGGGATGGCATCTCTTTCACAAATGGAAATGGGTCTTCTAAAGGTGACGCCTATAACTACTATCAGTTTTTACCTGCTCGTGCAACAACACAATACACTGCAGAAGAAATTGATGCTTATATTATGCAGAAGTTAGCGGAGATGGAAAGTACGGGGATTACGCAATATAAAGATGCAACAAAGAAAAGTAAGTTAATCGGTTTAGGCAAAACATTAAAAGAAGTAGAAGCAAAATCACAAATTAATGCGATGCTTATTTTATCACTTGCACAGCATGAAAGTGCTTATGGTATGAGTCCTCATGCACAAGACTTAAATAACTTGTTTGGTTTGTATGTATATGATACTAACCCACTAAACAAAAAGTTTGATAGTATTGTTGCCAATATCAATGAGCTTGTTGATAAGTTTTTACAGCCAAACTATATCACGCCAGGTGGTTCACCAGGCAGAAACTTTGCCAACGGCGCTGTAGTTGGTTCAAAAGCTCTTGGCTTTAACGTAAAATACGCTTCTGACCCATACTGGGGTGCAAAAATTGCAGGACATTACTACCGTGCTGAAAAGGCATTAGGCTTTAAGGATGCTAATAACCCATATACGATTGGTATCACAACAACGCCTGGTTTAAATGTTCGTACAGAAGCATCTACAAGTAATAGTCCACTATTCACGTATGCACGTAGTGGAATGCCTGTTATCATCACTAACTCTGCTACAAACGGTTGGTATGAGGTTCTTTCTGATAAACTTCATACAGGAACAGCTTTTGTTAGCAAAGACTATGTACAAGTGATCAATACCGTAAAATAAAAAAGAAGTCGTCCTATCATTAGGACGGCTTTTTCTCTGTGAAGAAAGCAGTTTTTCAGGTTCTAAAATATTGTTATGAAGGTGAACGATCGACACTCCTGCTGAAGAACTACGCATTGTGCCTGTAGAAACAAAGGAGGCGGATAGAACGCCCGATATACAAAAAAGAGATGCCTCAACTGACTATTGAGACATCTCTACTATTGTTAATATGAAAGTTTTTTATTGTCCGTTTTTATAACCGCCGAGGCTAGGATCACAAAGCCAAGCATTAAAATAAATATTAAATCGAGTAAGCCCGTATGCATAGACACTGTAAATAGAGTAATGACAAATGCATAAGCTACTGAGTGGAAGCTACGAATACCGCCTTGCTTCACTTTATTATAAATTAATGAGATTAATACACCATATAAGAAGAATCCAATCCCTACAAGTACATAACCGCCATCTAAGAATAACTGACCGATAAACGTAGGCGTTGTTGTTCTATTAGGGCGTGTAATATATTTACCTTCTTCTACACTTAGTGAGTTTACAACTTCTGTTACTTTCATACGAGGTGACACTTGTTCACCTGATCGAATCGTGTTAAAGATACCAGCATGGAGTTCACCATTTAGGTAACCTTCTTCTTGCGTATATTCAATAATTTTACTTAAAACAATATGTCCAGTTACACTCTCACCATTTAATGAACGAATCCATTTTGGCGTTAAGTTAACTTGCTGCTCTACTGTTAACAGTTTTTCTTTTTCTGTTTCAGTTAATTCTACATCTGGTTGTTCACGGCTATTAAATTCCTTCGTCGTATCTTCTGATACAACACGTAGGAAACCAAACATTGAGAAAGCTACTCCGATGACAAACAGAGCTGAAAGGAACCATGTTAATTTCACACGCTTCACAACATAATGGAAAATAATAATACCAGTAAATAACATAATAATTAATGGTGTACGGTAACCCATTAATAGGAACAAGAACATAACAGCAGCATAAATAGAACCGTATACTAATACTTTCTTCCATGTCATGTGCTTTTCTAAAATCATTTTATACGATAATAACAATAAAACTCCAAACCATAATAATTGGGCAAAGAAGTTTAATTTTGGATCAAGGTTACGTCGACTAGATTCATCAGAAATTCCGAGTCCTCCACCAAAAATCATTAATAAATATGAAGCTAAACCAAGTAAAGTTAAGAATACAATAAAATGAACAACATATTTCCCTAAGAAAGATAAACCAAATGATGGGATTGTCCATTGTAATTTATCAATAACGTACACACCGATGTAATAGCATGCAAGTGCTAAAAATACCGCTGGCCAAATTGATACTTTTACATTAAATAACTCAAATCGATGGAAATCGAATAGACTCGTAAAGAAATATAGCACTAATATAAAAGGTAAAAAGAAGTACGGTGAAAACGTATCAATCTTATTGACCTTTGCTAAAGTTTGTTTCAATTTATTCATAAATGTCATACATCTAAGTAGATGTGATTGCCCTCCTCTATCGCAAATCATAGTTGTGTCTTTTTTTCATTCTTATACAAAACAAGAGTTATTATATCATAAATACAGATAGACTTATAGAAAGGAATGAAGTGATTTTATATAAAATTATGCAATAATTTCTCATTCTGCCTAATTAATGGCCCATTACCATAACGTGTGGTTGATTTCATTTCCGACTGGGGGCGTCTGATGAGCCGCTTAGACCGAAAGAATGTTGGTCATGAAGACTTATCACAATCCCCACTACCATCAACTTATATACAGGGCATACGTCTTAACAATTGTCATCCATTTTGATGATGTGCCAAATTTTAATGATTCATCCATTATTTATGTGTAATATGGTAATGTAGTGCAATTTTGATGGAAAACATAGAACTAAGGATGTGGATTTAATGCAGAAATTATTCATTTCATTACTTGTAGCATGCACTTTTATGCTTATAGCTTTTTTAGCACCTACACAAGCTAAAGCAGCACAGAAAATCGGTGTCGTTTTCTCTGAAAGTAGTGAAAAATACGCCAATACAACACACCCAGGTGGAACATTTAATGGCCAGTCTGTTTCTGAAAAGGTGGACTATAGCTCCACGTATAATAAGGAACTTAAAGCATTTCTTCTCTATCAGCAACAAGGCTTCCAAGTAGAGAAGATTTATGAGAAAGACTTAAACAATTTAGAAAATTTAAGTGAATATGATGCAATCGTCTTTGCCTATACAGTCATGATGAATCATCAGCAACGCGAAAATGTCAAAATGTACGTTCGAAATGGCGGTGGTGCAATTTTTGCATTCCAGACAGCGCGTAATGAATCAACAAAATTCCCTAAATCCGGCCAAATGGATCTTTCTCCATTGATCTATGATGTCGATTCTTGGGTAATGGAGTGGGATAATTTAACCGAGGTATTCAATTCACGTTTTATTGACGATATCGTATTAGGAAATTCCACGATAAGCAATATTAATACTGTTCATCCAATTATTCAAAATACAACAAAAGAGCTTGGCAAAAGCAAGCTTACTCTAACAAAAACAGATCGTGATTGGGTAGAAATCATTAAGCCTTGGCAAGGGGGATCTGCAACACCTATTTTATATTTCTCAGATTACAATTTCACAGACAAGGCTAAAACAATGAAAAAGAATGAATTTGGCGCTGCTCATGCTATCGAATACGGTAAGGGCAGAGTTGTTCAAATTGGATTCAAAATCTATGATTATATTAATATTGATGCTAAAGCTGATTGGCAAGATCACGAAAATGGTGCTGCCTATTCCACAACTACTGGTGACAAGGATGCACAAGTATTTATGAAGCATGCTCTCAATTGGGTAGCCGACAATCATAATGGCAATGTGCCCCGCCGTTATAATCTTTCGCTTTACTCTGACGGGGTGCAAGGTTATGTAGCACCGTCCGGTAAATTTGTTTTCTACTCTACTGTAACAGTTAAGAACAATGGTAATGTGCCTGCTCGAGGTACATTGAAAGTAGAAATTTTAGACGCAAACGATAAAGTGGTTGGTACAGGGCATGAACGTTACATCCCAGGCCTTGCTGCTGATTCCACAACAGACAATGCTGATAAAAAAGATATTAGTACCCATACCGAAAAATATCAAATTTCTATGCCTGGTAATTTAGCTGCCGGAACATATACGATACGTACATCCTTTATAGAAGGACGTGATGATCGCAAAAATGCTAATGAAAAATTTGCAACGATTGCAGAAATTAAAACGCTCACACGCGCAAAAGGTTCCAACAAAGCAACAATTGCTGCCGCACCATTCTTCCCAGATGTAGCATCATCGAATGGTGCCTATCATGATATTAAAAACTTATATGCACTTGGCATTGTAAAAGGTTCTAACGGGAAATTTAATCCACAGGGTACACTGACTCGCCTTCAAGCAACAGAAATGATACTGCGAGCATTAGGTATTCCAGCATCAAACTCAGCTACATTAAATGCGAGTGACATCAAAGCAAGTGAGTATGGCTATGCAGTTTTAGCAACAGGCTTACGCCACGGCATGATTGCATTAGAGGATGGCAAAATCAATGCCCACCAGCCAATGACGCGCGCTGCTATGGCAAGAGCACTTGTCAACGGCTTCAAGCTACAAGGCCACACGAATCATACTTTCACAGATGTACCTGCATCTCATGCTTATTATAAAGATGTCCAAGCTTTATATGCACTTGGCATTACAACAGGCTATGCCGATCATACATTTAAACCAAATGGTACAGTGACACGTCAAAACTTCGCGCAATTCGTAAACAGAACACTACATGCAAATTCAAAATAAGTAAGATGCTACTTTGGATTCAAGATAAGTTACTTTTGGACAGCTGATAAAAGTGCTGGAACCAGTGATAAAGCGGCGAACATCGCTGATAAAAGTGCTGGAACCGCTGATAAAAACTCAACATCGCTGATAAAAATGCTGGAATCGATGATAAAAACTCAACATCGCTGATAAAAGTGCCGGAATCGATGATAAAAACTCAACATCGATGATAAAAGTGCTGGAATCGATGATAAAAACTCAACATCGCTGATAAAAGTGCCGGAATCGATGATAAAAACTCAACATCGCTGATAAAAGTGCCGGAATCGATGATAAAAACTCAACATCGCTGATAAAAGTGCCGGAATCGATGATAAAAACTCAACATCGCTGATAAAAGTGCCGGAATCGATGATAAAAACTCAACATCGCTGATAACATTCCTTTTAACTGTACTAATCAAACAAAAAAGAGCTACATGGTTCGTTACCTGAACCATGTAGCCCTTTTTATTATTGCTTTGAGTAATACTCCGAAATTCCTTTGTAAACAGATTCAGCAAATAACTCAGCATATTGATCATCCGTCATTTTAGCGTTGTCTTCATTATTTGTGAGGAAGCCTAGCTCGACTAAGATAGATGGAATAGCCATGTTGCGAATTACATAGTATTGCTGTTCTTTGACACCACGATTTTTCATTTTTAAGTTATTAACAATTTGATTATTTACAAATGTAGCAAGATCAACGTCTTCCTGATGCATGTCCCCTGTTGAAATAGCATAATATGTTTCAGTGCCCTGTGCAGAAGTATTCGCTGCTGAGTTCACATGGATACTTACGAAGACTTCACCGTAATTAGCATTTGTAAAGTCAACACGGTCTTGTAGTGAAGGATAGGTATCCCCCGTACGAGTCATCAATACCTTCGCACCCGCAGCCTCTAGTTTTTGCTTCACAAGTGTGCCAACCTTTAATGTAATGGCTTTTTCGGAATTAGAACCTACAACCGTTCCAGGGTCCTTACCACCATGACCTGGATCAATAATGATAATACGATCTTTTAACGCATTACCATTTTGATTTAATAACTTTAAGTAAGATTTATGGACATACCCTGTTTGACCATTAGAGGTAACTTGTGCCCAATAGCCGTTAATACTGTTCACTTGAACATATTCGCCCTTTTTCAGCTTACTTACTACCGTAGAAGTAGAGTTAGCTTCTGTGCGAATGTTTAAATTGTCAACTGTCACTCGACCAAGTAAATCACCTGTAACTGATGGCGTTATTGGGTCTGGAGTTGGAGTTGGAGTTGGTTTTGGGTCTGGAGTAGAAGGCTGTTCTACTTTAATATCCTCTGTACTATTTGCCACGATATAACCTGGTAATCCGTTCACTTCTGTTAAATAGTAGCCACTTACCGTCTTATAAACTGGTAATTTCACTTTACTATCGACAGTCGAAATAACCTTTGAAGAAGATGTTGGTTTGACGTAAATATTTATACTTTGTGTTGTAGTAACTTGCTTTTGAACATCCCCTAATGCATTACCGTCCGCATCTAAAAACTGTGCATACTTTTTATAAATATAAGCATAGGTATCTTCTGATGAAACTTTTAACCAATCTCCTTCAACTGCATAGACTGATAGTTTACCACCTTTATTCACTGTACCCACAATGTTGGCATTAGATGAAGAATCTTTGGATTTACGAATATTCAATCCGTCAGTCGTTGAGGAAACAAATCCAATGACCTGTGATGGATCAGGTACAGCTACGCCTTTAACAGGTAGCTCTAAACGATACTTTTCACTTTTCGCACGCGCTACAAATAACGCAAACTGTGCACGTGTCACTTGGCGATCTGGGTAATAATTTTGACCGCTCCCTTTTGTAATACCATTATAGTAAATCGTATTCACGTATTGAACGTAGTCATGTGTAATATCTACGTCCACAAAAGGAGAATCGACATTTTCATATTCACTTGTATCAAGCTTAAATGCTTTCGTTAATACATAACTCATTTCATCACGAGTTAAAGGTTTGTTCGGTAAAAATTGTCCCTTTGTATTTGTTTTAAAGTAACCAAGCTGTACGGCACGTTCTACATAACCTGAAAGCTCACTGCCAACTTGAACATCTGTGAAGCTTGATTTATTAACAACTAGTGGTTTATTACCTGAAGCAACAACAACCATTTTGGCAACTTGTCCACGCGTTACGTTATTATTTGGTTTAAAATACGTCTTCCCTTTTTCTGTATATCCTTTAATCACACCTAAATTCACTAAATAATTGATCTCTTCATAAGCTTCATGCTTTGAAGAAATATCTTCAAAATTACCACTTGCACTTGCATTATGTATGGTAAAAATAGAAGCTGATATGAATAAGATGCATAACATAAGACAGATTTTCTTGAGATACAATGTCTTTTTTCCTCCCTCCCTATTCTCATATCCATTTTAACAAAATTTAACACCTGAAACCAGCATACAAATGTAACTATTAGTATTTTTCAGGTTTATATCAAAATATAAGGATTATGTCATCCACAACTTTTCGTGAAGAGCCAAATATAAACTCTCTTTCATTTATAAATGACTCGAAACAAAAAAGAGCTACATCGTTCACTATGAACAATGTAGCTTCTATTATTATTGTTTTGCGTAATATTGTGAAATCCCTTTGAAGATAGACTCAGCAAATAACTCAGCATATTGATCATCCGTCATTTTAGCGCGGTCTTCATTATTTGTGAGGAAGCCTAGCTCGACTAAGATAGATGGAATAGCCATGTTGCGAATTACATAGTATTGCTGTTCTTTGACACCACGATTTTTCATTTTTAAGTTATTAACAATTTGATTGTTTACAAATGTAGCAAGATCAACGTCTTCCTGATGCATATCACCTGTTGAAATAGCATAATATGTTTCAGTACCCTGTGCAGAAGTATTCGCTGCTGAGTTAACATGGATACTCACAAAGATTTCACCGTAATTAGCATTTGTAAAGTCAACTCGGTCTTGTAGTGAAGGATAGGTATCCCCCGTACGAGTCATCAATACCTTCGCACCTGCAGCTTCTAGTTTTTGCTTCACAAGTGTGCCAACCTTTAATGTAATGGCTTTTTCGGAATTAGAACCTACAACCGTTCCAGGGTCCTTACCACCATGACCTGGATCAATAATGATAATACGATCTTTTAACGCATTACCACTTTGATTTAATAACTTTAAGAAAGATTTATGGACATACCCTTTTTGACCGTTATAAGTAACTTGTGCCCAATAACCGTTAATACTGTTCACTTGCACATATTCGCCCTTTTTCAACTTACCCACTATCGTAGAAGTAGAGTTAGCTTCTGTGCGAATATTTAAATTATCAACTGTCGCTCGTCCTAATAGATTACCTGAAACTGTCGGAGGAGTTGGATTTGGATCTGGAATTGGATCTGGCGTAGAAGGTTTTTCTACTTCAACATCCTCTGTACTATTCGCTACAATATAGCCTGGTAAACCATTCACTACAGTTAAATGGTAGCCACTTACCGTCTTATAAACTGGTAACTTCGTTTTGCTATTAACTGTTGTAATAACTTTCGAAGAAGAAGTTGGCTTTACGTAAACATTTAAATTTTGTGTTGCTGTAACCTGTTTTTGGACATTCCCTAATGCGTTACCATCTGCATCTAAATACTGAGCATACGTTTTATAAATATAAGCATATGCACCTTTATAGGTAACTTTTAACCAGTCTCCTTCAACCGCATAGACTGATAATTTACCGCCTTTATTGACAGTGCCTACTATATTAGCAGAAGATGAAGAATCTTTAGATTTACGAATATTTAATCCGTCAGTTGTTGAGGAAATTAATCCAATAACCTGTGATGTATCAGGTACAGATACACCTTTAACAGGTAGCTCTAAACGATACTCTTCACTTTTCGCACGCGCCACAAATAACGCAAATTGTGCACGTGTCACTTGGCTATTTGGGTTATAATTTTGACCGCTTCCCTTTGTAATACCGTTATAGTAAATCGTATTCACGTATTTCACGTAAGGATTTGTAATACCTACATCCACAAAAGGAGAATCGATATTTTCATACTCACTTGTATCAAGCTTAAATGCTTTTGTTAAAACATGACTCATTTCATCACGAGTTAAAGGCTTGTTTGGTAAGAATTGCCCCTTTGTATTTGTGGCAAAGTAACCAAGCTGTACAGCACGTTCTACATAACCTGAAAGTTCTGTGCCGACTTCTACATCTGAAAAGTTTGATTTATTGACAACTAATGGCTTGTTACCTGAAGCAACAACAACCATTTTGGCAACTTGCCCACGCGTTACGTTATTATAAGGTTTATAATACGTTTTGCCATTTTCCGTATATCCTTTAATAACACCTAAATTTACTAAATAATTGATCTCTTCATAAGCTTCATGATCTTTAGGAACATCTACAAACCCACCACTAGCTTGGGCACTATGTATTGTAAACATAGAAGCTGAAATGAATAAGACACATAATATAAGACTGATTTTTTTGAGGTACACTGTCTTATTTCCTCCCTTCCTGTTCTCGTGTTCATTTTAGCAAAAACTCACAGACAAAACTATCATACGAACGTAACTATTCTACTATTTTTAGGCATCACCCCTTGATTATTAATATTTCATAAAAAGAAGAGAGCCTGCAGATGCAAACTCTCCTCAATTTATACATTATTTAAAAGAACTTCCCTGCATGGTATTACTTAAAACGTAGCCCTTGTCTAAGTAATACGGAATTTTAATTATTTTTGTAATTGTTGTGCGCGTTCAATAAATGTTTGAAGTTGTGAAATTTTTAACATTTCATCGTAACCGAAATTACCATTTCCTTTACCTTCTGTAATACCATTTGAAGCTAGAATTGAAACAAATTCATTTGCCCAATGATTTGCAGGAGCATCAGTAAATGTTACAACATCGCCTTGTTGTTCTAATCCAAAAGCATGTACTAATACTTTAGAGACTTGAGCACGTGTTATCGGTGAAGATGGGTTAAATTTACCATTACCATCAAAGATACCTAACTTCGATACAGCAGCAATCGCACCAGCATGTTCATATGTTGGTTTTACGTCTGTAAATTTCGTATTTTTATCGGATGTATCCAAGTTAAGTGCTTTAGCAATTTGCTCTGCCACTTCAGCACGAGAAGCGTAAACTGTAAAATCGATAGCAGCTTTCTTTACTTCTTCTTTAACAGCTTCAGCTTGTTCACTATCAAATGTTGCTACGCGTTTAGCACCAATGTAACGAGAACCCCAATAATATGGATCGTTTACATCTGAGTAACTAACACCTTTACCTGTTTGTGAGTGAATCATTTTTCCGTCACCTGTATATATCGATACATGTGAAACACCTTTACCACTAGTATTGAAGAATAGTAAGTCGCCCACTTGTAAATCGTCTTTTGCTACCGCTGTACCTTGTTCGTACTGTGAACTTGATGTACGGTTTAATTTAATACCTAAATCTGAAAATACTTTAGATGTAAAGCCTGAGCAATCAAGCCCTTTAGTAGTTGTACCTCCATACACATATGGAATACCTAAATATTTGGATGCTGTTTCAGTTACATCAGATGCTGTAGCTGCTTCAGCTGTATCTATGTGAGTTGTTGTAAATAACATAAAGGATGCAAAAATCGGTAATAACCATTTCTTTTTCATATTTCGGTATACCCCTCTCTGAACTTTTTTGCCTATAAATAGACTATCATAAAAGGTGCTATTTTAATTTTTCAATTGTGTAACGGTTTACAAAACGCAAAAAAACGCTGATACACCAACGTTTCCGTGGTTTATCAGCGTTAAAATATGGGTATTAATTAATGGATATCCCGGCGTTTTGTAACATTCCTGTAATATTAGCTATGCTTTGTCACAATAGAACACGAGATTCATAGGAAGTACTAATGAAATCGTTACGGATTTCAGGTATTTTCACGCGAATAATTGATTTGCTTCGACTTCGCGTATCCAGTCGCGTGCCAGGATTCTACGGGGGCGCGTGGAGATTTGTTTGCTTCGCTTCCGTGGGTATTTGCCCCAGCTTCGCGGATATTCGCTTTGCTTCCGCGGGTATTTGCCCCGGCTTCGCGGATATTAACCTCGGCTTCGCGGGTATTTGCTTTGCTTCTGCGGATATTTGCCTCGGTCGCGCGGATATTCACCTCGGTCGCGCAAATTTTCACTTCGCCTCCGCAAATATCCACCACTACCCACGGGTATTTATTTTCCCCTTGATCCGCTCAAGTTATTGACTTGAAAACAATTGCACCCAATAGTAGTTTCCTTTGCTGTCAATGGCAATGGCTACTCCGGTATTTGTGTAATTTTCACGTAAAATATTTTCACGGTGTGTTGGAGAGGCCATCCACGCTTTCACTGCCGCTTCTGGTGATGGGATGTTTCTTCCTATATTTTCTCCTAAACTCGTATATGGATAGTCGAATAATGTCGCTAGATCCCACGGCATTCCGTAATAAGGGGATTCGTGCTCAAAATAATGTCGATTCACCATATCTTGCGCCTTAATAACAGCGACTTGTGTTAAAGCTGCATCATGGGTAAGTGGTTGCAAATTTTTCTTTTGTCGTTCAACGTTAACTAATCGAATGACATCATTAGACATGGTTGATGAATAATTTTTTGTTGGTATATACGACTTTGATAAAAAGTCATACGCTAATTCGAAATTGGTTACCTTCAATGAAAAGTCAAGACTTCGCTCAACCAAAGAAGCAAATTGAGCACGTGTGATCAATTGATTCGGTGCAAACTTTTGCGCATTGACCCCTTTAATAATACCGACATCTGCAAGTGATTCAATATAGTCTTTCGCCCAATGTCCCTCATTCACATCGCTAAACTTACTTTTATTTTCGGAATCCACTTCAATTTGATAAGCAAGTGTTAACATTTTGGCAATTTGCATACGTGTTAAAGGTGCTTCAGGTTTGAAACAATCACCATCTTGTAAAATACCTAATTCAACTAAAGCGCAAATTTCTTTGTAGTATGGATGGTTAATCGATATATCTGTAAATTTTGGCGTATATGTAGTATCCAGTTTTATCTGCATGGAACGAGCAATTGCAGCTGCAGCCTCTGCCCTAGTAATCGGTTGCTCTGGTCGAAAGAAGCCGCCCTGATCATTTGTCATATAGTGCTTCTCTAACATATGTTCTATCGAGCTACTAGCCCAATGTGATGGTGAAACATCCTTTGCAATATTAGCCGCCAATACTTCTTCAGATGTGTTCGCCAGAGATACATCGTATGATGTAGTCAGCAATATAAGTGACATACCAACAACACCAGAAACTTTTTTAAACATAGCTCCCTTCCCTTCATTCAGTTATGTATCGTACTCTATTTTCCTGACGACAATGCCCCATGTCTTCGGGTAATAAGCCTGAAATATACCATTAATCCCTATTTTACCCTAGATAGTTTTAAAAAAAACACTCCAAGATTGCGGATAACCTAAGAGTGAGTCTTTGCTTTTATTCAACGCTAATAATATAAAAATCATTTTCGTTTTTTTGTAAGGTGCGATATAGGAATAACGCCATCTGACCGCGAGTAACGTCTGTATACGGAGAGAATGTTGTCGCACTAGTACCTTGTGTAATCCCATAATTTAATAACGTTTGAATATACTTATTGGTTTCATTATCTTTTGTAAAATCTGAAAAAGGAGCAGATAATGTTGTTGCCTGTTGTAAATCAAAGCCAAGTGTCAGCATCTTTGCCATTTGACTTCGCTTAATAAAATGATCTGGATTATAATTTGTATTTTTTTGGATAATTCCATTTTCAACAAGTGCAGCAATATGACCGTAATATTTATGAGAGGCAGGTACATCTTTGAAGCCAGGATTTACTACATTTTTTGTCTCCAATTTTAGAGCTTCAGCTAAAAAGTATGCTGCTTCCCCTCGCGTTAAATTTTGATATGGACTGAACGTAGTCGGTGTTGTACCAAATACAATTCCCTGACTATATAATTCACTGACTGCTTTGTATAATTCTGCTTCGCTTCCACTATTTTTTATATCTGTAAATGGCATAGTAGCTGCTTCTGTAGGAATGACTGCGACACAGGGTACTACTACTGCTGCAGTGGCAATAGCCCACGCTTTATGTACCTTCACATTAACGCTCCCTTTCCTCAAGGCCATAAAAAAGAGGAAAAGAGGGATTGACCCTCTCTCCTTATTCTAAACCTAATGTTCTTAAATGATCCTGTAAAATACGGTAATTATACACTAAATCCTGTTGTTCAAGCGTCAGTGCATCGTATGATTTTTGTGCAGCCAGTACTTTCTTTTCGAATGTTTTAGCATCTGGATCCAACTCGCCAATCGCTTCAACAACTTTTAACACTGCCGCTACATCTTTTTCTGCTTTCTTTAAAGTATCGTAGTTAAGGACCTGTCCTTTTACTTTAGAGTCTAATGCTTTATATGCCGCAGA
Organism: Lysinibacillus sp. RS11; assembly: GCF_042019215.1. Classification (NCBI taxonomy): domain Bacteria; kingdom Bacillati; phylum Bacillota; class Bacilli; order Caryophanales; family Bacillaceae; genus Lysinibacillus; species Lysinibacillus sp. RS11. The sequence goes on along the minus strand of NZ_CP168124.1, from coordinate 691,179 downwards.
AGCATTCGCTACATCTTGAATATATGTGCTAGAAGTTGGATTAAGACCTGAAATAATTTCTACAACCTTCTTCACTTCACTCATACTTCTCTCTGCTTCAAGCAAAATATGATAATTAGATACCCTTTGCTTATCTGCTGTATTTAAGCTATCGTAATCTCTTCGCACAGATTCGATCATACCAAAATACAGTTTATCGCTTGGCTTTAAATCTTCAATACTCTTATAAACTTTAATAACATTATCTAACGATAGAAGCAACTGGTCGTTATAAACATATTTACGCTGAGTGGCAGTAAGATTATCATATGCTTTTAAAATCTTTTGGTATTGACTGTCCATATTTTTGGATGTCATCAGTTTATCAATTTCGTTGACAACACTCATAACAGGTTTAATAAGCTTTTCTTGCTCCTGCAATGTTTTATAGTTTTCAACAGACATTTGTTGATCTTTTGGTAACGCATTATATGCTGCGCGTATCTCTTCAATACGTTTAACATATTGATCTGGCTGGACAGACGGAAGCTCATCAATCATGCGCTGTACATTACCTGCTCCGAGGATACTTGACTCAGCGGCTTGTAATAAATTGTAGTTTGTTACATATTGCTGCATGTCCTTACTTAGAGCATCGTATAATGCACGAGCTTGTACAGTATCCGCATGGAATGTTTTACTAGACGGCTTTAACTTGCCAATTAATTCAATCACTTTTGCAGTTGGTTCATACTTTTGTAAAGTATCAATATTTTTCACATATTGCTTTTGATCCTTTGTCAGCTTATCGTACGCTTTTCGTGCTGAGTTTACTTGACTAACAAATTTACTTGAGCTTGGATCTAATGTATCGATTTGCACCATGGCAGTTAAAATAGGTTTTACTTGCTTTTCACGATCCGTTAACAACTTCACATTAGAAACAAGCTTTTTCTGTCCGGATGTTAGTTTGTCGTAGGCAACACGAGCATTCATGAGCTTTGTTAAGTAATCCGGATCATCAGGCACTGCCGCATCTATTAATGCAATAACAGTGTGTGCAGATTTCAGCTCAGTTTCAGCAGTAACAAGCTTTTCATAGTTTATGACAGCATTTTTCTTTTCTGCTGGTAATGCATCGTAATTTTTTCGTGCCGTATCTAAATCATTTAAAAACGTCTTACTTGTTGGTTTCAATGTTTCGATTAAGCCTATTAATGTAGCAACATCCTCGACAGCAGCTAGTTGGTTATAGTTTGTAACACGCTGTTGTGAGGCAGGATCTAATGCATTGTATGCCTTACGCGCTGCTAAAACTTTTTTTGTATAATCCTTATTTGCTGGATTTAAGTCTGCAATTAATTTAATAACCTTCACAACATTAGCATTATTTTTCTCATACGTTGTTAATGTCTTGTATTGTGTTACTAATTTTTTCGCATTTTTGTCCATCGTTTTATACTCAGAAGATAAAGCTGCCACTTTTGCTACAAATGTAGTATCTGGTTCATTTGCTAAAGCAATCACACGATCATCGAAATTTTTTGCTGTTGCAATATAGCCTTTTGCGGTTTGAAGATCTGCATTATTTGTTACAAGTACTTTCGCTTCGGACGATAGCTTTTCAAAGTCTGTTGATAACAGTTCGACTGTTTCCTTATATGTTTTTTGCGAAGGGTTTAAGGCCATGATTCGTGTTACAATATCCATCGCCTCTACTTGATTCTTCAACGTTTTATAGCTTTTCACATATTCACGTTTTGTAGGGTCCAGCTTTAGGTAAGCTGTGTTAGCAGCCTTCGCTTTTTTCGTATAATCCTTCGCAGCTGGGTCTAGCTTTTCTACAAGGGATATAACATTTAAAACGGCTTTATGTGAACTTTCCCAGCTTGTTAGCTCCGGCAAATTGTTCACGATTTTCTTGACAGTGGCCGCGTCTATTTTTTGTCCCGCAGGTGCGACTGGTGTATTATAAGCTGCACGCGCTTTCTCGATTTGTGTAATTTTATCTGTAGTTGTAGCAATTTCCGCAATGAGTTTTTCAATTTCTTGCGCTGTTGCTATATTTGCCTCAGCCAATTCTAAGTCAGCGATATTTTTCACAAAATCTTTTTTAACTAAGGTTGTTAACTTGTCGCTTGCTGCCTTTACTGCAGTACGATAGTCGGCATTACTTGACGGACGTAACGCTGTAATTTGCTTGGAAACATTAGCCGCTCCCTGATATGGCTCAAGCTCTTTATAATTTGTAACTAAACGCTTTGAGCCTTCATCTAGTCTATTGTAGGCAGTTTCAATTGCTGTTACAGCACTAATAAAGCTTGTAGCAGATGAAAAGTCTTCTGGTTTCTTTTGCGTTAGCTGTGTAATACTAGCAATCACTTGATCAGCCGATGATAAGTTTGCTAACACATCTGTATATTTTTTATATGGTGTGACCGCTGTATTTTTAGGATTATGTGCTATAACAATTTTCTTTTGATCAGCTGTCAGAGTGTTCAATCCAGTCGTTACTTCAGTAGCAGCAGCAGCAATTTCAGTAGAAGTGGATGACTGGTTATCGAGAACAGCAATAAATGAATCTAACTTAGTAATTGTATTCTCTACATCCTTTGCATCCTTGTTCATTTTCACAAGCTTCTCAATATCTGCACCGTTCTGTTTGAAGTAATTAATACGCTCTGGTTCTCCATAGCCATATTGAGTTGATGTACCTCGAATTGAGGAAACAATGCCCTTTGACTCTTCTGATGCAAGGGCTGTATTTACAGCATTCTCGAAAGTCTTTTGAACATTTAAATAAGAGCCTGTTTCTGTTTCTGAACCTAAAAAAGTAGTGTAATTTTGATGTAATTTTGTCACATCATCAAAAAATGTTTTACTTGTATAAGACAACTTACTTATTTCTGTTCCGATATTTTTTAATTTGGACAATAAATCTCGTTGTGCCACAACATATTCGTATTTCGCTTTAATGAAATTGATTTCATCTGGTTTGAAGTCTGTAGTACTTAAAACTGCTACATCTCCCTTTGCTACTACCATTTCATCATTAGTTGATGTAACAGATAGTTTGCCGAATTGTGCAATTGTTTGTGATCTAGTGTCTGTTGTTGCTACATTAACATTAGAAACTTGCTCCACGTGAGAACTTGTTTGAGGTTGTGTTTCTTGAGCATTGGCAATCGCTGCCGGAGTTAGTAATAGACTTGTGATTACACCAACTTTAATCTGTTTCTTCAAAATGCCCACCCTTTCTACATTATAGGAAAATAAATATGTATCATTTAATTCTTATTTGCTACCTTTAATATCGGTGCCTATCACTCTATTTCAAGCTATTCTCTTAAAGTTGCTCACCTTTACTAACATAAAGATAATTGTTATTTTTAGATTGAATAGTCTTTTTATAGGAAGTTATTGTTAGGATACTATATAATTGAAATATGTGCATGGATCTGGTGCAAATTTTGGCAAAAGATGACTAATTACGAGTAAAAGTGCTAATAGGCCTTATTTGATCTTCCTAAAAGATAGTCTTAGAAGACAGACATAGTGGTAAATATTGTGTCAAAAAAATACGTACATCGAGTAACAAAAACTTTGTATAATTGTCTTAAAAAGACGTTTCTCTTTATCGAGGAAAATCCATGAAAAACTCAGCATTTCTACTATGTTATTTACCAGTAATTAGGTGTATACTACAACTTTAATATTTATTTACTAGAAAGGGAGCTATATATGTTTTATCAATATAAGTTTTGGCATAGCTTAATGCATCCCACTAACTTTACCCAGGCTGTCGAGCAAGGGGAAATAAGAGGCTATAAAAAACGATCCTTCACCGTTTTCCTGCTCTTTATGATGCTATTTGTCATTCGTGAGTATTGGGGCATGGGGACTGAAAGCTTAACAACATTATTTGCATCGAATCATCCGAATGAATACTATACAGCCCGTTTACTATCAATGGTTGGGGCTATTGCCTGGGGAATCATCTATTATTGCTTCCATTATTACGGCGTTACATACTTGTTACATCTATTAACAGACATCCCTTACAAATGGATTCAGAAGGTACAACTTTATGTAATGGTATTTTTACTTATTGAAAAAACGATTTTATTTGCTGTGTTTTATGCAGTTGGTTACACAACAAACTTCTCCTTCTTTTCACTTGCACCAATTGCTCAGCAAGTAATTGATACGGATTTTGTGCTATTTGCCATCAATCAAATCACCGTAGCAACTGTACTAACAATTATTGTGCAATACACGTTCCTTTCGAAATGGGAGGAATTATCAGAGCGTAAAGCTTTATTAGCGAAAATTATTGGGCTTTATGTATTAATGGCTATCTTTATTGGAATGGTTAGTGTGTTACCACTTCAAGAATGGCTGGCAAGGGGGTTAGGATGATGCGCTTTATTAAATCTAGACCTTGGACAAGTTTGAGTATTATTGTGATCGCGTTATTAATCGGTGTAAATGCTTATTTTGTATTTAAGGACGATAGTGAAGTAGCAAGATCCTACTTTATCGATGAATTTCAGAAAGCTTCTACTGGTAAACGTGTAGAGACGGTTGAAAAGGATGCAATTGTTGCACCTGCACAAACTTATACGATTTCAGCAGATGCAAAAAGCCTTTCTGCCATAGATGTCAAACGTGGACAGGAAGTAAGTGCCAATGATTTACTAGCTACCTATAAAACAGAGGAAGTTGACGGTGAATTAACAAAGCTTGAGGCTGAACGCACTGCTTACGAAACCGAATTAAGTGATTTAGAATCTGCATTAGATCAGATAGAATCCGAATACGGTGACAACAATGACCCGACAAGCTCTATTAATACCGATCAAATTAGTGATAAGTTAAATGTCTCTGTTCAATTTGAATTAGGGCAGCAAACTTCTCCATCAACAGCAGTGGCAATTTTAAACCGTCACATTGCAGAAACCACTCGTCAAGTAGCCTTAATGGATGCGCAAATAGCCCAAATTCAGGCACGAGAAGGCGTTATTTGCCCAGTAGACGGTGTAATTTCAAAAATCACAGAAGAAGCTGGTGCTGTGACATTTGAAATCTATTCATCTGAAAAGGCTATGCTTGCCTACTTATCTGAGGATGAATGGCAAAAGGTGAAAGATGGGCAAACCGTTGATTTTAACTTGCAACATTACAAAGATGATCTAGCAGGTATTGTGTTTCAAAAACAAAAGATCACGACAAATAATGAATCCCTTTGGGCAAATGAATTAGCCAAATCTGCAAAACTACCTCAACCTTCAAGCTACGAGGTAATATTGCATCCAGATGACATTCTAGAAGACATTCCATTTTCAACTGTTGGTAAGGCTTCCATTACCGTAAATGAAGCATCCGATGCGTTTAAGGTGGATTCTGATTGGGTAAAATCCGGAAAGAAAAATAAACATAGCGTTTATATTCTTGATGAAAATGGTAAAATACGCCTTGAGGAAATTAAGGTAGCCTTTAAAACGGCAGATTCTACTATCTTTACGGGCGATCTAGTTGTTGGAACACCTATTATTACAAATGAAGAACGCAATATTTTAGCCCGCTCCTTCCGTTCTATGCCTCTGAAAAAAATTGAGTGGCAACATTTTAAAGAACTCGACTGGAAAGACTACGTGAAATATATTGTCTTTTAACATACAGAAACCTCCCCGACATGTTGGGGAGGTTTTCTGCTGTTGGCGATGTTTTTAGTTTAATTGGTGATGTTCTCTGGTTTATCAGCGATTCCGGCTCTTTTATCAGCGGTTTCCTCTGGTTTATCAGCGGTTCCGGCTCTTTTATCAGCGGTTTCCTCTGGTTTATCAGCGATTCTAGCTCTTTTATCAGCGATTTCCTCTGGTTTATCAGCGGTTCCGGCTCTTTTATCAGCGGTTTCCTCTGGTTTATCAGCGATTCTAGCTCTTTTATCAGCGGTTTCCTCTGGTTTATCAGCGGTTCCGGCTCTTTTATCAGCGATTCTAGCACTTTTATCAGCGATGTTCTAAATTCTACCGGCGATCACCATCTTTTTCTTATCTCAATGTTTAATTCTGTTCTCCATTTGTTCTTGTGTCGCTATTTCATAGTACATCGAAGTTACGCCACTTACCTCATAGACCATGCCATGTACATATAACTTCTCACCATTTGCTCCATTCAGGCGGATAGAAAAAGTAGCATCACCTTTTCCAACTCTTTTTACAGTGACACCCTTTTCTGAAAGCTCTACATCCACTATTTTATGATCATACCTCGCGCCTGTGTATTGTTCAATTTTGAAATCTTTCACAGTAAAGCCGATTTCACTTTTTGGAATGAACACACTGCTTTTTTCAACCGCAGAAGTTGTATACAAATCATAGCCATCAGATTCTGCTCGGATGCCTATTCGTACCGATTGTCCTTTATCATCCGATAATGTTGCAATATAGTCCCCTGCTTGTGATAGCGAAAGCACATAGTTACTGCCCTTAGGAACAGTTTCTTCTCCCCAGTCTTCGAGATCAATCGGTTGATAGCTGTAGACTTTCTCACTCACTGCATGACCAGCAGCTGTAGTTAGCTCAATATTTTTCGGATTAAAACCTAAATCTTCCTCCAAAAACAGCGCTGAGCCTGGCTTAACTTCATCGGTTGGCTGGCAGTTAATTTGTAGCTTTCCATCTACTTTTGTTACATCAATTTTATATTTTTGCATTTCAATTATATTATAATTTTCTTCATTATCTATATTGTAGCCAATAAGCATGAAATAGCCCGATCCTTCTCGTAACGCCTCTATCTTCACATCATTATCTGCTCGAAGAACGCGGAAAAATTCATGCTCACCATCCGCCGCTAGATTGTCTGAAGAATAAGCCTCAATATAGTTTGAATCAAGCTCGCTTGCGGTAAATGTTTGGATCACTCGTTTAGCCTGCATCGCTTCAATACGATGTATAAATAACGCAAGCTGTGAACGTTTGACCGTCTCTTTTAAACCAAAAGTAGTTGGTGTAAGCCCCTTCGTTATATTATTCTCAAACAATGGAGCGACCGCATAATGAGCTTCTGAATATTTTACAATATCTTTAAATGGTAATGTCTGATCAACATTATCACTTTCTAACTGATACGCCACTGTTAGCATTCGCGCTAATTGTTCTCGAGTAATCGCTTGATTGACACCAAAGCTCCCATCAGCAAGGCCTGAAATAATCCCTTTATTTTCTAGAGCTGCGATTGCCCCGTAATATTCATCGCTCGGCTTTACATCTGTAAATTGTGGGTCCTCTACATTTTTAGTATCTAGTCCTAAAAGACCTGCTAAAATCTTTGAAGCCTGTCCACGCGTCACATCTGCGAATGGCTTAAATGTACCATCTACATATCCTTTAATAATACCGCGTGCTGCTAAATCCTTGACCGCGGCACCATATTCTTTCGTGTAATCAACATCCGTAAATTTTTCTGCTGCCTGCGCAGTTGGCACTACCACAATAGCACTTGTCGTTAGAGCAGCAACTATTGCGCCCTGAAATAATGTATGCTTCTTCACTAGCTCAACCCCTCAACACATTTTATCTATCATACTATGATAATACGTGTAATGGAATCCAAAAATTTAATATTTTTCCATTATAAATTCTTCTGGTTTTACTTTTAATGTCAGCGATTGATTGCCACTCCTCCTCTGTTTGATGGTCTTTCCGTTGCTTTAGCTGTTCTTTCCGCCGCTAAAGATAAAAATTCCGCTGGTAACGTTGTCGCTTCCGCCGCTAAAAGTTGAGTTTTCGCCACCAACATAGTCAACTCCGACGCTAAAGGTTCATTTTCCGCCGCCAACGTAGTCAACTCCGCCGCTAAAGATCCACTTTTCGCCGCTAACAAGCTAACTCCGCCGCTCCATCGCCCAAAATAGATAATAAAAAAAACAGTGGAGCGTTCGATTTACTCGAACCTCCACTGTATAAAGTGTTTCTTAGTTTTTGAAGTCTTGCTTAGCTGTAACTTTTACAGGAGTTGCACTTTGACCACCAATGTTTACGCGAGCATTGAATACGTCGTTTGCTTTACCTGTAGCAGATGCAGTAGCTGTACCGTTATCGCTGAATACTACTTCGCCTGAAACTTTAGATAAAGTTAAAGTTGTAGCAGCAGTTGGAACGTTGTTAAATTTAGCTTGACCTTTTTCTGCACCAGCTTCAGCAACAGTTGCCATTACGCCGTATTGGTCAGTAACAACTACGTCAGCTAAACTGAAGAATGCATCTAGGTTGAAGTTAGCAGCTACATTGTAAGAAGAAGTTGTTACAGCGTTAACTGTTTCACCAGCGATGAATTTATCTGCTTTACCTTCTTCTACTACTGCCACTTTTTCTACTTTAGGAGCAACGTTAGAGAATGTTACTTCTTTCACGATTTCTTCACCAGTAGCATTGATTGTGATTGTTACTTTTGCAGTTGCAGTTTTTGCATCTTTATCGAATTCTACGTTAGCTGCATCGCCAGTCGTAACGTTACCATCTGCAACGTTTGTAAGAACTGTAGATTTTACAGTGTAGTCAGAACCTGCTTTAAGTGTAACTTCTCCACCATTAGCTGTTACTGCTTTCACTACGATGTCTTTGCCATATTTAGCTGGAATTAATTTTTCAGTTACATAGATAGGTTTGATATCTTCTACTTTATAAGAAGAGAATGAGCTATCTTTTACAACTGAGAATTGTTTAGAGTAAGAGCTAGCTTCGATCGCTTCGCCACCTACTTTTACAAGTTTGAATGTTACATTAGCAGTTGTTTTTGTAGCGCCTGCTTTGTATGCTACTGTGATTTTGTTGTTAGTAGCATCTTTAATTTCACCAGTTACAGTGAATGGTGCATCATTGTCTGTAACCGCTTGGATTGCATAGCCTGATGTTCCAAGTTTTGCAAGAAGCTCGTCAGATGAAATAACTTGACCGAATTGGTCTTCAACTACGATGTCTTTTGCAGTGATTTCTACTTTAGCATCAGCTAGTTCACGGATAGATGTGCTTACTTTGCTATCTAAGCCAGTGATTACTTTTGGTGCAGTTGTAGATTTAGGGATAACTGTTTGAGTTGCAACCTTACCAGTTGAAGATGTAACAACAACAGTTACTGGTGCGTTTTCTACTACTTTATCGCCTGCTACTTTTGCATAAAGCTCGCCGTCTTTTTCTACTAAAGTACCGCCAGTAATAGAGATACCTTTAGATCCGCCTAGTACAGCAGTATCTTTAATAGCATTACCTTGTTTATCTAATACAGATAATGGGAATAGGATATCAGATCCAGCAGTAACAACTTTTGTTGGTGCACCTAATGTAACTGTATCAGCACGTAAACCTTCAGCAACTTTCACTGTTGCTTGGCCGTTTTTACCAGTTGCTTTTGCGATAACGATTACGTTTGTATCACCATTTGCTACGATGCTAGTAACGGGAAGTACGATTACATCTTTGCCATTGATTGTTTGTTTTTCAAATGCACCAAACGTTGCAACAGCTTGGTTTGTATTTGTAACAATAACCTCATCTTTTAGACGGTTTAAGTCAGTAACTTCTTTACCGTATTGGTCTTTTACAGTTACAGGAAGATAGAATTTATCTTTTGCTAAATTAGCATCTTCAGTTAACATTTTGCCATCTTTATTGTAAAGAGCACCAATTGTTACATCAGTTGCTACAGTTTTAGCAGAAACTGTTACAGTTTTTGTAGTTGTAGTTGCAGTTCCACCGTGGATTACTGTAAGTACAACTTTGTCGCCTTCTTTAAGACCAGCAGCTTTATTAATAGTGATAGAGCCGTCTGCATTTGCAACTGCTGAATCAGCGCCTGCTGCAGTAAGTGTTAAAGCTGAAGCGTTTAATTTTGTAATATCTTCACCGTATTGGTTTTTAACTTGGAAGCCGATTGTAGCTGTTTTGTCGCCAGTTGATGGAGCTACATCACCTAGAACTTCAATACCAGCAACTTTTTCGTCTTCAGTTTTTACAGAGCCAGTTACTGCTTTATCTGAAAGACCAGTTACGCTAACTGTGAATTCACCTTTTGTAATTTTGCTAGTTAATTCGATTGTTGCAACTGTTTTATCTTCGTTCCATGTAATAGAAGAGAAGTTAGATTTGAAGCCGTCTTTTTTAAGCTCAAATTTAGCTTTTTCAGTTTCAACTGGTTTGTTGAATGTTACAGCTAAAGTTTTTGCATTCACTGCATCAACAGATTTTACTTTTACGTCAGTTACATATGTAACTACAGCTGAATAAGTTTTACCATCGATCACAAACTCTACTTTTGTTTCTTTGTTTTCTGGAAGAGCAGTTTCTAATTTTACAGTATGTTTTTTGTCATTAGAAAGTGTTACTTCTAATGTTGTTGCATCTACAACTTTAGCTTCTTTAACAGTTAAAGTTTCACCTTGACCAATTTTAGTAATTGTACGGTGTAAGAATGATGCAAATTGACCGCGTGTTAATGTGTTTTTAGGATTGAACGCTTTCACGTTTGTAAGTCCAGCATATTCTAACGCGACGATTGCTTCACGATTTTCAGTAGCTGTAGCTTTGTCTAAATCCGTGATTGTCGTTTTGAAGTCAGATTCTTTGTAATCTGCTACTAAATCTACGTTATAAACAGTGTTGATCGCACGTACTAAAACAACTGCCATTTGTTCACGGCTCATGTTATTAGTATGCATTAATTTGTTGTTAGAGCCTTTGAATACGCCAGCATCTTTAACAAGTGCTGCATATTGTAATAACTCTTTGTCAGGTGTTGTTGTTGGTAAATCAGTGAAACGTGCTTCTGTTTCATAGTTTGCAGGAATTTCGTAGTTTTCTGATACTAACCATTTACCTAAGAATTTTGTTACATTTCCGCGAGTTACAACGGCATTCGGTTTGAATGTTCCATCTGGGTAACCAGCTACGATTTTAGCGTCTGCTAATGCTAAAATGGCATCCTTGTGGTCACTTTTTTCAATATCAGAAAAGCTGCTTGCTGCGCTTGCTGCTGGTACGATTGCTGATGCTACTAGGGCCGCTGATGCTGCGCCGACAACCCATTTACTATATTTTTGTTTCATATGAAAGAACCTCCTAGATAAATTAGCCACTTTTGGTGACTACGAATCTATTATAAGAGTACGTGATAATAAATTTCAAAGGGCAAGATTTGGAATGAAAGATATGGTAAACGTAGATTTCTAAAGGGTTTTCAACCATATTTTAGATTAATAGATAAAACATCTCCATCCTGAAAATTAACAGACAAACCTTACTGCCGCACGGAAAATATACCAATTTGCCCATGTCTTTTTTACCAACCATTTTTTCGACAAAAATCGACTTTTTACCAATATTTGATTAAAAACCAGTAGTGAACAATTCGTGAATTTACGTTACAATGAGGTAGGTAATTTATTCTTGCATTTCCTTGTTTATATTAGAATTATCTAGCAGTTTTGCATATTATCAGTTATTTTGGCGATTTTCACGATGTTATCAGTGATTCGGGGTATCTTATCAGCGAAGTTCACTGGACTATCGGCGTGTTGACATTTTATCAGCGATGTTTTCGGTTTTATCAGCGATCATGGCGATTCTATTAGCAATTACATAATTATTAGAGATGGGGATTTGAAGGAATGGTTTTTAGTAGCCTTATATTTTTATATGTATTTTTGCCATTAGTGCTCATTGTGTACTTCATCTCTCCGAAGATGCTACGCAACACAATATTACTGTTGGCCAGTCTGTTCTTTTATGCATGGGGCGAACCGAAATATGTACTTTTAATGATGATTTCAATTTTGCTCAACTATATTTTGGGGATTGTTATTGAAAAGACAGTCTCGCAGTCCAAACGAAAAGCGCTACTTTGGCTTGTTATTGTAAGTAACCTAGCTATCTTAGGCTATTACAAATATGCCGGCTTTTTTGTGGACATTATTAACAACTACTTGGAGCAGCCAATTGAATGGGAGGCTGTACCCCTTCCAATCGGTATTTCGTTCTATACATTCCAAGCACTTAGCTATGTGATCGATGTTTATCGAAAAGATGTTAAGGCACAGCGTAATTTTTTGGATTTATCACTTTTCATTACATTGTTTCCACAGCTTGTGGCAGGACCGATCGTTCGTTATCAAACGGTAGCAGAGCAAATTAAAAAGCGTTTCTCTACAGCAGAGGATTGGATGATTGGTACACGTCGCTTTGTACAAGGGTTAGCTAAAAAAGTACTTATTGCGAATCCGATGGGCGAAGTCGCCGATCATGTCTTCAGCTTATCAGGCGGCGATTTAACGACAGGTACTGCTTGGATAGGTATCTTAGCTTACTCGTTACAAATCTATTTTGACTTCTCAGGTTATAGTGATATGGCCATTGGTTTAGCACGAATTTTCGGCTTCCATTTTGAAGAAAACTTTAACTATCCGTACATTGCACAATCTGTTACAGACTTCTGGCGTCGCTGGCATATTTCGCTTAGCAGCTGGTTCAGAGACTATGTCTACTTCCCACTTGGAGGTAGTCGCGTTAGCCACGAATGGAAGCTCTATCGAAATTTATTAATTGTATGGACGCTAACGGGCTTTTGGCATGGAGCAAGCTGGACATTTATGGCTTGGGGTTTTTATTACGGAATATTAATTTGCCTTGAAAAATGGGTGCTTTTAAAATGGTTGGAGCGTATTCCTCGTTTCTTACGCCATGTTTATATACTTATTATCGTTATGATCGGTTGGGTATTCTTTAGAGCGAATGACTTTACATATGCTTTTGAGTTTATCAAAACGATGTTTGGGCTCTCCGATGCGGCACTTTATAATTATGAAACGATTTTACTGGCGAAAGACTATGCCGTGTATTTTGTAGTAGCAATCATATTCGCTATGCCAATTTATAGACTTTATCAAACGTGGAGCGAGCAAAAAGCAACCGCTTCCCTATCATTTGATTGGAGTCTACGTCTTGTACAAACAATTTACTATGGGGCATTGTTGCTCTTTATTACGATGTTTTTAGTAAACGCAACACATAATCCATTCATTTACTTTAGATTCTAGGTGGGACAATATGCGAAAAATACAAATGTATCTATTACCAATAACCTTTTTTTGCATCATTTTCGGTGGCTTCGTCGTGCATGTGCTAACGGTAGATCGTCCACAATCTGAGATGGAGAACCGTCCGTTAGAATCTGCAAACATTTCACCAAGCCCACAGGAGATCTTTTCTGGGGCATGGTCAAAACAAGTAGAAACATATATTTCCGATCAATTTCCTGCACGAGATACATGGATGCGTAACTATGTTTACTTCCAACGGGCAATGGGGAAAACCTACTTAAACGATAAGTACGCAGTTGATGATGACAGCGGCTGGATTATTTCAAAGCCCGCTGAAGCAAAATCTGATGAAGAGCTTGCTTCCTTCGCCTCCGATTTGCAAAATCTAAGCGAAGGGCTTGCTGAAAAAAATATCCCGTTTACGTTTTACTCACTACCAGCAAAGGCAACTTACTCACGTGAGCCAAGTCCAAGCTACATGCCTGATGATGCAGGAATAGCCAATAATGCGCGCCTACATGAGCTTGTTACTGATGCTGGCGTAGACAATATCCGTCTCTATGATGAAATGAAGAACGACTTTTCTGCTGAACGGAACTTCTACAAAACCGATCATCACTGGACGATGCGTGGCGCATACACAGGCTACGAGGCACTCATGAAAACGATGAGCGAGCGACTCGGTGAAACAATTGAGCCGATTCCATACGAGGAAGCCAATACTTATTGCTTACCGAATAAGTTTGCTGGCTCATGGAATAAAATCCTGTACATGACCGTCGATAACCACGATGAAATTTGCTACAACGAGCCCGCTTCGTTCGCAACGCAATTTACAATCTATGACGGTACAATCGAGGATGGCGTCACGGCTCCGTACGAGTCAGTATACGGTCGTGCCAAGCAAATGAGCCCTGACACAGTCGTAAACTATGCTGATGCTTACAGCCGAGACTTTGCAGAGCTCACGATTGTTAACAATGACTATGACAGCGACAAACATGTCGTTGTCATCAAAGATTCATATTTTAATGCCATTCAATTTCATGTAGCGAGTCATTTTAAAAAGCTAACAGTTTTAGACTTACGTTATTTGGATAAAGATGTTCTTTCTTATTTACAAAGCATGCACCCAGACTACGTCGTGCTTGCTTACAATGACCGCAATTTAAAATTGATGCCCGAGTAGCGAAAGCTTTTAGTACAAGTATTATCTTCTAGCGGCGCTATCGTTGAAGTTAGCGGCGGAATTGACTAGGTTACCCGCGGAATTTCCACTTTTAGCGGCGATACTCCGACTTTTAGCGGCGGAGCTAGCTACTTTACCGGCGATACTCCGGCTTTTAGCGGCGCTACTCACTACTTTACCGGCGATACTCCGGCTTTTAGCGGCGCAACTTACTTCTTTACCGGCGGAATTTCCACTTTTAGCGGCGCTACTCACTACTTTACCGGCGATATTTCCACTTTTGGTGGCGGAATAACGACTCTACGGGTGATACAAAAAAAGCAGTGATTTCTATAATGAAAGAAATCACTGCTTTTACTATGTGGCACGCTTTTTAATTTTCCCTACTACCCATTGACTATATGGAAGTAATGAAATCAACTTGGTCACCGCAATACAAACGACTAACGTCCACAGCATCAACAGTGGCACTCGGACTAGCGTGCGATCGAAGTGCTCTACAAACCAGCCTGTCGATAGACGCAGAACTTCCCAATGTATGAGATAGATCATAAACGAATATTGGCTCAGCACTCGAACCGTTTTCGTGTAAGGTATCGACTGTCCCCAGGCAATTACTAGCAATGCAATACTTAAAACAAGCGGCATTAAATCAAGGCGTCTCGAATGTGTATCTGTATAACCAAGCAGCATACGAATGTATAAAAAGGCAACAGATAACACGAAGAACACAATTGTCGCGTAACGATACTTTTTCGCAAGCGTGGCAATCTGCGTATAATACACCCCCATCGCATAAGCAATGGCAAAATACCCAAGCCACCCCGTAAAGAATAAACGAAACATTAACTCATTCTCTTCAAAAATCGGATATGGTAATAAAATCATCGAATGATGGACAAGCGTAATCAGCATACATAACGGTAAAAACCAAGCCATAGACCACTTAAAACGTTTCATTAACGCAAAGACTACATACAGCTGCATAATGACCAAAACAAACCAGCCTACAAACTCACTGTAGAAGACATTGCGGACAATTTTTTCCCATAATAAGCCCTTGCGATAAATTGACTCTACAATTACTGCATCGATCATGGCCCATATTAAATAAGGCAGAAAAATATATTGAATTCTATTTGACCAAAAGTTACTCGGTATTTTATCCTGATAACGATTCGCCAAAATTAATATAGATAATAAAATAAACGTCGGTGTCGCATAACATAGCGCAATACGTAAAAACAGATAAAATGGCTGCTCTGGTATCGCACCAGCTTCAATAATAATCCACGAAGAAGTGTGTAATAATAAAATAGATAAACACGCGACCACACGTAGTAAATCCCACTCTTTAATCACAAAACATTCCCCTAATACTTTACTTTTATCTCTAATTTAAGGATGTCATAGTTTGTCGAAGAATGCAATGGCAATACTAGCAATCTAATTTTTTACGCTATAATGAGGAAATTTAATAGAAGAATGTGGGAGTTTTATAAGGCAAGAAAACCAGCATAAGGCTGCAGTGAAATGAGCACAGTAAACGACAAACGCCCGCTTCAGGTTAGCAACTGAAGTGGGCGTTTTTTGTTTTGAGTTTAATTTACCATATCTTTTCTACCCATTCTGGATGGTCTATAAATGGGTTGCGATTACCTTGGATTTCGTAAATTCTCTCGTTTCTTTGTTTTTCGTAGGCATCTACTGGATCTTGCTCGTGCCATTCTAAAAGAACAGAAAGTTTACCGTGGTAAGGAGCTGTTCCATTGTTGACTTTGTCATTTAATTCAAGGTCTACCTTATTTCCAGTCTCGTAACGAGTGGCCATATATAATAATATACGTGCTACATCACCTTTTACGCGATTAGGAGGTTCGAATGAATCTGAATCTTTCAGGCAACCATTGCAGCCTGCTACTGGACTGCCGCCATTGTCAAAATCTAAATTTCCTCTTGAGCTATTAACTTGTACATCGGTTGCACGTAAGTGATGGATATCCGTTCCTGGTCCATTGCTTGTTCCAAAATTACCGTGGGATTTTGCCCATGTATGCTCTCGGTTCCAGTTTCCTACATTGCCACCACTGTTTGTTTTGGGACTAGATTTCCCAGAGTAAAATAACATGACGTTGTTTGGATTATTAGGATCTTCATCCGTATACTTTAATGCATTCCAAACTTCATCATAAGAAAGTACCTTTTGTTCAGAAATGATATCGTGAAGTGCCTTTTTTAGTTCCTGCCCCTCTTTGTTATAGGCAGCTGTATAATAATCATTCGCAACAACTGTAACACTGAAACTTGCTGTAACACTTTTTTTACCATCAGATGCTGTAACGCCAACAATATGGCTACCCTCTTCTAAATTAAGCGTTAATGTCTTGCCCTTTACAGTTCCTTTTGTAGCTGTAAATGAAAGCTCATCACCATCAGGGTCTGAGAAATGATCTGTTAAATCAATGTTAATTGTCTCACCAACAGCTACAGATTTGTTTGCTATAGGATTTTTAATGATAGGTGCATTATTTTCAGAAGGTAAAGAAGGATCTCCAATAGGTTCGCCCTTCGAATTTGTAAATTTAATTTGCTCAGGAGCTGCACCCTTTTTATAGATTATCGATTTGATATCTATATTTTCAGCATCTCTTATTTCACTAACATTTGAACCTTCAATCGTGATTGATTTCACAGCAGTGCCTTTTAAGTCGATAATCGCCCCTGCTTTTACTGGACTAAGGATAACATCAGTCGTCTTAAAGCCTTCTCCATGTAGCTCCGCATAGGCACCTTTAAGGACCACACCTTTTGGAATAACAGATTGAGCATCTAAATGCACTGCCACACTAGGTTTATTTATTGTCAATTTGTTTTTTTTGTAGTTCTTAAGGTCATATACGATTTCAGGTTTAATCGGTTCAATACTTGAATCTTTCTTCATATCAATTTGAATCATGACAGGATCATGGTCACTTGCACGACCAGCCATGTCCGTAAAATCAGCATTAATATGAAGGACATCTACAACTGTTTTGTCTGCTAGATTATTCGAAACTAAAATATGATCTAATACTTGTGAATTTCCTTGAAAGACGTATGTGTAACGATCAGAATCTTCCACTTTATTAATCATATTCGTCATTAATTGACCTTCATGTATTTTTAAAGCATCTGCAAATTGAAAATCATTAAAATCGCCTAATGAAACAATATTTGCATCTGGATTGTTTGATTTAATATCTTCAATAAAATCATAAACAATGTGTGCGATTTTTTGACGTTGCACTTCACTGCCATATACAGGCGGTTGCTTAGCACCAAATAATGGCGTATCTCCATTTTTAGAATTCCAATGGTTGGCGATCACTACTACGTCTTCACCTTGGAATTCAAATTGTGCCGCTAAAGGTTTACGACTACTATTAAACGCTTCGTTTGTTGGATCAATACGACCAGGGTTCAGTGTTAATTTCCCATCTTTATAATCTACAGCTGTTGTAGCATCTCCTGCTGGGATACCTTCCTTCAACTTCACTCGCTCTGGATTATAAAGGAAGCCAACACGAATATTCGCATCTGGTGCTCCACCGTCTTGATTGTTGATAGGATCAATATTAACATACTGATATTCAACACCACTTGTAGCTTTGATCGCGTCAATTAGTCTTTGATAACTTTCATTTGCGTTTGAATCACCAGGAGAAGCACCGTTATTATCTTGCACCTCAGTTACACCAACAATATCTGGGCTCCCCATATCAATGCCAATTGCTCGTGCTAGCTTTTTCGCTTTATCATCAGTCGTAGAACTTTTGTTATTCGAGAAGTTTTCTAAATTATAAGATGCAACTGTTAGCTTATCATCGGCTTTTACAATTTTTGTTTTCTCAGGTGATGCTGTACCTCGTTGATGGGCAGCTTTCATTTCGTCTAAAGGAACATAGATTTTAAAGTTTTGATAGGAATAGCCTACGACTCCCGTAATAGGTCCTTTAAATTGATCACCTGTAGCCACTTCAAAATCGCGTGCAGCGGCATTCGGTTCCAATCTGAATTGAATTCTGTTTGGATTAGCATTTCCTTTTTCGTACAATACGCCACCGTGAATTGTATTTGTCGGTTCACTGCCAAGTACTGTCACCAGATCTCCATGCTCTTGTGGTGCTACCGCTTTTACGTCCTTTACTTCTACCCGCATCCCTTCAATGCTTTCCCAGAAATCTATAGCATCAATCGTTGGATTAAATGTTTGAAGTTGATCACTGTCAATGCTGCTTAAGGACATTTTTAATTTATCAATTTCAATTGGCTTTGGTAGTGCCACACTATTTTTCACGACTTCTACTTTTCCGCCTTGATCGTTACGTACATTGATTTGCGTAGTTTTTAAATCTGTTTGTTGTCGATCACTATAACCATCATAGGCAAATTCATTTACTTGCCCTTTAACAGATACTAAGTCCCCTACCTGAACTGGCCAAGCGTTTTTACCACTGTATAGTAAAATCCCTTCAGACGTATTCGGATTATGATCAGCTAAATCATCAGGTGTTTGAATGTTATAATACCAATTGTTATTTAACATGAATGAATAGGTTACGACACCTTCAATGCCCTCAACCGTTTTACCATTGAATGAAGAAGTATGATTGGCACCTTGAATATCATGAATTTGTAATTTATCGGCAATAATATAATCAAACGTAGTTACTTCACTAAACGTACCATTTTTATCTTTAACAATTGCCTTTACTGTAGTATTTTTACTGATTTCTAGTGGCATCTCATATTTATGACTTTTCTCAGTTGGCTCAGTGCCATCTAATGTGTAATAAATTTCTGCATCTGCAGTCGGTGTTGTCAACGTAACTGTTGTTTTCCCTGTAAACGTTCCACTTCCAGGAGATGCAATAGCAGGTTTTAATGCTGAGCTATCCACAACAATGTCTGCTTTTGAGCGGGGAATAACTTGATAATCTTGATCGAACTGTTGGACAATACCAGTAATAGATTCATAGGAAGTACCAGCAGTTAATCCAAGTGAATTCGTTTCATCCCGTACAAGGAAATTCGTCCCATCATTTGCCGTAAAGTTCACCCATCCATTTCCTTGTTGAACATCTGTAAGCGTAACATTTTTCACTGTTACTAGCTGTGATTCGTTTGCTTCCGTTACTTGAGTACCAGTTACTACCTTTGGCGATGGCGCACCAGAATTTCCACCTTTTTCAACGATTGTAGCACCATCTAATTGTAGTAATCCGCGATAGTCAGCTAATTTACCTGTTAAAGTAACCTCATCCCCGACAGACAAATCTAGACTAGTAGGTCGTACTGCAATACCTCCTGTATCATCTTGGACGGAGAACGTATTTTTCAAGCCTGCAGCTACTTTTCCTTTAATGGTTACCGTTTCACCCACACCTTTAGTTCTAGCATCTCCAATTGGGAGGATTGCTGGTGTTTCCGGGTCAACAGGATCAACAGGTCCACCTGAGTTGTCCATTACGTGTTGCCCTAAATTAGAAAAATCATCAACTGAAGAAGAATTCCATTCTAAAGCAGGGTTAAATGGATCATTAATATTTGTATCACCCGACAAAACTGAATTCTTTCTTACTAAAGTTACATCTTTAGCAAAATCTGCTGAAGGACCAACTTGTCCAATGGAATCGATTATTTCACCCGATTTCCTTAATACAATCGGATCATTCCCATTGAAGTTAATAACAGTTGAGTTTTCTAGATTCCCTTTTGCTTTAATGTTTGGACCTGCATCTTTATGATATACAACATACGTAGCTCCGTTTTCTAGAGTACCTGTCAGACTCACTTTATTTTTCGCGGTAGCTTCTCCGTTCGTATGAAGCTCTAAAGTATAATTACTTAAATCAACCGCGGCACCTGTACCATTATATATTTCAATCGCTTTATTAAAGGAACTACCTTCAATATACTCTGAAATGATTAAATCATTTGCTAATGTTTCGGCTTTTACTGTAAGCGGTGCTACAGGTGTGACAACACTTGCCACTAGAGTTGTTGCTAAAAAGGCATTTATCGGCTTCTTCCACTTCTTCTTCGACATCCAGTCAAATCCCCTTTCAAACTTAGGAAAGTTAGTTTTTAAAATGCAAAGCCTCTAAGAGAAGACTTTGCAAAAAGATTATAGAATTGTGTTTCCTTTAACTGTGATTCCATCAATATTAACTTTTTCAGCATCTGTTTTTGAAAGATCTACTTTCTCTTCTACTATTGGCACTAACCTCCTTAACTGCTGTCACCTTTCTTTGGGCCTACACCATACAGGCGACTTTCATCGCATACGGCTTGCCATCAATAGTTGAAATAATTTAAACCTATTTCCCCACTATATGTATATGTTAGCATATTATTGTTAATGACTTATTTTAATAGTATCTATATTGTGTAAATTAATTTTAATATTAGAAATTGGTAGGTTTATCACCATAACGTGTGGTTGATGTCCATTCTGACGGGGCGCTTTCCTGGGGGCGTCCGTTGAGTCGCTGATCCCCAAGGAGTCGCTCCGCCTCCACTCCAATCAACCGCAGCCCCTCAATCCAGCAAGAGGCTTTATTGAAACGAGTACAGAAAGAAAATGAAAACGCCCTCCGATTTTAAGAGGGCGTTTATTGTTTCGATTTATTAAACTACTATTCTATACAAATACAGCTTGCAGTTGCTTCAGTTTTTCTTTTGCTTCTTCTTCTGTTTCTCCAACAACACCAAAATAGAACTTACATTTTGGTTCTGTACCAGATGGTCGAATGGCTACCCAAGAATTATCTTCAAGTATATATTTCAAAACGTTTTCTTTAGGCAATACAATAGACTCAGTTGTACCGTCAGCTAATGTTGTAAGTCCTGTTAAGTAATCCTCAAATCGTTTTACAGCTAAGTCTGCTATTGACTCAGGCACGTTTCGTCGAAGATTATCTAATATTGCTTTCATTTCATCTTGACCATTCTTTCCTTCAAATACCTGAGAAACTAAAGCCTCTTTGTAATAACCATATTGATGATACAAATTTTGCAATCCATCTAATAATGTTTGTCCATTCTTTGCATAGAAAGCTGCCATCTCCGCTACCTTTAATGCAACTTGTACCGCATCCTTATCGCGAGCGAAAGTTTCAATTAAGTAGCCATAGCTTTCTTCATAGCCGAATAAATACGAAAAAGCACCCGTTTTTTCATACTCCGCAATTTTTTCAGCGATGTATTTGAAGCCCGTTAACGTATTGACCGTGGTTACACCAAATTGCTTGGCTATCATCGCACCTAACTCTGAAGTTACAATAGTTTTCAACATTACCCCATTATCCGGTAAAGTATCATTAGATTGTTTTGTTGATAACAAATAATGTAGCAATAATGCACCAAGCTGATTTCCCGTCAATAGTTCGTAGCCCTCACCATTCTTCACGGCCACACCTAAACGGTCCGCATCGGGATCTGTTGCTAATAAAAGATCTGCGCCTACTTTTCGCCCCAGTTCCATCGCTAACGCAAAGGCAGCAGGCTCCTCTGGATTTGGGTAAGAAACCGTGGGAAAAGCTCCATCCTGTACAGCTTGTTCGTTCACAATATGTATGTGCTGAAAACCAAAAGCTTGTAGCCCTTCACTAACTGGCACTAAACCAGCACCATGTAATGGCGTATAAACAAGCTTCATATTTAGAGCAATATCATCATTGTCCTTTAATGTTAAAAGATGCTCTAAATAGGCGGCATCCATATCACTTCCAAGCCATGACAAGATTCTTTGCTGTTCCAGTTGCTCAAGTTCACATACCTTTATAGAAAATATATCCTCGATATTTTCCATATGTTCCACGATGTCATTGGCAGATTGAGGTGTTAGTTGTGCACCGTCCTCACCATACACCTTAAAGCCATTATACTGTTTAGGGTTATGACTTGCCGTTATGACAACACCTGCA
Source organism: Lysinibacillus sp. RS11 (assembly GCF_042019215.1). NCBI lineage: Bacteria > Bacillati > Bacillota > Bacilli > Caryophanales > Bacillaceae > Lysinibacillus > Lysinibacillus sp. RS11. The sequence continues at coordinate 668,948 of NZ_CP168124.1, read as the reverse complement.
TAAGCATGTAATTGACGTACCGTAAATGATAACTGCGGTGTTGGCCGTGCTTCTTTATAAACATATGAACGAATACCATGTGCTCCTAGTACACTTGCAGTTTCACAGGCAAATTCATACGAGAAATGACGTGTATCATAAGCAATAACAACCCCACGCTCTTTAGCGGCCTCGCCATTCGATTCGATATAACGAGCAAGTCCTTCTGCAACACGACGAATGGTATAAACGTTCATACGGTTTGTTCCAGCACCTAAAACACCACGCATTCCACCAGTACCAAAGGATACGTATTGATAAAAGCGATCCTCTATTAAACTACTATCCTCAGCAAAAGATACAAGCTCCTCTGCTAAATAACTAGGAAGGCTCATCTCGTTCCACCGATTATATAAATCACGAACATTAACCATTACTTGAACACCTTCTCTTCTTTCAACAACTCTAGCATTTTGCGTTTATACGCTTCAACTCCAGGCTGATCAAACGGATTAACCTCTAATAAGCACGCACTCATCGCACAAGCTTTCATGAAGAAATAAATCAAATAACCTAAGTGGTACACATCAAGCTTCGGTAATTCAAGCTGAATAACAGGCACCTTTCCTTCTGCATGTGCAAGTGCTGTACCCTGTTTGGAAATAGCATTAATCTCATTAAAGGTGCGAGTCGATAAATAATTTAACCCATCTTCATTTCGAGCATCAAAAGGCACAGCTAAATCTCCCTCGATTTCATGAAAGTGTAACAATGTCTCAAACATTACACGACTTCCCTCTTGAATAAATTGCCCAATCGCATGTAAATCTGTTGAGAAATTCACCGTTGAAGGATAGAGTCCCTTATGCTCCTTTCCTTCACTTTCACCAAATAACTGCTTCCACCATTCATGGAACTTATTCAAACCTGGCTCAAAGGAAGCAAGCAACTCAATCGTAAAACCTTTCTCATAAAGCATATGGCGCATGACCGCATATTTGTATGCATCGTTATGTGCTAAATCTGATTCCGCTAGTTCCGTAGCTGCATGTCGCGCACCATCCATTAAAGCACGAATATTGACTCCCGCTACTGCTACAGGCAATAAGCCTACAGGCGTCAACACGGAATAACGTCCACCAATATCATTCGGAATCACGAATTGACGATAGCCAGCTTTATCAGCAATACCCTTCAATATCCCTTTTTCAGCATCTGTAGTCACAATAATGCGCTCAATGGCCTTATCACCATAACGTTCTTCCATATATAAACGCATTACGCGAAACGCCAACGCAGGCTCCATCGTACCACCTGACTTTGAAATCACATTGACATACACTTGCTTTGTATCTAAATACTCGAGTAGTTCCTTAATATAGGCACCGCTCATATTTAGACCAACATAAACAACCTCGATGCCACATTTAGCTAGACCAAAATAAGGCATTAGCGCTTCTTGAATTGCTCGTGCCCCTAAAAATGATCCACCAACCCCGACAACGACAAGTACATCCGCACATGCACGTACCTCACTCGCTACTCGTTCAATAGAAGTAAGTAGTGCTTCTTGATCTTGTAACGGAGAATCCACCCATCCTGTTAATGGATATTGTGGTAAAGCGTCATGAATCCTCTTTACACGATCTTTATATCGAATTATATCACTATCGTCTAGGGAACAATTCAGTAACGTTGTTTTAACAATTTCTGTCAGCACAATTGAATCCTCACTTCTCAAGGTAAAATTTGATATGTATATTATGACATATAGTAATTAGAATGAACAATTTCAATATCCTTAGATATTTTTTCTTTTATCATTATTTGAATGACTTCGATCTTTAATCGACATTAAAATAAAAAGTATGCCCCAATTTGAGACATACCTTCTAATTGAAATTTCTGTTATAACGCCAGGCACTTTGAATATTACGCACATGAGTAACTCCATCATATAAATCGCTTTGCACAAAAAAGTTTGTGTATCTACAATCTAACGTTGCAAGTACCATAATTATTTGATATAACAACTTCTTGAGTTTTTCTACTAATTCCCTGACAAACGATATCAATAAAGCCAATAACAACTAAAATCAATCCGTTTTGCCACTCAATTGTTTAGCTTTTTGTAAAATTAACGCTTTAACACTTTCGCTTAAATCGTCACGTTCTAAAGCAAAATCAATTGTCGTTTCGATGAAACCTAATTGTTCACCTACATCATAACGACGACCTTCAAATACATATGCAAAAACCTGTTGAATACCATTTAAAGATTCAATAGCATCGGTTAACTGAATTTCGCCACCTTTACCTTTCTTCTTCTCATCCAAGAAATGGAAAATTTCAGGTGTTAATACATAACGTCCAATTATAGCGTAATTTGAAGGTGCGTCCTCCAAGCTAGGCTTTTCAATAAATTGTGTAACTTGTATTAAACGACTGTCAGTATTGACAGGATCAATAATACCATAACGATGGACATCCCTATCTGGCACTTCTTGAACACCAATCACACTTGAAGACGTTTTTTCATATTGATCCATTAATTGTTTTAAGCAAGGTTCATTACTTTTAACAACATCATCACCAAGTAGCACTGCAAACGGCTCATCACCAATAAATTTACGAGCACACCAAATTGCATGACCTAGTCCAAGCGGCTCCTTTTGACGGATGTAATGAATTTCCACTTCAGCAGACTTCTGAACCTTTTCAAGCATATCAAATTTACCTGCTTCTATTAGGTTCGTCTCAAGTTCAAATGAATTATCGAAATGATCCTCGATTGCACGTTTACCTTTACCTGTAACTATAATGATATCTTCAATTCCGGAGGCAATGGCTTCTTCTACTATATATTGAATTGTCGGCTTATCTACAATTGGTAGCATCTCTTTAGGCATTGCCTTTGTTGCTGGAAGGAAACGAGTGCCAAGCCCTGCTGCTGGTATAATAGCTTTTCGGATTTTTTTCATAATTTAAGTTTTACCTCTTATCTCTATTTCATCTTAACTCCTTCAGTTTTTAATACACTGAAAAATGTCATCCAAATTATTTTTATATCTAGCACGATACTCTTATTATCAACATAGTATTTATCGTAATCAACTTTTTCCTTATCAGAAATAAAATCACGTCCCATCACCTGTGCAAAACCCGTTAACCCTGGCCTAACAGAGTTAACATTCACACTGTTACGCATTTCAATTAACTCGTATTGATTATATAAGGCCGGTCTTGGTCCAACTATTGACATATCCCCTTTAATAATATTAAAAAGTTGTGGAAGCTCGTCTATGCTAGTTTTTCTAATAAATTTTCCAACAGGTGTAATATAACTAGTTGGATCACCTAGGTCTTCTGTTGAAACATTTGGAGTTTCTGTATACATTGACCGAAACTTATAAATTTCAAAATGGATGCCATTTTTACCAACACGCTGTTGTTTAAATAATATTGGGCCTTTTGAAGTTACTTTAATTACAATGCTGACAATAACCATAGGAACGGCAAATATAATAATCGCTATAAAACTTAAAATAATATCCAATAAACGTTTCATTTTTCCCTCTCAGTTATAGCAATTGCTTGCTCAAAATCAAACTTTTGGTAGGAATTATCTTTGTATGATGATAACTCTCTCTCATAATATAAATCTCCAAACACTTTCTTATAGATGATTTTATTCCCTATCAGCAACTTTAATACTCTTCCTACTAGTTTATTAAAATAAACAAACTTACCATGCACTTTCGAAATTTCTCGTACCATTGAACTTGTATTAATGTATTGGGGGTCTTGTGGGTGAAAAATGCCAGACTCTTTATATTGAATTAATTGGAATATAAACTCATTCAAATTATTTATAAAAAGCATACTCCGTTTATTCTCTACTTTTGGAAAAACAAAAGTTTTCCGACTTAACTTACTTAAAAGTGAATAATTACCTGGACACTTAGGACCATATACCATTGGTGGTCGTACAATGGCAACTTGAAAATGCTCTTCTTGTAATTCTAAAATTTTCTTTTCTGCGGCTAGCTTACTTTTTCCATAGAACGTTACTGGATTCAGCTTGGTTTGATAATTTATTTCCCCTTGTACATCACCATACACAGCCATTGTACTAAAGAAAATAAATTGCTTGACTCCTGCTGACTTTGCTTTCATTGCCAATTGATAGGTTAGTTCGGTGTTTACTTGATAGTAAAGCCCCTCACTATCAGTTGTTTCTTTTTTATGAACGAGTGCAGCTAAGTGAATTAGAACATCTACCTCATTTAAGTACAGATTACTTATAGCATTATTTCGAATAGACTTTAGAAAAAAAGAACTCTCTGCAAATTTCGAAGTCAAATAGGCTTTTAAACTTTTCGCTATATAACCTGATTCTCCTGTGATTAAAACGTTCATACTCTCACCTTCTATAAATAGTGCTTCTTAACAGCATTCCACGCATAATGAACGAAATACCAAGAAGTTTTCAATCTATTAATATTTTCTGACTTTCTATATACAATCCACATCTTTTTTGCTACTTTGAGCTTATTACTTGAAGCAGAGTTTCCTACAATCCGATAGCTTGCCAACACTTCTTGAAGGCAATACGCTTTATTATTATTTCTTAAAATTTTTAACCATAAAGCAGTATCCTCAGGTTGCAAATTAGGCATAATCGGCTTACCAAGTTGCTCAATATTGAGCATAACAGTTAAACAACCAATCGTTGTGTTTTTTAACAAACTGTTATAATCGATGACACTAGGACACGTTACAGTTTTATTAAGAGAATTACCCTTCTCATCAATCATATTATAATTAGTGAAAGAAAATGTATAATTGTTGCTTTCCATAAACTTCACTTGTACTTCAAGCTTATGTTGATCCCATAAATCATCACTATCCAGAAAGGCTAAGTATTTCCCATTTGCAACTTGAATTCCGTAATTCCTAGCAGTAGCAGCCCCACTATTTTTCTCTAACTGATATATTTTGATACGCTCATCTTTTTTACTAAATGCGGTAATCATTTCTAAACTATTATCCTTTGAGCAATCGTCCACAATTATCAACTCAAAATGAGGATAGGTTTGATTTAAAACCGAATTAACCGTATCCTCAATAAAGCGTGAACTATTAAAAGAAGGCGTAATAATAGAAACTAAAGGATGATTCATATTGTGTCACCTTTTTTCGTAATAGATTTATAAATTTCTATTAATTTTCTTTTAGAGGTATCCCAGCTAAACGCTGGATAAATAGATTTTGCATTACTTCCTTTTACTATTAACTCTTCTTTACTAATAGATTTAATCATTTTGCTTAAGTTGTGCTCATCAAATTTCGTAATATATCCTATATCATATTTTTCAACAAATAAATCAATTGAAGTATTTTCAGCTACAATACAAGGTTTTCCTAAATACAATGCTTCATATAATTTATTTGGGGAAGCGATTTGGTTATGCTGATAGCTTGGGTCATACACCATATAAATAACATCCATTTGGCTAGCTACATATAAAATTTGTTCTAATTGTAGATAACCTAAGTAATGAATATTATCATAAGTATCTGCATTCTCTACTATTTCCCCCTGTAATTCACCTTTACCAGCAAACCATAAAGAAACATTTTTTTGCTTTAATAATAATTCAATACCTCTATCTTTACTAAGTGCACCATAATAAAAAATATTTAACGTGTCACCATTTATTTTCACTTCATAGTCCACTGTTTGTTGAGGTGGATCAATACTATTGTTAATAATTACGGTTTTATTTTGAAACTCTTTTGGAATATTGACAAGTCGGTTTTCATCAGGGATTATTACAACTTTTGCATGATTCATTATTCGTTCACTTAAACTTTTAATCATTGAACGAATAAACTTAGGAATAGGACTATGAAAAGTCTCAACAAAATCAGCAATATCATAAATAAATTCAAATTTTAATTTTGGATTTAGTAGCTTAGCTATATAAACAGGTAATGCCAAATCAAAATCAATTGCATGCACAACCTTATATTGATGGCCATTTTTAAAAAGGAATAGTATTACTTTTATGATAAATAGAATTTTATTAAAAATTGTAATGATTCCTTTTCCATATGGTGTATTTCCACAATAAATGGAGTGGACAGTAATTCCTTCTAAACCAAAGCTCTCAGTTGCATTTTGAATAATCTCGGCATTTACTCCACGGTTCCAATTTAATATATCTACTTCATAGTTCGCTTCTTTTAAAGCACGGGCAGCACGTGGCAAACGATTCGCGATAAACGCACTATTTTGTGCGAGTAGGATTTTATTTTGTGTCATTGTTATATCTCCAACATTTGATTAAAACACATGTGATTTATACATGCTTAATCACAAATTATTTCTTTAATGCAAAAAATTTAACCATTAAAAATGTAACAGGCACTCCTAATGCAGCCGATATTGCGTAAATACGCCGCTATAATAAACTACCGACAATTCTTGCTCCATTCTCCAATTATTTCTCCTCCTTTGACTCTTTCAACACATAACGAATCTCTTGTGCTTTTTCTTTCCACGTATTGATCATCGCTTCTTCCTTAAGCAATTTTAAGTACTTCTTATCATCTTCTAATTGTAATGCTCGATCAATTTGCCCAATAAATTGTTCACGGTTTTTAGCGATTAAAACTGATTTATATTTTCTACATTCTTTCATATTTGTCGTAACAATTGGTTTCCCCATTGCCATATATTCAAATAATTTCACAGGTGATGTAGATTCTGTTACTTCATTGATTTTGAATGGTATTGTTGATACATCAAACCACTTAGAATAATCAGGTAAAATAGAGTAATCTATAGGACCTATAACTGTAATATTAGGTACTTTATCTAAATTATATTTAACTATACTTTTGTCATAATCCCAACCAATTAATAAAATTTCGTAATCTGGGCGCTCAACTGCTAATTTTAATACTAGCTCATAATCAAACCACGATGCGAAAGCACCGAAATATCCAATAATTGGTCTTTTTTTCTCTACTACATTTCTTATTTCTTTAGGAATCGCATTATTTTGATTTTTATTAAAATGATTAAAATCCACACCATTTGTTATTAATTTATAATTTTTACTTCTATGAGATTCAACATCTGCTAATAATTTATCTGCTGAAGCAATTGCTACACAATTAATGTCATCTTTTAATAATTTTTGGTGATTTTTAAAAACATATTCAGGTATTTCTCCAGTAATGTCTTTATGTAGTTCATCTATATATTCATATAAAATCACATCATTATTTTTTATTGCTTTCTCATATACTTCACCAATATCTCTCATATCAGTTGAATATAAATGAATAATTTTTTTATTAGGTAAACCCAATAAAATATCCTGTTGGTTTGTCAAATAACAAGAATTTGCTATTTTTCTAAAACCATTCAAGTTATCTTTAACAGGATTATTTGTACAATAGAAATAAAGATAATTTGAATTAGCTAAGTTTAATGCAATATGGTGTGGTCTTTGATACAGAGGTAAGTTCCACGGAACTGGAGAAAAATACACTATAATTTCTTTATCTGCATGTTCATTCAAAATAATTTCTAATTGTTTTTGATTTTCTTTTTTACTTAATTGTCTTTTTATTTTATAAACCGCTGTTCCAATGACCTTATTTATTAATCCTTTAAAACCATGGTATTTTATATACCTAGCAATTTTATGAGTTAATTGCATAAGCTAGTTACCTCCAAATATTCCATGATGATACTTATATAAATTAAATATCCTCCTAATTTCTATAGAACTATTAGAAATCAGAAGGAGTACTTTTGCTGGTTTGTTCTTAAGTAACATGAAAGCAATTATCCATTACGCCTCAGCGTAATTGCGTCCAGATTTTTTCGAGCCCGCTCGAAAAAACTCCTCTTTAAATCTGTGACATCCGCCAAAAGCTTTATCTTTTCTTTATTCAGCGGGAGTTTACACACCCGCTGAATCAACAAGATAAAATCAAATGATTTCATCCATTTGGTATTTATAATTTTTCATACTATCGGATATTTTATTAGAAGCTATTAAATAATCCCCAGCATCAAAAATATCTTCACTTAAATGTAAAAATTGCAGTCGACCAAAACTATTTTTCTCTCTGTTATTAATGATTTTCTTCATAAATACCATAATATTATGACCTTCAAGTAAGTATGTTTTAATTCGGTCAAGAACACGTTCTAAATCTTTTTCATCATCAATATAAAAATGGATAATTTTATTCGACTTTAATTCAATCTCTGGGCTTTCTGCCTCGATAAAATCCTTAACAATAGTAGACCATTTCTCACTCCATTGGGTTTTTGAGAATGTTTTAGAAACCTGAATAGCATTTTCTTTAACAAATTGTAGCTTTTCTGGATTACTTAATAACTCTTCTATTGCCTTTTTCAGCGCACTACTATTAGGTTCGATTAAAATACCATTAAAATCATTGATTACCAAGTCTGTTAATCCGCCAATTCTCGTTAATATTACGGCATTTCCAGAAGACATTGCCTCTAGGCATGATAAACTAGTTCCTTCACTATGCAAAGTAGGTACTAATGATATGTCAGCAATTTCGTATGCCTTATGCATTTCTGAAGGATCTAGAGAATACCACTTAATCCTATCCTTCCATTTTCCAATCTTTTGTTCAACATGTTTTGTATCTTCTTCAAACCCTTTTCCAACAAAATGGAAGTCTACATAAGGGAATTTTGTAAGAATCTCATCAATAATATCTAATACCATATATAATCCACGAGCTCCGTATAATCTTCTTGGATAAGAGATTACAACTCTGTCACTCTCTTTTTGGCTAGGCTTAAATATATTAGTATCAACATAGTTAGGTACATACTCCATAGTATTTCCTAATTCAAAATCAATAGTTTGGAACCAATTAGCTGTATTAGTATCTACAGACACCATCTTATCAACCAAGGATGCCGATTCAATGATTTTTCTATTTTGTTCCCAAAAAGTCAAAGCTGATAGCCCGCTATTTTGTGGTGAGTCCCATGCGATACCATGACTAATACCTATACTTGGGCTTGCTACATTTGGCCATGATTCAAAGAAAGCAGAATATACGTTTAATAACGATACAGCATTTTCTTCATCATAAAATACCTTATTATAATTTCTTACATTTTCAACTGATAACTCTGTTATTTTTTCTGTTCCACGCGCCAAGGATCTAACTTCTATATTTTTGAATTTTCGTGTCCATGGGAAAGTTCCATATTGATAAATAATTAATCTTCTATTTAATGAGTTCACAACTTCATTTAAATCTATTAAATATCTTTCAGCTCCACCTGAATAGAAGTTTTCTCCATCCAAACCTAAGAAAGTGCCTGTCATAACTGATACATGATCATCAATAAAATAATTAGCATATGCTTTTAAATTGCTTATATTCTTTAGCATTTTTTGCTCTACAATTTCAATACGATTTTTCCACTGATGTTGGATTGCAAACTCTTCTGAAGTCTGCTTTATCTGTTCTTTGTCAAGCAATAAAGCATCTTTAATGCTGCTTTCAAATTCCTCTAAGCTATTTGCAATATATACACCATAATCATTAGAGAATTTTTTCATTTCATGTATTCCCGTAGTAACTACTGGTAAACCTAAAGCTCTATATTCAAAGTATTTTACTGGAGATACACAATCCGTTAAGTCATTAATTTTAAAAGGAACAATACCAACATCAAAAGCAGACGCATAGTTCACTAATTTAATGTAATCAACTTTGCCTACTAATCGAATATTTTCAAGCTTTTTAAACTTAATATCAGCCCCAATATGTCCAATTATTACAAATAACCATTCTTTATTTCTTTCTGCTAATTGATTAATTAAATCTACTTCAAACCACTCTTCTATTGCACCAAAATAACCTACTACTTTTCTATTCTTTATACCTTGTAATAGTGGGCCTTGCTTCTCTGTATCTTTTCCTTGAATAAAGTCTGCTAAGTTACTAGCATTAGGTAAAACTATTGCATCTGTTCTTTTGCTAACATATTTATGTAATTTGTCAGCTGAATAAGTTACAATATCTGCGTGTTCAAGGGTTTGATAATGTGCCTCTATTGTTTTTTCATCTGTATCAGCAAAGAATTCCAATTGATCTAATAAATCATACCAAAGCAATTTTTGTGGTAAAAGATCAATGAATGCTTTTTGGCCTTGCCAAGTACATAAAACAATACAATACTTATTTCTAACAACAGACAATAATGCAGCATCATTATTTACAATAAATAAATTATTCTCATATTCCTTAATAGAAAATTCACCATTGAATGGTGCACAGAAGAAACATAGATATCCTTTTTTAGCAAATTCTCTTAAAAATTGTTGAGGTCGTTGCATCGGTTCCCAATGTACTGCCGTTGGATAAATAACTATTCCTTTAAATTTTCTATTTTTTAATATTCCTTTAATTTGTTTCGCGTACTCATCATTCGACTGATTTAAATAGTCTCTATAGTAAGCATACTGCTGCTCATACATAGAACCAAACCCGGAAACTACTTCTGCAGCAGGGGTTGTGGGCGATGTTATTAGATGTTTATTCTTTTGTTCAATCATCGTTATTAATTGATCTAATGGATGCTCGATTTTGTTTGTTGAAACATAATTTTCTCTAGATAGTTTCTTGTAAAACCATTTTATAAATTCTTTTTTCTCTTTAGTACTACCTTTTACTAAATGAAAATTTGTACGCTTTAGTAAATTTACTAATTTAAAATACTTTGATCCGTGTAACTCATATATTTTCTGTGATAAATTATTAAATAGTTGTTCATTTAACTGTATCTGTTCATTTAGTTGAAATATTTGATGATCTTTTAAACTTAAATTTTCATAAATCCGTTTAATTTCTTCTTCACTAGGATAATTTAATAATTTCTTTACTTCCTCTATAGAACTACTTTCTATCTTATCTAATAATTTATTATGTGTATCCATTAATAAATTTAATTTATTTTCTAATTCTTGCTTGTTTGAAGAAGAGTCATGTAGACTTTGTCTAGTCATTGCTAATTCAATAGACTGCGTTTGCTTTTCTTCTCTAACTCTACTTAACTCAGCAAGTAAAGACATTACTACTTTATCTTCTTTATTTACATTAAATAGATCTAAGAAGTATACAATATTTTGTGGTAATAAAATATTTTGGTCTAACAAATTGGTGCATATGTTTATGAAGTAATTAGACCATTTATTTTCTGATACTTCATTATTAATATTTTCATTACCTAAATAAGCATATTCTCTTTTTAATAATTGTGTACTTCTGTTTTCTAATGCCCACTGCTGTAAAAAATACTTGCCTGCACTTTTATCTAAAGCAACAATCTCTTGAAGAATGTTTTCATATGTAGCTGTATTAATGTTTCTTCCAGAGAAATTTGAATTAGCAAGATGCTCTACATTCCCTTGTGAAACAAAGCCTTTGATGCCATCATATCCTAGTAATAGAATAGGTCTATTTTGTGCCATTGATTCTAATACAACTCGCCCCATACCACAAACAAAGTAAGATTTTTCAATATAATCATTTACTTTCTCGCTATACCCAGCCATGCTTATATTAGTATCATTTTTGATAAACTCTTGTATATCTTCGTAAGATTCTCCATCCCCAACAATAATTAAAGATTTATTTTTACCATTCTCAGTATTTATATATTCTCTATAAAACTTTATAAATTCATAAATCCCTTGAACTTTATCTTTATCCAATCTAGAAATCAAAGATATATTATTACTTTCATTATGATGAGCATTTAATGTGTCACTTATTTCAATTACATTAGGTAAGATAGTTATCTTTAAGTCTTTATTAGCATGTTTCATTAATTGCTTAGTTTCTTCTGAAACAGAATAAATCTTGTTTGCAGATGGCAGTACTATATCAAACATGAAATTTCTATATATTTCTCCGTACCCCAAACTAAAATTTAATGGTCCATGTGCTGTATACGAATAAGGTATATTTAAATCATTTGCAATAGCAGCAGTTACAATAGCTGTTACATAAGGATGTATTTGAATATAGTTAATCTCATTTTTAATTATAAATTCTTTCAAGATATTATAATGATTTAATAAATCATTACCAATCGTACTAGAGAAGTTTTCTATTAGGAGACTTTTAGTTATATATTCATCAATTAAATTTGTACTTGAACTACTTGAAGTTGCTAAAAATATTTCACTACCTATTTCCTTTAATACTTTACAATGTGATAATATATGAGTTTCAAGCCCCCCCAATGAAAAATTCTCTGTCACAATTAATATATTTTTCTTGGTCATTTTGCTTACACACTTCCTATAATTTGTTTAATGTTAAACTTAATTACAGCTATACTTCTTTTATTGTTATGCTACTATTTAAATTCGCAATCCCAGTTCCGCTAATTGGAAGTTCTTCCACTTTAAACAATAAGAAATCAGATAATTTATCGAAGTAGATCATATCATTTTTCCCATCCTCTTTAGCTATTGCTACAGATATATGGTATGTTCCAGATGTTAAACGTACCTTTTGATCAAATGAAATTGTATATTGTTTGTTTTTCTTAAAATCTATTTTTAATTTATGATATGACGTACTAGTGCCATAAACTTCTATTCCTTGTGTAGTTTTAATTCTCAGACCAATTAATACATCTTGCACATTTATTGAAGAATGAACAGTTAAAACAATTTTACTTGGTTTACCTGTATTAAACACATATGCCTCTTCATCTACTTCATTTAACATCTTTACATTTTCAATAAATACATCTCTTTCAATTTTAGCAATATGCTCCTCTGTTGTATCCCCACCATCACTAACTATATTTTTTTCAGCTTTTTCAACAGCATTTAAAGCTTGATAGTGTGCATTTTCTTGAGAATACAGAAGCATGTGGTATTTATCGATAATTTCCTTAGGCTCTCCCTCAGCTATCAAATTAGAGTTATCTAATAGATATGCATAATCACATAATTGTTCAACGACCCTCATAGAATGAGAAACAAAGAGAATAGTACAACCTTTTTCCTTTAAATTTTCTAAATAGTTATAGCATTTTCTTTGGAATTTCTCATCGCCAACTGACAATGCCTCATCAATTATCATGATATCTGGATCAACAAAGGCAGCTACTGAAAATGCTAGCCTTACAAACATACCACTTGAATATGTTTTAACAGGGCGATCTATAAATTCTCCAATTTCTGAAAACTCAAGTATAGAATCAAATTTTTCATCGATCTCTTTTCTACTTAATCCTAAAATAGCACCATTTAAATATACATTCTCGCGCCCTGTAAATTCTGGGTTAAATCCTGCCCCAAGCTCTAAAAGTGCAGAAATTCGCCCATTTATATTTACGTTTCCTAATGTAGGGTTTAGAGTACCAGTGATTATTTGTAACAGTGTACTTTTTCCAGATCCATTTCTTCCTACTATACCTACTGTCGTACCTTTTGGAATTTCTAAACTAATATTGTTTAGTGCCTTAAAATTACTTACTTTCTTTTCATAAAACTTCGGTGCTAAGTTAATTAAAATTTTATGAATAGGCTTTTGGTATATTTTATATTCTTTAGTGACATTTTCAACCTTTATCACGATATCTTTATTATTAAATGACATCTGCAAACCCTCGCTTTAGCTTACGGAATAACCAAATACTTAATAGCATAAAAATGTATCCAGAAAATGTGAATACTAAAAATGAACCCCAATTAGGAAATTTGCCAGCAAATACAGCATCCCTATAACCTTCTATCACATAAGTTAATGGATTTAAATTCATTATTGGATGCATAAACTCTGGAACAAGCGAAATAGGGTAAAAAATAGGTGTCACATAAAACAGAATATTTAATAGTACTCCTACTGTATAAGCCAAATCACGAATATATACACCAATAGATGCAACAATGTAAGCAAAACCTAAAGAGAATAAGCTTATTGGAAGTAAATAAATTAACGATATAAATAACCACATAAAGTTCCAGTCTGGAATAAAAATCGCAATCCCTACTGCTAATACCACTATATTAAAAAATGCATTGATTAACGAAGATAATAATGTAGTTAGTGGAAGAATATCTAATGGGAAAATCACTTTTTTTACATAATTCACATTAGAGAGAATAATTGTAGTTGATTTACTAACTGTTTCATTGAAAATATTATAAATTATTAGCCCTGAGAAAATAATCATCGCAAATTCAAATTTGTTATCACTTTGCTCAATTCCCCATCTAGCATTAAAGACTACAGAGAATATAAAAGTATATACCGCTAACATTATTAACGGCGTAATGAAAGACCAAATTCCTCCAAGGAATGATCCCTTATATTTAAGTTCTAAATCTCTCTTTGTTAACTGCTTAATTAAGTTTCGGTGTTCTCTAATTAAGTTCAACAATATATACTCTCCCTTTCATTACAATCAAAAATAATAGCTTTCGAATGTTTGTATGGGAGATTTCCTAATTACTAACCATTCTAGCTGTATTTTTAGATTCCACATTATTTAAAATTGTTTGAAGAAGCTGTTCAAGTTCTTCTTCACTATATGTCAAGTTATTCTGTAATTTATATCTAATATCACTGATATATTGTTCATTAGTAAAAGCATTGATTTTTGGATGTACTTTACTATACTTTTCTTCAAATTCATAAAATAATTCTTCGTGTAGTTTTTCTCCAACACGAATACCTGTATAAGTTATTTCAATTTCATCCTCGGAAAAACCAGATAAATTAATTAGTTGCTTCGCTAAATCAACAATTTTAACAGGTTGCCCCATATCTAGTACGAAGGTTTCTCCACCTTTTGAAAAACTTGCAGCTTGAATTACTAATTGGGCAGCTTCAGGAATTGTCATAAAGTAGCGTGACATATCAGGATGTGTTACTGTAACGGGACCACCTTTTTTGATTTGCTCTTTAAACAATGGAACAACACTTCCACTACTACCAAGTACATTTCCAAAACGTACAGATGAATATTTCGTAGAGCTATTATTGTTTTTTTCATTCACAATTAACTCAGCAATTCTCTTCGACATCCCCATAATATTTGACGGACTAACAGCTTTATCAGTTGAAATTAATACAAAACTGCTTACACTTACTTTATCTGCCGCATCTATTACATTTTTTGTACCTAGAATATTTGTTGATACAGCTGAATAAATATTTTCTTCCATTAAAGGTACATGTTTGTATGCTGCAGCATGGAAAATAATATTTGGTTGATGTTTTTCCATCATTAACTGCACTCGTTCACGATTTTCCACACTTAGAATCTCTACTTTAAGTTGAGTACATCCTTTTATTTTTTCCAACTCACGTAAAATCTGATAAATGTTATACTCGCTATGATCTAACAAAACGAGTATACTAGGTTCAAATTTTATTATTTGCCTGCAAAGTTCAGAACCTATTGATCCACCAGCACCTGTAACTAGTATTTTTTTTCCTTTTATTTTTTTTGAAATAGAGTCATTATCTAAAACAACTGAATCTCTTCCAAGTAAGTCTTCAATAGATACATTTCTAAACTTACTATAACTTAATTTCCCAGTTGCGAACTCTCTATATTTCGGTATAATCTGGACATTCTTACATACTCTTTTAGACTTTTGAATAATTTTCTGTAGTTGCTCTCCTTTAAGGCTGGGTATTGCAATGATAATATGTTTAATATTATAATGCTCTACAACAGCTTCTAAATCATTTAAATTTCCAACTATAGGTATACCGTTTATTTCTAAATTTTTCAGTTTTGGATTATCATCTAAAAAAACGACTGGATTTAGAACACTGTCCGTTTTCTGTAATTCTGCTGAAATACTTCTGCCTGAAACCCCAGCTCCTAATATAAGTGTTGCTTTTCTTTTTATTGAACTTTCACGAATTACATCATCTCTTCTTAATTGTATATATCTCCAAAACAATCTAATTCCACATAAGAATACAAGATGTAAAATTAACGTTAAAAAAAGTCCTCTTTCATATAAATCATTAAAGAAAATAAGTTGTGATGCTGCGGTTATTAATATCGATAAAATAACTACTTTACACAGACTTATTAATTCATCAATATTTGCATACTTCCAAATTCTTTGATATAGGTGAAAATAAAAGCATAATATATGATGACTTATTAATAATATGATAGAACTCAACACTAACATCAAATCGACAGTTCGATTAAACGGATTCAAGAAAAAATGTGCTAAAAAAATAGAAATTAAAACAATTATTGAATCGATGGTTAATAAAGAAATCAACCTAAATTTATAGTTCAATTTTTATCTTCACCTCGCCAAATGATGGCATTTGTTCAAATTAATTAACAGCCCTATTCTAGTGGGCTGTTAATTATTTCGCGTCTATTGTTGGGCTATGTTATTTTTATTTAATGTGGTAGCTAATAATATACCCGCCATAACCCACAAAGTTGCAGATGTTCCTGGCAAACTATCATTAAATAACGCTTGAACTAAATACGCTCCCCATGCTATTCCTAGTATCCAAATCATTGAATTATTAGATTTAATAGCAATTTTTAGTGGGCTACATAATGAAATAATTAATATGATGATTCCACATAAAAAACCTATTATTCCTGTTCCATATAGCCAACCAACATACATACTATGGGGTTTATCAATAATTGTATTTTCATCAAATATACTTGCACGTGCATCAATATTATAATGCGGGAAATTATACATAAAAGTATCCAACCCATACCCAAAGAATGGACGATCTTTCACTAATTCAAAGCCTTTCCCCCAAATATAAACACGCCCTGTCCCAGCACCAACAGCTCTCTCAGGCAGCACTGGCAATTCAAATTTTTCGGTAGCATAAGCCTTTGTCATCCAGTCAAATTTCACATCTGTATTTATACTTGTGGCAGATACAGGCTCTTCCTTTAAATAAGGATTAGATTTTATTACAAAGCCTACAGATTCAGTCCAAACACGTGCATCTTTACTTGCAAGCACATGAAACACTGGTGCACTTGCTACTAAAAACACTGCAATCATCGCAAAGCTTTGTGCTTTCTTTTCCGATTTAATTGCTACAAATAATACAACAATCATCATTATACAAACTGTTATAAAACCACTTGTTGAAATAGACATTAACATTACAGCTATGGACATCACAGCTACAACTAAATGTCCGATAGCTCGGCCAATATTTTTTTCTAAAACTGTTGCTGTCAGAAACATTACGGTCATGATTGCAAACATTCCACTCATATAGTTCCATTGATTTAATGTCCCTACTAAAACGGAACCATCACTAAGCTCAGCACCCTCAGGTAAAAATAACATCACCAGCTTTTTAACTGCTACCTTTTGAAGTAAATCATTATCATAAAAGTTCATAGTAACTATAAATAGGTTAATAATCACAAATGGGTATAGAGAATATAAAATACAATTTAGTGCTTTTTTCGGATAGTCAATATTCATCGCAATAAAGAACAATGCTAAATAACACAACCAACTAATTGCACCATCTGAACGGTTATACAGACCATGCAATGCAATAGAAATGTTTGGTGAAAAGATTGTCGAAATAACAATCGCTACTGCAAATGCTCCTATTGCATAATTTATTTTTGTTTTGCGGATTTCGCCATTCATAAATAAAATCTTTGCTAACAACATTAGACCTGCTAATATAGTTATAATTATTACTATTAGAGATTTATAGTAAGTAAAAAGATCTCCCTTTTCTCCACTCTGAAGGATATCTACATTTGTAACGAGCGGTGATTGTACCTCAATAACTTTTGCCATAACAATTAATGGCACGAAGCCTATAACAATAAGAAGTAATCTAAAAATCCATTTATCTACGGATTTTTGAGATTTAACATCTTCTTCCACATCACGATAAGCTACTTTTTCGTAGAACTTACTCATCTATTATGTACCTTCCTTTATTGCAAATTTTCAATTTGAGCTAGTAATGTAGCAACATGGTCTTGATAATTTGGTATTTCTTCTGGTGCCCAGCCCGATTCTTGACAGCGAAGAAGAACAATTTTTGCTTCCTCATATTTTTCTGCAGCTACAAATATCTCTCCTAACTGAATCATAAAAGTCGCATCTTCTACCTTATAAGGATTAATATCTAATGTTTTCTGCATATAAATTGCTGCCTGTTTTACATCACCTCTGTTAACAGCTATAATTCCAGCTAAATAATTTGCTATTTCGGAGTTCGGCTCTGTCTTTAACACTTTAGAAACTGCATTCCATGCATCTTCATAATTACCCTCTGCTTGTAATTGAATTGCCTGGCTATAAAGAATATCATTCGATGAGAAATCCTCATCCTGTTTGCTTGCTAAAACATTCGCCACGATCAGACCAATAACAACACAGGCTACTATCCCTGACAATATATATTTTCGTACCGGTTCAGTAATTGTCATCAAACTCTACCTTTCTCGAATTATGTCTTTTTTTCACATATGGTTATTATACTATAAATTAGTATCTTCATGTTATATTTCCAAGGAAAACATGACCATTATTAACTATCAATATAAAACAAATCTATTTATCTAAAAAATTATTATTAATTATTTCTTCTATTTGCTATAACTATAGATACATATGAAACAGATTCAGTAGAGCTTAGTTATTCCCATTAAAAAGAAAAGGCTTTGTGGAAAAATCCACAAAGCCTTTTACTTTTATATGCAAACATTTGAAAATAGAATATTACTTAACTACTTGAACGCCTGCTAAATTTACAGCTTTATCAGTTACAGAAGATTTAAGTACTTTCCATACACCATCTTCTTTAACTTCAAATTGAGTAATTGCATTGCCTACATTTAAAGTAGAAATTTCAACAACAACTTTGTTACCATTTACACTTGTTACTGTTGCTTCTGTACCATTAATGAAAACTTTTTCATCTACGCTTACATTAACAGATGATGTAAATGTAAATGTAACTTGTTGTTTAGATGATACAACTCCAGGCTTACCATTGTTAACGTAAACAGACGCAAGTGAATCTACTTGATAAGAGAATGCTTCGCCTTTTTCGTTCATTAATTTAATGCCTGCTGCATCAGCTGTTGCTGTAACACCATGAGTGCCTTTGTCAGCGTTGATTTTATTAACTAAATCAGTAACATTTTTATAATTAGTTGCATCTGTAACAGGTGCATTTGCATTATAAGTATAAGCTTTAGCACCGATAGTTAATTTTGGAGTTACATTAGTGTTTACAATAATTGTATCACTAGATGATGCAACTGCTGATGTTCCACCTGCTTCGCTTGTAATTACAGCTGAAGTTAATTTTGCATCAGCATTTACTTTAATTGCATCAGTACCTTTAACTTCGCGCACAATTCGTAAAGTGATTTTTCCATCTTTATCTTCAGTGCGTGTTACAACAACACCATCGTAAGATTCTAACTCTTTAATGAATTTGTCAGCGCCATAAATTTCAGCACCACTTAATGCATAGAATTTAGCATCTTTAACTGAAATTGGAGCTTTATCTTTGAACTCAATTTCATTTTTGTTGATTGCAACTACTTCACCAGTGTGTTCTTTAGTTACATCAGATTTTGAAGTGAATTCTGCATTTGCTTCTTTAGAAGTGAATGCGTAATCTTTACCGTCAGTATTAATAGCAACACCAGTTGCAGTAACTTTTACTGAAGTAGTTTTTTGATCAGCTGAAGTAACAATTAAATCAGTAGAACCTGGAAGTTCTTTAGTTACTGTCCAGCTACGATTTGGTGAAATAGTCTTGCCATCTACTACTACATCATTAGCACCAGTGTTAAAGATTGTGTAAGTTACTTTCTTAACACTTGTACCAGACATTTTCTTGTTACTTTGGTTTACTAATTCTGCACGGAACACTGCAGATTCGTTACCTTCAAATTTAGTTACAACTTTCTTACTATCATTTAGTTTGAAAGATTTAACTGCAGCCCCATCAAGGTATGCATTTTGGAAGTAAGACATTTGACCAGCTACTTTTGGTTCACCTTCATCAAGGTTACCTTGTTTAGCATTTGAAGTATTGATATCAATCCAAGCTACTGGAGTTGCATAATCATTTTCTTTGTCAGAACCGATGATAAATGTTGCTTCACCTTTATCATTTGTTTTAACAGAGATTTGCTTCGCATTATTTTTACCGTCAGCAGCATTGTTTGCATAGTAAGATTGGTTGTCATCTTTGTCAACTTGGATGAATTTAGCTTCCGTATTAGTACTAATTACACGGTCTAAATCTTCGTTGAACGCTACGTTCACGATTTCGTTTTTAGCTAATTTACCTTCTTTATCTTTAACAACTACTTTATATTGACGACCATTGTCAGCATAACGAGCTGCTACTTCACCGCCATCACGAGTCATTTCGATCGTGTATTGAGATTGAACTGCACCGAATGTTACTTTAGAAGCAGTTGTTTGTAAAGCTGATGCTTTATAAAGTTCAGCTTTTTCACCAGTTGCAGTATTTGGAGCAAATACTACTGGAGTAACAGCTGTGTTTGCACCTGAAACAGTGAATGTAGCTTCACCTTTAGAGTCAGTAGTGATTTTAGCAGCAGCTAAAGCTGTATTGTTGCTTAATTGAAGAGCATTGATACCATTAACTGTTGCGTTTGATACTTTATCAGAAGTAACGTTCATGTTTTCAACAAAACCAATGTTGAATGTTTTGTTTGCTTCTGGTAAACCAGTTTTAGGGTTTTTGTAAGTAACTTTGTAAGTTTTGTCAGCGCCGTTGTTGATTGTAGCACCAGTAGTTACTTCTTGAACTGATAAGATTGTGTCTACTCCCCAGAATACATAACCAAGTGAGAATTTAGAACGATCACCAGTTGCATAAGCAGTTACTTCATCAGTACCGTCTTTGTAACGAGTATAAGAGTAAGATGCTACACCGTTTTCATCAGTGATTGCTTCACCAGTTAATGTTGGTGTAACGCCATCTGTGTTGTTACCTGGTACGTAGAAAGTTACAGGGATACCAGCTTTAGATTGACCTTCAGCTACAGTAACTTTTGCTTTTACAGTTACTTGTTGACCAAGTTTACCTTGAGTAGCAGGAGTAGTTAGTTCAACTTTAGTTGGAATTACAGCTGATACACCTTTAAATTTACCAACTTCTTCAGCATTAAGAGATACAGTGTACTCTTTGTCAGCTGTTTGTGGTGCAGTAGTTAAAACAACAACTTTTTTGTTAGTTTGTTTTACAGCTGCGTTTTTAACTTCTAGATCTTTGATTTCGAAGTTAAGAGCTTGTACGTTTTCAACTTCTTCGTCAAATGTTACTTCAACAGTTGTGTTGTTGATAGCTTTTACAGAAGCACTTGCTGGAGTTGAAACTTCCATGTTGATCGTACGGTATAAGAATGAAGCGAATTGACCGCGAGTGATAGAGTCAGCTGGTTTGAATGCTTTACCTGGTAGGTTAGCTGCATTTGTTAACTCAGCATATTCTAAAGCTGTGATTGCTTCACGTTGTTCAGCAGAGAAAGCTTTGTCTAAGTCAGAGATTTCGCTCGTGAATTTAGCTGCTTTGTATTCTTTAACTAAATCTAGTTCATAGATTTCATTGATAGCACGTACTAAAACAACTGCCATTTGTTGACGTTGCATAGTTTGTGTGAAGTTTAGGTTGCCGTTTGAACCAGCGAATACGCCTGCATCTTTAGCAAGTGCAGCATATTTTACTAATTCTTTTTCAGCTGTTAATGGAAGGTCGTTGAAGCGTTGTTTTGTATCCCAGTCAGCTGGAACTTTAAAGCCTTCAGTTTCTAACCAACGGCCTAATAATTTAACTACTTGACCACGGTTAATAGTTTGGTTTGGTTTGAATGTGCCGTCAGCGTATCCATTGATGATACCTGCATCAGCAAGAGCGTTGATCGCTTCTTCATGAGAATTATTTGCTACGTCTGTGAATCCTGCAGCAGAAGCCACTGGTACAATAGCAGATGCTACTAATGTAGCTGTAGCAGCTGTTGCTACGAATTTTTTGTATTTCTTTGGTTGGTTAGCCATAGAAAAATTTCCTCCTCTAAGTTCAAAAATTATGTTTCTACTACATAGAAATGCAGTAAATAAACAACTACACATAAAAGTATAGTTGTATCCCTAAAAGTTGTCAATCATATTTTGGGAAACTTTCTAATTCATTTCCGGAAAAATAAGGTCGTGCAACTCTCTTTTACCATTGTTATCTATTTAAGCTTATTTTTCAAGTGATATTACACAAATTTCTAACAAAATTCTGATATTCTATCAATAAATGTTCAAATTTCTTAAAATCATATAAATGTAAACAACGAAAAAAGCTCAAGCATATAAATGCTTGAGCTTTTTTCGCTTGGGCTACCAACCGTTGTTTCCTTGCAGGGAATTCTATTTATTTCATAGAGGAAATTCCTATACACATACAGTCTAACACTTTCAATTTAAAACGACAATACCAATTTTTAAAAATTATTGGCGTTTTTGTCTTGCTACTTCCAGTAAAAATAATGGAAGGGCGATTTGACGCTTGATACGCTTTGGTTCTTTCATTAATCGATAAAACCATTCCAGGCCAAATTTTTGGAAAATTTCCGGTGCACGTTTCACTGTACCTGCAAGTACATCGAATGATCCACCCACGCCTTGATAAATGGTTGGATGTAATTGATCACGATTGGCATTGATCCAGTTTTCTTGCTTTGGACTGCCCATCGCTACAAAAAGTAAATCGGGCTGTGCTTCGTTAATGCGGTCAAGTACCTTCTGTTCATCCTTTTCATAGCCGTCCTGTGTGCCGACTATTTTAATAGAAGGAAATAATGATTCTAGCTTTGCTTTTGCTGCATCGGCTACACCTGGTTTCCCTCCGTAAAGGAAAATGGGCTTGCCACGTTGGGCCGCTTCCTCGCAAAGCTTCATCATCATATCGACGCCTGTAACACGTTCACGAATTTGCCCTTTTTGAATTTTTGAAGCAAGAATCACGCCAATGCCATCTGGAATCTGAATTTCCGCTTCGTTCAGAAGCTTTTTTAGAGCAGTGTCTTCTTTCGCCTTGATAATCTTTTCTGGATTGATGGCAACAACGAGCGCCTTTTGTTTTTTTTCAATGCGCTCAAATGCCATCTCCATTAATTCATCGTAGCCTTCCGTATTGACATTGATGCCAAGTACTGTTTCTTTCATCGGTTTTTTGCATCTCCTAGAAGGTGGAACTGGAAGCCTGCTTCTTCCCAATTATCACGTTTTAAGCAATTTTTCGTATCGAAGACGATTTTTGATTTTGCTGTAATATCTGCAGCGTTCAATGCTTTGAATTCATTGTGATCTGTTAACACTAGAATGATATCTGCATCTTTTGTTGCTTCTTCTAAGCTTTGTGTTTGTGTAGCATGTTTGTTTTCTTTAATGTGCGGATCGTATGAAATCACGTCTAATCCAAGATTTTGTAACTCGTCAATAACGATTGTTGATGGACTTTCGCGCATATCATCAACGTTTCCTTTGAAGGCTAGTCCAAGAACAGCTACTTTGCCACCAGCAATTTTGTTTTGATTTAAGATTGCTTGTGTTTTTTGTGCTGTAAAGCTTGGCATACTATCATTCGTATTACGAGATAGGTGAATAATTTGTGCCGTCTCGCCACCAAGCTCTACTAGGAACCAAGGGTCAACTGCGATACAGTGACCACCTACACCTGGGCCTGGGAAGTGAACATTTACACGTGGGTGATAGTTCGCAAATTTAATCGCTTCCCAAATGTTCACATCCAGCTTCTCTGCTAATTTCGCAAGCTCATTCGCAAACGCAATATTGACATCACGATAAGTGTTTTCCATTACTTTTACTAACTCAGCTGTTGTTGCATCCGTAAGGTGAATTGTACCATTCACAAATGTTTGATAAAGCTCTTTTGTCATTTGTGCAGATGTGTCATCAATACCACCAACGATACGGTCGTTGTTCACTAACTCTTCAAAAATACGACCAGGAATAACACGCTCTGGTGAATGTGATACGAATAAATCTACACCAAATTCAAGATTTGCCTTGATCAGTTCAGGTAGCATAATGTGCTCCACTGTTTTCGGTGGTACTGTCGATTCAAGAATGACAAGGTTACCTTTTTTCAAGAATGGCACGATTGAAGCTGTAGCTTGACGTACATATTCTAAATTCGCTGTATTATCAGGATTGATTGGTGATGGTACAGCAACGATGAACACGTCCGCTTCCACTGGTGTCGTTGACGCCGTTAGGAATCCTTCATCTACTGCTTTGTTCAAGCGCTCCTGTAATCCGTTTTCTTCAATATGAAGTTTTTTCTCTTGAATACTTTTTACTGCTGCTGGGTTTACGTCCACCCCATGTACTTTCACGCCGTGGTTGGCAAACATTACAGCCGTTGGTAAACCGATGTAGCCAAGTCCAACGACACAAATTGATTTCGTCATTCTCTATTCTTCCTTCCGTTTTCAAAAACGAGTAGTTAAATTATATATTCTGTAAATGCTTAATGCATTTTTGTTCTGCATTATAGTATACAACTTTCAAGGGAAAGTGTGAACCAATTTGTTATTTTGAAGTTGTTTTCTGTGTCTGATTTGAAAAAATTTTGTTGGTTGGTGGCGGAAATTTGCTTCGTTGGCGGCGCATTTCGCTTGGTTAGCGGCGCAATTTACACTTTTAGCGGCGGAACTCACTTCTTTTGCGCCGCATTCCAATATAAGGTGGACAGATCGTACTTCCTAATTCGATCCGGTCCAGTACTAGGTAAATTTAATTTTTGTAAAAGTCGTTTTGCTACATACTGACTCTCTATATTTAAAAACTCACGACACGCTCTATTCGATATGGTGCCCCCTACTAGCATGTAATAATCCAATAGCGCTCGTATATGTGCGTCGTTACATTGATATTGGCAACTTTGACAACACCAAGTCATGCGCAATTTCTTCATCCCAAACTGACCGCAGTTTTCACACTGAACTCCTCGTCGTAAAGCAGATACATCAATTTGATAGTATTGGCAAAGTGGAAATGGCGTTCTGTCCCTTAAATGTGACAAAATAATGTGTTTGATTTCGTTCATTGTTGATGTCTCTTTGCTTTTCTCTATATGTTTATGCAGAAATAGCGGTAGCTCTTTTGCCATTAGAATCGGCAATCCGCTGTCCTCTCGTTGAATATTGACATTATTGAAGGGGAACACAACAGCTCCGAATATGGGTATAGAAATATTTTGCGTATCTAAGAAATGTTTCATTCCTTGAATATACTGTTCAAGTTGGATTTCGGGATGTGTAAAGACGTGAACCTCTCCAGATTCCGAGGTACGAATGAGCTGACGTGGGTCATTTTTTAAATGTACAGTTCCTCGAATATTTTTTACTTCTAATAGTATGATCGCGTTGGGGACAATGATGAGAATATCAATTTGCATGGGAAGAACAGAGGGAAGAATGACATTGTGGAAAATGTGGCAATCGTTTAGTAGTGCTGTTTGCCGCAGTTCCTTCATAACGTATTGCTCTCCAAAATCGCCAGCTTCTTTAATTTTTTGTTCCTGCTGAAGATTTTGATATTGGGGATGTGTGGGCTGTAACCGAGTCACAAGTGCTTGAAGTCCTATTGTCAACGGAGATGGTGCGAAGGGTTTTATGATCAATTAATTCTCTCCTTTTCTATTTTATATATTGTTAGATTTATCAGATAATTTAACACCCTTTCAGCGATTATAGCATGGCTGTCATCGGTTTTGGTATGATAATCAGCGGTTTTTACTTTTTTATCAGTGGTTGCTTCACTTTTATCAGCGATGTTCACTTCTTTATCAGCGGTGTTCTCTTTTTATCAGCGATTCTTCACTTTTATCAGCGGTGTTGACTTTTTATCAGCGATTCTTTCACTTTTATCAGCGATGTTAACTTTTTATCAGCGATTCTTTCACTTTTATCAGCGTTGTTAACCTTTTTATCAGCGATTGCTTCACTTTTATCAGCGGTGTTGACTTTTTATCAGCGATTCTTTCACTTTTATCAGCGATGTTGACTTTTTATCAGCAATTGCTTCACTTTTATCAGCGGTATTCTCTTTTTTATCAGCGATTCTTTCACTTTTATCAGCGATGTTCACTTCTTTATCAGCGGTGTTGACTTTTTATCAGCGATTGCTTCACTTTTATCAGCGGTGTTCACTTCTTTATCAGCGATATCAACTTTGCTATCATCGATTATCCAAATTAAAAAGGAATCACCTTTAGTATCGGGGATTCCTTGTTGTTCCGCTTTCGAGTAGTTTTAAAATTGATTGTGCTTGCTGTAGGTGCATTGCTAGTACGTATTGACTTGCCTGCATTAGGATTTGTGCCTTTACTATGTTCATCATTTCTTTTGCGATATCTGCATCACGAATACGGGACTCGGCAGCTTGTAAGTTTTCTGCCGTGTTTACGTTTGCATTATACGCATGCTCTAGGCGATTTTGATAGGCACCTAGTCTTGAACGCTCGTTTGATACACGCTTTAAAGCCTCGTCCATAGTGGAAATGGCTTTATCGGCATTGTCACGTGTTGCAATGGTTGTCGTATCATTCAAGCCAAGTGCTCCGGCTCCCATATCGTTAATGAATAGCTCGATGCTTTGACCTGAGTTTGCGCCCGCCTGAATTTTAATTCCGTTTGTAGTGTGATCCCCATTCAGTAATGTCTTGGTATTAAATTCAGTATCCTTCGAGATGCGCTGAATTTCCTTTTTTAATTCTTGAAATTCTAAGTCAAGTTTTTCTCGATCACTATCTGTCAATGTATCGTTGGCAGCTTCTACTGCTAACTCGCGCATGCGTTGGATCATTGCATGTGTTTCATTAAGTGCACCTTCTGCTGTTTGAACAAGTGAAATACCGTCCTGGATATTTTTCGCTGCCATATTCAGCCCACGAATTTGTGCACGCATTTTTTCGGAAATCGCGAGCCCTGCTGGATCATCTGCTGCACTATTGATTCGGTAACCTGAAGAAATCCGAAGCATTGACTTGCTCATTGCACCATAATGTCTATTCATATTATTTAAGATAGATAAACCCGTTGCTGACCATTTTCCAAGCATCATTTCACCACCTTTATTTTTATTTATATCGGTATGTACTCAACTCATTTTAGTTAATTCTGGTAATACATTCTAATTTAATAGGTTCTATATATTAATCGTATCTAATTCATTCCCAAGATTTCGACTTTAGACCTAGATGAATTATCAACAATTTATAAAAGCACCCGCTTCTCACATGTGAAAAGTAGGTGCTTAATTGCCATACTGTGTATTCAAATTTCGAAGCCTCCGAGTTGATGGTTCTTTTGTTGTAGCAGTTCAAAAAAGAGTGCTTTATCGTTATCTAATAATGCTTGGTCGATTAAATAGTCAAAGTTTTTCTGCTCCAATTCTGTAACGAGCTGATCTATTTCGCCAACAGTCACTGAAGAAACAAGTGGTAGCTGTGGCTTTGGTGTAGCGTTTTCAAGAATCGGTGCTAGATGCTCATGAACATTTGTAATTAATAATAATTGATATAGTGGTAGTCGGATAAAACGATTCCCCTTTTGGAAAACAAATACCTCAGATAAATTTTCAATTTGCTGTGTATTCAAGTTGATAATCATCTCTTTACCTTCAATCGGAATGAAATGGAAAATCTCATTCTCTTTTAAAATAGAGAAATATTGATAAGCAAACACTAGACGTAGTTTATCTCCAGTGATTTTTGTGTAAAACGGCTTCATATACTGAACTTGCATCATTCCTCATCCCTCCCGATTTGTCTGATTATTCAGATTTTAACATAAATCAATAATCTTGTTAACTATCTTCTCCTTGATTTTTCACTTTCAAATCATTCAGCTTATCATGTCCGTATTTTAGTCGTATAATGGAAGGACAGTCTTTTTTCCTTCATACTTAAATGTCCACTGAAAGGAGTGAGGTTATGGCATTGTCTATTGCCCAATTAGCTAAGGAACATCAAGAATTTGTCTTTAGGAAATTAAAGGAAGCTGAACAGGCATTACATCCTTCCTCTACTGAAGACGAGGAGCTAGTGCGTCGTGCTGTTTTTTCGGTGCGGAATAAATCAGTTGTCTTTGAACGTTTTAATGGAGCAAGTTCTATATTATATGCAAGCGTACAGGATGTCAGACCCGCTTCTGTAGAAATTGATTTTGCTAAAGAGGAGTTGAGCTGTAATTGTCCTCAGCTGAAATGGTGTAGACATCAGGTTGGCGCATTACTTGCCCTCTACCAGTATTTTGATTCTGTGCAAGATTGGTCAAGTGCGTGGCGTGCACAAAAATCAGTGCAATTAAAATCATTAGCAGATGAGCGGAGTCCAGAAAGCTGGCAATTGATGGTCAATGAAATAATGAAACGTTTATTGCCACCCGGGCGTATTTTAGAAGGCTATGGTCTTTCTGCTATCCGGACTGATGCTTTGGAGAGACTTCAACGGCATATGCCCTTCGAGCGTGAGTGGCAGCCACTTTATAAGCTCTTCATGGAGCTATCCATCTTTAATACAATATGGCGTCATGTAAATGAAACACAAGGGCATTCAGTGGATTCTCCTTATATGAAATATTTTATTGATCAAAGTGTTCAATCATTCGAGAGTATCCTGACAGAGTTAACTGGTCGATCACGACTTTTTGCCACTGACCCATTTTATGATGCACTTCAGGAACTAGTCAGAGAGTTTTTATTGGGACGACAAGGGTTGTTTGCTAATCGACTACAAATTTATATGCTGCTTTGGGCTGTGCTTTTTTATGAGAAGCCACGACGAGAACAGGAATTAGCACTTATAAATGATCTGGAAAATCCTTCATCAGAGATTTCCTTAGAGTCATTAAAACTGCTATTTTATGTACTGCTGCAAAAAGAGGAATTATTGCAGGAAAGCATTGCACAGATTGATGTACAGCGAATGCAGGACCTATTTGAGCTTGCTATTTTTGCAAAGCGTGCTGGCGAGTCACATGCACAGTCAATCATTTTACGTGCGATGCTACCATTTGCCGAAGTCTTTTTACAGCAAACGGTGCCAGTTGTAAAACGAGCTCAATACGTACACCAATTTCAACTTTTGTACGAAGATATACCACTTACGGAGGAAGATGAAACCACATTATATAGTGCATTTGGTGTTTACGGGCTTCAACCATTTTCGTTCTTTCTTATTAAAAAGGGACGTTATCGTGAATGGGTAGCCCTTCACCAGTTAAATCTCTCCTCCCTTTCTTATTTAGAAATGTGTGGATTAAAGGATGTACTACAAGTTGCTCCTGCAACAGTATTGCCCTTATATCATCTATATGCCATGTCTGAAATTACGCAAAAATCACGTATGAACTATAAGCAAGCTGTACGAATTTGGAAGAGTATGCGCAGTGCAGCAAAACGTGCTGGCAAAACCGCTTATTTTGAAACATATATGCAAACTATTCGTGTAGAGTTTAAACGCCTGCGTGCATTACAGGAAGAAATTGAGAAAGGAAACTTAGTATGATGACTATTAATGCTAATTCCCCGTTTTCAAAAAAATTACAGCTTCGTATTGAATCAATCCAGGAAGGATATTTTACGATACAAGGCTTTACTGCTGGCGGTGCAACAGTGGATGCAGACTCACTTATTTCTTCATTATTTTTAAACTATGAAGCGAATGTCTATGGTCTATTAAGCAATCGTACGGATCTTACTGTTGAAGTTTCAACCTCTGAGCTTCTAGATATTTTTTCACCGCGGTATCTACATCCTTTTATTGAATGGATCGGTGTGGACGCAGAAAGTCAGGTGTGGCTAGAAAAAGCGTCGGCTTTACAAACGTATTGGCAGGAGCCCTCGCTTTGGTCGTACGCTGCCATTGCTGATGATTTTTCGTCACTAGCATTCCCTATAGACGGTATAGATACGGCATTATTAGAAATGGCCGTGCAGCAAAAGCTTACCCAAGCGGGTCTTGTACTGTCTGATTTACCAAAGCTATTGCCATTTTTCTTACGTGGTGGCTGGCCATTAGAGCAGGAACGACAAGCAGGTACAGTGACTGTCTCCCTACGCTTAAGTGAACCTGAGGAAGATTCAGATGTGTGGCTTCTAGAAACGGTACTGAGTACAGCTACAACCAAAAACTACTGGACGCCTGCTATGCGAAAGCAGTCATTACCAATTGTTGATGCTTTACCAGCAAAGTGGCAAATGTTTGCTGATGCTATTGAACAACAACAAGCACAAATTGTCGATCTTCTTTCTATTGAAGATATACGTAGCGATATTTTCATCCGTATTATGCTTGAGGATTTAGAAGTACGAACATTTTTACGTGAGGATTTAGCAAGATTACAGGCACTCGGCTTCGACGTTGTACTACCTGCTTGGCTAAAGGATTTAAAACAATCAAAACTTCGTGTTCGTGTGAGTACTGGCAATGTATCGACTAAGAAGGTTGCTGGACTAGATGATATTTTAACGTTCAAATGGCAGTTTTCTATGAATGGACAGTCCATTTCACCTGAGCAATTTAAAAAGCTTGTGGATGAGAAACGTGAATTCATTCGTATTGGGACAGAGTGGTTTCGTGTGGATGCGAACTGGATGCAGGAAATGCGCGCGTTGATGCAGCAAGCAGAAGATGAAAGCTGGACCGTTCGCGAATTGCTATTTCGTGAGTTACCTGAGGATTTATCCTTACCTCTTGAAGAAGAAGATGCCGATGATGCAATGCGAGATGACCCGATTTTTGCATTTGAACTGCAAAAATCGCTTAAATCCTATATGGAGCAGCTACAGGAGAAAAAAGGGCTTCCAACAGTTGCGGTTCCTACATCTTTGCAAGCTGATTTACGTCCCTATCAGCACGAGGGCTTTGAATGGCTTGTCTTCATGCGTGAACAAGGCTTTGGCGCCTGTCTAGCTGATGATATGGGACTTGGTAAAACAGTTCAGCTCATTTCATATTTACTTCATCTTAATGAAACGACTGCGGATAGTAAGCCATCCATCATCATTTGTCCTACGTCAGTACTAGGTAACTGGCAAAAGGAAATAGCTCGCTTTGCTCCTTCTTTAATTGTGCATACACATTATCAGGCAAATCGAGCAAAAGAGGATGTCTTTAAACAGCTAGTAGCAAGCGAAAAACCACATGTAATTTTATCTACCTACGGCACAGTCTCACAGGATACTGAGTTTTTGCAGGAAGTGGATTGGGCAGCAGTTGTCCTAGATGAAGCTCAAAATATTAAAAATATGCAAACACTACAGTCAAGGGCTATTCGTAAATTACATGGTACGCATCATATTGCCTTGACAGGTACACCGGTTGAAAACCGATTATCGGAGCTGTGGGCTATTTTTGACTTTATCCATAAGGGTTATTTAGGTAGCTTCGGTCGCTTTAACGAAGAATTTATTTTACCAATTGAACGTGATGAGTCGGAGTCACATAAACAGAAGCTACGTGCAAAAATCCAACCATTTTTACTGCGTCGCACAAAGCGTGATCCAAACTTACAGCTTAACTTACCTGATAAACAAGAGTCTCATGAGTTTTGCCCATTAACAACTGAGCAAGCCTCTCTATATGAAGGTTATATATTAGAGACGCTCGATCAGCTGGAGCAATTAACAGGCTTTCAAAAAAAGGGACGCGTCTTAAAAATGCTTAGTAAATTAAAGCAATTATGTAATCATCCTGCCTTGTATTTAAAGGAACCTTTCGAGGATGCCGATACAATGCTAACTCGTTCTACAAAATTAGAACGTATCGTGCAAATGGCTGCTGAAATCGTGGACAATGGCGAGCAGTGCCTCATTTTCACACAATATATTGGGATGGGGCAATTACTACAGCATTGTTTTAGTGAACTATATAATGTTGATGCACCGTTCTTAACAGGTGCAATGCCTAAGCAGCAGCGTGACCGCTTAGTAGAGGCTTTTCAGGCAGGCGATTTCCCGATATTTATCCTCTCCTTAAAAGCAGGTGGAACAGGGTTAAATTTAACGGCTGCAAATCATGTATTACACGCAGATCGCTGGTGGAACCCTGCCGTTGAAAACCAAGCGACAGACCGTGCCTATCGGATTGGGCAAACACAATTTGTGCAAGTGCATAAGTTTGTTACAATTGGTACCATCGAAGAAAAAATCGATAAAATGCTGGCCCAGAAATCTGCATTATCAGAAGAACTCATTCAATCAAGCCAGTGGTTAACTGAATTAGAAGATCATGAACTTCGTGATTTAATGATGCTTGATTATTAAAGATTTGTTTATGCGCCAAGAGCAAAAATGCTCTTGGCGCTCTTTTTAATTTCGCGAATTTCAGTGGATTAATGTTGTTACTTCTTCCCTACTTACTTTATATTAATATTTAGTTGTGTCGAAAATGGTCATTGCTGTGCGGTCTTCAGCAATGATCTACGTTAATGAATGGTATACATCATTCCTTTCTTGATGTAAGTAATACAGGAGAATGGCGGATCAGACAACTAATCACTTGCTATACTACTGGTAATTGTACTTCTTCAGGTAGCACAAAATCCTTTAAGCCTTCCTGCCCGTCAGGTGGCTTTGGTGGCACAATAGCCTCATCACTTTCCCTTGGCTTAAGATGATAAAATCGGACATCTTCTACGACTACTTCTGTTATAAAAACCTTTGTGCTTGCTTCATTTACAAATGATCTTGATTGAATACGGCCATTTGTACCAATCAATGAGCCTTTTCCGCAATATTTGACGATATGCTCTGCCAGCCTTCCCCAAACTGAACATAGAATAAAGTCAGCATCTACTTCCCCTCGACTGTTTTTGTAATTGCGATTAATAGCTAGCGTAAAATTGGTTTGCACGCGATTTCCTGATAAGTGTCGCAACACAGGATCTTTTGTTAACCTTCCGACCAGTCCGACTTGGTTCATCGATTCACCTCCTTTGCTTTTGATTGCCCTCATCTTACAAGAAAGATTCTAGCATTGGCAAAAGTCGATATTTATCATTTCCTTTAGTTTTTAATCATAAATTGGTTATATTGAGGTTTTTATTTTTCAAGAATTTAATCATTTTTCAATTCGAATGCTTTTGGCTGTAATAGCAAAAGCTAATTGTTGAAATATGCAATTTCGCTGTTTTTGTACAATGTGCGAACAGACTGCCAATCGTCAACAAGGGTGATTTGAATATGTTATACTAAAAAGGATGACCGACTTAGGAGGATATTACATAATGAAAACATTTAAAATGCTTTCCTTTGACCTTGTCACAAAAGATGGCATGCAACCGTTTCCTTTAGTCGATGGTATTATTATTAACCAGGAAAACAGCCATCAATCTTGGATTCTTGAACTGTTTATGGACCGACAATATCGTTCAACTTTTGATGAACTTTTAGCGAGTGCTACTGTCTTTAATGTACGTGCAGTTATTTCATCTCCAGATAATGAGCCTGCTCCTTTCCAAGTTATCGTACATAACGTTCAAGAAATTGGCGAACACATCTCTGTACTTTTAAAAGGGACGTTAAAATTAAAACGTTCAAAATATGCAGAGCAATTACTAGCCGAGCTATTAGCTGAAGGAGTTTCTTTAGATGAGCTTTTGGAACGCTTCTCACACGATATGAAAGAACGACCAAAACTAAAAAATGATTGAGCTGGATTTAACGATGCAAATTACTGCATCGTTTTTTTTATTGGACAGGGAGGGATTTTACTGTAAAATACGATTTAAAAATTATAGGAGGTAACCACACTTGACGATTGCGATTAGAGAGAAACCAATGAAATTAATATGGCTAGAGGCATTAAAGAGACGGTTGTTAGAAGAGGATCCAGACTTTAGCTATTATCATGAACAGTTTCGAAGAGTCGATGCAGGCTTTGCAGGTGAAAAGAAAGTTGACCGTGAGTGGCTTGAATTAGTATATCCCTATACTTTTTTCGTATTGCATAATTTAATGCTGATGAATTCCGCACAGCATTCACATCAACTCGATACACTTTTCATTTGCGCTAATTTTATGCTAGTCGTTGAAATAAAAAATATGAATGGACGTCTTGATTTTGACGATATTACTCATCAATGTATACGAACGAAGCCAGACGGAACCGTTGAAGGGTTTCCTAATGCCCTTACTCAGACCCAACGACATATGCAATTTCTTAAAGTTATTTCCCAAAACTATTCTCTCCCCATTGAGGGCGCAGTTATCATTGCTAATCCCTCTGCTATTATTGCAAGTCACCCAAATACAATTCCAATTTTTCATGTGTCAGGACTTCAAAAACATCTTCATTCCCTATTAAAAAAATATCCACAAGCTTTTTTAAGTGATAAACAGCTAACTCAATTTGCTCAACAACTTCTAAGTAGACAGCTGCCTTCGAAAATTCCGGCTCCTATCGATCCTTCACGTTTTCGTCAAGGCGTACTTTGCCCGAAATGTCAGTACAAACCACAAATGCATGTTGCTCGCGGTATTTGGACCTGTTCACGGTGTCACTATACTAGCAAAGCAATTTTTGCTGAAGCCTTGCAAGATTACCAATACTTAGTTAGACCAACCATTACAAATAAACAGTTACGTGAATTTTTCAATATTCCTTCTAGTGATGTTGCCAATCGCTTACTTAGAAAGTTTCAATTTCCCTTTACTGGTTCTAATAAGGATCGCGTTTACCATTTACCTGAAAATTTAATAGAATATATGCAGCCGTTTTTTCACTCTTCATGAGATGTTAGTTTGCTAGGTTAGGGTGCGCGGTGATTCAGCTTTGCGCGAAGCCGCTTCCCCTGTTTGTGGATATTTACACTTCGTTCGCGGGTATTTTCCTTCCTTCCGCGGATATTTACACTTTGTTCGCGGGTTTTTCTCTTCCTTCCGTGGATATTCACCTGCGCGCGGGGATTTTTCTTCCTTCCGCGGATATTCACACTTTGTTCGCGGGTTTTTCTCTTCCTTCCGTGGATATTCACCTGCGCGCGGGGATTTTTCTTCCTTCCGCGGATATTCACACTTTGTTCGCGGGTATTTCCCTTCCTTCCGCGGATATTCACCCTTCGTTCGCGGGTATTTCCCTTCCTTCCGCGGATATTTACACTTCATTCGCGGGTATTTCTCTTCCTTCCGCGGATATTCCTTACGCTCAGATACTTCTCTCCCTTTGGCGCGGAACTCCACTTTCACGTTTAAGTATTCACCTTCACATCCGCGGTGTTCAGCTAATGCAAAAAAGAGTGTTCCATGTTGGAAGCACTCTTTTTTAATTTATCGCGTATTCATGTTGTTATTCTCACGAACGTCTACTTTTTCTTCAACGACTTTTTCTTTAATGACATTACCATTTCTATCTACGCCGTTAGCATTTGGAACGTTGTTGTAACCATTTGTACCATTTAAGTCAGTGTTTGTTCCTGGTGTTGTTGTTCCTGGTGCTGTTGTTCTTGGTACAGTTGTTCCTGGTGTTGTAGCTTCAGGCATAACAGTACCATTCACGTCACGATTGTAAACGTCATGTTTTCTAGCTGGCTCTACAACGTCTTCGACTTTATCAACACCTCGTTGAACGTCGTTCTTTACATTCTCCGCTGGTCTCTCTTCAACTGCTTTATTTCCCCAGTTACATCCTCCAAGGAATACAGTAGCAAGAATGATGGCTAAAAATGACATTTTCCACATTAAAAAAACCTCCTTTCATGGGTGCTATGTCAGCAAATACAATAGGTGCATTTGTGATCCTACATAGATTGCCCAGGAAAAGAGGGAACTATCCGATTTTCGTAAAAACTATTTTTGTTTTTCTTTTAACAATTGTTCAATGTACGCTGCTTCAGCTTTACAGTTGTAGCTATAATTTGTACCTAGCTCTTTTTGCAAGGCCTCAATTGTTTCGATTTGCTTAGCCGTTGGTTCTTCATTTAAAATTTTTGCAATTACTTCATCGATTTTCTGCGCCATTTCTTCATGGAATTCAGTACTCATCAAAACATCTGCTGGGATTTTTTCGATCCATGCGGCATTTTCTTGAAAATAAGTTTGCCAGCTAGCAATGAAGTCTTCCATAGAAAAACGCTCTTCTTTCCAATCAATACTTGTTAAGTATGATTCAAAAGATGTTGAAATCGAACGCGTAATGCTAATTTTAACACCTGAAGACAATTCCTTATACATCTATATAATCCTCCTACGTTTTAAAAAAACCTAAAATTACATGTATTTCAAATTTCAATCGTTATATGCTATCGCATTTTAAGAACTTAATTAATCTATTAATTAACAGTAAGGTCATTATTCGACATAGTTATTTTATATCTTTTAACCTATAATTGCAAATTACGCCTGTTTTGGCTGCTCAGGTCCAATAGCAAATAGAATATCAGCTTCACATACTAGCTCTCCATCGACTGTTGCCACACCGTGACCTTTGCCCATTACTCCACGTAGTTTCACGAATTCTACTTCTAATCGAAGTTGATCTCCTGGTACTACTTGACGCTTGAAACGACAATTATCAATACCTGTCAAGAAAGCTAGACGACCTTTGAATTCATCTGCATTTAATAATGCTACTCCACCAACTTGTGCTAGCGCCTCTACAATTAAAACGCCTGGCATTACTGGGTAGCCTGGGAAATGCCCATTAAAAAAGTCCTCGTTCATAGAGACGTTTTTTAAACCGACTGCACGCTTACCTTCTTCTAATTCAACAATACGATCAACAAATAAAAATGGATATCGATGTGGTAAAATTGCTTGAATTTGCTCTGCTGTTAACATTTCTTTTCCCCCTAAATATCGATTTCGCCTTGGCGTTTTCACAGGATGAG
Source organism: Lysinibacillus sp. RS11 (assembly GCF_042019215.1). Classification (NCBI taxonomy): domain Bacteria; kingdom Bacillati; phylum Bacillota; class Bacilli; order Caryophanales; family Bacillaceae; genus Lysinibacillus; species Lysinibacillus sp. RS11. Next base: position 631,969 of record NZ_CP168124.1, on the reverse strand, counting down.
TTCCTCTATTCAGTAGCTGCCTACTGGTAGAAGATCAATAAATATGTAAACATAAAGTATGGTAAAGAATAATATTATTCTTTACCATTCATAATATCAAATATATGCTGCCATGTTTCAGTTTTGAAAACATCCATGGCATTACCTGAACCAATAACACTATAGCCAACTATTGCACCTACAATTGCGGCTACAACGATTAAGATGAGAACAAGTACAACGCGTAGCCAAATCGGAATCAGCCGTATTTGCACCCATCGAATCCCTCGTTGCTCTCCATTTGAGCTTTGTTCCTTCTCTTCTGGTGGCGTATCGGTTTCTTGTGTCGGCACAGAACGTCGACGTGAATCGTTTGTCATAAATTGTACTCCTCTTCATTCCTTACTAAACAGTATGAACGGATTTACTATCGAATACCATTAATGAGCCCAAGCATTTGGTCTGCTAAAGTTACCGCTCTTGCATTGAATTGATAAGAACGCTGCGTTTGTATTAAATCCGTCATTTCTTTTGAAAGATTTACATTTGACATTTCTAACGCACCGTTTTGCATGCCAATTTGCTGACGATTTGCTCCTTGTAATTCAGTGACAACTTCAGCTTGTGTATATCCAAGCTGAGCGAGGTTATTCGGTAATGCAACATAAGAGCCAGAAATATGCTCCATTAGCTGTGGCTTTTGAAATTCTGTCACTGCTAAATCAGTACGAATAATATCCCCATTCGGCTCAGTTGCCTCTAAAACGCCGCCATTGCGTACAGCGATACTTTTCACATTACTTGGTAATGTAATAGCTTGTCCTGTTGAATCTGCCAATGGATATCCATCTGCATTTACAACCATTACTGTTCCATTATCTAATGGTGACAAATAAAAGTCACCTTGACGAGTATACACTGTTTTTGTGCCATTTTCACCATCTGGCATCAAAATATTGAAATATTGCTTCGGTTTTGTGAAAGCAAAATCAAGATCGCGATCTGTTGTTTGTAGGGAACCTTGCTTATGATTTGATTGGATTTGTCCAAGCATGGCACCTGCACCATAACGGATGCCAAGTGGTGATTGTCGGTCAGCACGATCTTGTTTATCATTATTAAATTGCTGATAAAGCAGTTCATTGAATGTAGCTTCTTGTGTTTTGTAGCCAAGTGTATTGCTATTGGCAATGTTATTACTAATTGTATCTAGTTTATGTTGTAATTGCCCCATTGTATTTGTTGCAGTAATCATTGTACGTAGCATGATCAAACGCCTCCTGTTCGCCTATTATACTTTACCGATTTCGTTGACAGCCTTTTCCATGCTACGATCATAAGCCTGTAACACTTTTTGGTTAGCTTCGAAAGCACGATATGCTGTCATTAAATCTGTCATGGTGCGACTAGAATCTACGTTTGAGCCTTCTAGATAATTTTGACGCAATGTAAAGGATACGCCATTCGCTCCGTAAGCTGTCGGTAAGTCTTCACCGTTTGCTGTTCGAATTAAACCATTATCCTGTTTACGTAGCGTGTTCGGATTCGCCGCATATGATACACCAACACGTGCTACTTGCTGATCATTAACATAAATTGCCCCGTTCTCATCTAGGCGGAAATCATCATTCGGTAGCTGAATGCGTTGACCTCTGTCTGATAGCACATACAACCCTTGTGGATTTACTAAATAGCCTTGACCATCTAAAGTAAAATTCCCGTTGCGTGTATATGCCTCGCCACCATCCGGATGTGCTAAACGGAAGAAAATAGATCCCGAGACGCCATCATCATTTTGTGGTAAGTTTCCATCAATCAAAGCCATATCTGTCGTGAAATCAGTGTTGTAAATTTGGCCTTGTATGTAGTTGGGCAATGTTTCTTGCATATAAATCCCTGTATTTAATGCTCCAACTTGACTCATATATTGAGAGCCAGCTTGTTGATTGGCAGGTGCATTCGTTTTTCCTACACTTGACATGAGCATATCAGGAAATGAGCGAATTGTTGATTGGTCTGCCTTAAACCCTGGTGTATTCGCATTTGATAAGTTATTAGTTAGTAGCTCTGTTCTTCTTTGTTGTGCAATCATTCCAGTTGCAACAGTATAAAATCCTTTAAACAAAGGAATCACCTCTTAAATTTTTATAAGGATGCGGGCACTCGATCAATATTTTCAAGCATAATGCCTGTTCCAATTGCTACACAATCCATAGGGTGCTCTGCAATGAACACAGGTACCTTTAACTCTTCTATTAATAGCTGGTCCATTCCATGTAGTAATGCTCCACCGCCAGTAATAATGACCCCACGATCAATTATATCAGCTGATAGTTCTGGTGGCGTTTTTTCTAAAACATTTTTTGCAGATTGGACAATCATAGCAACCGATTCATGTAATGCACGTTCAATCTCCTCAGAGTGAATTTCTATTGTACGCGGTAGACCTGTCACCATGTCACGACCACGAATATCCATTGAATCGTTTCTTGCGCCCTTAAAGACTGTACCAATTGTGATTTTTATTGCTTCTGCAGTACGTTCACCAATTAGCAATTTATATTCTTTTTTAATATATTGTAAAATATCATTATCAAAAACGTCTCCTGCAACCTTAATGGATTCGCTCGTTACAATATCACCCATTGATAGAACTGCTACATCTGTTGTTCCACCGCCAATATCGACTACCATATTACCACTAGGTTGGAATATATCCATGCCTGCACCAATTGCAGCAACTTTTGGTTCTTCTTCTAAGTATACTTTTTTTCCACCTGATTTTTCTGCAGCTTCGCGAATAGCTTTTTGCTCAACACTAGTAATGTTTGTTGGACAGCAAATTAAAATACGTGGTTTCGCTAAAAATCCTTTTACATCTAATTTATTGATGAAATGTCTTAGCATAGCTTCTGTAACATCAAAATCCGCAATAACACCATCTCGTAATGGGCGAATTGCAGTTATATTTCCTGGCGTACGCCCTACCATTTGGCGAGCCTCTTCCCCTACCGCTAATACTTTATTAGTTTTTTTATCAATCGCCACTACTGATGGTTCATTTAAGACGATTCCTTTGCCTTTAACGTGTATTAATACGTTCGCAGTTCCTAAGTCAATGCCAATATCTTTCGAAAACATTTTATAATTTCTCCTTCCCGCCAGTTCCAACTACATAACGTTCATTTTATCTGTTTATCTAGAATATTTTATCATATTTCATTGGTAATTTCACCTAATTTTAGTGAACGGAACGGTTTTGTTTCAATTATATGAACAGTCATAGAAAAGAAGAAATCGTTTTAGCAATCTTTTATATGGTTTCTTATTTGTTTTGGCTCATCACAATAACGTGAGGTTGATTTCCGTTCCGGCTGGGCGCTTTGTCGCTGACGCTTCGCTTTCGCACAGATAAAACATTTGTCGCTGACGCTTCGCTTTCGCGCAGTTAAACATTTGTTGCTGTCGCCTCGCTTTCGCACAGAAAACATCCGCTTCGCTGCAGGGTCTCGGGCCTACAGATGTTTTTTGCGCGAAAGCGTAGTGCTAACGTAGCGGCAGCAGAGGGTTTTGTTTGTGCGAAAGCGCAGCGACAGCAACAGCACCGATGTTGGTCACGAAGGCGTTATCACAGGACGTGATGCTCTTAGCCTTCGTTCCTCTACGGCTGATTCCCAAGGAGTCGCTCAGCCTCCACTCCAATCAACTTATAAACATTGCATACGTTTTAAAAATATGTAGAAAATGAAAGTGGCTGGGACAAAACTGGTCAAAACTTTAAAAAGCAAGATAAATCAATTTAGAACGTTGATTTCTCGCGTTTTTTGGTGTTGAGTTTTTAAATTTTGCGTAAAAAAATATACTTATGTCATAAGAGACGTAAATGATCAGTGCGGTCAGAGAGTGTTGCATGAAGGTAGATGTCGATATTTTTCAAAAGTTGGTTGATAAATCGATAAAGTTGGTCGATAAACAATCAAAAGTTCTCGACAAATCTCAAAACTGCAGCTCATTAAAGATTTTTGTCGCTGCTGTTGCGCTCCGCTCCACTTTCGCTGCAGAAAAATGAGATTTTGTCTCAACCTCCCTGGGCAAACAAAAAAAGAACGAATCATTATTGACTCGCTCTTTCTTTCCACTTGTTTTTTGTTGCCTCTCCTCCACGAATATGACGTACGGCCTTATGATAGGCGAGAATTTCTTTCACTTGCTCAGCTAATCCTTCATGAATTGTTGGCAATCGCTCTGTTAAATCTTTGTGCACCGTACTTTTTGAATAACCTGTCATTTTCGCGAGGACACGCACAGTTTCACGCGTCTCAATCAATAATTCACCGAGGCGTATGCAGCGCTTCCGAATGTGCTCGTGCACGTTCTTCGTCCTTTCCACACAATTTCACAAAATGGCGTTGGCATCAGATGCACGTCTGCGCATTTCTTCACCTTATGTGAGGACAAAGCTATTCAGAACACATTTTACATTTTCACGATAAAATACTGATTTTTTATGCAATTTTTAGTATTTATTTTTCTCTTTTAAATACTGTATTAAGGATCTACTTATTTTCAAAGGCTAGTAATTGTTTCGGATTAATATATTTTCCGTTATCTAGTACTTCAAAATGCAAGTGAACCCCAGCTGCTTGGTTCCACTCATTGTCAGTCGCTTTTCCAAGCGCTTGACCTTGTGTTACCTCATCGCCTTCTTTTACAGCAATGTCCTTTACAGAGCTATAATGTGTTTGCTTACCATCTGCATGCTCAATAACAATTTTATTGCCCGTAAATGCATCTAGTTTTACTTCTAGTACTTTACCACTCATAGCAGCAAGTACTTCAAATTCTTCACCATTCATAGAAAGAGAAATACCAGAAGATGTCGTAAATGTTTGATTAAATACCATTAGTGCTTTTTCACGTGACTCTGCATTAGCCTCTACTTCATAAAACTCTTGTGAAACTTGGACTTTACTTAAATCTGCTTCCTTGAATGGGTACTTCATAGTTTCTGTACGTGCATTTGTTTCAACTACAGGACCTGAATCTACTTCTGCTACTTCTGATGACGGAGCCTCTTCTACTTTCGATACGAGACTATTGTAACCAAATAGCATTCCTGCTAGCATTAGAGCGCCACCTCCGTAAACTGCTGGCCAAAACCATGGTTTCTTCTGTACTTGAACTTTTTCATTTTGATCTTGAGAAGTTTTACTATTTTTATCCTCTCTCATTTTCATCACCTCTAGTTGCAGTGTGAACAACTAGAAGTTATTTTAAACATGCATCTATCGATTTTATTTCAATATCTTGATAATAATAGTGTAAAATTTCGGCAGCAGTTTTCCCATTACTGGCCATTGCCTCTGCTCCGTATTGACTCATTCCTACCCCATGCCCGTATCCTTTCGTGCTAACCTGTACATTTCCTGTAGCGGCATTATATGAAATTTTAAAATCCGTTGATGGTATTTGTAAAAGTGTTCGAACTTCTCGACCTGACCACAAATTCTTGCCTAGCTGCATGCGCTCAACACGTCCGGAATCATTTAAAAATAACTGTAGACGGTTGAAATCACTTGCCTGCCATTTAACAGGCCACAGTGCATTCCATTCCTTTAATGTCCATTCCTTTATAGCTGAAAACTTTGGTGATGATTGATCAGATACACTTGCAACACTTTGTAAATATGGAAGATCATTCCCACCATAACCGTACGCACTCTCTGTTTTACCGTTGCTAGTAGAGTGAAACATTGCCGTAATTAATTCATTATTATATAGAAGAACTTGTCCTTTCGTTTCGTTAATGGCCTCGACAATTTTCTTTTCATTCCCCGGGAAATTGCTAGTCCAGTTCGCTTTTCTTTGCTCCTTATTGTAAAAAACTTGTCTAGCCACTGTAGGAGCGATGGCTATTTTACCGTAATTTGTCGATTTCAATGCGTATGTTCTCGCTGCAATTGCCTGCGCTTTTAAAGCTTCTTTTTTAAACGAAACGGGCATTTCTGCAGCAACTACACCAGTCACATACGTTTCTAAAGGGATTTTCTCCTGTTGTCCCTCCACTTCTATAAAGATTTCACAAGCCTTCTCTGTTGTTGTTATTGCAGGTAAATCCTCAACCGAATATCTCTCACCTAATGCCACAGGAAGCATATATAATGCTCCAATCAAACTAATTATGCCTATACTCATTATCCATTTTTTCATAAAGAATACTATGCTAGAAATCTTCAAAATATGAGGATGTTGGCGATGTACGCTTCCATACGCATAGGAAAACATGATTAAAGCTGGCTATCTAAAAATGGCTTTTCACCGTAACGTGAGGTTGATTACCGTTCCGGCTGGGCGCTTTTCTGTGGGCGTCCAGCCGGAACGGTAATCAACTTATAACATGGCATACGTTTTAATACGTTAACTACAAAAGAAAAACCCTCTGCTCGAACTCAAGCAAAGGGTTTTGACATTTATTTAGTTTGTTGGTAATTCAACAGCTGATTCCTCATTGATGATTACATCTTCAACTGGTACACGTTCAATATTTGCGCCAAGAGCAGCCAGTTTGCCGTGGAAATCAACGTAACCACGATCTAAGTGATGAAGTTTTGTAACTCTAGTTACACCTTCAGATACAAGACCTGCTAAAATTAGTGCAGCCGCCGCTCGTAAATCTGTCGCCATCACTTCAGCACCCTGAAGACCTACAGGCCCTTCGATAAACACAGAACGTCCTTCTATTTTAGCACTGGCATTCATACGACGGAACTCTTCAACATGCATAAAACGATTTTCAAAAACCGTTTCCGTAATTATACTCGTACCTTCTGCAGTTAACATCAAGGCCATCATTTGGGATTGCATGTCTGTTGGGAATCCTGGATGTGGCATTGTTTTAATATCGACAGCTTTTAATGTATTAGGAACACGTACACGGATGCCCTCATCTAGTTCAATAACTTCTACACCCATTTCACGCATCTTTGCGATTAATGCTGTCATATGCTCAGGAACAGCGTTTTCAATCGTTACATCGCCTTTTGTAATTGCTGCTGCAACCATAAATGTGCCAGCTTCAATACGGTCAGGAATAATATGATGTTCTGTTCCATACAATGTATCGACACCTTCGATACGAATCGTATTCGTACCTGCACCGATGACACGGCCACCCATATTATTAATAAAGTTTGCAAGATCTACAATTTCAGGCTCTTTCGCTGCGTTTTCAATTACAGTTGTCCCTTGTGCTAAAGCTGCAGCTGTCATAATATTTTCTGTTGCCCCAACGCTAGGGAAGTCCAAATACACATTGGCGCCTTTTAAACGTCCTTCTGCCTTCGCTTCTACATACCCATGACCAAAGGAGATTTTTGCTCCCATAGCCTCAAAGCCCTTTAAATGTAACTCAATTGGGCGAGAACCGATTGCACAGCCCCCTGGTAAAGCAACACGAGCATAGCCATTTCGAGCAAGTAAAGAACCCATCACTAAAATCGATGCACGCATTTTACTGACAAATTCAAACTGCGCTTCACTAGAAAGTTCTTTTGTTGTATCTATATATACTGTATTGTCTTCCGGTATATATGTAACCGCCGCGTTTAGACTTTTAAGTACTTCATTTATAGTAAAGACATCTGCTAAGTTAGGGACTTCTTTAATTACATTTTCTCCTTCAGAAGCAAGTAAAGCCGCCGCTAGGATTGGTAACACTGCATTTTTTGCGCCCTCTACACGTACTTTTCCCTGTAGCTTTTTGCCGCCAGTCACTATTATTTTTTCCACCTTATGTCCCTCCGAATTCAATCTATTAACCTATCATATTTTTATTTTAACAAGAAGTATAATGTCATAATCAGTAAACAAACAACTCTATAGTACAACTTTTCTTACGCTCGTTCAAGCATCCAAATCACTATTTTAAGACATTTATTGATATTTTGCTATTTATTTATTGTACGCATTATTTTTTTTTTTGTGAATGACCAATAACATGGAAGAAAAGCATTAATTTCTAATTACTTACCCAAAGATTTATGAACAAAAACAAAAATCTAATGGGTTTTTTAACACTTATATTTACATATTTCAAAGGACCACATAATAATATTATAAAGTCCTGTGAAATATGTAGTTTCCATCAAAAGATAGGCATAAGGGGCTATCAAAATAAATACGGAAGTTTTCCTGACCAGTTTGAAATTTGGAGAAAGAAATTTGAAACAGCTGATCCTATCACAATACTTAATAAAATATAAATTAACTGAACTTGAAATACTCTATTCTTCTTGAAGAGCTTTTCTAGCATAAAAGCTTGTAGCGCGTAAAAAGTAATAGCGATAAAAAATATATGCGATAAAATTCCTATTAAGGCTTCTTGTCCTATGGCCTCATACATTTCCATGTCGGTTCCTCCATATTCATTTCTCTGGCAGCACTCTAAAAGGCTGCATTTGGGATAAAGTTAAAAAACGGACAGATATTGAATCTGCCCGTTAAAATTTGAATTAGATATTACCCTCATGAACGTTGATACGATTCAACGCACGTTTTAATGCTAGGTCAGCACGTTTGAAATCAATGTTGTCTTGTTTACTTTGAATACGTCCTTCAGCACGTTTAACGGCTTCTTTAGCACGTTTAACATCGATGCTTTCAGCAATTTCAGCAGACGGAGCTAAAATTGAGATTTTTTCAGGACGCACTTCAATGAAACCACCGCTTAAAGCAACAATTTCAGTCGAACCGTTTTCTTTTTTAAGCTTCACTGCACCAATTGCAAGTGGAGCGACCATAGGAATATGGCCTGCAAGAACACCGATTTCTCCTGAAGTTGTTTTAGCAATTACCATTGATACTTCAGAATCGTATACTGGGCCGTCGGGAGTGACAATATTGACTAGAACTGTCTTCATATTTTTTCCTCCTCGTCCCTAGTATTAAACCTCTACGCCCATGCTTTTCGCTTTTTCAACTACTTCATCAATTGAACCAACTAAACGGAAAGCATCTTCTGGTAGGTGATCCCATTTGCCATCAAGGATTTCCTTGAATGAGCGAACAGTTTCTTTAACAGGTACATAAGAACCTTTTTGACCAGTAAATTGTTCCGCAACGTGGAAGTTTTGAGATAAGAAGAATTGAATACGACGAGCACGTTCTACTGTTTGTTTATCTTCATCAGATAACTCATCCATACCTAAGATAGCAATGATATCTTGTAATTCACGGTAACGTTGGATTGTACGTTGTACACCAGTAGCGATTGCGTAGTGCTCAGCGCCTACGATTTCTGGTGATAACGCACGAGAAGTCGAAGCTAATGGGTCAACCGCAGGGTAGATACCCATTTCTGATAATTTACGCTCAAGGTTAGTAGTAGCATCTAAGTGGGCGAAAGTTGTAGCTGGCGCCGGGTCAGTATAGTCATCGGCTGGTACATAAATCGCTTGAATAGAAGTTACAGAACCTTTGTTAGTAGATGTGATACGTTCTTGTAATTTACCCATTTCAGTTGCAAGAGTTGGTTGGTAACCTACCGCAGAAGGCATACGACCTAATAGGGCAGAAACCTCAGAACCTGCTTGTGTGAAACGGAAGATATTGTCGATGAATAAAAGTACGTCAGCACCTTGTTCATCACGGAAGTATTCCGCCATTGTAAGACCAGTTAAAGCTACACGCATACGTGCACCAGGTGGTTCGTTCATTTGACCGAATACCATCGCTGTTTGCTTGATAACGCCTGAATCGCTCATCTCGAAGAATAAGTCGTTCCCTTCACGAGTACGCTCACCTACACCAGCGAATACAGAGATACCTGAGTGCTCTTGTGCAATGTTATTGATTAATTCTTGGATTAATACTGTTTTACCTACACCGGCACCACCGAATAGACCGATTTTACCACCTTTGATATATGGTGCTAATAAGTCTACTACTTTGATACCTGTTTCAAGAATTTCAACTGTAGTTGAAAGTTCATCGAAAGCTGGTGCTTCGCGGTGAATTGAATCACGACGAACGTCAGCTGGGATCTCTTCACCTAAGTCGATTACTTCTCCAAGTACGTTGAATACACGACCTAAAGTAACTTCACCAACTGGTACTGAGATAGCTTTTCCTGAGTCTGTTACTTCTGCTCCACGTTGTAAGCCATCAGTAGATGACATTGCAATTGTACGAACAGAATCATCACCTAAATGAAGAGCAACTTCTAATGCAAGAGTTGTTGGTTCTTCATTAGGACGTTCAATCTTAACTGTTAGTGAGTTATAGATTGCTGGTAATTGGCCATTGCTAAATTTTACGTCAACAACTGGACCCATTACTTGAATAACATGTCCTTTATTCATTACTGTGTACCCTCCTATCGTATTCTTATACGACATTGGGAAGCTGGGCCTATTCTAAGGCTGCAGCTCCACCAACGATTTCTGTAATTTCTTGTGTAATCGCCGCTTGACGCGCACGGTTATATTGCAATGAAAGGTCTGAAATAAGATCAGATGCATTATCAGTTGCATTTTTCATAGCCGTCATACGAGAAGCATGTTCACTTGCTTTTCCATCTAATAATGCGCCGTAAACTAAGCTTTCCGCGTATTGTGGAAGTAACACTTCAAGAATTGCTTCACCAGATGGCTCAAATTCGTAAGAAGCATTACTGCTAGCAGGTGCAAGATCCGTTAATGGAAGAAGTTTTTTCTCTGTCACTTCGCTAGCAATTGCGCTGACAAAGTGATTGTAGTACATATAAAGTTCATCATACGTACCATCAGTGAACATACCAACAGCTTTACGAGCGATTTCTTTAATATCAGCAAATGATGGTTGGTCCGGAAGACCGACAACATCGCTGATGACATTATGATCACGTTTCACAAAGTAGTCACGAACAACACGACCTACCGCTAAAATAACGTATTCGTCTTTTGATTTATGACGCTCGTCAATTGTACGTTGTACTTGGCGTAGGATACTTGAGTTGTAAGCACCTGCAAGACCACGGTCAGAACCAATGACTAAGTAAGCTGTTTTCTTAACAGGACGAGCAGTTAACATTGGATGTCCACTGTCTTTTGTTCCTGAAGCGATCGCGCCTACTACATCCTGAATTTTTTCCATGTAAGGAACGTACGCTTTAGCGTTTTGCTCTGCACGACGTAACTTTGAAGAAGAAACCATCTGCATCGCTTTTGTAATTTGTTTCGTACTCTTTGTAGAAGTAATACGACCTTTTATTTCGCGTAAGTTTACCACTGGTATTTCACCACCTTTTGTTTTTTAATCAAGTGACTAGCACGAACTTATTCTGATTTAGCGAAAGTTTTTTTGAACTCTGTTAAAGCTGCTACGTAATCCGCATCAGGAGCAAGTTCTTTTGTAGTACGAACATGATCTAAAACGTTTGTGTGGTTTGTATCTAACCAGCTTAAGAATTCACTTTCAAAGCGAACGATATCTTGTACTGGAATATCATCTAAGTGACCTTTAGTTAATGCATAAAGGATCGCAACTTGCTTTTCAACTTTAAGTGGTTTGTTTAGGTCTTGTTTAAGAACTTCAACCGTACGTTTACCACGTTCAAGTTTAGCAAGTGTGATTTTATCTAAATCTGAACCGAATTGAGCAAATGATTCAAGTTCACGGAATGCAGCTAAGTCAAGACGTAGTGTACCCGCAACTTTTTTCATCGCTTTAATTTGAGCAGATCCACCTACACGTGATACAGAAAGACCGGCGTTAATCGCTGGACGTACACCTGAGTTGAATAAGTCAGATTGTAAGAAAATTTGTCCATCAGTAATTGAGATTACGTTAGTTGGGATGTATGCAGAGATATCCCCAGCTTGTGTCTCAACGAATGGAAGAGCTGTAATTGAACCATTTTGATATGTTTCATTTAACTTCGCAGCACGTTCAAGTAAGCGGCTGTGTAAGTAGAATACGTCACCAGGGTAAGCTTCACGACCTGGAGGACGGCGAAGAAGAAGTGAAAGTTCACGGTAAGCTGATGCTTGTTTAGAAAGATCATCATACACGATTAAAACGTGTTTACCTTGTAACATGAATTCTTCTGCCATAGATACACCAGCTAATGGTGCTAAGAATAATAATGGAGCTGGTTGAGAAGCAGAAGCTGTCACAACGATTGTGTAATCTAAAGCGCCATTTTTACGAAGAGTTTCTACTACACCACGTACAGTAGATTCTTTTTGACCGATTGCAACATAGATACAGATCATGTTTTGGTCATTTTGGTTAAGAATTGCATCGATTGCTACTGATGTTTTACCAGTTTGACGGTCACCGATGATTAACTCACGTTGACCACGACCGATTGGTACTAAAGCGTCAATCGCTTTGATACCAGTTTGTAGTGGTTCGTGTACTGATTTACGAGCCATTACACCGAAAGCTGGACTTTCGATTGGACGAGATTTTGTTGTGTTGATAGGACCTTGTCCATCCACTGGTTGACCAAGTGGGTTTACAACACGACCAATTAGTTCTTCACCAACTGGTACTTCCATGATACGACCTGTACGACGAACTTCATCGCCTTCTTTGATGTCAGTGTATGGACCTAGGATTACGATACCAACGTTACCTTCTTCTAGGTTTTGAGCCATACCCATAACACCATTAGAGAACTCTAAAAGCTCTCCAGCCATGACGTTGTCGAGGCCATGAGCAAGAGCGATACCGTCACCAATACGGATAACTGTACCAACTTCGCTTACTTTAAGTTCAGATTCATAATTCTCAATCTGTTGTTTAATCAGACTGCTGATTTCTTCAGCCTTGATGCCCATGTATGTCACCTCTCACATTTCTAAATTATTAACCGATTAATTCACGTTTTAGACGCTCAAGCTTGTTCGCTACTGAGCTATCATAAATATGGTTACCGATTTGAACACGAATCCCACCAAGTAAAGATGGATCGATTTCGTTTGTAATGTTTAATGATTGTTTCCCAACAAGTTTCGAAAAAGCTGCCGAAATATTAGCGCTTTCTTCAGTAGAAAGTGCACGAGTTGAGAATACTGTAGCATCTGCAGAACCTTGTGCTTGTGCAGCAAGTTCAGCATATGCTGTTGCGATTAGCTTCACTTCGTTTACACGTTTTTTTTCAACAAGTAGTTGAACTGTGTGTAAAACTTCTGGAGTTGCACCAGCAAAGATTTCAGCTATTATTTGTTTCTTACGTTCGATAGAGAACTTAGGAGCATTTAAAAGTGTTAAAAAATCAGGAGATTCATTGATAACTTTTGTTAGCTCGTTTAAGTCTGCTCCAACTTCTGCAAGAATGTTTTTTTGTTGCGCTAATTCAAAAAGCGCTTGAGCGTAACGTTTTGCTACAGTTGAATTACTCATCGAGCTTCCCCTGCCTTCGCAATCGTCTCTTCAATTAGAGCACGGTTGTCTGCCTCAGAAATCTCTTTGCTAAGGACTTTAGATGCTGCAAGTACAGATAATGAAACGACTTCATCACGTACTGCTGCAATAGCTTTTTCTTTTTCAGACTCAATTTCACGTAAAGCCGATTCTTTTAAGCGGTTTGCTTCATTGCGTGCTGCAGTAAGAATTTCTTCTTTTTGCACTTCGCCTTGCTTCTTAGCGCTTTCAACAATCGATTGTGCTTCCGTACGAGCTTCTTTAAGAAGGCTCTTTTGTTCTTCTAAAAATTGGTGCGAATCTTTGCGCGCTTTTTCAGCTGCTTCGATTTCACTTGCTACTAATTCTTCACGTTGTTGCATGATGCCCATAAGTGGACCCCAAGCGAACTTTTTAAGTAACACCATTAACAATAAGAAGATAACTAATGTTGAAACGATGTCCCCGCCATTAAAACCAGTGCCGGCACCTAGTACAAGATAATCTAAAAACACGATTGTTTCACTCCCTTCAAGAGCTATGACTTCAACATAATAATTTAAATACTTGAAAACTACCTATTTTAAAAAGCTATATTTACACATAGCTTTTATCAGTTCCAAAATGAAGGGCGAAGTTTCATCTAAGAATCCTGCTTCGCCACTAGTCAAATTCAGTGTACAACTGAATTATTTGTTCATTACGATGAATGCTACTACTACTGCGATGATCGGTAGGGCTTCAACTAATGCAACCCCGATGAACATTGTAGTTTGAAGAACGCCACGAGCTTCTGGTTGACGAGCGATACCTTCTACTGTTTTTGATACGATAAGACCGTTACCGATACCTGCACCAAGTGCACCTAAACCGATTGCGATTGCTGCTGCTAATAAACCTAATGAACCTGTCATTTGAAAATTTCCTCCTTGGAATTGTTTGTTTTTTTTGGTTCAAGCATAAAGTGTATGCTTTATATTAATGGTCATCGCTCACTTTATGAGCCATGTAAACCATTGTTAACATTGTGAAGATAAAGGCTTGGATAAAGCCGATAAAGATAGAGAAACCTTGCCATGCCATCGTAGGAATAATTGCCCCGATGAATCCCATAGCACCTGTTGACGCTAAACCTGCAAGTAAGCCTAGTAAAATCTCACCCGCATAAATGTTACCGTAAAGACGAAGACCTAATGTTAAAGTGTTTGCAAACTCTTCTACGATTTTTAATGGGAACATGAATGACATTGGTTTAAAGAATGTGCCAACATAATGACCTGTACCCTTCATTTTAATACCATAGTAATGAGTTAGAACTAAAATCATTGCTGCAAGCGTCATCGTAACAGTTGGGTCAGCTGTAGGTGATTTCCACCAAAGTGTGTGGTCATAGGCAATCGAGAATGGAAGACCTAATAAGTTAGATACAGCGATAAACATAATAAGTGTGATACCTAGAATGTGGAATCGCCCACCTGTTTTCCAGTCCATGTTGCTTTTGATGATGTTCTTTACGAAATCCATAATCCATTCCATAAAGTTTTGCATACCAGTAGGTTTTAACTTTAAGTTTCTAGTTGAGATAACCGCGATTAAGAAAACGATTACAGCTGCAACTAGTAACATCATAACAGTTGAGAGGTTGAATGTTAGTGAAAACAGACCAAAATCAACTGTTTTTAATGGAGCTTCATGAGTCATTGTTATTTTTCACCTCTCTTTCTAATTTAAAGCACATTAGCGGTTCCTTACTTGTGACACAATTCTCTCGACAAAGAGAAAAACGTACGGAATCATTAGCCCTATGACCGTGCTAATTAAGTGAAAATAGTTTGGCAACGAAATTGCTAGAGCGACTGCCGCTACACCTGATCCAAAGCGAAGTGCTGTACCAAGCGAGCCTATTTTCTTCCCTTCACTAATGGATCGATCAAACTTCTCCATACGGCGAACTAAAATCCAAAAATTATACGTACCAAATAATGCACCGATTGCGATGCCCGCAAAAACCGTCTGATAGGGCGTAAACCCCCAACCTAATGCACAGAGTGCGAGCAAAAAAAATAACGCTCTCTTCTGCACAGCAAAAATGTGATGCAAATCTAGCATTGGTTTGTAATCTCCTGAATCATTTTTTCGAGTAAAGAAAACGTTTGCTGACCACTACGTGAAATCAGAAAAGAGCAGTGAAAAACACTACTCACAGCGGAATAGTAACGGGAGAGTCATTTTGAAATTACAGGTGTAAATTCTAAAAAATGTCTTACACCCCGAAACGCACAAAACGTTGCAAATCGACAGTATTGTTTTAACTGTCAATTTAGTAGAAACTTGATATAACAAGTGTTTCAACGTCTATAAACGACTAGAAACCCTTATCATTATTACCCTTTGTAAGCATACAATAGGAGATATTTGAAGTCAATTAGTAAAGGAGAAAAACTTCACAGCCACTATATTCTTGTCAAATTGTTGACAAATTTGTGTATGAAATTTCATAGTTTCAAAATCAAACTTCACAGTTATGCAAAAAAAAGCTAATTTACGACGCGTTTATGCTCGTAAATTAGCTTACCCATCAAAATAGGTACATTAGACTCATTTTTCAGTTCCAAATATAGTACATTACTTGACTTTTTGTAAAAATCCTAGAAGAGCCTCTACAATACGCTCAGAAGCATGTCCATCCCCATAAGGATTTGATGCTTTCGCCATTGCTTCGTAGGCATTTGTATCTTCTATTAATTGTTTTGCTAAAGAATAGATTGTTTCTTCTTCCGTTCCGGCTAACTTTAATGTCCCTGCTGCGATACCTTCCGGACGCTCTGTTGTGTCTCTCAGTACTAGAACTGGTTTACCTAATGAAGGAGCTTCTTCTTGGACGCCACCAGAGTCAGTTAAAATCATATATGAATTTGCCGCAAAGTTATGGAAATCAAAGACTTCAAGAGGTTCGATTAAATGTACACGCTTGTGATCTCCTAAAATTTCATTAGCAATTTCTCGTACAGCTGGGTTCATATGCACTGGATAAACAACTTGTACATCCTCATGCTCTGCTAATATTCTAGTAATTGCACGGAACATATGACGCATTGGTTCACCTAGGTTTTCACGGCGATGCGCTGTCAATAAAATCATACGATCTGAGCCTATTTTTTCTAGGACAGGATGTGAGTAATGTTCACTTACTGTAGTAGCTAATGCGTCGATAGCTGTATTACCCGTCACAAAAATAGTTTCAGGGTTTTTATTTTCATCTAAAAGATTTTTCTTTGACACTTCTGTCGGCGCGAAATGAAGGTCAGCCATGACACCTGTTAACTGACGGTTCATTTCCTCTGGGTATGGTGAATATTTATTCCATGTACGAAGACCCGCTTCTACATGTCCGATAGCAATTTGGTTATAAAATGCTGCTAAACTTGCAATGAAAGTTGTTGCTGTATCGCCATGTACTAAAACAATATCTGGCTTTGCTTCTTTCATGACTTTGTCTAAGCCTTGTAACGCATTCGTTGTCACGTCAATTAATGTTTGACGATCTTTCATAATATTTAAATCGTAGTCTGGTGTGATTTTAAATGTTTCTAATACTTGATCGAGCATTTGGCGATGTTGGGCTGTTACCGTAACAATCGATTCTATTTGCTCAGGATGCTTTTGTAATTCCAATACAAGCGGAGCCATTTTAATAGCTTCTGGTCTCGTACCGAAAATCGTCATTACTTTCCATTTTTTCATCAAAACGATTTGCACCGTCCTTTATTATATTATATGAAAAGTGCTTTACTTCTATTGAACTGCTCCAGATGAGGCAAGCATTAGACTTCAAGAGAAGTATCGCCTAAACATACTAGGAAACGTCCTTCAATATTGAAGGACGCTTTCAAAAGTTATAAGTTGCCTAAAAATTACATACACAGTATTATTTCGTACCGAATAGACGATCTCCTGCATCACCTAAACCAGGTACAATATAGCCGTGGTCATCTAATTTTTCATCAAGTGCAGCAATATAAATATCTACATCTGGATGTTCATCTTGAATAACTTTTACACCCTCTGGCGCAGCGATTAAGCACATGAATTTAATGCTTTTCGCACCACGTTTTTTCAGTGAGTTGATCGCTTCCACCGCTGATCCACCCGTTGCAAGCATTGGGTCTACAATGATGAAATCACGTTCTTCTACATCTGCAGGAAGTTTTGCATAGTACTCTACAGGTTTTAATGTTTCTGGATCACGATAAAGACCGATATGACCAACTTTTGCAGCTGGAATTAGCTTTAATACGCCATCTACCATGCCGATACCTGCACGTAAAATCGGTACAATCGCAAGTTTTTTACCAGACAGTACTTTTGTTTTAGCAATTGTAACAGGTGTTTCAACTTCAATTTCCTCTACTGGCATATCACGTGTAATTTCGAATGCCATTAATGTTGCGACTTCGTCTACTAGCTCACGGAATTCTTTTGTGCCTGTATTCTTATCTCGAATATAAGTTAACTTGTGTTGGATTAGTGGATGATCAAATACGTATACTTTGCTCAAAGGGACTCGCTCCTAACCGTTCGGTTTTCATTTTTATCTAACCTAGTATAACAGAAAATAGGAGTCGTCTCAAAAATAAATTTGGGACAACTCCTTTTCAAGAATGTTTACTACATATAAGAGCAATTATTTATCAAGTACTGCATCTAACTGTTCTATTGTCATCGGTTTGTAATAGAAATATCCCTGTCCGACTGTACAGCCCAGTGTACGTAAAATCTCAACCTGTTCTTTATTTTCAATGCCTTCTGCAACTGAAGTCATTCCTAGATTTAACGCTAATTGAATAATAGATTGGACAATAGCGAGCGTCGCAGCATCACTAATAGCATTAATAAAGCTTCGATCTATTTTCAATTCCGAAAATGGTAGTTTTTGTAAATAACTTAAGGATGAAAAGCCCGTTCCAAAGTCGTCCACCGAAGTTTTAAAGCCGTAGCTCTTTAATTCCTGAATAATCGCAAAAGCTGTTTGAAAATCAACGAGACCAATACTTTCAGTTACTTCTAATATAATATATTGCGGATCGATATTATATTTCTGAACTAGCTGTACTGTATCCTGTACAAAATGTTCATAATAAAAATGATCCGGTGAAATATTCACTGCGACCTTTACTAGTTTTTTTCCTAAACTTTTGCGTTCAGCTAACCATGTAAGAACAAGCTCTAATATTTGAATATCGATTTCTCGAACCTTCCCTGCACTTTCCGCCACCGGAATGAAAATCGTCGGAGATACAAAGCCCAGTTTCGGTGATATCCAGCGAGCAAGCGCTTCTAGACTTTGAATGTCACCTGTCCGCAAATCTACTTTAGGCTGTAAGTTCACAGTGATTTCTTTATTTTTTAATGCTTCTGACAAATGATTCAACACCATCATTTGCTCCTCAAGCACATCATTTCTTTCTTGCGTGAATATTTCCATATGAGTGCCCGGTTTATTCCCTGCAAAGGATACCGCATTATCTGCAAAGCGTATCGCATCAGCAATTTGTATCTCATCATTATAAGAAGCAATTCCAGTCTTCAATGTAATATAAATTTGCTTTTCTCCTACTATAAAAGGCAGACGAATGATCTCTTTTATACGCCTCTCATAAGTTAAGAAATCCTCATTGGATGTCGCATTTGAAATGATTAAACTAGTGCTAGTAAATCTAGCAATATATTCGTGATGTTCATGCTTATGTTCTTCTAG
Organism: Lysinibacillus sp. RS11; assembly: GCF_042019215.1. Lineage (NCBI taxonomy): Bacteria > Bacillati > Bacillota > Bacilli > Caryophanales > Bacillaceae > Lysinibacillus > Lysinibacillus sp. RS11. The sequence goes on along the minus strand of NZ_CP168124.1, from coordinate 612,846 downwards.
ACGTTTCGCAATTTGTCTTAAAAGCTCGTCTCCTGCTTCACGGCCATATAACTCGACAATTTGATGAAACTCACTCGGCTTTACTATTTTGATATTGCCATTTTGACCGTATTCTTTCTCTTTTTCTATCTTATTTAAAAAACTATGTCGATTAGGTAACCCCGTTGTAATATCGATATAAGCTAAATCCCATATCTTTTTCTGCGTTTTTGCATACGAGTATGCCAATGCAACAAGTGTCCCAATTTTTCGAAACATTTCTTCAAAAAACGCTTGGTCACTATGATGTTGCTTTAAAAATATCGCAAACAATCCAATTGCTTGCTGTTGTTGATTGTGTATGGGCATAAACCATCCAAATTGCTTTTTAGAAGAACAGGCAAACATTTTATGTTCTTTCGGAATATCAATTTCATCCAAGCTTTTAACTAGAATGGATGTCTTCCCTTTCATGACTTCCTTATAAAATCCATTGTTTTCACAACGCTCCAAAATACCTTTTGTATTATGATCCCCTTTAAAAATTTGCAATTGATTTGTTTCCGTTTTGACAAGAATCATACTTGATATATACGGCATAAAAAATTCATCTAAGCCTCTGCAAATAATGCTCATTTTTTTATCAAAGGAATTGTCCTTTTCAATCGCTTCATACATTGCTTTCTCAAGGCGCATTAAAAATTCCTTGGTGTGATAATATGTCACATCCTTCACAAGTACTAATACATATAATGTTTCATTGTTATTGTTTTGAAACGGAAGTGCTTGTATTTCTGCTAAAAAAGAGGGTTTATCGAAGCAACTATGGTGCAATTTAGCCTGTACCATAACTCCGCTATGTATTTTTTGTTTAATCATTTCAATAGTTGTCATCTGTTCTTCGTTTGACAGCAATGAAAAATAATCGGTATTTATTAGTTGCGAACGTGTAGTATTTGTAAGCACACAAAAAGAGTCATTACATTCCAATACGCAATGATTATTTGTTGCATCAAAAATTACATACCTTTCCTTAGAATTATTACCTAATCTACGAATTGTATTTAATAGCACTTCATCTTCCATGATCTTCGTACTAGTTACCATCCAACCCCTCCTCCCACTATCACTTCAAACCTCTCTTACATTGTACATAAAAGATTCAATAAATTGTCACTTTCACGAAAATTTCTTCTTTATCAGGACACTAACTGTCCTCAATCCACTATAATATATCCTTTTCTACTAAGTTGATGTAAATTAATTTAAAAATAAGAGTAATTTATTTTTATGTTAGCAGAAAAGATGCTTTTTACAGTTTTAACTCCCTTTCCAAAATAAAAAGGCTGTGGTTAAGGTGATATATTACACTTTAACCACAGCCTTTTATATTAAATTATGCGTATAATGGATGTTTGTCCGTTAATGCTTTGACACGAGCTTTCGCTTCAGCTTTGACTGCTTCATCTTCTGGATTTTTAAGAACTGTTGCAATAATTGCACCAACTTCTTTCATGTCCTCTTCTTTGAAACCACGAGATGTGACAGCTGGTGTACCAATGCGGATACCAGAAGTTACGAATGGAGATTCTGTATCGTAAGGAATTGTATTTTTATTTGTTGTAATACCTACTTCATCAAGTGCGTGTTCTGCCACTTTACCTGTTAAACCAAGAGATTTCACATTAAGAAGTAACAAGTGGTTATCCGTACCACCAGATACAATTTCAACACCTTCTGCAATTAATACGTCTGCTAAAGCTTTTGCATTCGCTTTAATTTGTTTTGCATATTCTTTGAATTCTGGTTGTAATGTTTCACCGAATGCTACAGCTTTGGCAGCGATCACGTGCATTAATGGTCCACCTTGGATACCTGGGAATACAGATTTATTAAGCTTTTGCTCCCATTCTTTCGAAGCAAGGATTAAACCACCACGTGGACCACGTAATGTTTTGTGTGTTGTAGAAGTGACAAAATCAGCGTATGGCACCGGTGATTGATGTTCTCCAGCAGCTACAAGACCTGCAATGTGCGCCATATCCACCATGAAATATGCACCTACTTCATCAGCGATTTCACGGAATTTAGCAAAATCGATTTCACGTGGGTATGCAGATGCACCTGCAACAATTAGTTTTGGTTTATGCTCTAATGCTTTTTGGCGTACATCTTCATAATCGATTACTTGTGTATCTTTCGTTACGCCATATTCAACGAAATTATAAAGAACACCTGAGAAGTTTACTGGAGATCCATGTGTTAAGTGACCGCCATGAGAAAGATTCATACCAAGAACTGTATCACCTGGTTCTAAAATTGTGTGATATACAGCCATGTTCGCTTGTGCACCAGAGTGTGGTTGAACGTTCGCGTATTCCGCTCCAAAGATTTCTTTTACACGATCACGTGCAATATCTTCCACAACATCTACGTGTTCACAACCGCCATAGTAGCGTTTACCTGGATAACCTTCAGCATATTTATTTGTCAAAACAGAACCTTGTGCTTCCATTACTGCTTCAGATACAAAGTTTTCTGATGCGATTAACTCGATATTTGCTTGTTGACGTTTTTTCTCCGCAAGAATTCCATCTAATACTGCTTTGTCTTGTACTGCTAATTTTTCGTATGCCATGTTTGAAAAAGCCTCCTAAGTATAATCATTATTTGTATACCACTGATTTCAGAGGTAATTTTATTTATATACTGCACGTTCTCCGCCAATCAGCTTTGGACGTGTTGTTGCAATCGTTACAACTGCTTCTCCTACCATTCGCACAGAAGTACGAACTGGAACAGCTACTGCTTTTAAATGCATACCTATAAGTGTTTGACCAATGTCAATACCTGCATTTGCTTGCACAGATTCCACAACAACTGGATTTGTAAATTGCGTAAACGCATAAGCAGACATCGAGCCACCTGCAGTACGAACTGGTACAACTGTTACTGGTTCGTAGCCAAATTGTTCTGCCGTTGTTGCTTCCATTGTAATAGCACGATTAATATGCTCACAGCCTTGGAACGCTAGATGCAGCTGATGTTTCTTTGCAAATGCCTGCAATGGCTCAAAAATCGCCTCTCCGATTTCAAGCGCGCCTGCTGTGCCAATTTTCTGACCAATCACTTCAGATGTCGAGCAGCCTACAACAAAAATAGTATTTGGTCGTAGGGTTACCTGCTCTTCAAATTCACTGAGTAACTGAGTCAAATGTGTTCGTATTTGTTGTACAACCACGATGCTCAGCCCCTTAATTTATTAATATTTATACCCTACATTTAAAAAGTCCACGGAACTTGTTAAATGTGTACTAGCTTTACTTGCTTTACTTATTGCTCAAGCTCAGCGATTTTTTCAATGCGTCGCGTATGACGACCACCTTCAAAATCTGTTTCAAGCCATACTTTAGCGATTTCACGTGCAAGGCCTGGCCCAATAACACGCTCACCCATTGCTAAAACATTTGAATCGTTGTGGCAACGCGTTGCTTTTGCACTAAATAAATCATGTACTAAAGCACAACGAATCCCCTTAATTTTATTTGCAGCAATGGACATACCAATGCCTGTGCCACAAATTAAAATGCCTTTATCAAATTCCCCGCTAGCAACACCTTCAGTAACTGGTTTTGCATAATCAGGATAGTCTACTGAATCCGCAGATTGTGGACCAAAATCTTCGTAGCTAATATTTAGCTCATCTAACAGTTGCATAATCTCACGACGTAAATTATTGCCTCCGTGATCAGAAGAAATTGCTATTCTCACTGGGTTCCCTCATTTCGAAATTATAGTCAACACTAGTGTACCACTTCTCCCTCAAGAATAACATGATTTTTCTTGCATTTTTATGCTGATTTCTCCTAAAAGACGAACATTTCTTGTATTTCGATATAAAATCATTCACTTTTATGTCCATTTATCTGTGGATACTGTGAATATCATGTTGATAAATTCGGATAACAGTATTTTGTTGTAATATTCCATCTTCTGAAGTTTTTTTAGCTTTTCAATTACAGTGGACATACTATATCAATATTTTTTCTAGGTATTACCAGTGGTTGGTGATAAAAGGCGGCTTTACATCCAATGTTGGGTATGGCACAATATAAATCTTCCTCGGTTGGATGATGCAATTCGCCGCTTCGTTGGTTCTATCCGTCGTTTGGATACTTCTTTCCGTCGCTTCGTCGGTTCTATCCGTCGTTTGGACTCTTCTTTCCGCCGCTTCGTTGGCTATCCGTCGTTTGGCTTCTTCTTTCCGTCGCTTCGTCGGTTCTATCCGTCGTTCGGGCTCTTCTTTCCGTCACTTCGTCGGTTCTATCCGTCGTTTGGCTTCTTCTTTCCGTCGCTTCGTCGGTTCTATCCGTCGTTTGGACTCTTCTTTCCGTCACTTCCTTGGCTATCCGTCGTTTGGACTCTTCTTTCCGTCGATTCCTTGGTTCTATCCGTCGTTCGGACTCTTCTTTCCGTCGCTTCGTTGACTATCCGTCGTTTGGCTTCTTCTTTCCGTCGCTTCGTCGGTTCTATCCGTCGTTTGGACTTTTCTTTCCGTCGCTTCGTTGGCTATCCGTCGTTTGGACTTTTCTTTCCGTCGCTTCGTTGGTTCTATCCGTCGTTGGACTCTTCTTTCCGTCACTTCGTCGGTTCTATCCGTCGTTTGGCTTCTTCTTTCCGTCGCTTCGTCGGTTCTATCCGTCGTTTGGACTCTTCTTTCCGTCGCTTCGTTGGCTATCCGTCGCTCGGCTTCTTCTTTCCGTCGCTTCCTTGGTTCTATCCGTCGTTTGGACTCTTCTTTCCGTCGCTTTGACTGTTCTATCCGTCGCTCTGATTTCCATCCGTCTCTTTAACTATTCTTTTCGTCGTTCTCGCCTTTCTTCCGTCGCTTCCTTGACTCTATACGTCGCCCTAGCTGTTCTATCCGTCGCTTTAGATTTAATATAAAATAAAAAAACTGTAGCCAACTCAGTTAAGATCCGAGTTTGTCTACAGTTTAAAATGACAGCTATGCTTGTCTATCAAATTGTTGAATCATTTTATATAGCTCTGCTGATTGTTTTTTCAAGCTTTCTGCTAATTGCTCTACTTGCTCAATGGCATATGCCTGTTCTTCCGTTGCACTGCTGACCTCTTGTGCACCCGCTGACGTTTCTTGAGCAATAGCTGCAACTTCTTGAGATTGACGCGCAGTTGTTTCAATATTATGCATTTGTTGTTCAATCAGTGCAGAAATTTCTACAATTGCACTTGCCATTTCATGTACACTTGAAGACATGCCTTCTACCGCTGTCGTCGTTTCTGATACACGTGCAGCTTCCTTTGTCGCAAATGCCACTTGCTGATTCATTTGTTTTACAACAACCCCAACGTTTCCTTGCATGGATTGAATAAGAGACGTAATACCTTGCACCGCTTTAGCACTCTCATCAGCCAAGCTACGAACCTCTTCCGCTACTACAGCAAAGCCTTTTCCATGTTCTCCAGCACGTGCTGCCTCAATCGAAGCATTTAAGGCTAGTAAATTTGTTTGTGCTGCAATATCGCCAACTAAGCCAATGATGCGCTCTACCTGTCCAGCATTATCTTCTAATAAACGAATGCTCTCTAATGCTTCATTATTGCCGGCCGCAATTTGTTGAATACTATTCACTAACGTTTCGATTGCTTTAGTAGTTGTCGTTAAATTATGTAGGATCTCTTTGGATTGCGTTGCTGATGCCTCAGCTCTACTATTCACTTCTGTAGCGAGAGCTCGTACATCTTCAATCGCTTCAACTGTGTCTTGCACTGCTGTAGCAGAAGCCTCTGCACCTGTAGAAATCTGTTTAACCGTAAAGGAGATACGCTCTGCCTTTTTTGTTGCAACAGCCGCTTCATCAGATAGGTGGATAATCGATTGATTTGTTTGTTGGAAGTTCTGGTCTATACTTTCCACCATTTGTCGTAAATTTAACACCATTTGCTGGAATGCTTCTGCAACAGAACGAATCTCATCATTTGTATTCGGCATTTCTACATCTTGTCCAATTTTCCCATCCGCCACACGGGAAGCAGAATTTTCAAGCTGCTGTAAAGGTTTAATTAAAATTACACAGAAAACCGCAGCCAAAATACCTGACCACGTAATCCCTAACAGGTACGTAATAATTTCAAACAGTTTACGATTGCTTTCTGGGAAGAAGGTAGGTTGTAAATATTCGATAAATATAAAACTGATACTGTATGTGATTAGTGCTAGAATACTGACAAATAATACTAGTTTAAGTCGTAAGCCAAACTGTTTTTTCATAGAGCTCCTCAATTCTCTTCAAGTTTTTTTACTAATCGTTCTACCAATTCTTTTAATTCTGCAAATGTTATTTCATAAATTTCTTTACTACCACCATAAGGATCTACAACATTTCCTGTGCTACCTTCGCTTGTATACTCTTTTAAAGTAAAAACTTTTTGTTCTGCATGAGGATAATTAGCGATGATTGTATCTTTATGGGCAGTTGTCATTGTTAAAATTAAATCAGCCCATTCCATTTCAGTTATAGATAATTGTGTTGCTAAATGCTGATGTGTCATATTTGCTTCATTTAATACTTGTTGCGCATGTGCCGACATCTGAGCATTAGGCATGGCATAAATACCTGCTGACCGGACTTCAATATGCCCAATTTGTTGATGTTTTAAAATAACTTCTGCCATCGGACTGCGACAAGTATTCCCGGTACAAACAAATAGTATTTTCACACTTATCACCCTCCATTGTTTTCTCTATTGCAAGAAAGCTAAAAAACTCATAATGATTAAAATAATTCCTGTAATTCTTTGTAATTTATCCCCAAATAAGACCTGACTTCTACGTGCAATTACTAATGACCCATAAGAGCAAATAAGAGCACTCACACCTGCACTAATAATAAATAATGTTTTCTCCAAATTTAGCATACCAAAAGAAATACTTACTGAAAAGGTGTCTAGGCTTGCAGTCACAGCTAAAAGTATTGGTGAAATCGTTACTTTTTCCTCTTTCTGTGAGAATAATAGTATATGTAAGCCAATACAAAATAATAAAATACTTGAAATCCATTGCCCCCATTCTAATAGGAAACGAACTAAATAGCTTCCTATTTCGAAGCCTACTAACGGAAAAAGCATGTGCAGAGCAGCTGTCCACACTGATAAAAATAATCGATATCTAACATTTGGTATTAATACATATAAACCAATCACATCTACAGACGTTATAATACCTGCAAGAATTCCCTGCAAGAAAGCACTCCTTCACTCCCTAATATTTTATCATTTTATGCTCGAAAATGCAGTATTATCATAATCCTTTTTTCTTAGAAACAAGGTGTTAAAAGTCCCATCAACACTAGCAACCATCTTCCGTTATAGTAAAAATTCGCTCCGCTTTCCACCACTATGGCGTGAAAACAAGCGTCTAAGCAGATTTTTATCTTCATAACAAAAAAAGTATGCCAGAAGTAACTTTCTAGCATACTTTTTTTCATTTATTATGGCTCATCACCTAACGTGTGGTTGATTTCCGTTCCGACAGGGCGCAAATGTTATCCACAACTTTTGGTGATGGACCTTTATTATAGAAAGATTGCTTTTTACGGAGTATACCATTTACCACCAGCAGCTTTTTCAAGTCGATTCATAATTGCAGCCCCTACCCCGTCAGTCGATGTAGTGGTCGCTAAGATAATTGTAGCTGCTGTTTTATCACAGGCTCTTAATGCATGGTACAATGTCGCACCCATTTCTTCTTTACTACCAGCTTCTCCTATCGAAAAATAAAAATCAGCCTCGATGTTAACAAAACTAGCTGGTGCAAGTAGTGCTACTTTATGCCCTTGTGTTTGTAATTGATGGACAGCCTCGTTCACTTTCTGCAACTCGCATTCAATTAATCGTACGGGGGCGTTTGGAGCATAGTGTGTATATTTCATACCAGGGGCTTTTGGAGTAGCCTCTAGTTTTTGTTCTATTTTTGTCGGCTGAAGAACAGGACCAATCTTAGCCTCTAGCATTTCCTTAGTGATTCCACCTGGACGCAAAATAACTGGAGGTTCGTGTGTAACATCTAACACTGTGGATTCTAATCCAATTCCAGTAGAACCTCCATCTAAAATATAAGGTATGTACCCTTTCAAATCATCTTGAACATGGATTGCTTCTGTAGGACTTGGCTTTCCACTACGATTCGCACTCGGCGCAGCAAGTGGCATCTTTAATTGTTGAAGTAATGCGAGTGCAACTGGATGATCTGGCATGCGGATGCCGACAGTCTTTAGCCCAGCTGTCACACTGTTTGCCAGTACATTTGGCTTTACAGGCATAACAAGTGTCAGTGGACCTGGCCAAAATAAATCCATGCATTTTTTGGCTACTTCAGAAATATGTTCTATATAGAGTTCAACTTCCTCTTTCGTGCCAATGTGGACAATTAATGGATTGTCTGAAGGACGACCTTTTGCTTCAAATATCTTTTTTACTGCTATGTCATTTGTAGCAACAGCTCCTAAGCCATAAACCGTTTCTGTAGGAAATGCCACAACCTCACCCGCATTTAAGATATCCACAGCCTGTGCATAATTTGTCTGACTATTCACATTACTATCCACAATCTTGCAAACGGTTTCCATGATTAAAACCTTCCTTCAATTTTTGATTTTACTGAATTATCCACATAATGTTTATAACTTATCAAAAATTGTGTATAAGTTATCTGAATTTGTGCACAATTCATTCAAAAAAACCTTTAATCCATTCCCATATAAAGAATGTAACTTGTTCTTCCTCTTCTTCTGTTTGTTCTTCTTTATCAGGCTCACAAACTGATGCGAATATGCTACACCACCAGTTATCACCACGTGCATCGCCGATTTTCACAACAATAGAATGATACACATTTTGTGGATAAAGCGCAGCATTCTGTCTCTTTGGTGGAAATAAGTTATCCCCAAGTACAATCTGTGTATCAAGTTGTGGATATTTTTCTTTTATTTCTGCTTCGATTTCTTGTTTTAATGAAATAATTTGCTCGTTATCCACAATTCCTGCTTCAGCACTAGCTACAACTTGCTTAAAATACGGCTTTAAATCTTTGACAAGCTGCTCCTTTTCAAGCTGATCCTGTGTCGTATTACTATTGGCAATAACGCGGATACGAAAATCATTTTCTTGCTCATAATCCGTAGCTTCTTTCGCAAAACCTACTAATGATGGAATATATAAAATACATAATTGTAAAGCAATCGCAACTAATACTAGTCTTGCAAAAGCTAGAAAAATATTTTGTTTAGGTAATCTAATAATCTTGTATTCGTTTAACATAAAAATCCCTCCTTGCTCAACATTGTTGGCAAGAAGTAGATACTTTATACATGAATTTCACAAAAAATCATTCGTGGCTTACCATTAATATCTTTTTCTATCGAAACTGTAGCCTGTGGAAAACTATTTTTAAAGAATTGAGCCACCTGCTCCCCTTGTGTATAACCGATTTCAAGGCCAATGAGGGCTGGTTTATTCATAAGGGTTGGTAGCTGCTCAGCCAATTTTCTATATAAAATAAGTCCGTCTTCTTCTGCAAAAAGAGCACTATGTGGTTCATGCTCTAGCACAGTACTAGACATCTCTTTCGCTTCATCAAAAGCAATATAAGGCGGATTAGATAACACAATATCGAATTTTTCACCTACAAGAGGAGCCGTTAAATCGCCTAATCGGAAATCAATATCCGCCGCTAATCTTTGGGCATTGTTTTGTGCTGTAGTTAAAGCAGCTTCAGATAAATCAGTGGCTACGACTGTTAGCTCTGGACATTCTAACTTCATAGAAATGGCAATTGCACCACTACCAGTTCCTATATCTGCAAGCTTCAATGCGCTATGATGAAACATTTTTTTCATGCGATTGATTGTTCCAAGCACTAATTCCTCTGTCTCAGGTCTAGGAATAAGCACTGACTCATCGACAATAAATGAACGACCATAAAATTCTTCACTGCCAACGCAATACTGTACAGGTCGTCCACTCGCATGCTCTTCGATTAATTCTTTAAATTGATCTTTTTGTTCAGCTGTTAATACGTCCGGTAAATGCAACATCACTTCTGAATAACTTGTGCCAAGTACATGCTGCATGACAATGCGGGCTGCTGTTTCCTCACAACCATGATCCACTAAAAAAGAAGAAGCCCATTGAAGGGCCTCCATTACATTATTATAGGTCATCATTTAATCGCTCTAACTTTGATGCTTGCTCTTCTAAAATGAGTGCATCAATGATTTCGTCAAGTCTACCTTCGACGATTTGGTCTAGCTTTTGAATCGTTAAACCAATACGGTGGTCTGTTACACGGTTTTGTGGATAATTGTATGTGCGAATACGCTCAGAGCGATCGCCTGAACCTACAGCTGATTTACGTGTGGCATCGATTTCTTTTTGTGCTTCTTGCATATATTTATCAGCAACACGAGCACGTAGAATTTTCATCGCCTTTTCACGGTTTTTAATTTGCGAACGTTCATCCTGCATCGATACAACAACACCTGTTGGTAAGTGGGTCATACGCACAGCTGACATCGTTGTATTTACCGATTGACCACCTGCACCAGAAGATGCAAATGTATCAACACGGATATCTTTTTCATGGATTTCAACATCTACTTCTTCCACTTCAGGTAAGCAGGCTACTGTCGATGTCGATGTATGAATACGCCCTTGAGATTCCGTTGCAGGTACACGTTGCACACGGTGTGCACCATTTTCAAACTTGAATTTAGAATATGCACCTTGACCATTAATCATAAAAATAACTTCTTTATAGCCGCCCATTGGGTTTGGCGTCGCTTCCATTATGTCAATTTTCCAGCCTTGTGTCTCCGCATAACGAGAGTACATACGGAACAAATCTCCAGCAAAAATATTCGCCTCGTCTCCACCAGCTGCACCACGAATCTCCATAATAACGTTTTTATTATCATTAGGATCTTTTGGAATTAATAGAATACGTAAACGTTCTTCTAACTCTTCTTGCTGATCTTTCAGCATATTGAATTCTTCTTTTACCATTTCGTGCATATCAGGATCTTTTTCACTATCTAGCATCTCACGTGTATCAACTAATTGTTCTTTTACACTTTTATATTCACGATAAGCATCTACAGTTTCCTGGATATCTGATTGTTCCTTGGAATATTCACGTAATTTTTTATTGTCATTCACAATATCAGGATCACTTAAAAGCTCCGTTAGTCTTTCGTAACGATCCTCCACTGCTTGTAATCGATCAAACATGGATTTCACCTCTATTTAGTTTTTTAAAACGTTTCCTCTTTTATGGTCGTAGCACCCTAACTTGAAAAGAGTAACTCTACATTAGAATCTCGCTCAGGCGTAATGGTTGTTTATGAACATTCTTTCTTTCCACTACTTAGTATAAGGAAAATTTCTTTTGTACGCTACTTTTTCTTAGCGTTATAGTGGCGGATGTGCGTGACACTTTCGACAAACTGGATAGTAGGAATCATTTCCTCCAATTTGAATTTGATCTCCTGTATAAACAGGTTTTCCACCTTCATCAACACGTAAATTCATTGTCGCTTTTTTATGACAGAACCAACAAATTGTTTTCATTTCCTCAATTTTATCTGCATATGTAAGCATGTACTGACTGCCTTCAAATAACTCATTTTGGAAATCGTTTTTTAGACCGAAGCCCATGACCGGAATATCTAACTCATCTACGATATATGCTAACTGCAAAACATGCTCTTTTTTTAGAAATTGTACTTCATCAACAAGTACACAATATGGTTTTACAGCATTGTTTTTTACTAGCTCAAAAATATTTGTATCATCATTAACAGGAATGGCTTGTTGACGTAAGCCTACTCGACTTGAGATAAAACCTACTTCATCTCGCGTATCTATGCCTGGTGTAAACATCATTACAGGTTTTTGTTGTTCTTCATAGTTATGCGCAACTTTTAGAATTTCTATGGATTTACCACTATTCATTGCGCCATGCTTAAAATATAGCTGTGCCATGTGTCTTCTCCCTTTCTTTTTGTCAATCTGGATTTTGAAAAGACTTGCATCAACGTGATCTTATTACTTTGATATACTGAAAAAAATACCTGCCAAGCACATGCTTGGCAGGTATTAAACTAACATTAGTTTTTAAGACCGTATTTTTTGTTGAAACGATCCACGCGACCATCATTAGACGCGAATTTTTGACGGCCAGTATAGAATGGGTGACATTCGTTGCAGAACTCGACAACGATGTTTTCTTTTACTGAACCAGTTTGGAAAGTGTTACCACAAGAGCAAGTTACTGTTGCTACTTTGTAGTCTGGATGAATTCCTTGTTTCATATTCGTTTTCTCCTCTCGCCCTGAACCATCTGGAACAGAGTAATATCGAACTGTACCTTACATAGCTCGAATATGTCAGCTACATATGTACACGTTGCATACTTTTGAAGTATAGCATAGTTATTTTGTTTATTTCAAGAGAAAATATTTATAATTCACTTTTAGTACTAGTTAACCGCGCACCTCACGATAGTCATGATGCTTTTTTATTCCTTTCTTTGAATAGATGTTGTGGGAGGACACGTACGCTACTTTCGGTGCATCTGGCTCTATATAACACCTACTATGCTGCACCTAGCACTTGTGGTAATCGAAATAAATGCCCTTGAATAGAGCCTGACTGCCATTTGTAGTACATATTTTGCAGAACTGTTAATGCAAAAAAATCACCACCGACTATGATCTAGTCAATGGTGATTCATGTTTTATAGAAGCCCTTTACCTTTAGTAGCTTTTTTCATATCTTCATTAAGCTTTTCAAAGAACTCTTCATTTGATTTTGTTGTACGTAATTTTTTCATGAAGCGCTCCGCAAAATCAGGTGCGTCCGAGAATGTTTTACGAATTGCCCATAGCTTTTCAAGTTGCTCAGGCGCAAGCAGAAGCTCTTCCTTACGTGTACCTGAACGACGGATATCAAGCGCAGGGAAAATACGACGCTCTGCTAATTGGCGATCAAGATGAAGCTCTAAATTACCTGTCCCTTTAAACTCCTCATAAATAACCTCATCCATACGAGATCCTGTATCCACTAAAGCTGTCGCTAAAATTGTTAAGCTACCGCCTTCTTCAATATTACGTGCAGATCCAAAGAATCGTTTTGGTCTATGGAATGCAGCAGGATCAATACCACCTGAAAGCGTACGACCGCTCGGTGGAATAACTAAGTTATAAGCGCGTGCTAAACGTGTAATGGAGTCCATTAAAATAATAACATCACGCTTATGCTCAACTAAACGGCGTGCACGTTCTAACACAATTTCTGCAACTTTCACATGATTTTCTGGGACCTCATCGAAAGTCGAGCTCACTACATCTGCATTCACAGAACGTTCAATATCAGTTACTTCCTCAGGGCGTTCGTCAATAAGTAAGACAATTAACTCTGCGTCAGGATAATTTGTTGTAATCGCATTCGCGATCTCTTTTAGTAACGAAGTTTTCCCTGCCTTTGGTGGTGCAACGATTAATCCACGTTGTCCAAAGCCTACAGGTGCTACTAAATCCATAATACGAGTCGATAAATTACGTTGAGTTGTTTCAAGCTTAATTTGTCGGTCAGGATATAAAGGCGTTAATGCAGGAAAATGCACACGTTCCTTTGCCACTTCTGGGTCTTCACCGTTAACAGCATCCACTTGTAGTAGTCCATAATAGCGTTCATTTTCTTTAGGTGGACGCACCTTACCAGATACCTTGTCCCCATTTCGTAGATCAAAGCGACGAATCTGAGAAGCAGAAATATAAATATCCTCTTTACTTGGAGAGTAGTTAATTGGTCGAAGGAAGCCGAAGCCCTCTTGCGAAACAATTTCTAGTACACCTTCCATAAAGAAATAGCCCTCTTGCTCTGAACGCGTTTTCAAAATAGCAAAGATTAATTCTTTTTTCGTTAGCTTGCTATAATATGAAATTTTATATTGGCGTGCAAGGGCGTAAAGCTCTTTTAACGTCATGTTTTCTAATTGAGCGATTGTCAATGCAGACATATGCACAACTCCAGTCTTTTTCAAAATATAATGCAATTTTTGGGATTATCATAGAAGTTTTTTTTACGAAAGGCTCAGTTCTAAAGTTGATTTTTGCACCTGTACACTTTCTCTTTTATCTCAAGTACACCAATCAAATTGCCAAACCTTATAAACTATGGGATGGTTTAAATTTAGAAGAAGGTACCTAGCGCAAAAGATGCACTAGGTATATTTTAGAAGAAAATTTTATTTATAGCTAGGTTTTTTATCAAGAGCGTGACGACCTTCTACAAAACGGACAGTTCCAGATTTAGCTCGCATAACAACAGAGTGTGTTAAAGCATAAGCCCCTTTATACTGAACGCCTTTTAATAACTCGCAATCTGTTACAGCTGTCGCTGCAAAAATAGCATCGTCACCTTTAACTAGGTCATCTAAATGAAGAACTTTTTCTACGTCTACACCCATTTTTCTGCAGCGTTCTAACTGTTCCTCATCTTCTGGCACTAGTTTCGCTTGGAAGTCTCCACCTAAACATTTTAATGCAACAGCTGAAATTACACCCTCTGGTGCACCACCTGTACCAAACATAATATCAATGCCGGTTTCATCAAAAGCTGTATTGATAGCGGCTCCAACATCGCCGTCTTGAATAAATTTAATGCGCGCCCCAGCTTCTCTGATTTCATCAACAATTGCTTGGTGGCGTGGTCGATCTAAAAGAGTAGCTACCACGTCTGAAATATCTTTATTTTTAGCTTTTGCTACCTGTAGTAAGTTATAAGTAACAGAAGCATTAATATCGACTTTACCAGCCGCTTCCGGTCCTACTGCAATTTTCTCCATGTACATATCAGGTGCATTTAACAGATTACCCTTATCTGCAATGGCAAGAACTGTCATTGCACCATTTGTACCCTTGGCCACAATATTTGTACCTTCTAATGGGTCAACTGCGATATCTACTTGAGGACCTCCATTACGCAAGCCCAGCTCTTCACCAATATAAAGCATTGGTGCTTCATCCATTTCACCTTCACCAATCACTACTGTAGCATGCATTGGAATTGTATCGAACATTGCGCGCATCGCTGTCGTTGCTGCATCATCTGCCTCAATTTTTAAACCGCGACCCATCCATTTCCCGGATGCGATTGCTGCTGCTTCTGTTACTCGGACTACTTCCATCGATAAACTACGTTCCATTGTTCTATTTGCCTCCCGTTATCGGCACACTTCTTCGCCGAAACATTCAAATTACCTCTATTGTAACATAGTTAGTTCAAAACTTTTAGCTCTCATTATTCCTTCGTCTCTGCTACGCGTGCCATTATTGTTTCACGTCGAATATTAGCGCCTAAATCACGTAATTTCTCAATAAGTGAGCTATAGCCGCGCTCAATATGATAGATATCATGAATTTCTGTTTCGCCTTCAGCTAAAAGGCCTGCTAATACTAATGCGGCACCAGCACGGAGATCTGTAGCTGTTACAGTTGAGCCTTGTAATTTACTAGGCCCTGTAATAATAGCTGTATTTCCTTCAACACGTGCATTGGCATTCATACGACGAAGTTCATCAATATGCTTAAATCGAGCTGTATAGATTGTATCTGTTACCTTTGAGGAACCAAATGCCTGGGACATTAAGACAGCAAGTGGCTGTTGAATATCCGTTGGGAACCCTGGATACACTAATGTTTTAACATCAACTGCATGCAATGTGGAGAGATCCGTTTTTGGCACAAAAATACTTTCTTCACCGATGTCAATCTTCACACCCATTTCACGAAGCTTTGCAATAATCGCCTCTAAATGCAATGGAATAACATTATCGATTGTAACGCCTTCACCTAAAGCTGCAGCCATAATCATAAACGTAGCAGCTTCAATGCGATCTGGAATAATTGTATGCTCTGTACCATGAAGCTCCTCAACACCTTCAATACGAATAACACTCGTACCTGCGCCTTTAATATTAGCACCCATGTTAGTGAGAAGAGTTGCCACATCAATAATTTCTGGTTCTTTCGCTGCATTTTCAATAACTGTTCGTCCCTTTGCAAGGACAGCAGCTAGCATAATATTAATGGTTGCTCCAACACTGGCAACGTCTAAAAATATTTTAGCACCAATTAATTCATCCGCACGTAAATAAATTGCGCCATGCTCATTCGTGATTTTTGCACCTAATGCCTCAAAGCCTTTTATATGTTGATCAATGGGACGCGGACCTAAGAAGCAGCCTCCAGGTAAACCAATTACTGCTTTTTTAAAGCGACCAAGCATAGCGCCCATTAAGTAATAAGAGGCACGAAGCTTTTTCACGTTGCCGTTTGGTAATGGCAACGCAATCATGTCCGTTGGATCAATTGTCATTGTGCCATCCTCAAATGAAACTTCCCCACCGATTTCCTCTAATAAAGCCTTTAATGTCCAAGCATCAGAAATTTCTGGTAACCCTCCAATTGTCACTGGAGAGTTCGCCAAAATTGATGCAGGAATTAAGGCGACTGCACTATTTTTTGCACCACTAACTTTAATTGTACCTTGTAGACGATTTTCGCCTGTAATTTTATAAACATCCATTTTGCGTTCTCCCTCATGATTGGAAAGTAATTTTTTTGCTAATGGCTCACTATATAATCTTATTATTCGCCTTTTCTCTTATTCCAATCCGCTAAAAATCCTTCAATTCCTTTTTCCGTTAATGGATGGTTGAAAAGTTGCTTTAATACTTTAAAAGGAGTAGTTGAAATATGTGCACCCGCAAGTGCTGCTGCTGTTACATGCTGTGGATGGCGAATAGAAGCAGCGATAATTTGCGTGTCGATATTATGGATTGTGAAAATATCTGCAATTGTTTCGATTAGCTCTACACCATTTTGCCCCATATCATCTAAACGACCGATAAATGGTGATACATATGTTGCACCTGCACGAGCAGCCATTAATGCTTGGTTTGCACTAAAAATTAATGTTACGTTTGTTTTAATACCTTTGTCTGCAAAGAAACGACACGCCTCTAAGCCAGCTGGAGTCATTGGTAATTTAACTGTAATATTCGGAGCAATAGCAGCCAATTCTAAGCCTTCTTTAATCATGCCTTCTGCATCAAGTGCAATTACTTCCCCACTTACTGAGCCGTCTACAAGCTCTGAAATTTCACGAAGTCGATCATGGAAAGAAACATTCTCTTCTTTGGCAACTAATGATGGGTTTGTTGTAACTCCTGATAAAATACCCCATGCGTGTGCTTCTTTAATCTCTTCAAAGTTTGCTGTATCAATGAAAAATTTCATTATATTCCCTCCTGATCACTGTTTTGTCCATCACTATAAAGTGGGTTGATTTCCGTTCCAATTTATTTACACGGAATACGTTGTAAATAATGTCATCCTCCAACCCCAACATTTAATGATGAGCCTTATAATTGAATATTTGCCTAATTTTTTTATTTCAAAAACAAGAGAAGGTCGATAACGGCATCAACGCTTCTCTTATTATGTGTATTCATCTATGCTTTTTTAACTTATTAAATGCAAAAATTATGCTTTTTGTGCACTGCCAAATTCGCGAATTTTCCCAATTACTGTTGCTTTAATCGCTTCACGTGCTGGTGCAAGGAATTTACGTGGATCATAAACAACTTTATCATTATCAAGAATTTCACGGATTACTTTTGTCGCAGCAATTTGATTTTCAGTATTAACGTTAATTTTTGCTGTACCTAATGAAATTGAGCGTTGAATATCTTTTGTTGGGATACCAGTACCGCCATGTAATACTAATGGAAGGTCTGCTAATTTTGAGATTTCTTCCATTTCTTTAAAGCCTAAGTTTGGTTCTCCTTTGTAAGGACCGTGTACAGAGCCAAGTGCTGGTGCTAAGCAATCGATAGCTGTTAACTCAACCATTTTACGGCATTCTTCTGGATCAGCGTACATAATACCACCGATTACGCCATCCTCGTCACCACCAACTGTGCCAAGCTCAGCTTCCACAGAAACACCTTTAGAATGAGCGTATTCAACCACTTTTGATGTAGTTGCAATGTTTTCTTCGAATGGATGATGAGATGCATCAATCATAACTGAAGTGAAACCTGCATCAATAGCTTCTTTACATTTTTCAAAGCTTGAACCATGATCAAGATGAATAGCCACTGGTACTGTAGTGCCATAAGATTCCATTAAACCTTTGACCATGTGTACAACAGAAATAAATCCGCCCATATATTTACCGGCACCTTCAGAAACACCTAGAATCACTGGAGATTTTTCTTCTTCAGCTGCTTGTAAAATTGCCTGAGTCCATTCAAGGTTGTTGATGTTGAACTGACCCACCGCATAACCTTCTGCCTTTGCTTTAATTAACATCTCTTTCATAGATACTAATGCCATACTAAAAATCCTCCTCATAGGACTATTCTTTCTACATAAATATGCTATTTAATCATAGCAAAAATAAAAGCCCCTGAAAAGCAGGGGCTTTTATTTTCTACGCGAAAGCGAAGTGCAACGCAGCGACAGCGTCCAACCGTAGTGTAGTGCAACGAAACGGAGGTTCAAGCCCCTGAAAAGCAGGGGCTTTTATTTTCTACACGAAAGCGAAGTGCAACGCAGCGGCAGTGTCAACCGTAGTGTAGTGCAACGCAACGAAGGTTACGCGAAAGCGAAGCGACAGCGTTTTATTTTCTGCACGTAAGCGAAGCGGCAGTGCAACGAAACGGAGGTTCAAGCCCCTGAAAAGCAGGGGCTTTTATTTTCTACGCGAAAGCGAAGCGACAGCGTTTTATTTTCTGCACGAAAGCTAACGGCAATGTTTATCTTTTTTAATATATTTGGCTCTTCATTAAAAGTTGGGGATGACATCTGTTAAAACTTATGCCACATATATATGGTATTTAGAAACAAAGTGAAGATGAAACGGTAAAAAAAATTCTACTAAACGTATAACAACCATGAAAAACAGGCGGTGTTGACCACTGCCTGTTCATCTAAACTTGTAATGTTTTATTAACCTCATCACGCACTTCAAAAATATCAAAAGGCTTAGTAAAATATCGAATTGCTCCTAAATCTAATGCTTCCTGCACAACATCTAGTTCACCATATGCAGTCATCATAAATACCGGGAGTTGTGGCCACTTCTCTTTTAAGCGCTTTAAAATTTCAATGCCATCCATCCCTGGAATTTTCATGTCTAATAGAACACAATCCATACCCTCTTCTGCATATCGCAGTGCTTCAATACCATTTGCAGCTAAATATGTAATATAACCTTCTTTTTTCACAACTTCATTTAAAAGCAAACGAATTCCAGGTTGATCATCGACAATTAGTACTCGTTTCACATTTCATTCCGCCCTTTTTAGTTATTATTCTTGCAAAAAACTTCCTATATTATGTATTATTCTCCTTCAATTTCTTAATACCTTCTAGTATTATAAATTAACTACTTTTGCTTTATGTTCTTCCCAAACATATAATATTGATTGAGGTGGGACCATGTCAAAAATACTAACAACACAACTAAGTGGGTTATTTCAAAGAATAACACAAAATGAAGAGGACGCTATTGAAGAAACGGCAAGATTACTTGCTCAAGCAGGTATAGGCGAAGGAAATGTCTATTTCGCATGCTTTGGTGAGATGCAAGTTGTCGAGTTAAATGCATGTCAAGCAGTTGAACGTTTTACCAAGCTAGTGCCATGGACAAAGGATACAGTAATAACGGAAGCTGATCGTGTATGTATTTTTACAAGAAGTACACATGATGAAGAGGCATTAGCTTTAGCACAACAACTCAATAACAATTTTATTCCATTTGCAGCAGTTGCTAGCGAAGTAGCAGATTCTGAAAATCCACTAGCCGATTTAGCGTATACGTATATTTCTACACGCATACGAGGTGGTTTATTACCGAACGATTTAGGAGAGCGCATAGTTGTGCCACATGCTATTGCTGCGCTTTTTGTTTATGAAGCCGTAAAAATCGCTTATGATGAAATGCTTGGTCTTGATGACGAAGAGTTATAAAGGATCTAAAAAAGAGTTGTCTCAGCGCGAGACAACTCTTTTTTATTATTTAAATGTTGCTCCGATAAAATCACGGAACAATGGTTGTGGACGATTTGGACGTGATACTAACTCTGGATGGAATTGGCATGCTACGAAGAAATTCTTTTCTGGTAACTCAATAATTTCCACTAATTTACCATCAGGGCTTGTACCTGAGAAGACAAGACCTGCAGCTTCCATTGCTTCACGATATTCATTGTTAAATTCATAACGATGGCGGTGGCGTTCATAAACAAGCTCTTTACCGTATGCTTGACTTGCCTTTGAGCCATCCTTTAACTTACATGGATATAAACCTAAACGTAATGTACCACCAATGTCTACACTGTCGTTTTGATCTGGTAAGAAGTCAATAATAGGATATTCTGTATTTGCATCAAGCTCTGTAGAATGTGCACCTTTTAAGCCAAGTACATTGCGAGCAAATTCTATTGTCGCAAGTTGCATACCTAGGCAAATACCTAAGAATGGTACATCATTTTCACGAGCATATTGTGTCGCTAAAATTTTACCTTCAACTCCACGATCACCAAAGCCACCTGGTACTAAAATTGCGTCAGCACCTTTTAATAATGAAGCTACATTGTCAGCATCTACATGTTCAGCATTAATCCAGTCAATTTCAATATCAGAATTAAATGCATAGCCTGCATGTTTTAACGCCTCTACAACAGAAATGTAAGCATCTTGTAGTTCTACATATTTACCAACTAATGCTACTTTTCGTTTATTTGGTAAGCTCTTCACTTTCGCTACAAGCTCACGCCATTCTTCCATATCCGCCTCTGGAGCTTCAATGCCAAAATGGTCAAGAACAATATCATCGATATCTTGTGCATGAAGATTTAATGGTACTTCATATAAATGTTCTGCATCGCGAGATTCAATAATTTCATGTGGTTGAACATCACAGAATAAAGCTAATTTTTCTTTCATTTCTTGAGGCACTTCTTGCTCTGTACGCACAACGATAATATTTGGTTGAATACCTAAAGAACGTAATTCTTTTACAGAATGCTGAGTTGGCTTTGTTTTTAGCTCGCCCGCAGCTTTAATATAAGGAATAAGCGTACAATGAACATACATCACATTGTTATGGCCTAAATTTGTTTTCATTTGGCGAATTGCTTCAAGGAATGGTAGTGACTCAATATCTCCTACTGTCCCGCCTACTTCTGTAATGACAACGTCTGCATTTGTTTCGCGACCAGCTCGTTGAATACGATCTTTGATTTCATTAGTAATGTGAGGAATTACTTGTACTGTTCCACCGTTGTAATCACCACGGCGTTCTTTTTGTAATACAGACTGATAAACACGACCTGATGTTACAGTAGAATGTTTTCCTAGGTTAATATCAATGAAACGTTCGTAGTGACCTAAGTCTAAGTCAGCTTCTGCGCCGTCATCTGTTACGAAAACCTCACCATGTTGATAAGGGCTCATTGTACCTGGGTCAATATTGATATATGGGTCAAATTTTTGAATCGTTACTTCTAATCCGCGATTTTTTAATAAACGACCTAGAGATGCTGCTACAATCCCTTTTCCAAGTGATGATACAACCCCACCTGTTACAAAAATATACTTCGTCATGAAAAAATTCCTCCTTATGTTGTTCTAGAAATTGTTAGTAAGAAAAGTGCATTCACGTCCTACGCTAACCGTACAACGATGCAAATGTCTCGATAGGCTAAAAATTTCTTATCCCTAAAATAAGAAAAGCCGAGAATGCCTACAAAATGTAGTCGATTCGAAGCTGTAATCGTTTCTATCTCTTTTCTACTTAGAAGCTTCAATATTTATTCAGTCACCAATTACTATACATCATGAATGATTTGGAACATTTATATTCATTTCTGTAGCAATAAGCTTGGGAGAGTCAACTGAATAAAGTTGAAAAAACAAAAAAAACGCCCCTCCTGCATAGGTTTGCAGGGGGAGCGTATTACATACACGGTCTTTCTCCTTTAATTAAGGAGCCCAAGTAAAAGATTAAACGGAACCGCGATAGAAGTCAAGATTTTTTAATTCAAGTATAAAAGAAAGAAAATTCAAAGAGTCAATATCTTAGACTTCTTCCTCTTCGTCTTCAAATTCCTCATCATCTTCATCGGCGAAGTCTTCGTCGATATCCTCATCGATGTCTTCTAAATCTTCTTCATCTTCAAAATCAATATCTTCTTTATCATCATCTTCATCTAGATCATCTTCTTCAACGAATTCTTCATAGTCTTCATCAAAGTCAATTTCTTCTTCTTCTAAATCTTCATCTAAATCTTCTTCATCCTCAAGGGCAGCTTTAGATTTTTTCTTATGCGTTTTAACAGAAGGAGCTGTTTCTTCTTCAATCTGTTCAACTTTATACCATTCACGTAAGCCCCAGCCAGTTTCCTGATTGAATAAGAAGCGACCTTCTACATTTAAATCTGTGTAAAATTGTAGTAGGCGAGCTTTCATTTCTTCATCACTATAGCCTGTAAGCTCTTGAAGTATTGTTAATAAGTCATTAAAAGACACTGAGGCACGTTTTTCATTTAAAATTGCATAAGCTAAGTTAATTAACGATTCTTCCGTTAATTGTTCCTTTGTCATTTCACGAAAATTCATTCGTGCACTTCCTTTCCCTCATCACAATGGACGTTTTAAAATTTATATTGCTTTATTTTCGGAGCGCAGCAAAAAAGGCCGCACAAAAGTAACTTTCCATATCATAAGCATAATACCCATTATATACAAAGTTTTATCCTCATTGCTAGCTTCAATTACTGTTTTTTATATCACACATTTTTTTTATCCCAAAGTAAAACAAATAGACAGATAATAATAATATCGGAACAGCGCCAATTTGCTTATCATAAAGGAAAAAAACTCCTAACACTAAAGCTAAAATAACGATGTAGTGAATAACTGATTTCATCCTCTACCGCGCCTCCCCTTTTTTTTACATTTCTATTATAACGGAAATAAAAAAAAGTGCCTAATCCTAAGACTAGACACTTAAAAATAGAGAAGCATTTTATATTAAATTGAATAAATATAGAAAATATGCATGTTTAAACTTTACATATTGCGACGATATTGACCGCCTACTTCATATAAAGCGTTCGTGATTTGTCCTAAGCTAGCTACTTTTACAGTTTCCATAAGCTCTGCGAAAATATTGCCATTGTTTACAGCTACTTGTTGTAAACGAGTAATAGCCGCTTCCGCTTCATTTTCATGTTGCTTCCAGAAAGCTTGTAAATTATGAATTTGCGTCTCTTTTTCTTCCGTTGAGGCACGTGCAATTTCCATATTGTCAATTTCATCTTCTGAAGGTGGATTCGGATTTAAGTATGTGTTTACACCAATGATTGGTAACTCACCTGAATGTTTTAGCATTTCGTAGTACATGGATTCCTCTTGAATCTTACCGCGCTGATATTGTGTTTCCATTGCACCTAGCACGCCACCACGATCATTGATACGATCAAACTCTTCTAGTACCGCCTCTTCTACAAGATCTGTTAACTCTTCAACGATATACGCACCTTGTAATGGATTTTCGTTTTTCGCTAAGCCATGTTCCTTCGTAATAATCATTTGAATGGCCATCGCACGACGTACAGATTCTTCTGTAGGCGTTGTAATTGCCTCATCATACGCATTTGTATGCAATGAATTACAATTATCCTGTAATGCCATTAATGCCTGTAACGTTGTGCGGATATCGTTGAAATCAATTTCCTGTGCATGCAAGCTACGTCCAGATGTTTGGATATGATATTTTAATTTTTGTGCACGTTCATTAGCGCCATACTTATCACGCATTACAACTGCCCAAATACGACGAGCTACACGTCCAATAACTGTGTACTCTGGGTCAAGTCCGTTAGAGAAGAAGAATGATAGATTTGGCGCAAAATCGTCAATGTTCATGCCACGACTTAAATAATATTCCACATACGTAAAGCCATTTGCTAATGTAAAGGCCAACTGTGAAATTGGGTTGGCTCCAGCTTCGGCAATATGGTAACCAGAAATAGATACTGAGTAGTAATTACGTACTTTATGATCAATAAAGTATTGCTGAATATCTCCCATCATACGTAACGCAAACTCTGTTGAGAAAATACATGTATTTTGCCCTTGATCTTCTTTTAAAATATCTGCTTGCACCGTTCCACGCACGACCTGTAATGTTTTCTCTCGTGTGTCCATAAATTCTTCAACTGTCAAAGGTCGACCAAATTCTTTCTCACGTAGTTTCACTTGTTGATCAATAGCCGAATTCATGAACATCGCTAAAATAATCGGTGCTGGACCGTTAATTGTCATCGATACTGAAGTTGATGGTGCACATAAATCAAAGCCTGCATAAAGCTTTTTCATATCCTCTAACGTACAAATGGATACGCCTGACTCTCCAACCTTTCCATAAATATCTGGTCGGTAATCTGGATCCTCACCGTATAGCGTTACCGAATCAAATGCTGTGGATAAACGTTTTGCATCATCATCCTTCGATAAATAATGGAATCGTTTATTTGTACGCTCAGGTGTACCCTCACCAGCAAATTGTCGCTTTGGATCTTCCCCTTCACGTTTAAATTGGAATACCCCCGCAGTATAAGGGAATTCACCAGGTACATTTTCTCTATAAACCCAACGTAAAATTTCACCGTAATCTACGAATTTCGGCAATGCAACTTTAGGGATTTTTGTACCAGAAAGGCTTGTTGTTTTTAAAATCGTACGAATTTCCTTATCACGAACCTTCGTGACAAATTCGTCCCCAGCATAGGCTTCTTTTAAAGCTTGCCAATTATCTAAAATACGCTTGGACTCAGCCGTTAATTCATCTCTGACACCTTCTGCTAAAGAAGTAAGAGATGCGATTAGTGCATCATTTGGCGCTTTTTCCTTAACCGCCGCAATAGCTCCCTCTAATTGGAATAGACGGCGAGCAAATTCTACTTGCTGCTCTGATTTTTTGTGATAGCCACGCACAGTATCTGTAATTTCTCGTAAATAATAACGACGATCGTTTGGAATAATTACATCCTGCTTTTGGGTTTTCGCAAACTGCTCATAGCCCGTTTCCCAATTACTTCCTGTATTCGTATTAATGATATTTACTAATGCTGCAAATAAAGCATTCGTTCCTTTATCATTAAATTGACTTGCAATCGTACCGTAAACAGGCATATTATCAAGTGATTCATCCCAAAGCTCTCGCGAACGTTGGTATTGCTTCTGCACTTGGCGTAGCGCATCCTCAGACCCTTTACGTTCAAATTTATTGATGGCGATTACATCCGCAAAATCAATCATGTCAATTTTCTCAAGCTGTGTTGGCGCACCAAACTCACTTGTCATAACGTACATGGATAAATCCGTATATTTTGTAATTTCTGCATCACCTTGACCAATACCGCTCGTTTCTACGATGATTAAATCATAGCCCACTACTTTCACTACATCTAGCACGTCTCCAATAGATGCAGAAAGCTCTGTTCGAGATCCGCGGGTTGCTAAACTACGCATATATACTCGATTATTGAAAATCGCATTCATGCGAATTCGGTCACCAAGTAAAGCCCCACCTGTTTTTTGCTTTGTTGGATCGACTGAAAGAATCGCCACTCGTTTATCCGGAAATTCTTTCAAGAAACGACGAATTAATTCATCTGTTAAGGAAGATTTACCCGCACCACCAGTTCCTGTAATACCTAAGACAGGTGTCCCTTTTGAGCGTTTACGAGCTTCTTCTAGCATTTTTTTCGTTTCACCATCATCATTTGACTCTGCAGCAGTTATTAAATTCGCTAAAATTTCCGGTGTTTCTGTCGATAGAGCATCGAGCTTTTCTAGATAGTTACCCGTTGCAGTTGGGAAATCAGTCCCTTTAATTTTTTCATTAATCATCCCTTGTAAGCCTAAGACACGGCCATCCTCTGGCGAGAATATCCCTGCAATCCCATATGCATGCAGCTCTTTAATTTCACGTGGTAAAATAACACCACCACCGCCACCATAAATTTTAATATGTGGCGCTCCTTTTTCACGCAGTAAATCATACATATATTTAAAGTATTCCATATGTCCACCTTGATAAGAAGACACAGCAATACCTTGAGCATCCTCTTGAATCGCAGCATTTACCACTTCTTCCACCGAGCGATTATGTCCTAAATGGATTACCTCTACTCCGCTCGATTGCAAAATTCGTCGCATAATGTTGACCGAAGCATCATGCCCATCAAAAAGACTCGATGCTGTAACAAAACGTACGTGATTTTTTGGACGATATACTTCTACCTTTGTCATATGAAATCCCCACTTTCTCCCCTTAATGTTCTTTATCAGCTCACCATCATAACGTGGGGTTGATTTCCGTTCCAACTAATTTACATGACATACGTTTTAACAAATGTCATCCCCACTTTTGGTGATGAGCCCCCCTATCATTCATAAAAAAAGTCGGTAATTGCAATGTCGCTCTATGCAATTACCGACAACCCCTTAACGGAACTTATTAGAACCCCTTTATGCCTGAAATAAACAATGTTGTTTGCATTTCAATAAATTCATCAATAGAGTGTTGACGATGGAGCGCCCATTTACGGAATGCCCAGCTTTGTCCAGAAACGACTAAATTATTTGCTGCCAAATGGATTTGTTGATCCGTCATCGTTATTTCACCTGACTGCACACAGCGTTTTAGTAATCGCTCAAAAGTAGCAACCATTTCAAATTCCTTACTAAATACATAACGCTGCGCTTCTTTTGACAATGTTTTAGTTTCCTGATACATGATTGTTAGCTCATCAACCATACTATCAATTTGCAAGAAATACTCTCGAATCATTTCTTTTAACTCTTCTATAGTTCCTGCCTTAATCTCATAACTTGAAAGTCTCTCCATTGCATGGTGATAAATACTATCACATACAAGGTAAAGGACATCTTCTTTCGTACGAATATACTCATATAATGTACCGATACTAAAACCTGCAGCTTTTGCGATTTCTCTCGTCGTGGCACGATGAAAACCTTTTTCTTTAAATAATTTAATGGCTCCCTCTATCATTTGTTCTCGACGAATGGCGATGAGATTTTCATCTTTTACCGTTGACTGTACTTGGGGTCTTTTATCTCTTTCTGTCATACGTTATTTCGTCAACATACGAGAGATAACAAGACGTTGAATCTCTTGTGTACCTTCGTAAATTTGTGTAATTTTTGCATCACGCATGAAACGCTCAACTGGATAATCTTTTGTATAACCATATCCACCAAAGATTTGAACCGCCTCAGTCGTTACATTCATCGCAGTATCGCCAGCCATTAATTTCGCCATTGCAGATGCCTTACCATAAGGTAGGTTATTTGATTCTAACCAAGCCGCTTGGTATGTTAGCAGTCGAGATGCTTCAATGGAAGTTGCCATATCCGCTAGTTTAAAAGATACACCTTGGTTGGCAGTAATCGGCTTACCAAATTGCACACGTTCTTTCCCATACTCAACTGCTGCATCTAATGCCCCTTGTGCAATCCCTACAGCTTGAGCCGCAATACCGTTACGTCCTCCATCAAGTGTTGTCATCGCAATTTTGAAGCCTTCTCCCTCAGCCCCAAGCAGGTTTTCTTTTGGAACGCGACAGTTATCAAAAATAATTTCAGTTGTAGGAGATGAACGAATTCCTAGTTTTTTCTCCTTCTTCCCTACCGAGAAACCTTCAAAGCCAGCTTCAACGATAAAAGCAGATGTGCCATGTTTAGCTTCTGGATCTGTTACTGCAAATACAACATATGTATCTGCTACTCCACCATTGGTAATGAAGATTTTCGCGCCGTTTAAAATATAATCATCGCCATCACGTTTTGCATACGTTTTCATGCCGCCAGCATCAGAGCCTGACCCTGCCTCTGTTAAGCCATATGCACCAATATGTTTGCCTTCTGCCATTGGACGAAGATATTTTTGTTTTTGTTCTTCATTACCAAATTTAAAGATTGGCCAACCCGCAAGCGAAGTATGTGCTGATAATGTTACCCCTGTTGAAGCACATACACGTGATAATTCTTCTACAGCAATAACATACGCAAGATAATCAAAGCCTGCACCACCGTATTCTTCTGGCCAAGGAATACCTGTTAAGCCTAGCTCCGCCATTTTATCGAAAATTGCACGATCAAACTCTTCATTCTCGTCACGTTCCGCTGCTGTCGGTGCTACTTCATTAATAGCAAAATCACGAATCATTTCACGTAATTGCTCATGCTCTTCTGTTAATTGAAAGTTCATTGTCCATTTCCCCTTTTTAGTTAGACTCTGTTATTGCTAAATTGTTAATTTTTATATTCGATAACGTTTCGATGGTGATTGCCTAGTTTGCTAGGAGACCTGAGCAGTTTCTCGCAGGACCCTGGCAATTTACATCGTCCGTAAAAAATTAATTTCGCCACATAACATAAGGCTTTATTTAAGTAAATGTTTACTAATGACTAGTTTTTGAATCTCACTTGTACCCTCGTATATTTCTGTCACCTTTGCATCTCGGAAATAACGCTCTACCGGATAGTCTTCTGTATAGCCGTAGCCACCAAAAATCTGTACCGCTTCTATTGCCGTTTGCACTGCTGTGCGTGAGGCAAAGAGTTTCGCCATGGATGCCTCAGCTCCACACGGCAACCCTTTTGAACGTAAGTCTGCTGCACGATAAACTAGTAATTTCGCTGATTCTACTGCAGTCGCCATATCAGCAAGCTTGAAGCCAACCCCTTGTTGTGCAGCAATAGGTTTGCCAAATTGAACACGCTCTTTGGCATAAGCAGTAGCTGCTTCTAACGCTGCTTCAGCAATACCTAAAGATTGTGCAGCAATGCCAATACGTCCTACATCTAAGTTAGCCATCGCAATTTTAAAGCCTTCCCCTTCCTCCCCAAGAAGGTTTGCAGCTGGAATACGACAGTTATCAAATGTTAATTGGACTGTACGTGAACCATGTAAGCCCATTTTATGTTCATCTTTCCCTATGATTAACCCCGGTGTGCCCTTTTCAACAATAAATGCTGAAATACCACGTGTTTTTGCAGTAGGATCTGTTGATGCAAAGACAATATATACATCTGCTTCTCCACCATTTGTAATAAACACTTTGGAGCCATTGATAACATAATCATCCCCGTCTCGTACCGCTTTTGATTGCAGTGATCCAGCGTCCGAGCCAGCACTAGGCTCTGTTAAACAAAATGCCCCTAAATATTCACCGACAGCAAGCTTCGGAACATAACGTTTCTTCTGTTCATCGTTGCCAAAATATATAATTGGGTTTGTTCCAACTGAAGTATGCACAGATAAAATCACACCCATTACTGCACTAACCTTCGATAGTTCATTAATAGCAATTATGTACGATGTAAAATCCATCGCTGAGCCGCCTAATTCTTCTGGGGTTGTTATCCCCATTAAACCTAATTCTCCCATTTGCGCAAGGAGCTCACGCGGAAACTCCCCTGCCTCCATGCGCTCTACCCACGGTTCAATCTTTTCCTGAGCAAAACTTCGAACCATATCTCGCATCATTATTTGTTCATCTGTAAATCGTAAATGCATCTATAATGTCACCCCTAAATGTTGTCTCGTAACATTCAATTTCGCTTGAATAGCCCCATCCCCATAGGATTATTCGTAAACGTAAAAGCCTCTTCCAGATTTTTTACCTAACCAGCCTGCTGCCACATATTTACGAAGCAATGGACAAGGTCTGTACTTACTATCACCTAGCCCCTCATGTAAAATCTCCATTATGGATAGACATGTATCAAGACCAATAAAGTCCGCTAAAGTTAAAGGTCCCATTGGATGATTCATTCCAAGCTTCATCACATCATCAATGGCTTCCTTCGATGCTACACCCTCATACAGTGCATAGATTGCTTCATTAATCATAGGTAGTAAAATACGATTTGAAATAAAGCCTGGGAAGTCATTTACTTCCACCGGTGTTTTCGATAATTTTACTGTCATGTCTTCAACAGCTTTGTAGACTTCATCGCTTGTGGCCAATCCTCTAATAATCTCTACTAGCTTCATCACAGGTACCGGATTCATAAAGTGCATACCGATTACTTGCTCTGGACGATTTGTGACAGCTGCAATTTCCGTAATTGGTAAAGATGATGTATTCGTAGCTAAAATGGCATGTGCCGGTGCAATTTGATCAATTTGCTTAAAGATGGATTGCTTCACTTCCATATTTTCCACTGCAGCCTCGATGATAATATCTACATCACTAGCATCCTGTAAATCTAGTGACATACTAATACGACCTAGAATAGCCGCCTTCTCATCCTCAGTTTTACGACCCTTTTCGACATCACGTGTCAGGTTTTTCGTCATCACGCCTAAACCGCGCTCGAAAAATTCTTGTTTCATATCGTTCAGTTTGACATCATAGCCAGCTTGTGCACAAACTTGTGCAATGCCAGAGCCCATTTGTCCAGCACCAATAACCATTACCTTTTGAATTCCCATCATTCGTGTCCCCCTGTTTTCGGTACTTCGATCATTATCGCATCGCCTTGCCCTCCACCGGAGCAGATAGCAGCAATTCCGATACCACCGCCACGACGCTTTAATTCATGTGCAAGTGTTAAAATAATGCGTGCTCCAGATGCTCCAATTGGATGACCTAATGCAACTGCACCGCCGTTCACATTGACCTTTTCAGCATCTAAATCTGCCAGTTGCTTGCTCACTAGAGCTACTGCCGCAAAGGCTTCATTGATTTCGATGACATCAATGTCCGCTAATGATTTGCCCGTCTTTTTCAGTAATTTGTTAATAACAAGCCCTGGTGTTTGCGGGAAGTTTTCTGGCTCAATAGCAAGCTCTTCATGGCCGATAATAACCGCAAGCGGCTCTCTACCTTCACGCGTTGCACGTTCCTCACTCATTACTACTACGGCACATGCACCGTCGTTAACGCCAGGTGCGTTACCTGCTGTTATCGTTCCGTCCTTGTCAAATGCTGGCTTGAGCTTTGCCAGTACCTCCATTGACGTACCCGCTCTTGGTGCCTCATCGGTATCGACTTGAAGCGGTTCTCCCTTACGTTGCGGAATTTCCACAGGCACAATTTCCTCAGCAAAATAACCTTTGTCAATTGCTGCAAGTGCACGTTCATGGCTACGAACAGACCATGCATCCTGCTCTTCACGGCTTAAAGAAAATTCGTTCGCTGTCGTATTACCGTAGCTTCCCATATGTGGTCTTGCCTTATCAAAGGCACATGTTAAGCCATCATATAGCATGCCATCTACCATTGTTGAATCGCCCATGCGTAAGCCTGTTCGACCATTTTGTAGATAATACGGTGCATTGGACATGGACTCCATACCACCAGCGATAATCACTTCTTCGTCCCCTAATCGAATTAGCTGATCGGCTAGTGTTATAGCACGCATTCCTGATGCACAAACCTTGTTAATCGTTTCTGTTTTTACCGCTATTGGTAAATTTGCTTTTATTGCAGCTTGCCTTGAAGGAATTTGGCCCTGTCCCCCTTGTAAAACAGAACCTAAAATCACTTCATCCACTTCATCAGGCGAAATTTTCGCTTTCTCAAGTGCCCCCTTTATGGCGATTGCACCTAAATCACTTGCATTTAATGCTGATAGTGAACCTCCAAACTTACCAAATGCAGTTCTTGCTCCTGCTAAAATTACAGCTCTATTCAAGTAAAACACCCCTTTTGTTTTACGTTCTAGAAGAAGTATCAGAGCATTTCTGTTGACTGAACGCTCGCTCGACCTCTTGCGATGAAAAATGGGAGTATCAGTTATGCTTCCACTCCCATTTCCATTTAATCTTATTCTACAAAACAATTATTTATTGTGCAATTTATATTTTTCAGATAACTAAAATATTTCTGCAATAACTATCATTTTTCTGCGTTAGTTTCTGCATTCTTGTCTTGTTCGACACTTTCTACAGAAGCTACTACTTCTTCAGCCATTACATCTGCTGCCTCTTCAACTGAAATTTCAACAGCTTTCACCTTTTCACCAAACACAGAACGCTCTAATAACTCTGCAACATCGAATGTACCGATTGAATCCTCAACCTCTTTTGCCTTTGTGCCATCTTCAAGCATTGTTAAACAGTAAGGACATCCAGAAGAAATTACTGATGCGTCCGTTGCTAAAGCTTGCTCTGTTCTTGCTACGTTAATACGGTTGCCGACATGCTCTTCCATCCACATTAATCCGCCACCTGCGCCACAGCACATGGCTGTCTCGCGATTACGCTCCATTTCCACAAGCTTAACACCTGGAATTCCACGTAGTATTTCTCGTGGCGCATCATAAACATCGTTATAACGGCCTAAATAACAAGAATCGTGGAAAACAATTGTTTCATGCACTTCGTAATTTAACGCTAGACGATTTTCATCAATCAATTCGTTCAATAGCTCAGTATGGTGATAAACCTCACCCTTCCAGCCAAAGTCTTGATATTCATTTTTAAAGATATTGTAAGCATGCGGATCGATTGTAACAATTTTCTTTACGTCGTTTTTCTCGAATTCATCAATATTTGCTGTAGCAAGCTCTTGGAATAAAAACTCATTTCCTAAACGACGAGGAGTATCCCCTGAGTTTTTCTCTTTATTTCCTAAAATCGCAAACTTTACGCCAGCCTCGTTTAATAGGCGACAGAATGCTAATGCAATTTTTTGTGAGCGGTTATCAAATGCGCCCATTGAGCCTACCCAGAATAAATATTCCATTTCCTCGCCTGATTTTTTCAGCTCTTTCACTGTTGGAATATGAATTGTTGGGTCTAGGTCACGCCAATTTTCTTTTTCTTTACGGTTCAAGCCCCAAGGATTCCCTTGACGTTCGATGTTTGTCATCGCGCGCTGTGCATCAGGGTTTACTTTTCCTTCAGTCATTGTTAAGTAACGGCGTAAGTCAATAATTTTATCGACATGCTCATTCATAACAGGACATTGATCTTCACAGTTACGACAAGTCGTACATGCCCAAATCTCCTCTTCTGTAATGACATCGCCGATTAAAGAAGGGCTGTAGATATCTTCAATGACTACACCTTCAGCACCAGCTGTCATTGCTAACTGATTCCCCTTTGTATTAGCAAAGAATTGATAAGGTACCCAAGGTTTTTGCTTTGTCACAACAGCACCTGTAAACGTTAAATGATCACGAAGCTTCACGATTAAATCCATTGGTGATAACATTTTACCTGTTCCAGTTGCTGGACACATATTTGTACAGCGTCCGCATTCTACACAAGAATATAAATCTAGCATTTGTTTTTGTGTAAAGTCTTGAATACGTCCAACACCAATTGCCGGAATATCCTCTTCATCTTCAGCATTTTCTAATGCTTCAAAGTCGATTGGTGTTAGAGTACCTGTACGATCTAAACGATTCATGTACACATTGATTGGACTTACAATCAAGTGGAAGTGCTTCGATTGTGGTACATACACTAAGAATGTTAATAAAATTAATAAATGCGCCCACCACATCACGTAGAAAACAACAGCTGCTACTGATGCTGGTAGGAAGCTAAATATAGCTGCAATGCCAGAAGCAACCGGCTCTGTATAACTTAGTTCTTCACCATGCCAAATTAACCCCATACCATTTGCAAGCAATGTTGATAACATTAACCCACCAATAAAAATTAAGACAAGACCATTTTTCCAGCCTCGTTTTAGACGTACTAGCTTTTCTACATAGCGACGGTAAAATGCCCACACAACTGCCACTAAAATCATTAATACCACAAGCTCTTGGAAGAATGTAAAGACACTATAGAAAATGCCAAGTGGCAGATGTGATCCAGGTACTAACCCCTTCCAAATTAAATCAATAGCGCCTAGCTGCACCATTAAAAATCCATAGAAGAACATTACGTGAATTAAACCACTCTTCGGATCTTTTAATAGCTTATTTTGGCCAAATACATTGACCATAATATAACGAATACGTTCTTTGACACTTTCATCAAACTCAACTTTTTTCCCCAATTGCACAAACTTATAACGTGTTTTTAACAGATAGAAGAACAATCCTCCTGCATAAAGCACAACCACGACTGTTAGAACAATATTTGCAATTACTAATGGACTCATGGTTGGTCCCCCCCTTTAGTTTGTCGTAATTTTCTCTCTTTGTGGTGAATTCGCTAGCTCATACGTAAATGTACGTCATCATTATATTCCTATTCTAATAAATGAGTGAGCATTCAGTCAACATAAAACGGAAATATTTCTGATAATTTTATATTCTTACATTTTACAAGAAAAAAAGCCACCCTGAATTTTTAAAAGGACATGAAACAGCTAAAGAATTTCATTTTTTTATATTATAAATCTATTTTTTGTTGGGTATAGAAACTCAAAAAAGCCGATTCGCATCATGTTTTTGATGACAAATCGACTTTTTCAATGCGCTAAATTTTAAAGTAGCTATTTCTTTTTAAAACTAATATGCGCTTTCAGCAAAACGTGACCGGAGGCGTCCGAGGAGTCGCCCTTAGTTGATAAAAACTGAAATTGTTCCGATAAAACGAGAAATTATTCCGATAAAAGCTAAAATTGTTCCGATAAAATGAGATTTTGTTCCGATAAATCTTCAAAGTGCTCATATAAAAGTGAATTCATCACAATAACGTGGAGTTGATTTCCGTTCCTACGGGGCGCTTATGGCAGCACGATGTTTTTTGCGCGAAAGCGAAGCGTCAGCAGCACGATGTTTTTTGCGCGAAAGCGAAGCGTCAGCAGCACGATGTTTTTTCGCAAAAGCCCTTTCGTTCCCCTACTCGAGGTCTCATCTACTGCGCTGATTCCCAAAGAGCCGCCCAACCTCACTCCAATCAACTTCTTCAAATGACATACGTTTTAACAAAATGTCATCCACAACTTTTGATGATCAAACTATTTTTTAAAGACATTACCGCTTCGAATATATTCAACATCCGCAACTTTAAGTCTAAAATTAACAACTCGTGCGGCTGCAAATAAATAGTCGGATAAACGGTTTAAATACTTTTGCACAATTGTCGGTACGTCTTCAATTTCCTTCATAAGCGTTACCATTTGTCGCTCTGCTCGACGCGCTACTGTGCGCGCAATGTGTAAAGTTGCAGCTGCTGGTGCACCACCTGGTAAAATAAAGCGCTGTAATGGTGGCGCTTCATCTGACAATGCATCAATCCGAGATTCTAACACTTCAATTGGCTGCTCTGCAAGCTTATAATGACGTTCCTTCATGACGTTAGCGAGGTCGCCACCTGCATCAAAAAGTTCGTGCTGGATCGTTTCTAAATCAATTAGAATATCCTTGAATAGCTCACGATCTAATTCACTTACTGCCTTGCCAATAAAAGAATTCAACTCATCAATTGCCCCGTATGTCTCAACGCGCAAGCTATCTTTGTCGACACGTCCACCTATCAGACTAGTTTTCCCCGTATCGCCTGTTTTTGTATAAAGCTTCATTTCTCTCGTCTCCTATAATCAATTTTTATCCCGCATTAACAGGCAGCAACTTATCTGTGACGCCTACTGATTAACACTTCACTTTATAGTTTTTTATTGCCTGCACCGTTGTTTCAAAAACGCCTTTACCGATAATCTTGCCTACATCAGTAACTGGACCACCATACAGCATCTCTTCCCCTTTTTGTGTTGCTGCAATTAATAAGCTATCGGTAGCAGTACCTGTTGCAATCGTACCACTAAGCTCATCACGAATACCTTCTGACTGCAATGCCTTTGTTTTCGCCTCATTAGCTGTCATCATTGCTTGGAAAAATGCTTCTTCTGATAAACAACCATTTATGATGACCCATGTATTTATAGTACCAATATATGGTTCATCTTGTCTTTCATGAGCCCGTGACACATCAACAGCATTGCCAACACCAGCCGTTACAGCAACAAATACGCTACCAAAAGAAGCTTTAAATTCATTAATTGCTACAAGATTTGCCGGGACAGCTGTTATCATAACTACTGTGCTGGTAGGTGAAAAATGCTCCTTTTGTAAAAATTCAGCGACCTCTTTCTTTACATCACTAATGACATAATCTATTGGTACAGAGCGATTTAATAGGCAATCATACCAACCGATCCCCGGATTATGAACTGCTGAGGAAACCGTTTTTAACGGATACTCCGATTGAAGCTGAATGTAATGATTCGTAACAGTGAAATTTTCGTTTTTAATGACAGCACGTTGCTGATGTTCGATTGAGGCTGGCATCATTGTAATTTGAGGCTTTGGAATTTCGGGATGTGCATAAGTCGCTACTCGCGCATGATAGACATCTTCAATTTCCGAAGCGATTAATACTTCATGTGGTGCTCCAAATGCTCGCATCCTTCCGTCTTCCATTAGTAATAATTCGTCACAATAGAGGGAAGCTAAATTCATATCATGTAGTACCATAATAACAGTTAAATCACATTCAATTGCTTCCTTTCGTACCATATCTAAAATTTGACGTTGATGGGCAATATCTAGATGGTTCGTTGGCTCATCTAGCAGTAATATTTCCGCCGTTTGCGCAAGGGCCTGGGCTACAAAAACTCTTTGTTGTTCCCCGCCCGACAAAAATTCCATCGGTGTCTGTTCATAGCGTTTCACACCTGTTTGCAGCATTGCATGTTGGACTGCTTGTTCATCTCGTTCAGCCCAACTTGAAAAGAAGCCTGTTTGATGTGGATAACGTCCAAGTGATACTGCCTCACGTACACTGTTTGAAAAGGCATTCGCATGTAATTGTGGTAGCACTGCCATTTTTTTTGCCAATGCACGGGCATTATAAGCGCTAATATTTTTACCATCTACGACTATAGTGCCTGCAGTAGCTGGTAGTATGCCACTCATCACTTTTAATAGTGTGGATTTCCCACTACCATTCGGGCCTAAAATCCCTAGTACTTTTCCTTTTTCAACGGAAAAACTGATATCCTGAACGATCGGCACATCTCCATAACCTCCAGAAAGATGTTCAACAACAATCATGCCCGTCCCCCCTTGCTTCTACGTTGCTTATAAAAAATATAAGAAAAAACGGGCGCCCCAATAAATGCAGTAATAACGCCAATTGGTAGCTCTCTTGGCATAATAATTGTTCTTGCTATTAAATCACAAATAATGAGCAAAGTTGCACCATTTAAAAATGATAATGGCAATAAATGACGATGATCTGAACCCCAAAGCATTCGCGTCATATGGGGTACAACTAAGCCAACAAATCCAATCGTACCAGAAACTGCTACAGCTGCTCCTGTCAACATTGACCCGCCTATCAAAATTATATATTTACTACGCTTAACATGAACACCTAAATGTTTTGCGCGTTCCTCTCCATATAACAAAACATTTAACTCGCGTCTTTGTGTCCAAAGCATAATTGAACCAATTATCACAAACGGAATAATCATTTGAACAAAAGGCCAACCTCGCATCGATACTGAGCCGAGCAGCCATCCCATAACTTGTCGTAGCTCCTCACCAGATAATGCAATCATTAAGGAAATTAAGGAACCTAAAAATGAACTAAAGATGATCCCTGTTAAAATAAGGGTTTCCATTTTTAGTGAGCGGTCTACCATTCTAGCAAAGCCCATGACCGCTACCATCGTTAATATTGCACCTAGCATACTGAAGATTGGTAATGCATAATGGCCTACTACTGGAATTGAAATACTAAAGAAAATCGTCATCACTGCGCCAACTGATGCACCAGAGGAAACACCTAACGTATAAGGATCTGCCAAAGGATTTTTTAATAAGCCTTGAAAAGCTGCCCCTGCAATGGCAAGCGATGCTCCGACAAGCCCCGCCAGCAGGACTCGAGGTAAACGAATTTTCCATAAAATATTGGCAGCTGTTTCATCAGCTGCCTTATTCCACACTACTTCTAGTGGAATATGAACTGAGCCTATTGCTACGCCACACCAGATGCTAATAATTAGAAGCGTAATTGCTGTTACATAGGCTATAATCGTTCTACTCATTTAAAGGCTCTCCCCCTTAGTCTATCTGTGCCAATATTTAACGACTTGTTCTTCTGATTTATCGATACATTTTGGCTTGAAATTGCCTAATACTGAGAATTTATCGACATCCATCTTACAAAACAAATACCCCTCATCAAAAAAAGATGAGGGGATCAAATTTGCACAAAAATACGTATACAAAATCCACCACCCTATCCTCGTAGGCTGCAACGTGTTTTCTATAAAGGCAGGTCTCCTGGCTCGTGCTTCCTTCGCTTTTTCAAGCCTTCCCGAAATTTTCAGTGGTGCAGATTGAAAAAACTCACACATACAGTGGCGGGACCGCATCGGAATAACACCGATTTCCCTTTTCACTTTACATAAGTAAAGAACCTTTATAATTTTCAGTTGATATAATTATACATGAAAAAAAAAGTGGCTGGGATAAAACTGGTCAATACCTTAAAAAGCGCGAGAAATCAATTTTAGAAACGTTGATTTCTCGCGCTTTTCTTATGTGAAATTTTTTAATCTTGCTAGATCCCAGACTCTAATCTATTAGACTATATCTAAAAAATACTGAACAGTTTTCATTGGCGCTCCAATTTCTCGCAATGACCATGTGCTCTCTAAATAAATATCTGCTAGCTTTTCATATTTACCGCCGAATTTTTGTGCCCATTCGACTGCTACAACACTTTCATATACATGTGCCATATTTTCTGCAACCTTTTTTGCCTCAAATGTTTTCGTTGCTTCATCTAAACGACTAAATGTTTGCAAAGTCAAGTCTAGTTTTACTAATTGCTCTGCTACAATTGCTACTAATGGACTGTCAGCTAGTTTTTCTAGACGTTTCTCCATGATACGAACAAATAATTCATGCGCATGAAACTTATCTACTAAACGAATGAGCTCCAACGCTAAAATATTGGCAGTCCCTTCCCACACCGTCAGCACCTGTGCATCTCTTAATAAGCGAGGTGTAACAAAATCCTCTATATAGCCATTCCCTCCGTGCAATTCAATTGCTTCACTAGCATAATGTACCGCTTGCTCTGCCGTTTCTTTTTTCATAATAGCAATATACAAGCGATTCATAATGATGTCCTGTTCATTGCCCTGTCCACTTGCTACTTTATCGTACAGCTGAATAACATCAAAAACAGTGGCAACTTCTACATGAAGCTTGGCAGCATATTTCCCTAATGTATCCTGAATCATAGGATATTGCGTTAAAGGCTTACCAAATGCATGACGATTGGTTACATAGTGCTTCGCCTCTAAATAACCGCGACGCATAATGCCGATAGAAGCAACTGCATTGCAAATTCTTGATAAATTAAGTGCCTCCAGCATATAATAAATCCCTTTATTCGGCTCACCGACAACATAAGCTAGTGCGCCATCAAATTCCACCTCACCAGAAGGCACTGCTCGAACGCCAAGTTTATCCTTTAAACGTCGAATGCGGAGGTTATTCACAGTGCCATCCTCATTCCGCCATGGAACCGCAAATAATGTTAAGCCCTTTGAGCCTATCTGTGCCCCCTCCATACGGGCCAATACCATCGCTACGCCACACATTCCTGCATTAGATGCGAAATATTTCTCGCCGTATAAACGATACTCTTTGCCGTCCTGTCTCGCCTCTACCACATTCGCGCCAACATCAGAACCACCTTGACGCTCCGTTAAAAATGTAGCTCCCTCATATAACTCGGTATCTCCTGTTGCACAAACATGTGGTAAAAAGCGCTCCTTCACCTCATCACTTGCATAATGATCGAGTAAATAAGCCGTTGCCATTGTTAAAGTAACAGGACAGTAAAAGCCTGGCTCAGTATGGGACAGTATATAGCCTTGAGCAAAGCTATACACATAATTTCCCTTTCTACCTAATTGCGGAATATCCTTATGCACATAGCCAACAATCCCGATATTGTATGTCTCTTCAATCGTTTTTTTATAGCCATCATTAACCCAGACCTCTGACACTTCTTCCCCATATGCGTTATACCTTTGTAAGCGAGGTTCACCCTCTCTATCCGTATGTTTCGCTCTCACATCAATATCTCCAGCACAGAGCCCTCCGAAATCTGTTAGCTCGCGTGTTGCATATTCTGCAAACTCTTGATCTAGCATCATTTCTAAAACTTTATGAAGTGTATCATTATCTTTAAAAAAGTTTTTTGTTTTCATTTCTGCCTGCTGTAATACCTTCATGCTATCTCACCTCTTGTCCCTTCAAAGATTGTTTTAATATTTTGCCTGCTGCATTTCGTGGCAGCGCTTCCATTTGTTCAAAAAGGCGTGGTATTTTATATTTAGCAAGACGCTCCTCTAAATAATTGATTAGATCATTTTCAGCAATTGCCTTTTTAGAAGCATAGACGGCCTTCACCGTTTCTCCCCATTGTGGATGCGGAACACCTATTACAGCTACCTCAAAAATCCCGTCATAACTTAACATACTATCTTCTATTTCCTTCGGATAAATATTAACACCGCCTGAAATAATAACATCCTTTTTACGATCAACAATCCAAATATATCCATCCCCATCCATACGCGCTAAATCTCCTGTTTTAAGCCAACCATCTATAAATGCAGCCTTCGTTGCAGTATCATCCTTGTAATAGCCCAGCATATTGCCTTCACCAAATAACACGATCTCTCCAACTTCACCAACGCCGACATCTTCTCCACTGCCGTTAATAATACGCAGCTCAGTGCCAAGTGGTGCACGCTGACCAATACTCCCCGCCTTCGTTTCATGCTCCCTACCAAACAATAACGAACCGCTTGGACCAGCCTCCGTCAAACCATAAACACAAGTTAAATGAGTTGTTCGGAAAGCCTTTTCTATCAAGCGAATTTCGTTTTGTGATAACGGCGCACCTCCATAAACCCACCATTTCATCGAAGATAAATCTGCTGTTTGCAATCTCGGCATTTGAGCAGTTAGCAAATAGGCGACAGGTGCACCAAAGAAATGCGTTGTCCTTTCCTGCTCGATTGAATCAATACACAAATCAGGTGTAAATGTCGGTGTTAGCACATTTGTTGAGCCTACAAGTACGCCTGCCATTAAAAATAAATGTAATGGCGCTGAATGTGTCAACGGCATCATGAGAAGGATTCGGCTTTCAGGCTTTACTTCCATTTCTACTGCAATCATTTGCGCTACAGTTAAAATATTGCGATAGCTAAACAACACACCCTTTGGTTTTCCCGTTGTACCCGATGTATATAAAATCGTCGAGACATCATCTTCATTCAACGGATAATCAATTGTTTGAATGCTTGCATGTTGAATAAGTGTTTCATAATTTAGCCAACCAGCATGCTCTTGTCCCGTTTTGATTTTTAAAGGAACAACCGTGATGCTTTCGACTGCCGCAAAAATTGCTTCATGAACTAGAATAGCTTTAGCGTCTGCATGCTGCGCTACATATTCGACCTCTTGCAGTGTAAATTTCGCATTTACTGGAACGACAATAGCTCCAATGCGTTGAATTGCAAAATAGCTAACAACAAACTCTACAACATTTGGCATAAAAATGATGACTTTATCGCCTTGTCGCACACCTTGCTCTAATAAAGCATGACTAAAACGTGTTACTTGCTCATCTAAATCACGATAGGTCACTCGTCTACCTTGACAAACAATCGCTTCGCTCAAAGGATACTTTCGCGCATTTCGTGCTAACAAATTCGAACTATTCATCGTACACCTCTCCCTTTAAAGTCGCCAATTTTTTAATAAACACGCCTTGCAATTGCTGTAACTCATTTTTCATTTGTGCAAGCTCTGCTATTTTGCTATCTATTTCTTGAATTTTTTGTTCCCCATATTCGACCGTACGCTCCAATTGCTGAATACCTGTGCGATCAAAATCAAACAGCAATACCATCTCCTTAATCTCCTCAAGTGAAAAACCGTAACGCTTTCCTCGAAAAATAAGCTTAAGCTTCGCCAATTCTTTTTTTGAAAAGGTTCGTTGATTAGTAGATGAACGATTGGGATTAAGCAGCCCAAGCTCCTCATAATAACGAATTGTCCGTGTTGAAACATTAAACTGCTTAGCCACTTCTTGAATCGTCTTCAACTTCATCTCCCCCTTCACATTTTCCATCAGTATATCATTGACGCTAACGTAAACTTCAACAAGATTTCTGAAATTTTAAGAAAATCATTGATTTAAGGAGATTAATTGCGACGTTTCGATGGAGCTGTTCTTCAGTTTACTGATTCTGGTTCTATCCATCATTTTGGTGGGGTGTTCCGTCGCTTTGATGATTCGTTCCGTCGCTTCAGCGGCTTGTTCCGTCGCTCTGGTGGTTCTTTCCTTCACTTTGGCGATTCTATCCGTCGCTTCGGATTCGTTCCGTCGCTTTGATGATTCGTTCCGTCGCTCTGGTGGTTCTTTCCTTCACTTTGGCGATTCTATCCGTCGCTTCGGATTCGTTCCGTCGCTTTGATGATTCGTTCCGTTGCTCTGGTGGTTCGTTCCTTCACTTTGGCGATTCTATCCGTCGCTTCAGATTCGTTCCGTCGCTTTGATGATTTGTTCCGTCGCTTTGGCGGCTTGTTCCGTCGCTCTGTTGGTTCTTTCCTTCACTTTGGCGATTCTATCCGTCGCTTCGGATTCGTTCCGTCGCTTTGATGATTCGTTCCGTCGCTTTGATGATTCGTTCCGTCGCTTCGGCAGCTTTTTCCGTCGCTCTGGTGGTTCTTTCCTTCACTTTGACTGTTCTATCCATCATTTTGACTGTTCTATCCACACTTTGACTGTTCTATCCACGACTTTGACGGTTCTATCCACGACTTTGGCTGTTCTATCCACGACTTTGGCTGTTCTATCCACGACTTTGACCGTTCTATCCACTACTTTGACGGTTCTATCCATCTCTTTGATGATTCTTTCCGTCGCTACAGCGGCTTGTTCCGTCGCTCTGGTGGTTCTTTCCTTCACTTTGGCGATTCTATCCGTCGCTTCGGATTCGTTCCGTCGCTTTGATGATTCGTTCCGTCGCTTCGGTGGCTTGTTCCGTCGCTCTGGTGATTCTTTCCTTCACTTTGGCGATTCTATCCGTCGCTTTGATGATGCGTTCCGTCGCTTCGGGGGCTTGTTCCGTCGCTTTGATGATTCGTTCCGTCGCTTTGATGATTCGTTCCGTCGCTCTGGTGGTTCTTTCCTTCACTTTGGCGATTCTATCCGTCGCTTCGGATTCGTTCCGTCGCTTTGATGATTCGTTCCGTCGCTTCGGTGGCTTGTTCCGTCGCTCTGGTGATTCTTTCCTTCACTTTGACGGTTCTATCCGTCGCTTCGGATTCGTTCCGTCGCTTTGATGATTTGTTCCGTCGCTTCGGCGG
The DNA here is from genome assembly GCF_042019215.1 of Lysinibacillus sp. RS11. NCBI lineage: Bacteria > Bacillati > Bacillota > Bacilli > Caryophanales > Bacillaceae > Lysinibacillus > Lysinibacillus sp. RS11. The sequence goes on along the minus strand of NZ_CP168124.1, from coordinate 569,290 downwards.
CTTGTTCCGTCGCTCTGGTGGTTCTTTCCTTCACTTTGGCGATTCTATCCGTCGCTTCGGATTCGTTCCGTCGCTTTGATGATTTGTTCCGTCGCTTCGGATTCGTTCCGTCGCTTTGATGATTTGTTCCGTCGCTTCGGCAGCTTGTTCCGTCGCTCTGGTGGTTCTTTCCTTCACTTTGACGGTTCTATCCGTCGCTTCGGATTCGTTCCGTCGCTTTGATGATTCGTTCCGTCGCTTCGGTGGCTTGTTCCGTCGCTCTGGTGATTCTTTCCTTCACTTTGGCGATTCTATCCGTCGCTTTGATGATTCGTTCCGTCGCTCTGGTGGTTCTTTCCTTCACTTTGGCGATTCTATCCGTCGCTTCGGATTCGTTCCGTCGCTTTGATGATTCGTTCCGTCGCTTCGGCAGCTTTTTCCGTCGATCTGGTGGTTCTATCCACGACTTTGACCGTTCTATCCACGACTTTGACGGTTCTATCCATCTCTTTGATGATTCTTTCCGTCGCTACAGCGGCTTGTTCCGTCGCTCTGGTGATTCTTTCCTTCACTTTGACGGTTCTATCCGTCGCTTCGGATTCGTTCCGTCGCTTCGGTGGCTTGTTCCGTCGCTCTGGTGATTCTTTCCTTCACTTTGGCGATTCTATCCGTCGCTTCGGATTCGTTCCGTCGCTTTGATGATTCGTTCCGTCGCTCTGGTGATTCTTTCCTTCACTTTGGCGATTCTATCCGTCGCTTTGGATTCGTTCCGTCGCTTTGATGATTTATTCCGTCGCTTCGGCAGCTTTTTCCGTCGCTCTGGTGGTTCTTTCCTTCACTTTGACTGTTCTATCCTTCACTTTGACTGTTCTATCCTTCACTTTGACTGTTCTATCCATCATTTTGACTGTTCTATCCACGACTTTGCCTGTTCTATCCACGACTTTGGCTGTTCTATCCACGACTTCGACTGTTCTATCCACGACTTTGACCGTTCTATCCACTACTTTGCCTGTTCTATCCACACTTTGGCGGCTCTATCCATCACTTTGCCTGTTCTATCCACTACTTTGCCTGTTCTATCCACACTTTGGCGGCTCTATCCATCACTTTGCCTGTTCTATCCACTACTTTGGCTGTTCTATCCACGACTTTGGCAGCTCTATCCACGACTTCGGCGGTTCTATCCATCTCTTTGATGATTCTTTCCGTCGTTTCAACCGCTCTTGTTACCTAAGATACAAAAAACCCCCGGCACATTGTCGTGCTGGGGGTTAGAAATACTTTTATTACATTTTTTCTGGTGCAGATACGCCGATTAAACGTAGTGCGTTGGCAATTGTTGTACGAACAGCTGTAATAAGGGCTAAACGCGCCTCTGTTAGCTCTTTATTTGAAGCATCTAACACTTTTTCAGCGTTATAGAAGCTGTGGAATGCAGCTGCCGTTTCTTGAATATAGTTGGCGATACGGTGCGGTGTACGGTGATTCGCAGCATCAGCTACCATTTTCGGGAAGTCGCCCACTTTTTTCAGTAAATCGATCTCTTTTTCAGCAATTAACAAGCTTAAATTGTCAGTTGAAGCAGCAAAGCCTTGCTCATTTGCTGAACGTAAAATAGATGAAATACGTGCATGTGCGTATTGTGCATAATACACTGGGTTTTCATTTGATTGAGATACAGCAAGGTCTAAGTCAAAGTCCATATGAGAATCGCCTGCAGTTTTCACGAAGAAGTAACGTACTGCGTCTAGGCCAACCTCTTCTACAAGCTCACGCATTGTAACAGCGTTCCCTGTACGTTTAGACATTTTGAATTTCTCACCGTTTTTATAAAGCTGAACCATTTGGATGATCTCTACTTCAAGTGTATCACGATCATAGCCAAGCGCCTGTATAGCAGCTTTCATACGTGGAATATAGCCGTGGTGGTCAGCTCCCCAAATATTAATTAATTTATCGAAGCCACGTACAATTTTATCCTCATGGTATGCGATATCCGGAGTCAAATACGTGAAAGAACCATCATTTTTAATTAACACGCGGTCTTTATCGTCACCAAATGTTGTCGAACGGAACCAAGTAGCACCGTCTTCTTCAAATACATGACCATTTGCTTTTAATTTATCCAATGCCACTTCAATTTTGCCGTTTTCATATAGTGAAGTTTCAGAATACCACACATCAAAGTTTACGCGGAAGTTTGCAAGGTCTGTTTTTAACTTGTCTAATTCTAACGCTAAACCATGCTGACGGAAGAATGCAAAACGTTCTTCATCAGATTTTGCTAAAATTGAATCGCCATGCTCACTAGCTAGTTTACCAGCAATTTCAATAATATCTGGACCGTGGTAGCCATCCTCTGGCATCTCAGCATCCAATCCTAAAGCTTGCTTATAGCGCGCTTCTAGTGAATAAGCTAAGTTATTAATTTGGTTACCCGCGTCGTTTATATAGTACTCACGAGATACTTTGTAGCCTGCCATATCTAACACATTACATAATGAATCCCCTACTGAAGCTCCACGCGCATGACCTAAATGTAGATCACCAGTTGGATTTGCAGATACGAATTCAACTTGAACTTTTTCTCCAGCACCAGCATTAGAACGACCATAGTCAGCGCCTTGCTCAAGCACCGCTTTTACTACATCTGTTAGGAAATCTTTACGCACAGTAATATTCATAAAGCCAGGACCAGCAATATCGATTTTCTCAATAACTGTACCTGCTGTGTCAAGATTTTCTAAAATAGCTTCAGCAATGGCACGAGGTGGTTTTTTAGCTAATTTCGTTAATTGCATAGCGATATTTGTTGCATAGTCTCCATTTGCCTTATCCTTTGGTGTTTCAAGGTGAATATTTAACTCTGTGCCAGCCTCTACTAAGCCAGCTTTTTCAACAGCCTGCGCAATTGCCGCTTTAATGGCTTGTTGTACTTGTTCTACTGCGTTCATCATTGTACCTCCGTAAATGTAATGTCTAATGTATAGTTGCCAACGGATTGCCCACCCATTAGTAAATCATACTGTACATGGAAATCTCCGCTTATTGCTTGTTTTGTAAACGTCATTTTTTTCGTCTCTATGACGAGTGGCATTGAACCAAACTCACTTTCATAATGACCCGTTTGTTGTTCAATTATGTTAAGTGGTAGTCGCATTTTTACTGCTCCAGCACGCATAATTAGTGCCTGTTCATTGCCTAGCTTCATAGTTGTGCGGATGGTTTTATCCTCCTGCACCTCTTCATATTTCAAATACATGCTTCCTGCTTTTTCAAGTAGCTGCCCTGTCAGCCACATTTCATAACTTTCGGACTCTCCATCAATCGGACGAATCGTAGAAATGAGCTTAATGTTCACCTGCGATCTTGCTTCGTTGGCCATTATGGACGCTCCCTTTTATTGTTTTTACTATAACCTTTTTATTATAGGATGAATACTCATATTTTTTCAAGGTTGAAGTAAGTATTCTATGGTGTCGCGGCAATAATCACAGTCATTTTATTTATTGACACAAATTGCCTGTAAATCTACAGTTATGATATAACTCCAGAATTTTCAATCATTTCAATAAAGTGAGGGTTGCTGTATGTTAACACTTGAACAAATCCATACTGCTAAACGAAGAATTTCATCTTATGTATATGAAACACCTATGATTCGATTAAACGGGCTCGATGAACTTTTAGGATGTCATGTCTACATAAAAGCCGAGAATATGCAAAAGACTAACTCTTTCAAACTGCGTGGAGCTCTTAATAAAATGCTATCCATGCCGTTAGAACAATTGCAACAAGGCGTAGTTGCTGCTTCCTCGGGTAATCATGGCAAAGGCGTTGCCTACGCTGCTAAGCTATTAAATATTAAGGCAACAACTGTCCTACCGGATTCAGCTCCTACAGTTAAGGTAGAAGGAATACGTGCTTTAGGTGCGGAGGTTGTACAATGTAAGCTTGCAGAAAGGCATGTCATAACAGAAAAGCTCAGTCGTAATCATGGTTATTGCATTATACATCCTTATGATGATTACGATATCATGGCAGGACAAGGAACAGCAGGTTTAGAAATATTTGCACAGCTTCCTGATGTCAATACTATTGTTGTCCCTATTGGTGGCGGTGGATTAATTAGCGGGATTGCAACTGCAATAAAATCTATGGCCCCTCATATTAAAATAATTGGCGTGGAGCCTGCCGTTGTTTCGCGTTATGCCAAAAGCTTAGAAGCTGGCGAAAGATTGCTTTTAGAGGAACAAAAATCTTTGGCAGATGCCCTATTAACTTTACAGCCCGGAGAACGAAACTTTCCAATTGTTCAACAGCTTGTCGATGAGGTTGTAAGTGTAGAAGAAGCATTGATCCATCTTGGAATGAAGACCTTACTTTCCGCAGGTAAAATCATCGCTGAACCATCCTCCTCAATCGGTATTGGGGCTGCCCTTCAAGGAGCTTTACCTATTCATCAACATGAAAAAGTATGTTTTCTTATTTCAGGAGGTAATGTTGAATTAACACCTGATGAGCACTAGACAAAAAAGCATCCGCTCAGATGAGTAGATGCTTTTTTGCCCTCTTTTTTGTTAAACATAGCTCTCCGTATTTTTTAATTTCATTGCATCCTTTTTAGTAAATAAAGCGCGCCAGAAATAAATTGAGAGACCGATTAACACCATGCAATGAATGATATAAATAGAAACAGCAAGAACAGTTGGCTCACCATCCGTCATGAAAGCTATAAAATCGTGCATAGCGTGCCAGATAATCGGGAAAATAATACTTTTTGTCTTCGCAACAATTTCTGCACAAACTAGTCCAAAGAGGAATGCATAAATTATTTGTAGTACTGTCATTACTAAATCAGCACCCGAAGCTAAATTTGCAAGATGCCCAACACCAAACAAAATTGAGGAGCCTAGAATAGCTATTTTAAGACCTTTAGCTGATAAATATTTAAAAATTAAACCTCGGAAAATAAGCTCTTCACAAATACCAACGGCAATAACAAATAGAAGCAAAGTAAATACATACTGCACTGAAAAACTATCCTTATGTGTAAGACCATTAAAGAAAGTAATCAGCTCAGAAATAACGATCACAATCATCCACGCCTCGGCTTTAAATCTTCTAAATCCGAAATCCTGTAAAGAGAATTTGCTTTTTTTCATGATCCATAGAGTAACTAGAATACCACATGTAAAGGCCGCAAAATGAATCAAATAAATTGTGCTTAAGCTGCTTATATTGTTAACAGTTATAATTGCACCTGATATAGAAGGAAAAACAAGTGCAAGTAAGGTGAATAGAATCGATAACAGAATAGGCGAATTTTTTATGGTCATTTATTTTCTCCATTCAGTAATTTTTGTTTAACGCCTTCAAAAACATCTTTTAAAATGCTCTCAATTTCCGAGCTATCTAAATCGCAAGTATTCGTCGCACACATTGTTGCAATGCCGTGCGTAGTTAACCATATATCTATAAATAGCGACTTAGCTGAGGTTTGAGTTAATCCTGTGTTATTTGAAATAAGTGCTATAACGCCTTGATTCTCAACGTCATTTAGTAATTCTGAAAAACTCGAAATCTTATATTTATTGGATAGAAATAATAACTCAAAGAACTTTTTTTCTTCTCGAGCAAAGTTAATATACGCTAACCCCATTCCTAGAAAAGAGCTTTGTTGTAACCCATGAAACATCCTTTCATTATAAAGATTGCTAGCCAATTCATATATTGCGTACTTTAAATCGTCCATACTCGCGAATAATCGAAATATAGGTTTTGTCGAACAACCTAATTCTTTTGCTAAATCTCGTGCATTGACACTATCAATCCCACTCTTTCTAGCCATTTCAAAAGCACAATCCAATAAAACTTCCTCTGTAAACCGCTCTTTTGGTGCCAAAAAATTTTCCTCCAATCAATAGGTAACATCTGTTACCTATAATGTAACAATATTTTCCTATGCCTGTCAATAAGATCATCAAAAACATTACTCTCTTTAATTTGAGCGGATGCTTTTTGTTTTAGAGGCGGTATAAGTTATTACGTCCGTCAGAAACTCCATTGCAACAAGCTTCCCCTTTAATTTTTACAAAAATTTCATAATTCTATCTTCTCTTATTAAAGATATGGATATGGTATATTATCACTACATTTAAATTACTCAATATATCCAAAGTTATTAGTATATACCACTTTTTTGAAGATAATTGAGCCAATGGGGGAAATACTTTGAAAAATTTATCAATCAGAAAAAAAATTCTAACACTCATTACGTCCGCTGTTGCTTTTTTGCTGATTATTTCATTTGATGGTTTTTATTACATTAATGATATGGCAAAAAAATCTAGTGAAATGTATGACGAGTCACTTTTGCCAATTCAACATATCAGTCAACTTAGATCTAACTTTAGTGATGTAGATTCTTTCATTTTAGAGCTCATGATTACTACGGATGCTAATCGTAATACCGAACTACAGACAAACATATCAAAAAGTGGTGAAAGTATTAGAGACTTACTCATAAAATTCGAAGACTCTTACACTGGAAAAGAAGATGAAAAAGAACTATTAGAATCTCTTAAATCCAATCTCGATGGTTATTTTAGTACTATGACAAATATCATTAATTTGGCTAACAACAACCAAAACGAGGAAGCCTATTCTGCGTACACTAAAGCTTCAGACGATCTTATCAAGAAGGTGGAAACCGATACAGACAAACTCATATCTCTATGTGTTGATGATGCCGATCAGCTGAATAAAATAAACGAACAAAATCAATCTACTACTATGCTTATTTCTGCCATCCTTTCTGTTTTAGCCATTATTTTCTTTATTACATTAGCAACATGGATTGCACGTTTAATTGTAAATCCGGTGAAAGAGTTGCAGGCTACTATGTTAAAAGCAGGCGATGGTGATTTGACTGTGCAAGGTACCTATTCATCCAAAGATGAAATTGGTCAGTTAACTCAATCATTTAATTCGATGATTAATAATATTCGTACTACCGTAACAAAAGTCAATGAAACTGCTAATCATGTAGCCTCGGCATCTGAAGAGTTAAATGCGAATGCAGAAGAAACTACGAAAGCAACAGAGATGGTTGCCATTACGATGGAAACGATTGCTCATGGATCCGTAGAGCAATTAAATAATGTTTCTAGCACCGTCAATACCGTCAATGAGCTTTCAACTGGTGTTCAACAAGTGGCTGAGAATGCTCAAGCTGTAACCGAACTTTCAGGTGATTCTTTATCCCTGGTGATAAATGGTATGAATGCGGCGGATCAAATGAATCAACAAATGATGGACATCACTGTACGAGTAAATGACTTATCCGAAGTTGTCAACTTGTTAGGAAAACGTTCTAATGACATTGGTCAAATTATTGATTCGATTACAGCAATTGCTGAACAAACAAATCTCCTTGCCCTGAACGCCGCAATTGAAGCCGCACGTGCTGGCGAACATGGGAAAGGCTTTGCCGTCGTTGCAGATGAGGTTAGAAAATTAGCAGAACAGTCTGCTGCTTCTTCAAACAAAATTGAAGTGTTGATTTCAGAGACACAGAAGGATACTCAAAAAGCTGTTGAATCAATGAAGTTAGTTACAGTGGGAGTTAATGAAGGGATTAAAACAACTGAAAATACACGTACAACTTTCGCTGCCATTCAAGGGGCCATTCAAGATGTTACCATGCAGGTAGAAGAAGTATCTGCAGCAGTTGAGCAAATGGCCGCAGGAACTGAAGAAATTGTTGGTAGTATGAATACAATCCACTCCATAACTAAATCTACTACAGCCGGTACAGAGAGTATTTCTGCTACAACTGAAGAACAAACAGCATCGATGGAGGAAATTTCATCATCTGCATATGCGCTCGCAAACTTGGCAGATGAGTTAAGAGACTTAGCAGCTCAATTCAGAGTTTAATAGGATGATCGCGGTCATCACCACTTTTAACATTTAATTATGACTTTGTACATTTTCTAAGGAATCTCAACATCATTCATATAAAAAAGAAGCGGCTAGATCATTTTTTGATCTAAACCGCTTCTTCTCTTTTATAACTCTCGCCGTTCCTTTAGCTTAGAGATTAAAAGCTACTACAAATTCATGGATTACTGCATACACATGCTGCGACTCACTCTAATTAATCCCACTGTCAGCCCCACACTATAAAATAAATTAATTTACCCAGCACAAAGTGGATTGGGTGCATACTATATCTAACAAAAGAGGCTCGGGCAAAAAGAAAAAATGTTAGACCGATTGCATTGGTCTAACATTTTTTTGATTTAGGAAGGAACACTCTACTCATTGAAGCGAAAAAGTTATTATCTGTTTTCGCTATTTTTCAAAATAATCGAGTTCTGTCCCAGCCTCTTCTTACCTCCAGTCAAGTGTAATTCTTTAATTTCTTTTGTTTTTTGATTTAGTTGTAGTTGGGAGGGGTACCCCTCCCAACTACAACTAAATTTTCGCACGACTAAAAGACCTTACGATTTTCTTTGTTTCGAAAGGTCGGTGTGTTATAGTAAATATAAACTTGGTTACGATTTCAGAGCTGGTAGTGCGGACTCATAATCGTACAATATGCCGTGTGTAATAAGGTGAAATGCAACTTTCAAGAACTTATTCATACACGCCACAATCGCGACCTCATGATGCTTTTTCTGAGGTTGCGTTTTTAATTTGTAATAGTAGTCCACAAAGTGATTTTCTTCTCCTTTTCCTTTTGCCATTAACATTGTACAAACCATAAAATATAAAATCTTCCGTAGCTTCTTATTCCCACGCTTATTTATACGATCACGATATTGTGTATTGCCAGATTGATAGCGCATAATATCAATACCCGCATAGGCATTTATTTGTTTGGCATTTTGAAAACGACGAATATCGCCTAACTCACCAATCAATCGGCAAGCTGTTGTATCTCCAATGCCTGGAATAGAGAGTAACACTTTATATTCTTTTTTATCCTCAGACATTGTCACCATCTGCTTGACAAGCTTGTCTTTCGTTTCCATCAAATCCGCAATACGTCGTGCATAATCGCGTACTTGAATACAACGAATATCCGTTGGCTTAATGGACGGATACGAGTTTTCCGCAGCTTCTAATAATACAATTGCTTTTTTCTCCGCACGTTCTAAGGATAGCTTCTTACGAGTATTACTTTTTAAACGGTTTTTAATGATTGTTTTTGAATGCGCCAATAAAAGTGCTGGATGTGGATATAGCTGCACGAAATTTAAAAACAACGCTGAACTTGGTGTGATGAGCTGTTCTAATTCAGGAAATGTACCATGTAAAATTGCATGCATTCGACTACGTAAAAGAATGATTTCTTTATCAACTTCATCATAATAACGTGTAATCGCACGCATCTGTTCATAATATGTATCCTGTGCGTTTTCGCTAATTCGTGCGCATCACTACTGTCGGTTTTATGACGCCGCATGGAAGCCATTTGTAGGCTCGCTTCAAGCGGGTTCATACGGTAGTATGTGTAGCCATGATCACGTAGAAACTCTTCTACAGGTTTTGAATAGACCCCTGTAGCTTCAAATACAATTTCAGGAGGTTGTCCATCAAGAGCTGTTATTTTCTCAATACGTCGATGAAGCTGTTCAAAATCGAAACGCGTGTGATGTAATTCCCCTTCAAATTCACATTGTCTATCTTCATTATAAATGACGATGGTACTTTTCCCTTTACTGACATCAAATGCGATGACATGTTTCATATAGATGTTCTCCTTTATAGCCAATTATAGAAGTCTTCACATTACCTTATTGATTCCATTTTCTTATACACGATCTCTTGGACCCAACATACTAAACTGATTCATATAAGGGTGCGAAGTTAGCCAGTTTATGATACGGATTCTATATGATCCCAGAGGCTGGTCGACTTTTCTTCACTTCTACTAAATAAAATAGTAGCACAAACCATGGCCTTGGTTTGTACTACTAATCTTAGTATGTTTTTCATGAAATTTTGAACTACGCAAGATAAGGCATAAAACAATTTTAATTTGGGGATGTGGGACTGAATGGGACTAATAAAATGGCGAGCGTGTGTACAGGAATGAGTGAGTTATATCAGGTTGGGGCTAATTGCTTCAACTTTTTTTAGAGTCCTTCCATCGTTTATCTATATAAGATTTTGCGCTATCATTTGCTATCGATCTCGCAGAGTTAACTCCAGATCCCTTTTCGTTTTAGCCTGCTTTGATATAAGCTGCTTCAGTAGCGTTTCCTAACTCAATATAGTAGTCCCCAAACGCTTATTATTTCGGTGTTAATTTCTTTACTTTTCCCAATGACATCACCCCATTATGCTAGTTGCTTTGTAAAATAAAAAAGCCATCTCCAATTAAATTCGGAAACGACTTAAAAAACTTAATCGCACGAAGAACCTTCAGACGAATCACTGTAATTCGAAGTGGTATCCGTACAATCATTTCTATCTGTGTCTTGAAACGAAAATACTGAACCTGTTGAAATAAAATCAGTTGTATTAGTACCCGAATGGATAGAACGGCTTGAAGAACTATTATTACTTCTTGTCTTTTTCATGGTAGTTAAAATTCTTATTATCATGATTAAAAAAATAATTACAATAAAAAAATCCATTCGTTACACCTCCTTTGAATAACAGTTTAATTTTAACATTTTAGGATAACTTAGTCATTACTTATCACTCTTAAAAGCAAGTACCGTTGCCCTAGAAGTTAAAGGGGGAAACAATAACTAATTCTAATTTTTGTTGAAATAACTCAAATTCTAAAGAATCAATTTTGTATTTGTTCTTTAATATTCATCTAATGGCATTCCTTTCCTAATTTCAATTGTAAGCTTTCTGACTTAATTAAATATATACCGGAAGAGAATTAACACAAAAAGCATCTACTCTCTTAGAGCGGATGTTTTTTGTGTTTATGGGGGCTATAAGTTGTCACGTTCTATAGAAATGATCCAGAGAAGCGGTATTCAAACGCCAGTATTAAAGGATGAAAATCAACTAGATCCAAATCTGGTATCCACAATGACGGTAGTAGTCAGATTGATTACTAGGCAAGAATTAGAATTTAGTGTTTGGTATAGAGTAACGCCGAAGTTAGCGATGGCTGATTATTTGAAGACAGCAAGTTTCACAAGATAAGACTAAGCAGTTTATAAAGGTTTCCATAAAGCGGCTTTTAACGACTCATTTGCAGGTACCTCCGCTTACTTTACGTATGTAGTCTCACAGGTACATGCAAACATACATAATCATTTCGATATGACGACTTGCAAACTTTAAGTATAGAACTTTTGGATGTGAAAATTAATAATTGTTTCATATTTCTTTCTTCTCAGATTAAACACTTAGATGGAGTATAATATTACAAAATAATTACTCAATTTATCCAAAGTAATTAGTAATTACCACTATTATACTACTTTTAAAGATAGTTGAGCCAACGGAGGAAGTATTTTGAAAAACTTATCAATCAAAAGAAAAATTTTAACACTCATTACATCCGCTGTTATTTTTTTGCTGATTATTTCAAGTTGTAGTTTTTATTACATCAACGATATGGCAAAAAAATCTAATAATATGTATAATGAGTCACTTTTACCAATTCAATATATCGGTCAACTTCGAACTGACATTCGTGCGATGGATTCTTTCATTTTAGAACTAATGATTATTACTACAGAAGTAAACCGTATTGCCGATCTACAGACAAACATCGAAAAGAGATCTGAAAGTATTAAAGACTCAATCGTGAAATTCGAAGCCTCTTACAATGGAAATGAAGAAGAACGAAAACTGTTAGAATCTCTTAAACCTAATATCGATGGTTATTTTAACGCCATGACAGATGTTATTGATTTGGCTAGTCAGAACAAAAACACCGAAGCCTATTCTATGTACATCACAACTTTAGCTGATTTCCGTGAGAATATGGCAAATGATGCACGCGACCTTATGACTCTTTGCTCTGACCATGCCAATGAGCTGAATAATATAAATGAGCAAAATAAATTCACTACTTTGCTTATTTCGATTACTTTCTCTGTTATCGCCATTATTTTCTTCATTACATTAGCAACATGGATTGGACGTTTAATTGTAAATCCAGTTAAAGAGCTGCAGGCTAATATCTTAAAGGCTAGCGACGGTGATTTGACTGTGCAAAGTACCTATTCATCCAAAGATGAAATCGGTCAATTAACCCAATCATTTAATTCGATGATTAGCAATATTCGTAACACAGTAACAAAAGTGACTGAAACTGCTAATCATGTAGCCGCAGCATCTGAAGAATTGAATGCTAATGCAGCAGAAACTACAAAAGCAACAGAGATGGTTGCAAATACGATGGAAACGATCGCCCATGGATCAGTAGAGCAACTAAATAATGTTTCTAACACATTCAATACCATCAATGAGCTTTCTACAGGTGTTCAACAAGTAGCTGGAAATGCTCAAGCTGTAAGCGAACTTTCAGGGGATTCATTATCCTTGGTGAAAAATGGTATAAATGCCGCGAATCAAATGAATCAACAAATGATCGACATCACAGACCGAGTAAATGGCTTATCAGAAGTTGTTGACTTGTTAGGAAAACGTTCTAATGAAATTGGTCAAATTATTGATTCGATTACAGCGATTGCTGAACAAACAAATCTTCTTGCTCTAAACGCTGCAATTGAAGCCGCACGAGCTGGCGAGCATGGGAAAGGCTTTGCTGTTGTTGCAGATGAGGTTAAGAAGTTAGCAGAACAATCTGCTGTTTCTTCAAACCAAATTGAAGTGTTGATTTCAGAGACACAGAAAGATACTCAAAAAGCTGTTGAATCAATGAAATTAGTAACAGCGGGAGTTAATGAAGGGATTAAAACAACAGAAAATACACGTACAACTTTCGCTTCAATTCAAGGTGCCATTCAAAGTGTTACAATGCAGGTAGAAGAAGTATCTGCAGCAGTCGAGCAAATGGCCGCAGGAACTGAAGAAATTGTTGGTAGTATGAATACAATCCATTCTGTAACTAAATCTACTACAGCCGGCACAGAGAGTATTTCTGCTACGACTGAAGAACAAATGGCATCGATGGAGGAAATTTCATCATCTGCTAATGCACTTGCAAACTTGGCAGAGGAGTTAAGGGATTTGGCAGCTCATTTCCGCGTATAATCTGATGATCACGGGCAGCACCAATTTTCACATTTAAATATGACTTTACACATTTTCTGAGAAATAACAACATAGATCAAATGTCCCCTGTAAGATAGACACTTAAAAAAGTTTATCTTACAGGGGACTTTTATTTATAATGACTTAAGGAAAGTGGGACTAGCTCATAACTCCCCACTTAAATCCTTCATATCAACATTTACAAAGCCATTCTTATTTTACCCAGACCAAAATCATTTCTCTTACTAACTTTGAAGCTGTATTTGCGACTGGCGTTTCACATTCGTCGTAGAGTTAGTGTTTCTAGCTTTTTTTTAATTATTTCTCAAAACGGCCTCGTTATTTTCCTTATTGCTTTCTTGTTTAATTTGATCGATTCTATTTTTTCCCCATTCGTACATCATCTCAACGATTGGTAATAATGTCATCCCTAGTTCAGTCATTGAATATTCGACTTTCGGAGGAACTTCTGGAAACACTTCTCTATGAACAATTCCATCATCCATTAGTTCACGTAATTGGTTTGTTAATATCTTATGAGATATTTTCGGAAAAAGTCTTTGAAGTTCACTGAAGCGATGTGGTCCTTCTACACCTAAATGCCACAAAATAACAATCTTCCATTTCCCACTAATAATTGATAAGGTAAGTTCTTTTTCACAATGATAATCTTTATTTAATATTCTCTCTTTTATCTCATCTCTTAATTTATCCGACATAGAACTAACTCCCTTTCATATAAATAAGTAACCTTTTGGTAACCTCCGCACAAAAAAGTGCACTCTTCACAATATAGAAAACCATAGTAGAATGAGGTTAGTCTTAAAGACAAATTTTTTCTATTTTAGGCGTCAAACATTTACGATTACCTGAACAATTCTATCAAACTCACCTTATTTTATTATTTAAAATGGCTTTATTTCGTCTAAAATAAAACTATCCCATCTAAAGGAGCAAAAAATCATGCAAACAATCGCAGGAAAAGTGGCGCTAATTACAGGAGCAGGACGTGGAATAGGACGTGCAACAGCAGTAGCTTTTGCGCAAGAAGGTATTCACGTCGGTCTTATTGGGCGTACTCTTGAAAATTTACAACAAGTAGCAGAGGAACTTAAACAGTATGATGTGAAGGTAGCAATCGCTGTGGCAAATGTAGCAGATTTAGACTCTATTACTACAGCTGTTGAATCAATTCGCAGTGAGCTTGGGGCAATCGATATTTTAGTAAACAATGCCGGCATTTCAAAATTCGGTAGCTTCATGGACTTAAAGCCTGAAGAATGGACAAATATTATCGATGTCAACGTAAAAGGTGTGTACTACACAACACGTGCTGTATTACCGGAGATGATAGAACGCAACACAGGCGACATCATTAATATCTCATCAACAGCTGGACAAAAAGGTGCACCGATTACAAGTGCATACTCAGCTTCAAAAGCTGCAGTTATCGGACTAAGTGAGTCCTTAATGTTTGAAGTGCGTAAGAAAAATATTCGCGTTACTACATTAACGCCAAGTACAGTTGCAACAGATATGGCGGTTGAACTAAACTTAACAGACGGCAATCCAGAAAAAGTGATGCAAGCAGAAGATTTAGCAGATTTAATGGTTGCACAGCTAAAACTTCATCCACGTGTTGTATTAAAACATGCTGGACTTTGGTCGACGAACCCTTAAATAGAACTATTCGAAATATCAAAGCGCTATCCGATGTATTTTGGATGGCGTCTTCTTTTTTAGAATAACAAGCTCTAATTTGGGTATTACCAACCCGTCTATCACATGAACGACATTACTTGTAAAAGCTCGATAAGACCTTTTATTAAAAGATCTTTATCAATGCCTTTAAGAACAAATTAAAACCATCTACGATTCGAGTCCTATTACACAATAAATTACACGGGACTGCCCTAGCTTCTCTAAGAAAAAAGTTAAAAAGTGGGGCTAGCTCATAGCTAAACCCCACTCAAACCGCTTCATATAAACACTTATAAAGCCCTCTTTATTTTACCCAACCCAAAATCATTTCTCTTAGCAATTTACTCGCTGTGTTTGCGACTGGCGTTTCACTTTCGTCGCTAAATGCATTAGTTAATGTTTCTTGCTTTATTTTACCCAACCCAAAATCATTTCTCTTAGCAATTTACTGGCTGTGTTTGCTGTCATTTCTGATGTGTCGTAGATTGGTGCAACTTCAACTAGGTCAAAGCCAACTACATTGACATTACTTGCTGCAATCGCATGGATTGATGCTAGTAATTCTTTCGATGTAATGCCTCCGCAATCTACTGTTCCTGTGCCTGGTGCATGTGCAGGATCAAGTACATCAATATCAATCGTCACGTAAACATTACGTCCCGCTAAAGTCGGTAATACCTCTTTTAATGGCTCTAGCACTTCAAATTTTGAGATGTGCATGCCATTTTCCTTTGCCCATTCGAATTCTTCCTTCATACCTGAACGAATACCAAATGAATAGACATTTTTCGGTCCGATATGTTCGGCAATTTTGCGAATAGGCGTTGAGTGAGAAAGTGGCTCCCCTTCATATTCAACACGTAAGTCTGTATGTGCATCGAAGTGGATAATTGCTAGATCATCATATTTCGCAGATACAGCTTTCATTACAGGCCACGATACTAAATGTTCGCCACCCATGCCAACTGGAATCTTGCCATCCGCTAAAAGCGTCTCGATATACTTTTCAATTTCATCTAAAGAACGCTGTGCATTCCCGAATGGTAACGGTATATCTCCTGCATCAAAATATTTCACTTCTTCTAACTCGCGATCTAAATATGGACTATATTCTTCTAGACCAATTGATACTTCACGAATACGTTGCGGGCCAAAACGTGAGCCTGGACGATAACTAACTGTCCAGTCCATTGGCATACCGTAAATAACTGCCTGAGCATCCTCATATGTGGGATGACTTTTTATAAAAACATTTCCTGAATAAGCTTCATCAAATCTCATTACTCGACCTCCACTTTTATTAGGAATTAATCCTATTTCACCATTACTCTATTAAGGACTTACAGGATTGTAATGAAACCTCTATCCTTGCATCCTCGTATACATTATTGGAACATCTAGCAAAATTCGATTAAAATTTACAAAGTGTCTTTCTTTTGTCGAATGCTAGCATTTCAAACAGTACAAAAAAAGTATAGATGTTTTTGAATAAAGTGCAATAGTTTTTACCTAGAATTTCGATTAAAGATGAATGTTCAGACACATACTATACGCAAGTGTGAGAAAACGAGGTGAAGTCGGATGAAGAGAAAAAGCTATCAACGTAAGCAAAAACGTACGAAGCGTACACGCAAAGCCCTTACCCTTTTCGTCGCCTTTCTATCTGCAATTGTAGTAGCATTTGTAGCTTTACGCGTCTATGTTCAAGTGGCTGGTGCCCCGCCTTTAACCGTACCTAAAGCCTCTATTTTCTTAGATGAAAATGAGAACCAGATTGGGGATCACTTTACGAACGAACGACGTTATTGGGTTGATCTTGATGAGATGTCCCCCTATCTAAAAAAAGCAGTGGTCGCTGTTGAGGATAAAGATTTTTATGAGCATAGAGGATTGGATTTTTCACGTATCGCAGGTGCATTATTAGTTGATATTAAGGCTGGAAGTAAGGTTCAAGGAGCAAGTACTATTACACAACAATATGCTCGAAATCTATATCTTTCACATGAAAAGTCTTGGACACGAAAATTAAATGAAGCACTGTATGCTTATAGATTAGAAGTTTTTTATGATAAGGATGAAATACTGGAGGGCTATTTAAACACTGTATATTACGGACATGGTATGTACGGTGTAGAAGCAGCTAGTCGATTTTATTTCGGAAAATCTGCCAGTGATTTAACACTAGCGGAAGCAGCAATGTTAACTGGAATTCCAAAAGGGCCAAGTATTTACTCCCCTATTGTCAATCTAGATAAGGCAACTAATCGCCAGCACGTTATTTTAAAATTGATGGCTGATCAAGGTGCCATTACGCAAGATGAAAAAACACGTGCAGAAAATGAAAAGATTGTCTTAAAGAATGATAGCTGGGTAGCAACAAAATCTATAGCACCATTCTTCCTTGACGTAGCATGGCAAGAGGCTAGTGAAATTTTGAAAACAAAAAATCTCGACATTAGTGAAGGTGGTTGGACTATCCAAACAACCCTTAATCAAGAACACCAAAAAGCAGCAGAAGAAGCTGTAGCCAAAAACATGCCTGCTAATGATCTCCAAGCCGCGTTCGTTAGTATGGAGTCCAATTCAGGTGCTGTTACCGCACTAGTCGGAGGCCGTGACTATGCTACAAGTTCATTTAACAGGGTTACACAGGCAAAACGTCAGCCAGGCTCAACCATTAAACCTATTTTATATGCCGCAGCTTTAGAGAATGGGTATACGCCATTAACTTTTTTAGATGTAGGTGAGACAACTTTCACTTATGATAAAGGACGTTCAACATATTCTCCTAAAAATGTTAACGGTAAATTTGCAACGCATGATATGTCGATGGCACAAGCGATCGCTATTTCAGATAATATTTACGCAGTTAAAACGTTAGAGGAAATTGGATTTAAAGCATTTCACGAGATGGCTGATCGATTCAACGTGAATATTGGTGATAAAGACAATTTATCTATCGCGCTAGGAACAGCTGAAACTACTTTATACGAAATGACGAATGCTTATAATATTTTAGCATCACAGGGACAAGAAACCGCTCCTACTACTATTATTTCTATTAAAGATGCTAATGGTGATATCATCTACGAAAATAAAGAAGAAAAAAAAGAAGCTGAGACAGTTCTCTCAAAAGAAGATACGTTTATCTTAACAGAAATGATGACAGGTATTTTCGATCCTGTATTTAACGATTATTCTCCAGCTACAGGGATTGGCATTCGCTCTCGTATGACGCATACGTATGCAGCAAAATCTGGTTCTACAAATAGTGATCAATGGTTAATTGGATTTACACCTAGTTTAACTGCTGGTGTGTGGAACGGCTATGACCAAGGAAAAAATATAGAAACAAAAGAAGATACTGCAGCTACAAAGAAAATATGGATCGACTTTATGGAGACTGTCAATAAAGGAACAAAGAACGAGGATTTCACAAAGCCTAAAGATGTGAAAGGTGTGGTCATCGATGTTGAAACAGGCAAACTTGCAACAGACGCCTGCCCTAAACAACGTTTGGTCTATGTAGATGAAAAGGATGTACCGACTGAAAAATGTTCAAACTTTGATATTCTCGATAGAGATACGTGGGGAGAGATTTGGAATATGCTCCCGTTCGACATTTTTAAAAACTAATAGACAATGTGGAAACCTTTATGAGTCAATCACGTTCTAAATAACGAAGGCTCTCGACAAAGTAATAGACATATACAAAAAAGAAAAGCTTTCTCTTCCCCGGAGCAGTGTCCGTGGGAACAGAAAGCTTTTCTTTTTTATGGCTCGCGAAGTAGATGAGCATCATGAGGCATTTGGCTTGGGTTTGGGTTGTTCAAATGCCGCATAGCGCTCATCACATTCGCAGAACCAAGTGTCCTAGCTTACTAAAATGTAAGTCTGCATCAAGTTTACTTTGTTTCAAACCCACTTTCAACCTTATATCGAAAACGATTGCAAAATGTCACAGATTGTTCAATCATTGTAAGTCTATTCTGCAAATAAGTCTTGACGCAATTGGTCCTCACTACGTGCCCACAGGTCTGGATTGAGCTCCGCTAAGAAAGAAGCTAACACTTTTTTAGATGGTGCATCCATATGCTCTACAATAATATGACGCTTCATAGATTTATCCATTTTATTAACATGATCAGCTAAAATTTTATAGCCACGACGTTTTTCTCGATTGACTACCATTTCACACGCAGTAACACCTGCATAGTAAGGTCCATCCGCTTTATGGTCAATCGTCACCCATACGAGCCAATACGGTTTTCCACCCTCTGAATCTGCACGATCTGTCGTAAATTTAATACCACGTTCCACATCACTACGAGCATGCATTGCACCGACTTCAACTGATGCTGTCCCCTCTTCTACATCGATTATGACTGGCGATACGTTTTCAAGTGAAAGCGAACCGATTCCAAATCCCTTATGTCCATCTGTTGGGTCATTTTTAATAATCGTAAAGCCCATTTTTTGTTTTGATTTTTCTTCATTTGCCATACTTTAATTACCTCCATTCTGCTATTATAAAGTAAAGCATCGTTAGCGCATCGGTGTCGTCATGACAACGACTCTTGCCTTGCGCAAATGCCTGAATACAAGTAAGAAGTTTTTATACTTTCTTATCAATTTCGCCTTGGCGTAATTGCGTCCGGATTTTGAATTGTGCCAGCACAATTCATTCCTTTCAAAATCCGTGACATCCGCCGGAGGCTTTTTATCTTCATTCAGTAGGTGTTTGAACACCCACGGAAAAGGAACCACACCCGCATTCATCTTACCACCATCAGAGGTTGAAGTCTTCTACTGAATGGAGATAAACTAACTATACAACATTATTCAATAAAGGAGGCAATATTATGCCATACGTAACAGTGAAAATGCTTGAAGGTCGTACAGACGAACAAAAACGCGCACTAGTAAAAGAAGTAACAGAAGCCGTTTCTCGTACAGTTAACGCGCCAGCAGAAAACGTAACAGTCTTTATCGAAGAAATGCCTAAAAACCATTACGGCGTTGCAGGCGTGCTCCACAGTGATAAATAAAGAGTATAACGGGTAGAGCAACATAATGCTCTACTCTTTTTCGTCTGATGTCCTTACTGACGATACATAACGTTTTACCGAGCCAGCTATAGTTCTAGTGGCGGAATATGACCTGTTAGCGGCGATTCTCTTGGTTTTAGCGGCGGAATTCGATCCTTTAGCGGCGATTCTCTTGGTTTTAGCGGCGGAATTTGATCCTTTAGCGGCGATTCTCTCACTTTTAGCGGCGCAACTTGATCCTTTAGCGGCGATTCTTTCACTTTTGGCGGCGCAACTTGATCCTTTAGCGGCGTTTCTCTCACTTTTAGCGGCGGAAATCGATCTACTTCCGGCGATTCGTAATTTCAATACTAGGATGTGATCTATGAAATGAATAAACTTAAACTAACACTACTCATTTGTATGCTCATCATTGGCCTCTTACTTATTTTTATTAATCCAATTCAAAATGCCATTATCGCTCATTTAAGTAAACAATTAAATACAACCGATTACAGTGCAGAGGATATTGAAAAGAACAATAATGTGGATGCCGATTTTGAATTTGAAGCAGTACAATCACTATCTATTGCGGAAGTTTTAAAAGCTCAAACAACAGCAAATAAAATGCCTGTCATTGGTAGTATCGCTGTCCCTAGTGTGGATATGCAGCTTCCTATCGTCAAAGGAGTTGGCAATGCCTCTCTTGCCGTTGGAGCAGGCACCATGAAGCCTAATCAAAAACTTGGACAAGGAAATTACGCTTTAGCGGGTCATTACTTTGAAGAAACAGATATTTTATTTAGCCCCTTATATAAAGCGAGTATAGGAGATACGATTTATGTAACGGATTTAACGAATATTTATGAGTACAAACTAACGTCTAAGGAAATCATCGCCGCTACGGATGTTTATGTTATTAATGATATCCCTAATAAAACCGTTTTGACCCTCGTTACATGCGCTGATAATGGCACGAAAAGACTTGCCATTCAAGCAGATTTTGTTGAGCAATATCCGTTTGACAAAGCACCTGCAAAGCTATCAGAAACTTTTTAGTATACGAAAAACCCCAAGATTTTACGTTTTATTAAAAGTCAAGAGTTAAAGTAATGCACATAATATTTCAGGATCCTATATACAATGTGCAACATTATAATATGCTATTTTAAAGCTGAACTAATTTTGATATTAGTTCAGCTTTTATTTGTGTTTAAAGATATAGTTTGAGTATATTTAATAAAAGTATATTATTAGGAAATTTTTCTATCCGTTCTTCAACTAACGGAGCAGGTTAGTGGAAGAAATAGCAAGTGGGTTTAACTAGGAGAAGTGTCGATGACATTAAAGAAGACACCGAGGTGTCTTATGTTTTTTTAATTAAGAATATTGATAAAGTGGAATTTAATTACTTAACATTATACTTATTTTCGGAGCGAGGCATCTTATCGGTGAGTATATACCAAGTAATGCTTGCTGTTAATAATGTTGACGAAATCAAAGCTGTAAGAACACTATATGTTTGCCAAATAAGTATCGTTGACCAATCGAAGGCAAAAAACATTATACACTGGGCAATCGTAGCGATTAGGAAAATAATTGTTACGATTGTTCTCTTTTTTGTAATTGGCTGCTGCTCATTCGTTTTCCTTTTTCTTAATCCTAAGAGAAATAACAGAACGGCCAATAGGCAAAGAATAATTGTGGTAGACGACAAAATGATGTCCAAAAGCTGTGTGCCGCTTATCTCATATGACTGAGTTAGATTGCCGTCTAATATATCTTTAACTTTTAGTACCAGGTTTATATTGGTATTTGCGCCGTTGCTCAGTAAGCAGATGGCTGTTCGTTCATTTGGCAGTATGGCTACTTCGGTTCTAAAATTCGGATTACCCCCAGTGTGTTCTATAAACGTTTGTTCGGCGTTTACCGACCAACCTGCCGCATAATACATATCGTTGACAGCCGAAACAGACATATCACCCCTATGTGATTTTTTGATAACCCTGTGAAATATTTCGGGTACGTCCTGCACGATACCCATCTGTATGCCCATCCAACGCGCCATATCTTTTGTATTAGAAATGATATAGCCGGCAGGTTTATTCCCAGCATAATCCGGAGCGTTAAATGGAGTTGTTATGAAAAAGGAAGAACGGTAGCCCTGTGCTAACTGTCCAGTGGCTTGAGCATCTTCTTTATAAACATACGTCTGGTGAAGACCTAAGGGTAGAAATACCTGTTCCCTCATAAAGTCTTCATAGCTTTGTCGTGATACAATCTCAATAACCAAACCCAATACGTCATAATTAACGGTTCCATAGTTATATTGTTCACCGGGAGAGAACGCCAATTCAGCATCTACCAGCGTTTCCACAGTCTTTTGCAACATATCAGGCGTATTGCCTTGTGGAATATTTTGAGTATGTCTAATATTTGTTAAGCCGCTGGTATGGTGAAGGAAGTTATTTAGTGTAAGGCTTTGCATATCAACAGGTTTACCTTGATACTTTAACGTAAACCAAGGTAAATATTTTTGGATAGGGTCAGTCATTGATAGCAGCCCTTGCTCTTCCAATAGCAGAATCCCCATACCAGTAAAAGCTTTACTCACCGAGGCCAACTCATAGAGTGTATTTTCACTTGCAGACAACCCCTTTTCAAGATCTGCATACCCAGAAGAAAAGTAGAACACTTCATCATTAGCAAGTATTGAGATTGACATTCCAGGCACACCTGATGTACGAGAGGCATCATCTAGCAACGCTTGTATTGCCACAGATTTCGAATCTGACAACGCATAACTTTGTGTTGCGAATCCCGAGAATAATATAAGTATCGTTAATACAAAAACAATAGTCTTTTTCATAAACTCTCCTTTTTGAAGAATTATAAGAGTATAAAAAACTTATTTTTATAACTATAAACTAAATTCTAATTTACATTTCTACTTAACTATATAATATCAAGTAATTGTGAAGAGTTACACTTAAACTAACGGGTGCTTTAATTGAACAAGATAGTTAAAAATTAGCCTAGTTAAAAGTAATTTAACAAGGCTGGTTTTGTATCTCATTATTCTACTTAAACTGCTCAAATTGATTAGTTAGCCATCGTTCTTGATTTTCTGCAATGTATTTTTCAACCGCTATTAATCTATTCACCAATTCCTCTTTTGAAAGCTACAAATACCTCCTTTTGGCGAAGTTTACATCACGTTCAGATGAAATCCTTCTTATCGATGATTCGTCAAATGTAGAAGGCATTACAGGTTTTTTACGTGTGTTTTTTACTTTATACGTTCTGCTATGCTTTTGATAATAAGAATGTAGTTCTTCATTGCGCTTAATTGTATTTTGATGGATACCTTTTCCTTTTTCATCAAATGCTTTTGAATGCTCACTAATGTTGTGATAAGTTACGGGAATCCCTTGTTCTACTAGAAAATTAATCGTTTGAATTCCAATAGTAAGTGAACGGTCTCTTCGTTGCTGATGCACTTTTACAAGCCATTGCCGCTTATCTGAATGGATTGTGCTTTGTGATTGGTTCATAATGACGTTCCTCTCTATATTGTTTTATCAAGTCAATCTCTTTTAGTTCGATTTTTGCTTGCTTCGCCATTTCTTTTGCTTTACGTACTTCAAGGTCTAGACCCATTGCCTTAAATCGTGTTTCCATATCTTTTGATAACTCAATGATCCCTAATAACTCACCCACATTCACTGAAAATTTGTTTGAATCTTAGGTGTAAGATCTCTATTTTTTTCAAGTCCGTTCTAACGTCATTATTTCTAGCTGAATTAATTAATGTTATAAGTAATAAATGATTTTTCCAATCATAAGTCAAACAATTATTGTTCATATACTTAAAAACCCGTTCATCTAGTTTATCGATTAAATATTCGCCTCTATTGTTTTGTAGACACATTAATTTTGTATCCATTGTGCCTAACCATTTATCATACCAATCTGTTACTGGTCGCAATGTTTCTGTCAAACTTACTCCAACCCTTCTAATAGCTCCTGTAAATCTCCATCAAATTTATTCAAATTATCTGTTTCAATTACTGTTAGTTTTAGTTTAGATTTTTTTGAAGCTTTTAGTTGCTGTATATATTCTTTTTCGTTTCGTTGCATTTGTTCTAACATTTTGTCGTGGGATTCTCGATGTTTTGCTTTATCAAAATGATGTTCGTAAACATTTATAGTATCCGTATTTTTCCATTTCATATATTTAATTAACTCATTTTTTCGTTGTTGAATTTCGCTCTCATTTTGAGAAATATGATATATCTCTCTTAATCTCGAAGTTACAAACCAATGTCTAGCTTTATGAAGGTTTAAGCTTATTTCATTTAACTTCATCGCTTTATTCCAATGATGGTACCATGCATGATAAGTGAGTGCAGTTCCGTTTTCCGATAAAAAAATAGGGGAATCATCACTTAATTGTTCAAATATGAAGTGGTTTTTGTCATAGCTCTTTCTTTCTGTATCAATGTAATGAAATAATCGTTTAACAGTATCTTTGCTAAAGCGTAAGAACTTTATTTTTCGACCATGACTACCTTTGTTAAAAGTAGCAACTTCTTGGTGGCTCTTTCGTTGGCGATAATCTCCTATTGTTAAATGAATGATTTCAGATATCCTTGCACCTGTTTCGAACAACATACGTGCAATCAACATTTCCCGTTGTGACCAATCCACTTTTTTCCCTGCTTGATAAACTTGATATGGTAAATTGCCATCATCTATTATTTGTGGTTGCCACTCTTCTTTAATAATTTTGAAATAGGAATCTGTTAATCTTCTGTGAGGAATAGCATCTTCTGTCCCTGAAATATTCGGCATTCTAGGTTTATCTTTTCTAACACCATTTTGATTGCTATAATCATGCAAAATATATTGCCCATCTATGAATGGATTGTTATATGTATAATGCTCCAATCGAATCATCGACTTATAAAAAGATTTTAATGCTGATAAAAAGCGACTGATTGTAATAGGACTTTTATTTGTTAATTTCACAAATCGAAAGGTATCTTTTTCTCGAATTTTACATGCCAGCTCAAGCATTAAATAATCTTCTACAACTATTCGTATTATTTCAGATGAATCATTCC
This sequence comes from Lysinibacillus sp. RS11, assembly GCF_042019215.1. Lineage (NCBI taxonomy): Bacteria > Bacillati > Bacillota > Bacilli > Caryophanales > Bacillaceae > Lysinibacillus > Lysinibacillus sp. RS11. Next base: position 544,248 of record NZ_CP168124.1, on the reverse strand, counting down.
ATTTCACTCGTTTCCCTTGATAATTACTTTCTAGCTCCAACCATTAAAAAAATGGAAGCAAGCAATTTAAATAAGACATAGCAGAACTCTTATCAATTCTTCCTAAACAATCATGGAAATAATCTGTTAATGGAAGAAAAGGTTGGTTATCTTTAAATACTAATAATTGATATTTACTCGTTATTCCTTTTGGACAATAATCATACCAATACAATCTAACACCACCTATAACAGAACATCCGTTCTGACTTTAACTTATTTATTGGTAATTGTAAAATGTATAATCCTTTAATAAATCATAAAAAATAAAAAAGCACATTACTAAACTTTTCGTTTTTAGTAACGTGCTTTTTATTGAATGTGTAACATTTTATTAAATCTTGGGGTTTCTTATTGAATATTATTTCACTTCCGTATTGCGACGACGCAATACGAACAATGCACCTAGAACAAGAGCTACACCAATTAGTGTAAGAGCTGTTTGGTTTGCTCCATTTGTTTGCGGCAGTTTGCCTGTCGCTTTTAATTGAGCTTCCATTTGTTCAGCATCTGCTTTGATTTTGTCAATATCAAGAGATTTTGCTACTTCTTCCTGTTCCTCTTTAGATAAATTGTTGTAATTATCGAGGAAATCCTTATACGAATCTAGTGTGTCTTTATCCGCTGTAGAAGGATTGTATGGTGGTAAGTTTTTACCTTGATCAATGATATCTGTTACAGATGGTTTAGATGTTTCAGGTTTTCCAGGATTTGTTGGATTTTTTGTATCTGTTGTTGGATTACCTGGATTTTTTGGATCAACCGGCTTCTCTGGATCTGGATTCGGCTTGTTTGGATCAACTGGCTTCTCCGGATCTGGATTTGGTTTGTTTGGATCAACCGGCTTTTCCGGATCTGGATTTGGCTTGTTTGGATCGACTGGCTTCTCCGGATCTGGATTTGGTTTGTTTGGATCAACTGGCTTTTCTGGATCTGGATTTGGCTTGTTTGGATCAACTGGTTTTTCCGGATCAGGATTTGGCTTGTTTGGATCAACTGGTTTTTCTGGATCAGGAGTCCAGCCACCGCCGCCTCCACCGCCATTGCCTCCACCGTTTCCACCTGTTGATGAAGGTTTTACTATAGCAGAACATGTATCTTTTACTGTGAATGAGCCAATTAAACGACTTCCTTCATATACATAGTACGTACCTTGCTTAATAGCTTCGTTTGGCAATACAACCGTTCCAGCAACACTAGTTGTCAGAACTTCACTATTGTCTACACCTTTAACGATATTACCATTAGCATCTTTTACTGTTATCTTTGCATTCGCATTTGGCGTTCCAAACTCAGTTTGTACAGTTAATGTAAACGCAGGACATGCAGGCGCTGCTGATATTTCTGCTTCACAATTAACTGAATATTTAACTGTTATTTGACCAATGAATAGATCACCTTGATATACATTGTACACACCTGAAGGAATGTTTTCAGATGGAATAGTAATTTGACCTAATTCATTTGTCGTCTTATTTGTAGCAATAATTGCTCCTGTTGTATCTTTGATCGTGATGTTGTCAACATTAGGACGTACTTTGCCATTTTCATCTTTTACAGTTAGTGTAAATTGTGGACATGAAGGCGCTGGTTGAACTGTTATTTTACACTCGATATTGTTTTGGAAGTTACCAATTTCTTTGCCATCTACTATAACTGTATAAATACCTGATTCTAAATCAGTTAATTCAATAACACCTGTCGTAGTTGTTGTGTTAATAATTTCTTTACCGCTAGCATCTTTAACAACTATTTTTGTCTTACCATCAGTAATATTATTACCATCAACATCTTTTACAGTTAATTCGAACTTCTCGCACTTTGGTACTTCTTTAACGATAAATTCATGCCCACAGTCTTCTGTGTACGTTAAAGTTACTGTCCCTAAGAACTGGTTACCTTCGTACACCAGATACTCACCTGGCTTCACGCCATTAGTAGGATTATTTTTGTTTGATTCAAAAATAAACTTCCCTGACGCATCAGGTGATGCCTTTACTTCTGTAGTACCTGATTTTAATGTTAACTCTTTAATATTTGTACGGATATTTCCTTTTGAATCTTCAACCGCGATTGTAAAGTTTTCGCACTTAGGTGTTGGTTGGATATTCTCATGACATTTGTCACTGTACTCAACTGTAATCGTCTTTAACGGCACACCATCATAAACAACATCGTACTGACCTGCTTTAACTTGGTCTGGTGTAAAAGTAACTTTACCGTTTTCAATTTTATGATCTTCGGATAATCCTGTTGCTTTACTTACTAATGTTACTGTTCCGTTATTAACTAATTTACCGTCAATATCATATACTGTTAATTCAAATCGATCACATTTCAAGGAGCTTTCTGGTTTATTAGCGATTTCAACAATTTGTTTACCTGCAAATGTACCTGTTGTTGCTTTTTTATTGCGATCTAATGTAAAGCTTACATCCGGATTTTCAAAACCAGGAACTTTTGTTTCTTTTACTGTATATTTACCTTCAGCTAATTTTAATCCGAAATCTAATACACCGTCTTTACCTGTTTTAGCGCTAATTAATGGTTTATCACCTGTATATTCACTGTATAAAGTAAACTCAACATCTTTCATTGCTTCGCCTGTTGCAGCATTCGTTTTTACAATAACGAATGGTACTTTAACTGTTGAAGCTTGGTTACCATATTTAAAATCAACAATTGACCAGCTATCTTTTCCACTTGTTTGACCGCTACCTTGATAGCTTACTTCTACTTCATTTTTTGCATCAGAGCCTGAAAGACCTGTAAATACTGTTTCGTATTCTACGTAGTAAGCACCAGTTACATTACCTAAATCAAGAGTGAACGTACCATTTTTCATATCTACATTTAATGTATACTCACTTGGAGCTAAAAGTTTCTTATCTTCAGCTGGATTACTTGGAGTTTTTCCAGACAATGCAACTTTATATACTTTAAATGTATCTTCTAGAATCATTTGTTCTGGGTTACCCTCAGCATCTTTACCAACTGTGTCGGTAATGACTACATTGTTTAATATAGATTGTGCGTAGTTAAATTCAAAATCCCACTTAGCTACTGCAGAACCTTGTTGTGCTTGTTTACCCTTTTTGTTTAAAATTTTGTCTGTATGACTTACATCAACCGTTTCTGTCCATGATGCATTTTTACCCGCTTCACTTGTCAATGTAGCTGTGTTTGTAATACTTACTGGGTTACCATGCGGGAAAATGCTATCTGCATCTACTGATTCATAAGTCACTTTATAAGGGCTATCAATATCCCCTAATTCAAGCTTAATTTCATTCTGTTTACCTGAGGTGTTTTCAATTGTGGATGGTTCTCCTACCTTTTCGAAATCACCACTTGCATTTAGTTTACCTTTTTGCACAACAATATTTTGCACTTTTTGTGTATCTGGTAATTTATCTTCGAATACCGCATTTTTTAAATCATTGTAGTTAAAGTTTAACTCAACATCCCAGTGGAAGGTTTTTGTTGCGTAATTATAATAACCCTCTTTTTTACCGTTTGCTTTTTGTTCAGAGTGGATATTTTGTTCATCCCAATCAGATGAAACATTTGATAAAGCACTATTTTCCATTTGTACTTCATTTCGATATTGAATTGTATTTTCTCCAACATGTCGAATATCGTAATCTGTATCGTACGTAATTTCGATAAGTTTATTTGTTGCATTTTTTAAAGTAATTTCAAAACCAGTTTTATCGTTTTTATTAGTTAACGTGTAATCTGTACCTTTAACTAATGTGGTATTACCTACTTTTATCTCTAAACTATCTTCTTTTAAAGTTAGGTTTTTATCTGTAAAAGTATCAGTAAACACAGTACCAGCATCTAAGTTATAGCCCGCTTGGTTCGCCACAATTTTCCATGACATCGTTTTATTATGATAATCAATACCATTTTTGGATTTATGCAGTAATAATCCTGTTTTACTATAAGTTGTACTGTCTTGAACTGACGTTGTCATATCGCTACGCGTTACTGTATTTGTTACTGTATAGTCTTTCGTAGGGAAAACATCAGCTTTTGGCTTTGTTTTGTATTTGATTACATATGGTTTTGTTACATCAGCATCAAATGATAATTTAAAACCGTTACTAACTTTAGTATCTACATCAGCAGGAATATCAGCAGGAGTAGTACCATCTGCCATAAACACCTGCACATCCCCATCTAATTCTTGAGTGTCTGACCACACATCAGTCAGTACTGCATTTTTAGATGATATGTTGCGCTTATTGAAGTTGTAATTAATCGTCCAATATGTTGCTAAATCATTATAAGTAGGACCTTCATGTGTTTTTGCTAATGGATCACCAAAGTTTACAGTTACTGATTGAGGAGAGGATTCCCCATTATAAGTAGCCTCATTTTTAAAGTTTGCACTTTTAACGTTACCTGGGTCACCAACTTCTGTTTGATACGTAATGCGGTAAGCCGTATACTTTTCATTTGGCAATGAAATTGTCATTCGGTCTTTATTATTATCATCTTTATCAAAAATTGGTTTCGCCTGCATAATGTCAGTAGAGTCTGTTACAGTGCCATCAGGGAATACATTTAACTTTGTGATTTTTACAGAATCTTGCTTAAATGTATGTGCACCTTCTATTAGTGTATCAACAAAATCTGTAGTACCTGACGCTTCATTAACGCCTAAATTTGTATTAACATCTACTGTCCACTTAATAAACTTGCTGTTTAGCGCACTACTATCTGCTTCACCTGATTTAGTAACAGGTGTACCACTATTCGAAGGTTGGAAGTTCAGCTTGATGTTTTCAGTGCCTGGTAAACTAATTGTTTCTTCCCAATTCGTATTACCATTTAAAAAATTTGCCTCTACCATAAAGAATGCTTCTGGCTCAAGGGCTACACCCGTTCCTAAATCATCTCGTAACTCATCGTTGAATGTAATTACGATGTCATTTCCATTTTTCGAAATTGTACCGACCTCACCATAAGCTGTTCCATTCGGGAATGTGATATCTTCAAAAATAGCTGGTAAAGTGTACGTTAATGTTGTACCCGGACCATAATTATGTCCCGCTGCTAGTTCTAAATGGAATTTAAACTCTGCAGATTGTCCATTAGTAACTTTAATACTGTCACTTGGATTAACCTTTTTTCCATCCACAGTAAACTCAACATTTTTAATCACATCAACAGGCATAGTTGAATCATACTTTGGTGGTGTAGTTTCGTCCGGCATATCTCCACTTGGGTCTTTTACTTCATTGCCAGAATCAGGGTTAGTTCCTTCCTCTTTTCCTGCTTCAGCGGGTGGTGCGACCTCGTCCGTGGAACCAGTCTCATTATCTCCTCCAGTTTCAGCCGGTGGCGTTACAGGTGGTACGGCCTCTCCCGTAGAATCAGTATCAGCATCTTCTCCAGTTTCAGCTGGTGGTGTTACAGGTGGTATGACCTCTCCCGTAGAACTGGTATCAGCATCTCCTCCCGTTTCAACTGGTGGTGTTACAGGTGGTACGACCTCTCCCGTAGAACCCGTACTAGTCCCAGTATCTGTTCCAGTTTCAACTGCAGGTAGTTCGCCCTCTGCCGCAAACACTGAAATCGGTGATAGTACGGTTTGGAATACGAGCAGCAATAAGATAATTGCTATGTTTAATTGTTTAAGTTTCTTCATGTTTCTCTCCTTTTCTAAGTTCAGAGAGATACCTGTTGGTGTTTGTTGACGACGTTGCATCCTTTCTTCATGTTGGAAGGTATGCCACAAACAATAGGTTGGTCCCTCTTTCCTTCAATTCACTTGTCGCCATAACTGAATACATTCTTATAAGTACTTCACTGCATAGGCAATCATGATGACTTATGAATGTGTGATGTACAAATTTATATGTATCCATGCTACTTTTGTGACACCTATAATAATAGGCCTCACCCCCTTTAGGGTTTTCGACTCATTATAAGGAAGACTACTGAACAAATTCTAAACAATTCCGGACTTTCTATTTACATTATTCAAAAAATTTCTATATATTTTCCATTTTATTTATCTTTATACAACAAAAAAAACAGTAAAAGATTACTCTCAATGAGTACTTTTACTGTTTTTTCATTATCAATATGTTGGTATCCTATTAAACTGCTCTCGTTTAACATACATGATTTATACATTAAATTTTTTTTATTTTTTTTCCTGTTTTCGCAGTAAAGCTAATATTTGTGTCTTCACAACGGAATGGGTACTGTTGTCCTCTAAGAAATCAAGTGGGAAATATACTTTATGATCCCGCTTCATGCGCCCAGAAATAGAATCCACAATAATCGATTCACGAGAAAGTTCTCGTAGCTCTCCATTTTTCATTTCTAAGAAAATAGGAACGCGTACTTCTTCCTCTCCTGGTCGATAAAAATCATAAGGTAGATCTGCCGTCGTATCATGGACAAGATAGTATTCTGGATTTAAATCGGCTTGCTTAAAGAGCTCTTGTAGTTTTTGATATTTGTCTAGCTCGACACCTGGATCTAAATCGATGTACTGAAATAGCTTTCGATTGACAAAGCGGCGACTCAAGTCACTTAATATAGCATCTTCCTCTTGCATCCAAAGTTGAAAATATGTAAAAAGAATACTCTCATCTAATGCAAGATAATCTTCCAGCTGAATGGAGTTGCGGAAAAATGCTAAAAAGTGTGTAGGCTCGTGCTTAAATTTGTAGCCCGCCAAGCTTAATTGCTTAGCGCGTTTTAAAATATTATTTAAAACAACCTCTGCACTGCGAGACACTGGATGGAAATAAATTTGTAAGTACATTTGATAGCGGCTCATAATGTAATCCTCTACCGCGTGCATGCCTGTCGCCTTAATAACAACCTGATTTTTTCGCGGACGCATTACTCTTAAGATCCGTTCCATATCAAAATGACCATAGCTTACGCCAGTGAAATACGCATCACGTTGTAGGTAATCCATACGATCAGCATCGATTTGACTCGATATTAAACTGACGACCTGCTTATTCGGATATGTTTTTTCAATTACCTGTGATACTTTCTCAGGGAAATCAGTCGATACTTTTTTTAATACTGCATTCACTTCTGTATCACCGAGCAGAATTTGTCTTGTATAAAATTCATGATCAAGTTCAAAGACATTTTCAAAAGCATGCGAAAATGGCCCGTGCCCTAAATCGTGTAGTAGGGCTGCACAAAGCACAAGTAGTCGTTCATCTTCATCCCATTCAGGACGCCCAGCAAAAATATCATCTACTATGCGACGTACAATTTCGTAAACGCCAAGTGAGTGACTAAAGCGGCTATGCTCGGCTCCATGGAATACTAAAAACGTTGTACCTAGCTGGCGAATTCGACGTAATCGCTGGAATTCTTTCGTCCCAACTAAATCCCAAATCACTTGATCCCGTACATGCACATAGCGATGCACCGGGTCCTTGAATACTTTTTCCTCTTGCAATTTAGCTTTTGCATAATGTGTCAATTGTACAGCACCCCCGTTTCCTATTTGTTCTATTATATGCGATAAATGCAGGACTAGCATACATATTTCCCTTTAATTATAGAGACTATCAACCTAACTCACTGTATTCTCGTCTTAATTTAGGATTCTATTGACCTAATTCCCTTGCGACGGATGGCTTTCCGTCGCTTTGTTGGTTCTATCCGTCGCTTTGACTCTTCTTTCCGTCACCTCGATGGCTTTCCGTCGCTCTGACTCTTCTTTCCGTCACTTCGATGGTTCTATCCGTCGCTTTGGCTCTTCTTTCCGTCCACCTCGATGGCTTTACGTCGCTTTGACTCTTCTTTCCGTCACTTCGATGGTTCTATCCGTCGCTTTGGCTCTTCTTTCCGTCACCTCGATGGCTTTCCGTCGCTTTGACTCTTCTTTCCGTCACTTCGATGGTTCTATCCGTCGCTTTGGCTCTTCTTTCCGTCACCTCGATGGCTTTCCGTCGCTTTGACTCTTCTTTCCGTCACTTCGATGGTTCTATCCGTCGCTTTGGCTCTTCTTTCCGTCACCTCGATGGCTTTCCGTCGCTCTGACTTTTCTTTCCGTCACTCCGATGGTTCTATCCGTCGCTTTGGCCCTTTCTTCCGTCACTTCGATGGCTATCCGTCGCTCTGACTCTTCTTTCCATCACTCCGAGGATTCTATCCGTCGCTCTGACTCTTCTTTCCGTCACTCCGCCGATTCTATCCGTCTCTTTGACTACTCTATCCTTCACTTCGAAAGGTTCTATCCGTCGCTCTGACTCTTCTTTCCATCTCTTTACCTCTTCTATCTTTAATATTAAATACGCACAGAAAACAAAAACTATCTTCAACTAGTGAAGATAGCGTTTTGTTTTACTTATTTCTTTAACTTTGCTAAAACCTTTTCCATTAGTTCTTCTTCCGTTAATGCAGCAACAGGGCGACTATTTACGAAGGTAAATGTTTTTTTACGTCCTGGACCACAATAAGAATGACAGCCAATTTCGATGGTTGCATCAGGATCGATTTCCTTTAATTTTGGAATTAACGTTTTTAAGTTAACGGCCTGACATTCATCGCAAACTTTAAATTCGTTTGCCATTTTGTCAACAACCCTTTCTATATAGTATTTTTTCAATCAAAAAACCGCTCTATTGAACGTATGACCTTCACATATTTAAGTATGTAGCATACGCACAAACCTACATCGGGTATTGTATCGCATTTTTCACCTTGTATTCAAGCATAATTCCTTCCACATAGATGAATAAAAGGTTAAAAGATTGGTCATGCTAGTTATAAATAAATAAGTTCCAAATAAAGGTGGGAGGATTTTACTATGAGTAAAGTAAGACAAGATGCTTGGTTAGAAGAAAATGATGAATTATTAGCAGAGGCGGTTATTCGCCATGTAACGGAAGGAAGTACGCAGTTAAACGCCTTCGAAGAAGCTGGCGATGCTTTGAACCGTACTGCCGCAGCCTGTGGTTTTCGTTGGAATGCTGTTGTTCGCAAAGAGTATGAGGAGCAATTAGCAGATGCGAAAAAAGAAAGAAAAGAGAGAATGCGAGTGTTGGGCGCTCCAGCAAGACGACGTACTACTAGTATGTTTACAGTAAATAATAGTGGCGCAGAGGGTAAATCAATTCCTCTTTCTGCATTATCTCTTGATATTGTCATAGCCTATTTACTACGTTTGCAACACTCTGGTGAGATAGGTAATGAGTCTACAAAATGGAGACAGCTTGTACACGTAACCTCTGAGAAAAATAAAAAACTAGAGAAGACCATTACGCAGCTAGAAGAGGAAAATAGATCTATTCGAAAAGATTACGAGCAATTTGTACAAATTATGAACCGTGCTAGACGACTAGTAACACTAGATGAAGAGGAAGAACGAATTGCACCTGTCTTCAAAATGGAGAAAAACGGAAATCTTGTTGTAAGTAGTTCTGCTTATCAACAAGAAAATGGCGATGCGCTTAGTTAGCAGCATCGCTTTTTTCTTTGGTCGTTGTAATCTATTTTTTCGGTTCGAGCATTCTCGTATTGCGTTCTAAAACACGTTGTAAATAGAATGCGTATGACGTCAGTTCTTCGTCACCAAAAGACTCAAAACGAATTTCTTCAGCCATATTGTGAAGAAGCTGCTGTAAACGAATCACAACATCTTCCACTGTTAATGATACATCAATAAGTTCGGATAGCGACGCCATCACATCAGGGACAATGTTAGGGTACGTAAATTTGGTTTCCTCTCCCTTTAGACTTTCCTCATAAAAGTCACGAATGAGTGCAGCTCGATCTGAACCGCTACCTTCAATACATAAATAAATTTGCACGGCTACTCCTTGGCGTAAACGTCTCTGAGAAATACCAGCAAATTTCTTTCCTTCAATACTTAAATCATAGGAGCCCGGGCAATAGGAACCTACAATCTCATAGGCTTCAATTTGATCCGCTACTTCAGGGAATAATCCCTTTACTAAATCCACCATTACATCATAGCCATCATCAATGCTTAGCGTTTCCGTTTGTTCAGATAAAACAACAGAAATATTCAGTACACCTTCATCAAGGACAACTGCTAATCCGCCTGAATTGCGCACTATAGGATGATAACCACGTGTTTTAAGCAAGTCCATCCCCTCCTGCACATATGGTAAACGGTGATCCTGAATACCAAGCACAACAGATGCATCATGCACCCAAGTACGAATAGTTGGCGGAGAGGCTAATTGTCCAACTAGCTGACATAATGTATCATCTGTTGCAAAGGATTCAAGTGGCGATCTTTGCTTTGCGCTAATGGATTGATCGTAAAAACGCCAAATCGGCTGTTGTAAAATACTTTTCATTATTGGTGCTCCTCTATTTACATCTCTTCTCTTTAGCATACATTATCTATGGAAGGTGTCAAATTCGTGAAATGCAATCATGAACTTAGGGATTTTGTACAAACTATGATAAACTAAAATTCAAATGGTATTCACTTATGAAGGAGTGTTTTAAATAATGAATGAAGCAGCAATTACTTTAGATGGTTGGTACGCTTTACATGATTTCCGCTCAATCGACTGGGCTTCATGGAAACTAGTTTCTGCTGAAGAACGTCAAGCAGCAGTAGAAGAATTCATTGCTTATTTAGAAAAATTAAACGAGGCTGATATCGCTAAAACTGGTGCTCATGCTTTTTACGCAATCGTTGGTCAAAAAGCTGACTTTATGATTATGACATTACGTGAAACAATGGATGAGCTACAAGAGCTTGAAGCTGAATTTAATAAATTAGCAATTGCTGATTTTACTATCCCTACATATTCATATGTATCTGTTGTAGAGCTTTCCAACTATTTAGCTGGCGACTCAGACGAAGACCCATACCAAAATCCACATGTGCGTGCTCGTCTATATCCTGAACTTCCACGTGCTAAGCATGTATGCTTCTATCCAATGGATAAGCGTCGTCAAGGCAATGATAACTGGTATATGCTTTCAATGGACGACCGCAAATCTCTAATGCGTTCTCACGGTATGATTGGTCGTGGCTATGCTGGTAAAGTTAAACAAATTATTACTGGTTCTGTTGGCTTTGACGATCACGAATGGGGCGTAACATTATTTGCCGATGACGTATTACAATTCAAAAAATTAGTATATGAAATGCGTTTCGATGAAGTTTCAGCTCGCTACGGTGAGTTTGGTGCATTCTTCGTTGGTAACCTTCTTGATAACGAAAAACTAGCGAAATTCTTAACTGTTTAATCGAAAACGGTTTTAAATATAAAAAATGCGAGTCCTGACTAACGGGCTCGCATTTTTTATAATTCGTTTTCTTCGCTGTTCTCTGATTCCAATATTAAAATAATTGTATGAATAAAAAAACCAGTTAGAATCATAAGGAAAACTAAATACCAATTATATGGTTGATGATAGTATTCTGCTATACCAACGGCCATAAATGCACTTATGATAATTGCTACAAACATACCAAAAATACGCATTGTAACACTCCTTTTTAAAAGCAAAAAGTAATTTTCTACTTTAGTATGTCACAATTTATTTTCAATATACTTGCAAAACAAAATACTTCAGCTATATAATCATAAAAATTTAACAAAAAGAACGTTAGAAGGCCACCTCTTTCGCCCGAGGACTAACGCTTTCGTCTAGACGATGATTATGCGCTAGGTTATCCACCGGCAAAAAACCCCATAGTTTCCTTAACAATAAAAAAGCGTCACCCATTACGATGAACTTTCTTATTTTCATATGATTGTCTTGTACTTTAAGACTTTTCATCCTTAACTTTCAAAATTAATATAACGGTATTGATGAAAAAACCCACTACGATTATTAATATAAAGAGATACCAATGGAGTGGCTGTCCGTAAAAATCCCCTACCAAAAATGCCAACACAGCGCTCAACAAAATACCTACCCACACACCAATCTCCATAATTTTTCACCTCACATGTAAAACCTGTCCCTCTTTACAGACTACTCATTATGGCTAATATATGCTTAGCAATTTTAAGATGTGAATTTCTTTCAATCAATTATGCCTCGGCATAATTGCGTCCTGAATCGGCTTTGTGCTCGCACAAAGAACTCCTTTCCGATTCCGTGACATCCGTCGGAGACTTTAGGCCAACACGATGTTGGTCACTCAGTCGTGTGTTGCTGTCGCTTCGCTTTCGCACAGATAAATTGCCACAGGACGTGGCGTTCTTAGACTGAGTTCCACTAGGTGTTTGGACACCCAGTGAAAAGGTAACTTAAACCCGCATTCATCTTACCACCTATAGAAGTGGAAGACTTCTGTACCTGTTGCTACGCTTTCGGTACAAAAGACATCTGTAGCTGACGCTTTGCTTTCGCTACAAAAGACATCTGTAGCTGACGCTTTGCTTTCGCTACCAAAACATGTGCTGAAAAAAGTTAAAATTGAACATGTCTACAATACCATCGTGCATATACTGTCTGCGAGGAGGAATAAAAATCGCCGTTATAAAGAGAAGGATACACAAACAGCCCTGCTCGTGAGGCTTATACGCGCTGAGGCAGAAGGCGACGGAGAATAGGTATGCTGATGGTCGGCACTGTTAGCGTCAATCGTGTACGAGCAGATTGTTTAGATTTTGGTGATATTCGGACGGTTTCGGCATCAAAGGGGGCTGTGAAGAGACAACAAAAGGCTATGGATCAGCGAGCACGTGATTAAGTCATTAGATTAGCAAATAGAGTTATCAAAGGAGAAGAGTTCCATCCAGCAACTCGTTCGCTATGGTTTTTCAGACCTGAAGAAGATTTTCCTGCATAATGGTACGGTCAGTGGAACATGGGAAGATATAAAGTGCATTGCTTTTTCTCGCCTACCGAAGAGGATTGTCCTCAAATCTAAAAGAAAGAAGGTTGATAACTTATGATGCCTTATTATTGGACACCAACAACGCAACAACCAATGACTCCTCCTCCAGCAACACTTCAAAACGGACGACCACCTGGACGTGAGGAATCCTATATTGAAAATATTTTGCGTTTGAATCGCGGAAAACCTGGTACGTTCCATTTTTCTTTCGAGCATGCCATTGAACAAGGTAAAAACACAAAAGTTGTGCGAGGTGTTGTAGAGGCTGCTGGTCGAGATCATGTTATTCTTCGTGAGCTCAAATCAAATCACCGTTTCCTATTCCCGATGATTTACTTTGATTTTGCTGAATATGATGAGGAAATGGTTTATTTTAATCAAAATCCGTAATATATTTCACACCGCTTCCCACGGGTAAGGGAAAAATTGGCATGTTAGGATACGTCCTAGCATGCCAATTTTTATTGTAAGTTCAAGCCATATAGAACGTTCATGGGAGCTTACTATTGATTTTCTTGTAAATACTGCAATGTTGCTTTTCCTAATGTTTTGGCTGCAATCAACATTGCACGTTCATCAAAGTCAAAGCGTGCATGATGATGAGGATATGCCACTTCCCACTCAGGCTTTTTGGCACCTGTGAAGAAAAATGTACCAGGTACATTCTCTAAATAATACGCAAAATCCTCACCGATCATAAATGGTGGACACGTTATTATATTTTCCACTCCTGGTACATCTGCTGCAAGCCGAGCAATAAATTCTGTTTCTTTCATATGATTGTAAACAGGGGGATAGCCTCTTGTATAACGATATTCATAACTTGCGCCAAAAGCTAGACAAGTGGCATTTAGTACAGCCTCAATCTCTTTCTCCATCTGTCTACGTACTTGCTCTTCAAAAGTACGCACTGTTCCCGCTAGCACAACTCGTTCAGCAATAACATTGAAAGGGTTAATCGCCTCAAAATGACCAATTGTTAAAACCGCTGATTTTAATGGATCAATGCGTCTAGATATAAGCTGCTGAGCATTGACAATAAACTGTGAAGCAAGAGCAACAGCATCAATAGAATGATGCGGCTCCGCACCATGGCCACCTTTACCTTGAATCATGATTTCCACTTTATCCGCAGCAGCCATAATTGCCCCATCTCTAACCAAAATATCGCCCAATGGTGTTGGTGCCCATAAATGTGTACCGAAAATAACGTCTACCCCGTCTAGACAGCCATCTTCAATCATCAGCTTTGCTCCGCCTGGTGCAATTTCTTCCGCATGCTGATGGATAAATACTACATTACCTACAAGATCATCCTTCATTGCATTGAGTGCCTTAGCCAGCCCAAGTAAAGTCGCAGTATGACCATCGTGTCCACATGCATGCATTTTACCATCAATTTTTGACTTATAAGGAACATCATTTTCTTCCTGTATCGCTAACGCATCAAAATCAGCTCGCAATGCTACTGTTTTTCCTGGTTTCCCACCATGTAATGTTGCAACCACCCCACGCTTTCCTACATGCTCACGAACTTCATGTCCTAAAGCACGATGAAAAGCAGCTACATAAGCTGGTGTTTCTACTTCCTCAAAGGATAATTCAGGATATTCATGTAGATGACGACGAATCGCAACCATTTCATCATAGTTATTATCTAGTAATGTATATAGCTTCTCCATATCACTAAACCTCTCTTTCTATTTGTCGAACTCTTCTGGTAATAACAGTGTACTATAAATTCTTACAATAACAATAGGAATTAAAACTATTATTCTCTAGAAATTATATTGTGGAGAAGCTGTATAAATTCTTTTTATGTCCGAGCTTTTTTCATATTGGAGCATTGTCCTAGCTGCTGCAATTACCAACAAAAAACTCCCTCACACATTACGGCGAAGGAGTACGTTCAACTAAATTTTATTAGCGAGTATGTTTAATGGCAGACACGATGATTAAAATCCATCCAACTAAAAATAGTACTCCACCAATTGGTGTGACTGCCCCTAAGATTTTAATGCCGCTGATTGCCAGTACATATAAGCTTCCTGAAAAGAAGACAATACCGAGGTTGAAAAAGATTCCAGCTAAATTTAACTTCTTTACCTCTCCAAGTAATTTAGGGCTCATCAATAAGCCAATGACTAGTAAAGCCGTGGCATGAAACATTTGGTACTGAACAGCTGTTTCCCAAACCCCACGCCCATAATCGTCTAGAACTTCTTTTAAAGCATGTGCACCGAATGCACCGAATGCCACTGCCAAAAAGCCGTGGAGTGCACCTGTCACAATAAATTTTTTCATGTCATTTCTCCTACCTTTAATCAATTTCGCCTTGGTGTAATTGCGTCCGGAGGCTTTGGGCCAACGTGATGTTGGTCACTTATTCGTGTGTTGTTGTTGTTGTTGCTGTCGCTTCGCTTTCGCACAGATAAAACCTTGTTGCTGTCGCTTCGCTTTCGCACAGATAAAACCTTGTTGCTGTCGCTTCGCTTTCGCACAGATAAAACCTTGTTGCTGTCGCTTCGCTTTCGCACAGATAAATTGCAACAAGACGTGGCGTTCTTAGACTGAGTTCCCCTATTTCAGTAGGCGTTGGGCACCTACTGAAAAGGAACCACATCCTCATTCATCTAGCCACCTTCAGAGGTGAAAGTCTTCGCTGAATGAAGATAATTAAAAGTCAAAAATTGAATCGCCATTTGCCCCGTCTTCTTCTTCAATTTTTGCTGTGTATAAACTTGATTGCTTCGGCTCTGATACTAGCATTTGTGGCAAATGTTTTGACTGCGCTTTTGAAATGCCGTCAGGTGAGTCTAATACCACATCACATAATGCTCGGATTGCTGTTAAAGCTTCGCGAATTTGCTGTTCGTTCCCAATATTTTTCACACCCGATAATTGTTTTTCAAGTTGTTGAATAACGGCTTGATAAGGAATCATTGCATTCTCCCACTTTCTGCTTTTGGCACAAATTTTAGACAGTCCGTGCCCGAGGATTGTTTAACAACAACGGATGGTATTTGCTTTGTTTTAAAGCCATATGCTACACAGGCCCGCGGCGTTTGTGGGTCCCATGTTACTTTAAAATATTGACATTTGAAACAATTTACCTTCATTGTTGCCCCTCACTTTCTTCTATTATTAACTGTAACATGAATCTATAAGTGTATAAAGTAAACGATTTGTGCCAATCTATGCTAGAGACCAATCAATTGGCTGCTCTCCCCATTGTACTAGCTGTGCATTTATTTTCGAATACGGTTTACTGCCAAAAAATCCTCGATAGGCACTAAGAGGACTTGGATGAGGTGCTTCTAAAATGACATGAGGTGTTGAATAATTACGGATTATTGATTTTTTCCGCTGTGCTGGTTTGCCCCAAAGTACAAAAATAATCGGTTTTTCTCTTGAGGCTAATTTATCAATAACAGCATCCGTAAATTGCTCCCATCCTTGTTCTTTATGAGAATGAGCCTGACCTGCTCGAACTGTTAATACTGTATTCAATAACATTACACCTTGCTGTGACCATTTTGTTAATGTACCGTTTTGAGGGATTGAACAACCAAGATCCTCCTGTAACTCTTGTAGCATATTTCGCAAGCTTGGTGGATGTTTGATTCCTGGCATGACCGAAAAACTTAATCCATGTGCTTGATTTGGTCCATGATATGGGTCTTGGCCTAAAATTACGACCTTTACATCATGATAAGCTGTTGTATTAAATGCATTCATGATGTCATTCATTGGTGGATAAATAGTTTGTGTTGAATATTCATGTGCTACAAATTGACGCAGCTCTTTATAGTAAGTTTTGTCTAATTCATCTGCAAGTATTGCTTGCCAATCATTCGAGAATACTTGATTCATCGTAATATTAACCCCTTTCTCTTCTTACAACGGTACAAAAAAATAATGTCGAATACAAGCATCAGATCAATTACGCCTCAGCATAATTGCGTTCTGAGGCTTTAGGCCAACACGGTGTTTTTTGTGCGAAAGCGCAGTGCTAACGTAGCGACAGCAAAAGGGTTTTGTCTGTGCGAAAGCGAAGCGTCAGCAGCAACACGTTGTTTTTTGTGCGAAAGCGAAGCGTCAGAGAATGGTTGGACACCTATCGAAGTTAAAACTGACCTTGTAAAAATATCTTATTCTGACTATTTTTACAGAATCAGAATAAGACTATACTAGATGGTAATTTTAAAACTTTTATCTATAAAGGAGATCTATCATCATGGCTCTTAAAAAAACTTTAACAATTGCTGGTTCCGATACATCAGGCGGCGCAGGTATGCAAGCTGATCTTAAAACATTCCAAGAGCACGGCACTTATGGCATGGTGGCGTTAACGGTTGTTGTAACAATGGAGCCAAATGGTTGGGCACATAATGTCACACCATTGCCAACAGAGCTTTTACAAAAGCAAATCAATACTGCTCTTTCAACAGGCATTGACGCAATAAAGACTGGTATGCTGTCAACGGAAGAAATCATTCGTATTGCTGGTGATGCCATCTCAAAATCCGGTACGCCAAATGTTGTCATTGACCCTGTAATGGTATGTAAAGGAGAAGATGAAGTATTGAACCCTGGTAACACAGATGCGATGATTCAACATCTTTTACCATTGGCTGCAGTGACAACACCAAACCTGTTTGAGGCTGGACAATTGGCTGGAACTGGAACTCCAAACACAATTGAAGAGATGAAAACGGCAGCTCGTAAAATTCACGAACTAGGTGCTAAAGCTATTGTGATTAAAGGCGGAAAAGCGTTAGCTACTGAAAAAGCAACCGACTTATTCTTCGACGGTGAAAAATTCTACTTATTAGAGTCTGATAAAGTCGCTTCTACTTATAACCATGGGGCTGGCTGTACATTTGCTGCTTCAGTGACAGCAAACCTTGCTAACGGACTTTCAGTGAAAGAAGCTGTTATCGAAGCGAAAGAATTCGTTTCAGCTGCAATCGCTCACGGTTGGGCATTAAATGACTATGTAGGACCAGTTATGCACGGTGCAAAATCTCGATTTGGCGCACCACAAGTAACAGTGACTGAAATCTAAACATAACAGGCATCTGATTAGCAAAACGATACTAATCAGATGCCTCTATTACATATAAGCGTTCTCCATCATTTCGATGAATAATCCCATGGATCATTCATCGAAATGAATTGAGCCAATGCCTTACTTTCCTTTTTACGCTCTGCACGGACCTTTGCTCGTTCAGATGCAGTTTCATGTAACTTTGTCTCCTCTACTGTTTCAGGAATGACGCGTGGAACTGGGGCTGGTTTATTATTATCATCTAATGCGACAAAGGTTAACAATGCTGTCGCTGCTACCTTGCGTTCCCCCGTTTTCAAATTTTCAGCAATGACCTTTACGAAAACCTCCATTGAAGACGTCCCTGTCCATGTTACATAAGATTCGAAGTATACAGAATCAGTCGGGCGAATTGGATGTAGGAAGTCGACCGAATCCGTTGAAGCTGTCACACAATCTCTACGACTATGCTTAGCAGCTGAGATTGAGGCTACCTGATCGATATCACCCATTAAGCGACCACCAAATAGTGTATTATGGTTATTAACATCATTCGGAAACACTCGACTTGTCCGCATAACCCTCGATTCTTTACAGTATTTAAAGTCCTTTTTCACATCAATTCCCCCTCGTAAAAACAACTGTTTTATTTCTACTATAATGCTCCATCTCCCCACGAAAATCAATTTAATTATTAGAAAATTACAAATAATTAACATAATTTTTCTCCCATTGCTAAAAGTATTGGACAAGATTCGCTACTACTTCATAAACCATATATTAGATTTATATGGGAGGGAGCAAAATGAAAAAGCAAAAACCTGAAGAATTAAAAGAAGAACGAGGATTACTTTCTGGAGAACTAACCGCTTCAAAAGTAGAAGTAATTTCATCAATTGTTTTAACGCTCGGTTATTCATTATCAACCCTCGCCACGATATTAGCATTCCAGGAGGAAGAGGAATTAGCACAAAAAAAATCTTCACAAGCACAGGATCAAAATCTACAATTTAAACAAATGTATAAACAACTACAGAATGTTAACAATCGCTTAGAATCCATAGAACGAAAGCTCAATCGATATTAAAAGCCGCGATTCTCCGTCATAAAAGAGAATCGCGGCTTTTTTACTATACTATGATAATGATCTTTCCGTCTTCTTCCCTTGTCACAGCTACACATCTCAATGTTAAAGGAACGTCATCTATTGTACCAAGATAGAATTCGTTATTACGTAGTTTAAAATTCCCTTTAACATTACATGCTGCCTAACTGTCAGTTTAGGAAGAAATCATGGTCGCAGTATCTTTTCATTTGTGAAACCGTATACAATACAAAATAACACGTTTTGTACAAGTTTGTTTTCACACTCATTATATTGATACATTACAATAATTTTTTCAAGAATATTGCTCGAAAAGTAGTCATTGGTTAAAATTAGGAACCGATTTATGAAAAATTTTAAATGAACAAGCCTTCGAAATTTATTTAGGAAATCTTAGTGATTATGTTGTGCTAAAGAGGCATTCAATTTCCCTTTGTGAATTTTTTTTACTATACTTAAAGGAGAAATAATCGAGAGGAGTGTTAAGGTGCAAGAAGTACAAGTAAAAACGTTGCAGGAATTATTAAATTCTTTCGCCAACAAAGACGTTTATATTCATCTTGAGACGACGAACGGTTCTTATGCAGCACATTTTGATGAGAAATTTTTTAATGCAGGTGCTTTTATTCGCAATGCCAAAATCAACTATGAGCTTGCTAAAGTGGTAGATGATTCACCCCATCGTGTCGGATTAAAAATGGCGCATGGCTGGGTTTATGCTCAAGGCATCACACATTTTGAATTAGATGATTTAGGCCGTTTATTAATGGCTGGACTAGACTACTCTGGTAAATTGGCGATAGCACTAGAAATTAGTGAAACGCCATTTACGTATTAAGGAGGACGACTATTTGAATTTAGAGCCACAACGTCATATTTTGATTGTTTACCCTCACCCAGATGATGAGGCTTTTTCAGTTGCTGGAACGATTGCCTACTATACAAAGAAAATGAATACTCCTGTTACATATGCCTGTTTAACTTTAGGGGAAATGGGCCGTAATTTAGGAAATCCGCCTTTTGCTACGCGTGAATCCTTACCAGAAATTCGACGCAAGGAGCTAATTGCAGCTGCAGAGGCTATGGGAATACAAGATTTACGTATGCTTGGTTTCCGTGATAAAACGATTGAATTTGAAGACGATGAAAAAATGGTAAAGCTTGTTGAAGGTTTAATAGAAGAGTTATCACCTTCTCTTATCATTACATTCTTACCTGGCTTTGCGGTCCATCCAGACCATGAAGCAACAGCACGTGCCGTAGTTGAGGCTGTCCGCCGTATGCCAAAAACTGCACGTCCTCAAGTATATGGATGTGCCTTCGCCAATGATACCATCGAAAAAAATGGAGAGCCCCATATTGTCGTCGATATTCGTGAAATGAAGACGGATAAAATTAAAGCATTACAAGCACATGCATCCCAAACAGCTTGGATGATGCAAGAAACAGAAAAACGCATCGATAACGGTGAACCAATGAGCGAAAGCTGGTTAAATGTTGAAAAGTTTTATATCGTCAACCCTGACCAATATGTAAAATAAGAACAAAAGCGCTGGAGAGATCGAAGCGCTTTAGCCTAGACGACTATGCTTTAGGTTCCTCTGGCAAAAAAACTTATATTTTCCTTAATAAAAATAAAACAGTTCTGTCCTCTTTTTTAGCGAGAACAGAACCGTTTTTATATTAAGCGACTTTTAATTTCTTTAAAATATGAACAAAGAAAGTTATAGAAAATACAATAATTAGCACGACAAAGAACATATAGTGTGGAACGTGAACACCAATGATACTAACTAGCATTTTCAGCGCAATAATGCCGATAATAATAAATGCCGCCGCCTCTAGTTCTGGTATTTTTTCAATTATGATTAAAAATAGGCCGGCAATGGTTCTCATCATTAAAATCCCTAGCATCCCCCCTATTAGTAAGATCCAAATTTGATTAGAAATTGCAAATGCGGCAAAAATCGCGTCAATTGAAAAGGCAATATCCATTAGCTCTACTGAAATGACAGTCGCCCAAAATGTCCCAAAAATTCGAACCATTAACCCTGATTTTTTAACTTCCTTAACACTATCCTCTGCCCCAATTCGCAAGAAATGAGCGATACAAAGCCAACCTAAATACAAAGCTCCTAATAATTTAATAAACCAAAAATCTACTAAATAAACACCTATTCCGATAAACAAAAATCGGAAAAAGTAAGCACCCAACATTCCATACATTAACGCACGTTTACGTTGCTTGTCTGGTAAATGTTTAACCAGTACTGCCAAGACGAGTGCATTATCTGCTGACAGTAAACCTTCAATAATGATGAGTGTTGATATTAACCCCCAAGATACGGGGTCTGTTAAAACTTCTTTCCACATTTCCCAATCGAAAAATTGAATGTATGTAGATAGAATTCCTTGAATGATTTCCAATTACATACCCTCCTACTTGTCCTAAAGTATTCTAGTATATGCTTGGTCATTTTCGTTATGAAGAAATGGGCGTTCCTTTATTTCTATAAAAACCCTTGAATGTTTAGACACCCACTGAAAGAAGTTAAAATAGACACCGAAAATTTAGAATTTACTAAAAATTAATGACAAAAACCTTATAAAATGTGCTATCATAGATAAATGTTTTAACGTAACGGAGGATGTATACTATGGAAGCTGCTGACACTAGAACTGTGCAAGTAGAAAATATCTTAATTGCACATCATTTTTTAAAAGACGTAGTGGTGCACACGCCGCTACAAAAAAATGATTATTTATCTGAGAAATACGGAGCTAGCATTTATTTTAAGCGCGAAGATTTACAGCATGTACGCTCATTTAAACTTCGTGGCGCCTATTATAAGATTAAAAAAATTGAAGAAGAGGCTCGCCAAGCTGGTGTTGTTTGTGCAAGTGCCGGCAACCATGCTCAAGGTGTTGCTTACGCCTGTGCTCAACTGAAAATTCAAGCAAGTATTTTTATGCCCCAAACAACACCTAAGCAAAAAATTGATCAAGTGCGTATGTTTGGTCGCGATTATGTGGAAATTATTTTAGCGGGCGATACGTTTGATGATTCTGCAGAAAGTGCATTCGTTTACTGCGAAGAACACAATAAAATCTTTATCCATCCATTTGACGATTTTGATGTCATTGCTGGCCAAGGAACGGTCGCAGTTGAAATTATGAATGACATGGAGGAACCGATCGACTACCTATTTGGTAGTATCGGTGGCGGCGGCTTAATGTCAGGTGTTTCTGCCTACGTGAAAAACCTTTCCCCTACTAGCAAAATTATCGGTGTAGAGCCTGCTGGGGCGGGTAGTATGAAGGCTGCATTTACAGAAGGTGGTGCAGTGGCACTTAATTGGATTGACAAGTTCGTAGATGGCGCCGCGGTAAAATGCGTCGGCCATCACACATATGATGTTTGTCGTCGCTATTTAGACGACATCGTACTAGTACCAGAAGGAAAAGTATGTACAACGATTTTAGATCTTTATAATAAACATGCCATTATCGCAGAGCCTGCTGGGGCATTATCAGTTGCGGCGCTCGACTATTATAAGGAAGAAATTAAAGGTAAATCAGTCGTTATCATCATTAGCGGTGGTAATAATGACATCGGGCGTATGCAGGAGATTAAAGAAAAATCTTTAATTCATGAAGGCTTACTCTATTACTTCATCGTAAGCTTCCCACAGCGTGCAGGCGCACTTCGCCAATTCCTAACAAGTGTTGTCGGACCAAATGATGACATTACAACTTTCGAATATACAAAGAAAAACAATAAAGAAAGTGGTCCTGCCTTAGTCGGCATTGAACTTGGTAATCGTGACGACTACGAAGGTTTACTAGCACGTATGAATGAATTTGGCTTCAAATACAAAGAAGTAAACAACGACATTCAACTTTTCGGCTTACTAGTCTAAAATAAAGAGTCACACTTCTATGTGAGTGTGGCTTTTTTGCGGGGATGAGAGGTTTATCGGAATAAAATTATGTTTTATCGGAACTATTTTGAGATTTATCGGAACAATTTCAGATTTTATCGGAATGTTTGTTATATTTATCGGAACAATTTAGAAAAATACAGTCTATCTGACCGCAATGATAGACTGTACTATTTTAAAATATACTGTCGATTCTTATTGGCACCAATTTCTTGAAGCTGTAATGACTTCAATATTTTATATACTGTTTTAGTGCAAGAGATACCGAAGAAATCTTGAAATGAACTGTTGGATATAAATCCCCCATACATATAACGGTAATCTTTCAGTGCGTTGTTGAAAGCTAGATTATCGACCTCACCACAATTCTCACAACACCACTTCCCTTGACGATAATGCATAACAAATTGATATTCGCACTTAGAGCATAGTGCACCCTTCTTCAATTCATCCACTTTAATATCTAGCGTCCATTGGGTTGGTGTGTGCATCTTTAGAATATGCGTTGATAGTTCTCTCAAATCATTTTCACTTAGATAGACTTGTTGATGCTGCTTGAACAGTTGCTCTACCCTTTCAGCCAAGCCACTTACATGAATAATTGGCTGCGACAAGAAAGTGGGTGACATAATCATACTCGGATTTGCAGAAACGACTATAGTTTCAATAGGTAGATAATGCCCACTCATTTGAAATAATCGATGCAAAAACCTAGCATGTCGCTTCACCTGATCGAATGGATTACGAAAACCATCTACTCTTCCATCAGAGGTAACTCTAATAAATTGATGGTTATCTTCCATATAATCAACACGCCCAGCAATATTTTTAATTTCTACTATTAAAACAAAATTTTGCGACATGAATAATGTATCCATTTGATGCATTGATCCACCTTCGACTTTAAGCTGAACATCATGCAATAAATAATGCGCATGCTGCAAATAGATCTCTTGCCATTCTTTATCTACTCTTCGCTCACCTGCATACCCTGCCCTTGTTCTCCTTAGCATTTCTTGAAAATAATCATACTTTGCGTGAGATTTCGGTAACCGCCTCTCAATCATTTCTAACACCCGTTTCTTCGATGAGACTTCCCGCTTTTTCAGTAGCATATTTTCACCTCCTTTAGCTAGATTATAATGCACTTTATCGATTTACCACCCAACTTTCAGCAGAAAAAAACGCCCATACCTATGTATGAGCGTTAATCATCATGATCCTAATAACGCACGGTCTGAGTTCATTTTCTCACCGCGGATACGTTCGAACTCTGCCATTAAATCAGGAATAGTCAATTCATGCTTGCGATCCTCGCCAACTTCTAAAATGATTTGACCTTTATCCATCATAATCAATCGGTTACCTAAATCTAATGCCTGTTGCATATTGTGCGTGACCATTAATGTTGTTAAGCTATCTTTCTCAACTAAATATTTCGTAATGCGTGTGATTAACTCTGCACGCGATGGGTCAAGTGCAGCCGTATGCTCATCTAGTAATAAAATCGATGGCTTCGTGAACGTTGCCATTAATAAAGACAGCGCCTGACGTTCCCCACCAGAAAGTAAGCCGACCTTTGCAGATAGGCGATTTTCTAGATTTAGACCCAACATCTCCAACGATTCCTTGAAAAATTCTAGACGCTTTTTATCAACACCAATACGCAAGCCTCTACTCTTATTACGTGAGTAAGCTAACGCTAAGTTTTCCTCAATCGTCATTGTTGGCGCTGTACCAGCCATTGGGTCCTGAAACACACGACCGATATAGTGGGAACGCTTGTATTCTGGTAAAGCCGTTACCTCATTCCCATCAATTAAAACTGAGCCAAAATCTGGCGTTAAGGCACCTGAAATCATATTCATCATGGTCGACTTACCGGCACCATTACTACCAATGATTGTTACAAAATCTCCTGGCTTTAAATGCAAATTAATTTCAGCAAGTGCGACTTTTTCGTCAGGCGTACCTTCATTAAAAACTTTATTAATGCCGTGTAATTTAAGCAAGGCCGTTCCCTCCTTGCTCTACCGCATTTACTTGTGCACGCTCTGCTGCACGCTTCACTTTTCGTTTGCGTTCCTTACTTTTACTAACAAATTGAGGTAAAACCAACGCTAAAATAACAATGATAGCTGTTATTAATTTCATATCTCCCGAATCAAGGAATTCAACACGTAATGCTAATGCTAAAATGATACGGTAAATAATAGCCCCCGCAATGACAGCAAAAGTTGTGCGCATAATCGTTTTTGTACCAAAGATTGCTTCACCAATAATAACAGAAGCAAGACCGATAACGATCATCCCAATCCCCATACTTACATCTGAGAACTTCGAATACTGTGCGATTAAAGCTCCAGAAAATGCGACAAGTGCGTTAGAAAGTCCTAGCCCTAGAATAATAAGTGTATCTGTATTTGCTGAAAAGCTACGAATCATACGCTTATTATCACCAGTTGCTCGAATAGCCAGTCCGACCTCAGTTTTTAAGAACCAGTCTGCTATTACCTTAATTAAAATCGTGATGATTAATACTACAATCAACGTACTCCATGTAGACGGTACTTGCTGAATGCCGATGCTTTTTAATAGGTTATTGATCGCAGCATCGATACCTAAATTACTCCAAAATACTTGAAACTTTGAAAATATAGTCTCTGAGTTCAATAGTGGAATATTCGGACGACCTATCGTATTTTCTGCAGTTAACCCCATGATTCGTAGGTTAATAGAATACAAAGCAATCATCATTAAAATCCCCGATAATAGTGGGTTAATTTTACCTTTTGTGTGAAGAATCCCTGTCATACATCCAGCAATAAATCCAGCAACAATTGCCACTAAAGTCGCTAACATCGGGTGGTAGCCAAGCAGAACCATCGTCGCCGCTGTAGCCGCCCCTGTTACAAAGCTTCCATCAACCGTTAAATCCGGAAAATCTAACACGCGGAATGTTAAATACACACCAAGTGCCATAATTGCATAGATGATTCCTTGCTCCACTGCGCCAAACATTGCTAAAAACATAGTTGAATCATCTCCTAATCATTCTTAAACTAATTTTTATTACCTATGCTCCATTCCTAAATAATGGAGCTCAACATTTAAATTGGGCATCATCATAAAGTAAGGTTGATTTCCGTTCCAACTAGGCGCTTTCCTGGGGGCGTCCGATGAGCCGCTTCACTCGCGTTGCTCGCTCCAGGGTCTCATCTGCGACGCTAATCCCCAAGGAGTGCCCAGTCTCCACTCCAATCAACTAATATACTGGAATACGTTTTAATAAATATTATCCCAACTTTCGATGATGAGCTCATGGATATAGATCAAAGGGTTATCACAGAACGTCGTGCTAAATCCTTAGGTATTTCTATGAATCATACATACTCTTTAAACTTTTCACTCTAAAAAGAAGATAAAGCGGGGGCAGTTTAGTTCTCCCCCGCTTTGCTTGATCAGATGACCATATCCGTCCATTACTTTTCTAAAAGCTCTGCACCCCAAGAATCTTTAACTTCGATTCCTAAATCATCCGCTACTTTTTTATTGATTACTAGTTTTAAGTTTTGTGGGTATTGTGCTGGCATATCAGCAGGTGTTGCTTCTCCTTTTAGAATCTTCACAGCCATTTGACCTGCCTCGTAACCGATGTCAAAATATTCAAAACCATATGCAGCTA
Source organism: Lysinibacillus sp. RS11 (assembly GCF_042019215.1). Taxonomy (NCBI): domain Bacteria; kingdom Bacillati; phylum Bacillota; class Bacilli; order Caryophanales; family Bacillaceae; genus Lysinibacillus; species Lysinibacillus sp. RS11. The sequence continues at coordinate 517,590 of NZ_CP168124.1, read as the reverse complement.
AGCCACCACGTTCAACAGAGTCAAGCTCCCCTACAATAAGTGGCAATTTATTAGCATTCGCTACATCAATAACAGATTCTAAAGCAGAAACTACTGTATTATCAGTAATAATATAGAATGCATCTACTTTACCGATTAATGATTCCGTAGCCAGTTTTACTTCCGCAGAAGTTGACGCAGATGCCTCAACAACTGTTAGGCCTTGCTCGCCCATAACTTTTTTCACTTCTTTTACTTGTGCTACTGAGTTTTGCTCACCAGCGTTGTAGACCATACCAACATTTTTGGCACCAAGTTCCTTTAAGAAAGCCACTGTTTTTGAAATAGTATCAGGATGTAAATCGATCGTACCTGTTACATTTTTTCCTGGCTTCTCCATAGATTCAATGAGTTGTGCACCAACAGCATCTGTTACAGAAGTAAAGATAATTGGAATATCGCTAGTTGCTGTCGCTGCCGCTTGCGCAGACGGTGTAGAGTTAGCAAATATTAAATCTACGTTTGCACTTACTAGATTGTTTGCAATCGTTGTGTTAAGACTGTTATCCCCTTGAGCTATCTGTGCCTCGTACTCAACTTTTAAGCCTGATTCTTCAATTGCTTTTTTGAAGCCTTCAGTGGCAGCATTTAAAGATGGATGCTCAACAATTTGAGTAATCCCGATTTTATATGTTTTGTCATCTGCATTACCGCTCTCACTTGCATTATTCGTTTCTTTTCCTTTTGAATCAGATGAACTAGAGCCACCACTACCACAAGCAGCAAGCATTAAGACTAACCCAAATAACAGGAACGAAAGCTTTTTTAAATTGCATTTCACAAATAATCCCCCCGATTATTATCTCTGATATTCATCACACTTCATCCAAACGAAGTGTGAACGTATCGCTATATTATCGTTATTATCGAGGTTCGTCAACAACATTATGAATGTTCTGACTTTTAAAATTGACATAATATTTTAGTTTTTCTTTCAATTCGTCGCTTTAAACCGCTAAACTACGCTGTTTTTACAAATTGATTGCTTTTTCTAACATAATAAAAAATTTTTTGACAATTTTGCGAAGTATTAAGGAGTGAAGGTAAAAATACTCCTAGATGCGGGAAACTTCTGTACCTACCGCTACGCTTTCGGTACAAAAAACCTTTTGTAACTGCCGTTGCACTTACGTTACCAAAAAATTTGCTAAAAAAAGTTAAAATTTTTTCTAATTTTAGCTAACTTTTTATCATTCGAAAGCCGTCTAATCATTAGAAAATTAAATCACTTAAATTAAAGGAGAAATAATTATGAAAAAAACAATAAAAAAATCTTGGATGATTGTATCAGCACTAACAATAGGAATGGCTGTCTTCACGCCACATCAAGCTGAGGCAACAACAGCAAAAACAACAAGCGAAATAACTGTTCAAGCTGAGCAACAAATTAAAGGAACGATTAAAAGTGTTTACGGAGATAGCATCTCAATCAAAGGAAAAGACGGTAAAAATTATTATATCGGAATTCAAAATTTTTCAGATGAGCAATTAGAAAAAATGAAGTTAGTAGAAGGTCAAGAAATCTCTGTAGAAGGTAGCTTAGTACAAGATTATTCAGATTTCTACACGTTTAACGTATATAAAAAAGACTTACCTAAAGAAATCACAAAAGCAGATCTAGCTAAATTAGAAAAATTGTTTAATCAAATGAAAAAGTTAGAAAAAGAAGAGAAATATGAAGAAGTAGAAAAAATTAATCTTGAAATGGATAAAATCACAAAGCCGTATATTTTAGCTAGCTGGGTACCAGTATCCTTCGAAGAATTCATGGAACAGTATGGATTTGGTGAAAAAAATATAGTTATTAAAGAAAAAGATAAAAAGCAGCTAAAAGATATTTATCAACAGTGGATTAAACTAGAGAAATCTGGTAAAGAAGAAGCAGCACAAACAAAATTTGAAGAATTCCAGAAGGTTCTTCAACCTTACCTAGATGCGCTATATCCACCAGTACCATTTGAAGAATACATTTCAGATATAGATGTAGATATTCCTGCTGAAGCTTTACCAAAACTAAAAACTTTATACAAGGATGCTCAAAAAGCAGATCAAGATAAAAATGATCAACTATCTGAAAAGCTATGGGGTGAATTCGATGAAATGATTCATCCTTACATGAAGCCACTTAGCTTTGAAGATTACATGTCTAACTTTGATTTTGAAATCAAAGCAAAAGATAAAGCGCAATTAAAAAAGCTTTATGAAGAAGCAACAGCTCTTGATAAAAAAGGTGACTATGAAAAATCTAGTGAAAAATGGGTTGCTATCGACAACATTTTAAATCCATATTATGAAGCAAATAAAGAAATTCTAATCTCAGCTTCTAAAGTAACAATAAACGGCAAAGTTTACCTTACACAGCATAAATAAGTAAAGGCTTTCGGGCTAATCCTAAACGTCATTAAAAAATGATTTATGGGATTAGCCCCTTTCTTTTACTACGCGGATCCTTAGATTTTTTATTAACACAACTGCTACAGACTTAAGTATTTCAATATAATATATTTCAGAAGTCTTGGTTATGCAGATGTTAGTACAATAATAACAATTTTTGTTTTACACATGACTCTTTACAAACTAGCATAAACATTGATATGATTGCATTTGCTTCACGTGGTTCGTAACCATCCCACGCAAAAAAACTAAGGAGAAATTAATATATGAAAATAAAATTTTTAGCAACGAGTGGCATTATTGCAGCGCTCTACATTGCTGTTACATTGCTGGTAGCGCCATTTGGCTTTACAGAGGTGCAGTTCCGCGTATCGGAAATGTTCAATCATCTAGTTGCCTTTAATCCACGCTTTGCCGTCGGGATTATTATTGGTGTATTTATCTCTAATATATTTTCACCAAACGGCATTTACGATGTATTTTTCGGTGTAGGCCATTCGATGATTACACTTGGACTGTTCATTCTTATTTGTAAATTTGTCAAAAATATTTGGGCACGTTTAATCATTAATACATTGTTATTTACATGCACAATGTTCATCATTGCTTTAGAATTGAACATAGTATTAGAAATACCATTCTTCTGGACATGGTTAACTGTTGCTGCAGGTGAATTTGTGGTCTTAGCGGTCGGTGCACCTATTATGTATCTATTGAATAAACGCTTAAACTTCAAAAATTTGATTTAAAAGACGGATCTTTTTAGATTCGTCTTTTTTAATTTCTTGACAATATTCTGAAAATATTTTACAATTCTTTTCAATAAAACATGCGATGAAAAAGAATAGTAGCAAGTAGTAGTACTTGTAGAGAGCTGATGGTTGGTGTAAATCAGTAGTAACTACTTGTGAATGGACTTTGGAGCAGCCTTATTAAATGTGAGGACGAATTTACTCCCCGTTACCGGAGTACGAAAGCGCGCATTTTTTTGCGAATGAAGGTGGCACCACGGTTACTCGTCCTTTTTACAGAAGGATTGAAGTGGCTTTTTTTTATGGAAAAATTAGAAAAGAGGAGTCGAGAGCAGATGAGTACAGTAGCAGAGAAAAAGGGATATTTTGGTGAATTTGGCGGTAGCTTTGTTCCTGAGGAGCTTCAAAATGTATTAAATATTTTAGATGAAAATTTCCAAAAATTTAAAGACGATGAAGATTTTAATAGAGAGCTAGATTATTATTTCCATGAATATGTTGGGCGAAAATCCCCACTTTATTTTGCTGAAAATTTAACAAAACAATTAGGTGGCGCGAAAATTTATTTAAAACGTGAAGATCTCAACCACACAGGTTCACATAAAATTAATAATGTCCTTGGACAGATCTTATTGGCAAAGCGCATGGGTGCTAATCGTGTTATTGCCGAAACAGGTGCAGGTCAGCATGGTGTAGCCACTGCAACTGCTTGTGCAATGTTCGGGATGGATTGCACAATTTATATGGGCTTAGAAGATACAAAGCGTCAAGCATTGAATGTGTTCCGTATGGAGCTTCTTGGCGCAAAGGTAGTAGCTGTTGATAAAGGGCAAGGACGACTAAAGGATGCTGTAGATGAAGCATTTGCTGATTTAGTAGAAAACTATAAAACGACTTTCTATTTACTAGGTTCTGCTGTTGGACCTCACCCATTCCCTTCAATGGTGAAACATTTTCAATCAGTCATTAGCCGTGAAAGTCGCGAACAAATTTTAGAAAAGGAAGGAAAGCTACCAACAGCAGTACTCGCTTGTGTCGGTGGCGGTAGTAATGCGATCGGTGCGTTTGCAGAATATATTGCAGATGAAAACGTTCGCCTCATCGGGATTGAACCAGATAAGGCTGCATCATTAAATGAAGGAACGCCAGGTGAATTACACGGTTTCAAATGTTTAGTACTACAAGATTCGGAAGGCAATCCCCTACCAACTTATTCGATTGCCGCTGGACTAGATTATCCAGGAGCTGGTCCGGAACATAGCTATTTAAAAACAATTGGTCGTGGAGAATATGTAACGGTGACAAATGAAGAGGTGCTTGAAGCATTCCAAGTACTTTCAAAAGTCGAGGGAATTATCCCTGCACTTGAAAGCTCTCACGCAGTTGCGCATGCACTAAAGCTTGCTCCAACGTTATCTCCTGATGAGAGTATTATTATTAACATCTCGGGCCGCGGAGACAAGGACGTAGAACAAGTATTCCACATGTTAAAGAAATAATGAAATGAAAGAGCGACTTCCGTTTGTGGAAATCGCTCTTTTGACTATACCAATGAACTTAATTTCGGATAAATTTCTGCCACATTATCTCGAAGCTTAGCTTTTAGGAATTTCCCAACCGATGTTTTTGGAATTTCCTCTAAAAATACAACATCATCTGGCACCCACCATTTTGCAAATTGACTTTCTAAAAATGCAAGAAGCTCCTCGTCGGTTGCTGTCTTTCCTTCCTTCAATACAACGCAAGCTAGCGGACGTTCTTGCCATTTAACATGCGGAATTGCAATAACTGCTGCTTCCAAAACAGCATCATGGGTCATTAACGCATTTTCTAAATCAACTGAGGATATCCACTCCCCTCCTGATTTAATTAAATCCTTTGTACGATCTGATATTTTAATAAAGCCATCCTCTGATCGCACCGCAATGTCCCCTGTATATAACCAGCCATCTCGATAGGCATCAGCCGTTCGTTCATCACGATAGTACTCGTGTGAAATCCATGGACCTCGTAAACGTAATTCACCCATTGTCTCTCCATCCCACGGTACTTCTCCATTGTCATTAATAATACTCGATTCAATACCAGCCATCGTCATTCCTTGCATAGCTCGCGATTCAATTTTCTTTTCAATTGGCCAGTCTTCCATCCAAGACATATAATTTGATAATGCTACAATCGGTGTTGTTTCAGTCATACCATATACAACAATATATGGGATGCCATATTGCTCTTCAAATGTACGAATAAGACGGGTTGGTGAAGCAGAGCCACCACAACAAATGGCACGTAGCGAACTTATATCTCGTTCACGCTTCTCTAGTTCTTGCAACGCCCCAATCCAAATTGTCGGCACTCCAGCTGTTAATGTAATCTTCTCCTGCTCCACTAAATCCAAAATTATTGCCGATGTAAATTGTGGACCCGGAAGCACCTGTGTCGCACCTACATTGACACTTGCAAACGGTAGACCCCATGCATTTGCATGAAACATCGGTACAATTGGCATCACAACATCACGCTCGGAAATGCCCATTGAATCAGACATACTCAGCATCATACTGTGTAACACTAGGCCTCGATGTGAATAAACAACACCCTTTGGATTTCCTGTTGTAGCACTTGTATAGCACATTCCAGCGGGCTCATCTTCCCCTAAATCCTCTGGGAATTGATAGTTTTCATCTGCTGCTGCCAATAAATCCTCATATGATAACGCATTCGGTAATGTCGTCACTGGTAAAGTATCCTCATCCGTCATAATAATATAATGTTTCACTGTTTTAAGCTCAGGCGCAATGTTTTCTATGATTGGTAACAAATCAACATCAATTATTAAAATCTCATCTTCTGCATGATTAATAATATAAGTTAAATGCTCTTCTGATAAACGAATATTCACCATATGCAAAATAGCACCAGAACACGGTACCGCAAAATAGGCCTCTAAGTGGCGATGCTGATTCCAGGCAAAGGAGCCAATCTTTGTTCCCCTTTTCATCCCCAGCTTTGTTAGCGCATCTGCTAAACGACGTGTCCTTTTCGCCCACTCTCCATATGTTAAGCGGTGAATCTTCTGTGGGCTCGTTCGTGAAACAATAGTCTTTCTAGCAAAATAACTTTCTGCTCGGTTAAAAAAGCTTGTTAATACTAACGGCGTCTGCATCATAAAAACCATCCATCCCTTCGTCTTGTGAACTGCCTCTCCATTACCTTTGTGAAATACTAATAAAAATATAATTGAATACTATTAATATTCTGAATATGATTATATTTGAAAATTATAAATTAAGCTATATATTCCAATATTTTTCTTTTTATTGTTAACTTTTTCTAAAAATACTTATTAGCATAACGTGTGATTGATTTCCGTTCCGACTGGGCGCTTTGTAGCTGTCGCTTTGCTTTCGCTACAGATAAAACATTTGCCGCTGACGCTTCGCTTTCGCGCAGATAAAACATTTGTTGTTGCTGTCGTTGCACTTTCGCACAGATAAAACATTGTTGCTGTCGTTGCACTTTCGCACAGATAAAACATTTGCCGCTGACGCTTCGCTTTCGCGCAGATAAACATTGTTGTTGCTGTCGTTGCACTTTCGCACAGATAAAACATTGCTGCCGCTACGTTAACACTACGCTTTCGCACAGAAAACATCCGCTTCGCTGCAGGGTCTCGGGCCAAAAGAATGTTGGTCACGAAGGCGTTATCACAGGACGTGATGCTTTTAGCCTTCGTTCCTCTATCGCTAATCCCCAAGGAGTCGCCAAGCCTCCACTCCAATCAATTTATATACACGGTATACATTTAAAAATGTCATCCCAACTTTTAGTGATTGCCCGTAAAAATAAAAAAGACGAAGAAAACTAAATTGTTTTCTTCGTCCATTTTTTCAGGAATATTTATGAAATGGCCTTTTTGTGTAGTTTGATTTTTAATTTTTCTAGCATATCAACTGTCATTTTTGCTAAATCATACTGAGCTTTAAAGCCCCATTCTTTCTGTGCCGCTTCTATATTTATAGAATTTGGCCAACTATCTGCTATCGCCTGACGTACTGGATCTACATTATAATCCATACGGAAATGTGGTAAATGCTTTTTAATCTCTGCCGCAATTTCAGATGGCTCAAAGCTCATTGCAGTTATATTAAAGGCATTGCGATGTATTAGTTTGCTACTATCCGCTTCCATTAAATCTACAATAGCCTGCAATGCATCTGGCATGTACATCATGTCCATGTATGTGCCTTCTTGAATATAAGATGTATACTTACCTTGCTCAATCGCCTCATAGAAAATCTCAACTGCATAGTCTGTCGTACCACCTCCAGGAGGCGTTACATATGATATTAACCCTGGGAAACGTACACCACGAGTATCTACACCAAAACGATTGAAATAATAATCACATAATAGCTCTCCAGCTACTTTATTTACCCCATACATTGTTGTTGGGCGTTGTAATGTATCCTGAGGCGTATTATCCTTCGGTGTCGTAGGACCGAACGCGCCTATTGAGCTCGGTGTAAAAAATTGCAAGTTTAACTCACGCGAAACCTCTAGCGCATTCATTAAACCGCCCATATTTAAATTCCATGCTAGCAATGGATTTTTTTCTGCTGTTGCTGATAGTAACGCCGCTAAATGCATCATTGTATCAGCACCAAAATCCTTCGCTAACTCATGCATTCTTTGTCCATCCGTCACGTCCAATACTTCAAATGGACCCTTAATATTTTCAAGCTTCCGAACATCTGTCGCTAACACATTGTCCTCTCCATAAATACCCCGAAGCTTTTCTACAAGCTCAGAACCTATTTGACCAAGTGCTCCTGTAACCATTATCTTTTTCATTTCTCCAAACCTCCACCTGTGAACAATTGTACTTCTGTAAAGTACATTAATATATAAATAAACATTGATTTAATAACACTTTTGGTGATTTTTATTATAAAGTGTTCACATTAAAAACACAACCATTATCTTTTTCATTTCGACAATCCGAACACAAAACCCCTTACTATCAGTATATGAGCCCTATATAATATTGTGCTGATAAAACAAACAAAATACATTTGTATACCTGAAATGTACAAATGTCCGTTTTTCGCATAGCAACACTATTAATTTGTTGGTGACATCTGTTAAAACATATGCTCCGCCATGTAGATTAGTTGATTGGAGTGGAAGCTTGGCGACTCCTTGGGGATCAGCGATAGAGGGACGCAAGTAATGCGGCTCATCGGACGCCCCTAAGGGAAAATCAACCATACGTTATGGTGAGGAGCCAAAAAAAGAACCTTTTTTGTATACATTTACAAAGAAAGGTCCAATTATTCTTATTAAATTGAGAAACGCTTTACCGCTATTTGTAAAACTTTTGATACCCTACGTAACTCTTGAATATAATCATGGAATTGCTGTTGTGCGGTTAATTGAGCAGCTGTTAAAGTAGCTACATGTTTAGTTGATGATGCATTTGTATCTGAAAATGACGTTAACATGACCGCATCCTCATTAACCTTTTTCGTATGATTGGCAATCTCTTGCACGGTTGCAGATACTTCCATTATATACGGCTTAATTGTATGTACTTTTTCTAAAATTTGATCAAAGCTTGTTGCCGTATCCCCAGTTACATGTACACCCTTTTCAGTTGCGGCTAACACGCCCTCCATCATTTGCACAGCATAGTTTGAATCTAAATGAATGTTTTGTACTATCGACGTAATCGTTTGTGTTGACTGAACTGTCTGCTCCGCAAGCTTACGTACTTCATCGGCCACCACCGCAAATCCCTTACCATGCTCCCCTGCTCTAGCAGCCTCAATGGATGCATTTAAAGCTAGGAGGTTTGTTTGTGCAGTAATTTTTTCAATCACCTCGACCATTTGATCGATCGTAGATGCCCTTTCTACAAGATTAAAAATAGCTGTATTCGATTTTTCAACTGCACGCTTAATCGCCTGTATTTGTGTTAAATTTGCTTGTACAATTTCCGTACCACTTTCTGCATCACGTGCCGTTTTATGAGCAAAATTTTCAACAACCTGTACTTTTTCTAAAATTACTTGGACACCATTCAGCACCTCCTCTAGAGAAGCTGTATTGGAAGCTAATTTTGTTGTAGAAGCGGCTGTTGAATCTGAAATGGACTGCACATCCTTTGCAATTTTGACTGTTGTATTAGACGACTGCTCTGAGGATTCCTGCAGCTTTCCAGACATTTCTTCTACCTCATATGCACTATTTGTTACTGTATGAAGTAGTCTTTTCACCTCTGTTGCCATTTGATTGTATGACAATATTACCTCGCCAAGCTCATCCTGTGCCACATAGCTAGCATTCGCTGTGAAATCCCCCTGCTCTGCACGCTTTAATAGTGACTTCAATTGACGTGTTGGTATATTTACAGCTTTCGTTGCTATTAACCCTATAAAAATCACTAACAGAACAACAAATAAACACACTCCACCCAATAGCCAATAACCGAATTCCACATCGTCCTGATATGCCTGTTGCTGTTCCTTAGACCTTTGGACCAAATAGCTTTGAGTTTCTTCTAATAATGTATGACTTTGCTGGCTTACGGATAAATATGACTGAACATAAAACTGTTGTTGTTCATTTTGATCTAATTGTTTATAGCTATCAACCAGTTCTATCTGCTGTGCTAGTAAGGACTTGTATTTCTTCACCTGGTGATCCATCTTTTTATCAACTTCTAGATTTTCTAAATAACCTAAAGGCTGCTCAACATCTTTAAAAATGGCTGTCATTTCTTGATAAGTCCCAGCTGAATCTACTAAATAATCTAATTGTCGTTGTGATTCCTCTAGTTCATTTAACCATCCAATCGGTACAAGCCCTTCTGAATAGCTTTCACTTGCATGCCATGACATTTTCCGTAAATAATCAACACTAAAAACACCTAGCAATACATTCGATAGTACACAAACAATCATTAGTACTAGTAGCTTGTCTTTCACCATTATGTATCGAAAAAAACGCATTATCTTTGGCTCCTTCTCCAACTCTTACCAATAATGATAGTATGAAGATGTAAAGCTAGTGTTATGTTTTTATAAAGATTGCACGAAGAGTTTCTAAATTATCTCAACAGAAAATTATTATATTTAACAACACATCCCGTTTCAGGTGTTCATGATTAATCGTTTTTTTCTTTAACACACTTGTATCTCCAAGCACCCCCATTTGACGAGCCCAGAAAAAAACGAAACTTTATGCTGGTAATCCACAAAACTACTCAAATAGAATCAAATATAAAATTAAATAATTAGTAAAATCAGTTTAAGATTTTTATTTTTTGTAATAATCATTTAACTCGCAACCTTCTGTATATTTCTATCGTTTTCTATTAATAGTTTGGTTTTAAAGGGAGGTGTTAGAATTAAATAAATTAGATAAAAGTTTAGTCGTTAGCTTAATGTTACTTTGCATCATTAGTTGTCTCTTTGTTCATTCCAGTAGTACGGTGTTTGAGCAGTATACAAGCTCGTTTATTATAAAGCAGTTTTTTTATTATCTAATCGGATTTTTAATTATGTATGGAGTAGCGACGCTTGATATTGAGCAACTAAAAAAGATTGGCTGGCCATTTTATTGGGCGATGGTCGTTTTAACATTTGGCTTATTTATTGCACCCGAGAGTATAGCTAGAACTGTAAATGAGGCGAAGCGTTGGTACCAAGTTCCAGTGTTAGGATCATTCCAACCGTCAGAGTTTTTAAAGTTCGCGCTTTTAATCGTTGTGAGTAAGGTCATTGTTGCACATCGAGAGAAATATGTGCGCCCTACCTTTTTAACGGATATGCGGCTTCTCTTCATAATTGCTGTTATCACCCTTCCACCTACGCTTGCTGTTTATAAGCAGCCTGATACGGGCATGGCAATGATTTATATGTCGATGATTATACCGATGATTTTCTTTTCAGGTATACAAAGAAAATTGCTTATAATCTTTACTGCCATTCCAGTTTCAATTCTCAGCGTTGTGGTTATTCTTTATGTAAAATTTAATGAATTTTTTACAGATAAAATATTAAATAAATTATCAGGGCATCAAATTTCTCGCATTTATGGCTGGTTGCAGCCTTATGAGCATCTGGATTCATCTTATCAAACTAGGCAGGGATTTTTAGCAATAGGTTCAGGAGGGTTTACTGGTAAGGGATACATGAACAATAATGTCTATGTCGTAGAAAAGCATACAGATTTCATTTTCGCAAACATCGCTGAAGAGCTCGGGTTCATTGGAGGGGCATTTGTCATTGCTCTTTTATTTTTTGTCATTTACCGTATTGTTCTCATTACAGTAGAAGCAAAAGACCCATTTATGACGTTGATGGGAGCAGGTATCTCTAGTTTATTAGCCTTCCAAATTACACAAAATATCGGTATGACAATTGGACTTTTACCTGTAACAGGTATGACATTACCATTTTTAAGCTATGGCGGAAGTTCACTCATATCAAATTTCATGTTAATGGGCATTGTTATGATTATCTACAATTCTTATAGTGGCTACTTATTTAAAACAACAAAAGAGTAAGTGAAGTTGTGTATGAATGACACTTTTCTAACAGGAGGAGCGTTGTTCAAACTCATACTGCCTCGCCTTTCTTGTGCTATAAGACAATCAAAAAACTGTCTCAAAAGTTTCTACTTGAACTTAAGAGACAGTTTTACTTTTTTTACAGGCAGTAATTTATCTACAAAACACCACTAATTAAGCTTCACTTTATGAATACTATCAATGACAGCTTTTATGATTGTATCAAGATCCTCTTGTACAATATTAAGAGGTGGAGATAATGTTAATACGTTATTGAAGCCTGCAACAGTTGCACCATTTTTACCTAAAATAACACCCTGCTCCTTACATGCAGCAATAACAGCATTTACTTTATCTACTGGTAAAGGCTCCTTCGACGCTTTATCAACAACTAATTCTATGCCAATTAATAAACCTTTTCCCCGAACATTCCCAACGTTCGGGTGATTTCCCAACGCTTCCTGAAGCGCTTGCAGAGTAGCAGCTCCAACCTCGCTAGATCTTTCAAATAATGCTTCTCGCTGAAGAATCTCAATATTTTTTAATGCGACCGCACAAGATACTGGTGATCCACCAAATGTATTGACATGTCGGAAATAACCGTATGCATCAGAGCCAGTGAATGCTTCATAAATTTCACGTTTCACTGCTGTTGCTGATAATGGTAAATAAGCACTTGTAATTCCTTTTGCCATTGTAATAATATCTGGTTTAACACCGTAGTTCATAAATCCAAATGGCTTACCTGTTCGACCAAAGCCACATATTACTTCATCTACAATCATTAAAGCCCCATGTTTTTTACACACTTCCTCAATACCCTTTAAATAATTTTCCGGAGGCATGATGACGCCCCCACCTGTAATAATTGGCTCTAAAATCATAGCGGCTATTGTTTCACTTAGCTCCCATGTCATCGTCTTGTCTACAGCTTTTACGCTTGCTAAATCCATTGGAGCAAGTGTGTCACTTTCATATTCTCGATATTGATCAGGTGGCGCTACATGGATAAAGCCAGGAGATAATGGCTCATACTTATACTTTCGTTCCGCTTGCCCTGTAGCAGCTAAAGCACCAAAAGAATTGCCATGATATGCACGGTAACGGGAAACAATTTTATAACGCGAGCTCTGTCCTTTTTGTTGATGATATTGGCGCGCAATTTTAAACGCGGTTTCATTAGCCTCTGACCCACTATTAGAGAAGAAAATAACATAATCTCCCCCAAGCATTTCATTAATCTTTTCAGCCAGTTCAACTGCTGGTAAATGTCCTTGCGATAATGGTGCATATGCATTTTTCAGCATCTGCTCATGTGCAACATCTGCTAATTCCTTGCGTCCGTAGCCTACGTTTACACACCATAATCCTGCCATTGCATCGATGTATTCAACTCCCTCTGTATCAACAATTCTCGCGCCATTTGATTTTTCTACTACATATGTTGCTTGTGGATTGTAAGGTTTCATTGAATGCCATACATATTGTTCATCTTTCTTTAAAACATCACTTTTAAGATTTACTTGAACCATATCGATACACCCCCTTATGTTATGTTCACTTATTCACATCGTTATTACTCGGGAACGCGAATGAACTTGTCGTACCCTCTGTTTCGTCTGGCCATCTTTCAGAAATCGTTTTCGCTTTCGTAAAGAACCGAGCTTGGTCAGGTCCGAACATATGCCCTTCACCAAACTTCGATCGCTTCCAACCACCAAAGTTGTGATAGCCAACTGGAATTGGAATCGGAACATTCACGCCTACCATACCTACTTCAATTTCTTCTTGGAATTTACGGGCCGCCGAACCACTACTCGTAAACATCGTGACACCATTCCCAAGTTCGTGATCATTAATTAAATCAATAGCTTCTTGTAAAGTTTCAACGCCCACAATAATACGCGCAGGACCAAAAACCTCTTCTTTAAAAATAGTCATATTTGGTGTTACATTGTTTAACAATGTTGGTCCAAGATAAAAGCCTTTAGATGTTTCACATATTTTCGGTTTCCGCCCGTCCGTGACAAGATTTGCACCTTCTGTAATAGCTTCGTCTATATATCGAACAATGGTATCTTTTGATTGTTGCGTAATAACTGGACCAAAATCAACTTCGTCATCTGTATATGAACCAACCTTTAATTTCAAAATCTTCTCCTTTAATATCTCTGTAAAGCGTTTTTCAATATCTCCCCCAACAACGATCGCCCCCGAAATGGCCATACAACGCTGGGACGCGGCTCCAAATGCTGCACCTAAAAAGGCATTAGCTGTTTGCTCCAGGTTTGCATCCGGCATAACAATCATAAAGTTTTTCCCACCACCAAATGCAGCGACACGTTTATTATGCTTCGTTCCTGTTTGGTAAATATACTCTGCAACCGGTGTTGATCCAACAAATGAAATTGCTTGTATCTCTTTATTTTCTAGCAGTTCATTTACCGCATCTTTATCGCCATTCATGACTGTCCAAATTCCATCTGGCAGCCCTGCCTCTTTCCATAATCTACTTAAATATAATGCCGAAATTGGCACGCGCTCAGACGGCTTTAAAATGACGGCATTGCCAACCGCTACAGCCATACTTGTAATTGCAAGTGGGACCATGACAGGGAAATTAAACGGCGCAATTGTCGCAACAACCCCAAGTGGTGATTTTGCAGAGAAGGCATTAATATTGCCGCCTACATTAACGGAATATTCCCCCTTCAGCATTTGCGGGGCACTTATTGCCATATCTACAGATTCAATGCCACGAACAATTTCCCCTTTAGCATCTTCCTTTGTTTTCCCACTTTCCTCACAAATCACTTCAATTAGCTCATCCTGTCTTTCTATTAATAACTGACGGAAACGATGTAAAACCTCAACTCGTTTGCCAATCGATGTCCTTTTCCATGCAGGGAAGGCTGACTTTGCTAGTTGGATCGCCTGCTTCACCTCATCTCTTGTTGCTAACGGAACTTGTGCGATGATCTCTCCTGTTGTTGGATTATAAACTTCCGAATAACGACCACTTGTACCAGCTGTTTCAATACCATTGATAAAATGTGATAGCGTTTTTATTTTTTGTTGAACTGTCATAATTTCCCCACTCCTCATTTATTGTTGTTTAAAATCTAATTCTTCCTTTTGGAAAATAGAGCTTGCTTCATCTATCGGGTCAGGCGACTTTCTCTTTTGGGTCATCGATTCCACGGCTCTGTTACGTCTTTTATTAAAATTATTGCTTACAAAAATTTTACAAGTTCCATAGAGTCGAAGTAATAGACAAACTGTAAAATTCTATACTTTTGTTTTAAACATAATGTAAAATAGATTTAATATTCACAAAACATATTATTTTTGTCTATTCAAGCTGAAATCGCGCATTAATTAGAAAACTAAGCAAGGATTTGTGTTAAAAGGAAGGAGGATAAAAATGTTTAAGCTTCAAGTGAAAGATGTATTAGAAAATACATATTTTCAAAGTGCGGAGGTCGTAGCTGGTGAGGATGGATTGTTACGGATTGTAAAATGGGCCCATGTCATCGAAATTATCCAAGTAGATAATTTTCTAGCTGGTGATGAATTGGTCTTAACAACAGGGATAAGTCTTCAGCATCGCCTAGAGGATTTTATCTTTTTTGTAGAGTCCTTAATCAAAAAAAATTGCGCTGCATTGTGCATTGAATATGGAACTTCCATACAAACCATCCCGGAAGTGATCGTAGCTATCGCCAACCGTCACAACTTCCCTATCATCGTTTTTCATGATACGGTTCCTTTTGTCCGCATTACACAGGATTTACATAGCCAAATAATGAATCAACAATATTTAATGATTTCCACTTTAGAATCCTATTCTCAAACGTTAAATAAAAATGCTCTATTAGGGCAAACCGCGGAAGATATTTTACAAAATATATATAATGAATTAAAGACACAAATCATCTTTTCTATTAAAGGTCGAGAGCCTATCTTCTTTCCAAATAAGTCGCACAATAAACGCCAACAACTATTAACGATAAAAAAAACAGCATCAGTATTTAAAAATGAACCAATCTTTATTTTTGATCAGCATTATGCAGATTTATCTCTCTATAGGGAAGATGGTCGATTCTCAGAATTTGAATTACTTATTTTAGACCGAACAGCTACTGCGTTAGCACAGCTATTAATGCGGGAATTTTATATTGAGGAGAAAAGGGACATTGAGGATGCCTCTATTTTAGCGGATTGGATCGATCAAAAACTATCGAAAGAGGAAATTTATAAATTTATCGTAGCACATCATTCTAACTATCATTTTTCTAGCGGAGCTGTCTTTATTTTAGCATCTCCTAATGCCGTCTCTAAGGTACAAGAGGATATTGTCTATAGTAAGCTCTACTATCGAAACCTTTTTGAGCAAAATGGATTTATACCATTTTTATTTGAGAGAAAAAGCTATGTCATTTTTATTTTACTCCATGCGAAGGATAGTAAAGCGAGTCGCGAATTATTAAATACGTTAGTATCTTCTCTCCAACAAACCGACTTTTATAAAAAACAAATGGTTCAGGGTTATCAAGTAGCTATCGGCAAAGTCATTGCAGACGTAAAAGAAATTCCGAAGAGCTATCAAACTGCTCTCGAAACATTGTATATTTGCAGTAAAGTACAAACAACTTCTTATTTTTACGATGATTTACATTTGTATCACTTAATCTATAAATTACAGATGCAAGTAAATTTACAGGAAGTCATACAAGATTATTTGCAGCCTGTTATTGAATATGATAAAAAATATAACAGTAAGCTGTTAGAAACACTGCAGGTATACTTACAAACGAATGGCTCCAAACAGCAAACAGCCAATCAATTGTTCATCGTACGCCAAACGCTCTATCATCGTTTAAACAAGCTTGAGAGTCTCTTAGGTGAAAATTTCATGAAGGGGCATAATCGGATTACACTTGAATTTATGTTGCTCGCTAACTCTTTAATCGAGGAAAAATCTTAGTTCTCGGGTTTAGCGGCGATGTTCTCGGGTTTAGCGGCGATGTTCTCGGGTTTAGCGGCGATGGCACGCTCAAGATCACTTTGCTCCTTGAGCGTGCCCATCATGCTAATTTCCAGCAACTACCCCACTATATAATCCAGGTCTGCGGTCGTCGTAAACAGGAATTCTACCTCGTACTTCATCAACAATCGAAAAGTCCACATCAATGACAGCGACCTCTTCATCCTCCGCGCCAACCCAAAGTACTTCGCCCCACGGCTGAATAATCATAGATTGACCATTGAAGTTTTCTACCTTTTTCGAAATACGATTAACCGCGATCACGAAGCATTGATTTTCAATAGCACGTGCTTGTAGCAATGTTTTCCAATGATCAATACGTGGTGTTGGCCATTGTGCTGGGACGAACAATACCTTTGCACCCTCTAAAGCGTGAGCGCGTAGCCATTCAGGGAAGCGAATATCATAGCAAATCACACCCGCAGCCTCGATGTCTCCCAGTGCAAAGCGATTCATTTCATCCCCGGCTTCTAAATATAAATGCTCGTCCATTAAACGGAAAAGATGCGCCTTGCTATATTCACCTACTAGTTCACCATATTTATCAAACGTATACATCGTATTGTAAAATTTATCGCCCTTCTTCGTCGAAACAGAGCCACCAACAATATGTACACCCAGTTCTTTGGCTAGATCTGATAAAAATGCTTTCGAACGCTCTCCATCAACATCTGCAAGCTCCGGTAAACGTTCAAGTGCATAACCTGTATTCCACATTTCTGGTAGTACAATAATTTCTGCACCTTGTTTTGCCGCTTCACGAATCTTGTCCTCAGCGCGAGCAAAATTTTCTTCTACTTTACCGAAGCCTACATTTAATTGGATACACCCTATTTTCATTGTTAGTCCTCCTCTAGACTGTACTTTTCTGTATTTTATACTACAATAAAACAAACTTACTGCCATAGTTTTAGCTCTATGTTTAGATTAATATTTCACCACTTAATACTCGAACTGCCGAGCCCGCAATTGCCACATCTTTTATTTTTGGCGTAACGTATAATAATCCACCACGTTTTGAAAGCTGTTTGCTAACGATGCTTTCTTTTGATAATTTTTCACACCAGTAAGGTCCTAATGCACCATGAGTGGAACCATTTACATGATCTTCATCAATGCCTTGTGCTGGAGAAAAAAATCTTGAAACAATATCAATCCCTTCATCCTTAGAAATACTCGTAATACAAACACCACGTACAGGGAACTGTTTCATCGCATGAAAATTAGCTTTGAAATCTGCAATATATTCTTCGTGACTTAGCTCCACTATATAATCCAATTCTGTTTTCCCTACATATGTTGGCTTCATACCAAGCCATTCTTCAAGCTCCAAAGGACATTCAATCTCTTCTAACCGATACTTTTGAATTGTTATTTCAACTAACTCATTAAACCAAATCGCTTGCAAAGGGCCACTAAAAGTTTGGAATGTAATAGAAGAATTGACGGGTACAATCCCTTTTTTCCAAAGTAAAAAAGCACTAGCAATTGTCCCATGTCCACAAATCGGTATTTCCTTTGCTGGCGTAAACCATCTAAGAAAAAAATCATTATCCTTCTTTTGGACAAAAGCTGTTGTTGGTACGGGGATCTCCTGAGCAATTTTCTGCATGGTCGACTCAGGTATTGCTGTATCAAGTAAACATACTGCAGCGGGGTTTCCCTTGTAAAGCTCTGTAGTAAAAGCATTGACGATAAAATATGAGACTTTGTTCAATTTTCTCACCTCATATACGTATTATTAGGTCACTTTTAATCACCAGTAGTTTTTAATTAACTGAAAAAGCTCTAAACAACTAGTAAAAAAAGTAATAGTATTCTTTAATAATTATTATATTCTGAAAAAGGTGAACATGCATGGAATTCTCAAAAAAACTACAGCAATTCCCAACTCAATTTTTTGCAGCACTTGTGCAAAAAGTAAACGCTGCTCTAGCAGAAGGGCGCGATGTTATCAATCTTGGTCAAGGCAATCCAGATCAGCCTACTCCTCCCCATATTATTCAAGCACTACAGGAGGCAGCTGACAATCCTCAAAATCATAAATACTCTCCATTTCGTGGTATCGCAGAATTACGTCAAGCAGCAGCTGACTTCTACAAACGTGAATACAATGTGGATATTGATCCTGAGACAGAAGTATACATTGGGACAAGATGATGAAGAGATTTTAAAATCATTACATGTGACTGATGAGCGCAACAAACAGCTAAAAGAAGCGAAAGCCATTCACTCGAAATAAAGCTATCAATCCTTTTGGGACGACTTTTTTGTTGCTTTGACGGTGGCTTCCGTCGTTTTGGCGGTGGCTTCCGTCATTTTGGCTTTTCTTTCCGTCACTCTGGCGGGGCTATCCACGATTTTGGCTGTTCTATCCACGACTTTGACGGTTCTATCCACGACTTTGGCTGCTCTATCCACGACTTTGACTATTCTATCCGTCGCTCTGCTTTCTATCCGTCTCTTCGACTCTTCCTTCCGTCGCTCTGACCTTTCTTTCCGTCTCTTCGGCTCTTCTTTCCGTCGCTCTACTTTCTTTCCGTCACTCTGCTTTCTTTCCGTCACTTCGGCCCTTCTTTCCGTCGCTCTGGCGATTCTTTCCTTCACTTCGGCTCTTCTTTCCATCGCTCTACTTTCTTTCCGTCTCTTCGACTCTTCCTTCCGTCGCTCTGACCTTTCTTTCCTTCACTTCGGCTCTTCTTTCCGTCGCTCTGGCTCTTCTTTCCGTCTCTTCGACCTTTCTATCCGTCACTCTGGCGGGGCTATCCACGATTTTGGTTGTTCTATCCACAACTTTGACGGTTCTACCCACGACTTTGGCTGCTCTATCCACGACTTTGACTATTCTATCCGTCACTTCGACTCTTCCTTCCGTCACTTTGACCTTTCTATCCGTCGCTTTAGCTCTTCTTTCCGTCGCTCTGCTTTCTTTCCGTCTCTTCGACCTTTCTATCCGTCGCTCTGGTTCTTCTTTCCGTCGCTTCTACTTTCCTATCCGTCTCTCTGCTTTCCTTCGATCGCTTCGACCTTTCTATCCGTCGCTCTGGCTCTTCCTTCCGTCGCTTTGGCTCTTCTTTCCGTCGCTTCTACTTTTCTATCCGTCGCTCTGCTTTCTTTCCGTCACTTCGGCTCTTCTTTCCGTCGCTCTGGCGATTTTTTCCGTCTCTTCGGCTCTTCTTTCCGTCGCTCTGCTTTCTTTCCGTCACTTCGACCCTTCTTTCCGTCGCTCTGGCTCTTCCTTCCGTCGCTTTGACTCTTCTTTCCGTCGCTCTGCTTTCTTTCCGTCTCTTCGACCTTTCTATCCGTCGCTCTAGCTCTTCCTTCCGTCGCTTCAGCTCTTCCTTCCGTCGCTTCAGCTTTTCTTTCCGTCGCTTTAGCCACTCAATCCATCTCAACCTCAAAAAAGGGCTACCTCTATTGAGGCAGCCCTTTTTTATTATTGAATTACGCCTAGCTCACGACCCACCTTTTCATAGATGGCTAGCGCATCATCAAGCATTTCTTTTGTATGCGCCGCTGTAGGCATATTACGAACACGACCTGTGCCTTTTGGAACCGTTGGGAAAACGATTGATTTCGCATAGACACCCTCTTCAAATAAACGACGTGAAAATTCCTGCGTAAGCTTTTCATCGCCAATAATACATGGTGTAATCGGCGTTTCAGATTCACCAATATTAAAGCCTAACTTAGCAAGACCTGCTTTTAAATAGTTGCCATTTTCCCAAAGCTTATCATGTAGCTCTGTCGAGTCAAGCAGCATTTGCACTGCCGCAGTAATCGCTGCTACATCGCCTGGTGGTAATGCTGTTGAGAATAAAAATGGACGTGAACGCACTCGCAACCAGTCAATTAAATTCTTCTTACCAGCTACATATCCACCCACAACGCCAATTGCTTTAGACAGTGTACCAATTTGGAAGTCGATTTCTATTTCTAAACCGAAATGCTTCACTGTCCCCTTCCCTTTACCAGTTACACCTGAGCCATGTGCATCATCGACATACGTAATTAAATCAAACTCTTTCGCAATCTCAACGATTTCTGGTAATTTTGCAATATCACCATCCATTGAGAATACGCCATCCGTAATGACCATGACTTTATTGTATAAGCCCGATTCTTTTGCTTCCTTTGCCTTTGCACGTAAATCGTCCATATCCGAG
Source organism: Lysinibacillus sp. RS11 (assembly GCF_042019215.1). Taxonomy (NCBI): domain Bacteria; kingdom Bacillati; phylum Bacillota; class Bacilli; order Caryophanales; family Bacillaceae; genus Lysinibacillus; species Lysinibacillus sp. RS11. Next base: position 496,617 of record NZ_CP168124.1, on the reverse strand, counting down.
TGATTATAGGCGATAATTTTCGCACGTGATAAACGACAGCCATCAATAATAGATGCATGGTTTAATTGGTCTGAAAGAATCGCATCATTTTTATCCATAACAGCTGAAATAGCTGCCATATTACAGTTAAAACCTGATTGGTAAGAGATCGCTGCTTCTGTTCCTTTAAATTCAGCAAGCTTTTCCTCCAATTTCACGTGTAAATCGAGTGTACCGTTAATCGTGCGAACTGCTCCCGCTCCCACACCGTATGTCTCAATTGTTTCTTTGGCAATACGCTTTAATTCTTCATTCGTTGCTAAGCCCAGGTAATTATTTGAAGATAGATTGATTAGATTTTGGCCACGTACCTGAATGATCGGTCCGTTCGCTCCTTCTACTGGGTCAATTTCATTGTATAAGCCTTGATTGTGTAAGGCTTGTAGGTTTTCATCTAAAAATGCATTCAATACTTTTGACAAGCGTATCATCCTTTCCTAGGAAAACTGTTCTAGCTCCTAGTGTAGCACAAGCACACTATTCGAAACATTACTTTGTTAATCTTTCGAATAGTGGGGCAGTTCTTTCTTTCCAAAGAGATGACGATACACAATTATCTAATAATCGACGAACTGTATACTCTGCTTCCGCATAACGCTTCGAATAACCCATTGCATCCTGAATGGCTTCTTTATACTTTGCCTGAATATCTACGATTTTAGCTTCCGCTTCCTGTGAAAGTGCACAATGTTTCCCGATATCAAAAATTTCATCCCCTAATCTTCCGTCCTGTGGGTCAAAGACATGTGGCTCTGTACTATCAAAGATACACAAATTTAATTCCGGGATAATGACCATGTCAACAGAGCCAGCATCTAAGCCACACCAAACAATTTGTGCATCTAGCCCTCTCTCATTTGCTTCATCTGCTATTCCCTTCATTAAAGAAGATTTACCTGTCCCTGGCTTACCTTTAATCATTAATCTTCGAGCTAAATTTTTTGTTATGCTTTCCACTGTATTTTCTGCGCCCCTTGGTGTTAATGTTCCAAGTAAGCGATGAGTGCGCATTCCTGTTTTATTTAATTCGATTGATTGAAAAACATCGGTCTTTAACATTTCAACTTGGTCATTTAATGCCTGCCAGTTCATACAGCTCTGTGTAACGATCTCCCAATCATCATGAATCTTTATAGCTTTATTAAGCATTGAAATACACTTTTCATGCCATAATTCTCGTTCGTTCATTGCATCAGCAAGCTGTTCGCCAATCCTTTCAAGCTGGATTTCTTCTAAACAATCATAAAATGACATCACGCGATGCTTCGTTCCAAGAAAAATTGGCTCAATACCCCATTCCGATGACCATACAAATAGTCGGTTACACCCTTGAACATACACCGCCTCAACAATATTCTCTAGTAAAGCATGTTTAAACCATTCTACTGCGAAGCCCTGCTTGACATAAAAATAACCAAGCTCTTTCAGAAGCTCTGATCCTTTAAACGTCGGCGCCCCCTGCAAAATATAAACTAATTCCGCCTCATCCATCATTTCTTTATATAAATGTTTAATTCCTTGCCCCGTCAGTGCGTGTCCAAAATAATAGGTCACATTTCCGTTCAATATCGCTCCCCCTTTACCTTATGCCTTGCATTATATGAAGCAGCTTTTAAAAAAATGAAAAGCTACTTCTATCTTTCACAGATAAAAGTAGCTTCCTATTTAATAGAACGGCTTCATCTCCTCGACATTGCCAATACACTTCATTAATACCTTCCGACAATAAGGTAAAGAATATTGCACAATATAGCCTGATGTTAAAGCAATGATTACCGTACCGAGGCCAACAGGACCACCAAGTAACCAGCCAAAAATAGTGACAAGCACCTCAATACCCATTCGCGCAGTTTTAATCGTCCCGCCAAACTTTTCAACAAGAATCATCATTAATGTATCCCGTGGTCCTGCTCCCATATTCGGTGCAATATACATACCACAGCCAAAGCTTAAAACAAATAAACCAACTACAAAATACGCTACCTGTAAGCCATAATTATTTGTAGACGGTATTAACCAATTAAAGACATCTATAAATGACCCGATTAGTAGCATATTAAGCCATGTCCCTACCTTTGGCCATTCTCGCAAAACAATTGAGGTAGATACTACAATAAAAAGCCCAGTTAAAATAGACCAAGTACCGATTGATAAACCAAAGTTCTGAAATAAACCTACATGCAACACATCCCAAGGACTTGTTCCTACGATTTTCCCTTTAATGGACATCGTAATACCAAGTGACATAACCATTAAGCCACCAATAAAAAACGTCCAACGCCACCCCATAATCTTCCGCACGGCATATCCCTCACTTATGTACACTATTGCTCTAACTGTACCATATTTTCTACAAAAATCGATATATGCGTCTCAGCGCCCCCACTAGAAACATCCAAGAAAATGCGTTTACCAGTGGATAAGTTATACCTTCTCTTGGCGGATTATAAATAGCAGAGCAGTTCCCCTTTAGCCGAGTGGATTGTCGTTTTCCCTCTTAGCCAAACGGATTGTCCCTATTCAATCCAAATAAAAAAACTACCACAAATCATTCCTGGGTAGTTGAAATTGGTGCAAGCTTTGCTTTCGTCACAGCGACTAAATCATCTAATTGTAGATGGACTTGCATGCCGATTTTTCCTGCACTAACAATAATACTTCCTTGTTCTTGAGCCGATGCATCAATAACTGTCGGGTAAAGCTTCTTCATCCCGACTGGAGAGCATCCGCCTCGTACATAGCCTGTATAACCAAGTAATTCTTTAACAGCAAGCATTTCGATTTTTTTCTCACCAACGACTTTGGCCGCTGCTTTTAAATCAAGCTCTTCAGCCACAGGAATAACAAAGACAAAAAGCTTTTGTGCACTTGCCTTTGCTACTAGTGTTTTAAAAACACGAGAAACCGGATGTCCAATTTTTTCCGCAACTGAAATTCCATCAACCTGACCGTCGCTAGTCTCGTATTCAATTACTTCAAATTGTATTTTTTGCTGCTCCAACAATCTGATAGCATTTGTCTTCGCATGCTTTGCCTTCGCCATGTTAACAATCTCCCATCTCTAACACTAGGCTATCATAGAGAACATAGAATCTGTTCCTGGATGATACCCATTTTTCGCCATTTGAATATGAGCGGCATATTTTTCAGAAGCGTTTTTAAAAGTTCGCGCCTTAAATGCCTCCCCATCACTCATACCGAAAATTGTATCTGCAAATGGATCTAATTTCAATTCCTTCGAAAAACGTTCTGGTACCTTGACGTCCATTACTTCCCCCACAAAAGCAGGCTCATGATGACCTAGTTCACTTTCATCTACCTTATGACCATGTAACTGTGCCTGCATACGCTGTATGTGAGCATTTGCATTTATCGCTACTTGTATAGCCTGTGGTGATGGCTGTGCTGGTGCTAACGCTGCATTACGCACTTTCTCTAGAATTAGTAACATGTCACTAGCATTCGTTTCAACTACTGGAGCTCCTTCTTCATCTACATGTTTTAGCTGTAAATTAGAAGATGATTCAAGGGCATCACTATTCACAGCCTTATGCGCTTGTTCATGAGCAAGCACATCCTTTTTCGTTTGCTGCAAATCTTGAATGATTGCTTGCTGTTGAGGGGTAACTTCTTTTGCTTCCTCTTTTTGTTGTTCGTAGAGATCTTGATCTGTGTGCCCTAGCAGTAAATTTTCTAGCTCAAGCAATAACGGATTTTTCTTTGGCTGAAAATACAGTGCGTTTTTCCGATATGCATCACTTGCTTCTTTTCTCTGTAACATCTTTTTACGATTATAGGGTAATGGAATTCTTTCTTGTTCTATTAAACTTGATAGTTTCATATAATTCACCTCGGCTTTTCTAATTTAATATGCAAGATAAATAAAAAATATGATCATATCCTCTATTTACTATACATAGATCATCTAAACAGTTTCTGTACACTCATTATCGGAATTTTCCCAATTAAATTCAAGAGCAAATTGCTACTAACCTCCTAAAGAAATAATTAACTTTCAAACTGGTGAGTATAAAGACCTTAATAATAACCTGTTTTTATCCATTAATTACTTAAATGTGGCTCATCACCATAAATTGAGGCGGCATTTGATTAATGTTTAATTTCAATAAAAGTTATTACTATTATCACTCCCTAAAAAAGTGTTACTGTAGCACACAAAAAAACAGCCCTTGGACAAAGGCTGTTTCTATCTATTATTTTTAGGTTTAATAAGGATACTTTTATAGGCTAAATAGCCAAGCCATGCTCCAAGCGTATTTAAAATCAAATCATCAATATCTGCTGACCCAACTCTAAAAATAAATTGTACGGTTTCTACCGCTAGGCTGGAGAAAAACCCTACACATATAATTGACCAAGCTTTACGGTACTTTTTCGATAATAATGGTAGTAAAAAGCCCATCGGAGTAAATATTAATAAATTGCCGAGTAAATTGATAATAATGATGTCCAGATTAAAATATTGGGAGTAATTTATATAACGAAGAATTGTTTCAAAGGGAACAAAATTTGTTGTTAATCGCCAATCACTATAATCAAAAAGCCCTAATTCTACAAAAGTATATTCGCCCTTGACTAATATAATGAAAACATTCACTAGACGATCAATGACCAATTTATAAAAAGCTATAGTTGAATAGATACTAAAAAATATCCAACCTGCTATCTTTAATGGTAGATAATATGTATCTATCAATGCACGATAAGGTAATGGTAGCTTGGCATCACCTTGCGCATTTGATATGTTATTTTTTTGCATGCCTATACCACCTACTTCCCTTTATCCTCCTCATATTTTAATATGCACTACCTCCCCATGCAATAGCTAACAATATATTTATATTCCGACACGTCCATTTGCATTCTCTATACAGTAAAAAGCTGCCTCACCGAGACAGCTTTTTTATAAATGGCTTTATACTGGATTTACTCCATGCTTGCGCTCTGAGAATAATAGGTACTTCGACATATAAAGCTCTAAACGTGATTCAAGTGCTTTTCTTAAATCATTTGGCTCAATAACATCATCAATGATAAGCTCTGAAGCTAGACGATAGACATCGATTTCCTCTTGATATTCCTTGCGTTTCTCTGCAATAAAGCTTGCCTGCTCCTCTTTTGGAAGTTCAGCAATTTTATTTGCGTAAACTGCATTGACTGCAGCTTCAGGACCCATTACGGCAATTTGTGCGTTGGATAGCGCAATACAGCAGTCTGGCTCAAAAGCAGGACCTGCCATTGCATACAGCCCTGCACCATATGCTTTACGAACAATAACCGTTAGTTTAGGAACAGTCGCCTCGCTCATCGCAAAAATCATTTTCGCACCATGGCGTATAATCCCTGCTTTTTCAACTTGCGTACCGATCATAAAACCTGGTACATCTGCAAGGAAAAGAAGTGGTATATTAAACGCGTCACAAAGTGAAATAAACTTTGCCGCTTTATCGGCTGAATCGTGGAACAAGACGCCTCCCTTTACACGAGGTTGGTTGGCGATAATACCAACAGGTTGCCCGTTAATACGTCCAAGCCCTGTAATTAATTCTGGAGCAAATAATTTTTTTACTTCACAAAACGAATCTTCATCAATAATACGGTCAATTAACTTATACATATCAAATGGAACGTTTTGATTTTTTGGTATTAGTTCTTCAATGGACTTATCAAATGAAGCTGGTGGCTTTGGTGCCTCAACCTTACTGCGCTCTGAATAGTTACTCGGAAAATAACCTAAATATTTACGAGCATAAGTAATAGCTTCCTGCTCCGTTTTCGCTAGTACATCTCCGCAGCCAGAAACGGAACAATGCATTTTCGCTCCACCCATTGTTTCCAAATCTACCTTCTCACCGATCACCATCTCCGCCATACGTGGAGATCCTAAATACATGGATGCGTTACCCTCTACCATTACTACGATATCGCAAAATGCAGGGATATATGCACCACCTGCAGCTGATGGTCCAAACAATAAGCATATTTGAGGGATTTTACCTGAAAGCTTTACCTGATTATAGAAAATACGCCCTGCTCCTCTTCGACCAGGGAACATTTCTAATTGATCTGTAATACGTGCACCTGCTGAATCGACTAGATACAATAACGGGCAATTTAGCTTTTCTGCTGTTTCTTGAATACGAATCATTTTTTCTACTGTACGTTTACCCCAAGAGCCAGCTTTAATCGTCGAATCGTTTGCTAAAACACAAACAGTACGACCATGGATTTTACCGATTCCTGTTACTACGCCATCTGCCGGTAAATCGCCAGCTAAGCAGTTTGCATACAGACCATCCTCTGATTGAAGTCCATCATCTAATAATAATTCGAGTCGTTCACGCACAAATAGCTTCCCTTGTTGTGCATTTTTATCGTGATATTTTGGCAGACCACCTGCTAAAATTTGTTCCTTCATTGTTTTAGTCGTATTTTCTGTCGATACATTGCTCATAGTTAATTCCTCCTTTTTGCCCAATCGGTTACGCCTTTGAATAAATAATTAATAATATCGTTTCTTATTTCCCTAAATATTGTGGTGCTCGCTTTTCTTGGAAGGCAAGCAAACCCTCTAAACGATCTTCCGTAGAGATCAGAGCACTATATGCGAGAGATTCGATTTTTAAACCAGTAGCTAAATCTACCTCTACCCCTTGATTAATAGCAATTTTCGCCTGTACTAAAGATAGTGGTGCATTTTTTGCCATTTCAAGTGCTAGCTGTTGAGCCTTTTCAAATACTTCATGTCCTTCAAAAACATACTCTACAATACCGTAGTCTTTTGCTTCCTGTGTATTTAATCGACGGGCCGTATAAATTAGTTCTTTTGCTTTTCCAATACCAATGAGCCGAGGAAGTCGCTGTGTACCTCCTGCTCCAGGAATAATCCCGAGAGATGTTTCCGTGAGGCCTATCTTTGCATGGGAAGCTGCAATACGTAAATCACAGGCTAACGCTAGTTCGAGTCCACCACCAAAAGCAACGCCATTTAATACGGCAATAACGGGCTGAGCGAGTGCTTCTACTTTTGCCACTGTTGCACCAATTAAATGCACAATTTGCTTAACTTGTCGGTCCGACATTCCTTTCCGTTCTTTTAAATCTGCACCTGCACAAAAAGCTTTTTCCCCTGCTCCTGTTAGCAAGACAACTCGCACTGCCGGATCGCCATTAATTTTGTCGAATGTCGCACTAAGTTCTTGGAGTAATTGTACAGACATTGCATTTGCAGCTTCTGGCCTTGAAAGTGTAATAAGTCCAATGCTGCCGTCTAATAATTCAAAACGAACGAGTTGCGTCATAATTGACTCGCACTCCTTTCATTACGGGCAATCGCCATTTGTTTAGATGTAACTGCCTTCCCTAGTTTCTGTTCAATAAAATGCGTCGCCTCAAGCACTTTATTGAGTTCTACACCTGTTTTAATACCCATTTCATCTAACAAATACAATAAATCTTCCGTAGCTACATTACCTGATGCTCCCTTGGCATATGGACAGCCTCCAAGCCCACCAAGTGCACTATCAAACTTGGTAATCCCCATTTCTAAGGATTTCACAATATTCGCTAGTGCCGTGCCACGTGTATCATGAAAATGCATCGCAAAATTTTCTACAGGATATCTTTTTAGTAATTCTTCTAAAAGCCTTTCCACCTGTGTTGGTACGCCAACACCAATTGTGTCACCAAGTGAAATTTCATCGATGCCCATTTCTAATAATTTTTCTGTTACTCGCAAAACCTTTTCTGGTTGTATGTAGCCTTCATATGGGCATCCAATCACTGTTGAAATATAACCTCGCACTTTTTTATGCGCTGCCTTTGCCCCTATAACTACTTCCTCTACTATCGGAAATGTTTCATTAATCGTTTTATTAATATTGTTTTTATTATGGCTTTCACTCGCCGACATAAAAACGCTCACTTCATCCACATCAGCCTGTAATGCACGTTCTAAGCCACGCATATTCGGTACTAGTGCTGCATACGTTATATCTTTTTGGCGTTTAATGGCTTGTAGTACCTCCACTGCATCTGCCAGCTGTGGAATCCACTTCGGATGCACAAAGGACGTTACCTCGATATAATTCAAGCCAGTTTGACTAAGTAAATTCACTAGCTGTACTTTATCGGCAGTTGCCATATGCGCCTTTTCATTTTGCAAACCGTCACGAGGACCTACTTCCTTTAACGTTACATGCTTTGGTAGCTGCATCAAGAAGCCTCCTTATTCGATTTCTAAAATATCATCATCAACGTTAATGAAATCCCCTTCGCTCGCCATGATTTTTGTTACCACACCATCTTCCTCTGCTGCAATGGGAATCTCCATTTTCATCGACTCTAAAATTGCCACATCTTGTCCTGCTGTCACTTTCTCGCCTTCTGCTACAACGATTTTCCATACTGTTCCTGCCATGCTCGCTTTAACTGTTGCCATTGTGACCCCTCCAAATATTTAGTAGCAGGGCTGTCTGAAATACTCTTCCAAATCGAAAGTTATATGGACAGCCCCAGTCTTTATTTTGTCTCTGCTAATTGTGGTAGATAATATTCATCCACAAATTTAGTTGTTGTATAGCCCTTTAAAAATTGTTCATGAGTGACTGTTTTTAAAAGCATCGGAATATTAGTTTGAATTCCTTCTACTTTATATGCTTTAAGTGCTTCAATAAGCCTTTCACACGCAATTGCACGTGTTTCTCCCCAAACGACTAATTTGCTAATCATCGGATCATAAAAAGGCGTTACCGTAGAACCAGCCTCTACACCACATTCATGGCGAATCCCGTCACCCGTAGGTAATTCAAGCGTCGTGATTGTGCCCGGAGAAGGGAAAAAGGTTGAAGGATTTTCAGCATATATGCGTACTTCAATCGCATGCCCATTTTTTTGGATGCTATCACGTGTAAATGCTAATGGTTGTTTTGCTGCTATCTTCAATTGTTCTTCTACCAGATCCAGCTTTGTAATTTCCTCAGTCACCGGATGCTCCACCTGTAAGCGTGTATTCATCTCTAAGAAATAAAAATTTTGATGTTCATCTACTAAATACTCAATCGTTCCGGCATTTACATACCCAATATGTTGAACTGCCTTGACTGACGCATCTAGCATACGCGATCTTGTTTCTTCAGAAATGAATGGCGATGGTGCTTCCTCAACTACTTTTTGGTTTCTGCGCTGAATTGAGCACTCACGTTCAAATAGCGGTACGACATTACCATCATGGTCCGCAATAATTTGTACCTCGACGTGGTGAGGGTTAGCAATAAATCGTTCCATATACATCGTGCCATCACCAAAGAATGACTGTGCACGCTTTTGATTCCCTTCAAAGGCTTTTGCTAATTCCTCAGCATTTTCAACTAGCTGCATGCCGATACCCCCACCTCCAGCAGAGGCTTTCAACATAATCGGATAACCTAGACGGGAAGCAATTTCAATAGCTTCTGTTACATCTTTCACTGGTGCCTCTACACCTTCAACAATAGGGACACCCGCTGCCTTCATTGTTTTACGAGCTTCTAATTTACTACCCATTGAAGCAATAACTGCGGCGCTTGGCCCAATAAAAACTAACCCCGCCTCAGTACAACGTTTAGCAAACTCAGCGTTCTCCGATAATAAGCCATAGCCGGGATGAACAGCGTCAGCACCGCTTTCCTTAGCGACTTCAAGAATACGATCAATATTTAAATAGCTTTGTGCAACAGGTGGTTTCCCAATACAAAACGCCTCATCAGCATCTTTAACATGTAAGCTTGCAGCATCTGCCTCGGAATACACCGCAACGGTTTGAACATTTAGTCGTTTGCATGTTCTTATAATACGTCTTGCTATCTCTCCACGATTTGCAATTAAAACCTTCTTGAACATAACACTGGCCCCTTTCTTACTTCACTACGGCAACAAAATTCTCACGCAATCTATATTTTTGAACTTTCCCTGATGCAGTCATCGGGTAGTTATCGATAAAGAAAATATGTCGTGGGATTTTATGTCTTGAAATTTTATCCCGACAATAATCGCGAATCTCTTCCTCCGTTGCTTCCTCGCCTTCCCGCAAAATAATCCAAGCTGCCGCTTCCTCCCCATAGATAGGATCAGGGACACCAGCAACTTGCACATCTGAAATTTTTGGATGTGTGTAAAGGAATTCTTCAATTTCACGAGGATATAAATTTTCACCGCCACGGATGATCATATCTTTTAAACGCCCTGTTACACGAATATAGCCAGCCTCATCCATTGTTGCTAAATCCCCAGTATGCAGCCAGTTGTCTTCATTAATTGCAAGAAGCGTTTCTTCTGGGTTATTATAGTAACCTTTCATGACGTGGTAACCTCTCGTACATAGCTCCCCTTGTTCATTCGGCGCAGCTTCTTCGTTTGTACCAGGAATGACAATTTTCACTTCTAGATTCGGCAATGCACGACCGACTGTTTCCACTTTTAAAGATAGCGGGTCATCTGATCTCGTTTGTGTAATTACAGGTGAAGCTTCCGTTTGCCCATAACAGATCGTAATATCTTTCATACCCATTTTGTCGATAACAGCCTTCATCACCTCTATAGGGCAGTTTGAGCCAGCCATTACACCTGTACGTAATGTCGATAGGTCAAAAGACGAAAAATTCGGTAAATTAAGTTCACTGATAAACATCGTTGGCACGCCATGTAATGCGGTACATTTTTCTTTTTCAACCGTCCGTAACACATCAGCAGGTGAAAATTCCTGCACAGGCACCATCGTTCCGCCACAAGTTGTAATCGCTAATGTTCCAATCACACAGCCAAAACAGTGGAAAAATGGTACAGGTATGCATAAACGATCTTCAGAAGTTAATCGCATACATTCCGCAATATTTATCGCATTATTGACTAAGTTGTAATGCGTTAACATAACCCCTTTCGGAAAACCTGTCGTTCCCGAAGTATATTGAATATTAATAACATCATCATAATGAAGTGCTTGTTGTCTCTGATCTAATTGCTCCTCTGTTACTTGCTCAGCAGCAGATAAAACATCCGACCAATTAAGCACTCCGGGATATTTCGTCTCGCCAATTAAAATAACATTTTTCAATAAAGGTAGTCGCTTTGATTGCAAATTACCTGGTTCACAATGTTCAAGTTCTGGACATAACTCTTGCAGTGTATTCATAAATGAATGGTCGCGATAATTTTCAATTAAAAATATCGTTGTCGTATCGGATTGCTTTAGTAAATATTCCAACTCACTTGCACGGTAATTAGTATTTACGGTAACGATTGGGGCACCCATTTTTCCTGTCCCAAATTGCAGTTGTACCCATTCAGGAACATTCGTCGTCCACACTGCAATATGTTCACCCTTCTCTATTCCAAGAGCCATTAATCCCCTCGCTACTAGGCGACTTTGACGATTTAGCTCCTCATATGTCATACGTAAATCTCTATCTGCATACACTAATGCTTCGCGCTGTGGATACTTTTTCGATTGTTCATCTAGCAATTGACCAATAGTTTGATACACAAGCTCTGCCATGAAAATCCCCCTTAATTATGATTAACAGCCAATTAGACGAGAAATAACGAGACGTTGAATTTCAGATGTTCCCTCACCGATTTCCATTAACTTAATGTCGCGCAGATGACGCTCCACATCGTATTCTTTCATATAACCTGAACCACCGTGAATTTGAATTGCTTGATTACAAGTACGGAAGCCCATTTCAGAAGCAAATAATTTTGCCATTGCTGCTTCCTTCCCAAATGGTTTCTTTTGGTCCTTAAGCCATGCCGCCTTATGTACTAACGTACGCGCAAGCTCTATTTCCGTCGCCATATCGGCTAATTTAAATTGTATAGCCTGTAGCTTGGATATTGGTGCACCAAATTGTTCACGTTCTTTTGCGTATTTTAATGATTTCTCATAAGCAGCTTGAGCAATACCTACGGATAATGCAGCAATGGAAATACGTCCTCCATCTAAAGTGTTTAAAAATTGACTAAATCCGCGTTTCTCATCCCCTAAAAGATTAGCTCTTGGTACACGCACATTTTGCAAAACAATTTCACACGTATTGGAGCCGCGTACGCCCATTTTGTCGTAATTGCAGTTGATCGTTACGCCAGGAGTATTGGTTGGTACTATGATAGATGAGATAATTTTTTTACCATCTTCACGTTTACCTGTCACTGCTGTCACAATAATTTGACGTGCATGGCCAGCATTTGTGATCCAGCATTTTTCACCATTAATGATGTAATCATCACCATCAATTACGGCTGTTGTAAGTGTCCCACCGGCATCTGAACCTGCATTGGGCTCTGTTAAGCCAAATGAACCTAACGTTTCACCCTTCGCTAACGGAACAAGCCATTCCTGCTTTTGCTCCTCTGTCCCAAAGTTATAGATAGGTGAAGCACCTAGGCTAACTGCTGCTGCATAGCTCAAACCTGTGCCCCCACATGCACGACCAATCTCTTCAACAGCTATTGCGTAGGAAACTGTATCCCCACCAGAACCGCCGTATTCTTCAGGGAATGGAATACCTAATAACCCTAGTTCCGCCATTTTTTCAAAGCTCTCTATTCTCATTGTCGATGTCTCGTCAACCTCACGAGCATACGGTTCAATTTCTTTTTCTGCAAAATCACGCACCATGTCTCGAATCATCTCTTGCTCTTTCGTTAGCTCAAAGTTCATCCCTAGTCCCCCTAAGTTCAAATTTGCCATAGCAGATTTCGTTCAGATAACAGTTGCAATAAATCAATTATGCCTCGGCGTAATTGCGTCCGGAATCGGCTTTGTGCCTAGGCCTGCACGAGGGCCGACACGATGTCGGTCATTTCGGTAATACCACAGGACGCGGCGTTCTTAGACTGAGTTCCTTTATTTCAACGGGTGTTTGGAAACCCGTTGAAATAGGTTAATACCGACTAGTCGGTTTGTTTGAACGATTAATTAATTTCGCCTTGGCGTAATTGTTGCTGTCGCTTCGCTTTCGCACAGAAAACATTTTGTTGCTGTCGCTTCGCTTTCGCACAGAAAACATTTTGTTGCTGTCGCTTCGCTTTCGCACAGAAAACATTTTGTTGCTGTCGCTTCGCTTTCGCACAGAAAACATTTTGTTGCTGTCGCTTCGCTTTCGTTACAAAAACATTTTGCTAAATGAAGTTAAAACCAGTCATTGTGCTGGCTACCCCTTAACCATAAATTGAACTGCTTCTTTCATTGCTTGTTCAGTGACAATCGCACGCAATACCATATCCGTAAATACAGCTGTAATTTCCTCCATTGTCAATGGACCCGTTTGTTTAAACCATTTGTATGTCCAGTTAATCATCCCAACAATAGCCATCGTTACAATAGTACAAGGTAGTTCTGTACGAAAATCCTTTGTTTGCTGGCCTTCCTCTATGACTTTTTGTAAAATATCCCGATATTGATCTCGCTTTTTATGAATAATTTCACTATATTCTTCTGGCAATGAACGACTTTCCTCGTAAAAAACAGTTATATGCGCTTGATACATATCAAATACTTGTGTAAGCGTTTGTAGCATTGCACATAAACGAGTAATCGGTGTATCGTATTTGTCATATGCCTCCTGTGACTGTTTAATAACATAAGAAATAAATACATCATGAATTTCATATAACAGTTCATCTTTCGATTTAAAATTATGATAAAATCCACCTTTTGATGCACCAATATATTCAACAATGCGATCAACAGTTACATTGTGATAGCCATCCTGCTGAAACAGCACTACAGAAGCGTCAACAATGCGTTGTTTTAACGTTTTCTTTACCATAGGCATCTATCATCCTTCATATTGCTCTTTACTCCATCACTCTTTATAATCAGAAAAAATTTCTACTTTATTTTTGATGATGAATCGTTTATAATCGTCATTTTTCCAAATTATAAAAATACTATGACAATATCAATATAGCATTTACAAAATTTAGTGTCTAGCAATAAAATAGATTTTACGAGAATTTATTTTACATAAAACAGAATTATACTTCACGAAACAAATGAACAAACACACATTTACTGTATGATTTCCACCTTGTTTTTATTACTAAAAATTAAAGAAGAGAAATCGATGATGTTCGATTTCTCTTTCCCATTACTATCAGCTCGTTATGTCCCAGGAGATGTCTGGTTCTCTACCCTAAACCCCTTCACTTTATAAAGCTCGTAAAATGGCTCTCGTGATAATGTTCACACCTGTAATAAGTCGCTCACGATTAAACGTCATTTTCGGATGATGTAATCCCGGTGTTACACCACAACCTAAGCCAAGCATTGTTGCTTTAAGATTAGGACGCCCATACGTATAAAAATGAAAATCCTCTCCTCCTGGAGTGACAACTGGTAAAGCACATGCTTTTTCACCAACAACGTCAATAATAGCCGAATTCATATGCTGTAATGCCTCTTCATTTACTAATGCTGCAACAATATGTGCATCTACATTTAAGGAAATTTTGGCACCATACATTACTTCTATCGATGCTCTTACACGTTCCACACCTTCTGTGATCGTTTGCATTATTTCATTTGTTTGCGCCCGTGCATCAATACTAAATGTTGCTTTCCCCGGAATAATATTCGCGGAGTTACCTCCTGTATTAAATTGCGTCATTTTGACTGACGCGGAGACATTCGGGTCAGTCCAAATTTTTTGTAGACCTTCGACAATCGCTGTCCCTACCTCAATCGCATTAATGCCAAGTTCAGGTCGTGCGCCATGTGCCTCTTCTCCAATAATAGTCCCAGTAAAAAGCTTTGCTGCACCATGATACAATGCCGGGGCGTACGTTCCATCCTGCAATTCTTTTAACGGACGCACATGGACACCAAATAAGTATTCTAAACTATTAATTAACCCCTTCTCGACAAATGCACTCGCCCCTTGCCCCTTTTCTTCAGCGGGCTGAAAAAGTATACGCACCGCTCCAGAAAGTAAGTGCTCCATGTCCTTTAAAAGTAGTGCCGTCCCAATAGCCATCGTCATATGACCGTCATGTCCACAAGAATGATTTGCCTTAAAGACACCATCTACCTCCTGCCAAAGCGCATCTATATCAGTACGAAAGCCAACTTTTGGTGTCCCTTTACCAATATCTACATAAAGTCCTGTCATATCATCGAATAAATGAGGCTCCATTTGTGCCTCTCGCAATAAATCAGCAATATATTGTGTGGTTTCATGCTCTTGCCAGCTGATTTCCGGATGCGCATGTAAATGTGTAAATATATTAGCCAATCTTGGCTGTAAATTTTGTAAAACTTGATTCATTTTTTTCAACTCCATCGATTTGCTAAAAAGCTGTTTTGGAAATTATCATATTTTACGCGCTGATTTTCATAATAGTCGTGATTTTGCGCTGTCATACCTGCAATTAGTGTATTTAAAAATGAGATGAGTGCTGGCATTGCGTCAATCGTAGACATTTCTTGTTGTTCATTCACAAAGGTAATCGTCGCATACTGCGTAATTGGTGCAATTTCACAATCTGTAATACCAATAATCTCGCAATTTTTTTCTTGAATTTCAGCGGCAAATTGAATCGATTCTTTAGAATAACGATGGAACGATAAAATAATTACCACACTATCCTGATCAATTTCTTGTAAAGCTCTAATGATTTCACTAGTTTCAAAATCTAAAAGCACAACGTTAGGACATAACATATTTAACGTAAAATACAGCCATTGTGCAGCTAAATGGGATGAACCATTCCCAACAATATAGATCTTTTTCTTTGTATGTAGTAGCTTCGAAGCACGATTAAAATCTTCCTCGCTAATATTCTTAGCCACATTTAAAATGCGCGTGGCGTCCTTCTCCATCGTTTTTCCATAAAATCGCGGCGTTTCGAAAAGTGCTTGCTTTGACTGCAAATAATTTTGCAAGCTTACTCGTATTGCCTTCATTGAAAAGATGCATCGTTATCTATCGCTGCAACTCAGCATAACCCGATAATCCTATTGCATAGCAAAAGCGGATGACCGTCGTTTCACTTACGTCAGATTTTTCCCCAACATATGCAGCTGAATGAACACCAACAGTCTGCAAATTTTTGAGAATAAAGCTCGCTACCTTTTGCTGACTTTTTGAAAGCTCCTGATATTTATGTTGAATGGCTTGTTGAATTGTTTGATTGTCTCCCATTTTTTGAAGTTTAAGCTTCATTCCACATGGTGCATAGCTTAGCATAGTTTTTGCCGCAATCCAATATATTTTCTGAAATTTCAGTTTGCGTTGTTTTTTAAGCTACCATCCTATTCAATAGCCTTTCAATCCAAAACTAGATTGGATTGTTATACCAAATTTGCTATTTCGTATATAATAAAAAGAAAACAAATTACACTATTTATTAAATAAAACGGGTGATTGTAGAATTATGAAAAAGATTATGGTTGTAGGAGCATCTGGCGTTCTTGGTCAATTAGTTTGCCATGAATTACTAAGAATATATAATCATCAAATAAGGTTAATAGTGACAGACTATAAAACTGAAAGAGGAGAAAAATTAGCCAACTCTTTTAACACGGATGCTCAATTCCAATTTTTAAATGCAAATGATGAAGACAATGTAAAACAGGTAATAAAAAATATTGATACGGTAGTTGTTGTATTAAAGCAGAAAAATCCATATATCCAAAAAGCATGTATAGAAAATAAGATATTATGTATAGATGTCACACCATTTTATGACTTTGTAGAGAAAGTTAACGAGCTTAATGAAGATGCAGAAAACCATGATGTAGGTTTAGTTGTAATGTCTGGGTTTTTCCCTGGATTATCAGGATTAATGGTCAAAAAGGCTATTTCCAATTTTTTAGAAGTGACAGAGGTTAATGTCGGATTATTGCAAAATACAAATGCTAAAGCTGGGATTTCTGGAATTTTAGATATGTTACATATAATTGCCCAACCAGTAAAGTTTGAAAACAAAGTAATCTCTGGATTTACTAATAAAAGAAAAATGTATTTCCTTCATCACCTTAAAGAAAAAGAGATGAGATGTATAGACCATTCAGAAAAAGCTATCTTAAAAGACATGTTGGGCATTGGCTCTATAAATTATTGGACTTCTTGGAATGATAATCCTTTCAATAAACTAGTATCTTTTTTAAGACAAGTTGGATTCATAGAAAACGTTCATAAGTACAAGAATGTTCTATCAAAGGTAGTAAAACATAAGCCTCATAAAAATGAACATGCTTTTCTTACGGTTGAGGTAAAAGGAATAATCGATCACAAAGAGAAGGTAAAAACGTTAGCCTTATCAACTTTTTCTGATTATCATACAACAGCCATGGCAACTGCTTCCTTAGCAAAAATTGCTCAACAAAAAAATGTAAAAGGTGTAGTTTCCCCTTTTGAAATAACAAATATAGATGAATTGCTGTCCGAAATAAACTGTCCCGACATCGTCATCGAGGAATTTGAAAAATAAAGAATTACAGTGAAATCAAATTTTTTCCATAGTTAAAATAAAAATGTGCAAATCTAAAATTAGATTTGCACATTTTTTGCCTATTCATCAAACTTCATCCCTTTTAATAAATCCGCAAACGCATTATTAATCGGTTCTGCTTCTTTTTCTTGCTGCTTCATATATTTTTGTACGCTACGTTTATCTACCTTACCGCCGCCTTCTTTTTTACGGCGGGCTTCAAATGCAGATAATTTTTCACGATAGCCACATTTACATACGAAGATTTGGCCATCACCTTCACCACGTAGTTCTAGCTTTTTCTTACATTGAGGGCATCGTGCATTTGTAACACGAGATACGTTTTTACGATGACCACATTCTCGATCTTGGCAGACAAGCATTTTGCCCTTTTTACCATTGACTTCAAGCATTGGCTTGCCACAATCAGGACAGGACTTTGTAGAGATATTGTCATGTTTGTATTTTTTATCACTTGATTTAATTTCAGATACTATTTCTTTCGTATGCTTTTTCATTTCATTAATAAATACTTCTTTTTTAAGCTTGCCTTTAGCGATCAATTCTAGCTTTTGCTCCCACTCAGCTGTTGTCGCAGGGGAACGTAATTCTTCAGGTACTAAATCAAGCAATTGACGACCTTTTGAAGTAATATAGATTTCTTTACCGCCGCGTTTTTCGATTAAGAATGAATTAAAGAGCTTTTCGATAATATCTGCTCGTGTTGCAACTGTCCCTAGTCCACCTGTTGATTTCAACGTATCTACAAGCTTCTTATCATTCGTTTCCATATACTTCGTAGGATTTTCCATAGCTGATAGCAATGTCGCCTCTGTAAAGCGTGCTGGTGGTTTTGTTTGACCAGATGTTTGAGCGATTAGCTTTGTTTTTAATACTTGTCCTTGTTCTAAACGAGGAAGCATTTGCTCTTTCACATCATCCGATGACTCTTCATCGTCAAAACGATTTTGATACACTTCTTTCCACCCAGCATTTATTACGGTTTTCCCTTTGGCAATAAATTTCTCATGACCAATTTGAGCTTGTACTGTTAATTGCTCATATTCTTGTGCTGGGAATAATACAGCTAAAAATCGCTTTACTACTAAATCATAAATTTTACGCTCTTTATCATTGAATGCCGATAAATTCACATAGCCTTCAGTTGGAATGATGGCATGGTGATCGGATACTTTACTATCATCTACAAATGATTTATTCGCTTTAATTGGCTTTGTTAAGATCTTATTTGTTAATGTACGATATTCGCCAATGCCACATGCTTTTAGACGCTCAGGTAATGTACCTACAATATCAGACGATAAATAACGTGAATCCGTACGAGGATATGTCAGTACTTTATGAGATTCGTACAGCTTTTGCATGATATTTAATGTTTCTTTTGCAGAATAGCCAAATAATTTATTGGCATCACGTTGTAATTCTGTTAAGTCATAAAGACCTGGGGCAAATGACTTTTTAGGCTTGCGGTCAATTCCAACAATTTTTGCATCTTGGTTGCCTAATGCTTTTACAATACCGTCTGTTTTTTCTTTATTAAAGCTACGTGAATTTCCGTTCGCATCTTGCCATGTCAGCTTTAACGAATCTGTTTGTGCTTCAATGCCATAGTACGTTTGTGGTTTGAAGTTTTTAATTTCATCTTCGCGTGCGGCAATCATTGCAACCGTTGGGGTTTGTACACGACCACAGTTCAGCTGTGCGTTAAATCTTGTTGTTAGCGCACGTGTCGCATTTAAGCCAATGTACCAATCTGCTTCAGAACGAGCGACAGCAGCAGCATATAAATTTTCATAGTTTTTACCCGGCTTTAAATTAGCAAATCCTTCTTTAATAGCTTTATCTGTGACAGACGAAATCCACAAACGTTTAATCGGCTTTTTCACATTTGTTTTTTCTATAATCCATCGAGCAACTAATTCCCCTTCACGTCCAGCATCAGTAGCCACAATGATTTCATTTACATCATTACGTGTTAATTGTGATTTGACCGCATTAAATTGCTTACCTGTTTGCTTCATCACGACTAGCTTCATTCGTTCTGGTAACATCGGAAGGTCTTCTAAATTCCATGTTTTGTATTTATTATCGTAGGCTTCTGGATCGGCTAATGTTACTAAATGCCCTAATGCCCAAGTAACAATATATTTGTCACCCTCTAAAAATCCGTTCCCCTTTTTATTACATTTCAATACATTTGCTATATCACGTGCAACTGAAGGTTTTTCAGCAATAACTACACTTTTAACCATATATTCGTACTCCTTTACTAACTATGTAATGTCTAATATACCATAAGTTCGAGGTGGAAATTGAGTAGAGCCACTACTTAGTCTTTACAATGGTCATTGTGGGAGAACTGATCGGCTTGCTGGAAAACTATCGAGTAAGACGATTAATTTAAAAAGCAAATTCACGAAAATTGTGAATTTGCGCTTTTTCTATGCTTCAAATAAAAATATTAAATATCAACTGCATACTCTAACTCTCAAAACATATGTTGAGTTAACAGAATGTTCACAAATTCGAAAGGGGATGGATGAATGGATGCTCGAACTTTCAGACCTCGGAATGTGATTTTTATGACGATTGTTGTTTTTGTATCGGTGTTAATTGGTTACGGTATATATATCAATTTTATTGATGTTCCCTTTCCATGACGGCCTTACTTCTTTAACTGACTTAACAAGTATTTTCGGTTGTCTAGTATGCGCTGATCTTTTGGCTTATATTTCCGTGCTTCCTCATTATGTTGATGGGCATTTTCATAGAGACGCAAACGATTGTATAACAAGCTTAACTGTAAATGTGGAAGCCATGTAGAATAAGCGTGCTTGTGAATAGCCATTGTCTGTTCTATAGGTTGCTGTAACGCTTGTGAATACCAATAAATCGCCTCTTTATTTTTCAATTGCTCCATAAAAAAATGACCAATTCGACAGCATGTTTCGGGTCTTGGTCGATCATACAATAAAGATTTTAAAACAGCTTGGGTTGCTTGTTTTGCATCGTGTAGTTGTTGGTGGCAATCCGCTAAATTTAAGCAAGCCTGAATATTATTATCAGTAGAGCCTAGTGTGGAATCTAGGAAATTATTATAGTGATTAATAGCTTCTAAAAATCGCTGATGATTTTTGAGTTCATTAGCATAATGAAATGTATCTCTAGCTGAAAATGGGTGCCCTTCTTTCTTTAAACGCTCATAAATACGAATATTACGATGAACTTCACTTTTTCTTGGCAAATGCATAACCGCTATATCGCTATGATAGAGCTGGCCCGATACATCTAAATACTCATGGACGGCACCCTGCCACTGAAAATTACTTGCACGTTTGACAAGACGAAATCTTTTTTCACTAGATTCTACACAGCCATCTGCATCTAGCGTTACATAATATTCCATTGAAACAGCATCGACGTTAGGATAGAGAGATTTCTTAAGCTGAAGTAGCTTATGCTGATGTTCTGTTGTCATCACATCATCTGCATCGAGCCATAAAATATAATCTTTCGTTGCTTGCTGGAAAGAAAAGTTACGGGCTTTGGAAAAATCATCACACCATGTAAAGTCAAAAATTCTAGAGGTATAGCTTCGGACGATATCTTTTGTACGATCAGTTGAGCCTGTATCAATAATATTGATTTCATCCACTAAATGTTGAACGGAATCTAGGCATCTTTCAATAATACATTCTTCATTTTTGACAATCATACATAAACTAATCGTTAGCATCTGTCCCCTCCTTTTTTTTGTATTAATATATGCAAGCTTGAAAATTTATCGAGGCATTTTTCCATTTTATCGTCTAACTTTTTTATTTATCGCTCAACTTTTTGAATTTATCACTCAACTTTTCCGTTTTATCGACATCCACCTCAAAAAGCACAAAAAAACGAACGCTATACACGTTCGTTTCTTCAACTTATAGGTATTTTTCACGCCATTGTAGCTGTTCTTTTTCTGTGAGCTGTTGTTCTAAATAAGAATCCCATTGATTTAACAACGCATTCCAGACACGAACAAAGACAATATCCTGTTCTTTATTGTAAAGAACAAATTCAAGACATGGGATATCATTTATTTGTTTAGCGTCTGTTTGGAAAATTTTTGAAATGATTTTTTGAGAGGCTCCAGCTTGTTCATCATCCTCTTGCTGCAATGCATCTATTAACATCACTTCTTCAAAATGCTCCTGCTTCTCAGCCTCTTCATCCACATAGCGATATAGCTCTGGTAGATCGTCATATTCTTCCACATTGTCCTCATCGACAGTAAGAAATGCAAGATGGCATGGGCTATAGTAAAGGTTGGCCATTTCAACATCTAGCTCCTCTTCAAAGATACCACGTTCCAGTTGCTGCTGCCCTTTAGATGTTAATCTATAGAAGTTTTCCTTTTGCTCAATAAGACTGGCTCGAGACATTAATGATACTAAATCCTCAATAAATAACGGATCGACTAGCAATAACTCACTTAATTCATGTGTACTTGCAAAATCCGCTTCCTGTATGCTTATTAACAGCATCGTCATTAAGACGTCCATAGTGGAACGGCGAACTGGCTCATAGGTCACTTCTACTGTGCGAATCGGAATACACCATTCATCAGTTTTGATAATTTTAATATTTCGATTTTGCTGCAGTTCACGCATTAAGCGCTGCTGTAATTTTGACACTCTACATCACCTGTCCTTCATGATTGCGCAAGCCGTTATAGGATTTCACTGTATCTAACAGATTACTGTACATCTCACGTGTATCTTGATGTTTCGCACGTTTGGCAAACATCTCCGCACTTCCGACAAGTAGTAAGAGCTCTCGGGCACGAGATAAGGCAACGTTTAAGCGGCGATAATCTTTTGCAAAGCCAATGTCTCCCCCTTTAGGTGTATTACGTACCATACTGACTAATATGACGTCCATCTCCATACCTTGGAACTTATCGACTGTCCCTGTTCTAAATTGAAGATGTGGTAACTGTAATTCCTGTTGAAGAAGGCGATTAATTCTCTTTACTTGCTCCCCATAGAAGCTAATAACTCCAACGCTTTTTTGTGCATCTTGTGGCATGCGACCTGCCTCTTTTGCTGCGATAACAGCATCATTTAAGTCTATTAAAATACGACGAATTGTTTGTAATTCACCCTCATTATAACGACTTGTTCCTCCCTTCACCTGCTCCTCTAGATAAGGTTTTTCGGTAGGAATATCAATCCACATTAAATGATCATCACGGCTCACAAATTGCCCTTCTAGGCTATGGTCTCGCGCTGCATCGGAATCTGGTAAACCACATTGCAGACCATTTTCCTCTTTTGCGTAAAATGGCGTAATACTATGCATAATTTTTTCATGCATACGGTATTGCAATGCCAGCATTTGTTTATGTG
The DNA here is from genome assembly GCF_042019215.1 of Lysinibacillus sp. RS11. Lineage (NCBI taxonomy): Bacteria > Bacillati > Bacillota > Bacilli > Caryophanales > Bacillaceae > Lysinibacillus > Lysinibacillus sp. RS11. The sequence goes on along the minus strand of NZ_CP168124.1, from coordinate 473,674 downwards.
TTTGCGGCAAATTATTAAATAAGCGTTCAAATAGTGATTCACGCAATAAATTTTTCAATTCCTGTGCGCCATCAAAGTTTGGATTTTCATCTAACATTGCCTTTAACGTTTCCTCTAACGTGTCATCTCCAAGTAGTGGAGGTAGCTGATGGTGATCGCCCACTAAAATAACTTTCTTACCTTTAAGCATCGGTAATAGTAGCTCTGGTGGTGTTGCCTTTGATACTTCATCAATAATGACAACATCAAATGTCGGGTAGTTCTCCATAAATTCCTTACTTGCTGAAGCAACGCATGTTGTACCGATGACATTAGCGTGGCGCACATATAATTTACGAATTTCATCTAAATCATATTCCGTAGCGTTTTGCAGCTTGTCACGCCATTGCTCTTGTAATTTTTTTCGAAGAGGCAGCTGCTGTTCCTTGCGCTGTAATTCCTCTAGCACTGTTTCGGAGGATACAATTGCTTCCTCTACTTCCTCGAAAGTGCGCTCTGGTGTTGATTGCAGGAGATTTGTACATGCTGTGAGCTGCTTTTCCTTCTTCAATCCAGCTATATTAATTTCTTTTATACGTTCTTCTACTTGTGCAAGCTCCTGTTCAATCTCTTGTAAGCTATTCTGCGCTGTTTGAAGGGCCGCTTTCTTTGGTAGGAGCTGTGTATGAGCAAGTTCAACTGCCTCAAGCTGTTGACGTGCTGTTTGAAGAGAAGTCTTTGATTGCGATACGAGTATTTTTAAATGCTCTACAGATTCCTCTGGCTCAGCATCAATTTGGAATGCCTCAGCTAGCTGCTGAAGTCGTTCTGTATGCTGTAAAAATGGCTGCAATTGTCGCTGTAAGCTTTGGACGTCGAAGCTTGTAATTGCACACTCTTGATGTATTAGTCCACCAATATTTTTACGTAAGGACTCAAACTCCTGATCTTTATGCTCTTGTTGTTGTTTAAGAGCTACACCCTTTTGCCAGACAAAGTCACGACGCATATATAATCCGAGCAAGAAGCTCTCAATTTGTTCAACAGGTGGGGTTTGATCATCTTCAAAGGCTTTATTAAGCTTGGCAAAAACACCTGTGAGATTTTGCAACGAAAACGATTGAACTGGCTGTAATCTACTTTTAGCAAGGGCACGTTCCTTTTCTTCATATGCTACTAATGCTTCAAGCTTTGTGATAGCCTTTTGTAGACGTCCATTAATTGTTGACCATGCTTCTAAATCCTTGGCGTCCTCTAAATGCTGTAACCGATTGATTTGTTGTGTCAGCACATAGGAAGGGCGAACTTGATAGTGCTGTAAAAATCGTTGGATTCGCTCATAGGACGTTAAATTGCCGATATATTTTTCCGCTTCCTTCATTAATCGAAGCCGGTTACTTTCCTCTTCATATTTCGATTGAATATCTTTGAACTGCAGGGTCAGATGCTGCTTTTGTTCTTGCAGCTCCTTATATTGAGCAGACGCTTCCAATTGCTCCATCTTTTGGGAAGTTTCTTCTATAGTAAGCTTTAGCTGCTCTATTGATGGGTTTTCAGCAATGGTCTGCTCCAGTGTCTTTACAGCAGGCTCGATTTGCGCCAGCTGTTTTTCGTAATGCTCTTTTTGCGCCTCGCACTCCTGCTGTTCAGCTTTTGCAGCCTTCAATTCTTTTTTTAACGCTTGGATTTCCTGCTGTAAAATAGGCTCGTCTATTGCAGCCTGTTCTTTTGCAGCTATTTCTTTTGTTAGGTCCTCAAGCCATTCCTTAAGCTTTTCTTGCTCTTCCTTAGCTTTGATTAAACTAGATTTCAGTTCCTGCTCACGTTCAGTAAATGCTGTGATTTCCTCTTCAATCGCTGCAAGAGTTTGCTCACGCCAATAAAGCGCAACATTTTCTTCAATAAATTTTTTACCCTCTTCTTCAATACTTTCCGTTCTACCATAACGTAAAATTCGAATTTCTTGATTGGAAAGAAGTCGTCCCAATGCATTATCCACGGCTAGATTTGATTGAGAAGCTACAAGTGTTTTTAAACCAGCCTTGACATTTTGCTGACAAATTTCAGAAATAACGGTGGTCTTCCCTGTGCCAGGAGGTCCCTGAATCACATACAAATCTTCAACAGACAATGCCCCTAAAACGGCCCGTCGCTGATATTCGTTTAAATTATTGTGAAAATCAATATCGTCTCGTAGCTTTGCTGTTCGAACAGTTGGGCGTTTTTCAAATAGTATTGTCTCTAAATTAGGGTTAACGGCCTCACCTTTTTCTAGCTTTGTAAAACCATTGCGTAATCGTCTAATTTGACTCAATGTCGCAAAATTACTAAAGCTCGCTTGCTTAGAACGAAGGTTAAGTTGATCTTTACGTGCTAAATCCTGCACAAAAGGCTTTAAGTCAATTTCTATTGTCTGCTTCCCTGCATTAGCCTTTAATACTTGTCCAATTTCACCGCGTACCCCTTGAATGTTCACACTTAACCCTTCAAGCTTCTTCCATTCCTTCGATTTTATATAAGGGCAGACAATTGTCAGCCTAGTAAAATCTTCATTAAAATAGCTTTGCTTAAATTCGGTATGAATGTCATCAACAGTCGCATCACGTTCTTGAATTTTTAAATAGCCTTCCCAGCTCCCGATACGCTTTTTTACATATTCCGTGCGCTCCTCGGCTATTGGTAACTCTCTTATTTTTGTATGAAGATCAAGCGGAATCCCTGCTCCATTATTAGGTCTTGTGACAAATTGTAATGCTGCTGGTAGACGTCGGTTTGTATTAATCGGTCCTCGCATATGTACAAAACGAAGATTTGTAGCTAGCAATCCCTCAACCTTTAGCACACAATCCATAATGGCTGTTTTCTCGGCCAAGACATCCGTTAACTTTTCATTCTGCTCCGCATTAAAGTAAATCGATAAAAACGTTTCACCAAGTGTTTTTGCCTTACGTTTTTCGATGTAAACAGTGAAAGTTTTTTGTAACGCAAAAAAGGCATGCTCATTTGCTGAGCATTCCTCTACCGCTTCCTTCGCTTTATTTGTCAAAATGAGATTACAGCGTTGTTTTTCTAGTAAAGCTATGTCCTGCATGAGCAGCCCTCCCTTCCGAATCACTAAAGTTCAATTTTATCACATCGTAAAAGGATACATCAATTATGCGTCGGGATAATTGCGTCGGGAATCGGCCGGAGGCTTTAGGCCAACAAATGTTTTTTTGCGCGAAAGCGTAGTGCTAACGCAGCGTCAGCAGCATAATGTTTTTTGTGCGAAAGCGCAGTGCTAACGTAGCGTCAGCAGCATAATGTTTTTTGTGCGAAAGCGCAGTGCTAACGTAGCGTCAGCAACATAATGTTTTTTGTGCGAAAGCGCAGTGCTAACGTAGCGTCAGCAGCATAATGTTTTTTGTGCGAAAGCGCAGTGCTAACGTAGCGTCAGCAGCATAATGTTTTTTGTGCGAAAGCGCAGTGCTAACGTAGCGTCAGCAGCATAATGTTTTTTGTGCGAAAGCGCAGTGCTAACGTAGCGTCAGCAGCATAATGTTTTTTGTGCGAAAGCGCAGTGCTAACGTAGCGTCAGCAGCATAATGTTTTTTGTGCGAAAGCGCAGTGCTAACGTAGCGTCAGCAGCATAATGTTTTTTGTGCGAAAGCGCAGTGCTAACGTAGCGTCAGCAACATAATGTTTTTTGTGCGAAAGCGCAGTGCTAACGTAGCGTCAGCAACATGATGTTGGTCACTCAGTCGTGTGTTGTTGTTGTTGTTGTTGCTGTCGCTTCGCTTTCGCACAGATAAAAACTTGTTGCTGTCGCTTCGCTTTCGCACAGATAAATTGCCACAGGACGTGGCGCTCTTAGACTGAGTTCCTATATTTCAGCAGTGTTTGGACACCCGCTGAAATAAATTAAAAGAAAAATCCCCTGCACAGTGATTTCCTTCCACTGCACAAGGGATGAATTTTATTTTAATGTTGATCAATCGGTTCTTTCGGCAATGTTTTGCTCATTTCACAATACTGCACAAAAACACGAGCCAATTCACGTAAACGATTATGAACGTCTTCGTCGACAATATTATTATCTGCATCAAAGTGAGATGTGTGTGTGTAAACATAGTTCGGCGTTACAAGTGCACGGAAGTAGTCTAAAATTGGTTTCAACTGATTTTCTACTACTAAATGGTGCTGATACGTACCACCATTTGCCACGATCGATACTGGCTTATAGCGCATTGTTTTCGGATGCAAGAAGTCAAATGCATTTTTTAAAACGCCTGGAATTGATGCTTGGAAAATCGGTGTAGCGATAATATACGCATCCGCTTCCTCGAACTTTTGAATCATTTCCTTCATGTCATCATTTAACGGTGAACCGTCTACAATTTGATGCTTATATTGACTAAAATGCATAATTTCTAACTCGAAACTTGCATCTAATTCTTTAATATATTGCTCCACTTGCTCTAAAATAGCACCAGTTTTACGACCAAACATCGTGCCATCAACGAGTAAAATTTTCATTTTCACTTTGCCTCCACATTCATTTCTACAATAATATTGTAACAAATGAAAAGAGGCACGGAAAGAATTGTAGTGGTTAAAACCATAAATTCAGTCTTTAGGCGGAACGGAGTCTACACAGGAACTATTGCTACAGAAAGTGGACTTCGATACAGCGATTACTTGTTATTAAAATACTATTTGGTTCATATCGTGGAGTTGATTTCCGTTCCGGCTGGGCGCTTTGTTGCTGACGCTTCGCTTTCGCACAGATAAAACATTGTTGCTGACGCTTCGCTTTCGCACAGATAAAACATTGTTGCTGACGCTTCGCTTTCGCACAGATAAAACATTGTTGCTGACGCTTCGCTTTCGCACAGATAAAACATTGTTGCTGACGCTTCGCTTTCGCACAGATAAAACATTGTTGCTGACGCTTCGCTTTCGCACAGATAAAACATTGTTGCTGACGCTTCGCTTTCGCACAGATAAAACATTGTTGCTGACGCTTCGCTTTCGCACAGATAAAACATTGCCGCTGTCGCGCGCTTTCGCACAGAGCAAAGCTACCTGGGGGCGTCCGATGAGCCCCAAGGAGTCGCCCAGCCTCCACTCTCATCACTAATCTGCATAAAGATAATTCCCAATTTCAGCGATGAACCTATTATTTATTCTCACGATGATGAAAATTTACTTCTTTATCTACAACAGTTTCCTCTATTTTATATTTATCTCGATTCATCACGACTTCACGATTTACTTTATCTCCTTCAGCGTTAGCACCCGGTAATTTGCGCTTATCCCAATTAAATAATTGCTCTCTTGAAACATCCTCATCCTGCGTTTCAGGAAAATCTAACTTAGCCAATTCCTGAGATTGATAAACAGTAACAGGCTGTTTAGTACCGTGCTCCTGCAAAGCAATTACGATCATCGCCTTTGCAACCTGGGAGGCTTCTATAGACCTTGAGCGTTTTAGTGGCCCCACTAAAAGCGGCTTTACGAACTTTAAAACTTGCTCTCCTACTTTTTCACCTAAGCGAACTTCCTCTCTCTCCCCAACTAATAACGATGGGCGAATAATAGAAAGTCTCTGTAAGCCTATCTCCATTAAATCATGCTCTAGCTTTCCTTTTACTCGATTATAGTAAAATGGAGAATTTTCATTTGCCCCCATCGCCGTGATGACAAGCATATGTGGAATTCCTCGTTTTTTTGCTAACGAAGCTATCGTTAGCGGATATTCAAAATCAACTTTCTCAAATTCCTCACGCGATCCAGCTTTTTTAATTGTTGTTCCTAAACAACAATAGACCTCTTGCGCCAATTCGATATCTTTTTCTTCTAAAGTATCAAAATTACGAATTTTTACTTCTAGCTTTGGATGCGTAAATGCTAGTTCTCTTCGTGCAATTACTGTAACCGAAACATATTCATCATTCTCACATAATTGTTTGACAAGAGAGGTACCTGTTAATCCAGTAGCCCCTACAACAATTGCTGCGCGCATTCCCATTGGTTGTACCCCTTTCTGTGCTCTGTTCGCTCCAGAAGTCGCACTACTGGAAGAACGTAACATTTTATTTTTGGTAATGAACTAAAACAATCGTATGTATATTCCCGATAGCTCTACTTTATTTATCGGACAATGAAGGAACTCTTACTCTTTTAATTTTAGGAGTTTCGAAAAACCATTTATAAGCAATACTGTTAACGAACCCGGTATACATTATGTCAGAATTTATCTAATCCTAATTTTTTACACATACTTGACCATTATTCACCATAGTTTAAATAGACAGATGAAAGGATGGGATACATTTGCAAAACGAAACTCAAATGGAACTGAAAAAAACGATTGTTTTCATTATTGAAAGCTGTATTGATAAAGGGCTGTATCCTTTTGAACGGGTTGCAACGCTGGCAAAGCTACTTGCTAATGAACAAGTTTTCATATTTGTAAAAACCCCTTCAAATGATGAGATTCAAATTTTAATGAATGAAAATCTCGGCCCAATCTTATTTGAACATTTCGATGAGCTACCGAAGCATATGAAAAGTATTCAACCGGATTTAATTGTAAGAGATGGTCATAACTCCGAAAGCTGGCAAGTACAAAATTTACGACCATTCTGCAAAACAATCATTCATTTTGATGACTTTGGTGAGGGTGGTCAAGCCTGTGACTGTGTTTTGCTAGCACTCTATCAAGAAGTTAAAGATTATTTACCATCTCATTATATTGGGGGTAACTTCAACTTTGCATTACCGAAGGCTTACCAGAATTTCGAAAATAGACCAGATAGTAAAATACCTGAAAACCCACCTCATATTGTTGTTGCTTTTGAGGATGGGGACGAGCATAACTTAACCTACCGTACTCTTCGACACTTAACGCAGCTACAAATTCCACTACAAATTACAGTGATGATTGATGATAGCTATCGACATGCAACGGATGATTTGCAAATGATGGTGCTCAGTCGTCGTAATACTGCCATTCTTCGTGATAAAGACGCACTCCTAAAACTATTACCAAAAGCAGATGTTATCATTTGTAATTCTAATTATACACCTTATAAAATCGCCGCTTATGGTGTACCTTGTATTACACTTGCACAAACAGAGGCTGAACTATTACACGCCTTCCCTCGTGAACAGAACGGCTTTATTCACCTTGGATTAGGTCGCAAAATGAAGCAATCACAAATTCAAAACGCTGTCATGGAATTTTTATTACATGAGGCCCGAAGCGAACGAGCTGTAAAAAAACAACGACAGCTCAATTTAGTAAGCAACAATGAAGCACTACAGTCATTGCTTTTAGATTTCGCTTACGATCGACACAATATCGCTTCTACTTAGTGATTCTTTGAAGGTGGATATGATACAATATAGAAGAATTTTTCACTTTCACTTATCTTTCATTATAAGAAGTGAATTCAAGCAACATAAGTACCCGATTGATATTAACTAATGAGCGGTGGGGGATCAAAAAACCTCCATCGCTTTTACCTTCTTTCAGCAGGTGTTTGGACACCTGTACCTGTCGCTACGCTTTCGGTACAAAAGACACCTGCTGAAATAGGGGAACTCAGTCTAAGAACGCCACGTCCTGTGGCAACTACTGAGTGACCAACTTCGTGTTGGCCTAAAGCCTCCGGCGGATGTCATGGAATCGAAAAGGAGTTCTTTGTGTAAACACAAAGCCGATTCCAGACGCAATTATGCCGAGGCATAATTGATATACGCATTCGTTATAAAATAAACACATAAAAGGAGCAATTATCATGCCATCAAAAAGTGATATTGAATATCAAATTAGAGAGCTAAAAATGGATTATATGAATTTACAAGGCGACATCGAAAAACTTGAATCTACAGGTCATAATGATCAAGTGGCAAAGGCAGAACAACGCCTTGCAAATATGGAAGCAACGCTAGCGGAGTTAAATAAACAATTAGCAGAACTATAATAATGAAAAAGCCTAGCGAAATAAAAACACTTCACAAACAGTTGTCTCTTTAGAAAGACGGCTACTATTTCACATAAATGTATGAATTGAATTTGGAGGAACATATATGGCAGTATTAACAGTTGAAAATTTAGGTCATTCATTCGGTGACCGCACACTTTTTAAAGATGTATCCTTTCGTTTAGTTGAAGGTGATCATATTGGTCTTGTAGGTGCAAACGGTGTTGGTAAGTCCACATTAATGAGCATTATTACAGGCCAAGCAATCCACGATACTGGGAAGGTTGAATGGCTTCCAGGAACACATTACGGCTATTTAGATCAGCATACTGTATTAACAGCTGGCCGAACGATGCGAGATGCATTACGTGATGCCTTTCTTCCTTTATATAAAAAAGAAGAAGAACTCAATGAAATTACTGGTAAAATGGCTGAAGCAACACCTGAAGAATTAGAAGTTTTACTAGATCAAATGGCCGAGGTGCAGGATGCTCTGGATGCAGGGGATTTCTATTCTCTTGATATGAAAATTGAAGAGGTTGCACGAGGTCTTGGTCTTGATGCAATCGGCTTGGAACGTGATGTCGCTGCTCTTTCTGGTGGTCAACGTACAAAGGTTTTACTAGCAAAACTATTACTTGAAAAACCAAAAGTACTATTACTCGATGAGCCAACGAACTATCTGGATGAAGAGCATATTACATGGTTGAAAAACTATTTAAAGAACTATCCACATGCTTTCTTATTAATTTCGCATGATACGGAGTTTATGAATGAAACGGTGGACGTTATTTTCCAACTAGAGTTTTCAAAATTAACTCGCTATACAGCAACATATGAAAAGTTTTTAGAGCTTGCTGAAATCAATAAACGTCAGCATATTGATGCCTATGAAAAACAACAGGAATTCATAAAAAAACAAGAGGATTTTATCGCGAAAAATAAAGCTCGCTACTCTACTACTGGTCGTGCAAAATCTCGCGCCAAGCAGCTTGACCGTTTAGAGCGTATCGATCGTCCTGAAACAGCTGTAAAACCTGAATTTGGCTTTAAAGAGGCACGTTCTTCAAGCCGTTATGTAGTAGAGGCTGAAAACTTAGTCATTGGATATGATAAGGACAAGCCGTTACTTCCACCACTTACTTTTGAGATTGAACGTGGGGAAAAGATTGCTCTAGTCGGTATGAATGGTGTCGGTAAATCAACATTATTAAAAACGATGCTAGGCAAAATAAACCCACTGGATGGAAAAGTTATTCGTGGGGACTACCTTTACCCATCTTACTTCGAACAAGAAGTAAAGGCAGACAAAATTACACCAATCGATGATGTATGGAATGCCTTCCCTTCTATGGAGCAAGCACAAGTACGTGCAGCATTAGCACGTGCGGGACTAAAAACGGAGCATATTACTCGCCCACTTAATTCTTTATCTGGTGGTGAGCAAGCAAAGGTTCGTTTATGTAAGTTAATGATGGAAGAGGCAAACTGGCTCATATTTGACGAACCAACAAATCACTTAGATGTCGATGCAAAAGATGAGCTAAAGCGTGCCATGAAAGAATTTAAAGGCACAATCGTGTTAGTAAGCCATGAACCTGATTTCTATGAAGGTTTAGCAACAAAAGTTTGGAATGTCCAAGACTGGTTTACTTCTGGGCAACAAAGCTAGGAATATTATTAATGTGGGCAGTTACCGATGTGATTCTTGGATCACTCGGTACTGCCCTCTTTTTAGTAGCTGGAAATTGAGCGTGGGGATCGTGGGACCTGAGCGGTTCTCCAAGCTTCCCGAGCTTTTGAAAACCACTTCTCTCCTTAGCCTCAAATAAAAAAATTTTTATCTATGCATAAAACCCAACATTTAATCATAATAATAATCAGTGGATTAACAAATATATCTACCGCTATTAAATCAAACTATTTCTCCCTATTTTAGGACAACTCTCAAATTCTTTAAGCATCTATTATTAATATTGAGTAAACTTACATCATTGTAAGCTGAATTTACGGAACTTTTTGCTCTTTTGAACGTATATTTTAGTATAAAAAAAAACATTATTTCTATTTAATTTTTTTTTCAAATAGCTATTGATTTATATATAACTTACTAGTAAGATATATGTATAACCTACTTAACTTACTAATAAGATATCTATAAAATATAATCCTAAAAAAGAAAGCGGGGAATGAAGAATGACAGTTATTATTTATTCACAAGCGAGCTGTTCTTCATCCAGAAAAGCATTAAAATGGTTAAAAGATCACAACATCGAATATAAAGAAAAACGTATTACTTCACACCCACTTACACTTGCAGAATTTAAAGAAATATTAAGCATGACAGAAGATGGAACAGATGAAATTATTGCGACAAACTCAAACGATTTTAAAAATTTAAATGTTGATATTGATCAGCTCTCTATTCAAGAATTGTTTGCAATCATCCAGGCTCATCCGAGAATGCTACGCAGCCCTATCTTAATTGATGAAAAACGTATTCAAGTTGGGTACAATGAGATGGACATTCGTCGTTTTATTCCACGTAAAGTTCGTGCTTTTGAATTAAATGCGATGACAAGATTGGCACAAGAAAGTTAAAACAGTTTTGGAGATGACCTTATATGGATCAAGAAAAACAAATAACCCTTACCTCGTTGTTTGAAGTAGTTTCTTCTATTGAGCGTAAGTGGGCAAACGAGTGGAATAATCAAAATGTACTCGGCTTTTCAAAATCCCATATTTTAATTTTAGACTACTTATCGCAGGAGGGACCAAAACGCCCTTCTGCCATTGCTGATCGGTTAAAGGTTACAACAGGTGGCGTCACTGTTTTAACAAGTAAGCTCATTAATGCTGGCTTTATTGAAAAAACACAACATGCCACAGATCGAAGAGCATTTCAATTGATCATTACACCTGATGGCAAAGACATTTTGGAAAAATCCCGTCAACAAGTTAGCGAAATTCTCAACAATATGTTTGGTATGCTCTCAGCTGAGGAAATACAAACATTACGTGAGATTTTTGCAAAATTACTTAACAATGAATCTACTCGGTAAGAGTAACACCTTTAAAAGTTAGACATACATCTAACTTTTAAAGGTGTTTTTCATTTGGCCAAATTATGGGTGACTACCCTCCACCCCAACTATTTCTAGACGCTTAGTTTTAAACCAGAATTTGCTTTTACTTATTCCGGAATACCACATTCATACTGTTTCCCAGCTCTTAAATTCATAAATTCTTCTTTCGCTTTTTGAATAACAGCAGGATTTAGTAAGGAATCAAGCGCAGCTCCTGCCATTGCTTTTGCAGCATAATGCATCCCCTTCATGCCAATTGAAGATCCAAAAGCAGCAGTCGCTTGCCAAGTATGCACTTGGACCCCATGAGGAGCACATGTTGTAAATACCTGACCAAGGGGCGCAATCCACGAAACGTCCCCTAAATCGCTAGAACCTTGCATGGATTGGCGAAACGTTTGTGGAAAATGAAATACCTGCTCCACCAATACCTCTTTACTTATTTCATTTGGTACAAAAGATTGTTGGGCAACACCTGCAAGAACAGAAGGATCTAATGAAGCCTGTAACGACTTTGCAAAAGCAAGCTCATCCTCTGTAAAAGATAATGGCTGTAGTTCGTTCCACTGTGCCAACATTTGCTCATTTAAAGTGAGATTTGGTAAAGTATCATAACACCCTGCCTTAATCCCCCAATGCACTTCTGTTTCTGTCATCATCGCTGCCCCTTTTGCCACCTTAATGAGTCTGCGCTCTAAATCTTTAACAGCATCACGATTTGCTCCGCGTAGGAAATAATAGACACTTGCTTTATCTGGAACAATATTCGGTGCTAAGCCTCCATTTGTAATTTGATAATGAATACGAGAACCGTCTGGCACGTGCTCCCGTAAATAATTGGCTCCGACATTCGTCAATTCAACAGCATCAAGTGCACTTCTCCCTAGATGTGGTGCACCAGCAGCATGTGCCGTCCTACCTGAAAAATAAAATTCAATGGCAGTGAGTGCTTGCATAGAGAAATTCGCTGTCATGTTAAACGTGAATGGATGCCACGTATAGACTACATCTAAATCATCAAAAACACCTGCCCGTGCCATATACGATTTTCCTGATAACAATTCCTCTGCTGGGCATCCGTAATAGCGAATCGTTCCTTGTAAATTGTTAAGCTTCATCACTTCTTTTAAGGCAACTACAACTTCTACTCCAGCCGTTCCTAATAAATTGTGACCACAGCCATGCCCTGGTGCCCCTTCCTCCACAGGCGAATATAATGAACTGACTTGCTGCGATAATCCTGGAAGCGCATCAAACTCTCCTAAAATTCCAATAATTGGACTACCTGATCCCCACTGTGCATAAAAGGCTGTTTCTACATCACCAATCGGAGTAACAATATCAAATCCTTCTTTTCTCAAAAAATCTTGTTGCAGTACAGAAGCAAATGTTTCTTCATAGCCTAGCTGAGGATTGTCCCAAATTTGCTTTGCCATATGACTGAAAGTTTCTTCATGTTGTTGCATCCAATCAAATAAATGCCGTTTCATAGTTAGTATCCCTCCACAGATTTTATTTTTGTTTGTTGCTGATGATTAACTGGTAAAGTAACAGCAATTACAGCAGCAATTACACACATAATGGCTAAAAATATAAATGATGTTTTAAAAGAACCACCTGATACATTAATTAAATAACCCATAATTATTGGCGAAATAATGCCGGCTGCTTGACCACCAAAATTTACTACGCCAAAAGCTGTCCCAACATTTTGTTGATTGACGACACGATGTGGTGTTGTAAATATAAACGAGGACATAAAAGATACGAATATAAAGGCGATTGATTGATACGTAATAGCTAGTGCTGCAGAAGCAGCTGTAGACATGAGATACAAACAAACAGCTAGCACAACCGCTCCGAAAATCACGCCATATTTCGAGCGCCCTCCTATCTTTGAGATGATACGCCCACTTATAATCATTCCAATAGCTGCGAAAATGGCTGGTATAGCGGCGATGAATCCGACATTTTTTAAATCAAGACCATGCACTTTCATTAAATACGTTGGCATCCATGAGCTCAATCCCCAGTTTGCTATATTAATAAAGAAGAAAATAAGAAGTACACGCATTAAATAAGTATTTTTTAATACTTTGCTAAAAGAGCCCTTCTCTTCGCTCTCCTTTCGCTCCTCTGATATAGATGTTTGTGCATTTTTCGTACTCCACAAAAGAGCGATTACAAAAAGAAGTCCTAAACCAGAAATTAAGAAAAATACATTGCGCCAATCCATTACCAATAATAGAGGTGCACAAATAATAGGAGCGATAGCACTACCTATCATATTGGATGACATCATTGTCGCTTGAGCCTTTGTACGTTGTTCTTTCTGAAAATATATAGAGATTGCTTTTGTACTTGCAGCAGGATATCCGCCTTCTCCAATACCAAATAAAAACCGAATTAAGAGTAGTGAAGTGAGTGACCAAGCCAATCCCGTAAATGCAGTGAAAACTGACCAAAAAATAACGGCACCAATTAATAATTTAATCGCTCCGTACTTATCCGTTAGCCATCCACCAGGAATTTGCATTACAGCATATCCAAAGAAGAACGCACTTAAAACAAATCCTAGTTCAGTGGCTGTTAAGGTTAGGTCATTACCAATATTAATTAAAGCTAAGCTGATAGCAGTTCTGTCAATATATGAAACCATCCATCCAAAGAATAAAACGCCTAAAATTAAATTACTGCGGTTTTTTAGTTCGACATTCATAACTCCACTCCTTTCATTAAATTATCTAAATATTAAGATAAATAAAGGACGATATCATTAGAATATCTTACAATGTTTATAAAAGATCATTAGAATATATTCCGAAATTTAGTGAAAGGAGTCGAAATAACGATGTCTCTAGGGGAACATGAAGAAATTGTATTGAACGATGAAAATTGTAGCTTTTATATTTATAGCGCAACAAAGGAATGGTCTTTATTTTATGGTCGACCTTGTGATATTAACCCCAATCTAAAAGGAGTACATTGGGATAAACAACAGCAACGCTTTAGTGCAACGATATACATACCAGAGCCAAATGAGTACATTGTACAAGGTATCATCTTTGGGGACTTTACTGGTTATGATGAGCAATTTTTAGTTTTGCAGCTAGAAAAGACCTTTTATCAGAAAATTCTCATACAGCAGCGTGAGCAGAAATTAGCCATTATGCAGCTTATAGGAGTAATGAATTCAACTTTGAAAATAAAAACGCTGTTGCAGACCATCATGGATTTTTCCATTCTAGCTATTCCAGTAATTGATCGTGGATTTTTAATGTTATTCAACCCTGAAATGGAGCGTTTATATACAGTAGCAAGTGCGGGTGTGACAGAGCGCATCTTTGATTACGCTCCCCAATTAGGCGAGGGAATGGCAGGTTATACATTCCACACAGGCGTATCAGCCATTTACAACTATCAAGAAACATTAGAGATTATGAGCAATGTTACAAAATTCAATCTAGACGCATTAATGGAAGCTGTACATTTAGGAAGAATCGAGAATAATACATCGATGGCTGTTCCTATTACCTTTCACGAAAGAAAACTCGGTGTGATGATTGTTCATCAATATACAAATAAACGTGCTTTTCAACAAAGTGATCTAAGACTTCTAGAAAGCTTCGCATCGCAGGCGGCCGTTGCTATAAGAAATGCGGAGGCATATGAAGAAATAGAACGGTTAAATGCTTATTTTATAAAGCAACATGAAATTCACCAAATCTTTATTAAACTATCTTTGCAAAATGTACAAGAAATGAAAATCATTCAAACGACGAAGGAATTATTACAATTAGACATACAATTTGTAAATTTAGCCGATCGTAAAACATTTTTACAGTTAGAAAAAATGAACAAGCTAGCAACAATTCAAGAGGAACAATTAATGGATATAGGCTATATTTTCCCAATCCGAAATGAAAGAGAAATTTTCGGTTACTTAATTATTCAGCAGTTGGAGAAATTGACGAGCCAACAACGTATGATTATTGAAAACGCCGCGATGAGCTTAACTTTAAAATCACTACAAATACAAGCGACAGGACAAACGAATTTTAAAGAACGTTTCGAGCTTTTTCAACAGCTTATCTCTGGACGTGCCCCTCTAGTTGATTCTCGTTATGATGAATTAGGACTCGATATTAAGAAACCAACATTCGTCGTAAAATTTGGACTGAAACAATTTTCTCATAAAAATAGTATGCAATTTATTCAACATGTACAGCAATATTTTAAAGGGCAGCATTTTATATTTACACTACGCGAAACAATCGTTTGGGTATTACAAGGAGATACGGCATTTCGTCACAAAATAAAACAACAATTAACGCAGGCTATTATTAGTTGGGTTCAGTTTTATCATCAACAGGTGGCAATAGGCATAGGAGCTATACAGGATCATTTGTTAAATGTTGCTCAGAGCGCCGAAGAAAGTCAGCAAGCACTTCAACAAGCTACGCGCCAAGCAAACAAAGAAGACGAGGTAACCATTATTTGTTATGAAGAGCTAGGTATTAATCGATTATTCAACAAGCAAAGCGAAGAAGAGCTTGGACAATTCGTTCATGATATATTAGCTCCGTTATACAAGCAAAAGGATGAAACTTTACTTAAAACACTTCGTTGTTATATTCATCAAAATCGTTCTATTTCAAAAACGGCTTCTACCTTACACATTCATCAAAATACGCTATACCACCGACTTGAGAAAATTAAACAATTGTTAAATCGTGATTTACACAATCCAGCACATTATTTAGAGATTCATTTAGCCCTGCATTTAAGTGAGTGAAAGTTTGAGGTTCCACCGGCGATGTTCGGTGGTTTATCAGCGATTTCGGCACTTTTATCAGCGATGTACCCCGTTTTACTGGTAATAAAATTCAAAAAAAGATGCATTGCAACATAATTTTGCAATGCATCTTTTATCGGATTGGTCGAACATATACTTCCGTCTAAGTAATTAGTTTAGTGCGACCAATGCATGTTATCATGCTGGTAGCACAGACTCTACAATTGAAACATCAGCCATAAGCATTTCTTTCAAACGAGCTTTAGCACGGAATAAACGAGATTTCACAGTACCAATTGAAACTTTCATAATAGAAGAGATTTCAGCAAGTGAGTATTGGTCTATGTAAAAATACCATAATGTTTTACGATAGATCCCATCTAATTGCTCCATTTTATCCTGTACTAATTTAGTAACAACATCTTTTTCAATTTTTTCTTCAGTCGAAATATCATTATTGGGAACCAAATCTAAAATCGGTACGTCTAATGTTTCAGGTTGGTTCATCATGTATTTACTACGTCGTACTTTTTTACGATAGCGATCTCTAAATGTATTCATTGTAATTGTTGTTAGCCAAGCTTTAATATGCTCCACCTCGGCAACGCTATCCTCATAGCGCACAACTTTTACCCATACTTCTTGCATTAAATCTTCAGCTTCAATATTATTGCGAGTAAGTTTTAAACATAAATGATATATATAACGATTGTATTCCTCATATACGCCTTCTAATTTTTCATTCATTGTGTATTCCTCCGCTTCTTGTTCTTGCTTCTATACACATTCTCGCAAAATAATGTATTACACTCTATCGTATTGGCTTTCAATTACATTACAATCGTGTAAGCTTAAATCCTTTCACTTGTAATATTCGTAAAAATTGTTTTACTACTATATTACTTTTTCAAAGAAAAGCTACTCAGCACGCCTCCTCTGCTACTTTTTTATTGTATTCCCAATAGTATTTACTTAAATTACCTAACTAAAAATTCAGATATTTATGGAAATAAATGAAGGATTATCGTTTGATTCCTCCCATCATTTAAATCGGGTTGCTCTGATGATGCTGCCCTAAATCCGCTCACTAGTGTCCGTTCATATTAAACTGGTGGTCCCGAAACAGTATTCACAAATAAGAACTTTTTCGACATAACAAACCCCCTGTTCGTTTGATATGCTCCCCTTTAGGTAGACAGATTAAAAAATAAAAATCTGTTTATCTAGGGGGCATTTTTTTATGGCTCGAAGTAACCACTCAAAAGATGAAAAATTAGCGGTTCTAAGACTTCTTCACAAAGGACAAAAGACAATTTCAGAATTAGCTACTATATTTCAGGTTTCTTATAAAACCATTGAAGAATGGAACTACAAATATGAAATAGATGGAGAAATTGGCCTTGAAGAGTCCACTTCTTGGAATTCTTACTCGAAAGAGCTAAAGTTAGCAGCTGTACAAGACTATTTATCTGGACAATATTCTTTAAAAGAAGTTACAAGAAAATACAAGATTTCTGACAAATCCGTTTTGAGAAATTGGATTCAAAAGTATAATAGTCATAGAGAATTAAAGGATACCGGTAAAGGAATGACAAACTCTATGACTAATAAAAGAACAACGACGTTAGAAGAAAGAATACAGATTGTAAATTACTGTCTAGAACATCAGAAAAACTATCAGCTCGCTGCAGAAACCTATGAAGTGTCTTATCAACAGGTGTATCAATGGGTCAAAAAATTCGAAGTAAATGGTGAAGAGGCTCTGCAGGATAAACGTGGTCGCAAGAAAGAAGAACAGGAATTAACAGCTGAAGAAAAATTTAAGCTAGAAATGAAACGTTTAGAACGTGAAAATGAACGATTACGCGCAGAAAATGCCTTTTTAAAAAAGTTGGAAGAACTCGAAAGGAGGAATCGTTAACAAGCGTTCGTTTACAAAATAAATATAGAGCGATTCAAGAGTTACATGCGAAAGAAAATCTGCCAGTAATCCTTTTATGTGATATTGCCGGTTTATCTCGTGCTGCCTATTATAAATGGCTACAACGTACACCAACAGATAGAGAGCTAGAGAATAAAGCGATTCTTCAGGATATCCAAGCTATTTTTCGACAAGTCGAAGGAATTTATGGATATCGAAGAATGACTTTAAATATCAATCGTAAATACAATAAAAAGTTCAATCACAAACGTATTTATCGATTAATGCAAATCAGTGGTTTACAATCCGTGATTCGCCGAAAAAGAAAGCGATATGTTTCTTCACCTGCACAACATGTCGCTGAAAATCGATTAAATCGTGAATTTACTGCAAGCAAACCCAACGAAAAATGGGTAACAGATGTGACGGAGTTCAAATTAGGAAATGGAAAGAAAGCTTATTTAAGCGCTATTCTAGATCTTTACGATGGCTCTATTATCAGTTATGTATTGGGGCATTCAAATAATAATGAATTGGTATTTAAGACGTTTGATTTAGCAATGCTTACTTTAAAAGATGGAGAACAACCGTTACTTCATAGTGATCGTGGCTATCAGTACACATCACATGGATTTAAAAGAAGAATAGATGGAGCAGAGATGATTCATAGCATGTCCCGTGTAGGCAAATGTATAGATAACGGACCAATGGAATCATTTTGGGGAACATTGAAATGTGAAAAGTATTATTTACATAAGTACCAAACATTTGAAGCGTTACAACAAGCGATTGAGGATTATATCCAGTTTTACAATAACGATAGATACCAAGAACGATTAAACGGCTTAAGCCCATTAGAATATAGGGCTAAAGCCGCTTAAAAGCTTTTTATTATTTCCACTGTCTACTTGACAGGGAGCAGTTCAGTTCAAAACAGGGGGTTTATATTTTAAATTTCTTTTCTGCTACGTCGTAATAACAAGCATGCTAAAGCTACTAAGATTAAACCAAGTACTTGATATAAAGTTGTGTTACTTTCCCCTGTTTGAGGTAAGCGTTCAGCTTTATTTGGAGTTTGTTGCTCCTCTTGGTCAACTTTTTGATTTTGAACAACATTGTTGACATGCTCTTCTACTGATGGCTTTTCTACTTCCTTAGCCGTATTTCCTGAGTCTTTCGGTTTTTTACTCTGTTCCACCGATTGTTCTGGTTTCTCTGGAGTTATTTGTTCCTCTTCTACCTTACCTGCATCTTCAGAGTCTTTCGTTTTTTCACTTTGTTCCACAGGTTTTTCACTCGGCTCTACCGGTTTTTCACCCGGAGCCATCGGTTTTTCACTTGGCTCTACCACTTTTTCACTTGGGGCCACTGGTTTTTCACTCGGCTCCACTGGTTTTTCACTTGGAACTACTGGTTTTTCACTCGGATCCACCGGTTTTTCACTCGGATCCACCGGTTTTTCACTTGGAGCTACTGGTTTTTCACTCGGCTCCACTGGTTTTTCACTTGGAACTACTGGTTTTTCACTCGGCTCCACTGGTTTTTCACTTGGAACTACTGGTTTTTCACTCGGCTCCACTGGTTTTTCACTTGGAACTACTGGTTTTTCACTTGGAACTACTGGTTTTTCACTCGGCTCTACCGGTTTTTCACTTGGGTCCACTGGTTTTTCACTCGGCTCTACCGGTTTTTCACTTGGCTCTACTGGTTTTTCACTCGGCTCTACCGGTTTTTCACTTGGGTCCACTGGTTTTTCACTTGGGTCCACTGGTTTTTCACTTGGTTCCACTGGTTTTTCACTTGGGTCCACTGGTTTTTCACTTGGGTCCACTGGTTTTTCACTTGGGTCCACTGGTTTTTCACTTGGTTCCACTGGTTTTTCACTTGGGTCCACTGGTTTTTCACTTGGGTCCACTGGTTTTTCACTTGGGTCCACTGGTTTTTCACTTGGATCCACTGGTTTTTCACTTGGATCCACCGGTTTTTCACTTGGATCCACCGGTTTTTCACTTGGATCCACCGGTTTTTCACTTGGATCCACCGGTTTTTCACTTGGATCCACCGGTTTTTCACTTGGATCCACCGGTTTTTCACTTGGATCCACCGGTTTTTCACTTGGATCCACCGGTTTTTCACTTGGATCCACTGGTTTTTCTATTTTTGTATTTAAAATATCATAACCATTAACTTTAGACTCATATCCCTCTACAGATTGCTCTTTTACAGCATATTGGATTTCTTTACCTTCTACTGTGTATTGGTCTAATTGATCGAATTGATATTTCCAACCATTGTCTGCTGTTACGGTTTTTGTAACAATAACCTCTCCATCTTTGAGTAAATCTACTTTGATTTCTGAAGGGCGATCTTGTTCACGATCGTTGCTCCAAGTTTTCGTTCCCTCAATCGAAGTTTTTTTCAAACTATTAGAAATCGGTAATTCAATACCTTTTGCAGCATCCTCGTCTATTGTAAATGGAATTTTCTTACTCGCGTCAAATGTTACATATTCAGGAGCTGATACTTCTTGTACATAGTACTCACCAGCTTTCAAGTTTGGTACTTCTACAATTCCTTTGTCATTGGTTGTAAAATCGCCAATTTGTTGACCACCTGATGTGAAAACTTTAAATTGAACACCTGGAATGACTTGTTCTTTATGATCATCTATATATTTCAGTATTCTTAATGTACCTTTAGCTGGTAAGTCTCCTACAGCCCCACCATTAGCTGAAATGTTTTTTACTTGAGCCTCTTTTTGCTCGTGTACTGGCTGTTGATTGTTAACTTTGTAATTCAAATCATATCCATTCTTCAAATATTCTTCATTTATTCCTTGAGCTGTAATAGTTGTTTTATAACCTACAGTGAACGAAGAACCACTTGCATACCCACGATAAATTACTACATTAAATGAATTATCACTCGTAATACTCACATATCCAAGCCCATTCCTATAAAACTCATCAGGTGTGAATTGACGATCACCTAAGTGACCACTTGTTTGGATATAGAAACTATCTTTCTGAATTTGTTGACCACCTTTTGAAGTATCTTGTAACACGATATCACTATCAAGATATTCCTTCTTTAAGTTGAAGTTTAGGAACCAACGAACTTCATCTGAATTATTTGGCTGAATATCTCCTGTTTTATAGAAGAAGATTCCTGGCGAAGAACCGCTACTAGCTGGATGCGTAATTTTTACAGCTTGCTTACTTAAACTTGTTCCAAAGTTCGTATTAATCGTTTTTGAACTTCCAGATTCTACGTTTGTTGCTTGGATAGTAAATTCAAAGAAACCTTTAATATTTTTACGTTCATCTACTTTACTATTGAACGTACACACAACTTGTTCGCCAGTCACATTACACGAACCGTAATCATCTAGTTTAATATTCACATTAAAACCTCTTAATTCAGGTGGTAATGTCATCGTAATTGTATCGCCTGATTTTAATTTCAGATTAGGCTTTTCACTAAAGGTTACACGGACTCCTGTTTGTTCTCCGTATGTTAAATCTGTTTTTGTAATTTGCGCACTATCAATAAGCATTGTATTGTTTAGTTCATCTGCTTTTCCTACATTGGGTACTATTGTTTGAAAAAGTACGACTACAAAACATAATAATAATGGAAATAATTTCTTGGCATGCATGTTTATAAACCTCCTGTTTGAATTTCAGAGTATCGTATGTAGATTCCCTATTATCGCTAAACTTTATATGATTCATATTATTTCAGTAAAAATTTCTTGCTTTGGATTTTAGTGAAAGGATAACTTTACAGACCTTTTTACTATCAATATAGAACCTAACAAAATCTCGTAGGTGAGTAAACTCTCAATAATATAAAGCAAAAAGCACCTAAAGTAATATAACATAAGACTAAAGAATTGAAAAATATTTTAAGGATTCCCAAAACATTACTATAGTACCATTTTATAAAAAATATTTAGAAACTAGTATTTTTATTAATTTCGCAAACCTTAATAAAATCCATTTTAAGGAATTAAAAAATGTTAATAGAACCATATTTTTCTTTTACAATAAATACAAACTGCGCCAAAAGTTTTTTTACATTAAATTATATTTTTCGACAGATTTTTTTCTTATAAATAAAACAACGCCCACACTCCCTTCACAATGTTAATTACAACAATTTACAAAAGTGTCCTCTAGGTGTATTCTCACTACCATTCCTTTAATACATGTAGTAATTCAAACCCTCCGTTCTTTTGGATTTAATCTTCTCAATGGAATCCATTAGCTAAAATAAAAAGAACACCCTATTAAAGGTGTTCTTGGATTTGCGCTTGTAGGCCATTCATTGACTTTTGAAGGTATTATCAGCATAAACTCTTCTTACTTTAATTCATTGACTTCATTCTTATTTAACAAAAACATAGGTGTCGTCCGTAATTATTGTGTCTGTTGTTCCCTTAATCCGCACAAAACATAAAATGCTGTATAAATGGAAGGAATGGTCACCCCATGATAAAAAAAGCTCAACATACCTAAACGATTATTTACAATTGACGCTGGTTGTTCATGATCTTCTCCCCCATCTCTCATCACGAATCTATTACTCAATAAACAATTTAATGTTACAGATATACCCCTTGCACAAAACAGTCTTTTCAATTAAAAAAGCGCGCTAATAAGGGACTATTATAAATATCACAAAGACTACCTAGGACTTATTTCCTTTAATTTTCCATAACAAAATATGTATGTTTTCTATATTACTTCTTATAAATGACAATTTACTAACTTCAAACATAGCACTTTATGTTCACTACTTAAAAACTACTATCAGGGTTTTTTTTCAAATAATTAATACTTATTTTATATTTTTTAAATTTTTTCTTCTCTTATTAATAGCTTAGATGTAGTATATTATTACATAATCTAAATTACTCAATATATCCAAAGTTATTAGTATATACCACAATAATAATAAGGAATTTGGAAGATAGTTGAGACAAGGGAGGTAATACATATGAAAAACTTTTCAATTAAACAGAAAATCCTAACACTTATTACGTCTGCTGTTATTTTTTTGCTAATTATTTCGGGTGGAGGTTTTTATTATATTAACGATATGGCAAAAAGAACTAAGGATATGTACGAAGAGTCACTTTTGCCAATCCAATATCTCGGTCAAATTCGAACTGACATTCGTGCGATGGATTCTTTCGTTTTAGAGCTTATGATTACTATGGATACTAAACGTAATACCGAGCTACAAGCGAACGTCACAGAAAGATCTCAAAATATTGAAGAATCAATTGTACAATTCAAAGACTCTTACAGCGGAAATGAAGATGAACGAAAACTGTTAGAATCTATTCAATCTAATCTTGACGGTTATTTTAGTACTATGACAGAGGTCGTTGATTTGGCTAGTAAAAACCGAAACGAGGAAGCTTATTCTTTATACACTACATCTATGCAGGATTTTCGTGAGAAAGTGGCAAATGATGCACGTGAACTAATGATTATATGTTCTGATGATGCTGAACAGTTGAATAAAGCAAATGAACAAAGTCTATACACTACTATGCTCATTTCTGCCATTCTCACTGTTATAGCCATTATTTTCTTTATTGCATTGGCAACATGGATTAGCCGTTTAATTGTAAATCCGGTTAAAGAGTTGCAGGCTAACATGTTAAAAGCAGGCGATGGAGATTTGACTGTACAAGGTACCTATTCATCCAAAGATGAAATTGGTCAATTAACCCTTTCATTTAATTCGATGCTTAATAATATTCGTACTACCGTAACAAAAGTGACTGAAACTGCTAATCATGTAGCCGCAGCATCTGAAGAATTGAATTCTAATGCAGCTGAAACTACGAAAGCAACAGAGATGGTTGCAAATACGATGGAAACGATCGCTCATGGTTCAGTAGAGCAACTAAACAATGTCTCTAACACCGTCAATACCGTTAATGAGCTTTCAACAGGTGTACAACAAGTAGCTGGGAATGCTCAAGCTGTAACCGAACTTTCAGGTGATTCTTTATCTCTAGTAATACATGGTATAGATGCCGCGAATCAAATGAATCAACAAATGATGGACATCACAGAACGAGTAAATGGCTTATCAGAAGTTGTCGACGTGTTAGGAAAACGTTCAAATGAAATCGGTCAAATTATTGATTCAATTACAGCAATTGCTGAACAAACAAATCTCCTTGCCTTGAACGCCGCAATTGAAGCCGCACGTGCTGGCGAGCATGGGAAGGGCTTCGCTGTCGTTGCAGATGAGGTTAGAAAATTAGCAGAACAGTCCGCTATTTCTTCAAACCAAATTGAAGTGTTGATTTCAGAGACGCAGAAAGATACTCAAAAGGCCGTTGAATCAATGAAGTTAGTAACAACGGGAGTTAATGAAGGGATTAAAACAACAGAAAATACACGTACAACTTTTGCTTCCATTCAAGATGCCATTCAAAATGTTACGATGCAGGTAGAAGAAGTATCTGCAGCGGTTGAGCAAATGGCCGCAGGAACTGAAGAAATTGTTGGTAGTATGAATGCAATCCACTCTATAACTAGATCTACTACTGCTGGCACTGAGAGTATTTCTGCTTCGTCCGAAGAACAAATGGCAGCAATGGAGGAAATTTCATCATCTGCTTATTCACTAGCAAGCTTGGCTGAAGAGTTAAGAGACTTGGCAGCTCAATTCCGTGTTTAATATGATTTCTAAATGCAGTACCTCTTTATACAATTTGTCACTAACGATTAGGGATCACTTCATTTTGAAGTGATCACCTATCTTTTAAAAAAATCTGTAAGGATTAAGTTCGGTGTTGAACCGGACTTAATCCTTTTTCGTTTTGTATAGGATGTTTTTTATGTAAAAGCTGAGGCGCCAATACGCCCTTATTAATTTCCTTCATCACCTTGTTCTTTCCTGAATCTATGAAAAAAATTTTTTCCATCCATTTCAAATGGTTACACAAAACATTACGAGTTGACGCTATGTAGAAGAGAGTCTACGAAAATCGTAGACTCTCTCTATTAATACTCAGACCTAACGCATGAGTTAAAGTCACCTTTTTACCACAATTGTATAAGCTTAAAAAGCTGATTCTAAAGAACCGTTGATTTACAAATTAAAGTGGCTATTTCTCTCAACTATTAAAAAAATTATCTTCGATTAATAACAAATAAATTGTAATGTTAGAACAATTTTCTCGGATAATCATCTATTAAATTTAGGTCATCTATTCCACAGTGTTAATAAAAGAGCCATGTTACCCAATAATATAAAATAACTAATGTAAAGATGACTGTAGGTGGAATCACAATAATCGTAACTTTAATATATTCCCACCATGTGATTTTCACCTTACCTTTCCTTAAGATGTGCATCCACATTAGTGTTGCAAGGGTACCCATAGGAAGTAACAGCGCACCTATGTCACTTCCAATAATGTTTGCTAAATATGCAACTTTCAAGGAAATAGGGTCTAGCCCCATATTAGTTAACGTAATCGTTCCAACCATAAGTGCCGGATGGTTATTAAAGATATTAGAAAGTACTGAAAGTAGTACGCCCATTAAGACGCTTGTGTTGAGTAGGTTTTCTGAAACCAGTGGGTGCATAAATTGAATTAACCATTCCGTTAAGCCAATATTATTGAGACCATAGATGATGACATACATACCAAATGCGAAAACGATAATATACCAAGGTGTTTTTTTCAGCATATCACCTGGAGGTATTTTTAAATAAGCCCATCTCCACCCTAAAAGAACGAGGGATCCAATCACCGCCATAATAGAAATTGGAATTCCTAAAAACGAGGCGAAGAACAGACTTAACCGAACACAAAATACAAATAGAAGTACGTTTAGCATAAACCTAGTACGCTTTTGCCTCGATTGTCCTAAAGCAATTTGTTTGAGTGGATGATAAGAAGGAAGTGACATCCCTGCTACATTTATAGGAACAGTTTTAGGTATGTTCTTTTTGAAGTATAAAAACAGTAAGCCAACTAGTAGCAATAAACCGATTGTTGCAGGGACAAACATCATTGCTGTATGTGAATACAAAGTCATATCGACAATTTTTAATGCAATTAGATTTACGATATTACTTACCCCGATTGGAGCACTGGATGCTGTTGCAATTAAACCTCCAGAAAGTAAATATGGAATCTTTTGATGATTTTCTAATCCCATATTGTTTAATAACATTATTAATATTGGTATTGCGATTAAAATACTACCGTCATTATTAACGAATAGTGTCATGAGAAAGCATAAGAGATTGACATACCAGAATAATCGAATGCCAGACCCATTTGCTTTTTCAGCAAGAAGCTCTGCAACCCAGTTAAAGAACCCAAAGCTTTCTAATACAATCGCCATGACAATTGTAGCCATGATGGTAATCGCAGCATCACTGATGGTTTGTAAAATTGTGACGAGATCTGTCATGGTCACACTACCGCAAAGTATTACAATAATCGCGCCAACCAATGCAGGAATCGCTTCATTCATATTTCTAGGTCTCCAAAAAATGAAACCAAGAGTAACTAAAAATGTAAGTATTGTTATTACCTCAAATATTTGCATAGTATTTTCACCTTCAAGCAGTTTTTTGATTCTAAAAAATAACTTATTTTTAGACTAAAATAATAGGCTCTCCCTCTCATACATTAGGTTAGTGATGCTGTCTTAGTATAAATATGTAAAAAGTTAAAACTCCCTTAGTTTTATACCTACTTTCTCCAATATTCATACTAAATTACCTAAATATTAAAATATTAGGTCGTAAAGAATTACATTGATTTAAAGCAAACATAAAAAGGCATGTGTTCAAGCAAATTCTGAACTCATGCCATGTATTTCTTTAAGTTTAGGATAAAGAGACGTCTAAAATAGTGTTAGATCCTTAATCTTAACCAAATAAAAATAGGTCGTTTAATCATCAGAGGTGTTCCTCCTAATAGGATGAACTCTCTTTTTATTGTTAAAGAATCTATAAAGTAATCACCATCTTGAAATTGAAATAATTAATTCAATCGCAAACATTTAGTTTATGGGCGTTTGGAAAAGCATTTATACTAACTTCGTGACGTGCTTTAGCACCGTAAAACCATAAAAAATATTGACATAAAAGCAATTTCAAATGAATAAGTTGTGATGATTGGTACATTGCGATTATGGATTAGGAATTAGACCTTACTTTTTCAAGTTACAAGTCTGGCAAGTGTACCTGAGGAGCATCAGTGCCATATTGACATCTATTGATAGCCAAGCAACACTAATATGGATATTTATTAGAAAAAACATAGACTATTAATCTAACGGAGGGATAGCTTAATGTAGCATTTTAGTCATCCCTATTAGCTTATTGATTAATTTATTCAGTTAGGATTTGTGGGTAGTTTGAGTACTTATATAGAAAGGGAGGTAAATTTGATTTTGTTATTGCAAAATTTAAATAAAGAAATTGTTGTCATTGAACTCTCGGGGGGAAAGGTATTAAAAGGTTCAGTGATTGATTCGAGTAGTGACATTATTGTGATTTATAATGGAAATATGTTTGTCTATTTACCAATCGATCATATTCAAACTTTAGAAATAGATTATAACAATGAAGATAATGTTCAACAACCTTCAGAAAGACCGGCATTTGATTCTCAAGTGTCGTCCAATAAGGACCTAACCCTTACAAATATACTTTCATATGCAAAAGGAATACACGTGGAGATTTTTGTAACAAAAAACCAAGCACTACATGGAGTTATAACGTCTGTTAGGAATGATTATTTTGTATTTGAATCTCCTATTTACAAAACCATGCTCATTTCAACAAAACATTTAAAATGGCTCATTCCATATTCTAAGGATCAGTTTCCTTACGGACTAAGTGAAAATGAATTTTTAAGCCTGTCGTCTATTAACAATCAGTCACTAAACGATACATTCGAGTCTCAAATTGACCAACTTAGAAATCAATTTGTTGTATTAAATCTTGGAAAAGAATTTTCCCATATAGGTAGAGTAGTAACTGTAAAAGGTCAAATTATTGAGATACAAAACGGGAAATCTAATTCAACGTATTTTAACCTTTCACATATTCAAACTGTTCATCAAGTGTAAGGTGCGTCTATTTTGTTATGTAGGTTATTTTTTTGTTTCCTTTTATCAAAGTAACTAGGGGTTATGTTTTAAGAAAGTTTGTCACTTTTTTGTTGCAGTTTTTGCACTAAACTAGCGAATAGTTTATCGATATTTTGATATCAATTTTCGCCTTGGCGTATCATTATGATACCTTAATTTCATTGACATACTAGTTTTTCAAAACTTGAAGAGGCTAGGACAAAAAGAAAAAATGTCAGACCGATTGCAATTGGTCTAACATTTTTTTGATTTAGGAAGGAACACTCTACTCATTGAAGCGAAAAAGTTATTATCTGTTTTCGCTATTTTTCAAAATAATCGAGTTCTATCCCAGCCTCTTCAAATCACATTATATAAGAAAATTTGTTGAATGGATGTTTATAGTTGAATAGACATGCCTCGGTTCAATCAATAAAATTTAGTATACAAGAGGACGTGTCCGAAAAGAGTCTAAGAAAGTACAATTAAGAAATCACAAATTTTAGTCGAGCTTTATCGCTCGAGACAACGGTCAATCAACTAAGCTAGCGTATATGGTATGAGGTTGAACTCATTTTAGAAACATTTGATAACGCAGTAGCAGCGCAAAATCCACTACTAGGGATAAGTATACATACGGATTTAGGATTTAGGATCTACGATATACAAGTGAAGCTTTTGACGAGCTTATAGAAATACGAAATGATTCCGCTATTCAGCTGAAAAGGATATTCAACTGACAATGCGTGACTCGAATTATTTCGTAATACAAAATCATTACCTTCTTCTATTTCTCGCATTTCTTCCCCTATCATTCACTGCGTTTTCATTTTTTTGTTTATTGCTGTTTTCTGTCTTATTATTAGGGCTTTCATTGCTATCTTTTGCTTCACTATTGTTTTTTTCATTCGTTTTTTCTTTTGTTCCTAAACTAATATTTCGTACATGATACATTGCTAGACGGATAACCTCTTCTTTAGAAAAAATAGTAATATAATCGTCCGAAACCTCATCCATTATTCCTTCTAACATTTCTGGACCCCCACGATTCACTTTAACCCAATGATGTCGTAGGCTGCTTACTACTGCTTTAAAATCAGGTGCAAGTAGGTACGAACCTGCTGCTGGATCTTCAGCACTAAATTCCATCCCATCTCTTGAGTTAAGAGAAATGCTTTTAATGTGCTGCGTTCTGTAGTAAACAATCCCATCTTTTTCAGTTAATAATACAAAATGATCGTCTTCAGCAGCCATTAACTTCCCTATACGTGATTCAGGACCTCCTCGATCCACTCTTATAACTTTATTCATTAACGTAAGCAGAAGATCTTTATTCATTCCTTTAGCCTCCTAATAGTATTGTCTTGTTATCTATATGTATATTTGAGTAATCGACCTATGCAAAATGCCCATTTAGGTAAAAATATAAGACTAGAAATCGGTTCGTCCAGCTTTAAATTACTCTTTTCGCAAACGTTCTTCGTGACCAATTCAACAAACGTTTCTCTCCCAAAGTGATTGTGCAGTCTTATCGAAAACGAGGCACGATGGAAAATTTCATAAAAGAAGCGAAAAATGGTTTTGCCTTCGATCACCTCTTGTTTCATATATGAACGATTCTTTTAGGCAGAATACCTCAAACCTTTATAACAAATTCAAACGTGACAACTTAAAAGAACTTATAGAAATAGCTGAGGTACTGAGTTAATAACAGCACAAAAAACATCTACTCTCTTAGAGCAGATGCTTTTTTGATTGGAGATTATCCTATAGATTATATGTTCAAGTTTCAAATTTTCAACATATGATGTAACTATAGGTGCTCCTGTTCTAACCTCTCTTACAGCAAGAATCGAGAGGAAAAATCTATTATTATTAGTGATGCTTGTCCTGTAGCCTTATAAAATTATGGAAGCTCGATAAAAGGAATTGCAAAGTGAATAAACACAAAAAGACCTGAATCACAAGTCCCGGTCTTTTGCTAAATATATTAACTTAATCGGTTGGTAGCTTTCTAGATTACCCGAACAATAAATAAGCAACTCCTAAAATTACACAAACAATTCCGCCTAAAAATTGACCAATCCCAGACGCCTCTCCCATTAAAAACAGATTAAAAATATTTTTGCTTTTTTGAGTCTTTCCAAAAAGACCATCATCTGTTTTCATACGATAAATTCCCCAAACAGTTAAAACAATACCAAAAACGATAGCAATTAAACCTAACATATTAAAAAATCCCCTTATTTGTCATTTTCATCAAAAATAAAAACTTCCTCTATCGATTGATTAAAAATCGATGCAATTTTATAGGCAAGTAATACAGAAGGATTATACTTCTGATTCTCAAGCGAAATAATCGTCCTTGAAGATACACTTACACGATCAGCCAATTCTTGTTGTGTTAAATTATGCTGTTTTCTTAAATCTCGCACTCTATTTTCCATATTCGTCCTCCTTCAGAATTAAAGGACTCGTTCATAGAAAAACTTAGTTACAGTATATAGGATGAAAAGAGCGAGTATTAATAGTAAAAGAACCGCTTTTACAGATAATACAATAAAATTACTCAAAAATAGCAACAGTATTATTAATGACGTTATACATTGCATTGTTATATTTGAAGCTTGTCCTTCAATAAGAGCATCTCTTTCATCATATTCTTTCGATAAATCATCCTCTTTTTCTGATTTTCTTAAATACATTGTAATCGAGAAAATCAAAATAATGCTACCAACAATTAAAAGATAAATTGCTGACATTTTGTCTGCTGGATCCATCAAAAGACTAATAACACCTAACATTATTGCAAGGAAAGACATTAATAATCTTTGAAATAACTTTCGTTTCAATACCAATACCCCTTCCGAAATATGAAGTTTACTTCACATGAAGTTTATTTCATATTACATACTTTCATAAACGGCGTCAAGTTAAATATTTGATAAACAATGAAAATATCATCAAAACCTTAAAGAAAATCACCAAATTTTATGTGCATTATATTTAACATTGAACATCATAAGGAGAAAACGATGCTGAGTTCCCCCTTCGTTTTCGAATAAAAATCTAAGTATGCACTAAGCAAAAAAATACCAAAATTAATACAATACTAAACATTACTAGATTCATCATTTTATCAACAAAGTGAAATGTTATTTAAAGTAATAGCTCTCAAATAGATATCTGTTTGAGGCACAGATTTGAAGGATAGAATGCAATAAAAAAATCAATTATTTTATTGTTGGAAGTAGAGGTGTTTTTTGATGAAAACATGGACAAAGACTATTAACATAAATGCTCCCATAGAAAATTTGGACATTACGTGATGGTTCTTTAGCTGATTTGCAAAAGAGTATGCCACAAGTAGTTGAAAACAAACCTATGAAAATAACGGAAGAAGTGGTTGGCAGTGTTTATCGCCAAAAATATAAAGAAGGAAAACCTATCGAAGAGTACGATGTAGAAACATTTGAATATACGAATATACCTGATAAAAAAATATTGAAAGTAGGCTTTACACTCGCTAATATGTTTGAAATTACGGCTTACTATGAATTAAATAAACTAAATGAAACAGAGACTTCTTTTACTTATACTGTAACAAAATAACCCGTTAAAATGGTTCGTAAAATTATTTTTATTGTTGGCTTCGGACAAAGTAGTCGTTGAATTTTTAGAACGTGTCAAAAAAGTGGCAGAAGCACAAAATTAGCCACTTATAAACAACACAAAAAGCATCCACGAGAGTGATGTATACGGTCATGTTCTAATTATTTTTATGATGCGCAGTAGTGCATAGAATCCCGAAACTCTTTTGATGTAGCAGTTGCTGTTCATCTGTTGTTCATATTGCTTTTTTATAATAAAGCCGAGCAATAGGTGTATATATTCTTTTAGCGTATAAAGTATTACTTTTAAGGGAAAAAGACATTTAAATAGTGCTATGAATCGGGTGATTGAAATGCTAATAATTGCTACTATATTTATTACAGCAGCACTAATTTTTTATTCAGTAGGAGTATGGGCAGAAAAATTCCAAAAAACATTAAAGTTATGGCATGTGATTATTTTTTGGATAGGCTTACTTTGCGATACACTCGGAACTACCATGATGGAAAAAATGTCCTCACAAGGGTCTCTATTTAGTTTTCATGGCATAACAGGTTTATTAGCAATCTTGTTAATGTTATTTCATGCAATTTGGGCTTCTATTGTATTGGTAAAAAAAGACTCAAATATGATGGTAAAATTCCATACGTTTAGTATATTAGTATGGTTCATTTGGTTGATTCCTTATATATCTGGAATGATATATGGAATGACCAACAAATTTTAATAACATAAAGGATGGATTTAAGCTGTAGCGCCTGCCAACGTTACGGCTTTTTTCTTTGCCCTCGAAACTTCTTTCAATGCCAATAATCTTCACTTGATGTCTCTCGCGGCCCTTGTATAAAACTGGGGTTAATCATTAATAAAAAAATCTCAGAGACCATTGCTATAGCAGGATTCCCCAACCACATTATGCTATACTATTTCTATTATTTTCAGGGTGCAAGGTATTACATCAATAAGCAAGAAAGCCTTATGTATCAACGGTTTAACGGTAATTTAGCATAAACATTAATTGCATGATACTGCATATAATAGCTTTGCATTGGGGCTAGGTGGGGCAGAATGGGGCTAATTAAAAACTAGGCGAGCGTGTGTATAGGAATGTGTGAGTGATTTAGATTGGGGCTAACTGCTTCAATCTTTTTTTGTTATGTAAATAGACCATTTAAGGCTCTTCAGGAGTTATTTGCTTTTTCCTATAAAGAATCGGGCCAATAATTGAACGAATTACTTACAACAACATGAATTTAATATTCTTCCATACAAGTTAAAAATAAAAGCCATATCTCAATTGAGGGAAATGGCTAAAATAATGTTAGTGTCTTTCCTATTATAAATCCTAATTTACTACATCTACAAGATGAATATTTTGATCAATCTTTATCTGTTATTAAAGTTTTATATAACGCTTCCATAAAAGTGTAAATTTACAACATCTAAAAAGGATGACTGTTCCCGTATTACCTTCTGGTTAATCTAGGTACTTTAATCTTTGGTAATGTCCTACCTCAAGTGGACAACCCATTTTACACCCTCAGAATAATTTGTATTATATGGCCACCCCATAAACATGGCTACAATTGAATCTAAGTTTGATAAAATTGGTGCCTTTGAAACAACAGCATACCTTATATTTTAATTCCAAATCAGGTTAGCTATGACACGAACAATCCCAGCAGTTACAATCAAACATACTGCTAAAAAGAAAGTAGGTGTTAGTCATTCTTATAATCTTTGGGCTAACTTCTAAATACGCATTAATGCACCATTAGGCTTTGGTAACTCTTGAGCTGTTATCATATTCATTTTACAAAAATGTTTAAAAAATTGTTGTGCCAGCTCTCGTTCATTTGGGTCACTTTTCAACGAAACTATATCAAGCAAAATTTGAGCCATCCATAAATTTTCAAAATAACGATATTTACCTGTCTTCCATGTCATTTTTTCAGGGAATTTTTCATTTATATAATATTGCCAGAAAAGCAGCTGATCCGACTCCTGTTCTGTAAGTTGAATTCTGTATTTTGAATGAGCAGGAATATATCCATCTTCACAAAGCTTACCGACAAAATCTTCATTCACCATATAGACACCTAAGATACGTCTGTCTTTTTCAGGCATGCCGGAATCTATTGCTGTTAATAGGACAGCGCTATTTTGGTGCAAGCGGCTCGGCTTGTTTGGCTTTCCTTTGTTATTACCACTTTTTAATACGCCTGAAAAAACTTTCCGCTCTGAAAAAGAACTATTCTGTTCTTCTGTGTCACACCAAAAAACCATTTGTGATTCGGGATGAAGTTTATGGTTTTTCATAAGTTTTTCGTGTTCCAAGCGAAGTACCAGTTTTTTTCGTTGTAGTTTTTTTTCCTCTTCCTTCTTCCATTCTTCCTCTTTTCGTTCGTTTTCCTTTTTTTTCAAAATTTCTTCAAGTGACTTAGCATCACTTTTATCATGTAGTTTTAGGTGCTTTCCAAATACATCAGGGAAAACAAACATTTTATTTTCCGATGCGAAATGTATTTCAATACGAGAATCATTATGTTTAACTATACTACCCATGCCAAAACGCTTGTGTGTAACTTTCTTATTGATTAGATTCATTATTCTAGTCCTCCTTATGAAATAAAAAATCGGTTACTATTAGATAGTAAATTAATAATTTTATTCAACTAACTTCCTTTAAAGCTCACATAACTGTTTTAATTTTTTCTTCGGCTTAAAAAGGATATTAAAAAAACGTATCCAAATTCTATCTGCAAAAAGGACAGCGGAATTCGAAATACGATTTTAAAAAATAATTGTAAGACTATTATAACATTTTTTTATAAATTTACAAATTTATTATTGACAACTTAATTTATCATGAAGTAAAATGAAAATTTATTCTCTAAATCCCATTGAAATAGCTATGAAATAAAGGCCTCCAAAAAGTCGCGAAACTTCTGGAAAGCGCCCCTATAAATTAACCACTTGATTACGTAATAAGCATAGGAGGGCTTCATGATATAAAACCAATACAAGTAATTCCTTTCCTAGAAAAGAAATGGATGGATTAATCCGTGTACTAATCATAAATGCTGAATACGAGATATTTTCCGATTATGTTCCATATAAAAAGACCCCAATTTCGCAAAGGTTATTTGCAAAAAAATCAGGGTCGGGATTGAATGTTCAGTTAGAGAAGGTCCCATTTTGTGTAAATGAGCTCTATGATCTGCCCTAAAAAATCCGGATAGATAGTTTTCTCTAGACAAAAAACCTAGAGCTGCACCAAAATCATTTTCCGTTAAAGGTAAATTATTCGAATCTATTTCTTTTAAAATTGCATATTTTAATTTTTCCTTATTCATATAATCGCCTCCTGATTCTATAATAAGTCATAGGATGGAAATTATATAATATATAAAATGATACAAAAAAGCCTTACAGTGTACTGTAAAGCTTTTCTAATTGGCATATACTAAATCTATATGATAAACTATTTCTGCACTTCAAAGGGCATGAATCAATGAGCTGTAGCGTCTGCCAACGCTGCGGCTTTTTCTATGCCTTCTGATAAACCTTTCACCCATGCCTGTACCTCTGCATAGTTCACTGGTTCCCTGCCAACCATACGAATGAATGATTTTGTGTTAGTACGTTCAGCCAGTGTATTCCAACGACTTGTATCAAGCTCTTCTAAAACGACTGTTTCCATTTTGACCTCTTGGCCAACTATTCTTGAAAAGGATTCTCCTACAAAATCAACGTTTTTTACACCAGCAAATAAATTCTTAATCATGTTCAATTCCCCTCTCTATTTGTTATTGATTAACTATCTTGCAAAGTTATTTTGACTGTATGCAATAGGTCTTTTAGTAGTGTTTCAGCATGATAAACATTGTCGCTTAGTATTCTGTTGAAAACTCCATAACGATGGTAATCATGAACAATGCCGAGCTGTACATCGGCTTCCTCAACATCGCAACGACCGAAAAATTTTTCTTCGACTAGCTGTTGAACATAATGCGCATTTTCTAAGATCTCTCGAATGTCCTCTAGTGCATCTACTGTGTCTACTAAGCTAAATGTTACTGTTGTTTTTTCCATGTTTCTTAGCTCCTATCTGCTGTGTTTTATAGTGTGATTTAATAGTCATTATTCACTGTTGAATGATTCGTTACCTTAGCGAATTGTTGCTACTGCATTCAAAAGTAATTGCTTGTTGTGGTCCGACATGATACACCATTCTTTAGCTGTTACTTTCATTTGGATGCCCCCCTTTTTAAGTGAACGAAACTTCGTCTCCCTGAATTTATTTATTGATCTGTTGTGTGAGCAACTTCATATAGCCTTTAATCAAAGCACGAACTATTCGCTGGCTTTCTAACTCTAATAATCGATCCATATATTTACCTACCTCTTCTAGTGTGTCGGTTATTTCTAGTCCATTCACCGACTGACTGTTGATAGCCTTCAAAACGCAAATCAAAAGTTCAACTTCATGAACTTATAATACATCTTATTAAATCAACAGTCAACATGTTAATGAATTAAAAGTTTATTTTTATGAACTTTTAGTATATAATAGTAAATAGACGGAGGTGCTTTCTATGTCATTTGATTACAAACCATTTTTTAAAACACTTATTGACAAAGAAGTGACAAGGGAACAAATAAAAAAAGATTTACAACTTTCCCCTGCAACTATGGCTAAACTTGCTAAAGGTGAAAACATATCTATGTCTGTATTAGATAAACTATGCGAGTATTTAGATTGCAAAATAGAGGATATTATTTCGCATGTGAAGGTATCTGAATAACAACACAAAAAGCATCTACTCTTCTGGAGCGGATGCTTTTTGTATTTATGGGGCCATTAGTTGTCACGGATCTTGTATGCTCAATAGGAGCTGTATTTCAAAATGCCAGCCTTATATAGGTAATCCACTAGTATCTCACTAACGACTTCGAAACTTTCGAATTGGTGAAACATGCTGTAATCTATCAAATTAAATTGAATTATTTTTTATCCACTCAAATACCTCATCTCGAGGATATCTCCCTTGAACATAAGGGAAATTTGGAAAACCAGATATATTTTTTAATCGATGTACTACTGCACTACTACATTGAAATATTTCCTTTAAATCGGAATTTGTTAATATGGGAGGCCATTTATGCTGTTGCTTTCCATATTCTACTC
This sequence comes from Lysinibacillus sp. RS11, assembly GCF_042019215.1. Lineage (NCBI taxonomy): Bacteria > Bacillati > Bacillota > Bacilli > Caryophanales > Bacillaceae > Lysinibacillus > Lysinibacillus sp. RS11. The sequence goes on along the minus strand of NZ_CP168124.1, from coordinate 436,990 downwards.
CTTGTAAAAAAGCCTCTTCCGCTACTTGCTCAATTTTTAATTTAACTAATTCTAATTCGAGTTCAGCTATTTTAACCTCGATATTAACTTGATTTGTATCATCTTTTTTACCCACAACCATACCACCTTTATTATTTGATTTATCAAATATTTTACAAGAAACGCCAACATTAGTCATATAAAAAAGAAGACTGATAAACAGATTCAAAACATCGGCCAATACCTATTTCTATTTCTATTTCTATTTCTTCTTGATTAGCTTCGCACTCTAATTCCTCCATACGTTCGTCTATATAAGCTTTTACGATATCATTTGCTATCAATCTACTTCCATTGGCCTTTGCAGTCGCCAAAAACTATCAAATTATATTGAATTATTTTTTATCCATTCGAACACTTCATCGCGTGGGTACTTTCCAGCTAAGGTTGTAAGCTTTGGAAAATCCTTTCTTGCTACAGTTCGATCAATTGTTGAAGATGAAGCCTGAAAGATTTCTGTTAAATCTTTCTTAGTTAATACTGGCGGATAGTTATACTTCGTTTGTCCATCTTGTACACCTTTTAGATATGCTTTTTCAATGACTAATTCTAATTTTTGTTGAAATAACTCAAATTCTAAAGAATCAATTTTTTGTATTTGTTCTTTAATATTCATCTGCAAATAGCATTCCTTTCCTGATTTCGATTGTAAGCTTTTGACTTAATTAAATATACACCGGAAAAGAACACAAAAAGCAGCTACTCTCTTAGAGCGGATGTTTTTTGTGTCTATGATTATAAATTATCAAGTCATCTTGTATGCTCAATAAGAAGCTCTATTCCAATAGCTAGCCTAGATATAGGAAATCAACTAGCACCAATCTAATGTAGCTTTGGAATTAAGTTTGATTAAAAGCTGATAAACGTTGATTTTATAAACATTATTACAAATTAGTTTAAAAAAAGATTAGCTAAAATCAATTATTTTCTAATGGATACTTAAAATTCATTAATGGATAGGAAAATATTAAAAACGGAAAGCACAGACATATTATTTCTAAAATGATCGGTACCCCCCTTGAATATGTAAACATCTAATTTATTGGATTTGACATTCGAGATAAAACATACTATTATGAAAAAATAGTTAAAACATCTTAACCTTTTATAAAATGAAATATTAAGATGTCTTAAGTTTATGTTAGGAGTGATTGAACGATGAACCATGATGAAGATCTAAATTTTAAAAAACTTGAGGAATTATCTTTACTTGTACTTCGGAAATTTACAATGGCTTACACTGTGCCACCAGAAGCCAAAGAAGCTAGGGTTTCTAATTCCCAATACTTAATTCTAGAGATTCTTAGAAATGAAGGCAGCAAGAGTAGTTCTGAGTTAGCTCAATTCTTTAAAATTACATTGCCCGCTGTTACAAATTTATCAAAAAAGCTAGTGGACGGAGGATATATAGAACGTATTCACTCAGAATCAGATCGACGCCTAGTATTATTACAAATTACTCAAAAAGGACTGCATTTCTTAAGTGTGATGGATGAAACTGGGAAGGACATCATCAAAACACTTTGGGGAAATTTATCTCCCGAAGAAGTACAGCAGTTGAATTTCATATTCCATAAAGCGTTAGGTGGAAAACAAATATGAATAGTTCAGAAAATACCGCAGGTTCATTTATTCCGATTATAATTGCCATTTTTTTAGGCTCATTTTTATCAATTTTAAATATGAGCACAATCAATGTTGCGATTCCTGAAATAATGAGATATTTCCAAACTAATCTTGACACTGTTCAATGGACATTAACAGGTTTCATACTAGCAACCGGTATTATTGCTCCAATTACTGGTTTTCTAGGAGACCGATATAGTTATAAATATTTGTACTTTTTCTCACTTTTAGGTTTTACATTATTTTCAGCGCTTTGCGCATTCTCATGGAGCATATCATCTCTTATTGGATTTCGTATTCTACAAGGTGCGTTCTGCGGTTTAATTATGCCAACAACAATGGCAATTATCTTTCAAGTTATTGCGAAGGAAAAACAAGCACTTGCCATGAGTATTTGGAGTATTTCAGCAACATTAGCGCCGGCATTAGGTCCAACATTAAGCGGCTGGGTTATTCAAACATTAGGGTGGAAGTGGATCTTTTTAATAAACGTTCCTATTGGAATTATAGCAATAATCTTAACGATGTTACTTATTCCATATTACCGATTACAAACGCCTAAATCATTTGATTTTATTGGTTTCATTACTGTTATTCTTAGTAGCTTTATGTTAATTGTTGCATTCAGTCAGGGACATCAATGGGGCTGGACTTCATGGAAAATCGTCTCTTTATTAGTAGTAGGCATTTTTACACTGGGTTTATTTATTTGGTGGGAACTAAAACACGACTCCCCATTACTCAATATTCGAGTGTTTCAAAATACTCGTTTCACAATTAGCATTATCATAAGCAGTATTCTTACAATTAGTTTATATTCTGGCACCTATTTAATGCCATTATTCCTACAAAATGTTCAACATACGTCTGCTGTTGAGGCAGGACTAATTTTATTTCCACCTTCTATAGCGATGGTGATAGCTATGGTGGTTGCTGGAAAATTGTATCATCGCATAGGTGCATTTTCTCTTATTGTGACAGGTATTATTCTACTTAGCATCGGTACTTTTGGACTGAGTTTTTTACAAGTCGATACCTCTACTGGCAATATAATTTTCTGGATGACAATACGTAATATTGGAGTCGCATTTTCAACCATGCCCGCTAGCAACACTGGAATGGAAGAAGTTCCGTTAAACTTATCTGGACATGCATCTTCTATTAATAATTGGACACGACAAAGTTTTGGTTCCCTTGCTATCGGCGTATTCACTTCTATAATAGCTGCACGTATGATTGTATACACAGAAAAGCTAAGTGGTAGTGCTATATCGATCCAACAACAAGCCTTTACACTAAGTATTCATGATGTATTTATAATAGCTACTATTATAGCTATTTTGGGATTACCTTTTTCTTTTTATCTTAAATCTAAAAAAATCGAATTATAGTAACATCGGAGGTTAAAATATGGCTCAATATATAAATAATGAATATGTAGAAACGGATTTCAAAGGAATTAATTTAAATGAAGCAGAGTTAAGAACCTGTACTTTCATTAAGTGCAGTTTCAAAAGTGTAGATGCATCAGAGATCTTAACGCAAAATTGTAACTTTATCGAATGTGATTTTACTGGTGCGTTCTTTAATGCTTCTCTCCATAAAGGGTCAACATTTGCCAACTGTAAATTTTCTAGGGCGAATTTGTTTGTTTCAAAGTTTGAGGAATGTAAAATGACGGGTTCCGATTTTGAAGAGGCCAATTTAGATGGAATAACAATCGAAGGTGGCGATTGGTCCTATACAAACTTTCGTTTCGCGAATTTAGGGAAACAAAAATTAAGAGGAATTCGTTTGGTTGAGGCTGACTTGTATGAATGTAATCTGGAAAAGGCGGATTTGCGTGATGTCGATTTGACAGGTGCACAATTAGGGAAAGTAAAGCTTTCAGGAGCGGATTTACGAGGAGCAGCAGTCAATAGAATAGATTTTAGGACCTTTGATTTAAAAAACGTAAGACTGGATACAACCCAAGCGATAGCTGTTGCACAATCTTATGGCGCAAAAATTAATTAGATTATTTATATATCGTTATACAAAACTTATGTCTGTTACAAAGCAATAGATTTAATATATAGGAGTGAATTGTGAAATGCCAAAATTAAAAAGGTTATCTCGTGAAAATGAAGAGATGGTAAAGGCACGTCTTGAGGACATTTTTTATAAAAAATTCGATCTTGACTTAAGTTCAATTGAAACTGAATCCATACTGGAGTTTATAATGAAAGAAATTGGACCACACATATATAACCAAGCTATAGAAGATGCATGTAAAACAGTGCGTCTTCAGATGGATGTTGTTGAAGAAGAACTTTATGTACTACAAGTTCCAATAAATTAGAAAAGATTATAACAAGCTATACCATTTTTAATATTTAATTGTGATTATACACATTTTCCAAGGAATAACAACATCATCATTCATATAAAAAAGAAGCGGCTAGATCCTTTTTGATCTAAACCGCTTCTTCTACTTATAGCCCCCACTGATCTTTTAATTTTGTTAAGAATTTCATTTTGCTCCCATCATCACCGCATGCATCGGGATGAAACTTCTTGGATGCCATACGATAGATTTCTTTTAACATCGTTTTTTCATTTTCGCTGTAGTTACTATTTAAAGTTGAAGAGTAACTACCACCGCCTTTTCCAAAGTGTTCCTCGAATCGTTTCCACTGTTCTTGCTCGCTACGTCTTTTATATTCTTCTTGCGCCTTTTGCGCTTCTTCTGCCGTACCTTTAGCTGCTATCAACCGTTCTAGGTATTCCTTATTTCTAACTATGCCGTACACATCATAAATACGGTTGTAGGTGTCTTTACCATATAGTTTTTCAAATTCTCTCTTGGTATTTCTATGCGTTGTTAAAATAGCCTGGTGTTCTTTATGGGTTTTATATTCCTCTGTTTGCTCATACTCGGCTTTTATTGCATCTTCCAACGGATTTAACTTATCATAAACCATTCTATAAAACTGACCTCTTTTAATGCCCATTTCCGCTATCTTTGCATCAAGTACAGACTTTACAACCTTATCATCAAAGCAATATTCAACAATATCATAATAACCCATTGTACAGATTGCCCATTGTTTCTTTTTAACCTTACCATTTTCTCTATAAGAATGATGAATACTAATCTTATAAGCATCCAGTATAGGACGTTCAAAGCGATCCTCACTGTAATGGTAAGTATATTCCGTTATTTCTTCCCCATCGACTGTATAAACATCTGTTTCAACTAGCAATTCCTTTGCGGCTCCGTATTCATCAGGCTTTTTCTTTTGTATTTTCTGAATGACACAAAACATGTACGCTGCTCCTTTCTATGTAGTTACTCAGAGAACATATATAGTACCTACAATACTAATAACACACGGCTGCCTTCCAGAAGCGGTCTTTTATCGTAAACTTATCAGCAAAGTTTTGTAACGCTCTTTCAGATAAATCGACTCGGCCATACCGTTTTTCTTTTTCTCGCCGCTTCTTAATCTCCTCGTCAAATGAACCATCACGATCCCAGTAATCCAAAAGTAGCTCATCGTCTTCCATTGCATCTATCAGCGCATCCCATTCATTCAGCGACATTTCACGAGCATCTTCTTTTATTTGCTCACGCTCTATAACGTAATACAAGCACTCTCTTAACGCGTTTAATACATCGGGGTATATATCAACAGGATTTGCATTCCAAGCCTCATACTGCGCTCGCTCGTCATCATAGAGAAGGGAAACTGCTTCTTCCAATACTTCAACACGCTTTTTTACTTTATCCATGCGCTGATTTCGTTTTTCATAAAGCTCTACCAGGTAACTAGCATAATCTTCAACGTGACAAGCCAATTTGTAGATACGGCCACTACCATAATCGAAACCTGTTATCGTCGGAGCAATACCTTCATAAGCTTCTTGTCGCTCCGCTTGATATATTCGTTCGATTTCTTCTATTTCTCGCTGTGCATGTAAGTACGCCCAAAATTGGCTATCTGTCATCATGCTATCACCCTTTCATTCGTTGTTCTCTTGCTTTTAAACGATTGGCCATACTTTGCTCCCTTTCAACTTTTAATCCAACTGAATTAGCTTTCTGTGTGCAAAGGATCTTATACAATTTTTTATAAGCTACTCCCTCTAAGGCTTGAAGATTATGAATAGCCCTTTTAGATTCAACATGAGCGTAATCATAGAGAATCTTAGCTGTGAGTTCCACCGGCACATTCTCAACTCTATGAGCTAAAATAAGCTCGTCCTTAAACTTCAATTCACCCCAGCAACTTGCGAGTAAATCTTGAGCCTTTTCAATTACATCAATAGCGGCGGATATTTTATAACGCTTTACCTCACCTTCTGGCATGGCTTCCGCTTCTTTTAATGATTCGTACGCAGCTGGTATTTGCTTTTTAAAAAGGCGTTTTAGTTCATCTAAAGTCAATGTCTCTCACCATCCCTTATATGAAATGCACTCACATTTGCAAACACTTTAAGAAGCAGGTTACCGGAAAAGCCAACATTTTCATGGATCCAGCCTATAATCCCTAGTGTAACTATGCATAACAGGGCAACCCTATTCATCTGAATATCCATCAAATCAGCCATACGGTAGTTATACAATTTTCTAAACAAGTAACTACATCCCCTATATAAATGGTGTTAGTATTTTTTAGTAGTAAACTCATTCAGAAGCTTTTTTAACATTTCTTAGTGCCCTTAAGACGAAATACATTAGTATTTCTAAGCATCTTTAATACAGAAAACTGTTAGCAAATGTTAGCATGGTTGCATTCATGTATTTGTCCATTTTAGAATTTTCAAACACATATTAATAAACTTTACTACCTGTTAATGCACATACTTTTCATACACTTTCTTACTGACTGACAAATCAAGTCGGAATTTCTCTTTTGCGATCATTAAATCAACTGTATCGGCTAAGATTGGCTCTCGTTCAATTAACATCTCAGGTGTCATCTGATTTTTCTTTAGAGATTTCACGTGTCCATGACGACTAGAAACTGCTTTGTTAGCAATTGTGTTTGCTTTTATAAAGCTCACAGTTGTTGGTTCTAGCAATGATTGTTGCAACTTAGCCATCGTTTCCTTTTGATGCACTTTGTCTAGCATCCTAAATATTTGAAAACCTTCTAACCCTGACGACTGGCGAAGTGTTTTAACTACTTCAAATAGCCAATCTTCAAATGCCTCTGCTTCAGGTCTTTGCGAACGAGTTATTGCTTTGTAAATCCCTTGTTCAGATATTGCTGTAAACTTCTGATTCATACCAGTCAATTTGACATGTGTAAGAAATTTACTTTTTAAGTGTCTTGTCATAGCAGCTGTACTACTGTAACAAAGGGCATCGGCTATATCTTTAGCAATTCCCCACCACTCACCTTCAATTTCCACAAAACGAATTTCATAATCGAGCCATTTCTCTGTTTTGATGTCCACTATGTTTTCCTCCTCTCATTTTTCAAACATTGCAACCATCGCACGAAAAGGTTGCATCCTTTTTCGTTTGGTACGCACACTTTTTTGTTTAATTCTTGGGTTTTCTTGGGGTATTGTTTGTTTCGGAAAAGTATTTGAGTTGCGTTTCGGGACGTTCCAATCAAATGAACGGAACGCTCCATAACGACTGTTCGTTCCCTAGTTAAATCAATGTAGTACTAAAGCAAAACGATTGGAGTACTGCAATGGAGTACTCCGTAAAATATTAGGTCTTGCAAGGCTCAAACATCACAAATACCTTACGTTTTCTTACTGTCCTGTTCCGTTTGGGAAGTGAATTGAGTTCCGTTTTGGAAACGTTGCAACCTTAACATTTCTCAACATGTCCAGTGCATCGAAAAACGTAATTTATCTGAGCTTTTGTAGCCTTTCAAAAGGAACGCTATTTAGTAACGTTACCAATCAGTAAGTCATCATTTGTAGCTTTCAAAACCAATCATCGAATCGTTGCATTTCTTCCAATTCCTTATAATTCCGATGTGCTAGCGGTTTAGCCAATTTCAAATATTGTTCCTGGTATTCAGTATCTGGAAAATACTCAATCAATTCAGCGCATCTACATACAGCTACACCGCCTATCCAGTTTTCTTTCGCTGCTATTCTCCTAACAGTTTGATAAGGTACCTCAAAGAGCTGGGAAACATCCTTTAACGATGTACGGCTATTTTTCTGAGATCGTGCATAATATTCTCGCATCCAATCCCAATCATATTTCTTATTCAAAATGCCATCACCCCTAAAACATGTTTTACAGCCCTTTTTAGAACATTCGTTTCACGTTTGTACTTTTTCTCACAAAATAGATTTAAAACGCCCCTGTCGCTTCTTGTGCGTTCTAAGCTATATCTCCACCGAATGTCTCAGTACATCTTCTGCAAATTGGTAACTAGAAAAATTGTGCTTTATATAAAAGACGTTAACAAAGGTTAACAACTTCTCTTTTTAAGGTGTCTGATTTGTCCGATTACTATCTCTGTAGGGAGAGTCAAATTTGACACACGTCGTTTCAGGACTAACATCTCTATCCTTTCAACGCGGCTCGAACATGATAATAAAGATGGTTGTATATCCAGTTACCACTTATTTGCCTATCATTCAAAAAGGTTGTAGAGAAATTGTAACGTGCCTCAAACGTTTTGATTCGTGCAAGTAATGCTTTGGCATTGTATTGGCTTCTGTAGTTACCATGTACCAAGTCTGAGTAACTACCTTCTATTAATAAAGTAAAATGTGATTTCTGCGATCTGATCAATTCGTGTTCAAACCGATCCTCTTTGATACTACTAGCTAACTCGTCAATGCTATTCTTACGTTCCACAGTGAGCGGAAAATAGGTATCTCTGTATATACCTAACTCAAAATTCTGTGGAATCATAGCCCCGTAATCACCAGTATCTAGCTTTATAGCTGTATATGGGATATTATTGACTTGAAAAAAGTTTATTATATGCTGATTCACTTGCTCCCTCGTATCAATGAGTATCACCATTGACGTGAGGAGCTTTTTTAGTTCCGTGTCTGTATATTTGAATTGAGTGATCATTTATAGATCACCTTCATTCCCTTGATATTCACTAAATTCATGGCCCATACTAAAACCTTGTAAAAAAGCCCCCTGTTCTGCTTCCTTTACATGTTTAATCATTAACTCTACTAATTTATCGTTATCAACGTTGTTCAAAGGTAAAGCCTTTAAGAATGTGCTTAATTCTTTCGCTGACTGTATAAAAGCCTCTGTACGTTCAATTTCAATAAATAAGTTATCTAAATCAGGAAAATTTATTACGTCCCCCATACTCCTACCACCCTTTCTAATATCGTTTAAATAGCCCTCGAAGCAGTTTTAACTTTCACCCTTATATACTTATCAAATTTAATGCTAAAACACCTCTACAAGTTTGCTATACGTTTTTTCAACCTACTTTACCCACTCATTGCTGTAGAACCTTGCTTTTTCCTCTCATTCAACATGTTCAATATATGGCTACTAAGCTTATTAGGAATTTCCTCAAGCTGTGCTGTCTCTTGTAAAACTGTCATGATTGAATCGTAATCAGAATATACAAGCCATCCAGGGATTTCTTTATAGACTTGCTCGTCAACATTATCGAATGTGAATTGTATTGCTTTTTCAATACTTACAATTTGCTCATTTCGAGAAAGAGACTGACCGACGACTGTTTTTTCTTTTTTCTTTTCTTCTCTTTCTCTATCTACGCTATTAGATATACTAGAGGCGTGAAAAGATTGTCTGTCTGTCTTTTCTTCTTGTTTTATTATGAAAGTATTATTTGATTGATTTAATGAATTATTTAGTGTGTTATTTAATGGTATTGTTTGGGGCAATTTGCTATCATCCGTCTGTGCATTTTGCCCTGACTGTTTGTGCAACTTATTATCATGGCTTGTTGCAAATTGCTCTGTACCTCTATGCATTTTGCTATTATTGTCTGTGCAATCTGCATCATCCGTCTGTGCATTTTGCCCTGACTGTAATTCCATATTCAATAGGTTGATTTTTTCGTAATTAATTGTGTACCATTTTGTTTTATCGAATCCTAAACGGTTATACTTTCCAGTACTAATAACCAATTCAGCTTTTTCTAGTTTTTTAATAGTTCGCTTTACTGTATCTACTGACCAAAACGGTAGTTCAGCTTGCCATTCATCATACGTCTTATAAACCCATATAAATCCATCACGTTTATTTTTAGAAACTTGCAGCCAGTTATGGATATGATTAAGAAATAGGGTTTCGTTTACACCAATTTCTTTAGCCAACAAAGGCTGAAACCCTAAATATTGCATCCCATCTATCAAAGGAGCCCATGTTTTTTCAACTGTTGTTGAATTATCTGTTTCCAACATCACACCCCCTACCTATTCATTAGTTGCTACACTTACTAAAAAATCGTTTCTGCTGCGCCTCTCATTGCTTCGATGATTTTTCTATGAGTGGCTATATATTGCTCCTTGTCGTGTAAGTAAGCTGCAAGTTCAGCCTTGTTTTGTGCTAACCAATAACCCGAATGACCACCATTCTTTATGCTCACAACAGGTAAGCCCTTTGTTCTCAAATTGTAAATAAGCTGGTGAAAATAGCGGCGATCTTTAATCAATAATCGCTCCATAATTTGTAAACCTGTTAAACTCTCTGAATCTCTTAATCCCTCTAAAATACGATAGACACGTAATTCGTCGTTTGTTAGATTTTCATACATTCCCTTTGACCTCCATTCTTCTTTAACTATTCCTGTACACACGTCCGCCAAGACTTTTTTATTTGTTTTGTCACCAAGAATTCGTGATTTCACTTATTACTTCAAAAGCTTGTCTATACGGCCACCAGCGCTTGCGGTTCTTCTTAATCTCAATAGCTCGCATACGCACATCACAAGTAATTACATCCTCTAACCACCGCTTCGACATACAAGTTAGCTCAGCCATTTTGTCCAAATCTATCAGCCACAGAGTCCCTCTAATTTCCTCATCAAGTCGCTTTTCGATGTACTGACGAACTGCCGTTTTATCGATGTTCACTTCAATTTGTGCTGGTAACAATTAAACAACCTCCTTTGGAATTACAATTAAATCATTTGGAGTACATTTAAAATAATTACAAAGTAAAGTAATTGTTTTTATATCCATACGAGTAGTTTTTTCATGATAAATGCTAGCAATTGTATTTCGTGATATTCCTGTTGCCCCTGAAAGTTGTGTAATATTTATGTGTTTCTGAGCCATTAACAAACGCAAATTATTTTTCATCCATACCCCTCCTTTGATCTCTCGAAAATAAAATGACAACTAAACTAAACATTTTAACAACACACGAAACAACATGTAATCAAAATGATAACTTTACTTGTCATTATGCTTTTAACGAATTCTACCATACGAATTATAAATATACAAGTTTGATTGTCGAATAGATAAGTTAACTTGTCATTTTGCTTAATCATTGATATATTTTCATTAAGAAAGGTGGTTATATAAATGATAAGAAACCGTTTAGCTGCTTTAATGGGGGAAAGGGGATTAAAAATAACGCGGGTAGCGAAAGATACTGGAATATCAAGAAACACAATTACTTCGATCGCTCAAAATGATAGTGAAATGATACGCATGGAAACTATAAATACCTTATGTAAATACCTCGGTGTTACTCCTTGTGAATTTTATGAATACGAACCTATTGATATAGATTTTTCTGTTTTTCTAAATAGCTTTAATTACTATTTAGAAACTGAATTTATCTACTCTTATATTAGTGTCAGTAGTATAGATATTGAGGTAATTTTAGATGTAGATAAATCGCCTCAAAAACAAAGTATCGATTTAAAATGTTCGCTGGTTATGTCTAAAAAATTTGCATTAGAAGAACCTGATACACCTATTCAAATTAAAATCGAATTCGAAAACGATACAGAGAAAAATAGTTTTATTTACGAGACTTATAACAGAATAAATAGTTCATTCCGCCAAGACATTTATAAAAAATTTACTGATGTCTTAGAAAGTGAACTGAAAGAAAAAGTATTGCAAGAATTGGGCAACACTGCATTCGACATTAATCAAAAACAATTTCTTGAAAAAGGTATAAAAAACAATTTTAGTATTGAATTACTTTCTGATGTGTTTAAAAAGTTTTAATATTATTTGTAAAAACAATCAATAAAATCACTCACCTATTCCTGTACACACGCTCGCCAAGCATGAAAGGAATGGACAAGGTGAAGTTATATAAATCAGCAAAAGAACCTGAAATATATCACTATTTTAATGCGAATAAAGAAAAGTTATGGATGTTTCGGCATAAGTATTATGATGCTGTTGGGAAGCGAAGAGAAAAGAAGAAAAGTGGATTTAAAACAGAAAAGGCAGCGTTGAAAGCCCTGTTGGAAGTGAAGGCTGCAACGCTGCGTGGTGAAAAAAGGTATGTAGAAAATGACCAAATGACTGTTGGTGAATGGCTAGACACTTGGTATGAAACGAATAAAGGTAAATGGAAAAAAGGGACACAGGTTCAACGAGAAATCATTGTACGTGTTCATTTAAAGCCTCTACTCGGCCATTACAAACTACAAAAATTAGACAAGCAAACATATCAAAGAATGTTTATCAATGCACTTGTTGGTGAATACCAGGCTAGTACAATACGGGCATGGCATACCATTTTTAAAATTGCTGTTAATGCTGCAGTTGAAGAAGAAATACTCAATCGTAACCGCTTCACGAAAGTAACAATTCCGACAGAGAGCCAAAAGAAAAAGGAAGCTGCTAACTTCCTTACTCCTACTGAGTTGGTCACTTTTTTAGAGAATGCTAAACAGCATGAAAATATTACCCACTACACTTTTTTCCTAACGATCGCTTATACAGGTATCCGCCGCGGCGAAGCATTAGGATTGCAGTGGAAGAATATCGACTTTCAAAACAACACTATTACTATTGAACGTACTAGGGATGTTATTGGCATCCACACACCCAAAACAACCAATAGCTATAGAACTATTTTAGTGGATGAAGCGATTATGAAGCAACTCGAAACTTATTTAAAGTGGTGTAAAATAGCGTTATTTAAAAATGGCCGTAAATTACAAGAGGACTTATCAAAAGATGATTCATTTGTCTTCATATTTGAACATGCTGCGGATCCGATTGCTCCGACAAGTCCTATTTATGCATTCAAAAAAATTTTAGATCGGACTGGATTGCCAAAAACAACGATACATGGTTTAAGGCATACACATTGCACCATCTTGTTAAATCGCGGGCTCAATGTGAAAGTTATTGCTGAGAGATTAGGCAATACACCTAAAATGATTATGGATGTATACGGTCATGTTCTAAAGGAATTAGAAGCAGAATCTGTTTCGTTATTTAGCCAAACTTTACAGGCTAGTGGGGCTAAAACTGGGGCTAATCAATAACGAATGTGACTGAAATCACTGCTATTAAAGGATTCCCCAACCACATTATGCTATACTATTTCTATTATCGAAATATTTGAAACGAGGGATGCTAGATGACAAATTTACAGCAATTAGATGCGTATTTCACAGAACATCGCGAGACACACTTAAATGAATTAAACGAATTTTTACGTATTCCAAGTATTAGTTCTTTATCTGAGCATAAAGGAGATATACAAAACGCTGCCGAGTGGCTTGCCAATGCCTTTAAGAAACTCAATCTAGAAAACATCTCCATTACTCAAACTGCAGGTCACCCTGTTGTTTATGCGGATTGGTTACATGCAGAGGACAAACCAACTATTCTGTTTTACGGTCATTATGATGTACAGCCTGTTGATCCATTAAATTTATGGGATAGCGAGCCATTTAACCCTACAATTCGTGATAACAAATTGTTTGCTCGTGGTGCTAGTGATGATAAAGGACAAGTGTTTATGCACTTAAAAATGATTGAAGCATTATTTGCGACAACTGGCACATTACCAGTGAACGTGAAATTCATCTATGAAGGTGAAGAAGAGATTGGCAGTCCAAACCTTCCTGCCTATGTTGAAGAACATAAACAGAAATTAGCTGCAGACTTAATTTTGATTTCTGATACAGGTCTATACGGTCCTGGTAAGCCTGCTGTATGCTATGGGTTACGAGGCTTAACAGGGATTCAAATTGATGTTCGCGGTGCAAAAGGTGATCTTCACTCAGGTCTTTACGGTGGCGGTGTACAAAACGCTATTCATGCATTGGCTGACATTTTAGCATCTTTCCGTGATGAGCATGGCACAATTCAAGTGGAAGGCTTCTACGACAAAGTTTTACCGTTAACTGAAGAAGAACGTGAAGCTTACCGTGCGCTTGGCTTCGATGAAGAATCAGTGAAAGAAGAAGTTGGCGTGAAGGAATTATTCGGTGAAGCTGGCTATTCCTATTTAGAACGTACTTGGGCACGCCCAACATTAGAGATCAATGGTGTGTTTGGTGGCTTCTCTGGCGAAGGCATTAAAACAGTGCTTCCTGCTGAGGCTGGCGCAAAAATTACTTGCCGTCTTGTGCCAAATCAAGAACCCGATGAAATTGTAGCACTTTTAAAAGCACATATTGAAAAACATAAACCAACTGGCGTTGAAGTGACAATCTCTGAATTCGATAAAGGTCGTCCATTCTTAACACCATTTGATCATCCACTTATCCAAGCAGCTGGTCGCTCGTACGAAAAAGTATATAATGTGCCAACTGCTTACACACGTGGAGGAGGATCAATCCCTATCGTGGCTGCTTTTGATGAAATTTTAGAATTACCAGTAGTGCTAATGGGCTTCGGTTTATCTAGTGAAAACTTCCATGCCCCAAATGAACACTTCCATTTAGAAAACTTCGATAAAGGATTACGCGTTTTAAGCGATTATTTATTCGAGGTAGCTGAATTACAAAAATAAAATCAACAAATCCCCTCGCATTTTTTTACGAGGGGATTTTACTATGTTATTCTCCAAAAATCGTAACGATATCTGCTGATTTTTTACGTTCTTTCCCTTTTGGTATTTCATCAAAATAGCCAACTTGTAGCATTGCGATAATACGCTCACCTGGCTGGACTTTTAAAGCTTCACGGAATTTTGGGTTATCTAGGAAAGCAGGAGTTTTCCAGCATGAACCGATCCCTCTATCCCATGCAAGCAATTGAATGTTTTGAATAAAAATACTTGCCGCCGCGTAATCTTCTAAACGCTCTTTTTGTCGTACATCCTCAGGAACAATCACAAAAGCATAACCACCCGGTAATGTGAATGTCATCATTTGCTTCGCTAAATCTTCACTTGAAAGCTCCTGCCATTTCGGTATAGCTAAATCACGCAATACATGATGAAGGGCAGATAACTCCTTTCCACATGCAACGACTAAACGCCAAGGCTCTCGATTACCATGATTCGGTGCCCATACCGCATCTTCAATAATTGCCAGTAAATCTTCACGATTTACTGGCTGCCCATTAAACTTTTTAATAGAACGACGCTCAATAATCGCATCCCTAACAGACAAAAATTGTTCGCTCATATACTCGTATCTCCTTCTATAACATTACAGCTATATTTTCTATCTTTTACATTATCACAAAATGATGAGCTTTAATACTGCTACCTTCCTAAGCAAAACTATCATCTATATGAATATAATAATAAGTCATGCTTGGCGTATAGGCCGTTGAATCTTCATAAAAATATGGCCGATTAATACTATCTGAAGTATGTGCGTTAACGTATGGAATACCATTTTGAATACTCGTCACAATTACAGAATGGTCAATCCTTCCATCACCTTGGAAATCATAAAAAATGACATCTCCAAGATCTAATTCCTCAGCAGATTGCACACGCCTTCCCTTCAAGCCATTTTTAGAGCCCTCCAAATACCATCTAAGGGAATGTGCAACAGACCAGCTAAAGCTCCAATTGCTATGTTGAACCCACCAACCTCTCTCTCTATTTGGAGCACCTCGCATTGGTGCTCCTCCAGCAAGTAAGCATTGAGAAATATAGTTCGTACAATCGACAGTAAAATTCGGAAATGCTGGATTACGCCTGTTCCACCACAAATTCGCATATTGTACAGCGGCCTGTCTGTTATACATTTTTGCCACACTTCCCCTCCTTATATTCATCATATGTACAAAGAGGTGTTTCTATTAGCTAGGTCCATATTCGAAAACCTATATAAAGTGGTCTTTATCGGTGGTATCTTTTCAATTTTAAGGTAGTTTTTGCTACAATAAGGTTAAAAGAAATATACATTTTTATTTTATGACTGGAAGGGATGTTGAAAGTGAAGCAGCATGCTGAGAAAGAAATTATACAGCCTACTCTTTTATGCGATAAAAAAGGTAATTTAAATCCAGCTGCCATCGGATTTGCACGTAAACCCCTCATAAACAGCAATTTAAGTGGCCATATTCTGCGCAAAAAGAAATGGAATTATTGGTGTGTCTACGGTGACGAGATCATATTCTCTGCTACTATTAGTCATCTAGACTACGCGGCGGTCTGCTTCGTTTATTTCCTTGAATATGAAACACAGCGCTATTTTGAAAAAACGATTACAATTCCATTAGGCGGAAATTTAAAAATGCCTACACAGGTGCTAGATTCCGTATCATACAAAAATAGTGACATGATGATTGAGATGACTTATATACAAAATGAAACACATCTATCCGTTTCAATTCCGGACTTCGATGGAGATGTTTTACGTGCGAAGCTTGTCATTCAGCATCCACCAACAGATGAGTCATTGAATGTAGTCATTCCTTGGAACCGTAAAACATTTCAATTTACAGGTAAGCATCATATACTTCCTACTTCTGGAGTTGTAACAATTGGCACTCGTCGCTTTACATTTTCACCTGAAGAAAACTTCTCTGTACTAGAATATAGTCGTGGTGTTTGGCCGCGTGAGTCAACATGGAATTGGGGTATGGCCTCACAGCGAGTTCGAGGTAGACGAATTGGGCTCAATTTAGGCGGTAAGTGGACTGACGGGACTGGAATGACCGAAAATGCTGTTTTCGTTGAAGGTCAAATGACAAAAATACATGAAGATGTACTGTTCAATTATAATCAAGAGGATTTAATGCAACGGTGGAAAATTAAGACGAAATTCTCTAACCAAGTTTCATTAACATTCTCCCCGTTTTTCGAGCGCATATCCGTCACAAAGGCCGGACTTGTAAAATCTGAAGTACATCAAATGTTTGGCTATTACGACGGCTCCGTATTACTAGACAACGGTGAAACACTTGTAATCAAGCAAATGCTAGGCAGTATAGAAGAAAATCGTGTGAAATGGTAAGAACAAAATAAATTAATTGCTATATCCTTCTCATACTAGGGTTTAACGCACTGACATTCGCACATCCTCAGCGCGTTAAATCCGAAAAAGCCCATGACTCGCGTCTATTCGTCGCTTTAGCGGTTCTTTCCCCTCGCTCTGTCGGGGCTATCCACGATTTTGACGGTTCTATCCACGTTTTTGACGGTTCTATCCGTCGTTCTGGCCTTTCTTTCCGTCGCTTCGGCGATTCTATCCGTCGCTTTGACTTCTATCGGTCACCTTGGCCTTTCTTTCCGTCGATCTCGCCTTTCTTTCCGTCACTTCGGCTCTTCTATCCGTCGCTCTGACTTCTATCCGTCACCTTGGCCTTTCTTTCCGTCGCTCTCGCCTTTCTTTCCGTCGCTTTGACCTTTCTTTCCGTCACTTAAGGCGATTCTATCCGTCGCTTTGACCTTTCTTTCCGTCGCTTCGGCGATTCTATCCGTCGCTTTGACTTCTATCGGTCACCTTGGCCTTTCTTTCCGTCACTTCGGCTCTTCTATCCGTCGCTCTGACTTCTATCCGTCACCTTGGCCTTTCTTTCCGTCGCTCTCGCCTTTCTTTCCGTCGCTTTGACTTCTATCCATCACCTTGGCCTTTCTTTCCGTCGCTCTCGCCTTTCTTTCCGTCGCTTCGGCTCTTCTATCCGTCGCTTTGACTTCTATCCGTCACCTTGGCCTTTCTTTCCGTCGCTCTCGCCTTTCTTTCCGTCGCTCTCGCCTTTCTTTCCGTCACTCTGGCCACTCTATCCGTCGCTTTGGCCACTCTATCCGTCGCTCTCGCCTTCCTACCCATCACTTTGGTGATTCTATCCGTCGCCCCTACTTCTAGCCGTCACCTTAGCTCTTTCATCCGCCACTTTGACCGTTCCATCACTGCGTCTATCCCCCCGGCCATTCCATCCAATCAATCTGCTAATGCAGATACTATCTTCTCCGGGTCATCTGTAAATATTGCCTGTACACCAAGCTGCTGCAGTTGCTTTGCATACTCAACATCATTTACTGTATACACACGTACAACGGCTCCTTCATTAAGAGCTTCTTTAATTGATTTCCGAAACGCTGTTGCTAAGCTGACATGTATAGCATTTGCCGGAATTTGAGCTGTGTAGCCATAAAAATCAACTAAAATTTCTGCAAATAGCGCCGCTTTTTCGATATACGGTGCCCTTTGTGAGACGATCTGAATGGATTCATGATTGAAGGAGGAAAGAATCACTCTCTCTGTCATTTGGTATGCAGCAACTTCCTTAATGACAAGAGCTTCTATACCGTTATACGGAAATATATCTGTTTTAAGTTCAATATTAATACGATGATTTGTACCTGCAAACAGCTCTAATATATCACCTAGCGTTGGAATGCTTTCACCCTCAAATTCAGGAGAAAACCATGAACCAAAATCAAATGCGCGAAGTTCTTGTAGCGTATAATCCTTTACGTAGCCAGAACCGTTAGATGTGCGATCAATCGTTTCATCATGAATCACGACCAACTCCCTATCCGCTGTTAAATGAACATCTAATTCAATCCCAACAATCGGAAGCTTGGATGCAGCTACAAACGCAGCGATAGTATTTTCAGGGTAATGTGCAGAAACGCCTCTATGGGCAAAAATATCCAATTCTAATAACCTCCTATTTCGCCCACCTCTCATCAGATTAGCGGGCGGGCCTTGAATTTCGGTTTTCCTTCTTCCTAAATAATCCTATTACAATTTCACTTGATGGTAAATATTTTATATAGTAGTATGAGAATCTACTTGAAATTGTAAGTACTTAGGAGGTGCTAAAATATGACTGTACAACATCCAGATTTTCAGGCTGAAGTGGAACGGCTAGTTTACACCAAAAATTACATGCAGCAAATTTTAAATGAATCGCAAAAAGATTTGCGATCTGCTCAGGAAAATATCCGTAAGTCGATGGCAGATCTTGATTATTTAGATTCAAGTTTGAGCTATTTAAATATCTTAGCAAATGCTCGTTTCTTTGAAATGGCTCGAAACCAAAAGGAAGGCTTAGAGGCTGTTCAAAAAAAGCCATACTTTGCCCGAATTCATTTTCAAAAAACTGGAGATCCTGAAGAATTTCTTTATATCGGTAAAACCTCTTTGTTTCATCGAGAAACCCATGAGCCTATTATAGTCGATTGGCGTTCACCGGTAGCAAACGTCTATTATGATGGTCGCCTTGGGGATATGGAATATGATGTGCGTGGAGAGATCCATAAGGGACACCTATTTGCAAAGCGTCAATATAAAATAGAAGATGGTAAATTGCTTGATATACAGGATATTGATTTAACAACAAACGATGAATTACTGCAAGAAGCGTTAGCTGGAAAAGCAGATGTGCGTTTAACAGAAATCGTCTCCACCATCCAAAAAGAGCAAAATGAAATTATTCGAGCTCATCTTCGTCAGCCTATCATCGTACAAGGGGCTGCTGGTAGTGGAAAAACAACAATTGCCTTACACCGAATATCTTACTTCCTCTACACAATGGGCGAACACTTTAACCCTGAGCAGCTCATGATTTTAGCACCAAATAAGTTATTTATCGATTATATTGGTGACGTTTTACCAGAGCTTGGTGTCGATAAAATTTGTCAAACAACCTTTACCGATTATGTTCTAGCTGCAACTAAACTAAAACTGAAACTTCAAAACCCTAATGAACAATTAGAATCTCTTGTTGCAGGAGAAGCCCAACAGACCATCTCTTGGATATCCGAAATAAAGGGCTCTCTTTATTATCGGGATGTAATCGAACGATATGTTCAAAAAATAGAGCAGGAAATTGCCAACCAATTCGAGGATGTTTCCATTGAAAAATATTGCATTATGCGCGCCTCCCATTTAAAGAAGCTATTTTTATATGAATTTTCTTATATGCCGATTGAAAAACGACTAGCTCATATTAAAAAGGTGCTAGCAAGCCATGTTCGTCAAAAGAAACAGGCTATTTTAAATATGCTCCATAAAAAATATGACGAAGCACTTGGTAAAGCACTGAATGGTATTCGTGATGATGACAAACGTCGTCGCGTTGTCACTAAGTTTATCGATGAACGTGATGAACGTATTCCTGCTATTGAGAAAGAGGCAAAATCAACAGTATCTGTTTATATGCGTCGCTTTGCTAAACATAACATTAAAACTCTCTATCGTACCCTTCTAACAAATGCTGAGCTTTTAGCAGAGCTTGCACCAGAATGGCATTATCTTGAGCAACAGCAATTTTTACAAATGCATGCTAAAGAACAATGGGTGCTTGAAGATTTAGCTGCACTTTATTATTTACAAGCTCGTATAAAAGGAATTCCAGATGAATGGAAAATGCGAGTTGTCTTTATCGATGAAGTACAGGACTATAGTTTATTTCAGCTTGCCGCTTTAAAAACAGGGCTTGAAACGGATATGTTTACTATGGTTGGTGATTTAGCACAAGGCATTCACAGTTATCGATCTCTTACTGCCTGGGAACCCGTTCAAAATCTATTTCCCCGAGCAAGCTTCAGAACACTTCAAAAAAGCTATCGAACAACAATTGAAATTATGGAGGTAGCGAACAAGATTTTAGCACAAATGGACGAACAGCTTCCCTTGGTTGAGCCCGTGGTTCGTCATGGCCATGTACCTACCTATATACAGGCACAATCATTTGATGCCCAGCAAATTAAGCAAATTTTTGAGAACATTCGAGCCAATGGACATCATTCCATTGCTTTAATTTGCAAAACTACTGCAGAGGCAAGATCCATGCAGCAAGCATTAAAAAACAATAAGATTGCCGCTCAGCTCCTAACTGAAACTGAGTCCATCAATCAGGAATTATTGCTCGTTGTTCCAAGTCATTTAGCTAAAGGCCTTGAGTTTGATGCAGTCATCGTAGCTGCCTTCGATATCCCTTTCTATGATACGAAGATTGATCGAAAGCTACTTTACGTGGCACTCACTCGAGCAATGCATGAGCTTTATTTAATTGGCCCATCAAAAAATACTTTTCTATTAGAAAATGAACAGATATAATAATCAGTTTCGCCTCGGCGTAATTGTAGCTGACGCTTTGCTTTCGCTACAGAAAACAATGGTAGCTGACGCTTCGCTTTCGCGCAGATTAACAATGCGTCCGGATTTTGAATTGCGGGACGTGGCGTTCTTAGACTGAGTTCCCCTATTTCAGCAGGTGTTACTGAAAAGAAACCACACACGCATACATCTCAACACTTTCTGAGGCGGGAGTCTTCTGCTGAATGAAAATAAAAAAGTCGCTATCACGGCGACTTTTTTATTTTATTGAATGCTCATTTATCAATTCCGAGGTGGTAGACGGTAAAACTTCCCTCTGAATAAATACGCTTTAACAACCTTCCACCATGAACGAGGTGCTTCCTTTCGAGGAGACTTTTTTTTAGGCAATGCCGGCATTCGCATGATAACGACTCCTTTCATAGGCTTCGCAATACTATATGAAGATAGTGACAAACTTATGTTCAATATTAACTTCTTTCAGCAATGTTTTCTGTACCGAAAGCGTAGCGACAGGTACTAATGTTTTCTGTACCGAAAGCGTAGCGACAGGTACTGATGGTTTTTGTTTTTGTGGCCGGATTTTGAATTGTGCTTGAAAAGTCTCTATTCAACTGACATTTTTTACTCGCTCTCAAATGTTCACACCGCCACACCGGATTCCTAAACAAATTGTAGAGAGCCAAATAAAAAGAGTGAGCAGCGATGCACCATCCATTACATCACTCCTCACCCTGTTTTTAGTTTTTCACGAAATAATCTATTTGTTGAGCTTTCATAAAGCCCGCCTTCTCATAAACAGAAAGTGCTTTTCTATTTTCAATTTCTACATCAAGCATGACATATTTCGCTCCATTTTCACTTGCAAAATCCTTTGAAAATGTCAGTAAAGCTGTACCAATACCTTGCCCTTCACAAGTTGGAAGAACAGCAAGTGCCGTTACCCATTGAATTTCATTTTCTTCAACGGTCGTTACTGTACCGACTACCATATCGTCTTTACGTGCTACCCAAAGCTTTCGTCCATTCGTTGACGTGTTAAAGGCAATTAGCTCCTCGGATTCTTCTGGTAAATCCCCAAATGCCTCACTATAAATAGTCATTAACGCTGCATGCTCCCCAGCATATGGAGAAATCTCAATATCGCTACGTAATTCAACTCGTTCCGCTCTCGTTTCTAGCGTTGCCTCTGAGAAGCTATATGTATAGCCTCTTTTTTCAATAAATGCATGGCCGAAAGGTGATCCATCAATGACTACTGCCAATTGACCTTCTGCACCTCGTTCGTCTAGTCCCGCTTGTAGCCCCCCGACTAAAGCGGTTCCAATTCCTTTTTGACGATGTAATGGTGTAACTACTAACGACCATTCATACGTATGTAACCCCATTAAATCAATTGCACTAGCCGCACCGACTAACACATCCTTGTCATCGTCATACGCAAGAACCATAAAACCTTTCGAATCAAAGGAGCTTGCCATTGGTATATTCATAATCGTTTCATATACACGATAATCGTTTAAAGTTGCTTCTTCACATAATGTTTTTAATTCATTTAAGGTTTCCCCATCTAACGGGAAAGACACTGTAATTACTGAAATATCCATTGTTTACTCCGTTCTTGTATCAAACTATTGCCCTATTGTAGCAAGAAAGAAAATAAGCTGGCAACAAAATATAATTGTAACTTCTCATAATCAGCGATTTCACTTTAATAAATAATGGATTTTTACTACTGTCCATTTCTAAAATGACTAAAACTAACTAGAAGCTATAGATACATATAATTAGATTTACACCTTATTTATCGTCAATAGATTCATTTATTTTATAACCAACCCCACTATTTATACCATTAAATCACATTTTATTATTAGGCTCTTCACCCAAATATGTACTTGACTACACATTCCATCCAAAAGGACGCTTAATAAAAACATACAAAAATCATTTTCATCAGATAAAAAGAGTGAGTAGTAACGTTCGACACACTACTCCTCACCCTGCTCTTTATTTTTCACACATTGCTACAATTACTCATCAAGATGATAAGATGAAGATTGTAACATCTGTGCATAAATGCCACCTGATTCAATTAACTTTTGTTGTGGCCCCGCTTCGACTAACTCACCCTTGTGCATAACAAGCACAATATCGGCATTGTGCACTGTATTTAAGCGGTGAGCAATAACAAAACTTGTTCTTCCCTGCATTAACGTGTCTAGAGCCTCTTGAATCGCAAGCTCCGTCACAGTATCAATGCTACTTGTCGCCTCGTCCAACAACAAAATTTTCGGGTCTGCAATCAAGGCACGTGCAATTGACAATAACTGCTTTTGACCTTGCGAAATTTCACGACCATCTGCCGCAAGTACTGTATCATAGCCATTCTTTAGCTTCATGATAAAGTCATGTGCATTCGCACGCTTAGCCGCCTCTTCTATCTCCTCATCACTAGCATCTAATCGCCCATAACGAATATTTTCACGTACAGACGCCTCAAATAAAAACGGATCCTGTAATACAAAGGCCATTTGCGAACGCAAAGCTTGTCGTGCTATTTGCTGAACGTTCACACCATCAAATAAAACCTCACCCTTCGCTACCTCGTAAAACCTTGCAATAAGCTGTAAGATCGTTGTTTTCCCTGCTCCCGTTGCCCCAACAAGAGCTACTGTCTGTCCAGGCTCTACGTTAAAATTGACGTCCTTTAAAGTGTAAGCTTCCGCTTCTTGCTCATATTTAAAGTACACGTGTTGAAAACACACCTGTCCTAATAGTTTATGCTTCTGCGCGAAAGCAGCTTCCTCTTCAGGCTGTTCATCCAGTAACGCAAATACACGTTCCGCACCAGCAATCGCTGACAGTACTGTGTTAAATTGGTTGGCTAGATCGTTTAATGGTCGTGTAAATTGCCTTGCATACTCTGTAAAAATAACAATTACTCCGATTGACACATGTCCATAAAAAGCAAGTACGCCTCCAATACCAGCCACAATTGTGAAGCTCATATTATTTAAAAAGTTCATGACCTTTGGAATATACCCAGAGTATGTTTGTGCCCAAAAGCCAGTTCTTTTTAATCGTAAACTTTTTTCACGAAACTCCTCTTTCATTCGTTCCTCTTGTGAAAAAGCCTTCACAATCCGCTGACCTGAGATTGTTTCTTCAATCATGCCATTAAGCGCTCCTAAGGCCACTTGTTGCTCTTTAAATAATGGTGCTGTTCTCCGTGTAATCCAACGCATTGCCCAAAACATTATTGGTATAATCGCCATCGTTAATATCGTTAGCAAAGGGCTTAAACTTAACATAATAATCACTGTTCCTGTAAGCGTTAATACACTGGAAAACACTTGGATAAAGGAACTGTTTAAAGTTGAGCTAACTGCTTCAATATCATTCGTCATCCGACTCATTAATTCTCCATGCTGACGGCGATCGAAAAAGGCAATCGGGAGTCTTTGGAAATGGGCCAATACACTCGTTCGTAATCTATAAATTGTTTGCTGAGCAATACCAATCATCCAATAGTTTTGTAAAAATAATGATACTGCTAATAGAGCGTAAATGCCGATTAACAGCCTAATTCCTTTGCCTAGTCCTGCAAGCTCTCCATGCATTACATACGTGTCAATCATTTTACCGATTAGATATGGCCCAAGTAGAGCCAATATTGAGCTCACCATGACTAGTAACAGCACAATAATTAATAGTGCACGTTGTTCATCAACAATTTTCCATAAACGTAACAGTGTACTTTTCCAATCTGTCGCACGAGGTCCCTTCTTTTTCTTAACAGCCTGCTTCACATCATCTTGCGTCAAAATCGGTTCATAGCCAAAAGGTTTTTGGAAAAATCCCATTATTCCTCTACCTCCTGTTGGGAGATTGCGATTTTTTTATAGAGCGCTGAAGTTCGCAATAGCTCTTCATGTGTCCCGTATGCGACCACTTTTCCTGCATCAATGAGTAAAATTCGATCTGCCCCCTTAGCTGTACGAATTTTTTGAGTGACCACTAGCATTGTTGCTTGTTCTTCACTTAATGCTTCCCATAACGCTTGTTCCGTTTTAACATCAAGCGCACTTGTACTATCATCGAGCATCAATATATGACCTTTTCTTAATAACGCTCTTGCAATAGATAATCTTTGTTTTTGACCACCTGAAAGATTGACACCCTTCTGTCCAACTCTTGTCTCGTAACCATTTGGGAAATCCTCCACAGAAGCATGGATTTGCGCTTGCATTGTAGCCTGTAGCACGGCATCCATTTCAGCCTCTGCATCCCCCCAACGAACATTATCGGCAATGCTTCCTGTAAACAACAACGATTGCTGAGGGACATAACCAATGATTTCACGTAGTTCTTGTAAATCCCACTTCTGCGCATCTTTTCTCTCTACTACTATTTTGCCTTCTGTGACATCGTAGAAGCGAGGAATAAGCTGTAGCAATGTTGATTTCCCTGCACCTGTTGCCCCCATAATGGCTAACTTTTCACCAGATTTCACTTGGAAGCTTACATCGGATAGTACCGGTGAATCTCCCCCAGGATAAGTAAAGCTAACATGATCAAAAGCTAATTCTCCAAAACTCATGCCCTTAGGTGTTTTCTCTGAAGATGACGGTAGTTCAATCTCATTTTCAATAGAAAGTACTTCTGCCATACGCTCTGCTGATGCTTTTGCACGCGCATAAAAAATAATAATAAAGGCAAACATCGAAAACGAGCCTGTCATACGCATTGCATAATTAACAATAGCAACAATATCTCCAAGTGGAGTCGTACCTGCAGCTATTTGCTTCGTCCCAAACCATAGTACTGCAAGTAAACTCATATTCATGACGAATAACAATACTGGCATAATATACTCCATTGTACGAAGAGCCTTTACTGTATCTATTTTTAAGCGTGAAGCAACCTCGTCAAAACGCGACGCTTCATAAGCACCGCGTAAATAAGCCTTCACCAATCGAATCGCCTGCAAATTTTCTTGTAGTACACGATTTAAACGATCTATTCTTTTTTGTACGAGCCCAAAATAAGACACACCTTTGGCCACCATGAAAATAAGAAAAACAAAAATAATGGGTGCGCCAATAACTAAACACAATGCCAGCTTTGCATTTACAACAAAAGCCATCACAATGCTGCCAACAACCGCAAGTGGTGCCCGGAGCATAATTCGTAGACTCATAAACAACACCGTCTGCACTTGTGTCACATCATTTGTTAACCTTGTAATAAGTGACGCCGTTGAAAATTTTTGATAAGTAGCCAATGTAAAGGATTGTATTTTTTCAAACAGTGCATTTCGTAAATCATAGGAAAAGCTTTGTGCTGTATGTGATGAAAAATATGAATTAACGATACCAGCTAAAAAAGCTACAAAGGATAAAGCCAGTAAAACAGCACCCCATTGCAAAATCATCCCTTCGTTTTGGGCTCGCACCCCATCATCTATGATTTTAGCCATTATAAGTGGTTGAGCAAGCTCAACAAATAATTCCAACAACATTAAACATAACGCAATAAATGCAGTCCATTTATAAGGCTTTACATAGGAAAAAACCTCTTTCATATTCTTCCCCCTTGTCCTAAAAAGAGATTCCCTATAACCCGAACATAGTAACAATCTCCTGTAAAGATAGTATTTTTATGCTTTTCTCCTGCTATCGAAAGCCACGTTACACAAACAAGCATAACGAACACCCCAACTAATTGCCAATAACCTAATGATGTACCAAATATGATCACTTAAATAACCACAGCTGTTAATGGTTCAATACTAGAAAGAATACTAGTCTCAACTGTTGTAATATATTTCATGCTACTTACAAGCCACAGTTCCAAAGAATATTAAGCGTTACACCACCTATATGCATTCTCCAGCCAACAACAAGAAGTACACTCCATTCTACCTTCAGACGTGCAGGATACAACGTGATCAACAGCTACTCCCCATAATAAGGCTTTGTTACTAACTAACAAA
Organism: Lysinibacillus sp. RS11; assembly: GCF_042019215.1. Lineage (NCBI taxonomy): Bacteria > Bacillati > Bacillota > Bacilli > Caryophanales > Bacillaceae > Lysinibacillus > Lysinibacillus sp. RS11. Next base: position 409,948 of record NZ_CP168124.1, on the reverse strand, counting down.
ACCTCAAACAAAGCGTTCGTTAGTAGGAGAAAAAGACCTATAAGCGTAACAATAATCCCTATCACTTGATATTTTTGGGGTCATTTTTTAAACTAAGAGAGACATAAGCAACAATAAATATCGGTGATAAAAACTGTAGTAAGGTAAACAGTACAGCATTACTTTCGTTGATCGCTGCCACGGGAACAAACTGTACATCCAACATCCCTATTATTCCGAAAATAAGGGGCTGTCTACTCCATAGTTTTCGCTAAAAATTGCATATCTTTTCCAGTTGGTGATCAATTTCATTGAACCAAAGACGATAAATATTATTCCTTTTAACCGTTCCATACAACTCCCGCATCCTATATACGTACTAAGGAATGTTATTTTTCTCCAATTTTTTCTTAAGTTTCACTAGAAAAGTCCTATTTTTTTCATTATCAAATATTTACAATTATATTCGTAATGACTAATTCCCGATAATTAACTATAATATTAGTATATATAGATTACTCAAGGAGATCGAATAATCATGAGTCATATCCACAAATCATTTACGATTGATGAAAATTATTTAAATTCACTTCCTTTTCCTTCAATTGTCATAAATCAAGATGGACAAGTTATAATTTTGGGAAAACTTGCTGAACAGCTATTTGGTTTTTCAGCTACTGATACAAAAGAACTTACTGCTTCATTCATACATGAAAATATACTACGCCAGCTTTCACCAGAGACGTTTCAAACAATTTTACAAAATGATGACAGCATGTATATAGATCCAATTCAAATGAACTCGTATACCAATGAAAAAATTACGACAGAGCTGCTAACTAAACCATTTACTGAACAAGGAGAGCGTTTTATCCTTATAATGTTTATGTTACCAGAATTAATGATTAATTCTGTCTCAAATAGCAGTACTCTCGTAGACTTAAAACAAGGCTTAGACTCGACATTTATGACAATAACACTTGATCATGATGGATTTATTTTAGAATGTAATGCTGAATTTTTAAAAACGAGTCAATGGACACCTAAGCGCGTTATTGGTAAAACGTTTTGGCAGCTATTCCCTAACAATGAAGTGAGCGAAAAGATCACAAATACTATCTGGCGTAATTTGAACAATGGCAACACGTGGCAAGGTGAAGTTGAAAAAATCACAAAATCGGGCCAGTCTTATTGGGTACTATTAACAGCTATCCCGACATTTAATCTTGAAGCAAACGAGCAACAATTTATTTTAATTGAAAAAGACATTACGAAATCAAAGACAATACAACATCAGCTTGAAAAAATCGCTTATATTGATACAGAAACAGGCCTCATGAATGCACATCGTCTCGAAAAAGTGATTTCCAGCATGATTGAAGAAGAAAGAAACTTCTCTTTTGTCTATTTAAGTATAGATAAATTTTATACGTTAAAAGAGTTACATGATCATCATATCGATCAAGGCCTTATTGTAGAGTTTACAAACCGTATAAAAATGTATTTCCAAGATAGCACAATGGCACGCATTAACGAAAATGATTTTGTCGTAATTACACCTTTAAGTGAATGGTTTATTCAGGGCTTCCTGTCTTATTTACAACACCATCCAATTTATAACAGTAATGTTGCTGTCCCTATTTCTATTAGTGGAGGAATTACACGTTATCCTGAGGATCAAGCTACATTCTCCCAACTAATGAAAGCATCCATTGCTACTATTACAACTGTTCGTCAAGCAGGTGGCGGTAAAATCGTCTCACTATCAAAAGCAACACACAAGGCATTAAATCGTAAAGCTTTAATTGAAAAACGTTTACTTCAGGCACTTGACCAAAAAAATCTAAAAGTCCTTTATCAGCCACAAATTGACGTTTATTCAGGTAAAATCACAGCTGTAGAAGCATTAGTTCGTTGGGAAGATGAAGTAGTAGGCGTTGTCTCACCAGATGAGCTTATTCCAATTGCTGAGGAAACGGGTCTCATTAATAATATCGGTTCCTTTATGTTAGAAAAAGCTTGTGAACAGGCACTAATCTGGAAAAAAGCCGGGCTTGATTTAAAAGTATCCATTAACTCTTCTGTACGCGAATTTCGTGATAAAAACATGGCACAGTCAATACTTGAAATGTTAGCGAAAACAGGCTGTCCTGCAAGCCTTATTCAAATAGAAATTACAGAGAAATTTGCCTTAGAAGCAGAAGCTGCTACTTTTATTACACAACAAATGCGTAAGCTTGAAAATGAAGGCATCTCCTTTGTACTAGATGATTTCGGTACCGGATATGGCTCATTTAGATATATGCAAATTCTACCAATAGATACATTAAAAATCGATAAAGCATTTACTAGTGCTTTATTGAAATCCGAAAAAACACAAAAGCTGATTAACGGTATGGTACAACTTGGTAAATCTATGGAACTTAGAGTCGTAGCAGAAGGTGTTGAAACTGCTGAACAAGCAGACCTTTTAATCACTTATGGTTGCGACGCTATTCAGGGTTACCATATTAGTAAACCAATTACGTCAGAAGAAGTTGAAGCATTACTCGTTAAATAGTTAAATTAAAGAAGGAGGTTACGATTAAGAACGTAACCTCCTTCTCCCTATTTATTTTAACTTTCGCTTCGGCTTTTCTATCCGTTACTTTGGTTGAGTTTATCCGCCGCTCTAGCTTCTATCCATCGCTCTGGTCTTCAATCCGCCAAGCTCTCCCCCACATTTGCTGTAGAGCCTTACTTCTTATAGACTTTTCGGAATGTCGCTTTACTAGTACGAACAGAACGAAAAATAAGCTGCATAAATACTTCCGCGAACACAAGCCCCATAACGATTGCACCTGTAATTAAAAATGCCTTTAACCCATACTGTAGCCCCTGTAAATAATCATCCTCTACAACATTTCTCATTGCATTGTAAGCCATACCTCCCGGAACTAACGGGATAATACCACCAACAATAAAAATAATCATCGGCATTTTAAAGCGTCGAGCATACAAATGCGCAACAATGGCAATGACAAATGAGCTATAGAACGAGGCATTCACAATATCCATGCCATGTTCTGTTAGGACGAAATATATCATCCAGCCTATGACCCCAACAAAAACGCAATAAAGTAATACTTTTCTTGGTACATTAAATATAATTGCGATACCAGCAGTCGCAAAAAAACTAACAATCAATTGTATGATATAGTCCATGTCGTCTGCCTCCTAAAACGATAAAGTGACAGCAATAGCTGCACCAATGGCAAAAGCTGTTAAAAAAGCTTCTACTCCCTTTGCCATCCCCGATATAAAATGACCTGCCATTAAATCCCGAACTGCATTTGTAATTAATAAACCTGGTACGAGCGGCATAACGGAGCTAATGATAATTTTGTCTAATTCAACACCATAGCCACATTTCACGGCAAAGACAGCTATATATCCTATTGCTAATGAAGCAGTAAATTCTGAGAAAAATTTTACTTTTGTTAAATAATTGATCATTACAAGTACTAGGAAGCCTACCCCTCCGGCTAAAAACGCTACAGGAAAATCAGACCATCCTCCCTTAAACATTATAAGGAAAAAACCACTCGCAAGAGCCGCTGCTAAGACTTGTATATATGTTGGTAAAAAATAATTTGTTTTTTGTATCGACTTTAGCTCGTCATAAGCTTCTTCTAATGTTATCATGTGAGATGTGAGTCTCCGAGATACTGAATTTACCAAGGCTATTTTTTGTAAATCTGTAATTCTGTTGGAAATTGATACAATTCTCGTTGGCTGTGTCTTGCCTAACGAAAAAATGATTCCTGTTGGTGTGGCATAACATTGCGCATCCAGCATATTTTGAGAATGTGCCATGCGTAGCATCGTATCCTCGACACGGTATGTTTCTGCACCACTTTCAATCATAATGCGCCCTGCAAGCAATAAACAGTCCAACGTAAATTCATTATCTGCTTCATGTAAAACCATTACAGCTATCTGCCCTCCTATCAATTATGCCTCGGCATAATTGCGTCTGGAATCGGCTTTGTGCTGGCACAAAGAACTCCTTTCCGATTCCGTGACATCCGCCGGAGGCTTTAACTTATTTCAGTGGGTGTTTTTGCACCCACTGAAATAAGTTAAGGTTCCTTGCCCATAGTATCGAACTGCAAATAAAAACTCAACTGAAAATTTTTAACTTTTAACAAAAACACTTTGGCTTTCATATGCTGAAATGTGTAAGTTGCTGAGTTATTTATTCATGAAGATCGGTTCCCTATTAATTGATTGCAAAACTTCGTAGATTCGTATAACTTTTTCAATGACTAACACGTCTGATTTTATAGAAAAATAAATAAGGAAAGGAGCGTATCCATCAAAATGCCGGAACGCAGAAGAAGAAGACGCGGCCAAAGAATTGATTTTCTATTAATCGGCCTCATCATTACATTATCTACTATTATTTTAGTCATTATCCTATCAAAGGATGATTTTAAGTTTCAAAAAATTAGTGCCTCAAAAGAGACAACTTCAGATTCAATAAAGAGTAATCTATCTACAGAAAGTTCTGCGTTTCCAGGTATACGTATTGTAACAGATGTTTCTGATGATAAGCGAACACCTTTTGCTATTCACTACCCAGAAACAGATAATGAAGCTTTTAACGACGCTGTATTACAGTACATAAAGGATTCAAAAGAAAACTATCTGGCATCTATGAAAAAAAATAAAGATAAAAAGGCTAAGGGCGAGCTTAATATTAGTCTGGAAACTTTCCCATATCAAAAGCATTACTATTCCTTTGTTCTAACAACAATGCTGTACACAGGCGGAGCCAATCACGAGGTTTCAACGAAAACATTCTTCATCAATAATGAAACTGGTGAATTAATTTCTATTCAAGCATTATTACACAACGATGAAAACAACTTATCGACATTAGCAACTCATGTACGTAATGACTTACAACGAAACCCCCAGTTAAAAGATGAGCTTATCCAGGATGAGCTCTTAAAGGTAACTGAACCGAAGTGGTCTAACTTCAATCGCTTTGCCATCGTTGATGATTCATTACAATTCTATTTTGATGAGTATGAGATTGCTAGCGGAGCAGCAGGTGCGCCAATTGTGAAGCTTCCCCTTTCACTTATTAATCCGTTGTTAGCCCCTGATTTCCAGATTGCCATGGAAAAACCGGCGAAACCAATTAATACAGGTGACCCTAATGCAAAACGTATTGCCTTAACTTTTGATGATGGTCCACATCCAAAAGTTACAGAACAAATTTTAGATACCCTTGATAAATATCATGCAAAGGCTACCTTCTTTATGCTTGGCAGTCGTGTACAATATTACCCTGATATTGCGAGAGACGTACTTGCACGTGGGCACGAAATAGGTAATCATTCATGGAACCATCCTGTACTAACAAAACTGTCACTAGAGTCGGCAGTAAACCAATGCACATCTACAGTTGCGGAGATAGAGAAAGCCATTAATCAAAAGCCAACTGTATTTAGACCACCATACGGAGCAACAAATGATGCTATTAACGCTCAAATCCCTGTTCCTGTTGTCTTATGGACAATTGATACATTGGACTGGAAGCATCGCGATGCACAACAGTTACTACCTAATATCAAAAATAATTTACACAATAATGCGATCGTCTTAATGCACGATATTCATCAATCAACCGCTGACGGTCTTGATGCCGTACTTGCCTATTTACAAGGGCAGGGCTATGAATTCGTGACAGTATCAGAGATTCTTCCATATCGCCAATAACTAACCAAAGAAAAAGGCCAATAACCTCAAGGTTTATTGGCCTTTCTTTTGTAAAAAAAATGGTCGAATAGAACGTTTAGTCACTTTAAAGAGGGTGATTTCCGTTCCAGGCTACTCGCTTTCCCACGGGAGTCGAGTAGCCTTCCACTTCAATCAACAATAGCGTAGAACTTTTATATATTTTTATACATTTAAAAGTGAACAGTATAGCTACGAATTATAATTTAACAGAATGATTTATACCTATGATGTGATTGTACATCTGTTGCTAGAGTTTCATATCACTATAAATCTGAGTGATATACCAGAAATCACATTCTATATATAGTGGAGACTGTGCGACTCCTTTGGGATCACAGCGTCACAAATGAGACCCTCGAGTGAGCAATTAGAGGAACGAAGGCTAAGAGCAAATGTTTTATCTGCGCGAAAGCGAAGCGTCAGCGGCATCACGTTCTGTGATAACGCCTTCGTGACTACTCGTGTCGGCTCATCGGACGTCCCCAGGAAGCTTTACTCTGTGCGAAAGCGAAGCGACAGCAACAAATGTTTTATCTGCGCGAAAGCGAAGCGTCAGCGACAAATGTTTTATCTGCGCGAAAGCGAAGCGTCAGCGACAAATGTTTTATCTGCGCGAAAGCGAAGCGTCAGCGACAAATGTTTTATCTGCGCGAAAGCGAAGCGTCAGCGACAAATGTTTTATCTGCGCGAAAGCGAAGCGTCAGCGACAAATGTTTTATCTGCGCGAAAGCGAAGCGTCAGCGACAAATGTTTTATCTGCGCGAAAGCGAAGCGTCAGCGACAAAAGCGCCCAGTCGGAACGGAAATCACCCCCTCGTTTTGCAGAAGAATCTTACTTCATTTAATATGGCACTTTAATCTCTCTGACCTAATAGTTTTTCAACAACATAAAAAGTCCAATAAACTCAATCTTGGGTTTATTGGACTTTCTATTTATTTTATTGTTAATGTATCAAGTGGCTTAAAGTCTTTTAAGTTATAACTCTTCACTTCATTGCGTGCTACTGTGTAAAGAGCGTCATCTATATAGATTACACGCTGTACAAGCTGCTCCCAATTTTCAAACTGCTCGCCAGTGCTTTCGTTAATGATATTTCCTTTTAGCACAATGCCTTTATCCGCAGTGATTTCATAGATTTGTGCGCCTTGACCTTTGTAGACAATTTCATCTCCCTTCCCTGCCTCATAAAGGACAACCGGGAAACCAAAGTAATTGTATTCTGGATTACGAAATAGCGCTTTAGGATTGTATTGAACATCCGAGTACGAGCCCTTACCACCGATTTTCACTGAAGATTGTTCCTTTGGATTTTTGAAATCTGAAACATCAAACAATGACATTTTCATATTTGTTGTAACTGTAAAATTACGCTTTGAATTGGCATCATAACGTTGCTCTGTATCATAGCCAATGCCGATTAAATGCGTATCGTCTAATGGATGTAAATAGTTACTAAAGCCTGGAATCTTCAGTTCACCTAATACTGTTGGATTCTTTGGATTTGCTACATCAATCACAAACAGTGGATCAACTTGTTTAAAAGTTACCACATATGCTCTTTCACCCATAAAGCGTGCAGAATACACTTTTTCACCAGGAGCTAAATCTTTTACCGCACCAAGCTGGTGTAAATTTTCATCTAAAATAAATAGGTGGTTACGTGATATATTTTTTTCATCCCACATGTTCCCTTCCGTTGTAACGATGCGGAAATTGCCCTCATACTCATCCATTGAATATTGGTTTAACACGGATCCTTTTACTTTCGTAGTACCTACAAAATTCAGGGCAGTTCCATCAACATTCCATTTAAAAACTTGTGTATCCGTTGTTCTCGGCATCCAGATCATATCCGTAATGCGACCAGCAGCAGGAACGTCTGGACTTCCATCATAAATTGGTGTTGTTAAATAAAGTGCATTCTCCGACATATAAAGCCCACTACTGCCACCTAAATATCCCTTAGTATTTGCAGTTGTCTTGGCACCATTTTTTAAATCTATAGCTGTAATCAAGCTATATGTTCCATCCATAGTATTTGGTAAAATAGAAATTTTCTCTAAAGGTAAGCTTTTGTACTCTTTACCTTCTAAACTATCAAATGTTTTTGGTTTTAAATCTGGCGCTTTTTGCTCTCGAAGCATCCAATAATTCGTATACATATTACCGATTAAATATAATGTGTCGTTTGTTATTCGAATATCCTGTAAATATCCCTCTTGCCCCACTTCACGTATAAACTTAGGATTCTTAGGATTTGAAATATCATACAAAGTAGCTGTCAACATACTTGTGTCTGCTTTTTCTAAATATTCGTCTCCAATCGCTATTAATAAATTATTATATAATGCTAGCTTCGAAATATATTGTGATCCTTTCAGCTTGATTGTTGTTGCTAATTTTAAATTTTTCGGATCTTTCGCATCAACTACCGTAATACTTTGATCCTTTACAGCATAAATAAAGTCATCTTTAACAACAACGATATCACCTTCCTCCACGCCCTCTACTTGATTATTTGTTGTGGAGGCATCTTTTGCACTCGCTTTCTCCTCGTTGCTTGCCATTTCTACGCTTGTTTCATAGTCCAATTCTTTTTGTGAGTGGTTGGCTAAAAGTGCTTCGAAATATTGTTGCAGCTCTTTTTCTGATTTTACCGCTTCTAGCTTTTCAATGATGGTAAATGGTATTACTTGTGAGGCTGTTTTAGTTCCGCTTAGTGCAAATGCTTCTTTATTCACATGTAATTTATAGCTACCAGGTGCTAAATCGCTAACGATCAGTGTCTTTTTATCGTCCCCCAATGTTATTGTTGCTAGCACCTTTTTATTTTTGCTATTTGTTACGTATACATTGGCATCCGTTATTTTGCTTTCCTTTATTGCCTCTGTAAAGGACACTTGCCAGCTATGCTTTGTCATACTCGCACTTGCAGTCTGTGCCTCCACTTTTTGGGGCACCATCAGCGAAAAAGTTCCTGGCAAACTAGCTAGTACGGCGATGAGTAAAATGGCTATCCACTTATTTTTCATCATTTTTCCTTCCTTTCATAATGTTGTTTATTAATTAGACTACCAAAGAACAGGAAAGTTACACTATTCTGAATTTTTTTCAAGCAACACACCTGCTGATTAGACAAATTAATCCACTCTTTAGATTTGCTCTCATATTAAGGCTGATCGTATTATTTAACTTTATCACTAGCATCAATACAACTATCCAAAAAACGAAAAAATGTACAACTTTATATAAAATTGTACATTTTCTTATTTTAGGGCGTTATTAAATTCTTAAGTTGATGGATGTGGGGCAATACTCGAATAAGGAAATGGGATTAATCCTGTATAACCCCTACGACCTTTCCAATTGTAATAAAGGTGAAACACCATAAAAAAGCACCAATCGCAGCAAACGTAATATATGTTTTTAATTTCATTTTGCCGATTCCCGCAAAGTAACAGGTTACGTGTCTGAAACCGGGAATAAAGTATCCGAAAAGAAGTGTATACGGCCCGTATTTCTTCATCCACCTTTCTACTTTCATCATTCTCTTTTCTTTCAGCCCTATCCATTTTCCATATTTAGCTATTAAAGGACGACCAGCTTTTCTTCCGATTAGATAACTGATCATCATCCCTATAAGCGCTCCTGCAAAACTAACGAAAATAGCAAGTTCATAATTCAGGACATGAATATTTGTAAAATAACCGACAATTGTCATTAGGACTTCATCGGGTATCGGCAATCCAACGATTCCAAGAAGCAACATTAAAAAAATTGCTATATACCCATAAGATCCGATTAATTCTTGAATTGTTCCCATCTTTCCACCTCTGAATTTTCAACCGCAAGTCTTTTAAAATGTGGAAACTTAATCGTGCTCACCATCAAATAAGAAAGCACACATGTGCTTAATGCTAATACGATTGAGTTATTCATAAAACTTAATATAACAAGACATATTCCTGCGAATGGGATCGGCATTCCAATGAATGTCGGAGACTTGCTTTGAAGAACATTAAATCTTGATAGGCGAATTGCTCCACAAGTGCCATATGCCAGCGTACACAAAATCCCAATATACGGAATACTATACAATGCTACATTGTAAGCAAGCATAGCCGGAGCCACACCAAACGTAATCAAATCAGCAAAAGAATCAAGTTCCTTCCCAATATCCGAAACGGCATTTAGCTTACGTGCGACCATGCCGTCGAAAAAGTCAAGAAACATACCAACAAAAATGAAGACCGCTGCTGTATAGAAATCTTGAATAAACAAAGAGCGAATAGCAAGAAGTCCGCAAATAAAGTTTCCAATTGTAATCATACAGGGTATAAATTTCACAGTATATTAAACCTCCAATTCATTCAAACCAACACAATGGATAAAAAAACAGTCTTACAGCACACCTTGAAAAATAGAATTTTCATTTTATAGCGACAGATACAGAAGAATCCCCCTCTGAAGGTGGTGAGATAGAGGCGAAATTGATTTCTCGACTTCTCCACAAACTGCTAATTATATTGTGAATGGTATTTAAGTAAACGATAATACTAGGTAAAACTTTTCGAATTAGGGAATTGTCTATGTCCACAAAGAGAGCTTCTTTGAATGTCACCGGAACAATTTGGGATTTGATTGTTCTGAAGGCTTCCCCCACTTTTCTAATTATCCCACTAAGTCTTCTGTCAATTGTTTTTCTTTCCACACAAATGTAATACCGAGGCCAATGACCATAATAACAGCAGCGAAAAGGTAAGGATAGTGGACGTTTACGTCAAATAGTATTCCGCCTATCGTTGGCCCGATGATATTACCTAAGCTCGTATAGGTCGAGTTCATTCCAGCAATAAACCCTTGATCTTTACCGGCAGATTTTGATAAAAATGTCGTCAATGCCGGACGAAGCAAGTCAAATGCGAGGAAGATGAGGCTAGTTACCACCAACACTGCCCAAAATCCTGAGATCACGGTGGATATAACCGCCAATATTGCACCTGTAATTAAACATAATTGGATCAATTTCTTTTCACCGAGTTTATCTACCATTTTTCCAAACATAAATATTTGCACAATAACACCGAAGATTGCGCTTATCGTAATAATGGTTGCAATGTCCTTCGGCGTGAAGCCGAATTTATGATCAGAAAATAGACTAAAAACAGTTTCATATGCAGACAAGCCGAAAGCGAGTACAAATACAATGATAAATGGAATGAAATAAAGTGGATTAAGTGATTTTTTTAGATCTTTTATAAAGTTTGTTTGCTTTGTTTTAGCAGAAATTTCTGCAAGTTGTTCTTTTGTAAGCGGCTCTTTTAAAATAAATATTGATAAAATGCACGCTACAAAGGCAATAGCTGCCGCAAAGAAGAAGGGCATGCGTATACCGTATTCTGCAATAAAGCCTCCAAAGCCAGGTCCTATAATAAAGCCAGTACTAATGGCGGCAGAAACATAGCCCATCGCTTTTGGTCGATCCTGAACGGATGTAATATCTGCAACATATGCAGTAACACCTGGTATAATAAAGGCGGCACTAATTCCCCCTAACATCCTTGATAGATAAAGCACCGATACATGCGTGCCCAAACCAAAGATAAGTTCTGAAATACCAAAAAGGAATAAACCGATTGTGATGATGTTCTTCCTGCCATAACGGTCAACCCAACGACCTGCGAGTGGTGACATAAGTAGCTGTGCCATCGCAAATACGGCAATAAGATACCCCATCGTTTTTCCTGATAATTGCATGCTATTCATAAATGACGGCATAACAGGAATGACAAGACCAATTCCGAGAAAAGCAATGAATACATTGCTTAGAAGTATAATTAATATCGACTTTTGTTCTTTAATTGTTTTCTTCATGTACCAACATCTCTTTCTATAAGAATCATTGATGTGAAATAGCTCTAACTGTCTATGAGGCTTCTAATTTTTTACATGAATGGGTTCCAAATTAATTTGTATTTTGTACAAATAAACGTTTCAATTGTTTACGGAATCGAATAATAGCTACAATTATAATAACGCCAAAAACAATCTCCCAGACATGCTGTCCCATCATACTAAAGACAGAATGCATTTTATCACCTAACCAGTAACCACCAATTAAGAAGAACGATACCCAAAACAGAGCACCTGAATAAATTATTATTGCAAAACGGCGAAATGATAAATTGATTATTCCTACAAAGTATCCAGTAAAATGACGTACACCTGGAATGAAGAATCCAATAAAAAGCAGGAAATATCCATATTTATCAAACCACATTTTCGTTAAATCGATTTTTCTCTGTGTTAAAAACACATACTTTCCATACTTTTGTACAAACGGCATACCTAGTTTATTACCTAGAAAATACTGAATCGTCATCCCAACACTTGTCCCAATAAACGATAGTATAATTAATATCAGTAAATTTAAGTCTCCTGTATGTACTAAATACCCTGCATAAACTAATGTTGGCTCCCCTGGGAAAGGAAAAGCGATATATTCTAACAGCAATCCAACTAATACAACATAGTATCCATACTGTTGAAATAATTCATAAATCCATTCCATTTCATCTCTCCAAAGGTTACTTTTTTCATCGTAGATCTCCCAATTTCTTAACAATCATATTTGGTGTTTCCCATTTATCATGATCGAAATCTGAAATAGATACTTCAATATCTAAACGCTTTTGCAATTCTACTAATAAAGATACTGTATTGGTATTTCTCATCCTATTTTGCAATTTAAAATTCCATCTGTAATTACTCCATAGCTTCTTTTACTAGTATTTTTAACATTTTTTCAAATTGTTCTATTTCCTCTGCGGTACATCTTTTTTTCAAATTCATAATTATATTATTCATATAATTATCATTAAGACTGTAATACTCCATAAATTTATCTGTTACTTGAAGGTAATATACACGTTTATCTTTTTCGTCATTGAATTTTGTAAGATATCCTTTTTTAATCAATTTGTTGATTCTATACGTGGCATTCGGCTGTGATATATTAAAAAACTCTGCTAGCTCGCTATATGTAGGCTTTTTTAAGAAATATACAACTTCAAGGCATGCCATTTCTACAGCACTTATATTTTCAATCTCTACTGTTTGACCTCGAGATGAATTTTTATAAAAATTCATAGCAAGTTTCATATACAAATCTTCAAAGAGTTCATTCAACACATTTATTTCTCCTTCCCGCAATAAACTTAAAACTTTTTAATTAAAATATTTTAAGTTTATACTAAATCAAATAATCTTCATTGTCAATTGTTATAAAAAAACTAATTAAACACTGTAAAAAGGTTGATTAAAGAAGATTAAAGCGAGGTTCAGGTAATGGGCTCAGGTTAGCAAGAGCCTGTAACGGAAATCAGCCTCTTCGAATGTATGAAAATGGTTAATCAACACACCTGAAATCTATCAATATTAAAAGTGACCTTGTTTTATCAAATATTGTTCAAAGAGAGTCGTTTTCTTTATTTTAAAATCAAGGTTTGTGAGGAACTTTAATCAAACTTCATTACAAACCTACAATAAGTAGTTACATGTCATTTTAAAAGTTAAAATAAAAACAACCTAGCCTCCTCTCCTTAGAAAGGGGACCAAGTTGTTTTTCATTTGACATTTAGATCTGTGTATTCATGTGTTTAAAAAATAAGCCTAATATAAAAAGTCTTGATAAGATGCTTACTCTTCAAATGGCCATCTCGGTAGCATTTTTGCTAGTGGCTTATCTTGACGTTTTCCTAATACATAATCCGCCTGCATGACTGTATGAATCTCACGCGTACCTTCATAGATCACTGGGGCTTTCGAGTTACGTAAATAACGAGCGACTGGATATTCATCCGAATAACCATATGCACCATAAATTTGTACAGCATCATCCGCTGCTTTATTGGCAAAATCACAAGCCTGCCACTTTGCTAATGATGTCTCTCGTGTATTGCGTACCCCTTTGTTTTTCAACTCACCAACACGATATACAAGCAAGCGACTCATTTGATAGCCCGCTTCCATTTTGGCAATCATTTGCCCAACTAGCTGATGTTCTCCAATAGATTTTCCAAAGGTCTCGCGTTCATGACAGTATTTCACGCTCGCCTCGATACATGCTTGAATGAGACCGACAGCACCTGCTGCTACTGTAAAACGACCATTATCTAGCGCAGACATGGCAATTTTAAAACCTTCCCCTTCTTCTCCTAGACGATTCTCTACAGGTATACGTAGATCTTCGAAAAAGAGCTCCCCAGTATTGCCAGCACGAATACCGTATTTGCCTTTAATGGCCTTCGATGTGAAGCCCGCCATGGATCGCTCTACGATAAAGGCGCTAATACCATGATGTTTCTTCGCTTTATCAGTGTAGGCGAAGACGATAAAGTGGTCAGCTATATCACATAAAGAAATCCATGTTTTTTGCCCATTTAAGACGTAATCATCTCCATCACGTACAGCTGTGGTAGACATCGCCGCTACATCTGACCCTGCGCCAGGCTCTGTTAAACCAAACGCCCCAATCCGAACACCTTTCGCCTGCGGAACAAGGTATTGCTGTTTTTGAGCCTCTGTTCCCCATTGCATTAAGGTCATACTATTCAACCCTGTATGAACTGAAACAGCAGTGCGAAACGCTGTATCCCCACGTTCAAGTTCTTCGCAGACGATGGCCAGCGCATTGTAATCCATGCCACTGCCACCGTATTGTTCAGGTACACAAACACCCATTAGTCCAAGGTCAGCAAGTCTTGACCAAATCTTCGGATCAAAGCCACCTTCAGTATCCCACTTCGCAATATGTGGAATGATTTCATCATCCACAAACTGCCGGACTGTTTTTCGTAGCATTTCTTGCTCAGTAGTAAATTCGAAATTCAAGACTAGGCACCTACCATTTCACGATCATTGTAGATTTATGAGAGGTTTCCTTTATAACAACGCCTCGTTTTGCCATCTCTTCAATATAAGTATCACCTGGTACAATTGATTCAGGCGCAAATACACCGCGCTCTGTAATTTTATCTTCCCCAATCATCTGTGCCACGACAGAAATTGTATTAGCTGTTGCACGAGCCATAGCTGTTTCATTAATCGTCATATCTTTACGCACAATCATTTCGTACTCATAAGTCACCTGCTGCTGTGCTTTTTCACCTGCTACAATAACACGCAGTAGTACTGCATCTTGTTTTGTACCAAGCTCAAGCTTCTTTTTAAGTGCCTCACGAACAACTGCACGCACAGGAACTTCCTGATCTTCTACCGCTACCTTATTACCAGCATCAAGGAATCCTAGATCTGCTAATAGCTTAAATTTCTCTGCATGTCCCTTATAACGAATTGTTTTATATTCTAATGTGCTGACATTTGGGAATGTCTTATACAATGTCGATATGCCGCCAGATGTATAAAATGCCTCAAGCACACCAAAACCTTCGAAATAAATAGGCTCAACACCTGATAATGATGGAACTTCTTGAAGTTTGCCTTTTTGAATCGTCTTTGATGGCTCTGTATAATGATCAAAGACACCATCTAGAGAAAATACCCGTGTATAATGAAGAGGCGGCTTAGGCTCTGTAGGAATACCACCAACAAAAAGTTTAATCGATTCTACCTCATCTAATTTCGAAGCACCGTAACCCGCTAATATGTTGACCATACCTGGGGCAACACCCAAATCTGGTATAATCGTTACACCTTTTGCTTTTGCTTCTTCATTAAGATCTAATATTTTTTCCGTTACACCGCCAATATGACCACCTAAATCTACGGAATGAACACCCGCCTCAATGGCTGCTCTTGCTACACGCTCATTAAAGGAATAGAATAAAGCATTAACGACGACATCGCCTTTAGAGATGACCCCCATTAACGAGTCATCACGCTCCGCATGAAGCTCTACAACTTCAACCTTATCTGTATTTAACGAGTCCACAAAATCCTGTGCTATTTTTACGTCTATATCCCCTAAAAACACACGCTCTACTTTGCTATTTTTTATTAAATCACGAGCTACCTCTTTCCCCATTAAACCTGCACCTAATACAACAACTTTCATCAAGAACATCCCCTTTCATTGATCTGTTATTCTGTATCGATTTGTGCTCTTTGTAATTTACCGCTATAGTCTACATAAATGCTTTTCCATTCTGTATAAACATCCAAAGCAGCAACACCTGAATCACGGTGACCATTCCCCGTACCCTTTGTGCCACCAAATGGTAAATGGATTTCAGCACCCGTTGTGCCTGCATTCACATAAACAATACCTGTATCTAAATCTCGTTGTGCGCGGAAAATCGTATTAACATTTTGTGAGAAAATTGAACTTGATAAGCCAAACTTTACGCCATTGTTTACTTCGATTGCTTCATCCAAACTTGCTACTTCAATTAGCGAAACGACCGGACCAAAGATTTCTTCCTGTGCAATAATCATGTCAGGCTTCACATTAGTAAATAGCGTAGGCTCATAATAAAACCCTTTATCATAAGGAGGCTCAGATAAAATTCTACCTCCAGCTAATAATGTCGCGCCTTCCTGTTTGCCGATTTGCACATAGTGATTAATTTTTTCCAATGCGGCTTTATTAATTACAGGTCCGATTTTTACACCTTCATCTAGGCCGTCTCCAATTGTTAGCTTTCGCATTTCTTCCAATAGACGTTTTTCTAATTCCTCTCTTACATCTTTATGCACGATAACACGACTACATGCCGTACACCTTTGACCAGCAGTGCCAAATGCACTCCATAAGATTCCTTCAGTAGCTAGCTGTAAATCCGCATCATCCATAACGATGACTGCATTTTTTCCACCCATCTCCAATGAAACCTTTTTCAAATGTTTACCACCTAGCTCTGCCACCTTACTGCCTGTTGTTGTAGAGCCGGTAAATGAAATGACCTTGACGTCAGGATGTTCAATTAATGCAGCTCCTACTGTCGGACCTGTACCAAAGACAATATTTGCTACTCCGCCTGGTAAGCCCACCTCTTCAAAAATTTTACCCATTTCATACGCCATCATTGGTGTCTCATTAGAAGGCTTCCAAATAAACGTATTACCCGCAACAATTGCAGGGAACGACTTCCATGTAGCAATGGCAACTGGGAAATTCCACGGAGTTATTAAACCAACAACTCCAATAGGTGCCCGTACACTCATAGCAAATTTATTGGCAAGCTCAGACGGTGTTGTTTCCCCAAACAACCTACGCCCCTCACCAGCCATATAATAAGCCATATCGATCCCTTCTTGTACTTCACCTCTAGCTTCTTCGATGACCTTCCCCATTTCTTTTGTTAAAACGGTCGCCAAATGCTCCTTCTTCTCTTTCATTTTTTGACCGATGGCATATAAATAGTCAGCACGTCTAGGCGCAGGTACTAATGCCCAGCTTTTTTGTACTTGCTTCGCAACTGCTACCGCTTCATCTACCTCACTTGCCGTAGAACGCGGTATTGTAGCCAGCTGCTCCCCATTTGCAGGGTTGGTCACTACTATACTTTGTAAATGTGAATGTGATGTTACCCATTCACCACCGATATAGTTTTTGATTTCCACTACAAACACCCCCTGAAATATCTATGATGCCTCTGCTCCGTCGTTACCAGCCGCATCGCTTCGGACAGATATCATCTATTACAGAATTAAATGTGTCAAAATTCCGAATTTTCAACAAATGATAATCTATAAAGCTATACTTTCAGCTTAACAACATCGATGAAAATCGCCAGAGGCTTTATTTTCTTTTAGCTAAACATAGATGAAGAGTCACTGATGGAATTCTTTTGTGAGCACTGGATATCAATCACAAAAATTTTAGCTAAACGAAAATAAAATACACATTCTAGTTTTTTATATTCGACATTTCCTATCTTAATCCCTTTTTTTCTAAATTAATTAATTATACATTGAAACTAATGTGACTTATAATCGTATATATAACAAAATTACTTTTTTTGGAGGAATCCTATTATGAATAATCATGAAATTGACTACAAATTATATGGCGATGATATGCAATACGTGCAGGTTGAGCTTGATCCACAGGAAACAGTGGTAGCTGAAGCTGGTGCTTTAATGATGATGGATGATTCTATCCATATGGAAACAATCTTTGGTGACGGTTCAAGAGGAAGCCAAGAAAATGGCCTTATGGGAAAATTATTCGGAGCTGGAAAACGCCTAATTACAGGTGAAAGTTTATTTATGACGACATTTACAAACGTTGGTTCAGGTAAACGTCATGTGTATTTTGCTTCTCCATACCCTGGTAAGATTATACCAATGGATTTAAGTCAATTAAACGGCAAAATTATTTGTCAAAAAGATGCGTTTTTAGCTGCCGCAAAAGGAGTTTCAGTTGGTGTTGAATTCCAGAAAAAAATCGGTGCAGGGTTCTTCGGTGGTGAAGGCTTCATTATGCAAAAGCTAGAAGGAGATGGTATGGCTTTTGTTCATGCAGGTGGAGCAATTCACGAAAAAACGCTACAACCTGGTGAAGTATTACGTGTGGATACAGGTTGCTTAGTTGCTATGACATCCGATGTAGATTACAATATCGAAATGGTTGGGGGCGTAAAAACTGCTCTATTCGGTGGTGAAGGTATCTTCTTCGCGACTTTAAAGGGGCCAGGTAAAGTATGGATTCAATCATTACCATTTAGCCGTTTAGCAAGCCGCGTCTTCGCTGCAGCACCAATTTCACAAGGCGGTGGCGGTCAATCTAGAGGTGAAGGCGGCATCGGCGGTTTATTTGATATGTTTAATAAATAATAGACGCATTAGCCCTATTTTTAAAAGGAGCACATCTTTTTTCGATGTGCTCCTTTTCTTATAGATGAATAAAACAATTGAATTCCCCGTTTTTCGGTACTTCTATCGTTACGTTTCCCCTTACGCTTTGTTAAAAAAAGCACCCTCCATCTTCTGTGTCATCAATCTATTCGATTCGATGGAGCCTTGCCCTGTCCAAATGCAGTAAGAGCCTTAACGTTCAGCATCAGCATAGCCGTTCTAGTCTGAAGCGAGGCACTACCGATATGCGGAAGCGCTAAAACATTTGGAAGCGTCAATAATGGGTGATCCAACGCAATCGGTTCATGTTCAAACACATCTAGACCTGCTGCCCACAGCTTACCACTTTTCAAAGTTTCATAAAGTGCCTTCTCATCAATAATGCCACCACGTGATGCATTGATTAACACCGCGTCATCCTTCATTAAAGCAAGTTCCTCTGCTCCTATAAGTCCTACCGTATCATTATTATACGGCGTCATAATCACAACAAAATCCGATTGCTGTAAAAGATCCTCCAACGACACATACTGAAATCCATACATTTCTTCAGCCTCATGGCGACGTCTACGATTGTTATATAAAATTTTCATATCAAACCCTTTTGCTCGTCTTGCAACAGCCTGTCCAATACGCCCCATGCCAATAATTCCTATAGTAGCTCCTGACACATCTTTACCTACTAATTGCATTGGATACCAGCTTTTCCATTTACCTTCGCGTAAATATCGTTCGCTTTCTGGTATTCTACGAGCAGTCGCAAGCAATAATCCCATTACAAAATCAGCAGTGGTATTTGTTAAAACTCCTGGAGTATTTGTTGCCATTATTCCGCGCTTACGCAAAGCTTTAATATCAATATTATTAAATCCAACCGCTAAATTGGTCACCAGTTTTAAATTGGGTGCGTGTAATAATAACTCTTCATCGACTTGATCAGCAAGCGTCACCCACAATGCATCACAATCCGCGACAGCTGCCAGTAGTTTTTCTCGCGGTATAACAATTTCCTCTTCCTCCCATTGATCGATATCATAATACTCTTTTAATGGCTCAATTATATGCGTTGGGAACTTACGTGTAATAAATAATTTCTTTTTCATATTCCGAACACCCCTCTATTTAATTCGCCTATAGCGTAACACTTAGAACGCGCATTTTCTAGGAATTTCTTATCTTTACTTGTACAATAACTCATACTTTCTATCACTCTACATACTTCATTCGTCTATTTGTTGTTTTATCCTTCTATTAAGCGACTTTATCCTATTTATATTAAATAATAGAAACTGGACTTATCCCCATAACGTGTGGTTGATTTCCGTTCCGACTGGGCGCTTTGTTGCCGCTGACGCTTCGCTTTCGCGCAGATAAAACATTTGCCGCTGACGCTTCGCTTTCGCACAGAGCAAAGCTTCCTGGGGGCGTCCGATGAGCCGTTTCGCTTCGCTCCAGGGTCTCGGGCCAACAGATGTTTTTTGCGCGAAAGCGTAGTGCTAACGCAGCGGCAGTGGCACGATGTTTTTTGCGCGAAAGCGTAGTGCTAACTTAGCGGCAGCATCATGATGTTTTTTGCGCGAAAGCGTAGTGCTAACGTAGCGGCAGCATCATGATGTTGGTCACGAGGGCGTTATCACAGGGCATGATGGTTTTAGCCTTCGTTCCTCTATCGTTAATCCCCAAGGAGTCGCCCAGTCTCCGCTCATACGTTTAAATAAATGTCACACACAACTTTTAATGATGAGTCATGAAAACACCAAAATAAACAGAAAATAGAAAATTTCAGTTATTCTCCTACCTTCTTTCGTTAAATTTCAAGTTGGTAGTCTTATTGCCCGTTAATGTGGGATAAACTAAAAAAGCCACTCAACCTTTAACAGAAGAGTGACTTTCTAATTTACATAAAGATAATAAAAGCCAATACAGCAGCTAGTACTAAACGATAAATAGCAAATGGCATTAATTTCACTTTTGAAACAAGTGCAACGAAGAATTTAATAGACAGTAATGCAAAAATAAATGAACTAATGAAGCCCACTGCATAGAATCCAAAATAATCCATAGATAGCGTATCCCAGTTTTTCAATACAGATACTAGACTAGCACCTGCCATAATTGGTACTGCCATAATGAAAGTAAAATCTGCCGCTACACGATAACTCATACCAAATAGTACACCACCAGAGATTGTTGCACCCGAACGAGAAAACCCTGGCCAAAGTGATAAACATTGTACTAAACCTACTTTAAATGCTAAACCATAAGAAATCTTATCTAGCGAATCCACTTTTGGTTTTTTCGGTGCAAATTTATCTGCAATAATCATTAAAATTGCCCCTGCTATTAAAGCATAAATTACATGTTCTACTTTAAATAAATGATCATCGATAAAGTCTTTAAATGCAAAACCTAATACAGTTGCTGGCAACATGCCCACAATAACATGCATTAAGTTGAAGCGACCTTTCATCGAAGTAGATTGTCCCTCGATTTTATATAGCCCTACTAAGCTCAACATTCGTTTCCACATCACAACGACTACGGCTAATATAGAACCTAGTTGAACAACAATTTTAAATGTATTAGCGGGATACATCCCTAAAAACTCCTCTGTCTTTAGCCACATATCGTCCACAATAATCATATGACCTGTCGATGACACTGGTGCAAACTCTGTCAACCCTTCGACCATACCTAAAATTAACGCCTTTAATAACTCTATGATATCCACATCTTCACCTTACCTTTTATTAATTAAATATCCACATATAATAAAATACTCTTTTTCATGTACATTGGCTATAGTCTTCAGCTGTGAGTAGACAACATTAACACAAAAATATAATTATAGCTGTTTAACATCGAACAGTCTAAACACTAGCTTCTGCCGCCTTTATGATTTAATGGAAATTGATATCTACCACCCATAATTCTGAACGGCTGCCTATTCGCATCGGAGGACCCCAAAAGCCAAAACCTGATGAAACAAGTGTATGCATTTTCCCCTTCATCTTATAATCATAATCGAGCTCAAATACACGAGCCGTTATATACTGATTAGGCCATAGTTGACCTTTATGCGTATGCCCTGACATATGAAAGTCTACACCCATTTTTGCAGGTGTATTTATATTATTTGGGGTATGATTCATTACAAACCAAGGCAAGTCATCTGTTAACTTCAATGCATCTAGTTGCTTTCTATCCTTGTTTGTCCTATCCTCTTGACCCGTTAATAGTAACGCATTATCGATTCTAATAGTTTCGTCCCTCAAAATTTTCACATTTGCGTTTTCCATCTCTTCAACAAATTCAGGAATTTTCTTGCCGTAATATTCGTGATTACCAAGTACACCATATACTCCGTATGTAGAAGTTAGCTTCTTCATCACATCTGCCATTCCTTCTTGAACAAACCATTTAGGATCATCATCCACAATATCCCCAACTAAAAAGACGATATCAGGCTTTGCTTCATTCGATAAAGTAACAAAGCGCTGTAAATGTTTTTTGTGTGATAGAACACCTAAATGAAAATCTGATGCTACTACAACTCTCAATGACTCTAACTTACTACTTTTTTTATCCATCGTTATTTCTAAATGACGGACTACAGGAGAATACGCCAAATAGGAGCCTACAACACTTAGTACAAACAACATAGCAATTGCTATACTACCAATTATCTGTACATTTTTAAAGGGACTTGACCAAATAATCAAGTGTGCTGCCATACAAAGCAATAACCCGTATTCAAAAATAAACATCCAGTAATTACTAATAATCGAAAACACTCGTAAAGACTCATGCAGTCTGCCAATAATAATACTAAATGCAATGATATATAGCACTAACCAATATAAAATTGGATAACGGAACCATTCCATTGCCACAAGCCATTGCCTTAATCCCCACCCTAAGTAAAAAGTTAATGCACTATATATACTTATTAAAAGAATTCCACCAATTACTTTAGGCATATTTTAGTCCTCCACTTTTATATTTTCTTAGTCGATTATAGCATTATACTTACTATTTATATTTGCTCTAAGTACTTTCACTATTCGTCTTTAGAAAGTAAGGGAAAAAGGACTACCAATTGGCACCTTATATCAAGTGTACATCTTCCTGGGAATTCAATCGTATGATTTACATGACAATCCCTAATAGGAAAGTGACAATTTCGTAATTTAAGCGATTACTTACCACTTTCGCTATTAGAGTGGAGGCTGGGCGGCTCCTTGGGGAACAGCGATAGAGGAACGAAGGCTAAGAGCATCACGTCCTGTAATAACGCCTTCGTGACCAACATCGATGCTGTTGCCGCTGCCGCTTTGTTAGCACTACGCTTTCGCGCAAAAAACATTTGTGGCCCAGGCGGCTCATCGGACTCACCCAGGAAGCTCTGCTCTGTGCGAAAGCGTAGCGACAGCAACAATGTTTATCTGCGCGAAAGCGAAGCGTCAGCGGCAACAAAGCGCACATCCGGAACGGAAGTCAACCCTACATCATGGTAATGATCCCCACTTTTTGATTAATACTCTTTAACTTCGCCCATTTTTCCAGTAACATTATAAATAGTAAGAAAATTTACACATTTACGAGTGAAAAAGGGGTGCTGTTCCAATGACAAGATACAAATTCGAATCAACAGAGCATGAGTTATTTCGTAAAACTTTACGTAAGTTTTTAGCAGAAGAAGCTGAACCACACTATCCACAATGGGAGAAAGATCATCTTATTCCACTTGATTTTTGGCGTAAGCTCGGAGAAATGGGCTATCTATGTCCCCAAGTAGAAGAACAATATGGCGGTCTCGGGCTCGATTTTAGCTTCGGCGTTACTATTCAAGAAGAGCTAGAGCGAGTAGGTTCAAGTCTTATTGGCGTTGGTTTGCATAACGATATCGTCGTGCCCTATATTGAGGCATATGGCTCAAATGAGCAAAAATCACGCTGGCTACCTAAATGTGTTACAGGTGAATATATTACAGCGATTGCTATGACAGAGCCAGGCGCAGGTTCAGATTTAGCAAACCTCCAAACAACTGCCATTCGTGATGGCGATCATTACATCGTCAACGGACAAAAAACATTTATTACAAATGGTATTCATACAAACTTGGCGGTTGTGGCTGTCAAAACAAACCCTCAGGCAGAAAAAAAACATCGTGGCATTAGCCTTCTTGTCATAGAGG
Source organism: Lysinibacillus sp. RS11 (assembly GCF_042019215.1). NCBI lineage: Bacteria > Bacillati > Bacillota > Bacilli > Caryophanales > Bacillaceae > Lysinibacillus > Lysinibacillus sp. RS11. The sequence continues at coordinate 386,162 of NZ_CP168124.1, read as the reverse complement.
ACGGGACACCTGGCTTCACGAAAGGCCGCAAGCTCGAAAAAGTCGGAATGCATGCACAGGACACAGCTGAGCTATATTTCGAGGATTGTCGAATACCTGTAGAAAATCTTCTCGGTGAAGAAGGTAAAGGCTTTATCTATATGATGGAAAAGTTGCAGCAAGAGCGTTTAGCAGTGGCCATTGCTGCACAAACGGCTGCTGAGGATATGCTAGCCTTAACGATTGATTATGTAAAATCACGCGAAGCTTTTGGTAAGTCAATTAGTGATTTCCAAAACACACAATTTAAAATAGCGGAAATGGCAACAAAAATTGAGCTTGGCAAATCTTTTTTAGAATCTTTAATAGAAGAGCATATTGCAGGAAATGATGTTGTAACAAAAGTATCAATGGCAAAATACTGGATAACAGAAAATGCACGTGAACTTGCTATCCAATGTATGCAGTTACATGGTGGCTACGGTTATATGGAAGAATATAAGATTGCTAGAAGATATCGAGATATTCCTGTCATGTCTATTTATGCCGGTACCAACGAAGTTATGAAAGTAATTATTGCCAAGAATTTAGGGTTATAACTAAGAAAAACTACTATTCTAATGAAATTAAGGTGTGATATTGAAAATTGTAAGGCTCTTCGGTACAACGAGTAGCCTAAGTGACGAAATGAAGGGCCGGAACGACGGATAGAAGTGCTTAAGCCACGGGATGAAATGCCGGAACGACGGATAGAAGGGTCCAAGTGACGGATAGAAACGTCAAAATCGTGGATAGAACAGCAAAAATCGTGGATAGAAACGTCCAAGTCGCGGATGGTCCCACTAAAGCGACTGAATAAAGGGCCAAAATGACGGATGGAAATTCACAACATTCAAAAGGATTTCCTCACATATTTTATTTTTCACCATAAGGAAAACAGCGGCAAAATGTTTGCCGCTGTTTTTTGTCTATGCAACTGGAATTCGGACGATTACCTTAAATAAATCTCCGTCTATTTCTATACTCATACGAGCACCATGTAAATCTACGATGGATTGCGCTATGGCTAAGCCGAGCCCTGAGCCCTCTGTATGACGTGAAGCATCTGCTCGTTTAAAGCGTTCAAATAATTCTTCGGCATCCTCGCTAATTTCATATTTGGCGACATTCTTTACCGTGAATTCCGCATCGCCCTCAGGCGTATGTTTTAATGTAACATAGACACGTGTGCCTTCTAATGCATATTTCAATACATTGACAATTAAATTATCAATTAGTCTCCACCATTTTTGACCATCTACATATGCGTAGATTGGCTCATGTGGTTTTGTCATACGTAAATCTAAACGCGCCTTGGCTAAATCTTCCTCATGCTCCCCTACGGCCTGCTGCACCAGCTGATTTAAATCAACTCGGCTACGATGAAGCTCAATATTGCCACTCGCCATTTTTGATACTTCAAAAAGATCCTCTATTAATACCTTCAAACGCTCTGATTTCTTATCAAGAATATGAATATATTGCTTACGCTCTTCCTCTGAAATATTAGGATTTTTCAGTAAATCAGTGTACGTAATAATCGACGTTAACGGTGTACGTAAATCATGACTAACATTCGTAATTAACTCTGTTTTTAATCGCTCACTTTTTGCCTGCTCATGCATGGACGTGCGTACGCCTTCTCTTAAATGATTAAGATTTTCTGCATGCCCTGCAAGCGGTGATTTGCCCATTACCTTCACATCACGATTTAAACGTCCTTCCGCCATGTCTTTTGTATCCTTCATAATTCGGTTTAAATAGCCCATTCTAGAAAGGAAGACAATCATGGCTGGTATACCGATCATTGCGCAGATGACAAATACAAAGAAGGGAAAACCGCCACCTCTTAACATTGTAGCAACAAGACTTCCACCACCGAAAAACGCTGCTCCGATCATCACAATGGAATGCAATGCAATGGAACGATTTATAAATAAATCTGTAATTGATTCTCCTAGTGACCATAGATAGCTAGCTTTTAAATTCTCTTCTAATTTCCGTGCTGTATTCACTCGATCATACAACCAAATTAACTGAACAAAGAATGCTATCGCGATAATCAATAAGACGCCTGCTTCAAATAGTATATCCAAGATAAAGCGTACATAATTGTATTGATAGTGCAATTCAATTGATTCCATAACAATATGTGATGTAAACCAATACATAGAACCAGTTATGAACAATAAACCAATTTGGAAATCAATTTTTAGCTTTGTAAGAGCTTCTTTTTCCTTTATACCTAGTACCATTTGCAGTACTTTTTTACGCCCTTTCCATGCAAAAATAGCCGCTACAATACTCGTTAACCATATAAAGAAGAATATGTATTGATTGCGCTTAAAATGGTCATAATCCCCCATCACAGCTGCAAATTGTGCTGATTTTTTAGAAAGTGTAATGGTACCAGTGTAATCAGAAGTTTCCGTAATACTCTCTGTATCCATATGGACATCAGTTTGATAAAAAACATGGCTTAAATTACCACTGATATTCGAAGTAGTTAATGGATGCTGCTCAGTGTACTCTATTTTATAAGCGCTACTGTCAGAAACATCGCCTGAACGATACGTTTTGCCTGTTTCAGTGTTCGTTAATTCATAAGACCAGTAATTATTATTTTTCACAAAATTCTTTGCTTCATCTTGTGCTGCCTTTATATATTGATCAATGAGTGCTTCCTTATCAGCAAGAATTTTCTTACGAACATGCTCATCATCCTCAAAGTTTGCCGTAATATCTTTAATTTTCTCATCTCGCTCTTTCTCAAGCTTTGTTTTTAAGTCCGTTGCATTTACATTAGCAGCTTCTTGAATACGTTCCTCATATTGAGCTTTAATATTATCTATCTGGCTTCCTAATGTTCCATAGCGATTACGATGCTCTTCAACTTCATTTTGCGTAACCACTATTTTACTTTTTAAATCCTTAGCAACTGGTAAATTTAATACTAATGGTCCTAACTCCGACTGAAAATTATCAAGTTCGTGCTGGAAATCATCGGATTGGAAGTAGGACTTTCCAATATATTGATACCCAATATTGGAGAACGTAAATATACCGAAAATCACCCAGATTAAACATATAAGAGCGAAAAGAGGTTTCCAATTTTTCAACATACTAATAACTCCTCTCTATAAAATTTTCTTAAGTAATTGTAATACCTCCGAAGAGCGGGCATTTACTAGCTGATACGCAAACACACCGAAATAAATCAGCCCAATAACCCCTGCTACAAACCCTGTAATCGTAATATACTGCTCTATTTTATTTCTCCATTTTATAGCCAACGCCCCACACCACCTTTAAATAACGTGGATTTTTCGGATCTGCTTCGATTTTCTCACGTATTTTTCGAATGTGTACTGCCACAATATTTTCTGCATTGTAGGCTTCCTCATTCCATACACGCTCATAAATCTCTCTAATTGAAAATACACGCCCTGCATTTTTCATTAATAATTCCGTAATTTTATATTCGATTGGTGTTAATCGAACAGGTTCCCCTTCTAAAATGACTTCCTTGGCGTCTTCATCTAATACAAGTCCGTCGATTTCCACCTTTGCTGCTTCGTCATTGTACGTCCCAAGTTGTACATATCGTCGCAGCTGTGATTTTACCCGAGCCAACAGCTCTAATGGATGAAACGGTTTTGTGACGTAATCATCGGCACCTACAGACAAGCCATGAATTTTGTCGCCATCCTCTGCCTTCGCACTAAGCATAATAATGGGAATATTGCGCGCTTCTCTAATCTTAAATGTCGCTGTAATTCCGTCCATATTTGGCATCATAATATCTAAAATAATTAAATGTACTTCATTGTTTTCTAGCTTTTCAAGTGCCTCTAAGCCGTCAGCAGCTTTAATGACATTGTAGCCTTCATTTTTCAAATAAATTTCAATACCATCACGAATATCTTGATCATCGTCCGTTACAAGAACTGTTAGTTTCGTCATGATATGCACCTCGCTCTCAAATAATAGTGTACCTGTTAAATCTTAAAAACCAGTTATTATAAAAATGAAGAAATTCTTAAGGTTTTAATGAATCCTATCAAATGTATTAGTTAACACCATTTGGCTCATCACCATAACGTGGGGTTGATTTCCGTTTCGACTGGGTGCTTTTTCTAGGGGCACGCATACAAAAATAGTGTAAGACTTGTTCTCAAATCTTTTTTCGTCCTCCGAATGTCAGTACAACAATGCCACCTAATAACATTGCTACACCAATCCAGGAAGTCACACTTAAATATTCTCCGACTAAAAAGACCCCAAGTATAGCTGCTGTCAACGGCTCTGCTAGTGATAGTGTTACAGCCGTCGATGAAGTAATTTTCTGAAGACCTTTTAAAAACAATAAATAGGCTATGCTTGTACACATTATTCCCATGAACAGCATCGTCCATAGATTGTGTGCGACAGCTAACCAGCTAAAACCACTACTGATTGAGAAAGGAAGCAAAAATAACGCACAAATTGAAAATGTCATCGCTACTGCTGGAAGTGCCTCCTCTTGTGTCATAAGCTTTTTACTAATATTTGTGTACATGGCGAAGGAGAAACCTGCCCAAAGAGCTAGTCCGATCCCTCCCATATGAACAGCCCCTTCCCCATTATTAACGAATAATAAAATGCAGCCGAGTATTGCCATAATTGTTGCTATGCCCCACACCTTTGTCGGTCGAGTTTTCCATAGTATCCATTCTAAAACGCCTGAAAACATAGGAGCACTGCCAATCGTTGCAACTGTTCCAATAGCTACACCTGTTAGACGTATTGATGTGAAAAAAAGACCTTGGAATAACGCAATGCTCGCAGCAGCTAAAATTGTCCATTTCCACGACCATTTACGAAAGTTAATTTTACGTAGCAAAATGACCATAGCTAATAATAGTCCGCCACCAATTGCAGAGCGAGCTGTTGCTACCGCTATCGGGGATACTCCATCATCTAAGAATGTTTGTGCGGTTCCTGTCATCCCCCACAATATTGCCGCTAGTAGTACGAAAAATGGATACATCCTTTTTTGCCCCCTTTGACCTTACCACTCATTAACATTAATAATACAGATTTATCCAAAATCAAACAATTAACATATTTCTTTTTCTTACATTAGCCACAGTATGCTTTCTTTGCAAGGGACGTTATAATATAAACAACAAAAGGAGCGAAAATTATGTATAAAACCATTGAAGAAACAGCTATAGATCTTAGTATGCCTGAGGATCAAGTACTGCGTTTGGTCTATGAGGGACGCATCCGTTCTGTTTATGATGGAGATCAAATACTGATTAATAGCGGGCAATTCAGTACTTATTTTAATCAACTAGAACTGATAAAGGAGGAAATCGAAATTTGGCGTAATACACCCATTCCAGAGGATATTGATGTTAAAGATGAGGATTAAAAAATGCCTAGCATTCAAACAATTTGATATTGTGAATGTTAGGCATTTATATTATTTTAGTTAAAATCAGGCGGACACAGTTAACTCTTGCCCGTTATATTGTTACGACAAACCCAGCTCGTTTACCAATAATTTCTGCATAATCCTCAACCATTACACTAGCTGTTGGATACATACCTGCGCCAGGCCCTACTAATGTTAATGTGCCAATATAATTTGTATCCAACGCTACAGCATTATTCACGTCATCCACCGGATAAAGTGGATGTTCTTTATCAACTAATTGTGGGCCAACCTTTGCTACTACTGTACCATCCGCCAACTTCTCAACCTCTGCAACATGACGATAGCGTAAGCCTTTTTCACACGCTTCTTTCACTTGCTCGGCTGAAATGCTATCAATCCCGATCACTTCTACATCAGCCCAATCTGGCTGCTCTCCAAATGCTAGTGCGCTTAAAATCATTAATTTCTTAAAGGCATCCTGGCCTGAGATATCATTATATGGATCTGCCTCTGCATACCCTAAATTTTGCGCCTCTTTTAAAGCTGTTTCGAACGACCAGCCCTGTGCACGCATTTTTGTTAGAATATAATTGCATGTGCCATTTAAAACTCCTTGAATACGACTAACATCATTGACTAGTAAAATATTTTTCATCGTTTTAATAACAGGCACACCACCAGCTGTTGTTGCCTCAAAGCCGACAAATACACCATTCTCTTTTGCAAGATCCTGTAGCTCTAAGCCTCTTTTCGCGAACATCACTTTGTTAGCTGTAATGACATGGCATTTATGCTCTACAGCACGTTTTAAATAAGTAAATGCTGGCTCCTCATTGACAATCGCTTCAAATACAACCTGTATACCTGGCTCTGCTAAAACGTCATCCATACTAGTTGTCATTAAATGCGCTGTGCCTGGTACACGTTCACGGCTAGCATCTGTCACTAAAATTTTTGCTACTTCTAACTCAATTCCTAATTTATGTTTAAGCTCTTCACGCTTTTCGTTTAATATATGGTAAATTCCTTGACCTACCGTTCCAAATCCTAGGATCGCTGCCTTTATAGTTGCCATTCTTGTTATTCCCTCCAACTTACATTCCGCAGTTTCATTAAATTTAATTACGCCTTAGCTTAATTCGTACAGATTTTGAATTGTGCGCAGACTGTACATCGTAGGCCAGTTTGCAATGTTTCTAACTTCAGTTCAGCAGATTTAGAGTCATGGCATTTCGCTCTCGCCATTTGCGAAAGTCTTCTTTAACTATCATTTCACTTTCGCTACACAAACCCTTTACTGAATGTAGATAATAAATCTGTGCAACACACACAAATTCAAATAATTCAAAATTCAACTTAGAAAAATTGTAACGCAAATACATACAATGCACAAGAAAAATCTTTCTAGAGAGGACATTTGTTTTCTCTAGACGTGCAGAAGAAATCGGTTTCATTCCCTTTATTATACGTTTCTTTAGTTGTTCTATAATATTTGAACAAATATTGACGGTTTTTTCTAAAGAAAACGAAAGTCTTTCTTCTATTATATATGTATGCTTAAACGTTCATAAAAATTGTTCCTTTAAAAGATACCAATAAAAAAATTTTTCAGGTCAGTTAATCTATCTCTCTCCCACTTATCAAATCTAATTAAAAAGCTCATTCCCTGTAGCAGCAGAGAATGAGCCGAAATATATGAGGGAGAATTAACTAGCTTCTGATAGCATTTGATAACGATATGTTGATAAAGTCTGTTGTACAAGTTCAATTTCTTCTTGTGTAAAGTTTGGTATTGCATACGTACGTTCAACTAATTGGAATGTACCGTATTTTAAGTAATACTCTGTCGCAGGTACAGGAATGTGACTTGCACCATATATTTCATATGCTTCGAAGACCTCTTCTACTATATAGCCTTCCTCTTTAGCATAAACGAATTCATTAAAAGCAGAATGTCCAAATGTCTGTATCCATTTGTTTTCAACTGACGCAAGTATGTTTTGAATGGCCATGTTGTTCACAAACACATGATTTTCATTTAGTTCATAAATAAGATAAGATGCCATGTTTTGCGCACTATAAACATTTCCCATTTAAAACACTCCTTTATCATCAGTTTTTAGATCAGAGTAGCTACTGGCTACGCAAATATTCAAAAGTGGAGAATACTTATGAAAAACAATTTTGTTCTAGGTTGGTAGCCTTTCGAACGCTTAAGTTATTCCCTAGTATAATACAAGGATTTAAATAAGTCAATAATACTTATATAAATACTAGGAATTATTTGTACATACTTTCGGATTACTTACCGAATGGGGTAAGTGGTTGATGCAGCAACGTTTTACGTATTACCGAATGAGGCCCATCAAATGAGACAATACGTAAACGCTACAACATTAGCCAATTTTTATTAAGCCTCTATTGTTTGTTGAGAAGCTGTTACTTGTTCAATAGCTTGTTCTAAATCTGCAATGATATCCTCTACTGCCTCTAAACCGATTGATAGGCGAATGAGCGACTCGGTTACACCAGTTTGGATTAACTCTTCAGCTGATAGTTGCTGATGTGTAGTAGATGCTGGATGGATAATTAATGATTTGGCATCCCCTACATTTGCTACGTGCGAGAATAATTTCACACTATCAATTAGTTTACGCCCTGCTTCACGTCCACCTTTAATACCGAATGTAAGCACTGAACCGAAGCCATTTCTCAAATATTTTTTTGCTAAATCATGAGTAGGGAAATCTTCTAAGCCATTGTAATTTACATATTCCACAGATGGGTGGTTACGTAAATATTCAGCTACTGCCAATGCATTTTCATTGTGTTTAGGAATACGCAAATGAAGCGTTTCTAACCCTTGTAATAAATTAAATGCTGCATCTGCACTTAACGTTGGTCCAAAGTCGCGTAGCAATTGTACACGCAGTTTTGTGGCAAATGCAGCCTCTGCTGTGTCAATACCATAACGCAAACCGTGATAAGAAGCATCTGGCTCAGTAAAGCCTGGGAAACGCCCACGAGTCCAATCAAACTTTCCTGCATCTACTACAACGCCACCTAAAGTTGTACCATGTCCGCCAATCCATTTTGTTGCAGAATGAACGACGATATCTGCACCGAAGTCAATTGGTGTAGAGCCATATGGTGAAGCAAATGTACTATCGATAATTAATGGCAAGCCGTTTTCATGTGCAATATTCGCTACCGCTTCAATATCTAGCACTTTTAAACTTGGGTTACCATAAATTTCAGCGAACACCACTTTTGTTTTATCAGTAATCGCTGCTTGGAAATTTTCAGGGTTTGTTTCGTCTACAAAAATTGTTTTAATACCGTAGTTTGGTAGTGTATTGGCAAATAAATTATAAGTACCTCCATATAAAGAACTCGCCGCGACAATTTCATCACCTGCACCCGCAAGATTTAAAATGGAAAATGCGATAGCTGCTGCACCAGATGAAAGTGCTACTGCTGCTGTACCGCCCTCTAATAAAGCGACGCGTTTTTCAAAAACATCTACAGTTGGGTTTGTAATACGAGTGTAAATATTGCCAGCTTCCTCTAAGGCAAAAAGACGTTGCGCATGAGCAGTGTCTTTAAAAACGAAAGCCGTTGAGCGATATACGGGTACTGTGCGAGATCCTGTTACAGGGTCTGGCTCTTGGCCCCCGTGTAACAGCAATGTTTCTGGTTTAAAATTTGTCATTGTATACCTCCAAATGGTTATTTTTTTACGATGGCACCGGAGATGAGGAGGATTTTTCAGTAGAAAACAAAAACCCTCTTCAGCTAAGAAGAGGGTTGCGGTTGCAAGTTTTCCTCCCCTTATCTGCCAGATCCAAGTAAGAATCTGTAGGAATTAGCACCTTAGCAAGTTCGTCACTTACTGGTTGCCGGGCATCATAGGGCCTATCCCTCCGCCGCTCTTGATAAGAGTATGAGATTCAATTTCCATCGTTGTTACACAGTATAAACATAGACTTTTTTTCTGTCAACACTAAAATTTTATTTTTTCCGAAACTTCTGTCTGCTTCTGAACGTATTACGAACGCATACACTATTTTAGTATTTATTTAGAAAGGAGGAGTTTTATGGTAAAAGCCGTTATTATTTTTCTACTTGTTGGTTATTTAATTGGCTGTATTCACGGCTCTAAAGTCGCCCAGTTCTTATCCGGGGTCGATCTAAAAAAGGCTGGTCATGGAAATGCTGGTGCTTCCAATGCAACACTTTCCCTTGGATGGAAATACGGCGTATTAGTCGCCCTTATCGATATCGGTAAAGGTGTAGCAGCTATTATAGGTGCCCATTTCTATCTAGCAGATGCAACAAATTTAACAGAAATACAAGTTTGGCTCTTAACCTATATCATAGCTGCCGGTGTCATCCTAGGTCACAATTTTCCATTTCATATGGGCTTCAATGGCGGCAAAGGAACTGCATCAATCATAGGGATCCTACTAGCAGTTGATTGGGAGATTGGTTTATTTGCACTCATTTTATTTGTTATTTTATCTTTCGCGACGAATTATTTAATTGTCGGTGTACTTGAATTTTATCTTGTTTTTTGTACAGCAACATATTTATGGATTCCTGGAGTAGGTCCAACGATTATAGCCCTACTACTTTTTGCAATAGCAATCATTTTGCATATTGAAAATATAAAGAGATTAATTCAGGGAACTGAGCCTAAAGTGACTTCTGCATTTAAGAAAAAGAAAAAACAAGTGTGTTGATTAACCATTTTTATCCATCCCGATTAGAAGGCTTTGATTTCCGCTACGGGCTGGGTCTTAAACGATCACTTTGCCGGCTCTCCTGATTACTTCGGGGCCCCACCCGATCACTCAGAGACCTTGCTTGTCCCTAGCTTTTCGCGCAATACTTCTTAACAACTAAAAGCCTTGAAGGAACAAGTCAACTGTCCTTCAAGGCTTTCTTCATTTTATTATTTCGATAATGCAGGGTCCTTCATCGTCCCGTTTTTTGCGTAATTGACATGCCATGAAAGTGCTTTTTCTAGATTGTGTGGCGTATGGTGCCCACCTGTTGCTTCGTTAGCATCGTTAAAATACTTCCGTAATTGCTCACGATATTCCGGATGTGCACAGTTATCGATAATGAGTGCAACCCGTTCTTTTGGTGCAAGCCCTCGCAAATCTGCTACTCCCTGCTCTGTTACGATTACGTCTACATCATGCTCCGTATGGTCCACATGCGATACCATTGGGACGATACTAGAAATATTTCCGCCTTTCGCATAAGATTTTGTGACGAAAATACCTAATCGTGCATTACGCGCAAAGTCTCCAGAACCGCCGATTCCATTCATCATCTTTGTGCCAGAAACATGCGTAGAATTCACATTCCCGTAAATATCTACTTCAAGCGCTGTATTAACAGAAATTAACCCGAGTCGGCGAATAATTTCTGGTTGGTTAGAAATTTCTTGCGGGCGTAATACTAATTTATCAGTATATTTTTCGAAATTACTATACACTCGGTTTCCAACTGCCTCGGAAAGAGTAATAGAAGTAGCAGATGCAAAGTTTACCTTACCTGCATCTATTAATTCAAATACCGCATCTTGTAGTACTTCCGAATATATTTCCAAGTTCTCAAACTCAGAGTCTTTAAAGCCAAATAATACAGCATTTGCTACTGAACCTACTCCTGATTGGATTGGTCGTAAACTATTCGTTAAACGGCCTACTTTAATTTCTTCACGTAGGAAGTTTAATAAATGATTGGCCATAATATCTGTTTCTTCATCAGCAGGAACGATTGTTGATGGTGCATCTAAAATATCTGAAATCACAATACCTTTTACTTTATCTAAGTCTAGTGGAATACCAATTGTGCCAAGTCGATCCGATACATCTTGTAATTGAATTGGATCACGTTTCCCCTGTGGTCCTGGCACAAAAATATCGTGCACACCCTCTAATGCATCAAGCTGAGCTATGTTCAACTCTATGATTATTTGGTTTGCCTCTTGCACAAAAATTGGAGAGTTACCAACTGAAGTTGTAGGAATTAGTAGGCCGTCTTCTGTAATAGCAGTCGCTTCAATAATTGCAAAATCAATAGGACCAATAATGCCTTGACGTACTAGTTCCGCATTATGTGACAGGTGCGCATCAACGAATGTGATTTCACCGCTGTTGATTTTATTACGAATACCGGCATCCGCTTGGAAAGGTCCGCGTTTGCGAATAACGCCAGCTTCTGCTAAGTATTGGTCAACTTCTGGCCCAAGCGATGCACCTGTATATACATCTACCTGGAAGCTCTCTTTTTTGGCTTTTTCCACAAGTGCCAGTGGGACCACTTTAACGTCACCAGCACGTGTAAATCCGCTCATCCCAAGTACCATACCATCCTCAATCCAAGATGCTGCTTCTTCTGCTGTTACAACCTTGCTCCGTAGCTGTTCATTACGAAGCTTTTTCGCTAACTTTTCTTCCATCCCTTATTCCTCCATCCCACTTTATTTTTGTTCAACTAGATTATTTAGCTCAATTTTTCCGGCATAAAAATCCATTTATTGGGGTATAAACCAAATAAACCGCCGCACAAACAATTCTATACTATTTAGAATTTTTAATCTATATTAACCAATATATTTAATTTTACGAGAAATTTAATGCATTTTAATACTATACAAAAATAATGGTAAGCTCGCATAAATTCGATTTATTTAAAAAAGCGTGATATGCTCTTGTTATATAAGGGGAAAAGGAGATTCTTTTAGATGGTTAAACAATTGTTACGTAACCACTCTTCGGTTCGTATTTATGATGGAAATCAAATTTCTAAAGAAATTATTGAAGAATTAATTGCTACTGCACAAATGGCTGCTACATCACATTTTGTACAAGCTTATAGTGTTATTTGGGTAACAGATGAAGAGAAAAAGGAAAAATTAGGTTTACTCTCTGGTAATCCTCGTCAATACGAAACTTCTGGCGGTGCCTTTGTCTTCTGTGTAGATTTCAAACGTCTTCAAATGGCAGGTAAATTAGAAGGTGTAGACATTGTAGCGGATTCAGCAGAAAATGTTCTTGTTGGTGTAGCTGATGTATCATTATTCGCTCAAAACTTTGTCATTGCGGCAGAATCTATGGGATATGGTATTTGTTATATTGGCGGCGTGCGTAATAAGCCTGAGGAAATAAGCGAATTATTCAATCTACCTGATTATGTATTCCCACTATTCGGCTTAACAATCGGAGTTCCTGCTCGTCGCAACGAAGTAAAACCTCGTTTACCAGTTGCAGCAGTATTACATGAAAATGAATACAATGCAGAAAAATACGAAGAGCTTTTACCTGCTTACAATGACACAATGGAAACATACTACAATAATCGCTCATCGAATCGAAAAATTGATAACTGGACAAAGCAAATGGCCGACTTTTTAATCGAACAGCGCCGTCCTCATATTACAGATTTTTTAGCGAAAAAAGGTTTCAATTGGAAATAACTTTATCAACAAGGTATGTGGCGTTACTATCGTATGATAGTAACGCCACTTTTTTTCATATTTAATTAAATTGTATTATATATACGTACTTATAAGCACATTTATAAGCTAACACACCCGTTGAAGTATTTATTTATAATTAGCCGACGGTAATGTTTCAGTAAAACAGAATGAAATTAACTTGGTATATTTTATTATCCAGCTGTCTTCTATCTATAATTTAATTTCCAATTTGTTTTTCATTTACATAAATTAAGTATTCTTGAGCTTCCAAGAATTCCTCTTGTGACTCTGTAGGAATTATATCGACCTCAGGAATACTTGAGACTCCTAGTTGTGCCATAATCGTTTCATAGGTCATTAGGGCTTGAATATATTGTTCATATTCTTCAGCTGTTAAAACCTCTTTGCTTGATGGGAGTCCGTTTAATTTGTCAAAGTATGGTTGAATTTCGTACATAGCTTCTTTAATTTTCTCTAATGGTTCTACAGGGAGTTGAGAATAATCTATGTTTCCATTGTTATCACCATATTCCAGTTTTGCATTTGTAAATACATTTAGTAAATCTTTAAATTGTTCAAATTCCTCTTTTCCTAGGTCACCTTTTGCTTGATTTAGTTTTGCATCAAATAATAAGTAACTTTCCATTGTAACATTTGCCACATGTTTTTTTAGATTATCAAATGAACCATATAAATGATCGGCAAGTAACGCCTGATAAGCAAATACACCTGTTGGAATCATTAAACAAGCAGAAATAACAGCTATAGCCAATCGTTTTTTTACAAAACGATTCAGTTTACCACCCATTTCAGAATTTGCTTTATTAATGCCCAATTTACTTCTTTCATGAATCTCTACAGGGATTTCAATTTTTGAAAACTCTTGCTTTAGATGGTTATGCATAGTTATCTACCTCCTTTAAATTTTGGCGAAGCTTATCTAACGCACGGTATAAGACAGACTTTGCGGTTCCAAGCGGGATGTCTAATATCTCTGAAATTTCCTTTAATGTACGATCGTCGTAATATTTTAGTAAAATGACACTCTTCTCATCCTCTTTTAAAGTATCAATCAGCTTGTGTAAAGATAAAGTAAGTGCAATGTCTTCATCTTCTGCCCCAGTAAGCACTTCAAAGTCTAAATTTAGCGGGATCACCTTTTTATTTTTATTGATTAAGCTCAATGCACAATTAATCGTAATTTTCATGAGCCATGTCTTGAAATATTCTGGTTTTTTCAATGTACTGATTTTCTTAAATGACTGATAGGCCACTTCTTGAACAAGATCTAATGCATCATCTTTATTTTTTACATAGACATAAGCCATTCGATAAATATCTGCTTCGTACTGCTGAAAAAGCATTAAGTAAGCTTTATCATTTCCTTTTTGTGCTTTCTTTACTAGACGTTCAAGTTTCATCTTAATTCCTCCTTTCGTTTTGGTTTTACATCTATTAGATAAACTGGAAGGTGATTTGGCTTAAATTTTTTTAATTAATTTTATGTAATGGGGTTTGGGAAGGTTTAATGAATGTACACTTTGTCAAAATAACACATAACTAAAATCAGTAGTTCAAAGTATTGGGATGGGAAATTGTAAAAAAATAAGCACTTATTTTGTTAATAATCGCCATTGTTTTATTAGCAGTTTGGTTCGGGGCTTACTTATATCGAAATAAAAAAAACAGAATTTAATCTACACGTTAATGTAGATTAAATCTGCCTTTTTGTTTTAACAGCAACAATCTTTGAGAAAACAGCCTTACTCTAAAAAGGACTTCCTAGACAACCTCTTTGCCTTTATACACTGATGTAAGAGTTATCAGGAATTAGCTCTATCTGCTCTGATTTTTACCAGATGGAAACTCGATCCTCCGGAGCTACATACATGCCATCTCCAGGCTTGATTCCATAGGTATCATAGAATTGCTGGAAGTTCACAATCGTGCGGTTTACCCGAATTTTATTAGCTGAATGTACATCGTTTTTGCTCAGAATCACTGCAAATTCTTTTGTTGTTGTGGATTTCCACATTTCTGCATTGCTTTCGAAATATGCTTTATAATCTGGATTACTCATATTGGATACAACTTGTAGTGAAGCGGCCATTCCGCCCAAATCGGCGACATTCTCGCTTAGTGTAAGCTGACCGTCGTTCAACACACCCGGAATAATCTCAATGTTATTATAGAACTCAATCAGTTCCTCGTTCTTCTCTTTGAATTTCTTAAAGTCTTCTTCTGTCCACCAGTTATTTGCATTTCCATTTTCGTCGTATGCAGATCCGTTGTTATCAAATGCATGGCTGATTTCATGGCCAATGATCATGCCAATTGCCCCATAGTTTTCTTCAGGTTTAGCGTTAATGTCATAGAAAGGCGCTTGAAGAATACCGGCAGGGAACGTAATTTCGTTATTAAGCGGATTGTAGAAAGCATTTACGGTATATACGCTTGTTCCCCATTCCGTTCTATCAACCGGTTTTCCTAGCTTGGCTTTTGTGTTATCAATATATGCTTTGTTTACTGTGAAGGTATTAGAGAACAGCGAGCCGCCTTCGTCATATGTCTTGATCGCTACTTTATCTAATGTCGTATCCCACTTATCTGGGTAACCGATCTTAACAATCATCGTATCTAGCTTTTTAATCGCTTTATCTTTTGTCGTTTCTGACATCCAATCAAGGGATTTAATTCTTTCTTCATACGTAGCAATTAATTTCTCTACCATTTGCTCAACATCTTTTTTAGCTTCTGGTGAAAAATGTTTCTCGGCAAACATTTGCTCCAAATATCCGCCCATTGTGCCAGTTGTCTTGGCTACTGCGATTTCCTGATCTGTTTTTTCTCCTGTAACGCCATATAACGTTGCGGAAAACTCATTTGCAGCGTCTCTGAATTCATCTGACAACAAACCGCCTGTTGCCGAAAGCAGTTGTACTTTTGAGTAAGCTTTAAGTACGTCAAGATTAGCTTCATTCAAGAGTTCCGAGCCTTTTTGCGCCAACTTTTCATCGATTACGATCACTTTATCTGCACTGTCGACTTTCATCGATTTCAAGACTTGTTTCATATCTACTGTTTTGAACATGTCATCAAATTGTTCGATTGTATACGGATTATAGTATTTATTGACATCGCCTTGTTCATGAGGTTCAAGCGATACGGAGGCTAGGCTTTTCTCCATTCCATAAATTTTCTCGGCATGGGCTTTCGCTGCAGACTCTTTCTCTCCCGATGACACGAGAAGTTTGGTCATATATTGAATATAGGCTTTTTTCGCTTTTTCGTCTTCCGTTATAAAGCTGTTCTTATCCAGACCGGTAGCTAATCCAGTGTAATACAAAGCATTTTCGCTGCTGTTCTTTGCATCGCCCATGATTGCAAAGCTGAATAATGAACTTAGACCCAATTCTTTCTCCAGGGTAAGATCTGCTTGAACGAGCTCATCAAGCGTTTTAGCCCCTTCAATGTCCTTTACATATTTTTGAATGGGTTCAATCCCTTGTTTATTTCTATTTTTTGTATCTAACGCTGTTGCATAGAAGTCTGCAATTTTCTGTTCTTTTGTTCCTTCTGTGAATTGTTTGCCAGCGAGCTCATCTATTATTTTTTCTATTTTATTGTTATTTTGCTTATGCAGCTCGGGAAAAACGCCGCCCATGATTTCTCCTGCCAGAATTGTCGATTTATTTAACCATTCCTTATTAATTGCTTCATAAAAATCGTCATTTAAATGGGAGCCTTTAAGCGTCCACACTCTGGCAATCATGTTTTGGAACTCATCGATTGTAATATTGTCATTTGCGCCTAATGTACCGTCAGGTTTGCCCGTCAGTACGCCTGCTTTTGCCAGTTTATCGATATCTTTCTTAGCCCAAGCGGGTACATCGGTGAACTCGACGCCAAATGTTCCACTGCGCAGATCATTTCCGACTGGCTCTGGCAATTCGCCGAATGCTCTACTCAACATGACTAAAGCTTCAACCTTCTTAGCTGGCTCATTCTCTCTTAAATCGTTAAAGCCTTGCATAACGTATTCTTTATTAATTCCTGGTTGATAAGCGTCTGCTGCCACCAACAAGGTTTTAACGATCTCTCCTCTTGTCGCTGGTGGCGACGTTTCATCGGCATACACCGATACGCTAACTGATAGGACCATTATTATGGCCATGAATAAAGATAAAAACTTCTTTTTCATCTTCGTGCTCCTCTACGATATATTTGTATAAATAAAGATAAATGAATAGAATTTAGTATATCCCCATTTATATTCCATTATAGTTAATTTATTTTAGTTTGAAAATATGTAAGGAGCTTTTTCATTTTCAAGAGAGCATTATCTAGTCTAGAGCTTTTAAGCTAGAGCGGTACCACAAGAACCAGTTGCCAAAGTCGATGGCAGCTTTTCTTATTATGCGAACGAGGCAGTATAATGTAATAAAGGGTCGGTGAAATAATTACTACATCATTATAAAGCGTTCATTCATCAGTGTTTACTTTACATGATAACCAAATATTATTTTAAGTACACCTAATATAGCACTGAAAGGATTTCGACCATGCACATTGAGATTTAAAGTCATGTTGAGCATTATTTCTCCTAAACTAAGTGAAGTTTTTGAGGTTAGAGCCTGCTGAAATTTTATAATCAGAATCAAACTCGTCCTCCGCCGATTAAAGATGTTCGTGTTTAGATTAGAATAAAACAAATAATTAGATTACAAGCGTGAGGCAATCCGCTTCCGAATTTAGGTCAATGACTTAGGACATCTTACCTACCATTTCCTATTATTTAAACATATGCTATTAAAGATTATAGAAAGGATAGGTGAGATAATGAATGTAAGACCAGCTTGCAAGTGTTTAGAAACTGTTTCTGTTAGGGACATGAGGGAAGTCTTAAGTAATTTTAGAAATTCACCTGGTGACATTCAAACTATTACTAGAAGCAAAGCTGTGTTGAATTTTTCGGACATTTCCTGTGGAACGGTTACAGCAAATCTTCCTAATGATGGTGGACAATTGGATATTGCAATATGTTATATTTTTTCCTACAGGCCATTAATGGTTAATACTTCAACATGTGTTAGGCCAAAATGCAAAAATTGTAGTTGTATTGAAGACCCCTGTGTAATATCCATTCGCGAACGGTTAGAATTACACAAGGAAAATAACCAATTATTAAATGTCTATTCAACTGGCTTAAATTCGATAACTCGGGTAAATGTGATTGAAGTCCGTGATGGTGTAGCTACGTTTAAAGAACCTGGTGTAAAAAATGTGATTTTTGTATCACTATGGTTAATTGAAAGTTTAGAACCCACAGTTTAGTAAGTACATCACTCGAAGACAAGACACTCGCCGTCCGTGTGACCTCTCCATCGATGAAGGTCAGTGCTCCCCTACTCGTTTTCCATGAGACAAACGTGACAAGAGGGTCTAATGTTCTTATTCCAATAATGGTCATCCATACTTCTTTTATACAATTAGCGTATGCAATAATAACAATTTGGTAAATATGTTTTTTAAGTAACGGGGTGCGTTTGTTGAACAAGAGCTACAAAGAAATACCCAAACTTATTTATAAAAACTATTTACTAATATTACCAGAAAAGAAAGCATCTTGATCAATCTTTGTTCAATGTACTTTCTTTTCATATACTATAAAAATGACTTTTAGAATTACGTATCAAACTTTATTCCAAACCAACAAACCTTCAGGTCCTGCATCTCCGTCAGTTGGCGCTCAATATATTGCTCCATCGTCTATATTTCTTAACCTTCAGCTAGATCGTTGGCAGGAATCACAATTAATTGCAAATAAAAAAGCCGAGGAATAAATCCTCGACTTTTACAGGTGCCTAGCGACGTCCTACTCTCACAGGGGGAATCCCCCAACTACCATCGGCGCTAAAGAGCTTAACTTCCGTGTTCGGTATGGGAACGGGTGTGACCTCTTTGCCATCATCACTAGACTATTTTCGACCTCCAATACACGGCGTATTACTGCGTCAGCTTCTCTCGCTCAATCGGTCACGTACAGAGGTACGCTCCCTCATTCACTCGTTTGCTTCCTTGTACTACTTGTGTCTTGAAGCTCTCTTCGGCTTCCAATATACGTCGTATTTCTTCGTCAGCTTCTGTCGCTCAGTCAGTCACGTACTTGAGTACGCTCCTTCCCTCTCTCCATCGCTTCCTCGAACTACTCGTATCTTGAAACCCTTATATGAAAGGTTTTGTTCTTTCAAAACTGGATAAACGTGCATTGAATGTTTCAAACATTTTGGTTAAGTCCTCGATCGATTAGTATTCGTCAGCTCCATGTGTCACCACACTTCCACCTCGAACCTATCTACCTCATCGTCTTTGAGGGATCTTACTTACTTGCGTAATGGGAAATCTCATCTTGAGGGGGGCTTCATGCTTAGATGCTTTCAGCACTTATCCCGTCCACACATAGCTACCCAGCGATGCCTTTGGCAAGACAACTGGTACACCAGCGGTGTGTCCATCCCGGTCCTCTCGTACTAAGGACAGCTCCTCTCAAATTTCCTACGCCCACGACGGATAGGGACCGAACTGTCTCACGACGTTCTGAACCCAGCTCGCGTACCGCTTTAATGGGCGAACAGCCCAACCCTTGGGACCGACTACAGCCCCAGGATGCGATGAGCCGACATCGAGGTGCCAAACCTCCCCGTCGATGTGGACTCTTGGGGGAGATAAGCCTGTTATCCCCGGGGTAGCTTTTATCCGTTGAGCGATGGCCCTTCCATGCGGAACCACCGGATCACTAAGCCCGTCTTTCGACCCTGCTCGACTTGTAGGTCTCGCAGTCAAGCTCCCTTGTGCCTTTACACTCTACGAATGATTTCCAACCATTCTGAGGGAACCTTTGGGCGCCTCCGTTACCTTTTAGGAGGCGACCGCCCCAGTCAAACTGTCCGCCTGACACTGTCTCCTGCCCCGCTAAGGGGCATGGGTTAGAATTTCAATACAACCAGGGTAGTATCCCACCGACGCCTCCTTCGAAGCTGGCGCTCCGAGATCTCTGGCTCCTACCTATCCTGTACAAGTTGTACCAAAATTCAATATCAGGCTACAGTAAAGCTCCACGGGGTCTTTCCGTCCTGTCGCGGGTAACCTGCATCTTCACAGGTACTATAATTTCACCGAGTCTCTCGTTGAGACAGTGCCCAGATCGTTACGCCTTTCGTGCGGGTCGGAACTTACCCGACAAGGAATTTCGCTACCTTAGGACCGTTATAGTTACGGCCGCCGTTTACTGGGGCTTCAATTCGCAGCTTCGCTTGCGCTAACCACTCCTCTTAACCTTCCAGCACCGGGCAGGCGTCAGCCCCTATACGTCACCTTACGGTTTTGCAGAGACCTGTGTTTTTGCTAAACAGTCGCCTGGGCCTATTCACTGCGGCTCTCATGCGCTTGCACGCTCAAGAGCACCCCTTCTCCCGAAGTTACGGGGTCATTTTGCCGAGTTCCTTAACGAGAGTTCTCTCGCACACCTTAGGATTCTCTCCTCGACTACCTGTGTCGGTTTGCGGTACGGGCACCTCTCACCTCGATAGAGGCTTTTCTTGGCAGTGTGAAATCAGGAACTTCGTCCATACGGACTCGCCATCACAGCTCAACGTTACAGTGTGCGGATTTGCCTACACACACGCCTTACTGCTTGGACGCGCACAACCAACGGCGCGCTTACCCTATCCTACTGCGTCCCCCCATTTCTCAAACGGTGAGGAGGTGGTACAGGAATATCAACCTGTTGTCCATCGCCTACGCCTATCGGCCTCGGCTTAGGTCCCGACTAACCCTGAGCGGACGAGCCTTCCTCAGGAAACCTTAGTCATACGGTGGACGGGATTCTCACCCGTCTTTCGCTACTCATACCGGCATTCTCACTTCTAAGCGCTCCACCAGTCCTTCCGATCTGACTTCAACGCACTTAGAACGCTCTCCTACCACTGACATCGTAGATGTCAATCCACAGCTTCGGTGAATCGTTTAGCCCCGATACATTTTCGGCGCAGCGTCACTCGACCAGTGAGCTATTACGCACTCTTTAAATGATGGCTGCTTCTAAGCCAACATCCTGGTTGTCTGTGCAACGCCACATCCTTTTCCACTTAACGATTACTTTGGGACCTTAGCTGGTGGTCTGGGCTGTTTCCCTTTTGACTACGGATCTTATCACTCGCAGTCTGACTCCCGTGTATAAATATCTGGCATTCGGAGTTTGTCTGAATTCGGTAAACCGGGATGGCCCCCTAGTCCAAACAGTGCTCTACCTCCAGTATTCTCATCACGAGGCTAGCCCTAAAGCTATTTCGGAGAGAACCAGCTATCTCCAAGTTCGATTGGAATTTCTCCGCTACCCACACCTCATCCCCGCACTTTTCAACGTGCGTGGGTTCGGGCCTCCAGTAAGTGTTACCTCACCTTCACCCTGGACATGGGTAGATCACCTGGTTTCGGGTCTACGACCACGTACTAATTCGCCCTATTCAGACTCGCTTTCGCTGCGGCTCCGCCTTCTAAAGCTTAACCTCGCACGTAATCGTAACTCGCCGGTTCATTCTACAAAAGGCACGCTATCACCCATTAACGGGCTCTAACTACTTGTAGGCACACGGTTTCAGGATCTCTTTCACTCCCCTTCCGGGGTGCTTTTCACCTTTCCCTCACGGTACTGGTTCACTATCGGTCACTAGGTAGTATTTAGCCTTGGGAGATGGTCCTCCCGGATTCCGACGGAATTTCACGTGTTCCGCCGTACTCAGGATCCACTCAGGAGAGAACGAACTTTCGACTACAGGGCTTTTACCTGCTCTGGCGGACCTTTCCAAGTCGCTTCATCTAACTCGCTCTTTTGTAACTCCGTATTGAGTGTCCTACAACCCCAAGAGGCAAGCCTCTTGGTTTGGGCTCTTCCCGTTTCGCTCGCCGCTACTCAGGGAATCGATTTTTCTTTCTCTTCCTCCAGGTACTTAGATGTTTCAGTTCCCTGGGTCTGCCTTCAAGACGCTATGTATTCACGTCAAGATACTACGCGATTAAACGTAGTGGGTTCCCCCATTCGGAAATCTCCGGATCAAAGCTCACTTACAGCTCCCCGAAGCATATCGGTGTTAGTGCCGTCCTTCTTCGGCTCCTAGTGCCAAGGCATTCGCCGTGCGCCCTTAATAACTTAACCAAGTTATTAAGCCTATAAAAAACTTAAAAAAATAAATGTGTTTGTTACAATTTCAATGTCGTTTTATCCAGTTTTCAAAGAACAAGTTTTGAAGTAATTCATTCAGAAGAATGAACCTTCAAAACTGAACGCAAAACGTAATCTTACAAACCCTAGGTTTGTATTCCGAAAATATCCTTAGAAAGGAGGTGATCCAGCCGCACCTTCCGATACGGCTACCTTGTTACGACTTCACCCCAATCATCTATCCCACCTTCGGCGGCTGGCTCCAAAAGGTTACCCCACCGACTTCGGGTGTTACAAACTCTCGTGGTGTGACGGGCGGTGTGTACAAGGCCCGGGAACGTATTCACCGCGGCATGCTGATCCGCGATTACTAGCGATTCCGGCTTCATGTAGGCGAGTTGCAGCCTACAATCCGAACTGAGAACGACTTTATCGGATTAGCTCCCTCTCGCGAGTTGGCAACCGTTTGTATCGTCCATTGTAGCACGTGTGTAGCCCAGGTCATAAGGGGCATGATGATTTGACGTCATCCCCACCTTCCTCCGGTTTGTCACCGGCAGTCACCTTAGAGTGCCCAACTAAATGATGGCAACTAAGATCAAGGGTTGCGCTCGTTGCGGGACTTAACCCAACATCTCACGACACGAGCTGACGACAACCATGCACCACCTGTCACCGTTGTCCCCGAAGGGAAAACCATATCTCTACAGTGGTCAACGGGATGTCAAGACCTGGTAAGGTTCTTCGCGTTGCTTCGAATTAAACCACATGCTCCACCGCTTGTGCGGGCCCCCGTCAATTCCTTTGAGTTTCAGTCTTGCGACCGTACTCCCCAGGCGGAGTGCTTAATGCGTTAGCTGCAGCACTAAGGGGCGGAAACCCCCTAACACTTAGCACTCATCGTTTACGGCGTGGACTACCAGGGTATCTAATCCTGTTTGCTCCCCACGCTTTCGCGCCTCAGCGTCAGTTACAGACCAGAAAGTCGCCTTCGCCACTGGTGTTCCTCCAAATCTCTACGCATTTCACCGCTACACTTGGAATTCCACTTTCCTCTTCTGCACTCAAGTCCCCCAGTTTCCAATGACCCTCCACGGTTGAGCCGTGGGCTTTCACATCAGACTTAAAGGACCGCCTGCGCGCGCTTTACGCCCAATAATTCCGGACAACGCTTGCCACCTACGTATTACCGCGGCTGCTGGCACGTAGTTAGCCGTGGCTTTCTAATAAGGTACCGTCAAGGTACAGCCAGTTACTACTGTACTTGTTCTTCCCTTACAACAGAGTTTTACGATCCGAAAACCTTCTTCACTCACGCGGCGTTGCTCCATCAGGCTTTCGCCCATTGTGGAAGATTCCCTACTGCTGCCTCCCGTAGGAGTCTGGGCCGTGTCTCAGTCCCAGTGTGGCCGATCACCCTCTCAGGTCGGCTACGCATCGTCGCCTTGGTGAGCCGTTACCTCACCAACTAGCTAATGCGCCGCGGGCCCATCTTATAGCGACAGCCGAAACCGTCTTTCAGTATTTCACCATGAAGTAAAATAGATTATTCGGTATTAGCCCCGGTTTCCCGGAGTTATCCCAAACTATAAGGTAGGTTGCCCACGTGTTACTCACCCGTCCGCCGCTAACGTCAAAGGAGCAAGCTCCTTCTCTGTTCGCTCGACTTGCATGTATTAGGCACGCCGCCAGCGTTCGTCCTGAGCCAGGATCAAACTCTCCATAAAAAGAAATTTGATTAGCTCAAATTGTTTTGCTGGCATCATGTTTGATGTCCAAAATTTTGTTTCGTTCACTAACTCAAGGTTAGCTACTAAAAACTTTATTGATTACGTTTTGCTTGTTCAGTTTTCAAGGTTCATTTCGTCGCCGTTTCATTTCAGCAACTTTTATATCATAACATTTCTTGTTTTTGTTGTCAACTTCTTTTTTAGAAGTTTTTTGCTCCTTTTCAGAAGCGACAACTCTTATATAATATCATTCTTGGTTATCGATGTCAACATCTTTTTAAAATGTTTTTTCGAAGCCGTTTTCGTTCTTGCGTCGTCTTAACGACAAGTAATAATTTATCACGATTCCATTACATCCGCAAGTGTTTTTTTGCTACAAAATTATCTTTTTTTGAAAAATAATTAGTTAGTAAGCTATTTTGTGTTTTTTCGAGCAATAAACAACTCTTGTAATCTTCTAGCTACTACTTTATTTGTTTTACTATACATCTCTTTCTCATAAAATCTCAACAAGCTAAATCAATTATGCCTCAGCATAATTGCGTCTGGAATCGGCTTTGTGCTTAGGCCTGTCGATGTTTTTTGTGCGAAAGCGAAGCAACACGACATTGGTCACTCAGGCGTTTTCACAGGATGTGAAGCTATTAGCCTGAGTTCCTCTATTGCAGCGGGAGTTTGGATACCCACTGAAAAGAGATTTAAAACCGCATTCATCTCACATCTATAGAAGCAGGAGACTTCTATACCTGCCGCTACGCTTTCAGTACACAAAACATTTGCTGAAAGAAGTTAAATTTAAATATAAATTAAACAAAAAGACTCTTTCCTTTTCATATAATTCCATTAATACTAATAGATGATACCATTATAAAAAGGAGCTATGTAAAAATGTCCTATGCCAATAAACATCTTGCTCGTACCTTAGAACAACAACATAAGCGAAGTGTGAGAGGTTTATTTTTAAAAATTCAAGACTTAAATAATGATTGCACATTATTAAGAAAGCGACTTGAGCCACATATCGACTTAACCGTTTATACGAATGCTATTGATTACGTCAATCAATTCGTTTCTCATACTACGATCCTCAACTTAAAATTTATTACAAATACGCAAAATCTAGAGGTGGTTGTGTTACATAGCCTTTTATTAGCACATATTATAGAAAATGAAGACGCTTATTCTTTTAAACATGAACATACATTACTTCAAGGATACATACATGAAATATTTGCGTTAAATGATTATGCCAAGACACTTTATACGAATCATCAGGAAAAGATGCTTCACTATATGGAGTCTCATCCAACATAAAAAAAGACGATCTTCGCAGCAATGCAACTAGATCGTCTTTTTTCTTTATTCTACGCCATGGCGAAATTGATTTCCTTCTATTGTAGTCCTTTAATAATCAATGATCGAACTGGTAAGAACTGCTCTCCTGTGTCACCGTAAGTGAGAATTACCTCATCACCTTCTTGTAAATAAATTGCAAGAGGTTCTGTTTCTGAACTTACCACATAGTTTTCTCCGTTATTCAGTAAAAATGATGCAACTGTAAAGTCACCGAGACGTTCTTTGTATACGCGAAGCACCTTGCCACTAGCATTTTTTTCTTCTGCATGTGAGCTGCCTTCAACCTTATTTCCGCCTCGACTTAAAGCTGTTTTATATAACTTTAATGCCTCTTTTGGCGTTGGCGCATAAACGGAAATTTCAGGATTTGCCGCGGACACGATGAAATAATTTTGTAAGAAACCATTTGAATCAAGCACCGCTGTTAGCCAGCTTGCTTCACCGTAGAAGTTATACAAGACTGGCATTTTTCCAGTCCATTTTTTCTCGATAAATTTCTTCTCAATAATTTGCAAATTACCTTGTGAATCCATATAAGAAGAATCTGAATTCCCTGTATAGTAGGTTGCTTCACCTGTTCGAGCATTTGTTAATGAATAGCCAAGCATCGAATCGACACCCTCTTTAGGACTCGTAAAGTCTGTGAAATAATACATATCACCTTTCTCGTCAAAAATTGGGCTAACATTTGACTCTGTTCCCTCATCAGAAGGAAGTTTCACATCTTTCTTACCAAACCTACTGTTCCAAAATCCGTGAACGTAATTACCGAAATAGCTATTTTGTAAGCTTACTGTCTCAGGTGAAACCGCTCCATCAATAAACTCTGGGACATCCGCTAACTTAATCACCTCTGATTTTCCCGTCAGCGCATCTACAAGCACGATCCCTTTTACATCAAAGCCATTACGTCCTGAAATAAAATCACCGTATGATTGGATGTAGTATGGCTTACCATCTTCATCCACTTCAAGTTGTACATCCCCATAAAAAATAAGGTAAGGATGTTGTAAACGGATATGACGCTCTAAATTTGCATTTAAGTAAGCTGAAGGAACATACTTCATTTCTTGCTCAACAAATTTAGGATTATCTGCTGAATCCGTTGCGCTCATGATAAAGTAACCAGGTGTCGTTTTACCATTCATCCATTTAAAGAGGCTAGAGAACTCAACTGGAGCTATATAGACATACTCACCATTCACTTTTTGAATTTGTAAACGCCCTAGCTCATAATAACTTGTATTCGGTACTTGCCCGAACGCTTTTTTCATCTTATTACGCGCAAATTGAGATGGCACACTTGCTGGTGTCTGTGTTTCATCAAACGGTTTTATTTCAACTTCTTCCTTCATTTCAGCTGATTTAAATTTTTCGTTAGCATTCCATAAAGGCGCAGATAATACATACACCGCAATACCTAAACTAGCTAAAAATAAAACACCTTTTATTTTTCTTTCAATGCCACTCGCAAGAAGTGCGCCACCTAATGTTAATAGAATAATAGCTGGCCAAAAAGCAAGCCAGTTTACGTCCATTTTTGTCACATATACTGTTATACCTGTAGCTAAAAATCCTAGTACAAATACACCTATAAAGAAGTATCCAATTACCTTTTTAGATCCGTCTTCTCGCTTTTTCGTTATAAGCGGTGTTAATAAAACACTCGCAATTAGTCCAATAACTGCCGAAGCTAATAATAGCTTGGTCATTTCGTTCACCCTCTCTTAGCTGACTGTCTACTTATTTACGGCTACATATCAAAAAAGTTTCATACATAAGGTGTGTATAGTAAACTCTTTATGTATCACCTAAAACTTTGAATACAGGAAATTCTATCATAGATAAAGAATTTTTAAAGAAAAGGAGATGAGAAATTTGTCTAAAAAAATTTTACTAACACTCATTATGTTGTTTGGCTTCTATTATATTTTTTTCTTTTCCCAAATTGCAGAAAGCTTGAAACTTGTTTTTAAAGTTATCCCAATGCTTTTAATCATTATTTTAGCGGCTACACAAAAGAACTTAAGCATTAAAAAATATCAACTACTGATTATCATCGGACTTGTGTTTTGTATGGTCGGTGATTATACGCTACAGTGGTTTCTAATTGGGCTAACGAGCTTCTTGATTGGACATATTTTTTATATCTTCGCCTTCTCTTCTACGAATGAACGACAAGTGCCGACTTGGGCGAAGATTGTATTACTCGTTTACGGGGCGAGCATGGCTGTGTGGATTGTAGGTACTGTGTTTTCATCAGGAGATGTCGTACTTGGTTTCGCTGTAATTGCCTATATTTCTGTCATATTAACGATGGGTTGGACTGCGATTAAAACAGGTTCGACTTTTGCAACGATTGGAGCTCTGCTATTTATCGCATCTGATTCCTATTTAGCTGTTGATAAATTTGTTATGCCCTTAACATTTTCACATGAGTTTATTATGCTGACATATTACAGTGCCCAAGTACTTATTGCGTTAAGTATTCTTCAATATTCCGAAATCCGAAGTAAAGTGTTACAATAATATCAATTATGCCTCAGCATAATTGCGTCTGGAATCGGCTTTGTTTTTGGACACCTGCCGAAAGAAGTTACACATACACATTAGGAGGCCATACTTATGAAAGAACAAGTAATCGAGCGATTAGTTCGCTATGCAAAAATTGATACACAATCTGATTTCACAAGCGAAACAACTCCTTCCACACAAAAACAATTTGACTTATTGCACGTACTAAAAGATGAACTTACTGCAATAGGCCTAACTGACATTACATTAGATGAAAATGGTTATTTATTTGCGACACTTGAAGCAAATACAGATAAAGATGTGCCTACTATAGGTTTTTTAGCGCATGTTGACACTACGACAGATTTTACTGGCACAAACGTGAATCCACAGCGCATTGACAATTACGATGGTGGAGATATTCAGCTAAACGAAAATCTAGTGATGTCTCCAGCAGATTTCCCTGAGCTAAAAAATTATGTAGGTCAAACGTTAATTACAACGAATGGTACTACATTATTAGGCGCTGACGATAAAGCTGGTATCGCTGAAATTATGACTGCCATGGAATACTTAATAAATAATCCTTCGATTAAACATGGCAAATTACGTGTAGCCTTTACGCCTGATGAAGAAATCGGCCGTGGTCCTCATAAATTTGATGTCGCTGCATTTGGAGCCGACTATGCTTATACGATGGATGGCGGACCTCTTGGCGAGCTACAATACGAAAGTTTTAATGCAGCAGGTGTAAAAGTAGTGACAACAGGTACGAGTGTACACCCTGGTTCAGCAAAAAATAAAATGGTTAATGCCATCACAATGGCAATCGCCTTCCAAAATGAAATGCCTATTGATGCTGTACCAGAAAAAACAGAGGGCTATGAGGGCTTTATTCACTTAATGGGCTTTAAAGGTGCGATCGAGCATACCGAGCTTTCCTATATCGTACGTGATCATGACCGTCAAAAATTCGAGGCGAAAAAACAACTAATGCTTGATGCAGCAGCGAAAATGAAAGCTCAATATGGTGAAGATGCTTTAAGCATTACAATTGAAGATCAATACTATAATATGGGCGAAAAAATTGAGCCTGTAAAAGAAATCGTTGATATTGCACGTGCAGCTATGGAAAAGTTAGATATTACACCAATTACACTTCCAATCCGTGGCGGTACTGATGGTTCTCAACTTTCTTACATGGGCTTACCGACACCAAATATTTTTGCAGGTGGCGAAAATATGCACGGTAAATTCGAATATGTATCTGCCGAAACAATGGAAAAAGCAACACAAGTTATTATTGAAATCGTACAGCTATTTGAACAACAAGGAAAATAGTTACGAAGAAGGGTTTACCCCTTCTTCGTAATTTTTTCAAAATAAATAACTGAATCTTCAAATTAAAAAAGGTTTTGAGGTGACTTTAATGAAAGAAATTGCATTAGGCATTTTAGCCTCACTTTTTTTTGCTGTTACTTTTATATTAAATCATGCAATGGAAATGCAAGGCGGTAGCTGGCTATGGAGTGCATCCCTGCGCTACTTCTTCATGTTACCGTTTCTACTTGTTATAGTTTTTTATCGCAAAGGATTTACACAGCTTTCAAGTGAAATGAAAGCACAGCCTGTAGCCTGGATGCTTTGGAGCTTTATCGGATTTGTATTATTCTATGCACCGCTGACATTTGCAGCAGCATTCGGTCCAGGCTGGCTCGTTTCTGGCACATGGCAATTGACAATTGTCGCTGGCGTATTACTAGCTCCCCTCTTTATTTCAGTAGTCGCTGGGAAAACAGAACGTCAAAAGATACCACTTATTTCATTGCTAATTTCATGTGTCATTTTAGTCGGAATTTTACTTATTCAAATACCACAAGCACAGTCTGTTCCATTTAAAAGTTTATTGCTTGGCATTTTACCTGTTATCATTGCTGCCTTTGCCTACCCTCTTGGTAACCGCAAAATGATGGAAGTCTGCGGCGGACGCATCGATACATATCAACGAGTTCTTGGCATGACCATCGCCTCGATGCCCGCATGGATTATTATGGCCATTTATGCAATGGCAACGGTCGGGCTTCCCTCAATCAGCCAAGTGACACAATCATTGCTTGTAGGTATAAGCTCTGGCGTCATCGCGACAACTTTATTTTTCATTGCGACTGACCGTGTTCGCGATCATCAAGGCAAGCTCGCAGCAGTTGAAGCAACACAATCCACAGAAATACTCTTTGTCATTATTGGTGAAGTATTATTACTCGGCATTGCATTCCCAGATCCAATCGCTCTTGCGGGCCTAGGTGTCATCATCATTGGTATGCTGTTACATAGCTACTACACGATGATACTAGGGAGAAAAAGTGTTGTCTCCTCATAGCAGTACACATACAGTGGGCTGCTTTTTTGGAGAAATTTATTTATCGAAACTATTTAGGCTTTAACTAAAATTCGGGTCCATACAATCAAAAAAGTAAAGGATTTGTTATTCATAAGACCTTATTTCGCTGCTATATCCACTGATATAAACGTAGCCTCCCCCACGTTATGTTGATGATTTCATTTTTATAGGAATACTTTGAAGACTTATCGGAACAATTTTAGCTTTTATCGGATTATTATCTCGTTTTATCGGAACAACTTCGGCTTCTACAAAAAAACGACTCAATCACAATGGATGAGTCGTCAGAAGATTTTACGTTCCCAAAAAATGAGGGGGGGTTTTAGGAGCGTTATCATGAACTAGCAAACTTCTGGAGAAAAGTAGCTAAAGTTCATCCTCTCTACACTGTATTGTAGAAGAGGAATATTCTTTATACGATAATGATAATCATTATCAATTAAAAAGTCAACACTTATCTGAAAATTATTTTAGTTTTTTATTGCAATGACTACACCCTCAGCTAGAAATGCAGAGAACAATCTATACAAAGGCTGCACAATAAAAACCAACCTTTCAGATATGTTTAATTAATTTTACTACATTGCATTCCATTTGTGAAGCAAAAATGATTAATCTATAATTGAAGTAGCAAACGATTGAAAGAAAAGGTGATGACAATGCCAGCATTAACGATGGATCAAGTTCGACAATTGAATTCCTATAGCATTTATACGACAGAACCAAAGCGAACATTATTTACTTTAGCTGATATACATAAAGACTTTTACCATCCTGACTTTTTAAACCTAATGATGGGTATTACAGACGCAGCAACGGAAGCAGCAGCTATTTCTCATTTCGCACGCCGCTACGGTATGTTTTTCGCTATGCAACTTTACATGCTTGCCGCCTATGACGAAGTGTGGGTTGGTAAACCAATCGAGCTTCGCTTTGATGCAGCAAAAGAGTTCAACAGCTTTACAGTCGCAATGTTTGTCAACCCCAATGATTGGCGTTATGTCGATGAAGATGAACGCCAGGCAGTGATTGAGAAAATCCTATATGATGGGCATGTTATTGTTCAACAGCTTCGTAAAGTAACGTCTATTTCCCCTCTGACAATTTGGGAGAATTTCTTTGGTTATCTACTTTGGCACTATCATATATTGTTGTCTAACCCCGGCTTGGCTGACCAAGCAATGGAGGATATCGAGGCCTTAGAGGATCCTAAAACGTGGGCTCGCTTCTCTAATAAATCGTGGTGGGCGCAATATACAGGAGGTCAAAGTCCAACTAATTTAGTGAACGTTCCTGTACGAAAATCATGTTGTTTTTCTAAAGATATACCCGGTTTAATGGCTTGTGGCTTCTGCCCAATTAAATAATACTCTCTTTAACAAAAAAGCATTACCTCTCATAATAATTGAAAGGTAATGCTCAGACTATAGACAAACGGTACTCCTGATTGCATTAAACTATATTACATTTTAATCGTGTGGCCTCGATATTCAACATTTTGAGAGAAGTGTCGAATATCGAGGCCTTTATCTATGGTGGGACTAATCTTGGATGAAAGAGAATCCATTTTGATCCATCTTTTATTCAAAAAAAGAAGGCTTTCGATAAAACTAGGAAGTTTAACTATTATTCAAAAAAATTAAAACTTTTTCCAATTTGAATCGTCTCTTTAGTGCGCGACATCTTACGGAGGATAAAAATGATAAATCAAAATCCATTTGAGGTGATTGAAAAGATTTATGAGGAGCATTACACATATTTGCGGAACTTTTTAATTGGATTAACTAAAAGTTATGACGTAGCCGATGACATCATTCAAGAGTTATTTGCGAAGATTTTAACAGATCCATCGAGAGTTCAACAAGTTACTTATATGAAAAGCTGGTTAGTGAAGGCAGCCAAAAATACACTCCTCGATCATTACAAAAAGAGAAAACCAGCGCTGTTTCATGATGAAAGTGTAATTGAAAGCTTATTAATTGATAATCAAACACCCGAATCAAAGGCAATAATAAATTCCCAAATTCTAAGTACATTAGGTTATTTATCAACGAGTGATAAGGCCATTTTTTTAGCTAAATTTCATTATGGTTATGATTATCAAGAAATAAGTACACTTTTGGATATACCGATCCCTACATTAAAGTCCAAAATATTTAGGATGAGAAAACAGATGGCTAGAAAGAGGTGAAAAAGATGGAGGATTCCCAAAAGATTCATATTCTTTCGCGGGAGTTAATCTCTGTATTTGATGAGCTAGAACAGGAAACAAAAGAAGTGGTTTTGGAACATATTCACGACTGTAGTGAGTGTAAGCAATTATTTAATGAATTAGCTGATGGAAGTTATCCGATGTTAGAACGGAGTGAAGAAGTAGAAATAAAGCCATTAAAGAAATTAGTTCAGTTTAATCATGGCCTTAAATGGTTGTTTATTTCCATTAGAGCCCTCATATTATTTTACATCTTATTTTCTTCTTTTCACTTTTACAACTGGGAATTGTCTGCTGATGCGGCCCTTGAATATATCAAAAGCGTTACTTTCATGTTCTATTTCCCAGTAGCTATTTTTTTAACAGTATTCACGATGATCTTTTTTACCAAAAGGTGGATTACACTCTCAATTCTTTTTGATTTAGGGATTATATTTTTTTTAGATACATTTATGTCGATTTTCTATTAATACATTAATCTATTGGGGGTGAAGAAATTGGGAATGATAAGTTCAATTGGTTTCATTATAGGAGCATGTATTTTCCTTTTTACTTTAATAGCTATGAAAAAAACAGGAAAGTTCTACTTGGCTCCGATTGTGACATTTTTAATTGCTGTGTTTACCGTCGTATACGGATTGTTCAAAGTGGGAGGCTTTGAAGGGATGGGTTTTGGCATTATTGGAGTAGGTATTTTGATAGCTGCTATGGTTGGGACGTTGTTACTTCCTTTTACGAAAGGCCTAAGAAAATCTGAATTTAACAAAGTGGATAAATCAATCTTGTTTATAGTCCCAGTCCTTATTTTTGCTATTATTGGTTGGGCGATCACCTTAGATGAAGGTTATTGGATCAATGAAGAAGGCGTCATTGTGGCTGGTAACGATACATCCTCCTACTACGAGGTATCTACGATTTCTGAAGGAATGAAACAAATTCATATTCAATTAGGCGAGAAATATAAAGGAAAACATCTGGAAATAAAAGATGTAAAGACCCTAGGGAACACTGAAATCACAGTTAAGGTTGTCGATAAAGAGAAAGATACAGGACTCCCATTTATAAAGATAGGCCTAGAAAAAATTGTTGAGCCGTTAGTGGTCCAAACAACTGATGGAGAGAAAATCAATTCTAAATCTAATAACTAAAATAAACTGAAAAGCTAAGCCTTACCCCTCACAATAAGTAAAAGGTAAGGCTTTTTACTTTATTTATTTCTCATAAACGACGAACCAATCATTTTGATCCTCATACATAGAAGTACCTAGATAGCCCTGCTTTAAAAGCTGTTGCTGACCAACTGTATCGTCCATTGAAATCAATTTCTTCTCTGTAAAGATTGGTAGTTCTTGTCGCAAATCTTTATAGAAAATATAACGCAACTTATCTACATACTTAACCTTTAATCCCTTTACGACTAAACCTTGAGAGAATTTATCCTTTAAGCTAGGAATATTATATGGTTTTACCGTTGAGCATACATAATCATATTTTTCTAAATCAATATGCCCCATCACAACTTTGGCTAACGTCTTTTGTAAGCCATAGCCACGATAAGCTGGAGAGACATTCGATATTTCTTGATATAATACGCGATTAAATTCATCCTCGGCAATCCCACAATCAAAGCCAAGGTGCTCATCATCAACAGGTGGGTTCAATAATGCGCGAAAGGCAATTAACTCATCCCCTACGTAAGCACCTATCATCATGCCATTACCTTTTAAAATATAGTCGAATTCTTCTGTACTCAGTGGCTGTAAGATGCTTTGGTCCTCTAAAGATTCATAAACCTCAAGCTGTAATTTCTCAATTTCTTCTAAATGCTGAAGATTTAATGCTGAAACAAAAAACGGCGTTTCCCCAAGCATACCTTCATAAATTTTTTCCATCTCACCGTCTCCTTAGGCTGTTACAATCGTCGAGAATTTACATAACTCTTTTAGAATCTCTTCATCTACATCAACACCTAATCCTGGTTTTTCATTTAGGCAGATAAATGGAACATCATAGTGTAAGTTCCCAACATCCTTAGAGAATTTTAGCGGACCTGTTAATTCTACACTTGTCATTATTTTTTTAGAGAATGCTACATGGAAACCAGCTGCTGAGCCAACTGATGATTCTACCATTGAACCAATCTGACATTCAATGCCTGCCATTTCAGCCATAACTGCTAACTTCATAGCAGGATAAATGCCGCCGCATTTCATTAATTTAATGTTGACTTTATCTGCAGCACGCTTTGCAATAATTTCACGCATTTCGCGAACACCGCGAAGCCCTTCATCAATCATTAAGGTAACATCTGATTTTGACTTCACTTCTACCATTCCATCAATATCTTCACTATCTACTGGCTGCTCTAACCAATCGATATTTAAATCCTTTAATGCACGTAAGCCCTGTAATGTAGTAGAGGCATTACCCCATCCTTGATTGACATCTACTCGAATTGCGATGTCTTCGCCTACACGCTCACGCACAGCTTTGATGCGAGCAACATCACGCGTAACCTCTGTTCCTACCTTCATTTTAAAAGATTGGTAGCCCATCTCTACTCGACTAGCCGCCTCATCAGCCATAGCATCTGGTTCTCCGATGCTTAGTACATGTGTAATAGGGAACTTTTCATGATAGCGTCCGCCTAGCAGTTGATATACTGGAACCTGTAGCGCTTTACCAGCAATATCGAAGCAAGCAATATCAAGCGCTGCTTTCGCTGCAGGCACATCCTTCACAATTTTATTCATTTTATCGTGAAGTCTTTCAAAGGCCAGTGGATTTTCTCCAATGATGGCGGGAGCGAGCTGATTCTGTAATACAGCATACGTGCTCTCCCATGTCTCCCCTGTTACATGCTCATCTGGTACTGCTTCACCATAGCCTACAATCCCTGTATCTGTCGTAACCTTCAAAATAATAGAAGGCATTGTATTATATGTAGCATAACTGATGATAAATGGATCAATAAGTGGTAAATGAATGGCGAAAATTTCTACTTGTTGGATTTTCATTTATATCTATCTCCTATATAATAAAGTTGTCGTTAATACGTCGCTAATTATTAAAAAAATAATAGAGAAAAGGAACATTGCCTATGTCTACTAAAATAGCGGTTATCTGCTCTAAAGCATTTATGGAACGTATAAATAGTATCGCACAAAACATTGAGAATATTCAATTAGAATTTTATCTTTACAATCAACCTACCGAGGCACCCGTTTTGTTAAAGGAAATTAAACCATGTGATGCCTTGTTATTCGGAGGAACGTTGCCCTATTTACATACCCAATCCGCACTATCAGCAATGCCAATACCTTGGAATTATATAAAACAAGATGAGACAACTATTTCCACAACGTTATTATCGCTTATAGCAAATCATGCAGTACCTTTAAATAGAATTTCCATTGATGTTATGAATCCAGCTATTGTAGAAAATGTTCTAACAGAAATAGAGTATCGTGGTCCAAAACCATATATCCAGCCTATTTCTATTACGAAACCTACTCAATCTATATTGCAGCACCATATAGCTTTATGGGAAGCTAACAGCATTGATTTTATCATAACAAGTATTCATAGTGTGTTTGATGAATTACAAGCCCTTCAAATACCTGCAATGCGCATGCTAGATGCCACTAACTCCATTATTCAATGCTTAGAAGAAACGAAATCCCGATCACTTCTAACAAAATCTGAATCTGTTAAAGCTGTTGTCGGACTATTACAGGCTCCTGAGAATAAACCTATAGACGCTAACATGTTAACACAAATCACTGCAGCTACGCATTCAACCTATAAACAAATTACAGCTTACTCTTTTGAGCTTTATACGACGGCTGGACATTTGCAAAGGGCGCTTGAAAAAGAAAATTTACAGAACTTATTACAGCAAACTAGCTATCCCTTTAAGTTAGCATTTGGTTACGGTCACTCCATTTTGGAGGCTCATCAACACGCTAAGAACGCATTATCATTTGCTAAACCGTGTGAAATTTATATACTAGATGAACATAAAAACTTACTAGGTCCCTTCCCGAATTCAGAAGCAAGACTAGCTTTAAAAACTGATGATCCCTATGTTTTACAAATGGCAAAGCAAACAAGCTTAAGTCCATTAAATATCTCTAAAATCATTAACTTTAGCAGAGAGCGACAATCAGCTCAATTTACATCACATAATCTTGCCGAATACTTACAAGTTACACGCCGTACAACAGAGCGCATTATCAAAAAATTAGTGGATAACGGCTATGCTAGAGTAGTCGGTGAAGAAATGACTCATCAGCAAGGCCGCCCACGCACAATCTATGAATTAAACTTTGCAACCTATTAACATATAAAAAATATCGTTCTACTTCTAAAGCTAGAAAATCGAAAAGTTCTCGCAGATGCTTTTGCATCCGCGAGACCCTTATTAACTATCAGAAAAGAGCGGAATTTTAGTTTCTACATTAGTCAGCCATGACCATATTAGCTTCATTCACTTCTTGCTCTTTTTTACGCTTTTCTGCCTCTTTTATTTCTTCAGGTGTCAGCTTAACAATCGCAAACCCTACATATGCATAAATAATTGAAATGATCGGTACCAAGAAGTTAATGATTGCATATGGCGCATATTCAATCGCGCTTACACCTAATGTTGCTAAAATAAAGACTCCGCAAGTATTCCACGGGAAGAACACAGAAGTTAAAGTTCCCCCATCCTCTAACGCTCTAGATAAGTTCTTCGAATGCAGGCCACGCTCTTGATAAACATTCGCAAACATACGTGATGGAACAACAATTGAAATATACTGCTCAGAACATGTAGCATTTGTTGTAATACATGCAGCAATCGTTGAAGCAACTAGGCTTCCTGTAGATTTAGCAAACTTCACAATAACATTCATAAGTGACTTTAACATGCCGGAATATTCTAACACCCCACCGAATGTCATAGCCACAATCGTCATTGAAACCGTATTCATCATTGAATCTAAACCACCACGGTTAAATAACTCGTCCACCATTTCATTGCCAGTTGAAATAACAAATCCTTCTTGTAAAGCATGTACAGCCATTGCAGGAGTGCCACCTTGCACGAAGATTTGTAGTAAGAATCCTGAGATAATTCCAACAATTAAAGCTGGAATTGCAGGTACTTTTTTTGCTACCAATACAATTACACCAACTGGTACAAGCAATAGCCACGGAGAAATAACAAAGCTGTCCTCCATTACTTGTAGTGTTGTTAAAATACTTTCTGATTTCATTGAGATATCCGCAAAGCTTCTTCCCATAATTCCAAATGCTACGATAGCAATGACCAAAGCCGGAATTGTCGTATAAAGCATATGCTTAATATGTTCAAATAAGTCGGTACCTGTTAAACCTGCCGCGAGATTAGTAGTATCCGATAACGGTGACATCTTATCACCAAAATATGAACCCGAAATAACTGCTCCAGCAATCATTGGTGCAGGGATTCCCATACTTAACCCAATACCCATACCAGCAACACCAATTGTTGCCATCGTTGACCATGAACTACCAATCGCCAGTGAAACAATTGAACACAACAGCATGATTGTCACTAAGAACCAAGCTGGGGAAATTAATTTTAAACCAAAATAAATCATTGTAGCTACGACACCGCCACCAATCCAAGCACCAATTGTCAAACCTACTAAAATAATGATGACAATTGCAGGTAAAGCTAGGCGTATCCCCTTATACATCATTTCTTCAATTTCTAACCACTTAAATCCATGTAATTTGGCAACAATTGCCGCTACAGTTGTTCCAATAATTAGTGGCACGTGAGGACTTTGCTCTAACACAACTACTGTTATAAGCATAGCTATAATCATTATTGCAAAAGTTAGAAGTGCCCAACCAGCACTGATTTCCTTTTTCATCGTCCCATCCCCTTTTTTGCACCCATTCCCTTTTAAAATTTTCTAAGGCGCAAATATTTTTTTACGATTTTTAGCTTAATATTCAAAAAATTAAAAGTCAACGCAAAAAATTTATGCTTCTCGAGCAATTTCTCCTTTTTTAGCGTAAAAAAACGCTTTCAAATAGCTATTACAAACAATGCAAACCCACGTATATTCATGCATTTCGACAAAAAAGCAAAATAAAAAGGGGTTAAATCAAAAGAATTTTAATCTTTTGATTTAACTCCCACACATAGTTATTCTGGTTTTTTTTCTAATACACAAGCAAGTACATTTGCAGCATCTATTAATGCACTACGTTCAAAAGACATTTTTGGATGGTGTAATCCTGGTGCCAAATTAGCACCAATACCAATCATCGTCGCTTTTAATTCCGGTTTTTTAACCGTATAGAAATGGAAATCATCACTTCCAGGAGTTGTAATTTCTTCAGCAAGGCGTTCTTCACCTAACGTCTCGACAATGGCATTTTTAGCCATACGTGCTGCAACTGGAGAAACCTCAGCACCAGGTGTAAAATCAATCCATTGCCAATCCATATCAATCTCAAACTGCTGTTGAATCGATTTTAAGCCAAATTCAATACGGCTACGAAGTAATTCTAATTGATCATTACGTTGTGCACGGATATCCATCGAGAAGCTCGCAGTACCCGGAATAATATTTGTACTACCTCCATCTGCAACAATTTTCGTTAACTTTGCCGAATGTGGCTCAAATGGTGATAGATGAATACTGTGCAGCATTTGTTGCACTGCCATAATAACATCAATTGCATTTTTCCCTTGATGAGGTCTAGCACCATGGGCATCAGTACCTTTAATTGTTCCATCTAAAAAATATGCCGCACCATGATGAATAGCAGGCGAAACCTTGCCAAGCGGTAGTTCTTCAATCGGTCTTAGATGAACACCAAATAAATGCGATACGCCATCGACAGCTCCACGCTCAAAGGCTGCACAAGCACCATTACCAAGTTCTTCAGCAGGCTGGAAAATAAAACGGACACGATGTTGTAATGGTCGATCTTTCAGCTGTAATAAAGCACCTAATACCATTGTGATATTAGCATCATGCCCACATGAGTGATTAGCTTGCCATTCCCCGTCCACTTCTTGCCACAATGCATCTATATCAGCACGTACCGCAACAATTTCATCTCCTGAACCAATTTCAGCAATTAGCCCTGTAACATCGCCTAACAAACGATACGATACGTTTAACTCATCTAAAATCGACGCAATCTTTTTCGTTGTTTCAAACTCCTTCCAGCTGACCTCTGGGTATTTATGAAAATGTTCAAACCATTGATAAATTGTCTCTTCTAATGTAACCGCATTTGACATAATTACACCTCTATACGCATTTTTGATTCCCATTATACAGGAAACCATTTCACAAAAGTATATATGGAATTAGACCTAGACAAAAGGAATAAATAAGATATATTATTAACATAATTTCAAACAGTAATTTTTTATCAACTAAACAGACAATATAAAAAAGTGATTTAAAATATGTAAAAAAAAGCAAAGGACTGTGTTAAAAGTTTTTTCCACCTTTAGCACAGCCCATCAAATAAATATTATAAACTTGTAAAAAAGCCTTCTGGATATTCTTCATAATACACCCGTGTAGTTTGCTCCTCATTTTTTTCCTCTTCCATAGTTAACTCCAATTCCTGATCCATTAAATATGTTTCAAACTTTGAATTGAACAACTTTTTCATGTAATCACCTCTCCTTTTGATTTAATTGAATTTTCTGATATTTTAATTATACAGTAGTTATTTTAAAAAAATCAATAAATAATGCTTTATATGCATAAAAAGTATAAAAACAATCTACTTTTTAGATTAAAGCTTGAGGTTTATCAAAAAAAGAGATGTATCAAATTACTTTTATTAAAAGTCGTGCAAATGCTTACATTTATTTGCAAGTAGTTGGTTTTATATAATGTCACACATTAACAATAAGGTAAATGTAAGTGCACTGCCTAATCATCAACTTCGAGCAAGAGGCTCATCGCAATCATTTATAACGTCATGCACCAGCAAAACGGATCACTTCCACCACAATGAGGGCAACATCCCCCTGTATAAGTAACTCTAATTTGATCTGAATGCAGTACATAATAATCAGTAATTGGTTCGACCCCAGGGATCACGATCCCGCCTGGAATCACCGGCAATTTAACCTCCCGCACTGTCATTTCCGACCACTTTCCGCTCCAGGAACAAATACTGCACTTTAATATCTCTCCTGAAAAGTTCGGAGCATTTTGGATGACAATAATACATTCTCTACTATAGGTATTACAATTAGGACAATCGTGTACTTTCATAAATCTCCACCTCTCATCAAATACAAAACCTATCACCTTTCACGTACATTTAATAATGTTCTTTCGTTAATCCAATGTCAAAAAAGGAATTTCACAATAGGAAAATCCTTTTTAAAAGCTGCGTTTACTTGCCCAAGCTCCTTGCATTTTACTTAGGAATACAATTTGCCCAATATGCGGCGTGTTGTAGATAGCTCACTTAAAAAGAAAAAAAGATCTGCTCGTTTCTGCAGCTTGTAAGTTAAGCAAATTCCTTGTAGACATTACAAGGCATGCACTTACTAACTCAGAAAATGAGCAGATTCTTAATATTACGTCGGACCTAAGCACTTTTTACCTCTTACCTAAGCTATAGCACTCGTTTTACCATTTTGATTGTCATCACTGTCCCCTTTATATTGTGTTACATATTGAATGACAAACATCACAATAAAGATTGCTAAACCAGCCCAATCCGAGAATTTTTCTGGATAGATAAGTAGTAGACCAGCTGCAATAGAAATAATACGTTCAAACCACAGCATTTTGCGATACCAGTAACCTATTACTCCTGCACCAATAGCTACCATTCCTGTAACGGCCGTGAATACTACCCATAAAATTTGCGGAACAGTTGTATCTATCATTAGTAACGCTGGAGAGAACACAATCATATAAGGAATGATAAACGCAGCAATAGCAAGTTTCGCTGAGTTTACACCCGTTTTAATAGGATCTCCACCGGAAATGCCTGAAGCCGCAAAAGCAGCAAGTGCCACTGGCGGTGTTATATCGGCGATAATACCAAAATAGAACACGAAGAAATGTGCCGATAATAAAACAACTACTGGTACTAGTTCCTGTGGTGTATTCGGCGCTAATAATGCTACGATTGCTGGAGCAGCAATTGTTGACGTAATTACATAGTTTGCTGTTGTCGGAGCCCCCATTCCTAAAATTAGGGAGGCAATCATAACAAAAATCAGTGTTAATATAATACTACCGCCTGCTAATTCTACTAAACTATTAGCTAAACTTAAGCCTAAACCTGTTTTTACAACTACACCTACGATAATACCTGCACAAGCCGTTGCTGCTACTACCCCAAGTGCTGTACGAGCACCTTCAACTAATGCATCAATAATATCCATTGGTTTTAAACGCGTTTCTTTATCAAACATGGCAACACCAATAGAAATAAGAATACCGTATAGTGCAGCATGCATTACTGGTGTACCCGTTAACATTAAAACGATGATTGCGATAATCGGCAATAGAAGGTAAATTTTCTTAAATACCTCTCGACGATTTGGCATTTGATCTTCACGTAAGCCTCTTAACCCTACACGTTTTGCTTCGAAGTGAGTCATAATCCAAATACCTGTAAAATATAACAGTGCAGGTATCGCAGCCGCCTTGGCAATATCCCAATACGTTATTCCGCGCCCGATAAACTCAACCATTAAAAACGCTGCGGCCCCCATAATCGGCGGCATTAACTGTCCACCTGTAGAAGCAGCCGCTTCAACTGCACCCGCGAACTCTTTACGGTACCCAAGCTTTTTCATCATCGGAATTGTATATGATCCCGATGTTACTACATTCGCTACCGAGCTTCCTGAAATCATACCTTGAAGCGCACTAGAAAATACCGCTACTTTTGCTGGACCACCAATTAATTTACCCGCAAGAGCTACAGCTAGATCATTAAAATATTGACCAACACCTGTTTTGACAAGGAATGCCCCAAAAAGTAAAAACACAAAAATAAATGTGGCCGAAACACTAATTGGCGTTCCAAAGATACCATCCGTCGTAAAATACATGAGATTAACAATACTCTCGAAATCTTGCCCTCTATGTGCCATAAATGCCGGGAAATACGGTCCAAAATATGCATAAATTAAGAAACATATAGCAATGATTGTAATTGGTAATCCTACTGCACGGCGAGCTGCCTCAAGTACCAATACAACAGCTATTGAACCAACGATAAAATCCATTTGTGTAATGGTACCATTACTGTTAATCAGCTCTGTATAATTCATCGTCCAATACGAGCCTACTACAATAGATAATATCGCTAAAATATAATCGAACCATGCGATTTTATGCTTTGCTGCTTTTTTTCGAGCTGGGAATAGCAAGAAAATAAGGGTCAAACCAAAACCCAAATGGATCGTACGCTGGATTTGCGCTGGAAATTGACCAAAAATGGCTGTATATAGTTGGAACAATGAAAATGCTAGTAGTCCAAAGAAAATGACATGTTTCATAATGCCTGATATGTTTCGTACATTCGATTCAATATCATATTTCTCAAGTATTGCTTGTTGCTCTTCAGCCGATATTTGTTCGAATTCTTCATTTTTTACTTCGTTATTTGATTTATGCTGAGTCGTCATTTCATCCTTACTCCTTTCCATTGTTCATAAAGCGATATACGCTTCACCTCAAATAAATAGGATTTTCCCCTTTGTAAATTTCTTTTTAAATCATATTCGTACTGCTCGTAACCTAATACAAGATCTAAGTCCAAATCGGCTATATAGATCGTAAAATTTTCAATGACTTCGTTATCGAACTGCAAAAAATATTTACCATCTCGTTTTGTTAATGTTTGATTTTCCTCTGCATAGCTCGGCATGCCAATCGCTAAATCCTCATACTCCATCCCTAACATTTGAATACGTGTTCCATCTACGCATTGATAATGTTCAAGTACATCCGATTTATGGATGGAATGGGTGTATCTAATTTGAAATGTATCCTCAGTTTTCAATGGTATATAGTGCACTATTGGATGATCTATGCGCGTTTCAGTAAATGCGAATACCTTTTGAAGAGGAAGAAAAATGACCATACTGAAGATTAAACATAAAAAAACTAAAACAATGATTAATTTCCTCTTTCGCATTACATCTATTCCCCCACTTAAAAAGCTATTCGCTATCGTTCACGACTTAACAGGAAGAAAAGAGGCCCGAAGCTTTACGCAATCCGAGCCCCTTCGTATTTCATAACGTGAGGTTGATTTCCGCTGCAGATTTTTCACTTCACCACAAGCAAGATTCAAGCACTACCCGCAGCAACCACTTCTTTTAATTAAACTCCGAATGTTCTGTTATTTATTTTCATCAAAGTATTTTTGAGCACCTGGGTGAACATCAATACTAATACCCTCTAAACCTGTCTTCGCATTGAT
The DNA here is from genome assembly GCF_042019215.1 of Lysinibacillus sp. RS11. NCBI lineage: Bacteria > Bacillati > Bacillota > Bacilli > Caryophanales > Bacillaceae > Lysinibacillus > Lysinibacillus sp. RS11. Next base: position 342,319 of record NZ_CP168124.1, on the reverse strand, counting down.
AAACTCACCTTTAGCGTGGGAAATTTTATCTGTGTTATCATAAATAGCTTTCGTCATCGAATAAACAACATCTTCCGGAAGATCTTTTTTCACCGCTAACATCGCAAGTACCGAAACTGTTTCAGTATCATTTGCAAGCCCATACGTACCAGCTTTTACTGTATCTTTTGCATAGTAAGGGTATTTAGCAATTAACTCATCTGCTTTACCAGCATCCATACCGATAATATTCACTTTAGTTGTTGCATTTAAAGCCTCAACAGCACCTGTTGGCGTACCCGCAGTAATAAACGCTGCATCAATTTGGCCTGATTGAAGACCGTCAGTAGACTCACCAAAATCAAGGTTTTGTGCTTTGATATCATCCATTTTTAAACCATGAATTTCAAGTAATTGTTCAGCATTTGCGTAAGTCCCAGAACCTGGCGCACCTACGGATACCTTTTTCCCTTTTAAATCAGCATAAGTTTTAATACCTGACGCTTCAGTCGTTACTAATTGTACTGTTTCTGGATAAAGTGCACCTAGAGCAGCAATTGAGTCAATTTTTTTACCCTCAAACATCATTGTTCCTTCAGTAGCGTAATAAGCAATGTCTGATTGTACAAAAGCAATTTCACCTTTACCTTCTTGTAATGCAGTCATGTTGGCTGCAGATGCTTGAGATACTTCAGCAGTTGTTTTAATGTCTGTTTCTTTAGAAATTAAATCAGCAAATGTTCCACCTAATGCATAGTAAGTACCTTGTGTCCCACCTGTTAATAAGTTTAAAAATTTTGGCTTCTCAGATGCTGTCGAATCTCCCTTATCTGTGTCCTTAGAACCCGTTCCACATGCAGCTAAAATCAATAGCGCAAAGGCACTTAATAGCATTAATAGCCTGAATTGTTTTTTCTTCAAAGTAACCTTCCCCCTTTGGTTAAAAATAAGAATCTACTTAAAATTATCAAACACAGTATAATAATGTCAATAAATTTATAGTAAATTCAGTCTTTTATAATTATACAATTCTATAAAACGACAATTATTTACGAATTTCAACAATTACTTATTTACACCATTTTTATCTATCCAATACTATAAAATTCTTTTTCTAACAAAATAAAATTAGTTACAAAATGTATGAAAATTGCATGTCGAATTATAAAAAAAGACCACTCACTTCTTCTTTTTGGCTTATTACCATAACGTGCGGTTGATTTCCGTTCCAACTGAGGGCGTCCTATGAGCCGATTTCTAACCACTAAAAAAAGACTGCATCTAAAGTGATTTACTTCAGATACAGTCGATTCATTTTCCTTATTGAATAGCACCACAAGCAATTCTAGCACCAGAATTACCAGCAGGATCTGATTTATAATCGTCCTCTGACTCATGGATGACTAATGAAGTACCTTTTCCACCCAATAATGAATTTGCAGCATTTTTATCTAATGTTAGCCCTTCCGCTAAGAAATTCATATCTACACTACCATCTTCACCAACTTCTAAATTCGGAAGATCTCCCATATGATAGCCTTTAGGATTATCCTTCCCATGCTCTTTACTCGTTGGATTAAAATGTGGACCTGCTGATTCAAACGTTGGTGGTTCACACTTCCCAACTGAATGAATATGAATGCCGTGCGTTCCGGATGGCAATCCTGATAGCGCGAGTGTCACCCTGACCCCATTATCCTCTTCCTGAAAGTATGCATTTCCATAGCTTTCATTATTTTTTCCTATTACTTTCGCGGTTGCAGTTTGTGCTGAATTTGCGTTAACTTCCACTTTTTTCTCCTTCTTTTCGAAGAAATTACAACCACCGACAAATACTAATAAGGAAATGATTATTAAACTCATTTTTTTCATAAAAATACCTCCTCTATTTCTGATGGTTGCCAACAATCCTCCTACTTATGCAATTTTGATTGGAATTTTGTGAATCATTGGAAAAGCAGTAAATTTAGCAACCTGTAAACTATAGAGATTAGCATTTCGGTGACTGTTATAAATAAAAAGGATATCTCCAAGTCAGCGAGACATCCCTTTCCATACATTAATTCAAAATTTTAACAGTAACTGTTTTAACACCCCACTGGCGAGCTTGTCCCTCAGTAGGAATAAACACATCAATTTTATTACCTTTTATTGCTCCGCCCGTGTCTGCTGCGACTGCCTCGCCATAACCTTCAACCCAAACCCTAGTACCAAGAGGAATAACACGTGGGTCTACCGCAATTACCTTCAAGTTCGGATTAGATCTTATATCTGTTCCATTCGCTGTAATCCCCGAACATCCCTCACAATACGCTGTATAAGCAGTCGCTCGCATTGTTAGCGTTTGGCCTGTCGCATTTGCTGGAGCACTTACTTGTTTTGTACTTGATTTTGTTGCTGGTTTTGTATTCGATGTCGTTACTTGCTTTGTATTGGAAGCTGTTGCTACCTTTTTAGTTTCGCTCACAGTAGTTTTAGGCTTTGCTGCTGATGCTTTGGTAGCTAACAATTCGCCTACATAAATCACATCAGAAGTAAGGTTATTCCATTCTTTTAACTTTTCCACTGATACACCATTTTCACGTGCAATTGAAAATAATGTATCCCCATGCACAATGTGATGTTGGTCTTTCGATGATTTTTCATTTTTCGTGTCATCTACATTTGATTTTTTCCCTAAATTAAACCATTTCGGATCTATTTCGTCTAGTAGCCCTATTTCTCCTACAGCTAATTCGTATATCTTCGAGATCCCCCATAACGGGTCAATTGGTATAACATTGAGTTTGTCCTCAGCAGATGACGGACTTGCAAACAAACTTAAACCCAATGTCAATGTTACAGCTAAAGCTAATGCTCGTTTCTTCATATTTCGTAATACCTCCATATTTTATAATTTTGCAATCTGCTGCTAGCTCACTAGAGTTAGGCTCTTTTATGCAAGCAATGCTAGAGAATGCAATTAATCACTCAGGACAATGGACCTGATATTACGAATTATTTCTATAAAAACGGAAAAATATACAATATCAATCATTTTTTTAGTAAATCAAATAGTTTCATGGAAAAATACCCATAATTTTTTTTGCAACTTTTATACGTTGGAAAATCAATATTTTTAACCGATAATATGTTAATGAAGGAATATAGGGTGGAAATTCCAATAATGTCTTCTCAGATTATAGAGCTACAACAAACTGTACAAATGACTGTTATGCAAAGTGCACTCAATCTAGATATGGTAGCTGCTGTCGACTTACTAGAAGATCTGCCTCAACAGCAAGTGGCCGCACATCTGTATAAAGGGTCAGTTATTGATATTTCACTTTAACCAATTTCACTTTAAGTTTCTTCAATTCAAGTTAATTAATATTTGAAAGTTGGTGCCCTTTTTGATTCGAGTGATAGTAATGGACGATGAGCCATTAGCTCTTGTAAACATGGAGAAAAAGTTGAAGGAATTTAATTCACTAGAGGTCATTAGATCCTTTACAAATGTAAAAGATTTGCTTGCAGAGGGTCCTAGCTTGGATTTTCAAGTAGCATTTTTAGATATTGAAATGCCTGGTATGAACGGTTTAGCAATCGCAAAACTATTAAAAGAATGGAACAAAAATATCTATATTGTATTTGTCACTGCGTATCGAGACTATGCTGTCCAAGCATTTGAAATTAACTCCCTTGACTATTTATTAAAGCCTATTTCAAAAGCTCGTCTAGAGACAACTATTAATAGAATCCAAGAACTCCCCCACCTAGAAAAAAATTCGACTCCTATACGAATACAGCATAAACCTACACTAAAGATACAATGTTTTGGAGGATTCGTTGTCTTACATGATGACAAAGCCATCCATTGGAGAACGGTTAAAACAAAAGAATTATTTGCCTTTCTTTTTTCCAATCTTAATAGCCATGTACCTCGTGATACAGTCCTCGATGCATTATGGGCAGAGACAGACTATAAAAAGGCAAGAGTGCAATTACATACAACAGTCTCTTATCTACGCACTACACTTTCTACATTAGGCTATGTAGAAGTCATACAGTATGCAAATGGCTGCTATATTTTACAACTAGAGGATTTTCAATGTGACGCTCATAACTTAGAGCATATTTTAAATAGTAAAATGGAGACCGGAAAGCTTGATATAAAGAAGGCTGAGGCACTAATACAAAACTATCAGGGTGAATATATGGCCACATTAGATTATCCTTGGGTTACTAGTAAGGCAAATTTCATGAATACCCAATTTACTCTTCTACTTCATGATTTAGTAGAGCATTATACAGCAATAAAGGACGTAAAAAACCTAGAGCATATATTACTTATAACACTCGAGCATAATCCATATTCCGATAAAGCTATCCAACAGCTAATGAAACACTATATCGACGTGGATAATCGAGCAAGTGCTGTAAAAGTTTACAATACATTTAGAAGTACTTTGGTAGCTGATCTCGATATTTTACCAGAGCACGAAACAACTGAGCTATTTAACGCTATATCAGTAGAAGTATAAATTGCCAGGTGTGTTGAGTAATCCTTTTTATACACTCGGATTAATTTGAAGAGGCTGATTTCCGCTAGTGCTCCTGTCGCTTCTCTTTCGTCGCAGAGCAAAGCTTACCGCAGGAAAGCGAGTAGCCCGTAATAAACCTATTTCTTCCTAACCATCACGCCTGATAAATTACAATAAAGATCAAATCAAAGACATACTCAGGCCATCCACAAAAGGCATCGAGACAGTTCTCTCTCGATGCCTTTTTATCTTTTTTCTGTCTTCACGGCATGGTAAATATAGTCCTTCTAATATAAAAGGAAATCCCGGAGGTCCTTATGTCACTGTTAAAAAAAGCGACAATTCGACATTCACTTTTCATTATCTTAATTTTTATAGTTCTTACTATCCTTCGTTTACTATGGTTAGCATACTTTCTCCCTTTGAGTAATCAACCGATTGCTCAAGAAGGTGTATTTGACATTCGTGATCAGCCGCTAACCGATAAAGAAATGCTTCACTTAAATGGTGAATGGCTCTACTATCCTGGGTCATTAATAGACCCTTTAAACACAGACAATAACCAATATCCTCGATTATTCGAGCAAACTATCCGAACGATACCTACGCGAAATTCTGAGGCAACGACACAACGATATGGTACATACCGTTTAAAAATTTTACTCAATGAAAATGCCCCCAAAGATAATCGTTATGCCATTCGAATTCCTGCAGTATCAACTGCTTCAACATTATATATTAATGGGGAGCTAGCTGGTCAGTCAGGAAAAGTCGCTACTGATTCAAATAATCATAAAGGGCAAGCCGCTCCATACACTGTATATTTTACGAATGAGCAACCTGAAATTGACTTAATTTTACATGTATCAAATTTTGATACACCAGCAAGTCCTATCATTGCTAAACGAGTTCTATTTAGCTCTGCACCAGCTATGGTACATCACGAAATAATTACTGAGATATCTCTTTCTACTATTTCAGTCATGCTCGTATTGTTCGCACTCTTTAGTATTCTTGTGTTCCTATTCATCTATCGGAAGCCAATTGTATTACTTTTCACAGTAGGTTTTCTTTTACCATTAACCGATGAATTAATTACCTATGATCGATCGATACTTGCCTGGCTACATCTTGATTATGTATGGTCATTTAAATTATCTTCTATCATCTATCTCGGTTCTTCTTTTTTCTTTGTTCAATTTTTGCGTATTTTACTAGTGAAATATCGTAATGCTAAATGCTTACAGTGGATCTTTGCTATCTATGTCCTTGGAGCATTTTTAACTGTCGTTTTACCGATTGATTGGTTATACACATTAAATCCTCTTTTCTTCATACTTTATGGCGTTTCATTTTTATATGTAGCAGCACTCGCTTTAAAAGAGTATCTTGAAAATCAAAAACAAAGTTCCGTTTTTATTGCCCTGACGGCTCTTGGTTCAACAAATGGAATTATATGGGGATTCATCAAATCCATTTATGTCTTTGATATACCCGTTTATCCATTAGACTATTTATTTATCATGCTTGGTTTTTCAGGTTATTGGTTTAAACATTTTTTTGAAAATAAAGAGCAAATTAATCAATTGATTGCTAAATTACAAACGGACGATGAATTAAAGGACGAATTTTTATCCAGTAGTTCACAAAAGCTATGGGATCCCATGAATAAAATGATTACCTTAGGACAGACCATTTATGAAAATCCAAACAATAAGCTTGCCGCTGATGATAAACAAAACCTAAAGCTGTTAATTGATATTGGGAGAAGCATGTCCTTTACATTAAATGACATACTTGATTTTACTCGTTTAAAGGACGGTAATTTACATCTCAATAAAAAAAACGTCAGCATTCAAGGTGTCATTTATGGTGTTTTCGATATGTTACGCTTTATAACAAATGGAAAGCAAATTCAAATGAATTCTACCATTTCTAAAACATTTCCTAATGTAGTGGCCGATGAAAACCGATTGATTCAAATTCTTTTTAATTTTTTATACAACGCCATTAAATATACAAATGCTTGTTCTATAGAAATCAGTGCACATATAGATAATAGTCTGGTTGTAATCCATATTCGTGACACTGGATTAGGAATGGATGATGAGATCCAAAGTCGTCTTTTTTCCCCTTACGAACAAGGAACTGATAACGACGATCAAATCGGTCTCGGGTTATTAGTTTCAAAGAAGCTTATCGAATTACACGGAGGGACTTTGCAAATACATTCCGTTCCTAACAAAGGCTCAGATGTCTATTTCACATTACCATTAGCAGAGGAAAGTTTAAATGAGGAGCAATCCTACATAGAGCAAGAAGATATATTTTCTCATGTTGAAGGAAATACGTCTTTAAAGACAGTGGAAAAACAATTTAAAATTTTAATGGTTGATGATGATCCTATAAACTTAACCATTATGCGTAGTTTATTTGCAACAACAGCATATGCGGTTACCACTGTTACTAGCAGTGAAAAGGCATTAAAAGCATTACAGCAAGAGGATTGGGATTTAGTCATTGTTGATGCGATGCTCCCTTATATTTCTGGCTATGCATTAATTGAAATTATTCGAGAGCATTACTCATTACTTGAATTACCGATCTTATTGCTAACAGCACGTAATAATCCTGAAGATGTTTATACTGGTTTTGTTCGTGGAGCTAATGATTATGTTACAAAGCCCATTAATTCTCTTGAGCTAAAAGTAAGGAGCAAAGCCTTAATCGATTTAAAATATAGCATCAATCAACGACTACATTTGGAAACAGCTTGGCTTCAAGCTCAAATACAGCCACATTTTTTATTTAATACATTAAATACAATTGCATCACTTAGTACGATTGATACAGATCGGATGATTGACTTAATGCATCATTTTGGTGAATATCTACATGCAAGCTTTGATGTGCGGAATCTACAACGAGTAGTACCACTTAAGGATGAACTAGAGCTAGTGCGCTCATTTCTCTATATTGAACAGCAACGCTTTGGGGAATTGTTAAACATCGAATGGGATATCGATGAAATTATAAACATTGAAATTCCCCCTATCTCCTTACAAACTTTAGTAGAAAATGCAATTCGTCATGGTGTCTTAAAACAGGAACAAGGTGGAACCGTTTGTATCCGCATAAAGGATTTCCCAGATTATGTAGCAGTAAGTATTATAGACGATGGCGTTGGGATAGATCAAAGTAAATTAGAGGAGCTACATTCAGGTAGTTATTCAACAAGCTGTGGCGTAGGATTACGTAATACTGATTTACGTCTTAAGAGGATTTACGGACAGCGATTACAAATACAAAGCATCCTAAATGAAGGAACAAATGTCACCTTCCACATTCCAAAAAATTAATTGGCCCATTCATGATTATCAAAGAGCCATCACCTTCTCAATTGAGTTTGTAGTGGCTCTTCTCTATTATTTCAAGATACAATTACTATATATATGAAAATATTTATAGCTCATCACCAAAAGTTTAGATGACATTTTAAAACGTATGCCATGTATATAAATTGATTGGAGTGGAGACTGGGCGACTCCTCGGGGATCAGCGATAGAGGAACGAAGGCTAAAACCATCACGTCCTGTGATAACGCCTTCGTAACCAACATCATGCTGCTGTCGCTTCGCTTTCGCGCAAAAAACATCGTGCTGCTGTCGCTTCGCTTTCGCGCAAAAAACATCGTGCTGCTGTCGCTTCGCTTTCGCGCAAAAAACATCTGTTGGCCGCCCGAGACCCTGGAGCGCAAGCGAAGCTGCTCATCGGACGCCCCCAGGAAGCTTTGCTCTGTGCGAAAGTGCAACGACAGCAACAATGTTTTATCTGTGCGAAAGTGCAACGACAGCAGCAACAAAGCGCCCAGTCGGAACGGAAATCAACCCCACGTTATAATTATGAGCCGTATTTATGGATTCTTAAATATCAGGGTACATTAAAAGTATATAAATAAAGAAAGGTCGATACTATGTACAAAATATACATAATAGAGGACGATACTACTATTTCAAAGCTTATTGCCGAGCATTTATCGAAATATCAATTTGCATGCTACACTGTCCAACAATTTAATCGTATAGTAGAAGAATTTCAAGCTATTCAACCCCATCTAGTAGTCATGGATATTAACCTCCCAACTTATGATGGGTACTTCTGGTCACGCAAAATCCGCCAGCTGTCAACATGCCCCATTATCATTGTATCAGCGCGTGTGAATGATATCGACCAAGTGTATGGTATTGAAAATGGTGCAGATGATTTTATTACAAAGCCCTTCTCGCTAGATGTATTTATGGCAAAAGTGAATGGCCTTATTCGTCGTACATATGGAGAGTATGCTTCCTCCGATTCTAATTCTATAACAATTACCAATACTACATTAAATCCAGATACTGTTCGGCTTCATACTGAGGAACACGAGAGCCTGTTAACGTTAAAAGAGATGCAGCTTAGCAAGTTACTATTTGAAGCTTACCCAAATGTTGTATCTCGCCAAAAGTTGTTAAGTGCTATTTGGGATGATGAATCCTTCGTTGAAGAAAACACTTTATCTGTTAATATTGGTCGGCTCCGCAAAAAGTTTGAAGCTATTCAATCCTGTTTAGAAATTAAAACAATTCGTGGACTTGGCTATCAATTAGTGGAGGCAGAAGAATGAAGCTTTTCTTTCGAGATCATGTAAGTGTAATTATTCTTTATTGTGTAAGCTTCCTATTATTACCTTGGATTATTCATACATTGGATGATTTATCATCACACTATTTTTATTTTATCTTTCTCGTTAGCTTTCTATTTATTATTTGGCTAATTGGTCGTTATTATCGTAGAAAAAAGCTCTATGCTCATTTACAGAAAGGCATATTAACAAGCGATGACCTCCATCTGTATGAACCACAGGCAATGATTGAGCAAGCCTATAGCCAAAAACTACGACAAATGCAATATCTGCACTTAACACAACAGCAAATTTTAGAGGAGCAAGGAAAAGAAAAGCAGCTTGTCCTTTCACATTTTGCTCATCAAATGAAGACCCCATTGTCGGTCATTCAACTGATTATTCAATCTGATGCAAATAGTCAATCCGAGCACTGGCAAACTATTAATAAAGAATGTGATAAGCTGACCTTTACCCTCAACCAGCTGCTAACTTATGAACGCACATCCAATCTAGTAGCTGATTTAAAAATAGAGGCACTCTCATTAAAAGAGATTATTCAGGAGGTCATTAACGAGTTAAAGGATTATTTTATTGCCAAAGTGGTTTTCCCAAAAGTGATACTTGCTGAAAATAATATTATTTATTCAGATCGGAAATGGTTAAAAATCGTGCTTTATCAAATCATCAATAATGCCATTAAATACGGTGAGTCTGAAAGTTCCATTCAAATTAGTTATGACGAAGCTATTTTAAAAATTAAAAACTGCGGAGATACGATTCCCGATAGCGAAATTTCACGTGTCTTTGATCTTTTTTATACAGGTGTAAAAGGAAGAACGAGCGGTGAAGCAACAGGTATAGGCTTATATTTGGTTAAAAAGATTTTGACTGCACTAGAGCACCCTTTTACCTTACAGTCCCACGAACGCTTCACTACCTTTTCTATAGACTTTTCAAATAGCGTGAAAAAATCATGAGTATTATATGACAACTTTGTCATATTGACGTCATATAGCCAAATAGGTAAAATGCTGCTCCTTCTTTATACTTAAGCTATTCAATCGAAGTAAGGGAGTTGTTCAAAGTTGGGAAACTCAATTCTACAAGTAACCAATCTACAAAAAGAATATATCGGAGAAATCACATATAAGGCTTTGAATGGTATAGATTTTAAACTTGGTGAGAACGAATTCGTGGCCGTTATGGGGCCTTCTGGAAGTGGTAAAACTACATTTTTAAATAGCGTATCAACAATCGATCGCCCTACTGCTGGTGAAATTCTTATAAATGGCAGAAATCCTTATTCATTAGATGATGAGGAGCTTGCAAAATTCCGCCGTTCAGAATTAGGCTTTGTCTTTCAAGATTTTAACCTTGTACACACATTAACAGTGAAAGAAAATATTTTATTGCCACTAACTCTGGATAGTTTACCTGCCAATAAAATGCATCAACGACTTACACATATATCTCAATTTCTTGGCATTGAGGAGCTTCTTCCAAAACGAATTTATGAAATTTCTGGTGGACAAAAACAACGTGTAGCTATTGCACGTGCGGTTATTCATGAACCGAGTTTATTGTTAGCCGATGAACCTACAGGAAATCTCGATTCAAAGGCAGTAAATGATGTCATGAACTTATTTAGTTCTATTCATACCGAACTGAAAACGGCCATTTTAATGGTGACGCATGACCCTTATGTAGCAAGCTTCGCAAATCGTATTATATTCATTAAAGATGGTAAATTATATAACGAAATTCATCGTGGCAATAACCGTAAACAATTTTACCAGGAAATCATGGACACGCTTGCTTTTTTAGGTGGTGGACAACATGAGCTTTAATCATATCGTTGTACAAAATATTTTACGTGACAAATGGACATACGTTTCTTATTTCCTTAGCAGTATGTTTTCTATCATTATTTTCTTTTTATTTACAGTTATCGCTTTTCATCCCAGTCTTAATAGTATGGACCCAGGCTCAACACTTGGCATTTCATTAATGTTGGCGAGTATGCTCGTCTATTTATTTTCATTTATTTTCATTGCGTACTCCATAATGGCGTTTTTGAAGAAAAAAACAAAAACACTAGGCATCTTTATGATTACCGGTGCATCCATGAAACAAATTCGTACACTAGTTTTTCGTGAAAATATTCTTATTGGTGTAATGGCGATTATTGCAGCAATTATTCTTGGGCTTGTCATTACACCGCTCTTCTTAATGGGTGCCAAGGCTGTGTTAAAAGCAGAAACTTTCGGCATGTATATTCCGATTAAAGCAATCGTTTTAACTGTTGGTTTATTCCTTGTATTATTTGTTGTTATTTCAAAAATAATGACAAGATTTATTAATAAAGAAGCGTCAATTCAGCTTTTAAAAAGTGATATTGTCATCGAAAAATCGATAAATTCTCATTATCTTTTATTAATTATTAGTATTACTATTTCCACCACTTTAGCCTATTTATTAAAAATTGATCATGATATTGTAGTTAGCTTTGGTATTCTTTACTACATCGTGTTTTTCGCGAGTATTCTTTCTACAATTTATCTAATCATCTCACAAGGAATGTGCTTCCTGCTAAAAATCTTTGAGAAATCGCCAGCCTATATGCGGAAAACAAATATGTTACTGGCTTCCAACCTCAATGCAAAAATGAAGTCGCACGCAAATATGCTATTTTTAATAACGATTTTAATAAGCGGTGTATTTTTATGTACAAGCATTTTATTTAGCTCCTACTATAATGTTGCAAAGGACAGCGAAGCGAACTATCCCTATAGCTTTCAATACATCGCAGATCCTAAGGCTGATGCAAGCATGGTAAAAGCTGATGTTGAATATCTTGAAAAACAATTATCTACAGTGGATTCGCAAAAATACTTTATTGAATTTAAATCGAATGAAGATAAACGACTTGGTTATATGTCAGTTTCAAACTATAATCTGTTAAAAAATCAAACCGTTAGCTTAAATAACAATGAATTTATAGCTGTCGCTGGTAATCATAAACTAGCACCAATAACGAATATTGATGAAGACCATTATCTTAAGCATTTAAAGCTGGCGTCTGTAGATGAGAGAAACTTATTATCCACTGGGTTCCAGCAAACATATTTTATTGTACCCGATCTTCTTTATAATAGTATCGACTATCCTGTTTATAAAACTTATATATTTGAGCTCGACAATTGGACAACGCATACAGAACTTGCGAGAAAAATTACTGAGGATCTCCCAACTATATCTCAGCAACGGTATGTAGCTTCAAAAATCGACTTATATGACTCAGAACTGTTTGTAAAAAGTGTCATGTTCTTTATCGGCTCTATGTTGAGTTTGATTTTCTTAAGTGCCGCTATGAGTATACTCTACTTCTATTTACAAACGACACTTCTCCAGGAAAAAGAAAAGTATTTAGGCATACGGAAGCTTGGTTTATCCAAAAAAGAGTTATTCACTGTAGTTTCTAAGGAGCTAGCAATCCTCATATTTGTGCCATTTGCGATAGCGATTACGATGTTGTTTGTTACTTTATTTGCTATGCGAACAATGGTTTCAACCACATTTTTAAAAGTCTCTTTGATGAGTTCTGTATGTTTCTTTATCCTGTTCTTCGTTAGTTACTTATTTATTCGTAAAAACTACTTTAAACGTTTACTTAGCAATTGAAAAAAAATTCGCACTCCACTTAGGGTGCGAATTTTTGCTATGGAGAAATCCTTTACCATAATACAGGCTTTGCTACCATTAACCATAACATGATGAGCAATAACAAAATGTACATCCATGCTTTCTTATGTAACAATGAAGCAAATTTTTGTTGGTCATAGGCATGTGTATTAAATGTTCGTAAAGTCGGTTTAAACGCTCTTGCTAAAAAAACGATAGAGGCAAGCAATACAAGAAATGTAAGCACAATCCACGAGGTACTCCAATGATAGCCCGCATGCCACATTAATATAATACCCGATGCAACAAGAACATGTCCTGAATGCTTGACGATTGTAATTGCTCCTTTAAAAGCCTCAATATACGGTGACATCTCAACATAGAATGCTGTACGCATTTTCTTAACAATTGGTAAAACTACAAACAATGGCCCAATCGAAAGGATGGCACTTAAAATATGTATATAAAGAAGAAGTGTATAAATTGAAATCATTATTGTGCATACTCCCCTTTTACTCAGTCCCCCTCATTATAGCACTCAACATATGCGTGCCTTATCGGCAATTGTGAATCCTTTGTAAACGCAAATTGAATCATTGTTAAATTGTTTGAAATCTACACAAAGAGGGTATTGATTATAGTAACATGCACATATAGAACGAAAAGGAGTGATTTTTATAGGAATTCATCAATTTTTTACAAGTCTTAATGACCTAGAGCGTATTATTCGTTGCCCTGGACGCTTTAAATTTGAAGAGCATAATGTGGCTGCTCACTCTTGGAAGGTATCACAGTATGCTATGTTCTTTGCCACACTCGAAGAAATGAATGGAGCTACTGTAAATTGGAAATCGTTATATGAAAAAACCATCAATCACGACTTTGCTGAAGTATTTATCGGCGATATTAAAACCCCAGTAAAGCATGCGAGCCCAGAGCTTAAGCAATTACTTGCACATGTCGAAGAAAAAATGATGGAAAAATTCATTATTAATGAAATCCCACAAGAGTTTCAGGCCATCTTCTTTGAGCGTATGAAAGAAGGCAAGGACAGCACGTTAGAAGGCCGTCTACTTGAATTTGCGGATAAGCTTGACCAATTTTATGAAGCCTTTGCTGAATTAAAACGTGGAAACACAGACAAAGAATTTGTGTATATGTATCAAACAGCTCTTACCAAGCTTTTAGTAATCCCCCTCGAAGCTTCAGTTCACTATTTCCGTACTGAGATTTTGAAAGATGCTGTGAAGGAAAAAACACATATTGATATTCAAGCTTTGACAAATGAAGTATTAACATCAAATTAATATGGTGCATGCACAAGTTTTCCGATGAATTAACTCACGGAAGGCTTTTTTTATTTTCATTCGCCGGAGCTTTAGGTCAACACGACGTTGGTCACTCAGGTGTTTTCACTGGATGTGAAGCTCTTACCCTGAGTTCCTCTATTTCAGCGGATGTTTGGACACCCGCTGAAAATTAACTTAAACCCGTATTTATCTGCTGAAAGAAGTTAAAAAGTCGTATAATGGAAGGAGATCGATTGGAGGGAAGCTTTTGTCACAGGAATGTTCAATTGTAGAGGATTTAATACCGTTGTATAAAAAACAAGCGCTCCAAGCAAGTACTATAGAATTTGTTGAACAACATTTAGCTAATTGTGAGCATTGTCGTCAGCTCGACACTTCAGAGCAATCACTAGTTTATAAATTCCCTATGAAAAGTACCTTAACATTTTTTCATCTTGTTTTTATCGTGCTATCCTTTATGTTTGCCATTAACTCATCCTTACTAGGCAATCATAAAAGCTTTGTTGTATCATACGCAATTTTCGGTTGTCTTACTTACTTTTTTTACAAAAACATTTGGATTGTTTTCGCCATTAGCTTTGTGCCTGTTTTCGTCTGGGCCGTCATTAATAATATTAATAATCCACTCTATGTCATCGACTATTCCTTTACGGAAATTGGGACACTGCTAATTGGAGCTAGCTACATAGCTATTTTACATACTATTTTTGCACTAGTCGGTGCTGCTTTTGCTATTATGTTGCGCAGGTTTACAAAATAATGTTACATCAGCAGAAAGAAGTTGTCTCAACGTAACCTGAGACAACTTCTTTAATCACCAATTATATCCATTCATAAGTTCGACATCCCCTAGCATTTCATTAGAAATACCTTCTAAATCTTGAAGCATCCATAGTCGCTTTGCCGGTCCTGTTACAACAGCGCCATAAGCTTGAAATCCATTCTTTTTTATATAATCATAGCGTTCTTGCAAATGATGTAAACCTAGAAATCCCTCATAATAGCTTTCCTTTTCAGTTAAAAGTCTTTCCATATTTTCTAACATCCATCGCTGGCTATCTTTCACATTATATTCTATTTCTTGTGCTTGCGATATATGTGAATAATCATCACTAACTTTTAAGCCTCCTGATAACCCGAAACTATCATAAATTGTAATTGAACCACTGTTGTAGCTAGAAGAAGCTGGTTCAAAGGATTTAAACTCACCTGTGTATAATGGCATCCAAACGATTTGGACATCGTACGGAGCAATCATTTTTACCAATTCTATAGGTTCTTTATAGGTTGAAATCGAAAATGCCATTTCCGCTACAGTTCCCTCAGGTAATTTTTCTAACGTCTTCCATATATTATTATTAAGATGAGATGCTGTTGCTTTTCCGGTTACAGGATCTTCGGGTAAATTAAAATTAAATTGCTGTGATGTATTTGTCGACGGTAAATCCATACTCAGAGATGAATTAGAATCCAATATAGATTTTTCAACATGCATTTCGCCGACTACTACCTTTTCCTTTCCTACCTGCTTCTCAAGAGGATAGCTAAATTTTTGCGTCAAAAATGGTGTTATTTCTGACGACAAACCTGAAGTATCTCGACCCGTAATATTTGGATGCTGCCATTGAAGTGCTATTAAAGAGTTATAAATATGTTTAAGATCTGGACGCGCTTTATCAAAAACGACGGACACTCCTATTATATAGAGAGCATAAATAAAGAAGCATATTAGCAATACACGTAGGACTTGAAATGTTAATGTAAAACGGTATTTTCTTAAAATCTTTTTTTCATTCTCCTGCGACCACTCATTCATGTTGAAAACCTCCATTCTTTTTTACTATTTCCTCCAACCTTTTGCGGGCACGATGCAAAAGTATTTTCACCTGCCCCTCCGAAAGCTCCAGTGCCTCCTGTAATTCTAAGTAGGTGAATTGTTCATATTCACGTAAATATAAAATCGTTCGGTAATTTTCAGGCAAAAATTTCAGCAACGCCTGTACATCTTCCGTCACTTCCTGCATTAGAAAATCCTCTTCTGGAAGCCCATACGGACTTAGCATTTCATCTTTCCAAAATAAGTGTGCGAACGGAATAGTCCTTCGCCTTTTCTGCTTACGCCATTCATCTAAATACGTGTTCCGCGCTACTTTGAATAACCATGCTCTCACATCCTCCTCTTTATAAAACGACAACGATATCGTAGCTCGTACAAATGTTTCTTGCACTAAATCTTCCGCTACATGCACTGACCCAGACATCTTCAGCAGAAAATAATATAACGATTTCGCGTATTTTTCATAAAGTTGCTCAAGCTCGTTTTTCCGCTGTCTGTCCATGCCATCCCCTCGCTTTGCAATTCCACAAGTAAAACGTATATCTTTTCTAAATGTTACAGTAATTACTAAAAAATATTGAAATCAATTTTGCCTTGGCGTTATTGCGTCCGGAGGCTTTATTTTTATTCAATAGGTGTTTAGACACCTACTGAATAAAAATAAAAAAGAGTCGGTTTTGAATAGCCTTCCAACTTCAAGTTTGGGGCGCTTCATATTACGACTCTTTTTATAGTTATTATGCTTTTTTTACGAACTCTGACTTTAATTTCATTGCACCAAAGCCATCGATTTTACAGTCAATATTGTGATCTCCTTCAACGAGACGAATGCTTTTCACCTTTGTCCCAATTTTTAATGTTGAAGAACTACCCTTAACCTTTAAATCCTTAATAATTGTTACGGAATCACCGTCTGCAAGTAGATTGCCATGTGCATCCTTCACAATTAGTGTATCTGACTCCTGCTCTGTAACATCTGTGCTCCACTCATGCGCACATTCTGGACATACAAAGTTCGATCCATCCTCATATGTGTATTCAGAATTACATTTCGGACAATTTGGATAAGCTGCCATTTCCGCTTCCTCCTTTTATTTTTTTACTAGGTAAACCCTATTTATGCTCCTATCTTTACATAATCTATCCTATTTAGCAAAGGTTGTTCGTATTTTTCGTTCTCATTTGTGAATAATGTATGGAGGAGTTTCAAGTATTTTGGGCGTTGTTCATTCCAATCCTATATGATTTGGAACTCTTGCCCATTGACTTTTTTGCAAAAACCATCTTACTTGCAAGTTTGTTTATCATCCTTTATTATATCCTTAAAGGCTGCATTGTTCGTACAATATTAAGTTTTAACCTTTAAGCTGTAAAAGGGAGTTTTATTATTGGAGTTGGAATGACGGGCCTCACACCATGGTGCATGAGGATAAGCAGGAAAGCTTCTGCGAACACCCACTTTGAGGAGTGGTGGTTTAAAACTTTCTATAATAACTACGGCATACGCGGCTTTTTAAATTTAATCTTACTAGCCACATGGCTTTTGAACGAATCACTCTCCATTATTGGAGGGTGATTTTTTTATGCAGTTTTCTCTCGTGTGCAAAAATTTAAAACAATACATAAAAAAAATAAGCCGACAAAGTTAAATTAGAAAGTCCATCTTTATTGAGAGTAGGCACTTCGTATTCAATGGCTCAATTATTTAAAAATGATTGCGTCTATTTCAAGATTAGGTCCATTTTATGGGATAACACCTCTAATATCTGGATATTTGTGTTAAAATCCCTCTGTATTGTTTTCCATCTAAACTGGACAAGAGAGGTATTGAGATTTATGGGAGAAGCTTGTAATTTGAACTGCAGACATTGCTCTTACAATCAAAATGTTTTTTTAGGAATTGGATTTAGGTATATAAACTTGAGTTCGATTTTAGAATGGTATGAGGAAGAAGAAGGTCGGCAATATATCAGAAAGTTTATTAATAACAAGGAAACATCTTTTGAGTGTTACGACGGTCTATATGTTTGTCAGAAGTGTTGTTACCTATTAAATAAAGTACATTTACACATGAAGTCAGGAATCCAATCTTACACGAATACTCCTACTTGTCCTCGATGTAATACTAAAATGCCGACAAAGCCTTTTGACGATATTAATCAAAGTGATGTTCTAGATTGTCCAGATTGTGGGCAAGAAAAGCTAGAGGTGAGTTTTTATATGGATTGGGACTAGAAAGTTGGCTCTTAAAATTTCCTTATTAAATCAAAAGAGGCTTTAGCAAATGACTGTGGGGTTATTTTATAGTCATCGTGTTTTTCAATATTCTACAATCCGGCGCTATTCCGAAGTAATGATAAAGTCCAATTTCTTAGTTTTAATGTTGAGAAATTGGACTTTTTATAGTGCAAAACAGCAACGAAAAATTCCTTTTATCGCTCAATAATAAACCTATTTTCCCTAATCATTACGCCTGAATTAAAGCTATAACTTACACATATTAATACGATCTCCGAACAATATACCCTTTTTTACGGGGGCCTTTTAATTTCTTATCAATAGTCTTATTAACATCTGTGGAAGGCTTTTTAATTGGTTGTTCTAAAATATCATACATAGTCATTTGTTTTTGTTCTTTCATATCTTCTACTCCCCTCTCTACCATTCCAGCCAATTTTCTATATTTAGTCTATTTGTGTAAGACTATCACGCTCATTAAGCTTGATATGCTATTTCTTCTATATATGATGATTTATTCGATTTATTACTTAAACACCCTATAGACTTTCTATTGGCCTTTACAAATACGGCTCTTAACGTACAGCAAATTAAGTAAGGTTATCAATTTTTTATGTACTTTTGTCTCCTAAGTTCCCTATTTATATGTACGATTATTTGTAAAATAATTTCCAAACAATTATAATTCATAATTGTAAAATACTGTTATATATTCAGTGTTTTATACAAATAGAAAATATAATAAAAGGAGTTATTAGAATGAGCAAACCAGAATTGTATGTTAGTTTAGCAGTTGGTCCTGATACGGGTATGGAAGCGCATGCCTTACGTTCAACCCTTGAGTACTTTGGAGCAAGAGTTACAGTACATTGGATAGGCAGACCAAACGATCTTATTGATTTGTTATCTGGAGAAGATCGAGACGAGAAGATCGATTATTTAATTCTAAATTTCCATGGAGATGAAGGGAGATTATGTATGAATGAGCTAGGAGAAGATATTTATGAAAGAAACGAGCCCCGCGGGGAATTTTTTGGTCCTGAGGAAGTCATGCGTTATTCAAAATTAAATGATATAAAAGTTATTGCTGCAGGCTGTACATTAGGTGTTGAACAATTAGCATCAGCATTTTTAAAAAGTGGCTGTCATTCTTATATCGCTCCAAATGATTACATAGACGGCAATGCAAATCTAATGTTTTTAATACGATTTATGTATGAAATAATTAATAATACTAAAACTCAACAAGAGGCTTTTGACATTGCAAAATCTTTGGATGAAGACACTTCAATGTATCAACTTTATTTATCGTAATCTTTTATATCTAAATGTCATACAAAAAATAACCAGGTACTCACGATGAGCGCCTGGTTATTTTTTTGGACGGTTAGTAGCCTTTTATACAAATTAACTTTTTTAGTTTGAAACTTGTGTTTTCTTAAACATTGAAGTCAATGCCATACCAGCTAATGACACAATACCCAAGAAGAATAATAAAAAGCCCATTGGAATCAAAAAGAAAGGTTCTTCTAGAGTGCCATCTGCAGCTACATTACTTCTAATAATAGCCTTCGCAATAAAACAGATTACTCCTAAAAGAATTGGTGTAGATGCAATTACATATTTTATTTTCATCCTATCTTCCTCCATTAAAATTAGTTTAATTATTTTTTTGATATTCAAAGATATCACCTGGTTGGCAGTCTAATACTTCACATATTTTTTCTAATGTTGATAATTTGATAGCTTTTGTTTAAATGGTTGGTAGCCTTTAAGCAAAATATAATTTTATTAGTTTGAAACTTGTGTTTTCTTAAACAGTGAAATCAATGCCACACCTGCTAGTGACACAATCCCTAAGAAGAATAATAAAAATCCAATTGGAATCAAAAAGAAAGGTTCTTCTAAAGTGCCATCTGCAGCTACATTACTCCCAATGATTGCCTTCGCAATAAAACAGATTACTCCTAAAAGAATTGGTGTAGATGCAATTACATATTTTGTTTTCATCCTATCTTCCTCCATTAAAATTAGTTTAATTATTTTTTTGATATTCAAAGATATCACCTGGCTGACAATCTAAAACTTCACATATTTTTTCTAATGTTGAAAATCTGATAGCTTTTGCTTTTCCAGTTTTTAGAATCGAGACGTTTGCCATTGTGATACCCAGTTTTTCCGATAATTCGGTAACACTCATTTTCCTTTTTGCCAGCATCACATCAAGATTAACCATGATAACCATGTTACACCTCAAATCGTTAATTCGTTATCCTGTTTAAGTTCACTTGCTTTACCCATCAAATAAGAAAGTAAAGAAGTGAATACAGCAATAACTACTGCAAAAAATAGAATAAGCAAAAGAATCATTAAAAGATTAGTATTGTAGTTCCCACTAATAAATATATAAAGCAGTGCGATGACATATAAAACTCCTTCTGTCATTGCTAAAACAGTTACACGCTTTAACCTATTTGCATTTTTTAATGTGAAATCGTTACCTACATTAATATCTGAACAGATACTCCAACCTATACATAAAGCAAAAAAGTAAGGAATGCCAGTGATCCAAATAAAAGCAATGAAAGGTTTATATACCTCTTTTAATGAACCAGAATCTAGCAATATATTCTTCCCTGTCTCTGGTCCAACATAGCTACAGAACAACAAACCAAATAACCAACAAAAAACAATAATTATTTTTAACCACTTTGCTAATTCCTTCTGCTTCATATTTCACCGCCTTCTCAACTTTCTAATGCTAGAATAATTGAAAACACATCCTTAGTCAATACTTTTTTATTGTAAAACGATAAATAATTATTATTTTATAATATAAGCAATTTATTTAAATCAAAAGACCAGACGCTCACAATAAATTACAGTTTACAATACCACCCATTATTCTTGAGATGTAGTCAATAGCCATAAAGCTGATTTAACACAGTCATATCCACTAGACCATCTACAGCAAAAGAGATGATTGTGCCAATACTGTAGCAATCCATTTTTCCATTTGAACAATTCCTTTTTGCATAATAAAAGCCCTCCACAGATGTGTGGAAGGCATAAACTCAAACGTTTGTGATTTTATAAAGTACAATCGATATCTTTTTTCTAAATTAAATAACCATACCAACAATTGTAGCCGTTAAGATACTAACAAGTGTTGCTCCGTACAACAACTTTAAGCCAAAACGAGCAACTACATCTGCTTGCCTTTCATTCAAACCTTTTACTGCTCCGGCAATAATACCGATCGATGCAAAGTTTGCAAAGGATACAACAAATACAGAAATAATACCCAGTGTATGTGCACTCATAGACTTAGCTACCTCTCCAAGGCTTGCCATTGCAACGAATTCATTCGTTACTAATTTGGTTGCCATAATTCCACCGGCAGTAATAGCTTCTGCCCATGGTACACCCATTAGGAAAGCTACTGGTGCAAAGATATAACCCAATAATTCTTGGAAAGATATACCGATACTCATTTCAAATAGTGAATTGATTAAATCCATTAATGCTACGAAACCAATAAGCATAGCTCCAACAATAACAGCTACTTTAAATCCATCCAAGATATATTCGCCAAGCATTTGAAAGAAAGTTTGCTTATGTTCATCTTCAATCGTTAAGATATCTTCACTTTCTTCTACGCTATACGGATTAATGATTGAAGCAATAATAAATCCACCAAACAAGTTCAATACAATCGCCGTTACAACGTATTTTGGTTCAATCATAGTCATATATGCTCCAACAACTGACATAGAAACGGTAGACATTGCTGAAGCGCATAATGTATACATTCGTTGTGGAGAAATCTTATCTAATTGTTTTTTTACAGTAATGAATACTTCCGATTGGCCTACCAGCGCAGAGGCAACAGCATTATATGATTCCAATTTCCCCATACCACTTACTTTACTTAAAAATAAACCTATCCATTTCATGAAGAAAGGAAGAATTTTAAAATACTGCAAGATCCCTATCAATGAAGATATAAAGATAATCGGTAATAATACACCTAGAAAGAAGGAAAATTCTCCTTCATTCAGTACACCTCCAAAAACAAATGATACGCCAGTATTTGCGTAAGACAATAAATGATCAAATACATTTGTTATTCCTTTGATTAGAACATAACCAAATTTTGTATTTAGAAGTACCACTGCCAATACAAATTGGATGATTAACATAAGAACTATGTTTGTATATTTTATTTCTTTCTTGTTTTTACTCATTATCAGAGCTAAACCAAAAACAAGTAGCAATCCACAAATGGATATTAAGTATCTCATAAGTTCCTCCATAAATTTCAATAATAATTTTTTTAGACGTTCGACCCTAAAACTACAAAGCCATTCTTTCGCTTCTTTATGTTTCAATATCGAAACTTGAAGAAACAGTCATAGATCTTAATTTAAAAAGTAGTCAGACGTCAGACAAACAATTTCACTATACAGTTTTTTAACTACCTATTCAATAGTTAATAGAAAAAAATTATGTATTCACTTTCATCATGTTAGAACCTTCTTTATTGTGTGAAATTTTTGATATATTATGTCCGTCGTTTAAAGAAAACTCAAATAAGTAATATTAAAACAAATAGGTTCCGTTCGTTTAAGTGTAATATTCCACAATACACCATAATTATTAATTATCCCTTATTGTTAATAACAAAAAAAATAGCCATCACCTACGATAAATTTTTGGAATGGCGAAATGGCGTTTTTAGAGGATTCAAATAAAGCGAGAAAAATTTCGAAGAGACAAGAGATAACAATTAATCAACCTGTATTACATGAACTTTATAGATTGAAAGCTGTAACTCGTTGTAAGGTTGTACGCTAGTTTTCTAGAATATTCTGATCATCTAATTTTTTAGTATATTTCTTTAAAAACTTGTTCATCCTCTTAATAGTTTACTTGAAGAGGTGAATATAAAATGAAAAAATCTTTAATAGTAATTTTTCTAGTCATATTTACGCTATTGCTAAGTGGCTGTTGGAGTAAGCGTGAATTAAGCGAACTAGCTATTGTTTCGGCTTTAGGTATTGATAAAGTTGATGATGGATATTCTATCTCTGTTCAAATTATCAATGCTGGTGAAATGTCTGAAAATAAATCTGGTAGTCAAGCGCCAGTTACTACCTATCATGTAACTGGAAAATCCTTATTTGAAGCTATTAGGAAATTAACTGCATCTTCTCCAAGAAGAGCCTATTTCACTCACATGCAACTAGTTGTTTTCGGGGAAAAATTTGCATCTGAGGGAATTGCGGATGCTCTAGATTTTATGGCTAGAGACCAAGCAATTAGAAGTGACTTTAACTTTGTTGTAGCCTATAACTCTACGGCTAAAGATATTTTAAATGTCTTAACTCCTATAGAAAAATTACCAGCAAAAAAGATTCTAAATTCCGCACTTGCTTCCCAAGATGCTTGGGGCTCAACAAAATTTGTTGATACTGAAGATTTAATTTCTGAGTTGGGAGGTGAACACAAAAGTACGGTTTTATCAGCAATAGAGTTAGTTGGGGACAAAGAATTAGGTAAACGTCCAGATAATGTTGAAAGAATTGAAACATCGGCAGTATTACATTTCACTGGACTAGGGGTATTTAAAAAGGATAAATTACTAGGTTATTTAACTGAATCAGAAAGTATCTATTATAATTTTTTAATGAATAATATTAAAAACACAGTCATTAATACCGCTTGTCCTAATGAAGGATCTATTACGACTGAAATAGGAAAATCTAAAACAACTATTCAAGGGGAATTTGAACAAGGGATCCCAAAAATAAATGTGAAAATTGATGTTGAACAAAATGTTGCAGAAGTTAAATGTGCCATTGATTTATCAAAAGAGAAAACTTTAAAAATGATTGATAAAAAAACCGCTAACTTTATTAAAGAAAATATTGAAAAAACCATTAATACGATTAAAGATAATTATCAAGTTGATATTTTGAACTTTGGAGAAGTACTTCATAAAGAAGATTACAAAGCATGGGATACTATTAAAGATGACTGGTTAACAATGTTTCCAGAGTTAGAAGTCAATGTTGACGTTAATGTCAAGACGACTGGGACAGCGACCTTAGTTAATTCCATCGAAAAAGAATAAGGCAAAATTAACATGATGCATTTTCTACCCTTCTTTCAAATAACCTGCTACCGTCCTGTATAATTCACCTCTATTTTGCGCATATAAGTAGTAACAAGGGAGGTCATTACATTGAAGAAGTTATTTTATCTGTTTTTACTAGCCACATTATTACTATCAGCTTGCGGAAAAAATACCGCTCCAAAAGAAGTAGCTGTCGATAAAAATACTTCCGTTGAAGATATAGTGGGAGCTACCGTCAAAAATAAATTTACTGTTGAAGAAAAGAATGGGATTGTCACTATTTCCATTCAGGATGCAGATGTTACAAAAGGTGTAAAAAGTCAAATGCTGAAGGACTCTACAAAGATATTTGCAGAGCTGTCCAAGCTTAAAAGCGTTAAAACACCATCTATTTCCTGGTACGCACCATTAACAGAACCTGGTGGAAACAAAGATATGACAGAGGTTTTAAATATTTATTTTAGTGAGGAAGATTTTAGAAAAGTTAATTGGACAAACTATGAGCAGCTAGATATTGAATCCATTGCTACTCATTACCATCAAAATG
Organism: Lysinibacillus sp. RS11; assembly: GCF_042019215.1. Classification (NCBI taxonomy): domain Bacteria; kingdom Bacillati; phylum Bacillota; class Bacilli; order Caryophanales; family Bacillaceae; genus Lysinibacillus; species Lysinibacillus sp. RS11. The sequence goes on along the minus strand of NZ_CP168124.1, from coordinate 317,402 downwards.
AAGCTTTAGGTCATTAGAAAACTTTCTCAGAAGGATACCCCTTCATGTATAAAAGAATGGGTATCTTTTTTATTAACCGCTCACTTAACATACATACTAATTGCTTCCGACAGAAGAGATTGTTTTATTTTATAATGCGTCGCTTGCCAGACGCCTTTTCCATCTTTCAAAATTAATAGCTGTGGTGATTCATGCTTCACCTTTAGATCGTTCTCAATAATATTTGAGACATCCCTATCCTTCTGCACAATAACTAAATACTTAGGCAAATTTGTTTCCAGTGCTTTCAACTCTTTTAACGCTGAAATGCTACTAAAACATGTCATACTGAATTTTAACACTAGACAGGCCTTATCCTTAGATTGCTGTATAGTATCTCTCCATTGCTCAGCCGTTTTAATTCTTTCCATACTTTGAACCCCCAATTTGTAAACTTCCCATTCATTATATACCACGCGGGGTATTAATCAACTTTACCTTGGCGTAATTGCGTCAGCAAGAGGGGTTCAACTGTGCGAAAGTGAAGCAACAGAGGTAAGAAAATCTTCTGCACCTGTCGCTACGCTTTCGATACAAAATCATTTGCTGAATTAAGATAAAAATACGAGCCTACTATAACGAAAGCTCGTACCTCTTCTCACAATATTTAAATACCTTCCGTGTTCATTAATACAACACGCCAGCCATCTGGATCTTCAATTGTGACACCTTTGTCAGCCCAATATGGATTTTCTGGCTCTGCTTCTGGATAACCCATTTGCAATAAGCGTTCCGCAATACGCTGTATGGTTACAAACTTTGGAATATACAGTACAAGCAGATTATCCTTTGTTGGTGCTGGACATGGGCTCCCCTCAAGATGCTCTGTAAATTCTAAATGATAACTAGCATTTGGAAGACCAATCATTATACCATTGTAGCCACGATGCCCTGTGAAAGAACCGATTTTTTCTAACCCTACGCCTTCACAATAAAATTTTTCAATTTCCTTTAATTGATCAGTTGGCCTAGCAATACGTACTTGTGCCACCTGTAATTCATCCGACCATTGTTGTCTCATAGTTATTTTTCTCCTTTTTATCAATTGTATAATTGAAAACTAAAGCTAGAGAACAGCCATTGGTCTGAAAAAATGCTACTCTTTGACAGAAATACTTAAATACCCGCGGAGACAAGCAAAATATCCGCGATATTGGTTAAAATATCCGCGAATTAGAGACAAATACCCGCGCAAGCCACGCGAATATCCGCGAAGCACCAATTTCACCTTAAAAATCACAAATTCTATTTGCAACTGCTAATGGATTTTCTTTTTCTAAATAATACTCCTCAGCCGGCCAATATCTCCTTTTATACTTATCGAATCGTGCTTGAAAATCTCCAATATACACATCTCGCTGTAATACCCGCTCCGCCCTAACAGTTCTAGGGCATTCTATATATAAACGATAATCATAAAAACCTCTCCACTCACTGCGGAAAAGAAAGATTCCCTCAACAATAAGTATACCGTTAGCTACTAATGTAATTTTTTTATCACAACTGGCGTCTGCTAATTGGTCATAAAATGGAAGTTGGAGCTCTAAATTATTATTATGTAATTGTGAAAAGACATTATCTTTAATAAAGTTGATATCCCATTGTAAATAATAATACTCATACCATTCGTCGTACCCAGTATTATAACGTTTGCTTCTTTCTACGATATGATTATCTAAATGGATCAGTTCTACAACACAACTAGTTTTAAGCTCCTCTGCAAGCTTGTTAGCAATAGTAGACTTACCTGCGCCACCTAGTCCATCAATGGCGACAATGAAAGGTCTCTCTTTAGCAGACCTCATTTCAATTTGCTTCATGATATCGTTCTTAATTTCGCGTAGATCCATTGATTGACACTCCTAACAACATTAAAATAACCAGCTCCTAGAAAAAGAACTGGTTATTCCTATTTATTCCGTCAAAGCTACACTAAATGAAGCAGCTGTCTTCTCTTTTACTTCTTCTAAAGTAACACCCTCTGCTAATTCTATTAGCTGCATACCTTCTTCAGTAAAGTCGAAAACGGCTAGGTCTGTAATTAATCGATGCACAACGCCTTTCCCTGTTAACGGTAGCTCGCATTGCTTTTTAATTTTTGACTCACCGTTTTTATTGACATGCTCCATTACGACGATAACTCTTTTGGCACCGACTACAAGGTCCATGGCGCCTCCCATACCTTTCACCATTTTCCCTGGGATCATCCAGTTCGCAAGGTCACCCGTTTCAGATACTTCCATACCACCTAAAATAGCAAGATCGATATGGCCTCCGCGGATCATGGCAAACGATTCGGCACTGTCAAAGAATGAAGCACCTGGAACAGCTGTTACCGTTTCTTTGCCTGCATTAATTAAATCAGGATCAACCGCTTCTTGTGCTGGGTATGGACCAATGCCAAGAAGCCCGTTTTCCGATTGTAGAAGGACGTCATAATCAGCCGGGATTGCATTAGCAACTAGCGTTGGGATACCAATACCTAAATTGACGTTCATGCCGTTTTGTATTTCTTTTACCGCTCTATTTACTATGCTTTGTCTTGTATCCACCATCATGCTTCCCCCTTTCTCACCGTCAAACGTTCAATACGCTTCTCATAATTTTCGCCTAGTAAAACGCGTTGAACGAATACTCCTGGCGTATGGATATGATCTGGATCTAGCTCTCCTGCTTCAACAATTTCCTCCACCTCTGCAATTGTAATTTTCCCCGCCATTGCAGCTAGTGGATTAAAGTTACGCGATGTTTTTCTGAAAACTAAATTACCTAGCTTGTCTGCCTTCCATGCTTTAACAAGTGCAAAATCTGCGACAATTCCTTTTTCTAAAATATATTCCTTGCCATCAAAAACCTTTACTTCTTTCCCCTCAGCAATCGGCGTTCCAACCCCAGTAGCCGTGTAAAACCCAGGAATTCCGGCACCTCCAGCTCGCATACGTTCCGCCAAAGTACCTTGTGGTGTTAATTCTACTTCTAGCTCCCCACTTAAAAACTGCTGCTCAAAAATTTTATTTTCACCTACATAGGACGCAATCATTTTTTTAATTTGTTTATTTGCTAATAAAAGCCCTAAGCCCCAATCATCCACACCACAGTTATTGCTGACAACTGTTAAGTCCTTAGTTCCCCTTTGTACTAGCGCTGCAATTGATTTTTCAGGAATACCACATAGCCCGAAGCCCCCTACCGCTAACGTATTCCCATCTTTAATATCTGCAACGGCTTCCTCAAACGAATTCCACACTTTCCCATCCCCCATATCGAAACCCCCTAAAATAGCTCGTTTATTAAGAAAAATTCTACCTCAGAATCATTTTACAAGTAAAGGAATTAATTAGAATACTATTTATTCCAAAAGGGCATAAATTAATTTTCGCTCCCTTCTTCTGTACGAATTGTATTCAGTAATTGCTTTAATGCAAATGATTGATATGTATTTTTTTTCGTAATAACGCCTAATCGCCATGGCATGTCGAAATTATATAATGGAATAATTTTGACATTTTTATTGGTCTGCTTTGCGGCAATTGAATACGGTAAAAGTGTCACTCCTAAATTCGAGGATACTAGCTCCACTATTAAATCCCATTGCGAGCTTTTATAGCCGATTATTGGTGTATACCCTACGCTTTTACATGATTTAATGACATAATCATGTAGTGTGAATTCCTCTGTAAAGATAATGAATGTTTCATTTTTTAAATCTTGTAATAAAATATGTTCTTGCTGTGCTAATGGATGGGAATCATTAATAAAGACACAAAATTGATCTTCTACAAATGATTGAACAGAAAATTTCCTTTCATCTGTAGGTATAACAACAATCCCCATATCCACATCTCCATTTTCTACTAATGTTCCGATCGTTTTAGCCCCACGTTCCACGAGCTCTAAATGTACCTCTGGATATTGCTTATGAAACTTTCGAGCAATTTCAGGAAAGAATAGTGTGCCAATTAACGGTGGAATCCCCAATTTAATAGAACCTGTTTTAATGTTCAATAAATCATCCAGTAAAATATGTAAATCATGTACAGACCGCATTATTTTTTGTCCTTGTTTATAAACAATACTACCTGCGTCTGTTAATTCTACATTGCGTGTAGTTCGGTTTAATAGCTCCACATGAAGAGTATCCTCCAATTTTTTAATGCTTTTACTTAATGAAGGCTGTGACACAAAGGATTCACTAGCTGCCTTTGTAAAACTCCCATATTCAACAACAGCCATAAATGCTTTTAAATCTCGTAGCTCCATATAGACACCTCCATTTATTCTAATTTGTTATAAAAATTATTCCAAAATCCATATTTAGTAATAAATTCTCCTCGTTTTCTCCTAATCCTTCTTCTAGAGACAAATACAATAGCAGTACTATTTTCTCCTTGGTGCCAATAATATTTAATTATGGAATAACAGCGACAACAACCACGGACTTTTTCTACTCTAAGTTCCAATTATTGTTCTTAATTCTATTTTTATCTTTATTTATTCATTTCTCTAGGTACAATTAGCAATAAAGAATGACTGAAAAGGAAAGGGGATGTCTAATATGAAAACGTTAACAAGAATTTCAAATGCTATCATGGAAAAATATTTACCTGATCCATACATCTTTGTCACTATACTCACAGTATTAGTATTATTATTAGGGGTTACATTAACAGATTCTTCTCCACTCGACATGGTGACATATTGGGGAGGTAGCTTTTGGAGTTTATTAGAATTTACAATGCAAATGGTAATTGTCTTAGCTGCAGGCCACATTTTAGCGAATAGTCCTATCTTTAAAAAAGGATTATCAGCCGGTGCAAGTAAAATAAAATCACCAGGCATGGCTATTATCGTTATTACATTCGTATCACTAATAGCTTGCTGGATTAACTGGGGATTCGGACTTGTAATCGGTGCCCTCTTTGCAAAGGAAATTGCTCGGCATGTAAAGAAGGTAGATTATCGCTTATTAATCGCCAGTGCCTATTCAGGCATGGTTATTTGGCATGGTGGATTAGCTGGCTCAATTCCGTTATCCATTGCGACTGAAGGTCATAAGTTTGCTGACATAATGGGCGTCGTACCAACCAATGTTACAATTTTTTCAACTTATAACTTATTTATAGTCCTAGTGATACTCTTCACTTTACCGTTATTTAATCGTTGGATGATGCCAAAGGAAGAAGATACGGTTGTGGTTAACCCTGCTTTATTAGTGGAAGAAAAAACGGAGTTACCAAAGCCTGAAAACAATTTTGCCAGTCGCTCTGAGCGCAGTTATATTTTAACGATTTTAATTGGTATGATCGGACTTACTTATTTAATCTATCATTTTATTACCAAGGGCTTTGTTCTTGATTTAAATGTTGTAAATACAATTTTTATTGTGTTAGGTATCATATTCCACGGGACTCCGCAGCGTTTCCTTTCAGCCGCACAAGATGCTATTAAAACAACAACGGGCATTGTTTTTCAATTTCCGTTTTATGCAGGGATTATGGGCATGATGACCGCTTCTGGTTTAGCTGCTGTATTTTCAGAATGGTTCGTTAGTATTTCCAATGAACATACCTTCTATTTATTCACTTTTTTCTCAGCCGGACTTGTTAACTTCTTTATTCCATCAGGCGGTGGACAATGGGCAGTGCAGGCTCCTATTATGCTAGATGCTGCTACAACTCTAGGTGCCGACTATGCTAAAACAGCTATGGCTATCGCTTGGGGAGATGCTTGGACAAATATGATTCAACCATTCTGGGCACTGCCAGCCCTTGCAATCGCCGGTTTAAAGGCTAGGGATATTATGGGCTTCTGTTTATTCATTTTATTCTTTACAGGAATTATTATTAGTATTGGCTTCTTTTTCATCTAGATATCGAGTATTTAAGCTTCACGGAATGCCATACATACGTTTCCGTGAAGTTTTTATGTGCACTTTGAATGAAAATAAATGGCATAGGTTATCACAATTGTTATCTACATCTTTTGGCAAAAAGCCCTTACCCTGTAATATTAAAAACAAGTAAACATGATAGTTTTTTACATCGTTTATAATGTTGCACATGTTGAAGATTATTTAATGCAGGAAATGGCTTGTAAAATTCGTGAGAAAGATACATTCGTGTATGTAGCAGAAAATCATAAAAGATGGGTGGCAGGTCATTTTGAATAGTTTAAATAGAGAGTTAATAATATACCAAAATAGCCTTGTTAGATTGTTTTAACAAGGCTACCTTAACTTTTTTTGTTAAACTAAAGCACCCCGTTCGTTGAATAAGAAATTTCTAACTTCTGTTTGTATCATCAATTTCAGAGTTTACAGTACTCTCCCACCAAACATCCTTATTTCCGTTTAGATAATTTTTTATCAGATTCCTAAATGGGTAAGGTTGTAAGTTTATGGTATCCAAGTCATCTGCATTACACCAAAAAAATTTAAGATGAGATTCCCTTGATTCTGGGTTAAAACCTGTTGTTAATTCTTCGTTTGTAACCTCAAACACTTGATTTATCTCGCAATGTAATATACCCTTTTCCTCCCACTTATGTTCTACTAACCCAAGAAAACTAACCACTGTACATGTTATTCCTAATTCCTCATCAATCTCTCTTATCAGTGCATCTTTTGCACTTTCGCCAAATTCAATGTGGCCACCAGGTAAAAATGTATTTGAATGTCCAGTGGCTTGTGCAAGTAAAACTTTATTATCTTTTATAAAGATTCCCCTTGCTAAATGATGAAATGGATTAGACAAGAAATTCTCCCCCTACAATATGATTATTTAAAATACATTTGGTACTTATTTTTGTATCTCATTTATTCAACCTATAAATTTTGGATAGTCCTTGTTCAACCAAACTAAGTCGTTAGTTCAATAAGAAAAAAGCTTCACTCCTTCTTGAAGTAAAGCAACCAGTTAGTCAAATAACCAACTTCCCTTTCACTACTGAATATCATCTGAACCATGTGCGTTCACTTCATCTATGACTATACTATAAGAAATATTAAGTTTATCCCAAACCCAAGCGTGGAAAATTTTATCTATTTCTATTTTTAATGCTTTATCGTCCATATCCTCGTTAATACCTAAATTTTCAAAAGTGAATGTCTCTTTAGCATCTGTGCCTTTATATTTGGTACTACTAAATGAAAAAGTAACGGTTTTACCCATTAATTTATCCTCCTATTTTAATCATTCATGGATTCGCCTTTTATAACAGCATATGGTCTTTCTTCTTATTACACAAACCTGCACCGTTAGTTTAATAAGAATAGCGACGCTTATTAAACAATCGCGAATCTTTGCTTAGTTTTTGTTGTCTAGCTCATACAAATCTATAATTTCTTTGTGTGCTATTCCATCGTCTTGTCCTTCCCAATGAATCACCGCATATATTTTATCTATATCTTTAAACGTTATGGACTTTCCGTCTTCCGTTATTGGTGGTGGTCCTTCGATAGCTCCAGTATCAATCTCGTTTTTAAAATCTTCAGGTCCTGAGACTGCTTTACTTTGCAGGGTTATATCTTTCTTGTTTATAACGGCGTTCATTTCAAAGACTAAATAATTAGTAGTGTAATCATTTTCTCTTGTTTTAAAACGAAGCTTACCATTTCCCGAATTAAGAATCCCTGAAATCAGATCTACTTGATAACCATCTAACTCCCAATGGGGACTTTCTCCCGATAATCTTAAATGATAAAAGTCATTTGTGGCATTTCGATGATTCAAGTAGATAACCATGGCTAATAATACGAAAACAATGAATATCAGTACTGGATAAACGATTTTATGAACCAAAAGCTTTCTCACCCCTCTGTTCTCTTAAACAATCTAGCCCTATAGTTCAATAAGAAAAAAGAGCTGCATATGCAACTAAATAATCTTTAAGTAAAGCACTCCTTTAGTGAAAGTACTATATTACCAATCTGGTCCGTCATTATTATCACTCACTTTAAGATAAAATGAGTTGGGATCTAGATTGTTACTTTCAACTGCCCCATAGAAAATTGATTTTACCTCGTCTTGTACTGATTCTGTAGCTTCTTTATTTGCTAAGATATATTTCACCCTAATATCATCTTTTGAATTAACTACAAGCAACATACGGAAAACATAGCCTTTCTCTGTTAATTTGCTGCTTACATATTCAAAAAAGCCATCTTCTTGATAAAGTTGGGCTTGAATTTCCTCTGCTTCTTTTAATTTCTTTTCGTTGTCAACTTTTATTTCAGTGCTTTTTGAAATGGGGTGTTCAGATATCTCTCCTTTTGTTGAGGAATTATTGATAAATAGAAAGGTTACAACGAATAAAATTAAACTGTTCCGATTAAAGTGATTTTACCCTTTTTCATTATGGACACTTCCTTTTTCACATTGAATATATGACTGCGTAAAGGGTTTAAACACTTAATCTATTCAACTATTCTGCTTACGTTAGTTCAATAAAGAAAAAAAGAGCTTCCTATGCAACTCAATGATCTTCAACTAAAGCAGCCCGTTAGTTTAATAAGAAAAGCAAATCTAATAAAGAATAGTACATACTTATAATACGGTTCACCTTAATGTAGTTAGTTTCCATATATATATCCTTACCAGCGATTCATCGCTATTTTCACCCAGACAACGTATAATAAGAGAAGCAGAAGAAGAATTCATTTTTCCTCTAGTTAAAAAAAGAGGTGCAATTACTTGAAACAGTTTGAAACAGCATTACCTGAGCAGTATGAAACATTAAAAAAACAGGCCAATTATACGTCTAGCTGGCGAGAGCGTTTAGACGCAGTCGAAATGTTATCGGCTTATCAACATGACAAAATCATAGATTTATTAAAAAATCGTATGCAGCATGATACTGTCAACAAGGTGCAAGTAGCAGCCTATGAAGCACTCGTGGCGTTTGGTGAGGACGTAGAGAAGCCATCACCTGCACGTTTTGATATTATCAAAGGCACAGACAAAATTTTCCTGCGGGTGAAAAAGAGCTTGCCGAAGGACCATACAGTGGCAGACTTTGCGGATAAACTAAAACGTATGCGTTTAGATGTCTTTGATGCGTATGAAGGCGACAAAGGTGTACAATTTATGAACTGGTTAGAGGAACGTTGGGCAAAACTATAATCAGTAGTTTTGCAATTTATGAAGGAAAGTCATTCTCTCCGTTTGTGGAGGGAATGGCTTTTTCTTATCTTACGCTGCGGTTCATCGAAACTAATATTAAATTGTATTACTTCTTTTCTTTGATCATCTATCTTTATTGTTTAATGATAAAACAAACGCCTTATTCTAACCTGCTGCCCTGTTAATTTAATAAGGTATAATTTTACATATCAATTATACTACACTTTCATTTAACAAATATTCCTAAAAATATCTTTAATCGCAAATAAAAGCTGAACTAATAAAAAAAATTAGTTCAGCTTAAAAATAACTCTTAATAATGTTGCACATTTCATAAAGGATACTGATGTAACAAGTGAATTACTTTAACTCTTGACTTATAATAAAATTTTAGTGGGCATTTTCTAATGCTAGCTTAATGCCAAAGCCAATTAGTACTGCTCCTGTCAATCCTTCAATAACAGCTTTCGTAGTTGGCTTTTTCATAAATGCACTAATTTTATCCAATAAGTAAACATAGAATACAAACCAAAATCCTGTTAAAGCTGTGTATATAAGCCCCATTATAAGAAACGGCATAAATGTACCGCTCGTGCCATCTACAAACTGCGGTAAAAATGTCAGAAAAAATACAGCCACTTTTGGGTTTGTAACATTCGTTAATAAGCCTTGCTTAAAACATGATTGATGCGAATATTTGTGATCCATTTGGGTCTCGTCTTGCACAACAGGAGGTTGCGTGCGTATTGCTCGTAATGCCCATAGTGTTTTAACACCTAAATAACATAAATAGACCGCTCCGACGTATTTTAAAATGGCAAATACATATGCTGACTTTACAATAATTGCTGAGAGCCCCACAACTGCCGCAAAAGTATGAATTAGCAATCCACAGCACGAACCAAGTAAAGTCTGTACCCCCCCTTTTCTGCTTACTGTAAGTGTATTTTTTGTTGCGATGGCTGTATCTGGACCAGGTAAAATAATTAACAAAATACACATTACTAAAAAAACAGATATGTTCACCATGTTAACCCTCCTTTTTTAGTCAGAAAATTATAAAAATAATATTACCATATGTATAGGTTTACAAAAAGACACCAAAGAAAATTTATTCAGGTATTTATAATTGACATATAACCTTAAGGTGTTATATACTCATAACACCTTAAGGTTATATTTTTAAAAAGGAGTTCATTGTAAATGACTGAAAAACTAGAGAATATCGTTAAAACAATTACCTTTAAAGCACCTATTGAGAAAGTATGGGAAACCGTAACGGATGCTGAAAAGATTTCTTCTTGGTTTATGCCAAATGATTTTAAACCAATTGAAGGTCATGAATTTACACTACAATCACCGTTTGGCCCTTCACCATGTCAAGTAGAACAAATAGATGCACCACATTTTGTTCGTTTTGCATGGGATACAGATGGATGGTTTGTCACTTTTGAATTAAAAGAAATTGGGGATCAAACAGAATTTACGTTAACACATGGTGGTTGGAAAGAAGCATCACATATTATTCCAAAAGCTAACGTACCTACGGAAGCTGTTCGTACAAAAATGGATGGCGGCTGGACAATGATTGTCGGTCAAAAATTAAAAGAGGTAGTGGAATCACAATGACACAGCTTGCTGTAAAATATGATGTTTTTCAAGCAATTGCTGATCCTACAAGACGTCATGTCCTACAGCTGCTTGCCGAAAGTGATCAGCCCATCTCACTTATTTCTGAGAATTTTTCTATAAGCCGAACTGCTGTCGTGAAGCATTTAAAAGTTCTTGAACAGGCTGAACTAGTCTCTGCCAAGAAAAAAGGACGAGAAAAAATATATACATTACATGCTGAAAAACTAAAAGAAATTGAAGATTGGCTACAGTACTTTGATTTATTTTGGGATAATAAATTGGCACAACTACAAAGCCTTCTCGAAGAAGATTAAAATTGTAAGGAGCTGTCCCGACTTTTAGGACAGCTCCTCGTTTAATAAAGATAAAATAATCCACCATTAATAATTTCTATTTTAATTTTTGCATCATATTGTTCCTCTAAAGCCTTCTTTTCAATGTTATAACATTCTGGTTTGTCATCGACATCTTCATAAAAGTAATCTAGTACGCGTTGATCACGTTGCCATCTCTTTTTTGCTTCAGTAGCCCACGAATGGTCATCCTGTGCAATGATTGCATCAATGGCTGCATCTAATCTTTGAAGTCCCCGGATAGGCTTAATAATATATTGCACATGAAAAACATGCTCTGCCGGAACAGTATCTAGCTCAGTTGCAAATAAGGTTTCGTGAAAATCCTCTTTAATAATTCCTGTTAATAGATTGATACCAAAGGAATAAAGCATTTCTTTCGTTCGGTCGCAACAATAGGATACTTTATAATTCACCCCTAACCACGGTGTTAGTATAACCTGCCCTATTGCCGTGTCGACCTTCTCATACATTTGAACATAAGCTCCTAACTCCCTTGTTGCTTGAAAAAGCTGGTTCATTCTTGGAGAACCGAAATGAATAACTTCGCCGTAAAGACTGCCAGCTGATGCTGTTTGATTTGTAATGAATGTTACTTGGGCTGGATTTGGCTCGCTATTTGTAGCTTCTACGTATTGCCAATAAAATGGTCGATTCATTATTTTTTTATCAATATCAACCGTTAATTGCACCGTAAGATAATGGTGTTCTTCCCCTACAATATAGCAATCATTTTCAGTGAAAAATTGTCGTAAATAACTATGAACTTGCTGTGGATACATGGCCCTTCTCCCTTACACTATACAGATTCCTTAAAGTTAGATAGAATCGCATCTAAGTCCCCTACTACCTTTTCGAAAACATCAATTTTCGTATGAAGTAATGCTAATATGTTCTCTTCAATCGTATTGGCAATAGCCAGATTGTAAATATGAACATCATGCTCTTGCCCTAAACGATGTACACGTCCAATCCGTTGCTCTAGCTTCATAGGGTTCCAAGGCAAATCGTAGTTAATGACATGATGACAAAATTGAAGATTAATCCCTTCGCCACCTGCCTCAGTTGCGATTAGAACCTGTGCCTTTTCCTTAAATAGATGCTTCATATAATCACGTTTGTTTTTATTAAATTTACCGTTAAATAGGACGCTCGTTATACCTTTAGAATGTAAATACCATTGCAAATAAATTTGAGTAGCTCTATACTCTGTAAAAATTATCACTTTATCCTGTGCTTGTTCGATTATTTCAAGTGTCTTATTTGCCTTTGAATTCACTTCCAAAGCCATTAATTTTGCTAGTATAGCTTCTACTTCTTGTGATTGTGCATTATCTTCTTCAAGCATTTTAGATAATGTTAAAGCTGTCGCTTCTTTGCTACTACACATTTCCTTCCTCAATGTAATTAATGAAAAAGAGCCAGTATTTTGAAGCGTTCCGAGCAAATCATAAACTTCCGCTTCTTCCTTCGTAAATTGGATTGGGACAATTTGAACACGGCGATTTGTCCATTCAATACCCGTATCCTCTCTCCTATTCCTCACCATTACCTGATTAACTAATTCCTTTAAATAATCATTATGCTCTAAATCATGCTTACTTGCCGAAAATGCAGATTGAAATGTATCATAATTGCCCAGATGGCCAGGCTTAAGTAAGGAAATAAGATAAAATAATTCAAAGACATCGTTTTGAATTGGCGTTGCGGTTAATAATAAACAAAACTTCTTCTTTAAACTTTGTACGAATTCATAAATTTGAGTTTTATGATTTTTTAGCTTATGCGCCTCATCAATAATAATCATGTCATAATCCTGCTCATAAATACGCTCTTTGTGCGGACTTTTTTTAGCAGTATCCATACTCATAATAAGGACATCGTAGCGCTCTATTGGAACATTTTTTTTATAAGCGATTGCAGGAATATGAAATTTTATGTTTAATTCTTCAATCCACTGATTAATAAGAGATGCTGGCGCTAATATTAATGCTCTTTTGACAAGTCCTCGGATCAGATATTCCTTTAAAATTAAACCCGCTTCAATTGTTTTACCAAGTCCCACCTCATCAGCTAAAATCGCTTTTCCATTCATACGTTCAATCACCGTTTCTGCTGCTTCTAACTGGTGCGTAAGTGGCTTTAAATTTGGTAAATACTTCGTCGCTTGTAAACCTGTGAAATCAGTAATTAACTTCATTTTCACAATGTCATAATTCATCTTGTACAATGTCCAACTATCCCATTTTTCAAGATGATCTAGTTTTTTTATAAAGCCTTCTTCCCATTCAGACGACCTTTCTATTTTCATGATCAACACCTCATGCCATTATTTCTAGTTTAGGTTGTCCAAAAAAGAGAAAGCTATGTTAAGGTTTTGCGAAAGAAAAATAAAATAATTAAAGTTTTCTCCGGCAAAGCTAGTAGTTGATTTCCGTCCCGTCTGGGCGTCCGATGAGCCGCTAATCCCCAAAGAGTCGTCCAGCCTTCACTCCAATCAACTTACATTACATACATTTCAAAATGACACTTCAGCCTTTCGTTGTTAAACCTGCCTCTTTTTAAATCCGTATACCTTATTTATTAACACTATCTAATACCGTATTATTTTCTGCAAAGTTCTATTGCACATACTCCATGATTACCACGTCTGCAATATTCGTTACTAAACAAATCCAATCCCTGTTTAAAAATTAAACATATAGGACCATTAATATTGTACAATTTAAAAGGATAATGGTATTAATATAGTCTTTTTATTCTCTTCCTTTTTTCATACAATTAAAGAAGTATTACTTACCAAAAAATTACGTTTTTAAAAGAACTATATTATGCCCCAATTTAATAGGGCGTACATATACCGAGGAGGTTACTATGAAAATTCTTGAAGCATTAACAATGTCATTGCCTTACATTCATTTAGCTATGAAGGGCGAGTCCATGATTGGATTGGTAGATAAAGAAAGTGAGCGTATTATTGCTTATTTACCTGGGAAACGGATAGATTCTGGTTATAAAGTCGGGCAAAAACTTCATCCAGATGATGCAATTTTACATCTCCCACTTAAAGGAAAAAGTACGGATGAGCCTGTACCAGAAGAATATTATGGTGTGGTTTTTAACGCATTTTCTTTTCCCGTTCGTGAAAATGGGCAAATCGTAGGTGCGCTAGCTTTTGGAATACCTATTGATCATTCTCTCCAAATGGAGAAATATATTCTTACTATGAATGAAATTATCCAAAACCTACAGGATAAAGTACATACAATTGCCTCTCATTCGGAGGAGCTAGCTGCAACTAGTGAGGAGATTAATAAGCAGACACAATTTGCTTTAGAGGATGCTGAAAAAACAAATGGTATTACCGATTTAATAAAAAATATTTCGCGTCAAACCAATTTACTCGGATTAAATGCATCGATTGAGGCCGCACGAGCAGGTCAGCATGGTGCCGGATTTAATATAGTCGCACAAGAAGTTCGCAAGCTTTCTACTGAAACAACTACTGCTACTGATAACATTGAATCCTCGCTTCGAAGCATCAATCATAATCTTGAAAATTTAAAGCAAAACATGACTCAAATAAATGGTGCCACAAACGAACAGGCACAACTTGTTCAGGACTTTAGTGAAATCATTGAAGAGCTTAATTCGCTTAGTCTGGAAATGAAGGGTTTTATGTCTAAAAAATAAACTTAAAAAAGCTGTTCAGCATAATTTTTAGACTGAACAGCTTTTATTTTTGTGGTATTTAAGCGTCTTCCTAAGTCATCTCCCAGCTAAAAGGAGTTTAAAAATTTTTCCATTTTTAGTTTTACACACTTTTTACAATTGGATTTTTAACTCCAAAATAATTATATAAATATAATAAAATTAGTGCCGCAAATTTCTAAAATATACGATATGGTTACTTTTTGGTACACTATTGGAAAAAGAAAATGAGGCCTATATGAAAAGGAAAATATTTATTTTACATGAAATATACGGTGTAAACGATTTTATAAAAAAGCAAGCTGCAACATACAGTACCGCTAACACTACTGTTGAGTACATTTCCTTATATTCAGAAAATACAGTATTTACATATGAACAAGAACAGGAAGCCTATGGTTATTTCATAAATGAAGTTGGCTTTGATGCTCCTCTCAAAAAACTAAGCAACAAACTATTGGAAGCTAGGACAACTTATGATGAAGTGCTATTAATAGGATTTAGTGTAGGGGCAACTTTAGCTTGGAGACTATCTACACTCCCATTACAAGGGATCGTTTGCGTTTATGGTTCTCGCATCCGCCAATATCTTGAGGTCATCCCCTCTTGTCCAACACTTGTCATTTTACCAAGTCATGAGAAAAGCTTTGATGTCCTTGAATTAAAGAAAAAACTCGATACATTACCAGCAGTTCACACGAAACAATATAATGGTCAGCATGGTTTTATGGACTATTATAATCCGAACTATTGTCATGAAAGTTTTTTACAGGCACAAGGTGATATTTCACAATTTACAAACCAAAAGAGATCAAGGAGAACAAAATAATGGATCAAAATGAAAATATGATTATTGAACCTTATATAGAAGGAGGCAATGTTATTTATCCAAGCTTTCACCTTTCCTTACAGACAGGTATTATTATCGGCATTTATACAGATGTGACTAAAATCAATACATTGATGAAATGGTTTATGAAACAAGGCAATACGTATACACATCTTCGTGAAAGTGCTTTGTATGAGCGACTTACGGTTCGAGAATATATCCAATTTTGCTTAAGGCTTTTCAATGCTACTTCTGAAAAGATGGAGGATTTATTGCCATTAATCGCTTTAACGGAGCAAAAAAACATTAAAATCAGCAAGCTTTCAAATGGAGAAAAACAACGTTTAAAATTGATTCATACATATCTCAGTTCAGCACAAATACAAGTTTTAGAAGAGCCATTTCAAAATCTAGATGAGTTTTCCAAGCAAAAAGTCATTCAGTTATTGGGTGCCCTTCAAAAACAAGATAAAACAGTTATATTACTGTCTAATAATTTTGAGGATTTAATTGTTTCGAGTACAGCCATACATAGACTAGATACAATGGGCTTACATGCATTAGACGTTAAAGAAGATGAGACAGAGCCAGCTCCTCCTTCGCTTGAAAATGCACCTATTCGGCTTGATAAAATCCCTACGAAGAAAAATGACAAAATCATTTTATTTAATCCCCCTGAAATTGATTATATCGAAAGTGTTGAAGGGGTCGTTTCTGTGTATGTTGCAGGCGAAACCTATCCATGTACATTATCACTGAATGAGCTTGAGCAGAAATTGACACCGTTCGGCTTTTTTAGAAGTCATCGCTCTTATATCGTTAACTTGCAAAAGGTACGGGAAATCATTACATGGACTCGCAATAGTTACAGTCTAGCCTTAAATAGTAATGAAAGAGCTGTAGTACCTTTGTCGAAAAATAAGCTTGCAGATTTAAAGGAAATACTCGGAATTTAGTAGATTTCCCAGGAAATAAACGACTCCTGTCAGGTGAAATATTTCTCCACTAAAGGTCATTTTACTGCCTTTCACCTGTATTTTAATGTTGAGCTCTCCATTGTCCCTTATAGTGTAGATATCAACAACAACACAGGGAGGTTTTCAAATGAACGCAGTGATCGAGGTTCAGCATTTGAAAAAAACATTTAATAAGGAAGCAGCATTACAGGATGTTTCCTTTACTATTCAAAAAGGAGAAATATTCGGCTTTCTTGGCCCTAGTGGCTCCGGAAAAACTACTACTATTAAAATATTAACAGCACAAACTGAAAAAACTGCTGGCGAGGTTTTATTGTTTGGTCGCCCAGCAGATGAAATGAAACAAAGTCAAAATCGTAAACGCTTTGGTATTTTAACAGATAATAGTGGTCTGTATACACGACTTTCAATTGAAGAGAATTTATCACTATATAGTAATTTATACCAATTACCAAAATCAGCAGTAAAAGAAGCACTGGACTTTGTTAACTTAAATAGCGAGCGTAAAAAGAAGATTAGTCAGCTTTCTAAAGGGATGCTTCAACGTGTTACACTTGCACGTGCCATCATGCATAAACCAGAATTATTATTTTTAGACGAACCAACTTCTGCACTCGACCCTGTTAATACACAGCATATATATAATGGCTTGCGTAGGTTAAATGAAATGGGTACGACAATATTTTTAACAACACATGATATGAGTGAAGCAGAAATACTTTGTGATCGTGTCGCCTTCTTACATAAAGGAAAAATTCGGGCAATCGGTGCACCGAAACAGTTAAAAAAAGAATTCGGTGATGATTCTATTACTGTTGAGTTAAAAAATGGTGCTTGTGAAATCATTCAAACTGGAGAACAGGATGCACAAAAACTGTTTCATTGGATGCAGTCGAACGAAGTGTCTCGCATTTATACAAATGAACCAACACTAGGTAATATTTTTATGCAAATAACAGGGAGTGATTTACTATGAACATTTCAATGACACGTATTCAAGCTATTTTTATGAAGGATTATAAGGAATTTTCACGTAACTATGCGGTATCAACAATGGCATTAATGCCACTTATTATGGCTATTCTATACAATCAAACAGGTGCAAATGCTATAATAACCTATTTTCTTCCAATAAATATGGCGTTTTCTATGGTGACTACCTATGTACAATGTTGTTTAATTGCAGAGGAGAAAGAAAAAAATACACTTCGCAGTCTAATGCTTTCTCCCGCTTCACTTGGAGATATTTTAATTGGTAAAAGCTTGTTTGTCTTTATCGTTACAATAGTAGTTGTAGCCTTGACTATTTTTCTTGTTGGCTATGAACCTGCTAATTTTTTCATCATAGCTATTGCTTTAGTGTTTTCAGCTGTGTTCTATATTGCAATGGGAACAGTATGTGGATTATTCGCCAAATCGATTATGGAAGGATCTATTATTGTTCTACCTGTTATCTTTATTTTCTCATTCGCTCCTATTATCCTAGGATTATCGGAAGCCTTCCCTATTTTAAAAGTTGCAGAGTGGTTACCAAGTTCTCAATTGGTACTATTAGCAGAGGCTTTAGAAGGAACATTCACAACAATGGACGTCATTATTCCAATAGCTACTATCATCGTATGGTCACTAGTGACTTGGATTGTAGCAGGATTTATCTATAAAAAAAGAATGGTCGATTAATTTCTATTAAAGACAAGGGCTAACGTTATATTTTTAAGCTGAACTAATTATTTTAATTAGTTCAGCTTTACTTTTGATTATAATTACATTTCAGAACACTTATATAAATGTAATTATTTTACATACAATTAAAATATAAATGGAAGTGATTTTATGAGTACTTTTAACACCTAATGAATTAGAAAGAATGTGCCATTCGATAGTTTGACTTAGATTCCCTCTCACTTCGTTAAATTAGACACTCAATCCTTGCCTTCTCCACCGCTTCTTCACGGCTATGCACTTGCAATTTCAGGTAAATAGAGGAGATATAATTTCGGATCGTACCTTCCGACAGATGTAGCTTTTGTGCAATTTCCTTATTGCGAAGCCCTTCAGTCAAGCACCCGAGAACTTCGATTTCCCGCTCGGTTAGTTCATACCGATTCTGCACCTTATCCCCTATCTTGTGTTGAAACAATTGATGAGCTATATCCTGTGAGATCATCGTCCCCCCGCTATATATAAGTCGGATGGTTGCGGCCAATTCCTTAGGGTGTATCGATTTCAACATGTAGCCTTCTGCTCCAATACGAAGCGCTTCCGCTGCCAAGGCAACATCCTCTATTGTTGTAATCATAATGACCCGAATGTTTGGCCACGTCTCTTTAATAAACTTTGTAGCTTCGATACCATCCATTTCGGGCATGTTGATGTCCATTAATACAATGTCAGGACGGTTCTTCTTACATTCTTCGATAGCTTGCTTGCCATCTCCAACAACCACCACTTCAAAATCCTGTTCTTCTCCTAACAGCAATCTCAGACTCTCACTGACTAATGGCTGATCATCGGCCAACAAGATTTTGATTTTCTGTCCACCCTCATGAGATGAATTCGGAATCGTGCAAGTTACCATCGTGCCAGCATCCGTCTGCGAATGGATAAAGAGTTTGCCTTGCAATGGGGCTAGACGTTCCTTCATACCTGTCAGTCCGAATCCATACTCGAGGTTGTCGTCACCCTTGCCGTTATCCTGTACCTGTAGCATCATCTGCGTATGATCATATTGCAAAAGAACTTGAATCGTACTGGCTTGCCCATGACGGCTGGCGTTAGTTAGAGCCTCCTGCAGACAGCGATACAAGGCAAGCTTGGCCTGCTTCATCACAGGATAAGGCTCACCCATTGTACGGAATACGATTCGAATCCCGGTATTCATCTTGAATTCATCCATAATCTGAAGCAGCGCTCGATCCAACGGCAGCGCCTCCTCGATTGGATCCATTTGATGCACCTGGCGGCGAATGTCATCTAATCCCGTTCTCGCCAGCTTGAGCATTCCCTGCAGCTTGGCTTCTCCCTCTTCCGAATGAATATGGGATTTTAACGTCTCCATTCCTAAAATCATGGAAGTAAAGGTATGACCGATCGTATCATGTAGCTCACGAGCCATACGGTAACGTTCCTCTAACAGCGTCATTCTTTCAATCTGTGATGAATACTGCTCCAAAATCGTGTATTGCTCTTTTATCAACGAAAGCTTCTGTTTGATAGCATTAATCGCTAGGGCTCCTTTTTGCAGCGCGTAGCTTACCCCGTAGAAGATAAGCGCATCGATTATGCTTTGCCATATGACAGGGTGTGACAGCGATGAACTGAAAGAATCCCCTGTACTTAGAACAAACAGTGTGACGGCGATAGGAAGCGAGAACCAATGGGATAGCCCTCGGGTATAGAACGCAATCATAAAGAGAGCCGGTGGAAACAGACGTATCAGTCCAAAATCATAAGCAAGAAATAATGATACTCCACCCGCAAACAAGCACTCTGATATCAGGTATTGATAATAATGACCCTTCACAAATAAAAATGGGACAAGGTTACACAGCAAAAGAGGAACAAACACCATCCAAAAAGAAAAGGTTGGCTGATCTTGATACATAAAAATGATAACGGCGACGACCCATAGACAACGAATAACAAGCATATTCCAGTCCTGCCATAACCACCGATTTTCATTTTTAATTAAAAAACGCATATGTACAACTCCTTTCATCTTATTGAACTGAGAAAAAAAGCAGCCTGAAAAACCCTAATTTCCCTTGTCATATCAAGGTTATGACTTCTTGTCACTCGGCTTTATGACAATCGTTCTGCTAATTTGAAGATAGATGAGATTCCACTAGAATACAGAAAAGTATATCTCATTCCAATTACTAATAAAAGGGAGTGGTAGGCATTGTCGCTGCTACAAATTCGTGATCTTACGAAAAAAGTAGGAAACAAGATCATTGTTGATCAGGTAACGCTAAATATAGAAAAGGGAGAAATCCTGGGGCTCCTCGGTCCGAATGGTGCAGGAAAAACATCGACGATTCGGATGATTGTCGGTCTCATGTCCAAAACAAGAGGCCAAGTACTAATTGACGGTACAGATGCTCATACCCACTTTGAACAAACTATGAAGCATGTAGGCGTAATCGTGGAGAATCCGGATTTGTACAAATATTTATCCGGTTATGACAATCTACTTCACTTCTCTCGTATGACGCCAGGCGTGACAGAAGCAAGAATCCGAGAAGTCATTTCACTCGTTGGCTTGGAGCATAGTATCAGTGATAAGGTTGCGACCTACTCCCTGGGCATGCGTCAGCGCCTAGGTCTTGCCGTCGCTCTCGTCCATAAACCTTCCCTACTTATACTCGATGAACCTACCAACGGACTTGATCCGGCTGGTATCCGTGAACTGAGAGGTCACTTGAAGCATCTAGCTCAAAAAGAAAGTGTGGGAATTATGATCTCCAGCCACCTCATGTCCGAGATGGAAATGATGTGTGATCGGGTCGCTATTATGCAGAAAGGAAAACTGATTAGTACTCACAAAATATCAGATATGGAAGAAGATGAACGACTGCAAGTTCGATTTGAAGTCGATCGACCGGATCTAGCTGTACAAATTCTCCAAACGCTAATGTCTGGCGATGAAATCACGACCGATCAACGACATATACAAATCCGCATCGCCAAGTCGGATATTCCGGAGATTAGCCAAAAGCTAATGGCTTCCGGAATTAACGTATATGGCGTCCACACGCTCAAAAAGACGCTGGAAGACATATTTATCGAGATAACAGGAGGGGAAGACCATTGATTTCATTCATTCGCAATGAAAACATGAAGATTTATAAACGAAAGCGGACGTGGGTTATGATTGCAATCGTCTTGTTATACGTAGTACTTCAAATCGTGAATTTGAAAACAGCCGGAAGTGACGCTGTAAACGATAATTGGAGAGTACAGTTAGAACAAAAGAACGTTCAACTCCGCCAGGAAGCAAGCAAGTCGGACGCGCTGAACATTGAAATCAAGCAGGCTGAGAAACACATAGTGCTGAACCAGTACTATTTAGACAAAGACATTCCACCTAGCACCAATGCATGGACCTTTGCAGTGAGCCTAGTAAGGAATATCATTTTTGCGGTTTCCCTTATCTCCATTATTATCGCTGGCGAGATTGTTGCTGCTGAATTCGTATCCGGTACGATTAAACTTTTATTGACCCGTTCGGCTAGTCGCACCAAAATCTACATCTCCAAGTATGTCGCCGCTATCTTGTTCGGCCTTATGTTATCAGTGGCTGGAATATTAACATCGATTTTCCTTGGTGGCTTCATATTCGGCTTTGATGGATTAGCGGACAGTTATTTCTATGTAAAGAACCAAGCTGTAGAGGAAGTTCCGATGCTACAAGCTCTACTTGTGGGATATGTGCTTAATATTCCATTCTTGCTCATCGTGATTACGTTGGCATTTATGATTTCTGCCGCCTTTCGGAGCACAACTTTCTCCATCGTTATTTCCCTGTTCGTCTCGTTAACTGGGTTTATTATTGCGATTGCGATGGACGGCTGGAGCTGGACGAAATACTTTGTCTTCTCCCACACTGACCTTACTCCGTACATATACGGAAATCCTTCTGTTGATGGGGTAACGTTGGGCTTTTCTCTCGTATTTATTGGTATCCATCTAGCAGTCATGTATTTAGTATCCTACCCTATATTTGTAAAACGTGATGTGGTCTGAGTGGCGAACTTCGAAATTGAGCAACAAAAGCGGAATTTTAGATCAATCTCTGCTAGAAAAAGGAGGATAAATATGAACAAAATGAAGAGAATAAAGGGCGCTATGCTTGTAGTGTTATTGCTGTTGATTGCTGCTTGCGGAGCGAAAGAAGAATCATCAGAGAAGGACCTAGAATTATCGGTGGTCGGTCTGACAAAGCTTGTCATTGATCATCGGAATGGGGAAATTCAGGTTTCAGGGAACTCTGATTCAGATAAAATCGAAGTCGTTGCTGTGGCCAAGAGCAACGGGGTCAGCATGGATAAATTGGAATTAAATCTAGAAGCACAGAAAGATATTGCTTATTTAGATGCACGTTTTAGAGGGCAATTCCTCGCTATGGGATCGGGGGCAGTCGATCTGGAAATCAAAGTTCCAAAGCAGCTTAAGCTGGATATTAAATCCCATCGTGACGGCAATATCCAAGTATCAGAGCTAGCGTCCAGCGCCAAGATTGAAAATATCAATGGTGATATTCAAATATCGAATCTAACCGACTCACTTGAAATTGATAATCGAGATGGTGACATCACCGCTCGTGATATCGGTTCGGATGTAGTTATTAACAATATCAATGGACATATTACGATTGATCAGATAGGTGGCTCAGCACAGATACACGTAGGTGATGGTAGTCTAGATATCAACCACGTGGCGAAAGATGCTTCTATTACTCAGTCAGGTAACGGAGAAGTCAGGATTGGTGAAGTAAAGGGCAAGATCCTTAAGAATAAAGAATAGTGAATGAACGACCCTTGTCTCGATTCATCTGATAAAAATAGATTTAGTTCAGAAGAAAAAAAGGATTCTTCTCCAAATAGATAAAAGAGAAACTATTCAAGGATCGGGATAAAGAACAAAAGAAAAGCGCTGTCAAAAAGCAGACTTTTCTTTTGTTTCTAGCTATGCAACAGTGGATTTAGGGTGAAATTTATTTTGATCAAACATTGTAAGGTTGCTTTGTAACTTTGAATAAAAATTTTTCAAAATGACTTGTAATCCATCATTTATGATTTAGTGCTACATATTGTTCTACCGTTATTAGTCGGTTCACATCTATCAACCAAGCATTAACCGTCGTTCTCTCCTTTCACTCTCTCAAATTTTAGGTACTCTTCCCCTTCTTATCTATTTTTGACACCGCCTATGGGAGACTACTGTAGCTGCCGCTTTGCTCTTGCTACAAAAAACATTTGCTGAAAGAAATTAAATAAATACCATTTTCATCCTAATTCTTTAGTAGAATCAACTAGCAACTGCTGTAAATGTTTTTTCACTTCAGGCCATTCTTGTAAAGTAATACTATACATCACAGTATGGCGAGTTGTGCCATCCTTGCGCACCATATGATTACGTAAAACACCCTCCTTTTTTCCTCCTATACGTTCAATTGCTTTTTGAGCACGCACGTTTTCATGGTCTGTTTTAATTTGTACACGTTGTAGATTTAACACTTCAAAACAGTATTGTAGTAATAAATATTTGCAATTCGTATTTATAGTGGTACGCCAAAAAACAGGTGTAATCCATGACGTACCTATTTCAAGCCGTTTATGATTCTCATCAATATCCATAAACCTAGTCGAACCAATGATTTGCCCAGAATTTTTATCCACAATAACAAATGGAAACTCTGTTTTCGCGTTTTTTGCAGATAGTGCCTTGTCCACAAAGTTATGCACATCATCCATTTTCTCTATCATTGTGGACAAATAAGGCCAAATCTCTGGATAACTACCAGCCTCCAGTATCCCTTGAGAGTCCTTTTGTTCTAATGGTTTAAGTAATACTACTTCATTTTCTAACGCTACAAAATTCATTTTCATTCACTCCTTTTTCACTATTTAACGGTAATTTTGATATGATGAATATAACCAATTTTCAAAAAACACACCATACCAGGAGGTGCAATATTTTGGAGTTATCGATTTCATTTACTGGGGATACATCGAAATACGTGCAAATTTACGAAGAAATAAAACAAGCAGTTATCAACAATAAACTACCGGCCCATGAGCAGTTACCTTCTAAACGAACACTTGCTAAAACGCTCGATGTTAGTGTTCATACGATTAAGGAAGCATATGAGCAATTGCTAGCGGAAGGCTATATCTATAGCAAGGAACGCTCAGGTTATTTCATAGCTCCCTTTGAATTCGAATGGGGACAGCAGCTGAAGCCGCATACATCCCCTGCTATAACACCAATTACATATGATATAAAATTTGATTTTAACAACGGACATGTGGATAAAGAGGCTTTTCCAATTTCCATCTGGCATAAGCTGTTGAAAAAGCACTTCAATGTGAATAACTTAACGACAAGCCCTTGGCAAGGAGAGGCTCTATTACGGACGGAAATCGCTCGCTACGTTGAACGTTCAAGAGGCGTTACTTGTGAAGCATCACAAGTGTTTGTTTATAGTGGTACACAAAGTCAACTTCAAGCTCTATGTCACTTTTTTGGCCCAAAAACACATGTTGGCTTAGAGGAGCCTGGCTTTAAAAGAGTACGTGCAATATTGCAACAATGTGGATTAACAACTCACGCTATTCCTGTTGATCACTCAGGGGTTACAATACCGAAAAAACCTATCCACATGTTATACACAACACCCGCACATCAGTTTCCGCTCGGCATGGTCATGCCCGTTGAACGGCGTGCAGCACTTATGCAATGGGCAATTTCTGAGAAAGCATATATTTTTGAAGATGATTATGATTCAGAATTTCGCTATAAGGGGCTCCCTATCCCTTCATTAGCAAAAATGGATCAGCTTCAGCGTGTTATTTATTCCGGAACATTTTCAAAAACACTTATCCCATCGCTACGCATAAGTTACATGATTTTGCCTAAATCACTAGTCGAGGATTTTATTCTTTTTAATCAGGAACAAAAGTCTGTTGTCTCAAAAATAGACCAGCTTGTGATAGCCGATTTTATTGCTCAAGGTTTTTTCGATAAGCATTTAGCTAAAATGCGCACTATTTATCGCAAAAAGCAACAGACCTTACTAGCAGCTATTAACACAAATTTTTCCGAGGATTTCGAAGTAATTGGGGAAAAATCTGGGCTACACATTGTTATGAAGCTACCAAAAAGGCTTGCTGAACAGACTGCGATTAGTCTTGCACGGGAGGCAGGAATCAAAGTCTATCCATGTTCAACCTCCTATCAGCAAGTCTCTAAACACGCCATGATTATTATAGGCTATGGCGGGCTGACCTTTGAGCAAATCAAAGAAGGTATCGCGTTACTTGCAACAGTTTGGCAATAATCCCCCGCATTAATGTCGCAATTTTTCAAAAACTAACGAAACCTTTTTTAAATTCCTTACGTATATCAATTATGCCTCGGCATAATTGCGTCCGAAATCTGCTTTGTGCCTAGGCCTGCAGATGTTTTTTGCGCGAAAGCGTAGTGCTAACGTAGCGTCAGCAACAGATGTTTTTTGTGCGAAAGCGCAGTGCTAACGCAGCGTCAGCAACGTGTTTTTGTCTGTGCGAAAGCGTAGCGGCAGCAACACAGCATGATGTGGTCACTCAGTCATTGCCACAGGACATGGCGTTCTTAGACTGAGTTCCTCTATTTCAGTGGGTGTTTGAACACCCGCTGAAAGAAGTTAATTAAATGCAAAAAATAAGGGGAATAGACAAAATGGAGAATGTCGAGCAATTAGAAAAGCATTTACAGGAAATTCAAGCATGGGAAAAAGATCAAAAGGATTTGTGGTTTTTTGATAAATTAGGTCGCATCCCATTTAAAATCTTAGATAAGATGACACCTACCTTCCTGCAAAATAAAATAGCATTACTAGTTGATGAATTAGGAAGCTATATTCAAACAGGTGGTAAATATTTAATTAATGAACAAGCAATGATGCAGAAAATCCGTAACCAATCTTCGTTTCAAAATATTTTTGCTATATCCGATATTAGTCAAATGCCGCTAGAGGATATGATTGCGCTAAGTGACAAATTACAAAATGAGCGTGTGAAATTCGCAACAGTGCAAGGTGCTTCTACTGGCTTTGGTGGTATTTTCACATTGGCTATTGATATTCCTCTTATTTTAGGGATGGCTTTAAAAACATTGCAAGAGATTGCGATCATTCATGGCTATGATCCGAACGATAAAATGGAGCGTATTTTCATCGTAAAATGTCTCCAATTCAGCTCCGCCGATATTGTCGGCAAAGAAGCGATATTGAAGGAACTTTCGTCCATGTATGATACTCATAATAACGCAGCAGAAAATGTGATTTCACAGCTTCAAGGTTGGAAGGAAGTATTCTTTACGTATCGCGATCAGTTTGGTTGGAAAAAGCTGTTCCAAATGATTCCGATTGCCGGGATGATTTTCGGTGCCTTTGCCAATAAAGGCATGATGCAAGATGTTGCCGAAGCAGGTATTATGCTCTATCGTAAGCGACGTATTTATGAAAAAATAAATGAACTACACAAGCAATAACACTAACAATATCAACATTGAAAAAAGATGGCTCTGACCGTACAGGTCGGAGTCATCTTTTCATCTCTTATTCAATATCTATATCTACCACTACATTTTCAAGGTACTCATCAAGATTCCCTTTATTTACAGCTTGCATAATAGTTGATTGATCTTCCCTGTTCTCTAAAGATTTTATTATTAAATATCCCACATTTGGATAGTAATGAAGCCAATCAAAAAAGTTATCCACATTTGTTGTTACTTCATTCACAGTATGGAAGCTATAGACGGTACCAAACACATCCACCATTTCGTTCATCCATCTGCTATATGCCTCGTAACGATTATCATTATGCAAAATTGTTTGAAGTCGTTTGGCAGGCATTAACTCCGTAAAGACAACTAATTCTGTATTTGGAAATGCCTCTTTTATAGCTTGAAGCTTTTTCCGATAGTCATGATCATACATAAAAGGCTTGGTTGACTCTGCTTTAAAATTTTTCTTAAATTCTTGCCACGACTGCTCCATATCATCATTCGGATATGTAGTTTGTGCAATATTATTACGCATGTAACTACGAGCACCATCATAATGATTTGCCTTAGAGATATCATAATTAAAACGAGCATAATGCATAGTGCTTTCTGAAAATAAAGATTTTATTGCATAAAACGGTGCCTCAGACGTCTCAATATAAGTTTGCGGCGGATTCAATGTATTAGGTTTGCTAGTATTAGCTGAATCAAAATATAACTCAATAAAAATCTTCTTAAAAGGCTTACCATTTTTCTTTTCAGCATATTTCATATAAGGCAAGTATTCTTCTATCTGCAGCCCACTTAATGAATAATTATAGACACTTTCTGTTGTAAAGGCCCTTTCATCAAGATACGTAATCCTGCTCGTTCCAATTAGCAAACTATCATAATTGAAATCATGGTTATTAATATAATTTGTTTTTAATTGTCTTTCATCAAAGCCAAGCTGATAGTCGTTAAAGTCATTGGCATGTGTGTAATTCCATAGAGGATCAATATAATAATTGAAACCCATAATTCCGAAAACAGGTAATCCTATTACGATGAAGGATGTGGCAAACAATTTTACTAACCATTTTTTCGGATCCAAGTTAATTCACACCTTTATTTAGAAATTAAAATATAAGAATATACTATTTTTCTGCATATAGTAGATCGATATAAGAACTAGCGCAATCATACATTGCATATAAATGATTGCTCCCCAATTAAATTTCATCTTATCCATTAACTGAATAGAATTTAAGGCAGTAAATGCAAATACAAGTGTGATTAAAAGTCCTACAACAATCACGATTGGATCACTTAATGTTAATCCCATAACACTAAATGCTTCCGCTTGAGCAAAATTAGTAAGTGGCTCAGTAAAGAAGCTCGTTATAGATTCCATATTTGGCGTAAACATTTTAGATATGATAGTATTTGCTTGCTCGAGGCTTGTTGCACGGAAATATACCCAAGCAATGTTAACAAATTGGAAAGTTATAAACCACGAAAGTAAATAAGGAAGTTTAACACCTGTTTTACTAAAAAGTCTTACCACAACAGACGCAAAACCATGCATGAGTCCCCATAAAATAAAATTCCATCCAGCGCCGTGCCAAAATCCACTGATGAAGAAAATAATTAAAATATTTATATAAGTCCTAAATTCCCCTTTTCGGCTACCACCTAACGGAAAATATACATATGTAGTTAAAAACCGGTTCAAGGTCATATGCCACTTTTTCCAAAACTCCTGAATATTACGTGCTTTGTAGGGGGAGAAGAAATTTACTGGTAATTTAATATTAAATAATAAGGCTAAACCAATCGCCATATCGGAATATCCACTAAAATCGTAATAAAGTTGTACGGTATACGATAAGGAAGTAATCCACGCTTCTACAAAACTTAAGTTACTATAATTTTCAAAACCTGCATTAGCCCATATGCCCACCGTATCCGCAATAACAATCTTTTTGACTAAACCGATGACAAAGATAAATAAGCCACGTGCAACATTGTCATGAATAATTTTTCGATTTTCTTTAATATCATACTGTGGAAGCATTTCATCATGCTGAACAATTGGCCCCGCTACTAATTGTGGGAAAAACAAAATGAACAGCGCATAATTGCTAAATTTATAATGAGCTGTTCCATCTCGATAACTATCAACAATAAAAGCAATTTGTTGAAATGTAATAAAACTAAGCCCTAATGGTAGCAATAAATGCAACATTGCAAAATCTGTATCGAATAAACTATTAATATTTGTAATAAAGAAATCTGTATATTTATAGTAACAAAGTATTAAAACATTAAAGACTACTCCGATAATCATATAAGTCTTTCTCAGACGATGATTGCTATTATTAATGATCCGACTTAAAGCAAAGTTCACAATGATTGAGACCGTGATGATTGCTAAATAAGTTAACTTAAAATAACCATAAAAAAACAAAGAGCTCAGTACCAACCAATAAATCGCATATTGTTGGTTACTGAATCGATTTAAGAAAAAATAGACTACAAATGTAATTGGTAAAAATAGAAAAATAAATTCAAAGGAATTAAAAAGCACTCCATCACTCTCCTATTAGCCATTCCTTTATATTCGCGCTTAATTATACAAGAGGCCAAACATAACATTATATTTTAAAATTGACCTAAAACAAATAACAATATCAAAATAAAGTAAAGAAATACAAAAATCCATATAATAATATCGTATTTTAACAAATATTTGAAGAGATTTCCGTACTATTATAGAATGTAGGCCCTTCGGCAAATCTGTGCGAAAGCGGAGTGTTAACGAAGCGTCAGCAACAACTTAAGCGGAGGAAGCAGATCGACGCTCGCCCACAGGAAAGCGAGTAGCCTGGATCGAAAATCACCCTCATTTAAAGAGCTACAACATCACCAAAATCCCCTTGACCATTTTGTTTTTTTACACTATGAAACCCTGTATAGTGTGTATCTATACAGGGTCAATGTTTTATATTTTAATTAAAATTTTCCCTTGATGCTGACGACTTTCCATTAATTCATGGGCTTTCTGCATGTCTTCTAATGCAAAAACATTGGCAATTGGTACTTGGAAGCTTTCATCTTTCAATAAAGTAAACATCTCCTGTGCAACTTGTTGTAGCATTTCTGGTTTGAAAGCTCGAGTCGTTCCTAAGCTAAAGCCTTTCACATTGCGGCAGCTACTATGTAAATCAGATGTTTTTATATTTCCTGCCTTGCCACCACTATTTCCAAATTGCACTAGCGTACCATAAGGAGCTAAGCAGTTAAAACTCTCTTCCGTAATATTGCCTGCAATTGAGTCAAAAATAATGTTAACACCTTGACCATCCGTATATTCATTAACTTGTTCACTAAAATTATCATATGTCAGTACATGATGTGCACCTAGTTCATAGGCAATTGGCGCTTTCTTCATATTACTAACCGTGCCAATAATTTTCTTTGCACCTAGCCTTTTCGCCATTTGAATAAGCATTGTCCCTACCCCACCGGATGCAGCGTGAATTAATACACGATCGTCCTTACTAATTGGAGCAATTTGATGTGTCAAAAGATAGGATAGAAATGAAACTGTTGGCACAGCAGCTACCTTTTCCAAAGGGACATCATTTGGAATTTTAAAGACAAGCTGCTCTTTCGCCACCACATATTCTGCATAGGCTCCATTTTTCGGGAATGCAATTACTTGGTCCCCCTTTTTAAAAACACTACTTTCATCAAAAACTTCTTCCACTACACCCGCTACATCTAAACCAAGTATCATCGGAAAATTCGCTTTTGCCTTATTACCTGTTCGGTTTTTAATATCAGCAAAATTCACACTCGTATATGACGTGCGTATTAATACCTCCCCTGCCGAAATAGTAGGCTTTGGACATTCCACATACTTTAAAACATCAGAAGTGCCAAACTCATTGATGATAACCGCCTTCATAAAATTCCCCCTCCTTGTTATAGTAAGATTATAAAACAAATAAGAAATAAATGGAGGTATTTCCATGAAAATGAAACTTAAAAAAGAACAACATAATGGCATTGCATACAATTACTTTGACAGCACTAGCGATAAAGTTTGCTTTATGTTCTCTGGCACAGGCTATACTTATGAAAAACCACTTCTTTATTATTCCACTGCACTGATGCTAGAGCTTGGCTATGATGTTGTACAGGTATGCTATACATTTGATCCGCAACAATTCGAACAGGAGCCAGAAGCTATTTCAGAAATGGTTTATAATGCTGCAAATCCTATTGTAAACTATATTTTAAGCACCAAATCTTATACGGAAGCTGTATATATAGGAAAATCACTTGGAACATTGGCTATCATAGATTTTTATTTGCAACAGCCTTCACTTGTTCCTTCTCGTTATGTACTTTTAACTCCCTTATTATCTCTTGAACATATCATGCAAAACTTATTAGAAAAGCAGACGTTTTTAGCAATTGGTACAGCTGATCCTCATTACTCTAAAGAACGTTTAGAACAACTCTCTTCCCATGAGCTTGCTATTGTAGAAAATGCTGACCATTCTCTTGAAATAGCTACTAATGCAATAGAATCAATCATCATTTGCCAGTCACTATTAATAGCGCTTAAAGCATATCTTCAATAAGATTATCAGAACCTTTTCGTGAAATATCGGTATGTTTTTAAGATTTATCGGAACAATTTCATCGTTTATCGGAATGTTTCTCAAATCTATCGGAACACTTTTTCATAAGCGAAAAAATATGGCTTGAGCCCATTAAAATAAGGCTCAAGCCACTTTTAGACTTTTTTAAACTCCTTCATTTGAGTATTCAGGGTTTCTTTGATGAACAATCTGTGTTCCTGCTATATCACCAGTAATATTGACCACGGTATTCCCCATATCTACAATTGGAGAAACAGCCGCAATGATTGGGATTATTGTAAGAGGAAGACCCATTGTAGAAAGCAATAGTGATGCAGTCACAACATCCGCCCCTTTCACTCCTGCGCAGCCCATTGCAAGAACAACACCTAAAAAAGCAGTTTGTAAAATCATACTGAACGTAATAGGGAGCCCATATAGATTTGCCGCAAATACTGCTAGAACACCTAATGTCGATGCTAATCCATTCATATTAAGTGTAGCGCCAAGTGGAAGCGTGAAACCATATATATGTTCTGGTATTTTAAGTCCCCTTTTTGAAACCTCCATCGACGCAGGAAGTGTTGCACTACTTGATGTTGTACTACAAGCTACAAGCATAGCTGGACTTATTTGTTTGTAAAAGAAAACTGGACTGGTTTTTCCTAATACTTTTAACATAATCGGATAGACCACTAAGAGAATAATTAAAAACCCGATAAATGCTGATAATACATATCGACCAACTTCGATCACTACCCCAAACCCAAGCGTTCCGACAACGTTTGCGATTAATGCCATAATTCCAAATGGAGCAAAATTAATAACAATTTCAGCAATCTTAATCATCAAATCCGCGCCTTCATGAGCTAATTCCTTAATTCTATTCACTTTGTCTCCAAGAAGTACTATGGCAACTCCGACAAAAACAGCAAAGATAATAATTTGAAGCATATTGGTCTCTGCCATTGATTGCACAACGTTTGACGGAAACCATTGAACAATATTATCAAGAAAACTAAATTCCTCTTGATCTATAGCTTCTGTTTTACCGAGAAGCCCTACCTCTCCTTTACCTGGGCTGATCAAAAGGGCCGTAACGACACCAATAATCGTCGCTAATAAAGTGGTAAGAACATAAATAATCATTATTTTACCACCGATAGACTTTAACATTTTAATATCTTCAAGCTTAGTAATACCCGATACAATACTGAAAAAGGCCAATGGAACGATGAGCATTTGTAACAAGCGAATAAAAATGTCCCCGATAGGTTTTATAATGGCAACTTTGGGTCCAAAGACAAAACCTAACACAATCCCTACTAATACCCCGATGAAAATCTTTACATATAGCTTTTGATTCCTCCACCACTTCATGCAAACACCTCCTTATTCTCTAAGCACAAAAGACAAAATATTCAGTTAACTAAATCCGCAATATTTAACTAACATCTGTATTAATCTTCATTATTTTTAAGTGGGACTTAAATTTTTGTGTAAAAAACGATCTGTTACCAAAATATAGGGCAGTATTTTTGTTAAAACGTATGCGGTTGAATTGGAGTGAAGACTGAACACCCCTAGGAAGCTTTGCTCTGCGCGAAAGCGAAGCGTCAGCGTCAAAGCGCCCAGTCGGAATAGAAATCAACCCCACGTTATAATGATGAGCCAAAAAATGGACTCAATTAAAATATTTCAACATCTTGATAGTTCCGTACCAACTTAGTTATTTAAATGACACTTAACTATAATTTTAAAGGTTAATGTAAGTCCCCATTTTATGTTTAATAGCCTTGTCATAAAAATACTTTGCAACTACAATGTCTACAACCGCTAATCCTACCGATTTAAATAGCGTAATTTCTTCTGCACTTTCTCTTCCTTTTAGTTGCCCGTCAATAATTTGTCCGAGCTCTCCAAAGATATCACCCGAATCAAAGACTCCTTCATTTATTGGAATTATTATGTCACCAGTCTCTTCTATGGCTGCTTCTTTAGATTCAACTACTACTTTGTGAGCTGAAGAAAGAGCATGAGACGGCAATTCCTGCATCGTAGGTCTGAATGAACCAACCGCATTTACATGAACACCTGGCTTTAACGGTTCAGAAAAAACTGGTGTTGAAGAATTGGTTGTGGTCACAATAATATCAGCTTTAAGTACCGCTTCATTCGGATCTGAATAAACTTGTACATGCTTATCGAATTTATTTCTAATATACTTCGCGAATTCATGTGCTTTTTGCTCCGTTCTATTATAAAGAAGAATTTCTTCAATATTTCGTACAGCTACTATTGCTTCAACTAGACCTTTTGCTTGTTCCCCCGTGCCGATGATGCATAACTTTTTTGAATCTTCACGAGATAAATACTTCGTTGCAACACCTGATAAAGCACCCGTTCTAATCATTGTTAAATAAGAACCTTCTAGTAGAGCAATTGGTTCGCCAGTTTTAAAATCTGATAGCATTACTACGCCCGTTATCGTTTTCTTACCTAATTCTTTATTATTAGGTGCTACTGTTACTATCTTTAATCCGACACTACTAAGTTCTTCTGCTACCGATGGCATAATCAATGCTGTATTTTGGCCGTTATCGAAAGGCAGAGCAGCGCGGATAGGTGTAATAGTTCTATTTGCTGAAAATTCCCTCAAGGCAACAGCCACACATTCAATAACTTCATTCATATC
Source organism: Lysinibacillus sp. RS11 (assembly GCF_042019215.1). Lineage (NCBI taxonomy): Bacteria > Bacillati > Bacillota > Bacilli > Caryophanales > Bacillaceae > Lysinibacillus > Lysinibacillus sp. RS11. Next base: position 283,141 of record NZ_CP168124.1, on the reverse strand, counting down.
TACTAAACTTTTTTGTTCATCCGTACTTATAACTAACATAATTCCCCACCCTTTTTCTAACTTTATATCCATCGCATTCGGTACAAAAATTAAATTTTTGGCTACTACATTAGGTGCAAAATCAGCAGCAAATTTACTTCAATAAAAACCCTCTATTAAGGGGATCCTCTGGACTAATCACGAATTGATGGAAACCTGTAATAAAGGCGTTCCCAGTAACTTTTGGAATAACAGCTTTATAGTCATCCACTTTCGTTAAAGAAAGTATTTCACCAACAAATTGTCCATCTGTTATACTTTCATGAATAAAACTTCCACTTTCCTTCAGTACGCCACGTTCGTATAAAGTAGCTACTCTTGCAGCAGTACCAGAACCACATGGAGATCGATCTACCTGTTTGTCAGCAAAGATTGTGACATTTCGTAAATCCGCATGGCTGTCTTTTGGATTATCAGAGAAAATTACACCATAGATCCCCGTTATATCTTCAAATGGATGTTTTACTTCAATTTGACTTTCAATATAATGTTTAATTTTGTCACCCGATACTTGTAAATCCCATAAATCTTTGTTGTTCACTTTCAAGCCAATTTTTTCACTATCAACCACGGCATAAAAAGCACCACCGTATGAAATATCCACATCAAATTCGTAACCATCAATTTTAATCGGAAAATCTTTTCTATAGACAAAAGAAGGTACATTTTCAAAGGAGACAGATTCTACTTTAGTTCCTCTACACTTTGCATACGCTGTTACAGGCCCACACGGACAATCAATGATCAGTTTATCATTTTCATCTTTCACCTCAATCATGCCTGTTTCAATAGCCATGGTCACTACCGCAATAACGCCATGGCCACACATTGTACTCCAACCCTCATTGTGCATAAACAACACACCTAGATCTGCGCCTTCGCTTGCTGGTGGAGTAATAATGCAACCATACATGCCATCATGACCTCTAGGCTCATACATTAAAACTTCTCGAATATGATCTAAATGTTCCATACAATAGGCACGTCTTTCTAGCTGCGTGCCTCCTTTAATTTCTGGTAAACCTCCAGTAATAATACGCAACGGTTCTCCAGATACATGGAGATCAATCGTAGTAAACATTTTTTTGAATTCCATCATTCTTCCCTCCAATTTGTTTGATATTTAATACATTTGTTAATAAACACGTTATTTAATCTTAGCTTTAATTATCTGCAAATATCCCTCTAAATTTAAATGTGACTTAAATTTTCACCTAAAAAAATTGCATTTATTAAATGCTATTTCATGATTCACCTAGATATGAACTTGATTATTACATAAAAAATTCAACTTCATAAAGTTTATGTAAGTAAAATTTAAATACCACTTAAATTTTATCAAAAGATAAAATTAGAAATGTAAAGCGTTTACAATTATTATACATCCAATTTCTGAAGATTCAATATTTTTCCCAAAAGACTTCTACTAAAAAAGTTAAACGTCAACAGATCTCGCAGTTAAAAACAACTCAAACCCAAAGGCTACCATAACTTTACAAGAATTTAAGTATTATATATACTTTATTACAATAAGACTATATTTGAGGTTGATAAAATGGATCAAGATATAGGGATTTTAATAAAAAGACTTCGTAAGTCAAAAAAAATGACATTAAAGGAAGTCTCTGAAAAAACAGATTTATCGATAAGCTTTTTATCTCAAGTAGAACGATCTCTTTGTTCTATCACATTACATTCCTTGCGCAAAATATCTGAAGCTCTTGGTGTTAGTCCTAGTTATTTCTTTCCGGATACAATACAAATGGACAAAGATATGATTAGGCGAGGAACTTATAAACAATCCGAACATAAGTCATCGTTTATTTATTCGGACCTTTCTGGAAATGTATCAAATCCTATATTTGTGCCGATTTTAGTAACCTTATTACCCGGAGACCAACGAGAGACCCCTTTTTCACATGCAGGACAGGAGTTTATATATGTCACCGATGGAATCTTGACAATCATTCTTGATAATACAGAATATGATCTATATCCTGGGGATAGTATTCATATGAATTCGACCATCCCCCACAACTGGTTTAATAAAACAGATAAACCTACAAATTTTATATTTATTACTTCAACTACCATCAAAGTTTAAATTAATACCATAAATCCACTAACTGACGCATTGCTTCGTTTATTTTGATAAAACTTAATAGATGGCAAGAGTCAATTATTCACCTATTTTAATTAAACAAGCCAGCAGCCCTTTATATTGAAATGAAAGGCTACTGGCTTATATTTTTAAAAATACTTTTCGGTTTATCGGAATATTCCAAAAGTAACACTTTACTAAAAATACAAATTTATGCTACACTAGCGAAAATACATTGAAGAGAAAAGTAAATAAGGCTGTTCTTCCCAGAGAGCTCGAGTTGCTGAAAACGAGTAGGAACGAATTATTGAAACAAGCCTCGGAGTAGCGCATTGGATTTCTACTTGAATGATGGTGCGACGGGAACTCCCGTTACAGAGTAACAGTATAAGCATAAGTATGTATGCCGTACTGAAAAGGCTATTATGATGACATAATAGTGAACTAGGGTGGCACCACGTGAATATAAATTCCACAATCTCGTCCCTAAGACAAATCGTCTTGGAGGTGGGATTTTTTTGTTTAGTTGCTTGTAAACAAACACTAGGAGGAATTTATATGAGCATGAATAAATTATTAGAAGCGTGGCGTTATCCGGCTATATTATTGTTTAGTATTGGTGTTTCCAGTGTTGGAAGTTGGATATATTTTATCGCTTTAAATCTTATTGTCTTAAACCTTACAGGGTCAGCTATAGCTGTGTCCGGTTTATATATCGTTAGAGCGTCATCCACACTATTTTCCAGTTTTTGGTCAGGTAGTTTGATAGATCGTTTAAATAAAAAATATCTAATGTTTGTTCTTAACATTTTTCAATCTTTACTAATTATCATACTTCCCTTCTTTTCTACTTTAGCTTGGATTTACGTCTTAGTCTTCGTAATCACCATAGCGAGTTCTATGTATCACCCAACTTCCATGACTTACATTACGAAATTGATACCCATAGAACAAAGGAAACGTTTTAACTCACTTCGTAGCTTACTCGATTCAGGCGCATTCATAACTGGTCCAGCCATTGCAGGAATGCTATTTACGATTGGAACGCCTAATACGGCCATATATTTGAATGCCATTGCTTTATTTTTATCAGCCTGTATCACATTAGGTATGCCTAATGTTGAAGCCAATGAAGAACTTACTAGTAAAACCGATCATACATTTTCCTTCAAGTTATTAGTAGATGATTGGAAACTTGTTATAAGATTTAGCCTTAAAAATTCCTATATTATGATAATCTATTTTTTATTTAGTGCGATGATTGTCATGATGACAGCGACGGATTCTTTAGAGGCTGCCTTTGCTACTCAAGTACTTTCATTATCCGAAGGTGAATATGGTATTTTAGTAAGCATAGCAGGTGCTGGAGTATTAGTTGGTTCTTTAACGAATACAGCAATCGTAGAAAAAGTGTCAACTGCTTGGCTAATAGGAATGGGTTCGGTAATAACAGCATTAGGCTATTTAACTTTCACATCCTCTTACACATTTCTTATCGCTTCTTTTGGATGCTTTCTTTTGTCCTTTGCGACAGCCTTTGCCAATACAGGTTTCTATACCTTTTATCAAAACAATATTCCTGTCGACAGTATGGGGAGAATAGGAAGTATCTACGGTTTTGTGGAAGCTTTGTTCGTAATCATCATAACTGCCATCTTTGGAGTTGCAGCTGAAATTATATCTATTCGAAATGTTGTTATATCCGCATCCATCATCATGTTTTTAGTAGCATCTACATTGCTAATTTTGAATATTCAACCCTCGAAGGCTAGATTCTATAGAAATATTTCTAAACTCAATGAGTAGAGGGAATTTTAATACTGTCGCCGCTTCGCTATGCAAACGGAAGCAATAGCGATATAAAAATCGTAGCGCCTCCTATTAGAAGGGGCGCTACGTAAAATGTGTGGGTTAAGACATAATAGTTTCTACCGTTGTATCGATAGCTCTATTCATAGTTTCGGCTTCTCTATCTGTCACTAGGGCTCTTCTTTCCATCGCTTGGTCGGGGCTATCCACGATTTTGGCTGTTCTATCCACGACTTTGATGGTTCTATCCACGAATTCGGCCGCTCTATCCACGACTTTGATGGTTCTATCCGTCACTCCGACTCTTCCTTCCGTCGCTTTGACCTTCCTATCCGTCGCTTCGGCATTTCTTTCCGTCGATCCGACTCTTCCTTCCGTCGCTTTGGCCTTCCTATCCGTCGCCCCGACTTCTTTCCGTCACTTCGGCCTTCCTATCCGTCGCCCCGACTTCTTCCCGTCGCTTCGGCATTTCTACCCGTCGCTCCGACTCTTCCTTCCATCGTCCCGATTTCTATCCGCCACTCTGACTCTCCCATCCAGCTGAAATGCCGAGCACTCACTTCACCCTAAATCGTATGTATACCCTAATAAAATTAAAAAAGGGCATGAATTCAATATAACAATTGAATCATGCCCTAAAAATATTAGTACGCTAAGCCGAATAGCGCTTTGATATGTGTAAGATAGCGAATGTTAGACGCTTCTTTCATAAGTGTTGCAGGAAGACCTTTCAGTTCTGTGTTGCTAGCACCAATTGTCGCAACAGCGTCTTTACGACCTAAGCTTGCAAGTGTACCAGAGTTAACTGCAGAGAAAGACTTCATCTCTTGGTTTTTGTATTGTGCGAATAGGTTGTAGCCAGCGCACTCACCCATTTGCCATGCAACTTGAGCAGTTGGTGCGTATAGTGGACGTCCGCCATCAGCTGGTAATGCAACAGATGCGTCACCAATTACGAATACATCATCGTGAGATGTAGATTGTAAGAACTCGTTAATCGTTGCTTTACCGCGGTCAGCAGCAAGGCCAGATTCTCCTACTAGTGGAAGTGGAGCTACCCCACCTGTCCAAACAAGTGTATTGGCAACGATTGGTTCACGATCTTTAAGAGCGATGACATTACCCTCAACGCCTGTAACAGGAGTACCTGTAATAAATTCAACACCACGTTTTGCTAAGCTTTCCGTAGCACGTTGGATCAATGTATCTGGAAGTACTGGTAAGATTTTTGGACCAGCTTCCACAAGTTTGATTTTAAGATCAGCAAAGTTAACACCGTGTTTTGCTGCAATTTTCGGGAAGTTGTCCACGATTTCACCAACAAGCTCGACACCTGTTAAACCGCCACCACCGATAACGATTGTCGCATCTGCTTCGTCTTTCGTTTGTGCATATGCTTTAATACGGTCTTCGATGTGTCTGTTAATTTTGTTTGCATCGTTCACTGATTTAAGTACCATAGAGTTTTCTTCTAATCCAGGGATACCGAAGAATCCAGTTTGGCTACCTAAAGATACTACTAATGTATCGTAATCTAAAGTATAACCAGTATCTAGGTCAACTTTTTTAGTGTCTACATTGAATTTCGTTACTTTAGCAATTTGTAAATCGATATCTAAACCTTTAAAGATTTTTTTAAGTGGTAAAGCAACAGCACCTTCAGCAATAGTACCACCAGCTAAACGGTGAAGCTCAGTGATAATTTGGTGTGTTGGGAATTGGTTTACTACAGTAATTTTAGCTTCATCAGCTGATAAATACTTACGTGCAGTTAATGCAGTTAAAACGCCAGCGTAACCAGCACCTAAGATGACGATTTCTTTTGACATGATTAATTAATCCTCCGTCCTTACGAATTGAATATATCTCGAGTCGAGTCTTATTTAGATTTACGTTCAGCGCTTACTTGTAAGAAAGCATTAACAAAACGGAAAACACCTTGAACTTGTGGGTCTTTTAACATTTTCATAAGACCGAATAAACCAATTACTTCTTGGCTTTCAGAAGCACGATCTTTCGCTTCAATTGCAGTAGCTGCAAGATTTTTTGCTGAGCCTACTACTGGGCCTGCCATTTCTGTTACAGCACCAACAGTATCATTTTTCAGCACTTCGTCAGTTGCAACAGCTTGAGCGAACTCATACGATTTTGTTAATAACGTCATCATTTCAGTTAACTTTGGTAATTGCTCAACTAAAGTTGTAAGTGATTCCTGAACCTCAGGCTTTAATAATTGATCTAGCACATCCAGTTGTTCTTGACTTACAGTTAATTGTTCAGACTGTGTTTGGTTATTCGTTTCTGACATTTTGAACTCTCCTTTGCCATCACTATTACTATTTTAATTTTATATTGCTTCCATGTAAAAAAGACCATTAAGGCACTTCTTAACAGTCGTTACAGCGCGTATGTCTTACAAATCACCAGTCTAAGAGCTGGACAGCAATTCATATGATTTGTTATTACAATGTTAACTTTACTTTGCAAAAAGTGCATCATAATTCCATCCTTATCTTGTCTTGGTGACATTACAAACTCCATTATAAGACTGTTTGCATATTATTTCAATGAGCTAAATCACAATTTCGACAATCTTTTCAATATTCATTGATTTTGTCAACTATATATTGTATTTAAGTTTGCTTTTCATCCACATTGTTAAAAAATACAATATTATCAAACGTAACTATCTCTGCAAAATATTTGATTTTTAATAATAATTGTTCTTGCTTCGTTTTGTTTTTAATCTTCCCCACCATCGTTCGTGTAATACTTTCTATTTTATATATATAATGTAGGAATTCATTTTCATATAAAAAAATCAACAATCTCTTTTACCTTATTGCTTCTGATATAAAAGGATTTATCGACCAATTATTCGAGTATACCGAAAACTAATTATGATTTATTACCCAAATCTCCTCATTTATCGATAACAATTATTGCGTCATCAAAAAACCTGTTAGAAGAAATATTCTACTAACAGGTCCATATCACAAATTATTTTGTTGGTTTTTTCAAATCCATGGAAGCCGCAGCACTTTCAACTTTCACACGTTTTAGGAAAAGTGCTAGCACAAGTGCCACCACTGTAAGACCTGCAGCAATTAGGAATGAGTGAGTAATACCATCCAATAAAGCATTTTGCATAATTTGTTCTTGCATTTGTTGCATTTGCTCAGGCGTTGGTGCAGCACCCGATTGTGCCGCATTTACCTTCGCTTCTGCAATTAAATCCTGTGCTGTTGCTTTTGTACGGGTATTCATAAACGATACCATCAAAGCACTACCTATTGCCCCTGCCACTTGCTGTACAGTATTGTTAATGGCTGTACCATGTGGATTCATCATTTGTGGTATTTGGTTTAAACCGTTTGTCATAATTGGCATCATAACCATAGACAAACCGAACATACGAATTGTGTACATTGACACGATAAATGTATAGCTTGAATCTATTTCTAACTTCGTTAAGCCGAATGTTGCTAGTGTTGTAATGGTTAAACCGATCATCGCTAACACTCGCGGTCCGAATTTATCAAAAAGCTTCCCTGTAATCGGCGACATAAGCCCCATAATCAGTGCCCCAGGAAGCATCATTAAGCCCGCTTCAAAAGGTTCAATGCCACGAATTGATTGCACATATGCAGGTGTTAAAATCATCCCTGAGAACATAGCCATTGATACGATAACAGAAATAGCCGATCCCAATGCAAACATTGGATATTTGTAAATACGTAATTCTAGCAAAGGCTGATCCATACGTAATTGTTTTAACACGAAGATTATTAATGCGATAAAGCCAACTGAAATCGTGCCATATACCCAAGGACTTGACCAACCCTTATCCCCCGCTGCACTAAATCCATACAGTATACCACCGAATGCTATTGTTGATAATAATACGGATGGGAAATCTAAATGAACTTCACGTGTCTCCATCACGTTATCTAATTTCCAAACAGCAAACAATAAACTAATTACAGCAAACGGAATAATCATTTGGAATAGCATACGCCAATCATGGTGCTCAACAATATATCCTGATAATGTTGGACCTATTGCTGGTGCCATAATCATGACTAAACCAAATATCCCCATCGCTGCCCCACGTTTTTCTCTTGGGAAGCTAGTTAACATGACATTCATTAAAAGTGGTGACATTGTCGATGCACCTGCAGCTTGCACCATACGTCCTGCTAATAGCATACCGAAGTTAGGTGCAAAACCTGCCATAATTGTACCGATCGTAAAGACTGACATCGCTGCAATAAATAAATGTCTATTTTTAAAGCGTGTTACAAAGAATGCCGAAGCTGGTACCAAAATACCACTTACAAGCATATATCCTGTCGCAAGCCATTGTACCTTAGAATACGTTGTGATCCCAAAATCTTTCATGATTGTTGGTAATGCAACGTTTAACAATGTGTTATTTAGAAAGGCAACAAAAGCACCCACAAATAAAATAGCAATCATGCCATAGGGGGGCTTTTTCATTGTTTGCTCACTATTCATTTATATCCCTCAATTCCTTCTTGTTTTTTCAATAAAACTTATTTTATACTCGCAGTCTATTTTTTTCAAGAATTAAGATTAAAAAATTCATAAACATTGATATATAGGCATTTTCGATGTAGAATGGTAGTATAATATCTTAAAAAAGGTGAGGTTATGAATAAAAGAAAAAGACAAATCATTACAGCCGCTCGTGAGCTTTTTATCGAAAAAGGATTAGTGGACACATCCATTAACGATATTATTAGTGCAGCTAAAATTTCGAAGGGCACGTTTTATAATCATTTTTCTTCTAAAAATGAATGCTTAATCGCCATACTAGATGAGGGACGTGAGGAAGCGAGCAATCGCCGTCACGAATTACTATACGGTAAAGACCCTACTGATTTGGAAGTATTAACACAGCAAGTTGCCGTACTCATGTATGTCAATCGCGAGCACAATCTAATTCAAATTTTTGAATCGGTCACCCATTCTCGTGACAAAGAACTTAAAAAGATTATTTTGAACTATTACTTACAGGAGCTAGAATGGCTTGCGAATCGTTTTGTACAAGTTTTCGGTGAAGAAATTAGTACACTGAGCTATGAATGCGCTATACAAGCTCTCGGAATGATTAACCTCTCATTACGCGCAGTTTTAATTTCGGATTTCCAATTTATAAGTCGTGAAACAATTGTCCGTGTAGCATTGCGTAATATTAAAGCAATCATTCCTGTCATGTTAGAATCCAAAGAAGTCATTATAAATGTTGAAATGATTAACGCTATTCAAAATGTGGCGAACTATCAATCCATTAACAAGGAAATGATTGTTGAACAATTGCAAGGATTTATGAAAGGATTGTCTAAGGATGAAACCCTTGAAGGCTTGGAATACACTGAATTTTTGATGGAAGAATTACAATGTGAGAAACCAAAGCTTTTCATCATCGAATCACTACTTACTCCTTTCCGAAAAGCATTTGTTGGGACGGAACACGCTGCTGAAGCACGTGACATCGCCAATAATTTATGGCGCTATGTAAAAATTGAGCGACCATCAGAGAGATGTATATAGAAAAATAGCCGCGCAAACTCATCAATGCATAAAAAAGGCAGTACAAAGTGAAAGATTCATCACTTGTACTGCCAAAATTAACTTACTCTTTAACTAAGGACCTGCTATTTACAATTAAATTTCAAGTCAAAAACTGTACCTTCTGCTCCCGATCGGACACTAATGGTACCATCGTGTAAATCAATTAACTGCTTAGTAATCGCCAATCCTAGGCCTGTACCCGTTGTATCATCTGTAGTATTAGTACCTCGATAATAACGTTCAAAGAGATTATCTAACTCTTCTTGTGGAATACCCGGACCTTGATCAGCAATAGTTAGCATAACTCCCTTGCCTATATTTTGCGCTTCTACACTTACCTTTGTACCAACAGGAGTATATTTCTTAGCATTAGTTATTAAATTATCTAAAATGCGCTTTAATAGAAGATCGTCCGCTTCGAGCATGACATTCCCATAAACCTTCACAGACACCTGCTCGTCTGCAAATTGAGGTAACCATACGTTAAGTGGTAACAACACTTTTTCAAGCTGGATCGCTTTATTTTTTAATTGGTACGTATATGTTAAGTCTTGTATAAGGGCATCCATATACGTCGCCTTCTCCTGCATCGTATTCGCAAAGATACGCATTTCTTCCTTTGTCCACTCATAATCCTCTGAAGCAAGCATTGTTGAGTAACCAAAAATAGAGCTTAACGGTGTCTTTAAATCATGTGATAAGCCCGTAATCCACTCCTCACGTAATTGCTCCGCGTGCTTAATTTGCCTTTCATTAGAGGAAAGGCGTATCGATAAATTATTGAGGGATTCATCCACTGGCTGAAATAATTTAAATTTCCTTTTCAACTTACCCGTCTTCCGATGATGGATATTTTTATCTCTCACTTCACTGTAATCAAACTGTGTCAGTCGCTCTATACGGGATATCACATAAACAAGCGGACGAACAAATTGACGTGAAATGCTAATCGATAAAAAGATAACCCCTATTAACAATATAAAATGTCCACCAAAGAAGATGGAAGCAAATAAAACCATCGCTTTATAAAAAGGTTCTTCAAATGGCTTATAGGATGGATTGGGCATGCGTACAACTAATGTCGAGCCATCCTCTAAAGCAGCACTTTGTGTAAGCTCTTCATGCTCGAAAATATCATATTGTTCTTCTAGTAACTGGGGCTTATGTAGCTTTTCATAGCCCTCACCAATGACTCCTACACGGTCCCACTGCTCGTTATAGATTTCAACAGAAGCCTTCTTATCTTGTAAACGTTGAAGCAGTTCTGAAGAGATCTCCCCTTTATCCTTCCAACTCTGATATACTTCCTCAAAAAGTGGTTGGACAGGTGATGTCGGGAGGAATAGCAAATAGTAGTTAGGAATCTCCCACGTGTGCATTCCTGGACGTTTAAGAGCGATGATTTCGTTATCTGTCATTTCACAGAGTTCGCAACTCTCTCCCGTGTAATCAACAATGTCCATCGATTGATCGAACAAATATAGTTGCCCTGCGTTCTCCTTAGCTCGCTTCACTAAATAATCAGCAATCTTAATGGATTCTCCTTTTTCTACGACAGCATCATCTTTTATTTCAGAAGAAGTCATTATATGAATATTGTCACCGACATGACCGTTGATAAAGATCGCAAAAAACACCAAACTAATAATAAAGCCAGAGATAATTAGTAAGTAAAATATAGTGAAATAAGATACAAAACGAAGTGATAATTTTCCAGCTGGCTTCATGATTGAACATCTCCAACTAGTTTATAACCAATCCCCCTCACAGTTATAATGCACGTTGGTTTACCTGGATTCTTTTCAATTTTTTCTCGTAGTTTTCGAATATGAACCATCACTGTATTATCATCAAACAAACAATCGCCCCAGACTCGCTCATAAATCTGTTCCTTTGATAATACTTGCCCTACATTCTCACATAAATATTTCAATAAATGAAATAATCGCCCACTAATAATTTCCTTTGTATCATTTACAGTTATCTCCGCTGCATCGATATCAAATGTAAATCGACTACAAGTAAATAAATTACTTTCTGGCACACCCTTTTTCTTTATATATCTCGCAAGCTGTACTTTCACCCGCGCAACAAGCTCAAGTGGATTAAATGGTTTCGTAATATAATCGTCTGCACCGTTCATAAAACCACGAAGCTTATCTGCATCACTACCTTTAGCCGTTAAAAAGAATATAGGTGCATCACTTTGCTCACGAATCATATTCGCCATTTCAAGCCCGCTACCGTCTGGAAGCATAATATCTAATAGGTAAAAATCAAAAACCTTCGTTTCAATTTTCTTTTTTGCTTCTTGAACAGTGCCGCAGAGTGTAATGTTTAATAATCCTTCTTTTCTTAATATAATTTCAATCATTTCCGCAATTGCAAGTTCGTCCTCTAACACTAAAATCGATGCATCTCGCATTCTATCACCTACTTTTAAGATTACTTTAAGGTTGTCATTATTTCACCATAAGTTTTGTAAACTACACTATGTATAAGATAACCAATTAAGGAGATAAAACGCAATGACAACAAAACGTGTTACCTTCATAGATACAATGCGTGGTTTTAGTTTATTTGGCATCTTAATGGCGAATTTGCTGATTTTCCAGTTTGGCATGTATGGCAAAGATGAACTAAAAGATCTATCCGCCCTTGATAACGGGGCTTTGTATTTTGTAAAAGTCTTTATAGAAGGCTCTTTTATGCCGATTTTCACCATTTTATTCGGCTTCTCTCTTATTAAATTGATTGAGTCTATTCGTAAAAAAAAGGATAAGAGTCGATGGTCTATTTTACGTCGTGCTACCGGGTTAATAGGCTTAGGTTTACTACATTCAACGTTTTTATGGGAAGGTGATATTTTATTTTCCTATGGCTGCATGACTTTATTTTTAATTCCATTTATTAATCGCAAACCAAAAACGTTATTTATTTGGTCTGGTATCTTATTATTACTTACAATAGCCTTTTCATTCGGTTCTATGACAGAATCCGAAAAAGAACAAAAAGAAATGCAAACTTATATTCAAAAGGCCGACGATGTATATGCTAATGGCAGCTATTCCGAAATACAGGATTTCCGCTCAAATGTTACCCCTCCTGGAATGGATGATCCTGCTCTCATATTCATTCTTCTTATTATTGGACCAGTATTTTATGCGTCATTATTCCTCTTCGGCATGGGGCTCGCTAAAAAGCAAGCTTTTGTAAATATGGAGGACGAAAAGAAATGGTATAAGCTAGGTGCATTGCTCGTTCCAATAGGGCTAGCATGTAAAAGTTTAAGTTTTATAGAAAGTAATTTTTCTGACATGTTGATGATGGGTGGTTCACAGTTACTGTCAGTTGGCTATGTCTGCCTTGCAGCTTTATTATATAACACTCGCCCAGTACAACTGTTAGCTCCTGCCTTTGAGAGTGTTGGTAAACTATCATTAACCAATTATCTAATGCAAACGATTATTTGTACAACAGTATTTTACGGATATGGTCTAGGCTTATTCGGCAAGCTAGGCGTGTTCGGCGGTATTTTATTTGGAATCGTTTTGTATAGCTTACAATGTGTTTTCAGCCTTGCCTATTTAAAGAAATTTAAACGCGGACCTTTCGAAACTGTACTGCGCGTTTGGACGAATTGGTCCTGGAACGGACAGGTTAAAATCAAACAGAAAGGAAGTACTTCACATGAATAGTGACTCCAAAGAGGACTTTACAGACACATGGTGGTTTTTAGGCATATGTGCTGCTGTAGCTGCAGTCTTAACACTATTTGCGTTTTAATAAGCTAATCATTCACTCATCTTGGGAACAACTATACAACATATTGAAATTCGTTTTACCTGCCCCCTACTGTATACTAGTACTACATAATATACAGCTTAGGGGGCGTTTTATTGTTACAGCGAATTATGATCACTGGCTATAAACCACACGAACTAGGAATTTTCAACGACAAGCATCCTGGCATTGCCATCATAAAAAAAGCACTCGAAGACCGTCTACGGATTCTGATTGATGAAGGGTTAGAATGGGTGATTATTAGTGGTCAGCAAGGGGTAGAATCATGGGGTGCTGATGTTGTTCTTATGTTAAAAAAAGAATTTCCGCATGTAAAATATGCTGTTATTACTCCTTTTTTAGAGCAGGAGAAAAACTGGCAAGAGCCAAAAAAAGAAAAGTATCAATCATTAGTAGCTCAAGCAGACTTTGTAACGAGCGTTACGAAAAAGCCATATGAGGCTCCGTGGCAATTTATCGAAAAAGACAAGTTCATTATTCAAAATACAGATGGTTTACTGCTAGTTTATGACGAAGAAAATGAAGGCTCCCCTAAATATATGAAGCGTCTAGCAGAAAAATATATGGAAACACACGACTATACACTTTTAATGATCACAGCCTATGATTTACAAATAATAGCAGAAGAAATGCAACAACAAGATTGGTGAGAAATATTGCTATAATTTTCTGATAATTATATACTAGAATAAATAGACACTTGTAGTTGGAAGAGTTTATCTAAGTTCTTTGCTTGTTGCTTTACGATCCTTTGTTGCTACTATCCTATAAGGAGCTGTTAACATTTGAGTAAAAAAATCGAAATGATTCTTGAGTCTGCGCCGGTGAATGTTTCTCACGATACATACCGCAGAGAATGCAAATATACACGCGGGATTCATATTGAAGAACAAGAGTTTAAAGCTATTTTAGATTCAATGTGCCACGATTCACGCTTATATTTTGATTTCCATAATCCACGTAAAGAGATTAAAAAGGGAACATATTTAAATGGACACTCAGGGTTAGCACGTAATATTTATGATTACTATAAAAACATTTACGACATCGAGATTAACGAACTCATGAATGGCAAAGACTTTTATGTGAAATTAATTTAGAGGGTTGAATTGATTCTTGATCATTAAAGTGGCTATTACTTACATCACAACCCGCTTTTATATCTGATACCAGGCGTTTGATTAGGAAAAAATAGGTTTATTATTGAGCGAAAAAAAGGATTTTTTCGTTACTGTTTCGTCTATATATTCCCATTTTGACTAATTGTAGCGTAGGGCTACTCGACTCCCGCGGGAAAGCGAGACAGACGAGACCCTGCACGAAGCGGAGCGAAGGAAGCGGCTCGTCGCTCAGAGCCTTTAAGATGGATAAAAGCCAACACACCTGATCTGATACAAAAAGAGCTACTCTCAAACGAGAGTAACTCTTTTTTGTTTATAGGTCCGCTACTTGAGCTCCTAATTCTTTATTATTGTACATTTCCGTATCCAACTCTTTTGTGACACGTGCTGTTGTCACACCTGCCATCATTGAACCACTTACATTAAGAGCAGTACGCCCCATGTCGATTAATGGCTCAACAGAGATTAATACACCAGCAAGTGCAATCGGTAAATCGAGTGCTGATAATACAAGAATTGCCGCGAATGTTGCACCTCCACCAACACCAGCTACACCAAATGAACTGATTGCTACGACTGCGATCACAGTAATGATGAATACTGGATCAAGCGGATTAATGCCTACTGTAGGTGCAATCATAATCGCTAGCATCGCAGGATAAACACCGGCACAGCCATTTTGACCAATAGATAATCCGAATGAGCCTGAGAAGTTCGCGATCCCCTCAGGTACACCGAGACGACCTGTTTGCGTTTTAATATTCATCGGTAAAGTACCTGCACTTGAACGTGAAGTGAAAGCAAACAATAATGTTTCTGCAGATTTTTTTAAATACGTAAATGGATTTAAACCACTTAATGTAAGGATTAATAAGTGTACTATAAACACAATGAATAACGCTACATAAGACGCAATAACAAACTTACCTAAATTATAAATTGCCCCGAAATCAGATGTTGCCACTGTACGAGCCATAATGGCTAAAATACCATATGGTGTTAAACGTAAGACAATTGTTACAACGCCCATTACTAATGCATAGATTGCATCCAAGCCCTTTTTAATAGTGGCCGCAGTAGCTTCATCTTTACGTGCTATACGTAAGTATGCAAAACCTAAGAACGCTGAAAAAATAACAACAGCGATCGTTGATGTCGAACGAGCACCTGTTAAATCTAAAAATGGATTTGCTGGGAATAACTCAATAATTTGCGTTGGTAAATCCGGCGCAGTTAATCCAGAAGTTTTTTCCTCTAAATATGCTCCACGCTCAGTTTCTGCTGACCCTTGTATAATGTGGGAAGCATCTAAATCGAAAACTGTTGCTGAAAAAATACCAACCGCAGCTGAAACAGCAGTTGTACCGATTAAAATCGCCAAAATAAGTGCTGCCATTTTCCCAAAGTTTTTGCCAACTTTCATTTTCGTAAAGGCTATTAAGATTGAAATGAAAATTAATGGCATTGCAACCATTTGTAGCAATTTAACATAACCAGTACCAATAATATTGTACCAACTTGTTGTTTTAGCTAAAACTTCAGAATCAATACCATAAATTAAATGCAGTCCAAGACCAAGTGCAATACCTAAACCTAAAGCTGTAAAAACACGATTTGAAAACTTAACGTGTTTTTTATTCATAAGATATAAAATCCCAACGAACACAAGTAAAACGGCTACGTTAAGAACGATTTGTAATGTAGACAATGGAAAGCCCCCCAACCAGTTTGTTTAATGTAAATCGAATTATATACCTATAATCCCTATAATTCAAGTATGTTTTGTTTAGATTAATATTTTCTTATAATGAAAGCTGTTATTTCTTATGATTATTCCCCAAAAACGAAATATAATAATTTAAATTTAACAGTAGACTTTTTTCGTTAAGGAAGGAGCAAGAGTGGTAATTGCCGACTTTAATGAGGATGCATTAAACAAGGACACCGCTAATGCATTCGATGTGAAGTAGATGTTGCTGCAGAAGAAGAGATTCAAGAAATGATGATTAAAACCATTACTCATTTAGGTCTTATTTATATTTTAGTCGACAACGCTAGAATTGGTGACGATCTGCAAGCAGCAGTAAATACGAAGATGCTTTTGTGGAGTACTTACTAAAAGATAAAAAACCTACTTCGTTTAGTGAACGAGATAGGTTTCTTTTTCATGATCATTAACTAGATAAGAGCTTCCTGAAATTGTTTTACATTGTTTTTTCACACGCGTCACCGCATCTGACAATTGATCAACAGATTCAAATTGCTGATATTGATTTGTTATAACTGCGATGGATAGTGAAGTGCATGTGAACGGCTCAAGTGTACCAGCCCTATTATGAATCTGTAATTGCCCTAAATCTTCTAGTTCATAAAAGCTCAAAATGAATGCATCAAACTCATCAATAATTATTTGACAAATTGAGTTAGCCTCAAAATGAGGAAGAATAGCAACGAAATCATCTCCACCAATATGCCCTAAAAATTCCTCTGTACCAACTATATTTCTTTTTAAGATGTCTGTTAAATACAGTAAAATTTTATCCCCTTTATTAAAACCATACGTGTCATTATAGGATTTAAAATGATCTAAATCAAAATATATTAAACTATATCGCGGTAGCTGTAATGCTTCTTCGAGCTTTTCATCAATTAATTTATTGCCTGGAAGACTGCTTAACGGATTCAAAAAGCTTGCAATAGCTACTTGTGTTTCTACAAGCTTTAACAGTAATTCTCGAATACTTACGACACCATAATATAAGCCATTTTTTGTTACAATCACATCATCATATAAGTCCTCTGGTCGTCTTTGCATCGCTTCCGTGCTGACTTCTGTTATAGGTGTATGACGATCTATAATTAAAGGATTCTCTTTCATAATAAGTTGATTTTGCCGTCCCATAAATAAATTATAGCCATAACGTGTACCAATTTTTTGATAAAAATGTGTGCGTGTAATATGCCCAATTGGTTTGTCATCTCGAACAACAACGACACTACGTAATGACGGATCGTTTGTAAAAAGCAAATCCACTTCTTTATTTTTCACAAATTCATCAATACAAGGAACACTTTCTATGACTTCCCCTATTTTCATGGTCATCCATCCTTATTTTCCCCAAATGTATTTCCTTTGCGGGTTTCCCTATCGCATAACCTTGCGCGTAGTGAATACCAATATTATGTAAATAGTTTAATTCTTCCTGACGTTCAATACCCTCTGCAATAATTTTTGTCTCAGCCTGCTCGGCGTATCTCATGAGCAATGTGACCAGCTGCTGTTGCTCGCTGTTTTTATCAATAAATTGTATTAAAGAACGGTCTAGTTTAATAAATTCTGGCTTTAAATAAACAAGTGTTTTTAAGCTATTGTATCCTGAACCCACATCATCCACTGCGATTCGATAACCCTGTGATCGATAATGTGATAACACACGTTCAAACTCCACAAAATCTACTACGGCACTGCGTTCAGTTAGCTCAAATACTACCTGTTGTGGTTTAATACCCAGCTCTTTTAATAATTGTAAGGTTTCACCACTATGGTAGTTCTTATCAAGTAAGACATTCGGATGTATATTAACAAATACTAAAAAGCCTCTGTTTATCCAATCTTCGTGCAGTCGTTCTTGGAAGCGCTGCAATGAAAGATTACGACAAAAGCACTCAAATAAAAATACGCAGTCCGTTTGTCCAACAAATTCATAAAACTGATCGACACTATTAAATAATTCTGAACTCCACGGACGATTCAACGCCTCAAAACCCACCGTTTGCCTCGTCTGTAAATCGACGATAGGCTGAAAATATGTATCCAAATTCTTGTCCTGAATAATTTGCTTCAACGCTTTTAAACGTTTTATATATAAAGTATTGTTTTGATGCTGCCCATATAAATGCTTGAAATAGGAAAATAAATTATTTGTTTTTATGCTTTGTCTCACAACAGACTCCATACTAGCACCTCTTAATTTGGTTATTACAATCCATTGTACCCTTTTATTGTAAATTCATTGTTAATAGTATGTAAAATAGATGGCTCTAGCACTAGATTCCCTTTTCAATAGTGTATAAAAGTAATCATTTTTGATCACTTGGTAGAGTGGGTATAAATTCAGGATGGGAGAAGGCAGTTCGAGCAAAGGTTACTGGAGGTTGGTTGTTTTATCAGCGATTCGTTGTGGTTTATCAGCGATCTTGACTGATTTATCAGCGATTCGTTGTCCTTTATCAGCGATCTTGGCTGGTTTATCAGCGATTCACGCCCCTTCTTTCAGCAATACTAATGGTATTTTACTGACAAGTACTTTTATAATAAGAATAGAAGCACAATCATAAGAAAGGTTGCTTGATATCCTAATGAACGTAGAGAACTTTTTACAACTGCCCATAACAAAGGATTTTACAGTTGTTGCTGGTCGCAATGGTTTATATAAACCCGTCCACAATGTCGAAATTCTAGACTTTGAATTTTCGCCCGATATTCAAACTGTGAGAGAAACGATTTTCACACCGAACAGTGTGGTTCTGAGCAGTTTATTATTTGCAAAGCACAAGCCAGAATATTTATGGAATGCCGTGAAAAATCTTATTGAGCTAGGGGCCAGTGCTTTAGCCTATAAACCTGTCATCTATGAGGACTTACCAGAGGAAGTTCTAGTGTATGCAGATGAGCACAATTTCCCGATCTTACGATTTGGTGGAGATGAATTCTTTGAAAAAATTATTTTAGAAACGATGGCCTATGCAAAAACACAGGATTATTCATTCTTTTTAGAAACGATTATGCGACGTTTAATGGAAGAAGATGTTACAGCTGAACAAATAAAGTCCATTTTACAACAAGTAAATAAGCCCTTTGAAAAATATGTATTTGTTGCTAATATTCAAACGCAAGAGCTTAAAAATAGTCAGTGGATGCAGTCTCTTTTTCATTTAGAGCCTCTTTTAAAATCGGGTATGATTTGTACCTATAAAAAGAGCCTCTTTATTTTAATGACCCATCCATCGCAAGAATTTCAATTTGAAAAACTTCTCAATGAATGGTTAACCATGTATGCAATCTCAACTGATTCATTGACCTTTGGCTATAGTCGTTGTCATGTAACACAAGTTGAACTCCCTCTTGCTGTTCGGGAAGCCTTCTATGCACGCATCATGGCTGAAATTGAATCGTCTCCTATCTGTCATTATGAAAATCTCGCTTCCGATTGTTTGTTAATTGAATTACATCGCAAGGACCCTCAATTTACTATGAACTATGTAAATAGCTATCTCGGTCCCCTACTTGAGGAAAAGGTTGATCCAGATTTAATGAACACAGCCATCACCTACGTTGTAAAACAAGGAAATATAAAGGAAGTAGCCGTTGCTCATTTTTGTCATCCAAACACAATCCGTTATCGTTTGTCAAAAATACGTCAACTAGTAGCTCCTTTAGAAAATGATTATGTTTTTTACGAACGTATAGCTGCAGCCGTTAAATTGTACTTATTACATAGCAAAATAGATGTTGAATGATCAGCATTGGAATAAGTACAAAAAAACGCCCGAATATTTAGAATTAACATCAATTTTTTTTCTTCCATTTCATGCTATTCTATTGTAGTTAGGAGGAAGAATGATGAAACAATACATAGCTGATGGCATGCTATTAGTTACTGCAATCGTTTGGGGTAGCGGATTTGTAATAACGGCGATTGCATTGGAATATTTAACAGCTTATCAAGTAATGGCAGGTAGATTTTTATTAGCTTCGATTATACTGATAGTCTTATTTGGATACAGATTAAAAAAAGCTTCAAAATCAGTGATCTGGAAAGGTGTTTTGTTAGGGACCATTTTGTATGTTGCCTTTGCCCTTCAGACAGTGGGATTACAATATACAACACCATCTAAAAATGCATTTTTAACCGCTGTAAATGTCATTATTGTTCCCTTAATTGCGTTTGCAGTTTACAAGCGCCGTATAGATGGCTATGAAATTATCGGTTCAATTATAGCTATTATTGGAATCGGTTTTTTATCATTACAAGGATCACTGACAATGAATATCGGAGACGCACTTTCCTTAGCTTGTGCTGTCGCCTTTGCATTTGATATTTTTTGTACAAATCTTTTTGTACAAAAGGAAGATGCCATCGCCCTTACGATTATTCAATTTATCACAGCAGCATTTTTAGGTGTCTTAGTCGTAGTCAGTCAAGGCGACATCCCAACCAACCTTGAAAAAGAAGCAATCTATTCAATTATTTATTTAGGAATCTTTTCAACTACTCTTGCCTATCTTTTTCAAAATGTTGCGAATCAATATACGTCTGCTACAAAGGCAGCTATTATCCTGTCGACAGAATCATTCTTCGGCATGGTACTATCCGTAATTTTCTTACATGAGGTATTAACAAGTCGCATGGTTGTAGGGGCAGTACTGATTTTACTCGCCATATTAATTGCCGAAGTAAAGCCTGCACATCCTAAAAAAAGAATGATGAAGAGCTCTCGATAACGAATTTCAAAATAGTTTCAGTCATGCTGAAGCTATTTTTTTATTATGCATAACTAGTCATAATACTGGTCGTAATCCCTACTACTAAAACTGTAATAATTGACAGCATTAATGTACTGGAAGATAAAAACAGACTCCCTACCACAATGACGATCGAATCAATCATAAAAATAAGTATCCCAACATTAATCCCTGTTTTCTCACACAAAAACTGTGCAATCAAATCTGTGCCACCAGTGCTTGTCTGAAATCTAAGCATCAAGCCAATACCAAATCCCATCAGTATCCCTCCAAATATGGCACTATAAATAGCATCGATTTGGACAAGATTCCGAACAGGCTTTAGTAAGTCAATAATAAGAGAAGATGCAATTAATCCGTGAATGCTATTGTAAAAATATGCTCTGTATTTATACCAAGCAATAATAAAAACTGGAATGCTAATAATGATGATCATTAAACCTATTTTAAGCTTATACAAATAGTGTAAAATAAGCGCTATCCCCACAACTCCCCCATCCAAAATTTGATAGGGCGTTAAAAAAAGATTAATTCCTAGCGAAACCGCAGTACTTCCAATAAGAATAATCAAGCCTTTCGTAAAAAAATACATACAACCCCCCTCCGAGACTGAGCATGTATTTATAGTATGATAATATGGAATCGAACATGTTATCAAATACGGCTTGGTCAAAAGTCAACCCTACTTTTTTTATCGAGCCCGCTCGATAAATTTCTCTAAAGCTCTATTTGGTTTTTCGGGTGAAACTTTATTCCTGTATTTTCCGTATATTCATGTAAAATCACTAGATGAACAAAGGAGAATGTGCTATGGAGCATACTTTATTAGAACAAGTGAAGAACACACGAACAATTTTAAGAAGAACACTGTTAGAGACGATTTTCGAGGAATTTGATGGTCAACGTATGAGATTAACTAAGGAGCAACGTATAGAAAAGTATCGCACCATGCTAGATAGTCCTTTCCGTTTTTTCCGAGGAAGTGCCTATTTATTTTATTTTGATGTCACGAAATCCCCTTCCATTTTCCATACATCTGATGTCATGCCTACTTGGATACAGGGAGACATGCATATGGACAACTTCGGTGCATTTCAAAATGAAACAGGCGACATTGTGTTCGATATTAATGATTTTGATGAAGGCTATGTTGGCTCTTACTTGTATGATGTTAGTCGCATGAGTGTTAGTATCGCTTTATATCTTGAGGAGCAAGGCTTAGATCATGAAGCTCAAGAAAAGGCCATTCATCATTTTCTACATAGCTATGTCAGCCAACTAAAACGGTTTCAGCGTAAACAAGATGATCCACTGACATTAACATTTACAAAGGATAATACAAAGGGACCAATCAAAAAGGTTTTGAAAAAATTAGAGAAACGTCAGCATTCACAGTTTGTACAGGATATCACGTACATTAACGATGAAGAACAGCGTGTTTTCCTATGGAATGAAGAAGTACAGCCTGTCACTTCAGAAGAATATGCCGCAATCTCTACTGCGCTACCCAACTATAAGATTAAAGATATCGCCATTAAATACGGTTCAGGGACAGCATCCATCGGCTTAAAACGCTATTATATTTTAGTAGAGGACGAAACAAATGCACAGGGAGTATGCGATTTAGTTCTTGAAATGAAGGAAGTGCGCACGGCAATCCCTGCATATTTCCTTCCGTACAATGAGACATTCTGGGAAACTTATGTGCACCAAGGAGCACGTGTAGTAGGTACTCAAAAAGCCATGCATCATTTAGAGGACCCTCATTTAGCTTATGTTACGATGGAGGGGCAAGAATACTATATCCGTGAGCGTTCCCCTTATAAGAAAAAGGTGAAGCCTAAAAACTACAAGGATGTAGAGGATTATTTTGCAACAACATCGACGATGGGACAAATTGCTGCCAAAAACCATGCACGTGCCGATATCGACTACTCCGATGTTTTCACCTACCATAGTGAAGATGAAATATTAAAAGCTATTGGTAAGGAGCGTAACGTATTTGTTGAAAGCACGATTTTACAGGCAATGCGCTACAAAGAAATAGTCTATTCGGATTTCGAGTTGTTTAAAGAGTTGGTCAAAGAGCGTTTTAATTGACCTGTGGAAAGAACAAAGGACTTCTGCCATAAAGCGGAAGTCCTTTTTATTTTTGCTTTGCCTTCATTCGATTGAGCAAAAATCCACCTTTGAATGATTTAGGCTCGTAAGAAATAATAAACGCATTTGGTTCAAATTGCTCTACAATTTGGAACAGCTCCATCTCACGATTTCTCTTAGTTAATATTTCGTATTTATAACGGTTACTATCTCGACCTTCACCAATATAAATAGTCACTGCAAAGCCTTCATTACGGAGGAAATTCACGAGCTCTTCGTTTTTATTTTGCGTATTGATTGTCGTATAGACATAGCCGATCGCCAGTTTCCGTTCAATTTTGGCACCTAGGAAAATACCTAGACCAAAACCAAATGCATAAACACTCATGGCTAAAATACTCTGTTCCCCGTTAAAAACAAGCGAAAGGCCAAATACATACACTAACATTTCCAGCATACCGAATATAGCAGCAAGGACAGTAATATTCTTTACTAAAAATATTGTCCGTAACGTTAAAAAAGGTACATACACTAATTGAAGTATTAATATCAGAAATATACTTTGCATTTGTCAGAGACCTTTCAGAGAGTAGTTTTATATACTATATATGTATGTCGATATATTGATTTAAATTCTAATGAAATGTATTTTATAGATTTCCTACCAATAAAAGAATTAACCATCTGGTCTCATAAAAAAATGCCACCTACTATAGAAGTAGATGACATTTTTGTAGATTACCTTTAAACTTCCCCATGCATCGGGTCTTCCTTATGCTTTGGCCCGATCATGTTGAATAAAATATTCAGGATAATCGCTGTAACCGAACCACAGACGATACCGTTAGATGTTAGAAGAGATATACTTTCTGGTAGTGCATCGAAAATTCCTGGTACAACCGATACACCGACACCAAGACTAACTGCTACAGCAGCAATCATCGCATTTTCCGCTGACTCATTCATTACAGGTACTAGCATGCCCATACCTTGTGTAATGACCATGCCGAACATCGCTAGCATTGCCGCACCAAGTACTGGTGTTGGAATAATCGTTGTTAATGCTGCGATTTTTGGTAGAAAGCCAAGTGCTACTAGTAATCCACCTGTGATGTAAATGACTTTACGATCTTTTACGCCAGACATACGAGTTAGACCCACGTTTTGTGAGAACGTTGTGTATGGGAAGGCATTGAAAATACCACCAATAACCGAAGCAAGACCTTCTGAACGATACCCACGAGCTAAATCTTTTGAGTCTAGCTTTTTATTGCAAATATCACTTAGCGCAAAATAGACTCCTGTTGATTCTACTAAAGAAACCATTCCTACGAGTGTCATTGTAATAATCGCTGTAGCATCAAATGTTGGCATACCAAAGTAGAATGGTTGAACCATGTGTAACGCGTCTGCATCTGAAACTGGGCTAAAATCAACTTTACCCATGAATGCGCCTAAGATTGTCCCAGCAACTAGTCCAATTAAAATGGAGATTGCGCGGACGAACCCTGTAGAAAAACGATAAACTACTAAAATAATAACGAGTGTAATAAACGCTAAAGCTATATTCGAGCCAGATGCGAAATCTTTTGCACCTAGTCCACCCGCCATATTGTTTAAAGCTACTGGTAATAAAGAGATACCGATAATCGACACTACCGAACCTGTCACAACAGGCGGGAAGAATTTTACTAGCTTTCCGAAGAAGCCGGCAATAATCATAATGATTACACCTGATGCAATAATTGAACCATAAATATCAGTAATACCTTGCTCTGGATTTGTACCGATTGCAATTATTGGCCTTACTGCTGTAAATGTACAACCTAGGACAACTGGCAAACCAATACCGATAAATTTACCATAATACACTTGTAAAAGAGTTGCGATTCCACACATCATAATGTCAATCGCCACTAAATACGTCATTTGTGTTGAATCAAAGCCGATTGCCCCACCGATAATCAATGGCACTAAAATGGCTCCTGCATACATCGCAAGTAAATGTTGAATCGCTAGCGCAGTCGATTTAAAGGCATTCATTACGCATTAGCCTCCGCAGCAAATGTAACTTTGCCATCCTCAAGAGATTCTACAATTGCTAATGATTCCACGCGAATCCCTTGCTGGCGTAATAATTTCCCACCATCTTGGAAACCTTTTTCAATAACAATGCCGACGCCCACAACATTTGCACCAGCTTGTGCTGCAATATCAAGCAAGCCTTTGACAGCTTCTCCATTAGCTAAGAAATCATCGATAATTAGGACGTTATCATCTTCATTTAAGAAATTTCGTGATACTGAAATATCATTTGTTTCATTTTTTGTGAAAGAATGTACTTTTGAAGAAAAAAGATTATCTGATAATGTTAAAGATTTACGTTTACGTGCAAATACTACAGGTGCACCGATTTCAAGCCCTAGCATAACAGATGGTGCGATACCTGAAGATTCGATCGTCACTATTTTTGTAATAACTTGATCAGAGAAACGATTGGCAAACTCATGACCAATTTCCTTCATAAGCATTGGGTCGATTTGATGATTTAAAAATGAATCTACTTTTAATACAGATGAAGATAAAACTTTTCCTTCTTGCATAATTTTATCGTGTAATAACTTCATTTCCTTTATTTCCTTCTTTCTTAATTTAATAAAAAACGCTGAATACCTTGATCCATTCATCTACGAGTGGAGCAAAGCATTCAGCGTAAAAACGTCGAAACAAATAGAAAACATCATCATCTTATATGAGATCTTCTAAAGCATTGCTACCCATAGTCGATTTATTTACGGTAAATCGGTAGAAACTTGCGAGCCATATTCTCGCTATTATATGAGTGAAACAGTATGAAGCTGTAATACATAGCAATTATTTAAATCAGTACTTCATTCGGCAATGTGCTAAATGACTCACTAAATAAAGATTGATTTTTCGGAATTTGCTGGAATTTTAATTAATTTCAATTGTAAATGTTCGTGTTTTACAACCAACGTACTGATTATATCAGACAATTTTCCAGCAGGCTAGTCATTATTTTATTAAATGGAAAGGCACTGTCATAATGACGACATTTTTGTTAAATAACAGCGTAGCGCGAATTAATAGACTTGATTGATTATGTAACATATGATGCCATCCTTTTTTTGGTATAAATTGTGGGATAACAACTGTTACTTGATGTCCTGTTTTCGCACATTGATGTTCAACCTTATTAATAAATTTCATCAACGGCTGTGTAATACTTCGATATGGTGAATAGTATGTTACAAGCCGTACATCTGGCTGCCAAGCTTTCCATTTCTCTTCAAAAGCTTTTGCGTCATCTTGATCGAAGGCTACGTAAAAGGCAATAATTTTGTCGACCTTTAATGAATGTGCGTAATGCAAAGTGTTTTCAACTACTTTCGTAATACCAGCGACAGGGACTATGAAAACATTCCCCTCAATAATAGGTAGCTCCTCATTATTTAATCTTAACTGCTCACCAACTGCTTGATAATGGTGTTTAATTCGATGAAACGTCAAAATAATTATTGGTAAAAAGATAAATACTGGCCATACTTGAGGTAATTTCGTCACAAAAAACATCATGGCAACAATAAAGGAAATAACCGCTCCAATCGTATTTATTGCAAATTTTGCAACCCAACCTTTTGGCTTTTCACGCCACCATTTCCGCATCATTCCGGCCTGCGCTAACGTAAACGGAATAAAAACACCAACTGCATAAAGTGGAATTAAATGTTCTGTTGCCCCATCAAATAAAATGATTAAGACAATGGCAGCTAAACCAAGCATCAAGATTCCATTTGAATAACCGAGACGATCCCCACGGATTTGGAACATTCTTGGGATAAAACGGTCTTTCGATAAATTGACTGCTAGTAAAGGAAAGGCTGAATAACCTGTATTTGCAGCGAGTACTAAAATCATTGCTGTTGTACCCTGCACTATATAGTAAAAGAAATTGCGTCCTACACTTGCCTCCGCAATTTGCGAAACAACTGTTTCTTCTGCATTTGGAGCAATTCCATAAAAATAAGCTAGACTCACAATACCGATAAATAGTACCGCTAAAATACCGCCCATCGCAAGTAACGTTTTAGACGCATTTTTTGGTCCTGGATCTTTAAAATTAGGAATAGCATTTGAAATAGCTTCTACACCAGTCAAAGCTGAGCTTCCTGATGCAAATGCCTTTAATAATATAAAAAGACTAATTCCTGCAACGGGTGTACCAACCTTTGGACTCAACTCTGCTGGAACTTGCCCTGTTGCTACATTATAAATCCCCACTCCAATTAATATCAGCATGACAGCTACAAACAAATATACTGGATACGCTAATATGGATGCAGATTCTGTAACACCACGTAGATTTAAAAGCGTTAAACATATAACAAAAAACACAGCGATAAACACGTTATAAGGATGCAGACTTGGAAATGCCGAAGTAATCGCATCTGTCCCGGCCGATACACTTACCGCAACGGTTAGAATGTAATCGACAAGTAATGAACCACCCGCGACGAGACCGGCATTGACACCTAAATTCTCCCGAGAAACTACGTATGCTCCACCACCATGTGGATACGCAAAAATAACTTGACGATACGAAAAAATAAGTGCTGCCAGTAACACAACTACCCCAGCAGCAATCGGTAGAGAATACCAAAAGGCAACAGTACTTACTGTCATGAGCACAATTAAAATTTGCTCAGGTCCATACGCTACTGATGACAAAGCATCTGACGACAGTATGGCAAGTGCCTTTCTTTTATTAAGCTTTTGCTCCCCCAATGTATCGGATCTCAACGGTTTTCCGATAACATAACGTTTTAATGAGGATTTCATATACAACACCTTCTAGTTTCATGGGATGTGTTTCGCATTTCTAAATCGATTACACCTTCGCATAATCGGTATCTGTGTAGTCCACTGGGGCTTATTTTCGTTTTTGAATGAAGATAAAAAAACGTCCACAAGTCATCACTAAATACGACTTGTAGACGCTCATTCGTCTGCCAAGCTCCAACTTTTCTGCTCTTAACGCTTACGAGGTTAGCTGTCGGATTCGGGCCTGAGTAGCCCTACCCTTCAAAAAATGAAGAGATTCACCCCAAGGATTATTGTTAAACAATCCGTAAAAACTGGGTCCCCCGCGTTCAGTTGCTTCAGCGATTTAGAAATTTGAAACCTTTATAATGATGTCATATTACGCTCGTATTAAAAAAAAGTAAAGAAGAAAATTTTTTATTATTATAAGTGAAAAGCATAGATATTCTCTCAGGTAGTATGTAATTACTCACAGAACTAAAAAAGCTATCTTAAAAGTATTGTCCCACTTTTAAGATAGCTTATGCACATTAGTCCTCAATATCTTGTTCAAAGCCTATAATTTCACCTGTAGATGAATCAACATCAACTTCGTATTCTTGCTGTCCGTTTCTGATTTCGATTTCGTAAATCCCATCATCAAGTTTAATTTTAGTCACTGTACCCTTTGCCTTTGTTAAGGCCTTTTCAATAGCCTGCTCTTTTGTGATTTTAGTTGTTGTAGTGGAAGCAGTCATCTTGTCATACGTATCATCTTGATCTCGACGTTCCTTCTTTTGCTTTAATAGCTCACCTGTATAGGCATCAAATTTTAAGTCATGCTCTTCAGTATCCGTGTACACCTCTACCTCATAAACTGAGCGGTATTGATTCTGCTCAAACTCAATATCAGTTACGGTACCGTTGACAACTTTTAGTGCTTTTTTCTCAATTTCCTGCATTGATAATACCTTTTTTTCTTGGGCATTACCTGTTAATAAAGTTGTTGATCCAATAACAGCTCCAACGCCAAGTACACCGACTAACGCTGGGATTAAAATGATTTTTTTCATCTTCATCTGTTCATCTCTCCTTTGTTTTATCCCGCATACATCTGGCTGAACGCCCCTCAAGTCAAGCAGCTGAGGTAACCAAAAAGTTAAGCGGGGTTGTACTTTATCTATTCTTAGCTTATCAAGCGAAGATGATAGAACAATAAGAGAAACATTAGAATTTCATTAGAATTACTTAATGATCTTCATCCCATGTGACGGACATCACCTTCCCAGAGATTGCATGTATTTGGAAAACAGCTTCTTCATTCTTAGTTTCAATTTCAACTAAATAATAGCCACCATCCTCTGTTTCCTTATAATCAATGGAATCTACCTCACCATTTAGTTGTTGGAGAGCAATCTTCATTGCCTGTTCTTTAGAAATAACATTGACAATTTCTGGTTGACCAACTGGCTGAACATTTTTTTTAGACAAGACATCACCTGTATAGGCATCGAGTGTGAGATCCCTTTGTTGATCCTCTTTTTCAACACGTACAGTGTAAATGTTATCTACTAACACGACACTCTTAATATCCCCATAATCCTTCTCAACCATATGTCGTATTTGCTCTTCTGTTAACGGTAATTTACTTTCCACTTCCTTCAATTTTAAATTTGTAATTTGCTGTGTAGTTGCATCTAGCATCACCATATAAGTTGCACCATCTCGTGTAAATAGCATTTCATACTCATTTCCTTGATTTTTAGCCTTTGTTACATGACCGTTGTAGATTTTTTCAATATGATGAATTGCCTGTTCTTTACTAAGAGGCTCAACATGAAAGAAGCGATACTGAACAAACCATAGCGTTCCACTACAGAGAAGGATGATGGCACCAATTATCAATAGCCATTTTTTCATTGTTGCTCCCCCTTTGGTACACGTAGGGTAAAGCTTGAGCCCTCGCCAATTGTACTTTCAACATCAATCGTAATACCAAGCTGCCCTGCAAGTTCATGGGCAATAGCGAGCCCTAAGCCTGAGCCTCCAGTTTTACGGTTGCGGTCCTCCGCCACACGATAAAAACGCTCAAATAAATGGGGAATATGCTCAGCTGGAATCCCAACCCCAAAATCTTGAATAGTAATGAGAACATACTCAGAAATGTCTGTAGTATGTATGTGGACTTCTCTCTCACTATATTTTCGAGCATTATCAAGTAAAATAAAGAGCAACTGTTTCAACATTTTTTCATCGCTATAAATATAGTTTGGCATTTCAGCATCGACGATGAATCCGCGATGATAAGCCTGTTGCATTTGCGTGGCCACCTTATTTAAGAATGGAGCAAGCTCTAACTGAACAAAATGTACGTCAAGATGCTCCTTGTTTTTGGCTAACTCCAGCAATTGCAACACCATTTCATGCATGCGCGATGATTCATTCACAATGGCTTGTAGCGATTCCTGCGCTACCTCCTTATTGTCAAAGCCTCTGCGCAATAGTAATTTTGCATAGCTTTCAATCACAGTAATAGGCGTTTTTAATTCATGGGAAGCATTTGACACAAATTGCTGTTGCTTTTGGTAATGCTGTTCAAGCTTCTCCATCATTATGTTAAAAGTACGATTTATATTTGTTAACTCATCCCGGCCTTTGTCGGGAATATCAATTTTTTCGTACTTTCCAGTAGTTGTACTTTTTAACATCGTTTTATTTAAGCGTTCAAGTGGCAATAGAATAAGGCGACCAAGTGCTAAACTCGCTAAAAATATAGGAATTGTTGCAACAATTGAAACAACCACCAATATCGCTTTCAGCAAACCTAATGTGCTTGCCACTTCCTCCACTGACTGCTTTAATTTTATTTGCACAACTGTTCCGTCTATCCAAATAGCTGGCATAGTGAAGCTAATGTATGGGACATCAGGCATCTCTAGTGTAGCCTGAACCTTCATGATTACGTGCTGTTCATCATAAATATACACTGCTCCATCTGTTGGCATATAAGCTCTTAAAACTTGCTGTAAGTTAGTTTGTTCATTTAACTGACTCAATGTAGAACTTAGCTCATTTGCTCGTGCTTGGAGCTGTTTATATTCGGTACTATAAGAAAACTTTTCATACAAAAAATAAATTCCACTATTCGTTGCTACTAACATAACAAGCATTAATAAAGTCGTTAGCAAATGAATTTTTGTTTTAAGTCTCATGTTTGTGCTCCTTCAGCACATAGCCAACACCACGCACCGTTTGGATAATGGGTGTATCATTAGCAGCTTCAAGTTTTTGTCGAACATAACGAATATAAACATCCACAACGTTCGTATCCCCATAATAGTCATACCCCCATACAGCCTCTAAAATTTGCTCACGCGATAGTACCTGCTTTGGGTGTTTCAATAAATATAAGAGAAGATCATATTCACGAGGTGTCAATTGAACCCCTTCCCCATAATAAACAACCTCTCGTGTTTGCTCATTAATGGATAATTGCTCAAATGCCGGTTGAACTTGTTGGTGGTTACTTCTTTGAGAAAATCTTAAAGCATTTCGAATGCGAGCAAGTAATTCTTCAATATCAAACGGCTTTGTTACATAATCATTCGCTCCAAGATCCAGACCCTTTACCTTATCTTCAACCTCACTCTTTGCGGTCAGCATAATTACTGGCGTCTGTGATTCTGTTGCACGAATACGCTTTAGCACATCAATCCCGCTCATCTCAGGGAGCATAACATCCAATAAGATTAAATCCCATTGCTGCTCACGGTATTTAAGCAAACCATCTGTGCCTGTATGTACTGTGTCAGCCTGATAACCCTCAAATTGAAGCTCTAACTGTAGGACCCTTGCAATATTCTCTTCATCCTCTATTATTAAAATTCGCTTGGTCATGCCGAATCATTCCCCATCATTTTCTTCTCATCGTAAACGATACAAGGGGTGAAAGTCTAATTAGAAAATGATGAGAATAAAACATATGCTTCTACCTCCAAAACGAAACTACTCATTTAGGGAACAACAGGCATACTCTCAACAAAATTTCTTAACTTAAAATTTCTGATAGTCTTGGTTCCATGCATACTTTAACTACATAAAGTGAAACTGTAATCAGTGGGGGTTTCTTTATCCCTACTGGATAGAGGAACACAAGCTAAAACCTAAAACCTTCACATCCTGTGAAAACGCTTGTGTGATCAACATCCTGTTGCCCCTAACCAATCGTACTTTTACCCGCAGTTAATGCAGAATAAATATTGCGTTACAAAAAACAGGCAAAAGTCTTCACATTTTTTTGCTCAAGTTATAAAATAGTAATATACTATTTTCCTAAAGGAAACTTTATTTCTTCTACGATACTTTTTGAAACGAGGGAACAACATGGTTTACAAACGACTAACAAAACCGTCTGCTGAGGCGGTTTTAGACGGAGATATAACAGGCTGGCGACGAATTTTACCGTTTCTTGGTCCAGCCTTTATCGCAGCAGTTGCCTATATTGATCCAGGCAACTTTGCGACAAACATAACAGCTGGTTCACAATATGGTTATTTACTTCTTTGGGTAATTGTCTTTTCCAATTTGATGGCGGTGTTAATTCAATCTTTGTCAGCAAAGCTTGGTATTGCGACTGGTAAAAATTTGCCCGAGGTAGCACGGGAGCATTTTTCTAAAAGAACATCTATATTTTTATGGATACAGGCTGAATTGGTGATTATCGCAACAGATCTTGCAGAATTTATTGGGGCAGCACTAGGGCTGTACTTGTTATTTAATATTCCAATGTTACCTGCAGCACTTATTACAGCAGTCGGTTCATTTGCCATTTTAGAATTACAACGCAGAGGCTTTAGAGCATTTGAAGCAGGTATTTCTGGCATGGTGCTAATTGTCGTACTAGCCTTTGCATTCCAAACGTTTTTAGCACAACCAAATTGGGGCGAAGTAACAATTGGGATGTTCACGCCGCAATTTGAAGGGGTAGATTCCCTGTTACTCGCAACAGGAATATTAGGAGCAACGGTTATGCCACATGCTATTTATTTACATTCTTCATTAACACAAAGTCGTATTGTTGGACGTAATGACAATGAAAAAAGACGTATTTTCCGTTTTGAGTTTATTGATATTGTGATTGCGATGATTATTGCTGGTGCCATCAATATGAGTATGCTAGTTATTGCAGCAGCAGTATTCCATACACAAGGTATAGTAGTGGAGGATCTAGATGTCGCTTATAACGGTTTAAAAGAGGCGCTCGGTCCAATGGCAGCAGTATCCTTTGGTCTTGGACTTCTCATCGCAGGTCTTGCAAGCTCTTCAGTTGGTACACTAGCAGGTGACGTTGTGATGCAAGGCTTCATCCGAAGAAAAATACCGCTTTATTTGCGCAGAGCTATTACAATGTTACCTCCACTAGTTATCATTGCATCTGGAGTTAACGCAACCTATGCCCTTGTTCTAAGTCAAGTTGTTCTATCCTTTGGTATTGCATTTGCCCTTATACCTCTTGTTATGTTTACAAGTAAACGGGACATTATGGGAAGCCTAGTCAACCATCGTATTACAACATTTTTAGGCTGGTGTATAGTCGTACTTGTTGTAGCTTTAAATATATATTTAATATGGGAAACGATATTTGGTTAGAAAAAATGCCAGGCACTCATTTCGAATGCCTGGCATCTACTTTTTTCTAAAAAGCCCCTTTATATATCTACCTTTTCAATATTTCGAATCGCTAAATAGGCAACGCTGATTCCGATTATTGCTAATGTTATTGGAACGAAGATAATATCATTCAATGAAAAGTTCCCTGTATTCGAGGATACGACCGATACAATGAGTATTGATGATAAAATCGTTGTTGGAATGGAGTATTTTCTCATACCAAAATACAATGGGATCAATGCCATGCCTGATGCTGCCACGGCATTCATTAATACAACTGGAATACGCTGCATAATTAAAGTAGTCGTTAATGTATCCGGAATTAATCTAAAACTTTCTGTAATAACACAAAAAATCGTCGTTACTAATGCATTTGATAAGATAATTGCACTAAAGGTAAAAAGAATAACTATGGCTAGCTTTGAAGCAATCAATTTTTTTCTATTTATTGGATACATAAATGCCAAAGTGATCGTTTTATATTTGTATTCTCCAATAATAAGTTTAGCGATTAAAACAGATGCAAAAATGATAAATACTGCTCTTACCATTGCATCTATGAAGGTTAGTGCCATCTGATAATTTTCAAGACCTGGATCTTCTTCTATTTTAGTGATAAATAAAAGCATAAACATGACACCTAATATCACAAAATTTGCGAATATAGCTCGTTTTACATAGGAACCTAAATGATACTTTTTCATTTCCAGACGCATTAAATTAAGCATTAACGACACCTCCATTGATTAACTTCAAGAAATAATCCTCTAATGAGCTTGTTTTTTTGCTAATGCCCTCAATTTCAATATCATGCTCAATCAATGTTTTAGTTAGCACCTTTTGAGAAGCTGTTGATTCATAAATTCGAATAGAGTTATCATCCATTAGCTTGAAATTAGTAATATGTAATTCCTTTTCTATAATAAAGGCTGCTTTTTTCCCATCGTTAACAATCACTTCAATATACTCTGCCTGACTATGATTGACAGCGTCCATTGAGACTTCTGTAATTAATCTTCCATTCTTAATAACGCCAATGGTATCAGCTATTTGTTCAATTTCACCCAAAATGTGACTAGAAATAATAATTGTAATTCCATACTCTTTGCAAAGCATCTTGAAAAGCTCTCTAAGTTCTTTAATTCCAACAGGATCTAGTCCGTTAATCGGCTCATCTAAAATAAGTAATTCCGGCTTAGTAATAATCGCACGCGCGATACCCAACCGCTGTTTCATCCCAAGAGAAAAGTCTTTTACACGTTTCTTCTCTGTGTTTGTCAGTTTCACTAGATCTAGGACATGAGTAATTTCTTTCTTGTCATAATAGCCCATATATTCGCAATGTAATTCTAAGGTTTCCTTTGCTGTTAAATTTTCATAGAAAATCGGATATTCAATAATTGTACCTAGCCTTTTCAGCACTTCATAGGATTGATCAGTTAATTTTTCACCAAAGATTTCAATGTCTCCACCCGTTGGCTTCGTAAGATTTGTCAGCATTTTCATGACTGTGGTTTTTCCGGCACCGTTAGGACCTAAAAAGCCATAAATTTCTCCCTTTTTCACATGCATATTGACGGCAGAAACCACTTCTTTTCCCTCATACACCTTTGTAAGCTGATTTGTTTTCACAATATATGTCATATAGATCTCTCCCTTAAATTTAGCTAACCTTATTATAAAAAACGAAACTCTCAAATTTATTACTGGATTCTTACAAATTTCTTAAGCACAAAAGAAAAGCTTGTAAAGCAATTAAAATGCTCTACAAGCATGACTGTTCAGTACATTATTCGTTTTAAAGAAACCGTAAAAATGGTTTTCTCATATGGAATACTTGAGAGCTGTATGGAGCCATCCATTAATTCTACAAGACGTTTTGTAATGGTTAAGCCAAGGCCACTACCTTGGAAGGATTTATTTCTGGAATCCTCAAGCGTATACATTCTTTCAAAAACATTATCAATATGATATTCGTCAATGCCTTTACCACGATCCCATACATCAATAAAGATGTTAGTATCATCATTTCTTACTGAAAGTCCGATTACGTTTCCAGCTGCCCCATAGGCAATAGCATTAGACAGTAAATTGTTCAGAACCCTATCTAATGCCTCCTCATTTCCAAGTGCATTCAAGGATATCTCTGGTATGGCAATATCAATTTCTAGCCCCATAGAGGTGACCATATCGTAAAATGATAAAATGTTTTTACGGCAAATTTCACTGACATTGATTTTAGTCATTGGATAATCTGTATCTCCAGCCTCCAATTTTGCCAAGTCAAAAAATGTATGGATTATTTTTAATACTTCCAATGTTTTCGAATGAACACCAGTAAGCAATCGTTGCCGCTCCTCTTCACAAAGTGAGTTCTTAAGCTGCAGCATTTCAGTATAACCTAATACAACTGTTAAAGGTGTTTTAAGATCATGCGAAATATTCGCCAACATCTTTTTCATAGAGCTTTCCATTTTTCGATGTGTTGCTAGTACTTTTTGATTGTGATCCAACAAGGTATTCATCGCAATAAGTAGTTGCTGTATTTCTTGATTAGCTGTCGATACTAAAATCTTCTCGCTCGATTGTTCATCAACGATTGCTTGCAGTTTTTGATGCATGTATTGAATAGTAGCATCTTGTTGTTTTTTTGCTCTCACCTGAAAAATTATAATACCTAGGAGCAATACAATTATAAATAGTAGAAATATAATCATCTGTTTATCCTTCAAATTTATAGCCAATTCCCCAAAGCGTTATAATATATTGAGGGTTGGATGGGTCGTCTTCAATTTTTTCGCGTAATCTTCTTATATGTACATTAATAATGTTTTCATCTCCATAGTAAGCATCATTCCAGATTAGTTGATAAATTTGCTGCTTTGTAAAAACGCGATTACGATTTGTCACGAATAATTTCAAGATGGCAAATTCCTTTGACGTGAGCTTTACTTGTTGTCCATTCTTCTCAGCTGAAAAATTAACAAGGTCGATTGATAAGTTGTCTATCTCTACTGTATCTTTCTTCTCCTCTACTTGACTGGAGTATTTTGTAGCTCTTCGAATTGCGGCTTTGACACGTGCTGAAAATTCCAGCATAGAGAATGGCTTAGCGATATAATCATCTGCCCCTAATCCTAATCCCAACGCTTTATCAACATCACTATCCTTGGCTGACATAATGATAATTGGAAGTGATGCTTGCTCTCTTATAATCTTTAAAACTTCTAATCCATTAAGTTTCGGTATCATAATATCCAAGATCACTAAATCAAAGGGATTGTTTAAACAATTTTGTAATGCTTCCTCACCATTTACCGCAGAGGTGACAAGGAATCCCTCCATCGTTAAATAGTTTTCCACCATTTCACGAATGGCTTCGTCATCTTCTACTAGTAATATATTGTTTTGCACTTTCATGCACCTCTTCCTAATATAAAGCAGTCTATATATGACTTGGTCATTACTATGATCATCACCACAAAGAGGGGTTGATTTCCGTTCCAGCTGGGCGCTTTCCTGGGGGCGTCCGATGAGCCGCTTCACTCGCTGGGCTCGCTCCAGGGTCTCATCTGTGACGCTAATCCCCAAGGAGTCGCCCAGCCTCCACTCCAATCAACTTATATGCATGGTATACGTTTCAACAAATGTTATACCTGAAATTTGGTGATGTGTCATTTCTCAATTAGTTTACCATATTAAGGTTGTGCACCAAAAGTGAAGGACGATTTGAGAAACTAAAGTCCCCTTTCTTCTTCTCTCCAGTACAAACAGGTATTTTTAATTAACTAGGATTACTCATCATTTTGCTTATTCTTGTAGTCTACGAATCGATGATTGCAATTATGGGGATACGAGGTCTTGGAGCTTAAAGATTAATCGTTCCCTCGCAGTATTTTGAACTCTAGGGTTACAAATTTATTATTTAACTTAAAAAACTGCCTTGCAAGTCATTTTCTATGACTCACAGGGCAGTTTTAATTTTATTGTTCTACTTTTAAATCACATTCCTCTAGTGGAAGCATTTTTGTTTTATGCTTGATTTTATAGCCAAGCCATAACAGTAAGAACAGTGGAATACCAATATATGAAACAAAGACTCCGTACCAATCAATTTTGTCACCCATAAAGGCAGTGTAATTTTGACCGATCACAACAATCATACAAACTGTAAAAGCAAATAGCGGACCGAATGGGAATAGCTTTGCTTTATATGGCAACAATTTCGGATCCAAGCCTTGTGCCTCGAACGCTCGACGGAAACGATAATGGCTATATGCAATTCCTAGCCAGGCAATGAAGCCAGACATCCCAGAGGCATTTAGAAGCCACATATAGACTACACCGTCACCAAAGAATGAAGCTAAAAATGCTAGGGAGCCTACAGCTAATGTCGCCAATAATGCATAAATGGGAATACCTCGACGGCTTAGTTTAGTGAAAATTTTTGGTGCATGGCCATCTACTGCTAATTGCCACAGCATACGAGAAGATGCATAGAGCCCTGAATTCCCTGCTGACAGCATAGCCGTTAAAATCACGGCATTCATCAATGACGCTGCAAAGGCAATTCCTAAACGGTCAAATACTAGTGTAAATGGTGATACAGCGATATCCTCAGACAACAAACGTTCATCTGTAAATGGAATCAGCATCCCAATTGCAGCAATCGCTAAAATATAGAATAAAAGAATTCGCCAGAAAACAGACTTAACAGCTTTCGGAATATTTTTACCAGGGTCATCCGTTTCCCCTGCTGTTATTCCTAGTAGCTCTGTCCCTTGGAAAGAGAATCCCGCAGCTAAGAAAATACCAAATGTAGCAAGGAAACCACCGTGGAATGGTCCATCACTAATAAAGAAATTCGTAAAGCCTACAGGAGCTTGTCCACCTAAAATACCAAAAATCATTAAGAAACTGACGATAATAAAGATGATTACAGTTACAACCTTGATCATTGCAAACCAATATTCACTTTCACCATAGCTTTTTACCGATAGTAAATTGAACGTTAAAACTATAATGATAAATAAAGCAGTCCAAAGTGCTGATGAGCTATCCGGGAACCAATATTTCATAATTAATGATACAGCAGAAATCTCTGCCGCAATGGTGATTGCCCAGTTGTACCAGTAGTTCCAACCAAGGGCAAAACCTAAAGCCGGATCTACAAATTTTGTAGCATACGTACTAAATGAGCCCGATGATGGCATATAAGCCGCCATTTCGCCTAAGCTCGTCATTAAAAAGTACACCATAATACCAATTAATGCATAGGCGAGCAGTGCTCCGCCAGGGCCTGCTTGCGCAATGGCACCACCACTAGCTAAAAACAACCCTGTACCGATTGTACCGCCTAATGAAATCATAGTAATATGACGGCTTTTTAATTCTTTTTTCAGCTTCGGCGCTTTATTACCGAGCTGATTCACTTTTATTTCACTCACGATATAGCTTCCTTCCTTCTTTAAAGAGGCAAAAAAAATGCCATCACATGAACGTAGTGATGGCTAAGTTAATCCTCAGTTCTTTCAAAAACGATAGCTCAACACGTTGTTCCAAACGTGACAGTTCTGTTCCTTTCGGAGACAGCCCCAGCATGAGGTTTTCAAGTCCCCTCACACTTCGGCGATATTTCCTTTCCACTAACATCTCTAATGCTTGTCATTTCCATTAGTATACTCTTAAATACCGCGACCTCTACCTCAATACAAACTTGAGGCATATAATTATTAAATTTATGATGTGTATTAGTTTAACATACGACCTTTGACATTTCAATAACTCGATTAATGTTCCGTTTTTTTCGAATTTTCCATCACTTTAAATAATTTAATACAATGGCATAGTAGTTCGATTATAATTGTTCTAACAGGAGGGATTTATTTGACTACTGATGAACATTCGACTACTTATCTTAGCAGGAAAATCAGCTGGAGAGGAACAACCTTATTACTAGTGATCGGCGTAATTTGTATTGCCTCGACATTACGAATGCCACTAACAGTTGTTGGGCCCATTATTTCCTTTATCCGTGAAGATCTCAGCATATCCAATGTACTCG
The DNA here is from genome assembly GCF_042019215.1 of Lysinibacillus sp. RS11. NCBI lineage: Bacteria > Bacillati > Bacillota > Bacilli > Caryophanales > Bacillaceae > Lysinibacillus > Lysinibacillus sp. RS11. The sequence goes on along the minus strand of NZ_CP168124.1, from coordinate 243,488 downwards.
CGGGCTTTCTAACAACAATCCCATTGCTAGCATTCGCAATCATATCACCATTTGCCCCTAATGTCGCACGTAAATTAGGGCTAGAATTAACATTATTTTTATCTACTATTCTTTTAGCATTAGGAATTATAATACGCTCCCTTGGCACAACTACTTTACTCGTGTTTGGTACTGTGCTAATTGGTATCGCCATTGCATTCGGTAACGTACTTATTCCAGGATTGCTTAAATTGAAGTTTCCCTATCACATAGGTTTACTTATGGCATTTTTCACAATGTCGATGAATTTGACAGCTGGGCTTGGTGCTGGCATTAGCTATCCTATTGCCAATTCATCATTTGGCTGGCAAGGTGCACTGGCCATCTCGCTTGTACTAGTGGGATTAACCATTTTAATTTGGATTCCACAGTTGAAATTTAATAAGCCTGAGCCTACTTTGAAGATTACAAAAGAACGTACACCTTTATGGAAATCACCTGTTACTTGGGCTGTAACAGGTGCTATGGGGTTACAGTCATTATTATTCTATACAACTGCTGCCTGGATTCCTGAAATATACATAGCGCAAGGCTTAGCCGCAGATCGTGCCGGCTGGATGTTCTCCATCATGCAATTTTCACAAGTCCCGATGGCTTTAGCTGTACCTATTATTGCTAGTAAAATGACGTCTCAACGCCCCCTTGTATTCATGTTTACGTCATTTTACATAGTTGGCTTTATTGGGGTAGTGATGGAATGGACAGACTTCGCAGTACTGTGGATGGTGCTACTCGGCTTAGCAGGGGGTGCTTCATTCGCATTAGCGATGATGTTCTTTACACTACGTACCCGTTCAGCTTTTGAAGCAGCTGATTTATCAGGCTTTGCACAATCCTTAGGTTATTTATTCGCTGCAATCGGTCCAATCCTATTCGGATACTTGCATGATGTATTCGGCGGCTGGAACATCGTAGGATGGCTCTTTGTTGTCGTAGTATTGATACTTTCCTTATGTTCTTTTAGGGCTTCTAAAAATGAATATGTAAATTAAAAAAGGCAGCTCATGTACTGCCTTTTTCCGATTAATAAGCTGGTTTCTGATAAAAATAGTTCGGTGTATTATAAACATTGACATATGGCTTATGGAAAATATGCGTTGTAGCTGGTGAAAGAGGTGGAATCAACCATGTCCAATTCCCTGTAACTTCACGATTTGTTGCTGCTTCCGCTTCCTCAAACAATTTAAATTGCTGAGCTGCGGTATGATGATCTACAATGCTCACACCATCTTCTTTAAATGAATGTAATACCGCAATATTGAGCTCAACTAATGCACGATCACGCCATAGAGAGGCCTGCTTTGTTGTATCGAGGTTAAAAATTTCTGCTATAGCGGGCAGCATATTATAACGCTCATGATCAGCTAAATTACGTGCTCCGATTTCAGTGCCCATATACCATCCATTGAATGGAGCCGCCTGAAAATCGATACCTGCCATTTGGAAGCGCATGCTCGAAATCATTGGCACCGCATACCATTTTAATCCTAGCTTTTCAACTTGAGGAGCTTCAGGATGACGAATCGGAACCTCAAGTACATATTCATCAGGGATTGTAAACATTTGCGGCTCTCTTCCATCCACCTGCACAACAAGTGGAAGCACATCAAATGCTGTTTTCTCACCTTGCCAGCCAAGTGATTCGCATATTTTTGTAAACTCAACGGAATGTCGATCACCAATGATTCCAGATTCCGTTTCATAGCCCGCATAACGGATTAGCTGGTGATTCCATATACGCACTCGCCCTGGTGCAAAAACGGTTATTGTTGGACGAATTTTGCCGTCATTTGTTGCATATTGTATATGCTCAAGTAAAGCAGTGAACACAGCCTCTTCTTTTAAAATATCACGGGCATCTATAACATGTAGTGATTGCCAAAACAAACGTCCAATACACTTATTGCTATTACGCCATGCCACTCGTGCGCCGAAGGTTAATTCCTCCGTAGTCGGTATATATTCTCCTGCTGTTTTAATGTGCTGTAATTTATTTTCTAGCCATGTTTTAGACTCATTTTGTTCTACTTGATAAAGTTCTAAAAACTGCTGTATCTCATGTAAATTCATATCGAATTCCTCCATCTACCCTCATATTAGAGGAATGGGACTATAATCACCACGAAAATATCTGTTGGAAAACATACATATTTCATATATGAAATACTTTGTTCAAATTTATAGACGGTCATCATGTGATTTCATCAGATACCAAAAGTGTAGCTTATGCAAGTGAGCTTTTTTCATTATCAATTATGCCCCGACATAATTGCGTCGTCCGGAATCGGCTTTGTGCTTAGGCCTGCAAATGTTTTTGTGCGAAAGCGTAGTGCTAACGTAGCGACAGCAAAAGGGTTTTATCTGCGCGAAAGCGAAGCGGCAGCGGCAAAAGGGTTTTATCTGCGCGAAAGCGAAGCGGCAGCGGCAAAAGGGTTTTATCTGCGCGAAAGCGAAGCGGCAGCGGCAAAAGGGTTTTATCTGCGCGAAAGCAAAGCGGCAGCGGCAAAAGGGTTTTATCTGCGCGAAAGCAAAGCGGCAGCGGCAAAAGGGTTTTATCTGCGCGAAAGCAAAGCGGCAGCGGCAAAAGGGTTTTATCTGCGCGAAAGCAAAGCGGCAGCGGCAAAAGGGTTTTATCTGCGCGAAAGCAAAGCGGCAGCGGCAAAAGGGTTTTATCTGCGCGAAAGCAAAGCGGCAGCGGCAAAAGGGTTTTATCTGCGCGAAAGCAAAGCGGCAGCGGCAAAAGGGTTTTATCTGCGCGAAAGCAAAGCGGCAGCGGCAAAAGGGTTTTATCTGCGCGAAAGCAAAGCGGCAGCGGCAAAAGGGTTTTATCTGCGCGAAAGCAAAGCGGCAGCGGCAACAACACGATGCAGGTCAGTTAGCCGTTATCGCATGGATGCGATGGTTTTAGGCTAACATCCCATAAGCACTCCTTTCCTATTTTGTGACATCCACCGAACTTCTTTTAACGGATGTTTGGACGCGCTGAAAAGTGACTTAAACGCATTCATCTCACCACCTATAAGACTTCAGCTGAAAGAAGTTAAATTTTTTTAGTGGATGAATGTCGCGAATCCTGTTAACAAATATTCATATTATAGATTTTAGAGAGGAGGGGAATAATTATGTCTCAAGACTATGGTAATGGATCTGGGTCTGGTTCATCATTTGCTCTAATCGTTGTTCTATTCATTCTTCTGATTATCGTTGGAGCTAGTTTCATGTCAAAATGTTATTAATACCCGGTAACACCTCTAATGCTCATAACGATTAGGATAATACAAACTTATCCTTTACACCTTCAAATATTTAATAAGGGTCACTAACCTCCGCGTGACCCCTTTAATTTTTCTTCTTTCAAAGTATTCATCCCTCTACAAACCCACAAAGTATATTTGACACTTCCATCTAACTTTGCGAGCATAATAAAAAGCACCCCTGATGAAATGCCTAAAAATCCACTCTACGTCTTTTAGTTTTCATCTAACCTACCCTATTATTTGAAATAATTTGTTCAAATTTACTAATCATTTCTCCAAATATAGTATCTCAATCTAACTTTACATATGATAAAAGATTTTTTCTTAATAACTAAAATTTTATGTTTAATTAAATATAAATTTGTACATCCTCTTAATAGTTTCAAAACTTAATGAGGAGGAGATTTGAGGTGAATGATTTCGAGAATACTAACATCTCCCATGATTTTATTCAAAAAGGACTACTAAACATAAAACTATCTAAAAATATTACTACTATAAAAGAAGCTTTCGGAAACAGTAGTGACCTTATTATACGGGAAACATTAATAGGAAAATTAAAGGAACAATCAATCGCCATTATTCACACTGATGGTTTAGCTGATACAACCGTAATTTCAGACTTTATCGTAGAGCCTCTCTTATCTGATTTAACGGAGACTTCCGAAACAACAATCAATGAATTAAATCAACATTTAAAGAATTACTGTTTAACAGTGGGACATGTTAACGATATTGTTGATTTTACTGCATTGTTTAGTGCCATTTTAAATGGAGACACCGTTATTTTACTAGATGGTCTGGCAAAAGGGATTGCTACGAGTACAAAAAGTTCGAAGGATAGAGCAGTAACAGAACCCTCAACAGAATCTGTCATTAGAGGCCCTCGGGAATCATTTACAGAGACTTTGAGAACTAATACCGCTTTAATTCGGCGTAAAATTAAAAGCCCAAACCTTTGGATAAAATCTAGGGTCATTGGTGATGTTACTCAAACAGATGTTGCCGTTATGTATATAAATGGAATTGCAAACGGAAAAATTGTACAGGAAGTTTTTGAACGATTGGATCGAATTGATATTGATGGCATTTTAGAAAGTGGCTATATTGAAGCGCTAATTCAAGACCCAAAATTCTCGCTATTTCCTACTGTTTATAATTCGGAACGTCCAGATGTTATTGCAGGAGAATTATTAGAAGGTAAAATTGCTATTTTAGTAGATGGTACTCCCTTTGTTTTAATTGTACCTGCATTATTTACATCCTTCATGCAATCTGCAGAGGATTATTATCAACATTCATTTATCAGCTCATTTATTCGTATCATTAGGTTTTTAGGGATTAGTCTTGCCTTAGTTGCTCCTTCTCTCTATATTTCCCTTACGACTTTTCACCACGAAATGATACCCACATCTTTGCTCATCAATATTTATTCACAGCGAGAAGGTGTACCATTTCCTGCGTTTGTTGAGGCTCTAATTATGGAGATTGCATTTGAAGTACTTAGGGAGGCAGGGCTTCGTATGCCAAGAATGATAGGGCCTGCAATATCGATTGTAGGAACATTGATTATTGGACAAGCTGCTGTACAAGCAGGTATCGTTTCAGCATCAATGGTTATAATTGTAGCATTAACAGCGATATGTAGCTTCCTTTTTCCTGCATATGGATTATCTAATTCCATACGCATTTTACGCTTTCCTTTAATGGGATTAGCAGCAATGTTCGGGTTATTTGGAGTGTTTATAGGAATGATGTTTCTTATTATGCATTTATGTAGTTTACGTTCCTTTGGTGTACCTTATATGAGCCCTTTTGCACCAATAATTCCAAAGGATCAAAAAGATGCACTAATCGTTTTTCCACGCCGATCTTTGTTAACTCGCCCGCGATTAATTAGCCAAACTAATAATGTTAGAGGACATAAGCAATTACAAAATAAGAAACGACCTGCTCATTAACTATTAAAAAACTACTGTCAAAGTCAATGTGAAAACTCAAGGTTTAGAGACTATGTAGAACGCACAATTAAAGGAGTAATCTATATGGCTATGGTATTAGTAATATTAATTATTACAGCTTGTATTATTTTTTTTGAGTTGCCAAGTTTAAAAAAAGGAGATACTAAAACTGTTTGGACATTTTCCCTTTTGCTAACGATTGGTGTAGTCTTAAATATTGCTATAAGTTTTAAAGCAATCCAATTTAGTCCGCTGGATATAATTATGTATATTTTCCATCCAGTTAGTGATTTTTTAAAAACAACGTTATTAAAAAAATAATCTTAAGAAAGGAGGAATATTATGGAAAAGCAATTGATAAGTTCACGTCAATTCACAATAATTGTAATTCTCTTTACCGTAGGGACAAGTATTTTAATTATTCCTGCAAGTATCGCAACTGAAGTAAAACAAGATGCTTGGATTGTAGCCATTATAGGTACCTTATTAAGTATACCTATCCTAACACTGTTTATGGCTTTAGTAAAAAAGATGCCCACTCTATCCTTTGTAGAGATTACAGAAAAAATATTGGGGAGTTTTTTAGGGAAGATTGTTACCATTGGATTTGTCATTTTAACGTTGTTATCATCTGGCGAGCTACTATATTTTATCGGAAATTTCCTTCAGACAGAGGTAATGCCAGAGACGCCACCCGTTGTATTTTCAATATTATTTAACCTTATTATACTTTTTGCAGCTTATTCAGGAATAGAAGTTTTTGCGCGTACATTAGAAATACTATTCCCTGCTTTTCTGTTCATATTTATTATTTTTGTTTTATTTATAACCCCTGAAATAGAGATTAAAAATGTACAACCAATTTTAGAAGTTTCAGCACAACCTCTTATATATAGCATTTTACACTTTATGGGTTTATTTTCTTTTCCATTAGTCGTTATATTAATGGTTTTTCCATCAGCTATCAATAACTATACATCTGGTAAGAAAGGGTTTTATATTGGCACATTAGTAGGAGGATTAATTTTAACAATTGTTATAGCATTATCAATTTTAGTATTGGGGGTAACAAATACATCTCTTAGAACCTTCCCTAGTTACACGCTAGCGCAAAGAATTTCGATTGGTAATTTCCTGCAACGTATTGAAGTTATTATGGCTTTTATTTGGATGGTCACAATATTCGTCAGAGCCTTCATGTATTTTTACGCAACGGTAAAGGGGTTAGGAGAAATACTTAAAATTAATGATCACAGACGATTAATTCTCCCACTTGGGATGATTACAGTTGCACTTTCTCAAATAGTACATCCAAATAACATGCATTCTAGCAAATATAATCAAGAAACTTGGCCCTTATATATTGGAATATTTGCCCTTTTTCTTCCTTTGTTATTACTTATTGTCGCGAAATTGAGAAACATTAAGAACCCTGAAAATGAAAAATCAAAAAATAAAGATGCCGGAACAACCTAGACTGTACACTCAATATTAATCTAACTAATACATGGGGTGTGCAGTTTTGCATTTTAATCCCAGTTGAGCTTCTTTTACATACAAAAACTATGGCAATCATAAAAAAGCATGTTGCACAAATGTGCAACATGCTTGATGACCCCTACGGGATTCGAACCCGTGTTACCGCCGTGAAAGGGCGGTGTCTTAACCACTTGACCAAGGGGCCGTGGCTCCGAAGGCAGGACTCGAACCTGCGACAACCTGATTAACAGTCAGGTGCTACTACCAACTGAGCTACTTCGGAATAATGGTGGGCCTAAATGGACTCGAACCATCGACCTCACGCTTATCAGGCGTGCGCTCTAACCAGCTGAGCTATAGGCCCATTATTTGGAGCGGGTGATGAGAATCGAACTCACGACATCAGCTTGGAAGGCTGAGGTTTTACCATTAAACTACACCCGCAAATATGGTGGGTCAGGACGGAATCGAACCGCCGACACTTAGAGCTTCAATCTAATGCTCTACCAACTGAGCTACTGACCCGGAAATGGAGGAGGTAGAGGGATTCGAACCCCCGCGCGGTGTTACCCGCCTGTCGGTTTTCAAGACCGATCCCTTCAGCCAGACTTGGGTATACCTCCAAAATATTTAGAAATGGTGGAGCCTAGCGGGATCGAACCGCTGACCTCCTGCGTGCAAGGCAGGCGCTCTCCCAGCTGAGCTAAGGCCCCAAAATTTAAGTAAAACTGGTCGGAATGACAGGATTCGAACCTACGACCCCTTGGTCCCAAACCAAGTGCTCTACCAAGCTGAGCTACATTCCGTTACTATTACGATTTTTTGGCGCGCCCGACAGGAGTCGAACCCATAACCTTCTGATCCGTAGTCAGACGCTCTATCCAATTGAGCTACGGGCGCATAATTTTGTATAAAAACTTGATGAGCCATGAAGGACTCGAACCTTCGACCCTCTGATTAAAAGTCAGATGCTCTACCAACTGAGCTAATGGCTCAAACTAAGAAATGAATGGCTGGGGTACTAGGATTCGAACCTAGGCATGACGGAATCAAAATCCGTTGCCTTACCGCTTGGCTATACCCCAATTATTAAATGGGGCGACTGATGGGAATCGAACCCACGAATGCCGGAACCACAATCCGGTGCGTTAACCACTTCGCCACAATCGCCACTATATGTAATCACAGCAGTTCTTGATAACGAGTACCTCGAAACCTGGCAGGGGCAGTAGGAATCGAACCCACACCAAAGGTTTTGGAGACCTCTATTCTACCGTTGAACTATGCCCCTAAAAATGGTGGAGGGGGACGGATTCGAACCGCCGAACCCTAAGGAGCGGATTTACAGTCCGCCGCGTTTAGCCACTTCGCTACCCCTCCAAGGGATGGTGCCGGCGATAGGAGTCGAACCCACGACCTACTGATTACAAGTCAGTTGCTCTACCAACTGAGCTACACCGGCAAAAAAAAAATGGCGGTCCCGACCGGGATCGAACCGGCGATCTCCTGCGTGACAGGCAGGCATGTTAACCGCTACACCACGGGACCATAATGGTGGAGGATGACGGGCTCGAACCGCCGACCCCCTGCTTGTAAGGCAGGTGCTCTCCCAGCTGAGCTAATCCTCCTGGGTATAATGCCTAGCGACGTCCTACTCTCACAGGGGGAAGCCCCCAACTACCATCGGCGCTAAAGAGCTTAACTTCCGTGTTCGGTATGGGAACGGGTGTGACCTCTTTGCCATCATCACTAGACTATTGTCGACCTCCAATACACGGCGTATTACTGCGTCAGCTTCTCTCGCTCAATCGGTCACGTACAGAGGTACGCTCCCTCATTCACTCGTTTGCTTCCTTGTACTACTTGTGTCTTGAAGCTCTCTTCGGTTTTCAATATACATCGTATCTTGAAACCCTTATATGAAAGGTTTTGTTCTTTCAAAACTGGATAAACGTACATTGAATGTTTCAAACATTTTGGTTAAGTCCTCGATCGATTAGTATTCGTCAGCTCCATGTGTCACCACACTTCCACCTCGAACCTATCTACCTCATCGTCTTTGAGGGATCTTACTTACTTGCGTAATGGGAAATCTCATCTTGAGGGGGGCTTCATGCTTAGATGCTTTCAGCACTTATCCCGTCCACACATAGCTACCCAGCGATGCCTTTGGCAAGACAACTGGTACACCAGCGGTGTGTCCATCCCGGTCCTCTCGTACTAAGGACAGCTCCTCTCAAATTTCCTACGCCCACGACGGATAGGGACCGAACTGTCTCACGACGTTCTGAACCCAGCTCGCGTACCGCTTTAATGGGCGAACAGCCCAACCCTTGGGACCGACTACAGCCCCAGGATGCGATGAGCCGACATCGAGGTGCCAAACCTCCCCGTCGATGTGGACTCTTGGGGGAGATAAGCCTGTTATCCCCGGGGTAGCTTTTATCCGTTGAGCGATGGCCCTTCCATGCGGAACCACCGGATCACTAAGCCCGTCTTTCGACCCTGCTCGACTTGTAGGTCTCGCAGTCAAGCTCCCTTGTGCCTTTACACTCTACGAATGATTTCCAACCATTCTGAGGGAACCTTTGGGCGCCTCCGTTACCTTTTAGGAGGCGACCGCCCCAGTCAAACTGTCCGCCTGACACTGTCTCCTGCCCCGCTAAGGGGCATGGGTTAGAATTTCAATACAACCAGGGTAGTATCCCACCGACGCCTCCTTCGAAGCTGGCGCTCCGAGATCTCTGGCTCCTACCTATCCTGTACAAGTTGTACCAAAATTCAATATCAGGCTACAGTAAAGCTCCACGGGGTCTTTCCGTCCTGTCGCGGGTAACCTGCATCTTCACAGGTACTATAATTTCACCGAGTCTCTCGTTGAGACAGTGCCCAGATCGTTACGCCTTTCGTGCGGGTCGGAACTTACCCGACAAGGAATTTCGCTACCTTAGGACCGTTATAGTTACGGCCGCCGTTTACTGGGGCTTCAATTCGCAGCTTCGCTTGCGCTAACCACTCCTCTTAACCTTCCAGCACCGGGCAGGCGTCAGCCCCTATACGTCACCTTACGGTTTTGCAGAGACCTGTGTTTTTGCTAAACAGTCGCCTGGGCCTATTCACTGCGGCTCTCATGCGCTTGCACGCTCAAGAGCACCCCTTCTCCCGAAGTTACGGGGTCATTTTGCCGAGTTCCTTAACGAGAGTTCTCTCGCACACCTTAGGATTCTCTCCTCGACTACCTGTGTCGGTTTGCGGTACGGGCACCTCTCACCTCGATAGAGGCTTTTCTTGGCAGTGTGAAATCAGGAACTTCGTCCATACGGACTCGCCATCACAGCTCAACGTTACAGTGTGCGGATTTGCCTACACACACGCCTTACTGCTTGGACGCGCACAACCAACGGCGCGCTTACCCTATCCTACTGCGTCCCCCCATTTCTCAAACGGTGAGGAGGTGGTACAGGAATATCAACCTGTTGTCCATCGCCTACGCCTATCGGCCTCGGCTTAGGTCCCGACTAACCCTGAGCGGACGAGCCTTCCTCAGGAAACCTTAGTCATACGGTGGACGGGATTCTCACCCGTCTTTCGCTACTCATACCGGCATTCTCACTTCTAAGCGCTCCACCAGTCCTTCCGATCTGACTTCAACGCACTTAGAACGCTCTCCTACCACTGACATCGTAGATGTCAATCCACAGCTTCGGTGAATCGTTTAGCCCCGATACATTTTCGGCGCAGCGTCACTCGACCAGTGAGCTATTACGCACTCTTTAAATGATGGCTGCTTCTAAGCCAACATCCTGGTTGTCTGTGCAACGCCACATCCTTTTCCACTTAACGATTACTTTGGGACCTTAGCTGGTGGTCTGGGCTGTTTCCCTTTTGACTACGGATCTTATCACTCGCAGTCTGACTCCCGTGTATAAATATCTGGCATTCGGAGTTTGTCTGAATTCGGTAAACCGGGATGGCCCCCTAGTCCAAACAGTGCTCTACCTCCAGTATTCTCATCACGAGGCTAGCCCTAAAGCTATTTCGGAGAGAACCAGCTATCTCCAAGTTCGATTGGAATTTCTCCGCTACCCACACCTCATCCCCGCACTTTTCAACGTGCGTGGGTTCGGGCCTCCAGTAAGTGTTACCTCACCTTCACCCTGGACATGGGTAGATCACCTGGTTTCGGGTCTACGACCACGTACTAATTCGCCCTATTCAGACTCGCTTTCGCTGCGGCTCCGCCTTCTAAAGCTTAACCTCGCACGTAATCGTAACTCGCCGGTTCATTCTACAAAAGGCACGCTATCACCCATTAACGGGCTCTAACTACTTGTAGGCACACGGTTTCAGGATCTCTTTCACTCCCCTTCCGGGGTGCTTTTCACCTTTCCCTCACGGTACTGGTTCACTATCGGTCACTAGGTAGTATTTAGCCTTGGGAGATGGTCCTCCCGGATTCCGACGGAATTTCACGTGTTCCGCCGTACTCAGGATCCACTCAGGAGAGAACGAACTTTCGACTACAGGGCTTTTACCTGCTCTGGCGGACCTTTCCAAGTCGCTTCATCTAACTCGCTCTTTTGTAACTCCGTATAGAGTGTCCTACAACCCCAAGAGGCAAGCCTCTTGGTTTGGGCTCTTCCCGTTTCGCTCGCCGCTACTCAGGGAATCGATTTTTCTTTCTCTTCCTCCAGGTACTTAGATGTTTCAGTTCCCTGGGTCTGCCTTCAAGACGCTATGTATTCACGTCAAGATACTACGCGATTAAACGTAGTGGGTTCCCCCATTCGGAAATCTCCGGATCAAAGCTCACTTACAGCTCCCCGAAGCATATCGGTGTTAGTGCCGTCCTTCTTCGGCTCCTAGTGCCAAGGCATTCGCCGTGCGCCCTTAATAACTTAACCAAGTTATTAAGCCTATAAAAAAACTTAAAAAATAAATGTGTTTGTTACAATTTCAATGTCGTTTTATCCAGTTTTCAAAGAACAAGTTTTGAAGTATTTCATTCAGAAGAATGAACCTTCAAAACTGAACGCAAAACGTAATCTTACAAACCCTAGGTTTGTATTCCGAAAATATCCTTAGAAAGGAGGTGATCCAGCCGCACCTTCCGATACGGCTACCTTGTTACGACTTCACCCCAATCATCTATCCCACCTTCGGCGGCTGGCTCCAAAAGGTTACCCCACCGACTTCGGGTGTTACAAACTCTCGTGGTGTGACGGGCGGTGTGTACAAGGCCCGGGAACGTATTCACCGCGGCATGCTGATCCGCGATTACTAGCGATTCCGGCTTCATGTAGGCGAGTTGCAGCCTACAATCCGAACTGAGAACGACTTTATCGGATTAGCTCCCTCTCGCGAGTTGGCAACCGTTTGTATCGTCCATTGTAGCACGTGTGTAGCCCAGGTCATAAGGGGCATGATGATTTGACGTCATCCCCACCTTCCTCCGGTTTGTCACCGGCAGTCACCTTAGAGTGCCCAACTAAATGATGGCAACTAAGATCAAGGGTTGCGCTCGTTGCGGGACTTAACCCAACATCTCACGACACGAGCTGACGACAACCATGCACCACCTGTCACCGTTGTCCCCGAAGGGAAAACCATATCTCTACAGTGGTCAACGGGATGTCAAGACCTGGTAAGGTTCTTCGCGTTGCTTCGAATTAAACCACATGCTCCACCGCTTGTGCGGGCCCCCGTCAATTCCTTTGAGTTTCAGTCTTGCGACCGTACTCCCCAGGCGGAGTGCTTAATGCGTTAGCTGCAGCACTAAGGGGCGGAAACCCCCTAACACTTAGCACTCATCGTTTACGGCGTGGACTACCAGGGTATCTAATCCTGTTTGCTCCCCACGCTTTCGCGCCTCAGCGTCAGTTACAGACCAGAAAGTCGCCTTCGCCACTGGTGTTCCTCCAAATCTCTACGCATTTCACCGCTACACTTGGAATTCCACTTTCCTCTTCTGCACTCAAGTCCCCCAGTTTCCAATGACCCTCCACGGTTGAGCCGTGGGCTTTCACATCAGACTTAAAGGACCGCCTGCGCGCGCTTTACGCCCAATAATTCCGGACAACGCTTGCCACCTACGTATTACCGCGGCTGCTGGCACGTAGTTAGCCGTGGCTTTCTAATAAGGTACCGTCAAGGTACAGCCAGTTACTACTGTACTTGTTCTTCCCTTACAACAGAGTTTTACGATCCGAAAACCTTCTTCACTCACGCGGCGTTGCTCCATCAGGCTTTCGCCCATTGTGGAAGATTCCCTACTGCTGCCTCCCGTAGGAGTCTGGGCCGTGTCTCAGTCCCAGTGTGGCCGATCACCCTCTCAGGTCGGCTACGCATCGTCGCCTTGGTGAGCCGTTACCTCACCAACTAGCTAATGCGCCGCGGGCCCATCTTATAGCGACAGCCGAAACCGTCTTTCAGTATTTCACCATGAAGTAAAATAGATTATTCGGTATTAGCCCCGGTTTCCCGGAGTTATCCCAAACTATAAGGTAGGTTGCCCACGTGTTACTCACCCGTCCGCCGCTAACGTCAAAGGAGCAAGCTCCTTCTCTGTCCGCTCGACTTGCATGTATTAGGCACGCCGCCAGCGTTCGTCCTGAGCCAGGATCAAACTCTCCATAAAAAAGGAATTTGATTAGCTCAAATTGTTTTGCTGGCATCATGTTTGATGTCCAAAATTTTGTTTCGTTCACTAACTCAAGGTTAGCTACTAAAAACTTTATTGATTACGTTTTGCTTGTTCAGTTTTCAAGGTTCATTTCGTCACCATTTCGCAAAAGCAACTCTTATATAATATCACGTTATCAACTAGATGTCAACAACTAATTTATTTAATTTAATTGTTTTTCAGTAGTTGTCTTAACGACTTGTATAATACTACACTCTTATTTTAAAAAGGTCAACACCTTTTCTAAAAAAACTTTATACTTTTTCACTTCATCGAAAAACTTCCTATATAATGCTCTCAAAAAAATATAGTAATCAATTATGCCTCGGCATAATTGCGTCGGAAGCTTTAACTTCTTTCAGCGGATGTTTGGACACCCGCTGAAAAGTGACTTAAAATTGCATTCATCTCACCACCTATAGAGGTGGGAGACTTCTGTATCTGACTCTTTGCTTTCGCTACAAACGACATTTGCTGAAAGAAGTTAAACTCTTCATCTCAAGCAAATTCAATTTTAAATTCCTGTCTAAACTAGAATTCTATCATAACCTTAATAAAAAAAATAATAGATATTAAAAAAATTGAACAAAAAAACTCGGTATAGAAACCGAGTTTTTAAAACGGAAAGAAAAATGGAATTGCTATCATCATGACAATAAACATGACAATTTGCAATGGTATTCCGATCTTTACAAAATCCATAAATTTATAACCACCAGCTGTCATCACAAGTGCATTCGTTGGGGAAGCAATCGGTGTGACAAACGCCATACTCGCGGCCACAGCAACAGCAATCATAAATGTCGTCGGACTAACTTCCATTGCAATCGCTGCATTCATAGCGATTGGTGCAAATAATACAGCAGTGGCCGTATTACTAATGAACTGCCCAAAGATAACTGTTAAAATATAAACACCAATTAATACCCCATAAGGTCCGTAGTCACCAAGCGCATTGATAATACCATCAGATAAGATAGCCATTCCACCTGTTTTTTCTAATGCTGTCGCCATAGGGAGCATTGCTGCTACAAGTACAATACTTTCAAAATTCATATTGCTGTATGCATCCTCCATGTTACGTAAACACCCTGTCAATATCATAAGTACAGCACCAATCATAACGGATATAACTGCAGGGAAAATTTCAAAAGCCATTAACAAAATCATCAAAAGCATAATGGCACCAGCAATACCGGCTTTACCAGTGGCTGCTGCAACACTCGCATGCTCCTTCGGCTGACCAACTACAACGACATCCTGCGTCTCCCTTGCTAGTAATAGAATTTCATCCCATGCTCCCTGCACTAAAATGGCATCTCCGAATTTCAACTTATGTGTAATCATATCTTGAAGCTTATAGCCACCTCTGCGATTAATGCCGATAATGTTTAGATTATATTTTTCTCGGAATCCAAGAGAGCTAACGGTTTCATTAATAAAGCTAGAATTTGGTGTTAATAATACTTCTGCAATGCCAAGATGCTTCGATACCAATTCATCAGCCTCTCCTTCAGCTAACTCCTGCATCTGTAGATGATAATCTGTAGTAAAGCGACGAACATTCTCTTCCTCACCTTGGATATATAGTTCGTCCTTGCCATGTATGACACTTGTCGGTCCTGCCATTTCTTGATATGTCATAGGCAATAAATTGATGCCCTCCTGTGCTTTCCGATGAATTTTCATCATACAGAGCGCATATGTGGCTGGAAGTTTTAACTCTGCCAATGTCGTGTCAACAATCGGGGAATCCTCCGGTACAAATATTTTGAACAAACGATTGTTCAAATCATATTGCTTAATGATTTTCTTTGGCGAAAGTTTATAACCAGCATTAGTTTGTGTACGGTTTTTATCATTTGGTAATAGTATATTTCGTACGAGTACTAGATAGGTAATACCAGTAATCATCCCTACAATACCAATAGGTGTCACTTCGAAAAAGCCTAGTTTATTGTAGCCGCGATCGACCAATAGCTGACTAACAATTAAATTTGTCGGAGAAGCAATAAGTGTCATAAGCCCAGAAAGACTCGCAACGTATGAGAGTGGGAGTAAAAATTTTGACGGGCTTACCTTCATACTAATCGCGATACTAACGACTATTGGCATCATCAAAGCTACCGTACCCGTATTACTCATAAATGCGCCGACAGAGCCTACAATAATGAGTAGTAATACAAATAATTTCAGCTCACTATTGCCTGACCATTTCAGTAATAATTGACCGGCCATCCCGGCAAGCCCTGTGCGTAAAATTCCTGCACCCACGACAAATAACCCCGCGATCATTAATACTACAGAGTTTGAAAAACCAGCTAGTGCCTCCGTGGGTGTTAAAATATCCGTAATAACAAATGCTAGGAGTGACACAATCGCAACGAGATCTGCTCGTACTTTATTGGTCACAAACGCAAAAATTGTCGCTCCTAAAATAAGAAATGTTAATGTAAGCTGCACATCCAAGAATTCCTTTCTAACATTAATCATTATGCTTTACTGAAGGTGATATACAAAATCAAACCTTTTGTACTTGCAATATCTTGCTTGTTTGCTATATCACTTATTTTTATTATATCTTACCAAGTGCTACATATGAGAAAGTTCACCGTCTTTTCGAAATAAAAGACTTATCACATAACGAGGGGGTGATTTCCGTTCCGACCGGGCGCTTTCCTAGGGGCGTCCGCTGAGCCGCTTCAATCAACCTATATACATGGCATACGTTTTAACAAATGTCATCCAGCACTTTTGGTGACGAACCAAATAAAAATAAGTGTGGTAATTAACCCACACTCTAAATGGTATCTATTGTCATGAATTGAATTGAATCATATGATTATTTTTGATAAAGGTCATGCTCTTTAATGTAGTCATAACAAGCGCTAGGCAATAGATATTTCGGCTCGCCGCCCATTGCGAATTCTTCTCGAATATAGGTAGAGCTAATTTCCATTGCTAAGCCTTTGTCGATTAAATGAAATCTTCCATCATCATTATTCCTCAAAATAGGGGAACGACTGATCGTTGATAACATATCAATGCCATGCCTCGCCATTACAATAAACTTATTTTCAGCTACTAACGATTCTCCCTGTTTCCACAACCCTGCCCCAATATCAACTAATAAATCCGCTCCCATAATAAAATGAATTTCATCATTGGGGTGCTGTTCTCTAAAATATTTCATCGTGTCATATGTGTAAATATTCCAACCTTCTTGCTCCATCTCATATGAATCTGCAACAAAACGCTGATCCTTAGCGATAGCCAGCTGCAGCATATTCCATCGATGAGTATCCTTTGTTTTTATCTCTTTATCCTTACGTTTATTGGAGCAAGGTAAAAAAATGACCTTATCTAATTTGCAACGGTGTGCTACTGTGCTTGCCGTCCAAAGATGAACATTTGTAATTGGATCAAAAGATGAACCATAAATACCTATTCTCGCCATTACATAACCCTCCCCTTAACTTCTCTCATACAGACTTTGTGATTTTTTCTTTAATTTCCTTAATGCTTTTCATTTTGTTATCCCAGCATGCTTGACTTAAATCTACAGGATACTCTTCTGGATTCATCGTCCGTTTGTACTCACTCCATAGTAGATGTAAATTTTCTTCTACATATGCTTGAATTTCCATAAGCGTCGGTTCCTTGTAAAGGATAGAGCCATCCACTACAATGTCTTCATTTAATTCTTTAGCTGCAAAATTCGTAACAAATTTGCTGATATAAGTATGAACAGGGTGAAACATTTTCAAGCGTTCTTCTTGTTGGGGATTTTCATCGTCTAACGCTATATAATCTCCTTCAGCATGACCATTCCCTTTGTTAATGATTCGATAGACACGTTTGCGTCCTGGCGTTGTTACTTTTTCGGGATTTGCAGAAATTTTAATAGTATCTACCATTTCACCGTTTTCATTTTCAATCGATACTAATTTGTATACCCCACCAAGTGCAGCTTGATCGTAAGCAGTAATGAGCTTTGTGCCAATTCCCCAAGCATCAATTTCAGCTCCTTGAGACTTCAAGTTCATAATGGTATATTCATCCAAATCATTAGATGCTATAATTTTTGCCTTCGTGAAGCCGGCTTCATCTAGCATTTCCCTTGCCTTTTTTGAGAGATACGCTAAGTCTCCACTGTCCAAACGGATTCCTACAAAATTGATTTTATCTCCAAATTCCTTTGCTACACGAATAGCGGTAGGAACACCCGAACGCAACGTATCATACGTATCTACTAAGAAAACACAATCTTTATGTGTACTTGCATACTTTGTAAATGCCGTATATTCATCACGGTAAGCCTGTATCATCGCATGTGCATGAGTACCTGACACAGGGATGCCAAATAACTTCCCAGCTCTTACATTACTTGTAGCAGAAAATCCACCAATATAAGCAGCACGGGTTCCCCAAATAGCTGCATCAAATTCATGAGCACGACGTGTACCAAATTCCATCGCCGCATCCTTTCCAATCACTTGTTTAATACGTGAAGCCTTCGTTGCAATAAGGGTTTGGTAATTCACGATATTTAGTATAGGTGTTTCAATTAATTGAGCTTCCGCTAATGATGCCTCAATTCGTAAAATGGGCTCATTCGCAAATACCAATTCACCTTCCTTCATAGCAGAAATGGTACCCGTAAATTTGAGGTTTTGAAGATATTTAAGAAATTCCTCTGAGTATTTTCCTTCCTCACGTAAATATTGAATATCACTATCCGAAAACCCAAAGCTTTTAATAAACTCCATGATCTTTTGTAAGCCTGCGAATATCGCATAGCCATTACCGAACGGAAGCTTCCGAAAATACAGTTCAAACACCGCTGTGCGATTTTGGATACCATCTCGCCAGTACGTTTCGACCATATTAATTTGATATAAATCAGTGTGTAACATGAAGCTATCGTCTGTATATTTCATTCCCTTTTCCCCCATTCATAACATCAAATAATAGTGGCTCCGAGTGAATGTTTGAAATGTCCTAACGCCCATTCATGTCCAGCTTGGTTAAAAGACGCAACAGCATTTTCATGAATAACAATGTTAAATCCTTTGTTATAAGCATCCACAGCTGTATGAAGAACACAAATGTCTGTACATACACCTATTAAATACAATTCAGTAATTCCTCTTTCACGCAATTTAATCTCTAAATCCGTCCCAGTAAAAGCAGAATATCTTGTTTTATCCAAATAGTAGACATGATTTAAATGTTTATTTTCTTCATACAATTCTTTTAAGGAGCCATATAGTTCCCTCCCCTCTGTGCCTCTAATATTGTGAGGAGGAAAAAGCTTTGTTTCTGGGTGATAGCAATCATCTTTTTCGTGAACATCAATGGCAAAAACCACAAAATCGTCTTTTGAGATAAATTCCTTTGTTAATTGTGTATTTACCTCTTCCAATAGTTGCCCCGGTTTTCCGCAAGTTAGAGCTCCATCTGGTGCTACAAAATCCACTGTATAATCAATATTAATCAATGCACGTTTCGGCATATTCCAACACTCCACTTCTTTAATTAGTAATTAATAAATTACAAATTACCTTTATGTCAATTATGCCTCGGCATAATTGCGTTCGCCACCTACTGAAAGAAGTTAAAAATTATCAGGAAAGACAGGTGCTTTCCTAATGATAAATTGACTCTACAATTTCAAAGTTATTAAAAGTATATAATTGTGACGGTCTATATGAATTTCTTTTCGTTTTCTTTGGTTTTCCTTCTTCATCTAATACTTTATCAATAAAAGGCAATTTAGGTGCTTTTGTGAAGAACACAGAATCATTTGAAATGCGCGGATCATCTCCCACTGTCAACAAAACTCTTTGTAATTCAGATAAAGTAAATTCTTCTGGCAAGAAATTTTTAGCAACCGTTGTTTGAATCATATCTTTCTTAATAAAATCTAACGCATCAGTAATAATCTTTCGATGATCAAAAGCTAACTCGAGTTTAAACACTTCATTTAAATCGAACAGCTCTACCTCCGCCGCATCATCATTTGCTTGGCGTTGATCGATATATACTTCCGGAACAATAGCATAAAAGGCGTTTGAAATCATCCAACCACGAGGATCGCGATCTATTTCATCGTAGACACCAAAGTGTTTAACATGCAACCCTTCTACATTGGTTTCTTCTTTTAACTCTCTTTTAGCAGCGAAATACGCAGTTTCCTTTCGAGTTGCATCTACAAATCCTCCTGGAAGCGCCCATTTTCCTCCTTCGATATTAGGGTTCCCCTCACTATCTTTATCTGCTCGTTTAATCAACATGATTTTAAGCGTCATCATCGGCGGTGCTTTTTCTTCTACTTTTTCAGATGTTATTGTAAAAATCGCAATATCTGACGTATAGCCATCAGGTGTTAGATATTTAGAAGAATCATAATTCGCAAGAACTTCTTCTTGTGAACGATATTTTGTCATTGAATGTAACTCCTTTGAAACAATATTTTGCAAAATTAATGATCAAGATGCATATGAAGCATAATGACTCTCCGGGAACGCGCGGGTATTTGCTTCGCTTCCGCGGATATTCTCCCGGCGCGCGTCTCATCTATCCTTGCATTAATTTAAATCATTTAAGTAATTTGTAATTCTATGATTACTATTTATTAGTATAATAACTGTTCCTTCCAATCATTTCAACTCTTTTAATAAAAAATTTTTGAGAAATGTAATTGAATTAAAAAAAGCATAAATAAAAGCATTTACTGCCTTATTTATGCCTTTGATTATTTAATTTACTAGTTGATTTTTCAAGAGAATACCATCTTGTACAACAACTCGCCCATCTTTAATAACTGTATTCGTATGGTTCATGCCATAGAAATATTGTAGCTGCTTGTAATTGGCAACATCCAATATAATGATGTCAGCTTGTTTGCCCGTTTCAAGTGAGCCAATTTTATGGCCTCGGTTTAGTGCGTATGCTGCATTAATGGTTGTTGCAGTTAACACTTCTTCTAGCGTCATACCCATATGCATACAAGCTAAATTCATGATAAAGGGCAGACTCATCGTTGGAGATGAGCCAGGATTAAAGTCAGTTGAAATAGCTACAGGTACCCCTTCATCAATCATTAGACGCCCCCTTGCAAATGGAGCTCGTAAGAAGAATGCTGTTCCAGGTAACAACACGGCAATCGTGCCAGCTCCCGCCATTTTCTGTATGCCTTCATCAGAAGCAACTAGCAAATGCTCAGCTGAAATCGCCCCTACTTCCGCAGCAAGCTCCGCTCCCTTATAGGGCTCAATTTCATCAGCATGAATTTTCGCTGTTAATCCATGCGCTTTTCCAGCCTCTAAAATACGTTGCGACTGTTCTGGAGTAAATACACCTTTTTCACAAAAAACATCATTAAATTCTGCAAGCTCTAACTTGGCCACTTGCGGCAGCATGTCATGAATCACTACATCTACAAACTCATCTTCACGTCCTTTATAGTCACGGGGCACTGCATGGGCCCCCATAAAGGTACTAACGACATCAATGTCATGTGTAGCTTGCAATTTTTTTGCTACCTCGAGCTGTTTCTTTTCTGTTTCCCAATCCAAGCCGTAACCTGATTTTGCTTCGACTGTTGTGACACCATGCTTTAAAAACACGTCCAAGTGATGCATCGTTTTTTCATATAGATCCTCAAAGCTAGTTTCTCGTGTTCGCTTTGTCGTGGCATGAATCCCACCACCTGCATTCATGATTTCCATATATGTGGAACCATTGAGCCGCATATTAAATTCTTGCTCACGTGTACCTCCATGAACTAAATGCGTATGACAATCTACGAGACCCGGCATAACAATTTTACCGGAAGCATCAATAACCTCTGCTACCCTAACTAAATCAGGGAAATCCGCTTCAAGCTGTTCATAAGCCCCAACTGCTACAATGCGATTTCCTTCTATTAATACGCTGCCTTTTTCCACTACTGCAATTTGACGCATTTGTTCTTTTATACGAGGACCTTGTACAGTACTTTTTAGCGTAACCACTTCATTCGCATTTTTAATTAAAATCGTCACTTAGCATCATCCTTTAGCATTGGTATATGCACACCTTTATTCTTGGCTGTATTAATGGCAATTTCATAGCCAGCGTCTGCATGACGTGCAACACCCATTCCTGGATCCGAAACTAACACTCGTGCAATTTTTTCAGCAGCAAGCTTTGATCCATCCGCTACTAACACTTGACCTGCATGCTGAGAGTAACCCATACCTACACCACCACCGTGATGAACACTTACCCAACTTGCACCACTCGCTGTATTGACAAGTGCATTTAGAATCGGCCAGTCTGATACTGCATCAGAGCCATCAAGCATACCCTCTGTTTCACGGTTTGGTGATGCAACAGAGCCAGAATCTAAATGATCTCGCCCAAAAACAATCGGTGCTGATAGCTCACCATTAGCAACCATCTCGTTAACCTTCAGTGCAAAACGATGACGGTCACCATAACCTAACCAGCATATACGAGCCGGTAAACCTTGCCATTTCACCATCTTTTGCGCCATATCAATCCAATTTACTAGACCTTCATCATGGGCAAACATTTCTTTTGCAAGTGCATCTGTTTTATAAATGTCCTCAGGGTCGCCGGAAAGTGCAGCCCAGCGGAATGGCCCTTTCCCCTCACAGAATAACGGACGAATATACGCTGGAACAAAGCCTGGGAAGTCAAAGGCATTTGTTACACCCATCTCTTTGGCATAAGCGCGAATATTATTTCCGTAATCAAATACTTCTGCGCCTGCTTGTTGGAATTCAAGCATTGTACGAACATGTTCAGCCATTGTTTCTTTTGCTCTTTGCTCATACGTTTTTACATCTTTTTTACGAAGTTCTAGCGCTTCTTCAAACGTCATACCATTCGGTACATAGCCATTTATCGGATCATGAGCAGATGTTTGATCTGTTACAAAATCAGGAATAATACCTCGGTTCAATAGCTCACGATTAACATCTGCACAGTTGCCAACAAGACCGATGGATGCAGGCTCTTTTTTGTCACGGAGTTTATTGACTAATTCAATCGCTTCATCTACTGTCTCTACAATATAATCACAGTAGCCCTCTTTTATTTTTCGTTCAATTCGAGCACGCTCCACTTCGACTACTAAAATGACAGCACCAGCCATTTTCCCAGCTAAAGGCTGTGCACCGCTCATACCACCCATACCACCTGTAAGGATGAATTTGCCACGTAAGTCAGCTGTGCCAAATACTTTTTTGCCTGCCTCTACGAATGATAGATACGTTCCTTGTAAAATTCCCTGTGCGCCAATATAAATCCAACTACCAGCCGTCATTTGACCGTACATCATTAAATCGCGTTCCTCTAGCTCATAAAAATGCTCCCAATTTGCCCACCCCGGCACTAAATTAGAATTCGCGATTAATACACGTGGTGCATGTTCATGTGTACGGAATACTGCAACTGGCTTTCCTGATTGAATTAGAAGTGTTTCATCATTCTCTAATTCTTTTAATGACTTAATAATTTGCTCGTAGCTCTCCCAATTACGCGCTGCTTTACCGATTCCACCATAGACGATTAGCTCATCTGGATTTTCTGCTACTTCAGGATCTAGATTGTTCATTAACATACGCATTGCAGCTTCCTGTGTCCACCCCTTACATGTTAATTCATTCCCTCGTGGTGCACGAATATTTGTTTTAACTACCATTAAAAACACGCTCCTTTAAAATAGTAAAAATGCTATTGGTGTTACGATGATTAAAGTTAATACGACACGTTCAAACCAAATGATTATAATTTGACGCAATGTCAATGGAATTTCAGATGATAAAATAAGTGGAATAACTGCTGAAAAGAATAAAATTGCCGATATTGATACGACTGCCACAATAAATTTCGTCACAAGTGTTGCTTGCGTGACAACAAGTGCTGGTAAAAATACTTCTGCTAGCGATAATGACAACGCTTTCGCTGTTAAAAATGGTTCTGGAACTTGTAATACGTATGTGAATGGTACAAAAATATACGCAAGCCAATCAAAAATTGGTGTATATGTTGCAAGTACAAGCCCTAGTAGACCAATTGACAAAATTGACGGAATAACACCCATCGCCATGATGAAGCCATCTTTTAAATTCGTCCATAAAATTTTAGATAAAGGTGGATTTTGCTCAACTGCCTCCATCGCCTGACGCCACGCTTCTTTAAAACGCCCCTTCCTAACAATTTTTTCTGGCATTGGCGTTGCGCCCTCGTAGTATTCATCCTTCATTGAACGAAGTGGATACATACGCGCTGTTAATGCAGTAACCACGAATGTTACAACGAGCGACACCCAGAAAAATGCATTCCAATGCTCCATCATATCCAGCGTACTTGCAACGACAACCATAAACGTTGCAGATACCGTCGAGAAGCCTGTTGCAATAATCGCAGCTTCCTTCGCTGTATAGCGACCCTCCATATAAACACGGTTCGTTAAAAGTAAGCCAACCGAATAACTGCCGACAAATGAGGCTACTGCATCCACTGCCGAACGTCCTGATGTTTTAAAAACAGGCTTCATAAACGGCTGTGCTAAAACACCGATGTATTCAAGCAACCCATAGCTAACTAGAAGTGCCAAAAACAAAGACCCGATTGGAATTAATACCCCCACTGGCTTAACAAGCTTCTCCAGCAAATACGGACCAATACTTTCATCCGCTAACCACGCGGGTGCTATATTGAAAATTAACAATATCCCTGCAACCATACCGCCCACTTTAAAGATTGACATTACAATATTGACTGTTGATTTATTCCATTTACTAGTAATAAATGGATGGATTGCTCCGCCTACAAGCATTATGAGTACATATGCAGTTACAAGTAGTGGTGCTTCAGCGCGAATAAAGTTCACTATATGGTCGATTAAAATTGTATTTTTATTTTGCCATTCAAACGATACGAAAAAACTAAATATTCCGACTAAGCTACATACAATCATCTTCATAGCAGAGGAGACTCTAAATTGCGAGCCTTGCTCCAACTCTTGTTGTTGAAATTCCATCCCAAACCTCCTAGATGTTAATAGTAAGAGCTCTTTCCGATAGAAACTCCATGTAATCAGGACAAGCTGAAGAATTTGTTGGTTTTTCTATCGGAAGTTATCGCCTTTAGGCTTACATAAACTCATTTAACAGAACATCACTCGTTAATAAATACTCTGAAAGCGCTTCAATTTCATCGCCGATTGGTTGATCCATTAACAATGGCGGACAAAATTCACGTACTTTTTCTAAATACTTTCGCGTTGTTGGAGATAACTGCTCTTCTGCCTTATCTAGATGAATAGCCTGCGATGCACAAATCATCTCTATCGCTATGACACGAGCAGCATTGTGGACGATTTGACGCACTTGTCGAGCAGATGTCGTACCCATGCTTACATGATCCTCTTGGTTACCTGACGTCGGTATGGAATCCACACTAGAAGGATGTGCCAACACTTTATTTTCAGAAACAATAGATGCCGCTGTATATTGTGCAATCATTAGTCCACATTCAATACCAGGATTTGTCGCTAAAAATGGCGGCAAACCTTCATTAAGATACGGATTAACCATACGCTCTGTACGTCGCTCTGAAATATTAGCCCACTCACTTACACCAACTTTTAAGAAGTCCATCGCTAATGCAATTGGTTGACCATGGAAATGCCCTCCTGATAACACTTCTCCATTTTCTAAAACAATCGGATTATCTGTCGTTGCATTCATCTCAGTTTGCACGCGGTCCTGAGCATAGAAAAACGATTGCCAGGAAGCACCATGCACTTGCGGGATACAACGTAATGAATAAGCATCCTGCATCCGTATCTCACCTTGCTTCGTCACACGTTTACTTCCCTCAAGCCACTTACGAATTCGCCCGCCTACAAGCTCTAATTCCGGATGTGGTCTTACTGCTAAAAGTGCTGGGTCAAACGCTGATGTAATCCCTTTTAGTGCCTCAAGTGTTAAACTCGCTGCCATATCTGCCGCAAGCCCAATACGCTCTGCTTCGTTCACTGTTAAAACACCAATCCCTGTCATTGCTTGTGTACCGTTAACAAGCGCTAGCCCTTCCTTAGCCTGAAGTCGAACCGGCGTTAGCCCTGCTTGCTCTAAAGCCTCACTACCGCTCATAATCTCTCCGTTAAACTCAGCCTTACCTTCACCTACTAGCACTAAAGCCAAATGTGATAACGGTGCTAAATCCCCACTTGCTCCAACCGAGCCTTGAGATGGTACAATCGGGTGCACTCCCTTATTTATCAAATCCACAAGTAGTTGCACTGTTTCCTGACGAATCCCTGAAAAACCACGCGCTAAAGCATTGGCACGTAAAACCATCATTGCACGCACAACATCTGTTGGAAATGGAGCACCAACACCTGTTGCATCTGAGCGCAATAAGTTTAGTTGTAAAAGCTCAATGTCTTCCTCTTCAATTTTTATATTGCTTAATTTTCCAAACCCTGTATTCACACCATAAATTGTTTGCCCTTCAGCTAAACGCTTTTCAATTCGTTCTCTACTTAAGCGAATACGCTCCACACTTTCTGTAGATAGTGCAACCGTAGCATGACCTTTTACAATTTCTTCGATTTGCTGTCTCGTTAATGTATTGCCATCCAGCTCGATGATAGACTTCATATGATATCCCCCTATTCCTTCTGTGCTATGTAAAAAATGCTTTTTATAATAGCGATTACTCTATTTACATTGTACTAACTACATTTTTCAGAAAATAGAGAATTTTAAAAGAAAAAACATGATTTATTTCAGATTTTTTGTTATTTTTAATAATATAATCGTATTTTTTTACGAAACTAGATTGTTTTAAGGAGATTAATTGTCATGAAGGTGTTATTAATTGATCGAGATCCTACTGAACTTACAGGTATTCGTTGGTTTTTACATACGTATTTTCCTGGAGATGTAACGATTGAAATGTGTACAGCTATAAATGAGGCGCCTCAAAGTATCCAGCAATTCGAGCCTGAGGTAATACTACTGAACATCGACCTAATTTCAAATAATCGTTTAACTGCACTTTATCGTGTTTTGCAAAAACAATCGGGAACTATTCTAGCTATGACGACGGAGCCCTTATTTAAAAATGCATTGAGGGCAATTGATTTACAGGTCGCACATCTTTTTGTTAAACCAATTGATTTAGAAATATTAAAGCAAAAACTCACTGCTATTTCTCTTCGTACACCAAAGCCAAAGGTAGCTTATCAAGAAACTTCTGATGAATCTTTTTACTATCGATTATTTTTAGATAGTAAGACAAGTTCAATAGAAACAAATATACATTTCACCATGATCGAGCCTGAGCATTCAGAAATGTTTAATAAGCTGTTCAACTGGCTCCAGCAAACACCTATTTTTTATCATATGAAGATTTATCCTTTATCAGATAGAATCGTCTGCTTATTTCAAACGGATGATTTAAAGATTGTTGAAAAGGATGTTCGGACACTAATGAAGGAATGGTGGATGTCACACAATAGCTCTTTAAATATCGGGATTTATGATGGAGAACCTACAACGATAAAGAATATGTATACATTAACAGAGCGTGCCCTTCATCAAAGTTTTTACGAAGGCTTTGGACACATTTTCTATGCGAGTAAACAGTTTGAAGCACAGCCTCTCGATCCTTTGTTAACACCAGAGGAGCAACAATTACTGATAAGTAGTTTAGAGGACGGAAATCTTGAAGCCGTCAAAGCATTTTTATATAGACTATCTAATGAAGGAATTTATTATGAGCAAGATGACTTACGTATTCATCTAACGAGTGTATTGGCACAAATTCGCCGCTTTATGCTGAAATATAAATTACATGAGAAAGCCGCAATTGAGCAAAATTATCGCCAGCTTTTTCATTTAATCATCGAGCATCCGATATTTTATACCATTCTAAATAGCATTATTTCGTTTACTCAAAGACTTATTGAATTAGCTCGTGAGGCACGATTAGAAAAACGAGCCGACTATGTAGAACTGGCAATAGAAATTATTGATCAACAATTTCAGGATAGCGGGTTGTCTTTACCTTTCGTTGCTCATAAGTTAGGGATTAGTCCCAATTATTTAAGTACGATTTTTTCAAAGAAGCGAGGACTGCCATTTAAACGCTACCTACAGCAAGTCCGAATTCATAATGCTACAAAAATGCTTGTAGAAACAGATTTTGCTATTAGTGAAATTGCCTATTTAAATGGCTTTGATGATCCGAATTATTTCATTAAAATTTTTAAACAGCAAATTGGTATTACTCCTAATCGTTATCGTAAAGCTTGAAAAGAAGTACGCTAGAATTTTTCAATTAGCATAAATTTTTTCAATTTGAAAGGATTTTACACAAGGATTCTCTTTATTTCTATTTACCTTTAGTCGGGAAAATATAGAAGCATTTATCTTCTTATTTCTTTATAACGTTTTAGAAAAGCTTAAATACCACAAAAATCTATGCATATATTAATAATTCCACACATATATTTAAAGTTTATATCTTAATGTAAAAATTCTTTAACAATAATCATTATAATTTACTAGCAATTCTATTTTATATTTGTTATAGTAATTCATGAAGAGTTCAACTCTCATCTTTTTTCAGGAGGTAAACTAATATGACAAACGCAAATGATCGTAGCCGCCGCTTCACAACAGCAGGTGGTGCACCCGTAGTAAGCAACCATGACTCAATGTCAGCAGGTCCTCGTGGTCCTCTATTACTTCAAGATGTATGGTTAGTTGAAAAATTAGCAAACTTCAACCGTGAAGTGATTCCTGAACGTCGTATGCACGCTAAAGGCTCAGGTGCATTCGGTACTTTCACTGTAACTCATGATATTACTAAATATACAAAAGCTAAAATCTTCTCAGAGATTGGGAAAAAAACAGAAATGTTCGCACGCTTCTCAACTGTTGCGGGTGAGCGCGGTGCAGCAGATGCTGAGCGTGACATCCGTGGGTTCGCGCTTAAATTCTATACAGAAGAGGGCAACTGGGATTTAGTTGGTAATAATACACCTGTCTTCTTCTTCCGTGATCCATTACACTTTACTGATTTAAACCACGTGGTAAAACGTGATCCACGTACAAATATGAAAAACGCAAATTCAAACTGGGACTTCTGGACTTTATTACCAGAGGCACTTCACCAAGTAACAATAGTTATGTCTGACCGTGGTATCCCAGCTGGCTACCGCCATATGCATGGTTTCGGCTCTCACACTTATAGCTTCATTAATGCTGAAAACGAGCGCGTATGGGTTAAATTCCACTTCCGTACAGAGCAAAGTATTCAAAACTTAACTGGTGATGAGGCAGCGGAATTGATCGGTAAAGACCGTGAATCTTCACAACGCGATCTATATGAGTCAATCGAAAAAGGCGACTTCCCTAAATGGAAAATGTACATTCAAGTAATGACAGAAGAACAAGCTCGTGAATTACCATATAACCCATTTGACTTAACAAAAGTATGGTATAAAAAAGACTTCCCACTAATTCCTGTTGGTGAATTCGAGTTAAACAAAAATCCAGACAATTACTTTGCAGAGGTTGAACAAGCAGCGTTCGCACCATCTAACATTGTTCCTGGTATTAGCTTCTCTCCAGACAAAATGTTACAAGGTCGTATCTTTGCATATGCTGATGCACATCGCTACCGCTTAGGTGTAAACCACCACTCGCTTCCTGTAAACGCACCAAAATGCCCATTCCGTTCATTCCACCGCGATGGTGCTATGCGTTTCGATGGAAACCTTGGTTCAACTTTGGGCTATGAACCAAATAGCTACGGCGAATGGGAGCATAATTTAGACCATAAAGAACCTGACTTACGTATTGACGGTCATGCTGGTATCCACGACTTCCGTGAAGATGACAACAATTACTTCGAGCAGCCAGGTAAATTATTCCGTCTAATGTCGGCAGAAGAGCAACAACGCCTATTCGAAACTACAGCTAACGATATGGCACCAGTTGAGGAGTTCATCAAACGTCGTCACATCCTTCATTGCTATTTAGCTGATCCTGCATATGGTGAAGGTGTAGCAAAAGCGATGGGTCTTTCATTAGAAGGTATGGATCTTTCAAACCCATACGTAAAACAACCAACTAACGTTTAATTTATTTCAGCCTAGGCTTAATTGATATTTTCCACTTATTATTGATATCCAAATCCAACTTTTTACTCCATGCGAAGAGCAACTTCACATGGAGTTTTTTTACGTTTTAATGATTAAGAAAAGCTTGTGCCTAAAAAATAGACACAAGCCTTACGCTTTGCATTATTGATAAATCTGACTGCCCGCCTTTTTAAATTCCTCTGCCTTTTCCTGCATACCTTTATGAATAGCTTCCGTAGTATTCATATCTTTATCCTTTGCATAATTACGAATATCCTGCGAGATTCTCATACTACAAAACTTAGGTCCACACATCGAACAGAAGTGCGCTGTTTTCGCCCCTTCTGCAGGTAATGTTTCATCATGATATTCTACCGCTCGCTCTGGATCTAGCGCTAAGTTGAATTGATCGCGCCAGCGGAATTCGAAGCGTGCTTTAGATAATGCATCGTCACGCTGCTGTGCTCCCGGATGCCCTTTCGCTAAATCAGCTGCGTGTGCAGCAATTTTATACGTAATAACCCCTACTCGAACATCCTCCCGATTTGGTAATCCTAAATGTTCTTTAGGTGTTACATAGCACAGCATTGCCGTACCAAACCAGCCTATCATTGCAGCACCAATAGCTGATGTAATATGGTCATAGCCAGGAGCGATATCTGTTGTCAACGGCCCTAAAGTATAGAAAGGAGCTTCCTTACACACCTCTAACTGCTTGTCCATGTTTTCTTTAATAAGATGCATTGGTACATGCCCTGGTCCTTCTACCATCACCTGTACATCATGCTTCCAGGCAATTTGCGTTAATTCCCCTAGCGTTTCTAGCTCCGCAAACTGCGCCTCATCATTAGCATCTGCGATAGAACCTGGACGTAAACCGTCACCTAAGGAGAAGGCAACATCATATGTTTTCATAATTTCGCAGATTTCTTCAAAATGCGTATATAAGAAGCTCTCTTGGTGATGATATAAACACCATTGTGCCATAATCGAACCGCCACGGGACACTATACCCGTTACACGATTCGCCGTTAATGGTACATAGCGCAGCAATACCCCTGCGTGAATTGTGAAATAATCAACACCTTGCTCAGCCTGCTCAATCAACGTATCACGATACACTTCCCACGTTAAATCCTCTGCCACACCATTTACTTTTTCTAGCGCTTGATAAATCGGTACTGTCCCTACTGGCACTGCGGCATTACGGATAATCCATTCACGCGTCGTATGAATATGCTTACCAGTCGATAAATCCATAATGTTATCAGCGCCCCAACGGGTAGCCCACGTCATTTTTTCTACCTCTTCCGCAATAGAGGATGACACCGCTGAATTTCCAATATTGGCGTTAATTTTTACATGAAAATTACGTCCAATAATCATTGGCTCGGCCTCAGGGTGGTTAATATTAGAAGGTAAAATAGCTCGACCCGCCGCAATCTCTGAGCGCACAAATTCAGGATCTATGTTTTCGCGAATCGCTACAAACTCCATTTCTGGTGTAATAATTCCTTTTCGCGCATAGTGAAGCTGAGTTATATTTCCACCTTTCTTAGCACGTAGAGGTTTTCTAGATAAATCCGGAAAAACATTTTCTTGAATACGAGGATCATCCGCATTACGGAAACCGTTATCCTCTGGCTTGATTGTACGACCTTCGTATTCCTCGACGTCACCTCGTTCTCTGATCCATGCACTACGTAAAGTTGGCAATCCTTTCGTAATATCTACCTTATATGCAGGATCCGTATACGGACCACTCGTATCATAGACACGAACTGGCGCATTTTCCTCTTCACCGAAGCTACCTGTCGTTGGACTTAAAGCAATCTCACGCATTGGCACTAAAATATCTGGTCGTGATCCTTCCACATACACTTTTTTGCTTCCATCAAAATTTGACATAATCGTAATATTCTTTTCGCTAACTGTTGTCATGAACTATTTCGCTCCCGTTTTTACGTATTTTTATACAAGGACCAAATCTAGCTCACCCCTCAAAAAAACAAAAGCCGAATCCAAAATTTTTTTTGGATCCGGCTAAGAATGTAAAGGTATAGTTATCGCAAAGAGCTTATATTGCAATAAAGGTTAACTTTCCCACGCTGGTATGAGCCAGATCAGGTCCAAAGGGTCAAGAAACCTCTATGCGTTTCCCTCTCAGCCCGACTCATCAGACTCCCCTAGTTAATGCTATTAAGTTTGATGCTAGTGTAGCAGATATTGCTAAGAGATGGAAGCTTCATTTGATAATTTTTGGCTTATTACCCAAACGTGAGGTTGATTTCCGTTCCGACTGGGCGCTTTGTAGCTGTCGCTTTGCTTTCGCTACAGAAAACATTTGTTGCTGACGCTTCGCTTTCGCACAGATAAAACATTTGCCGCTGACGCTTCGCTTTCGCGCAGAGCAGAGCTTCCTGGGGGGCGTCCGATGAGCCGCTTCGCTTCGCTACAGGGTCTCGGGCCAATAGATGTTTTTTGCGCGAAAGCGTAGTGCTAACGTAGCGGCAGCAGAGGGGTTTGTTTGTGCGAAAGCGCAGCGACAGCAGCAGCACCGATGTTGGTCACGAAGGCATTATCACAGGACGTGATGTTTTTAGCCTTCGTTCCTCTATTGCTAATCCCCAAGGAGTCGCCCAGTCTCCACTCCAATCAACTATATATACGGCGTACGTTTTAACAAAATATTTTTATAAATCGGTAGTAAAGCCTCACACTCCAGAACGGCTGTCACTCTATCTTAGTCCGAAAACAACTAGCCGTTAGGTAAACAACAGTTCCGCTACATAAATCACAATTGTCACGGTAATACAGCTTACAATCGTTGAGAATAAAACAGTTTGTGCGGCAGTTGCCGATTCCACATCGTATTCTAATGCTAGACTAGAGCTATTACGTGATGTCGGGAAAGAACTAGCTATAAAAAGAGATTGTGCCACGACACCGTCTAAGCCAAGTGTAAAAATAATAAGTAAAGCTACAGCTGGCCCTATGATTAGTCGTGTAAAACAACTAATAAATACCGTCTTATTGAACATCGATTTGATTTCAAGCTGTGATAGCTGTGCCCCTAACGTTATTAACGCTACAGCGATAAAGCCATCTGCCACATGGTCTATCGGAATTTTTATAAACTGTGGAATAGTGATATCAAAATAGTTCATCGCTACACCAATAATAAGGGCATGAATAATAGGCATTTTGAGGAAATCTTTCACAATAGACATGCCTGATTTTGTTGAAGAAATTAAATTGTACAAGCCGTATGTATAAGTCGTCATATTTTGAAAGATTACGAGAATGACCTGAATCGCTACTCCAATCGGCTGCGTCACAAAAATCATTTGTGCAACTGGAATACCATAGTTGCCCGAATTAATAAGGACTACACTATTTTTAAACACTGCAGCCTCTGTTTTTACTAAACCAAGTCCCTTTGCTATAAAGTGACTAAGCACCATTTGGCTGCCGATAAAGAGTACAATAAATAATGCAACTTCTACAAGAACTGGCAGCTCTATACGCGTTTCGTATAAATTCACAAAAACAGCTGCTGGCATAAAGCAATATGTAATAAGCTGAGATAATGCCTTTAAATTAAAGTGAAATTTCTTTTGTAAAACTGCGCCAAGTACTAGAAGCACCAAAATAGGAGCGACAATCTGGAAGAAAATCATACCGAGATACATCATAGTGATGTCCCCCTTTCCTTTCCTATAGTAGTGCTGTTTTTTCGCTCGGTCAATGCACCTCAATGTTATCTCATCATTCATGAAAGGTATTTTCTTCTGAAATGTACAATACTAATCCAGTGTTTTTTATCGGGAAAAATGCAAAAAAGAAAGACTGCCTCCGAAATCAGGCAGTCCTTCTTAAAATTCATCCTTTAACATTAAGCAAGCTTAAATCGATTAACGACCGCTTGTAATTCATTGGAAATCTCTTTCATATTATTAATGGAATCTGCAACCTTTTGTAGCTCTGCTTGCTGATCAATAGCAGACGCACTTACCTGTTCCGCAGATGCAGCAGTCTCCTCTGAAATAGCTGAAATACTTTGGATTGCCATAATCGCTTGATTTTTATGCTCTAACATATGAGAAAGCTGAGTCATTAATTCATTAATTGAAGTTGCGATAGAACTAGAAAGCTCACTATTATCTTTAAACGCAAGCTCCGTACCTTGTACTGATTCATTTTGAGCTTCTATTAAGCCCGCGTTTGAAGCAATGACAGCAACTGTTTGCTGAGAATTTACAAGAATACTATCTACTGTTCGCTTTATGACCTCTGTTTCATTTTTTGATTGCTCTGCTAGCTTTCGCACTTCCTCGGCAACAACTGCAAAACCTTTACCATGTTCACCAGCTCGAGCAGCCTCTATGCTTGCATTTAAAGCTAGTAAATTTGTTTGCTCTGTAATACCTTGAATAGACGAGATCACTTGATTAATATTGGCAATATTGGACGCCAAAGACTCGACTTGCTGTTGAATACGTCCATTCATTGTATTTGTTTCTGCATTACGTTCACGTAAGCTTTCGACTTCTTTCATACCTTTATCTGTAGTTGCTTTCGTTTTATTCGATAGCTCATCCATTTCATTCGAAAGCGATGTAATGGCATCAATCTGATCGGATAGATCAATCATTCGATAGTTTGTTTCTTCTGTATCCTCAGATTGTTTTGATGCCCCTTGTGCAATTTCATTAATAGCTACAGAAACCTCTTGACTTGAAGCTACTATTTCATTAAATGCTTCATGAACATGATTGGATGATTGATTAAGCAATGTCGTCGAATTCAGAACCGTTTGAATGGCACTATTCGTTTGATCTAGCATATTATTATAAGCTAGTGCAACCATACCAATCTCATCAGTCTTAATATATTGTTCATCTACTTTTTGAGTTAAATCTCCTTCTGCCGCCGTTTCAATAGAAGTACGTAAAAACTTTAATGGCTTCAATAGTTTATAGATAAACAAGGCACTAGCAACGGTCATTAAAACAACTATAATAATTGAGGCTATAATTGTAAAAATAAGTACATGATTATAAGTTTCTAATATTTTGGATTTAGGTAGCACTATTTGTACAGTCCATGTCTCATCAATTCCATCTAAAATCATCGGAGCAAAAACATTAAATGCATTTTCCTTAAGTTCTGCCGAATCCATATACATACTTTTTAGCTCGCCATTATCCATAGTTTGCTTAATGCTTGTCCAATCCATATGATCTTGCATATTTAATCCCTTTAAAGCCTCACCAAAGCTATTTGCTGTTAAAATCCCATTATTAGTAATAATTGCTGCATAGCCACCATCTGGCTTTACGGACTCTGTCAATTCAGTTAAATAATCAATAGCCAAATCTGCCGTCAATATGCCGAAAAATGATCCTGAAGCATCGACTAATGGAACAGAAATCGTTGTCATTAGTACTGTTTTTCCATTCACATTATAATCATAAGGCTCCGTTAAAATTGCTCGTCCTTCTTCTTTCGGTATCCAATACCACTCAGAAACACTCTTATCTTCCAGGCCTTCAAGAGAAGCAGTTGTTATTTTATTCTCATCTTTACTTAAGTAAGGGACAAAGCGATTTTTTGAATCCACTAAAGTAGCATGAATTGTCGGATCGATCTTTGTGGAGTTCTGTTCAAAAACAGCGCCTACACCAAGTAAATCTTCATTATTAACTAAATTACTTTCCATCATATCTATGACGCCTTTAGCGGAAAGCTCGCCATTTTTCTCCATACTTTCAATTATCCGCTTCGTTGTCAGTAATGTATTATTTGCTTTCTCAAAACGTTCACCCATCTTTGCTGCTGAATATTCTGCAGTTTCAAGCGTCGCACTTTCCGCATCATCAACACTTTGAGTCTTTAAAATATTACCTGTAATCGTTATATAAGTAATAAATAATACTAAAAATAACCCTATTATTAGGGAAGATAGTTTTAAAGAAATACTCTTAGATTTTTTCATCACAACACCCCTTTTTTATAACATAATAATGGATGGAATGTTGTACCACAATAAAAGATTTAGCGAATAAAGTAGAATTTTATAAATTTATCGAAGGATTTCAGAAAAGTATTAAATATTACGAAAAAAAGGACTATTGTTTTACTTCATTATGATAAATAACAAAACATAACCCCTTTTATACTAAATTAAAGTAATCTATGATATATTATCCATTAAATACAATGATCGGAGTGACTAAAATGAAGAATAAAGTGTTCACTACTTTTATGGCAACTGCTATTACAGCAACGTTAGTGTTGCCAGCGTCAACTGCAAACGCTGCTTCTAATGATTCACCTCACTCAATTCAAATTGATGAGCAGATAGTTGCAGCCAAAACAAAGGTTCCATCAGGTCAAAGCGTTACCATTACCAATATCACTAAAGATAAAGTAATTACATCCAATGGCCAATTTAAAATTAGTCAGTCGCTGAAGCCCCTCTTTAATACATCGAATAAAACTGCATTAACGAATGCCGAAGCCACAGTCGTAGTGAAAAACGGTGAAATTACAAGCGTTACAGCACTAACATTAAATAAAGCTGGTACAAACAAAAAAGCAGTGTATTTTGATGGCGGTGATGCACAGATAGCAGGAAATCTAACTGTAAATGCGGATTATGTTAAAGTGCAAAATATTGATATTGACGGTGAACTTATCATAACGAACCGAGTAAAGAAAGCAATTACTATCGATGGAGTAGACGTTGAGGAGACGATCACATTCAAGCCTCTACTGACGAGAAAAGTAAATTGGTTATATGTCTCTTTAAAAGATATTAAATACTCAAAGATTAATGTGGAACGCTCTAAAATAAATGTGACTTCTGACCAACCTATTTCTAAAGTCGATGTGGTAGGTAAAGTAAATTCATTTGAAGTTAAGGCTAATGTTGATAAACTTATAATCGATGTTGAAAATGATTTTAGCCTTTATGGAGAGGGTAAAATTGAGCAAGTGATTGTCAAACATGGAGCGAAGGTAGCTTTAGATTCAGGACATCAAATTAACAAAGTGCAGGTGGATGATAAAAAGGCCTCTGTAATTTTACCAGTCGTGAATAAATCAGAGCTAAGTAAATTAGTGTCTTCACCTCCGTATGTTGCAGTTTCTTATAATGGAAATGACATTTTAACAACTGAAAAATGGACAACACAGGCTGACCGTTCTGCTTTCGAATCCGTAGTAGCAAGTGCAGGAGCAGTAGCTAATAATCCCAACGCCTCACAGGAACAAGTGAGCAATGCGATTACACACTATAAAAACGCATTAGTAGCTTATCAAGCCGCACAAAAGAATGGAACAAAATATACTTATGGCGATAAATCTTCACTTCAATCGCTTATCAATTCTGTTCAGTATGTTACAGTCTCTTGGAATAATGGTAATGATGTAGCTTCATATGTACCTTGGACGACTCAAAGTGAGAAGGATGCTTTAGCTTCTGCCGTTTCATCTGCTCAGTATGTTGTAAATAATAGTTATTCAACTCAGTCTGATATCACAAATTCTATTAGCAATTTAAACTACGCGATCACGGTTTATAAAAATGCACAAAAATATGGTACTTACCAAACTAATAGCGATCGATCTGCCCTTGTATCGCTTATTAACTCTGTTCAGTATGTTGCAGTTTCTTGGAATAACGGTAATGATGTAGCATCATATACACCTTGGACAACTCAAAGTGAGAAGGATGCTTTAGTCAATGCCGTTTCATCCGCACAGTCTGTTGCAAATAATAGCTATTCAACTCAGTCTGATATCTCAAATTCTATTAGCAATTTAAACTACGCGATTACTGTTTATAAAAATGCACAAAAATATGGTACTTACCAAACTAATGCCGATCGATCTGCCCTTTCATCACTTATTAACTCTGTTCAATATGTGACCGTTTCTGTCAATGGATCTGAATTATCTTCTAATGTCATTTGGACGACACAAAGCGAAAAAGACACTTTAGTCAATGCGGTTTCATACGCTCAAAGTGTTGCCAATAATGGCTACTCGTCTCAGTCAGATATTTCGTCTGCCTATAATTATTTATATAATGCTATTTCAACGTATAGAAGTACTCATAAATCCGGTGTAAATTATCGGAATTATGTTGATAAATCTTGGCTAACGTCACTCATTAGTTCTGTTCAGTATGTAAAGACTTCTGCTAACGGAGATGGAACTGACGTACCCTATTATGAAAAGTGGACAACAGAAAGAGCAAAACGTGACTTAGAAAGAGCAGTGCAAAACACTCAATCAGTTGTCAGTAACTCCTATGCATCTTCGTACGAAGTGACAGATGCTATTAACAGTTTAGACAAGGCAATCAGCATTTATAAAGAAGCGCAAAGTTACGGTAATCAAAAATAGAAAATAAAAAGGACTCTACACCGAGAGAGTCCTTTTCTCTCATATAGAGCCAGTCTTAGACCAAAACATCTGTATATTCTCTTTCCCAATTTTTATACCATTTCTCAATTCCTTCACTAGGCTCCACCGCTAATTGCTCCTGCAACATTTTCTTTAACAGCCAATATTGTTCCCCCACAGCAGCGGCATTGTTTAGTAAATGATAGAGCTTCATCAAGGTGAAATAGCTATCTTCCTCATTAGGTGAAAATGATTGAACTTTTTCTTGCACTTTCACCGCAGCAAGATAGTTTTCATGTAAAGTATAAAACTCACATAATTGCTGTGCATGATGTGTCCACAAACGTCTTAGTCGCTCTCTTTCACTTTCTGACCATATGTAATCACTATCGCCCAAATAATCCCCTGTATAGACTTGGAATACACGCTCATGCTCTTCTACTGTACTCTGTTGTAGCGGAGGTAAAGATTTTAATTGAGCCAGCCATTGCTCTACATCAATTACTACATCTTCCAACAATAATTTATAGCCTGAATTCAACAACGGACTTGAGATTTGAACACCGTCAAGTCCATAATTTTTCAAAGTTTGTCGGATTGTATAAATAGCTGTATAAAGCTGCTTACATGCCTTATCTATATCAGATTCTGGCCAAAACAATTCCAAAATGGTGTCTCGATAAATCATTTCATTGCGATGACTAAGTATATAAGCAAACAATTCTTTTGCTTTCGACGTACGCCACTTCATTAAGTGTGCATTACCATCAGGCGACGCTACCTTCAGACCCCCTAACAGCTTAATCATTTTTTGTTTAGCTGTGATTGGCTGATTCTTTTCGATCATCTGTTGAAGCCGTTCCAATGATTTATGTAAACGAAGCTTTTGTACAGGCTTTAAGAGATAATCTATAGCATGCAAATTGAAAGCATCTATAGCGTATTGGTCATAGCCTGTGGTAAAGACAATTTCCACGTGCGGCGATATTTCTTGAATTTTCCCACCTAGCTCAAGTCCATTCATACCAGGCATTACAATATCTAAAAATACAACATCAGGTTGTAACTATGTATTTGAGCAATTGCTTCTAGAGAATCTGTATATTCTCCAACTATGTCAATTTCTGAGATACTACTTTTTTCAAGTAAGGTTTTTAATCTCGTTAATGGTAGATGTTCATCATCAACTATCACAATTCTCATAACATCCCCTCCTTAAACACTTGTCATACTATTAATATCGTTCTATTTCTTTCAAACCTGATAGAAAATCATTACTTTTGAAGGATTTTTTAAGGAATCTGTCGAAAATTAACTTCTATGATAAAAAAGCAAATTATCTCCAAAAATTTAAAGATTGTTCTGATTGTTAGCTTATTCTTTAGCTTGCTTACATTACTTCGATTTACCTGGATGAATATCATTGATGTCCCAGAAGGAGCAGTTGCAAAACAAGGTACTATCGATTTAAGAGGTGTTGAAACAAGCAAAGACTTTAAAAGAAAGCTACATGGCGAATGGGAGTTTTACCCCAACACCCTACTCGTTTCAGAAAATCCAAAACCATATAAACAGAATGGTCATAAAATTTATTCCACTTTACCAGAATCATGGGATAAATACTTTAACAACGAAACAAATATTCATTATGGTTCTTATCGCTTAACTATTTTGAAAGATGACAAAAAGCCTCAACTGTATGGCATTACCATACCTGAAGGACTGTCACCTTATGAGCTTTATGTTGATGGAAAGCTTATCGGAAGTCTAGGAGACATTACATCAGATAATGAAAAAACTGCCCCCGCCAGTAGACCTATTACACATTATTTTACGCTAGATTCCAGTGAAAGCGAGATCATCATACAAGGTGTCCAAACAAATCGATTTGCACAGGGCGGTTTTACAAAAGATATTATTTTTGGCGATTTACACTCCATGGAACGAACAAAGTTCTTTTCAATTGCAACGCAAATGGCAGTTTGCCTAGTCTTTATATTTTACTTACTTTTCACTGCTTTACTTTTTGCGATAGGTATTCGAAGCAAATCACTTATTTACTTTGCAATGATCATTATTTCTACTTGTATAACCGTGCTTGTTTCGAGCAATAAAATTTTATATATTTACATGCCCATTAACTGGATTTGGGCATACAAAATCTATTACTTTTCTTATATTAATAACATGTTGTTTTTTATTTTATTTCTACGCGATTTAGTCAAGGAATATTCAAAGCCCAAAATATTAACCGTTGTTCCAATGCTATGTGCTGTGTACCTACTATTTATTGTACTAGCTCCTATCGAGTATATTATTAGCACTAAATTTATTTTCACAATACTCATTAGTGTTTCTCCTATTATTATAACTATTTTTATGCTGATTATAGTCATTAAAGGAAAAAAAGGGGTTGTATTTTTATTATTAACGGGCACTGCTGTCGTAACTAATTCGCTATATTTCTCATTAAGGCAGAATGCTACATTGCCTTATAGTCATTACCCCTTCGATCTATTGATTGCCATTACTGCTATATCAGCATTTTGGTTTACGCAATATTTTCAAACAACGCTGCAAACTGAAAAACTTACAGTAAAGCTGCAAAAAGAGATTAACACGAAGGATGATTTTCTTGCGAATACCTCTCATGAGCTTCGCAACCCACTGCACGGCATGATGAGTATTGCACAAACACTGTTAGTTAAGCAGGATCATCAGTTCGCTGAAAAAAACAATGATGATTTAAAACTTCTACTGACAATCGGTAATCATATGTCCTATATGCTAGATGATTTACTAGATTTAGTAAAACTAAAGGAAAAAACTATTCGTCTTCAGCCAAAGCCGATTAATGTTTATAATTTAACAAGCGGTGTAAGCAACATTTTTCTTTTTATGTTAAAAGGAAAACCAGTAGAGCTAATAATAAACATCCCTAAAGATTTACCACCTGTATTAGCAGATGAGACTCGGCTTATTCAAATTTTTACGAACTTATTTCATAATGCCATTAAATTTACAGAAAAAGGTTCTATTATATGTGATGCTGAGGTGGTTGGTAAAAAACTATATATTTCTATTACAGATACGGGAATTGGTATTGAAAAGGACATGCAAGAAAGTATATTTGAACCATATGAGCAAGTTGATTCGAGTATGACATCTATAGGTGGTGGACTTGGACTCGGCTTAAGCATATGTCAGGAACTCGTTATCTTACACGGAGGCACAATATCGCTATCATCAACTGTTGGAAAAGGCTCTACGTTTACTTTCTCGTTACCGATAGCTAAAAATCTAGCTGTAGATGAAGCCGATTTAAACGCTGAAAACGATGCTTCTCTTTCAAAATACGTTTCATTACTAAACAATCTTTCCAAATTTGAAGGTGAAATTACTGCAGCTACCGAAAAAGGATCTCTTGTGACAAGTCATTCACGCGTTTTAATTGTTGATGATGATGCTGTAAACTTGCAGGTGCTTACCAACGTGCTGTCTACAGAGCCTTATGAAATTGAAACTGCATTAAGTGGTGCTGAGGCTCTAGAAAAGCTGCAGGAAGGTAGCTTTGATCTGATAATTTCGGACATTATGATGCCACATATGTCAGGTTATGAGTTAGCTCAACGAATTCGTGAGCGATTCTCTATTTCCGAACTGCCAATACTTTTCTTAACAGCTCGTCAGCAAAGAGAGGATATACAGCTTGCCTTTTTAAGTGGTGCAAATGATTATGTTAAGAAGCCAATGGAATATGTAGAACTTAAATCTAGGGTCAATGCACTTGTTCGCGTCAAGCAAACAAGTGAAGAACGTCTACGGATTGAGGCAGCATGGCTACAAGCACAAATTCAGCCTCACTTTTTCTTTAATACACTCAACTCAATTGTATCCCTACACGGGGTAGATGATGAGCAAATGGAAGAATTACTGCTAGCTTTCAGTGATTATCTACAGATGAGCTTTGATTTCCAAAATGCCGACTTAGTTGTGCCTATCAGCTACGAATTAAAGCTCGTTCACTCCTATATAGCAATCGAGCAAATACGCTTCGGTAATAGAGTTCAAGTAATATGGGACATCCCTGAAAATATAGAGCTATCAGTCCCACCACTGTCGATTCAAACACTAGTTGAAAACGCCATCCAGCATGGCATTTTACCTCGCATACAAGGAGGAACCGTCACAATTCGCATTGCAGAAGCCGAGGAGCACTTTGCAATATCCATCTCCGATAATGGTGTTGGCTTCGATAACACTGGCCCTAAAAAACAAACAAGCGTTGGTCTCGTTAACACCGAACAACGCCTAAAGCAATTATTTGGCGTGGAGTTAACAATAGAAAGTGTAATTGGACAAGGCACGACCATCTCGTTCCCAATTCCTAAATAGGAGTAAGGCGATATCGGCTTTATATTATCGAAGTTTTGTTGATCTAACCATCAGTTCGAAGGGTGTATCCGTCACTATGAAGGTTCTATCCGTTTTATAATTCAAAAACAACAGGCGCTAGAGGAATCTCTATAGCCTGTTGTTTCTTTTATGCAAGCAATATTGCCTCTGTATAGGTATTAAAATCACTTAAATGATTCTCGATGATTGCTTGGAGTATATTTAATTCAATAGATTGATAATCATGCATAGCAATATTTTGGAACCCAACCATATTTATTAATGTTTTTGCTAATCCATGGTCAATAATGTTATTCTCCTCAAGTAATTTGAATGCTTCTCTACTCGTTTTCCATACACTTCGTTGACACGCTTCACACAGCGCTCAATTGTAGCAATTTTATTTAGAACAACATCATTAGTTACCATAGACACTACCCCTCTCTTCAATTGATCTCAAAATCTCCGCACGTTGTTCATTTAACGTTACATACATTGATAGGGCCTTCATTCGTTCTTTAACAAAGGTGTTTTCATCTATCAATGACCATACCACTTGAAAAAATTTGTGCTGCAAACACTGTATCAACCGTCTTCATATCGACTAAATCAATATCAACATTACAAGCCTGTGCAATTTCTCTGGCTAATAGAAAACGTTCTTAACTTGAGAGAGGCTTATCTGCAAAATACGCTATATCTAAATCACTATCTTCACGTGCCGAACCCCGCGCATAATAACCAAAAACAATAACAAAGGCGGGTTTAACAGCCGTAGCTAACTTTTCAACAACTACCTTCTGCCAGTTTCGTTGCAAATAAAACACCCCCGCTCCTTCTTAGAATCATTATAATAAAACTCTACCCTTAATTATGAGTGTTCTATCCGTCAGTTCCAGGAGTCTATCCGTTCGTTTGTTTGATCGTTCTATCCGTCTCAATTGAAAAAAGCAGACTACGGACTTATCTGCTTGTTTACATTTCGTATTCTCATAAGTACATAAGACACAAAATCTTAAAAAAAATACAAAACCTATCTACCTATTCCCCAAAAAAATACATAAAAAAATCCTAAGCTATGATAAAATTGGTTTATCAACATATATTAGGATAATTCCGTCTAGACAGGACCCTTTTCAGCTAGTAAATAATCAATCGTTTCTTAAGGCAGTTAAAGGATTTACCTAGGATAAAAACCCTATGATTTACCATTACACTTATCAAAACAACAGGAGGTTTCCCATATCATGAAAAACAAAAGAAAACTAGCTTTACTCGCCCTAGTTGCTGTCCCTTCACTGATCTATACTGCACCAACTACGTCAGCATCGGCTGCTGATGTTTCTGGACATGCAAAAACGGCTTACATATACAATAATAATTATTACTACAACTCAAACGTTACAAATGTTGTACAACTTATTTCGAACATTAACGATACTTATTACTCATTCCAAGCAAACCTTGAGGCAGCCCTCAAAGCCTACAACGAGTTAACTGAAACAGAAAAACAATACGTCACGAATTATTTAACACTATCAAATCATCAACAAACGAGAGTAGCGTATCGTAAGCTTGCTGCACAAATTGATGAGAAATTAGCCTCTGTGGAGTCAACTTCTGTTAATTACTATCAAAATGTCATGGAAACGAAAGATTGGTACAATACGTTAAATGCAGCGCAAAAAACCTTTGTGAGTGCTGAATCACAAAGAATACTGAATTCCTATATCACGCCAAATACATCTATCGATAAAGTGGTCAATAAAATCCAATTGTTAAACTCTTCTCGTATTAGCTTCCATCAGGATGTAGCTGATGCGAGAGCCGAGCTTAATGCACTACGCAAACATACAAACGTCTCATTACCTGCTGGCGTCGAAAAGATTTTATTAGATGCTGAACAGCTTGTTGTGAAGGATAAGGCAGCAGCTAAGGAAGTAGAAAATGCTATTGCAGCTTTATCACCTAAAACGTCCACTGCTCAAGATGTACAGGCAGTCAA
Organism: Lysinibacillus sp. RS11; assembly: GCF_042019215.1. NCBI lineage: Bacteria > Bacillati > Bacillota > Bacilli > Caryophanales > Bacillaceae > Lysinibacillus > Lysinibacillus sp. RS11. Next base: position 199,075 of record NZ_CP168124.1, on the reverse strand, counting down.
AACAGCTTTCGAAGCTTTAACACCCGTGCAGCAGCAGCTTGTGCCAAATGTCTGGACATTAGCAGACTATGTAAATGGTAAATATGATCTGCCGGCTAAAGGAAATGCGAAAAAAACACCGACTTTTTCTGACAAAGCTGCCTTACCTGGTAAAACCACAGCTATGACTAGAAACAAAAATACCTATACAGCAAAAATTAATGTTGCTGACTCAGAAAATAGTACAGAGCGCTTTGTTTTAACAACGAAATCCAATATGACTGTTATTATTCCACCGCTAGGAACTCTTCTTAATGAGGATACTGGCGTAATGGAAATTCAAATTACACGAAATTTGAATCGTATCACATTCCAAGCAACATTAAATAATAAACCAGTTGAATTTGAGGCAGATATGGAAATCATTCTCGAGAATTTACCACCGAATGCCTCCATCGTTCGTACCTATGACTTTAACGAGCAGATGCCAGCTGATTACACTGTAGAAGGAAATCAACATTTTATTCAAACATCTACACCAGGTACATTCCAGATCGTTAGAAATTAATCTCCTTCATGATCTCCAGTAAAGATTAAAAAAATCATAACCCTCTGCCGATACTTTGTTATTAGCAGAGGGTTTAACATTATCAAAACCCTCTTGAAAATTTTATTAGGCACATGTAACAAAATCTTATTAACACACCATAAAAAGGACTATGTCTTAGCAGTACAGCAACGGCTTTATCCTTCCGCATTTTCCCAAACACAATCCCCTTTTCCACTTTCCTTAGTTCAGCCTATTATGTCATGTCACATCCTTTATTCAATTAGTGCTTTTATCGCACTTTTCAAAAAAAAATTTGAAAATCATTGACATCTGTCATAAATCCGGCATATTCTTTAATAAAGTTTCCTTAGAGAAACAATATAAAGAACGGGAAAGATTATTAAGGGAAGGAATAAAAAAGGCGTATGACAAAAACATTGAGACCACTTTCAGAATGCTCTTTTGGAGATTATTTTTTAATAAAAGAAATAAATATTGAAGGTCCTTTAAGAAGAAGATTATTAGATTTAGGCTTTGTGAAAGGAGCAGAAATCTCTGTTCTTCGTAAAAGTCCTTTAGGAGACCCTGTTGCTTATCGTGTAAGCAATACAACAATTGCATTACGTAATGATGAAAGCTCTAGAATTCTAGGAGAAATCGTTAGGGGGGCTATAAAGTGAGAGTAAATAAAATAGCTTTAGCAGGTAATCCAAATACGGGTAAAAGCACATTGTTTAATACATTAACAGGATTGAAGCAACATACCGGAAACTGGCCGGGAAAAACAGTTGTCCATGCAGAAGGATCCTTTGAACATAACGGTGAACAATATGTACTCGTGGATTTACCCGGTACCTATTCTTTATTTTCAAATTCAGCAGATGAGGAAGTCGCAAGAGATTATATTATTTTTGATCAACCAGATGCAACGATTGTTGTGCTGGATGCAACATCATTAGAAAGAAATTTAAATCTCGCACTCCAAGTATTGGAAATGACTAATAAAGTCATCATTTGTATCAACTTAATTGATGAAGCTGAGAAAAAGGGTATCCGAATTGATGACAAGAAATTGGCTCGTGAACTGGGAGTCCCAGTCGTAAAAATATCAGCCAGAAATAAAAAAGGAATTGATCAATTATTAGATACATTAAATCAACTAGTGCACGGGCAAATTGTTACGACTCCTTATCGTATGACATATTCGCAAGAAATAGAGGAAGCCATTTTAAAGGTAGAGTCGAAAATAAAAGGCTATTTTGATGGTAAATATCCATCGAGATGGATTGCCCTTCGTTTACTTGATGGAGATGAGGAATTGATCTTAAGACTACAAAATCATAAAAATAATAGACAAGGAGAGGTGATAACAAATGGAGCCCCAGTCAGTGTTAAATCATAGCTTACTAAAAAACATATTGGCTGAAGTGAAAGAAGTCTCGAATGAGGATATTCGAGATGAAATCGTTAGTGATATTTATGCTAAAAGCAAATCTTTATGTAAAAAAGTAGTGTCGGAGCAACAGCCAGGACTATATAGATCCGATAAATTAGATGAAATTTTCACATCTCGCATTTGGGGATTCCCTATTATGCTTATTCTGCTTGGGACTGTCTTTTACATTACGATTGCTGGCGCAAACGTACCATCAAGCATGTTAGCTGATTTATTTGGCTATCTAGAGGGTAAGCTAACAATAATTTTTGAAGCAATGCACGCACCAGAATGGCTACATGGTATTTTAGTGCTTGGGCTATTTAGAGGAACCGGTTGGGTTATTAGCGTTATGCTACCGCCAATGGCTATCTTCTTCCCTATCTTCGCCTTACTAGAAAACTACGGTTACCTACCACGCGTAGCATTTAACATGGACCGTTTATTTAAACGAGCTGGAGGACACGGGAAGCAATCATTAACAATGGCAATGGGCTTTGGCTGTAATGCTGCCGCTATTCTATCTACGAGAATAATAGAATCTCCTCGTGAACGAATGCTGGCCATTTTAACGAACAATTTTGTTCCTTGTAACGGAAGATGGCCAACACTTATTTTATTAGCATCATTATTTATGACAATGGGTTTTACGGGGGCAACAGGTACATTTATGACAGCAGCAATTTTAATGGGATTTGTCCTGTTAGGTGTTGTTGTAACATTAACTGTATCCTGGGTTCTTTCTAAAACGGCTTTAAAGGGTGTACCCACTCATTACACATTAGAGCTTCCACCATTCCGTAGACCAAAGATCTGGAATACGATTGTAAGAGCAAGTATTGATAAAGCATGGAATGTACTAAAAAGAGCGGTTATCGTTGCAGCGCCTGCCTCTATTTTGACTTGGATATTCGCTAATATTTACATTGGTGATACAAGTATTTTAATGCATTTTGTTAACTTTTTAGATCCGTTTGGTCATGCTCTTGGTATGGATGGCTTTATTTTGGCCGCCTTTATTCTTGGGTTACCAGCTAACGAAATTGTGGTCCCTATCCTAATTATGGCGTATTTATCTCAAGGAGCGATGCTTGAGATTGAAGATTTATCGAAGCTAAAGCAAGTGTTTATCGACCAAGGCTGGACGTGGCTGACAGCTTTAAATATGATGTTATTCTCACTTCTACACTTCCCTTGCGGAACGACTTTAGTCAATATTTATAAAGAAACAAAAAGTGCAAAGTGGACATTTATGTCATTCATGATTCCAACTGTCATTGCCATTGGCGTGACATGGCTAACGGCGACAATTGCTCGAGCATTTGGTTGGGTGTGATGGAGGGGCTGTCTATAAGCCCCTCTTTTTTATTCTTCGAAATTTGAGTTTCAACTAGGTATTCAATAAAGTGTGAAACTTTAATCAGCGGGAGTTTTCTTCATCCCCATTTATTTTTTACGAGCAATTATTCTCCCACCTAACTTTTTACTTTCGCTGAATTTGGAGGTAGGAATCTTGTACCTGACGCTTCGCTTTCGGTACAATTTAATTACTGCCCGTTAATGCGGAATAAATTAGCTGGACATCAAGCTCTTTCTGAAAGAGAAATAACCAAGTGGAACATCATCCACTTGGTTATTTTTTGGTTGTTATCGATTTAAAAGCCTTATTTCTATTATCTATACATATTTATTACTTTGAAATCTTATCTTGAACAAGATATTTATTTCCATATTTATCAACTATAACAATTACAATATAATCTCCCTCAATGAATGGGAACGTATTATTTGTAATAGGTTGCACTGTTCGTCCGTTTTTAAGCGGCGTTTTGCCATTGCCCTGGCTAAGACTTGTTAATGCACCCGAAGAATTTGGATCAATAACCTCAATTGGTTTAACATTATCAATTTCTGTTTGTGTATATGTTTTACTATATACTTTGTAATAGTAGTTGACTTCTTCTCCAGGTTCCACTGAAGGATCTGAGAAGGTAAAGTCGAATGTTGCATTAATCTTATTACTTCTATCAACAGTAATAGGCTCCTGAAGCTTAGCACTTTCAATATTAGTTGTAAGAGTTCTATACATATAAGATGCTGTAGGTTTACCATTTGCAAACGGTATTTGTGTATTGGCAATAATCGCACTGCCTTTATCTGTAATATCGGCATTTACCGTTAATGCAAAGCTTTGATTTACCGGATTATTAAACGTAATAATCATTTTTCTAGGTTTCCATGTCTCCCTTAAAGCTGCACCATCTTCCCAAGCCCATGTATAACTTGGTAAAGTCGCTGTTGTACCATCTAAGTTTGTAAAATTAAAGAATGATTGACCATTTTTAATAATACTTCCTGGATTAGCTGGGTCACCGACTGCTTCTGAGAATGTAACCTCAAATGTTTTTCCATCAATTCGTTTAAAGATAGGGTCTTCCACTCGTGGAGCTGTACCATCAGAATAGAAATCTTGCTTCATCCAACCAGCATTTGATTCATCATGATTTTCCCCAGCATCATTGGCTTTATAAACGCTAATATTACCATACGTATCCTCTGCTCCTAGATATACAACATACTCTGTATGTGGATTTAAAGTTACACCCTGTGCTTCAGTTAAAGGGAAGGCCCCTTTTCCACTTTTCTTAACACTCGGACTACCTTTTAATTTGTCCTCTAAGAATTTACGCTCTGCAGGTGTATCAATCTTTAAATTAGCTGAATCATTCGTTGTCCCATCAGCATTTTTCTTCGGTACAAACCAATAATGCAGTATAGTTGTCTCATCAGTATTGAAGCTGATCATTGCTTTTGTATCATCTTTTTCCTTAGGCTTTACAACTAAGTCTTTAATTAACGGTGCTTTCGTGTCACCAATAATTTCTTTTGATGTCATTTTCGAAATTTCCCCACCACGATCCTTTAAGACCATGTAAACAGAATAGCTTGAGAATGGATTAAGTTCGTCTTTAGAAATAGCAATAGGGAATTTTTTTGTATCTGTCTCTAAATCAGCCGGACCAGAGCCAATTTCGATATAAATATCTTTTCCACCTATTTGGAAGTAGCCCGATTTTAATGATGAATCCTTCGCAAATTCATTGACAAAGTCTCGCTCTGTAATACCTTTGTCGGCTAAATATTGCTTAAATGTCTTTGTTTCACCATTGTCTACGATCGTATCAGGTAAAACCATATAATAATACGAACCAGCCTTATTTGGCTTGAATTCAACTTCTACTCGTTTGGAATTATCAGATTCGTCTGGTTTATTAATGACATTTTCAATAGAAATAGTTGGTGGTACAAATTTCTCATGCACATATTCAGCATAGTTTCGAGCATTTTTACCAGGTCCAACAGTATTGGCATTTTCAAATTCATTGCCTGCTAAGTCCTTAACACCAGGTAATACTGTTACACGTAATGTATCACCATAGACAAAACCTGTTTGAGATGGAATTGTTAATAATACTTTTTTATCGCCTTCTTTATACTCTACAGCAGAAGGTTTAATTTTTTGCTGCCCTGTCGTATTGACGATAACTGTTCCTGATAAATCGTAGTTATTTACATTACGAGCGCTTTCAGGATCTAAGGCTTCATTTAGATATACATAAAACTGGTTTTCTTGACCTGCTGGTTCTAGCTTCATCTTTTCTACAAATGGATAGATGTTATCAAGTGCACTTGTTGTAAACTCTTTCATGACAGCTGGATCTTTCGAGTTATTACCCGAATCATCCTTCATCACTACATAAAGTTGATACTCTGTTTCAGCGTCTAAACCTGTTACAATTTCAGTAATTCCAAGTTTACCCGCAACTGCCTTACCCTTACCTGTTGGCTTAGCAATAATGTCTGCAGTTGTTGGATCTGCGGCAGTCGTCTTTTTACGTACATAGTAGTAATAATCCCCTGGTTCACTCGCTGTGAATTTTAACTCTGCACGTTTTCCGCCTTGTAGTGGCGTTACTGTAAGTGACTTTACGACTGGCGGTGAGCCATCCTTCATTTGAAATGCTTGTGATTTAATATCCGAAGCATTTTTCGCTCCATCAACCACCATTACATAAACGACATATTCTTTTTTCTCACCTAGATTAGTGACTTTAACCGTGTTTGTGCCTTTTACAGCCGCACCTGTTCCACTTGCTACATTTTCAGTAGAAATACGATCTACCATTTCTCGTTTTGTTGGTGCATCAGCGCCCTTTTCACGAACTATATAATAGTAAGTTCCGACTTCATCTGAGGTAAAATCTACCTGAGCTTGGCTACCATTTAATGGTGTTACCTTTGTAACATCGACCATTGGTTTCGTTTTATCGGTCGGTTTTTGATTATCATAATCATCCTTATCAATCGGTTTACCGTCTGGATCTGTAATAATGCCGATATTATCTTTATCCTCTAGGAAATCATCGAAGATATTATTCGGTGACTCACCCTTCGGTATAATAACTTTGTCAATATACGTGTAATCTCCAACATCAACCCAACCATATACATTATCAACGTACAGAGTACCTACGCGACCGTCCATATATAGCTCTAAATCTGTAAAGCTATTGTAGTTAATCCAGTCGATATTGCCATCTCCGTAAATTGTTAGCTTTGTTTCTGTATCAAGGTTTAGTGTCCCAATATTTCCTTGAATCTCAAATTCACGGACATTCCTGATGATGTCTACGCGTGGTAACTTCATATTTGTTTCGATTTTTGTACCGCTTTGTGATACGACTAAGCGTGATACAGTGCTGTTATAAAATTCAATATGTTTTTCAACATTTTTCATCGTCACTTTATCTTTAGACCAATTCTCAAACGGCTTGTTTTTATCAGGATTTTTGTCTGAATTCTGATCTGTCCAATTTTCAAAATCCGTTGTCGGACCGTTTTTGGACGGGGGTGGGTTTTCACCATTTGGATTTTCGGGATTAGTCCAGTCGATAAATGAAAAATTGTTGCTTGCTATACGGCCAATCGATAATGGATTATAGTCAGAAACACTCATATGTAAAGGTGGACGTACCGTTTCGTTCACATACATTGTGCCAGTCAATGTAACATTTGAAAATTCAATATAGTTCCCATTAACAACGATTGTCGCACCGAAGGACTCATGATCACCATCAAACTCTAGAAATCTTGAGCTTGTCCCGCTCGCATTCAATGTTAACTTCGAGACAGAGCGAATGGTTTTGCCTGAAAGATCCCCTTCAATAAACGCACCTTTTAATACGGGTGCATTATATTCATTAAAAATATGCGCAAGACTTTCTGGTACTGAATATGGTTCACCGTTTATGTAGACAACATCGTCTTCAACACCTGTAATTTTGAAAGTTGTAGCATTGCCTTTTTTCTCTTGTGAACGCACAATAAAGGATGCAATTTGTCCACGAGTTACTGCATCAAATGGTGAGAATGTGGCAGGCGTTGTTCCTTCTGTAATATTTAAATCCACTAAAGTTTGAATATAGATGGCGTTGCTCGTTTGGCTTGTTACATCTTTGAAGCTATGGTTGTAATTAGATGCTACCTCAAATTTAAAGCCTAGCACTAAAATTTTCGCTAATTGCCCACGTGTAATTACTTCATTAGGCATAAATGTTCCGTTTGAATACCCAGACATGATTCCTGCATTTTGTAATGCGGCTACATACTTATAATATTCACTGCTCTGTGGAACGTCTTTAAAGTATGGATCTTCCACATTTTTCAAATCTAAATTTAAAACAGTCGCCAGCATTTTTGCTGCCTGACCACGTGTTACATTTTGATTTGGTCGGAAAGTTTTATCTGCATACCCACTAATCGCACCTTGAGCGTATAATTTCATAATATTGTCATAATGACTTGAATATTGGTCAATATCTGTAAATGGTGAAGTAGCCGCCGCTGCCTTTTGTGGTGTTGGCACTACAACAGCAATCCCGCTAGTAGCGAAAACAGTTGCTATCAGTGCTTTGTTCACTTTTTGGATTTTTGTTTTATCCATCCCACTCTTCCTTTCATTTATGTATTTTGATACGTACAAAATATCATTTTCATCATACCCTTTATATCGACAGGTAGACAGTGAACCTTCATAGCAATTTCTAAAATAATGGAAGAAAATCGTTAATAAAGGCTAGCGGTAAACACAAAAAAACAGTTTAGTCACTGTACATTCTCAGGACTAAACCACTTATTTTTAACTATTACTTAAAGTCGGTGAGGCATTTGTTATAAATATTACGAAATGTATATTAGTTGATTGGAGTGGAGACTGGGCGACTCCTTGGGGATCAGCAATAGAGGAACGAAGGCTAAAACCATCACGTCCTGTGATAACGCCTTCGTGACCAACATCGTGTTGGCCCGAGACCCTGGAGCGAGCAACGCGAGTGAAGCGGCTCATCGGACGCCCCCAGGAAGCTTTGCTCTGTGCGAAAGCGAAGCGACAGCAATGTTTTATCTGTGCGAAAGTGCAACGACAGCAACAACAAATGTTTTATCTGTGCGAAAGCGAAGCGACAGCAACAAATGTTTTATCTGTGCGAAAGCGAAGCGACAGCAACAAATGTTTTATCTGCGCGAAAGCGAAGCGTCAGCGGCAAATGTTTAATCTGTAGCGAAAGCAAAGCGACAGCTACAAAGCGCCCAGTCGGAACGGAAATCAACCCTACGTTATTGCGATGAGCCTCGTTTTTCCTGAAATCCCTTTAATATCACACATAAAAAAGCCAAGGAGCATCGGTGCTCACTTGGCTTTAACGATATATAGGCATACATCTGTCGTACTTGTGATGTCATAAGGGAAAGGGGGATAACCTTACATCTTGTCAAGTCGATCAAGAGATGTGTCCCGAGTTTACGAATCATTTGAACATGCTTTAGAAGTCATATGGGGAATGACTTAAAAGTAGCTTGCCCAAATGATTGTCGTATTAATCGTTTACCCAAAAAACAAAAGATATAAGCCTATTTCAATACATTTTTTATTTATTTTCTTGTTCAGCGACCATAACTTGATTTCGTCCAGCTTGTTTTGCAAGATACAGCGCACCATCCGCAGCTTCAATTAGCTTTTCCGCAGTGTCAGCCATTTGTGGATACACAGCAACTCCAGCAGATAATGTCACTATGCGACCACAAGGACTTATAGTATGTGCCAAATTGTGGCGCAGTCGCTCTGCCACTTGTCCCGCTTCCTCAGCCGTAGTATTTGGCAGTAACAAAACAAATTCCTCTCCACCGTAGCGACAGCAAACATCTCCATCACGAGCGACTGCTTTCATATTTTGAGCTAAAAATTGTAATACTTTGTCGCCGACCGCATGACCATATGTATCATTAACACTTTTAAAATGATCTAAATCAAGTAAAATGAGGGCATGCGGTAACTTGTTGTCAAGCCATTCAGCTAGCATTGCATCCATCGTGCGCCGATTCGTTACACCTGTTAATGGATCTGTTGTAGATTGATCCTTAAAATAGGACACCTGCCCCTGTAAAAACGTTAAACTCCGAATAAGTGCACTCTTTAAATAATACACTTCAAAATACCAACCACGTACAGAATTTAACCCTTCCACATTTTTCGTTTCCAAACTCTCCTCTGTTAATGTAGCTAATTGCTGTAAAGGATTTGCAATACGCGCTGCCGCCCAAAGTACAATAATAATTGAAATTAGCATAAGAGGAATAGATTTTATAATTACATCCTGTACACGATCAAATGAAGGTTCTAATGCTACATCTAACGGTCTCTGAGCAACAACTCCCCACCCCGTTAAAGGAACCGCACTATAACCAGCAAGCATTTCTATTCCTCTAGTATTCACTACTTGCTGTGCTCCATTTTCTCCAGAAACTACCGCTTGAACAACCTTATTACCCATAGCAATATCATCGACACGACTTGGGTCCTGATGATAGATAACGCGTCCGTCTGAATCAACTACATAAACATACGAACCATCATGATAATAATGTTCCCCTAGTAACGCATTAAAAATATTTCGTTCCTTCAAATAAATTGTTCCAGCTACCATTCCTAAATATTCATTTGTCTCTGAAAATATAGGAGACGATATAAAAATAAGGAGACGCCCTGTAACCCCTTCATAAGGTTTTGAGACAAAAGGCTCCTTTTTTGATAACGCTTCTTCTGTTTCAACTGCTGCCAATACTTGACCTTGTACCTCCTCAGCTGGTGGTGTAACAGATAGTACAAGACCTTCTGCATTTGTGATAAAAACCGAGTTAAACATTTTATCTTGCATTTTCAAACGCTCTGTTTCACTATTCAATGCATTCTTATCATCCATTTTCGACTCTAGAAGGTTGGCGCTATATCCTAAAATCTGAAAAGCTTCCTCTAAATACAAACTTGCAGTGGTTGCTAATTTTTGCGCATATACTCGATTTGTTTCAAGCGTATTTTCTTTAATGGAGGCAACATTCATTCGGTAACCGCTCCAAATGCTACCAATGCTCGTTAAGAAAAAGGCAGCCAACGCAACTCCCATGATTAAATGCTTTAACTTTAAATGTTTTGATTTCATTCTCTACCCTTTACCTCTAGTTAATTTCTTTGCAATAACCTTTTCAACTACTGCCTTTTGACATTTTCTCTATTAGTCTATTAAATCACAAAAAAATTCCTTATTAAGAATAATTTCGTATATTAAGAAAAAAGTATTTGTAAAATAGTGCTTCTTAAGACTTTTTTATAACAAAAGTAATATAGAATGCTCATCTTCAAAAGTTTGGGATAACATTTGTAAAACGTATGCCATGTGTATAAGTTGATTGGAATGAAGACCGGACGACTCAGATGAGACCCTGGAGGCAAAAAGCATCATGTCCTGTGATAAGGCCTTCGTGACCAACATCCTTATGGCCCAAGCGACAGCAACAATGTTTGATCTGTGCGAAAGCGAAGCGTCAGCAACAATGTTTGATCTGTGCGAAAGCGAAGCGTCAGCAACAATGTTTGATCTGTGCGAAAGCGAAGCGACAGCAACAATGTTTGATCTGTGCGAAAGCGAAGCGACAGCAACAATGTTTGATCTGTGCGAAAGCGAAGCGACAGCAACAATGTTTGATCTGTGCGAAAGCGAAGCGACAGCAACAATGTTTGATCTGTGCGAAAGCGAAGCGTCAGCAACAATGTTTGATCTGTGCGAAAGCGAAGCGTCAGCAACAAATGTTTGATCTGCGCGAAAGCGAAGCGTCAGCAGCAAAGCGCTCGGTAGGAACGGAAATCAACCCCACTTTATGATAATAGCCATATAGTAGGGATAGTGCCAGAAATTTAGCATCGTTAACGGAATAAAAATATAGTATTTTATATCTATAAATCTCCTATATTTTTGATAGATTTCGATAGATTTTTATTATAAATTCACAGAAGAGGGTTTAACTATGTTGTTACGTAAAGCAGCTCCAATTATATTTGGTTTCAGTATGGCATTATGGGCCAATACTTCTCTTAATCAAAAAAAGACAGTCCATTTAAATACACAAAAAGCGTTGTCACTATCCAGCTTTCAAAGTGAATACAAAATGAAATGGCATCGAGTAAATACAGACTACGCCCAATTCTCACTCGTAGGAAAACATAATTCTACTAAGGTTGGAGGATATGAAACACGCATTGGATATAGCGTATTTGGTATTCACATCGGTGCAAATCAAACAGATGTGCATAGGAAATATGGTCTTCCACTCAGTGCCATACACTATCAAAATACAAGTTACTTGCTCGTTTATAATGATTGTACAGGTAGCACTACACATGGGACCTATTTGATTGATCATCACTATGTTACTTTTTTCTATGATTTACACAAAAATAATATGGTTCGTTCTATCATTTGGATTAATGCCAAAACGGAATTAAGTAAATGTGGTTATTATGGTAAGCCTTCCAATGAACTACGAACAGGGCTTGAAGATTTAATGGTTGAACTGATTAACCATGAGCGAGTTATAGAAGGATTACAGCCACTTATTTATGATAAGAAATGTAATAACATTGCTCGACAGCATAGCAGTAATATGATTGCACATCAATTTTTTAGCCATAAGGATCACATAGGTAATCATTCCAATGACCGTCTCACTGTTAGTGGCGTTCATTACTTCTGGTATGGCGAAAATCTAGCTCATGGACAGCACAATAGTATATTTGCCCATGAGGCACTGATGAATTCGGCAGGGCATCGTACAAATATTTTAAGAAAAGAATTCACACATATTTTTGTTGGTGTCTGTTTTAATGATAACGGTGCACCATATTATACGATTAACTTCTATTCTAAGTAATTTGACTGGCGACAATAATCATTAGCACAAAAAACTCTCTATGTGCAATCTATTGCATAGAGATTTTTTGTACCTTTGATGCGACAGAATTTTCGGATAAACGAAGATTATTATCTGAAATTTGACAGATAATCTTTATTCAAAATTTTTTTACTTTTATTGTTATTCCGACATATAATTTTCTGACTAATTAATTTATAATTGAAATTAACATAGTCAAGCCATCAATTCTTCTGTTATAATACTGATAAATTTACCGTTATTCTGTATTAATACAGACATGGTACACGCTTTTCACAAAATGGGGATAATGAGAAAAGCGCTACAATTCCTTCTTAAAAGATGGCATTGTAGCCTACACAAAAAGGGGTTGGGAGATTTGGGTATTTTAAAGGGGTTAAAAATTCTCGATTTTTCTGCATTACTACCAGGTCCAATGGCGACAATGATATTTGCTGATTTAGGCGCAGAGGTTATTCACGTTGAATCATCAAAACGTGTAGATTTAACGCGTATTATGCCACCTTATGATGATGATCATGAGGCATATATTCATCAACATTTGAATCGCTCTAAAAAATCATTAACATTAAATTTAAAGTCGCCTGAAGCTGTAGAAATTGTGAAGTCACTCGTTAAAGAATACGACGTCATTATCGAAGGATTTCGACCAGGCGTCATGCAACGTCTTTGCATTGGCTATGAAGCACTAAAAGAAGTAAATCCAAAGGTTATTTATTGTGCTATTACAGGTTATGGACAAACTGGACCATATAGCAATCGACCAGGACATGACAATAACTATTTATCATTAGCTGGCTTACTTGATTACTCACGCCATCAAGATAAAAAACCTGTTTCAATGGGTATTCAGCTAGCTGATATTGCAGGGGGTTCAATGCACGCTGCAATTGGAGTTCTCGCAGCAGCTTTACATCGTGAAAAAACAGGTGAAGGACAATTTATTGATATAAGTATGACGGATGCTGTCTTCTCACTCAATGCTATGTATGGGTCTGCCTATATTGGCGGTGGTCGTGTGCCTCAGCCTGAGCAGGAAATTTTAAATGGTGGAAGCTACTATGACTTTTACAAAACAAAGGATGGCCGATTTTTCTCAGTAGGAAGTCTTGAGCCTCAATTCCGCAAATTGCTTTGTGAAGCACTTGATATTCCTGAGCTTATTGATAATACTTTCAATGATTCATACTATACACAAATTCGTTTTAAAGAGGCCGTCCATGATGCTTTCTTATCAAAGACTTACAATGAATGGCTTGAAGTGTTTAACGAGAATTTCGAGGGATGTGTCGAACCAGTTTTAACTTTCCCAGAAGCATGTGAGCATCCGCAGCTTACGGCTCGTAACATGATTGTGGATATTCCCAAAAGCGATGGTACAATACAAAAACAAATTGCATCTGCTTTTAAGTTTGACGGTGCCAAGCCCGCGTACAAGCATGTCGGTGCCAAGCTTGGAGAGCATAATGTAGAAGTTCTATCTTCTCTTGGCTATAGTGCCGAGCAAATTGCTGACTTACAGGACAAAGGGGTTTTAGATTAGCACCCTTACGCCAACAACACGAAATAAATAACAAGAGTGTCTAATGCAAACATATTAGACACTCTTGTTTGTACTTCTAATCAATTATGCCTCGGCATAATTGCGTCCAGAGGCTTTAGCCTAACAGATGTTTTTTATGCGAAAGCGCAGTGCTAACGTAGCGACAGCAACATGATGTTTTTTGTGCGAAAGCACAGTGCTAACGCAGCGACAGCAACTGATGTTTTTTGTGCGAAAGCGCAGTGCTAACGCAGCGACAGCAACTGATGTTTTTTGTGCGAAAGCGCTAGCGACAGCAACAGAAGTTAAACATACGCACTTACAAACACTCGTAGCTTTTCGAAATGATCGTCAATGAGTAGATATTTTTTATAAATCTCCATTAATTTTTCAAAAACCTCATACTGCTCCGTCACAAATAAAACTTTTAAAATATTTAGCATATGCAAGGATGCGCTCTGTGCTACCAAATAATAAGACGTATCTGGATGATGGTAACGTTGGCGCCATTCTTCCACTGACAAACCTATATGCTGTAATGAATTATTAACATGGAGAGCAATATCTTGCTGAACTGACGCCTCAATCGCGATAAATTGCTCATTACTATAGTTTTTCTGGACTAAAGTGGCATGTATTTTTTTATTGGATGCTAGTACATGTTCTTTTAAAAGCAGGAGCCCTTCTTGATAACACTCCATTCTTACATAATGATCAAGCAATACAGCATATAAATTTTCTAAAAAATTAAGGTCATAATTTTTAATAATGGCCGGTGGTGTTGGCTTACGATTAGGCAATAACTCCTTATATTCCAACAAAATCTCTATTGCGTAATTATTAAGCCGTTCATCTTCTAATAAATACTCACCGTATTGAATAACACTTTCAGCACTCTGCTCCTGATGCGCTATATGAAAAAGAAGATATGCAATCAGAACCTTTTCTTTCTCCGTTAATGCATACATCGAATAACGCCAATCCGCTTCAAAGGAAGTAATTAATGCTTTAACACATCGATAATCCCCTTCTGCTAAACGATAGTGCGTGACAATCTGGTAAAGATGTAGCTGTTTTTTTGCTAAACAAGTAGAATTACGGTTATCCACATAAGTTATACACTTATCCAGAGTTTTTTTGTAATTATTCATAAAGTTATTCACATGTGCATAAGTTTTTCGTGTAGATCGTTCAATATGACCCATCATTTCATGGATAAATGTGAATTGTTCTAAAGGTTTGTGGATAAACAGTGAATAAACCTTTTTTATGAAAAGCCAATGCCAAAATTGTGCATCTTCTTTATAAATCATATGCACCAAATATACATTTTCAAATTTATATAAAAATATAGTTTGTAGCTCGTTAACTGGCATTGTAATTTGCATTCGCTTCCCAAAAATTAGCCAGATTAATCGTTCTAAGTCCATTGTATGCTGTGCAAAAAGCTGCTCAAAAAAAGTTTCCTTGCCTTTTTGCGTATAAAAAAAAGCATCGAGACGGTCATTTACAAATTTAGTATCCAAACCATGCTTGTTAAAAAACGTTTGCATATCTCCCGTTACGCGCCCCCAATATTTTCGTGCAGTTGAAAACGCAATATTCATCGCCGTTTCTTCATTCACTAAAAATAAATTTGGTGAAAGTGCAGTACCTAGTATTTCCGGGTCTACTTGAGAGTCCGTCTCTGCTTCCAACCATTTCGAAAGTAACTTTTCAGCACCCTTTTCACCACTATGTTTAAATGTCATGAATAACTGCTCATCACAATCCAACAGCATGCAACTGAAGCCCCCTATCAAATTCTACCAACAAAGATCTTCCCCTATCATGTAAAATACGTGCCGTAAACACTCTTTCTTCAATATAACAAATCTTATCCAACATATGCTAAAAAAATCGTAATATGCATTAAGAAGTTACAACAAAAGTATTTGTGCAAATTCAACATTTTGGCTACAACAGCATAAAAAAAAGCCATCTATAAAGGTACAAATACCTTCTAGATGGGTTAAAAGATTAAGCTTGCTGCTATGAAATATCCAAAAAAAGAACGGCAAATGAGCATTGGACAATCACTCATAAGTTGGTAGCCCATTTGTATTGTCACAAATAGCTCATTGCCTACGCTAGACAAAGCTAGCGCCATAAAACGCACAACTAATAAAAACTATTCATCAATATAATTGAGAAAAAGTATTCTCACAACAGTAGACGAGCGACCATCTAAATAGTTACAAAAAAATACGTCAAAGTTTTGACGTATTTTTTCTGCATCGAAAGCGTAGCGACAGATGCAAAATTGTTTTTCTGCCCCGAAAGCATAGTGACAGGAGCAAATGCTTTTAAATACGTCAAAGTTTTTGACGTATTTTTTCTGCTTCGAAAGCGTAGCGGCAGATGCAAAAATGTTTTCACATCCGTCAAATTTTTTGAGGGATGTTTTTCTGCCCCGAAAGCCCAGCGGCCGATTTCCTCCCTACAACACAAAAAAAAAAGCAAACTATAAAATACTTCTAGTTTGCTTCCTTTTCGGGTCTCTCTTTATGCATTTAATCATATTGTTTTTTCACTGGCTTATAAATTCGTGCTTTTTTCAGTACTGTTTTAGGTACTTGGAAGGTTGCTGTGACGACTCCTGGATGACGACCAATTTCAATCGAGCCTGTAATCGTCGCTCGATTCATAACCTCTGGCTCACTCATCTCAAAGAGCCTTGCAGCACGGCTTATAGCATTCGTTGTTGCCTCATTTAATGACGTTCCAGAGCCAACCACCGATACAGGGAATGCCTCCTCCACGTGTTTAACTCCAAATTCCTCAGCAAGCTCACGTGCACGACGTTTTTCTTCCTTTGTAAAAGGTTTCGCTGTATACGGTAAATCTTCTGTATTTGGCAACAAAATAGGACCGTCCAAATCTACTTTTTTCAATACACTTACCTGTAGTTGAACAATACCAGCAACATCCGTTGTATGTCCTGCAATTTCGCCGTCCCCTTGCATTGCGTGCATATCACCAATGTACACACCGCCGCCTGGGACCTTTACAGGACAAATAATTGTTGCTCCCTCTCGAACACGGCTTATATCCATATGCCCATCTGTGCGATGTGTATCTAATTCCGTCTGCGTAAATGCATATTCATGTGGTGCTCCGATTAAAAACGAACCGAAATCACCAGCGTTATGAGAGTCTGGCATCGCCTTTGAAGGCGTCGTTCCAAGCTGCCCTAAAAATGGACGCATTCTTGCCATAACACCTATCAAATCACTTGGTGCTAATGCTACTACAGGATTTTGCACAGAATTTTCAGGTGTACGCATATAATTTTTCGCATCAAGAGCAATACGGCGAGCCCCTTCTCGTCCAACAGTCACACCAATATTACCTTTATGATCTAATGCCATTGTATAACCATTTGTCATGTTAAAAGGTGATGTCTCTGTATCACATGTCGAACAGCGAATGGACTGCCGACCTATCCCTTTGACAACTGTACTTGGATGCAGCTTACCACAGCCTGGGCATTTTACTGATACGAATGGATCCCCAATAGATCGATCCGGAATTGCCTCATCATGTCCAGATGCTGTTGCTAATGATGTCACCTGTATGGATTTAATTTTGATGACAATGGCATCCCCTACCTCTGCCCCTTCTACAAATACAGGCTTTGTCACTTCATGCCCACCACGAATCTTTGGTGTTAGCATCGGACCCCAGCATCCTGGCGTTGTATTAGCAATAATTGTCCCACCATCTTTTACAGGACCAAGCATTTTTTGCTGAGGATCTAAAATACCATCTATGAACTCATTTACGAATAATGTTTCGACGGCTTGCGGCTGCTGTACAAGGTCATCACTTTCCTTTTCTTCTTTTTCAAGCACATGCAATTCGTTTATCATTTTTCGTCACGCTCCTAGTTCTGATTTTATGTATATAGATTTTTGTTAAAAACTTAAAGTGTCTAAAAAATTCTCCTATATAAAGTTAAATTTCGACATTAAGATCGATATTCCCTTCCATTTCGAGGAAAATGTCACTACACATATGCATTGATAATTCGAAATTGTATAGAAATCACTTCTTTATCAGTGTATTTCTACTATTTTAAAGCTACTATCTATACGTAAAAAAGTGCAGACTCGTACAAATGTATTGTAAAAGTCTGCACTTTATTTTGACCACAATTATCTTCATTTCTTATTATATGTCGGTAGTTTCAGTACTATGAAAATGAGTGTAGTGGTTAGCAAGAGAGCTAAAACAATATTGAATGTATTAGGTGGACCAAGAACTCTATAAAGTAATTTATCAAAAGTTGGTACCCCTAACCACTTTATACCTAAAAATACCAATACCCCAGAAAAGAATCCTAAAATCATATGGATCCAATGGACAATTAGAGAAATTTGATTTTTCATAAAATGCCTCCTATAAATTTAATAATTTCTAAATTAATTGTATAATATAAATATATTATTTTTTGAAAATTTTAATTTATTTAAATTTTTAGGAGCTATGACAAATCTTTAAAACAAATGAGCCAAAAAAATTATTCAGTAACTCAAATATGTGTGCACCATTGATAAGGGGGAATTGATATTAATGAAGTATAGTAGAACTTTCAAATACTATATAATTAGTTCTATCATTTGTATTTTTCTTGTATGCGTCATCTCGCTATATTTCTATAAACCAATTCTATCAATTGGTGAGTCAATGAAACCGACACTAGGTGAATGGAGTATTTTACTAGTAAAGAAACATATAAAACAATATGAACGTTTCGATGTTGTAAATTTTAAATTAAACGATAATGGCTATGTGAAAAGAATCATCGCATTGCCCGGTGAACATATTGCATTTAAAAATGACGCTCTTTTTATTAATGGGGACAAGATAGATGAACCACATTTAGCAGCTTATAAAGAAAATGTGTATAATTTTGTACAATTAACATTGGATTTTACTTTAGAAGATATTTCAGGCGAAATAGTCATACCAGAAGGGTATTATTTTGTAATGGGAGATAACCGTCGCTATAGTACAGATAGCCGTGATCAAACAATAGGATTTATTCTAGAAGAAAATATTGTCGGTCGTGTTGACATTTTATTATTGCCCTTGAGTGATTTAAACGTATTTTAAATATTTCAAGATGTAATATCAAATGAATGCTATTTATGAAGTCTCTATTTGATAGAAGTGGTTCTAAAGTTCATAGAAAGGCCACCGCAATTGTTATGATTGAAAGTACGACTTGGATAAAAATCACTTTTAAGAATTTATTTTCCTAAAAAGAAAATCCCATTTTTCCAAAAGGTTCTGCTTCCTTCATTGTAAATTGCTAATAATACTAAAATCGAGGTAGTAAATATCTATTTCGGACAATAGAACTTTATCGGATAGCTGCTTTTAATAACGACTGAATATATAAGTACGTCGTGTATTAGGCCATACCAATATATTTAAACTGTACACAATCATCGCTATTTACATTTGATTGTGTACAGCCTATTTGCTCTGTCCATATATTGTGCATGGAAGAATATCTTCAAGCATACTAGTTTTCTTTTTAGTAGCCCTACATTTCCTTAGTTATTCATGTATAAATCAAAAATATGTGAGAAATCTTCCTTCTTGTATTTGTCCTTATGGTCAATCATCCAATTATTTGCAAAACGTGTAATTTCCTCGAATGATGCAGACGGTGTGACATTGTCATTACCGATACGGCCAATTGATGAAGAAGCAATGGATAAACTCTTTTCTGCCACCTCTAGCTTGTATGCATTTTGCTTTTGCTCATAGCTGATAGCATTCAACGCTTTATATAAATCTTTAATGTCATCTATAAAACGTTTATGAATGTCAATTGATAATGGCGTATTGTCGATTGTAAATTTAATTTCGACATCAAGGTCAATAGTTCCTGCTGTTTCGAGGAAAACATCACTAATATTGTGCATTGCGTAGTCGTAACGACGCAGTAAACGCTTTTTGCTCATCGCGCTTTCACCGTCTACATGAATAATTGCACGATTTGTAAAGCAATACTCATCTGATTTCGTCTTAATTAAAAAATATATTTTCTCATCAATTTCATGCAGGATAAAATCATCTGCATCCGTCTTATCATAATCCTCACGAGTAACAACTACACCAATATCTGAAAGTCCAAGCGCGTCTGCTGCTATTTTTTTAAACATCATTTTTCCTCCTAAATGGTTGATACTATTATTACGCTTCTCATCTGTAAAAAGTTTCAAAAAGACATTGGTATTCCTAAAAACACTAAGACTACAATGGTTAAAAAAGATCCAATAGTCTATTCATAAAAATTCTTATGACGATTTACAACAATAAAGGGTCTCTGTGCTTTTTGATTGCACAAAAACCCTTTCGTTCATCTTTCATAGATTATTATATTTCAATTGTGGATATGCACACTTTCCATGGGTAATCTTAATTTAATGGAATTGTCACAGAATCCATCTCTTTTATTTCCACTCCTTGCCCTGAGCCCAAGGAGAAATAGATAACAGGAACAAATGTAATGGATGTAGCCGCTGGTTCAATGGCCTGTACAGTAGCGCTTGATTTATAGGAAATGCCATTGTCCTCACTTTTAGCACCATTTCCGTTTACTACATAGATATTGCCAAGATTGTCTTGCAGTTGATCAAATTGAACTGTAACTTCTGGCCACTTTTTTAGTATCTCTGGAACAACTTCATATTCATAATGAATAACAGTGGACATATCATTTTTTCCAAGGGCTGTAAATCGTGCAGTGACATCATAGTTTGTAACGGTTTCATTGACTAGCTGTAGCTCACCTGCTAACTTAGGAACCTTAAAATTAAAGGCCCAATCACCCTCCACTTTTGTATCGTTATTCATGTTGAGAAAAGCTTCTGGCTTCCACGTTACTTCTATTTCATCTGGTACTTCTTTATCGAAATGAGGTGTCACATTTGCTAAGCCGACATATTTAGTATCACTTATTTTTTCAAGTCGACAACTCCCTCCCATCCCTCCAGCACCTTTAACATCCATAAAAAGACCTTGTAAAAATGGATGTGATCCCAAATCTATCTCGCTTTCAAGCGCAAAAGATATGGTTAATGAAGTGCCGTCGTACACAGCATTTTCTATCATCATCGATACACCGTTACTAACTTGCATCTGACCAACTTCTTTTGCGTAACTATCAAAATTCTCGAACATCGTGTTATTATGATCAAAATAGCTAGCAATATTTTTCATAAACGGAATTTGTGATGCAAGGGTTGGAAAGGCGAAATTAATAGTTGTCACTGCACTTATGCCGATAATTGCAGCCGCTGCTATATGACGCACCCATTTTGGCATACGTTTTCTCGGTGTTTGCTTCTTTAAAATCTTTTGTTTAAGCTTCATTTTTTGCTGTGCAGATAGTTCGATTGGTTCAATTTGTTCCACATCCAGGTCCAGCCACTCTCTATAACTTTTCGTCATATGAATGCCTCCTTTAGCTGTATTGTTGATGCTAGTTTCTTCTTTCCTCGATAAAGTCGGTTTTCAACGGCCGCTTTTGATAAATGCAGCGCTTCTGCTATCTCTGTATTGGTTAATTGCAAATAATACTTCATCATAAAAATATCTCGATCAATATTTTCTAAGTGACTAATTGCTACTAATAGATCGTTTCGTTGCTCCTTTTTCAAAAGCTCCTGCTGTGTATCTTTTAGATCTGGCTTTTGCAAGAGCTCCTCGTCTCCCTTCTCTCGTGCTTGTTGTTTTTCAAGCTTACGGAATAAATCTATGGCTTTATATTTTGTCAGCATCCCTATCCATTTTTTGAAATCCTCAGGTTCGCCTTTAAATTGCTTTGCATTTTGCCAAATGGCTAGGAAAACATCATTAACACAATCATCAATAGAGTCCTTATTTATGCCGGAAAGGATTTTATAAGCTATCGCATTTACGAAGCCTGAATATTGCTCAATGACATACTCAAGCGCATCTTCTTTTTGGTTTTGTAAACGGCTAATGAAATTTTTAGCTGAACATCTCATCATTTCGCCTCCTTTATGCTTATTGAAAAAGCTTCTTCACTACTATATCGAAGCTCACTTACTAAAACTCTCAACTTTTTTAAGCGTATAGCTATCCCAATAGCAGGCAATGACATCATTTCGTCTTTCGAGTAGGTTTCATTTATAATAAGAAAAAGTCCTTCAAGCCACTTTCAAAAGTAATAGCAATGCGTTATTGTTAAAAAACTATTAGAGATTACATAAAAAGAGGAAGGACGTGTTTAATTATGCAAGAACCGACTATTTTAGTGGTGGATGATGAAGCTGATTTAGCCAATCTACTAAAAGTCAGTCTACAAAAAGAGGGCTATCAGCAAATTCGTACAGCTGGCTCCATTCAAGAAGCATGGGCAAGCTTTCAACAGTCACAACCCGATATTGTACTTCTCGATGTGATGCTTCCAGATGGTGAGGGCTACGATTTATGCCGACGTATTCGAGAAGTGTCGCATGTACCAGTCCTTTTTATGTCGGCGAAAAATGAGGAAATTGATAAACTTTTAGGACTTGCCATTGGTGGAGACGATTATATTACGAAACCTTTTAGTCCTAAAGAAGTCGCCTATCGAGTAAAGGCACAGCTTCGTAGAGCCGGCTATCAAATGCAGGAAACTGCACCAGTTGCCCCCGTGAAGACCATACAAGTTGGACCATTCCTGTTAAATGGAGATGAAACGGAGGTACATAAGGACGGCGTTTTATTGGAGCTAACGGCGAAGGAGATTGGCTTGATGGCTTGCTTTATGCACAATCCAAATCGAATATTAAGTAAAGAGACGCTGTTCGAGCGTGTTTGGGGAGAGGACTTTTTCGGCTCAGACAATACCGTTATGGTGCATATTCGACGACTGCGCGAAAAGATTGAAAAAGATGCTTCCAAACCTGTGTATATTACAACTATAAAAGGGCTTGGCTATAAATTTGTCATCCCAAAAGAGGCGCAGGGATGAAGTGGAAACTAACTACCCGCTTTCTACTTTCTGTGCTTTCCATCGTCATCATTGTTATTTTTGTGAATACGGCAATTTTAATTGGTTTTTTTATTTTCCAACAGTTCAGTAATTATTATGACTCTGCGTATTCAGAGGAAAGATACGTTCGTGATTTTCAGCAATATATCGATATAAATAACGGAACACCTTCTGTAAGTAAAGAAGGGCTTCAACAGTTGCATCAGCGAAATGCTTGGATTCAATTGCTTGATGACAAGGGACAAGTCGTTGATGCCCACTTCGCACCAGAGAAAGCTCTTTCACACTATGCACCAATTGACCTCATTCAAGTTTATAAATATAAAGAATTCGATGGTGATACAACCGTTTATGTGGGAAGTAAAGACAGTATAAGTTATCTGATTGGCATCAAGGGAAGTGGTATTTCTAGATATGTATTTCATATTTCTGGCTCATCGGCATTACAATTTATCGGCAAGTTTGGACTTCTCATTGTAATTGCTGATTTATTAGTAGCCACACTCGTTGGCTGGCTCTTCGGGCGAACATTAACAAAGCCACTTTATGCAATGATTGAACGTATTCGTCATTTAAAGAATCATGAGCATGTGACTAATAAAGTACTCGGTGGTGTGTACAAGCCAGTTTTTGAGAATTTAAATGAAGTATCAAGAGAGCTTACTGCACATGAGCAGGAACGTAAAAGGTTAGAGATCATGCGCGAGGAATGGATCAGTAATGTCTCACACGATATGAAAACGCCTCTTGCCTCGATTCGTGGTTATGCGGAGCTACTGAATGATGGAAAATCGACTCCTTATGAACAAACAGAATATGCTCAGATTATCGAAAAACAATCATTGCATATGCAGGATTTATTGGATGATTTAAATTTAACTATGCGATTAAGACATCAACAGCTTCCGCTCAGCTTAACCGAGGTAAATATGGTGCAATTTATTCGCGAAATTGTTATTGATACACTCAATACACCACAATATGAGCAGGCCAATATTGAATTTAATGCTTCGAAAGAGGATATTAAGCATCACATTGACGAGCACTTTATGCGACGAGCCGTGATGAATTTTTTACACAATGCATTACTTCATAATCCTTTTGATGTTGCAGTCAATATTCATGTTGATGATCATTCTATTACGATTTCTGATAATGGTAGCGGCATTTCTGCTGAAGACCTTGAACATATTTTTGAACGCTATTACCGAGGTACAAATACTGAGCAAACACTTGGCACTGGTTTAGGTACTGCTATTGCTAGAGATATCATTGAAGCACACGGAGGAATTGTAACGATTACCTCTGAAGAACAACAAGGTACAACTGTCAGTATTCAATTACCTGTAGAAAAAAAGGAGTAGCCCTATGCGGACTACTCCTTCTTCTTATTTCTCCATAAGCTCCTGTACTTTTGTAGGTAGCTCATGGAATTTTACTTCATCATATGATGTAACTTCCGTTTCTTTTTTTACGTAAAGCTTCATGTATGCATCATGGCGTAAATTTTTCTGAGCTGAAAATTTTAATGTGTGCTCTTTACCGTTTTCGTCATAAGCAGGTAGCTCGTACCAATACATTTTCATAATTTCCCCACTATCTAGCTTATATTCCTCTATTTCACCATCAGTAGTGATTTGAACATAGTATGCTTCTTTATTTAAACGGTTAAAATCCACGTTCATTAGGACAACAAGACCTACTACAAACAATAAGAACAATGCTCCTATACCTAAGAAAACCTTTTTCATATTAATTCCCCTGTCTAACAATTTTATAAAATGAACGAACTGTAAAGATATAATATATGCCGTAAATTGCGGAATAAGCAATCATCCACAGTACGACTGGTTTAGTTATATCCAAACTAAATAGCTGTGAAAAGGCTAGCAGCGCAAATGCACTATGTGCGATACCAACAACGAGTGGTGCACTAAAGATAACGGCAACCTGACCTGCAACTGCTTTTAATATTTGTTTTTTGTTAACACCAATTTTATTTAAAATTGCATATTTAGACTGATCTTCCTCTGCCTCTGTTAAAACTTTGAAGTAAATAATACTTCCTGTCGCAGCTAAAAATACTAATCCTAAAAAGCTACCTACAAACAATAGCGATCCTACAGTAGCTAAACTAGCTTCATAACTTTGCGGAACACTTGAAAACCCTTCCTGCTGTTCAGATGATAATTGATTGTAAATCTCCTGTGAAATGACTTGTTGCTTCAAGTCATTATCCATACCAACTACCTGCATTTTAACAGCTTCTGCATTTGTTGCAGCGAACACTTTATCATTAACGACGAGTACTGTACCAGCTGGCAAAAAGTTTAATACACTCTCTGTATACATTTTAGCAACATGGAATGATTCCCCGTTCTCCAATTTAAACTCTTCGCCGGTAAAATCATGTGAAAAACGTTCATCGAAGCTTGCATCAAGTAAAACTGTTGAACCATCCGCAATGTGCAGTTCTTCATCTTTTCCCTGTAATTTTGCTAAACGATTATAATCGGATTCTTGTAATAATGTATATTCAAAAAATGAAAATTCATTATCGACACGTAAATTTTTCACGGCAAGCGATTCATTGTACAAGACGTCTTCTTGAGGAAATTTCACCGTATCGCCCTTCCACATAAATGTGTTAGGTAACATTTGGCGTACCGTGGCCTCCGCATTGTAATACATTCCGAAAACGCCGCCACCTGCCGTGATCGTTGTCGCACTTAAAATAGCGATGATCGAAAGCGATTTAGCATTTGCTCGAATACGGTACAATAATTGTGATACACCAATTAAATTCAAGCCTTTCCACGACCAAGAAGTTGCTTTTTTCAACGCCGTTAACACAAATACGCTAACACTATGGAATAACAGATATGTCCCTGCAATTGTCACACCTATCACCATTAGTGGAGTACCTAATGCTGTGAAGAATCTCCAAATCTTACTCGTGAAAATATCTAAGGACGCTGTATAATATCCAAATGTAATTAGCGCCGTCCCAAGTATAGCTACTAAAAGCGATGCACGTGGAATTTGCTCCCCCTGCTTCTCAGCATGAAACAGGTCAATCAGTTTAAATTGATAAATGACACGATAGCCCTGTAAAGATGTGAATAAAAATAGTAAAGTAAAAATCCCTGTTGTATTTACTAGTGCCTCCGAGGAAAATGTTAAACTACCTACAACCTCATAGCCCATCAGACGCACTAAAATCATTAATAAACCTTGTGACATAAAGAATCCAAGAATAATACCAAGTACTAAAGAGACAAGCCCTATTACTAAGTTCTCGAAAAAGAGCATTAAGCCGATTTTCTGTTTACGCACACCTAGTAGTGAGTATAGAGCTACTTCCTTTTTACGTTTCTTCATAAAAAACGAGTTGGAGTACGCCATAAAGATGACGATAAAGAATAATAGCACAACAGAAGATGCACTCATCAAACCTTTAATTTGCTGTGACGATTGCTTTAAGGCTGAAAGATCGTCATTATATTTCAATGTGACAAACGTAAAGTAGATAACGATACTGAATACCATCGAGGCGATATATAAAAAGTAATTCGACAAATTGCGTTGAATATTTTTACGCGCTAAACTAAATAACGTCATTTACCCCACCTCCGATGCCAGCAAGCACCTGTAAAATCTCTTGGAAGAACTGCTTTCTTGTTTGAGTACCACGATGAATTTCCTTAGAAAGCTGTCCGTCCTGAATGAATAGTATGCGCTGACAGAAACTTGCTGCAAATGCATCATGCGTAACCATCATAATAGTGGCAGCTTGAGAATGATTCAGATCACTTAAACTTTCAAGCAAGTCTGTTGCTGATTTTGAATCAAGAGCACCCGTCGGCTCATCCGCAAAAATTAACTTTGGCTCTGTTACTAATGCACGTGATGATGCGGTACGTTGCTTTTGCCCACCTGAAATTTGATATGGATATTTATCGAGTAACTCTTTTATACCAAACAATGCGGCTATGCGTTCTACTCTTGCATTAATGGCCTTTGTTGGCACTTTTGCAATTGCAAGCGGCAGTACGATATTTTCACGCACTGTTAATGAATCAAGTAAGTTATAGTCTTGGAAGATAAAGCCTAGATTGTCGCGACGAAAATCTGCTAACTCTGCATCCTTCATGCGCGCTAAGTTTGCATCGCCAATAACGATTTCACCAGTCGTTGGCGTATCAATCGTGGCTAATACATTGAGTAGCGTCGATTTCCCAGCCCCGGAAGGCCCCATTACACCAACAAACTCCCCTTTTTCTACTTCAAATGATATATTCGATAGCGCTGTAAATGTATTTGCGCCTTTGCCGTAAGTCTTTTCAACATTTTGTACCTTTAATAATGGCGTCATAAACGCTCACCTCTTCTTTCTGACTTTAGTATACGACCCCAAACTTACAGCAAATTTGACGCAAGCTTACAACAACCTTAAATCGTAGGCACAATGTGGGGTGGATTTCCGTTCCGACTGGGCGCTTTGTTGCTGCCGCTTCGCTTTCGCACAGATAAAACATTGTTGCTGTCGCTTTGCTTTCGCTACAGATTAAACATTTGCCGCTGACGCTTCGCTTTCGCGCAGATTAAACATTGTTGCTGTCGCTTTGCTTTCGCTACAGATTAAACATTTGCCGCTGACGCTTCGCTTTCGCGCAGATTAAACATTGTTGCTGCCGCTTCGCTTTCGCACAGATAAAACATTGCCGCTGACGCTTCGCTTTCGCGCAGATAAAACATTGCCGCTGACGCTTCGCTTTCGCATAGATAAAACATTGCCGCTGACGCTTCGCTTTCACGCAGAGCAAAGCTTCCTGGGGGCGTCAGTCATCACTCCAATCAACCTATCTACATGACATAAGTTCTAACAAAATGTCACCCAACTTTTTATTGTTATCACCTAACTTTTAAATTTTATCGACATCCACCTGCCAAAAAGCAAAAAAGGATTCACACACAAAATTGTGCGTGAATCCTCTAACTTTATTCTGCTAATACTTTTTTAATATCCTCCTCAAAGCTACTTGGCTTATCAGCTGATCCGTAACGTCCAACAACCTCACCGTTACGATTCACAAGGAATTTTGTGAAATTCCATTTTACACTGTTGCCGAGAAAGCCCTTTGAATGTGATGTCAAATGCTCAAAAATAGGGTGTGCATCCTTACCATTGACCTTCACAATTTCATGCATAGGGAAGGTCACTCCATATGTCAAACGACATTGTGACGCCGCTTCCTCAGCAGTCGCTACCTCCTGCTTAAACTGATTTGATGGGAATCCAAGAATCACAAGGCCCTCATCCTGGTATTTTTTATATAAACCTTCTAACTCTTCAAATTGCGGTGTAAAACCACATTTTGAAGCCGTATTAACAATTAACATTGCCTTACCCTTATAACGATCTAAGCTATATTCAGTACCATCTTCTAAAGCAACTTGAATGTCGTAAATGCTCATTTCTTATTCCCCCTATGTTATAAACGCGCATTTTTTCTGGCAATCTGCTGTAGAGGATCCCAAACACCATTGAATGGAGGCGCGTAAGCTAAATCTAAATCTAGTAAATCTGGTAACGTCATTTTATTGTATAAAGCTGTTGCAAACACATCGATCCGTTTATCAATTCCTGCCGGTCCAACAATTTGTGCTCCTAAAAGCTGCTGATCTCGCTTACGAACAACAATTTTAATAAATATCCGTTGGGCACCTGGATAATAGCCAGCAATATGGCGGGCAGACAATTTAAATGCCTCATATTCAAAACCTAACTTTTTCGCATTACGCTCATTAATACCTGTCGTGGCAATCGTTAAATTGAAAAACTTTAAAATTGAAGTACCCACTATACCACGAAACGGCGCAAACTTACCTGACATATTGAGGCCCGCTAAACGACCTTGCTTATTAGCTGTCGTTCCAAGAGGTACATAATCTAAGCGCTCTTTCACAATATTAAAATGGGTAGCACAATCTCCTGCAGCATAAATATTTTCGACAGATGTCTCTAAATGTCGATTGACAATAATGGCACCATTTTTAGCTAGCGCTATCCCTGTTCCCTCTAAAAACTGTGTATTCGGTCTAATACCTGTAGCCATAATGACTAAATCCGTATCAAATTCGCCATTGTCCGTAATTACACGCTCAACCCGTTGATTTCCCTCAAACGCCTCTACTTTTGTATTTAGCACAAGCTCGATGTCATTCTTTTTTGCTTCCTCATGAACATGTAGCGCAAGTTCTTCATCTAGAATTCTTGCAACATAGCTACCTCGTTGAATTAATCTTACTTTTTTGCCGCAAGCATGTATCGTCTCGGCCATCTCAAGCCCAATATAACCTGCACCTATAATCGTTACATTTTCTATTTCTGACGTTAAATCCGCTAGTAAATCATCTAGCTGAGGTATTGTTTTCACCGTGTGTATACCCGTTAAATCCGAACCCTTCTCTACAGGCATAATAGGATTTGCGCCTGTTGCAATAAGTAGCTTATCATAGGGAATTTCAAATGTTTCCCCTGACGACTGCGTTCCAAGAACAAGCTTCCTGTCTACATCAATTCCGTTAACCTCATGACCAACACGGGCATCAATACGATACTTATCACGAAATGTTTCAACGTCTCTTGCGATAAGACGCTTTGTCGATGAAATACGCCCATCTACAACATAGGGCAAGCCACACTGCCCATATGAATAAATAAATCCACGTTCTAAAGAAGTAATCTCTGCTCCTGGTACATTTCGATATATTTCCATTGCTGCTGACATTCCGGCTGCATCTCCGCCGATAATTACGTATTTCATCCAACAATCCCCCTTATTTTTTCCTCGTTGCTATTAAGGCTGCCTACTGGTCCATAAATAAACGTCTTCTCCCTCCACTTATGATGACTCGAACTAGATGAATAGCAATAACCATCATTAGAACAAGGGACGCTATAAAGGCAAGCATGGTAATGACAATTTGTAGTACATAGAATGGTGAGTCCATATCTAATTGAGTATGGCCTAGAATTGCGATGATCTTAGACATACATACTACTTCGAGAATTGCCGCACAACGGCGCCAAGATTGCTATATGATACTTTTGCCTTTTTCGCTGACCATCGTAAATCGCACAAATTTCATCCCTAACGTTGCGCCATTTGCAAAACTTGGGACAACACCAAATACCAACAAATACAAAGCAATTTTTACTAAAAATTCTAAAGCATTACTATAACCAATTACAGCACCAATGATCATCCAAATGCAATGTGCAATAAATAAATCTATTGCTAGTGCCAGCAAAATGGATAATGGCTTGACGATATCTTTTTTGGCCATTTCAGCTGCTTTAGCCTCTACCGCTGCCTGAGAAGGAAACAGCGCCCATACAACAGGTGCTAAAAAGAACCCTACTAGTGCACCAACACGCACAATAAAAGATGCCATAAATTCCTGTAACTTGTGTTACCTCATAAAACAATGTTAGCAAAAAGCTAAAAAGAAATGCACGCTTCCAGTACTCTCTTTTTTAAGAAAATAACGCAAGTATACGCCAAACGGCATGAGCAGTAAGAAATTGTAGAAGGCTTAGAAAAAAGCTGGTTGTTTCGCAATATAAAGCCATGTAGATGGATTCGTTAGAACAATCCCACTATCTTCTAAAATATCAGTGCCAAATTGAAAAGGATGCAAATTATAATAAACTGTATCCGTAGATTGTAGAGAACAAGTATCTCTTGTTTCTGGGAAAGATAGCAAAACTAGACACAGTGCCGATAAAAAGTAAAAAATAAGTGAGAACATAATAATTGTTTTAGAAAAAGATAAATAGCCGTATTTTCGATACATATAAATAAGCCAAGGTACAAATAGCACAAAGGATAGCACGATTGTTTTAAAGAAGCTACCATAATAGAATGTGTATAAACTGACATAAAGCACCTCTTTGTTTAAAATCCTCTTTTTTATTCTATAACTTAGCTTAACCTTTAAACACAACACTAATATTTCAGCAAGCTTAAATAATTCTTAATAAAAAAACAGGTAAAGAAATTTTTCTTTACCTGCATGATTCACTTATGCTTTTGTAATTTCTTCTTTGCAGAATGCTAAAATTTCTTCTAGCTCATCATCCTCTAATGCAAAATCTAAGTACTCACCTTCTGCTTTTTCCATGATGAAGTAATTTAAAATAAATGACTCTTCACCTTTCTCAGCGATTAGTACACGAATTTCAATTCCTGCCTCATGATAAAGCTCATCTTCTTCATCGATATCTACATCTAAAATAAATTCATAACGCTTACCTTCAATAATGTTTGTTGGATCTAAAATTTCTTCCACTGAGAATTGTGTAATTTCCATTGTATTATCTCCTTTAAGTTAACCTGTTCTTTTATATATTAAATCAAATTCAGCATGGGTCAACTAGAAAACTCGTATACACCTATAAGTAATTATGCCACAATTAAATGGAAACTAATTTAGAGACACGCTTCTCTTAAGGATACTCTACATATAAAGGAGGCTTTTTTCTTGAAAGAGCTACTATATTACCAAGATGTTATGCTACGAGAATTTGATGCAACAGTTGTCAGTAAAGGAACTGACGAAGAAGGCCGTAACTACGTGGTGCTATCAAACACTGCTTTTTATCCAACAGGAGGCGGACAACCTCATGACACGGGTACTTTAAATGATATCGAGGTCATTGATGTCGAGAAAATTAATGATGAAATCCGTCATTATATTCAAGGCGACTCTTCAAATTTAGCTGGAGAAGTGCATGGTACATTGAATTGGCAACGACGATTTGATCATATGCAGCAGCATGCAGGTCAACATATTTTAACTGCTGCTTTTGTGGAGCTTTTTGATGCACCAACTGTGAGCTTCCACTTAGGTAGTGAGCAGGTCACAATTGATATTGCTGTAGACGCGCTTACAGAAGAACAGCTTGTAGCCGTGGAAGCTCGTGCCAATGACATTATTTTAGAGAATCGTCTAATTGAAACGAAGTGGATTACAGAAAAGGAACTTGAAAACTATAACCTACGTAAAGAGGTAGCGGTGACAGGAGATATTCGTTTAGTTATTATTCCCGATTTTGATTACAATGGCTGCGGTGGTACCCATCCAACATCAACGGGACAAGTCAGCGCGATAAAAATTCTTGGAACGGAAAAAATGAAGGGCAATATTCGTGTTTCTTTTGTTTGTGGCCATCGAGTTTTAGCAGAGCTTGCCATGCGAAAGAAAGTACTAGCTGACGTGGCAAGACAATTGAGTGTTCCTGAAGTTGAGGCAGCTTCAGCTCTTACAAAAATCTTAACAACACAGAAAAATACAGAAAAAGCACTTTTGGCGGCAAAAGAAGAGCTGCTAAATTATGAAGCAGCAGCGCTAGTTTCAAGTAACGAGCGCATTATTACTGCCGCCTTTAATCAGCGCACTATGCAAGAGCTTCAAAAATTAGCAAGAACTATTGTCGCTGAGCAGACAGAAGCTATCGTATTACTTGTTTCAGAAAATGAAGACAAGCTTCAGTTTGTCGCAGCTCGTGGTGCAAAAGTTGAGAAAAGTATGAGAGACATTGCTACAAAGGCACTGCCACTCATTAATGGAAAAGGTGGCGGAAGTGATCAAATGGTACAAGGCGGTGGCGAGCACATTATCTCTACCGAGCAACTATTGGAAGCAATGCAAGAAGTACTAAACTGATCTTTTTGATGATAAATTACAAAAAAGGAGCTCTCTGTTGCTAGGGAAGCTCCTTTTTTCATTCATCCACATCATCACTTGCTGCACGTTCTATTGCTACGATCTCCCCCATCAATGATTATAGTTTAAATAATCAATTCCTAAGAGCTTGCATTTATCAACATATTATCCACAATTAATCCACAGCTTATCTCGATTACATCAAACCACTTTACCAATCGAATGAAATTAAATATTTTTCCAATATTTCCTGATTATAATTTACTTTTTTTGCTGATTATAAAAAATAGAATAGTTTCTATACATTTTGAGGGGAGGATTTCTATGAGTCCTGAAAAAGATATTTCACGTCGTGATTTTTTAAAAACAACAGGGATCGCAGCAGGCACTTTAGTCGGCGGTGGATTAATAGGTGGTCTTGTAGGCTATAACATGCCTGGTAAAGGAACTGCCACGCTTGAGCATGGTCAGCATGGAACTGCTACTGAAGAGACTGGCTCGCCAAAAGCTAAAATGTTTTTTATGAATCAAAGAGATTTTAATATTTTAACAAATGCAACTGAACGTATTTTCCCTGAGGATGATTTAGGTCCAGGAGCAAAGGGCTTAGATGTGCCCTACTTTATCGATCATCAGCTAGCAGGGCAATACGGAAGTAATTCTAAAGAATATATGCATGGACCATTTGGCGAGGGCGCTCCAACACAAGGTTATCAGAGTCGTTTAACACGTGCAGAAATTTTTAAGCAAGGTGTTCAAAAGCTGGAGTCGGAAGCACAGAATCGCTACAAAAAAAGCTTTAATGATTTAGATGGCAAGCAAATGGATGAAATTTTAACGGCCTTCCAGAAAGGTGAAGTGCAAATGAGTGGCGTGACTTCTGCACTCTTCTTTACTTTATTACGCGCAGCAACATTAGAGGGTGCTTATTCTGACCCAATATATGGTGGAAATCGTAATATGGACGGCTGGCGTATGAAAGGCTTCCCTGGTCATCAAATGACGTATATTACTCAAATCGAAGATCCGAAATTCCAAAAAATTGAGCCTAATTCATTAGGCAGCCACTAAATATACGGGGGTGTAGAAAATGGCAACAACATTACCATCTGTAGACGTTGTAACGGTCGGTGTAGGATGGACTGGCGGCATTGTCGCTGCAGAGTGCTCAAAGGCCGGCTTGAAGGTCGTTGGTTTGGAACGTGGACAAAAGCGTGGCACAGAGGATTTTCAGGCTATCCACGACGAGTATCGTTACGCCATTCGTTACGATATAATGCAAAATCTTTCAAAGGAAACGATAACCTTCCGCAATAATCGCAACATGAAAGCATTGCCTATGCGTCAGCTTGGTTCTTTTTTACTCGGTGAAGGGCTTGGAGGAGCTGGTACTCACTGGAATGGCATGACTTATCGTTTCTTACCATATGATTTCCAAATCAAGACACTAACAGACAAACATTATGGACCTAATAAGCTTGGACCTGATTATTTATTACAAGATTGGGGATTAACATACGATGAGCTCGAGCCTTATTTTGATAAGTTCGAAAAAACAACAGGTATTTCTGGTGATGACAAAAATCCATTTAGCGGCAAACGTTCAAATCCTTATCCTACTGGGCCTATGAAAATGACACCCATGCTTGAAAAATTTGAAAAGGCGGCAAAAAACCTTAAACTATCACCTTACATGGTTCCTTCTGCAAACGTATCAGAAGTTTATAAGAACCCTGATGGTGAAACAATTAATGCTTGTCAATATTGCGGTTTCTGTGAACGCTTCGGTTGTGAATATGGTGCAAAATCATCTGCTGAAATTACTGTTGTTCCTACTGCATTAAAAACAGGTAACTTCGACTTACGCTATAACGCTAACGTTGTCGAAATCTTAAAACAAGGCAATAAAGTGACTGGCGTCAAATACGTCGATACGGTATCTGGTGAAGAATTTATTCAACCCGCGAATGTAGTTGTACTTACAAGCTATGTCTTTAATAATGCGAAGTTATTAATGGTTTCTAAAATCGGAGAACGATATGATCCCGCTACAGGAAAAGGAACACTAGGAAGAAACTATTGCTATCAGATACTCCCTGGAGCTGTAGGGTTCTTTGATGAGCAATTCAACACATTTATGGGTGCGGGTTCTCTCGGCGTAAGCTTAGATGATTATAATGGCGATAATTTCGACCATAGTGACTTAGATTTTATTCATGGTGGAAATATAGCTTTGACACAAACAGGGACTCGCCCTATCGGCTCAAATCCAGCGCCTCCTGATACACCGGCATGGGGACCAGAGTTTAAAAAGCAATCGATTTATTACTATACACGCTCATTCGGTATTGGTGCACAAGGTGCTTCGATGCCACATAAAGAAAATTATTTGTCTCTTGATTCTGTGTATAAGGATGCTTACGGCTTACCTTTAATGCAGTTAACATACAACTTTACAGATCAAGATCGTGCACTTCATAAATACATTTCAGCGCGTGCAGCTGACATTATGAAAGAAATGGGTGCCAAAACCGTTGTTCCAAACGCTGAAATTACTGATTACAATATCGTACCGTATCAAACAACACATAATACAGGCGGGACAGTTATGAGCTTAAAACCAGAGAATGGCGTCGTCAATAATTATCTTCAGCATTGGGATGTAGAAAATCTTTTTGCCGTAAGTGCCGGAAGCTTTGCTCACAATAGCGGCTATAACCCTACAGGTACTTTAGGGGCACTAGCTTATCGCTGCGCAGAGGGTGTTGTAAAGTATAGTAAATCAGGTGGTTCTTTAGTGTAAAAGCAATTGATAAGGCTAGATATTTTATTAAAAGGAGGCAAGACTTATGGGAGGTCTTGGAGCAATTGGAGTACCTGGTTTAATCATCATTTTAGTGATTGTCTTAATCGTGTTTGGTCCAAAAAAATTGCCAGAAATCGGCGGTGCAGTAGGTAAAACATTTGCAGAATTTAAAAAATCTACGAAGGGGCTTATCGATGACGATGACGAACCTACAAAAAAGGTCGAAAAAAAATCTGATGCTTCGTAGGAGGGGTTCCTATGGATCCATATGAGGACGGAAAAAGAAAATATTTAAGCCCTCTTGATAAGAAAGCAGCTGAGCCTCCCACATCTGTGGAGGCTTTTGTTGAAGTTCCAATAATAGAGACAATCGAACAGGATATTGTAGCTAATCAACCGCTTTTTCCTGTGACATCATTGCTTGAACATATTACAGAACTACGAAAGCAAATTATTAAAGGGCTAATCGTATTTATCCTATTTTTTATAATTGTGTTCTCCACCATTAATATTTGGTTTCCTTTTGTAACTCGAGGCCATTCACTAATCATTTTAGGTCCGTTAGAGGTCATCAAGTTTTACATGACCATTTCCACAACGCTAGCTTTTGGGCTTTCCATGCCATTTCTAGTTCATTTTTTGTGGAGCTTCGTAAAGCCAGGGTTAAAGGAAGAAGAAAGTCGTTTTCTTGGTCTTTATGCACCTATAATGCTTGTACTCTTTTTACTAGGCGTAACTTTCGGTTATTTTATTGTAAATCCGCTCAGTTACTCATTTTTAGTAAGCGTGGGAGCGACTAATTTTGATGTCATGATATCCGCAAGTGAATATATGCATTTTTTAGTTATGACAACCATACCACTTGGACTTCTCTTTGAGTTACCTATAGTAGCTCTCTTTTTATCATCCATCGGTGTATTAACAGCTGAATCCATGAAAAAAATACGAGGCTGGTCATATATCGTGATGGGGGTCGGTTCTGCTGTCATGACACCACCTGATTTTATTAGCCAGCTACTCGTATTAATACCAATGATTATTTTATATGAATTAAGTATTTTCCTTGTTAAACGTATTGAACGAAAGCAAATTGAAAGCACTGCGTAGCATTCACGCAGTGCTTATTTTTTCTTTAAATCCATCACAATAATTTCCGGAAGATTAAAAATGCGATATGGTACAGTGCTATTGCCTAATCCTCGGCTGACGACCATACTAGTCTTTCCGTCTTCGTAGACACCAGCTGTATATTTTGGAAATAGCCCCTGTCCTGGCGCAACAAGTCCTCCAAGTCCAGGAATACGAACTTGCCCACCATGTGCATGTCCTGAAAACACCAAATCTATACCATGATTTACATACGTATTAAACACTTCTGGTCGATGCGCCAATAACAGCTTTAGCATATCATCCGGAAGACCAGCTGTTGCAATCTCCAACATTTCTTCCGTCGATCTACCCATTAACGGATCTTCAATACCAATAATCGCCAAGCGCTCCCCGTTGCGCTCTAGCACGGTCGATTGATTGGTCATTACATGTACACCTAACGATGAGAGCGCCTCATAAATTTCACTTACCTTATTTGTCGCTACCTCATGGTTTCCTAGTACATAATAAACATCCGCTACTTCAACTAGCCCTCGAACTGCCTGTAGGCTTTGCTCCAAATCATAGCGATTGCTATCAATCACATCACCTGTGATAAAAATATAATCTGGATTTGTCGCTTTAACCGTTGCTATTAGTCTCTGTTGATTGTCACCAAAGAGGGCATCATGTAAATCTGATACTTGTACTATGCGAAGCCCATCAAAGCTGGCAGGCACTTTTTCTGATTCGAATACATGCTTATTTACAACCAGCCAGTGATTGTTTACGTACAAAAAAACGACTATAAAAACAAGAAAGAAAACTACGTATAATAATTTTTTCAATCGCAATCGCTCACTTTGTGGCTACTTTTTCAGAAAAATCTCTGACTCTTCTATTATAAGCTTAAAACGTTCGAATTGTAAGTCAATGCTCTGAAAATCCACAGATTGCACAAAAAGAATAACGCAAAATTATTCTCATTGAGTTACTCTTCTATTCGTCACTTTAGCTTTTCTTTCCGTTACTTTGGCTCTTCTTTCCATCGTTTCAGCCTTTCTATCCGTCCTTTGACTCCTTTATCCATTGCCTTGACTCTCCTTTCCGTCACCTCGGTCCCTCATTCCATCGCTTCGACCCTTCTATCTGCCTACTAATTTATAGAGATACCAAAAAAACGCATTTAGATACTCCTATAAGGAGGTCTAAATGCGTTTTCTCGTTTATAATACTTTTTCTAAGAAATCTTTCGCACGCTGTGTAGACGGAGCTGTAAAAAACTCCTCTGGTGGTGCATCCTCAATTAACTTACCACCATCAAGGAATAGTATTCGGTCCGCTACCTCACGAGCAAAGCCCATCTCATGCGTTACGATTAACATGGTCATCCCAGTATCCGCAAGATTTTTCATAACAGCCAATACCTCTTTTACCATCTCAGGATCAAGAGCTGAGGTTGGTTCGTCAAATAAAATTACTTTTGGATCCATGGCAAGGGCTCGAGCAATGGCAACACGCTGCTTCTGACCTCCAGACAAACGGTTTGGATATTCATTGCGCTTTTCAAAAAGACCTACCTTCGTTAATAAATCTTCTGCCTTTTTGATAGCAGCTGTCTTGTCCATACCCTTAACATTGATCGGTGCGTATGTTAAATTTTCAAGTACTGTTTTATGAGGGAAAAGATGAAAATGTTGAAATACCATGCCGACTTCTTCACGGATCTTCATAATATCTGTCCCTTTATCCGTCAGGACGTCACCAGCAATTGTAATTGTTCCGCTCGTTGGCTCCTCCAACAAATTTAAGCAACGTAAGAATGTTGATTTACCAGATCCTGATGGTCCGATAATGGCAATTACTTCTTTTTCTTTAATTTCTGTTGAAATACCCTTTAGTACTTCATTTTGTCCATATGATTTGTGTAAATCTTCGATTTTAATCACTTTTTCTCATTCCTTTCTCAATTCGTTTACCAAGGAACGTTAATACAAGCGTCATAATGTAGTAGATTACACCTGCAAATAGTAAAGGCTCTAGATAGCGATATGTTGCGCCACCTACAATATACGCTCGACGCATAATATCAAGTGCACTAATAACTGTTACAACGGCTGTTTCTTTATTTAATGTAATAAACTCATTCACTAAAGATGGTAATATATTTTTTACTGCTTGTGGGATAATAATATCCTTCATCATTTTTGCATATGGAATACCTAGTGCCTGTGCCGCTTCCATCTGACCTTTATCAACCGCATTAATACCACCCCGAATGATTTCAGAAATATAAGCACCTGAGTTTAACCCGAATGCAATAATAGCCGTTGGTACTGGATCAATTTGAATATCTAATAACTGTGGCACTGCATAGTAAATAATCATTAATTGTAATACGAGTGGTGTACCGCGGAAAATCGATGTATAAAAATCTGCAATCCAGCGCAAGACTTTCACTTTACCAATTTTGCACAATGCTAGTAATATACCAATTATAAAACCGATGATTGACGCACCGATTGCGATTTGAAGTGTAACACCTATTCCTTTTAATATATAAGGAATAGAGGGAATGATAGCTGTAAAATCTAAATTCACAGCGTCCCCTCCTTTCTCATTCTTTTTTTAGGAAATGAAAAGCACAAGCGATAGCCCTGAATAGAGCTATCGCATTTCAACTAGCTTATTGAACTTTTTCTAACCATTTCTCTTCTAGCTCTTTAATTTTACCTTCATCAGCTAATTCTTTTAATGCTTTGTTAATTTTATCTTTAAGATCGCTACCTTCAGGAACAGCGATTGCTTTAAAATCTTCAGGT
Organism: Lysinibacillus sp. RS11; assembly: GCF_042019215.1. Taxonomy (NCBI): domain Bacteria; kingdom Bacillati; phylum Bacillota; class Bacilli; order Caryophanales; family Bacillaceae; genus Lysinibacillus; species Lysinibacillus sp. RS11. The sequence continues at coordinate 159,714 of NZ_CP168124.1, read as the reverse complement.
TGCTCTTTAACTGGGAACGCTTCTAGTTGATCATTTGTTTTCAAATAGCCTTTCGCTACTCCACCTTCTACAATCCCGGCATCTAAACGTTTAGACATCATGTCTTGGATAATTTCAGGAATTCGTGTACGTCCTTCAACTGTTGCATCTACGTCTTTAGCAATAGTATTACCTAAATTTTCTTGGATAGAAGCTGTTTGTACACCGATTTTTTTACCAGCTAAGTCAGCCTCTTTTTTAATACCACTATCTTTTTTTACAATGATCACTTGCTCTGTTTGATTATATTTATCAGAGAAGTCTACAACTTTTTCACGTTCTTTGTTCGGTGACATTCCAGAAATAACAACATCAACTTTACCTGCTTGTAGCGCTGGCACTAGGCTGTTGAAGTCCATATCTTGAAGTTGTATTTCTACACCAAGTTTTTCACCAACTAATTTAATTAAATCGATATCAAAACCGATCATTTCTTCACCTTTTGCTACGTCAACATACTCAAATGGTGCATAATCAGCTGAAGTACCTACTTTTAATACTTGCTTTTCTTCTGTGCCTTTGTCTGCATTTGAACTTGCATTATTTGCTTTATCTTCTTTTGTGCCACATGCCGCTAGTACACCAATGACTAGAACGAGCATTAGCATGAAAAATTTGTTCTTCATATTCAACAATCTCCTTTTATTTATGTTTTATTGTTTATGAGAATCTAGTTCTCGAAAATAGCCAAATGGATATTTATTCACTTTTAAGAATAAAAAATCTATCTGCTAATTAAGATATACTCTTTTTAAACAATAATCAAGCTAAACTAAAAATTTTTGGATAAAATATTATACACAAAATTTTCTGATAAATCAATTTATTCAAACCTAAAAACCAACTTACCTTATATGCACGTTATCTTACTATTTTCTAATTGCTCTACAATTATCCCTACATCGCAAGAATTCCATAAAATAACTTAGATTTCTAAAAAAAATAGACCCCCAAAAATTGGAGGTCTTCTACTTATCTTATGTTTCATCTGCGAATAGCTTTTCCTTCAACTCATCCTCTCCCGATCCTTCCGCTAAAGGTACGCGAGAGCGATACGCCGCGCGACATATTAAATGCCCTGCCACAGGAGCTGTTACAAAGACGAAGACAATACCTAAAATTAAACGTACACTAACATATCCATCATGCACCCAAAAGTAAATAAATGTGCCCAATAGACAGGTTAAAACCGACAATGTCGAACTTTTCGTCGCAGCATGTGAGCGTGTGTATACATCAGGTAAACGAATCATCCCAAATGCACTAATAACACTTACAATGGAGCCAATCAAAATAAGGATGACCGCCGCCCATTCAATCATTTGATCTACGTTCAACAATCACACCTCTTTCAATATATTTCGTAAACGCTATGGTGCCGATAAAAGCTAAAATACCTAATATTAAAATGGCTTCTAAATACGCCTTTGTTTTCAATACAATCGAAACAATAGCGATTGCTGACAGTAAATTAACACCAATTGTATCAAGTGCTATGGCACGATCAGGCAACGAAGGTCCTCGAATAACACGAAACAGCGATAACGCAATAGATACACTGAATAATGCAAGCGCCAACAGTAAAATTTTTTCAATCATTAGCGTGTCACCTCCATGATTGCTTGTTCAAATTTTCCTATGGAACGAACGACAGCTTCTTTCGATTGTTCAATATCCATTGCATGGATATAAAACACATCGCCCTCTTCAGAAACCTCCATCACTACTGAACCTGGGGTAAGTGTGAGGAGCAACGCAAGTGCTGTTATTTCCCAATCTCCCTTGAGCTCTGTTTTATACGTAAATATGCCAGGAGTAATATTTAGTTTCCGCGTAGTAATTTGTCTTAACACGCTGTAACTCGATATTAGGAGCTCCCAGTTAAAGAGCCATAATAATTTTATAATTGAAAACACACGTCGCAAATAAAATTGTGTGCCGTAAAAGCGATGCATGACATATAATATCCCTATTCCTACGATAAACCCCATTAAAAATGTCGAAAACTGCGGAATCACTTCATCTTGTAACAATAACCAAAGTGTTGCAATAAATAAATTCAAGATAAATTGCATCGCCATTATTTATTCACCTCACCTTGCCATGTTGCACCATCCAACACTGCATCAATATAGATTGATGGTGTGTAGAGTGTTTCTGCTGCATCTATTACATATGGCGCCATCCATTCCGCTCCAATTCCTAAACCAATTGTACAAGCTACCAACAAGGTTAATGGCAATACAATGCGCTTCGGTAACGGCTTTTCATCTTCTAAACTAATAATTGTTTCCCCAAAGAATGAGGAAAGAAATATTCGTAAGAGTGAATATAAAACAATTAAACTAGATAAAAACCCTAGCCCTAGTAGAACAAAATTTCCGCCCTCAATTGCACCTTGTCCAATTAAAATCTTACCTAAAAATCCACTTAACGGTGGAATCCCTGCAAGTGAACACATAACAATAAAGAAAAGCCATCCAAAAAAAGGATAATTCCGAATAAGCCCACTCATGTTATCGATTACCGTTTCACCAGTAACATAAATCATCATCCCAACGGCTAAAAACAACATGGCTTTAGCCACCATATCATGCATCAAATAGTATGTTACGCCCTGTAAGGCAGACTCAGTACCGATGGCAAGACCAGCTACTATAAATCCAACACCAATAAGGACATTATAAGCAGCAATTGTTCTTACATCTCTCCCTGCCAGTGCTCCCATACATCCAGCAATAATCGTCAGCCCTGCCATAATCCCAAGTACCATATGCGTCACTTCAGTGTTATTTGGAAAAAGTAATGTAAAGGTGCGAACAAGGGCATAAATTCCAACCTTTGTTAATAATGCTGCAAAAAGTGCGGCTATAGCTGTTGGAGGTGCACTGTATGAGCCTGGAAGCCAGAAAAATAATAATAGTCCAGCCTTCAAACTAAAGACAATTAAGAAAATGAGCGCTACAGTCGTAATAAGGGGGTCAGCCCCAGCCTCCATAACACGGACAGAAATATGTGCCATATTCAATGTTCCAACGGTTCCATATAAAAAAGCTAATGCCACTAGGAAAATCCAAGACGCAACAACATTAATCAGCACATATTTTAATGCTTCACGTAGCTGAATTTTATCGCCACCTAAACTAATAAGTGCATAAGAAGCAAGTAACATAACCTCAAAGCACACAAACAAGTTAAAAATATCCCCTGTTAAAAATGAGCCATTAACTCCCGCTACCATAAGCAAGACAAACGGGTAAAAATACATCTTTTCATAGCTCTTACCGATTGTGAACATGGCATATAACAAACAAATGGCTGCGACAATATTTGCTATTAACACAAGTAAGACTGCGAATGAATCAGCAACAAATAAAATGCCGAATGGCGGTGCCCAGCCACTAAAATCAATACGCATCACGCCTTGGTCCTGAATCTCTAGCAATAAAATAACACTAATGAGGACAACAAAGCTTAATGTCAATAAACTAATGATGCGCTGCAACATAACATTTTCACGTAAAAACACAAGTAAAATTGCCGTAATAATCGGCACAATTAATGGTAAAACAATCAGATTACTCATCCGGCGTACCTCTCAATTCATCAAAATTCGCCGAACCGTTCGTTTTATAGACTCGGTAACCGAGAACAAGTACAAACGCCGTCACCGCAAAGCTAATCACGATCGCAGTTAAAATTAAGGCTTGCGGTAGAGCATCTGTGTAAGGACCTTCTGATTCTTCTAAGAGTGGTACGTTCCCCTTTTTCAATCCACCCATCGTTAAAATCAGTAAATGCGCCGCATGCGATAATACCGCAGTTCCTAAAATCACACGTAATAACTGTTTCGAGAGGATTAAGTACGTCCCAACAGCTACTAATACACCCACTAAAACTAGTATTAATGACTCCATTGGCTATTCATCCTCACTTATACTTAAAATAATTGTGACCACAACACCTACAACAGTTAAAGCTACGCCAGCTTCGAAAAGCGTGACAGTCGAAAAGCTCATCTCCCCGAATATCGGCACATTTATATAACTATGAGCTTGCGATAGAAACGGCACATCAAAAAATAGTGAGCCAATAGCTGTGCCTGTTGCCAGTAAAACGCCAAGTGCTGCAACCTTTTTAAAATCAAATGGCATCCCTTTATGCACCGTCTCAATGTCATATGCTAAATACAGTAGAACAATGCCTGAAGCCAGCACGAGACCACCTATAAAACCTCCACCTGGAGCATGATGCCCTGCAAAGAATAAATAAATCCCAAGAGTTAAAATAATGAATACGATTGTCTTTGTAACCGTACGTAAAATAACGTCATTAATTTTCATGATCCGTCTCCCCCTTTCGTGGCTTTAGCTTCGTTAGTGTATACACGCCTAAGCCAGCAATCAGAAGGACAACCACTTCTAGCATCGTATCAAATGCACGGAAGTCGCCTAATATGGTGTTAACAACATTTGAACCACCCGCTAATTCGTAGGAATCATTAAAGTAAGTGGACACTGGCTCAAAGCGATCGAAATGGACAACCGCTAAGCCTACTAATGTAACAGTGGCACCAACGAAAATGGATATAACCGCCTTAGACCATTGCACTTTTTTATGGGAGGCGTCAGGCATTAAATCAGGTAAATATTTAAAGCAAAGAAGGAATAAAGCAGTTGTCACAGATTCAACGACTAATTGAGTTAACGCTAAATCAGGAGCACGGAAAATAACAAAGAAAAACGCAATTGAATAGCCTAACACGCCATTCAACAACATCGCCGTTACACGTCCTTTGGCGAAAATCATCCAGACTGCTGCGAACATCATCACAAACACTAAAATGAGCTCATAAGACTCAATTGTAGAATCCTTCGCAAAATCAAATGCAATCGTATCCGACCAAATAAAATATCCTGCAATTAAGGCAACAAAGAATACATATATATAGACAAAATAATGTGTTAGATTACCTGTCATATAGCGATTAGTAAGCTTTGTAGAACTATTTTCACTAAACTCAAGCATACGATTGTAGTACGTATTAAACGCATATCTTTGAGAGAATATTCGATATACAGGCTTCCAGCTGTTTAACGTTTTAAATAAGAAAATCCCAATAATAATGACACCAAGAGTCATTAGCAATTCTGCATTAATGCCATGCCAAGCATGAATATGTGGTGTTAATTCACTAGTTGATGGGAATGTTGGATAAATACTCGCCATAGCAGGTTCTAAAATATAATGTCCTAGCACATTAGGGAAAAAGAAAATTCCAACTACGAATACGCACAGTATGATTGGCGAGAGTAGCATACCTAATGGCGCTTCATGGGGTTTTTTATCCATCTTTTCAGGCTGTAGTTTTCCGAAAAACGTTCGGCTTATTAAAATCATACTGTAAACAAATGTAAAGATACTTGCCACCCATGCCACTATAGGAAATAACAGGCCCAAATCAGTAATTGAAAAGGCTTCTACATGACGAATAGCTAGTACTGCAGCGAAAAACATTTCTTTACTTAAGAAGCCATTAAAAGGAGGTAATCCAGCCATAGAAAAACTACCAATAACTGCAATTGTAAAGGTTACAGGCATTAAGGCCATTAAACCACCGAGACGACGAATATCGCGTGTTCCCACCTCATGATCGACAATACCGACCATCATAAATAATGCGCCCTTAAATGTTGAGTGATTAATAAGATGAAACAACGCCGCAAAGCTTGCCTGCGTATAAAGTATAGAATTTTCAGCATAACCGTAATAATGGCCGACTGATCCTAGCCCAAATAAACACATAATTAAACCAAGCTGACTAACCGTTGAAAAAGCCAATAACGCCTTTAAATCAGTTTGACGCACAGCATTAAATGAACCCCAGAACAACGTTATAAGACCAATCACACTGACTAACCAGAACCAAACAGCCTCGCCTCCAAACACTGGGGAAAAACGCGCAACTAAATAGATACCTGCCTTTACCATTGTTGCCGAATGTAAATAAGCGCTGACTGGTGTCGGTGCCTCCATCGCGTCTGGCAACCAAATATGGAAAGGAAACTGTGCGGATTTAGTAAATGCACCGATTAGAATAAGGATTAACGCTGGGATAAACAGTGTATGATCACGTATAACCTCGACATTGGCTATGATTTCACGAATGCTAAATGTCCCTGATGCTACATAAAGCATTAGAAAGCCCGCAAGCATTGAAAGGCCACCGAAAACGGTAATTGTCATGGCTTTTCTTGCACCAGCACGAGAGGCTTTACGATGATGCCAAAATGCAATTAACAGGAATGATGACACACTTGTTAGCTCCCAAAATGTGTATAATACCATTAAATTATCTGAAAAGACGACGCCAAGCATAGCGCCCATGAATAGTAATAAATAGCAGTAAAAATGATGAAGAGATTCTTTCGTTGATAAATAGAAAATAGAATATAAAATGACTAAACTACCTACACCCGTAATTAGCAAACCAAAAATCATACTTAGTCCGTCCAGGTAAGTTGAGAAATTTATATTAAAAGAGGGAACCCACTCATATGTATGGATAAACGTTTTACCCTCGGCAATTTGAGGAATGTAGCGCGCGAGTAAAAGAAACAGAATGAATGGAACAGATAAAACAAACCAGCCAAGATGTGTAATACGCCTTAGTCGCCTATAGAGTAAGGGAATAAGCGCAGCACAAATAAATGGTAAAAGTATCGCAATGAGAACTGTAACCAAATGAAAACCTCCTACTATCAATTTCGTCCAGCAATTTGCTATTGACTATGCGCGAAAAACCATAGATATAAAGTCGCTTGACTATCTATTTAACTAACTGCATAATAGTGTGGCATATAGAAGCAATTGGTTTAAATACACAAGATGCATAAAGTAAATCGCTGTAAAGCATAGAGATAAACCTCGTTCCTCAAGGTTTTCCCGATATATTTTCATTAACTTTTATACATTTTCAAGTATACAATATAAATGAGCACAATGCACTGTATCAGTGTTGATTTTAGCTGTTTTAAGATACTTTTTTCAAAATAGACAGTAGAAATAACAAAATAACAACAAGATATGAGGTGGGAATTTTTATGAAGCATGTAAAAGGGCGCTTAGACGAAAGTATTTTAGTTTGTGTCTACTATGGACTTAACGGTGAACGTTTAATACGACGCGGTCATAAAATGGCTACAATGTTAGACTGTCCATTGTATATTCTTTCGGTCGATTCGCAACCCCTCGATGCATTTGATGCAGAGAAATCTAGCTACATCGAGCAATGGAAAAAGTTATCTGAAGAGCTTGAGATTGAAAAGTTCATATTACTGGATAATGAAAAACGCCCCATACAAAAGGTTATTGCAGAAGTGGCAAAAAATTATGGAATTTCACAAATCATCGTAGGCCAAAGCGCACAGAGTCGCTGGGAGGAAATTACAAAGGGCTCATTCTTAAACGTCTTGTTAAAAGAGGTTCCTTTTGTTGATTTTCACATCGTTGCTGTCCAACGTCCAACTGACAATGATGCAAACGATACATACGAAAAAGGTGTACGTGCTTATTTAATCAAAGAAAATGAAGACTTTAAGGTAGCATTTACATGTCCTAAATATGTATCAATTGAGGGTATATTTTTCAAAGAAATCGGCACCGACTTTGATAATGGCATTTTCAAATTCACTTACAATGATAAAATGCATGAAGTCCACATATTAGAAGGCTATGTAGCAGATAAGGAAAGACTACCTGCTGAATTTTTATCACCACTACGTCAATAAAAAACGCGTTCCACGAGGACGCGTTTTTTTATCTATCTGGAAGTTCTTATACCGCTGAAGCTGGTTGATCCTTCGGTAAGAAAAATGCCACGAGTAATAATAATGGTAGCAAAGATACGACCATCATTGTAAAATCGATACCCCGATGATCCATTAATACACCAATTACCATCGCTCCAATTGCCCCCATTCCGAAAGCAAAGCCAGTTGTTAAACCCGCCATTGTACCAATTTTTGTCGGGACAAGCTCCTGTGCATAGACAACGGTTACCGAGAAGCTAATCATAATGAGCGTACCGATAATTACTAAAAATATCATAGCTGCCCATAACGGTACATACGGCAGTGCTAAACAAAACGGCATTGGTACAACAACGGATAGTAAAATAACATTTTTTCTACCAATCAGATCTGATAATGAACCGCCGAAAAATGTTCCAATGACGCCAAATGCCATAAAGCTAAAAATTAAAATTTGTCCAAGACGAAGACTAACATCATAATGGTCCATTAAATAAAATACATAAAAACTTGTAATATTAGTGGTATAAAATGATCGTGCAAAAATAATAGTAAATAATAACGTTAACGCAATACCTACTTGTTTTTTTGTTAAAGGGGGCAATGTAGAAACTAACACGCGTTTTTTCTTTGCTACGCGCTCTTGCTCCAACTGCTTTTTATACCATCCCGCAATTTTACTCAACAAAATAATTCCGAACGTTGCCGCCACTAAGACAATTGCGGCACCACGTTGTCCAAAAACATCAAAAATATAGGCACTAATGAGCGGCGCAAGGGCTTGACCAGAATTCCCCCCTACTTGATAAATTGACTGTGCAAGTCCTCTTTTCGGACCTGCTGCCATAAATGACACCTTTGATCCTTCAGGGTGAAATATAGCCGAACCAAAACCTAAAAATAATACCGCAATAAGAATGATCCAATATTGCGTTGTGAACGCTATTATGGCAATACCAATAAACGAACTAGTCATACCAATTGGCAACGCATATGGCATCGGCTTTTTATCACTGACAAATCCAACAACTGGCTGTAAAGCAGAGGCAAATATGTTAAGGACAAATGATATAAGCCCTATTTGTGTAAAGGTTAAACCTAAATCACTCTTTAATATCGGGAACATCGCTGGAATAACGGCCTGCATCGTATCATTGATAAGATGGGCAACAGCTATTGCAATCATTATTGGATAAACAGGGTTATTAAAATTTCCAACCTGTTTCATGTTGCCACCCACTTTCTAAATTATTTAAAAATTCCGTTTACGAATAATTGTCGCATACAATTGACTTTTTTGCACAAGCTATTTTTCGACAGTAGTTTAAAGGAGTTGATATATATATGGAAAGTTTTTTTCATGCTAACTTTTGGGAAATGATTCTTCGGACAACACTTTCCTTCTTTGTGCTTCTTATTCTGGCACGAGTCCTAGGAAAAAAACAACTAGGTCAACTAACATTTTTCCATTACATTACAGGGATTACATTTGGATCGATTGCTGCAGAAATTGCTTCACAAACTGAAACCCCTTTTTTAGATGGTATGATTTCTCTTATTTGGTGGGGTGCTTTAACATATTTTATGACTATTATTACTATTAAATCTAAAAAAGCACGTGTTCTCATTGATGATAAGCCTACAATCCTTATTCAAAATGGACTTATTTTAGAATCTGCTTTAAGGAAAAATCGTTTGCATATGGATGAGTTAACAATGATGCTACGAGAACAAGCCATATTTTCTGTACAAGATGTGCAATATGCATTACTTGAAACAACGGGTAAACTTAGTGTGCTACCAAAGCCTACTGAACAATCAGCTACAAAACAAGATGTAAAGGCCGATGTAACACCACCAACCTATATACCAACAGAAGTAGCTTCAGATGGGCAGGTTATTTATGAAAACTTAGTTGAACTTGAGTTGACTGAAGATTGGCTTATGAAGAAGCTAAAAAAACAAAATATCCAATCTGTGGAAGATGTCTTTTTTGCCCAAGTTCAAGCAAACGGCTCTCTATATGTAAGCTTGAAGGATAAAGCAAGACGATCAAGCCCTTAACAGCTTGTCTCGTCTTGCTTAATCTATTTTTACAATATCCAGTGGTGTAACGATGCCGATTAGTTTTTGATGTGGCTTCCCATGCTCCGTTATTAGTAACGCCTCAAAACGGCTTCCCCGCTCTACGCCTTGTTTAAAAATATCTTCAGCCTCGTATATCGTTATGTATCTACTCACAAATTTGTAATTCACTCTATTTTTTTCATGTAATAAAATGTCGTGCAAAGTCGGAACTTCCTTAGGTATTTGATTGCTTACCATTACCATAGCTAGCCAGTTTGTAATTCCTACTGTCGTCACAAGTCCTTTAAATTGATCTTTATTGTATACAGGAAACTGTGTAAATTTACGATGGCGTATAACTTTTAATACTTGTTTTAACGAATCTGTTTCCTGAAAAGCTAGTACTTTTTTGCAAAACATTTGTCCTACAAGTTTTGGCTTAGCCAGTTTTCCCTCTATATATTCAATTCTTTCCACTACGTCTATATGTGGTTCAGCAATTACATATTCGAAGGACGTACGATGATGAACAATTGCATTTCGTAAATCTGCGTAAGAGCGCAAATCGTCTTCGTATTTACGAACTAGTACATCCTTCTTCTTAGCTTGATCGATAAGACGATAAAAGGGCATAAAATCCTTTGCACCGATAATATCTCTTAACCTGTGATCTATCCGATTAAACGCTGTAAGAAAGCGATTGGAATTTTCTATATCCAATTTTTTCACCTTCCCCTATTTATTTTTTCATATTTTCCGAGTTATTTGATAAATCCTAGTTATAGCTACATTATATTCCTAAGTTTTGGATATTCCAAGATAAGTGATGTACATAATATAGCCCTAGACACTTTGCTTTCGCTACAAAAACCTCTGCTGAATGAAGATAAAAAATTTTTCTCTAAACTACTTGAAAGTTACGCAACGTCATTTTGTACAATATTGGTAACAGTTAAAAAGGGGGCGCGCTAATTGCTTGTCATTCATGAAGTATCAAAACAAACAGGGATTTCTGTTCGAACACTGCGTTATTATGAAGAGATTGGCTTATTATTCCCGACAGCCAAAACAGAAGGTGGACACAGATTATATGGTGAAGAAGAGCTGAAAACACTACAACAAATCGTATTTTTAAAAACATTAGGATTTCGTTTAAAAGAAATTCAGCCATTACTCAATGAATCTTGGGATTGGGCGGAAAGCTTAGATCATCAGCTTGCGTTTGTTCAAGCAGAGCAAAACAAGTTAAAGCAAATGGAAAGCGCTATACTAGGATTACAACATGCTTTGACCATCGAGGGAAGTTTAAATGAATCACTTATTCAAAAGATCATTAAACTTTCTACTCAAGAAAATGGGAAAAAGCAGGCATTTCGACAACAAATATTTTCTGAAACTGATTTGAAGCTAATACAAAAGCTCCCGAATATAAATCGCAATGATCCGCATTCTTTAGAGTGGATTAGTTTATTAGGTCAATTAAGGGAATTGAAGGAAAGCTATGATGCTGAATCAGCTTCAGTGCAACGCATTATTAAACGAATGATGGAAAAAGCAGCAGAGGAATACAAAGGGAATGAATCATTTTTAGAAAAGATGTGGGATATACGAAAATCCTCTTCACAGTCCGAACAGCTTGGCTTGTATCCGTTAGCGGAAGATTTCTTACATTTTATTGATCAGGCTTTTACTATTTATGAAGCTAAAAATATTAGTAAAGGGGATCCCCAACAATGAGCACAGAAAGTTTATTGTTAATTGGTGGCTTAGCTATATTAGATATGTTTAGTCCAGCTATAATCGGTGTGACTGTATACGTATTGCTTGTGGCAAAAAAGCAGCAAAGTCGACTACTCTTAGCATATTTAACGACAGTAGCTTTTTTTTATTTTTGTACAGGCATTTTCTTAATGCTTGGCTTAGATGTAGTTTTTGATCCAATTGCCAATGCATTAAATAGCCATTCTGCTAGATTAGTAATGACAATTGTAGGTGCCATATTATTTGTCGGGAGTTGGTTAGTACCGAAGAAAAATACTTCGGGATCCCCTAAGCCAAAATCGTTTAGTATAGAAGCAATGATTGCTTTAGGGTTCACAACTTCTCTATTAGAAGTGGCAACAGCTTTACCCTATTTCGCTACAATCGGCATTTTAACAAGTAATCATTTAGCTTTTTATGAATGGTTGCCCATTATAGCCGGGTATAATCTAATGATGATTACGCCAGCAATCATCTTGCTCGGCTTACACATACTATTCAGACGCTTTATGACTACGCCGTTAAGAAAAATACAAGCACTTTTTGATAAAAGCACAAGTTCAGCTCTTTCATGGGTAATGTTTTTAGTTGGTCTTATTTTACTGATGAATGGTGGTATGATTTAAGAAATAATACGGTAAAAATCCGCTATATTTTCTATTGGCAAGGCACGCTTTTTTAGTTCTCGCGCTCGTACCCTACCAAAAGAATTTACGCAGATTTTTACCATGTTTCCTTTAAATTTTCGTCATCGATGCATTTTTCTTCATCGTGAAAGTTCCAATACTAATACAAACAATTGTCGATATTATTGTCATCATGAGACTCCACCAAAAATCAGACATTTCCATCGTGCCCCTAATTAATTGAACGCCATATAACGGTAGTTTCCACGGGGATACTGTCCAAAATGTGCCGACTATTGCATTTATCATTTGCCCCATAAAAATAACAATAAATGCACATGAAGTCGCAACTATTGTTTTAAAGGTAGCACTCATCATCAATGTCACTGCTAGCACAAAGAGTAGCCAAGAAAAATACGTGAAAAAACTTGCCACAAGTGACCCTATCTCAAAGGTCCCATAAAGTACGACCGTGTAGTAAACGCTCGCGGCAAAACCAGCTAAAATACTAACAAAACCAACAGTACCCATAACGATAAATTTACTCAAAAAATAAGCGCCAAACGATATAGGACGTACATACAATAAAGTAGCCATGCCACTTGCTCTTTCTTTACTGATGGCCCCTACAAAAGTAGCCATTAATACGAGTAACCCGATTGTCTGAAATTGCCCGATGGACGCTTGTAATAGGTCAACTGGCATTAATTCTGGCATCAACATTTCAAAGCCTTCCGGTAAATTACCAACAGCATTTAAAATATCCATCATATAATAGTTTGTCAGTGGATCACTCATACCGAGCAATGCAAATACAAGAGGTATCCATAAAAACTTCCAGCTTCGCCAAGCTTCTCTGAATTCCTTTTGCAGAAGGACATTAAATCCTCTCATATTTTTCTCGCCACCTTCATGAAAATCTCTTCAAGTGAAGCTGTTTGTTGTTCCACTTTCCGTATTTTATAAGGAGCATTACTTAAATGATGCAGTAGCTCCTGCATACTCGGCTTTTCATCAATGATTTCTATATATACATAACGGCCCTTCGCTTTGCCTATATGTTCAGATTGAATAAAATGGTCGGCCTCTTCTTCAGTGTTAAATTCAACAACATAATTTGGTTCATCGAAGCGTTCTCGCACTTCATGCAATGTTCCCTGCTCTACTAGCTTTCCATCACGTAAAAATAATAATTGATCTGTCATTTCCTCGGCATCATTCAATATATGAGTCGAATATAAAATGGTTGTTTCTTGTTGTAGATCTTTTAACAAATCAAGTACTTCCCTACGTCCAACTGGATCTAAAGCAGATACAGGCTCATCTAATAACAATAATTTAGGCTTATGCACAATTGCTTGGGAAATACCTAGCCGTTGCTTCATGCCACCAGAAAATGTAGCAATTTTCTTATTTATATCATTGCCTAGCCCCACAAACTCAAGTGTCTTTTGTGCTTCTAATTTTGCCTTGTTTGCAGACACACCATTTAACTTTGCAGCCATTTCAGTAAACTCTAGCGCACTTAGCCAAGGATGAAATTGCGGAAATTGTGGTAAAAAACCAATAGTAGATCTTAAATCACCATCTAACATTTTTACAATTCCAGAGGTAGGTTTTAATAGACCTGTTAACATCGATAAAGTCGTTGTTTTACCTGCACCATTTGGTCCAATTAATGCTGTCGATGTATTTTCTGCTAATGTGAACTCAATTCCATCAACTACTACTTTTCCTGCAAATTGCTTTGTTAGGCTTGTTACTTGCAGTAATGTCGTCATGTTTGCTTTCTCCCAACTATAAAGTACGCAATTGGCCCCAAAAGATTAACGAAAATAATAATAAACACCCATAAAATTTTCGGCCCATTTGTTGCATGGATTTTACGTAAGTCGACTAAAGCGACAATCATTAAAATAAATTGAACTATGATTAGTGGCGCTATGACTGCCCATGGAACTTTTGCTAACTCCTCCATCATACAGATCACCTCATCCTTTGTTATATCATCACTATAACAATTTTGCTCTGATGTGTATAGAAAAAATTTACAAATATTACGGACATACAAACCAAAAACTTATTGTTAGCTGATACCCAAAATGTAGCTTCTCCTCTATATATTTCTTAGACGTGGGATAATTTTAATTGGATATTTATGTTGACCTCTCTTTAAAGTATGTGAAGAAATGTACTTAAATTAACGGAGCAGGTAATGAAACAAGGTTACTCATCAAATTACAAAATGCTACACTACAATTATTAGTAGGGGTGAAATAGTAAATATTGAGTTATTAGGAGATAGAGGATGAAAATTAGGAAAGAGAATGGTCAGGGCGGCATTTTTAAAGACATACTTATTGAAATTCGAGATTCAATCTTATTTGAAATAGTTTGGAACATTTTAATATTTATACCAAGAATGGTGATTCGTTTAATCAAGAATATATTTTAACTAGTCTAAATGAGTGCGATTCTTTAAAGGTATTGCCTTTTTGGCTTGCTATTATTGAACTCCCATGAAAAACCTTAATCACCTTTTATTTTCTGTGATGTAGCGTTGGTTTTTGCGCTACATGGGTGGCTAACGGTGCAGGTTAGTCAAATTTTTTTTACACTTTTTTCAACATCTTTCTTTTTTTGAAAAAATGTTTATAATTATCTTAACCTTTTGTGTTTTATCACTTTTTTAACATTTATTACTCAATTTAGGGGCGCTGATCATGGGGATAACGACATTATTATTAAATGCATTCATTATTATCATTTGTATTTTTTTCTATCAAATATTTTGGTTAGATAAAGATGGAAAAGAAGCGCGTAATACTATATTAATTTCCTTTCTTTCATCCATTGCGGTTGTTCTATGTATGACATTCCCTTTTAAGTTTGATTATGGATACATATATGATTTACGGCTTATCCCAATCCTTTTAGCTGTTCTCTATGGTGGTTTTAGGAGTTTTATTTTTATTACTGTTATATTTGTTTCTTACCGTTTTTACTTAGGCGGAGACGGAGTCTACCCTGCCATTATTGTATATTTTATGGCCACTTCCATTACTATGGTATCTCAATATTTTCTTGCTGGTTATTATAAAAAAAGAAAAATATTGTTCAGCTTATTGCTTATGTCTCTTTGCACTATTTCCTTTTCTATATTCGCTTTAATGAACCAAATACGAATAAACGATAAAGTTCAACCTGATTTTATTTACTTTTTATTCAATTATATAGTGATCAATATTCTGACTGTTTTATTGTCTCTTTATTTAATTGAAGGAATGATAGAAAGGTTTAAAATGAAAGGAAAAATTCACCGTGCAGAAAAATTTATGGTGACTTGTGAATTAGCAGCGTCTATAGCCCATGAAATAAGAAACCCGTTGACTACGGTATATGGATTTATGCAGATGTTTAGTAAAAACGAAATCTCTGAAACGCAAAAGGATGACTATTTACAAGTCATGCTAATGGAGTTAGAAAAAGCGCAACTCGTTATTAACGATTATTTGTCCCTTATAAAACCACAAAATGTTGCAAGAGAATTATTAGATATTAGACCAATTGTTGAGCAAGTAATAGAGGTTATTTTACCGATCGCCATCCAATGTAATGTTAAAGTTGAAAGCGATAATGAATGTTCCTACTATATATATGCCAACACCGATAATCTAAAAATGTGTTTAATTAACATTGCAACGAACGGGATTGAAGCCATGACTAATGGAGGGATGCTCCGAATTAATGTGAAAAAGGTAAAGAATCGTATTGTGATTGATATTATTGACACAGGAATTGGAATGTCTTCTGAGGAGATAAATCGAATCGCTATGCCGTTTTATTCTATAAAAGAGAAGGGAACCGGGCTAGGTACGATGATTGCATACAGTATTGTAAAAGGATTAAACGGAGATATAGAAATAAAAAGTGAAAAGGGAAAGGGAACACAGTTTTCTATTATTATTCCTTCTTCCTAATAGAAATCGTAGAGCAAAAAAATTTCGACGATTTAGAGCTTGTTGCTAAAGTACAGTTCGAAAACGATGAATTTAAAGACGAAAAAGAAATTGAGAAAATATCCGGATACAATAACGCAGCAGTATCCATTTTGAAGTGTTCAACTAATGAGGTGCGATTGTTCAATAAAGCAATCGCTTTTTTACTAACAGAGCAGTTTAGGGTAAATGGGAAATATATTTATGAAAGAAGGAGAGTTAAATGAGCGAATTTTTCTTAATACTTATGGTTTTTTCTATCGTTGTTGCAAATATTATTGGATTTATATCCTACAAAAAAAGGAAAAGTTTATATTTTGCTTCTTTCACAATATTATTACTAGCAGGTGCATTTGGTGGAATCGGAGTTATACTAGCACTATTCATTCTTCGTGATGCCTTTGCGGTATTCTATGGGTTGAATCTTGCCTACTATTTGCTAATAAATAGTCTTATCGTATTTCTACTTGCCATTTTAGTTACTATAATTAAAAAATATACCAAAAAGAAATTGTGATGCATTCATACGCATGCCCGACGCACAAATAAAAAACCCGGAAAAAATATTCTTCCGGGTTTGATCACCACTTACATTTATTCCTCCATGACACACTGCCTCGCTTCCGTATTGGATCTTAAGATATCCCTAAGACAACCGTACTTTAGCTTTAATCAGTAATGATGGTCCTTCAGAGCTATCGATCAACCTTACTCATCGGGTTAACCCTCCTAGTCACATAGGATTTGAAGTGTAATCCTTTATAGTATAGATCAATTATTATTTTTCATACGCATGATTTTTTTAAAATTAGAATTACCCTATACCATTTATTTTTCTAATCAACATGCCTTACTTTATCGACCACCAACGCCATAGCTAAAGCGTAAAATGCCCGACGAGCTCCAGCACAGTTTGGAGATTCTTTATCAGTAGTAGTAAGGTCTGTAGCAGAGCTTTCCGTTCCATCTGCATTTGAAGCATCAGCTAATATATCTAAGCGAGCTAAATCCCAAAGGCCTGAACGACCGTGCGAAGGGAAGTGACTTTGGCCATGTAATGCTTGGCCTATATCAAGTTGAAGTTTAATGGCTTCTCCGACTTTATTATTCAGACTTGCAAAACCTTGACCTGTAATTCCAGGATAAACATTGAACAATCCAACCATGGCCTGATTAATCCCCTCACCCTTATTAGGCATTTGCCACGGATTTTTAATCAACTCGGATGAGCCTAACATAGCATTTTCCGGAATGTACATACCCCAATATTTAGCTTGGCTAAACAAATTACTCATTAAAGTGTTTTTTATAGATGAATAGTTAGTGAAAATGTCTTTGTAGGTATTAATCATCTGAGTTACCATAACTCCTGAATCCGAATCACCATTCGGAACAAGACTGTACCATGATGAAGCTGTTGGATTTTCGATTAAGCTTGCAAAGATTTGTAAGAATGTTATTGCAAATGTATTATAGGCCGGAGAATCGAATCGAGATCGTAGCATATTATTTGCCAAGGTTACTTCGTAAAATCCATGAACCGGAAGAACCCTTTTAGCAGTTAATGAATTGTTAAATGGCTCTTGTTGGAAACATCCTTTAGAAGCATTTGCAACTGAGGTGTTAGAGCCCCAATGAGTATAACTAAGAACATCTCGGATTGCATTTTTCATATTATATGCAGGAGTTAATGAAGCTCCAGTTCCATTTACTTTTACATCATAAACATGCGCTGCCATCCAAAAAGCAATGGCGTTAAGTGAAGCATTAAGAATAAATCGCTCGTTTTTAGTGTTGTAATAGGAATGGTGATCTATATAATCCCTACCGCTTGTTCCTGGTTGAATACCAGCAAAAGAAACTTGTCCTGAACTATCAAGAACTGTTGGCATTTCTAAGTAATTTTTTTGAGGATCGGTGGATAAATCTGCGGTCGTGATCCAGTATCCGATTTGCCCCGAATATGGACCAGTAGCAAAACGGTACGACTTTTCTTCATCATTGTATATCCAAGCAGATGGCGTACGATGATACATTAAAGCATAGTATTCTTTAGAATTTAATACTTCATTAGCAAAATAGTCTCGGTATCGCCCTAACAACACATCAACATTAGAAAGTGAAACATCGCCCTGGGATTCGTCTAACTTCTTAAGCATTGCCGCACCAAGATAAATAAAGCCTGCTAATGGATTAATGGTCGGAAAATTAAATGCTCTATTAATAAGCTTTGGAATAACAGCATGAACAATTTCCTTGTAAACTGCATCACGTTCGCCGGCTAGTGCCTTTTGTTGAGCGAACTGGGCACAGAACATCATTACTTGTCCAACACCCTGTTGATATGTGGAAGTATCACTTGTACCATTTAATATATTGTTTTGGAAAAATTTTCGCACTCGTGGATATCGACCTTTATCCTTCTTATAAGGATGGCTTAAAGATGACTGCTCCGTAGATAGTAAAAACGCTTCAACGAAGGCTTGAGCTTCTTGTAATGGTGTAAATGTTGTCATATAAAATCACTCCAAAATTTGTATTTTTAACTTACAAAAATTAAAAGTGAATTATATTTTCAAAAATAAACCAAGTTATTATTTTTGATTACCGTAACGTGAGGTTAATTTACATGGTAGACGTTTTAACCAATATCATCCCCAACTTCGAGTAATGAGTCCTTTTTTCTCTAAGTTTGAAGTCTTTAAAAAAAATCATGAACAGTTAATTCACTAACTAAAAAAAGAAGATGTACCAAATTGGAAAAATCCTTTGGTACATCTTCTCATTTATTTATATAGCTTGTGCAAAGCATCTGCCATTTTTGGGCGAATCGTTACTTGTGGACGAGCGTTTTTTACAGCCTCTTCCGCTTCCTCTAGAGAATTAGCTACGCCAAGCTCCATTAACACGGCTGTCGCTGCAACACCTGCGCGACCTCCCCCGCCTCCACAATGGAAGTACACTTTCTGCCCATTATCATAGGCAGAAACAATTTCTTTCGCTACTTTTTGGATAGATGGCGCAACTTCTATGTCCTCATCAGCAATTGGCATATGCTTGTACTCATATGAAGCCAATTCCTGCTCCTCAGTACTTAAGCCGTTTACTCGAACATCAATCACAACATCCACCTTTTCTTGCTCAAAAGCAGAATCTGCGTCTTTCGCACCGCCAAAGAATAATCGATCCTTTACTAATACATCGTAGTTTTTCTCCATTGTATGCACGCTCCAAAACGACTATTTAAGCAAATGCTTAATATCATCATAATACGGAAGAGCTGTTAATGCCCCCGCTTTAGTTGCTGCCAAAGCACCTAGTTTATTACCAAAGTTTACACAACGAGCAAGTTCCTCTTCCGTTGTAGGTAAGCCATTGTAATGAACATCGCGTAATACACCAGCCATAAATGCATCTCCAGCACCTGTAGTATCTACTGGCACAACCTTTTCTGTCGGTACATGGATAACTTCACCGTTTAATACCGCATATGTGCCATTTTCTCCTACTGTTACTAAAATAATGGGCACTAAATAACTGTTTAATTGCTCAATGCCCTCTTCCAAACTAGTCGTTTCAGTAAGGAAAAATAATTCATCATCCGTGACTTTTAAAATATCTACATGCTCAAAAAATGACGTGATCGTTTCACGGCAAATTTGCTCACTACTCCAACGAAGAGGACGAATATTCGCATCCATCGCGATAATTGCCCCTTTTTCCTTTGCCATCTCTACAGCGGCACGTGTTGTTTCAAGGGCTGTAGGATGGAACATTGTACCCGAGCACACAGTTAAAGCAGATGCATGTTTAAAAGCTGCTTCATTTAATTGTGATGCTTCTACTTGTAAATCAGGCGTCTCATCGACATAATCCTTAAAAATTCGCTCACATTCTTCTGTTAAATGTACATAAACACCACTAACACGCTTCGCAGGGTCAAAAACTGCATAATCCAGGTTTACCCCTTCTTGCGCAAGCCCATCTCGAACAAATTCAGAGCCTTCGTCATCTCCTGTAATCGTAATTAATGCAGATGGAGCACCTATACGGCTAATACCTGCAGCAACATTCACCGTTGCACCACCCATATATTTAGTAAAAGATGTATTTGTTACATCATCAGCAATATAGTCAATAAAAGCGTCTCCGTAGACTAAAATAAAATCCTTATCTTCCTTTGTCATTGTTGTCCTCCCGAATGTCTATACCTTATAGATTACCACGAAATTTGTTGTCGAATAAAGTTTTAAACTTTCGGAAAAATAGTAAAGAAGCCAACACTTATCTCTATATACTCAAAAACTTGAGACATCCTCTATCTTTGTTATACTTGCCTATATAGAAAGGTGAGGATTTTGACAATGAGTATTACAATTCGACAAGCGCAATCACAGGATGCCCATGCCGTTGTACCATTAATTATTGATGCAATTGGTGATATTGCCAACCGTTTAACAGGAGAACAGACAGCTAAAGCAGTTGAACAAGAACTTACTGTACTATTCAAACGTGAGGACAATCGACATTCCTATTTAAATACCTTTGTTGCTGTTGAGAATGAGCACGTATTAGGAATTCTTGTTTACTATAATGGTGTTGAAGCCATTCAAATGGATGCAAATCTCGTAAAATGGCTTGAAGAAAAAAATGCGCCATCTATTATCATCGATAAAGAGGCTCACGAAGATGAATATTATATTGATACTGTTTGTGTAGCACCAGAAGCTCGCAGAAAAGGAATTGGAACATTATTACTGCAATTTGCAATAGAAGAAACACAAAAACGAGGCTATGCAAAATTATCATTAAATGTTGAAACACAAAAAGAAGATGCTCGTCGCCTTTATGAACGTCTGGGCTTTGTTATTACTGAGCCATGGTCCATAATCGATGAACCATTCCATCATATGGTGAAACAGTTTTAGGATGTGAAACACAAAAACATGAATAAAAATTTATTATACGCTCTATTAATAGTGATCGCTTCAAGTAGCTATGGGATTTTATCGACAATTGTCAAAGTGGCTATGCAGCACGGCTTTACATCAGGAGAAGCAGTATCAAGTCAATATATTATTGGCTTTATGCTAGTTCTAACTATTTTTATAGCGACGCAAAGGCAATTACCGAAGCTTTCTAAAAAGGGACTGCTTATTTTAGTTTGCGCTGGAATATTTACTGGTACTACTGGAATTGTCTACGGTGAATCGTTAAAGTATCTACCAGCCTCTCTTGCAGTAGTCATGCTGTTCCAATTCACCTGGATCGGCTTATTATTAGATTGCGCGCTACATAAACGCTTACCAAGTCGAGCTGAAGTGATTTCTCTCATTGTATTATTTGCTGGAACCATTTTAGCTGCTGGTGTACTAAATGTAGATTTAAGCGGTATTGCTATTCAAGGATGGCTGCTTGGTTTTACAGCTGCCTTTACCTTTGCTTGCTTTATCCAATTTAATTCACGTCATGTGGAGGGTATTACCACTACATCACGCGTATTGATTGTTTCCTTTGTCGCCCTTATTTTAATTTGTATTTTCCTAAACCCTGAAATTATTTGGAATGGAAAACTATTTAACGAGGGCTTATGGAAATTTGGATTAGCACTGGGGATCTTCGGTATTATTTTGCCGATTTACTTATTTTCTATAGCTATTCCGAAAGTAGGAGGAGCGCTTGCCTCCATTTTAAGTGCTATAGAGCTACCCGTTGCCGTTACCGTTTCCGTTATTGTTCTACATGAACCCTTAACTTCTTTACAAATAGCAGGTATTCTCTTGGTTATTATCGGTATGATGCTTCCGACAATACTTGCTCAGCGGCAACAAAAGAAAAAATCTTTAGAACCTGTTAGTAAGTAAATACTTTAATCTAAATTAGAAAGGGAGATGTATCATATTTTTGATACATCTCCCTTTTTTCAGCATTCTGTAATTATAAACCAAGTGCTCGATACATAAACGCTGTAAATTGTGAACGCGTTAAGTTGTCTTTCGGTCCGAAATTGCCGTTTTCACCGCCTAACGCAATGTTACGGTCTGCTAGAGCGCCCTTCCATACTTCCAAAAACCACTCCCAACATCATCGTTAAAGCTGTGAAAATCTTCAAAGCTTTACTACTCATATTAAAGCCCCTCTTGATCATCACCCTAGCTTTGGGATGACAATTTTTGGAGACTCCTTATTTTAGTTATTTTTCAAACCGTAACATGCATTTCAAAACTATTAAAATCAATATTTGTTAGTTTTTGAACATATATTGATAACCAACTTTATTGGAAATTTTTAAATTGATGAATTTACATTTAATCTTGATAAATTTCTTTTTTAGAGGGGATTTTTTTATTTCACCAATGCCGTTGATACCTATTATTCTCTTAATATTCGAGCATGGCATTATAATTTTTCAATTATTCTAACATTAATGTAGAGTCTCCGGATTATACTGCTATATGTAAGTTTTTCACTATTAGGAAGGAGGAAGATTATGCAAAAAACACGTATCTTCGGTTTTGTACTTGTACTGATGCTTCTTGTCTTGGCTGCTTGTAGTAGTGATAACAACAAGGATTCTAAAAAAGATGCAACTGCTAACGACAAAACGTCTGATTCTGAAAAGACGGATGTAGCGGCTACACCATCTGGAAAGCTTGTGATCTATACGGGGCGTGATGAAGCCATGGTGCAAAAGGTAATCGATCAGTTTAATGAAAAGTACCCGGACATTCAAGTGGAGTTTTTAACGATGGGCGCACAGCAAATCTTAGAACGCCTACGTGGTGAAAAAGCAAATCCTCAGGCAGATTTTTGGTGGGGCGGTACGCAATCCGCACTAATTGTCGGTGCCGATGAAGATTTACTCCATTCTTGGAAGCCTAGTTTTATCGACTCCATTGATGCAGCGCATAAGGATGCAGATGGTCGTTGGTTCGGGGAAATGCTACTGCCCGAAGTGATTATGATTAACAGTGATTTATTAACGAAAGAAACAGGTCCACAAGACTGGGATGATTTATTAGATTCAAAATGGAAGGATCAAATTTTAATTCGTGGTGTGTTAGCTTCTGGTACGATGCGTACTATTTATTCATCTATGATTGTACGTCAAGGCGCAGATACACCTGAGAAAGGTTACGATTGGTTATTAAAATTAGATGCCAACACGAAAGAATATACACAAGATCCAAATGCACTTTATTTAAAGATGACACGACAAGAAGGCAGCGTTTCTTTATGGAATTTACAAGATATTTTATTAAAGAAATATACGACTGACTACCCGTTTGATTACATCTATCCGAAAAGTGGTGCACCGATTTTAGTAGATGGTGTAGCTGTTGTAAACAATGCCAAGAATATAGAAAATGCAAAGCTCTTCGTAGAATTCTTATTCGAAAAAGGAATGGTAACGCAATTAGCAAATGAATACTATCAAATTCCTACTCGCTCAGATATCGATAAAGCCGCAATGCCTGAGTGGTATCAAGAATTAGATTTAAAAACTTTTGATATAGATTGGCAGCTCATGTCTGAAAAAGAAGCCGAGTGGATGGAGCATTGGGATAACAATATTAAAGGCCAAGGGAAAAAGTGACCAACGCCGCCTAACTGTCCAATGGCTCTAACATCGTAAAGCGATCTATTGAATATTGTTCATGTTTTAAGCCTCGAGTAATTTTTGCTCGAGGCTTCGTGTAACTAGTTTACTGCGAGAAAGGAGCATTGCATTTGAAAAGTGTCAAAATAGAAAATGTCTCTAAGCAATTTGGTCAAGTGTTTGGTGTAAAAGATTTAAATCTTCATATTCAAGCTGGTGAGTTTTTTACGTTTCTTGGCCCAAGTGGTTGTGGTAAAACAACAACCTTAAGAATGATTGCAGGCTTCTATTACCCTTCAGAAGGGAAAATATTTTTTGATGATGGAGACGTGACAAGACTTCAACCCAATAAACGGAACATCGGTATGGTGTTTCAGAATTATGCCCTCTTTCCTCATATGACAGTAGACGAAAATATCGCCTTTGGCTTACAAGTACGGAAATTTTCAAAGGCAGAGATTAAGCAAAAGGTTGACCGCATTAGAGGGCTTGTACATTTATCGCAATATGGCAATCGAAAAATAAATGAATTATCTGGTGGGCAGCAGCAACGGGTTGCCTTGGCAAGAGCTCTTGTGATAGAGCCGGATATTTTATTGTTAGACGAGCCATTGTCTAATTTAGATGCTAAATTACGCGAAGAAACGCGCGTTGAAATAAAACGTATTCAATCCGAGCTTGGTGTTACAACCATCTATGTTACGCATGATCAAATGGAAGCGATGTCTATGTCAGATCGTATTATGGTCATGGAAAATGGGAACGTCAGACAAATCGGTACTCCGCAAGAAATTTATAATAGGCCTTCAAACCGCTTCGTAGCAGATTTTATTGGCGAGACAAACCTACTGGAAGCGACAATTGACTCCGTCAATGGTAACGATATACAAGTAAAAACAGCAAGTGGACTTGTTCTCACTGGGCAAAAGCAACAAAGCTCCCCCACTTTAACGCATATGATTGGAGACAAAGTGTTTATTTCTATTCGTCCTGAATCAATCCATCAAGGTACTGGTGAAAACACATTAACAGGTAAAATCACTTTTGTGGAATTTACAGGGGTTAGTGTGAACTATATTGTGGAATGTCTAGATTTTTCACTAAAAGTAATGATTATCAATATGAACGGTCAATTAAAAAAAATTGGTGAAGAAATCACTTTAAATATAGCCCAAGATTCACTGTATTTTTTAGGGGAATAGGAGGGTAACAACATGGAAAAAACGCACCTCAAACCTTCTGAAGGAAATGCATGGACACAACTATCAAGCTCAAATTGGTTTGTGTATATATTAGTTGCACCTTTATTTTTAGTGTTGTTTGCCTATGTGGTATACCCGTTCTATCAAACTTTTCTAGAAAGCTTTTCTAGTGATGATGCGCTAGCTAATTATAAACAGTTTTTTAATTTCGCTAGCCCCGCCAATATAGAAGCATTATGGACTAGTTTATATATATCCCTTATTAGTGTTATTTGCTGTGCAATCGTTGGGGTTACCATGGCATTCTTACTCGAGCGTTACGATTTTCCAGGTAGACGTGTACTCTCTATTTTAGTTTTGGTACCCATGGCTCTTCCGCCATTAGTAGGTGTACTTTCTTTTACATTCTTATATGGGGAAAGCGGTATATTCCCACGTGCGCTTCAACACCTATTCAGCTTACATGAAGTGCCCTTTTCATTAAAAGGCATCTGGGGCGTTATTGTTGTCCATACATTCACAATGTACACTTACTTCTATTTGACTGCCTCCGCTGCTATAAAAGGGTTAGATCCAGCTCTAGAGGAAGCGGCAACTAGCCTAGGTGCAGGGCGTATTCGAATATGGACAAAGGTTATTTTGCCCATGTTAACACCCTCAATTGTCGCCTCATCCTTACTCGTATTTATGATATCCATGGCGTCCTATACAGCACCTTTAATGTTCGGTGTCGAACGTACGATGACGATGCAAATCTATTTATCACGTACGAACGGGAATTTAGATATGGCAGCGACACAATCTATGATTCTATCCTTTGTGTCTATTACCTTTTTAATTATTATGCGTTGGTATCAAAACCGCCGAAACTATCAAAATCTAAGCAAAGGTATTAGTGTTCATCGATCTGAAGTTTCTTCAAAAGGAATGAAGATGATTGCGACTATCGCGTCTTTTATAGGTACATTAATTTTAATTTTGCCGATTTTAGTTCTTATCTTAATTTCATTTTCAGTAGATGGGGCATGGAAAACACAAATTTTGCCAACTGACTATACACTGGATCATTATGTAGCGCTCTTTACGGATGAGCGGACATGGCGACCTATTTGGAACTCCATTCAAATGGGGATCGTTGCAACACTCGGCAATATCCTCTTCGGCGTCGCAGCAGCCTATGCGATGGTACGTTTAAATTTTAAAGGCAAGACATTGCTCGATATTTTAATCATGGTTCCTTGGGCATTACCGGGAACAGTTGTAGCTGTCAATTTGATTGCCGCTTTTAGTACGGAAAATATATTCGCCTTTAATCAGGTTCTGATTGGGACGTTCTGGATTTTGCCGTTAGCCTATTTCATTAGACATTTACCGCTCGTTTTCCGGTCTACATCGGCATCTCTTGTGCAATTAGATCCGTCTATCGAAGAAGCATCACGAAGCTTAGGTGCAACTTGGTGGTATTCATTTAGACGTATTGTCTTACCACTTACATTTACGGGCATTTTGGCAGGTACGTTACTAGCACTTGTTCAAAGCTTTGGTGAATTCGTAGCGTCAATTCTTATTTATAGTACGTCAACAATCCCATTATCTGTGGCGATATTCCAAAAATTATATGCGTTTAAATTTGGAACTGCTTGTGCATATGGCGTCTTACAAATTTGTTTAATTTTAATTGTACTTGTTATTTCCGAGAAGTTATCTAAAGGCAGTGCTGGTTCGGCCATATAACTGCTAATCTACTAGGGGGCAATTACTATGTTTGAAGATTTCCGCAACAAAACCCAGCAAGAAGATGGGATGATTTTCCCGTCTAATATTTATCGTAAAATTGTCTTACAGCCAGCTTATGAAGAAGCCAAGAAGAATTTTTTAACAATCATGCTACAAATCAATATTGCACACTTAAAAATGCTAGAAGAACAAGGACTTGTAAAAAAAGAAGAAGTCAAACAAATCGGTATTGCTCTTAAAAAACTAGACTTGAACTATTACCGTATAGAGGATTACAACCCGCGATATGAGGATTTGTTTTTCCGTATCGAAAATAAATTAATAGAGCTTGCTGGTGATGTTGCTGGGAATCTTCACATTGGTAGAAGTCGCAATGACATGGGCATTGCCATCTATCGTATGACTTTAAGAAAAAAGTTGTTATTGCTCATGCGAGAATTACTGACATTACGGGATGATTTAATCGCAGCTGCTGAGGAGCATGTTGATACGATTATGATTGGCTATACACATACGCAGCAGGCACAGCCCACAACCTTTGCTCATTATTTAAAAGCGGTCATCGATCAACTTGAACGAGACTTTGAACGCTTGCAGCATGTCTATAAAACCGTGAATCGTAGCAGTATGGGAGCAGCAGCATTAACAACAACCGGCTTCAACATTAGTCGAGAGCGTATGTGTGAGTTATTGGCATTCGATGATATTATCGAAAATGCGTGGGATGCTGTTGCTGGTGCGGATTATATTGCAGAGGCAGCAAGTATTATTCAGCTTGCAGCACTTAATCTCGGTCGTACATCTCAAGACTTTTTACTATGGGCTACACAGGAATTCAATGCCTTTACGCTGGCAAGTCCATACGTACAAATTAGCTCTATCATGCCTCAAAAGCGCAATCCCGTTTCGATCGAGCACACACGTTCATTACTATCTGCAGTTGTTGGAGATGCTAGTACAGTATTGCAAATGGTACATAATACACCGTTTGGAGATATCGTAGACACTGAAGATGATATGCAGCCCTATTTATGGCGTGCTATCGACCGTTTAATAGGGATTTACAAGCTATTTGGTTCACTTGTCGTTACGATGAATGTAAACAAGAAAAAACTAAGAAATCGTGCAGAGAATAGCTTTGCCAATGTAACGGAGCTTGCTGATACGTTAGTGCGCTCTGAAGGGATTTCATTCCGCCAAGCACACAGTATTGTCAGTAAGTGTGTAAAGGTCCTACTCTCTCATGGTGAGGAATCACTTGCAAGTCTGACATGGGGTCTAGCGAATACCCAATCCAAATTGATTACTGGTAAAACATTAAATATTTCTGAAGAGGATTTTTATAACACATTAAAGCCAGAGACTTTTGTCAGTGTCCGAACATTACCTGGTGGCCCAGCGCCAGAAACGATGAAGGCATCTCTTGAACGCTCCAAGGCGAATGCTCATAACCTTTATGAATGGATTCGCTTGAAGGAGTCTATGATTGTTGAGGCGGAACAGCAATTAACCGTATTTATCGAGGAATGGAATCAATGACGGAATGGCTACTTATTATTGACGGTGGTGCTACAAAAACGGCATGTGCGGTCGTACATGCCGAGTCTGGTGAAATAAAATTTACTAAATCAATAGGTGGCTCGAACTATCAAGCTATTGGCGCTGAATCTGCTACGGCAATATTGCAAGAGCTTTTAATACATGTACAGCAGTTTTTGCAAAGTCAGGCCGTCCCTCAAATTGCTGTAGCTACCTTTGCAATGGCTGGCATTGATTCTTCTAAAGATCATGAAATGGTGTCTGCCATTGTTCATAAAGCGCTATCGGCATTACAACTTAAAATAACAACACTTATTATTGAAAATGACGCACAAGCTACTTTATTAGGTGTTACTGCCGGACAGGCAGGCGCTTTACTCATAGCTGGAACAGGAGCTATTGCTTACGCATTTGATGGCTCGCAAATAGTACGTGCAGGTGGCTGGGGGCATCGTGCCGGAGATGAAGGTAGTGGCTATTGGTTAGGGCAAGAGGTTATCCGCGCCATTTTCCGAATGGAAGACGGGCGTGGTGAGCCAACCCTATTAAAAGATACTGTCTATGAGTACTTATGTATCCACGATGTTACGGAGCTAGCTGCCTGGCTGTTCCACCCATCTTACACGAATGCACAGCTTGCCAAAATGGGTGCCTTTTTGGCAGATGCCGTGACCAAAAAGGATTCATCCGCCATTCAAATATCAATGCGTGCTGCCCATGAGTTAGTGCTCCTTGCTAGCGCCTTGTTGAAAAAAACTGGCTATCAAGGAGACGGATTTAACCTTTATTGTAATGGTGGTGCCATTAAGCATAATCCATTAATTTTTAAAATTTTTTCCCAGGAAATGAAATCGATGTATCCGCAAATAGAAGTTTCTTTATGTCAGCACCAACCGATCTATTATCTTATAGAGCGCACAAAAAGAGCCTATGACAGTCTGTAATGTCATAGGCTTTTCATGTTGTTAAAATTCTATTATGTTAATGAAATTAAGGTGCCCTATTAAATAAAGTATGGCTCTTCTTTTTCTTTGATCACGTTAAAGTGCCATCTTTTTCAGTTCATTTGTCGTGAAATATAGATAGCCATCCTTCACAAATAAATCCTTCGTATCTTCACGATTTAATATTTGCTCCCCGCTTCCATCTGGGCGAATTTTCGTTAAATACGCTCCGCGTGAATAATTACTAAAATATAACCAACCATCTGCATAAACGATGTATTGTGCACGCGAATGGGAAACACGCTTCGATTTACCTGTTTTCAAATCAAGCACGTACAATTTATTATCGTCAGAAATATTGCTATAAAATATTTGCTGTCCTACTTGTGCTGGGAAATCTACATCGTGAAAGTAGTTATACGTTGTACCCGTGGCTTTTGGGTAGTCTTCAGCAATCCACGTATGGTCTTTTGCCATCGTTCGATCATCCACTAAAAAATATTGATAGCGTACCGACCCTTTACGATCAGGTACTGGATCATTCCATGTAGTATCGAGATGGTACCATTGATTGTCCAACTTTACTAAATTCCAAGCATGTCCTTGCTGTCCAACATAGCCTACTATATATTTTGTTTCTATCCCTAGCTTTTGTAACATCGTATGCGCTAACAATGCATAGCCCTGACATACACCACCATGTTCTACAAGCACTGTATATGCGCTATGTGGACTTGCATTCGTTTGATCTGTATAGGCGGTGGTGGCAACGATATAATCATTGACAGCCCTAACCTTCTCTACATCACTTAATGATTTTTTATTGATAGAGGCTATAATCTCTTGGACGTTCATTTCAACAGATGCCGCCTGTTCTGGTGTCATTAAATAACTTTGCTCACCAAAGATGGTAGCTGTTTTCCCTCCATATTCAAAACGAATAGAATGTTTGCTAATATGCCCATATACATAATCATCTCGCTTTATAGCATTTTCATAGGCTTCTTCCACTATCTGTTCAATCCGCTGTGTATTGCCTTTATATTGAATCTCAAACGTAGGTGAAAAACTACTGTAGTATGCATACATCGCATCAGCCATTTCCTTTGCATTCGTGACAACTAACGTTGCTTCAGGTGTTTTGGAAGTTGAAGCTGTAACGGCTACCCCTTCTTCTGGCTTTTCTTCTATAGGTGTGGCCGTTTCAATTGAGGCATTCTCTGAAAGCTTAGCAGTAGCATCTATAATTTTTTCCTTTGTTGAGAGAAGCATCGTTTCTATTTCATCATTATTTGCCCAAGTGATCACTTGTTGTACAACTGCTTTACCG
Organism: Lysinibacillus sp. RS11; assembly: GCF_042019215.1. NCBI lineage: Bacteria > Bacillati > Bacillota > Bacilli > Caryophanales > Bacillaceae > Lysinibacillus > Lysinibacillus sp. RS11. Next base: position 129,060 of record NZ_CP168124.1, on the reverse strand, counting down.
GCTGTATAGATTGGGTCAATAAAAATTACGATTATTACGATAATGGCTAATTTTTTCCACAAAATGCTCACCTCCGACTGTTTCCTGTTTTCATTATATACAAAAAAAGCACAAAGAACTCACTTGGAAGTCCTTTTGTGCTTTCATTTTATAAATAGATAAAGATATTTGTAGGGTGTGGTCGCATCCGCAAGCGGCGACCTGTTTACATAAAAGCTTAGTTTATTTTAAGCTTTTGTTCTTTTGCATTAACATAATAATTTAAATAATTATTACTAATGCTTAAGTCAGCCACTGATTGCTTCACAAGCACCTCAGTTTTTAACGTCTGAAGATTTAATTTTGTTAAGTAACCACCGTTACTGTAATCACTGAAATATAAATTGTTGTTCGCTCCTGTAATATACAAAGCACGTTTATCAATAACTTTTGTTTTCTTACCGTTTGTTAAATCAAGCTTATACAATTTATCGTTATCCGCTGTATTACTAAAGTACAATGTATTATTAACTTGATAAGCGAAATGAACATTTTGCATATAGTTAAATGTTGTACTTGTTGCAGCAGGATAATCTGAAGCGATCCATGTATGATCTTTCTTAAGCTGTGCATCCGGTACTAAAAAATAATCGTACGAAGAGGCACCTAAACGATTTGGTAATGGATCATTCCATGTTGTATCTAAATGGTACCATTGACCATTAACCTTCACTAAATTCCATGCATGTGCTTGGTTACCATTAACATAACCTACAACATACTTAGTTTCGAGTCCCGCTTGTTCCAACATTTTATAGGCCGTTAACGCGTAGCCTTGACATACAGCTTGTCCCTCCATCAGCAATGCATATACACCATGAGGGCTAGCATTTGTTTTAGTACTATATGCTGTATTTGAAACAATATAATCATTAATCGATTTTACTTTTTCGAACTCTGTCATTGAAGGTTTAATAATTGTTTTTAATACTTGATCAATCTTTTTTTGTACGGCCGCTTCTTGCGTTTGGTCTGTGAAATATTTCATTTTAAATGTCACATTGCCCGCTGAATCTGCAGAAATAGTAGTACTTTCCATGTGACCACTCGCATAGACCGCCTGCTCTTGAGCTTTTTCGAATGACTCCTTAATTTTTTTATTGAAATCAGTCATTGGTCCGCTATATGTAATTTTAATTTCCGATTCGAAATTATTTAATTGCTTTACGATTTCTGTTGTGAATTGATCCCAAGTTGTTACTTTGGTATTGGCTACTACGTTATGAGCAATAACTGAGGAAGTATGTATTGGATGAGTGTCCGTATTTTGAGCATAAGCTGCTGTTGGACTCAACATCAGTAATGCTGCACCGCTTATCAACCATTTTTTCATAATAAATCACCTTCCCGTTTGTTATGTTCTTGTAATCAAGAATAACAGAGAAAGTAACTACAAATCTATCGTACAAGTTCACTAACTATGACTTTTAACCACATTGTTAATTTTTATACATAGGTCAAAACTCCCTTAAATAAAATATAAGTATCGATTTTTGCAACAAAAAATAAAAACCCACCTGTTTAGTGAGTTTTCTATCTATGAATAGCCTTTTCTACATAAGCTGGCTTTTCTTTATGTTAACGACTTTTTACTACTAAATTGACTGCCTCTTGAATAGCTTCATTCATTTTCTCGCCGTCACCTTCAGCATTTTGTACACATTCTAAAAGATTCGTACTGACAATTACACCTACTGTACGATCTACTGCTGAGCGTACTGCCGATAATTGAGTAATGACTGCCTTACAATCCTTTCCTTCTTCCATCATTTTCAAAATCCCACGTAGCTGGCCTTCCATCCGTTTCACACGATTTTTTACTTGATCTGAATATTCCATCATCATTGCTCCTTTTTCATACTCGCTACGTTCTTGAGTAATTATTATTCTTTATCCTAGCACATTATTTCAAAATTAAACCTACCTATTCCTTGGTTTTAAATAGTTCATAAGCATTTTAGCAATAATTGACCTTGCATTTGTTATTTCATCATACTGGATCACTGTATTTTTCTTTATTCGTATCTGGCCTATCTCTACTTCAAAAATTGGACACTTTCTTTTAAGTGCAGCAACTAACATATTTGTGTCATAGTCATATCGTTCACCTTTTACTTTTAGCAGCCATGGTAGCTCTTTTATAGAGATAAATCGTAAGCCTGTTTGTGTATCCATTAGTTTTCTATGATAAAGGAGCTCAAAAAACAAGCTTGTTACACGATTGCCCCAGTATGATAAAAGAGTGCTGTCGGAAGAGTGGAAGTTACGTATCCCTAGCACAATCCCTTCAGAAAACACCTTCGTCATGGTTAATACTAATTTCACATCTTGTAATGTATGTTGACCATGGGCCCCTACTGTAATCACACCCTGGTACAAACCCCTTTGCGACCATATATAAGTAAATGCTGTCTTTAATGCCCTACCTTTTCCAATATTACAGTCATGCTCTAACACTTCACAGCTGTCAATTTTCTTTAACTCTTCAAAAATGCCTGCATATTTTTCATCACTGCCATCATTGACAATAATAATCTTTGTAATTGTAGTTGCTAATAGTTGATGCACATAAGTTATAAGTGATTGTTGTGGATTAAATGCTGGAATGATTGCTGCAATATTCTTCATTATTTCTATCCTCCGAATGACTTTCTTAGCAATAGCTACTACGAATCTCTACGAGTATCCTTATACAAAATAGTATCATGTAAAAAGGACAATTCAACCGATGACTCCAAACCAACGATCCCTAGGCATCATTGTGTCCAGATGCACAGTGCTAACGCTACGGCGAGGGGAGACTTCTGTACCTGTCGCTCAAAAGACATTTACTGAAACAAGTTAAACTCATCAATAATATTGATTTTTTCCCGATATATGAAAAAAGAGGATTTTTACGAAAGAGGTGAGTCCCTATCGTCATTCAATATGAAATTTCTCAAGATCACTGCAAGAAATTAAAAGCTTTGTCCTTCGTTAAATTGGCTAAAAATTTTCAGGATGCTAGCTCGCTTGCCATCTCGAAGCCAGCTATATCTCTACAAAAATCACTCCTTGTACTGGAGGAAATTTTATATGAATTTTATAAGCTGGAAATGCATTCCGAACCGAAGCTAAAAAATACCCGATCATTACTCAATAATCGAAGCTTTGTTGCAAAAATTCATCCACGTCGCATATATCTATTAATGAATCTTGCAAACAAAATGACTTCTAGTAATAGCAGTGAAATCGTGGAGGCAAAGGCGGCAAAAATCGTTCTTGATTATATAAGTGATATTGTAGAATGGTTTATTGACCGCTATGACCGTAGCTTAAAGGAAAAAATGATTCACATAGCCCCCTTTGAAGATATAACTTCAGCGTTTAATTTAAATACATGGCTTCAAGATGACCAGTCACCCGAGGCCTATAAAAATGCGGCAAATTGGTTTGAGATTGCCGCACAACAAGGGAATGCAAGTGCTCAATATAATTTAGGCGCACTCTATAACCAGGGCCGCGGTGTAAGGAAAAATTATGCGGTAGCAAAAATGTGGTATGAACGCGCCGCTTCGCACAATGATGCAAACGCACTTTATAGCTTAGGCGTGCTCTATCATTTAGGACATGGTGTAATACAAAATTATGAAGAAGCAGCTCGTTATTATAAAGAGGCTGCAGATTTAGGAAATGCAGATGCACAGTATAATTTAGGCGTTCTATACAATCAAGGGCTTGGCATGACACCGAACTTTGCCGAGGCAGCGAAGTGGTATATTCTAGCGGCCAATCAAGGGAATACAAGTGCTCAAAATAATCTTGGCTTCCTTTATCACAATGGAACTGGTGTCAAGCAGAGCTATGAGGAAGCTATAACCTATTTTGAAATGGCTGCATTAGCGGGCGATGCAAGCGCTCAGTATAATCTTGGCTATTTGTACCTTAAAGGTCGTGGTATCTCGCAAAATTTTGAAGAAGCTGCGAGGTGGTTTCACTTAGCTGCACTTCAGGACCATATAAATGCTGAATTTCAATTGGCGATGCTATATAACACTGGTCAAGGTATAACTCAGGATCGCGTAGAGGCTACTAAATGGTTTAAGCTCGCTGCGCATAAAGGACACCTAAATGCTCAATACTGTCTCGGTGTCCTTTATGTCCAAGAAAATGATATTACTTTAGCTAAAGATTGGTTACAGCTTGCTGCTCACCAAGGACATCTCAGTGCAGGCTTTGAGCTTGGACGCATCTATGTATATCAACTTCAACAACCTAACAAAGCTTTACCCCTTTTTAAAGCCGCTGCTGAAAAGGGCTATGCTGACGCTCAGTACGAACTCGCATTATTATATGCAACTGAATTGAATTATGTTGATGCAGTGAAATGGTGGAGAGCCGCTACCGATCAATCTCATATTAACGCAGAATATCAATTGGGGTTGTTATATGAACAAGGATTGGGTATCGCCCAGGACTTAGAAGAGGCACGGCGCTGCTATCGACTTGCAGCCATCCAAGGACATGCAGGCGCTCAATATCAGCTCGGTAATTTATTTGATAAGGGAAAAGGTGTCGAACAGGATTACACAGAAGCCGCAAAATGGATTGAACAGGCTGTTGCTAAGGGACATGCCAAAGCACAATACCAATTAGCTCAAATGCACAGTCATGGACAAGGCGTACCGAAGGATTTCGTAAAAGCTGCCCAACTGTATCGATTGGCTGCCAATCAAGGGCATCAAAAAGCACAATTCCAGCTCGGTATTCTCTACAAAAAAGGGCAAGGTGTTGCACAGGATTATACGGAGGCAACAAAATGGCTTAAGAAGTCTCTTGAAAAAATAGAATAGTTTTTCCTAAAAAAATATCCCGTGTCACCCTCTAACGATCGTGACACGGGTTTATCATTATTTTTGCATGTCTTCTTTTTGATCTACCATAAATGTTACAAAGATAAATAAAGCAAAGCTAATTAATAGCGTTGTCCCACCTACGATAAAGAAAATCAATGTAAATGTATTACTAAAATTAAATGGATTTATATTGTAGAACCACATGCCGATTGTTAAACCAAAAACACCAAGAATTGCTGTCCAACCATGTGCCGCTACTAATTTTTGTGATTTAACTTTGAAGGCACGATAGAAAATGCCCCATGCAAACATGCTTAACCAGCCAACTAATAAAATGTGTGCATGTATCGGTCTATATTCATAACTACCAGTACCAGACATATGTGAACCTAGATACGTACCAAATAAGGCAAAAATCGCAGCAAGACGAATAAGGCGTAAACTCCATTTTTGTTCCATACGTTAACTCCTCCTAAGCTTTTTCAACTTATTCAGTAGTCTATCGTGTGAACATGAACTTTACATGAACTCCTCATTACAGTTTTGGTAAGGTGATACGAACCTTCGTACCCGAATTAATAACACTTTCCATTTGAACCGTTCCTCCATGTAACTCAGCAATTTGCTTTACGATGGCCAGTCCAAGCCCAGTCCCTTGCTTTGTTCTAGAGGCATCCGCGCGATAAAAGCGATCATATACCTTTTGTAATTGATCAGCAGTCATCCCTATACCGCTATCCTCGACGAGTACTTCCACAGAGGTTGAGGATTCTTGTAAGTGTACATGAATTTCTCCACCTTCAACATTATATTTAATGGCATTCGTCAATAAATTATCCCAAACATTTTGTAATAGACCCGCATCACCATCATATGTTACTGGTTCAAGCTGATACGATAATTGTACATCTGCATCTTCAAGTTGCCAGCGATATTTTCTAACCGTTTCCTTCAACTGCTCATCTAAACGATAAGGCTCACACTTTAATAACCTTGTAGATTGATCGAGTGACGTTAGTAAAAGTAATTGCTTCGTTAATGTCGACAGACGCTTCGTTTCTAGCTCAATAATTGTCGTATATTCCTGCCTTTCCTTGTCAGTCAGCAAGGGATTCTTTAACAAATCAACATAGCCTTGAATATTCAACAACGGCGACTGAAAATCATGGGATACATTACTAATAAACTCTTTACGTATTCGATCATTCTCCTGTAATTTTTCCGTCATGACATTAAAGCTAACTGCTAATTGTCCAATCTCATCTGCTCGATCTATATCCAGTAACGTATCGAACTTTTCATGTGCAAGCTGATGTGTTGCCTCTGTTAGCTGTGTAATAGGGCGAATTAATGCTTTTGCAAAAAGTAGCATTGCCAATAGACTAAGTACTGCCATCACAAGAATAAGCCCACCAAGTATCGTATGCACCTCAGAGAATAACAGGCGAATATCAGGCCTGATAAACAGTGCATAATGCTTATTTTCATATGTAAATGGTACACCTATCGTATTAATTAGCTCATTCGCAAAAAAACCTGTCATAAAAGTCTCTTTTGGAAAATCACGCATACCATGATAAATTTCCCCTTCTAAAACACGATCAACAGTATTAGATGACAGTGTTTTATCGCGATATTTACCACCGTAAAATTCCCCTTCATCACCAGCTGTTACATAAATTTGATAACCAATTTCGCCGAGAGTTGTAAAATAATTATCTAAATCGTCAGGCTTTGCTGTCTCGATGTATTTCGTAATATCCTGCGCAATATTCACATTTTTAGCATCATTTTTTTCCTTTATAACTTGATGATAATAAGTATTTGTTACTAAAAAACCGATACACAAGCTGCCAATCATAACGAGCAAAGTCGTGACAACAAACTTACTATATAACGTTTTCATCATGCATTAACCTCGAGCTTATAACCCACTCCACGTACCGTTGTAATCTCAACATCTGTTTCATAACGATGCAGACGCTCACGGATCCTCTTTACATGCGTATTTAAAGTCTGCTCATCTCCATCATAATCATAGCCCCACACCTGTTCCATAATAATACTACGTGTAAACACCTGATTCGGGCGTGATGCTAGTAATGCCAATAGCTCAAATTCCTTTAAAGGCAGAACAAGTGTATCTTCCCCAATGATTACTTCAAAACTTCGACGATCGATGACTAGTCTACCCACCTGGATTGTTACCTGATTTTTCTTATCTAGTCTACGCAATATGGCAGCTATGCGAAACAGTAATTCTTTAGGTTCGAATGGTTTCACAACATAGTCGTCTGAGCCTGCCAAAAACCCTCGTTCCTTGTCTTCAAGCTCGCCCTTTGCCGTTAATAACAATACAGGAATATCATAATCCTGGCTCAATGTCTCGGTTAATGTAAAGCCATCCATCCCTGGCATCATGACATCCACAATAGCCAGATCAGGCAAGTTTCCTTCAAGTAATTGCAGGGCCTGTTGTCCATTTTCCGCCTGCAACACCTGATAGCCCTCTCTTGTCAGATAAATATTTACTAGCTGCAAAATATGTACATCATCATCTACAACGAGAATTTTCATTCAAGCCTTACCTCCATCCAATCCAAAAAATTCCGCTCCCATCCGCAGACAATCTGCAAGCATCCGTTGAGTCTATCGTTGAACGTTGCTCCGCGAGGAATGAAAAGATTTTTTAATAACTACTTTCATTCATATTATAACGAAAAGAAAGAAATCAACAGCAATATAAGTAATGGCAAAAACGCCAAGCAACATTTTGCTACACTCCTTCTACTGGGATTTGCAAATCAGCACATACCTTTTTCATCATGCGCTCAATCTGCTCGACTGTAGCACCGAGCACCATTCCTTCTGCCACAACAGGCTTTAAATTTTTTTCAATTTGCTGTAATTGTTCAGGAGTTAAGATTCGCTCCTCTGTAGATCGAATAATAGCACCTGATTTGGCTCTGATTGTAATGATCCCTTTCTCCTCTAGCTCATGGTAGCTTTTATTAACCGTGTGCATATTAACACCTAAATCAGCGGCTAAATTACGTACAGATGGCAAAGTATCACCTGACTGCATATCCCCTCTTGCAATTCCTTCAATAATTTGACGTGTTACCTGTTCATAAATGGGTACGTCAGATTGTGGCTCTATTTTAATAAACATTCCTATCATCTCCATATTTGTTATATAACCAACATAACAAATTATCATTTTTTGTGCATAAAGAAGAAGGAGATTTTTAGAGGTCTATAAGAAGAACCTCGAATTGAATCAACAGTTATACAAACCGTTGGCAATAAAGGCTATGACGGCTTTGTGAATTGACAAAGAGATGTCCCATTACATCATGAGACATCTCTTTTCAACAGTAGCTATTTCGCAACAATTGCTAATTTTTCTTGTAAACATGCAGTAGCTTGTTCTATATCCACTATGCATCCTACTTCATTTAATGTTTCCCCTATTAATCTTACTGCCTCTTCTAGCATTGCAGGGGTTGTACTCCCGATACGAAAAACATATACATTTCTTAAAAAATGTAGACATCTCTACTGTGACACGACTTATATCTTTTGACTTCCGTTTTTGTGTCTTCCTTATTCTCCGAGCCTGGTTTCGCCGAAGCTACTGCCATTAGGATATGACTCTCCAAAGGCTTAAATTCTGCATTTACCCTATTTAGAGAGGTTGTTAACATTTTTATTTTTGTATATATTTTTCTTGTTCACACAAAGGCGCAACCCTTCATGCAGTCTTTCTCTCACGAGTAGACCTCTTATGCTTTCACATAAGCGCAGACTATATCTTCATCTTATCTTTTAATAAGAGCCACATTTTTCTTCCGCCATTCGCTTGCGGTTTTACTCTCCCTCAAGGAGATAGTCGTTGAACGTCTTCCTTATCTCATTAGAGATTTAGGAGTTCGCTGCTAAACATCCATTGCCAAAGCACTTAGCGCCACCGTTTTCCGTTGTCACGATGATCCTTTACGGACACTGAGTAATTTTTTTCAGCTTATGCCATCCTTGTTGTTTTTTCTGCTTTCGCACCGTTACGTCTGCCGTTTCCAGCTCCGCTTTGGTCACAAGGCTTTAGGAGTTAAAAGCAATTAACGTGGAGTTCGCACCAATCGCTTGATACGAAGGGTATTCTGTTATAAATCTATGCTTCTATACAGATTTGTATAGTTTTATCTAAATTTTTCGTAACAGTTTAGTTACCCATATGCCCGATACGGAAGGCCTTTCCTGCTAAATGCGCTAGTGCACCAGCTACTATCACGCCTTTTTCTGCAAGTTTCGCACGGAACTTTGCATCCTCTACCCCTTCAGGATACAGTAAGCAGCTAAGCGTAGGTGCCGCAACCGCTTCTTCAGCAAGTGCCACCATACCATATGTGGACAATGCAGCTCTTATTGCGCAACCATATGCGACATGACGTGCCTCACGTTTTGTCATCCCTTCTTCTAGTACAATGTTCATCGCCACATCATATGCATAAATTAAGTTTACAGGAGGCGTTGCAAAGTATTTTCCTGGATCATTCATTACCGGAATCCAATTTTTAATATCGCTATAATAGGCAGGAATCGAACCCATTGCTTCACGTGCCTTTAAAGCAGATTGATTGAAGGCGATAATCGCTAAACCTGGTGGTACACCAATTGCCTTCTGTGACCCTGTTAAAACAATATCCAATTTATAGTCTGGACAGCCATATTCCTTGCTCATATTTTCATCAAGGGCAGCTGTCGCCACAACTCCATCCAAAATAACAAGTGCCCCAGCCTTCTTAATGATTGGTACCAAAGCATCCAAATCGGATACTACACCTGTAGAAGTGTCCGCATGTGTAATAGTAACAGCTTTAATATCCCCCTCAGCCAATTTTTCTTCAACTGCAGAAACTTCGACCTGCTTACCCCATTCAGCCTGTAGTACCTCTACATGAATACCATAAGCTTGGGCTAATGGTGTAAATCGGTCACCAAAATAACCGTGACTAATTACGAGTAGCTTTTCTCCTTTGCCAACTGTATTAACAATCGCCATTTCCATAGCAAGAGTCCCAGATCCAGCTATGACAAAAACCTCGCCATCTGTTTGTAATAATTTTTTTGTTTGTTCTATGGCATTTTTATAGATCGAAACAAAACGGGGATCTGTATGTCCCCTCGTTTCACTTGCTAAGGCATCATAAATTTCATCTACTACTGGAGTTGGTCCAGGAACTAATAATAATTCTTTATTACGCATTTTACGCTCCTCCTTAGAATGAAGATAAAAAGATGTCTTACAAGCTCCCCATCTAAGCCCGCAAGACATCTTTCACCCCTTTAAATCTCTTTACTTTTAGAAGTAGACCCTTTTTATTTTATAACCATGCTCGATTTTCAATAAGAAACGGAGGAACAGACCCCGCTCGTTAACATTAGTGGAAAATAGGGTGGACTCCATTCGAGTTAGTCCACAACAATCTAGGAAAGTTGGATATGTTCGTTTAGTAGATTTGTATCTCCAATCAATTATGCCTCGGCATAATTCCGTTCGGAGACTTTGAGCCAACAAATGTTTTTTGCGCGAAAGCGTAGTGCTAACGCAGCGTCAGCAACGTGTTTTTGTCTGTGCGAAAGCGTAGCGGCAGCAACACAGCACGACGTTGGTCACTCAGTCGTTGTCACAGAACGTGGCGCTTTTAGAATGAGTTCCTCTCTTTCAGCGATTACTGAAAGAAAGTTAAGCTAATTTTTCGTAACCTGGAAGCGTCAAGAATTCGGCAAATTCATCTTGCTCAATTAATGATTTAAACAGCTCAGCAGCTTCTTCGTAGCGACCGCTGTTATAGACTTGTTCCCCAACAGCCTCTTTAATTTTCACAAGCTCTTCCTCCAAGACTTCTAGTACGAATGCCAATGTAATACCACGCCCATCCTCTAAAACACCTTTTGGATGGCGAATCCATTGCCATACTTGTGTACGAGAGATTTCTGCAGTTGCAGCATCCTCCATTAAGTTATTAATCGGTGCAGCTCCGTTGCCTCGTAGCCAAGAAGCAATGTACTGAACCCCTACACTACAGTTAATACGAAGACCTTCAAGTGTAATTGTACCTTCTGGAACAGCTACTAATTCTTCCGCTGTAACCTTTACATCCTCACGTTTTTTATGGATTTGGTTTGGTGTCGTCATAATCGCATCAAACTGTTCCATCGCCGTTGCTACCATACCTGGATGTGCTACCCAAGTTCCATCATGGCCATCTGTTGCCTCACGACGTTTATCTTCTGCAACTTTTGCAAAAGCCACAGCATTCGCATCATCATCACCCTTAACAGGGATTTGTGCTGCCATACCGCCCATCGCAGGAGCGTTACGTTTATGACATGTTTGAATACATAAAGACGTATATGCCTGCATGAATGGTACAGTCATTGTTACTTGTCCGCGGTCCGGTAAAATTACATCAGGTTGATTGCGCAGACGTTTAATATAGCTGAAAATGTAATCCCAACGTCCACAATTCAGACCCGCTGAATGTTCACGTAGTTCAAATAAAATTTCATCCATTTCAAATGCTGCTAAAATGGTTTCGATTAATACAGTAGCCTTAATTGTCCCTTTTGGAATTCCGATATAATCTTGTGCAAAAACAAAGACATCATTCCATAAGCGAGCCTCTAAATGGCTTTCAAGCTTCGGTAGGTAGAAATAAGGCCCTGTACCTTGTGCCAATGCGTTTTTAGCATTGTGGAATAAATACAGACCGAAGTCAAAGAAACTACCCGAGATCGGTTCGCCATCCACTAGTACATGCTTTTCTAGTAAATGAAGACCACGTGGACGAACTAATAATACAGCTGTTTCTTCGTTTAACTTATATGTTTTACCATTGGATGCTTGTGTGAATTCAATTGTCTTATTAATAGCATCACGCATATTAATCTGACCGCCAATCATGTTTTCCCATGTCGGAGCAGATGCATCCTCAAAGCAAGCCATGAACATTTTTGCACCAGAGTTTAGAGCATTAATAACCATTTTACGGTCAACAGGTCCTGTAATTTCTACACGACGATCTTGCAAATCTGCTGGAAGTGGTGCAATTGTCCAATCTCCCTCACGAATATGCTTTGTTTCTTGTAAGAAGTCGAGTTTCTCACCTGCATCAAGACGCTTTTGACGTTCTTGACGAGCCTCTAACAGCTCTTTTCTACGAGCATCAAATTTTTCGTGCAGGGCAAGAACAAACTCAAGGGCTTCTGGTGTTAAAATTTCTTTTGTTTGCTCGTTTTGTTCCCCAACAATTTTAAGCTTACCTGTTGTTGCTTGTTCCATCAGTTGTTTCCCCCACCTTTGCGATTTTAAATAGTCATCCTCCGCTTTAGGAGGAGCGGAGGAGACAGATCTATGATTATGAATTTAGATGTACGCGTACTTTTCCAGACTTATACGAATTGTTCTGTTTCTGTAGAGCCAGCCATCGCTGTTGTAGAAGAAGTACCACCAGAGATAACTTGAGATACTTCATCAAAGTAACCAGTACCAACTTCACGTTGGTGACGTGTAGCTGTGTAGCCTTTTGATTCTGATGCAAACTCAGCTTGTTGTAGCTTAGAGTATGCAGCCATACCATTATCTTTATAATCATGCGCAAGCTCAAACATAGAGTGGTTTAATGCATGGAAACCTGCTAATGTAACAAACTGGAATTTATAGCCTAACTTACCTAACTCGCGTTGATATTCTGCGATTTCTTCTTCTGATAGATTCGCTTTCCAGTTGAATGAAGGTGAACAGTTGTATGCTAGCAATTTACCTGGGAATTCAGCATGAATAGCTGCCGCAAATTCACGGGCTTCCTCAAGTGATGGTTTAGAAGTTTCACACCAAATCAAATCTGCATATGGCGCGTAAGCTAAACCACGAGCAATCGCTTGTTTGATGCCTGGTTTTGTACGGAAGAAGCCTTCTGGAGTACGTTCACCAGTAATAAACTCTGCATCACGCGGATCGATATCAGATGTTACCATATCAGCAGCGTCAGCATCTGTACGAGCGATTAAAATTGTATCAACACCCATTACATCTGTTGCAAGACGAGCAGCAATTAAGTTACGAACAGCATTTTGTGTTGGAAGTAAAACTTTACCACCTAGGTGACCGCATTTTTTCTCTGAAGCTAACTGGTCTTCTAAGTGAACGCCAGCAGCACCAGCTTCAATCATTCCTTTTACAAGTTCAAATACATTCAGAGGACCACCGAAGCCAGCCTCAGCATCTGCTACGATTGGAGCAAACCAATCAAATTGATCTACACGTCCTTCAGCATGATCGATTTGATCTGCACGTTGTAAAGCTTGATTAATACGCTTAACTACTGCTGGTACAGAGTTTGCTGGATATAAGGATTGGTCAGGGTACATTTGACCAGAAAGGTTAGCATCTGCAGCAACTTGCCAGCCTGATAAGTAAATTGCTTTTAATCCTGCTTTTACTTGTTGTACAGCTTGATTACCAGTTAATGCACCTAATGCATTAATGAACGGCTCTTCATGTAAAGAATTCCAAAGTCGAGCAGCACCTTTAGCTGCTAAAGTTTGTTCAAGTACAACAGAACCTTGTAACTTAACAACCTCTTCAGCTGAATAACCGCGTTCAATGCCTGCCCAACGTGGGTTTTCTTCCCACTGTTTTTCTAATGCTTGGATTTTTTCTTGACGTGTTGACATATTAAAATTCCACCTTCCCCTTTGTATACAATATACTCTGTTAAAAAACTTTCAACTAGCTGTTCCATAACAGGTTTACTTGTTGTAAATTAATATATAACAGTACATCTGAATTTTCATTATTTTTAGATAAAATACCAAATTTTAATGATGAAACTGCTTTTTTCAACGACGAAATTTGGTAAACTGTTTACAAACAAGGGGGATATTCACAATGAATAATGAGTTTAATTCTTTGCCAAAAGATATTTCACAACAGTTTATTTCAATGTTAAAAGACTGGGTTCCAGACAATTCATCCATTGCAATTGCAGCAGAAAACTCCTATATCTATTTTCATTCTGGACATCAAAACATCAACTTGGAAGTAGGCCAACAAGTACAATCAGGTAGCATCGCAGAGCAAGTTCTACGTACGAGGAAACGGACAGACGCAGTTTTAGATAATTCCTTATTCGAAACACCGTATTATGGGATAGGTTACCCTATAAACATTTTAGATGTGCCTGCAGCGCTTGTTGTAGTATTACCTTCAACCTTTACCGAAAAGAAAGTAGAGCCCTTTCAATTTTTAACTGGAAAGCAAGACGAGGAATGGAATCCTGTTGCAATTGGAAAAATCTCTCATATTGAAAGCCTGCAGAAAAAAACGTGGTTTTATGTAGAGGGGGAGCAATTTAAAACAAGTATCACACTTAAAGAGCTTCAAATGCGTTTACCTTCATTCTTTATTCGTATTCATCGATCCTATATTGTTAATATTCATTTCATTAAAAAAATGGCTAAGGACCTGACTTCCAACTTTATTGTTACTCTAACAGATGGAAGCGAGCTACCTGTCAGTCAATCCTATATCAACAATTTGAGAACAGCACTTGAATTTTAGGGACAATAGTAGAGAATAAACCTAATAGCGGGCATAAAAGATAATAAAATAAAAACTAGGGTACTTCTTGTTACAAACGGAACAACAAGTACTCTAGTTTTGTATGAAATGAAATCTCTCATCACGCGACATTCGAGGACATTTCAGCGACGTTTACCTTTTTGATTCAATGGATGACTTTATAAGTGCAACCACTTTCCTCCTTCAGATTCCACATCACCATGGAAACTCTTGTCTTTCGCTAAGAGTTTCTACTATCAAGTTATGCTGCGTGCACATAAAAAAGCCTGAGAAAAAATTCTCAGGCTTTGGTTTGCCTAGCGACGTCCTACTCTCACAGGGGGAAGCCCCCAACTACCATCGGCGCTAAAGAGCTTAACTTCCGTGTTCGGTATGGGAACGGGTGTGACCTCTTTGCCATCATCACTAGACTATTTTCGACCTCCAATATACGGCGTATTACTGCGTCAGCTTCTCTCGCTCAATCGGTCACGTACAGAGGTACGCTCCCTCATTCACTCGTTTGCTTCCTTGTACTACTTGTGTCTTGAAGCTCTCTTCGGCTTCCAATATACGTCGTATTTCTTCGTCAGCTTCTCTCGCTCAGTCAGTCACGTACTTGAGTACGCTCCTTCCCTCTCTCCATCGCTTCTTCGAACTACTCGTATCTTGAAACCCTTATATGAAAGGTTTTGTTCTTTCAAAACTGGATAAACGTGCATTGAATGTTTCAAACATTTTGGTTAAGTCCTCGATCGATTAGTATTCGTCAGCTCCATGTGTCACCACACTTCCACCTCGAACCTATCTACCTCATCGTCTTTGAGGGATCTTACTTACTTGCGTAATGGGAAATCTCATCTTGAGGGGGGCTTCATGCTTAGATGCTTTCAGCACTTATCCCGTCCACACATAGCTACCCAGCGATGCCTTTGGCAAGACAACTGGTACACCAGCGGTGTGTCCATCCCGGTCCTCTCGTACTAAGGACAGCTCCTCTCAAATTTCCTACGCCCACGACGGATAGGGACCGAACTGTCTCACGACGTTCTGAACCCAGCTCGCGTACCGCTTTAATGGGCGAACAGCCCAACCCTTGGGACCGACTACAGCCCCAGGATGCGATGAGCCGACATCGAGGTGCCAAACCTCCCCGTCGATGTGGACTCTTGGGGGAGATAAGCCTGTTATCCCCGGGGTAGCTTTTATCCGTTGAGCGATGGCCCTTCCATGCGGAACCACCGGATCACTAAGCCCGTCTTTCGACCCTGCTCGACTTGTAGGTCTCGCAGTCAAGCTCCCTTGTGCCTTTACACTCTACGAATGATTTCCAACCATTCTGAGGGAACCTTTGGGCGCCTCCGTTACCTTTTAGGAGGCGACCGCCCCAGTCAAACTGTCCGCCTGACACTGTCTCCTGCCCCGCTAAGGGGCATGGGTTAGAATTTCAATACAACCAGGGTAGTATCCCACCGACGCCTCCTTCGAAGCTGGCGCTCCGAGATCTCTGGCTCCTACCTATCCTGTACAAGTTGTACCAAAATTCAATATCAGGCTACAGTAAAGCTCCACGGGGTCTTTCCGTCCTGTCGCGGGTAACCTGCATCTTCACAGGTACTATAATTTCACCGAGTCTCTCGTTGAGACAGTGCCCAGATCGTTACGCCTTTCGTGCGGGTCGGAACTTACCCGACAAGGAATTTCGCTACCTTAGGACCGTTATAGTTACGGCCGCCGTTTACTGGGGCTTCAATTCGCAGCTTCGCTTGCGCTAACCACTCCTCTTAACCTTCCAGCACCGGGCAGGCGTCAGCCCCTATACGTCACCTTACGGTTTTGCAGAGACCTGTGTTTTTGCTAAACAGTCGCCTGGGCCTATTCACTGCGGCTCTCATGCGCTTGCACGCTCAAGAGCACCCCTTCTCCCGAAGTTACGGGGTCATTTTGCCGAGTTCCTTAACGAGAGTTCTCTCGCACACCTTAGGATTCTCTCCTCGACTACCTGTGTCGGTTTGCGGTACGGGCACCTCTCACCTCGATAGAGGCTTTTCTTGGCAGTGTGAAATCAGGAACTTCGTCCATACGGACTCGCCATCACAGCTCAACGTTACAGTGTGCGGATTTGCCTACACACACGCCTTACTGCTTGGACGCGCACAACCAACGGCGCGCTTACCCTATCCTACTGCGTCCCCCCATTTCTCAAACGGTGAGGAGGTGGTACAGGAATATCAACCTGTTGTCCATCGCCTACGCCTATCGGCCTCGGCTTAGGTCCCGACTAACCCTGAGCGGACGAGCCTTCCTCAGGAAACCTTAGTCATACGGTGGACGGGATTCTCACCCGTCTTTCGCTACTCATACCGGCATTCTCACTTCTAAGCGCTCCACCAGTCCTTCCGATCTGACTTCAACGCACTTAGAACGCTCTCCTACCACTGACATCGTAGATGTCAATCCACAGCTTCGGTGAATCGTTTAGCCCCGATACATTTTCGGCGCAGCGTCACTCGACCAGTGAGCTATTACGCACTCTTTAAATGATGGCTGCTTCTAAGCCAACATCCTGGTTGTCTGTGCAACGCCACATCCTTTTCCACTTAACGATTACTTTGGGACCTTAGCTGGTGGTCTGGGCTGTTTCCCTTTTGACTACGGATCTTATCACTCGCAGTCTGACTCCCGTGTATAAATATCTGGCATTCGGAGTTTGTCTGAATTCGGTAAACCGGGATGGCCCCCTAGTCCAAACAGTGCTCTACCTCCAGTATTCTCATCACGAGGCTAGCCCTAAAGCTATTTCGGAGAGAACCAGCTATCTCCAAGTTCGATTGGAATTTCTCCGCTACCCACACCTCATCCCCGCACTTTTCAACGTGCGTGGGTTCGGGCCTCCAGTAAGTGTTACCTCACCTTCACCCTGGACATGGGTAGATCACCTGGTTTCGGGTCTACGACCACGTACTAATTCGCCCTATTCAGACTCGCTTTCGCTGCGGCTCCGCCTTCTAAAGCTTAACCTCGCACGTAATCGTAACTCGCCGGTTCATTCTACAAAAGGCACGCTATCACCCATTAACGGGCTCTAACTACTTGTAGGCACACGGTTTCAGGATCTCTTTCACTCCCCTTCCGGGGTGCTTTTCACCTTTCCCTCACGGTACTGGTTCACTATCGGTCACTAGGTAGTATTTAGCCTTGGGAGATGGTCCTCCCGGATTCCGACGGAATTTCACGTGTTCCGCCGTACTCAGGATCCACTCAGGAGAGAACGAACTTTCGACTACAGGGCTTTTACCTGCTCTGGCGGACCTTTCCAAGTCGCTTCATCTAACTCGCTCTTTTGTAACTCCGTATTGAGTGTCCTACAACCCCAAGAGGCAAGCCTCTTGGTTTGGGCTCTTCCCGTTTCGCTCGCCGCTACTCAGGGAATCGATTTTTCTTTCTCTTCCTCCAGGTACTTAGATGTTTCAGTTCCCTGGGTCTGCCTTCAAGACGCTATGTATTCACGTCAAGATACTACGCGATTAAACGTAGTGGGTTCCCCCATTCGGAAATCTCCGGATCAAAGCTCACTTACAGCTCCCCGAAGCATATCGGTGTTAGTGCCGTCCTTCTTCGGCTCCTAGTGCCAAGGCATTCGCCGTGCGCCCTTAATAACTTAACCAAGTTATTAAGCCTATAAAAAACTTAAAAAAATAAATGTGTTTGTTACAATTTCAATGTCGTTTTATCCAGTTTTCAAAGAACAAAAAAATGGTGGAGCCTAGCGGGATCGAACCGCTGACCTCCTGCGTGCAAGGCAGGCGCTCTCCCAGCTGAGCTAAGGCCCCAAGAGGTATATATGGTGGGCCTAAATGGACTCGAACCATCGACCTCACGCTTATCAGGCGTGCGCTCTAACCAGCTGAGCTATAGGCCCTCTTAGAAGTTTTATTTTTTTCATAAACCTTCAAAACTGAACGCAAAACGTAATCTTACAAACCCTAGGTTTGTATTCCGAAAATATCCTTAGAAAGGAGGTGATCCAGCCGCACCTTCCGATACGGCTACCTTGTTACGACTTCACCCCAATCATCTATCCCACCTTCGGCGGCTGGCTCCAAAAGGTTACCCCACCGACTTCGGGTGTTACAAACTCTCGTGGTGTGACGGGCGGTGTGTACAAGGCCCGGGAACGTATTCACCGCGGCATGCTGATCCGCGATTACTAGCGATTCCGGCTTCATGTAGGCGAGTTGCAGCCTACAATCCGAACTGAGAACGACTTTATCGGATTAGCTCCCTCTCGCGAGTTGGCAACCGTTTGTATCGTCCATTGTAGCACGTGTGTAGCCCAGGTCATAAGGGGCATGATGATTTGACGTCATCCCCACCTTCCTCCGGTTTGTCACCGGCAGTCACCTTAGAGTGCCCAACTAAATGATGGCAACTAAGATCAAGGGTTGCGCTCGTTGCGGGACTTAACCCAACATCTCACGACACGAGCTGACGACAACCATGCACCACCTGTCACCGTTGTCCCCGAAGGGAAAACCATATCTCTACAGTGGTCAACGGGATGTCAAGACCTGGTAAGGTTCTTCGCGTTGCTTCGAATTAAACCACATGCTCCACCGCTTGTGCGGGCCCCCGTCAATTCCTTTGAGTTTCAGTCTTGCGACCGTACTCCCCAGGCGGAGTGCTTAATGCGTTAGCTGCAGCACTAAGGGGCGGAAACCCCCTAACACTTAGCACTCATCGTTTACGGCGTGGACTACCAGGGTATCTAATCCTGTTTGCTCCCCACGCTTTCGCGCCTCAGCGTCAGTTACAGACCAGAAAGTCGCCTTCGCCACTGGTGTTCCTCCAAATCTCTACGCATTTCACCGCTACACTTGGAATTCCACTTTCCTCTTCTGCACTCAAGTCCCCCAGTTTCCAATGACCCTCCACGGTTGAGCCGTGGGCTTTCACATCAGACTTAAAGGACCGCCTGCGCGCGCTTTACGCCCAATAATTCCGGACAACGCTTGCCACCTACGTATTACCGCGGCTGCTGGCACGTAGTTAGCCGTGGCTTTCTAATAAGGTACCGTCAAGGTACAGCCAGTTACTACTGTACTTGTTCTTCCCTTACAACAGAGTTTTACGATCCGAAAACCTTCTTCACTCACGCGGCGTTGCTCCATCAGGCTTTCGCCCATTGTGGAAGATTCCCTACTGCTGCCTCCCGTAGGAGTCTGGGCCGTGTCTCAGTCCCAGTGTGGCCGATCACCCTCTCAGGTCGGCTACGCATCGTCGCCTTGGTGAGCCGTTACCTCACCAACTAGCTAATGCGCCGCGGGCCCATCTTATAGCGACAGCCGAAACCGTCTTTCAGTATTTCACCATGAAGTAAAATAGATTATTCGGTATTAGCCCCGGTTTCCCGGAGTTATCCCAAACTATAAGGTAGGTTGCCCACGTGTTACTCACCCGTCCGCCGCTAACATCAAAGGAGCAAGCTCCTTCTCTGTCCGCTCGACTTGCATGTATTAGGCACGCCGCCAGCGTTCGTCCTGAGCCAGGATCAAACTCTCCATAAAAAGAAATTTGATTAGCTCAAATTGTTTTGCTGGCATCATGTTTGATGTCCAAAATTTTGTTTCGTTCACTAACTCAAGGTTAGCTACTAAAAACTTTATTGATTACGTTTTGCTTGTTCAGTTTTCAAGGTTCATTTATTTTAATTGGTGGAGCCTAGCGGGATCGAACCGCTGACCTCCTGCGTGCAAGGCAGGCGCTCTCCCAGCTGAGCTAAGGCCCCAAAATTTAAGAAAAAATGGTCGGAATGACAGGATTCGAACCTACGACCCCTTGGTCCCAAACCAAGTGCTCTACCAAGCTGAGCTACATTCCGTTTGTTTTATTGGCGCGCCCGGCAGGAGTCGAACCCACAACCTTCTGATCCGTAGTCAGACGCTCTATCCAATTGAGCTACGGGCGCTAATTATAAAAATAAAATGGTGCCGAGGGCCGGAATCGAACCGGCACGGTAGTCACCTACCGCAGGATTTTAAGTCCTGTGCGTCTGCCAGTTCCGCCACCCCGGCACATTTGGAGCGGAAGACGAGGTTCGAACTCGCGACCCCCACCTTGGCAAGGTGGTGTTCTACCACTGAACTACTTCCGCATGTGCATAAGATTTATTTATCCTGGCAATTATGAAATTCTAAAAATGGTGCGGGTGAAGGGAGTCGAACCCCCACGCCTTGCGGCGCTAGATCCTAAGTCTAGTGCGTCTGCCAATTCCGCCACACCCGCATATTTTGTTGGCAATTAAATGGTGAGCCATGAAGGACTCGAACCTTCGACCCTCTGATTAAAAGTCAGATGCTCTACCAACTGAGCTAATGGCTCAAAACTATGGTGCCGGCGATAGGAGTCGAACCCACGACCTACTGATTACAAGTCAGTTGCTCTACCAACTGAGCTACACCGGCAAATGGTGGAGGATGACGGGCTCGAACCGCCGACCCCCTGCTTGTAAGGCAGGTGCTCTCCCAGCTGAGCTAATCCTCCTGGGTATAATGCCTAGCGACGTCCTACTCTCACAGGGGGAAGCCCCCAACTACCATCGGCGCTAAAGAGCTTAACTTCCGTGTTCGGTATGGGAACGGGTGTGACCTCTTTGCCATCATCACTAGACTATTTTAAAGACAAGATTTATTATAACACATTTTGTTATAATTGCAAGCTTTTTTTAAAAAACTTTCTTGTTCTTTCAAAACTGGATAAACGTGCATTGAATGTTTCAAACATTTTGGTTAAGTCCTCGATCGATTAGTATTCGTCAGCTCCATGTGTCACCACACTTCCACCTCGAACCTATCTACCTCATCGTCTTTGAGGGATCTTACTTACTTGCGTAATGGGAAATCTCATCTTGAGGGGGGCTTCATGCTTAGATGCTTTCAGCACTTATCCCGTCCACACATAGCTACCCAGCGATGCCTTTGGCAAGACAACTGGTACACCAGCGGTGTGTCCATCCCGGTCCTCTCGTACTAAGGACAGCTCCTCTCAAATTTCCTACGCCCACGACGGATAGGGACCGAACTGTCTCACGACGTTCTGAACCCAGCTCGCGTACCGCTTTAATGGGCGAACAGCCCAACCCTTGGGACCGACTACAGCCCCAGGATGCGATGAGCCGACATCGAGGTGCCAAACCTCCCCGTCGATGTGGACTCTTGGGGGAGATAAGCCTGTTATCCCCGGGGTAGCTTTTATCCGTTGAGCGATGGCCCTTCCATGCGGAACCACCGGATCACTAAGCCCGTCTTTCGACCCTGCTCGACTTGTAGGTCTCGCAGTCAAGCTCCCTTGTGCCTTTACACTCTACGAATGATTTCCAACCATTCTGAGGGAACCTTTGGGCGCCTCCGTTACCTTTTAGGAGGCGACCGCCCCAGTCAAACTGTCCGCCTGACACTGTCTCCTGCCCCGCTAAGGGGCATGGGTTAGAATTTCAATACAACCAGGGTAGTATCCCACCGACGCCTCCTTCGAAGCTGGCGCTCCGAGATCTCTGGCTCCTACCTATCCTGTACAAGTTGTACCAAAATTCAATATCAGGCTACAGTAAAGCTCCACGGGGTCTTTCCGTCCTGTCGCGGGTAACCTGCATCTTCACAGGTACTATAATTTCACCGAGTCTCTCGTTGAGACAGTGCCCAGATCGTTACGCCTTTCGTGCGGGTCGGAACTTACCCGACAAGGAATTTCGCTACCTTAGGACCGTTATAGTTACGGCCGCCGTTTACTGGGGCTTCAATTCGCAGCTTCGCTTGCGCTAACCACTCCTCTTAACCTTCCAGCACCGGGCAGGCGTCAGCCCCTATACGTCACCTTACGGTTTTGCAGAGACCTGTGTTTTTGCTAAACAGTCGCCTGGGCCTATTCACTGCGGCTCTCATGCGCTTGCACGCTCAAGAGCACCCCTTCTCCCGAAGTTACGGGGTCATTTTGCCGAGTTCCTTAACGAGAGTTCTCTCGCACACCTTAGGATTCTCTCCTCGACTACCTGTGTCGGTTTGCGGTACGGGCACCTCTCACCTCGATAGAGGCTTTTCTTGGCAGTGTGAAATCAGGAACTTCGTCCATACGGACTCGCCATCACAGCTCAACGTTACAGTGTGCGGATTTGCCTACACACACGCCTTACTGCTTGGACGCGCACAACCAACGGCGCGCTTACCCTATCCTACTGCGTCCCCCCATTTCTCAAACGGTGAGGAGGTGGTACAGGAATATCAACCTGTTGTCCATCGCCTACGCCTATCGGCCTCGGCTTAGGTCCCGACTAACCCTGAGCGGACGAGCCTTCCTCAGGAAACCTTAGTCATACGGTGGACGGGATTCTCACCCGTCTTTCGCTACTCATACCGGCATTCTCACTTCTAAGCGCTCCACCAGTCCTTCCGATCTGACTTCAACGCACTTAGAACGCTCTCCTACCACTGACATCGTAGATGTCAATCCACAGCTTCGGTGAATCGTTTAGCCCCGATACATTTTCGGCGCAGCGTCACTCGACCAGTGAGCTATTACGCACTCTTTAAATGATGGCTGCTTCTAAGCCAACATCCTGGTTGTCTGTGCAACGCCACATCCTTTTCCACTTAACGATTACTTTGGGACCTTAGCTGGTGGTCTGGGCTGTTTCCCTTTTGACTACGGATCTTATCACTCGCAGTCTGACTCCCGTGTATAAATATCTGGCATTCGGAGTTTGTCTGAATTCGGTAAACCGGGATGGCCCCCTAGTCCAAACAGTGCTCTACCTCCAGTATTCTCATCACGAGGCTAGCCCTAAAGCTATTTCGGAGAGAACCAGCTATCTCCAAGTTCGATTGGAATTTCTCCGCTACCCACACCTCATCCCCGCACTTTTCAACGTGCGTGGGTTCGGGCCTCCAGTAAGTGTTACCTCACCTTCACCCTGGACATGGGTAGATCACCTGGTTTCGGGTCTACGACCACGTACTAATTCGCCCTATTCAGACTCGCTTTCGCTGCGGCTCCGCCTTCTAAAGCTTAACCTCGCACGTAATCGTAACTCGCCGGTTCATTCTACAAAAGGCACGCTATCACCCATTAACGGGCTCTAACTACTTGTAGGCACACGGTTTCAGGATCTCTTTCACTCCCCTTCCGGGGTGCTTTTCACCTTTCCCTCACGGTACTGGTTCACTATCGGTCACTAGGTAGTATTTAGCCTTGGGAGATGGTCCTCCCGGATTCCGACGGAATTTCACGTGTTCCGCCGTACTCAGGATCCACTCAGGAGAGAACGAACTTTCGACTACAGGGCTTTTACCTGCTCTGGCGGACCTTTCCAAGTCGCTTCATCTAACTCGCTCTTTTGTAACTCCGTATTGAGTGTCCTACAACCCCAAGAGGCAAGCCTCTTGGTTTGGGCTCTTCCCGTTTCGCTCGCCGCTACTCAGGGAATCGATTTTTCTTTCTCTTCCTCCAGGTACTTAGATGTTTCAGTTCCCTGGGTCTGCCTTCAAGACGCTATGTATTCACGTCAAGATACTACGCGATTAAACGTAGTGGGTTCCCCCATTCGGAAATCTCCGGATCAAAGCTCACTTACAGCTCCCCGAAGCATATCGGTGTTAGTGCCGTCCTTCTTCGGCTCCTAGTGCCAAGGCATTCGCCGTGCGCCCTTAATAACTTAACCAAGTTATTAAGCCTATAAAAAACTTAAAAAAATAAATGTGTTTGTTACAATTTCAATGTCGTTTTATCCAGTTTTCAAAGAACAAGTTTTGAAGTATTTCATTCAGAAGAATGAACCTTCAAAACTGAACGCAAAACGTAATCTTACAAACCCTAGGTTTGTATTCCGAAAATATCCTTAGAAAGGAGGTGATCCAGCCGCACCTTCCGATACGGCTACCTTGTTACGACTTCACCCCAATCATCTATCCCACCTTCGGCGGCTGGCTCCAAAAGGTTACCCCACCGACTTCGGGTGTTACAAACTCTCGTGGTGTGACGGGCGGTGTGTACAAGGCCCGGGAACGTATTCACCGCGGCATGCTGATCCGCGATTACTAGCGATTCCGGCTTCATGTAGGCGAGTTGCAGCCTACAATCCGAACTGAGAACGACTTTATCGGATTAGCTCCCTCTCGCGAGTTGGCAACCGTTTGTATCGTCCATTGTAGCACGTGTGTAGCCCAGGTCATAAGGGGCATGATGATTTGACGTCATCCCCACCTTCCTCCGGTTTGTCACCGGCAGTCACCTTAGAGTGCCCAACTAAATGATGGCAACTAAGATCAAGGGTTGCGCTCGTTGCGGGACTTAACCCAACATCTCACGACACGAGCTGACGACAACCATGCACCACCTGTCACCGTTGTCCCCGAAGGGAAAACCATATCTCTACAGTGGTCAACGGGATGTCAAGACCTGGTAAGGTTCTTCGCGTTGCTTCGAATTAAACCACATGCTCCACCGCTTGTGCGGGCCCCCGTCAATTCCTTTGAGTTTCAGTCTTGCGACCGTACTCCCCAGGCGGAGTGCTTAATGCGTTAGCTGCAGCACTAAGGGGCGGAAACCCCCTAACACTTAGCACTCATCGTTTACGGCGTGGACTACCAGGGTATCTAATCCTGTTTGCTCCCCACGCTTTCGCGCCTCAGCGTCAGTTACAGACCAGAAAGTCGCCTTCGCCACTGGTGTTCCTCCAAATCTCTACGCATTTCACCGCTACACTTGGAATTCCACTTTCCTCTTCTGCACTCAAGTCCCCCAGTTTCCAATGACCCTCCACGGTTGAGCCGTGGGCTTTCACATCAGACTTAAAGGACCGCCTGCGCGCGCTTTACGCCCAATAATTCCGGACAACGCTTGCCACCTACGTATTACCGCGGCTGCTGGCACGTAGTTAGCCGTGGCTTTCTAATAAGGTACCGTCAAGGTACAGCCAGTTACTACTGTACTTGTTCTTCCCTTACAACAGAGTTTTACGATCCGAAAACCTTCTTCACTCACGCGGCGTTGCTCCATCAGGCTTTCGCCCATTGTGGAAGATTCCCTACTGCTGCCTCCCGTAGGAGTCTGGGCCGTGTCTCAGTCCCAGTGTGGCCGATCACCCTCTCAGGTCGGCTACGCATCGTCGCCTTGGTGAGCCGTTACCTCACCAACTAGCTAATGCGCCGCGGGCCCATCTTATAGCGACAGCCGAAACCGTCTTTCAGTATTTCACCATGAAGTAAAATAGATTATTCGGTATTAGCCCCGGTTTCCCGGAGTTATCCCAAACTATAAGGTAGGTTGCCCACGTGTTACTCACCCGTCCGCCGCTAACATCAAAGGAGCAAGCTCCTTCTCTGTCCGCTCGACTTGCATGTATTAGGCACGCCGCCAGCGTTCGTCCTGAGCCAGGATCAAACTCTCCATAAAAAGAAATTTGATTAGCTCAAATTGTTTTGCTGGCATCATGTTTGATGTCCAAAATTTTGTTTCGTTCACTAACTCTGGGTTAGTTACTAAAAACTTTATTGATTACGTTTTGCTTGTTCAGTTTTCAAGGTTCATTTCGTCGCCGTTTCATTTCAGCAACTTTTATATCATAACATTTCTTATTTTTGTTGTCAACTTCTTTTTTTAGAAGTTTTTTGCTCCTTTTCAGAAGCGACAACTCTTATATAATATCACTCTCGGTTATCGATGTCAACATCTTTTTGAAATGTTTTTTCGAAGCCGTTTTTGTTCTTGCGTCGTTTTAACGACAAGTAATAATTTATCACGATTTCATTACATCCGCAAGTGTTTTTTTGCTATAAAATTATCTTTTTTTTAAAATAATTAGTTAGTAAGCTATTTTGTGTTTTTTCGAGTAATAAACAACTCTTGTAATCTTCTAGCTACTACTTTATTTGTTTTACTATACATCTCTTTCTCATAAATCTCAACAAGCTAAATCAATTATGTCTCAGCATAATCGCGTCCGGAATCGACTTTGTGCTCAGGCCTGCCGATGTTTTTTGTGCGAAAGCGAAGCAACACGACGTTGATCTCTCAGGCGTTTTCACAGGATGTGAAGCTCTTAGCCTGAGTCCCCCTATTTCAGCCGGTGTTTGGATACACGCCGAAAAGTGACTTAAAACCGCATTCATCATCTCACCATCTATAGCGGCAGGAGACTGCTGTACCTGTCGCTACGCTTTCGGTACAAAAAACATTTGCTGAAAGAAGTTAAGCTCTAGTCCTTTTTAAACTACTCATTCTTCAGCCTTCCTCAATAATGCCTCAAAGTTACCAGCTGGCTATTCCTACACATCTGGAACGCACCTACGTCATCTACACATTACCCTAACAAATACTCAATAGCGAAAACAGGAGCCAAAGTGCTTCTCCTGCACCTTGACTCCTGCTTATCATGTTTGTCCCTTATCAAATGAAACAATTCATTTTTCTTAAAGAAACTACTACATTAATCATTTTGTTTTTCAACTATACTTAGACACCAAGAGAAATTATCCCACGCAGAATACCAGCCACTGAAAACTTCGGAAGAATCATCCCAACGGACGTCGAATTTTTTCTGACCGTCAATATCTACTAAATATAAAGTAAGGGTCGGATCTACTTTAGAAACCGCTAACTTCATACCGTTTTCAAGTTCTTCTTCAGTTAACGTAACATCTGAAACTGAACGTACTTGTGCCTGTTCAAATACTTGTTTGTTAAAGATTTTGTAATTCATTACAAGCCCCCAATAAAACTTCTGTTACTATTTATTATTTTTATCTGCAAAACATAGTACTCTAAAAGTATAACCTATATTCATTCATCTTTAAAAACACTTATTTAGTAATGTGGCGCATTGTTGGGAATAATAATACGTCACGGATTGAAGGTGAATTTGTAAGAAGCATGATTAAACGGTCGATACCAATACCTAACCCACCTGTTGGAGGCATACCGTATTCTAATGCTTCAATGAAATCATTGTCCATTTCATGCGCTTCGTCGTTACCAGCTGCTTTTTCAGCTAACTGAGCTTCAAAACGTTCACGTTGGTCAATAGGATCATTTAGTTCTGTAAAGGCATTTGCATGCTCACGTCGAACGATAAATAGTTCAAAACGGTCAGTGAAACGCTCGTCCTCTGGATTTTTCTTTGCTAGAGGTGAGATTTCTACTGGATGACCATAAACAAACGTAGGCTGAACAAGAGTTTCCTCAATCTTTTGTTCGAAGAACTCGTTAATAATATGTCCTACCTCATGTGTTTCTTTAACTTCTACTCCATGTTCTTTAGCAAGAGCTTGAGCTTGTTCCTTAGTCATAGGTTGCCAGAAGTCTACACCTGTAGCTTCTTTTACTGCATCTACCATATGAACTCGTTTCCAACCTACAGCAAGGTTAATGTCATCTTCACCGTATTGAACTGTAGTTGTCCCAAGAACTTCTTGAGCTACATGGGCAATAAGGTTTTCTGTTAGAGACATAATATCTTTATAGTCTGCATAAGCTTCATACAGCTCTATCATTGTGAATTCAGGGTTGTGGCGTGTTGAGATCCCTTCATTCCGGAAAACACGACCAATTTCATATACTTTTTCAAGTCCACCAACAATTAGACGTTTCAAATGCAGTTCAATAGCAATACGCATGTATAATTCCATATCAAGTGCATTGTGGTGTGTAATAAATGGACGAGCCGCTGCACCACCCGCAATTGTATGAAGCATTGGTGTTTCAACTTCTAAATAACCTGCATTATCCAAGTAGTTGCGAATGGCACGAATAATTTTAGAACGTGTAATGAATGTAGTTTTACTATCCTCATTCGTCATTAAATCTAAATAACGTTGACGGTAACGTTGTTCAACATCTTGTAAGCCATGGAATTTTTCCGGCATAGGGCGTAAAGCTTTTGATAGGAATGTAAACTCTTCAGCCTTTACCGAAAGCTCTCCTACTTGTGTTCGGAAAACATTACCACGAATCCCTACGATATCACCAAGGTCAGCTTGTTTAAATAATTCATACGCTTCTTCGCCAACGTGATCCTGACGAACGTAAATTTGAATTTGGCCAGCTAGATCTTGAATATGTGCAAAGCCAGCTTTTCCTTTACCACGCTTCGTCATAATACGACCCGCGATAATCACTTCTTGTAGGTTTTCCTCTAGCTGCTCTTTTGATTGATCTGCAAATTGTTCACGTACTTCTGTTGATAAATGTGTACGTTCAAAACGACTACCAAATGGGTCTTGACCATTTTCTCGAATAGCCGTCATTTTTTGGCGTCTCACCAAAAGCTGATCATTTAATTCTTCTATGTTTGACACTTGTTTCACTCCTTATTAAATTGTCCGCGTTTACGTCCATAATATTTCTATTGTACACAATTTTATTGCTGTAATCATCTGTTTCGGTTTAATTTCCATATAAGAAGAAATGATTAATAATTCTAAAAATTAAAGTTGGCAGAAAAATCGACGCCTCTAAACGAACAGCGAGACGCCTTTTTAATATATTAAATAATTAATTCTTTTGCTTCTGGTACTATTAATTTAGATTCACACTCTTCATAGTCTTGTACAAGTCCATTTAATAGCGCACGAAGATCTGCCGCAGTTTCAGTTTGGTTAATCGCTTTTCGCGCTTTACCATTACCGCGAATACCTTTTAAATACCATGAAGCATGTTTACGCATTTCACGTACCGCCACACCTTCTCCTTTTAATTGCATGAGGCGTTCAAAGTGAAGCAAGCACACATCAATTTTTTCACGTACACTTGGCTCTTCCTTTAGCTCACCAGTTTCAAGGTATTGAACTGTACGATAAATCATCCATGGATTACCTAAAGCAGCACGTCCAATCATTACGGCATCCACCCCGGTAGTGTCAAGCATACGTTTTGCATCTTGAGGAGTTTCTACATCACCATTACCAAGAACAGGGATTTTCACATTTTCCTTCACTCGGCGAATGATATCCCAATTTGCTTTTCCTTCGTACATTTGTACACGCGTACGTCCATGAACAGCTACCGCTGAAGCACCAGCACGTTCGGCGGCTTGTGCGTTCTCAACAGCAAAGATATGCTCGTCATCCCAACCAATACGCATTTTTACGCTGACAGGTTTTTTTACTGCATCTACAACAGCCGCTACCATTTCATATAATTTATTCGGATCTAAAAGTAAACGAGCGCCCGCTTCACATTTAATAATTTTATTAACTGGGCAGCCCATATTAATATCGATAATATCAGCAGTTGTGTTTTCATCTACATACTTGGCTGCTTCCACTAGTGTTGCCTTATCACCACCAAAAATTTGTAATGAAAGTGGATTTTCACGCTCATCGATATAAAGCATGCCTAGTGTTTTTTCGTTCTTCTGGACAATCCCTTTATCACTAATCATTTCTGCATATACTAGCCCTGCTCCGAACTCTTTAACAGTTAAACGGAAAGCAGAGTTACAAATTCCAGCCATTGGTGCTAATACGACACGGTTGTCCATGACAATATCGCCAATTTGAAACGGCTTCTCCGTTGTCTGACTCAACGTTGTTTTCCTCCTTCTATAGGTTTTACCTAATCCTATATATCTAATTAACAGACTGGATAAATTTCAGCTCTGTTGATACTTGCCATAAAGTTACGCCTTCTTTTTCACAATCCACCTGTTGCATTATATCGTGTGCCTTTTGCAGCTGTTTTCCAACCGGTATAGGCGCAATTTCTATCAGTGGTACTAGTACAAAAGCTCGTTCATACATTCTTGGATGCGGAACAACTAAGCTCTCTGTTTCAATATTTTCGTGATTGAAAAGCAAAATGTCAAGGTCAATGATTCGAGGGCCCCAACGAAACTCACGAACACGCCCTAGTTCATTTTCAACCCATTGGCAAATTTTCAGCATTTCGGAAGATGAATAACTCGTTTTAATATGAACTGCAATATTTAAAAAATCGGCTTGGTTAGTGTAGCCTACAGCAGCTGTTTCATAAACTGAAGAAGTGTGCACAACATCAATTTCCGCTTTGTCCATTAAAAGTTTAACAGCGAGCTGGAGGTTTTCAAATCTGTCTCCCATATTTGTACCGATCGATAAATACACATCATTCATTCGTAATCACCTCTCGTTACCTCAACTGATACTTCTTTATAATAGCCATGTATTGGCGGGTCTGGTTTAATAAGCTCCACTCGAACACCCTTAACCTTTTCTGAGTATGTTTCTAGGATACTATTTGCTATTTTCGATACAAGTGCTTCGATAAGCTTGAACGGCTCACCTTCCACGATATCACGACATAACGCATAAACCTCTGCATAGTTCACCGTATAATTTAAGTCATCAGTTTCCCCTGCCGTTGTCATATCTACAGCAAGTGAAACATTAGCACGAAAGCGTTGACCGAGTGTAGTTTCCGCTGCTAAAACACCGTGATAGCCGTAAAACTGCATATCCTTTAAATGAATATAATCCATCACACTTCCTCCTTATAAATACGTTTACCTACTAATATATCAGCCATATAAGTAGCTCGCGCCATTTCCCTTACATCATGCACACGAATCATATGGCATCCCTTCTCAATACCATAAACAACTGTTGCGCCTGTACCTTCTACACGCTCCTCAACAGGTAGCTTCAAAACATGACCAATCATTGATTTACGGGAAGTTGCTAGCAAAACAGGATAACCCATTGCTACTAAGTCCTCTAAATGCTGCATCATTTCAATATTTTGGGCAGTTGTTTTAGCAAAGCCTATTCCTGGGTCCAAAATAATATGGTGATCTGGTATACCTGCATTATGAGCAATAGCAATACTCTTCTCTAAATCGGCCTTTGCCGTTACCCAAAAATCAGTTCCATAATCAGTGTTTTCTCGATTATGCATTAAAATAATCGGTACATTTAAATCTGCAGCAACTTGAGCGATCTCAGGATCTGCTTTTGCTCCCCAAATATCATTAATAATATGTGCACCAGCTTCAATAGCTGCTCGTGCGACGTTCGCTTTATACGTATCAACCGATATAACCGCTGGTACTTCAGCTGCTAGCGCTTGTATAACAGGTACAATACGCGCAATTTCATCTTCATCTGAAATACGCTCATAACCTGGGCGTGTTGATTCTCCGCCAACATCAATAATTTTAGCACCCTCTGCTACCATTTTTTTCGCTTGGGCTACAGCAGTTTCAACACTATTGTACTTTCCTCCATCTGAAAATGAATCTGGCGTGACATTTAAAATACCCATCACGAAAGTTTCTGCTGTATAGTCTAACGTGATACCGTTAATAGTTAATGGTGTTGTATATTTTTCTAGCATGTTAACGCTCCTTCTATTCTTGTTCCACTTCATTGACAAATGCTTCATGTAAACACGAATAAACAGGCCCTTCATTGCCTAGTAACTTCTTGTTTTCTAATTTACGAATTGGAACTAGTTCTTGTACAGAGTTGGTAATAAAGCATTCTAAGCTTTGCTCCACATCTGCTTTAGTATAGAAACCTTCCATTACCTTCATCCCTAGAGATTGCGCTCGCTCAATTACCCATGCTCGGATAATTCCAGGTAAAATACCAGTCTCTAGAGAAGGCGTATATAGTATATCATTTTTCACCCAAAAGATATTTGATGTAATACCTTCAGCAACATAGCCATCTTCTGTTAAAAAGAAGCCTTCTTGTTGCGCCAAAGATGGCATTTCAAAACGCCCAAGAACGTTATTGCCATAATGATGTGATTTCACTCGCAGTCCTTTTTCAGGAGTATTACGAGGTGTTACAAGCCACTGTGCGTTTTTTTCCATACCTCTAGGTGTATCATGTAATTCTTTGCGAAAAACAATAACATTCGGATGTCTATATTCAGTCGGCTGCAAACCGATACTATGTTCTCCAGCTGATACATTTAAACGGAAATAGCCATCCTGCCCATTCGCCTGTTCATTTAATTGCTGAACAACCTTTAGTAAATCACCTTCAGTATAAGGAAGATGAATACGATATTGAGAAAGCGCTGTTTGCAACCTCCCCATATGCTCTTCCCAGCAAAACACCTTTCCCTTATACGTTCGAAACGTTTCGAAAAAACCTAAACCATATAAAAATCCATGATCGAATGGCGATATGCGCAAATCCTGCGCCGCTACGTAGTCACCGTTCATCCAACACAGCATTTACTTCGCTCCCTCTACATACAATTCTATAAACTTACGTAGAAGCTTTTTACCTTGCTCCGTCATAATCGATTCAGGATGGTATTGCACGCCCTCAATTGGATAGTCCTTATGACGAATACCCATAATCTCGCCTTCTTCTGTCCATGCAGTTACTTCAAAACATGCTGGTAATGTCTCTTTTTCAACAATCAAGGAGTGGTATCGAGTTGCTTCAAATGGATTTGGCATTCCCTTATGCAAACCTATTTCAGCATGTAAAACCGGCGATGTTTTACCATGCATCAAACGCTCAGCTCGTATAACCTTCCCTCCGAAAACTTGAGCAATTGCTTGATGACCAAGACAAACGCCTAAAATCGGAATATTTCCCGCGAAATACTTAATAATGTTCAGGCTTTCACCTGCTTCATTTGGGCTACATGGTCCTGGAGAAATGACAATCATATCTGGTGCAAGTTGCTCAATATCTTTCAACGTCAATACATCATTTCTTTTTACCACTAATTCATGACCAAATTCCCCAAAATACTGCACTAGGTTATACGTAAATGAATCATAGTTATCAATCATTAAAATCATTTTGCTCGCTCCTCTGCCATTGCCTTTGCCTGCCACATTGCTTTCGCTTTATTTAGAGACTCTTGGTATTCTTTTTCCGGAACAGAATCAATAACAATGCCTGCCCCTGCCTGGATATGCGCTACTCCATCTTTAACAAATGCTGTACGAATAACAATATTAAATTCCATATCACCCGTGTAGCCTAGCCAGCCAATTGAGCCAGTGTATAATCCCCTTCTTACAGGTTCTAACTCTTCGATAATTTCCATCGTACGGATTTTCGGAGCACCTGTTATCGTACCTCCCGGAAACATGGCACGGATCACGTCTGCATTCGTTTTTCCCTCAGCCATTTCTCCTCGTACATTCGAAACAATGTGCATCACATGGGAATAGCGTTCAATGACCATGAACTCATCCACTTCAACCGTTCCAAATGTAGATACCCGTCCTAAATCATTACGCTCTAAATCAACAAGCATTACATGTTCGGCACGTTCCTTGTCGTTATCAATCAATTCCTGCGCTAATGCCAAATCCTCCGCCTCGGATTTCCCTCTTGGTCGTGTGCCAGCAATTGGTCGCGTAGACAATTCATTGCCGTGACGCTTCACCAAAAGCTCAGGTGATCCAGAAACGACAGCAAAATCCGGCGCTTCTATATAAGCCATATAAGGAGACGGGTTAAATGCACGTAATGCTTCATATACATCCATTGCAGTTGCATTTAATTTTTTGGATTGACGTACTGATAAATTCACCTGAAACACATCGCCCTGGGCTATATATGTTTGAATTTTACTTACTGCGTCTTCAAAGTCAGTTCCAGCAAATGATACTAACAATTCACTTTCGTCATTCACTATTTCTACAGCGTTTGTTTTTTCAAATTTGCGTGAAAGCAATCCTTCTTGCGCTGCCCCTTGCCATGCCTTAGCACATTCTTCTAAATCTACGTCACAGTCTGTTAGCTTCATTAGCGTTACTTTATTTGTTTTGACATCATGTACTGCCCAGCAATCAAAGATATAAAAATAAATATCTGGTACATGTAAATCATCTACTGCAGTATTAGGTAGCATTTCAATTTTACGCGCATAATCGTATGTAACAAACCCTATAGCTCCACCTTGAAAAGCAGGAAGCTCAGCATTGTATGAAAGGTGATATTTCTCTAACAATCCCTCTAGCAAAGCAAGAGGCTCACCGTTTAAAACTTCGCTCTCACCATTTCTCCAATTTACAAGCAAACCATTCTCGACCGACTGCGCCGTAGCCAACGGATTCCAAGCTGCTATTGTACAATTCCCTCCACGTCCACTTTCTAAAAATACATGTGCTTGCTCTGCTTCTGTTTGCTTCTTATAGCTATAAAAAAACGAATCTGCATCCATTGTTATTGTTTTCGTAAGTATCGTCTTCAAGTTGCTATTCCCCTTTAAGTCATTTGATGTGATTCCATCTTAACTTGAATACTGCCTAGAAGCGAATATTTTTAAATCACTCCCTTTAATTTATTTCTTTAGGTTTTTACATTTAAAAATTTATAGTTAAACAAAAAAGAACTCCTTGTTGAAAGGAGCCCTAACGTACAAATATAAATAGATTAGTCTTCAAATTGATATAATGGTGTTGATAAATAACGTTCCCCATTAGAAGGTACAATTGCTAGAACATTTGCGCCCTTACCTAAACGTTTTGCTGCTTCAATAGCAGCATAGATAGCTGCACCCGATGAAATACCACATAAAATACCTTCTTCACGCGCTACTTTACGAGCTACCTCGAAAGCAATCTCATTTTCTACTGGAAATACCGAAGAATATACATCTGTATCTAACACTTCAGGTACGAACCCAGCTCCGATGCCTTGAATTTTATGAGGTCCTGGTTGACCGCCAGAAAGCACTGGTGAATCTTTTGGCTCAACAGCAATAATTTCGATATCAGGATATTTCTCTTTTAACACAGCACCTGCACCCGTAATTGTACCTCCTGTACCAACACCAGCAACAAATGCGTCCAATTTTAAACCTTCAAATGCTTCTACAATCTCTGGACCAGTTGTTAAACGGTGAACAACAGCATTAGCTGGATTTGTGAATTGTTGTGGTAAGAAGTAACCATGCTCAGCAGCTAATTCTTCCGCTTTAGCAATCGCACCTTTCATACCTGCTGGTCCAGGTGTTAATACAAGTTCTGCACCATATGCACGTAATAAGTTACGACGCTCCAAACTCATTGTTTCTGGCATCACTAAAATTGCATTATAACCCTTCGCCGCAGCAATCATCGCAAGACCAATACCAGTATTACCAGAAGTAGGCTCAATAATTGTACCACCTGGCTTTAATGTACCGTCTTTCTCAGCTGCTTCAATCATCGCTAAAGCTAAACGGTCCTTTACTGAGCTACCTGGGTTAAAATATTCTAATTTCACATAAACAGTACCTTCGTTTTCACCTGTTGCATGATTTAACTTTACAATTGGTGTTTTACCGACTAATTCAGCTACCGAGTTCGCTAATCTACTCATTTATCCATCCACTCCTAATCCCTACTATTTTCATAGGTTTTACTTATTTTGATTTTATCAACTTTTCCATTCGATTGTCAATCAATAAAACTTATATTTTCAGAATATTTATTGCCATCTAGCTAAACTAGGTTAAATAAAAAATCTGCTCAATATCCTAGAGTAGCCGTTACTCTGTTGACGCTAAACGTCTGCAGTGTTTTCCTGGCTCACTTTTCAAGCAGATATCTTGCAGATTCTTTAACTTCTTTTATGTAACGTAAGTGAAACGGCAGTTACAAATTTTTTTGTAGCGAAAGCGAAGCGACAGCAACACACGACTGAGTGACCAACATCGAGTTGGCCTAAAGCCTCCGGCGGATGTCATTTCGGAGCAATCTGTTATTTACCTTTTTTTGCTTCTCCGTAATACCAAGTTGCATTGAATTCCGACCAAAATGCTTCTGGTGTAACAGATTGTGGCAATTGTTCTAGCGCAAGCTCACGTTCAATATGTTCTTTCACATCGTCGTATGTAAAGGATTGTCCTTCTACTATTTCTTGAACTTGTACAATTCCGTAATGTCCGTTATCAAGCTTAAATGCTTTACTAACTTCACCTACTTTTAAAGCCTCCGCGGCTTTTAAAATGGCAGGATCAACATTTTCCTGTTTTTCTGTAAGGAAACCGATATCTCCTCCTAAACTAGCTGACGCGCTATCTACTGAGATTTCACGTGCTAGTACTGAAAAATCTGAGGCACTTTTTATTTCACTTAACGCTTCCTCAGCAGCTTTTTTGGAGTCCACCTCGATAAAATTAGTACGATAGCTTGTTTTCGTATTATACAGTGCCTGATTTTCCTCATAATATTTTTCAATACTGTCTTCTTTAATAACTACATCTTTTGTCAGTACCTTATCTAAAATAAGTTGTGAGCGGATTTTTTGTCGTAGCTGCTCCGCTGAAAGGTTTTTCATGGCTGTATCAAATTTATCTTGAGCAGTACGCATTAAAGCTAGCTCTAAATCAATCTCTTCATCCGTAACTTTTATTTTATATTTCTTCGCTGCATTTTCCATCACAGATTCATTCACTAAATTTTGTAGTGTCTCTTTACCATAGCGTTCTTCCATGGCAACCATCCACTCTTGACGTGTAATAATATCCCCGTCAATGGCAGCGACTTGTTCATCGCTACCAATTTCTTGAACTTCATTTGGGATTAACCAAGCAATAAGCCATAGAATATTTCCTAATAATAAAATTACAATAACTGTTAAAGCAGGTTTAGTTTTTAAACGGCGGTGCAATAAGGGCGTTTGGTTGGACGGTGTAGTTTTTAAAGGTCTTCGATTACGCGTTGAGCTCATCGATAAAACCTTCTAGCTCTTCTTTTGAGAAATGGTATGTTTCTAAACAGAAGTGACATTGTGCTTCTGCTTCGCCATCTTCATTAATCATTTCTCGAATTTCCTGTGTCCCTAACCCTAAAATTGCTGCACCAAATCGCTCTTTTGAACATTGACATTTAAATGCTACTGGCATGGAATCTAAAATTTGTAAATGACCCTTTCCTAATACAGCTTCTAAAATTTGCTCTGGTGTAAAGCCTTTTTCAATCATTTTTGAAACTGGCTCTATAGTAGCCAGATGCTGTTCGATTTCATCGATTGTTTCTTCTTCACAGCCTGGCATTAATTGAAGGATGAAGCCGCCTGCTGCGAGAATTGTGTTATCAGGATTTACTAAAACACCTAGTCCAACTGATGAAGGTACTTGCTCTGATGTAGCAAAGTAGTAAGTAAAATCTTCAGCGATTTCACCTGATACGATAGGTGTTTGTCCAGAGAACATATCTCTTAAGCCGAGGTCTTTTACGATTGTTAATGCACCTTCTGTCCCTACACCTGCACGTACATCTAGCTTACCTTGCTCGTTTAACTCAAAATGAACCTGAGGATTCGTTACAAAGCCACGTACTTCTCCTTTAGCGTTACTATCAATCACCATTGGACCAATTGGACCGTCTCCTTCAATTTTAATAGTGATTTTTTCTTCACCCTTTAACATAGCACCCATCATCGTAGCAGCAGTCATCGAACGACCAAGGGCTGCCGACACAACCGGCCATGTATTATGACGACGTTGCGCTTCTCCTACTGTTGCTGTTGTACAAGCTGCAAAAACACGAACCTGTCCGTTAAACCCTAAACCTCGTACTAAATAGTCTTTCATAAATGAAATGTCCCTCATTTCTTATTGATTACGTTTGTATAGCTTATATAAGCCTTTTAATGTTAAAAACGGGTCGACTATATCAATAACTTGCGTCTCCCCAGCAATTAAATTTGCTAATCCTCCAGTAGCAATAACTAAAGGCTCTTCCTTACTTTGCGCTTTAATGCGATTAACAATTCCCTCTACTTGCCCAACAAAGCCATAAAAAATTCCGGCCTGCATCGCAGATACAGTTGTCTTTCCAACAATATGTGGAGAGCGCAATATTTCAATACGCGGCAATCTAGCTGCCTGTGTATAGAGTGCCTCCGTAGAAATAGAAATACCTGGAGCAATAGCACCGCCCATATAATCGCCCTTTTCGTTTAAGTAACAATATGTTGTGGCAGTACCAAAATCAACAATGATCAGCGGTGCTTTATAAGCTTCTAGGGCTGCAATAGCGTTCACTATGCGGTCTGAGCCAACTTCACGCGGGTTTTCATATTTAATATTCAATCCTGTTTTCACACCTGGTCCTACAACGAGCGGTTTTTTACGGAAATACTTTTGACACATCGCTTCTAACGAAAACATAATTGGTGGTACAACAGAGGATATGATAATACCTTTAACTTGTTCAAATGAAATGCCTGCATGATTAAAGAAAGATAGTACTTGCATTGCGTATTCATCTTCTGTTTTATGAAGGTCTGTCACCATACGCCAATGGAAGGCTAATTGATCGTTGTCATCATAGACACCTAAAACGATATTCGAATTCCCTGCATCTAAAACTAAAATCATGGTTGATGCCTCCTATTTATTGCACCTCATCGTAATTGTACCTGTCACTATACGATTGATACAACTAAAACAATGCATACTCATGCACAAAAAGTAAAGATCAATTATGCATCGGCATAATTGCATCCGAAATCGCCTTTGCGATTGCACAAAGAAGTTAAAACACTTAGAAAATGATACCACACTTTTATTCCTACGAAATAGCATTCATCTCACTACAAAAGGGAGTCACCCTCATCATGGGTATCTCCTTTCAATAATTTATTTCCTATCACCAAAACGTGGGGTTGATTTCCGTTCCGGCTGGATGCTTTCCTGGGGGCGTCCTATGAGCCGCTTCACTCGCGTTGCTCGCTCCAGGGTCTCATCTGTGACGCTGATCCCCAAGGAGTCACCCAGCCTCCACTCCAATCAACCAATCTACTTAGCGTGTGTCTTCTGGCAGGGCACTCTATTTATAGTTATAAAAAAGCTTCAACAATGTATGCTTTTGCGCGAAAGCATAGCGTTAGCAATAACAGGTCTGCAATACTTCCATGTTATAGGTCGCCATATTACGTTTTACGCTATCGCTGATTGGAGTGGAAGGCTACTCGACTCCCGTGGGAAAGCGAGACAGGCGAGACCCTGCACGGAGCGTAGCGGAGGAAGCGGCTCGACGCTCGCCCACAGGAAAGCGAGTAGCCTGGAACGGAAATCAACTTCACTTTTTTTAGTATGAAATTTATTTATTTTGAAAGGAGCCACCCTCATATAGGTAGCTCCTTACATATTATTTAAAATTAAATTTTTCTGGGTCTGGTCCACAACGTAATCCATCATTTAGTGTATCTAATTGAGCCATTTCTTCCTCTGTTAACGCAAAGTCAAAGACCGTTAGATTTTCCGTCATACGTGTAGGAGTCATTGTTTTTGGAATTGTTACTACACCATGCTGAAACACCATAGCCTACTAACAGCATTTCTAAACCATTATTCAATGTTATGCTTCCCACTTTTTAACACTCCTATCCATATTGGCTATACATCAAGCGTTCTGATGTATTTGTACGGAACAAATAGTAGAAACTCTATTACGCAGCTGCGTAAAATAATATTTCTATCCTAATATCTTATGCTGAAAAAAGGCAAAGAAAAAGACTGCTTACAAAAATAGTAAACAGTCTTTCCAATATTAATCACGTTTTTCATCGATACCTTTAGGTGTATCGTTTGGCTCTTGACCTTCTTTTGGTAGATCAGCCGTTGTTGGAGCTGGCTCATTGTTAAGCAATTCTTTTTTAACAACTGGTTCACCAACTACATCTAATGTTGGTTGAACTTCAACTTTAAGAGTTTTTTCTACAACCGTTTCAACCTCTGGTTCTGGTAAAACACCGTGGTCACGTAAATGCTCGATTTCTTGCGCATTCAATGTTTCTTTTTGCATTAATGTGTTAGCAATTAAATCAAGTAAATGACGTTTTTCAGTTAGGATTCGTTTCGTACGCTCATATTGCGAATCGATAATTTTTTGCATTTCTTTATCAATTTCATAAGCGATTGAATCAGAGTAGTTTTGATCTGAATTAAAGTCACGACCAAGGAATACATTCCCACCCTGACTTGAACCAAACTGCATTGCACCAAGATTTTCACTCATACCATATTCAGTGACCATGGCACGTGCAATACTTGTTACCTTTTGGAAGTCATTATGTGCCCCAGTAGATACTTCACCAAGTACGATTTCCTCTGCTACACGACCACCAAGAAGTCCAGCAATACGGTCTAATAGTTCTTGTTTTGTTGTGAAGAAACGTTCTTCCTTCGGTAACATAATCGCGTAACCTCCAGCTTGACCACGAGGAACGATTGTTACTTTGTGTACTGTATCCGCTTCATCTAGCTCTAAACCAACGACTACGTGGCCGGCCTCATGGAAGGATACAAGTTTCTTTTCTTTCGCTGAGTAAACACGGCTAGCTTTTGCTGGGCCTGCAATTACTCGATCAGATGCCTCATCGATATCTGCCATATTAATTGTACGTTTACTTTTACGAGCAGCTACAAGTGCAGCTTCATTTAACAAGTTCTCTAAGTCGGCACCTGAGAATCCAGGAGTACGTTGTGCAACAGCTGCTAAATCCACTGTATCCGATAAAGGCTTGTTACGCGCATGCACTTTTAGAATAGCTTCACGACCTTTTACATCAGGGTGTCCTACTGTAATTTGACGGTCAAAACGACCAGGTCGTAATAACGCTTTATCTAAAATATCTGGGCGGTTTGTTGCAGCGATAATAATAATACCTTCGTTTGCTCCGAAACCATCCATTTCAACTAACAATTGGTTCAGTGTTTGTTCACGCTCGTCATGGCCACCACCAAGACCTGCGCCACGTTGACGACCTACTGCATCAATCTCATCGATAAAGATGATACACGGTGCGTTTTTCTTAGCATTTTCAAATAAGTCACGAACACGTGATGCACCGACACCAACAAACATTTCTACGAAGTCAGAACCTGAAATCGAGAAGAATGGTACGCCTGCCTCACCCGCTACTGCTCGTGCAAGTAATGTTTTACCTGTACCTGGAGGACCTACAAGTAAGATACCTTTTGGAATACGTGCACCGATTTCAGTGAATTTGCGGTGGTCTTTTAAGAAATCAACAACCTCTACAAGCTCCGCTTTCTCTTCATCAGCACCCGCTACATCTGTAAAACGAACTTTTTTCTTTTGATCGTCATAAAGTTTAGC
Source organism: Lysinibacillus sp. RS11 (assembly GCF_042019215.1). Lineage (NCBI taxonomy): Bacteria > Bacillati > Bacillota > Bacilli > Caryophanales > Bacillaceae > Lysinibacillus > Lysinibacillus sp. RS11. The sequence goes on along the minus strand of NZ_CP168124.1, from coordinate 87,497 downwards.
TTTACTTTTACCAAAGCTCATCACTTTATTACCGCCACCTTGAGATTGACTCATTAGGAAGAAGAATAAGAAAATGATAATGATGAAAGGAATAATCCCCGTAAAGAATTGAATCCATCCACTTGTTTCCGGCGCTGTTAAATATCTAATATTACTATTCTTATCCTTAGCAGCCTCATCGATGCGGTCCATTAAAGATTGGTTATCACGAGGGATATTTACTGTGAATTTTTGACCCTTTTCATAACCCTTCAGTGTACCTTCAACGATGTATACTGATTTATCAGGTTGAATTGTCGCACTTGTTATTTCTTTCTTATCTAGAGCTTCTTGAAACTCAGCATAAGTTAACTCTTTCGTTGGTGCATTGCCACCGTTGAAAGTACCAAAAATACCGATAATCACCAGGAAAATCAGTAAATAGAATATGGTATATCGAAATATTCGATTCATCTCCAGCCTCCTCATTACAAACAGAAAAATTATAAGTAAAATCTTAACATATCATGATTTCATCATACAACGAAAAGCCCTGCTTTAAAAAAGTTTCGTTCGATTTTTGTCGAAATCAAAACATATTCATGCATTTATCAAGTATACCTCGGCATAATTGTATCCCAGCGTAGTTGTACCTATTCCTTTATCTTGATACAGCTGAACAATATGCCTAAATTTTTGAATTACGCTTAAAAAAAGTTCATCACCATAACGTGAGGTTAATTTTCGCTCCGACTGGGCACTCTATTCCTCGCTTAGGGAAGCATGTATTTTATGTGCGAGAGCGTAGCGGCAGCAACACGATGTTGGTCACGAAGGCGTTATCACAGAATGTGTTGCTCTTAGCCTTCGTTCCTCTATCACTAATCCTCAAGGAGTCGCCCAGCCTCCACTCAAATCAACTTATATACATGACATACGTTTTAACAAATGTCATCGATAACTTCTGGTGATGAGCCTAAAAACAAAAATCTATGACCTTCGCTGGAGGCTCTCTCGTTTCATAGTTGGTGTACTTTCGTTAACCCCTACTTCTTAGAAAGAATAGACTTCTGGTTTTAAAATGCCGATATATGGTAAATTACGGTATTTTTCTGCATAATCTAAGCCATACCCTACAACAAAGCCGTCTGGCACTTCAAAACCAACATAATCAGCATCTAAGTTTACTTTACGACCTGATGGCTTATCTAACAATGTAACGATTTTGATGGATTTTGCTTTACGGTATTTAAATAAGTCTACTAAATAGCTTAAAGTTAAGCCGCTATCAATGATATCCTCAATAATTAATACGTCACGCCCCTCAACGCTTGTATTTAAATCCTTTAGAATTTTTACTTCGCCTGACGAAACTGTGGCATTGCCATAGCTAGAAACATCCATAAAGTCTAGCTCAATGAAAGAATCGAAACGTTTCATTAAGTCTGTCATAAAAGGCATTGCCCCTTTTAGAACACCAACAGCTAGCGGGAATGCATCTTTGTATTCCTCTGTCAATTGTGCTCCTAACTCAGCGATTCTTTCTTGTAATTGTTCTTCTGAAATCATAATTTTTTCGATGTCATTTTGTAACATATCGATTCCTCCTCGTGTGTATAAAAAAATTTTCAACCATTTGTGGTGAAATTTTACAAAGACCTTAGTCTACGATGAGCACTGTATCATCGTTAGGTTGTGGAGTGGTTGAAAAAAACATTCCCATACGCACACCAATTACCGCTACTACCTCATCAGATTGAGAAATCAGTAACGGCCAGCTATTTCGCTCATTTAAAGGAATCTTTTCATCTATAAAAAGGCGAGATAAACGTTTCGGCTGATCCATACCTTTTAACAGCATTCTGTCTCCTTCCTTACGCGCTCTAACATAGAGTGGAAGTTTGAGTTTGCTAGCGTTAAAATAAAAAAGTTTTGCAGTATCCGTTATCATTTCAGACGATAAATCAGACAACTTGACTACGCATAAATGTTCACCATTTGTCAATGTGGCCCACCCATTAGCAGTTGAAATAACTTTTTTCTCAGGAGAAGTTTGCCCTTCTAATGGGTCTTTCTTCTGAATCGTTAATTTTCCATAACGGCGAACTGCTATAAAATCTTCTGGCAAGTGAACTTCAGCATACCCAGCTGTCGTATCACAAAGCTTTGAAATTGAAGTCAATAAAGCATAACTTTGTATCGTATTTGAATCTTTGTAAAGATAGTTTAATAGTATTAAAATGAGCCTCCTTTGTAAAGCAAGTGGTACCAATTGAAAAGCTTCAATTTCCATGCTATATGTATTTCCGCTTCTAATTTGTATCGTTCTAGAAAATACATCTTCCGCTAATGCCATTAAATAGGCATCATCTTCTTGCAATTGTTTTGTAAAATGGGTCACCTGCTCCGTTACTCGAGGATTTTCAGCTTCCAATAATGGCACCACATGATGTCTAAAACGATTGCGTACATAGGTGTCTTTAGAATTGCTAGCGTCTTCCCGATAATCTAAACCTTGTATAAGTAAATATTCCCCTATTTCGGACTTTGTAACCGTTAAAAACGGACGAATTAATGATTTTCCTTCAAAAAAGCGTTGTGAACGTATACCTTGCATACCATTTATCGTTGCATTTTTTGTCAGGGCCATTAATACTGACTCCAGTTGGTCGTCCGCATGATGTGCAGTTACAAGCTTGCTAGCGTTTGTTTTTTGCATGACCTCTTTAAAATATTGATACCGTTCTCTACGACAAATAAGCTGTGAATTCCCATTTTCTAAAGCCATGATTTCTGGTATTGGAATAGCTTTTGCATATAAGTTTACACCATACTCATCACAATATTTTTGGACAAAAGCTCTATCCTCAGCAGATGCCTCACCTCTTAGCATATGATCAACATGTACGGCTTCTACCGTAATCCCCCATTGCTCTTTTGTTGTAACAAAATAATGGAGTAAAGCCATTGAATCTAATCCACCCGAAACGGCGACGAGAAGATGATCGTCTGGCTGTAATAATTGTTCTTTTTCAATAAATAATTTGACCTTTAATTCAAGTGACAAACGCTTCTCCTCCCCTTTTCGTTTTCTATTTTGTTGATTTACTCATAGAATGTTCAACTGGTCTAAACACAGCCCATGTAGGTACAACATGGGTAACTTCTAGCATCAATACAGTGCAATCGTCGTCAATGTTATAAAAAGATTGGAAAGATTGCATAATCGTTGTTAGTTTTTCCTGTATGGATTTAGTAGTGCCTGCTACCTGCTGCGCATACGCTAAAAATGTCTCCTCCTGCTCGTCCCAATCATCCACACTTGAAAATAATCCATCGGAGTGCATTAAAATTACATCGCCCGCTTTCAGCTTTCTTTTTTCAGCCTCGACTGCTGAAATAGATAAAAATCCTACAGGCGCTGCATTACTTTCAACCTTCAGCACCTCTTTCCCACGTAAAATATACGTAGACATTCCCCCAGCCTTCCACGACCATAAATCACCGTGTTGTAAATCGACAAGGGCAAAATCAAGCGTTGCATACATATCATTTTGTTGCTTTAAAGACATAACATAATGCAACGTATGCATCGCAGTTTCTGGGTTCATATTGTAATTTAAGCATTCCCGCATTAAATGTATTAATTTTCTACTTTCATGCTGTGCTTCTTTACTCTGACCCATACCATCTGACAATAAAATTGCAAATAGTCCAGGATGCAATTGAAATAATGCATGGGAATCACCTGAATATAACGTCGCATCTTTAGACATGCTATATATATCATACTCTACTTCAAAGCTTATAGCTGATCTAAAGCTTACTTGAATGTGACGAAATGGTACATCACATGCTACTACTTTTTCAATTTCAAAGGGTTCTTCAAAAATATCGTATAAAATTGGCAGTATCATCCGTTCAGCTACTGTCGTGTCTTCCTCCCAATTGACACGTGCCGGTGCTAAGGCACATACAATTTTTCGTGCTCCAGGCTTATTGCTTATTACATCTAGTTGAAAGCATTCAATATGTGCATCTTTTAATCGTTGAGTAATGTCCTTTTCCACACTGACGAAGGAGATAGCCTCTTCTTTCATCTCCGCTATTAATTGATTTAGATGATTGCTCATATCCCGCAGCTGAAGCGCAATCATTTTCTTACCATGAAAATACTGTCCATTAATGCGCTCTCTATACAACTCCGTTTCTAATTCTTCAAAAATCTTCGTTGATTTTACACATTTAAAGCGTAGTTGTTCTTCGACACGGTGAAGAGCAGATTCCTTTCCAACGCCTTTCATATGGAACCAGTCCGTCATAAGCTTGTCCATTCCGTTATTTTGTGCTCCCCAACAACGATCATAGCGGAAGCAACTTAAACATGTATTCATCGGTGATATTTCCTTTGCCTCTTCTATCGGGACCGTCATAAAGCGTTCAAACACAAGCTCCTTCATAAATTGTACAAAATGCTGGAAATGCTCTAGTTTATACGTAACATGCTCCGTTAACCAATTTTGCCGAGCGAGTAAGACCTCCTCGCGCTGCGGAAACAGTTTGTCCCGCACCTTATCAGAATATTTTTGGGGGATGGTTAGAAAAACAATACTCCCGATCGCAATCGATGTGAAATAGACACTATCTAACGGTAATGTTGCATCGTAAAATAAAAAAAACACACTTGGCAAAATGCTACCAATTGCTACACCAAACCTTCCAGCGCGAGCTCCCATCCCTGCGCACAATCCCGTTAAAGTTGCTACTGAAAGCATACCTGAAAATGAAAGTTTTGCAACACCAATGAGAGTCCCGAGCACGGCTCCAATAACCGTTGCTAATGGTACACTTCCTACTAACGCACCAAAGCAAATTAATAGTTGTAATAGAAAAATGGGAAGTGAAAAATAGCTTATGACAATTGCTTGCATCCCTGTAAGCATAGCAGCAAATACAACTAATCCAGAACCTAGCTTCTCATATGTCCAATGACTCGTAAACCATTCATAAGAATTAACAAACAATACTTGCATAAACAGTGTCATAATAAGAGCTAAAGCTGCTTCACAGCCTACATAAAATTGTACAAGCACCGGTGGTAAGCCTTGATACATAACCCCCTGCCACATAATCTGCACAAACAGTACCGCTAAAGAGACCGCAATACTTTGTGGCAGCTGCCAATAGCGAAAGCGCATAATACATTCATACATAACAATTTGCAACGCTAAAATGAAGACTTGTCCAAAACCAAGGAAAAAACACCCTATTAAACCACCAAACAAAACATATTTGGCATATTCCTTATACTTCGTTCGAATAATTGCCCAAAAAGGAACCGAGAAAGGTACAGCCGCTTCAAATACAACAGATTGAGCTAAAAAAAAGGATGTTAAAAAGAGTAGGGAGCCAATCATCAATTGCCTTTTTTTCGCTCCTAATTTTTGATCATCGTCTACATTTGCTGTGTTATACCATTCAATACTCGTCATTTCACTATCCCCTTTCTGCACTTTTGGCTATTATAAAAAATTATGTGTGGAAAGATTGTCTGACGGTGACAGAAAAAAATATAAACATTTCGACGAATACATATACATAAATACGAGATATGGCAACAATTCCCACGAAAACTATGGAGTGTAATCGCGTCCGGGATCAACTTTATGCTTAAGCCTGCAGATGTTTTTTGTGCGAAAGCGAAGCGGCAACAACAACAACAACAACAACAACACGACGTTGGTCACTCAGGCATTTTCATAGGATGTGAAGCTCTTAAGCCAGAGTTCCTCTTTTTCAGCAGATATTTGTAACTGCCGTTTCACTTACGTTACATAAAACACTTGCTGAAAGAAGTTAATCTTTAACCAATTCATAAATTTTTATATTGACCATATATTTTTATTATTTTTTTTAAGAAAACTACTTGACGTTAGTAACAAAGGCTTGTATTATTTAACTTGTCCTTAAAATAAATGCGGAAGTAGTTCAGTGGTAGAACACCACCTTGCCAAGGTGGGGGTCGCGAGTTCGAACCTCGTCTTCCGCTCCATAATATTAATGGCGGCCTAGCTCAGCTGGCTAGAGCGTACGGTTCATACCCGTAAGGTCGGGGGTTCGATCCCCTCGGCCGCCACCATAGTAGGCCCCTTGGTCAAGTGGTTAAGACACCGCCCTTTCACGGCGGTAACACGGGTTCGAATCCCGTAGGGGTCATCTCAAATAGGCGTCTCAGAATTGTTCTGAGGCGCCTATTTTTTTGCACAATCAATGATGCCTCGGCATCATTGCGTTCAGAATGAATCGGCTTTGTGCTAAGGCCTGCAGATGTTTTCTGTGCGAAAGCGTAGCGGCAGCAAAAGGGTTTTATTTGCGCGAAAGCGACGCGGCAGCGGCGGATGTTTGGACACCCACTGAAAAGTGACTTGAAACCGCATTCATCTCATCACCTATAGAGACAGGGGACTTCTGTACCTGTACCTGTCGCTACGCTTTCGGTACAAAAGACATTTGATGAAAGAAGTTAAAAAAGATATGGCTGTAACCTTTCCAGTTATAAAATTTATGTACTAGGAAACGTCATATGTACTTATGTTTTTTACTGTCTACAAAAAATATGGCATACTAATAATGAAAAGAACGAATTAACTAGGAGGTTTATTTCCTTTGGGTTCATTAACAAAAGCTGCTTTAATTTGCGGAAGTGGCTCTATGATTATTCTCGTATCCATTCTTATTAATTTACCTTTTGCTGTACAAATATTTTTGCTTATCACTGGACTAGCCGTTAGTGTATATGGTGTGTTTTTACTTGTCAAAATGGTTGTTAACCCAGTAGAAAAGACTTCAGAAAAACCTGCTGAACAAATACCTGCGCCAGCTCCTAAAAAGAAAAAAAGACCAACATCCACGTTGTAGGGATTTAATGTATCCCTACTAGAAAAGTTATAATGACGTATGGCTAGAGTATATTTTGAGATAGCCTTTTTATGAAGTTTTGAGGATTATATTATTTAACTATCAAAAAAGGGATTAGCTTTAATAAAAGCTAATCCCAACTCTATTTCATACACTTTTTCTACGATTAAAACAGTCAGCAAACTACCCTCTTCTTGCGCCGCGACCACCGCGTTTTGACTCTGTAGCACGTTTAAGTGTTGCTAGACGCTCATCACTATCTTTTAAGAAACGTGCCATTTTTTGTTCAAAATTCTCTTTTGGTTGATGACGCTCGTTGCGATCATTAGAACGATTATCGCGACGAGGACGTGCTGGACGCTCTGGACGCTCTGGTCTCTCAGCTTGAGGCTTTGCTTTACGGATTGAAAGACCAATCTTTCCGTCCGCTTCAACATTCATCACTTTTACTTCAACTTCATCTCCAACTTTTAGATGCTCATTGATATCTTTTACATAATTGTCAGCAACTTCACTGATGTGTACTAAGCCTGTTTTGCCATCTGGCAGCTCAACGAATGCTCCAAAATTTGTGATTCCTGTTACTTTACCTTGTACCTTGCTGCCTACTTCAATTGACATAAAAAAAATGCTCCTCCTTAAAAATTAAGCGACTCATTTGAGCCATGTAATCAATTTAATCAAACTTTTTACTGCAATAAGTTTCTCTTTTCATTATATATAACAAAAAAAGAGTGTCAACAATACATAGCTTTTCAGTCGTCTTTTTTATCTTTCTTTTCTGGTATGACTTCTTTTTTATCCTTTTTTTCTGGTATATCGCCTTTATTTTCTTTCTCTTCCGGTATAATGAAAATAATTTCACCTTTTTCAGATAGGAAATAATCTTTGCGTAATAGCTTCGCGATATATTCATCATCTTCTAATTGTTTAATTTTAAGATTTAATGAATCTTGCTCTTCCTTCATTTCAGTTAGATGCTGATTCGCTTCGTCCTTTTTTTTCTCTTTTACAGCTAGTGTTTTGTTTTGTTGAAAAAGTATATTTATGAGAGCTGCGATAATAACGACTGGCACAATCGTAAAAAAGACAATACGTCGTAGTTTTCTTTTCAGTAATTGTTTTTTACGATTTATAGCTCTATCCGTGTTACGGACATAGTCATTATCAAGTTTAGTAAAGTTTTTTTGGTCATCATTTGATGAATGACGTCTAGACATGCCCGCACCTCCGAAAATTATTGTTGTCTTTTATTATACTTGATAAATCGGACTTTTTTTAAAAAAGTGTAGGACAAATACGAATAAATTTTGACAAAAGGTCTTAAAATAAAAGCTCCTATATTCATTAATATCTGTAAAATTTGTCGAATGATAGCAATTATTAATTGTACGACAAACCAGAAGGGTCTCCATATTATATTCACCAAAACTTTTGCGATGAAACGTAAAAATGTTTGAAAAAATGTTTGATACAAAAAAATTCCGGCAATTTGCGCTAGCGGGTCATAAGCCCGCCAAGCGCCATCCTTCAGCCAAAATAATAAATAGTATGTCAGCCCTCCCAGTAGAATCCAAGTGAGTAATTCAAATACCATCATCCACCTTCGAAGGCTTGACCTTTTTGGAGTCGAAAAAACAATAAGCCGTACACTATCAATTATGAACCCAACTGCTATACCGCTCAAAACCATGACTAATAGTTGAACAAATTGTTCACTAACAATCATCCAAACAGCTTATGAAGGAAACCTTTCGAGAAGCCACTTTCCTCCTCGTCATACTGTAAGGTTTTCACAGTTCCTTCAAGTGTCAATAACCCTTTATCAACATCTAAATGAACGATATGCAGTTCCTCTCCACGGATTAACAAATGCCCTTGGGACGTCTTGATAAAAAACTCTTCCTGATCAAAGCGTTCAATTGATTTTACAGAAGTCATGTCCATTCTTTTACGATTACGAATCGTTAAAATATGTTCTCCAGATGGAATTGTGTAACGGTTACTTTCTTGATGTAGCGTCATTTTCTTCCTCCTTTAGTCGTCCTAGCTTCTGTTCACTTTATGCGGACAACCTTAAAAGCATGACAACTTTATTAAAGTTGCTAAACTTTTACCATTCATTCGCATTTTTGTAGCTATATGCAGTAACAACTTTTGAGGACTTCAAAAGAGGACGAGACAAACATATAAGTCCGTATTACTTAGTCTTCATCATCAATAAATTCAGGTTCAATTTTTTCAAGACGCTCTTCTTTCAAAATAGTGAACATTTTTGCTGCATCTTCTTTTTTCACAGTATCACGTAATTCCTCTACACGTGCTGTCACAATTTTTTGTCCAAAACGAATGGCTAGCTCATCGCCAGCTTTAACAGCACTACTAGCTTTTGCTACCTTACCGTTAATCGTAATACGGCCTTGGTCTGCCACTTCTTTCGCTAATGTACGACGTTTAATTAAACGCGATACCTTTAAAAATTTATCTAATCGCATATTTTTACTCCTTTTCTAACTGCTTTGCTTCATTCCAGAAAGCATCTAATTGTTCTAATGTATAATCAGAAAACGGTTTTCCGCTTTCCTTTACCTTTGCTTCCACATAGCCAAAACGGCTCGCGAACTTCTCATTCGCATGTAACATAGCCTCTTCCGGAGATAGCTTGTAGAAACGTGCTAAATTCACAAGTGTAAACAAGACATCTCCAAATTCATCAAGACGTGACGCACTTGTACCTTTCGTCACCTCATTACGAAATTCCTGCCATTCCTCCGCAAACTTGTCCCATGCACCATCCACATCAGGCCAATCAAATCCTACCGTTGCAGCTCTTTTTTGATAATTATATGCTGTTTGTAAAGCTGAGGACGCTCGGTATTCCTCTTCCAATAGCGGCTTCTCACTTTTACCCTTTTCTTCTGCTTTTATAGCTTCCCAATTGGCTACAACACCTTCTGCATCTTCTACCGATACATCACCAAATACATGCGGGTGTCGACGAATCATTTTTTCACTGATTGAAGCTAAAACATCTTCCAATGTAAAGTAGCCTTGATCTTCTCCAATTTGTGCATGAAGGAATACTTGTAATAACACATCTCCAAGCTCCTCAATCATTGCAAAGTCATCCTCTGCATCTACAGCTGCCAAATATTCATGTGCCTCTTCTAATAAATATTTTTTCAATGATTCATGCGTTTGCTTTTGATCCCACGGACAGCCATCTGGCCCTCTTAAAGTAGCAATAATTTGACGGAAAGTGGTCCAGTCTCGTAATGCCCCCTCTTGTGATTTCACAGGCGGCACATATACCGTTGTTAAATTGTTCACCTCAACGCTTTGATCGAGCTCATAAAGTGGTACTGTTACTAACTTTTCCTGTGCTGATCCCGCTGCCGTAACTACAGTAACAGGGTATTCATCATCATATTTCTCCATCAACGTTAGCTTTACTTCTGATGCACTAAATGTATCATATACTTGGGCTATTAAAATATGTTGACGCATGTTAATGTCATGCATAGAAAAGTTAGTGCCATCTAGCAATTGAAAGCCTTCAATCGGGTCGATTTTCAACGCGCCAAATATTGGATCTAAGAAGCTTTGCCCACCTTCAATGATTAAATTTACCTTTCCCTCATCCGCCGCTGCAATAAGCAACTGTACAGTCTGCTCCGCAACAAGTGGATGTCCTGGTACAGCGTACATTACATCTTCCATTAATGCCGCAGCCACAAGTTTTTCTGCAATTTCCTCATACACAGGCTGGAATGAATTATGTTCTTCATAGACTGCATCAAAGCTTTCAAATTGTAAGCCTTCTGCTGATAATTCATCTAATACTGGATGATCCACTGTACGAACATATAATTTTCTAGCCGCTTTTATTTTTTTATAGACACCCATTTGCAGTTGATCAAAATCACCCGCACCTAAGCCAATAACTGTTAATGTATTCAATCCATCCACCTACTTCTTCCGATTTAACCATAATTGATAAACAGCCATTCTGCGCCCAAACGGCAGTAAGTACCACTCTTTTTCAGCCAGTACTCGTAACTTAGCGATTACTGTAATCATTACAAATGCACCTAAACATACGGCTGTAGAACCTGCTATCACTGCGACAAATCGGGGTGATAAAAATTGGTTTAACAACTCTGGCACAAACTGTAACCAAACTAATACTACAATTGCCATGCTGAGTGAAGCAATTCCAACTTTTTTGTAAAAATCGGCTGGCGCTAATTGAATTGCCGTCATTTTCTTCAAATAGAAAGCAAGCATCAGTGCTGTAAATAATAGACCCACATTATTAGCAATGGCCGCACCTAATACTCCGAAGAAACTAACTATCAGCACATTTAATATTATTTTTAATATAAAACCTATAATTAAAAATAACGCTGGCTTTTTTAATTTTCCATAACCTTGCAGAATAGCTGTAAATGTCAAAATAATCGACAAAGGAACAATTTGTAACACATATACCATAAGCACTTCTGATAGTGCATCTGTTTTAAAAAGCATTGCATTAATATAAGGCATAACGAGTATTAAACCTAGAGATGCTGCCCATCCAAATAATACAGACGCTCTATACGTTAGCTGTATAAACGGAATTGCACTACGCCCATCCTGTTTTTTAGACATATGTGCAATAAGAGGCACAATAGCAAGCGAAAGAGAAGAAGCAATGACAACTCCAAGCTGTACCAATGGCTGCCCGCGGTCATAAATACCTTTTGTTTCCTTAGCTACCGTCTGATCCATACCACCTTCGATTAATAGTGAATAAATAGTAAAGGAATCCACTAGCTGATAGCCTAGTAACAATAGACCACTCATGCTCACACTTAAGCTTAGTAACGTTACCTCTTTAATAACGGAAAAACTTTCGACACGTTGCTGTAGTTTTTGATCTTTCAATAGGCCAAAACGTTTTTTAAAGATAAACGCCAGTAATAAAAAGCCTACAATTTCGCCAATTACCGTACCTATAATGGCCATTTGCCCTGCGCTATATAGTGACTTTGTCGTCGTCATAATAATAAATGTACCTGCTAAAATGACAAATACTCTCACAGCTTGTTCAAGGACTTGTGCATAAGCAATCGGCTCCATAATACCTCTTGATTGAAAGCCACCCTTCAAAATAGCGAGAGCTGGCATGACAAGCACTATAAATGAACCAGTCCGTATTAAAGGTGCTAGCTCAGTATCGCCCATGAGCTGTGCAAGTATTTCAGCACCACCAAATAAAACACCAAAAAACAACAACGATAGTAATGTTAAATAGCGAAAAACAATACGTATAATACCGCTACGTTTCCGATTTCGCTCCAACGGGTCTAAAATACAATCATTATCTGCTAGCATTTTAGAAATGGCTACTGCAAAGCCGCTAGATGTCCACACAACAAAAATGGATATTATTGGATAAACCTGCTGGTAAATATAAAAACCTTCATCACCAACAAGATTTTGAAAAGGCACACGATAAATTGCACTAAGAACCTTCACAATAAGAGCAGCAATTGTAAGTAATGCCGCGCCCTTCATGTAGCTTTTCATGCCAAAACGTTCCGACATAAATTGCCCTCTTTCCTTCTATAACAATGCCAATAGTATAGCATATCTCAAAAGTTTGACGCGCCCGATTGCACCATCATAAATATTCTGTATACAACTATGTACAAAAAAAGTTATTGTTCAGCCTAAAAGGTCAGCGCAATAACTTTAAATTTTCATTAACTATTCATTTGTTTCGCTAAGAAGTTAGCAGCTGTTTCTGCGACTTTTACTTCAACCTCACCAACAAAATGCACTTTAGACAAAACGATAATACAGCCGATTGGATCACCATTTACCATAATAGGCGTTGCACAATATGACTTCACTTGCTCATATTGTCCAGGGACAATCTCAATAGTTGTTTCCATTTTTTCTATTTTTGTTGAACGCTCATCCATAAAACTTTCCGCAAAGGATGTAATACGACGATTAATGTACTCTTTCTTACCGATTCCTGAAACAGCAATTACTTCATCTCGGTCGGTTACAAATGCTGGAGTACCTAACGTTTCATATAATGTTTCTACATATTCTCTCGCAAATTCTCCCAAATCATTAATTGGAGAATATTTCTTTAAAATGACTTCACCTTCACGGTCTGTATAAATTTCTAGCGGGTCACCTTCACGAATACGTAGCGTCCTACGAATTTCTTTTGGAATAACCACACGCCCTAAATCATCAATACGACGAACAATTCCTGTTGCCTTCATTCTTAATGCCTCGCTTTCGCTACAATGAAATTTTTATTCAACAATAGTATGGTTTTTTATGAAGCAATCTATGCAAAAACTGAAGAAAAAGGATTTCACAGCCAACTTTATTTTTCAAAAAGGTTTTGGAAAGCCTAAGCCATTGCTCTAAATGCTTCTAACATGTAGAATTTTAACTTCAATCAACTTATCTTAGATTAACCACAGAACAAATTTCTATAAATGATTTATGAAAAAATTTAGTGAACCATAATAATCAATTCGACTTTGACGTTTCGACGCTTGTCATTTTATGCTTAGCCAAATAAAAAAGCTGATCATTACCCACGTGAGGTAAGATCAGCTTTTCATCTATTGTTGTTTTTTTGCATTAGCAATAATTTGCATCATTTCTTCTAAAATATCAAAGGGTTGGTATTTTCCACATTTTCGTTCATCGATCGTAAATTTCAATTGCATACCATCCATACCAAAACCGACAGCACGTTCAAATTTCATGGATTCCTCAACAATTTTACCGCCATCAACTCGCGCTGTACCTTCTGCAGACAGCAATAGTGTGACAATCTTTTGCTTTTCTTTCACAGATAATACCCCTGCATCTAATCCCCATACCTTCATACGTGCAATTCGCAGTAAGCGTTCTGTTTCAATCGGAAGATCACCGAAGCGATCCGCTAATTCCTCCATGATTTCGCTATATTCTTCCACATGATCCATTGCTTTAATACGTTTATACATTTGAATTTTTTGATAGCCGTCAGGAATGTATGCATCTGGGATATATGCATCAACACTCAATAGAATTTCTATGTCTGGCTTTTCTTCTTTTTTCACACCTGTTTGACGCTCGGCAATTGCTTCTTCTAGCATTTGTGAATATAAATCAAAACCGACAGAATCAATAAAGCCATGCTGTTGGGCCCCAAGCAAGTTACCAGCTCCACGAATGGATAAGTCACGCATAGCAATTTTAAAACCTGATCCCAACTCTGTAAATTCTTTAATCGCCTGTAATCGTTGCTCAGCCACATCTGTAAGAACTTTATCACGTTGATACATAAAGTACGCATATGCCACCCTATTAGAACGCCCTACACGACCACGCAATTGATAAAGCTGTGCTAAGCCCATTCGATCAGCATCATGGACAATCAATGTGTTCACATTTGGTATATCCACACCGGTCTCGATAATGGTTGTCGTTACTAGCACATCATAGTCACCTTCTAAAAAGGCTAATATTACAGATTCTAATTCGGATTCCGTCATTTTCCCATGTGCATGCCCTATACGTGCTTCTGGAACAAGCAGTTGAATCTCCTCGACTTTTCGAGCCATATCCTCTACACGATTGTATAAATAGAATACTTGGCCTCCACGTGCCATTTCTCTCTCAATGGCTTCACGCACTAATGCACCACTATGCTCCATTACATACGTTTGCACTGGGAAACGGTTGGCTGGTGGAGTTTCAATAACCGATAAATCACGAACACCTACCATCGACATATGCAACGTTCTTGGAATTGGAGTAGCTGTGAGCGTTAATACATCGACATTGGTTTTTAGTTGTTTAATTTTTTCCTTATGTGTAACGCCAAAACGTTGCTCTTCATCAACAATGAGCAGTCCTAAGTCTTGGAATGTTAGATCCTTAGATAAAATTCGGTGTGTTCCAACGACAATATCAACTTGTCCTTCTTTTAAACCTTTTAATGTCGCTGTTTGTTCTTTTTTTGTACGGAAACGAGACAAGAGACCTACGTTTATAGCGAAGTCTTGGAATCGTTCACGAATAGTTTCATAGTGCTGCTGCGCTAAAATTGTTGTTGGAACTAGGAAAGCGACCTGTTTACCATCTTGAATTGCTTTAAATGCGGCACGAATTGCTACCTCTGTTTTACCATAGCCTACGTCACCACATACGAGGCGATCCATAGGGCGTTCACGTTCCATATCACGTTTTACTTCAACAATTGAACGTAGCTGATCTTCTGTCTCCTCATACGGGAATGAAGCCTCGAAATTACGCTGATCATCGTTGTCAAACGCAAATGCATGGCCCTTCTCTGCTTCACGCTTCGCATAAAGTTTAATTAAATCATCAGCAATATCTTGTACAGCAGACGATACCTTTGCTTTGGCTTTTTTCCACTCTGCTCCACCTAATTTATGTAGCTTCGGTTCACGTTCTTCAGATGCCACATATTTTTGAATTAAATCGATTTGCTCTACTGGTACATATAATTTATCATCTGCACGATATCGAATGTGTAAGTAATCCTTATGTGTACCATTTACCTCTAATGTCTCTACACCAATATATTTCCCAATACCATGATGTACATGTACAACATAATCACCCGGTTTAATTTCTGTATAGCTTTTAATACGTTCGGCATTCGTCATTTTTTGAGGACGTGCTTTTTTCTTCGCCTGTTGTTTGAATAATTCATCCTCTGTCACGATCGCTAAACGTTGTAATGGCAATTCAAAGCCACTAGACAGTGAACCATCCACAATATAAATACCCGGCTCTGTTGGATCACCGATTGTCGTATGAATATCATATTCCTCAAGCATTTCCTGTACACGTTTAACACGTTCTTTATCCCTAGTAACGATAAGTACAGTAAATTTACCAAGTAGCCAGCGTTCAACCTCACTTTGTAATAAAGACATTTGACCATGAAATTGCTGCATTGGCTTACAAGAAAAGTTTGTCGTCTTATTAAATGTTACACCTGCAAATGTCCGTGAAAATAATGAGAAATATAATTTTTGCTGTGACAGCATTGCTAATATTTCTTTTAAAGAGAAGGCAGGCTTTACATCATGCACCATTTTTCCTTCTTCAATTAACGATAAAAACCATTCATCCTCTTCACGTTCCCAGGCTTCCATAACCTCCTGAATACGGCCAAGCTCATCAAATAGCACAATCCCATCATGTGCAAAATAGTCACCTAAGTAAGCAGTTTTCTCATACAATAACGAACCATATTTGTTTACGTAGTCTGGTAAATTCCCCTGCTGTAACAACTCAATATCATATTGTATATGCTGATAAAGTAACTCCTTTGTCTCTTGTTTTTTGACTTTCTTTAAGCTTGTCGCTAACGCCGCTTCTAAACGACTTGCCAACGCGACTCTTTCTTTCTTCGTCAAAATAACTTCAGACGCTGGTAGGATGCGAACTTTTTGCAATTTATCAATGGAACGTTGATCATCCGCTGAAAATGTTCGAATAGAGTCTACTTCCGTATCAAATAACTCAATACGAATAGGTGACTCTAAATACGGTGGATAAATATCTAGTATGCCACCACGTAGCGCAAATTCGCCAGGTGTCGTCACCATTGAATTACGTACGTAACCCATCTCTACTAATGTTTGTAGCCATTCTTCAGTCTGAATTTCCTCGCCTACTGCTGTTTGTAAAAAATATTGTAGCCAATGCTCTTTAGGCTGCATCATTTTGCGTAAGCCCGCAACTGGTATCACATACACAGCTTTTTCACCTCTAGCTAGGTGATCGAGTGTCGCGATTCGCTCTGCACGTAACTCTGGAGAGGCTACAGACAAGTCTGCGGCAATAAACTCATCCGCAGGATAATAATGAACATGCTCCTCACCTAAAAGTCCCACAAGCTCGTCAGCCATTTTTTGAGCTTGCAATAGATTAGGAGATACAATATAGATTGGTTTTTTAACATATTCAAATAACACATCGACCATTACCGGACGTGCGCTTCCTGTTAATCCTGTAATAAGTTGTGATGCAGTATGACCGCTCTGAATCTCCTGTAAAAATGATGTGATATGTTTGTCCTGCGACACAAGCTGTCGTAAAACTTCCACAGTCAAAAGCTCCTTTCAGCGCGTAATTCTATTCGTCATATTACTACGAATCTAGTACTATAATACGCATCTTTATTGTCCATTTTTTAAACGGAAAAAGCTTTGAACGCACGAAAGTGCGCCAAAGCATCCTTCCAATTATTGAATCCATTTATTGAGTGCGTGATAATCTGGATATTGTTTCAGCGAATCCTCACATTGCTCACAAATGCAGTGCACCGTCGTTTGTCCATGTTGATCTTTCTCAACATAATCATCCGCTTCTCCCATTTCGAAAATATGCAGTTTTCGAATTGTATCATCTGCATCAAATGGTAGTGTCCCTATTTCTACTTCACAATGTCGACATCGATAGCGAACTGACATCTCCAAATCATCCTCCTTTAAGCAACTTTCTACTTAAAGTATAGACATTTCTAAAAAGGATTATGCACTTTCCAATTCTCACTCAGCTTAAATGTCATAGTTACTATGCCTTCAGAAAAGAGAATAATTTTTGCATTGTGTTGAAGACTACGCTATACAGTTTAGTTGGCCGTAGTCGCAAGCTACCGATCGCAATATCCACAATAAGCTTTAACTCTTTATATATTTATTTACTACTGTTAAAGTGATTCATCACATCAAGAAATGGTTCTGAAAGAGATGCTTCTATAGCATTTACACACTTTTCAATAGCGTCCCCAACAATAGCTTGGTCTTCTTTTGAAAATTTAGATAACACGTAATCTGCTACCTTCATGCCAGTTGGCGGGCGATTAACCCCAACACGGATGCGATTAAATTCTTGCGTGCCTAAATGCTGAATTAATGATTTAATACCATTATGTCCACCTGCACTACCTTTTTGACGCAGACGTAATTTACCTGTTTCTAAATCTAAATCGTCATAGATAACAATTAAATCTTCCACATCAATATCAAAATAGTCCATAAGGGGACCAACACATTCCCCTGATAAATTCATATATGTTAAAGGTTTAACAAGTAGAACCTTTCCTTCAGGACGATGTACTGTTGCATACATACCGTTAAACTTTGAATTAGTTAAAGGTGTACCCCATTTTTCAGCTATAGCATCAATAACATCAAAGCCAATATTATGTCTTGTATGTTCATAAGGTTTACCCGGATTCCCTAAACCGACGATAATTTTCATAAGTACCTCTCTTCTTTCAAATCTAATAGTCATTATTTTACCATACCGTGTGCCAAGAAAGCATTTCGTACATTTCTTGAATGGAAAAAATTCAAAAATACAAAAGCTCTGATTAACTAAGAAAAGTATAGGTTCTTTTCAAAAGCTATAGTTGAGAATCCACTAAAAAACAGATAGGTCTCAAATAAAGTATCGTTCTCCTTTGTTAATCTTTTAATTATATGAGGTATATGGATTTCCATAAAACACAAAAGGGCTGTTAAAGAAGTATAGCCTTCTTTAACAGCCTTTCCTGATTATCTATTTTTACTCTTATTCAGTACGATCTGCTCCTTCAACTACTACAGCTGGAGCCATCATCGTTGCTAATATGCGCTCATCTTCACTAACAATCTCAAAATCTATTGTTTCACGAATATTTGCTACTGTAATAGACTCACCAATTAAGAGTTTAGTAATATCCACTTCAATTACTTCAGGCATATCAGTTGGTTTTACTTTAATTTTCAACTCTAAGTTAGGCTGCATCAAAATACCACCCTCACTTACGCCAACTGAATCTCCGACAAGTTTAATAGGCACATCAGCTTCTAATGCTTCAGACATATTAATTGCAAAAAAGTCTATATGATTTACTTCATCTCTCAAAGAGCTTTGTTGTATTTCTGACACAACAACATTCACTTTTTTCCCGTCCAAATCCATTGGAAATACACTGTTTTGTCCATTTTTTAAAATAGATTTTCTGAATTCCTTCGCTGAAATAGAAATTGGGGTTGAATCTAAATTATAGCCGTAAATAACCGCAGGAATGGCTCCCCCTTTTCTAAGTTGGGTTAATGTCGAACGATGCCCAGCTTCGCGCTTTTTAACACTTAATACTGTACTCATATCTATACTTCCCCTTCCAAGAAAAATTATTTACGCCTTACGATCAATGTCACTATCACTTTTTAAAATATAATGACATATGTTGAAGGCTATAATAATATTTACCTCTATTTCGGCTCATCACCATAACATGGGGTTGATCTTCGTTCCGACTGGGCGCTTTCCTGGGGGCGTCGGGATAACAAGTGTTTTCTGTGCGGAAGCTTAGTGCTAACTTAGCGGCAGCAAAAGGTTTTTATCTGCGCGAAAGCGAAGCGGCAGCGGCAACAGCACCGATGT
Organism: Lysinibacillus sp. RS11; assembly: GCF_042019215.1. NCBI lineage: Bacteria > Bacillati > Bacillota > Bacilli > Caryophanales > Bacillaceae > Lysinibacillus > Lysinibacillus sp. RS11. The sequence continues at coordinate 68,120 of NZ_CP168124.1, read as the reverse complement.
TGGTCACGAAGGCGTTATCACAAGATGTGATGCACTTAGTATTCGTTCCTCTATCGCTAATCCCCCAGGAGTCGCTCAGTCTCCACTCCAATCAACTTTTTCATATAAAATATGTTTTAACAAAATGTATCCCCATCTTTAGGTGATAAACCTCTATTTTTTTAAAGTAGTGTAAATATTATTAAGTCACATTTACTATATACTCTTTTATAAGAAAATTCACACAAAAACACATATAAAAAGGACAAATCTACTTTTTAACGTAGATTTGTCCTTTTTTCGCCATATATTACTGCACTTTCAATATCTTTATTTATATTAATCAAATAGAGTACTTACAGATTTGTTTTCATAAACACGAGAGATTGCATCTGCCATTAATTTAGCTACCGAAAGCTCTGTAATTTTTGGAGATTTTTTCTCTTCAGGAAGCTGGATTGTATTTGTTACAACTAATTCTTTAATTGAAGAGTTTTCGATACGCTCGATTGCTGGACCTGATAATACTGGGTGAGAACAGCAAGCATAAACTTCTTTCGCACCAGCAGCACGTAATGCATCCGCGCCGATTGTAATCGTTCCTGCAGTGTCAATAATATCATCAATCAAGATTGCCACTTTACCATCAACATTACCAACAATGTTCATTACCTCTGCAACGTTTGGTTTTGGACGGCGTTTGTCAATAATTGCAATAGGTGCTTTTAAACGTTCTGCCATTTTACGAGCACGTGTTACACCACCATGGTCTGGAGAAACAACAACGATTTCTTCTTCTGGGATACCTTTTGATTTGAAGTAATCAGATAATAAAGGTACTGCCATCAAATGGTCGATTAAAATATCGAAGAAGCCTTGGATTTGTGGTGCATGTAAATCTAAAACGATAACACGTGTTGCACCAGCAGTTTCAAGTAAGTTTGCTACTAATTTAGCTGTAATTGGCTCGCGTGCCTTTGCTTTGCGGTCTTGACGAGCATAACCATAGTAAGGCATTACAACGTTTACTGTACGAGCAGATGCGCGTTTTACAGCATCTACCATAATTAAAAGCTCCATTAAATGTTCGTTTACAGGTGCAGAAGTAGACTGCACGATAAACACATCACAACCACGAATACTTTCTTCAATGCTAATTTGAACCTCTCCATCGCTGAAGTGCTTAACAGAAGATTTACCTAATTCAACACCCATTTCTTGCGCAATTTCTTGAGCAAGTGGATTATTTGAATTAAGAGAAAATATTTTTAATTGTGAGTTTGCATAATGATACGGCATGATGGCCTCCTGTTTAGTTGATAATTATTTTGAATTTAGTTTGCTTACATAATTCGGTTTGTTTTCTTGTCTTGCACGAGCAATTGCAAGTGCATCCTCAGGAACTTCTTTTGTTATTGTAGATCCTGCTGCAATAAATGAACCTTTTCCAACTTTCACTGGCGCTACTAAGTTAGTGTTACATCCTACAAATACATCATCTTCAATAATTGTTTGGAACTTGTTTTTCCCATCATAGTTTACTGTAATGGAACCACAGCCAATATTGACATTACTTCCGATTTCAGCATCACCTATATAGCTTAAGTGTGATACTTTCGTGTCATTACCCAGTTTACTTTTCTTCACTTCTACAAAGTTACCAATCTTCACATGACTACCAATGTCAGAAAGTGGTCGAATATGCGCAAACGGCCCAATAGCTGTGTCTTCCGCTACAGCGCTTTCACGCACAACAGAAGAATGCACAGTTGTTCGGTCACCGATTCGGCTATCCATGATTTGTGTGTTTGGTCCGATTATACAATCTTCGCCAATAACAGTCGCACCTTCAATCATTGAGCCTGGCTGAATGACAGTATCTCTACCAATCACTGCGTCTGCGCTAATATACGTTGTCTCTGGATTAATGATTGTCACACCGTTACGCATATGTTTTTCATTAATTCTTGCACGCATTAGCCCTTCTGCTTGTGATAAAGCCACACGATCATTAACACCGAGTGTTTCTTCAAAGTCTTCTGTTACATATGCTTCCACGACATCGCCTTGTTTTTGTAAAATTTCAATCACATCAGGTAAATAAAACTCACCCTGTGCGTTGTCGTTTTTCACAAGCTTTAATGTCTCAAATAACGCTTTATTATCAAAGCAGTACGTGCCCGTATTAATTTCTTTAACTAATTGTTGCTCTGCTGAAGCATCCTTTTGTTCAACAATTTGCTCCACCTGTCCATTGTCGCCACGTAAAATACGACCATAGCCTGTTGGGTTTTCAGCAATCGCTGTTAAAATAGTAGCCTTAGCATTCTTTGCTTGATGATGCTCGAACAAAGCTTGCATCGTTTCAGGACGAATAAGTGGCGTATCACCACAAACAACTAATGTTGTACCTTCTTCGCTACCTAAAATTTCCTCAGCCTGTTGTACAGCATGAGCTGTCCCTAACTGTTCAGCCTGTAAAACATATTCGCTTTTATCTCCAAGCTGTTGTTTTACCTTTTCTGCACCATGTCCTACAACCGTTACGATGCGATTCGCATCTAACGTTTGAATGTGATCCACCACATGTTGTACCATCGGTTTCCCACATACTGGATGGAGCACTTTATATAATTTGGACTTCATACGTGTACCTTGACCTGCAGCCAAAATGACAGCAAAAATGTTGCTCATCTGTAAGTCCTCCAATACGCTCATTTTCTCTTATGACTATATAGCAAAATCCATCTATTTTCAAGGTGTGTAGACTTGACAAAAAGATGAATTTCCAAATCAAATGCACCTTATGCTCGAATGTTAATATGTATTTCCCAAAACTGCTCTATTTCTCTTATTCACAAAATAAAAAGAACTCTCCAATCAAGAAGAGCTCTAATTATACACTATAACCAGATGTATACTAAAATTTGAATAGATTGGATTATTACCCTAGCATGGGGTTGATTTTCAGTCCCAACCTAGGCTCCGATGAGTCGCCCAGCATCCAATCAACTTATATACAAGGCATAGGTTTTATCAAATTTCATCTCCAACTTTTGAAGATGAGCCAATAGCTTTTTACATGAACACTTATTTCTTTTGTAACTATACGCCAATTCCTTCTAATTCTTCTGTTTTCTCGGCTTCTTCTGTTTCGCTTGAATTATGGTACTCGTTTAAAATAATCTCCTGAATTTTATTGCGAGTCGTTGAATTAATAGGATGCGCAATATCTCTAAATTCACCGTCTGGCGTTCGTTTACTTGGCATAGCAACAAACAAACCAGTATTCCCATCGATTACACGAATATCGTGAACCACAAACTCATTGTCGAGTGTAATGGAAGCAATCGCACGCATGCGACCATCCGTCTGTACACGACGTAATCTTACATCAGTAACTTCCATTTTCTCACCACCTCTCATCTTAGATGCCTAAATAAAAATCTAATATTCTTTATTACCGAATATTTTCCTTTTTCTAGTCTATCAAATTTTCTAAAAAATTTGAATACTCATTAGTATAATATTTCATCTAAATTACGGAAATTTTGACAATTGTTTGTCAGCTGCTCTGACACTTTAAAAAAAAAGCCCACTAAAAGAGCTAATCACTTCTCTTCTAGCGGGATTAAAAAATTTCTTATTTAACGATGGCAATAACTTCAATTTCTACTTTTACATCCTTCGGTAGACGTGCAACCTCTACTGCTGAACGAGCTGGTTTATGATCGCCAAAGTGACTAGCATATACTTCATTCATTGCAACAAAGTCGTTCATGTCCTTCATAAAAACAGTTGTTTTCACAACATTGTCTAAAGAAGTTCCAGCAGCTTCTAAAACTGCTTTCAAATTAGCAAATACTTGATTTGTTTGAGCTGTGATGTCGCCTTCTACTAATTCGCCAGCTGCTGTTAATGGAATTTGACCTGAGCTATAAAACATGCCGTTTACAATAATACCTTGTGAATATGGTCCGATTGCTGCTGGTGCATTTGTTGTTGCTACTACTTTCATTTGTCATTTCCCCTTTTTAGAAAAATAGTTACCTTCACTTAATGCAATTGTACGGTCCTTTTCATTGACCTCATGAAGCTTCACTAGTGAATAATAATCATCTACTAACGTCTCATCTGCATGCTCAGCCTCTACAAGTACTGCAATACCTGCCAACTGACAGTCAAATTCCTCTAATAGATTTTTCATGCCGTTCATTGTACCACCGACCTTCATAAAGTCGTCAGTAATAAGCACCCTTTGTCCACTCTTCATACTTCTTTTTGATAATACCATTGTCTGAATTCTTCTGGAAGAACCAGATACATAGTTGATGCTGACTGTAGAGCCTTCCGTTACCTTACTATCTCTTCTAACAACAACAACTGGTACATTTAAATGTCTTGCAATAGCGTGGGCAATAGAAATCCCTTTTGTCGCCACAGTCATTATGACGTCAATCTGCTGGTCAGCATAAGCTGATGCAAAAACCTTTCCAACTCGATTAATTAAATCTGGATTGCCGAGTAAGTCCGTCATAAATAAATAACCGCCTGGTAACAAACGATCTGAATGCTCAAGCTCCGCCTTTAAATCCTGAATAACTAAACGGACCTCAGCCTCGGACATTTTAGGAATATACTTAACTCCCCCAGCAGCGCCCGGTACTGTTATCAATAACCCGATTCCTTTTTCTTCGAAAGTTTCTTTTACAATCGTTAAATCTTCACTAATAGAAGACTTTGCAGATTGATATAGTTCTGAAAAATAAGTTAGCGGGATCAACTGATGTGGATGCTCTAGTAAATAGTACGTCATATCAACTAGTCGTTCACTACGTTTCCATTTCATGCGACCCTCTCCTAAACACGAATATTTATAGGTAAAATTAACATAAATTTGCGTTTTTAAGCAAGTGTATTTCGCTCGCCTAAAATTCGGACAGCATATACTTCTTCACAAAAACCACGTAAACCATTGTAAATGCGGCTTACACGAGCTTCACTATCCACTAAACCAAACACAGTTGGACCGCTTCCACTCATTAATGTTGCATCTGCCCCAAAGCGCTTCATCTGTTCCTTTAACATTACTACTTCTGGATGAAGTTTAAATGTTACAGTTTCTAAAACGTTTCCTAATGATGCACAGAGTAACTCATAATTTGTTGTTTCAATAGCATGAATCATTTGTTTCGTATTTGGATGTGCTAATCCTTCAACCTTTAGTCCACCATACACTTCAGCAGTAGAGACACCTATTTTTGGCTTAGCTAAGACTACCCAACAGTTTGGTGGTGCAGGTAATTCCTGAATTATTTCTCCACGTCCTGTTGCTAATGCCGTGCCACCATAGACACAAAAAGAAACATCTGAACCAATTTTAGCACCTAATTCAGCTAACTCGTCTATAGATAGCCCTAAATTCCACAACTCATTTAAACCTTTTAGTGTAGCAGCCGCATCGCTACTTCCACCTGCTAGCCCTGCTGCAATTGGTATTTCTTTTTCTATAGTAATGGATACACCTTGTCCAATGCCGTATGTATCTTTAACTAGACGCGCTGCCTGATAAGCAAAATTACGGTGATCATTTGGCACAAAATTATCAGTCGAAATTATTTCAATTACGCCATCTTCGCGAGATTCCAGACTAATACGATCAGCTAAATCGACAGTCGTCATGACCATCTCTACTTCGTGATAATTATCTGGTCTTTTATAAAGTACATCTAATGTTAAATTTATTTTTGCAGGCGCCTTTACATAAAGCATCTTTCTTCCTCCTTAGTATAAACAGCCGTTCATCTTTCACAAAGATTATTCATTTTATTTTACCATAACGGGAAAGCGAAAACGGAAAAAAAGAACCGTATACCCCTGTTTGGTGTAACGGTTCTCTCTCGTCAGTTGTGTTGTTGTGTCGACAGGAAGTTTTCATCCCTGCTGAAATGAAGTTACCTTTTATAAGTGGTCTATTTCAAAAATAGTCTACTTATTATGCTCTTGCTCACTACTTGCTCTTTCAGCCATTTCAATGGCACGCTTCACCATGTTACCGGCATCTCGAGCTTTTATGCCGCCCCAACCTTCTCGTTGCACAACATCATAAAATCCAAGTTCTTTAGCGATCTCTTCTTTTAAACGAGGTGACATGATACCTTTTCTAGGCATATAAACTCCTCCTTTAACAACTGACGAATTTAGTATGTCCCAGAAAACGCAAAACACTCATGCAGTTTTGAACATACATGAGCGTTTCAAAATATAGAAATAAGTACTAGAAACTATTTTGCGACAGCAGCCTTTGCTTCGTCTAAAAATGTAATCTCTACTGCTTCAGTTAAAATATCTGTGTAGCTATACGATACGCGCTTGCACGTATTGTCCTCTTGATCAAGCTCAACTACAAAAATAGCGCGATATGTCTCACGCAATACCCCTGCACACTCGACCGTTTTCTTGCGACCGCCGTTTGCTCTTAACTGCAAACGTTTACCCAAATGACAATCCAACGACTTTTTAATGTCCGCTAAAGTTTTTGGCATTTTCGCTTACACCTCACTACTACTTAGTATAAGCGATTCGCCCAAAAATGTCAACAAAATATAATATTTTATCAGCCTACAATAAATATTGTCAACTTATTTTTTATGAAAAAAATTATTTTTTTTACGTAAACTCAAAAAAATTAACAAAAAAGCTTTACTTTGCAAACGTTGGATATAGTGCATCTGCCAATTTCCCAAACTCTTGTATAGTAAGTGTTTCTCCTCGACGTGTTGGTTCAACATTTACTGCAGTTAAGGCCTCCATAATTTTCTCCTTATGTTCCTTTCCATTCGGTAAACTTGATTGCAAATTATTAAAAATCGTTTTTCGACGCTGTACGAACGACGCTCGAGTTACCACAAATAAGAAGTCCTCATCAATTACCTTTACCGGAGGCTCATCATGTTTAATAAGACGGATTACCGCAGAATCTACATTTGGCTGTGGCATGAAAACAGTCTTCGGTACTGTCATAGCTATATCAGCCTTTACATAGTATTGGATCGCAATTGATAAAGAACCGTACTCCTTCGTTCCAGGTTTAGCCGTAATACGTTCCGCTACCTCTTTTTGCATCATGACCACAAAGCCACGAATTGGCAAACGATCATTGAGCAATTTCATTAAAATCGGTGTCGTCACATAATAAGGTAAATTTGCTACAACCATAATATCTTCAATTCCCGGCATCTCTTCATTAATTACCTTCTCAACATCGGCCTTTAAAATATCTGAATGTACAATAGTAACATTGTTATATGGACTAAGTGTATCTTCTAATACAGGTAATAAGCGCTGATCAATTTCAAAAGATACAACCTTTTTGGCACTTCTTGCTAAATGCTCTGTTAATGCTCCAATGCCAGGACCAACTTCGATTGCACCACTATTCTCAGTTAAATTTGCATGGCTAACAATATTACGTAATATATTCGGATCTATTAAAAAATTTTGACCTAAACTTTTTTTAAATGAAAATCCATATTTCTTTAAAATCTCTTGTGTTCTAATTGGTGTTGCAATATCCTTATGCATTGTTTTCCTCCTGATCTAACTGTGCGACGGCCGCACCAAATTGCTTTTCTGTAATTTGAAACATTTTCAATCTTTTATGAAGTTGTTTACCGTTTGTTGCACCAATATTCAAAATCTCTCCAAGGCGATCACGACGATTTTTTGCCTGTTGATGGCCAATCAAACGTGCTGTCATTAAATCCTCCAGAGTAATATCATCGATGATGCACTCAACACTATTTGGGGTATAGACATGTCGTAATGCCTCTCGTATATCCTCATCTGCTGCATGCTCAATGCCTAGTCCTTTACCGTTTTTTGCAATTGTTTTAGCTTTTGGTAAAAAAGCGTGTTTCACTCCTTTTACACGCTCCTCGATAATGGCACGAATCCGACGACCTGGATAATCTGGATCAGTAAAAACAATAACGCCTCTTTTATCCTGTGCATGTTGAATTCGCTTGAGTGTCTCCTCTGAAATAGCCGATCCATTTGTTTCTATTGTATCTGCCTGTGTAGCCCGCTTAATAGCTGTTGTATCATCTTTTCCTTCAACAACAATAATTTCTTTTATTTGCAAAAAGGCTCCTCTTTTCTACCTTATCTTCAGACCATTTTACAACTGCACTGTACGATTGTACAGAAATACACGGTCGTTCACCTTCTTATATAATACTCTTTACTTGAATTGAGTATTGTTGTTCATCAATTTCGCGCAGACTTATTGCCTCTGTCGCTACAGCTTACCTTATGTAAATTTAATTTAGTTACGATTCATTCTCTAGAACATAAAAATGACTAAAAAAAGATAAAAAAGCTTTCCTGCCAGTCAAAACAGGAAAGCTACTAATTAGCGAAAAAACATATTGATTAATTTTACAATTTTTTTAATTTAATACTTTTATACGCACTTTCCTAACTCCCCAATTGCTAGCTTGGGCTTCAGTTTGTACAAGTATGTCGATCTTATTACCTTTAATTGCACCACCAGTATCTCCTGCTATAGCCGTTCCATAGCCTTCAACCCAAACTTTTGAGCCCAGCTTAATAACAGATGGGTCTACTGCGATTACCTTCAATCCAGAGCTTGAGCGCAAATTAATGCCAGTGGCAGATGTACCCGAGCAACCATTACAATAAGGTGTATAGGCTGTTGCCGTTACATAAAATTCTTTACCGCTAGCTGGCTCTTTTGAACCACGTGATACAGTTGCAGCACTTGCTACTACAGATTTAGTACCTACTGCTACCACTTGTTTCTTTGGTTCTTTTACAACTTTTTCAGATTGTAGATTTTTTGCTACAACTTTGCCATTTTCCTTCACGACTTCATACGTTCGGGTAATTACGCCTTCCTGGCCAGCTGTTACAACTTTTTGTTTTCCCTTTTGTAATGAAGCATCCTGCTTCTTTTCAATTGCGAAATCTAAAGAGTCTTCCACTACATCGATAACCTTTTCTACGCGAACTACTGTGATTTTACTTCCCGGAGTGATTACGTCCTTCAGGTTATTCTCGACACGATCGAATTCATTTAGCTGAATTCCCTGTTGTTTTAAAAAGTTAGCGACCGTAGTCGAAGTGGACCATACTTGTCTTTTGTTTACACCATCGACAAGCGTTACTTGAAACGCTTTTTGAATATCAATTTTGTTATCTGCTCCTACTTCTGTATCTAGACCTCGTGCTAATGAGTCATGCTCTGATACTTCGATATTTGCTTCTTTCAAAATGTCTTTCACTTGTGTTTCAGTTGTCCAAACTTTTGACTGATTTCCATCAACTGAAATAGTTACTTCTTTTGCCTGTTCCCATGTAATTGCTAAACCATTTGCAATTTTGGTATTCAGAGAGGGTGATATTTTGTCATGCTCTGCTACGTCTATATTTTGATCTTGTAATAATTGTTCTACAGTTTTGGCATGTGTTACTACGTTGATTATTTCCCCGTTTGCATCAAGCGTTACGGTTTTTTTAGTAACTTGATAAAGTACAAATGAAATTACAGTTACAAACAGGACAAGTGAAATAATGCTTATCACTGTTTGCTTACTCCTCAATGATCCTAAGAACAAGTTTTTCATGGAATTATTTGACATGAAAAAACGCCTCCTTAATACAAAGTTGGATTATACGGACTAGTTTTGGCACTGTCAACCCGAATGTTTTGAAAAAGAAATTTGACCTTGCCTTTTCACCCAACCACAAACCCAGCATTGGAGGCGTCTCAGCTACTAAATGTCAATCCCAAAAAATTTTTTCGCATTTGCTGTTGTGACCTGTGCAACATCCTCAACGTTTAACCCTTTTAAACGAGCAATTTCTTCTGCAACTAATGGCACTAATGCTGGCTCATTACGCTTTCCTCGATATGGATGAGGCGCTAAATAAGGAGCATCTGTTTCAATCATCAAATGCTCTAACGATATTTCTGTCGCTACTTCCTTTGGCATACGTGCATTTTTAAATGTTACTGGCCCACCAAGACTAATCATAAAATTCATAGCAATACATTCACGTGCTGTTTCCACGCTACCACTATAACAATGCATCACGCCCCCCACAGATGCTGCATTTTCTTCACGTAAAATTTGTACAACATCTTTTGTTGCATCCCTGTTATGAATAATGATTGGTAAATTTAACTTTTGCGCTAAATGGATTTGCTTGCGGAAAAGTGCTTGTTGAACATCCTTTGGGGATTTATCCCAATAGTAGTCCAACCCAGTTTCACCAATACCAACTATTTTTGGATGTGCTGCTAATTCCTCAATCCAATTTAATTCCTCTTGCGTACAATCAATCGCATCTACTGGGTGCCACCCTATGACACCGTAAACAAAATCATATTGTTCAACCAATTGCATTGTTTTTTCAATGGTTTTACGGTCAAAACCAACAACAACCATTGTCTCTACTTTTGCTTCAAGAGCTCTATCAATAACCTCTTGTAAGTCTTCTTCATACTGATCAGCGTTTAAGTGTACATGTGTATCAATGAACATCGTCATTCTCCTAACATAGATTTTATTAAAAATTATTATTTCATATTTTGCGTAAGTATTACAATTTTGTTACAGACAATTTGGTATTATGACATTACCCGTAACCTTAGGCACCAAATTTGTCACTATATACCTAATGAAACTCACCATTTACTGCACATAAGTTATTTCAAGATAATAAAATACTCATTTTTTAAACAGATTTTAAAAGCCTGCTGAACTTTTTGCATTCAGCAGGCCTTCCTAAAATTTTTTACTTTACTTTCGCACCATTCTCTAGTTTTGGATCAACAGATGCTAATTTTAAAATTCCATCTTTTTCACCGGCTAGAATCATTCCTTGTGATAATTCGCCACGTAATTTAACTGGTTTTAAGTTAGTGACTACAATTACTTTTTGACCTATTAATTCATCTGGTGAATAGAACTTTGCAATGCCTGAAACTACTTGTCGTTGCTCATATCCAAGATTCACTTGAAGCTTTAATAATTTGTCTGCTTTCGGAATAGTTTCACATGCTGTTACAGTAGCTACACGTAAATCTACTTTCATAAAATCATCAATTGTAATTTCAGGGATTTCTGGAATTTCTACTGACTTTTGCTCATCTTTCGACTCTTCTTCTTGTGGAGTTTTCACTGAACCGCGCATTTCCTCACGAATATACGCAATTTCAACTTCACTCTCTAAACGAGGAAAAATAGGAATTCCTTTTTCTACCACTTTAATGTTTGCCGGAATAATATTGCCGAATGTTTCAATTGTTTCCCATGCTAAGAATTTGTCATCCAAGCCTAATTGTTCAAGAATTCGTTTAGGTGTAGATGTCATAAACGGTTGTAACATGACAGCAATTTGATGTAAGCTTTCCGCCAAATTTCGCATAACGGCGCCTAATTTTGGTTTATCCGATTCCTCTTTTGCTAGGACCCACGGTTGAGTTTCATCTATATATTTATTTGTTCTCGACACAAGTGTCCATAAGTCAGCTAATACGACACTAAATTGCATTTTTTCCATACTTTCTTCATATTTAATACGAACAGATTCAGCCTGCTCTTTCAAAGCTGCATCAAACTCTGTCGATTGAAGATTTTCAGCTGGAATAATGCCGTCGAAATATTTGTTTATCATTGATATTGTACGATTCAGTAAATTTCCTAAATCGTTTGCTAAGTCGAAGTTTGTACGTTCAACAAAAGATTCTGGCGAGAATACACCATCAGAGCCAAATGGTAGCTCACGCAATAGGAAATATCGAGTCGCATCTAAGCCATAACGTTCTATTAGCATTTCAGGATAGATAACATTGCCCTTTGATTTCGACATTTTACCGTCCTTCATCATTATGAAACCATGTGCAAACACTTTTTTAGGAAGTGGTAAATCTAGTGCCATTAAGAAAATTGGCCAATAAATAGTATGGAAGCGAACGATATCTTTTCCAACCACATGTACGTCTGCCGGCCAATATTTATTGAATAGTGTTTCATCCTCTGATAGATAGCCTAATGATGTAATATAGTTAGTTAAGGCATCTACCCACACATAAATCACATGTTTAGGGTCTCCTGGAACTTTAATTCCCCAATCAAATGATGTTCTTGAAACAGATAGATCTTCTAGTCCTGGTTTAATAAAGTTGTTAATCATTTCATTTTTTCGAGATTCCGGCTCAATGAAGTCAAGGTTTTCTTCATAATAAGCTAATAGACGATCTGCGTATTTCTTCATATTAAAGAAGTATGATTCTTCTTTAACTTTGTGTACCGGACGACCACAGTCTGGACAGTTACCATCTACTAATTGTGTTTCAGTAAAGAATGATTCACATGGTGTACAGTACGAACCTTCATACTCACCTTTATAAATATCATTATTGTCTAAAAACTTTTGGAAAATCTTTTCGACAGCTTTCGTATGACGCTCTTGCGTTGTTTGTATAAAGTCATCGTATGAAATATCCATTAATGCCCATAGTCTTTTCGCAGAATCCGCAATTTCATTCACATAATCTTGAGGATGTTTGCCCGCTTCCGCAGCTTTTTCTTGAATTTTTTGTCCATGCTCATCCATCCCAGTTAAAAAACGTACATCATAACCACGTAAACGTTTATAACGTGCAATCGTATCTGATGCTACAGTTGTATACGCTGTACCAATATGAAATTTTCCACTTGGGTAGTAAATAGGGGTTGTTATATAGAATGTTTTATTTTGTTCGTTCACAAGAACTGCCTCCATTGTTTCACAGTATACTATCTATTCTATCGAAGTACGAAATTCGTTTCAACTTCTTTCAGCGGGTGTCCCAACACCCGCTGAAAGAAGTTAAAGCCTCCGGAGGATATCACGGAATCGGAAAGGAGCTCTTTGTACAAGCACAAAGCCTATTCCAGACACAATTATGCCGAGACATAATTGATTGAAAGTTTCTCGTACGCGAAAAATGTCGAATAATATAGGAATCCATTTAATGTATTATATAAGAAGCTTTTTTACTATAAATAAAAATATATAATAAAAACCTTTTAAAAAAACCAAAATATCTGTTTTCTTCTCAAAAATTTTTTCAAAGCAATAATATTAGTGTATTAATTAATTGACGTTTATGGCATTACTTGGTATGATAACTATCAGACAAAGAAATTATGTCGAAATTTGACGAAACACCAATATATATTTAACATTAGGAGGAAAATAATTATGAAATCAACAGGAATCGTTCGTAAAGTCGATGAATTAGGTCGTGTAGTAATTCCAATCGAACTACGTCGTACATTAGGTATTGCAGAAAAAGACGCTTTAGAAATCTATGTGGATGATGACAAAATCATCTTAAAAAAATATATGCCTAACATGACATGTGCTGTAACTGGTGAAGTTTCTGATGATAACTTCCGTCTAGTTGGTGGCAAATTAATTTTAAGTCCTGAAGGCGCAGAAATGTTAGTGAAAGAAATTCAAACTAACTTAAAAAAATAATTTGTTATACACCTAAATTGAGAACAGCAATTTAGGTGTTTTGATTTTATAAAATATAATATAACCAATTATTAAGTCCCTTATAATGTCCATGTCAGACCTTTCATGATTAAGGGTACTATTTTTTACAATTATTATCAATTAAAATATTGGCTTATCACTATAACATGGGGTGATTTTCGTTCCTTAATCACTAATCCCCAAAGGGTCGACCAACCCCACTCCAATTAACTTATATAGGATGCGTTTTAACAAATGTCATACCGAACTGATGTTGATGATGTGCCACCTATTTGAATAGATATACAAAAAAGAGGTGCCGATATGAAGGCAACCTCTTTTTTACATTAACTATGATATTCATTATAGACGTCTCGCTTCGCTACTTGACGTAATTTTGCTACTTCCTTTATAGCTTCTTTCGATGTAACACCTGTATGATTAATAATATAATCGACATGATCAATAACAGACATGGTCATCCAATATGTTTCTTCATTATTTTCTTCCTCGGCATTTTCGTTTCCTTCAAGGACAATACAAAATTCCCCTCGGATTTCCTCTGTTTGTGACCATTCCACTGCTTCAGCTAATGTACCACGTAAAAACTCCTCGAATTTTTTTGTTAACTCACGAGCTAATACAATTCGACGATTCCCAAGAATAGCTTCCATATCTTTTAAGGTTTCCTTTAATCGATGAGGAGCCTCATAAAACAAAATGGTTTCCTGACGTTTTTTGAGTTGCTCTAATTGTTGTCGACGTTCCTTTTTTCCTCGGTTCAAAAATCCATAAAAGAAAAAGGGTTGTGGCGTTAACCCAGAAGCAATTAATGCTGATATTGCTGCATTGGGACCTGGCACTGGAACAACTGGGAAGTCTTGATCGATTGCTTTTTCTACTATATCTGCACCAGGATCAGAAATACAAGGTAAACCAGCATCACTAACTAACGCAACGGTTTTTCCTTCACGTAATAGGGCTAACAGCTTCTCTCCACCCACCGCTAAATTATGTTCATGATAGCTTATAAGTGGTGTTTCTATATTAAAGTAGTTGCATAACTTCTTTGTATTACGCGTATCCTCGGCTGCAATAATATCTGCTTCCTTTAAAATACGTAGTGCACGCACACTCATATCCTCTAGATTCCCAATAGGTGTTGCAACTAGATATAAACACCCTGTATGATCATGTATTGTACTTTTCTGAGATTTCATGACCCATCTCTCCCTATATATTTTATTTTTTGCGTTCGCGTTAGCTGTTTAAAAGCATATTCTGCTCGCATCGCCTCAGGTTTTGTATCGAATTCCTCTACATAAATACATTGCACTGGTCCTCGTGCTCTCGTATATTTTGCTCCTTTACCAGCATTGTGTACAGCGACACGCCTATCTACATTATTTGTATAGCCTGCGTATAAGGATTGATCGGCACATTCTAGCACATAAAAATAATGACTATTGTTCTTTTCCATAAAGGATTTCTCTCACTTCTGCTGTATATTCATTGTTAGCATCATAGACATACAGGGGAGGCAATATTTTCAAATCAGGTTTACCGTCCTTAATTCCTTCTATTAATAGTGTATTGGCTTCCTTACCTTCTTTTGGATAAATAAATTGCATTCGTTTAGGCTCTAAACGATTTGCCCGCATTGCCGTAACAATATCTAATAATCGACCAGGTCGATGAACAAAGGCTGCCTTTCCACCTTGCTTTAATAATTTGCTTGCTGATTGTATCGATTCCTCTAACGTTAAATATAGTTCATGACGTGCAATAGCGTAATGTTCACTTAGATTTTTATCACTAGCTTCATGTGCTAAAAAATATGGTGGATTACAGGTTACAGTATCATATTTTTCGATCCCAAGCTTCTTAGGAATTTCCTTCACATCACCAAGAACCATATCAATTTGCTCTTCTAACTTATTGTAACGGATACTTCGTTCAGCCATATCAAATAAGCGTGGTTGAATCTCTACTCCTGTAATATGTCCTTTTGTTCTGGCACTTAGAAAAAGCGGAATTACACCATTACCTGAACATAAATCAACAATTTTCCCTTTATGATATGGGACATTGACAAATTTCGAAAGTAGTACTGCATCTAATGAAAACGAAAAGACAGAGGGACTTTGAATAATACGTAAATTCTCAGCCAATAAATAGTCTAACCGTTCGTCATCCTTTAACCAATCTTCCATGTTTCTTCCTCCTACTATACAAAACAAAAGACTGACACCACCATAGTGGGAATCAGTCTTCTATTACACATTTTGTTTATTTAAAAATGATAGACAAAACAGACAGTCTTCGCCTTTCCTTGAACTTCCAAAATGAACATGACAAACATGGAAGCCTTCTTGGTATAGACGTGCTAGGTTATCATAGCCTTCGCCAATATCTAACGAATTCCCTTTCTTCTCAACAATAGCTTGTACAGTATTTTCATTAGAAAGTAGTTCTTCTAGACGTGTACGAAGGTGATGATTTTCTGTTTCGAGTGCCTTATGTTCTTCCATCATTAACGCTACAAATTGTTTCAATGCACCAAATTGCTCCTGCATTGCTTCGAGCTGTTGTTCGAACTCCATAACGGTATCTAAGAAATTACGGTCCTTCACCCAAGCCACCTCGTTCAATTCTCTATCTTATATAAGATTTTTTTCGTATGCTAGCAGTTCTTCTAGTGTATATTCGACTGTGCGCTCCTGCTCTTGTAAATATACTTGAATAAGTCTTTCCAGTACATTTAAACCTACAACTTTACCGCGGCCATCTGGTGTCATCGTCATTTCACCAATATCTGGCATACCTTCTTTTGCTTCCTCATATTCATCATTTTCATACTTCAAGCAGCACATTAAACGGCCGCAAAGACCTGAAATTTTGGATGGATTTAAAGATAAGTTTTGATCTTTAGCCATTTTAATAGAAACCGGCTCAAAATCGCCTAAAAAAGTTGAGCAGCAAAGCATTCGGCCACATGGACCAATACCACCTAACAACTTCGCCTCATCACGTACGCCAATTTGACGAAGTTCGATACGTGTTCTAAAAACGGAAGCTAAATCTTTTACTAAATCTCTGAAATCGACGCGTCCTTCAGCCGTAAAATAAAAGATAATTTTATTACGATCAAATGTATATTCAACATCTACGAGCTTCATTTCTAAACTATGCTCTATGATTTTTGTACTTGCTAATTCAAATGCGCGCTTTGATTCGGCAGCATTTTCTTCTACTTGAATACGATCACGTTCATCCGCTGGTCGTAGAACTTGCTTAAGTGGTAATACAACATCATTATCCCCAACAACCTTTTGAGGGACAACTACTTTACCATATTCCACACCGCGAGCTGTCTCTACAATGACATATTGACTGTCTTCTAGTAGATATGATGCTGGATCAAAATAATATATTTTACCCGCTTTTTTAAAGCGGATCCCCACTACATTATACAAATGTATATCCCTCCTGCAGATTTAGCATTAACTGCTCCATCATTAACGTCCTATTCATGTTACGCTGTAAAGATGCGCGTGCCTGTAAAATTGACTCCATTTGACTAGATAGACGTTCATAAGTCGAATGTAACGCAGCTTCTTTAAATGTTTGTAACATGTCTGGGTAAGTACAAGATGCTTCGGGATTAGCTTTTATTGACACTATATCACGGTAAGCAAATAGCAGTAAATCCAATGCCTGCTCCATCTCGCCTTTTTCTTTAAACAGCGGCAACCATTCTTCATGTACAACAAGCATTGCTTCATGTACATTCTGACGAATTGCCTCTACTAATTTTAACACTGTTTTTCGAGCATGTGCAAACTGCTCATCATTTGCTAAAAATATCGCTGTTTCGAGCTCGTTCGTCATCATGCTCACTGTAGAAGCCATCGAATAAGAAATATTTTGATCTTGCAAATGCTTTAACAATATATGTCGAGGCATTTTTTGAAATTTAATATGCTGGCAGCGAGAGCGAATCGTTGGTAATATTGACTGCATTTGCTCCGTTAGTAAAATCGCAGTTACCTCACCATCTGGTTCCTCTAAAAATTTTAGTATCATGTTTGCAGATGCAATATTGAGACGATCTGCATGATGAAGTACATAAATCTTACGTCCCTCTTCAACGCCCATCATTTTCATCTCAGCAATTAATTCACGTATTTGATCAATTTTTATGAATTGACCCTCTGGATAAATTTGATGAATATTTGGATGATTGCCTGAATCGACACGTCTGCAATTTCGACATGTTTCACATGGAACATTTTGATTTGGTTGCTCACATAGCATTAATTTGACAAAAAACTGCATAATATCTACTTTGCCTGTCCCTTTTTCTCCATCAAAAATGTATGCATGCGCTAATCTATTTTTGTCAAAAATCGTTTGAAGCTGCTTCATTACGACTGGCTGTAGTGTGAATAGCTCTTCAACATTCTTGGCCATATATTTAAATTCCTTCCTATAACAATTGCTCACTTTTAGTACAGAAATATCTGCTTTTTAGTGTAGATAGATTAGTTACATATTAGTTTCATGTCATTCACAAGTAATTCCTTACCTAGTGTTGTAAACATGACTGCTGAATAGATTTGAAAAAAGCCCGCGCCTACAAGAGAACAAGACACGGGTTTTACATATATAAATTAATTAATAGGCCTTTAATCTCACCGATTTTATCAAGAAGGTCAATTGCTTCTTTTTCTTCATCTAAAATATCTTGCGCAAGCTCCACAAGACGCGTATCAATGGTTTCAATAATTTTTAAGCGTCTTCCTTCACCAAAACGATTCCATGTATGTGATTGCTTTAACTCCATACCATGCTCTACTGTTTCTTGTAAAAATCGTTTAACAAGCATTTTAAAACGAGCAAGTTCTCGTAAATTACGTGATCTTGCAACACGGTCACCCGCGGTAGATATATCTCCTAGCAACCTTGTAAGTTGTTCAGTTTGCAGTTTGGTTCCTTGCTTGACGACCATATCTCCAAATCGGTTATTTTGATTATTGTTATGCAGTGGCTCTTTACGATTAGTATTTAACCCGACACGTATATCTTGATTGATCTTCAAGCTGTTTTCGCCCCCACTTGCTTTCTTTATCAAATACGGAAAAGCTAATTTATAATGTGTTTACGTTATATTTAACATGGCAATAATTTAAAAATGGTGAAACTGTTCAATTGGTAATACAAACACAGTTGCTCCCCCTACCTCCACCTCCACAGGATAAGGTATATAGGAATCTGCATTTCCACCTAATGGTGAAACAGGTGCAACCATTTGTTCTCGTGCTCGACAATTATCACGAATTATATCTAAAACTTTGGGTATGAGAGAGTCTTCCGTCCCAATAAGAAACGTCGTATTTCCTGAGCGTAAAAATCCTCCTGTGCTCGCTAACTTAGTTGCACGAAACTGATTTTTCGTTAAAGCATTCGATAAACGGCTGCTATCCTGATCTTGAACTACAGCTACGACTAACTTCATTCGCACTCACCCCTTTTATAAAATTCACCTAAATAAATTTTAACTACCTTTTTTAATACAGTAGCATCTACGGGAAATGTTTATCATATTTAATAAGCGTTATAGAGCCAAATCAAATATGCAACGGAGACTTTATCTTCAGTCAGTTGGTGTCCAAATATCGCCTGAATGAAGATAAAACAATAGATGTTACCATTATATCACAATGTGGTGAACAACTTCATGTTTTTACTGCATTACTTCATATAATAATGACCATACATCTTCAACTACACGATCAATATTTTGGTCTGCATTGACGACATATATACGCTTAGGATAACGCTCCACTAACTGTAAATACCCTTCCCGAACCTTCTTATGAAAAGCTAAACTTTCAACATCTAAACGATTTACTTCTCGCTCTCCGTGGGCATGAATCCGGGCTAAGCCAACCTCTGGAGCAAGATCAAATAATATTGTCATATCAGGTAACTTCTTACCGATTGCAAACTCATTAATAGATAATACTTCATCGACGCCAATACCGCGTGCATATCCTTGGTATGCTAAAGATGAATCAATAAAGCGATCACAAATAACCATTTTACCAGCATCCAAAGCAGGTCGTACTTTTTCAAAATAATGCTGACTTCTCGCCGCTGCATATAGTAATGCCTCTGTACGTTCATCCATGGCAGTATGAGCAGGGTCTAAAATAATCGTCCTAATTTTTTCAGCAATCTCAATACCACCAGGTTCTCTCGTTGCTAAAACATCAATATTTTCTTGTGCAAGTCGCTCAGCTATTTTTTGAATAACTGTTGTTTTTCCAGCACCTTCTGGACCTTCAAATGTAATAAATAAATTGCAATTCATGCTGTTATTGCCTCCAACTATTTAATGACCTCTATCATTTTTTCTTCTAAACGGTGATTTCCTTGAAACGTCGCACCAGTAGCTAGTAATTCCTCAAGTTGACTCAACTTTGCTACTGTTATTTTTTCGCCCGGAACAAGCAATGGAATACCAGGTGGATACGGAATAATCATACTTGCGGAGATACGCCCCATCGTACGCATATACGGCAACCATTCTTTTTCCGCTCCTTCAACTTCATCAAATGTATAAGCGGGTTCCGTAATAGCTACAAAATTGTAGGTTGTTTGAGAAGCAGTTATTATTTCTACCATTGGCGTGCTCAATAACAATGTTATTGCATCCTTAATACGGACACGAATTTCTGCAAATGGATAGCTATGACCCTGTTTCAACAACGGTAGCACAAGCAATACTTGATTTGCATCTGCTAGCTCTGCGTAAACATGCTTTGCTTCTAATGCCTCTTGTAATTGAAAGCCACTATAGCCATCAACGCGGAGTAATAATTTTATTGGATCATCTACTTCAATAACTTCCAAAGAACCAATAGCCCGTAATGCCTCTATCCATTGATTCCTTTTTTCTATTATATATGCACCGTCACTCTCCATATATGTCTGTACATAATAGCGTGCATCATCTAAAGAAGCTAATAAGAGATAGGATGGACTACTAGATTGTAGCATCCGTAAATAATGATTTACTTTGTCGACATTGATGAAGTCTGAATTGACATGCATAAAGGATGCCATTGTCATTGCAGGCAATGTTTTATGTGCTGACTGTACTACGATATCAGCACCATATGTCAATGATGACGGTTGGAATAAAGTACACGCACTAAAATGAGCTCCATGTGCTTCATCCACCAAAACAGGAATACCTTTTTCATGACAATACGCAATCTGCTGCTCTATTTCTTTAGATGTCACACCATAGTAAGTAGGGTATGTTAAAACTACTGCACGAGCCTCTGGGAAATAATCAACAGCTTCTTTTAAATCTCTATAAGAAACATGTGTTGCAGTTAATGTTCGTTCATCCCAAAGTGGCGAAACAAATACAGGCTTTGCTCCAACAAGCTCAATTGCATGAAAGATAGACTTATGTGCATTACGTTGGACAATAATTGTATCACCTTTTTTACATGTGGCATAAATCATGGCTAAATTACCAACTGTCGATCCACCTACTAAAAAGAAACTCTTCATCGCCCCATATGTATCTGCCAACAAGTTTTCTGCTTCTAATATCATTTCCTCTGGATGATGTAGGTCATCAAGACCCGATAATTCAGTTACATCATAGCGCATTACATCTTTAAATGCCTGAGGAAGATGTGACAGTTCTCCATGCTTATGCCCTGGTACATGAAAGGAAATATTTTGTTGTAGTCGAAAGCGCTCTAACCCTTCTACAATTGGCTTTTTCTTTTGCAAAACAAAACACCCATTTCCGTTATATTCTTATTTAATTATACGAAATTATAGCATGATAAAAAAGCTATCCTAGCAAATTGGGTAGCTCCGCTCTACAAAGATTATTCTTCAAATAACTATGCAAGTTATTCTCGTCTCCTCATTTATACTATTTAGTGGCCTTTGCCGCCATTTCTTGTACTAGATGTTCTACTAATTTAACTTGATCATTATTTGATTCCAAGCACTTGAAACAGCCTTTGAGATGAATAATACCGAAATCCCCTTGAAATACCCAAATTATATCTTGTACACTTGGAAATTCATGATGTAAATAACCCTGTATTAGAATAGCTCATTCCTCTTTATTTTCAATAAATTCCTGTAACCTTACTTTTTCAATTCAAATATCTTCACTATGTAACCCCTTTTTTGCTAATTTAAATCAATTAAATTGCAACATTTTTCAGGGTTTAGGTATTTGTCGAGCTCTTGAAAGCAAACAAAAAAGCCACTGATTTCTCAGTGGCTGCTGTTTGCCTAGCGACGTCCTACTCTCACAGGGGGAAGCCCCCAACTACCATCGGCGCTAAAGAGCTTAACTTCCGTGTTCGGTATGGGAACGGGTGTGACCTCTTTGCCATCATCACTAGACTATTTTCGACCTCCAATACACGGCGTATTACTGCGTCAGCTTTTCTCGCTCAATCGGTCACGTACAGAGGTACGCTCCCTCATTCACTCGTTTGCTTCCTTGTACTACTCGTATCTTGAAACCCTTATATGAAAGGTTTTGTTCTTTCAAAACTGGATAAACGTGCATTGAATGTTTCAAACATTTTGGTTAAGTCCTCGATCGATTAGTATTCGTCAGCTCCATGTGTCACCACACTTCCACCTCGAACCTATCTACCTCATCGTCTTTGAGGGATCTTACTTACTTGCGTAATGGGAAATCTCATCTTGAGGGGGGCTTCATGCTTAGATGCTTTCAGCACTTATCCCGTCCACACATAGCTACCCAGCGATGCCTTTGGCAAGACAACTGGTACACCAGCGGTGTGTCCATCCCGGTCCTCTCGTACTAAGGACAGCTCCTCTCAAATTTCCTACGCCCACGACGGATAGGGACCGAACTGTCTCACGACGTTCTGAACCCAGCTCGCGTACCGCTTTAATGGGCGAACAGCCCAACCCTTGGGACCGACTACAGCCCCAGGATGCGATGAGCCGACATCGAGGTGCCAAACCTCCCCGTCGATGTGGACTCTTGGGGGAGATAAGCCTGTTATCCCCGGGGTAGCTTTTATCCGTTGAGCGATGGCCCTTCCATGCGGAACCACCGGATCACTAAGCCCGTCTTTCGACCCTGCTCGACTTGTAGGTCTCGCAGTCAAGCTCCCTTGTGCCTTTACACTCTACGAATGATTTCCAACCATTCTGAGGGAACCTTTGGGCGCCTCCGTTACCTTTTAGGAGGCGACCGCCCCAGTCAAACTGTCCGCCTGACACTGTCTCCTGCCCCGCTAAGGGGCATGGGTTAGAATTTCAATACAACCAGGGTAGTATCCCACCGACGCCTCCTTCGAAGCTGGCGCTCCGAGATCTCTGGCTCCTACCTATCCTGTACAAGTTGTACCAAAATTCAATATCAGGCTACAGTAAAGCTCCACGGGGTCTTTCCGTCCTGTCGCGGGTAACCTGCATCTTCACAGGTACTATAATTTCACCGAGTCTCTCGTTGAGACAGTGCCCAGATCGTTACGCCTTTCGTGCGGGTCGGAACTTACCCGACAAGGAATTTCGCTACCTTAGGACCGTTATAGTTACGGCCGCCGTTTACTGGGGCTTCAATTCGCAGCTTCGCTTGCGCTAACCACTCCTCTTAACCTTCCAGCACCGGGCAGGCGTCAGCCCCTATACGTCACCTTACGGTTTTGCAGAGACCTGTGTTTTTGCTAAACAGTCGCCTGGGCCTATTCACTGCGGCTCTCATGCGCTTGCACGCTCAAGAGCACCCCTTCTCCCGAAGTTACGGGGTCATTTTGCCGAGTTCCTTAACGAGAGTTCTCTCGCACACCTTAGGATTCTCTCCTCGACTACCTGTGTCGGTTTGCGGTACGGGCACCTCTCACCTCGATAGAGGCTTTTCTTGGCAGTGTGAAATCAGGAACTTCGTCCATACGGACTCGCCATCACAGCTCAACGTTACAGTGTGCGGATTTGCCTACACACACGCCTTACTGCTTGGACGCGCACAACCAACGGCGCGCTTACCCTATCCTACTGCGTCCCCCCATTTCTCAAACGGTGAGGAGGTGGTACAGGAATATCAACCTGTTGTCCATCGCCTACGCCTATCGGCCTCGGCTTAGGTCCCGACTAACCCTGAGCGGACGAGCCTTCCTCAGGAAACCTTAGTCATACGGTGGACGGGATTCTCACCCGTCTTTCGCTACTCATACCGGCATTCTCACTTCTAAGCGCTCCACCAGTCCTTCCGGTCTGACTTCAACGCACTTAGAACGCTCTCCTACCACTGACATCGTAGATGTCAATCCACAGCTTCGGTGAATCGTTTAGCCCCGATACATTTTCGGCGCAGCGTCACTCGACCAGTGAGCTATTACGCACTCTTTAAATGATGGCTGCTTCTAAGCCAACATCCTGGTTGTCTGTGCAACGCCACATCCTTTTCCACTTAACGATTACTTTGGGACCTTAGCTGGTGGTCTGGGCTGTTTCCCTTTTGACTACGGATCTTATCACTCGCAGTCTGACTCCCGTGTATAAATATCTGGCATTCGGAGTTTGTCTGAATTCGGTAAACCGGGATGGCCCCCTAGTCCAAACAGTGCTCTACCTCCAGTATTCTCATCACGAGGCTAGCCCTAAAGCTATTTCGGAGAGAACCAGCTATCTCCAAGTTCGATTGGAATTTCTCCGCTACCCACACCTCATCCCCGCACTTTTCAACGTGCGTGGGTTCGGGCCTCCAGTAAGTGTTACCTCACCTTCACCCTGGACATGGGTAGATCACCTGGTTTCGGGTCTACGACCACGTACTAATTCGCCCTATTCAGACTCGCTTTCGCTGCGGCTCCGCCTTCTAAAGCTTAACCTCGCACGTAATCGTAACTCGCCGGTTCATTCTACAAAAGGCACGCTATCACCCATTAACGGGCTCTAACTACTTGTAGGCACACGGTTTCAGGATCTCTTTCACTCCCCTTCCGGGGTGCTTTTCACCTTTCCCTCACGGTACTGGTTCACTATCGGTCACTAGGTAGTATTTAGCCTTGGGAGATGGTCCTCCCGGATTCCGACGGAATTTCACGTGTTCCGCCGTACTCAGGATCCACTCAGGAGAGAACGAACTTTCGACTACAGGGCTTTTACCTGCTCTGGCGGACCTTTCCAAGTCGCTTCATCTAACTCGCTCTTTTGTAACTCCGTATTGAGTGTCCTACAACCCCAAGAGGCAAGCCTCTTGGTTTGGGCTCTTCCCGTTTCGCTCGCCGCTACTCAGGGAATCGATTTTTCTTTCTCTTCCTCCAGGTACTTAGATGTTTCAGTTCCCTGGGTCTGCCTTCAAGACGCTATGTATTCACGTCAAGATACTACGCGATTAAACGTAGTGGGTTCCCCCATTCGGAAATCTCCGGATCAAAGCTCACTTACAGCTCCCCGAAGCATATCGGTGTTAGTGCCGTCCTTCTTCGGCTCCTAGTGCCAAGGCATTCGCCGTGCGCCCTTAATAACTTAACCAAGTTATTAAGCCTATAAAAAAACTTAAAAAATAAATGTGTTTGTTACAATTTCAATGTCGTTTTATCCAGTTTTCAAAGAACAAGTTTTGAAGTATTTCATTCAGAAGAATGAACCTTCAAAACTGAACGCAAAACGTAATCTTACAAACCCTAGGTTTGTATTCCGAAAATATCCTTAGAAAGGAGGTGATCCAGCCGCACCTTCCGATACGGCTACCTTGTTACGACTTCACCCCAATCATCTATCCCACCTTCGGCGGCTGGCTCCAAAAGGTTACCCCACCGACTTCGGGTGTTACAAACTCTCGTGGTGTGACGGGCGGTGTGTACAAGGCCCGGGAACGTATTCACCGCGGCATGCTGATCCGCGATTACTAGCGATTCCGGCTTCATGTAGGCGAGTTGCAGCCTACAATCCGAACTGAGAACGACTTTATCGGATTAGCTCCCTCTCGCGAGTTGGCAACCGTTTGTATCGTCCATTGTAGCACGTGTGTAGCCCAGGTCATAAGGGGCATGATGATTTGACGTCATCCCCACCTTCCTCCGGTTTGTCACCGGCAGTCACCTTAGAGTGCCCAACTAAATGATGGCAACTAAGATCAAGGGTTGCGCTCGTTGCGGGACTTAACCCAACATCTCACGACACGAGCTGACGACAACCATGCACCACCTGTCACCGTTGTCCCCGAAGGGAAAACCATATCTCTACAGTGGTCAACGGGATGTCAAGACCTGGTAAGGTTCTTCGCGTTGCTTCGAATTAAACCACATGCTCCACCGCTTGTGCGGGCCCCCGTCAATTCCTTTGAGTTTCAGTCTTGCGACCGTACTCCCCAGGCGGAGTGCTTAATGCGTTAGCTGCAGCACTAAGGGGCGGAAACCCCCTAACACTTAGCACTCATCGTTTACGGCGTGGACTACCAGGGTATCTAATCCTGTTTGCTCCCCACGCTTTCGCGCCTCAGCGTCAGTTACAGACCAGAAAGTCGCCTTCGCCACTGGTGTTCCTCCAAATCTCTACGCATTTCACCGCTACACTTGGAATTCCACTTTCCTCTTCTGCACTCAAGTCCCCCAGTTTCCAATGACCCTCCACGGTTGAGCCGTGGGCTTTCACATCAGACTTAAAGGACCGCCTGCGCGCGCTTTACGCCCAATAATTCCGGACAACGCTTGCCACCTACGTATTACCGCGGCTGCTGGCACGTAGTTAGCCGTGGCTTTCTAATAAGGTACCGTCAAGGTACAGCCAGTTACTACTGTACTTGTTCTTCCCTTACAACAGAGTTTTACGATCCGAAAACCTTCTTCACTCACGCGGCGTTGCTCCATCAGGCTTTCGCCCATTGTGGAAGATTCCCTACTGCTGCCTCCCGTAGGAGTCTGGGCCGTGTCTCAGTCCCAGTGTGGCCGATCACCCTCTCAGGTCGGCTACGCATCGTCGCCTTGGTGAGCCGTTACCTCACCAACTAGCTAATGCGCCGCGGGCCCATCTTATAGCGACAGCCGAAACCGTCTTTCAGTATTTCACCATGAAGTAAAATAGATTATTCGGTATTAGCCCCGGTTTCCCGGAGTTATCCCAAACTATAAGGTAGGTTGCCCACGTGTTACTCACCCGTCCGCCGCTAACGTCAAAGGAGCAAGCTCCTTCTCTGTTCGCTCGACTTGCATGTATTAGGCACGCCGCCAGCGTTCGTCCTGAGCCAGGATCAAACTCTCCATAAAAAGAAATTTGATTAGCTCAAATTGTTTTGCTGGCATCATGTTTGATGTCCAAATTTTTGTTTCGTTCACTAACTCAAGGTTAGCTACTAAAAACTTTATTGATTACGTTTTGCTTGTTCAGTTTTCAAGGTTCATTTTGTTACCGTTTCGCAACAGCAACTTTTATATAATAACATATCGTTAATCATGTGTCAACAACTAAATTCTTTGATTTAATTCATTTGTTTTTCAGCAGTTATCTTAACGACTCTTATTACTATACCACAATATTTTTGTATTGCAAGCATTTTATAAGAAAAATATTAAAGCAGTTATCCCTAGTACTCCCGGGATACCTAGTATCGCAATTGTTAGAACAGAAAATAGATTAATAGGTACATTATAGCCGGCATACCCCACGCCTAAATGAATAATAAATAATAGAAGAAAGGCAAAGGCAAATCTAAACCAAAAAACAGACATTCCTTCTAATATTTTTCCCATTTTAGCATGTCTTATTATTATATAAAGAAAAAGAAGCACTACAGGCACACAAAAACTCATAATTACGAACCCGGACACACGGTTTCCCCCTTAAAGTATATAATTACGAAAGTTTATGTTTCCTGTTTTGCTTCTATGAATATCAATTATGCCTCGGCATAATTACAGCCGGAGGCATTAACTTATTATTTAATTAATACTTTTCGAATTCTAGCTTCCTTGAATAAATAAAAATGTATACTCTCAGTTGCTTTTCGTTGAGCAATTACTTCTAGATCATAGTCATCTAGTAATTCTTCAATTATCTTTGCCTGCTGTAAATCCTCTTTTGTTTCTTTTATAAGATTTACAAGCTTGTCAT
Source organism: Lysinibacillus sp. RS11 (assembly GCF_042019215.1). Taxonomy (NCBI): domain Bacteria; kingdom Bacillati; phylum Bacillota; class Bacilli; order Caryophanales; family Bacillaceae; genus Lysinibacillus; species Lysinibacillus sp. RS11. The sequence goes on along the minus strand of NZ_CP168124.1, from coordinate 40,445 downwards.
CGAATTCTTTTTTTAATTTTCCCTTACTGCGGAAGAACATAGTAATCCCTCACTCACAATTCTCGGCGACCTTCCATTGCCTTCGATAACGTAACTTCATCTGCATACTCTAAATCCCCACCTACTGGTAGTCCATGAGCGATACGTGTTGTTCGAATGCCTGACGGCTTTACTAGACGAGAAATATACATAGCTGTTGCCTCGCCCTCGATAGTCGAATTCGTAGCTAAAATAAGCTCCTGAACAGTCTCATCATGCAAACGGACTAGCAGAGAAGAGACATTAATATCCTCTGGACCAATACCATCCATAGGTGAAATAGCTCCCTGTAATACATGATACATACCATTGAAATCGCGCATTTTTTCCATCGCAATCACATCTTTTGTATCTTGGACAACGCAAATAATAGAATGATCTCGTTGTTTGTCCGTACAAATATGACATGGATCTATATCAGTTATGTTGCCACACACAGAGCAGTAGCTTAAATTTCGTTTAGCATCAATTAATGCTTTTGAAAAAGATAAAACGTCATCCTCTTTCATCGTTAACACAAAAAACGCCAGACGAGCCGCGGTTTTCGGCCCGATACCTGGCAATTTCATAAAACTATCAATCAGTTTCGATATTGGTTCTGGGTAGTACATTTATTTACCTCCTAGAATGGAAGGTTCATGCCTTGAGTGAATTTACCCATAGTTGCATTCGTTTTTTCATCTACTTTTTTCAATGCTTCATTTGCAGCAACAACGATTAAATCTTGTAGCATTTCGATATCGTCTGGATCTACTACTGATGGATCAAGATTTACTTCTACGATTTCACGTTGACCAGTAACAGATACTTTTACCATACCGCCGCCAGCAGCACCTTCAAATTGTTCTGCATTTAAGGCCTCTTGAGCTTCCATCATTTCTTTTTGCATTTTTTGCATTTTTTTCATCATACCTTGCATATTTCCCATTCCACGCATAAACGTATTCCTCCTAAATGATTAATCTTCAACAATTTCAATAAAATCTTTACCAAACAGCTTTTCCGCTTCTGTCACAAGTGGATCTTGTGAAGCAAGTGGTTGTGCATCATCGATAAACGGCTCTTCTGGCATCTCTGCCGGTGGTGGCTCTAATAATTCCACTCCATCATTGCCCTCAGACTGAGATTTTTTCTGCTGCTGCAAGCCATGATCACGAACAAACTCTTCACGTAATTTTAACCAGGTTTCTTCAGGTGTACAAAGCATTTCATACATAGCACCAGTTTGCCCTGCAATTAATTGTGTAAAGTGCGCTTTTAGAGATTGATTATCGGCAACCATTTGACAATGAATATCATACTTGAATTTTAACACAAAAGCACTTGAAGATGCCGCTACAGGTTCAGCCTCCGCTAAAAGAGCTGATTGAGACTTCTGCATTTGACTTAACGCCTGTGCCCAAACCGATTTTATACGTTGCACATCTTGTTTGGTTGCATCCTTTAGCACCTCTTGAATACGCCCTGTTGGTGCTTTATAGCCATTCGGACTTTTAGCTCGTGGACGTTGCTCTTTTGGTGCTTGCGCCGTCTGCATCGGCGCACCGGCTTGTAATTGTGCTGACAGTTGTTGCACCATTTGTTCAAGTGCTACTATTTTTTGAGCAAGTTCAGGGCTCATAGTAGCTTCACCTGAAGTAATTGTTTGACTAAGTATCCCACCTGAAAACTGTACCATTTTAAGTAGTGCGGTTTCTAAGTAGATCTTTGTATGATGAGAGAATCGCATTTCTTGCTGCGTTTTCGCTAAAATATCAATGTAGCCATAGAGCAGATCGGGCGCAAAATCATGCGCTAATGTAAAAACCCGCTCCTCTGGTGATACGAGCTCTAATAATTCTGCTAAATCATCGCTCGTTTGCAGCAATAATAAGTCACGGAAAAATGTAATCAAATCCTCCGAAAGGCGAAGAGGATCTTTTCCATCCGCAATAAGCTGTTCTAATAACGCAAGCATTTGCGCAACATCTTTTACTTTTAGAGCTTCTGCTAATTCATAGAAAACATCCTGACTAATGGAACCAGTAACAAGTAGTGTATCCTCAAGCTTCAGCTTTTCTCCGCTGAAGGATACGACCTGATCTAATAAGCTTAAAGCATCACGCATACCACCAGCTGCTGATTGTGCGATCACCTTCAAACCCTGTTCCTCATATGGTAACTCTATATCCTCTAATACAACTTTCATGCGCTCAATAATATCATTGGTCGAAAGACGCTTGAAATCGAAGCGCTGGCAACGTGAAATAATCGTTGCAGGCAATTTGTGGGGCTCTGTCGTTGCTAAAATAAATACAGCATGAGAAGGTGGTTCTTCTAATGTCTTTAAAAGGGCATTGAAAGCGCTCGTAGAAAGCATATGCACTTCATCTATGATATACACTTTATATCTGCTACTTGCAGGAGCAAATCGAACTTTCTCAATAATGTCTCGTATTTCTTCAACGCGTGAATTAGACGCCGCGTCAAATTCAATAACATCTGGGTGTGAACCATCTGTAATACTTAAACAAGTAGCACATTCGTTACAAGGTTCGCTTGATGGTGCATGCTCACAGTTTAAAGCTTTTGCAAAAATTTTAGCAGTACTTGTTTTCCCAGTACCGCGTGGCCCTGAAAATAAATAAGCATGTGTTGTTTTATTCGCTAGGAGAGCATTTTGTAGCGTTCTTTTGACATGTGCTTGGCCAGACATTTCTCGAAATGATTGCGGTCGATACACACGGTAAAATGCTTGATACGTCAATGATTTCCTCTCCTCTTCTTTTTTAATTAGAATATTTCCATTATAACATTTGCCCCATTATTTATGAAATAGTGTTACTGTTTTTCACAAATTTAAGGTAATTCCCTCTACTTCAATAGAAGTAGAAAGTTCTAAGCTAGTTATTATTTTGCATAATTACTACATAAAAAAAACGCACCCGTCTATTGTAGACGGATGCGTTTGAATTGGCAATTTAATGCCGTGCACCTTTCTTCGACAGCCGCACATAAGCGTTACTCTTGTCGTTAGCTCAGATTAGGCAACCCCGCGGCACATGAATAAGACCACTTAATGCTGCTTCCTTCCGGACCTGACATGGTTCATGGGTATCCATTGCGCAGGACCCAATCGTCAACACTACGTGCAAAAGGCAGACCAAACAATACGGACAGCCTCGAAAAAGGAATTCAGTCTCGCTAGAGCGGATTGCGAGTTACAGGACACCGCTACCTTCCCACCTAGCACGGCAATAACTAGTATACTTACTGTTTTCATAAATTGCAACTTAATACACATAATATTTATATGGAATAATCTATCTTCAATGTAAATAAAGATTTTTTTAAAAAAACATAAAAATATGTTGACGTGAATTTAAAAACATGATAAATTAAGTTTTGTCGAAAAGACATGCAGTGCTATATATTATGGAGGTATACCCAAGTCTGGCTGAAGGGATCGGTCTTGAAAACCGACAGGCGGGTAACACCGCGCGGGGGTTCGAATCCCTCTACCTCCTCCATTTTTAAAAATTCCGACTACGAATGTAGCCGTTTTTTTTTGCCCCAAAATTGTATGTAAAAATTACTTTGATACCACTTCCTCTTAGGTTGTGGTATTTTTTTATTTGTTACGAAAAATATTGATTTGATAGTTAAGACTATTCTTAAGCATTATTGTTGAAAAAAATATAATTTCACGTTCTCAAAAGTGTTTTTCTTAGCATTGTCGAATAATCAAGCTTTTTAGTACATCTTTTCTTTACTATCCCGCTCTATTAAAATTGATTAGGGAGGATTTCTTTATGCACTCAAAATTTTTTACAACTCGTACTTCCCTCACTTGGATCATCATAATTGCTTTATTAACTGCAATCGGTAGTGAGATTAAAATAATGCCTTTCACTGATACTACTTTTCGCTTTGGATTAGGAAGTATTATTTTCTTTTTATGTACACTACTTAGACCTACACCTATAATTTTGGCTGGATTTATTACAAGTATCGTGACAATAGTTTTTCGAGTTACCATTAATTATTCTTTACACGATGTTCCTTTAATAGATAGTTTACTTACACATCTACCTGCTGCTGCATTTTATGTATTGTTCGCAATATGCCTACAAATGCTTAGTATTCATCAGTATAGAGAAAAACCACTAATGCTTGGATTACTAGTTGCATTTAGTGAAGTCTTCAGTAATTTAGTAGAACAGCTAATTCGTTTTTTCATTCATTCTTATACTTTTTTACTCCTTCATGATTTACTTATACTATTAGCAGTTGCTTTATTGCGTAGCTTTTTTGTAGTAGGTATTTATAGCTCTATTTTAATTGCTGAACAAAAAAAACGTGTACAGGAAATGCTTACGATCGGCTCAGATTTATATGTTGAGACACTTTATTTAAAAAAATCTATGAACCACATCGAAACAATTACAGCAAGTGGATTTGATTTATATCGACAATTAAAGTTACTGGGCAATCGTGAGGAAAGTTTACAGGCACTCCATATTGCCCAGGAAATTCATGAAGTAAAGAAAGATTCACAACGTATTTATGCAGGTATTTCTAAAATTGTTGGTGAGAAGAGTTTTGGCACCCTTAGGTTGTCTGAATTATTACATTATATTGAAGACGGCAATAGTAAATACGCTGAATTACTCGAAAAAAATATTGAGTTTAAAGTAAGTATAGACACCGATTTTCAAACGAAAGAACATATTGCATTGCTTGCACTTTTGAATAATTTAACAGCTAATGCTATAGAAGCAATTGAAGGACAAGGTGTTATTTCTATTGCTATTCAACAACAACAGGATGATACTGTAATAACAGTATGTGATAACGGAAAGGGTATTTCACAAAGTGACCTCTCAATTATTTTTGAACCTGGATACACCACGAAATACAATGTGGACGGTGTCGCGGCAACTGGCATTGGGCTTTCACATGTTGCTGAATTAGTTAACAAATTAAATGGCTCAATATCCGTTGAATCAAACAATCAAAACACGATGTTTAAAATTACAATTCCTACGCAAACTATTCAAACGGGAGAGACTTAAATGAGATATTTTATTGTTGATGATGATCGTGCTAGTCGAGTCATGTTAAAACAAATAATTGAAGATAGTGGTTTAGGTACAGTTATTGGTGAAGCACGCAATGGCGAGGACGCTATTCCGCAAATTTTAATGACACAGCCAGAGTTTGTGCTTATCGACTTACTTATGCCTAAGCTCGATGGGATAGCAACGGTCGAGCATCTTATTCAAAATCGATTTGAGGGACAATTTGTTATGATTTCTCAGGTAGTGAATAAGGAGATGGTTGGTGAGGCATATGAACAAGGTATAGATTTCTTTATTCATAAGCCTATAAACCGTATTGAGGTTGAGAATGTTTTACGTAAAACAACTGAACAATTTCGCCTAAAAAACTCATTGCTAGTAATTCGCCAATCACTTACAAACATTGATCTAAGTGAACAAATAAATCATAAAGCAACGTCACGAGATCATATTCAATCCATCTTAAACGATATGGGTATCGTTGGTGAAATCGGAAGTGAGGATATTATAGCCATCATCGAAACATTACTTGCTCATCAGCACAAAATCGCACCACTTCCTCCGCTAAAGGAGCTATATGAGGAAATAGCGGCTGTTACAAAGCCTACTCCAGACGAAATTTTGAAGGAAAGTAAAGCCATTGAACAGCGTGTGCGTCGTACTATTTTAGCGGCAATGATAAATCTCGCTAATTTAGGGGTCGTTGATTATACAAACTCTGAATTCGAATATTATGCACCTCGATACTTTGACTTTAAAGAGATTCGTCAACTTATGACTCAAATAGAAGACCATGAAAATCGCAAGGCAAAGGTTAACATTAAGAAATTTATTCAGGTATTATATTCAGACATTTTAACAAAATTAAATTAATTTTCTCGGATTTTGTCGGATTTCATAAGTCCTCCGTATTATTAAAGTAAGGCAAGTCCTAAAAATTTAATACTAGGGGGTACAAAGGGTTTGAAAAAGAAATTTAAAATCAGTTTAGCCACTCAAATTTTGATTGGTTTGACTTTAGGGATTATTGTTGGCGGTATCTTTTACGGAAACCCCAAAATTGAAACATATTTACAACCTTTAGGGGATATTTTCCTTCATCTAATTAAGATGATTGTTGTACCGATTATTATTTCGACTCTAATCGTTGGTGTTGCTGGAACTGGTGACATGAAAAAGCTTGGACGATTAGGTGGGAAATCACTTCTTTACTTTGAAATCATTACAACAGTAGCAATTGTAGTTGGTTTACTTTCCGCAAACATCTTCCAGCCAGGCGCTGGTGTGAACATGGAAGAGCTCTCTAAAGGAGATATTTCGGGTTACGTTGCAACTACAGAGGAAGTAAAGCACGAAGGTCCATTTGATATTCTTGTAAGCATTGTACCGACAAATATCGTTCAGGCAATGGCTGAAGGTAATATGCTTGCGATCATTTTCTTCTCTGTTATTTTCGGTTTAGGGGTTGCCGCTATTGGTGATCGAGGTAAACCAGTATTAGATTTCTTTAATGGGGTAGCAGATGCTATGTTCTGGGTAACTAACCTCGTAATGAAATTCGCTCCGATCGGGGTATTTGGTTTAATCGGTGTAACCGTTTCCAAATATGGATTTGCTTCACTAATACCACTTGGTAAACTTGCTCTACTTGTTTATGCAACAATGATATTCTTCATCTTTGTCGTTCTTGGTCTTGTAGCAAGATTCACGGGTATCAGCATTATCTTTTTAATTAAAGTACTAAAAGATGAGCTAATTTTAGCGTTCTCAACAGCTAGTTCTGAGGCAGTGTTACCACGAATCATGCTAAAAATGGAGAAATTAGGTGCTCCAAAGGATATCGTATCCTTTGTTATTCCAACTGGTTACTCCTTTAACTTAGATGGTTCAACACTGTACCAAGCTATTGCTGCGTTATTTATTGCTCAAATGTACGGTATTCACCTAAGCATTAGTGAACAAATTACGTTAATGCTTGTATTAATGGTTACATCTAAAGGGATTGCAGGTGTTCCAGGAGTATCCTTCGTTGTACTTTTAGCAACTTTAGGTACTGTCGGCATTCCAGTTGAAGGTTTAGCATTCATCGCAGGTATCGACCGTATCCTTGATATGGGACGTACAGTCGTTAACGTAATTGGTAACTCACTTGCTGCATTAGTAATGGCGAAATGGGAAGGTCGTTTCGATGCAGAAAAAATGAAAAATTACTTTAAAGATAATGAAAAGTTAGCATAAAAATTAAAAAAACCTCACGATGTATGGATGGCATCGTGAGGTTTTTTTATTTTAATCAATTATGCCTCCAGCGGATGGTTGGAAACCTGCTGAAAAGTAGCTTAACCACATCCATCTCACCACTTATAAAGGTGGGAAACTTCTGTACTTGTCGCTACACTTTCGGTACAAAAGGCATTAGCTGAAAGAAGCTAAAACTTTATCTAAATAAGCAATAATTGATTCTTTTCCATTTTCATGTGCTTCTTGTGCACGTATTTCATCCTTTTTAACTTTTGCCTCAGCAGCTGCAACAATATGCTCTGCATCTTCCTTTGGCACGACAATGACACCGTCCACATCCCCAATAATATAATCGCCTGGACGAACAGTAACGCCTCCAATAGCAATCGGAACATTTACTTTCCCACCACCGTTTTTATTGCCAGCCGCTACCGTAGTGCCCAAAGAAAAGACAGGAAAATCTAGCTCACGAATCGCTGCCATGTCACGAATAACACCATCTACGACAACGCCCTGTACACCAATCCCCTTCGCTAATGAAAGAACAAAATCTCCGGCAACCGCACGATTGGTATTCCCTTTCGCATCAATGACTAGAATATCACCTTCCTTAGCAGCTCGAATGGCTTCCAGTACCGCACCATTTTCGCCATCTGGTAAACGCACCGTTACCGCACGCCCAGTAATTTTAAAATGATCTGCTAACGGTTTAATATCACTGCGTAAATTTGTATGTCCCCCTGTCGCATCTGAAATCGCAGTCGTTGGCAAATGCTTAAAACTTACTTCCACCTTCGTCATCTATAACACCCCTATTATGATTTATGAAAGCCTTACACAATTATTGTAAATAAAATTCATCTGCTATTTCAATATATATCAGAAAATTATGTAAATAAAACATTCAATCATGTTATTGTTCGGGATTTGAACAACTCCATCAAATTACATTAAATAATTTCAATAAATTGCTTGGATTGTTTATCTAATGCCTCTGCTGCAGTTGCAATTTCAGCAAAATCATTTGTTGTAACATTAATTTGCCCATTTGTTTTTTCAACTTTTTCAGTGATACGTGTAATATTTTCCGTGACTTGTCCAATCTCTCGCTCTATGCCCTCAACATTACTTTTTACTTCTGAAATAGATTGCTCCACCCTTACAGATAGTTTTCTAACCTCTTTTGCTACCACATCAAAGCCTCGGCCATACTCACCTGCTCTTGCTGCTTCAATAGCTGCATTTAAAGCAAGTAAATTTGTCTGAGACGCGATTTCTTGAATGGTTTTCACAATACCTTTAATGGATTCAGCTTGCTTCTGTAGCTGCGCAAGATTTTTAACATTATCGACTGACTCTTGTGAAACCTCTTTGACTGTTTCCAGTAAATCCTCACAATTTTGAATACCAGCCTCTGATCGGCTATGAAGCTCTTTAGACATGACCTTTAATGTATCAGCTACATGAACAATTTCATTTTGGCGTTCAGTAATATTAGTTGCAATTTTCGATACGCCAATAACCTTTCTTGAATTATTAGCAAAGACAGGCATATAGGTAGCCTCAAGCCAAACCTTATTTCCGCTTGCATCCATTCTCTCGATTTTATCCTGATAGCTATTACCAGCAGCTAAGTTGCGCCAAAATTTTTCGTAGTTTATGCTATTCGCAAATTCCGGTAAACAAAAATCTTTATGATCTTTCCCTATCATTTCTTCCATCTTATAACCTAAAGCTTTAGCAAAACGCTCATTTACATAGGCAACTTTACGCTCCATGTCAAAACGGATAATGGCTATATTTCGCTCAATTGCCTGCACTACTAGATCGTCCGTAACTTGTGTATCTAATATTTTCTGCATAACCCACATCCAACTCTCTCCTAAAATTTCACTGAAAAATAAATTATTTTACATCAACAGCACTTAAAAAAATTATTTATTACAAAAAAACATGGGCACATTACCCATGTTTTTTTAAAAAATGTAATACTTCTTGCGATGTAGTAGCTACATGAATAATTGATTTTTGTTCAGCACGTATAAAGCCTTCCTCAAGCATTTTTTGAAATTGTTGTAGAAGCGCATCATAAAAACTATTTACATTATATAAAATTATTGGCTTTTCATGTAGTCCAATTTGTGCCCACGTAAACACTTCAAAATATTCATCCATTGTCCCGCCACCCCCAGGTAGGGCTATAAAGGCATCTGCTAACTCTATCATTTTTGCTTTACGTACATGCATAGACTCAACAAAATGAATTTCTGTTAAAGAGGCATGCGCTAATTCCCGCTTCTGTAAATGCGTTGGCATTACGCCAATAACCTCTCCGCCAGCTGCTAATACTGCGTCTGCTACTTTTCCCATTAGTCCTGTTTTCGAACCACCATAAACTACACCATGACCATTTTGAGCTAATACAGTCCCTAACTCGGCCGCCTTATCTGCATAAATTCGGTTTATGCCTAACCCAGAACCGCAATACACCGCTATTCTTATAGTAATCCCTCCTATTTCAAAAGACGTGACACAATAAGCTACATATTGTCTCACGTCTTTTTGATTATTTATTTTCTTCAATTGCTTTGCCACTTCGCGTTCGGTCAGAACGCAATGTTTTCCTTACTATACATTAAAATTTAAGCATCGTTTATTTCCTATTTACGTAAATGACTTGTTTGTTTTAACATATGACTGATGCGGCTCACAATTGCTTCAATTGCTTCAGGATTTTTTAATAAATCATAATCATTAATATCTAAACGTAGAACTGGGCATGAATTAAAGTTATTAATCCAATTCTCATAACGATCATGCATTTCAATCCAATAATCATTCGGTGTTTGTTGCTCCATCGCACGACCACGCTCTTGAATACGTCCAATAACAGAATCAATTGGTCCCTCTAAATAAACAAGTAAATCTGGATGCGGGAAATATGGCGTCATCACCATAGCATCAAATAAATTTGTATAAGTCTCGTAATCTGTTGGGCTCATTGTACCTTTGTCATAGTGCATTTTTGCAAAAATTCCTGTATCTTCATAAATTGAACGATCTTGAATAAACCCACCGCCATACTCGAAGATACGCTTCTGCTCCTTAAAACGCTCCGCTAAAAAATACACCTGTAAATGGAAGCTCCATTTTTCAAAGTCCTCGTAAAACTTATCTAAGTATGGATTGGTATCTACCTTTTCAAATGACGTACGAAAGTTTAACGCCTCTGCTAGCGCCTTTGTCATCGTTGATTTTCCTACACCAACCGTACCAGCGATTGTAATGACTGTTTGTGGAGGAATATCGTATTTCTCTCTCAAATTCATTGCTGCAAGCTCCTTTGTTGTAACGTATCCTTTATTGTTTGTAAAATATATTTCAAATCATCTGGATTTTTAACAAAATCAAGCTGATCACCATTAAATCGAATAACAGGAATTTCGGGATGCATTTTCTCAAAATGCTCGATAAAGGTATGATAATCTGCCACAAGTTGTTCCATGTAATCTCTTGAAATCATTTTTTCAAATTCACGACCACGCATCGCAATACGTTTCATCAACGTATCCACACTGGCATGTAAATAAATAACAGCATTTGGAACAGGCATATCTTTCGTTAATATTTTATAAATTTCTTCGTATTTATCGTACTCAGTTGATAACAATGTACGCTTGGCAAATATTAAATTTTTAAAAATATGGTAGTCCGCTACAACAGGTTTTTCATGTGTCAAACGGAATTTTTTAATATCTGATAATTGTTTATAGCGATTACATAGGAAGAACATTTCTGTTTGGAAGCTCCATTCCTCAATGTTCTCATAAAACTTATTTAAAAAAGGGTTTTCGTCTACTATTTCTTTTAATAGATGGTAATTAAATGTCGTTGCAATCTCTTTCGATAAAGAGGTTTTACCAACACCAATCGGACCTTCTACCGTAACAAATGGAATCGTCACCAGAAGCTCCTCCTTTATGTTCTATGGATTCTATAGTCAGTGTTTTTCATTGTATCATAGTGAGAAAATGAAAAACAGAATCAAGCTAGTTCTCTATTAAAATAGATGACAAAAAACGACAATCAGGATGTGAAGTTCTAAGCCTGAGTTCCTCTATTTCAGCGGATGCTTTATACCCACTAAAAGAAAATAAACAATAGACCCACAAAAGTGGATCTATTGTTACCCTTATAATTTAACTCGCTGTAAACGCAGTGCATTTAAAACGACAGATACCGAACTAAACGCCATCGCTGCACCCGCTACCCAAGGAGCTAACAGTCCAAATGCAGCAATCGGAATACCTAATGTATTGTAAGCAAATGCCCAGAATAAGTTTTGTTTAATGTTACGCATTGTTTTACGACTCATAATGATGGCATCTGCAATACTGTTTAAATCACCACGAATTAGCGTAATATCTGCTGCCTCCATTGCAACGTCGGTACCGGTACCGATTGCCATCCCAATATTAGCTGTCGCAAGTGCGGGTGCATCATTAATGCCATCACCAACCATCGCCACTTTTTTACCCGTAGCTTGCAGTTTTTTTACTTCATCTGCTTTGCCTTCTGGAAGAACTTCAGCAATCACATGATTCACGCCAACTTCTGTTCCGATTGCTTGTGCTGTACGTTCATTATCACCAGTCATCATAATCACAGTAATACCCATTTCTTGTAGACGATGAACTGCCTCTTTTGAAGTATCTTTAACTGTATCAGCAACTGCTACTAGACCCGCATACTGACCGTTAATAGCAGCTAACATCGCGGTTTTGCCGTTTTTCTCTAATTGCTCCATTGTTGGTAGAATGTCATCAATATGAATCCCATATTGATGCATCAATTTACGTGTACCGATTATAACCCCTTGACCAGAGACAGTCGCTTGCACACCGTAACCTGGTATCGCTTCAAAGAATTGAACATCTCCTAGTTCAACGCCACGATCAGCAATGCCTTGAACAATAGCTTCTGCTAACGGATGTTCGGATTGCTTCTCCGCTGCACCAATTAACGATAAAAAGCGTACTTCGTCTTGATTTGCTGTTAGTACGATATCCGTTAAGACAGGTTTGCCATGTGTTACTGTACCTGTTTTATCAACAACCACTGTGTCAATGCTTTGAGTTTGCTCTAAATGCTCTCCACCTTTAAATAAAATACCAAATTCCGCCGCACGACCAGAGCCCGCCATAATAGATGTTGGTGTTGCTAAACCAAGCGCACATGGACATGCGATCACAAGAACTGCAATTAATACTTCAAGTGCTGGCGTAAACTCACCTGGTTGCACCCAAATAATCCAAACTAAAAATGTGACAACAGCAATGCCTACAACAATGGGTACAAATATACCTGAAATTTGGTCTGCCAAGCGTTGAATCGGTGCTTTTGAGCCTTGTGCATCTTCTACAACTTTAATAATTTGAGCTAATGCTGTATCGCGACCAACTTTAGTTGCTGTCATTTTAATAAAACCATTTTTATTAATAGTTGAACCGAATAATAGGTCACCCTGCTTTTTATCAACTGGTAAACTTTCTCCAGTTAACATTGATTCATCAACAGCTGTTGTTCCTTCTAATACTTCACCATCAACTGGAATTTTTTCACCTGGTTTTACTAAAATAATATCCCCAATAGCTACTTCTTCTAATGGTACTTCTTTCTCAACACCGTCTCGAATAACAACCGCCGTTTTCGCTTGAAGTCCCATTAATTTTTTAATAGCTTCTGACGAGCGGCCTTTTGCTTTTGCCTCAAATAATTTACCTAATAAAATTAAAGTAATTAATACTGCACTTGTTTCAAAATAAAGGTGAGGGCTATGATGTGATCCTGCAGTTACAATAGCTTGATACACACTATAAAAATAAGCAGCAGATGTGCCCATTACGACAAGTACATCCATATTGGCACTACCATTACGCAAAGCTTTATAGGCGCCAATATAAAATTGTTTTCCAATGATAAATTGAACAGGAGTGGCCAGCACCATTTGCACCCACGGATTCATTAAAAATTCTGGAACATATAAAAATGATGTAAAAGAAAAGTGTCCTACCATCGTCCAAAGTAGTGGTAATGAAAGAATGGCCGATAAAATAAATTTATGTTGCTGTTGTTTGATGGCTAGTTCTCGATGATCTACTGTCTCTTGCTCATCTGCTTTTTGATGCGCTTCATATCCTAATTTTTCAACCTTCGCAATAATATCTGCAATCGTCACCTCAGATGGATTAAACTCTATAGTTGCTTTTTCCAGCGCTAAGTTTACGTTCGCAGAGGATACACCTGCTAATTTATTTAAACCCTTTTCTATCCGTGTTGCGCAGGCCGCACATGTCATACCTGTAATATTGAATTCCATTTTTTGTTTAACGACACCATAACCAAGTGCTTCAATTTTCTTTTCAAAGTCTGCTTCATTTAGTTTTGCCGGATCGTATTTAATGGACGATTTTTCAAGAGCTAAATTAACCGTCGCTTGTTCTACACCATCCATTTTATTTAAACCTTTTTCTATACGAGTTGCACAGGCCGCACATGTCATACCTGTAATTTGCAAATTCGCTTCCTTTATTTCTGAACTCATGATTATTTCTCCTCCCTACATACCAACAGGGGGTATGTGTAATTGAAAATAATAGAGTGCTACTTGAGCACCCTATCTATATTATTTAACGTCATAGCCTTGATCGTCGATTGTTTCTTTAATTTGATCTAGAGATACTTGTGTTTCATCAAATGCTACATCTACTAAACCGTCAGCTAAGTTTACTTTTACTTGTTCAACGCCTGCTAAAGCTCCAACACTTTTTTCCACTGAGTTTACACAATGTCCACATGACATTCCTTGTACGTTTAAAGTTACGTTTTGCATAAATATCTCTCCTTTAATTTCATACTATATAAGGGTATATTTTCATGAAAAAAACTTTTATTTCTTCATTAACTTTTGAATGGTCACTACTAGTTCATCTAACACTGCTTCATCACCTTCTGATAAGCGATCTACTACACATCCCTTTAAATGACCTTCTAATAATATTTTTGCTACACTATTTAAAGCAGACTGTGTGGCAGACAGTTGCGTAATAATATCATCGCAGTAAACATCTTTGTCAATCATCCCTTTAATGCCTCGGATTTGACCTTCGATTCGATTTAAACGAGTCGTTAAATCTTTTTTTACGCGTTCAGGATGATGGCTTTTTCGACACGACATACCTTCCTCTGTATGACAAACATCCTTTTTCACTATATCCTCCATACAATACACCTCCTACTCACACTCATCATACTATACCCACGAAGGGTATGTGAAGTGTAAAAAGAACTAAATATATTTATTAATGATGATGGTGATTCGACTGCTCAGTTTTTATTGTACATAAAATGGATTGATCATGCTTATGTGCTACTGTTTCCAACTGAATCGTTACATGCTTTATGCCCTTATGCTCAAGATTATGTTCAATTTCACGTAATATATGCTCACCATCCGCAATTTTTAGCTGATCATCGACAACGGCATGACAAGAAAGTGCATTTGTTCCACTTGTTATTGTCCAAATGTGTAAATCATGAATGCTATGAACACCATTTGTTTGTACAATAGTTTGTACGATTTCTTCAACGTCAACGTTTGAAGGTGTGCCTTCCATGAGAACATGGACAGCAGCCTTCGTTACATAGTAGCCGCTTCTTAATACTAATGCTGCAACAATAACACTCGCAAGTGGATCAGCCCAGCCCCAGCCAAAAAACATTATTAACAGTGCGGCAACAATGGCCCCTACCGATCCAAGCATATCGCTTAATACGTGTAAAAAGGCACCTCGCATATTTAAATTATCTTTTGTATCACTACCACGCATCATAATCCAAGCTACCAAAATATTTATTAAAAGACCTATCGTACTTATTACTAGCATACCTGTAGTTGCCACTTCTGGTGGATTTGCAAAACGTTCTATTGCTTCATAGAAAATAAACAAAGCAATAAAAATTAATGTCACACCATTTAAAACTGCAGCTAAAATTTCAAATCGTTTATATCCATATGTTTTACTATAGTTTGCAGCCTTTTTTCCAAACATAAAAGCAAGCAAAGCAATTGCTAAAGAAATGGAGTCACTTAACATATGTCCTGCATCGGATAAAAGAGCCAAACTATTTGTTAAATAGCCACCAATTGCTTCCACAACCATATAACTCGTAATAATAATGAATGATAAGATTAACACCTTTTTATTTGCGCCATGTGTATGGTCATGGCTGTGATCATGATTATGTCCCATTTCTCATCCCCCCATTAGTTCTAGTTATGTGTAGCATGCTCAATAGCTTGCATTAACAAATTCATAATGTGATCATCATCTGTTGAATAATATAAGGTTGTGCCTTCCCTTCTATATTTCACTAACCGTAAATTTTTTAAAAAACGTAACTGATGTGAAACTGTTGATTGGCCTAAATCTAAAATTTCAGCGATGTCGTTGACTGAATGCTCATCCGTACATAATAAATTCAAAATGCGAATTCTTGTCGGATCACTTAAAGCTTTAAATGTTTGAGACACGACGAATAGTGTCTCTTCGTCTAAATGTTGTTCTTTGTTATTATGAACCTCTATACTTTGTAATTTTTCGTCCATTTAGCTTACCCCTAACTTTTATATTTATATATGAGCATGTATTCATATATAAATATAGATGGTTGTTTTGAATATGTCAACGTTTTAACTTCTCACATAATACGGAGGAGATGTTGCCGAGACTTAATTGACAGTAGCAATTGTCAATTAAGCAGGATACACTAAATGATAAGGAGAGATCATAGTGGATATTTTTGAAACAGACCGATTGTTTATGAACAGTGCACTGGAAGAAGCTAAGAAAGCAGCTTTACTTGGGGAAGTACCGATAGGAGCTGTGCTTGTCTACGATGGAGAGATTATTGCTCGTGCTCATAATTTACGAGAAACAACACAAAACGCGACGACGCACGCTGAACTAATGGTTATTCAAGAGGCTTGTAAAAAAATAGGTAGCTGGCGTCTTGAAAAAACAACACTTTATGTGACGCTTGAACCTTGCCCTATGTGTGCAGGTGCCATTTTACAATCTCGTGTGCCACGTGTTGTATATGGTGCAAGAGATATAAAAGCTGGTTGTGTAGATTCACTCTATCGTTTATTAAACGATGCACGCTTTAACCATGAATGTGAAGTAACAGAAGGAATTTTAGCTGGGGAATGTGGACAAATCTTAACCGATTTTTTCCGAGCATTACGCGAACGAAAAAAGGCCGAGAAAAAAGCGCGACAAGCTCTAATTATTGAAAATGAAAATTTTTAATAAAAACTTCACGCTATTGGTTAAAAAGAAAAACTACTGTTGAAATGTCAACAGTAGTTTTTCCATTTATTTACTCCGATTACTTTGGAGCAATTACTTCTTTTCCGCCCATATATGGTCTTAATACTTCAGGAATCACTACGCTTCCATCTGCTTGTTGATAGTTTTCTAGGATTGCTGCTACTGTACGGCCAATTGCAAGACCTGAGCCGTTTAATGTGTGTACATACTCTGGCTTTGCATTTGGCTCACGGCGGAAGCGAATATTTGCTCGACGTGCTTGGAAATCTTCGAAGTTAGAACAAGAAGAAATTTCACGGTACATGTTTTGCGCCGGAATCCAAACCTCTAAATCATATTTCTTCGCTGCAGTAAATCCTAAATCAGCTGTACACATTTTTAGTTTACGGTATGGTAACCCTAATAATTGCAGTACTTTTTCAGCATGACCTGTTAATAGTTCTAGCTGTTCATAAGATTCTTCTGGTTTTACAAATCGTACTAATTCTACTTTGTTGAATTGATGTTGACGAATTAAACCACGTGTATCGCGACCCGCAGATCCTGCCTCTGAACGGAAGCAAGCACTATATGCTGCAAAGCCTTGTGGTAATGCTTCGGCAGGTAAAATTTCATCACGATAGAAGTTTGTCACAGGTACCTCTGCTGTTGGAATCATGAAATAATCTGTGTCATCTAATTTAAAGACATCTTCTTCAAATTTAGGCAGTTGCCCTGTACCTGTTAAGCTATCGCGATTGACAATTACAGGTGGTAGCATTTCTTCATAGCCATGCTCTTCTGCATGTAAGTCCATCATAAACGTCATTAATGCACGTTCTAAACGAGCACCAAGACCACGATAGAATAAGAAACGACTACCCGTCACTTTTGCACCACGTTCAAAGTCAACAATTTGTAAGTCCGTAGCGAGATCCCAGTGTGCTTTAATGTCAAAATCAAATGTTGGTACCTCACCCCAAGTATATTCCTCTACATTATCGTCCTCTGTTGTGCCAACTGGTACAGATTCATGTGGAACGTTTGGTAAACGCATCATCATATCTTTAAAGCGTTCTTCTACCTCATTTAATTGGACATCTAACTCTTTAATTTCATCGCCAACCTGACGCATACGCGCAATGACTTCATCCGCATTTTCTTTGTTACGTTTCATAACAGAAATTTGCTCAGATACTTTATTACGTTCAGCTTTAAGCTCTTCTGTTTTTGCAATTAATTCACGACGCTTTGCATCTAATTCTTCAAAATCGTCTAAGTTTCCTAAATCCTCATTACGTGTTAACAGCATTTCTTTAATTTCCGCGAAATTGTCGCGCACGCGTTTAATATCTAACATCGTCATACCTCCAGTAGATTGTTAATGATGGGAAATATTTAGTAGAACACAAAAAAAGCCCTCATCCCCCAAAAGGGA
This sequence comes from Lysinibacillus sp. RS11, assembly GCF_042019215.1. NCBI lineage: Bacteria > Bacillati > Bacillota > Bacilli > Caryophanales > Bacillaceae > Lysinibacillus > Lysinibacillus sp. RS11. Next base: position 22,296 of record NZ_CP168124.1, on the reverse strand, counting down.
CGAGAGCTACCCGCGTTGCCACCCTAATTGACTAGACAATTTGCCTAATCCACTTATTTCATAACGGCATTTCAGCCGGCGACAGCCTACTTCATTAACTTCGACTGCGCAACTCCAGGACGGATTCACAAGTGCTTTTATCAGCTTCCACCACCCGCTGACTCTCTAAAAAAAACGTGCTTGCTACTACTTCCCATCATCGTGTTCAGTTATTTAAATTTTATCCATACTGTACTATATGAATTAAGATTTTGCAAGTCATACCATAGAAGATACAAAATATTCAAGAATACGTGCATCTGACGTTAATTCAGGATGGAAGGAGCAGCCTAATAAATGATTGTCCTTTGCTAACACGATTTTCCCGTCATGCGCTGCTAATACTTCAACACCTTCACCTACAGAAACAATATGCGGCGCACGGATAAAGACAGCCGGAATTGCTTCACCTATTTCAGGTATGTCGAGTTTCACTTCAAAGCTATCTACCTGACGACCATAAGAATTTCGTGCAACTACCACATCCATTACAGCTAAATGTGACTCATAATCCACTAATTCCTTTGCCAATAAAATCAATCCTGCACATGTTCCAAACATCGGTAAACCTTGCTTTGCAAGTGTGCGGATTGGCTCTAATAGCTCATAGCGATTCAGCAATTTCCGCATCGTTGTGCTTTCTCCACCAGGCAAGACAAGTCCATCAAGCTTCTCTAAATCAGCACTTTGTTTTATTAAGACCGCTTCGCATCCAAGTGACTCTAACATTTGCACATGCTCTCGTACCGCTCCCTGTAAGGCTAAAACACCGATTCGCTTCATCTTACCAGCCTCGCTCTTGCATACGCTCATTTTGACTAAGCTGTGCAATATCAATGCCTTTCATTGGAACACCAAGTTCTTTTGAAATTTCAGCAATTAACTTGTAATCCTTATAATGCGTAGTGGCCTCTACAATTGCACGAGCAAATTTCTCTGGGTTTTCTGATTTAAAAATACCAGAACCAACGAATACACCGTCCGCTCCAAGTTCCATCATTAATGCCGCATCAGCTGGCGTAGCAACTCCACCTGCTGCAAAATTCACTACTGGTAAACGGCCAAGACGCTTAATTTCTCTTAATAATTCAAAAGGAGCACCAAGTAATTTAGCCTCTGTCATTAATTCGTCCTCTGTCATGCCAACAACCTTACGTACTTGCGCATTCACTTTGCGAATATGGCGAACAGCCTCTACAATATTCCCCGTACCTGGTTCACCTTTAGTTCGTAACATGGAAGCTCCCTCACCAATGCGTCGAGCCGCTTCTCCTAAATCGCGACAACCACAAACAAATGGCACTGTGTAATCACTTTTTAATAAATGAAACTCTTCATCTGCTGGAGTTAATACTTCACTTTCATCAATATAATCGACACCCATTGCTTCTAAAACTCTTGCTTCAACAATATGTCCAATACGCGCTTTAGCCATTACCGGAATAGATACAGCCCCCATTACCTCCTCAACAATACGAGGATCAGCCATACGTGCAACTCCACCCGCCTTGCGAATATCTGATGGTACTCGTTCTAATGCCATGACAGCTACAGCCCCTGCCGCTTCCGCAATTTTCGCCTGCTCTGCATTAATAACATCCATAATGACGCCACCCTTTTGCATTTCCGCCATCCCACGTTTTACTAACTCTGTACCTGTTTGTTTCATGATTTCTAACCTCCACCTGTATGATGAAATTTAGTATAATAGAAATTGACCATATAAAAATATCCAGTTTACAAAATAATTATAAGGTCAGGAGGATTGATGGACGTGGACATGCTATTATTTCAACTAGAAAAAAATGGTGAAAAACCGCTCTATGATCAGCTTTATAGCGGCATTAAAGAGGCTATTATTACAAAGAAAATAGCAGTAGGAGAAAAATTACCATCAAAAAGAAAATTATCTGATTTTTTGAATATTTCTCAAACAACAATAGAAATTGCGTATGCACAGCTACTTGCAGAAGGCTATATTATGTCAAAATCACGAGTTGGTTATTTTGTAGAGGAAATTGACGAGCTTCCGTATATTCAACAGGACACAGTAGCTTCCTTAAACGAACAACCTAAGAAAAAATCGCACAAGATAGATTTTAATCCTGGTTCCATCGATATCGGTGCCTTCCCTTTTCAAACATGGCGGAAATATGCGAAAGAGCTCTTTGACAACGCCTCAAAGGAATTATTATTAACAGGTGAGCCTCAAGGAGAACGATCTTTACGTACCGAGATTGCTAATTATTTATTTCAATCACGTGGAGTTGTTTGTAGTCCTGAGCAAATTGTTATTGGCTCCGGAACAGAACAACTTCTTCCAATGATTTTACGACTTTTTAATGACGACACTTGCTTTGCGCTTGAAAATCCAGGCTATCCAGCTGTGCATCGTATGTTTTCCCAACATAAACGAAAAGTCTATCCAATTGCGGTCGATGATGAAGGAATTGTCATTCATGAGCTCGAAAAAACTAGCGCAGACGTTGTTTATATCACGCCATCACATCAATTCCCAACAGGAGCAGTATTATCAGCAACGAGACGTGCACAGGCTTTAAAATGGGCCGCACAAAGCTCCTCTCGTTACATTATAGAAGATGATTACGATTCCGAATTTCGCTATACTGGAAAACCAATTCCTGCACTTCATGCATTAGATCGAAACGATAAAGTAATTTATATGAGTACCTTTACAAAATCGTTAATGCCATCCTTGCGTGTAGCTTATTTTGTACTTCCACCAAAATTACTTGCTACTTATAATGATGTATTTAATTACTATTCATCAACAGTGCCTCGCTTCGATCAACATATCGTAGCTAATTTTATGCGTGATGGTCATTTTGCAAAGCATTTAAATCGAATGAGGAAAATTTATCGAAAAAAGCATGAAAAACTCACTTCAATTTTAGAAAACTATTCTAATCAAATTAAAATTACTGGAGAGCAAGCAGGCATGCATATTTTACTTGATGTACAACATGCTTTATCGGAAAAGCAATTACAGCAGCTTGCCTCCAATGCAGATATCGGGATTTATCCATTATCTGATTATCGCCTGGATTACTCCACAGCCTCACACGCTCAATTTTTACTAGGTTTTGGAAGTATACCTGTAGATGAAATAGAAGCGTTTATCGAAAAGCTAATGGACTGTTGGGATATACAGAAGAAACACCCATCAAATTGATAGGTGTTTCTTTTGATCATGATTCAATCAATTGGATATTATAATGCTTAAACCATGTATGAATTTGCCCCAGGTAAGCTAAAAGCTGTGGGCCTGCCATTAATTGTCCATACCATGGAACTTTGAAAGAACTGCCACCAGATTCAATTAGCTCGATTAGCTTCTGCCGTTCAAATAATTCATGAAGAATCGAACTTTTATCCTTCACTATTTCTCTTAGCCATTTTTGAACGCCTGCTGTATAAACTGGATGATAAGTTTTAGGATACGGGTTCTTTTTTCGATATAAAACTTCTTCTGGCAATAAGTGTTGCATTGCTTTACGAAGCAACCCCTTTTCCATACCACCTAAATTTTTCATTTCCCAAGGAATATTCCACGCATATTCCACAAGGCGATGATCTGCAAATGGAACACGAACTTCAAGACTCGCTCCCATGCTCATACGGTCTTTTCGTTCCAGCAATGTTTGCATAAACCATACCATATTCAAATAAAACATTTCACGTTGCCTTACTTCCTCAATACTTTCTCCATCAAGATAGGGTACTTCAGCAATCGTTTGCAAATATACCTGTTGTGCATAAGATTCAACAGCTAATTTCTTACGCCACCGATCTTGTAACATTGTAGACCTTTCAGACAGCGAACGAATCCAAGGGAAACCTGTAGCCACTTCTGTAAACCATGGGTATCCACCGAAAATTTCATCCGCACATTCACCTGATAGCGCAACGGTAAAGTCCCTTTTTATTTCTCGACAAAACCATAGTAATGATGAATCTACATCCGCCATCCCTGGTGAATCTCTAACAATGACAGACTCTACTAACAAATCGATTAATTGCTGCTGAGAAATTTCCTCAGTATGATGTGTTGTACTAAAGGTATCTGTCATTTTTTGAATCCAATACGTGTCTGTCGATGTTTGAAAAGCATGTGGATTAAAGAAACGCTCATTATCCTCATAGTCTATAGAGTACGTATGAAGTGTGCCTTTGTTTTGTTGCTGAAACATGTTTGCTGCAATTCCAGTAATGATGCTGGAATCTAAACCACCTGAAAGAAATGTACAAATCGGTACGTCTGAAACAAGCTGTCGTTCAATAGCATCCGTTAGCAAAAAACGGACATGATCGATTGTTTCTTCTAATGGCTCTTCATGCCGTTTACTCTGCAACTTCCAATACTGCCAAAGTCGTATACCCTCTCTAGAGAAACGCATTGCATATCCTGGACGTAACTCATTAATATTTTGAAAAAGTGACTTTCCGGGCGTTCTAGATGGTCCTAAAGCCATAATATTAGCTAGCCCTTCTATATTAACGGTTGTTTTCATCAATGGATGAGCTAATAATGCTTTCACCTCTGATGCAAAAAGCAGGCCGTCTTGTAGCTCTGTATAAAACATAGGCTTTACACCTAGTCGATCCCGGCATAAAAAAAGAGATTGTGATTGTTCATCCCATACACCAAAAGCGAAAATCCCATTTAAAAAATCTACACACTGCTCTTTCCATTCAATATAAGCAGTTAATAACACTTCCGTATCTGAATGAGTTGTAAAAACATGCCCTCGATTTTGAAGCTCTTTCCGTAATTCTTCTGTATTATAAAGCTCGCCATTGTATGTAATGACATAGTTTGCACCATCATGTACTTTTTTCATTGGCTGCTTCCCACCGATTAAATCGATGACGGCTAACCGTCGATGGCCAAATGCAATATGCTCACTACACCAAATATTTTCATCATCAGGCCCTCGTTTATTTAACATTTGCGTCATTAACTTCAGAATTCTATCACTTGTTCTTAAATCCTTTTGAAAGCTAGCCCATCCAGTAATACCACACATTTAGCCACACATCCTTTCGCCTATTAGCGTATGCAGTAAAGTGTGAAAACGTGAAAAGAACACGAGATGTTTGAAAACATCTACGTGTTCTATCCATTAGTTATTAAAATAAGCCACCAACAAAGTCGGTAATACCACTCCATAAGTTACCGAAGAAGCTACCAACACCTTGGAAGAATAGCGAGATACCATTAGCACGCTCTACAGCCTCCGTAGTGACAACATCAGCTGAAAGTTCCTTACCGTCAATAAAACCGTAATCTGTGCCTTCTGAGCGCTCAATAACTACCTTTCCGACAGGTGTATCCTTCTTGACCTCTGCTTCAATACTCTTTTTATCTAATACTAGTTTAGGTTTATATAAGTCTTTCTCAGATGACTTGACCATAAATGAAACTGGTTCTTTAACAGCAATCGCTACATTCTTTTCTTTACCTTTCGTAACTTTTACTGTTTCTTGATCTTTAAACGTATAGTTTGCCGGGAGAATTTCTTGTTTCGAGAATTGTGAGAAGCCATAGTTAAATAATTTAGCTGTTTCATCGAAGCGTGCTTTATATGAGCCTTCTCCATTTGCATCTACAGCCTTCATAACAACAGCAATTAAACGTGTACCATTACGCTCTGCAGTACCTGTAAAGCAATGTCCAGCAAAGTCTGTTGTTCCTGTTTTTAATCCATCAACGCCTTCATATTGGTATACTAATCCTGGCAACATAAAGTTCCAGTTCTCCATTTTAATTGCATCTTCTGTACCTTCACGGAAAGTTTTCTTTGCAATTTTAGAAGTTTTTAATACATCCGGATGATCTTTTAGTAAATGATATGCTAATTTGGCTACAGATTTAGCAGGCATTACATTTTCATCATTTGGTCCAGTACCGGCTGGCTGCATGCCAAATAAATTTGCATTGTTAAGACCAGTAGAGTTTACGAATTTATAGTCTGTAAGACCAAGCTCTTCTGCTTTTTTATTCATTAGCTTTAAAAACTCAGTTTCAGTACCCGCAATTGTTTCTGCTATAGCCACTGTAGCAGCATTTGCAGAGTAAATTGCCATCGCCTCATACAATTCACGAATTGTGTAAGACCCGTCTCTACGCAATGGTACATTACTTAACGCACGATCTTGAGACAATTTATACGTATAATCCGTTACATGATATTCCTGATCCCACTTAACTGTACCTGCATCAATTGCGTCCAATAACAAGTATTCAGTCATCATTTTTGTCATACTCGCAATACCTAGTGATGTATCTGCATTTTGTTCATATAAAATTTTACCTGAATCTGCGTCAATTAAAATCGCAGCATCCACTTTTAATCCTAAATCTGATTCTGCATGTGCCTTCGCAGGAACAGCTGCTAAAACACTAAATAACAAAACAGGAATTAGGAGCAAGCGGATAACTGTGTTCATTGTCTTTTTCACCTTTAAAGCCCTCCAAAAAAATAATCTTGTCCTCGACATTTTATCATAGAAAGTTACTTCCGTGCGCACTCTCTACCATAAAAAAAATGCTCTCGCGCCATCTTTGTAGACGATTCGAGAGCATAAAAGTTGCTAGTAATATATTACATCGAATAGTTTGGTGATTCTTTTGTGATTTGTACATCATGTGGATGTGATTCACGTAGACCTGCACCTGTCATTCGAACAAACTGAGCATTTTCACGTAAGAACTCAAGGTTAGGTGATCCGCAATAGCCCATACCTGCACGAATACCACCGATTAGTTGATAAATTGTATCTGCTAGAGGTCCTTTGTATGGAAGACGGCCCTCAATACCTTCTGGTACTAATTTTTTCGCATCTTCTTGGAAATAACGATCTTTTGAACCCTTTTCCATAGCTCCAATTGAACCCATACCACGATAAACTTTGAAACGACGACCTTGGAAGATTTCAGTTTCGCCAGGAGATTCAGAAGTACCTGCAAGAAGTGAACCAAGCATTACAACGTTACCACCTGCTGCAAGAGCTTTTACAATGTCTCCAGAGTATTTAATGCCTCCATCAGCAATAATTGTTTTACCAAGCTCACGAGCTACTGTTGCACAATCGTAAACAGCTGTAATTTGTGGTACACCTACACCAGCTACTACGCGTGTAGTACAGATAGAACCTGGTCCAATACCAACTTTCACTACATCTGCACCAGCTTCAAATAATGCGCGTGCACCTTCACCTGTTGCCACGTTACCAGCGATAATTTCTAGCTCTGGATATGATTCACGGATAGAGCGAATTGTTTGTAATACTCCCTCAGAATGACCGTGTGCTGTATCGATTACTACGATATCTACTTGTGCTTCAACAAGCTTCTCAATACGTAGCATCGTATCTTTTGAAACACCAACTGCTGCCCCTACTAATAAACGACCGTGTATGTCTTTTGCAGCGTTAGGGAACTCAATTACTTTTTCGATATCCTTAATTGTGATTAATCCAGTTAATTTACCTTCTTCATCTACAATTGGTAGCTTTTCGATTTTATATTGTTGAAGAATCTTTTCAGCATCCTCTAAAGTCGTTCCAACAGGAGCTGTAATCAAATCTTCTTTTGTCATAACGTCTTCAATTTTTAAAGAATAGTCAGAAATAAAACGTAAGTCACGGTTTGTAATGATCCCAACTAGCTTTTGGTTTTCCATACTATCAACAATTGGTACACCCGAAATTCGGTATTTGCCCATTAAATGTTCAGCATCAAAAACTTGGTGAGTCGGAGTTAAGAAGAATGGGTTTGTAATAACACCATTTTCAGAACGTTTTACTTTTTCTACTTGCTCAGCTTGCTCATCAATACCCATGTTCTTATGGATAATACCGATACCACCTTGACGTGCCATAGCAATTGCCATTTTAGATTCTGTAACTGTATCCATGCCCGCACTGACCATTGGAATATTTAATTTAATCTTCGGTGTTAGTTGAACTGATAAATCAACATCTTTCGGTAATACTTCTGAATGAGCTGGTACTAATAATACATCATCAAAAGTTAAACCTTCTTTGGCAAATTTAGTTTCCCACATTTTCGTAACTTCCTCCTATAGTGAAAAGAATATTAATTGTAAGATTAACAACGAGCTAGGCTACTGTCAAGAAACTTATAAAAGAAAGACAATTCAGATTTTTCAAGGTAGTAATTATAATAGTCTTTCGTCCCCTTTCACATGGACAAAAATGAGGCCTTTTCAATTTTCTTTCTTCAATTAGTATATAAACATTAGCTAAAATCCGTCTTATCTTAATTTTAAGCAAGTTTTGCAAAATTATTGATAAATTATTAATGATTTTCATAAAAAATAAAAAAACAGCCAGCACACAGCTGACTGTTTTCTTTGCCTAGCGACGTCCTACTCTCACAGGGGGAAGCCCCCAACTACCATCGGCGCTAAAGAGCTTAACTTCCGTGTTCGGTATGGGAACGGGTGTGACCTCTTTGCCATCATCACTAGACTATTGTCGACCTCCAATACACGGCGTATTACTGCGTCAGCTTTTCTCGCTCAATCGGTCACGTACAGAGGTACGCTCCCTCATTCACTCGTTTGCTTCCTTGTACTACTTGTGTCTTGAAGCTCTCTTCGGCTTCCAATATACGTCGTATTTCTTCGTCAGCTTCTGTCGCTCAGTCAGTCACGTACTTGAGTACGCTCCTTCCCTCTCTCCATCGCTTCCTCGAACTACTCGTATCTTGAAACCCTTATATGAAAGGTTTTGTTCTTTCAAAACTGGATAAACGGTGCATTGAATGTTTCAAACATTTTGGTTAAGTCCTCGATCGATTAGTATTCGTCAGCTCCATGTGTCACCACACTTCCACCTCGAACCTATCTACCTCATCGTCTTTGAGGGATCTTACTTACTTGCGTAATGGGAAATCTCATCTTGAGGGGGGCTTCATGCTTAGATGCTTTCAGCACTTATCCCGTCCACACATAGCTACCCAGCGATGCCTTTGGCAAGACAACTGGTACACCAGCGGTGTGTCCATCCCGGTCCTCTCGTACTAAGGACAGCTCCTCTCAAATTTCCTACGCCCACGACGGATAGGGACCGAACTGTCTCACGACGTTCTGAACCCAGCTCGCGTACCGCTTTAATGGGCGAACAGCCCAACCCTTGGGACCGACTACAGCCCCAGGATGCGATGAGCCGACATCGAGGTGCCAAACCTCCCCGTCGATGTGGACTCTTGGGGGAGATAAGCCTGTTATCCCCGGGGTAGCTTTTATCCGTTGAGCGATGGCCCTTCCATGCGGAACCACCGGATCACTAAGCCCGTCTTTCGACCCTGCTCGACTTGTAGGTCTCGCAGTCAAGCTCCCTTGTGCCTTTACACTCTACGAATGATTTCCAACCATTCTGAGGGAACCTTTGGGCGCCTCCGTTACCTTTTAGGAGGCGACCGCCCCAGTCAAACTGTCCGCCTGACACTGTCTCCTGCCCCGCTAAGGGGCATGGGTTAGAATTTCAATACAACCAGGGTAGTATCCCACCGACGCCTCCTTCGAAGCTGGCGCTCCGAGATCTCTGGCTCCTACCTATCCTGTACAAGTTGTACCAAAATTCAATATCAGGCTACAGTAAAGCTCCACGGGGTCTTTCCGTCCTGTCGCGGGTAACCTGCATCTTCACAGGTACTATAATTTCACCGAGTCTCTCGTTGAGACAGTGCCCAGATCGTTACGCCTTTCGTGCGGGTCGGAACTTACCCGACAAGGAATTTCGCTACCTTAGGACCGTTATAGTTACGGCCGCCGTTTACTGGGGCTTCAATTCGCAGCTTCGCTTGCGCTAACCACTCCTCTTAACCTTCCAGCACCGGGCAGGCGTCAGCCCCTATACGTCACCTTACGGTTTTGCAGAGACCTGTGTTTTTGCTAAACAGTCGCCTGGGCCTATTCACTGCGGCTCTCATGCGCTTGCACGCTCAAGAGCACCCCTTCTCCCGAAGTTACGGGGTCATTTTGCCGAGTTCCTTAACGAGAGTTCTCTCGCACACCTTAGGATTCTCTCCTCGACTACCTGTGTCGGTTTGCGGTACGGGCACCTCTCACCTCGATAGAGGCTTTTCTTGGCAGTGTGAAATCAGGAACTTCGTCCATACGGACTCGCCATCACAGCTCAACGTTACAGTGTGCGGATTTGCCTACACACACGCCTTACTGCTTGGACGCGCACAACCAACGGCGCGCTTACCCTATCCTACTGCGTCCCCCCATTTCTCAAACGGTGAGGAGGTGGTACAGGAATATCAACCTGTTGTCCATCACCTACGCCTATCGGCCTCGGCTTAGGTCCCGACTAACCCTGAGCGGACGAGCCTTCCTCAGGAAACCTTAGTCATACGGTGGACGGGATTCTCACCCGTCTTTCGCTACTCATACCGGCATTCTCACTTCTAAGCGCTCCACCAGTCCTTCCGATCTGACTTCAACGCACTTAGAACGCTCTCCTACCACTGACATCGTAGATGTCAATCCACAGCTTCGGTGAATCGTTTAGCCCCGATACATTTTCGGCGCAGCGTCACTCGACCAGTGAGCTATTACGCACTCTTTAAATGATGGCTGCTTCTAAGCCAACATCCTGGTTGTCTGTGCAACGCCACATCCTTTTCCACTTAACGATTACTTTGGGACCTTAGCTGGTGGTCTGGGCTGTTTCCCTTTTGACTACGGATCTTATCACTCGCAGTCTGACTCCCGTGTATAAATATCTGGCATTCGGAGTTTGTCTGAATTCGGTAAACCGGGATGGCCCCCTAGTCCAAACAGTGCTCTACCTCCAGTATTCTCATCACGAGGCTAGCCCTAAAGCTATTTCGGAGAGAACCAGCTATCTCCAAGTTCGATTGGAATTTCTCCGCTACCCACACCTCATCCCCGCACTTTTCAACGTGCGTGGGTTCGGGCCTCCAGTAAGTGTTACCTCACCTTCACCCTGGACATGGGTAGATCACCTGGTTTCGGGTCTACGACCACGTACTAATTCGCCCTATTCAGACTCGCTTTCGCTGCGGCTCCGCCTTCTAAAGCTTAACCTCGCACGTAATCGTAACTCGCCGGTTCATTCTACAAAAGGCACGCTATCACCCATTAACGGGCTCTAACTACTTGTAGGCACACGGTTTCAGGATCTCTTTCACTCCCCTTCCGGGGTGCTTTTCACCTTTCCCTCACGGTACTGGTTCACTATCGGTCACTAGGTAGTATTTAGCCTTGGGAGATGGTCCTCCCGGATTCCGACGGAATTTCACGTGTTCCGCCGTACTCAGGATCCACTCAGGAGAGAACGAACTTTCGACTACAGGGCTTTTACCTGCTCTGGCGGACCTTTCCAAGTCGCTTCATCTAACTCGCTCTTTTGTAACTCCGTATAGAGTGTCCTACAACCCCAAGAGGCAAGCCTCTTGGTTTGGGCTCTTCCCGTTTCGCTCGCCGCTACTCAGGGAATCGATTTTTCTTTCTCTTCCTCCAGGTACTTAGATGTTTCAGTTCCCTGGGTCTGCCTTCAAGACGCTATGTATTCACGTCAAGATACTACGCGATTAAACGTAGTGGGTTCCCCCATTCGGAAATCTCCGGATCAAAGCTCACTTACAGCTCCCCGAAGCATATCGGTGTTAGTGCCGTCCTTCTTCGGCTCCTAGTGCCAAGGCATTCGCCGTGCGCCCTTAATAACTTAACCAAGTTATTAAGCCTATAAAAAAACTTAAAAAATAAATGTGTTTGTTACAATTTCAATGTCGTTTTATCCAGTTTTCAAAGAACAAGTTTTGAAGTATTTCATTCAGAAGAATGAACCTTCAAAACTGAACGCAAAACGTAATCTTACAAACCCTAGGTTTGTATTCCGAAAATATCCTTAGAAAGGAGGTGATCCAGCCGCACCTTCCGATACGGCTACCTTGTTACGACTTCACCCCAATCATCTATCCCACCTTCGGCGGCTGGCTCCAAAAGGTTACCCCACCGACTTCGGGTGTTACAAACTCTCGTGGTGTGACGGGCGGTGTGTACAAGGCCCGGGAACGTATTCACCGCGGCATGCTGATCCGCGATTACTAGCGATTCCGGCTTCATGTAGGCGAGTTGCAGCCTACAATCCGAACTGAGAACGACTTTATCGGATTAGCTCCCTCTCGCGAGTTGGCAACCGTTTGTATCGTCCATTGTAGCACGTGTGTAGCCCAGGTCATAAGGGGCATGATGATTTGACGTCATCCCCACCTTCCTCCGGTTTGTCACCGGCAGTCACCTTAGAGTGCCCAACTAAATGATGGCAACTAAGATCAAGGGTTGCGCTCGTTGCGGGACTTAACCCAACATCTCACGACACGAGCTGACGACAACCATGCACCACCTGTCACCGTTGTCCCCGAAGGGAAAACCATATCTCTACAGTGGTCAACGGGATGTCAAGACCTGGTAAGGTTCTTCGCGTTGCTTCGAATTAAACCACATGCTCCACCGCTTGTGCGGGCCCCCGTCAATTCCTTTGAGTTTCAGTCTTGCGACCGTACTCCCCAGGCGGAGTGCTTAATGCGTTAGCTGCAGCACTAAGGGGCGGAAACCCCCTAACACTTAGCACTCATCGTTTACGGCGTGGACTACCAGGGTATCTAATCCTGTTTGCTCCCCACGCTTTCGCGCCTCAGCGTCAGTTACAGACCAGAAAGTCGCCTTCGCCACTGGTGTTCCTCCAAATCTCTACGCATTTCACCGCTACACTTGGAATTCCACTTTCCTCTTCTGCACTCAAGTCCCCCAGTTTCCAATGACCCTCCACGGTTGAGCCGTGGGCTTTCACATCAGACTTAAAGGACCGCCTGCGCGCGCTTTACGCCCAATAATTCCGGACAACGCTTGCCACCTACGTATTACCGCGGCTGCTGGCACGTAGTTAGCCGTGGCTTTCTAATAAGGTACCGTCAAGGTACAGCCAGTTACTACTGTACTTGTTCTTCCCTTACAACAGAGTTTTACGATCCGAAAACCTTCTTCACTCACGCGGCGTTGCTCCATCAGGCTTTCGCCCATTGTGGAAGATTCCCTACTGCTGCCTCCCGTAGGAGTCTGGGCCGTGTCTCAGTCCCAGTGTGGCCGATCACCCTCTCAGGTCGGCTACGCATCGTCGCCTTGGTGAGCCGTTACCTCACCAACTAGCTAATGCGCCGCGGGCCCATCTTATAGCGACAGCCGAAACCGTCTTTCAGTATTTCACCATGAAGTAAAATAGATTATTCGGTATTAGCCCCGGTTTCCCGGAGTTATCCCAAACTATAAGGTAGGTTGCCCACGTGTTACTCACCCGTCCGCCGCTAACGTCAAAGGAGCAAGCTCCTTCTCTGTTCGCTCGACTTGCATGTATTAGGCACGCCGCCAGCGTTCGTCCTGAGCCAGGATCAAACTCTCCATAAAAAGAAATTTGATTAGCTCAAATTGTTTTGCTGGCATCATGTTTGATGTCCAAAATTTTGTTTCGTTCACTAACTCAAGGTTAGCTACTAAAAACTTTATTGATTACGTTTTGCTTGTTCAGTTTTCAAGGTTCATTTCGTTATCTCTTTGTTAAGAGTTAACTTTTATATAATAACATGTTTCGTATATAATGTCAAACAGTTATTTTTTTTTTATATTGTTCTAGCTGTTTGTTCAGCAGCAACTTTTATATAATATCACTTACTCCTATAGAACGTCAATAGTTTTCTATCGTTTTTTTAAAAGTTTTATAACTTATATCTTGGCCATGTTTTTAAAAATTGAATAGTACGGTTTCTGCCGATCTCTAGCAGTGTTTCTTTAGTTTCTTCATCTAAATCAAATTGTGTAGCACTATAATCATCGACAGGAATGAAAATAATATCTCTCTCATGTCGTCTCGAGATATATCTTTCATCATGAGCATCTTTCATAGTCGAAAATAAAGCTTCAAATAAATTCAATCCATTTTTAATTTTGTGTGGACATTGTTCTTCTCTACGTCTACTTAATTTTAGCCCTATAATAGGTCGTACTTTACGTCCTTCTTTATCATCGAATACCCATAATGGAAAATTACTCAATACACCACCATCTACAATAACAGATTCACCTTTCCCTGTTTTTAATGTGACCGGTTCAAAGAAAAATGGAATCCCACAGCTCATACGTAATGCACAAGCCACCGAGAAATTACTTGCATCAATATGATAGTTGTGTAAATCATCTGGTAAAACAATGATTCTGCCGTTTGTTAAATCGGACGCAACTAATTTTAACGAATCTTTAGGTAGATCCCCGAAAGTATAAACTCCCTTTTTAGCTAATTTCTGAAAAAACCATTTTTCCAAAGCTTTTCCTTTATATAAACCTAAATGGTGATAAACATTGACCCACTTCATAAACGGAAATGGTAATATTGTTCTCCTTGGATCTAGTAATGAAGGTACATCCAACTCTTCTAGTATAGTTTGGATTTCTTTACCGCTATATCCTGAAGCAATAAAAGCAGCTAAAATAGCCCCTGCACTCGTTCCTGCTACCCTTTTAAACCGAAAATTTTCAGCTTCTAATACTTGATACGCCCCAACTAATGCAAACCCCTTCAGACCTCCACCAGAAAAAACACCATCAATCCACAAAATTCCCTCTCCTTTTTTAAGGTAATCGTTACATTATATAAAGAGTTATATACAAATAGAACAAACTCGATGAGTATTTTGTCGAATTATTAAACTACTTTGATACGATCATACAGATCTAAAAATATTAAAAGGACTAGCTCTGATCAGTATAGAGCTAATCCTTTTAACTTAGTTCATATTATTGCTTTGATTACTTGATTTTAAAATGTGCAATTTGACCTTTTAAATTTTCAACCATCTCGTTTACTTGATTAGCTGTTCCTAGCATCTCTTCCATAAAAGCAGATTGCTCTTGCATAGTTGAAGCAATATGTTGGGTACCTCCTGATGTTTGCTCCAATGATTGCACAGTTGTCTCAGTAGTCCCCAATACTTGTTCAGAGCTTGCTGATATTTGTTCTACTGTCGAAGCAATTCTTATGAGCACCGTAATCATCTATATAAATATCACTTGTAACCATTTTTGTTGTACCTAACGCAGCTTTTTGTTCATCTGTAAACGCTAGTGGTGATAAATACTTATCGTCTTTACCTAAAAATAGAATGACTTCTTTATTATCTACTTTACTCATAATATAAACATTTTCTAAATCATACTTTTTTTGAAAAGCATTTCCTTTAGACAATAATTCTTCATATGCACTTTTGTTTGTTTTAGCACTATTGATTAATTCTTTATCAAACAGCTCATCAAATTCCTCCATTTGCATTGTTAAGCTCTTTTCAAATTGAGGAATAGTATACCCATCAATTAAATGATCAGCTACAAAAAAATGACAAAACTAAAAATTGTACTTATAACAACAATAGGCATTAGACGTTTAATAATATTTTCTTTCTAATTGTCATTCCTTTTAACAACATTAACGCTCCTAACTGTAATAAAAAAATTAAACAATGTTAAGCAAGTACCAATTCTTTTAACGTAATATATTGATCCAGATCTAAATTCAATAACCTTATATTTTCTTTTAGATCCGGTGATTTATGGAATATTACAGCAAAAGTAGAGCTTTCATTAATTTTTATTGGTCGATATTCTAAAATTTCATCAAAATTTAGTTTAAATGCTTCATGATTAATAGATTTAACTTTCTTACAATCAATAGATGCATCTATTTCAGCACAACAGAAACTATAAATTGAATCATCCATTTGATTAACTATATTTTCCCAATCGGTCTTTTGTTGTTTAAAAAAGTATACACATGCGTTTACACCATATGCATAAACACCAAGTTCGTTTGTACCTATACCAGCAAATCTTAGTGGATTTACTTCAATAGGAACAATTTGTCCATCACGATCAATGCGCACTTCAATATGTAGAGGGGCAAGTTTTAAAGCGAAGAATGATGAAATAGTTCTTAAAAATTCTTGAATTTTGTGGAGAGACTCATTTATTACTTGCTTACTCGTATAGTAAATTCTATCGCTCATGTCTTTCTCATGCCTAAACATTCTTTTAAAAAGATTTAGGATAACTGGTTCCCCATCTTCTGAAAAATAGGCATCAACAGCGTATTCATCACCTTCAATTAACTTCTCGATTATAAATGTTTGACTATTTATAACTTCGATTGGATATTCTGAACCCGTAACTTCCATTTCAAATTTAAGTTGTTTAATAGTTTCATTATATTCCTCTACTTTATCAATACGATGTACACCTATACTGGAATATCCTATAGCAGGTTTAACAATAATAGGGAAAGGTAGTATATTAGAATCTAGTTCTTCTAATTCTTTTAGAGAAACTTCTGTGAAAAAGAAATCTTTATAATGTCTACTTAATGTTTTCCTGAAAGTAACTTTATTTTTCAAAATATCTGTAACAGTTGTTAAATAGTGATCAGGCGCATATTTTGATAAAATATTAAGTCCATTTTCAGAGTTAAAGAGAATTGGAGAATTCCCCTTCTCTAATTCAATCAACAAATCATCTACCTTTTTTAAATTTATAGCAGATTCGTTTGGTATAAAAACTTCATTTAATTTGATAACCGGAATTTTATTCTTACTAACTGTTTGCGCTAATAAATCTGAAACATAAGGTCTATCTAGTATTATCAATTTTTATACTCCTATTCATGTATTTTTTAATAGATCTATATTCTAAAACAATCTATAAAAGTATGAAAAAATAACCATTCCCTATCTTAATATTAAATACCCACAAAATCCATAATTTTAACTCATTATATTATAGGTGATATTACATCTAGATTGATAAAAAGTATAATTAAATACCTATATACCACTAAGTATTTTTAACTATATAAAAATTATCTTTGCTAAAGTAAATAACTAAAAAAAATCAAGAAGCTAATTATTTTAGCTTCTTGATTTTTTTATTAGTATATTTTTTTATAATTTCATAAAAAAACAGCCAGCACACAGCTGACTGTTTTCTTTGCCTAGCGACGTCCTACTCTCACAGGGGGAAGCCCCCAACTACCATCGGCGCTAAAGAGCTTAACTTCCGTGTTCGGTATGGGAACGGGTGTGACCTCTTTGCCATCATCACTAGACATTGTATTTGGTTGAAAGATTTGTTCTTTCAAAACTGGATAAACGGTGCATTGAATGTTTCAAACATTTTGGTTAAGTCCTCGATCGATTAGTATTCGTCAGCTCCATGTGTCACCACACTTCCACCTCGAACCTATCTACCTCATCGTCTTTGAGGGATCTTACTTACTTGCGTAATGGGAAATCTCATCTTGAGGGGGGCTTCATGCTTAGATGCTTTCAGCACTTATCCCGTCCACACATAGCTACCCAGCGATGCCTTTGGCAAGACAACTGGTACACCAGCGGTGTGTCCATCCCGGTCCTCTCGTACTAAGGACAGCTCCTCTCAAATTTCCTACGCCCACGACGGATAGGGACCGAACTGTCTCACGACGTTCTGAACCCAGCTCGCGTACCGCTTTAATGGGCGAACAGCCCAACCCTTGGGACCGACTACAGCCCCAGGATGCGATGAGCCGACATCGAGGTGCCAAACCTCCCCGTCGATGTGGACTCTTGGGGGAGATAAGCCTGTTATCCCCGGGGTAGCTTTTATCCGTTGAGCGATGGCCCTTCCATGCGGAACCACCGGATCACTAAGCCCGTCTTTCGACCCTGCTCGACTTGTAGGTCTCGCAGTCAAGCTCCCTTGTGCCTTTACACTCTACGAATGATTTCCAACCATTCTGAGGGAACCTTTGGGCGCCTCCGTTACCTTTTAGGAGGCGACCGCCCCAGTCAAACTGTCCGCCTGACACTGTCTCCTGCCCCGCTAAGGGGCATGGGTTAGAATTTCAATACAACCAGGGTAGTATCCCACCGACGCCTCCTTCGAAGCTGGCGCTCCGAGATCTCTGGCTCCTACCTATCCTGTACAAGTTGTACCAAAATTCAATATCAGGCTACAGTAAAGCTCCACGGGGTCTTTCCGTCCTGTCGCGGGTAACCTGCATCTTCACAGGTACTATAATTTCACCGAGTCTCTCGTTGAGACAGTGCCCAGATCGTTACGCCTTTCGTGCGGGTCGGAACTTACCCGACAAGGAATTTCGCTACCTTAGGACCGTTATAGTTACGGCCGCCGTTTACTGGGGCTTCAATTCGCAGCTTCGCTTGCGCTAACCACTCCTCTTAACCTTCCAGCACCGGGCAGGCGTCAGCCCCTATACGTCACCTTACGGTTTTGCAGAGACCTGTGTTTTTGCTAAACAGTCGCCTGGGCCTATTCACTGCGGCTCTCATGCGCTTGCACGCTCAAGAGCACCCCTTCTCCCGAAGTTACGGGGTCATTTTGCCGAGTTCCTTAACGAGAGTTCTCTCGCACACCTTAGGATTCTCTCCTCGACTACCTGTGTCGGTTTGCGGTACGGGCACCTCTCACCTCGATAGAGGCTTTTCTTGGCAGTGTGAAATCAGGAACTTCGTCCATACGGACTCGCCATCACAGCTCAACGTTACAGTGTGCGGATTTGCCTACACACACGCCTTACTGCTTGGACGCGCACAACCAACGGCGCGCTTACCCTATCCTACTGCGTCCCCCCATTTCTCAAACGGTGAGGAGGTGGTACAGGAATATCAACCTGTTGTCCATCGCCTACGCCTATCGGCCTCGGCTTAGGTCCCGACTAACCCTGAGCGGACGAGCCTTCCTCAGGAAACCTTAGTCATACGGTGGACGGGATTCTCACCCGTCTTTCGCTACTCATACCGGCATTCTCACTTCTAAGCGCTCCACCAGTCCTTCCGATCTGACTTCAACGCACTTAGAACGCTCTCCTACCACTGACATCGTAGATGTCAATCCACAGCTTCGGTGAATCGTTTAGCCCCGATACATTTTCGGCGCAGCGTCACTCGACCAGTGAGCTATTACGCACTCTTTAAATGATGGCTGCTTCTAAGCCAACATCCTGGTTGTCTGTGCAACGCCACATCCTTTTCCACTTAACGATTACTTTGGGACCTTAGCTGGTGGTCTGGGCTGTTTCCCTTTTGACTACGGATCTTATCACTCGCAGTCTGACTCCCGTGTATAAATATCTGGCATTCGGAGTTTGTCTGAATTCGGTAAACCGGGATGGCCCCCTAGTCCAAACAGTGCTCTACCTCCAGTATTCTCATCACGAGGCTAGCCCTAAAGCTATTTCGGAGAGAACCAGCTATCTCCAAGTTCGATTGGAATTTCTCCGCTACCCACACCTCATCCCCGCACTTTTCAACGTGCGTGGGTTCGGGCCTCCAGTAAGTGTTACCTCACCTTCACCCTGGACATGGGTAGATCACCTGGTTTCGGGTCTACGACCACGTACTAATTCGCCCTATTCAGACTCGCTTTCGCTGCGGCTCCGCCTTCTAAAGCTTAACCTCGCACGTAATCGTAACTCGCCGGTTCATTCTACAAAAGGCACGCTATCACCCATTAACGGGCTCTAACTACTTGTAGGCACACGGTTTCAGGATCTCTTTCACTCCCCTTCCGGGGTGCTTTTCACCTTTCCCTCACGGTACTGGTTCACTATCGGTCACTAGGTAGTATTTAGCCTTGGGAGATGGTCCTCCCGGATTCCGACGGAATTTCACGTGTTCCGCCGTACTCAGGATCCACTCAGGAGAGAACGAACTTTCGACTACAGGGCTTTTACCTGCTCTGGCGGACCTTTCCAAGTCGCTTCATCTAACTCGCTCTTTTGTAACTCCGTATTGAGTGTCCTACAACCCCAAGAGGCAAGCCTCTTGGTTTGGGCTCTTCCCGTTTCGCTCGCCGCTACTCAGGGAATCGATTTTTCTTTCTCTTCCTCCAGGTACTTAGATGTTTCAGTTCCCTGGGTCTGCCTTCAAGACGCTATGTATTCACGTCAAGATACTACGCGATTAAACGTAGTGGGTTCCCCCATTCGGAAATCTCCGGATCAAAGCTCACTTACAGCTCCCCGAAGCATATCGGTGTTAGTGCCGTCCTTCTTCGGCTCCTAGTGCCAAGGCATTCGCCGTGCGCCCTTAATAACTTAACCAAGTTATTAAGCCTATAAAAAACTTAAAAAAATAAATGTGTTTGTTACAATTTCAATGTCGTTTTATCCAGTTTTCAAAGAACAAAAAATTGGTGGAGCCTAGCGGGATCGAACCGCTGACCTCCTGCGTGCAAGGCAGGCGCTCTCCCAGCTGAGCTAAGGCCCCAAGAGGTATATATGGTGGGCCTAAATGGACTCGAACCATCGACCTCACGCTTATCAGGCGTGCGCTCTAACCAGCTGAGCTATAGGCCCTCTTAGAAGTTTTATTTTTTTCATAAACCTTCAAAACTGAACGCAAAACGTAATCTTACAAACCCTAGGTTTGTATTCCGAAAATATCCTTAGAAAGGAGGTGATCCAGCCGCACCTTCCGATACGGCTACCTTGTTACGACTTCACCCCAATCATCTATCCCACCTTCGGCGGCTGGCTCCAAAAGGTTACCCCACCGACTTCGGGTGTTACAAACTCTCGTGGTGTGACGGGCGGTGTGTACAAGGCCCGGGAACGTATTCACCGCGGCATGCTGATCCGCGATTACTAGCGATTCCGGCTTCATGTAGGCGAGTTGCAGCCTACAATCCGAACTGAGAACGACTTTATCGGATTAGCTCCCTCTCGCGAGTTGGCAACCGTTTGTATCGTCCATTGTAGCACGTGTGTAGCCCAGGTCATAAGGGGCATGATGATTTGACGTCATCCCCACCTTCCTCCGGTTTGTCACCGGCAGTCACCTTAGAGTGCCCAACTAAATGATGGCAACTAAGATCAAGGGTTGCGCTCGTTGCGGGACTTAACCCAACATCTCACGACACGAGCTGACGACAACCATGCACCACCTGTCACCGTTGTCCCCGAAGGGAAAACCATATCTCTACAGTGGTCAACGGGATGTCAAGACCTGGTAAGGTTCTTCGCGTTGCTTCGAATTAAACCACATGCTCCACCGCTTGTGCGGGCCCCCGTCAATTCCTTTGAGTTTCAGTCTTGCGACCGTACTCCCCAGGCGGAGTGCTTAATGCGTTAGCTGCAGCACTAAGGGGCGGAAACCCCCTAACACTTAGCACTCATCGTTTACGGCGTGGACTACCAGGGTATCTAATCCTGTTTGCTCCCCACGCTTTCGCGCCTCAGCGTCAGTTACAGACCAGAAAGTCGCCTTCGCCACTGGTGTTCCTCCAAATCTCTACGCATTTCACCGCTACACTTGGAATTCCACTTTCCTCTTCTGCACTCAAGTCCCCCAGTTTCCAATGACCCTCCACGGTTGAGCCGTGGGCTTTCACATCAGACTTAAAGGACCGCCTGCGCGCGCTTTACGCCCAATAATTCCGGACAACGCTTGCCACCTACGTATTACCGCGGCTGCTGGCACGTAGTTAGCCGTGGCTTTCTAATAAGGTACCGTCAAGGTACAGCCAGTTACTACTGTACTTGTTCTTCCCTTACAACAGAGTTTTACGATCCGAAAACCTTCTTCACTCACGCGGCGTTGCTCCATCAGGCTTTCGCCCATTGTGGAAGATTCCCTACTGCTGCCTCCCGTAGGAGTCTGGGCCGTGTCTCAGTCCCAGTGTGGCCGATCACCCTCTCAGGTCGGCTACGCATCGTCGCCTTGGTGAGCCGTTACCTCACCAACTAGCTAATGCGCCGCGGGCCCATCTTATAGCGACAGCCGAAACCGTCTTTCAGTATTTCACCATGAAGTAAAATAGATTATTCGGTATTAGCCCCGGTTTCCCGGAGTTATCCCAAACTATAAGGTAGGTTGCCCACGTGTTACTCACCCGTCCGCCGCTAACGTCAAAGGAGCAAGCTCCTTCTCTGTTCGCTCGACTTGCATGTATTAGGCACGCCGCCAGCGTTCGTCCTGAGCCAGGATCAAACTCTCCATAAAAAGAAATTTGATTAGCTCAAATTGTTTTGCTGGCATCATGTTTGATGTCCAAAATTTTGTTTCGTTCACTAACTCAAGGTTAGCTACTAAAAACTTTATTGATTACGTTTTGCTTGTTCAGTTTTCAAGGTTCATTT